>NZ_CP060731.1:1115000-3966848 GCF_014397415.1 Pseudoxanthomonas mexicana | reverse complement strand
GGGAAACGTGCCGCCACCGCGAACAGGGACGCGAGGGACCGGCGGGGTGGGAATGATGTCGGCCATGGCGGCGATCCAATGCTCGGAAAGCCGCAGAGTGTAGGCGGGAAACGCGTTCCCGCGCAGTGCGCTCAGCGCGGCAGTGGCAGGGCCTGCTTGCGGACCACCCGGTATTCGCCTTCCATCGCGTGGTCGCGGGCGACCGGCTTGCCGCGCTGGCGCAGCAGCCTGTACAGCAGGCCGCCGGCGATCATGGCCGCGCCGACGAACACGCTGACGAACACCAGTACGGCCAGCACGGCCAGTCCCAGCAGGCCGATACCCAGGCGTAGCAGCGGATGCCGCGGCTTGCGGGGCGCGAAGGCGTTGCGGAAGGCGTTGAACTGGAAGTGGCGTGCGTACATGGCGGTGCGTCGTGACAGAATGCGGCCGGGGCCGATGCGCCCAGTATCGGATGACGGTTCTGTGACCGTGTGAGGACTTCGTTAAGCGCCATGCGACTCAGTGCACTGAATGACATCGCCGAAGGCGGGTTCGCCGAAGTAGAGGCCACGATCGATGGCGATGCCGAATCTTTGGTTCTCTATCGACTGGGGGACGAAGTGCGCGCCTGGCTGAACGTCTGTCCGCATGCGGGGCGCCGGCTGGACTGGGCTCCGGGCCAGTTCCTGAAGAGCAAGGACGGGCACCTGGTGTGCGCCGCGCATGGCGCGTCGTTCGAACTGGACCGCGGCGACTGCGTCGCCGGCCCTTGTCGCGGCGACGCCCTGCGCGCCGTGCAGGTGCAGGTGCGCGACGGCGAGGTGTGGCTGGCCTGAGCGTCGGGGCCGCTCTCAGCCGGCGTCCTGCACGATCACGCAATGCCAGCCGGTCCGGTAGGTCTCGTAGCCCGGCGACGCGGCCTGCGCGAGACACTGCATCTGGCCGTCCACGATCCGTTCCGCCGCCCCGCGCGGTTGCGCGAACAGGGCGTCGCGTCCGGGAAAATCGAGTCTCGCAGCACCCCCTGCCTGGGTGTCGGCCAGCAGCAGACCCTGTCCGTCGACGATGCAGACGCGGCTGCGGCGCCATTCCGCCTCGGACAGCGGCGTGCGTTCGACGATGGTCTGCGCCAGCGCGTCCCAGCGGAACACGATGCCCAGCACGCCCAGCGGACGGCCGGTCACGCGCCCGTCCTGGCGCACCGTGCAGGCGTACACCAGCACGCGCTCGCCGCCCGCCAGAGGACTGGCATGCATCGACTGGAAGCCGAATTCCTCGCCGCTGGCAGTGGCCATGGCGGACTGGAACCAGGCCTGCTGTGCCACCGACTGGCCGACCGAGCGGTATTGCCGCGGGCGCCCGTTGGCGATCACGGTGCCGTCCAGGTCGGCCAGCACCAGGTCGAAGTAGACGGTGTACGAGTCCAGGATCTGCCCGAGGCGCTGGCTGGCGTGGGCGAGCGCCGCGGGGTTCGGGTCCTGGGCGGCGGCCACCACGGCGGCGTCGGTGGCCCACCAGCGCACGTCGCAGCTGCGCTCGTAGAGATTGCGGTCGATCAGGTCGATGTTGGCCAGCGCGAGATCGGTCAGGCGGGTACGGCGCACGTCGGTCTGCAGGCGATCCAGTCGTTCCCGCAGGTCGGTGCTGGTGCGATCCGCCATGCGGTCGATCTCCTGCGCGGTGTCGCTAACCCGGCGCGAGAGCGTGTCCATCTCTTCGGCGATCACGCCGAAGCTGCGGCCTGCAGCGCCGATGCGGACGGCTTCGATGCGGGCGTTCATCGAGATGATGCGGGTGATGCGGTTGATCTCGTCGATCTTCTGCAGCGATTGCCGCAGTTGCTTGAGCAGCGAGTCCGACAGCCCCGATACGGACTGGATGTGGTCGTCGATGCCGGCATCGGGCACGGGGGCGGCAGCACAAGCGTTCATGGGGCTCCTTGTGGGGGAGGGGCAGGCACGCACGCCGCCAGCCCGCGGCAGCATCATGTCGGTCCCGTTGTTGAGGCGCTATCGGCGCCGTGCGAACGCGCTTTAATCGGCACCTTCGCAGTGCGGGCTTTCCCCGCAATGGGGCGGCCGTCGAGGGCGAGGTTGGACTCGCCCGCACCGGTTCCCTAGAATCCGCCGACCACCGACAGGGGACCGGAATGGGCGACGCGAGCATGTGCATCAACTGCGGCCTGGCCGTCGCCCACCCCGAGCAGAAGTTCTGTCCCGCCTGCGGCCAACCCACGCCGGTGCACCGCATCGACTGGCATTTCCTCGGCCACGAGCTGGAGCACAGCGTGCTCCACATGGACCGCGGCATCCTGTATTCGCTGAAGGAGCTGATGCTGCGGCCGGGGCATCTGATGCGCGGCTACCTGGAGGGACGCCGTGCGAAGCAGGTGAAGCCGTTGCTGCTGCTGATGATCTCCGCGGCGGCCGTGCTTCTGCTGGGGAAACTCCTGCTGGACGGAGACATCGTCGGTTCGGCGATGGAGCTGGGCTTCGCGGGCAGCGGCGCTCCGAAGGCGGGCGCGGGTATGGACCCGACTGCGCTGGCCGCGACGTTTGCCGCAGCGAAGGACTGGCTCAATGGTCACATGACCGCATTCACCCTGCTCTGCCTGCCGCTTGAGGCGGCCGCCTTCTGGCTGGCCTTCAAGGGGCGGGGATTGAACTATCCCGAATGGCTGGTCGTGTCGGCGTTCCTGACCGTGCAGTCTTTTGTCTTCATGGCGCTCGCCATCGTGTTGCAGCGTTGGATACCCAGCGCGCAGGCGTGGGTCTTGCTCTGCGTGGTGGCCTACACCGTCTTCTCGCTCGTCCAGTTGTTCAACCGGCACTCCGGGTGGACGTCGGCGCTGCGGGCCTTGGTCGGGCTGGGGATGTTCATGGTGGCCCAGAGCCTGATGGTCGGCGCTGGCGTCTTCGTACTCTTCCTGCTGTTCAGCCGCGGCTGAAACGAGCATGCCCGCCGGGAGGCGGGCATGTCATCAGGCTTGCAAGCGACCGCTTACTTCAACGCCTTGAACCGCAGGCGATGCGGGCGCGCACCCTCTTCGCCCAGGCGACGCTTCTTGTCTTCTTCGTACTCGCGATAGTTGCCCTGGAAGAACTCCACGTGCGAGTCGCCCTCGAAGGCGAGGATGTGCGTGGCGATGCGATCCAGGAACCAGCGGTCGTGCGAGATGACGAAGGTGTTGCCGGGGAATTCCAGCAACGCATCTTCCAGCGCACGCAGGGTTTCGATGTCCAGGTCGTTGGAGGGTTCGTCGAGCAGCAGCACGTTGCCGCCCTGCAGCAGCGTCTTGGCCATATGCAGGCGGCCGCGCTCGCCGCCGGACAGCGAGCCGACCAGCTTCTGCTGGTCCTGGCCCTTGAAGTTGAAGCGGCCGATGTACGCGCGCGACTGGATTTCCACGCCATTGATGTTGAGGATGTCCAGGCCGCCGGACACTTCCTGGAACACGGTCTGGTTGCCTTCCAGCTTGTCGCGGCTCTGGTCCACGTAGGCCAGCTTCACGCTCGGGCCGATCACGATCTCGCCCGAGTCCGGCTTCTCCTGCCCGGTGATCATCTTGAACAGCGTGGACTTGCCCGCGCCGTTCGGACCGATGATGCCGACGATGGCGCCGGCCGGCACCAGGAAGCTCAGGTTGTCGATCAGCAGGCGGTCGCCGAACTTCTTGGAGACGTTCTTGAACTCGATCACCGAATTGCCCAGGCGCTCGCCCGGCGGAATGAAGATCTCGTTGGTCTCGTTGCGCTTCTGGTAGTCGACCGACTGCAGTTCTTCCAGGCGGGCCAGACGGGCCTTGCCCTTCGAGCGGCCGCCCTTGGCGTTCTGGCGCGACCATTCCAGTTCCTTCTGGATGGCCTTCTGGCGCGCCTTTTCCTGGTTCTCTTCCTGCTTCAGGCGTTCGTCCTTCTGCACCAGCCACTCGGTGTAGTTGCCCTTCCACGGGATGCCGCGACCACGGTCCAGTTCCAGGATCCATTCGGCGGCGTTGTCGAGGAAGTAGCGGTCGTGGGTGACGGCCACCACGGTGCCGGTGTAGCGGGCCAGGAACTGCTCCAGCCACTCCACCGATTCGGCGTCCAGATGGTTGGTCGGTTCGTCGAGCAGCAGCATGTCCGGCTTCTGCAGCAGCAGCCGGCACAGCGCCACGCGGCGCTTCTCGCCACCGGACAGCTTGCCGATGACGGCATCCCACGGCGGCAGGCGCAGCGCGTCGGCGGCCACGTCCAGCTGGTTCTCCAGCGTGTGCGCGTCGCCGGCGGCCAGGATGGCTTCCAGGCGTTCCTGCTCCTTGGCCAGGGCATCGAAGTCGGCGCCTTCCTCGGCGTAGGCGGCGTAGACCGCCTCCAGCGCGGCCTGGGCCTGCAGCACTTCGCCCACGCCTTCCTCGACGGCCTGGCGGACGGTGTGCTCCGGGTTCAGTTCCGGCTCCTGGGCCAGGTAACCGACCTTGATGCCGGGCTGCGGGCGGGCCTCGCCCTCGAAGTCCTTGTCCACGCCGGCCATG
Organism: Pseudoxanthomonas mexicana; assembly: GCF_014397415.1. Taxonomy (NCBI): domain Bacteria; kingdom Pseudomonadati; phylum Pseudomonadota; class Gammaproteobacteria; order Lysobacterales; family Lysobacteraceae; genus Pseudoxanthomonas; species Pseudoxanthomonas mexicana. The sequence goes on along the minus strand of NZ_CP060731.1, from coordinate 3,962,353 downwards.
ATCTTCAGCACGGTGGACTTGCCGGCACCGTTCAGGCCCAACAGGCCGATCTTCGCGCCCGGGAAGAACGACAGCGAGATGTCCTTGATGATCTGCCGCTTGGGCGGGACCACCTTGCTGACCCGGTTCATGGTGTAGATGTATTGCGAGGACATGCAGGCTCCGGTACGCAGGCCCCGGCGCCCGGCCGGTTCGGCGGCGGGCGGGGAGGCAGAAGGGAAGGCGGCGATTATAGCCGCTCCGGCCGTGCCGACCGGCGGCTGAACACGTTCCGCTAACCTGCCATTGACGTGGCCGTAACCGTTTTCCAGCCGGAATCGGTTCAGATGCAATCGGCATGATGGGCTCACGTGCCACACAGAGGGCTTTTCATGAACACCAAGCGTCTTTTCCAGGGCATCGCCTGTGCCGTCCTGGCCTTCGCCGTCACCGCTCCCGTGCTGGCGCGCGACGATCGCGGCCACGACCGGGGCCGCTCGCACCATTACGACCGTCGGGACGACCGCCGCGACTGGCGCGATGACCGCCGGGATGACCGGCACGACCGCCGCGACCAGCGCCAGGCCTATCGCCACGGCTATCACGACGGGCGCCGGGATGATCGCCGCTACGACCGTCGCTATGACGACCGCCGGTACTACGCCCCGCCGCGTGTGGTCTATCGCCCGGCCCCCCATTACCACCGCTGGGCCGTCGGCCAGCGCTACCGCGACTACTACCGCGGTCCGGTCTACGTGGTGAACGACTACGGTCACTACCACGTGCGCCGCCCGCCCCGTGGCTACCACTGGGTCCGCGATGACCGCGGCAACCTGCTGATGGTCGCCATCGCCACCGGCATCATCGCCGACCTGCTGCTGCACCACTGAGCAGGCTCGAGGCCCCAGAAAAGCGCGCTCCGGCGCGCTTTTCGCTTTCCGGGGCCGGGTCGGCGGAGGCCGGGCGAGCTACAATCGGCCATCCCGCCCGCTCTTGCCCCCGGAGACCCGATGTTCCCGCGCGACGCCCGCATCGAAACCTACGATCCCGAACTGGCCCAGGCCATCGCCCATGAGGCGCGCCGGCAGGAGGATCACGTCGAGCTGATCGCCAGCGAGAACTACGCCAGCCCCCGCGTGCTGGAGGCCCAGGGCAGCGTGCTGACCAACAAGTACGCCGAGGGTTACCCGCACAAGCGCTACTACGGCGGTTGCGAGTACGTGGACATCGCCGAGCAGCTGGCGATCGACCGCGTGAAGCAGCTGTTCGGCGCCGACTACGCCAACGTGCAGCCGCATTCCGGTTCGCAGGCCAACCAGGCCGTGTACTTCGCCCTGCTGAGCCCCGGCGACACCATCCTGGGCATGAGCCTGGCCCACGGCGGCCACCTGACCCACGGCGCCAAGGTCAACGCCTCGGGCAAGCTCTTCAACGCCGTCCAGTACGGCGTGAACGACCAGGGCCTGATCGATTACGACGAAGTCGAACGGCTGGCCCTGGAGCACAAGCCGAAGATGGTCGTGGCCGGCTTCTCCGCCTATTCGCAGGTGGTGGACTGGGCGCGCTTCCGCGCCATCGCCGACAAGGTGGGTGCCTATCTGTTCGTCGACATGGCGCATGTCGCGGGCCTGGTCGCCGCGGGCGTCTATCCGAACCCGCTGCCCGACGCGCACGTGGTCACCTCGACCACCCACAAGACGCTGCGCGGCCCGCGTGGCGGCATCATCCTGGCGAAGGGCGCCGGCGAGGAGATCGAGAAGAAGCTGCAGAGCATCGTCTTCCCCGGTATCCAGGGCGGTCCGCTGATGCATGTGATCGCGGCCAAGGCTGTCGCGTTCAAGGAAGCGCTGGAGCCGGAATTCAAGGCCTACCAGGCGCAGGTGGTGAAGAACGCCCAGGCGATGGCGAAGACGATCATCGCCCGCGGCTACAAGATCGTCTCCGGCGGTACCGAGAACCACCTGATGCTGGTGGACATGATCGGCAAGGACGTCAGCGGCAAGGACGCGGAAGAAGCGCTGGGCAAGGCGCACATCACCGTCAACAAGAACTCCGTGCCGAACGACCCGCGCAAGCCCTTCGTCACCTCGGGTCTGCGCATTGGCACCCCCGCGGTGACCACGCGCGGCTACGGCGAGCAGGACTGCATCGACCTGGCCAACTGGATCTGCGATGTGCTGGATGCGCCCAGCGACGAGGCCGTGCTGGCGAAGGTGCGCGAGAACGTCACTGCGCAGTGCCGGAAGTATCCGGTCTACGGCTGACCGGTTCGGGACTCCAATGTCAGGCGCCGCCTCGATGGAATCACGCGAGCGCCGTCGCGCCGAAGGGGTGGGGCGCTCGCGATCCGACCGCGCCGATCGCTGGTTGTATGCAATCGAGACGGTCGTACTTGGGCTGCCGACCCTCGGCGTTGCCATTCCGGGGCTGCTGGCGCTCGGATTCATGGTCGTGGCGGTCGTCTTGACCGAGTTTGGCCTGACGGCGCTGTGGGCGGGGTTGATGTTCGCGGGCGGCGCCATCGGCGTGACATCCTGGTTCGTACTGTCTGGTCTTGTGTTGCTTGAGGGAAGGAAAGGATTGCAGCGTGCGAACCCGGCGTGGTGGCTGGGTCTTCTCGCGGGCATTGCTACGTCGGGCTCGGTCGGCTGGCCGATGGTGATCGACGTGTTTGCCGGCCTGCAGGAGCACGTCGTATTCGGCCTCTTGGCGTCGGGTCTTCTGTTGTGGATCCCTTCCCTCCATTTGATTCTGATGCGGTTGAGGACGTAAGCCATGCACTGCCCCTTCTGCCAGCACACCGATACCCGCGTGATCGACTCGCGCGTCTCCGAAGACGGCGCGACGATCCGCCGCCGGCGGGAGTGCGAGGCCTGCGGGGAGCGGTTCTCCACGCTGGAGAACATCGAGATCAAGCTGCCGGCGGTCATCAAGAGCGACGGCAGGCGCGATACGTTCGATGCGCGCAAGCTGCGCGCCGGCTTCGACCGCGCGCTGCAGAAACGGCCGGTGTCGGAAGAGCAGATCGAGGCGGCCGTGCGCGCGGTGATCCATGCCATCCGCATGAGCGGCGAGCGCGAGATCGCTTCGCGCAGGATCGGCGAATTCGTCATGAACGAACTGCGCAAGCTGGACCACGTGGGCTATGTGCGCTTCGCCTCGGTCTACCGCAGTTTCGAGGACGTGGCCGATTTCCGCGAGGAGATCGAGAAGCTCGAACGCGACCTGCCGCCCGGCGCGGGCCAGTTGTCCCTGCTCGGCGGCGACGTGGTGCCGTTCGACAAGCACGCGGACAAGAACAAGAAGCGCTGAGTCGTGCGTATCGACCGGATCGGCCGGCATCCACGGCACATCCCCGCACTGGCTGCCTGGCACCATGCCGAGTGGGGTGCGCTGTACGACGACTGGACGCTGGACGCGGCCACGTCCGAGCTGGCCGACCATGCCACGCGCACGTCGCTGCCCACGACGCTGCTGCTGATGGATGGCGCGGATCTGCTGGGATCGGTCAGCCTGCTTATCGAGGACGCGCCCGCCCTGCAGGGTCGCGGCAGCCCCTGGCTGGGCAGCCTGTTCGTGTTGCCGGCCGCGCGCGGTCGCGGCGGCGGACGCATCCTGGTGGATGCCGCCGTCGCGCATGCCGCGCGGGAGGGCGTGGCCCTGCTGCGGCTGTTCACCCTGTGGCACGAGGACTTCTACGCGTCGCTCGGCTGGCAGGTCGAGGAGCGCACGTCGCTGCACGGCACGCCGGTGGTGATCATGTCGATCGTGCCCGCGGAGCGCGTGGCGCATACTGAAGCTCCGCCGCACCGCGTGGACGACGCATGACCGAAACCCGTTTCTCTGCCTTCGACCACCACTGCATGGCGCGTGCGCTGCGCCTGGCCGAGCGTGGCGCTTACACCACGCGGCCGAACCCCATGGTCGGCTGCGTGATCACGCAGGGTGGGGAAACCGTCGGCGAAGGCTGGCACCAGAAGGCGGGCGAGCCGCACGCCGAGGTATTCGCGCTGCAGGCCGCGGGCGAACGCGCGAAGGGCGCGACCGCCTATGTCACCCTGGAACCCTGTGCCCATACCGGCCGCACCGGGCCCTGCGCCGAGGCGCTGGTGGAGGCCGGCGTCGCGCGCGTGGTGGCGGCGATGCGCGACCCGTTCGCGCAGGTCGATGGCGCCGGCTTCGATCGACTGCGCGAGGCGGGCATCATCGTGCAGTCCGGGTTGATGGAAGCGCAGGCGCGGCGTCTGAATCGGGGTTTCCTGTCGCGCGTGGAGCGCGGCCGGCCATGGATGCGGGTGAAGCTGGCCACCAGCCTGGATGGCCGCACCGCAATGGCCAACGGGGATTCCAAGTGGATCAGCGGCGAGGCGTCGCGCCGCGACGTGATGCGCTGGCGCGCGCGTGCCGGGGCCATCCTGACCGGTGCGGGTACCGTGCTGGCGGACGACCCGTCGCTGACGGTGCGCTTCGGCGACGACACCGCCTTCGAACCGCCGCTGCGGGTGGTGCTGGATCCGGGGCTTGCCACCGTGGCGCGCGGCAACGTGCGCCAGGGTGAAGCGCCTACCCTGTATGTCCACACCGCCGATGCCAAGCCGCCGCGCGGTACCGACGTGCAGCGGATGGTGGCGCCTGCCACGGGCAGCAATTTCGACCTGAAAGTGGTGCTGGAACTGCTGGCCGAGCGCGGCATCAACGAAGTGCACGCCGAGGCCGGCGCCACGCTGGCCGGTGCGTTCATCGCGGCCGGCCTGGCGGACGAGGTGCTGCTGTATGTCGCGCCGGTGCTGCTGGGCGACCAGGCCCGACCACTGTTCGGTGGACTGGGCATCCAGGCCATGGCGGACCGGTTGAAGCTGGAGATTGTGGACAGCCGCATGATTGGCGAAGATCACCGCCTCCTGCTGCAACCTGCCCGCTGACCGCCCGCCATGGTGGCTTTCAAGGATCACTTCTCAAGCGTCGCCGACGTCTATCTCGCCTCGCGTCCGACCTACCCCGATGCGCTCTACGACGCGATCGCCGCCGTCGTGCCTGCCGATGCCAGGGTGTGGGAACCGGGGGCGGGCAGTGGCCAGGCCACGCGCGGACTGGCCGCGCGCTTCGCCCACGTGCACGCCACCGACCCCAGCGCGGCGCAGATCGCGCGCCACTGGGCGCAGGGCCAGGCCGATGCCAGGGTCAGCCTGGCGGTCGAACCCGCCGAAAGCACCGCCCTGGACGACGCCAGCGTCGATCTGGTGGCGGTGGCGCAGGCGCTGCACTGGTTCGACCGCTATCGCTTCTTCGCCACCTGCGAACGGGTGCTGCGTCCCGGGGGCGTGCTGGCCGCCTGGACGTACCAGGACATCATTTTCGAGGACGACCTGGCCGAGGTGGCCGAGAAGGTCCGCGACGACATCGACCCGTACTGGCCGCCGGAGCGCGCCGACGTGGACATGGGCTACGGCGACTACGTCTGGCCGTTCGAGGCCCTGCCTACGCCGCGCCTGTGGCTGACCGCCGACTGGGACCTGCCCACGCTGCTGGGCTATTTCGGCAGCCTGTCCGCCACCGGCAGCTACCGGGCGGCGACGGGGGAAGATCCGGTCTACGCGCACACCCCGGCGCTGGCCGAGGTCTGGGGCGATCCGCAGCGGGTGCGCACGATGCGCTGGCCGCTGATCCTGCACCTGCGCCGGAAGGCCGTATAGCACCCATGCAGGAGGGGCTTTGGCCCCAAGGCTCTCGAGCGCTGTCCTGGGGCTGAAAAACGCCGGTCGGGGCTCAAGCCCTCCCGAAGTGGCGCGGAACGCTGCGTTCAGGGCCGTCGCCACCTCGAGGCGCTAGAATGCGCGGGCCGGTTCGCCGGTACACCACCAACGACGTCTTCAGGGCGGGGTGCAACTCCCCACCGGCGGTAGGTCGCCCAGCGACGAGCCCGCGAGCGCCTTGGGCGGCATGCGATTCCCTCGCAAGAGCCCGCACATCCCCGTGCGGACTTTCCAATGCCGCCGAAGGGTCAGCAGATCCGGTCAGATGCCGGAGCCGACGGTCATAGTCCGGATGAAAGAAGACGGCATCGCCGAACCGCGCGCAAGCGCGGCGTCGTGCGCCTGCCTTCGCGCCCCGGGGGCGTCTCCGCTTTGCTTCCGCGAGAGACGTGCCATGCCTTCCACGATTCCCAGCGCTTTCCCTGTCTTCCTGCCGGAGGCCTGCTGATGTTCACCGGCATCATCGAGGGCGTGGGCCGCATCGCCGCGCTGCAACCCGTGGGCGGCGACCTCCGCCTGACCGTTGCCGTGGGCTCGTTGCCGTTCGACGCCGTGCAGCTGGGCGAGAGCATCGCGGTCAACGGTGTATGCCTGACCGTGATCGCGTTCGATGCATCCAGCTTCCAGGCCGATGCCTCCACCGAAACGCTTTCGCTGACCACGCTCGGGCGTCTGCGCGAAGGCGCGGTGGTGAACCTGGAGCGCGCCATGCGCCCGACCGATCGTCTCGGCGGCCATCTGGTCAGCGGCCACGTGGACGGCGTCGGCCGCGTGCTGTCGGTGCACGGGGATGCGCGCGCGCAGCGCTGGCGTTTCGCCGCGCCGGCACTGCTCTTGAAGTACATCGCGAAGAAGGGCTCGATCTGCGTCGACGGGGTGAGCCTGACGGTCAACGATGTGGACGGCGAAGGCTTCGAGGTCGCGCTGATCCCGCACACCGTCTCACACACCGCGTTCTCGCAGACGGCTGTCGGCGATGCGGTGAACCTGGAAATAGACCTGGTTGCGCGCTATGTCGAGCGCCTGCTGGGCGAAAGGAGCGGCGCATGAACTTCGCCCCGATCCCCGAACTGCTGGAAGAGATCCGCAACGGCCGCATGGTCGTCATCGTCGACGACGAGGACCGCGAGAACGAAGGCGACCTGATCATGGCGGCCGAGCTGGTCAAGCCGTCCGACATCAACTTCATGGTCACCCACGCGCGTGGCCTGGTCTGCCTGTCGCTGACGCGCGAGCGTTGCGCCCAGCTGGGGCTGGCGCCGATGGTGCAGACCAATACCGCGCAGTTCCACACCAATTTCACCGTCAGCATCGAGGCGGCCGAGGGCGTCACCACCGGCATCTCCGCCTACGACCGCGCGCATACCGTCCGCACCGCCGTGCGTCCCGACGCCAAGCCCACCGATCTCAGCCAGCCGGGCCACATCTTCCCGCTGATCGCCCAGCCGGGTGGCGTGCTCACCCGTGCCGGCCATACCGAAGCGGCCAGCGACCTGCCGCTGCTCGCGGGGCTGGAACCAGCGGGCGTGCTGGTCGAGGTGCTGAACCCGGACGGCACCATGGCGCGCCGGCCGCAGTTGGAGGTGTTCGCACGCGAGCATGGGCTGAAGATGGGCTCCATCGCCGACCTGATCGCGTACCGGTTGGCCACCGAGCACACCGTGGAGCGCATCGACGAGCGCGAGATCGACACCGAGTTCGGTCCGTTCCGGTTGGTGACCTACCGCGACCGCATCGCCCACGAACTGCACTTCGCTCTGGTCCGCGGCACGCCCGACAGGACCACGCCCACGCTGGTGCGCGTGCAGGTGGAGAACCCGCTGAGCGACCTGCTGCACTGGCGGCGCGACGATTTCGGCGTGCATGCCACCGATGCCCTGCGCGCCATCGCGGCCGAAGGGCAGGGCGTCATGGTGGTGCTCTCCGAGCCCCGCAACGCCGAGGCCCTGCTGGCCCGGCTGCGCAAGCAACCGGAGGTACGCGCCAACGCCAAGGACGTCGGCCAGTGGCGTCGCAACGGCGCCGGCGCGCAGATCCTGGCCGACCTGGGCCTGGGGCGCCTGCGCGTGCTCGGCACGCCACGCCGCCAGGTGGGCCTGGCCGGGTTCGGCCTGGACGTGGTCGAGTACGTCGTGGCGGGGTGAGTCGACGCGGGGAACCGGGAATGGACCCTCCCTTCCACCGAAGGCCGAAACACGTTCGGATCGAGTGAGGGTGTCATTCCCCGTTCCCGGTTTCCCGTTCGTCCCGGCCCTGCCTGCTAAACTTCCCCACCCCCAAGGAACCCGCCATGTCCCACTACGAAGGCGATCTGCGCGCGCCCGACGGCGCCCGCTTCGCGATCATCGCCAGCCGCTGGAACCCGCGCATCACCGATGTGCTGGTGGCCGGTGCGCGCCAGAGCCTGGCCGGCAACGGCGTAGGCGAGGACGCGATCGACGTGGTGCGCGTGCCGGGCGCATGGGAGATCCCGTTGGCGGCGGGACGCCTGGCCGCGGCCGGCGACCATGCGGCCATCATCGCCCTGGGCTGCGTGATCCGCGGCGATACCCGCCACTACGAGCACGTTGCCGACCGTTGCGCCGAGGGCCTGATGCGCGTGCAACTGGATACCGGCGTGCCCGTGCTCAACGGCGTGCTGGCGGTGGAGCGCATCGAGGATGCCGAAGCCCGTGCCGGCGGCAGCCATGGCAACAAGGGCGAGGAAGCCGCGCTGGCCGCCATCGAGATGGCGCACCTGATGGCGCAGCTGGCCTGATCATCCGTACGCAACGAACACGCAGCACAGGAGCCGCCGTGAGCCGACATCCCCATTCCCCCCGCAAGGACGGCATCGATCCGGTCACGCGCGCCCGCGCGCGCCGCCGCGCTTTGCAGGCCGTGTACGCGTGGCAGATGTCGGGCGGCGAAGTCGGCCAGGTCATCGCCCAGTTCGCGCACGAGCAGGCGCACGAGATCGCCGACCTGGAGTATTTCGAAGACCTGGTACGGGGCGTGGTGAGGCACCGCGCCTCGCTGGACGAGGCGTTGCTGCCCTTCCTCGACCGCACGGTGGAAGAGGTGGACCCCATCGAGCGCGCCGTGCTGCGCATCGCCGCGTATGAGCTGACCCACCGCGTCGACGTGCCGTACCGCGTGGTGCTGAACGAAGCCATCGAAACCGCCAAGCGTTTCGGTTCCGAACACGGGCACACGTACATCAATGGCGTGCTCGACCACGCTGCCGTCGAATGGCGGCCCGCCGAGGCGCAGGCGCGGCGCTGACGTGTCGGGCGGCGACGCACGGTTTCCTCCGGAAGAGCGCGAGGCCTTGCTCGCGGTGAGGGGGGTGGGTCCCACGGTGGTGCAGCGGCTCGAGCAGATGGGCATCGCCTCGCTGCGGCAACTGGCCGTCGCCGAACCGTCCGAGATCGTGGCCAGTGCCGCCGGCCTGACCGCCTCCACCTGCTGGAAGAACAGCCCGCAGGCACGCGCGGCGATCCAGGCGGCCGTCGACCTGGCGCGCGCCCGGACCTGACGCGATGGGCGCCGGCGAATTCGACCTGATCGCCCGCATCCGCGCACGCGTGGCGACGCGCGCTGACGTGGTGCTGGGCATCGGCGACGACGCCGCGCTGCTGGCGCTACCGCCGGGGCGGCAGCTCGTCGTCACCGCAGATACGCTGAACGACGGCGTCCACTTCCCGCGCGGCACATCGCCGGCGGACGTCGGCTGGAAGGCGCTGGCGGTGAATCTCTCCGACCTCGCTTCGATGGGGGCGGAGCCGGCGTGGTGCACCCTGTCGCTGTCGTTGCCGCAGTCCGATCCGGCGTGGATAGAGGGTTTCCTCGATGGCTTCCTCGATCTGGCCGGGCAGCACGGTATCGCGCTGGTCGGCGGCGACACCACGCGCGGCCCGCTGTCGATCGCGGTCACCGCGATGGGGCTGGTGGAGCCGGGCCGCGCGCTGCGTCGTGATGGTGCGCGGGTCGGCGACGAGGTCTGGGTGACCGGCACGCTGGGCGATGCGGCCGGCGGTCTGGCGCTGTTGGATCGCGAGGCTGTCCCCGCCTTGCGCGCGCGGCTCGATCGGCCGACGCCGCGTGTGGCCGCCGGTCGTGCCCTGGCCGGCATCGCAACCGCCTGTGTCGATGTTTCCGATGGACTGCTGGCTGACCTGGGCCATGTGTGTGCGCGCAGCCACGTCGCGGCCCACCTCGATGTCGACGCGCTGCCGGCGTCGGCCGCGCTGCGGGAGGCCTTCGGAGAAGCGGATCGCATCGCCTTGCAGGCCAGTGGGGGCGATGACTACGAGTTGTGCTTCACCGCGCCGGCCGATGCGGGTGCCGACATTGGCGCATTATGGGCACAGCTCGGCCTGCGATTCACGCGTATCGGCCGCATCGTGGCGGGCGAGGGGGTGCATCCCGTGGATGCCAAAAGCCAGCCCTGGTCGTCGCCGCAACGCGGCTACGACCACTTCGCGGAGCATTGAGACTGTTTTAGGCGCGACGTGAGTCGCGACCATAGGTCGTCAGTGCATGTCGATCTTCAGCAGGCCGGTGAGCGAGAGGCAACATGCTGTCGGTGGATTCCTGGTCGGGCACGGTGCGCGGTCGCGACTGACGTCGCTCCTACAGGGGTTCCCGCGGCGGCAATACCTTGCCCGGATTGAGGATGCCGTCGGGATCGAGCGCCGCCTTCACGGCATGCATCGCATCGAGCGTCGCGGCGCTGAATGCGTCGCCCATGAAATCGCGTTTGCTCAGGCCGATGCCGTGCTCGCCCGACAGCGTGCCGCCCAGCGCCAGCACCTGCGCGAACACGCGGGGCAGCGCGGCGTGGGCGCGTGCCGTCTCCGTGGCATCGCCGTCGTCGTACATGATGTTGACGTGCAGATTGCCGTTGCCCGCGTGGCCGAACACGACGATGGGCAGGCCGGCCTCAAGCGACAATGCCTCCATGGCCGCCACCAGGTCGGGAATGCGCGACACCGGCACCACTACGTCCTCGTTGATCTTGCCCGGCCTGATGGTGCGCAGTGCCGGCGACAGCGCACGGCGCGCGGCCCACAGGCGGTCGCGTGCGCTGCCGTCGGTGGCGACATCCAGCGCGATCAGGCCCTCGCCCTCCGCCGCGTCGGCCAGCGCCTGCAGCGCATAGGGCAGCGTGTCGTCGTCGCCATCCGCCTCGACCAGCAGCATTGCGCCAGCTTCCGGTACGTCGCTGCCGTTGCGGCGGATCAGCGCGATGGCGCTGCGGTCCATGAACTCCAGCATCGTGGGCGTAGTCGGCCGCGCCATGATGCGGGACACGGCAGCGGCTGCGGTCGCCGCGTCGCGATAGAGCACGCGCAGGCCGGCTTGCGCGTGCGGCCGCGGCGCGAGCTTGAGCGTCGCTTCGACGATCAGCGCGAGCGTGCCTTCGCTGCCGACGATCAGGTGGGTGAGATCGTAGCCGGTCGCGTCCTTGGTGTACGCGCCGCCGCAGCGGATCAGGTCACCCGCGCCCGTCACGGCGACCAGGCCGAGCACATTGTCGCGCGCGGTGCCGTACTTCACCGCGCGCGGACCGCCGGCGTTGGTGGCCAGGTTGCCGCCCACGCTGCACAGGTCTGCGCTGGACGGGTCCGGCGGCCAGAACAGGCCATAAGGGGCCAGCGTCTGCTGCAGTCCGCCATTGAGTACGCCGGGTTCCACTACCACGCAGCGGTCGGCGGCGCGCAGTTCCAGGATGCGGTCCATGCGCGCGAAGGACACCACCACGCCCCCCTGCGTGGGCACGGCGGCGCCGGTGGTGCCGGTGCCCGCGCCGCGCGCGACCAGCGGTACCCGGTGTTCGCGACATGCGCGTACCAGTGCCACCACGTCCTCACGCGTGCGCGGCAACGCCACGGCCGACGGCATGGCCCAGCGGCGCGAATCGTCGCCGCCGTAGAGGCGCCGTCCTTCGCCCGTCAGCCAGCCGTCCCCAAGCCGGGTCGACATGGCATCGTGCAACGCGCGCGGCAGGCTGGAGTCCATGGCGCCATTGTAGGCGCGCGCTCAGACCTCGTCCGCGCGGAAGGCGTCCCGGATCCAGTCGAGCCGCGGCGAGGCCGGATCGCCCTGCGCATCGATCACGTCGAAACGGCACGGTGCGTCGGCGAGCGCGGGATGGTCCTGAAGGAAGCGCTGCGCCGCATGCACCAGCCGGCGGCGCTTGCCGGTGTCGATCGACGCCATGCCGCCGCCGAAGGCCTGCGACTGGCGGTAACGCACTTCGACGAACACCACCGTCGGCGTACCCGACCGGGTGGCGTCCTGCATCACCAGGTCAAGCTCACCGCCACGGTAGTTCGCGTTGGTGGCGAGCTCGGTCAATCCTGCGCGCTGCAGCAGATCGCGTGCAGCGACTTCGACGGCGTGCCCGCGGGCGCGCCGGTCAACCGCCATCCGCGATCGGTGCGGGACGGCCACCGGCGAAGGTGGACCAGGACGGCGTGCGCACCACGTTGCCGAAACCGTCGAGCTGCAGGCGGCCGGTCGCGCCTTGCAGATCGGTATTGATGCCCGTGGCCAGCTTCTCCAGGTAGGCGGTCAGCAGCCAGGCGTCGTAGCCGAAGGCGAACAGGCGCGCGGCGGGTCCGCGCGCGGTCGGCACGCGCTCGCCGGTCACGCTGGCGGCCGGCAGCGCCGGCACGCCGCGCGAGGTCCATGCCTCGGTGGGGAAGGCGATGCCATCAAGCGCCATGTCCTCTTCCGGCTTGCCCGTGCCGGAGGTGAGCTGCGAGGTGCCCACGCGCGTCTTGCCGCCCAGGCCGGCCAGCGCCAGCTGCGGCGTCAGCGCGCGCGCGGTGCTGCCGCGCACGGCCAGGAACACGGCATCGGCGCCCTCCTGCGACGCGGTGGCCAGCACCGCCGACAGGTCGCCGGGCGCCTCGGGCACGCTGATCACGCGCGTCACCCGGCCGCCGCGTTCGGCGAAGCGTTCGCGGAACGCCTGCGAGGCGCGGCGTCCGTTGTCGTCGCTGCCCTCGATGATCAGCGCGGTCTTGCGCTCGCGGGCCAGCACGTACTCGGCGGCGGCGATGCCGTCATCTTCCGGCGCCAGCGAAAAACCGGCCTTGCCGTCCGGCGGCGCCACGGTGCCACGGTTCAGCACCAGCATGGGGGTGGCGAGCTCGGGTTGCTGGAACAGCGCGCTCACTTCGTCGCGACCCAGCGGCCCGACCACGAAGTCCGCACCTTCGGCGGTCGCGCGCGCATAGGCCGCGGTCGCACCCGCGGCAGTGCCGGTGGTGTCGTAGAACTGGATCTCCGGGCGCCGGCGGCGCTCACCGTAATAGCCGGCCAGCAGGCCGTCGCGCACGGGGGCGGCGGCCGTGGCGAGGTTGCCCGACAGCGGCAGCAGCACGGCCAGCTTCACCGGGGGGCGGTAGCCATCGCTGTCGGCGGGCGGGCGGTTGCCGGCATCGAAGCGCCACTGGGCGCCGCGGTCGAACGGGCGCGGCAGCGGCAGGCCACGGCGCTGCAGGGCGCGGCCGGCGAAGTTGTACAGCGGATCGCCCGACGGCAATGCCGCGGCGTCGCGCGCGAGGGTGGCGTCGTCGAGCGTGGCCAGCAGGCGGTCGATCTCGCGCGCATTGTCGGTGCGTGCCTGGCCGCTGAGGGCGGCGTCCTGGCGGGCAAGCGTGGCGGCGTTCGCGAAGGCGGGGGCGAACCGCACCGCCGATGTCGCCGGGCCCGCGCTAGGCGTGGTGGCGCAGCTCGCCAGCAGGGCGACCAACAGCAATGCCACCAGGCATTGCGCGGGACGGAGGCGTGCGGAAAGCGTGCGTGCGACAGGCGGATCCAGGGGCATCGTCGGTGTTCGGGCAGGGGAACCGGCTACGATTCTACCCCCAGCCACCGGACCCCACTGGAATGCCTGCCGGAACCCTGTTCATCGTCGCCACCCCGATCGGCAACCTGGGCGACCTGACCCCACGCGCACTGGAGGTGCTGCGTTCGGTGGCGGCCATCTGCGCGGAGGACACGCGCCGCAGCGGGCAGTTGCTCGCCCACTTCGGCGTTTCCACCCCGCTGGTGGCCCTTCATGAGCACAACGAGGATGCGCTGGCGCAGCGCGTGGTCGACCGGCTGCTGGCGGGTGAATCGCTGGCGCTGGTCAGCGACGCGGGCACACCCCTGGTCAGCGACCCCGGCTTCCGCCTGGTGCGCGCTGCACGCGCGGCCGGCGTCCGGGTCAGCCCGCTGCCAGGCGCCTGTGCGGCCATCGCGGCCCTGAGTGTGGCAGGCCTGCCCAGCGACCGCTTCGCCTTCGAAGGATTCCTGCCGGCCAAGGCCTCCGCGCGGCGTGACCAGTTGCAGCGGCTGGCGGGCGAGGCCCGCACGCTGGTCTTCTATGAGTCCTCGCACCGCATCGCGGAGTCGCTGGCCGACATGCGCGCCGCATTCGGCGACGATCGTCCGGCGGTGCTGGCGCGCGAGCTGACCAAACTGTTCGAGACCGTCCTCGACGGCACGCTGGCCGAACTGCAGGCGCGCGTGGACGCGGACGAGAACCAGCGCAAGGGCGAGTTCGTCGTGATGGTGCAGGGCGCTGGCGACGACGTGGAGGCGCGCCTGTCCGAGGGCCGCCGCGTTTACGCGATGCTCAACGAGCACCTGCCGCCGTCGACGGCGGCCAAGCTGGCTGCCGAGATCACCGGCGCGCCGAGAAAGGAGTTGTATGGCGCGCGATAGTGGGCCGTGTTGGCGAGCCTCGAGTGAAAGGGGATGAGGATGGAAATGCGTGAACTGCTCAAGGCTGCCGTGGCGATGCTGGTTTTAGTGGCGGCATCGCCCGCCGCGATGGCGTGGACTCCGCCGGACGCCCGTGAGCGTTTTGGCCTGCTGGTGGCGGAGAGCCAGAAGGCGGACGACGCGCTCCATCCGCTGCGTCTTGCCGAGCGCGGCCTGCCCCCGACCGGGGCCGTCTTCGTCGATCCGCAGAGCGAGGCCTTCGCCCGGCAGCTGGCGACCAACAAGCGCGCCGAACTGTCGGGGCTGGCCGGCATCGACCGCGCCTCCCTGGGCGAGAAGGACCAGATTGCCTACGACGCGTTCCGCTACCAGGCCGAGCAGGCGCTGGGCGACATCGACAGCGGCATCCACGCGATCCGCAACCTGGTGCCGCTGAACGCCTCCTTCGGCCTGCACGTCGAGTTCCCCGACTACCTGTCGGGCGTCCGCTTCAAGACGGTCGAAGACTACGAACGGGGGTTGGCCCAGATGGAGGGCTTCGCCGGCTACATGGACAGTACGGTGGATCGCCTGGAGCAGGGCATGGCCCAGGGCTACCACCAGCCCAAGGTGGTGGTGAACAACGTCCTGGGGCAGGTCGAGGCCTTCCTCAAACTGCCGGTCGAGGAGAATCCCTTCTACTCCCCGGTCACGCGTTTCCCCGACACCATCGGAGCCGCAGACCGCGCCCGCCTGGCGGCCGCGTACCGCCGGATCATCGAGCGCCGCACCACGCCGGCCTACGAGCGCTGGCGCACGTTCCTGCGCGACCGCTACCTGCCGGTCGCCACCGAGGGCGCAGGCCTGTGGGCGATGAAGGACGGCGCGCGCGTCTATGCGTCCCTGCTGGTCCAGCACACCACCACCACGATGAGCGCGCAGCAGATCCACCAGATCGGCCTGTCCGAAGTGGCCAGGATCCGCGCCGCGATGGAGCAGGCGCGCCAGGCGACCGGCTTCGACGGCGACCTGCCGGCTTTCTTCGAACACGTCCGCACCGGGCCCGAGTTCTACTATTCCAAACCCGAAGACCTCATCGGCCACTTCGAACGCATCGAGAAAAAGGTCTGGGAGCGGATGCCCGAACTGTTCTCACGTCGTCCGCGTGCCGCATTTGAGCTGCGTCCGCTGCCGGCGCTGGGTGACCAGAGGGGCACGGGCTACTACCGCGCCGGTCCGCCGGACGCTTCGGAGCCCGGCGTCCTGTTCTTCAACATGGCCATGTTGAACACGCGTCCCATCCCCACCCTGGAGACCCTGCAACTGCACGAGGGCGTGCCCGGCCACCACTACCAGATCTCGCTGGTCCAGGAGGACGAGAGCCTGCCGGACCTGCTGCGCTTCGGCCAGGTGCCGGCCACCGCCTACGCCGAGGGCTGGGGCCTGTATGCCGAATCCCTGGGCCAGGAACTGGGCATGTTCTCCGACCCCTACCAATGGTTCGGCCACCTGGACATGGAAATGCTGCGCGCCGTGCGCCTGGTGGTCGACACCGGTCTCCATGCCTTGCAATGGGATCGTCAACGCGCGATCGACTACATGCTGGCGAACACGTCCATGGCCCCGCGCGACGTGGCGGTGGAGATCGATCGCTACATCACCAACCCGGGCCAGGCCTGCGCCTACAAGGTGGGTGAGCTGAAGTTCCAGGAACTCCGGCGGCGTGCGACCGAGCGCCTGGGCCCGGATTTCGACATCCGGCGTTTCCACGACCAGGTACTGGACACCGGCGCCCTGCCGCTGGACGTGCTGGAAGCCAAGATCGACCGCTGGCTGATGTCGGGCGAGGCGGCGCAGTAGGCCTTGGGTGTGCGTCCTGTTCGTAGATGCTCGCTGATCTCATTCTGCGTTGCGGCCTTTCGGCACGGAAGGTTCCGGACGCCTTGCTTTGGAGGTGAACCTGATGCGTCGTCGTGAACTGCTGGTCGGCGCCGTGGCGCTCGGCGTGACGTGGCCCCTGGCCGCGCGCATGGCCGGTTCGAATCCTGTCTCCGACACGGCGGGGGATGCGCCCGCCGAGGACATCCGCCTGGCGGGCCTGCTGCAACGCCATGCCGAGGCCCTGAAGGCAGAGGAGGGTGGGGTGGACCGCCTGGCCGACTATTCGCTGGCCGCACGCGCGCGCCGCCGGCAGGCCACGCTACAGCGCCTGGCGGAACTGGGCGGTATCGAGCGTGCCGCGCTTTCGGCTACCGCGACGCTGGACTACGACACGGCCCGCTTCGTCTACGAGGCCATGGCGGACCAGTACGGACGCTACGGATTTTCGGACCTGAACCTGCGACCCAGCCCCTATGTCGTCAGCCAGATGAATGGCGCCTATTTCTGGCTGCCGGACGGCATCGGCGGACGCTCACCGATGAAGGACGCAGCGGACGGCGACCGCTACGTGGACAAGCTGGGCCAGTTCGCCGTCGCCCTGGACCAGGAGACCGAACAGATCCGCCACGATGCGGGCCTGGGCGTCATCCCCCCGGATTTCATCCTGGCCAAGACCTTGAGGCAGATCGCGACCCTGCGCGATGCCGCGCCGACCGGCAATGCACTGACGGCATCGGCCCTGGCGCGTGCGCGCGATGCCGGGATTGCCGATCTGGACCGTCGCGCCTCTGCGATCTTCGTCGAGCGCATCGTGCCTGCACTGCAACGCCAGAGCGCGTCGCTCGCGGCCTTGCAGCCCCGCGCCGACGACCGGGCGGGCATCTGGGCCAAGCCGGACGGCGAGGCCTACTACGCGTCGGCCCTGCATTCGAACACCACGGCCAGTTATGCGCCGGGTGAGCTGCATCAACTCGGCCTGGGCTGGGTAGAAGAACTGTCGGCCGAGATCGATCAGCTGCTGCGCGCGCAGGGCCTGGCACGCGGATCGGTGGGTGAGCGCATGGCCGCCCTGGATCGCCACCCGCGCTTCCTCCAGCCGGATACGGAAGCGGGGCGCCAGGCGATCATCGACTACGCCAGCGCACACCTGGATCGGATCAAGGGCCTGCTGCCGCGGGGTTTCAGGGTGATTCCGGATCGGCCGGTCGAGGTGCAGCGCATCTCGCCCGCGATCCAGGACGGCGCGCCGGGCGCTTTCTACAGCGCCAGCAGCGATCCCGCCCAGACTTCGACCATCTTCCTCAACCTGCGCTCGGTCGCGGAGAACGCCCTGTGGCGCATCCCGACCCTGCTGCATCACGAAGGGATACCCGGTCACCATTTCCAGGACAGCGTCCTGAGCGAGGCGGGTGGACTGTCGCTGTTCCGGCGCACGGTGCGTTTCTCGGCGTGGACCGAGGGCTGGGCCCTGTATGCCGAACAGCTGGCGGACGAGATGGGTGCATTCGAAAGCGATCCGTTCGGGCGCATCGGCTATCTGCAGGGCCAGTTGTTCCGTGCCTGCCGCGTCGTCGTCGATACCGGCCTCCACCACGCGCGCTGGACCCGCCAGCAGGCCATCGACTGGATGGTGGCCAACGCCGGCGAACATCGCGACGCCGCCGAGCGCGAGATCGACCGCTATTGCGTCTACCCGGGGCAGGCCTGCAGCTTCATGGTCGGCAAACAGCAGATGCTGGCAACGCGCGAGAAGGCCCGGCAACGCCTGGGCACGCGGTTCGACACGCGCGCCTACAACGACTTCATCCTGGCGTCGGGGCCGCTTCCCATGCACGTCCTCGATGGTGCAGTGGCGCTGGCTTGAATCATCGGGGTGTCGAGGAAGACGCGATAGCGTAAAAAGGGATGGGAGTGATGCTCATGCGAGGGACGACGGCGGGGCAGCCGCGACAACGCGCCAGCGCCTGGACGGTATTCCGCGTATTCCTTGGGCTTGGGCTGGTGTCGTTCGGGGGCCCCATCGCCCATCTTGGCTATTTTCGCGATGCGTTCGTGACACGACGCCAGTGGCTGACGGACGGTGCGTACGCTGAGCTTGTCGCGCTTTGCCAGTTCCTGCCCGGTCCGGCCAGCAGCCAGGTGGGCATGGCCATCGGTCTGTCGCAGGCAGGCATCCGCGGCGCCGTCGCGGCATGGTGCGGTTTCACCGCGCCGTCGGCCCTGTTGATGGTGGCGCTGGGCGCCAGTTTTTCGCACTGGCGCGACGTGGTGCCCCCCGGTGTGCTGCATGGCCTCAAGCTACTGGCCGTGGTGGTGGTGACCCACGCCGTATGGGGCATGGCGCGCGCGTTCTGTCGGACGCCGGCCGCCTGGGGGCTGATGCTGGGGGCGGCCGCGGTGCTGCTGATCTGGCCATCGACATGGATGCAGGTGGGCGTGATCGTGCTCGGCGCGCTGGCGGGCCTGGGTATGCCGGCGGGCGGACCGCCGCCACCGCTCGCGCGCACCGGGCAGGCGGGATCACGGCGGACGGGGATCGTCGCGCTGTCGGTGTTCGTGGCGCTGCTGGTGATTCCCTGGCGTGCGGCGGGCGCGGGCTCGATGCCGGACGTGTTCGGCTTGTTCTATCGCGCGGGGTCGCTGGTCTTCGGCGGCGGGCACGTGGTCATGCCGCTGCTCCAGGAGGGCGTGGTGGCGCCGGGATGGGTCACGCAGGAGGTCTTCCTGGCGGGCTACGGCGCCGCGCAGGCGGTACCGGGGCCGATGTTCACCTTCGCCGGCTATCTCGGTGCCGCGATGGAGGCGGGTCGGGGCGGATGGGTGGGCGGCGCACTGGCGCTGGTGGCGATCTTCCTGCCGTCGTTCCTGTTGGTGGTCGGTGTGCTGCCGTTCTGGCAACGCATCGCGGGAGTGCCACGCATGCGCGCCGTGCTGGCGGGCATCAATGCCGCGGTCGTCGGTCTGCTGTTGGCGGCGCTGTGCGGTCCGCTGAGGGCAGAGGCGTTACGGGGAATCGCCGACCTGATCGTGGTGATCGTGGGCGTCGTGGCATTGGTGCGATGGCGGGTGCCGACAGCATGGCTGGTCCTGGCGGCGCCGCTCGCCGGCATGCTGGCGCTTGCGCTGCGCTGAGCGCGTCCAGTCCCTGGCCCTGTGCGACAATGCATGCGGCGGAGCCGGCCAGACAGTCGCGTCATCGGAAACGATGCCGAGGAAAGTCCGGGCTCCACAGGGCACGGTGCCAGGTAACGCCTGGGCGGCGCGAGCCGACGGAAAGTGCAACAGAAAGATACCGCCGAACGGTTCTTCGGAATGCGTGGCAAGGGTGAAATGGTGCGGTAAGAGCGCACCGCGAGTCCGGCAACGGACCGGCACGGCAAACCCCACCGGGAGCAAGACCAAATAGGGAGGCTATGCTGCGGCCCGCAGTGTCTCCGGGTAGGTTGCTTGAGCGTAACGGTGACGTTGCGCCTAGAGGAATGACTGTCCACGACAGAACCCGGCTTACCGGCCGGCTCCGCCGCTGGCTTTCCTGCGCAGGCGCAGGAAAGCCCCCAAAGTTTGCGGGAGCAAACTTTGGGCCCCGAGCCTTGCTGCCATACCCCCATCCGCACCTGCGGTGCGGATCGCCCCCTGACTCAGGGGGCTGGTAAGGCGGAGCTTCGACAGCTCTCTGTAGGAGCGACGTGAGTCGCGACCGCAAACCCTCAGCGGCGATGGCGCTGGGCTACGCGCCGGGTCCGATCCGCAATGTCGTTTCGCCCTCGAAAATGCCTTCCGGCCCGAAGCGGCGCTCGCTGATCCAGCCGTGCCCGGCATGATCGATCGCGATCAGGGTGCTGGCGCGGGTGCCGTAGCGGGCGTCGCGGATGAACGCGGCCGACAGCAAGCGTTCCAGTTCGAGCCCCACGCCGGTGTCGGGGAGTCGGGTGTCGTCGGCGCGGGTCTCGTCGGCCAGGGCATCCCACAGCGGCGACACGTCGTCCTCGCCCGACGCCATCCAGGCCGCCAGGCGCTCCTTCAGGGCCAGGGTCTTCGGCCACGGTTCGTCCAGGTCGCCGTTGGACAGGCCGTGCAGGCCGGGTGCGAGGGTGGTCCGGCGCGGGGTGGGGTAGTTGCTCAGGTACTCGCAGGTCGTCGCATCGACCAGCACCAGATTGAAGGGGGCGAAGGCCTCGGCAGCTGCCAGCAGTCCCGAGGCGCGGTGGTCCGCGCCATCGGGCGATTGCAGGAACCCGGCCGCCAGCTGTCCCCGTGAGGGAGCCCCCGGCACCTGGATGCGCGGGTCGCGCACGTTGGTGACCACCGCCATCCGGCCCTGCCGGTCCGCGCCCGCCCAGGTGCCGCCGGACTGCAGGTCGCGGCCGGCGAGCACGTGCGGCGCCGATGCCCAAGGGGCCAGCGGAGCCGTCGGGCGCGCATGGAACTCGTCGCGGTTGCCGGCCAGCAGCAGCCGCCAGCGGGGATGCACGTTCCAGGCGAGCGCAAGCAGGCACATGGGGGAATTCTGGACCCCCGGTTCGCGCAGTTCCACACCCGCGGGTGCCTCACCACGGTGGGCGGCGTGAAGGCGTGGTCACCTCACTGAATCATTCCTCAATCTCAAAATTTGAGACGAAACAGCAACTTGTGGATAAGGCTTGAACAAGTCTCTGAAGTTTGCCGCAAGCCATTGATCCGCCAAGTGATTTCCCGCCCGTTTTCCTGTTGACAACCCTGTGCGCGGTGGTAACGTGGTCAACAGAGGGAAAACCGGGTTTTTGGTGGTTTTTCGTGGTTCAATGGGTCGCTCGTCAGGGCGTCGGGAAGGCAGCGTCGTGTTTCAGGGTGAGACCGCCATCACAGTGGACGACAAGGGACGGCTCGCGGTGCCCACCGCGTACCGCGACCTGGTCGCGCGCGAGTGCGGCAACCGCCTGGTGATCACCTACAACCCCTTCGAGGCCGGCAGCCTGTACCTGTACCCGGAAAAGGTCTGGCAGCGGGTCCGCGACGACGTCAACAAGCTGCCCAGCACTCAGCGCGCGCATCGCAGCCTGCAGCTGAAGCTGGTCGGCGCCGCCTCGCCGGTGGAGCTGGACGGCAACGGCCGCATCAGCATCCCGGCCAGCCACCGCAGCGCGGTGGGCATCGAGAAGAAAGCCGTGCTGCTCGGCATGGGCGAGAAATTCGAACTCTGGAGCGAACAGGCGCACCACGCGCAGATCCGTCAGACCCTCACCGACGACGATCTGAGCGCACACATGCTCGAGTTGCGCTTGTGAGCCGGGGTGACGGCAAGCGGCAGTCCGCGCCGGCCGGTCACCTCCCAGCGCTGCACTTGCCGGTGTTGTACACGCAGGTCATGGAAGGGCTGCAGGTGAAAGAGGACGGAACGTACCTGGACGGCACCTTCGGGCGCGGAGGCCACGCGCGCGGCGTGCTGCAACGACTCGGCCCGGGAGGCCGGCTGCTGTTGATGGACAAGGATCCCGACGCGATCGCGCATGCCGAACAGATGTTCGCGGGCGACGCGCGCGTGGCGATCCGTCGCGGCAGCTTCGCGTCGATGGCTCAGTGGGATGAAGCCGCCGCGGGGCTCGATGGCGTGCTGCTTGACCTAGGCGTGTCTTCGCCGCAGCTGGACGTGGCCGAGCGCGGCTTCAGCTTCGGCAAGGACGGTCCGCTGGACATGCGCATGGACCCGGAATCCGGCGAGAGCGCGGCCGACTGGATCGCGCGTGCCGACGAGCGCGAGATCGCCGATGTGCTGTGGACCTACGGCGAGGAGAAGCAGAGCCGCCGCATCGCGCGCGCCATCGTTGCCCGTCGCGCGACCCAGCCGTTCACCCGCACCGCCGACCTGGCATCGGTGATCGCCTCGGTCATGCCGCGCGGCGACAAGATCCATCCTGCCACGCGCAGCTTCCAGGCCATCCGCATCCACATGAACCGCGAACTCGCGGACCTGGAACTTGGCCTGGACGCCGCATTGGCCTGCCTCAAGCCCGGTGGCCGGCTGGCGGTGATCAGCTTCCACTCGCTGGAAGACCGCATCGTCAAGCAGTTCATCAACAAGCACGCCAAGGCGCCGCCGGCCAACCGCCGGCTGCCGGTGGCCGAGACGTTCGTGCCCACGCTGCGCGCCATCGGCAGCGGCCAGAAGGGCGAGCCCGATGAAGTGGCCACCAACCCGCGCGCCCGCAGCGCGGTGCTGCGGGTGGCCGAGAAGCTGGAGGCCGCGGCGTGACGCGCTTCCTGCTCGCCGTCCTGGTGCTGGCCAACATCGCTTCCGCGATCGGGGTGGTGTACGCGCGCCACCGCCATCGCGTGCTGTTCGACGAGGTGACGCGGCTGGAGCGCGCGCGGGACGAACTGAACGTCGAATTCGGTCGCCTGCAGCTGGAGCAGGCCACCGTGGCCGAAGCCACGCGCATCGACCAGGTCGCGCGCGTGCGCCTGGGCATGAAGTTCCCGGAAGCGGCCGACATCGTGGTGGTGCGTCCATGAACGCCGCGCCGGCCAAGAACCGCAACCGTGCGCGCTTCAACCTGCGCGGCCGCCTGGCCCTGGTGCTGGGCGCGATGGGCCTGTGCTCGGTCAGCCTGGTCGGCCGCGCGGCTTACGTGCAGCTGATCAACCACGACTTCTACCAGCGCCAGGGCGATGCGCGCTTCCTGCGCGAGATCCCCATCCCGACCTCGCGCGGCATGATCACCGACCGCAACGGCGAGCCGGTGGCGGTGTCCTCGCCGGTGGAATCGGTGTGGGGCAACCCGCAGGAACTGCTGAAGACGCCCGACCGACTGCCCGAGCTGGCGCAGGCGCTCGGCGTGCCGCTCGACCACCTGACCAACCGCCTGTCGCAGAAGGCCGACAAGGAGTTCCTGTACCTCAAGCGCCGGATCAATCCGGACGAGGCGCAGAAGATCCTGGCGCACAAGATTCCCGGCGTGTTCTCCCAGCGCGAGTTCCGCCGCTTCTACCCGCAGGGGCCGGCGATGGCCCACGTGCTGGGCTTCACCAACATCGACGACCGCGGCCAGGAGGGGCTGGAACTGGCGTTCGACGAATGGCTCAGCGGCACGCCGGGCGTGCAGAAGGTGATCCGCGACAACCGCGGCCGCATCGTCGAGAACGTCGACCTGATCCGCTCCGCGCAGCCGGGCAAGGACCTGACGCTGAGCATCGACCGCCGCATCCAGTACCTGGCGCACCGCGAGCTGCGCAATGCGCTGCTCGAACACCAGGCCAGCAGCGGTTCCATCGTGATCATGGACGTGGCCACCGGCGAAGTGCTGGCGATGGTCAACCTGCCCACGTACAACCCCAACGCGATCGACCGGGTGAAGCCGGATGCGCGCCGCAACCGCGCGCTGACCGACATGATCGAGCCCGGCTCCACGATGAAGCCCCTGACCGTGTCGACGGCGCTGAAGGCCGGCGTGGTCACGCCTTCGACGCTGGTCAACACCAATCCGGGCTACATGGCCCTGAACAGCCGCTACACCATCCGCGACGTGCCCCGGAACAACGGCGTGCTGACCGTCACCGGCGTCATCACCAAGAGTTCGAACATCGGCTCGATCAAGATCGCCGAGAAGCTGCCCAACGACTACTTCTACGAGAGCATCCATAGCTTCGGCTACGGGCAGAAGCCCGGCAGCGGCTTCCCGGGCGAGTCCGCCGGCATGCTGGCGCCGCCGGACCGCTGGAACGGCCTGCAGAAGGCGACGATGTCGTATGGCTACGGCCTGGCGGTCACGCCGCTGCAGATCGCGCGCGCCTACTCCGCATTGGGCAACGGCGGCAGGCTGGTGACGCCGACGTTCGTGAAGGGCCAGCGGAGCGAAGCGCCGCAGGTGCTCGATCCCGCGATCGCACGTGAAGTCGTCGGCATGATGGAAACCGTGGTGACGCAGGGCGGCGCCAAGCGGGCCGGCGTGCTGGGCTATCGCGTGGCGGGCAAGACCGGCACGGCCCGCATCGCGTCCGGCGGCGGTTATGCGAAGGGCCGCTACGCGTCCTTCTTCGCCGGACTGGTGCCGGCCAGCAATCCCCGCTTCGCGGCCGTCGTGGTCATCAACGATTCGCAGGAAGGCGGCTACTTCGGCGGCCTGGTCGCCGCGCCGGTCTTTCACGACGTGATGGATGGCGCGCTGCGCCTGATGGACGTGCCGCCGGACGACATCGAGGCCTGGCTGGCCGCGCAGGCCAAGAACGCAGGCAAGCCGGGTGCGGCCGCGCAGGCGCCCGTGCCGACGCCGATCGTCGACGATGCAGTCGATACCACGGACCCGTCCGCATTCGACGCCCCGCACGCCACGCTGCCGGCCACGGGAGCGACGCGATGAGGCGGATGATGGCTCTCGCCGAACTGTTGCCCGACGTGGACGTGCCGCGCGACATCGTGGTGCGCGGACTGACCCTGGACAGCCGCAGCGTGCAGCCGGGCGACGCCTTCGTGGCCATCGCCGGCTTCGGTGCGCACGGGCTGAACTTCGCGGCACAGGCGAAGGAGAACGGCGCCAGTGCGGTCCTGTTCGAGCCGCCGGTACCGGACGGTTTGGAAGCGCCACGCGACGCGATCGCGGTACCGGGGCTGCGCGCCCGCATGGGCGCGATGGCCGACCGGTTCCACGCCGCGCCCTCGCACGACATGAAGATGGTCGGCGTGACCGGCACCAACGGCAAGACGTCCACGGTGCAGCTGCTGGCGCAGGCCTGGCACCTGCGCGGCATCCGCTGTGCGACGGTCGGCACGCTGGGCGCCGGCATGTATGGCGAGGTGGTGCCGACCGGCTTCACCACGCCGCTGGTGCTGCAGATGCATGCACTGCTGGCGCAGTTCCGCGATGCGGGCGCGAAGGCGGTGGCGATGGAAGTCAGTTCGCATGCGCTGGACCAGGGCCGCGTCGACGCCGTGCATTTCGATGTGGGCGTGTTCACCAACCTCACCCGCGACCACCTGGACTACCACGGCGACATGGAGCGCTACGGCGCGGCCAAGTCGCTGCTGTTCTTCCGCCCCGGCCTGAAGGCGGGCGTGGTCAACCTGGACGATGCCTATGGTCGCGACCTGTTCGCCCGGCTGCCGCACGGCGTGCAGCGCATCGGCGTCAGCTCGCGCGGGCAGGCCGATGCCAGCGTGCGCGCGGATGCGCTGCGCCTGGACGGCAACGGCATCGGTTTCGACCTGGTGATCGGCGACGAGGTGCAGCCGGTGCAGTCGCGCCTGCTGGGCCGCTTCAACGTGGACAACCTGCTGGCCGTCGCCGGTGCGCTGCGCGCGTTGGGCGACAGCACCGCCGACATCGCGCGCACGCTGTCGCGGCTGGCGCCGATCCATGGCCGCATGAACCGGCTGGGGGGCGATACCGACGCGGCCGGCGTCCGTCGTCCGCTGGTCGTGATCGACTACGCGCACACGCCGGATGCGCTGGAGCAGGCCCTGGCCAGCCTGCGCGACCACGTGCAGGGCCGGCTGTTCTGCGTGTTCGGCTGCGGGGGCGACCGCGATACCGGCAAGCGTCCGCAGATGGCCGCCATCGCCGAACGCCTGGCGGATGTGGTGGTGGTCACCGACGACAACCCGCGCACCGAGGACGGCGACGTCATCGTGGCCGACATCATGGCCGGCTTCGCGAAGCCGGCTGCCGTGCTCGTGCAGCGCGACCGGGCGCAGGCCATCGCGCAGGCCGTCGCCCAGGCGGGTCCGGACGACATCGTGCTGGTGGCCGGCAAGGGTCACGAGCCTTACCAGGAAATCCATGGCGTGAAACACCCGTTCGACGACACCGCGGTGGCGCGCCACGCCCTGGAGGACCGTCGATGAAGCGGCTTCCCCTTTCCCTGCTGGCGCACTGGGCCGGTGGCGAACTGATCGGCGATGATCTGGTGATCGGCTCATTGACCAACGACACCCGCACCCTGGTGCCGGGCAGCCTGTACGTGGCGCTGCGTGGCGAGCGCTTCGACGGGCACGACTTCGCCTACGACGCCTCCATGCGCGGTGCCGCCGCGGTGCTGGTCGACCACGAGGTGAAGGTCGACGTGCCGCAGGTCGTCGTGCCGGATACCCTGCTGGCGCTGGCGCGCATCGCCGCCGGCCTGCAGCGCGACCGCGTGGAAAAGACGGTCGCCATCACCGGCAGCAACGGCAAGACCACGGTCAAGACGCTGGTGGTCTCCATCCTGCAGCGGGCCGGCGTCACCTATTTCAACCCCGGCAACCGCAACAACGAGATCGGCCTGCCGCTGGCGGTCATCGACGCGCCCGACGATGCGGACTTCGCCGTCTACGAGATGGGCGCCGGCAAGCCGGGCGACATCGCCTACCTCACCGACATCGTCACGCCGGAAGTGGCGCTGGTGAACAACATCGCCGCCGCGCACCTGGAGCGCATGGGTTCGCTGGTCGGCGTGGCCGAAACCAAGGGCGCCATCTACGACGCGCTGCCGGCCGACGGCACCGCGGTGATCAATGCCGACGACGCGTTCGCCGAGTACTTCGCCAGCCGCGTGCCGGATCGCCGCATCCTGCGTTTCGGGCTGGATGCCACGGCCGACCTGACGGCACGCGACATCCGCGCGACCGCGGACGGATCGGATTTCGTGCTGGTGGCCCCGCATGGCGACGTCGTCGTCAGCCTGCACCTGCCGGGTCGCCACAACGTGCGCAATGCGCTCGCCGCCGCGGCGCTCGCCATGGCCTGCGGCGTATCGCTGGCGACCATCGCCGACGGTCTGTCGGCCGCGCAGCCGGTTGCCGGGCGCCAGGTCGCGCACACGTTGCCCAACGGCGCGGTGGTGATCGACGACAGCTACAACGCCAACCCCGGCTCATTGATCGCGGCCATCGAGACGCTCGCCGCCGCGAGTGCTCAGGACGGCGGGGAAGGCTGGCTGGTGCTGGGCGACATGCGCGAACTGGGCGCCGACGAAGAAGCCCTGCACGCCGACATGGGCGCGCGCGCCCGGGCCGCTGGGCTCCGCCGGCTGTACACGCTGGGACCGTTGAGCGCCGCCGCCGCCGCCGCGTTCGGCGAGGGCGCGCATTCATTCCAAGATCACGCTTCGCTGGCGGCCGCACTGCGCGCCGACCTGCGGGCCGGCGTGCGCTGTCTGGTCAAGGGGTCGCGCGGCAGCGCGATGGACCGGATCGTCGCCGCCCTGCTGTCCACCGGGGAGGACACACCGCATGTTGCTTGAACTGGCTCGCTGGCTGCAGAGCCTGGAGAACTTCTTCGGCCTGTTCGGCTACCTGACGTTCCGCGGCATCCTGGCCGCACTGACGTCGCTGGCGCTGTCGCTGTGGCTGGGCCCGGCGGTGATCCGCCGGCTGGGCCAGCTGAAGGGCGGCCAGCCGATCCGCAAGGACGGCCCGCAGTCGCACTTCTCCAAGGCCGGCACGCCGACCATGGGCGGTGCGCTGATCCTGATCACGGTGGCCGCATCGGTGCTGCTGTGGGGCGACCTGCGCAACAAGTACGTGTGGGTGGTACTGCTGGTCATGCTGTGCTTCGGCGTGATCGGGTGGTACGACGACTGGATCAAGATCGTCAGGCGCGATCCGAATGGCCTGAAATCCCGCTGGAAATACCTGCTGCAGTCGATCTTCGGCCTGGCCGCGGGCCTGTACCTGTATCTGTACGCCGACGTGCCGGCGGCGACCACGTTCTACGTGCCGTTCTTCAAGTCGATCGCGCTGCCGCTGGCCGGCGTCGGCTTCGTCGCCATCGCGTACTTCTGGATCGTCGGCTTCTCCAATGCGGTCAACCTGACCGATGGCCTGGATGGGCTGGCGATCATGCCGACGGTGCTGGTGGCCTGCGCGCTGGGCGTGTTCGCCTACGCCTCCGGCAATGCGGTGTTCTCCAACTACCTGCAGATCCCGCAGGTGCCGGGCGCCGGCGAGCTGACCATCATCTGTGCCGCCATCGCGGGCGCGGGCCTGGGCTTCCTGTGGTTCAACACCTATCCGGCGATGGTGTTCATGGGCGACATCGGCGCATTGGCGCTGGGCGCGGTGCTGGGCACCATCGCGGTGATCGTGCGCCAGGAACTGGTGCTGGTGATCATGGGCGGCATCTTCGTCATCGAGACGCTGTCGGTGATGATCCAGGTGGCGTCGTTCAAGCTGACCGGCAAGCGCGTGTTCCGGATGGCGCCGATCCATCACCACTTCGAACTGAAGGGCTGGCCGGAGCCGCGCGTGATCGTGCGCTTCTGGATCATCTCCGTCGTGCTGGTGCTCGTCGGTCTGGCCACGTTGAAGGTGCGCTGATGAACGACACGCCGCGCCAGGCCACGCGACTGGAAGCCATCGGGGGGCGCTTCGACCCCTGGTTGCTCGGCGCCATGCTGGCGCTGGCGTCGTTGGGCGTGGTGATGGTCGCCTCGGCGTCGATCTACCAGCACGGCAATCCGTTCTACTACCTGATCCGCCACGGCATGTTCCTGGTCGCGGGCGCGGGCCTGGCGTGGTGGGTGACGCGCACCGAGCTGAAGAGCATCGAGGCGCGCAACCACCTGCTGCTGCTCGGTTGCGTGGTGCTGCTGTTGCTGGTGTTCGTGCCGGGACTGGGCGTGAGCGTGAAGGGCGCGCACCGCTGGATCAACCTGGGCGTGTCGAACTTCCAGGTCGTGGAAGTGGTGAAGGTGTTCTTCATCGTCTGGCTGGCCAGCTACCTGGTGCGCTTCCGCGACGAGGTCAACGCGACCTGGGCGGCGATGCTGAAGCCGTTGGGCGTGGTGGTGCTGCTGGTTGCGCTGCTGCTGATGCAGCCGGACTTCGGTTCGTCCTCGCTGCTGCTGGCGATCACCGCCGGCATGCTGGTGCTGGGCGGCGTGAACATGCCGCGCATGTTCGGCCCGGTGCTGGTGGGCCTGCCCATCCTCGCCGTGATCGCCATCGCCGAGCCGTACCGCATGCGTCGCCTGACGTCATTCTCCGATCCGTGGGCCGATCCGTTCGGCAGCGGCTACCAGCTGACCAATGCCTTGATGGCGATCGGTCGCGGCGAATGGTCGGGTATCGGCCTCGGCGGCTCTGTGCTCAAGCTGAACTACCTGCCCGAAGTGCATACCGACTTCATCTTCTCGGTGATCGGCGAAGAGCTTGGCTTCGTCGGCGTCTGTCTGGTGGTGACGCTGTACGCGCTGCTGGTCGGCCGCGCGTTCGTCATCGGCCTGCGCTGCGTGGAAATGCGCCGCCATTTCGCCGGCTATGTCGCCTTCGGCGTGGCGCTGTGGATCGGCATGCAGAGCTTCGTCTCGATGGGGGTGAACCTGGGTCTGCTGCCGACCAAGGGTCTGACCCTGCCGCTGATCTCCTCCGGCGGGTCGAGCATCCTGATGACCTGCGTGGCGATGGGCCTGTTGCTGCGGGTGTCGTACGAACTCGAGCGCACCCAGCGCCAGGTCGCCCTGCGTGGCGAAGCACTGCAGACCACGCCATCGGGCGAAGCGCGTGCGCCGGCCGATAGCGCATCGCCGCAACCGCCTTCGCTGTCCGAAAAGCTGCGTGGCACCAGCCGCCTGCGCTCGCGTGTCGAACCGACCTTCGAGAGGATCGCATGAACGTTGCGACCTCCCCGGCACCCGTGATGATGATGGCCGGTGGCACCGGCGGTCATATCTTTCCCGCGCTGGCCGTGGCCAAGGTGCTGCGCGCGCGCGGCGTGCCGGTTGTATGGCTGGGCGCTGAAGGTGCGATGGAAACACGGCTGGTGCCGCAGCACGGCATCGAACTGGACACGCTCGCGATCACCGGCCTGCGCGGCAAGGGCAAGCTCGCCTTGCTAGGCGCGCCGGTGCGTGTGCTGCGTGCGATCCGTGCGGCGGGTTTCGTGCTGCGTCGCCGGGCGCCCCGCGCGGTGGTCAGCTTCGGCGGCTTCGCGTCCGGCCCCGGGGGCGTCGCCGCGCGCCTGATGGGTCTGCCGCTGCTGGTACACGAACAGAACCGCGCGGCCGGCTTCACCAACCGCGTGCTGGTAAGGGTGGCGCGCCGCGTGATGACCGGGTTCCCCGGTGCGTTCCCGCAGCGCGAGGAAGTAGTGGGCAATCCGGTGCGCGAAGAGATCGCCGCCATCGCGCCGCCGGCATCGCGCCTCGCCGGCCGCGAAGGCCCGCTGCGCCTGCTCGTGCTGGGCGGTAGCCAGGGTGCGCGCGCCCTGAACATGGCGGTGCCGCGCGCACTCGCCACGCTGCCGTCAGGCAGCGTCGATGTGCGCCACCAGTGCGGCGAGAAGCTGCGCGACGAAGCGGCCAGGGCCTATGCGGATGCCGGCGTTGTGGCGCGCGTGGAAGCGTTCATCACCGATATGGCCGAAGCCTACGCCTGGGCCGATCTTGTCGTCTGCCGCTCCGGCGCCTCCACGCTGGCCGAACTGTGCGCGGTGGGTGTGGGCAGCGTGCTGGTGCCGTTCGCACAGGCCGTCGACGACCACCAGACCCGCAATGCCGAGTACCTGGTCGAGCGCGGCTCCGCCGTGCTGTTGAAGCAGGACGACGCCCTGGCCGATGCGCTGGCAGCCACGCTGCGCAGGCTGTCCGGCGACACCGCTGCGCGCATGGCGATGGCCAAGGCCGCGCGCACGCTGGCCAAACCCGATGCGGCCGACCGCATCGCCGACATCATTCTTGAGGAAGCTATCGAAATGAGGACGCAGGCATGATGATGGCCGCCGCACGCGAGCGCCGCCTGCAGCACACCGGCAACCTGGCGAAGGAATTCCGCCGGGTGCACTTCGTCGGTATCGGCGGCTCCGGCATGAGCGGCATCGCCGAGGTGTTGTGCACGCTGGGCTACGAAGTGTCCGGCTCGGACAATGCCGACAACGCCGCGACCCGTCGGCTGGCGTCGCTGGGTGCGCGCGTGATGCGCGGCCACAACGCCTCCAACGTGCTGGGCACCGACTGCGTGGTGGTCTCCAGCGCGATCAAGCACGACAATCCCGAGCTGATGGAAGCGCGCAGCCAGCGCATCCCCATCGTGCCGCGTGCTGCGATGCTCGCCGAGCTGATGCGCTTCCGCCGCGGCATCGCCGTGGCCGGCACCCACGGCAAGACCACCACCACCAGCCTGACGGCGGCGGTGCTGAGCGAGGGCGGGCTGGACCCGACCTTCGTGATCGGCGGCCAGCTGCTGGCAGCGGGTGCGAACGCCAAGCTCGGCGACGGCCAGTGGCTGGTGGCCGAGGCCGACGAGAGCGACGGCAGCTTCCTGCGGCTGAATCCGCTGATCTCCATCGTCACCAACATCGATGCGGATCACCTGGAGAACTACGGCAACGACTTCGAACGCGTGAAGGCGGCGTTCGCCGAGTTCCTGCAGCGCCTGCCGTTCTACGGCCTGGCCGTGCTGTGCATCGACGACCCGGAAGTCGCCGCCATCGCCGCCGACACGCCGCGGCACGTGATGAGCTACGGCTTCGCCGAGCATGCTGACGTGCGTGCCGAAGACGTGGAGCAGGAAGGCGGGCGCATGCATTTCACCCTGCGTCTGCCGGAAGACGCCAGCATCCGCGTCAGCCTCGCATTGCCGGGCCGCCACAACGTGCAGAACGCGCTGGCCGCCGCCGCGGTGGGCTGGCAGCTGGGCGTGTCGCCGCAGAACATCGCCGCCGCGCTGGAGAAGTTCGCCGGCATCGGCCGCCGCTTCAACGACCTGGGCGAGATCACCACGCCGCAGGGCGCGCGCGTGCAGCTGGTCGACGACTACGGCCATCATCCGAAGGAACTGGCGGCCGTGTTCGCCGCTGCGCGCGGCGGCTGGCCGCACAAGCGTCTGGTGGTAGCGTTCCAGCCGCATCGTTACAGCCGTACGCGCGACCAGTTCGACGCGTTCGCCGCGGTGCTGTCGGAAGCCGACGCGCTGGTGCTGAGCGAGGTGTACCCGGCCGGCGAACAGCCGATCGCGGGCGCCGATGCCAAGTCGCTGGCGCGCGCGATCCGTGCGCGCGGCCGCAACGAGCCGGTGGTCGTCAGCCAGGTCGCCGACCTGGTCGACGTGCTGCCCGACGTGCTGCAGGACGGCGACCTGCTACTGATGATGGGCGCAGGCGACATCGGCCACATGTCGCAGCACATCGCCGCGCACGGCTTCAGCGGGAAGGCATCCGCATGAGCGCCGTGAACCTCGCGCCGCCACGCTTCGACGATCCCGCCCGCTTCGGCCGCGTTGCGGTGCTGATGGGCGGCACGTCCAGCGAGCGCGAAGTGTCGCTGAACTCCGGCCAGAACGTCCTTGAGGCGCTGCTGTCGCAGGGCGTGCAGGCCTTCGCGGTGGACGGTGTGCCGGCCCTGGTGGAGGCGATCCGTGCCGGCCGGGTGGACCGCGTCTTCAACATCCTGCATGGCGGCGACGGCGAGAACGGCGTGCTGCAGGGACTGCTGCAGTCGCTCGGCGTGCCCTATACCGGTCCGGGCGTGCTGGGTTCGGCGCTGACGATGGACAAGATCCGCACCAAGCAGGTGTGGCAGGCGGCGGGCCTGCCGACGGCGGGCTTCGTGCGCATCGCGCCCGGCGACGACCTGGCCGCGGCCGTGCGTGCACTGGGCTTTCCTGTTTTCGTCAAGCCTTCGACCGAGGGCTCCAGCGTTGGTGTGTTCAAGATCGAGAGCGAGGATGACCTGGCGCCCGCCGTCGCGTTCGCCTCCTCCTATGCCGGCGAACTGCTGGCCGAGCAGATGCTGACCGGCGGCGAGTTCACCGTCGGCATCCTGGGCGACGTGGCGCTGCCTTCGGTGCGCATCGTGCCGGCGCAGGGCTGGTACGACTATCACGCCAAGTACATCGCTGACGATACGCAGTACCTGTGCCCCGGCCTGGACAGTGCCGACGACGAGGCCCGGATCCGCACGCTGGCGCTGGAAGGCTTCCGCGCCGCCGGCTGCAGCGGCTGGGGCCGCGTCGACGTGATGCGCCATGCCGATGGCCGCTTCCTGCTGATGGAAGTCAACACCGCGCCCGGCATGACCAGCCATTCGCTGGTGCCGAAGGCCGCCGCACAGGTCGGCATCGGCTTCGAAGCGCTGTGCTGGCGCATCCTGGAGCAGACGGTGCCGGAGGTGGCGGGCCCATGAACGCCGCCCTGCGCATCCTGACCTGGCTGCTCGCGCTGGCGCTGGTCGCGCTGCCGGTCGTGGCCGTGGTCAACGGCTGGATCGGCGCCGAGCGCTGGCCGCTGAGCAAGCTGCGCGTGCAGGGCGAACTGGCGCGCGTGCAGCCGGCGCAGCTGCAGGCCGCGGTGCTGCCGCATGCGCGTCGCGGCTTCTTCGCGGTGCGGCTGGAGGACGCCAAGCAGGCGGTCGAGAAGCTGCCCTGGGTGGAGCGCGCCGAAGTGCGCAAGCGCTGGCCCGACGTGCTGGAGGTCCGCATCACCGAACACAAGCCGTTCGCGCGCTGGGGCGAGGACAAACTCCTGTCCGAGCACGGCCGCCTGTTCCCGATGCCGAAGGAGCTGTCCGGCCTGGACCTGCCGCAGCTCGGTGGGCCCGAATCCCAGGTGCAGGAAGTGACCGCGCTCTACAACGAGTCGCGCCAGCTGTTCGCGCCGATGGGCCTTGACGTCACCACGCTGGTGATGGATGCCCGCGGCAGCTGGTCGCTGCTGCTGGGCAACGGCACCCAGGTGGTGGTCGGTCGCACCGACGCGCGCCCGCGCCTGGGCCGGTTCGCGCGGATGCTGCCGCAGCTGCTGGCCGCGCAGGCGCAGCCGCTGGTGCGCGCGGACCTGCGCTACACCAACGGCTTCGCGCTCAGCTGGGGCGAAGCGCCCAAGGCGCCGCCGCCGGCCGCCATACCGACTCCATTGCCTGCGCCGATCGCGGCCGCAGGTCGTCTTCTGCAGGGCATTACATGAATCGCAAGGGTGACAAATCGCTGATCGTCGGGCTGGACATCGGCACCTCCAAGGTGACGGCGCTGGTCGGCGAGTACGCACCGGGCAATCCGATCGAAGTGATCGGCATCGGCTCGCACGAGTCGCGCGGCCTCAAGCGCGGCGTCGTGGTGGACATCGAATCCACGGTGCAGTCGATCCAGCGTGCGATCGAGGAGGCCGAGCTGATGGCCGGCTGCGAGATCCGCTCGGTCTACGCCTCGATCTCCGGCAACCACGTGCAGTGCCGCAACTCGCCCGGCATCGTCCCGATCCGGGACGGCGAGGTCACGTGGGGCGACCTGGACCGCGTGCTGGAAGCGGCGAAGGCTGTCGCCATCCCGGCCGACCAGAAGATCCTCCACGCCATCCCGCGCGAGTACAAGCTGGACAACTCGCAGGAAGGCATCCGCAATCCGGTCGGCATGACCGGCGTGCGCCTGGAAGTGGACGCGCACCTGGTGTTCTGCGCGCAGTCGGCGGCCGCCAACATCAGCAAGTGCGTGCAGCGCTGCGGCCTGCAGATCGACGACCTGATCTTCTCCTCGCTGGCCTCCAGCGTCGCCGTGCTGACCAGCGACGAGCGCGAGCTCGGGGTGGTGCTGGTCGACATGGGCGCGGGCACCACCGACCTGGCGGTGTTCGTGCAGGGCGCGATCTGCCACACCGCTTCGCTGCCGATCGCCGGCGACCAGGTGACCAACGACATCGCGCACATGCTGCGTACGCCCACGCCCGAAGCCGAGCAGATCAAGGTGCGCTATGCCTGCGCGCTGGCCCAGCTGGCGACGGCCGAGGAAAGCATCCAGGTGCCGAGCGTGGGCGACCGTCCGCCGCGCCGCCTGCCGCGCCATGCGCTGGCGCAGGCCGTGCAGCAGCGCTACGAGGAGATCTTCGAGATGGTGCAGGCCGAACTGCGCCGCTCCGGCTTCGAGGAGCGCGTGCGCGCCGGCATGGTGCTGACCGGCGGCGCCGCGAAGATGGAAGGCGTGGTCGAGCTGGCAGAGGAGATGCTGCAGATGCCCGTGCGCGTCGGCATCCCGCAGCACGTCACCGGCCTGGGCGAAGTGGTCGGCAACCCGGTGCACGCCACCGGCGTCGGCCTGCTGCTGATGGGCAGCCAGATCGAACACCCCCGGCGTCCGTCGCTGCCCACGGGCAAGGCGGGCAGCTGGTTCAAGAAACTGCAGAACTGGTATCGCGGCGAGTTCTGAGTGAGGTGACACCTACCGCGAAGTTGAAGGCATCACGAGTTCGTTCCACCAGCACCACATAACTAAATAAACGAGGACAAGGACATGGCACATTTCGAACTGGTTGAAAAGATGGCCCCGAATGCGGTGATCAAGGTCGTGGGCGTGGGCGGCGGCGGCGGCAACGCCGTGGCGCACATGGTCAACGGCAGCGTGGACGGCGTGGAATTCATCACCGCCAACACCGACTCGCAGGCGATCAAGAACTGTGGCGCCAAGCTGCAGCTGCAGCTCGGCAGCAACGTCACCAAGGGCCTGGGCGCGGGCGCGAATCCGGAAGTCGGCCGCCAGGCGGCGCTGGAAGACCGCGAGCGCATCATCGACGCACTGGACGGCGCCGACATGGTGTTCATCACCGCGGGCATGGGCGGCGGCACCGGCACCGGCGCGGCGCCGGTCGTGGCCCAGCTGGCCAAGGAAATGGGCATCCTGACCGTCGCCGTGGTCACCAAGCCGTTCCCGTTCGAAGGTCGCCGCCGCATGCAGGTCGCGCTGAAGGGCATCGAGGAACTGAGCCACCACTGCGACTCGCTGATCACCATCCCGAACGAGAAGCTGATCACCGTGCTGGGCCGCAACGCGACGATGATCCAGGCGTTCCGCGCCGCCAACGACGTGCTGCTGGGCGCCGTGCAGGGCATCGCCGACCTGATCGTGCGTCCGGGTCTGATCAACGTTGACTTCGCCGACGTGCGCACTGTGATGAGCGAGATGGGTCTGGCGATGATGGGCACCGGCTCGGCCCGCGGCGATGACCGTGCGCAGGCCGCCGCCGAGGCCGCCATCCAGAACCCGCTGCTGGACGACGTCAACCTCAACGGTGCCAACGGCATCCTGGTCAACATCACCGCCGGTCCGGACTTCACCATGGCCGAGTTCGACGAAGTGGGCCGCACCATCGAAGGCTTCGCCTCGGAAGACGCGACCGTCGTGGTCGGCACCGTGCTGGACCCGGACATGCAGGACGAAGTGCGCGTGACCGTGGTGGCCACCGGCCTGAACCGCAACGCCGCCCGCCAGCCGGTCGGCCGCGGCGGCGACCTGCGCGAGCCGATGCGCGCGCCGATCAAGCTGGTCCGCGACGCCACCACCGGCATGCCGATCGACGACGGCTTCTCGATGGACCCGATCGGTGCCGCCACCAGCGGCCTGGGCCTGCGCCGGGGTTCGGCTTCGCCCGCGCCGTCGGCCCCGGCCTCCGCGCCGGTGGCGGCGGAACTGCCCTCGGACTACCTGGACATCCCGGCGTTCCTGCGTCGCCAGGCGGACTGATCCACCCGCGTGCCCTCCCCGCGAGGGGAGGGAGCAAGACCGAACGACACCGCCATGTCCCTTTGCTGCCGGGCCTTCGCCGGCCCGGCAGCCCTTTCCGACGGCCTTAACAGGTCGTTGTTGCAGGCGTGGGACAGACCGGTTCTTTCGTTAAGATTCAGCGAATTGCGTGATATTCTCGCTGCCCGCTCAGGTTCCCCCCACCTGCGATTCCTGCCGATGGCCCAGCAACGCACCCTCAAGAACGTGATCCGCGCGACGGGCGTGGGGCTGCACAGCGGCGAAAAGGTCTACATGACGCTGCGTCCGGCGCCGGTCGATACCGGCATCGTGTTCCGGCGCATCGACCTGGATCCCGTGGTCGAGATCCCCGCGAGCGCCGAGCTGGTCACCGAGACGACGCTGTGCACCGGCCTGACCTGCGAAGGCGCCAAGGTGCAGACGGTCGAGCACCTGATGTCGGCAATGGCCGGCCTGGGCGTCGACAATGCCTACGTGGAACTGTCCTCGGCCGAGCTGCCGATCATGGACGGCTCCGCCGGCCCGTTCGTGTTCCTCATCCAGTCCGCCGGCGTTGCCGAGCAGGACGCACCCAAGCGCTTCATCCGCATCACCCGCCCGGTGGAAGTGACCGAAGGCGACAAGGTGGCGCGCTTCGAGCCGTACGACGGTTTCAAGCTGGGTTTCACGGTGAAGTTCGACCATCCGATGATCCCGGCCTCGCAGTCGCGTGCCGAGGTGGACTTCTCCACCGGCGCCTACATCAAGGAAGTCGCGCGCGCGCGCACGTTCGGCTTCATGCGCGACCTGGAATACATGCGCGAGCGCAACCTGGGCCTGGGCGGTTCGATGGACAACGCCATCGTGCTGGACGAGTTCCGCGTGCTGAACGAGGACGGCCTGCGCTACACGGACGAGTTCGTCCGCCACAAGATCCTGGACGCCATCGGCGACCTCTATCTCGCCGGCCGCCCGATCCTGGGTGCCTACGAGGGCTTCAAGTCGGGCCATGCGTTGAACAACAAGCTGGTCCGGGCCCTGCTGGCCGAAACCTCGGCCTGGGAAGAGGTGACCTTCGAGGACCGCGCTGCGCCGTCCCCGGTCACCTATGCGACGCCTGCCCTGGCGGTCTGAGACGCGCGTCCCTCCGGACGGTGACCCTGCTGTCGCCCGGTTCCCCACCCCCGTCACGCGGTGGTGCGGAAATGGTTACGCCTTGGCGAAACTGTGAACTGCGTCGAATTTCAGGCCCGAAAATAACCTTTTTATAACGTTTGGCTAACGTCCCGACCAACGGTGGCCGGTACCATGCCCCGTCCTTCGTGATGGCCGGGTCAATTTTTCCGGCGCCCGCGATGACCGCCCTGCGGGGTGGGGGTACCGGCGGAGTCCGGGGCCGACAGGAGGTCGAGGGCCGCTTGCAGCCCTCTGCGGGAGGCCTCCGATACGGGTACGACCGCTGCCTGCGCGGGCTTCACGACCGGCGCGAGGCGCGTCTTGGCGGTGACTTCGGTGACCGCCAGTCCGATGGATTGGGCCACGTTGATCAATTCGGGTGCCGCCAGGCGTAGCCGGGCGTTCCACACCGGGGAGTCGACGATAAAAACGAGCCGCTTGCCCGCCACGTTCGCCAATCGGCAATGCGGCGCCAGGGCAGGGGGAAGGCAGGGGCGAAGCTGCTGTTCCAAGGCGTCCAGCCACATGGCGCGACGCACCGGGTCGGTGGCGGCATCCGTCAGGGCAGCCTGCAGGGCAGGTTGCGCGATGCCGGTACGGCGCGGCTTGGACTTCGAATCAGACATCGGTATCTATGAGCTTTAAGACCATCGTAAACAATTCGCGTACCTGGTGGGCCCATGCGTCCGCCCATGGTGCCTACCGCATCCGCCTTGCCTTCCATGCGCGTCCGCTGGCCAGTGCCTCGGTGCTGGTCGCCGCCGGTCTGCTGATCGGCGTGGCCGGGCGCAGCGCCGCCGGCATGGCGCAGGTTTCGCTGCTGCAGGCCAAGGCCGAGCAGCGCGATGCCGAACTGGACCAGGTGCGCCGCGGTGCCCAGCAGGAAATCAACGCCATGGCCGCGCGCCTGGGCGAGCTGCAGGCGCAGGCCAACCGGCTGAACGCCCTGGGCGAACGCCTGACCCGCGTGGGCCAGCTGCAGGACGGCGAGTTCGACTTCAACGAGCCGGTGGGCGTGGGCGGCAACGACGTGTCCTACGACATGAAGCCCGCCGAACTGGTTGCCGGCGTGGACAAGCTGGAGCAGCAGTTCGCCGCCTCGGGCCGCCAGCTGTCCGTGCTCGAGGCGCTGCTGTTCAATCGCGAACTGGACCGGAACGCCACGCCGGGCCGCCTGCCGATCGCCAACAGCTACATCACCTCCGGCTTCGGCGGCCGCGCCGATCCCTTCGGTGGCGGTGGCCAGTACCACAAGGGCATCGACTTCAAGGCCAGCGTCGGCGATCCCGTGCTGGCGGTGGCCGACGGTGTGGTCAGCTTCGCCGGCGTGAAGGGCGGCTACGGCAACGTCGTGGATGTCGACCACGGCAATGGCTATGTCACCCGCTATGCGCACAACTCGCGCTTGACCGTGCGCGCGGGCGATCTGGTCCGCGTGGGCCAGGAAGTGGCCAAGGCCGGCTCGACGGGCCGCTCCACCGGTGCGCACGTGCACTTCGAAGTGTGGGAGAACGGGCGCGTGGTCAATCCGCGCAAGTTCCTGGGCGAAGGTCCCACGCCGGTGGGCCAGTCCGTCAAGCGCGGCTGACCGCGATCTGACGCGGCGCGGAGCCTGCTCCGCTGCCCTCCGGCCCTGGACTGGCCGTGTCTGCCATGTGGCGTCGAGCAGGCTCGACGCCAGTGCCGGCGTTCGGGAACCATCCCAGGCGCAGTCGGTCTGACGGTCCGCCTTGATTCCCCGGGCGGCGCCCCAAGCTACAATACGGTGTTGCCAGACAGGGCGCCTTGCGCCCTGTTTCGTTTTCGGCCCGCGACACCGCGGGGCCGCGGCGTTCCTTTCCCATCCGGTTCCCTACATGATCAACAAACTGCTTACCCGTGTCTTCGGCAGTCGCAACGAGCGCCTGCTCAAGCAGCTGCAACGCATCGTCGACAAGATCAACGCGCTGGAGCCGGAGCTGCAGAAGCTGTCCGACGAGGAGCTGAAGGCGAAGACGCCGGAGTTCCAGCAGCGCATCGCCGGCGGGGAAGCCCTCGACAAGATCCTGCCCGAAGCCTTCGCGGTCTGCCGCGAGGCCAGCCGCCGCGTGCTGGGCATGCGCCACTATGACGTGCAGCTGATCGGCGGCATGGTGCTGCACCTGGGCAAGATCGCCGAAATGCGCACCGGCGAAGGCAAGACGCTGGTGGCCACGCTGCCCACCTACCTCAACGCGCTGGAAGGCAAGGGCGTGCACGTCGTCACCGTGAACGATTACCTGGCCCGCCGCGACTCGGCCTGGATGGGCCGCCTGTACAACTGGCTGGGCCTGAGCGTGGGCGTCGTCTACCCGGGCATGCCGCACGGCGACAAGCACGCCGCGTATGCCGCCGACATCACCTACGGCACCAACAACGAGTTCGGCTTCGACTACCTGCGCGACAACATGGCGATGTCGAAGGCCGACCGCTTCCAGCGCGGCCTCCACTACGCCATCGTCGACGAAGTCGACTCCATCCTGATCGACGAGGCGCGCACTCCGCTGATCATCTCCGGCCCGGCCGACGAATCGCCGGAGCTGTACATCCGCGTCAACCGTATCGTGCCCCAGCTGGTCAAGCAGGAGAACGAGGAAGCCGAGGGCGACTACTGGGTCGACGAGAAGGGCAAGCAGGTGCACCTGTCCGAAGCGGGCATGGAGCACGCCGAGGAGCTGCTGCTGCAGGCCGGCATCATCAGCGAGGAAGAACCGCTGTACGGCGCCAACAACCTGTCCGTCGTGCACCACCTCAATGCCGCGCTGCGCGCGCATGCCATCTACCAGCGCGATGTGGACTACATCGTGCGCGATGGCGAAGTGGTCATCGTCGACGAGTTCACCGGCCGTACGCTGCCGGGCCGTCGCTGGTCCGACGGCCTGCACCAGGCGGTCGAGGCGAAGGAAGGCGTACCGGTGCAGCGCGAGAACCAGACGCTGGCCAGCGTGACGTTCCAGAACCTGTTCCGCATGTACAGCAAGCTGTCCGGCATGACCGGCACGGCCGACACCGAAGCGTTCGAGTTCCAGAGCATCTACGGCCTGGAAGTCATCGTCATCCCGACCAACCGTCCGACCGTGCGCAAGGATTCGCCGGACCAGGTGTTCCTCAACCGCCAGGGCAAGTTCAAGGCGGTGCTGGCCGACATCCAGGACTGCTACCAGCGCGGCCAGCCGGTGCTGGTGGGCACCACCTCGATCGAGACGTCGGAAATGCTGTCCGACTTCCTTGGCAAGGCGGGCGTGCCGCACGAAGTGCTGAACGCCAAGCAGCACGAGCGCGAGGCGCACATCGTGGCGCAGGCCGGCCGTCCGGGCGCGATCACCATCGCCACCAACATGGCCGGCCGCGGTACCGACATCGTGCTGGGCGGCTCGCTGGAAGCCGAATACGAAGCGCTGGGCGAAGGCGCCGATGAGGCCGCCCGCGCCGCGGTCAAGGCCGAATGGCAGAAGCGCCACGACGCGGTGAAGGCGGCCGGCGGCCTGCACATCGTCGGCACCGAACGCCACGAATCGCGCCGCATCGACAATCAGCTTCGCGGCCGTTCGGGCCGCCAGGGCGATCCGGGTTCGTCCCGCTTCTACCTGTCGCTGGAAGACAACCTGATGCGCATCTTCGCCTCGGACTGGGTCCAGAAGGCGATGAAGCTTATCGGCATGAAGGAAGACGACGTCATCGAGGACCGGCTGGTCAGCCGGCAGATCGAGAAGGCGCAGCGCAAGGTGGAAGCGCACAACTTCGACATCCGCAAGAACCTGCTGGACTTCGACGACGTCAACAACGACCAGCGCAAGGTGATCTACGCCCAGCGCGACGAGCTGCTCGAAGCCGAATCGGTGAAGGAGAACATCGACGGCATCCGCGGCGACGTGGTCGCCGAGACCGTCGCCCGCTTCGTGCCGGCGAACTCGGTGGACGAGCAGTGGGACCTGCAGGGCCTGGAGCGCGAGCTGGCCGAGGAGATGGGCCTGGACCTGCCCGTCAGCCGCTGGCGCGAGGAAGCCGAGGAACTGGATGCCGAGACCATCGAGCGCCGCGTGCAGGAGGCCATGGACAGGCATTTCGCCGACAAGGAAGCGGTGATCGGCGAGGAGACCATGCGCGCGCTGGAAAAGCACATCATGCTGACGGTGCTCGACAAGAACTGGAAAGAACACCTGGCGCGCATGGATTACCTGCGCCAGGGCATCCACCTGCGCGGCTACGCGCAGAAGCAGCCCAAGCAGGAGTACAAGAAGGAGGCCTTCGAACTGTTCTCCAGCATGCTGGAGCGGGTGAAGAGCGAAGTGGTGACCCTGCTGTCGCGCGTCCGCATCCGCAGCGAGGAAGAAGTCGCCGCGCTGGAGGCGCAGGAGCGTGCCATGGCCGAGGCGCAGGCACGGCAGATGCAGTTCCAGCACCAGGATGCCGGCGGCTACGGCGCCGACGAAGAAGCCGAGGAAGCGCAGCGGCTGGCGGCGGCCCAGGGCGGCTACGTGCAGTCCGGCCCCATGCCGGCGCACCGCGATGCGCCCAAGGTCGGCCGCAACGATCCCTGCCCGTGCGGCAGCGGCAAGAAGTACAAGCACTGCCACGGTCAGCTGGCCTGAGGTCTGGCCGCATCGTCCGAGGGAGAAGCCGCGCACTGCGCGGCTTTTTCTTTGGGGAGGCGAGGGTGGGGACTATTTGCGTCTACCCGCGGGTTCCCGGCAAGCTTCCGCCATGCAGACTCCGTTGCGATCGATCCATGTCATGGCTGCCGTCATCACGGATGCGCGTGGCCGCATCCTGCTGGCCCGCCGTACCGAAGGCCGTGACCTGGCCGGGCGCTGGGAGTTTCCCGGCGGCAAGCAGGAGCCTGGGGAACAGCCCGAGGACGCGCTGGTGCGGGAATTGCGCGAGGAACTGGGCATCGAGGCGCGCGTGGGCGCGCACCTCATCAGCGTCCCGCAGCAGTACCCCGACAAGCGGCTGTGCCTGGAGGTGCGGCAGCTGACGGGCTGGAGCGGTACGCCGCGGGGGCACGAAGGACAGGCGCTGGCGTGGGTGCCGGCGGACAAGCTGACGCGCTATGACATGCCACCGGCGGATCGGCCGGTGGTAGCGGCGCTGCTGCAGCCGGACCGTTACCTGGTCACGCCGGAACCGGAGGATACGGGGCAATGGCTTGCGGCGCTCGAGCAGGCCCTCTCGGAGGGACTCCGTCGCGTGCAGGTGCGCGCGCGCGGCCTGTCGGGCGACGCCTGGCGCGCGTTGGCGACCCAGGCGGTCGCGCAGTGCCGGCAGGCGGGCGTCGAGGTGCTGCTCAATGGCGACATCGACCTGGCGCGCGAACTGCAGGTGGGCGTCCACCTGCGTGCGAACCAGTTGGCCGGTCTGGTGGCGCGACCGCTGGAACACGGCGCGCCCGTGGCGGCGTCCTGCCACACGCCCGAGGACCTGCGGCAGGCGGAGGCGCTGGGCTGCGATTTCGCGGTGGTAGGCAGCGTGCATCCCACGCTCAGCCATCCCGGCGGCGAGGCGCTCGGATGGCACGGCTTCGCCCGCCTGCGCGAAGGGGCCTCACTGCCGATCTATGCCATCGGCGGCATGGCGGCCGCCGACATCGCCGATGCGCGCCGGCATGGCGCGCAGGGCATCGCCGCCATCCGGGGGTTGTGGCCGGCGATGTAACCCATCGCGGACCCTCCGCGTTCGACGCGCATCGCGCACGGTTCGTTCCTACAATGCAGCGTTGTTCTGTAGGAGCGCCCTCGGGCGCGATGCTTTCCTGTCCGTGCTTGAAGAGCATCGCGGGCATGGCCCGCTCCTACAGGGTGGTGCGGCGCGCTTTGTAGGAGCGCCCTCGGGCGCGATGCTTCTTTATCCTCGGTGGAAGAGCGTCGCAGGCATGACCCGCTCCCAAATCTGACGGTTCAGCACGGCGGTGCCTGATGTTCGTGCCGCACGCCAGCCAAGAAGCTGGCGTGCATGCCGCCTCTCGTCTTCCCGCACGCCGGTCATGCAGCGCTCCGGCGCCATCGTGTCCATCTGCCAGGCCATGCATACCTGGTGACCGCGACCACCCTGGCGCGCCAATCCTTCTTCAGCGAATTCGCCCCGACCTGCGCGGCCGCGCGCCGCCATCTTGCCCCCGATGTCTGCCGCGATTCGCGACTGCTGGCGTGGGTGTTGATGCCGGACCACGCGCATTGGCTGGTCCAGGTTGGCGACGGCGATCATCTTGCCTCGATGATGAACCGCATCAAGTCCGCCACAGCGCGTGCCTACAACGAAGAAGCGGGGCGTACCGGCGCGCTCTGGGCACGGGCTTATCACGAGCGCTTGTTACGCGGTGACGATGACGTGAGGGGAGCCGCGCGTTATCTGGTCGCCAATCCCGTCAGGGCTGGGCTGGTGAAACGCGTGGGCGACTACCCGTTCTGGGATGCGGTGTGGATTGGGGATCGGAGCGAAGGCGCTGTAGGAGCGCCCTAGGGCGCGATGCTCTTCGGTGCGTGTTGGCAAAGAGCATTGCGGGCATGGCCCGCTCCTGCAAGGTGTAGCGATGGGTTTGTAGGAGCGCCCTCGGGCGCGATGCTTTCCCGTCCGCGTTCGAAGAGGGTCGCGGGCATGGCCCGCTCCTACGGCGTGCTGGAGGCCAGGGCCACGTAGCGGGCGTGCAGTTGATCGGCCGCGCGTTGCAGATGGGCCAGGTCGCCGTCGTTGACGACGATGTCGTCGGCCAGCGCCAGCCGCTCCGCGCGCGAGGCCTGCGCGGCCATCATCTGGTCGGCCAGGGTGGCGTCGATGCCGTCGCGCTGCATCAGCCGCGCCTTCTGCACGGCAGCGGGAGTGTCCACCACCAGGATGCGGTGCAGCCACGGATATGCTGCGCGGCCGCCGCCCTCGGTGAGCAGCGGGACGGTGGCGATAGCGTAGGGACCCGGCGCGGCCCGGCAGATGGCTTCCAGGCGGGCGCGGATGGCTGGGTGCAGGATGGCCTCCAGTGCGCGCCGCTGCTCCGGGTCGCCGAACACGCGCACCCGCAGCGCCGCGCGGTCGAGCTGTCCGTCGGCCTGCAGCACGTCGCGCCCGAAGCGTTCCA
The DNA here is from genome assembly GCF_014397415.1 of Pseudoxanthomonas mexicana. NCBI lineage: Bacteria > Pseudomonadati > Pseudomonadota > Gammaproteobacteria > Lysobacterales > Lysobacteraceae > Pseudoxanthomonas > Pseudoxanthomonas mexicana. The sequence goes on along the minus strand of NZ_CP060731.1, from coordinate 3,917,403 downwards.
CCACCGCGGCTAGTGCCGGTTCGCCCGGGGCGACCACCTCGCGCGCGAGCAGGTCGGCATCCGCCACCACGATGCTATGCGCGGCGAACGCCTTTTCCAACGCGCTCTTGCCCGAGGCGATGCCGCCGGTCAGTCCGATGAAGTAGTCGCTCATGCGCCGATCATGCCGGGCCGGGGAGCCTGGGGTCTATTTCAGCCCGGCGAAACGCAGGTAGGCATCGATGATCTGCGGGCCCCAGAAGAACACGATCCAGCCGGCGATGGCCAGGTACGGGCCGAACGGAATCGGCGTGGCGCGGTCGCGGCCCTGCGTGGCCAGCCACACCGAACCGATCACCGCACCAACCACCGAGGACAACAGCAGCGTCGGCAGCACGCCGTTGAGCCCCACCCAGGCGCCGATGGCCGCCAGCAGCTTGAAATCGCCCCGGCCCATGCCTTCCTTGCCGGTGACCTGCTTGAACAGCCACCACACCAGCCACAGCGAGACATAGCCGGCGATCGCGCCCAGCAGCGCCGGCTTGGCCGGCATGTACAGGTTGTCCAGGCTGCCGATCAGGCCCAGCCACATCAGCGGCAGCGTCAGCTGGTCGGGGAGCAGTCGCGTGCGCAGGTCGATGCCGCTCAGCGCCACCAGGTAGCAGCTGAAGAGGGCCGCACCGAACCCCTGCCAGCCGAAGCCGAAGCGCCACACCGAGGCCATCGCCAGCAGCGCGGTCAGCAGTTCGACCAGTGGATACTGCGGAGAGATGGGGGCCTTGCAGTGACGGCACTTGCCGCGCAGCACCAGCCAGCTGAACAGCGGAATGTTCTCGTACCACGACAGCGGCGTCTTGCAGTGGGGGCAGTGCGAGCGCTCCACCACGATGCCGGGTGGCGGCGGATCGTAGATCTCCGGCTCCTCCAGCACCTCGCGCGCGTCGCGCTTCCACTCCCACTCCAGCCGTCGCGGCAGCCGCAGGATGACCACGTTGAGGAAGCTGCCCACCAGCAGGCCCAGGCCTGCCACCACCGGGTACCCCAGTTCGGGGTGTTGATCCAGGAATGCCATCGGGCCAGCTTACATCGTCGCGGCAAGCTTGAAGATGGGCAGGTACATGCCGACCACCATCGCGCCGATCACGCCGCCGATGAAGATCATGATGAAGGGCTCGATCAGGCTGGACAGCGCATCCACCGCGTTGTTCACCTCCTGCTCGTAGTACTCCGCGACCTTGAACAGCATGGCGTCCAGCGCGCCCGCCTCTTCGCCGATGGAGGTCATCTGGATGACCATGTGCGGGAACAGGTTGACCTGCTTCATGGACATGTTCAGCGGATAGCCCACCGACACGTCATCGCGCACGCGATGCACGGCTTTTTCGTACACCGTGTTGCCGGTCGCACCGGCGACGGTGTCCAGTGCCTCCACCAGCGGCACGCCGGCCTTGAAGGTCACCGCCAGCGTCCGCGAGAAACGCGCGATGGCCGAGTTGTGCATGATCTGCCCGATCACCGGGACTTTCAGGATCACGCGGTCGAGGAAGTGCTGGAACGCCAGCGAGCGCTTCTTGAAGAAGATGAAGCCGAAGATGGCGGCGAAGACGGCGCCGAACACGATGTACCAGTTCGACACCATGAAGCGCGAGGCACCCACGATGATCTTGGTGAATGCCGGCAGGTCGGCGCCGAACTGCTTGAACACCGCCTCGAACTGCGGCACCACGAAGATGAGCAGGATGGCGCTGACCAGAAGGGCGACCGCGATCACCACGGCCGGATAGAACAGCGCCTTCTTGATCTTGCCCTTGAGGGCCTCGATGTTTTCCTTGTAGCTGGCGATGGTGTCCAGCACGGTTTCCAGCACGCCCGCGCTTTCACCGGCGCGGACTAGGTTGCGGTACAGCTCGTCGAACTGCACCGGGTACTTGCTGATGGCTTCGGACAGAGAGGAGCCGCTTTCGATGTCGTAGCGGATGTTCTCGACCAGCTTTTTCATGCGGACGTTCTTCTGCCCGCCCTCGATGATCTCCAGCGCGCTGACGATCGGCACGCCGGACTTCATCATCGTCGCCAGCTGGCGACTGAAGAACGCGATCTCCTTTGGCGTCACCGGCTTGCCCGCCGAGCCGAACAGCGGCTTGGGCTTCACCTTCACCACGGTCGGGGTGATGCCCTGCTTGCGCAGCTCCGCGCGCAGGAAGTTGGCGTTCTTGGACGACTGCTCGCCCTTCATCTTGACGCCGCGCTTGTCGGTGCCTTCCCAGACGAACAGGTTCAGCGGGTTCTCGCGGACGGGCGCGGGCGCTTTCTTGACGGCGGAACGAGTGACGGCCATTCGGTTTTCCCCTGTCCGGCTTTCCCCACCCGGACTGTCTCCACCCATGGTAGCCGGTTATGGCGTGGAGGGAAGCACCCCGCCTGTGACGGGGGCCGGGTTTCGGCGATATGCACAGGGCCGAAGCGCGCCGGCCGCACCACCCTGGACGGATCGAGGCGCCCGATACCGCTCATGGCGAGGGCGCCCCCATGGCGGCGCGAGCGTCCGGAGGACGCCGGCCTCAGTCCTTGGTGACGCGGTTGATCTCGGCCAGGCTGGTGACGCCGTTGCGGACCTTCATCAGTGCGGACTGGCGCAGGTCGCGGATGCCGGCCTTCTGGGCGACGGCGGCGATCTGCATGGCGTTGCCGCCTTCCAGCACGATGGCCTGAATGTCGTCGGACATCGGCATGACCTGGTAGATGCCGGTCCGGCCCTTGTAGCCCTCGGTGCACTCGTCGCAGCCGACCGCGTCGTACAGGGTGAAGCCGGCGTCGATCTCGGCCTCGGTGAAGCCTTCGGCCAGCAGGGCGGGCTTGGGCAGCTCGACCGGTTTCTTGCACTTGGGGCACAGCCGCCGCGCCAGGCGCTGGGCGATCACCAGGGTCACTGAGCTGGTGATGTTGTACGGGGCGATGCCCATGTTCATCAGACGCGCGATGGTCTGCGGGGCGTCGTTGGTGTGCAGGGTGGACAGCACCATGTGGCCGGTCTGGGCGGCCTTGATGGCGATCTCGGCGGTTTCCAGGTCGCGGATTTCGCCGACCATGATGATGTCGGGGTCTTGGCGCAGGAAGCTGCGCAGGGCCGCGGCGAAGGTCATGCCGCGTTTGGTGTTCTGCTGCACCTGGTTCACGCCGGGCAGGCGGATTTCCACCGGGTCCTCGACAGTGGAGATGTTGCGGACCTCGTCGTTCAGGATGCCCAGCGCCGTGTACAGCGACACGGTCTTGCCCGAGCCGGTGGGGCCGGTGACCAGCACCATGCCGTAGGGCTTCTGGATGGCTTCTTCGAAAAGCTTCTGCTGGTCCGGCTCGTAACCCAGCTTGTCGATGCCCAGCTTGGCGGCGCTGCCGTCCAGGATGCGCAGCACGATCTTCTCGCCGAACAGCGTGGGCAGTGTGCTGACGCGGAAGTCGATCTGCTTGGTCTTGGACAGGTTCAGCTTGATGCGGCCGTCCTGCGGCACGCGCTTTTCGGCGATGTCCAGCTGCGACATCACCTTCAGGCGCGCGGCGATGCGCGAGCTCAGCTTCACCGGCGCCTTGGCCACCTGCTTGAGGATGCCGTCGATGCGCAGGCGTACGCGGTAGTCGGTCTCGTAGGGTTCGAAGTGGATGTCCGAAGCGCCGCGCTTGATGGCGTCCACCAGCACCTTGTTGACGAACTTGACCACCGGCGTGTCGTCGCCTTTGGCGTCGACGGCGCTGTCCGCGCCACCGCCCATGTCCTCGTCGGTACCCACCTCCAGGTTGTCCAGGCCCTCGTCGTCGTCGCCGCCGAAGCTGCCGGACAGGTTGCTGGCGGCGTTGAGCCACTGGTCCAGGGTGCGACGCAGCTGGTCATCATCGACCAGCACGGGCTCCACCACCAGGTTGGTGTGGAACTGGATTTCGGTCAGGGCCGCGGTCTGGGTGGGATTGCTGGTGCCGACGAACAGCTTGCCGCCGCGCTTGAACAGCGGCAGCACCTGGTGCTTCTGGATCAGCTCCTCGCTGACCAGCTTGACGGCGTGATGGGCGGGGTCGAACGCAGTGACATCGATCAGCGGCATGCCGAATTCGATGGCGTTGGCGGCGGCCAGGTGGGCCGGGGCCACCAGCCGCTTCTCCGCCACCCACTGCGCCAATGGCACCTTGGCCTCGGAAGCGTTGGCCATCGCGCTGCGCGCGGTGGCTTCATCCATCGCGCCGTCCTGGACCAGGCGGCGGGCGATGCCGGTGATGCCCACCAGATTGGGTGTGGCGACAGCGTTCATTTCGAGACTCCTAGGTCAAGCCGTTGCCCAATGATGAGGCAAGATTCGCGCCAACTCCAAAGACCCTGCCCGGACGGAGGGCGAGTCGGCAGCGGCATGCCACATGCCCCCTGCGAAAGGTCGAACTGCGTCACATGTTCCCCAGCGTCGTCACTCTTCGGTGGTCGCGCATACGGATATCGTACGATCACTCGTCCCAGTCGGTGTGCCGATGAAAGTCGCTACCGCCATGACGCGATCGCGGAGAGGCGGCGACGCACACGCTCCGCGATGAACGGCATCCCGCAGCGTTGCCTGCGCCGAGCGTGGATCCCCGGCCCCGGCCTGTAACTCGGCCAGCCCGATCAGGTCGTCGATGGATCCGCTTGCCCGCCATGCCTCGCGCTGGTGAGCCAGCGCCTTGGTCCGCTCGCCGCGCGCGAAGAAAACCTGGGCCATTACACGCTGGATGGCGACGTAGCGCGGCCCCGTCCTAGCTTCCTTCGGTGCCACGTCGATCGCCGTCGAGACGGCCGTGATGATGCGTGTCTGCTCTTCGGGACTGCAGTGGCGGAGCCCATTGCTTAGCAGGGAGCGGAGCGAGAGTTCGTCGTTCAGCGTGATACGCGGCGGCAGCAGCATCTGTAGCCGCTCGATGCCGGCTGTGGAATCGGCGTGCTTGACCAGGCACTGGAACGGGATGCGGTACGCATGGCCCGCCAAGGCGATCTCCGGGTTGGCATGGGAGGTCATCGCTGCGGTCAGTCGCAGATAAAGATCGGCATCGCGCCGCTGCATCGCGACGTCCAAGGCGTCCAGGTGGGCGCGCAGCGAATCCGGATGGTGCGCAAGCCCCTCCATGGCCAGCGTCGCCTTGTCGGCCCATGCGCGCGCGCGCGCGTGGGTCGAAACCGCCAGCGCTGCCAGAAGCAGTACGGCCGCTCCCGAGACTGCGACGCGTGGAAGTCTGGCGAAGACGGGCGCGGCACTCCCCGCCAGGGCGATCAGGATGCCGAACGACGCGAGGTAATTGCGGTGTTCGAAGTACAGGTCCAACGGCAGGAAGCTGGATTCCACGGCGTGCGCAGCCAGGAAGAAGAGCCAGCCCGCCAGCACGGCAGGGAAGCGCCGGCGGAACACAACGGTGCCGGCGGTAATCAGCGACAGGGTCAACAGGCTGCCCAGCGTCCACGCGGGCTGGAGCAGTCCATCGGCGGCCGTCACATCGTCGCCATACAGTCCCATGGAAGCCCCGCGAGGAAGCAGTAGCTGGCCCACGTAGTCCAACAGAATCGCGGGCTGGGACATCAGGCGCTGTCCCGGCGAGAAGTCGTAGTCCATGTATCCCGCCAGCAGCGCGTACCGCGCGGGCGTCACCAGCACCGTGGCAAGCGCCAGTAGCGGAATGCCCAGGAACAGCAGGAAAAATCCTTGCTGACGCCGGTCCTTGAGTCGGTGCGGGAAGTAGGCGCAGGCGATTGCGATACAGATCAACGGCGCCGTGGCCGCCGTCTGTTTGGCGAGGATCCCCAATCCGACAAGGGAGGGAAAGATGACAAACAGGAGGAGCGACGCCTTGGCCTTTCCTGCGCTGTCCGGAAGCGTGGATGCTTTCACGTACGCCAGCAGCGCCAGCAAAGTGAGGAGGGAGGCCAGTTGCATCATCCGCTGCACCACATACAGCACCGTGCTGGCATGAAACGGATGCAGCAACCAGACCGCTGCCACCACGACAGCGAGTTCCTCCGCGTAGCGGCTCGTCGAGGCGTGCAGTGCAAAGAGTTTTCGTGCCAGCTGCCACGCCAGCAGCCCGCACGCCAGATGCAGCACCAGGTTGGTTGCCTTGTAGGCGAATGCGCCCGATGGGCTGGCCCAGGCGTTCGCCACGAACGTCAGCATGGCCAGCGGTCGCGCGAGCAGCACCGACTGCTGGCCCAGTATGGCGTCGCGCAGAGGCAGTTCACCGCGTGCCCATGCCTGCACGGGTGTCAGGATGGGGATATCGTCGAAGACGAACGGACCCCACAGGCCCGGCCAGTAGGACGCTACGGCAACGGCGGCCGCAGCCAGCCACCACCACGCCATGCGTGGTGACGGCTTTACCGGCTGGCCGCTGCTCACCATCGCCTGCAGGACAACTCGGGAATCGCCTGCGGCGCGTCACCGGTTTGCGCCGCCTGTTGCTGGTCGATGGTTATCCAGAGTTTGCCCAAGTCGCGCAGGTTGGAGGTGTCGTGGCATTTCACGCGGGGCGCAATGTCCATTAACGTATGCTTCGCTTCAGCATACAGGCCGTTTCTGGCCTGTATGCGCGCCAGCAGGGCCCCCATCCCCGGGTCTGCCGTGGGCTGCCAGGCAAGTTCTGCCTGGTCCAGCGCACGCTTCCAGTCGTTCGCGCGGGCATAGATGTCGGCTGCCACGAAGCGCGCATGCCACTGTGGTTGGCGACTCGCCGGCTGCGCCTTCGCTGCATCGGCGATGGCTGCGAGGGCGTTGGCGATCATGGGGTCCGTCACGGCGCCGCAACCCTGCATCGTCGATCGCGACAGCACATTGAAGGCATGGACTTCCGCAAGGGTGAGGCGCGCCGGGGCGCTGGCCTGCGCACGGGCAAGCCGGGCGGGGTCTGCGGTGCCCGCACGTCGGCACTCCACCGACAGCAAGTAGAGTTCGCCCAGGAGCCTGAATTGCGGGTTGGGGTGCCGCGTCATCTCCTCAAGCACCGCGTCGTGGGTCTGCCAATCGCCGGCCAGCATGGCCAACGATGCCTTGTCCAAGCGGGCACGCAGGGAATCGGGATGATGACGCAAGCCCTGCGCCACGATGGTGGCCTTGTCCTGCCACACCAGCACCCGACCCAGCGTGGCGAACGTGGTGGCGAGCAGTGCCGCGGCGACCAGCAACATGACCAGCCGCTCCGGCGGTACTACATTCGTCTGCAGCCTTCCCTTGGCCAGCGACAGCGCACCGGCAACCGCCAACAGCAATCCGATCATGGGCAGGTAGTTGCGGTGCTCGAAGTACAGATCCAGCGGCAGGAAGCTGGACTCCACCACATGTCCCATCAGGAAAAACCACCAGCCGAAAAACAGCGTGGGTGCATCGGTGCGCTTCCACGTGGCGAACGCGCTGATGGCCAGCAGCACAGTGATCGACGCTGCCGTGGTCCAAGGCGAAAGCAGCCCGCGAGAGGGCAGGAAATCATCCGTGTACAGCCCCATCAGCGGCGTGCGCGGTACCAGCGTCTGGCCGATGTAATCCAGCAGCACCCGCGCCTGGGTCAGCAAGCGCTCGCCCAGGCTGAAGTCGTACTCGGCATAACCGGCCAGCAGGGCGTCGGGGCGCATCAGCAGGACACCCAGCACGGCGCAGGCAGGCAACAGCAGGAAGATCACAAAGAACAGATTGACTGCGCGTGGACGCGGGCCGGTGCGGCTGAAATACGCCAGCTCCGCAATCAGGCATAGGGCAGGAGCGACGACGGCATTCTGCTTGCTCAGCAGCCCTGCCAGCACGCACAGGGGGAAGAAGAGGAACAGCCTCAGGTAGGCGCCCCGCAAGCGACCATCCGCGATGCATGCACGGGCTGACAGATAAACCGCGAGCGCCAGTACGGTGAACAGCGTGCTCAGCTGCGCCATGCGCTGTACCGGGTACAGCACGGTGCTGACGTGGAGCGGGTGGACCAGCCACAGCGTGGTGAGGACCAGCGCCACCGGCGCGGCGATATCCTTCAGACGACGGTCGAGGGCGAGCAGGCGGCGCGTGGTCTGCCAGATCAGGGTGCCGCACAGCAGGTGGACCAGCAGGTTGCCTAGCTTGTAGGAGAAGGGCTGCTCGCTGCCCAGCACCACGTTGGCGACGAAGCTGGCCATCGCCAGCGGGCGGGCGAACAGGACAGACTGGTGCCCGAAAACCGCCTCCCGCAAGGTGGCTTCTCCGCGGCGCCACTCGTCGATGACGGCGAAGTTGAACGGGTCGTCCAGCAGGAAGGGGCCGTGCAGGCCGCTCCAGTAAAGCGCGGTGGTGGCGAGCATCGCCACGATCATCAGCAGGGGATAACGGCGTTCGTTCAAGCGGGTCACCGTGCATGCTCGTCAAAAAAAAAGCCCCGACACAAGGCCGGGGCTTTGGGTGTTGCTGGAGCGATTAGCGGCAGCTGGCCGGCGAGCAGGCGTCGTTGCTCGAGGTGCAGGTCCACTGGACCTTGCCGGTGCTGACGGTCGGGGTCAGCGTGAAGACCGGGCTGGTGCCCGGGCAGCCGGTGCTCTGCGTGGTGATGGTGATGATGCCGTTGGCGATGGCGATGCTCTGCACGTAGGTGGACGTGGCCGGGTTGTAACCGGCGGCGTTGGCGTCGGCCGGGAGAGTGGTGCCGTTGGCGCTGCCCAGGACGGCTTCCGACACGGCCAGCTTGGCCGGGGCGGCCATGTTCAGGCCTTCGGCGGCGCGGGCGCGGGCCAGGTAGTCCTGATAGGCCGGAATGGCGATGGCCAGCAGGATGCCCAGGATGGCGATGACGATCATCAGTTCGATCAGGGTGAAGCCCTGCATGTTCTTCTTCATAACGATTCCCCTTTCAGGATTGGCTTGGATGGTAGGGACACACATGCCCCGTGTCCCTAGCATGGACCGTGGGCGCCGCGCGAACGGCTGCACGTGGCTAGGAAGATGGAGCAGGATGTGTGCCAACTTTCAGTGCCCCCGACGGTTCCCCCCAACCTTCCCCGGTATGGAACCCAGACGCCGAAGTCGGGGCGGACTATCGCATCATTTGCACTCGATGTGTATCCGGCGGGCCGGCCAACCCTGCGTCCGATCACAGAATCGAACGTCGCCCGGAATCCGCGCACTGCGCAGCCGCGTCCAAGTGCGCACCGCGTCACGGGAAAATTTCGTCACAATGTGACGTTGCGCGTCACCTCGCCTGTGCCAATGTGTTGACGCGGCGCGCAGGCCCTAGAATCCGCCCACGTGCCCTGTCGGGACGCACGCTCCGGGGACTGCATGCTGCGCGAAGTGCTGATGATCCTGTTCGTCACCTGCTCCACGCTGGGGAGCCAGTTGCTGATCAAGCATGCGGTCACGGCGCTGGGCGCGCGCAACCCGGCGCCCCGAGGGGTCGAGTGGCTGGTGGCGGCCCTGACCTCGCCTACCGTCATGCTGGCCATCGCGGTGCAGGCCGTGGGGTTCGTGGTCTGGGTGGTGGTGGTCAGCCGGGTCAAGCTGGGCGTGGCCTTCGCCATTTCCGGCGCTTTTTTCTACCTGCTGATGGCCGCCGTCACCTGGTTGCTCTATGGCGAACGGCTCACCCTCTGGCAATGGGCCGGCATCGCCCTGATTTCCACCGGCGTGCTGATGGTGTCCATGCTGGGGCAGCCCACGTGACGCAAGGCCTTCGGCATGCCTTTGTCGTGCCGGCGTACGGCCAGTCGCCCTATCTGCGCGACTGCCTGGCGTCGCTGCGTGCGCAGACGCGCCCGTCGCCGATCTTCATCAGCACCTCCACACCCTCGCGCTGGCTGGCGGACCAGGCCGCCGAGTTCGGCGCCACCCTGGTCGAGCACGGCCCGAACCGGGGCATCGGCCATGACTGGAACCAGGCCATTGCCGCCGCGCCGGCCGAATGGGTGACGCTGGCCCACCAGGACGACCTGTACCTGCCGCATTTCGCGGAGGAAACGCTGCGACGCGTCGACGGCCATCCCGATGCCGTGCTGGTGATGACCGACTACGGCGAACTGGCCGGCGCCGCCGCCCGCAGCTGGACGCCGATGCTGGCGATCAAGCGCCTGCTCGCCGAACAGGCATTCCTGGGACGCGCCATGCTGGGCCGCCGGAGAGCCAAATGGCGCCTTCTGGCGTTCGGCTGCGCGATTCCGTGCCCTGCCGTCACGCTGCGACGCGAGCGTGCGCTGGGCTTGTTCCGCGAGGATCTGAAAGTCGACCTGGACTGGGATGCCTGGCTGCGACTGGCCGATGGGCCCGGAACCTTCGCCAGGGTGCGACGCCTGTGCATGCTTCATCGCATCCACGCCGGCAGTGAGACCAGCGACGGTGTCCGTGCTGGCGTGCGTGCGCGCGAAGATCTGGCCATGTTCCAGCGGGTGTGGCCGGCACCGATTGCCCGTGTGCTGGCGCGCCTCTACGCTGTCAGCTACGAAGTGGGAGAGCCATGACCACACAGCACACGGTATCGGTGCCGCCCGACGCTGCGCGCATGACCGGGCGTGCGCCCGTCGCATCTGGAGCCATCACCCCGGAGCCGGCACGCATTGCCGTAGTGATCCCAAGTTATCGGGTGCGGGAGCACATCATGGGGGTGCTGGCGAGCCTGCCATCCGAGGTGGCGCGCGTGTACGTGGTGGACGATGCCTGCCCGGAAGGTACGGGCGAACAGGTACAGGCGCACTGTCGCGATCCCCGGGTGACCGTGATCCGCAATTCCACCAATCTGGGCGTGGGTGGCGCCGTGATGGCCGGCTACCGGCAGGCGATCGCCGACGGCGCCGACATCCTGGTCAAGATGGATGGCGACGGTCAGATGGATGCGGGCGCATTGCCGAAGCTGGTGGCGCCCATCCTGCGTGGCGAGGCGGACTACACCAAGGGCAACCGCTTCTACGACCTCGACCAGATCAGCCGCATGCCGCGTGCCCGTATCGTGGGCAATGCCGTGTTGAGCTTCATGACCAAGATCTCGTCCGGCTATTGGGACATCTTCGATCCGACCAACGGCTACACGGCGCTGCATGCGCGCGTGGCGGAGAAGTTGCCGCTGGCGAAGATCAGCCGGCGCTACTTCTTCGAGACCGACATGCTGTTCCGCCTCAACATCGCCCGGGCGGTGGTGGTGGACGTGCCGATGGACGCGCGTTATGGCGCGGAAACCAGCAACCTGCGCATCTCCAAGGTGGTCTTCGACTTCTCGTTCAAGCACCTCCGCAATACCTTCAAGCGGGTGTTCTACAACTATTTCCTGCGTGACCTGTCGCTGGCATCGGTGGAGCTGCTGGTCGGCATGGGCCTGATGCTGGCCGGTACGCTGCTCGGCGCCTTGTTCTGGGGACGGTCGCACTACACCGGTGTCCCCACCACGGCCGGTGGCGTGATGCTGGTGGCGCTGCAGATCATCGTGGGCATGCAGATGATGCTGGGCTTTCTGGCGTACGACATCGCGGCCGTGCCGCGAAGGCCCTTGCACCGACTGCTGGTGGCGTTGAAACCCGGCGGCGACACGACGCCATGAGCGGCGGGTTCGATGCGCAGTACACCGAGTATCAGCTGCGCCGTAGCTGGCTGCGGCGCCAGGTACGGCGTGCCTACCTGGCGTCGGCGGCTCGCAAACTACGCGGGCCCACGCTCGATTTCGGCTGTGGCGTCGGCGAACTGCTGGCGCGGCTGCCGTCAGGGTCGCTGGGGGTCGAGTACAACCCGGCGACCGTGTCGTTTTGCCGGGCTCAGGGGCTGGATGTGGTGGCTTATGACGGGTTTGCCGATGACTGGGCGCTGTCGACGCTGCCTGCCCAGCGTCGGTTCACCTCGATGGTGATCAGCCATGTTCTGGAACACCTGGAGCAGCCCGCCAACGTGCTGGCGCGTCTGCTGACGGCGGCGGCGCGCCTGGGTGTGGAGCGCGTGCTGGTGATCGTGCCGGGCGCAGCGGGTTACCGGATCGATGCCACCCACTTGACGTTCGTGGACCTGCCGATGTTGCGGGCATGCGCAGCGGAGGCCAGCGGCTTCCGTCTGGCGCATGCGCGGTATTTTCCGTTCGACTGGCGCCGCCTTGGGGACTGGTTCCCCCACCATGAACTGCACGTTCTTTACCTGCGCGAGCGTTGAGCCCGCGACAGTTGGCCTACTCCATCCCCAGCTTCTTCAGCTTGTAGCGCAAGGCGCGGAAGGTGATGCCCAGCTGGGCCGCCGCCTTGGTCTTGTTCCAGCGGTTCTCCTCCAGCGCCTTCTGGATGGCCGCGCGCTCGAGCTGCTCGATGTAGTCGGGCAGGGCGCCCGCGGCCGGGTCCACGTCGACGGCGCCGGGCGCGTCGCGCACCACTTCGCCGGGGTTGAAGTCGCCGCCGAACTTCCTGCCGGCCGGGGCCTGCGGCAGGTACAGGTCGTCGATCTCGATGCTGTGGCCCTCGGACATGGCCAGCGCGCGTTCCAGGATGTTCTCCAGCTCGCGCACATTCCCCGGGAACGGATAGCGCCCCAGCGCCTCCATCGCTTCCGGCGACACCGACGGCGCCATGCGCCCGTGCTGGGCCGCCAGGCGATCCAGGATGGCGCTGGTCAGCTGCGCCAGATCGCCCGTGCGCTCGCGCAGCGGCGGCACGCGCAGCTCGATGACGTTGATGCGGTAGTACAGGTCATGGCGGAAGCGGCCATCGGCCGCCAGCTCGCCCAGGTCCTTGTGCGTGGCCGACAGGATGCGCACGTCCACCTGCACCTCGCCGGAGGCGCCGACCGGACGCACCGCCTTCTCCTGGATGGCGCGCAGCAGCTTCACCTGCATGGGCAGCGGCAACTCGGCCACCTCGTCCAGAAACAGCGTGCCGCCATTGGCCGCCTGGAACAGGCCCTGCTTGTCGGCATGGGCGCCGGTGAAGCTGCCCTTCTTGTGGCCGAAGAACTCGCTTTCCATCAGCTCGGCCGGAATGGCGCCGCAGTTGACCGGTACGAAGGGGCCGGACGCGCGCGCGCCCTGTTCGTGGATGGTGCGTGCCACCAGTTCCTTGCCGGTGCCGGACTCGCCCATGATGTAGACCGGCGCCTGGCTGCGGGCCACCTTGGCAATGGTTTCGCGCAGCGCGTCCATCGCCGCCGAACTGCCCAGCAGGCGGCTGGCCTGTTCCGGGGGCGGCGGGGGTGGCGGTGCGCGGTCGGCGTTGTTCAGTTCCAGCGCATGCTTCACCAGGCCACGCAGCACGGCCAGGTCCACGGGCTTGCTGACGAAATCGAAGGCGCCGGCCTTCAGCGCCTCCACGGCCAGCTCGATGTTGCCGAAGGCGGTGATCATCGCCACTGGCGTATTCGGATAGTTGCGCGAGATCTCGCCGACCAGGTCGATGCCGTTGCCGTCGGGCAGGCGCATGTCGGTGAAGCAGAGATCGTAGGTGTTGCGGGCCAGCAGTTCGCGGGCTTCGCCCACGTTGGCAGCGGTGTCGATTCGCAGGCCCATGCGGCCCAGCGTCAGTGTCAGCAGTTCTCGGATGTCGCGTTCGTCGTCGACGATCAGGGCGCTACGGCTTTGATTCATGCATTCCCCCTCATGCCCCTGTGCCGGCAGTGTACCGAGGGAATGTGAAACATGGTAGGCGAGGGGGCGGTGTCCATGACGTGGCCAGCCCCCGCTTGTGCGCGGCTATGCCGGCAGCAGGGCGCTCGGTCCGGGCAGGGTGATGCGGAAGCAGCTGCCGCCGCCGGGGACCGGCACGTACTCCAGCGTGGCCTGATTGGCGCGGCACAGCTCGCGGGCGATGTACAGGCCCAGTCCGGTGCCGTGTTCGGAGGTGGTGAAGAACGGCCGGAACAGCTGCGCGGCCACCGCCTCGGGAATGCCGGGGCCCCGGTCCATCACGTCGAGGGTGGGCCGCCCCTCGGCGTTGAACACGCGCACGCGGATGCGCGCGGATTCGCCCGGCAGGCGGCCGTAGTTCAGCGCGTTCTGCACCAGCACCGTCACGATCTGCTGCAGGTGTCGCGGATCCACCAGGGCCGGAACCGGTTTGGCGCCGATGATGGGTTCCAGCGTATCGGTCTCGATGGACAGCGTCTGCTGGTATTCGTCGACGAAGCGGCGCGCGAAGGTGTTGAGGTCCACGTGCTCGGGCGTGGCGCGTTCGCGCCGGGCCAGCCCCAGCACGCTCTCGACGATGCCGTTGGTGCGCTGGCACTGCTGGTGGATGATCTGCAGCAGCCGGCGGTCGCCATCGGTGATCTGCTGGGATTCCTCCAGCAGCTGCACGGCATAGTTGATCGCCGCCAGCGGATTGCGGATCTCGTGCGCCAGGCTGGCCGAAAACCGGCCCAGGGCGGCCAGGGTCAGCGACTCCGCGCGCCGCGACACCACGGTGGCGTCGTCCAGGAAGATCAGCGAGGTCTCGCTGTCGGCCAGCAGGCGGGCGAAGCGCGGCTGGACTTCGGGCTGCTCGGGCGACAGCTGCAGCGGCGTCTCGTCGGTCTGCCAGCCGTTGCGCCAGCGTTGCAGGCGGCGGGCCAGTTCGGGCGCCGCATGCAGCAGCGACGCGCCCTTGCCATCGGCGCCCTGGCCATCCGCGCCGTCGCCCAGCAGCAGGCTGGCGGCCTCGTTGGCCAGTTTGATGTGGTTGTCGGCATCCACCACCAGCACGCCGGTGCGCATGCGGCGGATGATCAGCTCGTTGACCTCGAACAGGTTGGCGACTTCCTCCCCGCGCTTGTCCGCCAGCGCCTGGCTGGCGCGTGCCTTCAGGCCGGCCTGGTGGGCCAGATAGGCCAGTGCCAGGTAGCTGACCGCGAACATGATGACTTCGGCCACCGAGCGGCCGTTGCTGTTGTCGTGGAACGCGGTGAAGAAGTACTCGCCGAACAGCGCCACGATGGCCAGTGCCGCCACCGCCAGCGCCATCCGCGTCGAGGGCAGCAGCAGTGCGGCGGCGGACACGTTGAACAGCAGCATCATGGCGATGCCGGCCGTGGCCCCGGGCAGGGCATGGGTGGCCAGGGTGGCGGCGACCACGTCGATGCATACGCTGGCGAAGACGATCCAGGTGAGCCAGTGGACGCTGCGGCCGATGAAGAACAGGACCAGCGCCAGGCTCAGGTAGCCGATGGTGACCGCGGTACCCATCTCGGGGTGCCGGGGCTGACCCAGCACCTCGCCCAGCGGGCTGAACATCAGCGCCGCCAGGATGCCGGCTTCCAGCAGGCGGTACAGCGCGAAGAAATACAGTTCGCGGCGCGGCACCGATTCGATGCGGGACAGGAGCGACTGGGCCTGACGCAAACGCTTATTTCCCCGTAAGCGAGGCCGACAGTATAGGCATGTCACACTCCGTCCGGGCGAGCCCGGCCTTTTCCACCAAAGACTTAGGCCCCGGGTTTTGCGCCCCCCGGCCGGGTCGGCGACAATGGGGGGCTCGCCCAGCCGCCGCCTCCGTGGCCCCGGCCCGGGCGATGTCTTCTGTTCCCTACCCACGGTGACGCATGAATTTCCACGAATATCAGGCCAAGCAGCTGCTGGCCGAGTACGGCATCCCGGTCCCGGCCGGCAAAGTCGCCGCCACGGCGGACGAAGCGGTCGCGGCCGCGCAGTCCCTCGGCAACGGCCCCTGGATGGTCAAGGCCCAGATCCATGCAGGCGGTCGCGGCAAGGCCGGCGGCGTCAAGTTCTGCAAGACCGTCGATGACGTGAAGGCGGCCGCCGGCAAGATGCTGGGCACCAAGATGGCCACCTACCAGACCGCCGGCGTCGAGCTGCCGGTCAACCTGGTGCTGGTGACCACCGCCGGCGAGATCGTCAAGGAGCTGTACCTGTCGGTGCTGGTCGACCGTGGCACCCGCACCATCACCTACATCGCCTCGTCCGAGGGCGGCGTGGAGATCGAGCAGGTCGCGGCCGAAACGCCGGACAAGATCCACACGCTCAACGTCGACTTCGTCGAAGGCGTGCAGCCGTACCAGGGCCGCGAGTTCGGCTTCAAGATGGGCCTGACCGCCAAGCAGGCCGGCCAGTTCGCCAACATCATGGTCAACCTGTACCGCATCTTCAACGAGAAGGACCTGGCGCTGGTCGAGATCAACCCGCTGGCGATCCTGGACGACGGCAACCTGTACGCGCTGGACGGCAAGTTCAACAGCGACGACAACGCCAGCTTCCGCCACAAGGACCTGGTCGCCATGCGCGACAAGAGCCAGGAAGACGAGACCGAAGTGCTGGCCTCGGAGATGGACATCAACTACGTGACCATGGACGGCAACATCGGCTGCATGGTCAACGGCGCCGGCCTGGCGATGGCCACCATGGACGTCATCAAGCTCAACGGCGGTGAGCCGGCGAACTTCCTGGACGTGGGCGGCGGCGCCAACAAGCAGCGCGTGATCGAGGCCTTCAAGCTCATCCTGTCCTCGGACAAGGTGGAGGGCATCTTCGTGAACATCTTCGGCGGCATCGTCCGCTGCGACATGATCGCCGAGGGCATCATCGCCGCGGTGAAGGAAGTCGGCGTCAAGGTACCCGTGGTCGTGCGCCTGGAAGGCACCAACGTGGAGGAAGGCAAGCAGCTGCTGCGCGACAGCGGCATGGCCATCATCCCGGCCGACAACATCAACGACGGCGCCAAGAAGGTCGTTGAAGCGGTCAAGGCCGCTGCCTGATCCACCGCTGTCGTAGGGCGGGCCCCGGCCCGCCTTCCGGCGATCGAGACAACACGATGGCGGGCCGAGGCCCGCCCTACAGGAAGACAGATTCCATGAGCGTTCTGATCAACAAGAACACGAAGGTGATCGTGCAGGGCTTCACCGGCCAGCAGGGCACCTTCCATGCCACCCAGATGATCGAGTACGGCACCCAGGTGGTCGGCGGCGTGACCCCGGGCAAGGGCGGCACGACCCACATCGACCTGCCGGTGTTCGACACCGTCGCCGATGCGGTCAAGAGCACCGGCGCCGATGCCTCCGTCATCTACGTGCCGCCGCCGTTCGCGGCCGATGCCATCCTCGAAGCGGCCGCGGCCGGCATCAAGGTCATCGTCTGCATCACCGAGGGCATCCCGGTGCTGGACATGCTGCGCGTCAAGAACGTGCTGACCCGCACCCATCCGGACACCGTGCTGGTCGGGCCGAACTGCCCCGGCGTGATCACCCCGGGCGAGTGCAAGATCGGCATCATGCCGGGCCACATCCACATGCCGGGCAAGATCGGCATCGTGTCGCGCTCCGGCACCCTGACCTATGAAGCGGTCAAGCAGACCACCGAAGTGGGCCTGGGTCAGTCGACCTGCATCGGCATCGGCGGCGACCCGATCAACGGCCTGAACTTCGTCGACTGCCTGAAGCTGTTCAACGAAGACCCGCAGACCGAAGGCATCATCATGGTCGGCGAGATCGGAGGCGACGCCGAGGAAGCCGGCGCCGAGTACATCAAGCAGTACGTCAAGAAGCCGGTCGTCGGCTTCATCGCCGGCGCCTCGGCCCCGGCCGGCAAGCGCATGGGCCACGCCGGTGCGATCGCCTCGGGCGGCAAGGGCACGGCCGAAGGCAAGTTCGCGGCGATGGAAGCCGCGGGCGTCACCACCGTCCGTTCGCCGGGCGACCTGGGCGCCGCCATCGCGGCACGCCTGAAGAAGTAAGGCCCCGCATCAAGGGTCTTGTGGAAAGCCGCCCCCGGGCGGCTTTCTGCGTTTTGGGGAGGGTCGTCTAAACCTTTGCTCCCGCGGCAGCATCGTAGTCAGTATGCTGAATGCCACCGTCATGGAACCGATCGCCGACAGCACCTCCCCGGATGCGGCCGCCGCCGTGGACAGCGCGTTGGCGCGATCCGCCGCCGGCGGCGACATGCAGGCCTTCGAGGCGCTCTACCGTCGCCACGCCGGCCGCGTGCATGGCGTCATCCAGCGCCTGGTGGGATTCCATGGCGTGCGTGCCGAAGACCTCACCCAGGAAGCGTTCGTGCGGGCCTGGCAGGCGCTGCCGGCCTTCCGGTTCGAGAGCGCCTTCGGCACCTGGCTGCACCGGCTGGCGGTGAACACCGCGCTGATGGAGTTGCGCAGCCGACGCAACGGCCCCCGCTTCGACGAAGACGAGGATGCCATCGAAGGGCTGGGCCTGGCCGACAGCGCGGGGCACAGCACCGCCCTGTCGATGGACCTGGAGCGGGCGGTCGCCACCCTGCCGCCGCGCGCCCGGGCCGTGCTGGTGCTGTACGACGTCGAGGGCTGGAAGCACGAAGAGATCGCCGCCGAGCTGGGCATGGCGGTAGGCAGTTCGAAAGCCCAGTTGCACCGCGCGCGGCACCTGCTGCGCGAGCGTCTAGGAGTACATGCATGACCTCCCACGATTCCATTCCGCCATCCGACGAGGCCCTGCGCTGGCAGCTGCGTGCGCTGCGACAGGACATGCCGCCGACGCGCGACCTGTGGCCCGGCATCGCCGCGCGGCTGGCGACATCGCCCCGGCATCAGGCGCCCGTGCGCCCGCGCCGGCCCTGGACGCCATTCGCGCTGGCCGCTTCGGTACTGCTGGCCGTCACCGTCACCTGGCAGTTGCAACAGGCGCCGACCGGCGATCCGCTGATCCAGCGCGAAGCCGCCGCGCTGACGCGTGACTACGCTGGCGCGCTGGCGCAGCTCGACCGCCGGGCGGCCGCCCCGCCGGAGATCGTGCCAGCCCTGCATACGCTGGACGAAAGCGCCGCGCAGATCCGCCGCGCCATCGCCACCGAACCCAATGCGCACTTCCTGCTGGACCAGTTGCGCCGTACCTACGCCCGTCGCCTGGAATTGACCCAGCGCGCGGCCATGACCTGAGGAGTTCCCCATGCGTACCTCCATCCTTCCCTTGCTTCTGACCACCGTCCTGCTTGCGCCGGCCGCGCTGGCGCAGACGGCCGTCAACGAGACGCGCCCGCTGGATGCCCGCGGGCGCGTGGACATCAGCAACCTCAAGGGTCGCGTCGAGGTGCGCGGCTGGGAACGCAACGAAGTCCAGGTCACCGGCACGCTGGGCAAGGGCGTGGAGAAACTGGACATCGACGGGTCGGGACCCCAGCTGAGCATCGAGGTGCGCTATCCCAAGGGCGGCTGGGGAGGCGATCGGGCCGGTCCCACCGACCTGGTGGTGATGGTGCCCCTGCGCGCCGACCTGGAGATCGAAACGGTCGCCGCCGACGTGCATGTCACCGGCGTGGCGTCGGGCGAGCTTTCCGTCAATACGGTCAGCGGAAGCGTGGTGGCCGCCGCCGCACCGCGGAAGGCGGATGTGGAGACCGTCAGCGGCAATGCCACCCTCACCCTCAACAGCGACGACGTGGGTGTCGCCACCGTCAGCGGCGCCATCCTGCTGCGCGGCCGCCTGCCCGGTGAGATAGATGCGGAAACCGTATCCGGACGCATCCAGGTGGCCGTCAACGGTGAGAAGGTGCGCGACCTCAGCGCCAGCACCGTCAGCGGCCGTGTGGAGGTCAGCACGGCGCTGGCGCCGGGTGGCGAAATCAGCATGGAGTCGGTCAGCGGCGACCTGGTGCTGCACCTGCCGGCGGACGTGTCGGCGCAGGTGAGCGGTGAGAGTTTCAGTGGCCGTCTTAAAGCCACCGGTGTGACCATCGAGAAGCGCCGCGGTCCCGGCAGCAGCTTCTCCACGCGCTATGGCAGCGGCAGCGGTCGCGTCACGGTGGAGACGTTCTCGGGCAGCGCGGAGGTACGCGTGGAGTAGGGGTCATCCGCACGCGTGACGTCACGGAAGGCCTGCGTCGGCCTGAAACATGAACAGGGAGGGCGCCCGTCGGCGCCCTTCCTGTTTAGGCCTGAATCCGACGGATGGTCGAACGCCTGGCGGAAAAAGGTTTCGCAAGTAACTGATTGGGCTGAAAAAAACGGAATTCTTCCAATAAATCATCGGGTTCTTTTCATCGCCGTAAAATTTACGTTATGCTCTGGGCACCAGTCGCGCAGCATTCATGCGTCTGAACCATTGGCCCAGGCCGCGAGGCTTAGGCTTTTCTGTGAACATTTGGAGAGAGAGCCTCTAATGACTAACCTCAAGAAGCTGCCCAACGCGATCAAGTTTGCGTTGTTCGCCAGCGCCGCCTCGCTGGCCACCGGCAATGCCTTCGCCCAGGAAGCCGCCAGCAGCGATACCGAAGCCAAGACCCTGGATCGCATCGAGGTCACCGGCTCCCGCCTGAAGCGCGCCGACATCGAAGGTGCCGTGCCGGTCATCGTGATCGACCGCGCCTCGATCGACGCTACCGGTGACGTGTCCGTCGCCGACGTGCTGCGTGACAGCACCTTCGCGTCCTTCGGTAACTTCAAGCCGCAGTCGGGCAGCTCCGCCCAGTCGCTGGCTTCGGTCGACCTGCGTGGCCTGGGTTCGGGTCGTACGCTGGTGCTGATCGACGGTCGTCGTGCGCCGACCAACCCCATGTCGGCTTCCTCCGGCTCCGACCTCAATGCCATTCCGCTGGCAGCGGTTGAGCGCATCGAGATCCTGTCCGACGGCGCCTCGGCCGTGTACGGTTCCGACGCGATCGGCGGCGTGGTCAACGTCATCCTGCGCAAGGATTTCAACGGCGCCGAGCTGCGTTACGGCGTCGGCCAGACCAAGGTCAAGGGCGGCGATCTGGAAGACGCGTCGGCGGTCTTCGGCATCTCCTCGGACCGCGGCCAGTTGATCGGTGGCGCTTCCAAGTCCAGCCGTGGCATGGTGTTCACGCGTGATCAGATCGGCGGCCAGGCCCTGGGTGTGTCGCTTTACGGCAACAACATCTACAACCCGGAAACCGGTCTGGCGGAAGCCGTCCCGGGCTTCGATTGCACCGGCTCGTTCTGGCTGCAGTCCAACGGTCGCTGCTCGTTCGACTTCAACTCGGTGGCGGCCAACGAGGCCTCGGTGGACAACACCTCGGTGTTCGTGCGCGGCGACTACCAGATCAACGACAAGTGGAACGTCTACATGACGGCCACCACGACCAAGGTCGAGACCTTCGGTCGTTACGCTCCGGTCCCGGGTCTGGTGTGGGCCGAGGAAGGCAACGCGCAGGACCTGTTCCCGGGCGACGGCCTGCCGACCTACTACTACCACCGCTTCGCTGCGGCCGGTAACCGCGACAACTACACCACTACCAACAACTCGGACTTCCTGGTGGGCTTCCAGGGCCAGCTGACCGACTCCATCTCGGTGGACTTCGGTGCGCGCCGTACCAACTACCAGTATGACGAGAACGGCTACGGCTACATCATCCAGAGCCTCGCCAACCAGGCGATCGACCGTGGCGACTACGTGCTGACCGATCCCTTCGGTGCCAGCCAGGAAACCCTGAACAGCTTCACCGCGACGATCGGCCGCAATTCCTACTTCAAGACCAAGGAATTCTACGGCAACGTCTCGTTCGACCTGTTCGAAATGGGCGGTGGCATCTCCAATGCGGTGGTCGGTGCCGAGTACCGTGAAGACCAGTTCGCCGACGTCTACGATTCGCTGTCGCAGGCGGGTGTGGTGCTGGGCTCGTCGGGTGGCGCTTCGGCCGGTACGCGTGACGTCTACTCGGCCTACTTCGAGTGGCTGCTGCCGTTCAGCAGCAGCTTCGACATCACCCTGGCTGGCCGTTACGACAGCTACAGCGACTATGGCAACGACTTCTCGCCGAAGATCGCCGCCCGCTGGCAGCCGCTGGACAACCTGACCCTCCGCGCGTCCTATGGCCAGGGCTTCCGCGCCCCGGGTCTGGACATCCTGAACCAGGCCGATTCGTTCTCCGCCGAGCCGGTGGTGGACCGCCAGACCTGCTTGGCCGCCGGTCTGAACGAGTTCTGCCTGAACTCGGCTGGCCGTCAGGTTCAGCAGCAGGTCGATACCTACTTCATCGCCAATCCGAATCTGGAGTCGGAGCAGTCGACCCAGTGGTCCGCCGGTATCGTGTACGACCCGGTCGACTGGCTGGACCTGAGCCTGGATTACTACAACATCGAGATCGAAAACAGCATCACGGTGCTGGGCGCCCAGGCGATCATCAACCGGGAGCTGGCACCTGAGACCTACGGTCCGGTGCCGGATGGCCTGGGCGTGGTGCGTAACGCGACCAATGGTCGCGTTCTGGAGGTCACTGCCGGCTACCGCAACATCGGCACCCTGGAAACGGATGGCCTGGATTTCCGTGCCAACACCGATTTCGATCTGGGTAACGCCGGTCGCCTGCGCAACAGGCTGACCGTGTCGTACATCAACAAGTACGATGTGATCAACGGCAACTACACCACGGAGTACGCCGGTGAGCACGGTTACCCGGACCTGCGTGCCAACCTGAGCAACGAGTGGACGTTCGGTGACTTCGGTGTCAACTGGGGCATCAACTACATCGGTGACCAGAGCACGGCGGCCACGGTGGTGGGCGGTGTGACCATCGCGCCTGCCCTGCAGGTGGGCGGTTACGCGACCAACGACCTCCAGTTCACCTGGAACGCTCCGTGGAACGCGAAGATCGCTCTTGGCGCGACCAACATCGGCGATCGTTATCCGGAACTGGTGCCGTTCGACGGCCGTCCGTGGAACTTCTACCTGTACGACGCTTATGGTCGTACCGTGTACTTCCGTTACACGCAGACGTTCTGATAGTGGCATGATGTGATGAGGAAGGCCCCGGAAACGGGGCCTTTCCTTTTTGGGGCCCGGTCGGGTTAAGGTCTGCGCTCGCGATAGCGTCCACGTCGTGCCATGCGGATGCAGGGAGTCGTCAATGGTCAGCGAAAATCAAACGGTGCGCCGGCAGGTATGGGGAGCGTACTGGGCCAGCGGGCGTCTGCATTCCTGCACGAATACGCCCGATCGCAATTACCAGGGTGCCATCGGCGATTTCTGGGATGGTTTCTTCGCGGCCACGCGCAAGGGTGCGCGTATCCTCGATCTCGCGACCGGCAACGGGGCGCTGCCGTTGCGGGTCCATCGCACGCTGGAGGGTCGCGTCCGTGTGGATGCCATCGATCTGGCCGCTCTTTCGCCCGCCTGGTACGAGCCGGCCAAGCACACGGAAATCCGGTTTCACGCAGGCATCGGGATGGAGGAACTTCCTTTCGAAGATGCCATGTTTGACGAAGTGGTCAGCCAGTTCGGGTTCGAGTATGCGGACCGTCCGCGAGCCCTGTCGGAAGCGTTGCGGGTCGCCGCGCCGGGCGCGCGGCTCGCTTTCGTGATGCATCATGCGGAATCGGTGCTGGTCGATGTCGGCCGCGAAGAGCTCGGGCACCACGCGTGGTTGATCTCAGAGGAAGGCCTGCTGCCAGCGGCGCAGGCCATCGCACCCTGTCTCGCGGCGATCAGGGCGGGGAGTGCGCCCTCGTCAGCCGCATTCGCGGCGAGGGAGCGGTACAACCGCGCCATGGACGAGCTCGCCCGACGGGCCTCTGTTTCGAAGGCGCCCGATCTGCTGCTGGAGGCGCGTCAGCACGTGCATCAGATCATCGCGACGATGGGTCAGGACGCATCGTCGGCCATCTCGGCGATTGGACGTTTCATCCAGGACCTGGAAGGAAGCCGCCTGAGGACCCAGGAGATGGTCAGTCACGCGCTGACGGTTTCCGAGCTCGACAGCCTGACCGAAGCATGTGAGCGACGCAGGCCGGGCATGCGCATCACGTCCGCCGAACTGCGTCAGGCCGAAGGCGTCGTTGCGTGGTCCTGGGTGGCCTGCGCTGCGTCCGATGCCGACCAGACGGGATAGGTGTCTGGCTCCAGCACTTGCAGTAGTGGCGCCAGATGCTCCTGATAGTGCTTCCAGCGTCCGATCGAGCGGGTGTAGATGGGCTGCTTCACCTGCCACCGGCTCGGTGTCTGCACGCCGCGCTCGTTTTTGTGGAATTCCAGGCAGGCGGAATGCCAGGGGAGGCCTGCGAAGTCGACGATCCGGCGCGCCTGCGGCTCCGGACAGGTTGCAAGCTCTTCATACACAAGCTCAAGTATCGGCAATGACAATGTCGCCTGCCAATGACGCATGAGCTGCGTCTGGAAATTGATGTAGTGCCCTATGTCGCCCAGGTCATTGGCAAGACGCTCGTCCAGCGCGAAATTCTCACCATAGACCGATACGGCGATATCACGGGGATCCCGGCGGCACCAGATGACGCGTGCCTGTGGAAACAGCAGTGAAATCAGTCCCAGTTCGTTGAAATTGAGCGGCGCCTTGTCGATCAGGCGCAGTGCATCCGCGGGGGCGCCTCGGGTTGCGGCCCTGAGGTAGCGATCAGCCGCGTCGTCCAGCGCGTCGTCAGGGATCTGGTCGATGCTCGCAGGCCAAGTGGCGCCTGGGCCGACGCTCAAGGGAAGGTTACGTACGATAAGGCCGATATCCGGCAGTTCGCCGCAACCGAAGCCGGAGGGATGTGAGGCGAGGATCTGCTCGGTCAGCGTGGTGCCACTGCGTGGCATGCCGACGATGAACAGCGGTCGCGAATCCGGGTTGCCGCGCCATCTCCGACGTCGTTGGTCGAGGCGTTCGCGCGTCATCGTCCGGGTCATCACCTCGATCTGGCGACGAGTGCCTTCCAGGTTGGCGGGCCCGATCATCCGTCTTCTGGCCGTATTGGCTTCATGCCAGGCCTTCATTGCCTCCGTGTAACGCCCGCGTCCGTCGAACACCTTGCCCAGTTCGTAACCCAGCAGTGCGCGGTCCGCGTCGGGCAATGTCGTATCGCCCAGCATCAAGATGGCCTGATCTACGGTGGCGTCATCGACTTTCGCGCGATCAAGACCCAGCAGCCCGCTGAGGGGGAACGCCCAGCCCGGACGAGCCTGCAGGGCCGCGAGATACGCGTCTCGTGCGGCGTCCCGGTCGCCCCGATCCTCGGCGGTCTGAGCGAGCGCAACCAGCAGATCTCCGGGCTGCTCGACTGTGCGTGCCATCGAGGTGAGGAGATCGAATGCTTGCTGGTGCCGGCCGAGTCGATTGAATGTTTCGGCGAGACGGAGTGCGATCAGGGGGTCGCGTGGCCTGAGTTCACGCAATGCCTCCAGTAGTGGCAGCGCATCATCCGGATAGCCGGCATGGAACTCGGATTCCGCGAGGGTTTCCAGGACGCGTTCGTTGTCGGGCGCCAGCTCCCGCGCACGACGGAGCGGCAAGAGCGCTTCCGAGTGTCGTCCCAAGCGCTGCAGGGTGACGCCCAGCAGGCGCCAAGCTTGAGTATTGTGAGGCTGGGACGGGACGGTCGCGTAGAAATTCTCCAGGGCAGCCGCGTGCATGCCCTCGTGTGCCAACAGGCAGGCATATTGGAAGCGCAGTGGTTTGTCGCCGGGTGCCACCCGTACCGCCCTGTCCATCGACGCAAGCGCCAGCGCCGGTTGGCCGATGCGCATGGCTGCCTGCGCCACCCGCGAATGTATGGAGGCGTCCTGATGCTCCTGCTTGGCGGCAACCTGGATCCAATGCAGTGCGCCGGCCGGATCCCCGGCACGCTCGTGCGCGCTCGCCTTGTCCAGCGCATCAACAGCCGGCGCAATCACTGCCATGGAGTATCGGTGAGGACGGAGAGCGCCATTATCGCCAAATGGCGGCGCCGTGAGTGCGCGAATGGATCCACAGGGATTCCCGGCTGGATGACCGCAGCCTGGTTGCAGTGGATCAGAGGTCCTGCTCGTACCGCACGTAAGGCACGGTGCCTTCGTCGGCGTTCTCGTTGGTCAGCGAGAAGGGGTTCTTGCCGCGGGTGATGACGTTCTCCGCGCCGACGGTGAGCTGTCCGCTCCAGGGCGTGCGCCAGGTCAGGCCTACGCCCAGGCCTTCGAACTTGCCGGGCTGGCCGGGCACATCGACGACACGTCCGACGATGTTGGCGCTGAAGGGGCCGTAGCCGCCACCGACGCTCAGGCTGCGGCTGTTCCAGCGGTCCGCCAGGGCGGGCAGGTCGGAGGCGGGCACCAGGGTGGCCTTGGCCACGGCGCCGCCGATCGACACGAAACCTTCGCGGCCGATGTTCTTCTGGCCGAACACCGCCAGATCGTTCTGTTCGACGCGCCCCGTGCCGCGGCCGGAGGACAGCCAGGCCGGTAGCGTGTCGCGGCCGGTTCCGGCCGAGAGGCCGAGCTTGCCGCCCGGGCGGCTCAACACAGCCGAAGCGCTGACGCGCTGGCTGGACGTGTCGTCATCATCGTCGCCGAGGGTGGCCAGCATGCAATGGCTGGCCAGATTGCCGATATTGCCCACCACACCGGCCTTGCGGTTGCAGACCAGTCCGAGCGCGTCACCACTTTCCAGTCCGAAGGCGGTGGTCAGCGAATTGCGACCCAGCCGCCAGCGGGCGCCGGCTTCGGCCTGGCCCGTGGGTTCCAGCAGCAGAACCGCCTCGACCTTGCCGTCGTTGTTCCAGATGGGCAGGGCAGTGGCTTGCGGTTCCGCGGCCGGCTTGCGCGCACTTTTCTGGGCGTGCGCGTCCGCCGCCACGCCGGTGGCGAGCAGCAGGGCAAGCGACAGTGAAAGGCTACGCAGTTTCATGGCTGGCTTCAGACTCCTGGGACGCCCTGGAGTTCCCCTCCCGAAGGGGAACCGATGCTATGCCGTTTATGATTCTTTAACAAGTCCCCGGGGCGACTTTCCGACCGCCGGATTACTGCAGGCGGGCGGGTGCCTCCATGTCGACCGCCGGATGGTCGAAAAGTTCCTCGATCTGGGGCGGCGTGAACCGGTACTGCTGCCCACAGAACTCGCAACGGACTTCGGCCACGCCGTCGGCCAAGGCGGCCACCGCCTCCTCCTGCCCCAACGACTGCAGCATGCTCGCAACCCGTTCCCGGGAACAAGAGCAGCCGAAGCGAACTGGGCGCTCGGTCAACACCTGGGGCGATTCCTCGTGGAACAGGCGATGCAGCAGGACGGGCACAGGCGTCGCCAGCAGCTCCGCTTCGGCCAGGGTGTCGAACAGGGCGCCGACCCGGTTCCAGCCATCGTCGTCGCCTTCGTCGCCAGGCAGCTTCTGCAGCATCAGGCCGCCGGCCCGACCCCCGTCGGACGCCAGCAGCAGGCGCGTAGGCAACTGTTCGGACTGGCGGAAGTAGTCCTCGAAGGCCTCCGCCAACCGGCTGGCGTCCAGCCCCACCAGGCTCTGGTAGCGCTGCGGTTCCCGAGGGTCCAGGCCCGGGTTCTCGATGGTGATGGCGAGCAGGGCATCGCGGCCGAGGTCGCGCAGGTCGCGCGGGGCATCCTGCCCTTCGGTCAGCTGGACGATGCCGCGCACGGTGCCGGCTGCGGTGCATTCGGCGAACAGGGTGCGCAGGCCGCGTTCGCCCCGGATTTGGATGGACAGCCGTCCGTCCACCTTGGTGTGGCCGGTGAAGAGGACGGTCGCTGCGGCCGCCTCTCCCAGCAGTTCGCGCGCCGCCGGGGGGTAGTCCGCGCGCCCGGCGACGGCGTCCCACGTCGCGTCCAGCCGAACGGCTACGCCGCGCACACCGGCGGGGGGCAGCAGGAATCGGGTCAGGGTGTCGGGGGCATCACTGCTCACAGTTCTCCAAGGTCGGCGCCTTCGCCGTAATAGGCCATGATGCCCTCCACCGTATGGGCCACCAGGCGCTTTTCCAAGTCGGTGAGCATCGGGTGCCAGATGTCGAAGATCAGGACGACGCGGAGCTGGTCGCTGAAGTTCCAGGCTTCGTGCTGGATCGTGTCGTCGAACAGGACGAGTTCACCCGGCTTCCACACGTGCGTCTCGCCGCCCACACGCAGCCCGCAGTCCGGGGGGATGATCAGCGGCAGATGGACCGTCAGTCGCGTATTGGTGGCGCCATTGTGGGGAGGGATGTGGGTGCCTGGCTTGAGCGCCGAGAAGAACGCCACCGGGGCGCGGTTGGGCACCCGGTTGAGGGGCGCATGCGCGAACAGGGCCGCCTCGGTGCGCAGGCACAGGTCCGCCTGATGATCGATGCGCTGGCCGTTCCGCCACAGGAAGTAGGCGCCCCAGTCCAGCTTGCGGTCGAGGGCGGCGAACTGCCCCATCGGCTCGCCGGCGGGTGTCTGCACGTAAGGCTCGAAGGCGTGCTGCTGCGCCAGTAGGGTTTCCAGTTCGGCCAGAATGTCGGGGAAGGCGGCTTCCAGTCCCGGCACCCAGTCGTAGTCCTCGCGATGGAAGAACGGAATGGCCGGCAGGCGCGGGAACGGCAGCATCAACGGCCGCGCGGTGACGAAGGTGCGTCGCCCCGTGAGGATGTCCAGACAATGGTCGAACCGCTCCAGTTCGCGTCGTGAACCACCTTCCAGAGCGCCATGCAGGTGGTCCAGCATGAACTCCCGCAACTGCGCCTGGTTGGCGGCGATCGCAGCTTTGGCCTCGTTGACCAGCGCCTGCATGTGGGGCGCCTGGGTGAAGGCGGGCGGCATGTAGGCCATCGCGGCTGACCACGCCGTCGCGGCTTCGCGCTCGCGCCCCAGTTGTTGCAGCAGGCGCGCCTTTTCGGCATGCGCTCCCCACGCGGCAGGCTCCGCCTGGATGGCCTGTTTGATCGCTTCCAATGCCTGCGGCAGGTCGCCGCGCGCCGAATGCACGCGCGACAGGTTGGCATAGGCCATCGCTGGTTGGTCCGAGACGGTGACGGCGCGAAGCAGTAGCCGTTGCGCCTCGCCCAGTTCTCCGCGGCTGAGGTAATAGCTGCCCAGTCCACTGAGTGCGGGCGCGACGTCCGGAGACTGCTCCAGCACCCGGCGCCAGCAGTCTGCAGCGCGCTCGGGCTGGTTCTGCCTGGACCATGCACTGGCCTGTTCCAGCAGCGCTTTCAGGGCATCGGAGAGAGCCGCGGGCTGCGGGGAGGTCATGTTGGCGAGACAAGAAGGGGGAACTGGTCCCAGAATAACGAGAACTGAACACTTGGTGTCGGTAACTTGAATTACGAGATCGAGCCGTCAAAGAAGCCCCGCCGCGTACGCCGCTGGTTCCGCTGGCTGCTCGCCCTGCCGTTCCTGTTCGCGGCTGCGAGCATCCTCCAGGTCGCGGTGCTCCGCTTCGTCGACCCGCCTTTCAGTGCCTTCATGGCGGCCCGGGTGCTGGAGGCATGGGGGAGCGGCGATTTCGGGTTCCGGGTGGCCTACGACTGGCGCGACCTGGACAAATTGGCGCCCAGCCTGCCGCTGTCGATGGTGGCGGCGGAAGACCAGAACTTCGCTACCCATCATGGCTTCGACCTGGACGCGATCGAGAAGGCGCGCGTCCACAACCGGAAGATGGTCGAGCGGGCCGAAAAGCGGGGCCGGCCGGTCACGCGCCTCCGCGGTGCCAGCACGATCAGCCAGCAGGTCGCCAAGAATCTGTTCCTCTGGCAGGGCAGCCATCGCGTCACGCGCTGGGCGCGCAAGGGCCTGGAGGCCTGGTACACCGTGCTGATCGAAGCGCTCTGGCCCAAGTCGCGCATCCTGGAGGTGTACGCCAACATCGCCGAGTTCGGCGACGGCGTGTATGGCGGGCAGGCAGCCGCGCGCCGCTACTGGGGCAAGGACGCCGCGCGCCTGACACCGGCCGAAAGCGCCCGCCTGGCAGCGGTGCTTCCGTCGCCGCGCCGCTACAGTGCGGCCAAGCCCGGCCCCTACGTGCAGCGGCGGGCCAAGCGCATCCAGCGGCAGGTGGTGCAGATCGGCGGCACCGCCTACCTGGAGGCGCTGCGGTGAGCGGCCCCGCTCCATGGCAGGTCACCGTGGTGGTGGCTGCCTACAACGAAGCACAGGCCCTGCCGATGCTGCATCCACGCATCATCGCTGCGCTGGACGCGCTGGAGGACGTGCAGGGCCGCGTGCTGTATGTGGACGATGGCAGCCGCGACGCCACATGGAGCGTGTTGCGTACGCTGGCGGCGAACGACCCGCGCGTATCGGTCATGCGGTTGTCGCGCAACTTCGGCAAGGAGGCGGCGCTGACCGCGGGCCTGGACCGGGTGGACGCCGGCGCGGCGATCATCCTGGACGCCGACGGACAGGATCCGCCGGAACTGATCGGTGAGTTCGTGCGCGAATGGCAGGCCGGCTACGACAACGTGCATGGCACGCGCATCGCCCGCGACGGCGAAGGCTGGTTGAAGCGGGCCACCGCGCACGCGTTCTACCGCGTGATCGGCCGCCTGTCGAAGACGCCCATCCCCGCCGATACCGGCGACTTCCGCCTGCTGTCGCCGCGGGCGCTGGCGGCGCTGCGCGAACTGCGCGAGCGGCATCGTTTCATGAAGGGGCTGTTCGGCTGGGTGGGGTTCAACCAGAAGGCGTTGCCCTACCATCGCCAGGCACGCGTCGCGGGCAACAGCAGCTTCGGATTCTGGAAGCTGTGGAACTTCGCGCTGGAAGGCATCACCAGTTTCACCACGGCGCCCTTGCGCGTGGCGACCTATCTGGGCGTGGTCACGGCGCTGCTGGCGTTCGCCTTCGCGCTTTACGTGGTCGCCAAGGCGCTGCTGTTCGGCGATCCGGTGGCGGGCTGGCCGACCATGATGACCGTCATCCTGTTCCTGGGTGGCGTGCAACTGGTGGCGCTGGGCCTGATCGGCGAGTACCTGGGGCGGCTGTACGAAGAATCCAAGCAGCGGCCGCTTTATCTGGTGGATACGTGGCATCCCGCAACGGCAGGAGTATCCTTGCCCTCGCAAGATCGACCCGTTCCCCATCCCGGAGATCGCCATGCGCACGGTTCGTCAGTTGCTGGGGTCCAAGACTCCTGAGATCTTCGCCGTTTCCCCCGATGCCTCCGTCCTCGATGCCATCAAGCTGATGGCGGAAAAGGGCGTGGGCGCCGTCCTGGCCATGCAGGGCGCGCGCCTGTGCGGCATCGTGTCCGAGCGCGACTACGCCCGCAAGGTCGTGTTGCAGGGTCGCTCGTCGTCCAACACCCCGGTGCGCGACATCATGACGGCGAAAGTCGTCACGGTGCGGCCCGACGACAGCGTGGACCACTGCATGCAGGTCGTCACCGAGCACCGCATCCGCCACCTGCCCGTCGCCGAGGGCGATGCGATCGTCGGCGTCATCTCCATCGGCGACCTGGTGAAGGCGGTCATCGAGGACCAGAAGGTCGAACTGGACCAGCTGCAGCGCTACATCGCCAGCTGACGCCGTCCGTCATTTCGCGTACTGGCCGCCGCACGCGCTGTCCTCGCCGGGTCCCGGCTCGATCATGGCCAGCAACGCGGCCGGCGGCGCGATACTGCCCAGTGCCAGCGCCGTGGCGCCCCGCAGGCCGAGTCGCTTGAAGTCCGGACGGAACGAGGGATCCTTGAAGGTGCCGTCCACGACCAGCGGCGAGCGCAGTGCCAGGATGCTGCGATCCTTCGGTCGCGGCCTCAGTTCCAGGTCCAGCGTCTCGTCCTTCAGGCTGACCTTGCCCTTGCCGACGATGATCGTGTCGGTGGTGTCGAACGCGAGGGTACGTGCCTGCATCACGCCGTTCTCGACGGCGAAATCCCCGAACGCGCAGCGCACCGCGACGGTGCGGTCCTTGGTGAGCAGGAACTTCAACGCTTCGGCGATATCCAGCCCGGCCAGTTCCATCAGCAGGTTGCTGATCTGTCCACGCCCCATTCCCAGCATCACCTCCCCGTCGGCGGTGCCCAGGATGCCGGCGACCGAATTGCCGGTCCCGGCCAGCGACGCGTTGCCGCCGACGCGCCCGACCGCGCTCTGCGTCAGTTGCGCGGTGGGGAACAGCTCGCCCAGGTCGAGGCCGCGCACCGCGATGTCGGCCTTCGTACGGATCACCTCGCTGCGCGCATCCATGCGGACGGTCGAGCGGATGTCGCCTTCTGCGACGCCGAAGTTCAGCGGTTCCAGCCGCAGTAGCCCGGCCTCCAGAAGCAGGTGCGCGTCCATGTCCTGGATGGGCAGCGTGGGCGCGTTGATGCGGTGCGCCTTCCAGCGCACGTCGGCATCCATCGCGCGCAGCTTGGTCAGGTCGTACGGTGTGTCGGGCAGCACGCGCGCATCCGCCGCAAGCGCCGCTGCTTCCGCGCGCTGTTCCGCATTGGCCGCTTCCTCGCCGCCCGTCTGCGGTGGTGCGCCCACGAAGCCGGCAAGATCGTCGAAATCCAGCCGCTTGGACACGAGATTGGCCTCCAGCAGGGGGCGCTTGCGCCCCACGGTGACCGCGGCCGACCCGCCAAGGTCGCTGTCGCCGACGAGGCCGGTGAAATCGTCGTAGCGCCACGTATCGCCGTCGCGGCTGAAGCGGCCATCCAGGCGATAGGGCGGCGTGGGCGGCGTCGCGATGCCGATCAGCGGAAACAGGTCTTCCATGTCCTGTCCGGCGAGCCGCAGGCGCAGATCGAAGTCGCGCAGGCGGAACGGGTCGAGCAGCGTGCCGCGCGCGTGCGCGCGGGTCGGGCCGGCGGTGGCGCGCAGATCGATGCGATACGGCCTGTCCGTCTGCTGCAGCGCCAGCGGCGATTCCACCCGACCCGCAATGGTGAAGGCGTTGCCTGCCCACCGGCCCTTGCCCTTGAGGTCGACGGGCGAGGCCGAGGCGTCGCCTGTGCTGACGCTGTCCAGGGCGATGTCGAAGTCGGTGCGCCGGCGCGGATCGAGGAACACCAGACGCCCGTCGTCTACCCACAGGCCGGTGTAGCGGACCCGGCTTTCGCCGTCGCGCTCGCCGAAGATCCAGTTGCCGCGTCCGTCGGGACCGAACTCCAGCCGCAGCCGCGGTCGTGTCAGGCGTATCGCCTCGAGTCGGATCTCGCCGCTGAGCAACGGCCACAGACGCACATCCAGTTCCGCACGGTCGGCGGATGCCATCGTGCGCGACGGAGACCAGTCCGCGTTGCCGAAGCGCAGCGCATCCGCGCGGATCGTCGTAACGCGCCCAAGGTCGACATCCAGATCGCCGGCGATGTCGAAGCTGCGCCCGGTCTGCCATGCCACGAGGCGCTCGACGGGGCCACGCAACCAGTTCCACTGGAACAGCACGGCCAGCACCACCATCGACGCGGCCAGCGCGCCAAAGACGATGGCGCGCGTCCGCGTCAGCGGGCGCAAGACAGAGCGGCGGCGGGAGCGGTGCGCGTCGTCCATGGCGTGCATGGTTGGACGCGCGGTGTTCAGGCTCCGCGAAACGCGGCCTCAGCGGTTCACGCGAGGGACACGAACGTGCAGGGGGCGTCTACGACGCCAGGCGCGGCATGAGGATCTGCTGGGTCACCGCCACGAAATGGCAGACGCTGCCGCCGAGCACGAACAGGTGCCAGATGGCGTGCGAATAGCGGATCGATTCGCGGTGATAGAAGAATGTGCCCAGCGTGTAGAACAGGCCGCCGGCCAACATCCAACCCAGTGTCACGAGGTCGACGGCGTTCAACAGCGGCTTGACCGCCACGATCACCAGCCAGCCCATCGCGATGTAGATGGCGGTGGAAAGCACCTTGAAGCGGCCGGTATAGAACAGCTTGAAGATCACGCCGGCGATGGCCAGCGTCCAGATGGCCGTGAACAGGCCCCAGCCCCAGGGTCCGCGCAACCCGATCAGGGTGAACGGCGTGTAGGTACCGGCGATGAGCAGGTAGATGGCGCAGTGGTCGAAGACCTTCAGCCGCCCCTTCGCCACCGGATGCTGGATGGCGTGATACAGCGTGGAGGCGGTGTACAGCAGAAGCAGGGTCACGCCGAACACGATGGAGGCGCCCAGCTGCCAGCCGTCGCCGTAGATCGCGGCGAGGGTGATCAGGACGGCGCCGCCGGCCAAGGCGGCGACGGCGCCCAGGCCGTGCGTCAGTGCACTGGCGATCTCGTCGCGCAGGTCGATTAAATGGTCGGCCCGCTTGCGGGCGCGCAGGGCTTCGAAAGAGGTCTGTTCACTCATGACGTCACGTTACCGCAACGCAGCACGCCGTGCATCGGCCGCACGGCGGCCGGTCAGGCGGCAGCGGGCTGCCGGATGTCCCGGCAGTCCGCCGAAAGCCCGCCGCAATCAGATCGCGACGCCCCCGCTCAGGGTCGCCATGTCGGGGCGGAACACCAGGCAGAGCACCAGGCCAGCCACGAACATGATCAGCGGGATCTTGTTCTCGGCGAAGTTCTTGATGCCGTAATAGATCGTGTAGAAACCGCAGATGAAACAGAAGATGGCCGCCAGCGCACCATCCTTCTTTGCCGCGTTCACCGTCATCCAGATCGCACCCGCCAGCAGCAGTACGGCCCCCAGAAAATACATGGACATCTCCCCTTGACGCCGCCGGATGGCGGCTCGGGAAGCCTATCGGATCACCGTGGCGGGCGGAATGTCGCGAGGGGGCGGACGGGCGGAACGTAACCCGCAAGACACGGCCTGCGGGGTCTGTTCCCTGGCGGCGCGGTCAGCCTAGGTCGACGCTGTGCGCATGCTCGCGGGTGGCCAGGAACTGCACGTCCGGGGCGCGCTCCTGCGCCAGTTGCAGGTTGACCCGCGTCGGCGCCAGGTAGACCAGCTGGCCGGCGGCGTCCAGCGCCAGGTTCATCGCGTTCTTGTCGCGGAACTCCTCCAGCTTCTTCGCGTTGTCGCAGCGGATCCAGCGCGCAGTAGCGACGCTGACGTTCTCGAAGGAGGCATCCACGCCGTATTCGTCCTTCAGGCGGTAGGCCACCACGTCGAACTGCAGCACGCCCACCGCGCCCAGGATCAGGTCGTTGCTCATCAGCGGGCGGAAGAACTGGGTGGCGCCTTCCTCGGACAGCTGCGCCAGGCCCTTCTGCAGCTGCTTGAGCTTGAGCGGGTCGCGCAGGCGGGCACGACGGAACAGTTCCGGCGCGAAGTTCGGGATGCCGGTGAACGACAGCGCCTCGCCCTCGGTGAAGGTGTCGCCAATGGAGATGGTGCCGTGGTTGTGGATGCCGATCACGTCGCCCGGATACGCTTCGGCGGCGATCTCGCGGTCGCTGGCCATGAAGGTCAGCGCGTTGGCCAGCTTCATCTCCTTGCCGCTGCGCACGTGGAAGGTCTTCATGCCGGCCTCGAAGCGGCCCGAGCACACGCGCATGAAGGCCACGCGGTCGCGGTGCTGCGGGTCCATGTTGGCCTGGATCTTGAAGACGAAGCCGGTCAGCTTGTTCTCGGCAGGCTGCACCTCGCGGCCGGTGGTCTCGCGCGGCTGCGGCGACGGTGCGTGTTCGACGAAAAAATCCAGCAGTGGCTGCACGCCGAAGTTGTTGACGCCCGAGCCGAAGAACACCGGCGTCTGCCTGCCGTCCAGGTAGGCCTGCTTGTCGAAGGGGTGGCTGGCGCCCTGCACCAGTTCCAGTTCGTCGCGCAGCGCGGACAGCATCTCCGTGCCGATCTTCTCCTCCAGGCCCGGCGCGTCCAGCGAGGGGAAGATGGTGGAATCCTGGCGGGTGAAGTTGCGGCCCGGTTCGTACAGGTGCACTTCGCCGGTGATCAGGTGCACCACACCCTTAAGGCGCTGGCCCATGCCGATCGGCCAGGTGACCGGCGCGCACTGGATGCCCAGCACGCTTTCGACTTCGTCCAGCAGCTCGATCGGATCCTTGCCCTCGCGGTCCAGCTTGTTGATGAAGGTCATGATGGGCGTGTCGCGCAGGCGGCAGACTTCCATCAGCTTGATGGTGCGTTCTTCCACACCCTTGGCCACGTCGATGACCATCAGTGCGCTGTCCACCGCGGTCAGCACGCGGTAGGTGTCCTCGCCGAAGTCGGCGTGGCCCGGCGTGTCCAGCAGGTTGACGATCTTGCCCTCGTAGGGGAACTGCATCACGGACGACGTCACCGAGA
The DNA here is from genome assembly GCF_014397415.1 of Pseudoxanthomonas mexicana. Lineage (NCBI taxonomy): Bacteria > Pseudomonadati > Pseudomonadota > Gammaproteobacteria > Lysobacterales > Lysobacteraceae > Pseudoxanthomonas > Pseudoxanthomonas mexicana. Next base: position 3,881,747 of record NZ_CP060731.1, on the reverse strand, counting down.
TGCCGCGCTCCTTCTCCAGCGCCATCCAGTCCGAGGTCGCATGGCGCGCGGCCTTGCGGCCCTTCACCGAGCCGGCCATCTGGATCGCGCCGCCGAACAGCAGCAGCTTTTCCGTCAGCGTGGTCTTGCCGGCGTCGGGGTGGGAGATGATGGCGAAGGTGCGGCGGCGGCTGGCCTCGTGGGCCACGGCGCTGTTCGGATCGGACATGGGGCGGGCGCCCGGGCGGGCGCGGAAGAAGCGGGAAGGGCGCGATTATACCGGCTGCCGGCGCCGGCGCCGGTCAGCGTGCCGACGGGAACTGCAGCTGGCCCAGCGGGCCGAACATCCGGAACGGCACCGACTCCAGCCGCATGCCGCGATTGGCCTGCACCACGAAATGCAGGTGGGGCGCGGTGGAGAAGCCGGTGTTGCCCGACAGGCCGATGTACTGGCCCTTGCGCACGTACTGGCCCACGCGCACCTGCACGCCCTCGGCCCTCAGGTGCGCGTACAGCGCCATGCTGCCGTCGCTGTGCAGGATGCGGATGAAGTTGGCGCGGCCGCCGTACTTCTCCCGGTTCAGGCCGGCCTTGTCGAAGTCGGATTCGACCTGCATCACCAGCCCCTCGCGCGCGGCCACGATCCGCGTGCCTTCGGGCACCGCGAAATCCACCGCGTGCAGGTTCTGCGCGTCGCCATGGCTGAAGCGGCCGCCGGGGCCCTGGTCCACGCGCACGCGGCCGTAGTCGAACGGCAGCCGGTAGTCGTAGTCCTGGGGGCGGCTGGCGGGGTCGCCCGGCATGCCGTCCAGAGTCAGTTCGAAGTCGCCCCCGCGCAGCGGGTCGGTCACGCTGATGTCGGCCACCAGCACGCTGCTGCGCGCCGGCACCACTGCGCGTGCCGGCAGCGCGGGGGCGCTGCGCACGTCGCGCTGGCGGCGGAAGCCCAACTGCACTTCCACCGGCCCGTGCATCAGGTTGTCGGCCCAGGCCTGGTACCGCAGGCCCTGTTTCTCCAGGCGCAGCCGCACCAGCGCGCTGGGCGGATTGCGGAAGCGCAGGACATCCAGGCTGCTGCCGGCCAGCTGGTCGGGCGGGGGCGGCTGGTCGCCGTACTGGGTGTAGCCCTGCTTGTCCTTCCAGCGATACAGCCGCGCCGCGGCCGCCTCGCCCAGGCTGCCGAGCAGCACGGCGACGCCGCAGGCCAGGGCCAGCGCGCGCGCGTTCACCGCGGGCAATCGCCCTTCAGGTCGAGTGCGCGGGCGATGTCGCGCAGGTCGAACGCGGCCAGCGATACGTCGTTGTGCAGGGCGAACAGGGCGCCGGCGGGGAAACGCGGTGTAGGCATCGCGTACACGGTCTCGCCATCGGTGTTGGACGTGACCTTGCCGGAGAACACGCCGGCCGGGGCCAGCGTGGCGCGGTCGAACACGCGGAAGCGGGTGGGCGTGAGCTGGTCCACCGCCACCCAGTACCCGTCCTCGGCGCTGCAGGCCCACAGCGCGATGCCTTCGGCGTCGGCATCAAAGGTGGCCAGGCTGCGCCCGTTGTAGTGGCCGGCCAGGGTGTAGTCGCGCAGCGTGGAGCCCACGCGGCGGTCTTCCTCGGCGATCAGCAGGCGCCCGTGCGCCGGGTCGCCGGCGATGGATTCCACCATGCGCAGCGCGCCGGCCGCACCGGTGTCGCCGAACTGGCCCAGCAGCCGCGTTTCCAGTTTGCCGCCGTCTTCGATGCGGACCTGGAACCGCTTCACCCGGCCCGCCAGTTCCGCCATCGGCGGCAGGGTCATGGTGCGGAAATCGGCCATGAAGCTGTCGGTGACGAACAGTTCCAGTACCCCGGGCGCGGGCTCGTGCACCCACAGCCCATAGGGCGAGCGCAGCACGTCCGCGCCGAAGGCGCCCAGCGGCGCGAATTCCGGCAGGCGGAAGGCCTGCACGCGGTGGTTGTCCCGCTCGGCCACGAACAGCAGGTCGCCGAACACCGCAATGCCGTTGGGACGGTTGAACTGGCCCACGGCCGTGCCCGGGCCGCCGACCGTGCGCAGGCGTTGCCCGGTGTCGGCGTCGTACAGGGCCAGATGGTGGGTGGCCTTGGCGGTGGCGATCAGCCAGACCCGGCCGTCCTCCGTCGGCCACGCGACCAGTGAGTCCAGTTCGTCGCCGGGGACCGGCTCGGAGACCCAGGCCTCCTGGAGGATGGCGTCCGCGGCAGTTTTCGGCGCCGGAGCGGGGGGCGTGGAGGTATGCAGGGGGGCGGTGGAGCACGCGGCCAGCAGGGCCACGCAGAGACCGCCGAGGAGGCTGTTACGGATCATGTTGTGAATTATGCGTTATCGCTGCGCCGACCGGCAGCGAGACGAACGTCAAAATTCATCGCTTCATTCGAATAAAGCGATTGACATCCGGAAAGGCGCGGGGCAGAGTAGCCTCACCATCGAGACCGGCAGAGGGACAGGCCCGAAGAAGCCGGGGCAGCCAGCGACGCGCAAGCGTCGTGTAGGTGCCAAATCCTGCGGGGACCCCAGCGTCCGCCGAAAGATGGTTCGTACCGTGCCTTCGCACGGCGAACGCGAGCTCCGCGAAGCTCGGTGGTGCAGTCCCGTCCCGCAAGGGACCACGCCCACCGGATGCCGCCATGAGTTACGCCAGTCCCGCGCTGAACCGCCTTGCCGAACCGTCGACCCTCGACGGCATCGCGATCCCCTCGTTCCCCGATGACGCGCCGCGCGCCGTGCGGGGCGAAGTCGTCGTCGAGCTGCCGATGCGCCATGCGGGCACGCGCGCGCTGACGCTGCGCTATGAACTGCAGGGGCCGGCCGGTGCGCCGGTGGTGTTCGTGGCCGGCGGCATCTCCGCGCACCGCCATCTGGCGGCGAGCGGCGTCTTCCCCGAAAACGGCTGGCTGAACGATCTGGTCGGCGCCGGCCGCGCGCTGGATCCGGCGCACCGCCAATTGCTCGCGTTCGACTTCGTCGGCGCCGATGGTCGCCTCGATGCCCCCATCGACACCGCGGACCAGGCCGACGCCATCGCCCAGTTGCTGTCCGCATTGAGGATCGCCCGCCTGCAGGCGTTCGTGGGCTACTCGTACGGGGCGCTGGTGGGTCTCCAGTTCGCCATCCGCCACCCCGCGCGCGTGGAGAAGCTGATCGCCGTCAGTGGCGCGCATCGCGCCCATCCCTACGCCGCCGCCTGGCGTGCGCTGCAGCGCCGTGCGGTGACCCTGGGCCAGCTGCAGTGCGCCGACGCGCAGGGCCTCTCGCTGGCCCGCCAGTTCGCGATGCTCAGCTACCGCACGCCGGAAGAATTCGGCGAGCGCTTCGACAGCGCGCCCGAGATCGTCAATGGCCGCGTGCGCGTGGCCGCCGAGGACTACCTGGATGCCGCCGGCGCGCAGTACGTCGCGCGCACGCCGGTCACCGCCTACGTGCGCCTGTCCGAGTCCATCGACCTGCACCGCGTCGATCCCGCCGACGTGCGCGTGCCCACGCTGGTGGTTGCGGTGGAAGGCGACCGCCTGGTGCCGCTGTCCGATTCCGTGGCGCTGGTCGAAGGCCTGGGCACGCTGGGCCAGTTGCGCGTGCTGCGCTCGCCCTACGGCCACGACGCCTTCCTGAAAGAAACCGACCGCATCGATTCCATCCTGACCTCGGCCCTGCGCGCCGCCGGAGACCTCGCATGAGCAGCTACGCCCCCACCGATACCGACGCGCCCTGTCGCCCCGCCACCGCCGCCGTGCGCGCCGGCATCGACCGCGACACCGCCTACGGCGCGGTGACGCCGCCGATCGTGCTGTCGTCGAACTTCAGCTTCGCCGGCTTCGCGCAGAAGCGCGAGTACGACTACACCCGCAGCGGCAACCCCACGCGCGACCTGCTGGCCGAGGCGCTGGCCGAACTCGAAGGCGGTGCCGGCGCCGTCGTCACCGCCACCGGCATGGGTGCGATCACGCTGGTGCTGAACGCGCTGCTGGAGCCGGGCGATCGGCTGGTGGTGCCGCACGATGCCTACGGCGGCAGCTGGCGCCTGTTCAACGCGCTGGCGAAGAAGGGGCATTTCGAACTCATCACCGCCGACCTGACCGATCCGCGTTCGCTGGCCGATGCGCTGGCGCAGTCGCCGAAGCTGGTGCTGATCGAAACTCCTTCCAACCCGCTGCTGCGCATCACCGACCTGCGCTTCGTCATCGAGGCCGCGCACAAGGCCGGCGCGCGCGCGGTGGTGGACAACACCTTCCTGTCGCCGGCGCTGCAGACCCCGGTCGCCTTCGGCGCCGATTTCGTGCTGCATTCCACCACCAAGTACATCAACGGCCACAGCGACGTGGTCGGTGGCGCCGTGGTCGCGCGCGATGCCGAAACCCACCAGCAGCTGGTGTGGTGGGCGAACGCGCTGGGCCTCACCGGCTCGCCGTTCGACAGCTTCCTGACCCTGCGCGGCCTGCGCACGCTGGATGCTCGCCTGCGAGCGCACCAGGAGAACGCGAACGCCATCGCCGCGCTGCTGGACACGCATCCGGCGGTGTCTAAGGTCTATTTCCCCGGTCTGCCGCTGCATCCCGGCCACGCGGTCGCGGCGCGGCAGCAGAAGGGTTTCGGCGCGATGCTGAGCCTGGAACTGGAGGGCGGCGAAGAAGCGGTGCGCGCCTTCGTCGAGGGCCTGCGCTATTTCACCCTGGCCGAATCGCTGGGCGGGGTGGAAAGCCTGGTCGCGCATCCTGCCACGATGACGCATGCGGCGATGACGCCGGAAGCGCGCGCCAAGGCAGGCATCTCCGACGGCCTGCTGCGGCTGTCGGTCGGCATCGAGGCGACCGACGATCTGCTGGCCGACCTCGCTGCGGCGCTGTCGCGGGCCGAGGCGGTGGTGGCCGAGTCCAAACGCAGGCTCGCCGACGCATGAGCAAGGTCGTTCCGCTGCGCGCCGCCGTGTACCGCGCACCGCGGCTCGCGCTGCTCGGCACGGGCGTGGTGGGCAGCGCACTGGTGGCGCGCTACCAGCGTCTGCAATCCGCGGGACTGGCGCTGCCGCCGCTGGCGTGGCTGGCGAACTCGCGCGCGCTGCACGACTGCGCCGGCGCACCGCAACGCGCGCTGGAGGAAGCCAGCGGAGCGGCCGCAAGCCGCGATGATCTCCCGCCCTGGGCGGAAGCCGAAGCCCTGCATGCTGGCGACATCGTGATCGACGCCACCGCCAGTGACGCGGTCGCCGGTTGGCATGCCGAATGGCTGTCGCGTGGCGTGCACGTGGTGACGGCCAACAAGCTGGGTGCGGGAAGCGGATGGTCGCGCGCGCAGGCCATCGCGCAGGCGTGCGCGGCGTCCGGCGCGCGTTACGGCGATGCGGCCACCGTGGGCGCCGGCCTGCCGCTGCTGCGTAGCCTGCGTGCGCTGGTGGCCGGCGGGGACCGTATCCATCGCATCGAGGGTGTGCTGTCGGGATCGCTGGCGTGGCTGTTCAACCATTACGACGGCATGCGTCCGTTCTCCGGCTTCGTCCGCCAGGCGCGCCAGGCCGGCTACACCGAACCCGATCCGCGCATCGACCTGTCCGGCGAGGACGTGCGCCGCAAGCTGCTGATCCTCGCGCGCGCCGCGGGCCTGCCGCTGGATCAGGCCGACGTGCGCGTGGAGTCGCTGGTGCCCGCGGAACTGGCGGCGCTGCCGCCGGACAGCGTGGACGGCGCGCTCGCGCAGCTGGATGCGCCAGTGGCGGCGCGCTTCAAGGAGGCCTACCGCAACGGCGGCCTCCTGCGCTTCGTCGGCCGTTTCGACCGTGATCGCGCCAGCGTGGGCCTGCAGGTGCTGCCCGAAGACCATCCCCTGTGCGGCGGCAGCGGCACCGACAACCGCGTGGCGATCTACAGCGACCGCTACGACGAACAGCCGCTGGTCGTGCAGGGGCCCGGTGCCGGCGCCGGCATCACTGCCGCCGCGCTGCTGGATGACGTGCTGGCGATCGCGACGGCGCGCTGATCGTTTGCGGACAACGGGGCGGCATGGGAGCGGGCCGGCGCTCTGTTGCGCACGGATGACGCCGGCTGAGGCGCGGCGATGCTGCCCTCAGTCGGGCGGCGATGGTGCCGCGGCGGCGGGATGGTGCGGGCCGCGCAGCACGAGGTGGCCACTGCGGACGAGCTCGCCGGGATCGCGTCGCACAGGGTCGGCATCGGGCAACGGCGAGCGCGACGGCGAGGCTTCGTAAACCGCCCAACCGTTCCGCCCGTGCGCCTTGACCTCGTACAGCGCGCGGTCCGCCAGCGAAACCAGTTGCTCCCACCCCAGCAGATCGAGGGCTTCGGGAAAGGGCGGATAGCCGATCAGACCCAGCGACGCCGTCACCTGCAGACGCGTGCCGGCCACCTCCACCGGCTCGCTGGCGATCGCGGTACAGATGCGGCGGCCGAGGGCGTGCAGCTCGTGCCTGGGCATCGGCCGGAACACCATCAGGAATTCCTCGCCGCCCCAGCGGACCAAGTAGTCGCCTTCGCGCGACAAGATGCGCAGGCGGTGTGCGACGGTCTGCAGTACGTGGTCGCCGGCCTGGTGGCCATGGCCGTCGTTGATCGACTTGAAGTGGTCGATGTCCAGCAGCACGAACGCCAGCACGTCCACGCCGGTGGCGAACTTGGGCATACGCTGGTAGTAGGCGATGTCCGCCGGCAGCTGGCGCGCGAGGTAGCGACGATTGTGCAGGCTGGTCAGCGGATCGGTCAGGCTGATCGCTTCCAGCTGGCGGTTGGCCTGCTGCAGGTCCCGCGTGCGCTGCTGCACCAGGCGCTCCAGCGCCACCCGACGGTTGTGGTGGCGGCGCAGCACCCAGCGGTTGGACAGCAGCACCAGCACGCCCAGCGCCACCGCCAGCAGCAGGTAGAACCAGGCGCTTTCGTAGAAGTAGGGCGCGATGGTGAACGCCTGCGTCGCCGCCGCGCGCCCGGAGACGCCGCTGTTGTTGGTGCCGAGCACTTCGAACACGTAACGTCCGGCCGGCAGGTTGGTGTAGGTGGCGCTGCGCTGGTGCGGGTCGTCGAGCAGCTTCCAGTCCTCGTCGTAGCCCTTCAGGCGGTAACGGATGTCGATATGGTCCGAGGCCTGGAAGCTGAGCGTGGTGAATTCGAAGCGCAGGTCGCGCGCGTCACGCGGCAGCGACCAGGCCGCGGCCGGGTCGGCGGCCCGCCAGTGCCCACGTACCTGCACCCGCTCGATCACCGATTCGGGCACGTAGTCGTTGGCCAGGGGTTGGTCCGTCGCCATCACCACCAGGCCATCGCGCGTCGGCAGCCACAGCGCGTGGTCGGCCATGAAGCCGCGGCTGTTGCCCGCGCCGTTGCAGCAGTCGCCCTTCTGCCCGCCATGGCGGTCGCCGCGCTCGTTCAGCAGCGTGCGTGCCGGGACGCGTGCGGCAGGGTTCCCCGTGGCGGCCAGGAGGTCGGTGATCCTGACCCGGTAGATGCCCCGCAGCCCGCCGACCCAGAGGAAGTCGTTGCCGTCCTCGGCGAAGAAGAACGGGGCGTTGGCCGGGATGCCGCGCGTCTTGTCCAACCGTGTCCAGCGCTCCCCATCGAACACCAGCATCAGTTCCTCGGACAGCGCACCGACCAGCCATTGGCCGCCGGCCAGTTCGTGCAGGGCCACGATGTGGGGCGCGTCCAGTCCGGTCCCGGTGAGCGGGATGGCGACCAGGCGCTCGTCGACGAATTCGTACAGGCCGCTCTGCGTGCCCACCAGCAGGCGGCCGTCGCGGGTCTCCATCAGCACGCGCACGCGCACGTCGCGCAGGCCGGCCTCGGTGCCATAACGGCGCAGCCGTTCGCCACCGTCCCAGCGATACAGCCCCGTGCTGGTGGCGAACCACAGCCGGCCCCCGCGATCGCGCACGATGCCGTTCACCTGTGCAGCGTCCAGCGCCGCCAGCATGCGTGGGTGCTGCACGCGGCCACCGCGATAGAGCGCGGCCCCATCGCGCGTGCCGATCCACGTCTGCCCGTTCTCCGGCAACAGGCTGTAGGCGGCCGGATGCGGCAACGCGGGACCAGGCACGACCAGGCGGAAGCGGCCGTTCTCCAGCACGCTGACGCCGTCGTCGCTGCCCACCCAAACGCGGCCGTCGGGGCCCTGTGCGGTGGACCAGAGCAGTGGTTGCAGCAGTCCCTCCGCGCGGCTGTAGCGCCGCGTCCAGCCGTTCCAGGCGCGGCTGACGCCTTCGTTGTTGCTGCCCAGCCACAGGTTGGATTCGCGGTCTTCGTAGAACGCGCGGATCTCGGCCAGCGGACCCTCGCCGCGGATCCGTTCGAGCAGACGCCCCGCGCGGAGGCGGTAGACCGCATCGCGCGTGCTGGCCCAGAGGACGCCATCGCGATCCTCGCGCAGCGCGAGGATCCCCCCGCTGGCCGGCGCCACCGCGCCATGGCGCTGCCACTGGCGCCCCGACAGCACGAACAGCCCCGCCTCGGTGCCCGCCCACACCCGTCCGTCGTGATGCGCCAGCGCCACCACATGGGCCGTGGTCGCGCCTCCAGGCAGCGCCAACACGCGTTCGCCGCTGGCATCGAAGGCGTGCACGCGCCCCCGGCCGCCCACCCAGAGCGTGCCGTCCCGATCCACGTGCAGCGCCAGGGCGCCGCCCTCCGGGAGGGCGTGCAGCATCTCCAGCCGATCGTTGGCGACCGCCATCACGCCGCGGCGCGTCGCCACCAGCAGCCGGCCCGTGGCATCCGCGGTCAGGGCCAGCACTTCGACCACGTCGCCTTCGCCCGGCGCCACCGGTACCTTGCGCACCCGGTGGCCCTCGCGCACCGCCAGGCCCTGGGGCGTACCGATCCACAGGCGACCGGCGCGGTCGGTGTGCAGGGCCTGGATCCAGGTGCTGGGCAGTTCGGGCGTGGTGTCCAGGTCGAAATTGGTGAAGCGCACGCCGTCGAAGCGGCTCAGGCCGGCCTGCGTGCCGAACCACAGGTAGCCCGGCTTGTCCTGGGCGATCGCCAGCACGCTGAGCTGGGGCAGGCCCTGTTCCAGGCTCCAGTGGTTGCGCACGTAGTGGTGGAACGACTTGGACGGGTCCAGTGCCTGAGCCGGCGGGCAAAGCGCGGCCATCCCGCCCAGCAGGGGCAGGCACCAGGCCGCCAGGCGGCGCCGCCAGGACGGGCGGGCGCGGCGGGTCGTGTCCGCGGGCTCGGACAGGGCGCGTCTCCGGTAAGTGGGTTTACCTTTACCGTATCGGCTCGCGCGGATGCGTCTAAAGGGCGGCAACCTGAATCGGGAGAGCCGTAGCACGGGTAGGGGGCCGAGGCCACATTCTTATGCCACGCCAGCGAGATACCGGATCCCGGTTTCGCTGCGTTCTACTCGGGCTGCGTCGCTAGTATCAGCATGGCGAGCCGGTGACGTAGACCGCCGCCTCCTCGCCGAACTCGAGCTCCATCGCGCTTCTCACCAGACCGGGGATGGCGAGCCAGGAGGTGTTGGCGAATGTGTCGATGCCCCCGAATCGCGCTTCGTGAGCCAAGTAGAGCGCCTCGGCACGCTTCATCCTTACATGCTCGTCGAGCAGGAGAGATCGCCTGTGTCGCTTCATAAGCAGTCGCAAGTCTCTAACCGTCACGATCCCGAATCTGCGCAGTTCCTCTGGTAACTCGTTCAGCGCTTTCGAGCCGTAGTCATTCCTGCGACGGAACAGTGGTCTGACAACGCGGCGGATGGACTCGGAATCCAGCTGTGCGGTGTCGACTCTTTGACGTGCGGTTTGGCGCTTCATCGATGGAGATGCCACAGAAAAAAATTCTCTTGCATGACAGCAGCGATATCGCCGGCATCAGCACTCGATGACATTCACCGCCAACCCGCCGCGGCTGGTTTCCTTGTACTTGTCCTGCATGTCGCGCCCGGTGTCGCGCATGGTCTTGATGACCTTGTCCAGCGAGACTTTGTGCTTGCCGTCGCCGCGCATGGCCATGCGGCTGGCGTTGATGGCCTTCACCGCGCCCATTGCGTTGCGCTCGATGCACGGGATCTGCACCAGGCCGCCGATAGGGTCGCAGGTCAGGCCCAGGTTGTGTTCCATGCCGATCTCGGCCGCGTTCTCGATCTGGCTGGGACTGCCGCCCAGCGCCGCGACCAGTCCGCCGGCCGCCATCGAGCAGGCCACGCCCACTTCGCCCTGGCAGCCGACTTCGGCGCCGCTGATGCTGGCGTTCTCCTTGTAGAGGATGCCGATGGCCGCGGCGGTCAGCAGGAAGTCGAACACGCGCTGCTCGCTGTTCCCCGGGCAGAAGCGGTCGAAGTAATGCAGCACCGCCGGAATGATGCCGGCCGCGCCGTTGGTAGGCGCGGTGACCACGCGGCCGCCGGCGGCGTTCTCCTCGTTCACGGCCAGCGCGTACAGGTTCACCCAGTCCAATACCGTCAGCGGATCGCGCATGGCGGCTTCCGGCTTGCTGGACAGCTCGCGATGCAGCGCGGGCGCGCGACGCGATACATGCAGGCCGCCCGGCAGGGTGCCCTCCTCGCGGATGCCGCGTGCCATGCACGACTGCATGGCGTTCCAGATCGCACGCAGGCCGTCGCGGATCTCGTCTTCGCTGCGCCACGCCTTCTCGTTCTCGAACATCATCGCGGCGATGCTCAATCCGCTGCGCTGGCACTGCGCCAGCAGCTCGTCGCCGCTCCTGAACGGATACGGCAGCGGCGTTTCGTCGGCGACGATGCGGTCCACCGCCGCGTCGTCCTGATTGACCACGAAGCCGCCGCCGACCGAGTAGTAATCGCGCGTGGCGATCACCTCGTCGTTCGCATCGAAGGCGGTGAAGCGCATGCCGTTGGTGTGGTACGGCAGCTTTTGCCGCTTGTTCATCAGCACGTCGCGCTTCTCGTCGAAGGCGACCTCGTGCGTGCCGTTCAACAGGATGCGCTTGCCGGCGCGGATGCGCTCCAGCGCCGGCGGGATGATGTCGGGGTCGATTTCGTTGGGGTAGTGGCCTTCCAGGCCCATCAGCACCGCCTTGTCGGTGCCATGACCGCGGCCGGTCAGGGCGAGCGAACCGAAGACTTCGGCGCGGATGCGTGCCACGTCCTGCAGGCGCCCGCCGTCGACCAGCCAGCGCGCGACGAAGCGCGCGGCCGCCCGCATCGGACCCACCGTATGCGAGGAACTCGGGCCGATGCCGATCTTGAACAGGTCGAACGTGCTGACTGCCATGCTGCGAACCACCGCGGAAAGGCCGCTATTCTAAGCACGTACACGCCGGACGCCCCTCATTCCCCTGCCGCCATGCCCCTGATCCTCTATCAACGCGACGACTGCCACCTGTGCGACCTGGCGCTCGACGTGCTCGCGCAGGCCCGGGTTCCCGAGTTCGAGAGCGTGTTCATCGACGAGGATGACGTGCTGGAAGCGCGCTATGGCATCCGGGTGCCTGTGCTGCATCGCAGCGATACCGGTGCGGAGCTGGACTGGCCGTTCGGCGTCGACGCCGTGGCCGCGTTCCTGCAACCCTGAAACTGTCCGTCCGCGAAACGGCGACTGCGCGAGGCATCCCGGCGTGAGCCTGGCGGGCTAGGCTGGCTTCGTCTGCGCATGGGGGTTCGCCAATGGGTCGGATGCGATGGGGATGGCTGGCCTTGGTCGCGATCGCTATCGGCGCGCCGATCGCGCGCAGCCAAACTTCCGAAGACGACGCGGCCTTGCACCGCATGCACGACGCCTTCGTCGAGGCCTTCATCGACAGCCAGGGGTTCGGCAAGCGGCGGGTCACACCGATGATGGTGCGCATGCGCTACTACCAGTTCGAAGGCGTAGGCGAGAAGGGGCGCTGCGTGTTCGACGTCGAACTGGTCGGTGTCGCCCGGCACGATCCCCCCGTCGTCCATCGCGCGGGATTCATGGGTTTCCAGCATCGCGACGACGATGCCGCCATGCCCGCGTTACCCACATCGACGCGCACGTTGCAGGCGTGGGAACGCCAGGCCCTGGCCCGGTTGATCGGTGGCGCCGACATCGTCGTGGATGCAGGACCAGGCGGTGAGCGCGCGATGGGACCCATCCGCGCCCGCCCGGATTGCCTGGCGTGCCATCGCGACCATCGCGAGGGCGAGGTATTGGGTGCCCTCAGTTACGGGCTGGGTCGCATCACCGTCGCGCCGGACGTACCTGACCGGCGCGACTGCCGGCCCCAAGGGATCAACGCGGCTTCAACACGACCTTCGTACTGATCGCGACCTCGTTCGGAATCGTCGAGGTGTCCGCCCAATCGCCGCCGCCCACGCCGAAGTCCAGCCGCTTCACCGTCGCCTTGCCGGTCAGCACCGGCTGCGCGCCGGGCGTCCAGGTGAAGGTCAGCGTCACCGGCTTGCTGGCACCGCGCAGCGTGAGCGTGCCGTCGGCCGCGTACTGGTTGCCGCCCAGCGCGCGGAACTTCGTCGCCGTGTAGCGCGCCTGCGCGAACTTGCCCACGTTGAAGAAGTCGGCCGACACCAGCGTGTCGTCGCGGTCCTTGTTGCCGGTCTGCGTGCCGGCCAGCTGGATGGCGACATCCAGCTTGCTGGTGGCCAGCTGCTTGGGGTCGAAGCTCATCGTGGTGGTGACGCTGCCGAACCTGCCGGTGAAGGTTTCGCCCTGGTAGCTGCTGGCGAACACAAGCGTCGAGCCGGGGGCCTGCACGTAGTCGGCGGCCGCGGCCTGGCCTGCGGTGGCCAGCAACAGGGCGGCGAGCGCGAGACGCATGCGGTCAGGGGTTTTCATCGGGGGAATCCTGCGGGGTGGGGGAAGAGGAAGCGGGTGCCGCGACGGGCGCCAGTGTGGGCGCCTTGCGGCGTCCCGGCAGCATGCGCGTGAGCGTCGTGTCGCCCTGGAACAGGTGGTGGTACAGCGCCGCACCGACGTGGGCGACCACCAGCGCCACCAGCACCCAGAACAGCAGTTCATGCGCGCCTTCTGCCGCTTCATGCACGCCGTCGCTGCGGCCGGTGATGGCAGGCAGGTTGAACAGCTTGAACCACTGCAGGGGATAGCCGGCGGACGAGTTCAGCACCCAGCCCGACAGCGGGATGGCGAACAGCAGTGCATACAACAGGAAATGCGTCACCGATGCGATGCGCTGCTGCCAGGTGGGCGTTCCGGGCACAGGCGCCGGCGCGCCGGCGTACACGCGCCACAGCACGCGCAGCACGACCAGCGCCAGGATGGTCAGGCCGATCGACTTGTGCAGGGCGTAGATGTTGATCTTGCGCGGCCCGTTCGGCAGGTCGCCCATGGTCAGGCCGATATACGCCATCACCAGGATCAGCGCCACGATGACCCAATGGAACAGCTGGCTGACCGCACCCCAGCGATCGTCGGTGTTCTTCAGGGTCATGGCGTCGGCTCCGGCGGTGGCGGTGGCGGTGGCGGTGGGGAAGGCAGGGTGTCGGCGGTTGGCACGTCGTCATCTGCCTTGCCGTCGTAGGTGGCTTCGGCCTCGATGCGGAGTTCCACCTCGTCGCCGATCACCGATTTCCAGGCCGTGATGCCGAAGTCGGCGCGGCTCAGCGTGGTGGTGGCCGAGAAGCCCACCGTGCGCCGGAACGGCGGCATCGGGTGACGCTTGGCGGCGTTGAGCATCGCATCGAGGACGACTTCGCGCGTCACGCCGCGCAGGGTCAGGTCGCCGTGCACGCGGGCGTGCGTGGCATCGACGGGTTCGACCCGCGTGGAGACGAAGCGCGCCTCGGGGTGGTCTTCCGCATCGAGCAGGGACTTCGCCAGCGTGGCCTTGTTCCAGTCGGCGTCGCCCAGGTCCACGCGTGCGATCGGCACCCGCACATCGACCTTCGCACGGCTCCAGTCGTCCGGATCGAAGATCAGGGTGCCGGTGCTTCCGGACACGGTGCCGAGCGCCTTGGATAACCCCGCGTGCGAGATGGCGAACATCACGCGCGTGTGCACCGGGTCCAGGCGGTACTCCGCCAGCGTGTCGCGGGCACCGGCCACGGCGGGCAGCAGCGCCAGCAGGCAGCAGGCGCGCAGCAGCAGGTGGCGGAGGAAGGGGCCGGGCATGGGGTCGGATTCTAGGGTGACGGCCCCCGAAGATACCCCGCTTGCGCGTGCAACGGTCCGTTGCGACGATGCCGGAAGGGGTCACCAGGGAACGAGGGGCGGGCAGGAATGGCGAGGCGTGCGGGGTGGCTGTTGCTGGTGTGGCTGGTCTGCGCGTCCGTGCAGGCAACGGTGCCCGAGATCCCCCGCTTCCGCCTGCTGGGCGCCGGCGACGGCCTGCCGTCGACCACCATCCCGGCGCTCGCGCGCGACCGCTCCGGCTACCTGTGGATGGCCACCTGGGATGGCCTGGCACGCTACGACGGCGTGGGTTTCAAAGTGTGGCGGCACGATCCGGCCGATCCGGCTTCGTTGCCCGGCAACGTGGTGCAGGCACTGCACATCGACGCCGCCGACCGCGTATGGGTGGGCACCGAGAATGGCGGCCTCAGCGTGATGGAGGCGGACCGGGGCGGATTCCGCCATTTCCGCCAGGCGGACCATCCGCAGATGGGCAGCGACGACGTGTTCGCCATCACCAGCCGCGGCAGCGACGTGTGGTTCGGCACGTTCGGCGGCGGACTGCACCGGCTGTCGGCGGATGGCCGCATCACGCGGTTCAGCGCATCGGCCGACGCAGGGAGCGGCCTGCCTTCGGACAACGTACTGTCGCTGGCGTTCGACGCCCGTGGCGTGCTGTGGATCGGCACCATGGACGGGCTTGCCCGCTACGACGGGCGTGACGTGCGCCGGTTCGCGTTGCCGCACAGCCAGGACGCGATCGTCTATTCGGTGACCGCGGACGGGAATGCGGTATGGGTCGGCGCGTCCGACGGCGTGCACCGGTGGTCGCCGCAGCAGCGGTGGGTGTCGCCGCCGTGGTCGGCGATGTTCGCCCGGCCCAATGCGTTGATCGCGATGGCCAGCGACGGCCAAGGCGAATACTGGCTCGCCAGTCAGGGCGGGTTGTGGCGCACCGATGGCGACCTGGCGCCCGCCCCGGTCAACTACGATGCGCAGAACGTGGGCATCGGCCGCGTCCTGCAGACCGTGCTGGCGCTGCCGGACGGAGGACTGTGGGTGCCGGTGCCGACCCGTGGGCTGGCCTACCTGCGTTCGGACTGGCGACGCATCGCCGCGTTCTCGCCGGCGCAGGGTCTGGGTGGCGGACTCTATCGCGGCATCTCGCAGGCCGGGGCTGACGGCGTCTGGATCGCCAGCAGCACCGGCAAGGTGGAACGGCTGGACACCCGCCGCGGCCACGTCACCCCGCTGCCGCACCATGCGGCCCTGCTGGGCGAACTGCGGCTCACCTCGGTCCTGCAGGACCGCCACGGGCAGCTGTGGATCGGCCACCGCAACGGCCTGATCCGCACCGATCCCCGCACCGGTGCGATGGTGCAGTGGACGCAACAGGGCGAGCACGCCGTGCCCGACGGCACCTCGATCGACTGGCTGGTGGAAGCGGCGGACGACACCCTGTGGCTGGTCACGCAGATGGGCAGCGTGCAGCAGCGCGACGCCCGCAGCGGGCGCGTGCTGCGCACGATCGCCAAGGACGATGAGGCGACGGGGCTGCCCGACATCGAGGGCATCGCGGTCGCGCCCGACGGCCGCCTCTGGCTGGGCGGCGCCGAAGGCATGCGCGTCTGGGACGCGGCCGCCGCGCGCTTCGTTCCGGTGCCCGCCATGGGCAGCGAGCGGGTGTACGCCTTCGCCTTCGAACACGCCGACCGTCTCTGGCTGCACCGCATGTCCGGTGTCGAGGCGTGGCGCCGCGATGCGGCCGGCTGGGTGCGCGAACGCCGGATCGGCGCCGACGAAGGATTGCCCGCGGTCGAGTCGACCGGGCTGGCCGTGGATCCGCAGCGCCGGGTGTGGCTGGGTACCCGGCGCGGACTGTTCCGCATCGATCCGAACCTGCGCGGATCCCGCGCGCTGTTGCGCAACTTCGGCGTGCGCGAAGGCCTGCTGAGCCAGGAACTGAACGACCGCGGCCTGCTGATGACGGCCGACGGCCTGCTGGCGACGACGGCGGCGGACGGATCGGTGGCGTTGCTCGACACCCACCTGCCGGACCCGAAGCCGGTGACGCCCAACCTGGTGGTGGACAGCCTGCAGGTGAGCCGCGGCGACAGCCTGGTGCACATGCGCGTGGACCAGCCGCTGCAGCTGCAGCCGGGCGACCACGAGCTGCTGGTCGGCACGCGCCTGCTCAGCTACGAGAATCCGCTGGGCAACCGCTACCGGTCGTTGCTGGAAGGGTTCGATGGCGGATGGGTCGACCAGGGCGCGAGCGGCGAGCGCGTGTTTTCCGCGCTCACGCCCGGCCGCTACCGCCTGCGCATGCAGGCCTTCGATGCGGCCGGCAATGCCTCGCGCGAACAAGTCCTGCAGCTGCACGTGCTGCCGCCGTGGTGGCGCAGTCCGTGGGGCCTGCTGCTGTTCGCGGTGCTCGGCCTGCTGGCCCTGGCGATGGCCGGCGCCGCGTACCGCCGGCGCGTGCGCCGGCGCAGCGCCTGGCAGCTGGCCGAGCACAAGCGCGAAGTCGCCGAGCAGGCCTCATTGGCCAAGACCCGTTTCCTGGCCACGCTGGGCCATGAGATCCGCACGCCCATGACCGGCGTGCTGGGCATGACCGAACTGCTGCAGTCCACGCCGCTGGACGAGCGGCAGAAGGGTTATACCGACGCCATCCAGCGCGCCGGCACGCATCTGTTGCGCCTGGTCAACGATGCGCTGGACCTGGCCAAGATCGAAGCCGGCAAGCTGGAGCTGCAGCAGGTCGAGTTCGACCTGCATGCGCTGCTGGACGATGTCGCCGCGCTGATGGGGCCGGTGGCGGGCAAACGTGGGCTGGCGTTCCATCACGGCATCGCCGCCGGGGTGCCGCGCCGGGTGCGCGGCGATCCGCTGCGGCTGCGGCAGATCCTGCTCAACCTGCTGGGCAATGCGATCAAGTTCACCGAGGCCGGCCACGTGTCCCTGCAAGCCGTGACGTTGGCGCCCGAGGGCGTGCGGCTGACCGTCGGCGACAGCGGGCCGGGCATCAATGCCGAACAGCAGGCGCGGCTGTTCCGTCGCTTCGAGCAGGCCGAGGGGGCGCAGACCACGGCGCGCTATGGCGGCAGTGGATTGGGCCTGGCGATCTGCCAGGAACTGGCGGTCGCCATGGGGGGGCGCATCGACGTGGACAGCGCGCCGGGCAAGGGCACGCGGTTCTCCGTCGACCTGCCCGCGCTGCGCGCCTTCCCCGACGCGCAGGCCACGTTCACGAAGGAGGCGGCGCCCGTTGCGCCGGCGCGGGAGGTTGGCGCGCTCGATATCCTGCTGGTCGAGGACGACACGACCGTGGCGGACGTGGTGGCGGGCCTGCTGCGCGCGCGCGGTCACCGCGTCACCCACGCGCCGCATGGGCTCGCCGCGCTCACCGAGATCACGGCGGCCACGTTCGACATCGCCTTCCTCGATCTCGACCTGCCCGGCCTGGACGGCATGGCGCTGGCGCAGCAGATGCGCCAGCGTGGCCTGGATACCCCGCTGGTCGCCCTGACTGCGCGTACCGATGCCGAAGCCGAGCCGCGCGCACGTGCGGCCGGCTTCGACGATTTCGTCCGCAAGCCGGTCACCGGCGACATGCTGGCGGCGGTGATCGCATCGCACGAGCGTGGCGCGCGCGCGGTGGGGGACTGAACCGTGAGGGCCGCCATCCGCCGGATCGCCGTGATCGCTGCCGTGGCGTTGTCGGTGGTGTCCGCAGGCGCCCTGGCGGCCGAGGCGGACGCACCGCCCCCGTTGCTGGGGCACTACATCACCGACACCCGCGCGCTGTATCCGCTGCGCGTGGGCGACTGGGAGGCCGCGGGCGAGAAGCGCTACGAGCCGCAGGAACTGGGCGTGTCGGTCCGCTACCAGGACACCCGCCGCCCGGACCGCTGGATGGACCTGTACCTGTATCCGGCCGGGGTGATGTTCGACCCCGTGTTCGAGCAGGTCTTCCGGCAGGGCGTGGACGAGATCGTGCAGATCGCGCGGGACCGGCAGGCGGGTGAAGTGCATGTGGGGCAGACGCGCGTGTTCGCCACGATGCCGGCCGCCGGTGCCGGCCTGTTGGGCGAACTGGCCGTGAAGGCGCGCTCGTTCGCGCTGGACATGCCGATGCACGATGCGCGCTACCGTTCCGCGCTGGCCATGACCGTGCGCGATCTCTACTTCATCAAGGTCCGCTACAGCGTGCAGGCCGACCGTGCCGCGGACGAGGATGTCCAGGCAGAGGCGGAAACCCTGTTGTCCGGCTTCGTCGCCAGCGTGCGCGTGCTGAACACCGGGTACTGCCGGCAGGTCCTGCAGGTGCGCGCCATCCCGCAGGGGCAGGCGCGGCCCGAGGCGCTGCTGGCCAGCACCAACGACGGCCGCGAAGACGAAATGTGGATCACCGACGACACGGTCTACCTGCGCGGTGAGGTCATCGCGCAACAGGCCCAGGCGGCCAGGCTGCGGGACGAGGCGCAGGCGATCCGCGACGTACTGCGTGGCCATTGCGTGGCGCCCGACGCGATGGAGATGGCCGTCCCCGACGGCATGCGCGAGATCCGGTTCGAGTACCGCCTGCCTCCGGAGGGCTCCGACGGCAGCGCGCCTCGCCTGCGCGGGCAGCGCACCGGCGTGGGGTGAACGGCGCGTCAGCGGAGGGCGCGGGCTTCGATCACCCCGAGCAGGGGGTCGTAGTAGAACCAGTCGCTGGCGTTGTCGGCGATCCAGCCGATGCGGGCGCGCGCCGCGGGCGGAACATGGCAGAGCACGGCATGGCCGTAGTCCTCGCCCGGGGCGGAAGGCGCGGGCGGCGTGTCCGCCAGCAGGTCCTGCAGCGAGCCGGGCTTGTCGCCCCAGGTCAGGCAGTCGGCCTCCGCGCTGCTTTCCAAGGGCCAGTCCATCCTCGACCAGAAGGCGTCGCGACCGCGTGCCTGCAGGCGATGGGCGTCGTGCGTCTCGCCTGTCGTGACCAGGGTGACGCGCCAGTGGTGGCCGGCTTCCTCCACCTGCCAGACCACGTCGTCCGCCGACGCGGTCGCCGCGTGGCCGTAGTCACCGGCGAAGGCGGACGGTTCGCCGGTACGTGCGATGCACGGCAGCGCACACAGGAACAGCAGAAGGCATCCACGCATCGGTTCAGTCCGCCCAGGCTTCGACGTAGAGGGTTTGGCCGGCATGGTCCGGGTCGGCATGGATCCATCGGCCGGACGTGTCGCCGGTGGCCAGGTACAGGCCGTCGCCGGTATCCACCATGGTGCACGGCACCTGCGTTTCCCCGGCCAGCGCACGTGCCTGGCAGGCAGTTTCCAGGAAGCGGCGCAGGGGCGGTGCGGCCTGTTCGTACGGCGCATCGACCACGTACTGGTGGTCGCCCCAGCGGCTGGAATCCATCAGCCGCACTTCCAGTACCGGCAGTCCTGCCAGGTGCACCTGGTCCGCACGCAGCCGGGCGCGGGCGGTCACCGCCGTGAGCGCCTGCTGCGCGTCATCGGCCAGGGCCTCCTCGCAGTCCAGTTCCACCTGGGCCACCCGACTGGACCAGCCCGGGGGCAGTTCGTCCAGGCGGCGGGCACGGATGCGGTCGCAGCCCGGCATCGCGTCGCGGCTGCCGCCTGCGTGGTCGTCCGGCACCACCATCACCAGGGCGGGGAAGTCGCCGCCCGTCACCTGCAGGCGGCCGGGCGTACCGGCCTCGCCGGCATGCACGCGCGCACCGGCCACCAGCAGCATGCCGGCGACGGTGGGCACAAGCGGGTGGCGGCAGTCCATTGCGTCGCTCAGGGAAGGGGCGTGCGCTCAGCGTGCGCTGTAGGCGTGCACTTCGTCCACCAGCACGGCCACATGGTCGGGGTTCATGTCCGGCGACATGCCGTGGCCCAGATTGAACACATGGCCCTCGCGCGAACCGCCATTGCCGTCGCGATAGCTGTCCAGGGCGCGGCGGACCTCGCGGCGGATCGCTTCGGGCGAGCCGTACAACGTGGCCGGATCCAGGTTGCCCTGCAGCGCGACCCTGCCCTGCGTACGACGCGCGGCGTCGCCCAGCTCGACCAGCCAGTCCACGCCCACGCCTTCGGCACCGCTGGCCGCCAGGTCTTCCAAGTAGGCGGCGGTGCCCTTGCCGAACAGGATCAGCGGGGTGCGCTCGGCCCCGTCACCGCGTTGCAGTTCCTGCGCGATGCGCTGCAGGTAGGGCAGGGAGAACTCGCGATACATCGCCGGGCTCAGCACGCCGCCCCAGGTGTCGAACACCTGCAGCGCCTGTGCGCCGGCCGCGCGCTGGGCGGCCAGGTAGGCGATCACGGCATCGGTGTTGACCGACAGCAGGCGGTGCAGCGCGGCAGGTTCGTTCAGCGCCATCGCCTTGATGCGGGCGAAGTCCTTGCTGCCGCCGCCTTCCACCATGTAGCAGGCCAGCGTCCACGGGCTGCCGGAAAAGCCGATCAGCGGCACCTTGCCGTCCAGTTCGCGCCGGATCACCCGCACCGCGTCCATCACGTAGCGCAGTTCGGTTTCCATGTCCGGCACGCCCAGCTTCGCCGCGTCGGCGGCGCTGCGCACGGTACGCTCGAACTTCGGGCCCTCGCCTTCGACGAAGTACAGGCCCAGCCCCATCGCATCGGGGATGGTCAGGATGTCGGAGAACAGGATGGCGGCGTCCAGGTCGAAACGGCGCAGCGGCTGCAGCGTCACTTCACAGGCGACCTCCGGATTCTTCGCCATGCCCAGGAAGCTGCCGGCTTCCTTGCGGGTGGCGCGGTACTCCGGCAGGTAACGACCGGCCTGGCGCATCAGCCATACCGGCGTGCAATCCACTGGTTCGCGGCGCAGGGCGCGCAGGAAGCGATCGTTCTTCAGGGCAGTCATCGGTTATCCGGGGGAAGGGTTACTTGGGCGCGTCCGCGCCACGGGCGAACATCAGCTGGAATCCGCGCTTGAGGTGGCTGTCGCGGGCTTTCTCGAACGCGGCGTTCGCCTCGTCCTGCAGCAGGTACTGCTCGCGCTTCAGCGTCGCACGGCCGCCGATCTGGCCGGTTTCGCGCAACAGCTCCCAGCCCCCGAACAGATCGGGCTGCAAGGTCAGCTGGACGTAGCGGGGCGCTTCGCCCGCGTCGGGGCGTTGCTGGAGAAAGACGCGCATGGCGGCATTTTAGCCGGACAGCACGGCCAGCACGCGGCTTTCGTCCACGTCGGGCACCACCTCGGCCCGGCCCAGGCCGCGCCACAGCACCAGCCGCAGGCGACCGGCCAGGTTCTTCTTGTCCAGGCGCATGCGGGCCAGCAGGCGTTCGGGGGCCAGTCCGGCGGGAATGCGGGTAGGCAGGCCGTAGTCGCGCAGGGTCGCTTCCAGCCGGTCGGCGTCGCCGGACGGGGCCATGCCCAGGTCGGCCGACAGCCGCGCGGCCAGCACCATGCCCACCGCCACCGCCTCGCCATGGTTGAGGTTGTCGTTGCCCAGGCCGCCGTAGCCCTGCTCGGTCTCGATGGCATGGCCGAAGGTGTGGCCGAAGTTCAGCAGCGCGCGCTCGCCCTTCTCCAGCGGGTCGCGGGCCACGATCTCGGCCTTGTGCTCGCAGCTGGCGGCGATGGCCAGCGCCAGCGCTTCGCCGTCCATCGCCAGCAGCGCCTGGCGTTCCTGTTCCAGCCACTGGAAGAAGCGCGCATCGCGGATGGCACCGTACTTGATCACTTCCGCCAGGCCGGCGCGCAGCTCGCGCGCCGGCAGCGTCGCCAGCGCATCGGTGTCGGCGAACACGGCGCGTGGCGGATGGAAGGCGCCCACCAGGTTCTTGCCCTGCGGGATATCGACCGCGGTCTTGCCGCCCACCGACGAATCGACCATCGACAGCAGCGTGGTGGGCACCTGCACGCAGTCCACCCCGCGCATCCAGCAGGCGGCCGCGAATCCGGCCAGGTCGCCGACCACGCCGCCGCCCAGCGCCACCACGCAGGCGTCGCGGGTGGCGCCCAGGGTGGCAAGTGCCTCGATGGCATGACCGAAGTGCGCCAGCGTCTTAGATTCCTCGCCCGCAGGCAGGATGAACGTGCCGATGGCTAGGTCCGGACGCGCGGTGCGCAGCGCCTCGCGTACCGTACCGGCGTACAGTGGCGCGACGACCGAGTCGCTGACCAGCAGCACGTGCCGGCCGCGGACATGCCGCGCCAGCGCGTCGCCGTCGCCCAGCAGGCCCGGCCCGATGGCGATAGTGTAGGGAATCTCGCCGCCGACATCGACGGTGCGTGCGTGGTTCATGCGTTCTCTTCGATGGGCTGCCAGCGGTGCGCCAGCAGCTGGGTCAGGCGGGCCGTCGCTTCGGGCGGCGTCAGGCCGACGGTATCCAGGGTCAGGTCGGCCACCTCGCGGTACAGCGGTTCGCGCGTCACCGCCATGTCGTGCAGTACCTGCTCGCGGTCGGCGCGCTGCAGCAGCGGGCGGTTGGTGCAGCGGCCGAGCCGCTTCAGCTGGGCCTCCACGCTGACCTGCAGGTAGACCACATAGCCGCGCTGTTTCATCCACATCCGGTTTTCGGCATCCAGCACGGCGCCGCCGCCGGTGGACACCAGCTGGCCGTGGCCAGCGAGGAGGTCGTGCAGGACAGCCTTTTCGCGTTCGCGGAAGCCGGCTTCGCCCACGTGCTCGAACAGCGTGGCGATGCTGGCCCCGGTCCGCTCGACGATGGCCTGGTCCGCATCCACGAACGCCAGCCCGAAGCGCTCGGCCACGCGCCTGCCGATGGAGGTCTTGCCTGCGCCGGTGGGACCGACCAGGATCAGGTTGGGGGCCGGATTCATGATGGGCAGATGCTAGCACCGCACCGCGCGCGACGTGGCGTGGTCTTAACGTCGCGGGGACTACGGTGGCTGTCCGGCACTGGGCCGGCCACCGTGGAGGAACGCACCATGTCCGTCGCCAAGATCATCGAGGTCAACGCCGCGTCCAAGACCAGCATGGAAGATGCCGTGAAGGTCGGCCTGAAGAAGACCTCCGAGACCGTGAAGAACATCAAGGGCGCCTGGGTGAACGAGATCAAGGTCGTCACCGACGACGGCGGCAACGTCACCGAATGGCGCGTCAACCTGCGGATCAGCTTCGTGGTGGCGTGACGCGGGCGGCTGGATGAGGGCTTGTCGTGGGAGCGACGCAAGTCGCGATGATGACATCCGGGCGCTTCATCGCGACTTACGTCGCTCCCACAACCAGCCTCTACGTGGTGATCGGCCTGCGCTGTTCGTCCAGTGCGACCACGCGTTCGGCCAGCGCCGGCAGCGTCGCCAGCAGGTGCCGGCTGGTGCGTTCGTAGTGCTGGATGAAGCGGTCCAGCTGCGCGCGGTCCATGCGCGTGCGTGAGGGGTCACGCGCTGCCATCGCCTGTTCCTGCTCCCAGCGCCAGGTCCGCACGATGTCGAAGCCGGGCGGCTGCAGGAACCACAGGGTATCGATGCGCGACCACAGCACGGGATAATCGCGGCGCAGGGCCTCGTTGCAGTAGCGCCGCCAGCGGCCCTCCGCGTCCTCGTCGCGTTCGAGCGCGTTGAGGGGAATGGGCAGTGCCTTCTCGTCCTCGGGTGCGGCCTTCAGGCACCAGCCCTCGAACAGCACCAGGTCCGCGCGGCCCACGACGTGCGTCCAGGCGTCTTCGCGCGTGCGATCGTCCGTGAGCTTGTCGAAGCGCGGCAGTATCACGTCCATGCCTTCCCGCAGCGCATCCAGCACCTGGCAGCCGAGTGCCACATCGTGGGTGCCGGGGGGTCCGCGGGTGGCCAGCAGCGGATGCACATCCAACGCCAGCCGTTGCCGCTGTGTGCGCGTCAGGTACAGATCGTCCAGCGACAGCACCGCCACGCGCAGCCCTTCGCTGCGTGCGCGGGCCGCCACCTGCGCCGCCAGCGTCGACTTGCCGCTGCCCTGCAGGCCGGCGATCGCGAACACGGGCGTGGGTAACGGCAACGCGCGTGCGGCCGCCAGCGCTTCGGCGACCAGCCGGTCGGGGAAGCCGTCGGGATGCGGGGATGTCGCCATCGCGCGACAATAGCGCATGCCCGGGACGCGGGCGCCAACCCCCAACCGCCATGACCGATCTGTACGCCGAAGCCCTGTCCACCTTCACCACGCTGTTCGGCGAAGCCAAGGCCGCGGGCACCGAGGTCGAACCCAACGCGATGATGCTGGCCACCGCGACGACGGATGGACGGCCTTCCGCCCGCACGGTGCTGCTGAAGGCCTTCGACGCGGCGGGCTTCGTCTTCTACACCCACACCCACAGCCAGAAGGGGCGCGAACTGTACGACAATCCGCGCGCCGCCCTGCTGTTCCTGTGGCGCAGTCTGCGTGAGGCCGGCATCCA
Source organism: Pseudoxanthomonas mexicana (assembly GCF_014397415.1). NCBI lineage: Bacteria > Pseudomonadati > Pseudomonadota > Gammaproteobacteria > Lysobacterales > Lysobacteraceae > Pseudoxanthomonas > Pseudoxanthomonas mexicana. The sequence continues at coordinate 3,857,380 of NZ_CP060731.1, read as the reverse complement.
GGTGCGGGTGGAGGGCGCGGTGACGCCGGTCAGCGATGCCGAAGCGGATGCGTATTTCGCCTCCCGTCCGCGCCAGAGCCAGCTGGGTGCCTGGGCTTCCATGCAGTCGGAGACGCTGGATTCGCGCGAGGCGTTCGACACGCGCATGGCCGAAGTGGAAACGCGCTTCGCCGACCGCGAGGTGCCGCGGCCCGAAGGCTGGAGCGGCTACCGCGTGGCGCCCGACGCCATCGAGTTCTGGTATGGCGCACAGTTCCGCCTGCACGAGCGCTGGCGCTACGAGTGCGACGCCGCCGGCGTGTGGAGCAAGCGGATGCTGTTTCCTTGACCGTGCGTATCCGGGTGGCGACCGCGGCCGACATCGAGGCCTGGTCCGCCATGCGCGCCGAACTCTGGCCCGAGGCTGATCCCGGTGACCTGCGGGCCGAGGCCCTGGCGTGGGACGCAACCGCGGGCGTCGCGCTGCTGGCGTTCGACGGCGCCGGCCGGCCGGTCGGCATGGCCGAAGCAACGCTGCGGCACGATTACGTCAACGGGACCGAATCCTCGCCGGTCGGCTTCCTCGAGGCCTGGTACGTCGATGCGGCCTGTCGTGGCCGTGGCATTGGTCGCGCGCTCATCGCCGCCGTCGAAACGTGGACGCGGGAACAGGGCTGCACGGAACTCGCTTCCGATGCGTTGATCGACAACGCCGCCAGCCATGCTGCGCATGCGGCCTGCGGCTTCGAGGAGACCGAGCGCGTGGTCTACTTCCGCAAACCGCTGCAGGCCTGAGTCATGGGGCCGCGCCGCATCGTCTGCCTGACCGAAGAACCGACCGAGACGCTGTATGCGCTGGGCGAACAGGACCGCATCGTCGGCATCAGCGGCTTCACCGTCAGGCCGCCGCAGGCGCGCAAGGAGAAGCCGAAGGTCAGCGCGTTCACCAGCGCGAAGATCGGCGAGATCCTGAAGCTGCAGCCCGACCTGGCCATCGGCTTTTCCGACATCCAGGCCGACATCGCGGCCGAACTGGTGCGGCGTGGCGTGGAGGTCTGGATCAGCAATCACCGCAGCGTGGACGGCATCGTCGACTACGTGCGGCGGCTGGGCGCGCTGGTGGGTGCTGCGGCGCGTGCCAATGCGTACGCCGACACGCTCGAGCGCGGACTGGACGCTATCCGTGCGCAGGCGGCATTGCTGCCGCGCAGGCCGACGGTCTACTTCGAAGAGTGGGACGAGCCGCAGATCACCGGCATCCGCTGGGTGTCGGAGCTGATTGGCATCGCCGGCGGCGACGATGTGTTTCCCGAGATGGCGCGGGAGTCGCTGGCCAGGCACCGCATCCTCGCCGATGGCAGCGAGGTGGTGCGGCGTGCGCCCGACATCATCCTGGGCTCGTGGTGCGGCAAGAAGTTCCGGCCCGACCGCGTGGCCGCACGTCCCGGCTGGGACGCGATTCCCGCCGTGCGCGACGGCGAACTGCACGAGATCAAGTCCCCGCTGATCCTGCAGCCTGGGCCGGCGGCGCTGACCGACGGCGTGCGGGCGATCGCGGCGATCATCCGGCGGTGGGCGGGGCGGCACAGCTGAGGCGATTGTTGTCGTTGGGGTATGGGATGTGGGAGCGACGTAAGTCGCGATGAGGCGCCGCGGCAGCCTATCGCGACTTACGTCGCTCCCACGACAGACGCCGCCAAGTCAGAAATTCCGCTGGAACGTCACCGTCTCCGTGCGACCGCCTGCGGTCACCACCACCTCGAAGCGATAGGAATTGCGCGGCGAGACGCGGGCGGTACCGATCAGGTCGGTGTATCCCCCGGCTTCGACTTTGCGCAGTTCGATCGCCTGGCGCGTGCCGGAGAGATCGTGCGCGGTCACGCTGACCTCGCCATCCGCATCGATTTCCTCGGCGCCCTTGACCTCGCGCAGGGCGACCAGCACCAGTGCGGTACCGGCGTCGCGCTGCACACCGTACTGCTTCGCGACGGCGTCGCTCAGCGCCAGCGAGGGCAGGGCGTTGTAACGCACGCGCAGGGTGCCGAAGTCGGTTTCGGCCGGCGCGGGCGGCACGAATTCCGCCGTGCGGGGCGCCTGGCCGCCGGAGCAGGCGGCCAGCAGCGTCAGCAGAACCAGGGCGGGCGGGGCAAGGAAGCGCTTCATGGAAGGAGACTCGTCGTGGATGCGGCGTTGTACGGTGTGCGTGGCAGATGCGATGCGGATCAGTCGTTCGCTGCCGACAGTTCGCCGCCGCGCACGGTGGCCGCATGCACGGCCCGGGCGACCAGCGTTTCGAAGCCGCCGGCCTGGAAGGTCTCGATGGCCGCCTGGGTGGTGCCGTTGGGCGAGGTCACGCGGCGACGCAGTTCCGCCGGGGTTTCACCGCTTTCGGTCAGCATGCGCGCCGCGCCCAATACGGTCTGCAGCACCAGCTTGCGCGCGGCCTCGGCCGACAGGCCTTCGGCCACCGCCGCGGCTTCCATCGCTTCGGCCAACAGGAACACATAGGCCGGGCCGCTGCCGGAGACACCGGTGACGGCATCCATCTTCGCTTCGGCATCGATCCATACGGTCGGGCCCGCGGCGGAGAGCAGCAGTTCCGCGCGCTCGCGGCCTGCCGCATCGACCTCATCGCTCGCATGCAGGCCGGTGACGCCCGCGCCGAGCAGGGCAGGCGTGTTGGGCATGCTGCGCACCACCGGCACGCCACCGCCCAGCCAGCGCTGCATCTGTGCCACCGTGATGCCGGCGGCGATGGACACGACCAGCGGGCGCTGTGCCTGCGCCATCGATGCCAGCGATTCGCATACCGTGCGCATGACCTGCGGCTTTACCGCGAACAGCCAAGTGTCCGCGCCGTAGGCCGCTTCGCCAGCCTCGGTGAAGACCTGTACCCCGAAGTCGGCCGCCAGCGCGGCACGCAGCGGCTCGTTGGGCTCCGCCACGCGGATGCGCGAGGGATCGGCGCCGCGCTTGATCAGGCCGCCGATCAGGCTGCGCGCCATGTTGCCGCCGCCGATGAAGGCCAGGGGATGCGTCAGCACGCGCGACGTGGAAGGGGTCATGGCGTCAGGCCTCGGGAAAGTGGGAAGGAATCAGGCGGTCCGCGCCGGGCGCGCACCGAACAGGGCGGTGCCGATGCGGACCATCGTGGCCCCGTGCGCGACGGCGAGCGCGTAGTCCTCGCTCATGCCCATCGACAGGGTATCCACGCCGGGATGCTTCGCCGCCAGCTGGTCCTGCAATGCCTGCATGCGGCGGAAGGCGTCGATGCGCCGGGCGGTGTCGGGGTGGGGTGCGGGAATCGCCATCAGTCCACGCAACCGCAGGCGCGGTTCGGCCGCGATCGCCTCGGCCAGGCCGGCCACCTCGTCCGGGCGGCAGCCGTGCTTGCTGGCTTCGTCATCGATGTTCACCTGCACCAGCACGTTGAGCGGCGCGCGGTCCGCGGGCCGATAGCGTGACAGAGCGCCAATCAATTTGTGACGGTCTACCGTCTGCACCCAGTCGAACAGGTGCGCCGCGAGTTCGGCCTTGTTCGACTGCAGGTGGCCGATGAGGTGCCATTCCAGGTCCATCCCGGCCAGTTCGCCGATCTTCGCCTGGGCCTCCTGCACGTAGTTTTCGCCGAAGGCACGCTGTCCGGCACGCGCCAGTTCGGCCACGGCCGAGGCCGGCTGCAGCTTGGACACGGCCAGCAGCGCGGGCGTTGGCCGATGTGCCGCTTTCGCTGCGTTTTCAAGGTGTTGCAGGGTCTCGCTGAGGGTGTCGGCGAGCATGTTCATCCAACCATTGGCGGGAACGGCGAGGGCGCTATACTGCCCTCCGGGGAATCAACGTTCCAGTTCGCAGCAACTTGGGGAAGCAGCGTCATGGATATCGCCGAACTTCTGGCGTTCTCGGTAAAGAACAAGGCCTCGGACCTCCACCTCTCGGCCGGCCTGCCGCCGATGATCCGCGTGGACGGCGACGTGCGCCGCATCAACATCCCGGCGCTGGACCACAAGCAGGTGCATGCGCTGGTGTACGACATCATGTCGGACAAGCAGCGGCGCGACTTCGAGGAGTTCCTCGAGGTCGACTTCTCGTTCGAGATCCCGTCGCTGGCGCGCTTCCGCGTCAACGCGTTCAACCAGAACCGCGGCGCTGGCGCCGTCTTCCGTACCATTCCGTCGGAAGTGCTGACCCTGGAAGATCTGGGCTGCCCGCCGCTGTTCCGCGAACTGATCCAGCAGCCGCAGGGCCTGATCCTGGTCACCGGTCCGACCGGTTCGGGCAAGTCGACCACGCTGGCGGCGATGATCGACCACATCAACAAGAACGAGTACGGGCACATCCTCAGCGTCGAGGACCCGATCGAGTTCGTGCACACCTCGCAGAAGTGCCTGATCAACCAGCGCGAAGTACACCGCGACACGCACGGCTTCAACGAGGCGCTGCGTTCGGCGCTGCGCGAAGACCCCGACTACATCCTGGTCGGCGAGTTGCGCGACCTGGAAACCATCCGCCTGGCGCTGACCGCCGCGGAAACCGGCCACCTGGTGTTCGCCACCCTGCACACCAGTTCGGCGGCCAAGACCATCGACCGCGTGATCGACGTGTTCCCCGCCGGCGAGAAGCCGATGGTGCGCTCGATGCTGTCCGAATCGCTGCGCGCGGTGATCTCGCAGGCGCTGCTGAAGAAGATCGGCGGCGGCCGTACCGCGGCGTGGGAAATCATGGTGGGCACCCCCGCCATCCGCAACCTGATCCGCGAGGACAAGGTGGCGCAGATGTACTCAGCCATCCAGACCGGCCAGCAGAGCGGCATGATGACCCTGGACCAGCACCTGCAGGACCTGGTGAAGCGCGCGCTGATCACCCGCCAGCAGGCCAAGGAATACGCGAAGGACAAGCGTCTCTTCGAATGATCGGAGAGGCGCGGGAATCGGCAGCAGAGAATCGGGAATAGTTCAACGCTGGGAGACGGAAGGGCTGGAACGGATCGGCAGCACGATTCCCCATGTCCCATTCCCTATTCCCCGCTCCACAGGAGCCACCCATGAGCACCATCGACTTCACCTCCTTCCTCAAGCTGATGGCGCACCAGAAGGCGTCGGACCTGTTCATCACGTCCGGCATGCCGCCGTCCATCAAGGTGCACGGCAAGATCTCGCCGATTACGCAGACGCCGCTGACGGCGCAGCAGTCGCGCGATCTGGTGCTGAACGTGATGACGCCCTCGCAGCGCGAGGAGTTCGAAAAGACCCACGAGTGCAACTTCGCCATCGGCGTGGCCGGCGTGGGCCGCTTCCGCGTGAGCTGCTTCTACCAGCGCAACCAGGTGGGCATGGTGCTGCGCCGCATCGAGACGCGCATCCCGACCATCGAAGAGCTGAACCTGCCGCCGGTCATCAAGACGCTGGCCATGACCAAGCGCGGCATCATCATCTTCGTGGGCGCCACGGGTACCGGCAAGTCCACCTCGCTGGCGGCGATGATCGGCTACCGCAACCAGAACTCGACCGGCCACATCATCACCATCGAAGACCCCATCGAGTTCGTGCACAAGCACGAGGGCTGCATCATCACCCAGCGTGAAGTGGGCATCGACACCGACAGCTGGGATGCGGCGCTGAAGAACACGCTGCGCCAGGCGCCGGACGTGATCATGATCGGCGAGGTGCGCACCCGCGAGGGCATGGACCACGCCATCGCCTTCGCCGAAACCGGCCACCTGGTGCTGTGCACGCTGCACGCCAACAACGCCAACCAGGCGATGGACCGCATCATCAACTTCTTCCCGGAAGACCGCCGCACCCAGCTGCTGATGGACCTGTCGCTCAACCTGAAGGGCGTGGTGGCGCAGCAGCTGATCCCCACGCCGGACGGCAAGGGCCGCCGCGTGGCGATGGAGATCATGCTGGGCACGCCGCTGGTGCAGGACTACATCCGCGACGGCGAGATCCACAAGCTGAAGGAAGTGATGAAGGAGTCCACCAACCTGGGCATGAAGACCTTCGACCAGAGCCTGTTCGAGCTGTACCAGGCCGGCGAGATCAGCTACGAGGACGCGCTGCGCTACGCCGACTCGCAGAACGAAGTGCGCCTGCGCATCAAGCTCGCACAGGGCGGCGACGCCCGCACGCTGGCGCAGGGCCTGGATGGCGTGGAGATCGCGGAAGTCCGCTGACCTCCGCACGACGCGTCGCACGGAAAGGGGCGGGCGACCGCCCCTTTTTCGTGGGCGGTTGCCTGCGATCAACGACCTCCGGCACCTGGAAGTGTTGACTTCCGGCACCTCACGGAAGGGCGGGCAGCTCCGAAGATGTGCGTGAACCGACACGGTGTCGGCGCCTACCGGACCCTTGCCCCATGACGCAGATCCTCACTCACACGCCCCTCTGGGTCTTCGGCCTGTTCTTCGGCCTGGTCTACCTGGGTTACCTGCAGAGCAGGACGCGCCAGGTCTCGCGCGGCCGCCTCATCGTGCTGCCGCTCGCCATGCTGGCCTGGTCGCTGTACTCGGTCTGGTCTACGTTCGACGCCCACCTCACCGCGCTGGCCGCCTGGGCCTGCGCATGGGTCGCCGTGGTGGTCATCGGCCTGGCGTGGGTGCCGTCGCGTCGCGTTGCCTACGACGTGTCGACGGCGCAGTTCACGGTGCCCGGCAGCTGGATGCCGCTGGCGCTGATGATGGGCATCTTCTTCTTCCGGTACGCGGTGGCCGTCGTCCAGGCCGTCACGCCCGGCATCCTCGACACCGCGCCGGCTGCCGTCGTGGTCGCCGCCACGTACGGCGTCTTCAGCGGACTCTTCATGGCACGTGCTTTGCGCCTGTCGGGCCTGTTGAAGTCGTGGCAGGCTGCTCCGCGGAACGCCTGATGGCAGGCAGGGAGCTGCGCGATTCCGCCGCCTCTGCCGCCGCCGTGCCTGCACTCCTGAACCAGGCCACGGTCTCGGCATGGGCGGCGCGCCGGTTCTGTCGGAGGCGGTGGTCGTCGCCGGGGTAGACGACCAGCCTGTGCGGACGGTCGAGCTGCCGCAGGCGGGCGGCCATGGCGCGGGAGTCGTCCACGCTCACCCGGTCATCGGCTTCGCCGTGCAACAGCAGTACCGGCATGCTGGCCGGCAGGTGTTCCGCCCAACGAAGCGCAGAGCGCTCCCGCAGGGCTGCCGGCTTGTCGTCGGCGTAGCCGGGGATGCGCGCACGGTAGACGCGTTCCATCTCCGGGCGCCAGGCCAGGCCTGCGGCGAGATCGGTGGCGCCGGCGATCGTCGCCATCGCCGTGATGTCGCTGCGGCGGCGTGCGACCAGGTAGCTCATCATGGCGCCACGACTCTGGCCCAGCAGGAAGACGCGGTCGCCATCGGTACCGGGCAGCGTCCGCGACAGGTCGATCAGGCGCATGACGTCGTCCACGTCCCTGCCGCCGAACTCGTCCGCATCGCGGTACTGACTGGCGACCACCACATGGCCGGCCTTCGCCAGCGGCAGCAACGTCTGGAACAGCTGCAGCGCGTCGAGCCTGCCGAACGCGCCGTTGCCGCCCCGGTTGTAGACCAGCAGCGGCAGCCGGTCGGCGTCGTCGCCTTTGGGTCGTACCACATACCCGGAAACGGTGTGTCCGCCGCTGTCGTACGTGACGACGTGACAGTCGAACGCCGCGCGCGCGAATGCGAACGTTCGGGCGGGCACCAGGGATTCCAGCTGCGCCTTCGATACGGGGGCGGCCCCCGTGCGCTGCACGATGGACGCCACCCAGCTTTCGTAGTCGGGGGTGGTCTGGAAACAATCGGTCTTCGACAGGAAGGCCGACGGTGCGGTGGGTGCTTCAGCGTGGGCGGGCGCGGCGTGCGCCCACGTCAGGGCGAGCACGATGATCAGCGTGCGGAGCATGCTTGCGGTCTCTTGAGGGGGAGTGGGCGGGGCCGCGTGCGGCGGCCGCGCGAGGTCAATCTTCCGCGGCGAGCGCGGGATCGAAGGCCAGCAGGTCGCCGGGCTGGCAGTCCAGCGCCGCGCAGATCGCCTCCAGGGTCGAGAAGCGGATCGCCTTCGCCTTGCCGGTTTTCAGGATCGACAGGTTGGCCAGGGTGATGTCGACGCGCGCCGCAAGTTCGGTCAGGGTCATGCGGCGCGCATGCAGGAGCTCGTCCAGGCGTACGACGATGGCCATGTCAGACCGTTCCTTCCAGATCGGTGCGCATGCGCGCGCCGTGCGCGAACACGCCGGACAGCACGAACAGCAGCAGGACCGCGAGCCAGGGGGTCGGCGACAGGCCGGTCATCTTCCCCGGAAGCGCGACCGCCCCCGAGATCGCCAGCACCGCCAGCCGCATCAGCTCGATCGTCAGCACGCTCCAGGCGATCGCATTCAGTCGCTGCGCATTCGAGGCAACGAAGGCATCGCCGCCGCGCACCGTGTCGACGATCGCCAGCAGGCGCCGCAGGATCGTATGCACGATCGCGGCGCAGACGATGCCGATGACCATGATGGCGCGCAGGCCCAGCGGCGCCTGCGGGGACATCGTGGCCAGATCGAACCCCAGCGGCTTCCAGGGCCAGCCCTCGACGAAGAAGCTGGCGCACAGCAGGCTGATGATGATGGCCGCGTAGCCGAGGTTGATCACGGTCAGCCCGAGGATCAGGGGGCGGGCGGCGGCAAGGGCGCGGGCGGGCATGCGGCTCATCGGCGATCTCCAGTGGATATGTTGTTAAACAATACGTCACGTATCGAAAAACAATAAATATGCTGGAAGTCACACCGCGATGTGGCTACGCCTGCCGGAGTCACTGGGTGATGTGAGGATGCGTGCGATGCGGCAGGTTCATCGCATCCTCCCGCCTGTGCGGGCGGCCAGGCGATGAAGCGCTCAGCCCTGCATGCTGCCGGTGTCCAGCCACCGCTGGTGCCACGACAGCGCCTCCGGCAGCAGGTGCGGGGTGTGCTTGCCGTAGCTGTGCTGCAGGGCACGGTCGAAGTAGTCCTGCAACGCGTCGCGATAGTCGGGATGGACGCAGTTGGCGATCAGCGTACGCGCGCGCTGCTTAGGCGTCAGGCCGCGCAGGTCGGCCAGGCCCTGTTCGGTGACGATCACCGACACGTCGTGCTCGGTGTGGTCCACATGGCTGACCATCGGCACCAGCGCCGAGATGCTGCCGCCCTTGGCGATGCTGGGGCTGAGGAACACCGACATGAAGCCGTTGCGGGCGAAGTCGCCCGAGCCGCCGATGCCGTTCTGGATACGGCTGCCCATCACGTGGGTGGAATTGACGTTGCCGTACAGGTCGGCCTCGATCATGCCGTTCATGCCGATGCAGCCGAGCCGGCGCACCAGCTCCGGATGGTTCGACATTTCCTGCGTGCGCATGATGATGCGCTCGCGGTAGAAGGCGATGTCGCGTTTGAACGCCTCGTTGGCGGCCGGGCTCAACGCGAAGCCGGTGCAGGAGGCGACGTCCAGCACGCCTTCGCGCAGCAGGTCGAGCATGCCGTCCTGGATGACCTCGGTGAATGCGGTCAGGCCGCGGAAACCGCTCTTGGCCAGTCCCGCCAGCACGGCATTGGGGATGTTGCCCACCCCGGACTGCAACGGCAGCAGGGTGGGCGGCAGGCGGCCAAGGGCGACTTCGTGCTTCAGGAATTCGATCAGGTGGCCGGCGATGCGTTCGCTGGTGGCGTCGATGGGCGTGAACGGGCTGTTGCGGTCCGGCCCATGCGTGCGCACCACGGCGACGATCTTGTCCGGATCGCAGCGCAGGGTGGTGTCGCCGATGCGGTCGTGCACGTGCTCCATCGGGATCGGCTTGCGGTGCGGCGGCAACGCGGTGCCGTAGTAGATGTCGTGCATGCCCTCCATGCCGGCGGGCTGCCAGTCGTTGACCTCCACGATGACCTTGCTGGCCAGGTCCAGCCAGGTCTTGTTGTTGCCGATCGACGTGGAGGGCACCAGCGTGCCGTCCTCGCGGATCGCCGAAACTTCCACCACCGCGGTATCGATGGGGCCGTAGAAGCCGAACCACACGTGCTGCGCCACGTGGCTCAGGTGGATGTCGATGTAGTCCAGCGTTCCGTCGTTGATCCGCTTGCGTGCGTCCGGATCGCTCTGGAACGGCATGCGCAGGGCGATGGCGTCGGCCTTCGCGAGTGCGCCGTCGAGCTCGGGCGCGGTGGAGGCACCGGTCATCAGCTTGATCTGGAACGACTGGCCCGCGCTATGCGCCTGCTCGATGCGCGCGGCCAGCGCCAGCGGCACCGCCTTCGGATAGCCTGAACCGGTGAAGCCGCTCATGGCCACCGTCTCGCCGGGCTGGATCAGGGCGGCGGCGTGGTCGGCATCGACCACGCGGTCGCGCAGGCCGGCATGGCGGATTCGGTCTTCTTGCATGGCAGGGGGCTTCCGGAAAACGAAACGGCAATTATCGCGCGCGGCGACGGTGTCGCAGGATACGACCTTCGTGGCAGCCCGCGATTTGCGCCGGATCAATGCCCGGCGGCGGCCATCCACGGCGGGCGCTGCTTCGCGGCGCGGCGGTAGGCCGGGCAGTCCTGGCGGTGCGCGCCGGGCAGATAGCCCAGGCTCATCAGGAACTCGCCGGTGATCTCGCCCCCGGTGAAGCGGAAGGTCTTCTTGAACAGTTTCACCCACTCCGCCTTCGGCAGCGGATGGTGCGCGTCCAGCCAGGCCGCGAAGCCGCCGTGAGTGTCGCGCAGTTGCTGGATGACCTGGGCATTGTGGATGGCCGCCTCCACCTTCAGGCGGTTGCGGATGATGCCGGGGTCGGCCAGCAGGCGGGCGCGGTCGCGTTCGCCATAGCGGGCCACGCGGTCCACGTCGAAACCGCTGTAGGCGGCGCGAAACCGGTCGCGCTTGCGCAGCATGGTTTCCCAGCTCAGGCCGGCCTGGTTGATCTCCAGCAGCAGGCGTTCGAACAGGACCGCCTCCTCGCGCTGCGGGAAGCCGTACTCGTGGTCGTGGTAGGGGCCATGCAGCGGATGGCCGGGGGCGATGTCGCAATAGCCAGACATGGGGCGTGCCGATGGGAAGTCGCGCGATTCTAGGGCCGGTTGCGGACAGCGTGTGTCCTCACCGGCGCGGGCTGCGCGGGCACGGGCTAGAATGGTGGCATGCAAGACGCCGCCACCCCCTTGGCCAACCAGCTGCTGATCGCCTCGCCGGCGCTGTCCGATCCCAACTTCGCGCGCAGCGTCACCCTGATCTGCCAGCACGACGACGACGGCGCCATGGGCGTGATCGTCAACCGCGCGTCGGAGTACACGCTGGGCGAAGTGCTGCGGCAGATGAACCTGGCTTCGCAGGATCCGCGCCTGGACGACCAGGTGGTACTGGCCGGCGGTCCGGTGCATCCGGAGCGCGGCTTCGTGCTGCACGACAGTGCGCGTGCGTGGGAGTCCACGCTGGAAGTCGCCGACGGCCTGTTCCTGACCACCTCGCGCGACATCCTGGAGGCGATGGCCGCAGGCGACGGCCCCGCGCATGCCGTGGTGGCCCTGGGCTGTGCCGGCTGGGGCGCCGGCCAGTTGGAGTACGAACTGGGCGAGAACAGCTGGCTGACGGCGCCGGCCGACGCCGAGCTGCTGTTCGCGGTACCGCTTGAACAGCGCTGGCAGGCCGCCGGCCAGCGGATCGGCGTGGACATGACCCGCCTGACGGACTACAGCGGCCACGCATGAGCGCGCGCCGCGGCCCGCAGACGTGGTCTCCACGGCCGTCGGCGGAAGATGGCGCGCACGGGATCGAGCGGAGGCAGCAGGCATGAAGCTGGACGGCACCGTACTGGGATTCGACGTGGGCGCCCGCCGCATCGGCGTGGCCGTGGGCAGCGCGTTCGGTACCGGCGCACGCGCACTGGCCGTCGTCGACGTGCACGGCCATGGGCCGGACTGGCCCGCCATCGACAGGCTGCATGCCGAATGGAAGCCCGACGGCCTGGTGGTGGGCGACCCGATGACGCTGGACGGCGGCGACCAGCCGATCCGCAAGCGCGCCCACGCCTTCGCCCGCGAACTGCGCGCGCGTTACCACCTGCCGGTGGTGCTGGTGGATGAGCGCACCAGCTCGGTCGAGGCGGCGCAACGCTTCGCCCTGGATCGCGCGGAAGGGCGCAAGCGCCGTCGCGATGCCGTCGCGCTGGATGCCGTGGCGGCCGCCGTCATCATCGAACGCTGGCTGGCCGCACCGCAGGACGCGACCCAGTTGACCTGACTCTTCCCCGAACTCACTCCATGACCCCACACCTCGATTCCGATGGACGCCTGCGCCACCTGCTGACCCTCGACGGCCTGCCGCGCGAGACCCTGTGCCGCCTGATCGACCGCGCCGGCCAGATCCGCGACGCGGCGCTGGGCCGCACGCCACGTCGGCAGGTGCTGGACGGCACCACCGTGTGCACGCTGTTCTTCGAGCCGTCCACGCGCACCCGCAGCTCGTTCCACATCGCCGCGCAGCGGCTGGGTGCGGACGTGCTGAACTTCGACGCGTCCACCTCGTCCACGCGCAAGGGCGAGACGGCGCGCGACACGCTGCGCAACCTGGAGGCGATGGGCGTGCGCGGCTTCATCGTCCGCCACGCCGAGGACGGTGCGGTCGCCGCGCTGGCGGCCGAAGCGGGCGAGGGCACCGCGCTGGTCAACGCCGGCGATGGCCGCAGCGCGCACCCGACGCAGGGCCTGCTGGACATGATGACCATCCGCCAGGCCAAGGGCGCGGACTTCTCGCGGCTGAAGATCCTGATGGTCGGCGACGTGAAGCACTCGCGCGTGGCGCGCTCGGACCTGCATGCGCTGCGCACCCTGGGCGCGGGCGTGATCCGCGTGTGCGGGCCGCAGTCGCTGCTGCCCGACGACGGCACGCTGTCGGGCTGCGAGATCGGACAGGACTTCGACGCGATGCTCGACGGCGTCGACGTGGTGATGATGCTGCGCCTGCAGCGCGAGCGCATGGAAGAAGGGCTGATCGCGTCGCTGGAGGCGTATCACCGCGACTATGGCCTGACGGCCGCACGCCTTAAGCGGGCCGCGAAGGATGCGGTGGTGCTGCACCCGGGTCCGATCAACCGCGGCGTGGAGATCACCGACGAGGTGGCCGACGGTCCGCAGTCGCTGGTGCTGCGCCAGGTGAGCAATGGCGTCGCCATCCGCATGGCGGTGCTGGAGATGCTGCTGGGCTGAGCCCAGGGATTCGCGATCGTTTTTCGCGATCCGGCCGCGCACTCCTGGGCGCGCCAGGGAAGCCGCCGTCATCCCGGCGAAAGCCGGGACACAGCGCCTTTGATGCTGCCGATGAAGTCGCTGTGTTCCGGCATTACCCGTCATTCGGCTGTCTGGAGCCGCCGGAATGACGATGCCGGGGCAGAGGGCGAAGCGGCCATCCACGCCTGCCCGTGCGCATCCCCGCGCGAGGCTCACCTCTCTACTGCCACCACCCGGTTCTTGCCGGCCTGCTTGGCCTGGTACATGGCCCGGTCGGCGCGCGCCAGCAGCTCGTCCTGCGATTCGCCCGGCACCCAGCGCGCCACGCCGGCACTGAAAGTCACCAGGATGCCCCGTCCCTCATGCAGCAGCGGCGAATGGGCCAGGCGCGCGCGCAGGCGCTCCAGCGTGCCCGTCGCCTCCAGGAAACTGGTGTCCGGCAGCAGCAGCACGAACTCCTCGCCGCCGAAGCGTGCGACGGCGTCGCTGGCGCGCAGGGTGGCGCGCGCCATGGCCACGACGTGGCACAGTGCGGCGTCGCCGCCCAGATGGCCATGCGCGGCGTTGATGTGGCGGAAGTCGTCCAGGTCCAGCAGCGCCAGGCTGAGGGTCTGGCCGCTGCGCAGCGCACGCACCGATTCGCGCTTGAACAGCTCGTCGAAGCCGCGCCGGTTCAGCGCTTCCGTCAGCTGGTCCACGCGCACCAGCGCCGAGACCGACTGCAGTTCGTCTTCCAGGCTGGCGACGCGCCGTTCGGCGGCTTCCACCTCGCGCCGCGCGTCCAGCAGGCTGTCGCGCGCGCGCAGGGCCTGCGCCTGCACCTGCGCGGTGTCGTCCAGGATGTCCTCCATCCGCTTGCCCAGTTCGGCGATGCTGCGGCTGTCGCGGATGGCCTGCGCATGGAAGGTGATGCGGTCGTGGAACTCGCCGGTGCTGCTGGCCATGCCGTCCAGCCGCTCCACGAAGGTCACCATCATCTCCTTCATCGAAGCCTTGGATTCGGCCAGGCCCTGCTTCAGCAGGCCCTGCTTGTAGATCACCTCGCGCAGGCCGGCGCGGGTCTGTTCCAGCGCGGTGCGGTCCAGGGGGCCGGCCAACAGCTGCCGCACCGCGCCGATCTGGTCCTGCAGCCAGCTGCCGTCCTCGATCAGCTCACCCACGTTCTCCAGCAGCAGGTCGAACAGGCTGCGCATCAGTTCCTGCGCATCGTTCACCTCGTGCGTGCGCAAGCCGACGAGGCGGCACAGTTCCTTCATGTCGGCGCCCAGCTCGTCCAGCGGCTGCGTGGGCTGCCACTGGCGCACGCGGTCGGCCAGCGCATGGGCCTGCGGCAGCAGGGTGGCGTCGTCGCGCAGCAGGTGTTCGATGCCGCCGGCCAGCACCTGATGCAGCAGGTCGCGCAGCTGCTCGGCCTCGCCGGACAACGGCTCGTCCTGGATCGTGCGGATGTATTTGTCGATCAGTTGCCGCAGGGCGCGGCCATAGCGGGGCCAGTCGGCGTCGGCATGCGCGGACTGCAGGCGCTCGCCCATGCCCTGGAGCTCGCCGGGCAGGCCGGCTACACCGTCCGCGAAGGCGGCCAGCAGCGGGCCCGGTTCCTCCGCGTGCGCGAACAGGGCCTGCAGCTGCACGCTGCTGATCGCCGGCCGCGACCGGGCGCCGCCCGTCGTGGCGAGTTCGCGCGAGGTCGACGCGGCGGCCTCGCGCCGACGCGACCAAAACCGGCGCAGGCTGCCAGAAATTCCGGAGTTGTCATCGGCCACGTCAGCCATACCAGTCGCTCGCACGGCGATGGGCGGGTGCCCACCGGCCACCAGGGGATGCCGGGTTATCGGCCGCAGGCGGCGCGGGTTGAGGGGATGTGCCGCGCGTGGTCCGTGCGGTCACCGGAAGCGTTACGCAGCGCGTCCCGCTGTCGGCGCCGTATCAGCCGGTGGCGGGGGGAAAGCGGACGAGGGCTTCCTCGATGATGGCCAGGTGGGCCAGGGCCTCGTCGTGACCGGCGCCGGCGGCGGCGCGGACCTGCTCCAGGGTCGGATGGGACACGATCAGCAGCAGGTTGCCGCACTGGCTGCAGGCGTAGTCGGTGACCGCGTCGTGCAGTTCCATGGCCATGGCGCGGCTGTCGCCCTGCCAGCCGCAGGGGCACGACAGCGTCCGGTCGCGCCAGCCGGCGGTGAAGTAGTCGGCGACCAGCTCCGCCACGTCAGCGGCCCCGACGCTGGGCAAACAGCCAGTCCCACATCGGGGCGTAGGCGTAGGTGGCGTCCCAGCTGTTGTGGTTGGCATCGGGGAACTCGGTGTAGCGCGCGTCGCGTGCGCCGGCGGCCTTCAGTGCGGCATCCATGCGGCGCGACTGGGACGGCGGCACCACGTCGTCCTTGCCGCCGTGGAAGATCCACACCGGCACGTCCTTCAGGCGTTGCGCGGCGGCGGCGAAGGGATCTGCAGCGCCCGCGACGCTGTGCACGTTCATGCTGGAACGGTCGCGTCCCCAGTCCACGGTGATGCCGCCGCACACCGGCACCAGCGCGGCGAAGCGGGTCGGCTGCTGCAGCGCCAGTTCCCATGTGCCATAGCCGCCCATCGACATGCCGGTCAGCGACACGCGGTCCGGATCGCCATCGAATTCGCGCAGCGCGGCATCCAGCGTGGCGAAGGCGATCGGGCCGGCGGTCTGTGTCCATTCGGTGTCTTCCGGTGCCTGTGGAAACACGACCAGCCCGGGGAAGGTGTCGGCATGCTGTCGCAGGTACGGACCCAGGCCCGCCATCGTCTGCTTCACGCCGTCGCTGCCGCGTTCGCCGGACCCATTGAGGAACAGCACGACCGGTGGCTTGCCACTGCGAAAACGCGCGGCGGGCACGAACACCTGGTAACGATAGGTCTTGCCTTCGAGCACGACTTCGCGCGAGACGAACTCGCCGGTCGGATTCATCGGGGGCGTCGTGGTGCAGGCGGTCATCAGGATCAGCAGCAGGCCCAGGCAGGCGGTGGCGAGAAGGCGCATGGCGATGGAGGTCAGGGGGCGACGATCGGCAGCATAACCCGAGGGGCACTGCGCAGCGCCGATGCTGACACGAGGCGTGCGTGTGTCAGCGTTCCGGGTCAGGCGGAGGCATGTCGTCACGCAGGCGGACGAAGCGGGCGAAACGCGGCAGGCCGGTCGAGGTGAGGCCGGTGTAGCGGTAGGTCACCCACGCGCCCAGCGGCGGTGGCGCCGCACGCTGCGCATCGGTGAAACCGGTGCCGATACGGAAGCGGCGTCCCTCCGACGTGCGTACCTGCAATGCGCCCATCATGCCCTGGTACTTGCCCTTGCCCGGCAGGTGCGCGACCACCTGTGCCTCCGCATCCTGGTGGGGCTTGTACTTGAGCAGGTCCTCGCTGCGTCCGGGGCGGTAGCGAGCGCTGCGTCGATGCAGCATCAAACCCTCGCCCCCGGCGGCGACCACGCGCGTCAGCTCGGCGTCCACTTCGGCGGCCGTCCCGAAGCGTCGCTGCGGGATCATCGCCAACTGCGGGTTGTCGGCGCCCGCAATCAAGGCACGCATGCGCACGACCCGTTCCGCGAAAGGCCGTGGATTTGCCGGCAGGTCGAATGCCATGAAACGCACGTATCGCCACGCCTGCGGGTCGGCTCGCACGCGCCTGACGGTGGCGCTGACCTCATCGAAGCGGCCACGCGCGATCCACAGTTCGCCGTCCATGGGGTCGGTCGGCCACCCACGCGTGAACGCAGCCGGCGCCGCGATCCGCGCGCCGCCGCGCGTCCACAGCGAGCGGCCATCCCAGCGGGCGCGCACGCCATCCAGTTTTTCGCTGACCAGGAAGTCCGGCACCGCCACGTGGCTGCGGTAGGGGGTAGCCAGCATCGGTTCCGGTGGACCTGCCGACAGCACGGGCCAGGCCAGCAGGCATAGCAGGGCGGTGAGAAGCAGACGCATGGCGGCGGACCGGACCGAGGAGGCCCCAGCGTCGTGCGCCACGTCAATGGACGGAATCGGCGCACATCGCGGCGATCTGTAGGAAAGCACCGCATGCAGCGGTCATTCGGGACGACACGCTCTGCGCGGGCAGGCCAGGGAAACGGAAGTAGCCTGCTTCGTGGAGCTCATGCCCTCATCCACCACCACGCGACCAACGCGGCGGCATGCAGTACGACCATCATCCAGAACACGGCGCGGTAGCCGGGCTTGCGCGATTTGTGCCGCAGCGTCTGCTGCGCGATCCAGGCGCCGGGCCAGCCGCCGGCGAGCTCCAGCAGGTGCAGGGTGGATTCGGACGTGCGCCAGCGACCGGTCTGCGCCGCATGCTTGTCCAGCGCATAGACAACGAAGGTGATCACCGACAGGACCAGCGGCACGAATACCGCTTGCAGCGGGAGCCGGTCAGTGCGGAAGGCCCAGGAGAGGAACAACCCATAGGCGATCATCGCCGCTGCGCCCACCACTGGAGATGCGGAATTGCGCGCGCGCCGGTGTCTCAAGACGAAAGCGAGTAGGGCTCGGTCGGGAGGTAGACCGTGATCGGTCGCGCCAATCCGAACCCCAACACGATCATCCCGGCCACATAGGTCAGCAGGGCGGTCCTGCTTCCCCGCAGATGGAGCAATCCGAACAGGATCAGGGTGGGTGGCATGAAAAGTCCGGCGAAGCCCCACAACACATGAGTATGGAATGCGTTGCGAAGCAGCCAGACCCAGCCTGTGAGCAGCAGGAAGATGGCGCTGCAGATCAGGATCAGGTGCAGGTTCAGTTGCATGGGCGAAGCCTTCCTTGAATCGCGATGGACAGAGGTGAAGTGCAGCGGTCAGTGCAGCAGGATCAGCGTCGCCAGACCCAGGAAGCAGAAGAAGCCCATTACATCGGTTACCGCGGTGACCACGACGGTGCCGGCGACGGCGGGGTCGATGTTCATGCGCTTGAGCAGCAGCGGCAGCAGCACGCCGGCGGTGGCGGCGGCGCAGAAGTTCAGCACCAGCGCCATGGCGATCACCAGCGACAGCATCGGGCTGCGGAACCACAGGAACGCGATCACGCCGACGATCCCGCCGATCAGCACGCCGTTGATCAGCGCCACGCGCAGTTCCTTCCACCACAGGATGCCGGCATTGCTTGAGCCCACCTGACCCAGGGCGAGGCCGCGCACCATCAGCGTCAGCACCTGCACCGCGGCGTTGCCGCCGATGCCGGCCACGATGGGCATCAGCACGGCCAGTGCGACGATCTTCTCGAGCGTGGCGTCGAACTCCTTGATGACCGTCGCCGCCATGAACGCGGTGAACAGGTTGATGCCCAGCCACACCACGCGGCCGCGCACGGCGCGCTTGACCGGCGAGAACAGGTCCTCGTCCTCGTCCAGGCCGGCGGCGCCCAGCGCCTGGTGCTCGGCCTGCTCGCGGATGATGTCCACCACGTCGTCGATGGTGATGCGGCCGAGCAGGATGTTGTTGTCGTCCACCACGGGCGCGGACACCCAGTCGTGGTCGGAGAACTGGCGCGCGACTTCCTGCGCGCTCTCGCCCACGTCGATGGCCGGCTGCTCGTCGTCGATCAGCCGGTTGATGGGCGTGGTGTCCTCGTGGGTCACCAGCGCGGCCAGCGGCACGCGGCCCAGGTACTGGTGGCGGCGGCTGACCACGTACAGGTGGTCGGTGTGGTCGGGCAGTTCGCCGCGCAGGCGCAGGTAGCGCAGCACCACGTCGACGTTGACGTCGGCGCGCACGGTGACCACGTCCGGGTTCATCAGGCGGCCGGCGGTGTCTTCCGGATACGACAGCACCTGCTCCAGCCGCTCGCGGTTCTCGCGGTCCATCGACTTGAGGACTTCGTCGATGACGGTGTCGGGCAGGTCCTCGACCAGGTCGGCGAGGTCGTCGATGTCCAGGTCTTCGACCGCGGCGACGATCTCGTCGGTGTCCATGTCCGCCAGCAGGCTTTCGCGCACCTCGTCGCCGACGTGCACCAGCACTTCGCCGTCGTCCTCCGGATCGACCAGGCCCCAGACGACTTCGCGCTTGCCGGGCGGCAGCGATTCCAGCAGGTTGCCGATCTCCGCGGGCGACAAGGTGTTGACCAGCCGGCGCACGGGCCCCAGCCGACCGCTGTCGAGCGCGTCGGAGAGCAGGCGCAACTGGCGTGCGGTCTTGTCGTGGCGGATGGTCTCGACCATTCGGTACTCCGGAATGGGGCCGATCCGTCAGGCGGATGCGACCGGGGCATCAAGCGTTCATGCCGCCATTATCGCCCGGGCTGCGCGTTATGGACACCCTGGAGACGGATGAGAAATGGGGCCGGATGTGGGAGCGACGTCAGTCGCGATGGGCCACCGGAAACGCCGCATCGCGACTGACGTCGCTCCCACAACGGTTATCTCAGTTGGCAGCGGCGGCCTTGAGCCAGCGCTCGATGCCGGCGCGGTCGCGCGCCTGCAGCAGTTTCGCGGCGCGGGACTGAAGGTCCGACAGGTCGCTGTCGCGGATCGCCTTGCGCAGTTCCAGCAGGGTCGCCGGATGCAGGCTGAACTCGCGCAGGCCCAGCGCCAGCAGCATCGGTGCGAGGGTGGCGTCGCCGGCCATTTCGCCGCACATCGCCACCGGCACCTTGTGCTCGGCGCCGATGCTGATCACATGGCGGAGCAGGCGCAGCACGCCGGGGTGCAGCGGCGAATAGAGTTCGCCCAGGGCCTCGTTGTTGCGGTCCGCCGCCAGCAGGTACTGGACCAGGTCGTTGGTGCCGATCGACACGAAGTCCACCACGTCCACGAAGCCGTGGAAGGCGATCGCGGCGGCGGGCACTTCGATCATCGCGCCCAGTTCGACATGCCCGGCGATCTCGTGGCCCTGCTTGCGCAACTGCAGCCCCGCACGACGCAGGCGGCGGCGCACTTCCAGCAGTTCCTCGCGCCCGCTGACCATCGGCACCAGGATGCGCACCGGTCCGTAGGCCGAGGCCCGCAGGATGGCGCGCAGTTGGGTGTCGAACACCTCCACGTGCGCCAGCGCCAGGCGCACGCCGCGCACGCCCAGCGCGGGATTGTCCTCGTCGCCGATGGCCAGTCCGGTGCGGTCGGCCTTGTCCGCGCCCAGGTCCAGCGTGCGGATCGTCACCGGCCGCCCACTCATGCCGAGCACCAGGTCGCGATAGACCTGGAACTGCTCGTCCTCGCCCGGCAGTTCGCGGCGCTGCAGGAACAGGAACTCGGTACGGTACAGCCCCACGCCGGCCGCGCCCAGGGCATGGGCCTTGGCCACATCCTCCAGCGACTCGGCATTGGCCCACAGGGCCACGTCGACGCCGTCGCGGGTGCGGCTGGGTTTTGAGCGCAGGCGACCGAGTTCGCGCTGCTCGCGGGCCGCATCGCGCAGGCGCTCGCGGTAGCGGCGCAGGTCGTCCGGGTCGGGATTGACCACCACTTCGCCGGTACTGCCGTCCACCAGCAGCACGTCGCCGTCGTTGATGCGCTGCAGGGCCTGCGCGTTGCCCACCACCAGCGGCAGGTGCAGGCTGCGCGCGAGGATGGCGCTGTGCGAGAGCGCGCTGCCGGCGGCCGTGACCACGGCGACGACGCCCTGTTGCTGGAGCTCGGCCAGTTCGGAGGGCGCCACGTTGTCGCTGACCAGGACCTCGCCGGCGACGCCGGGCGTATCGGTCGCACGCTGGTGCAGGTGCGCATGGATCCGTCCGATCACATGGTCCAGGTCGTCCATGCGGCTCTTGAGGTAGGCGTCGTCCATGCCGTCGAACACGGCGGCCAGGCGGTCGCGTTGCAGCCTCAGGGCGTAATCGGCGGTGTAGCGGCCGGCGCGGATCAGCTGGTCCAGGCCGTGCAGCAGTTCCGGGTCGTCCAGCAGCAGCGCGTGCAGGTCGAGGAACTCACCGACTTCCTGGGCCAGCGCTCCATGCAGGCGGGCGCGCAGGCTGTGCATCTCGCGGCGGGTGGCGTCGACGGCCTCGTGCAGCCGGGCCAGTTCGTCGTCGATCTGGTCCTGGCGGATGTGCTGCTCGGCTACATCCAGGACATGCGGCAACCGGACCCGTGCGCGCCCCAGCGCGCTGCCGCGCGACGCCCCGTGCCCCGGCAGCAGGGCCCTCAAGTCACGCGTCCTCGTCGAATCGTCGCTCGAACAGCGAGACGACTTCCTGCATCGCGGCGGCTTCGTCCTCGCCGTCGATGCGGACCGTCACCGGCGTGCCCTGGCCGGCCGCCAACAGCATGACGCCCATGATGCTTTTCGCGTTCACCTCGCGGCCCTTGGCTGCCAGCGTGGCATTGCAGCGGAAGCCGGACAGCGTCTGCACCAGCTTGGCGGTGGCGCGCGCGTGCAGTCCGAGGCGGTTGGAGATGGTGAGTTCGCGTTCAAGCATCGTCGTGAATGACTCCATTGCGTGCGCCGGCGGCGGCGATGGCCGGCAGTTCGTCCAGTCCCTGTTCCGAATAGTTCATCACCCGCAGCAGCATGGGCAGGCTCAGTGCCGAGACGCGCCGCACCGGCGTGCCCAGGCGGGCCAGCCGGCCCGCCAGGTTGCTGGGGCTGGCGCCGTACAGGTCGGTCAGCACCAGCACGCCGTCGCCGCTATCCACGCGCCGCAGCGCGGCGGACGCCTGCGGGAGCAGTGCCTCCAGGTCGGCGTCGAACGGCACCTCGAAGGCCTCCGCCTTCAGGGGCAGGTGCCGCAGCAGCGCGGTGGCGACCGCCAGGATCGCCGCGCCCACGCCGGGATGAGTCACAAGAAGAATGCCACAGGCCATGCCGGAACGTTAACAGACCGGCATGACGCGCTGGAAGCGGCGTGATTGGAACGGTAAGGATGGTCTGCCGTCCCGCCAGGCCCCGTGGAGCGGAGCTTGCTCGGCAGCTCTGCTGCCCGAGTCGGGAATCGTGAGCCGGTCAAGCCCGGCTGCACGACACCGGGGGTCAATCCAGTTCGCGGTGGAAGGTGGCGACTTCTTCCCAACCCTGGTCGCGCGCGTGCCGGGCCAGGGTTTCCGCCAGGTACACCGAGCGGTGCTTGCCACCGGTGCAGCCGAAGGCGATGGTCACGTAACTGCGGGTCTCGCCGCGCAGGCGCGGCAGCCAGGTGTCCAGGAAGCCGCTGACCTGGCCGACGTACTCGGCGACCTCCGGTTGGGCGTCGAGGAACGCGCGCACCTTCGGGTCGCGGCCGGCGTAGGGGCGCAGCTCCGGGTTCCAGTGCGGGTTGGGCAGCACCCGCGCGTCGAACACGAAGTCGGCGTCGGCCGGGACGCCGCGCTTGTAGGCGAAGGACTCGAACAGCAGCGACAGCTGGGTGCCCTTGTTGAAGGCGAACTCGGCGATGATCCGGCGCCGCAGCTGGTGCACGTTGAGCTGGGAGGTGTCGATGACGATGTCGGCTTCCGCGCGCAGCGGCGCGATGATGGCGCGCTCCTGGCGGATGGCTTCCTGCAGCGACAGCCCGCCATGCCCCAGCGGGTGGCGCCGGCGAGTGTCGGAATAGCGCCGCAGCAATACCTCGTCGCTGGCGTCGAAGAAGACCAGCCGGCCTTCGAGCCCCAGCTGGCTCAGCGCCGCGCGCCACTGCGCCAGTTTGGACAGGTCGTTGTGGCGGCTGCGCACGTCGATGCCCACGGCGATCTTGGGCGGCAGTTCGTCCTCGCGCACCAGGCTGCGCACGAACGAGGGCAGTAGGTCCACCGGCAGGTTGTCGACGCAGTAGTAGTCCAGGTCCTCGAAGGTCTTCAGCGCCACCGACTTGCCCGATCCGGACAGGCCGCTGACGATGACGACCGTGGGCGTGGGCGCGGGCGGGGGCGGCGTGCCGTTGTCCTCGTCTGCGACCTGCGGGGTAGCCGGATCGGTCATGGCGTGCTGCGCTCGAGCAGGTTGCTGTGGCGTGCGATGAACATCGCGGCCGGATCGATGCCCTTGGTGCGCAGGATGTGCAGCCGCGTGGCGGCTTCGGTCAGCACGGCCAGGTTGCGGCCGGGCATCACCGGCAGGGTGATCAGCGGCACGTCCAGGTCCAGCACGTGGCGGGTGCCTGAATCGCCGGTCAGCCGTTCGTAGCCGTGCGGGTTGGGTTCGGTCATCGGCCGGGTCAGGTGGACGATCAGGCGCAGGTACTTGTTCTTCTTCACGGCGGTGTCGCCGAACATCTCGCGCACGTTCAGCACGCCCAGGCCGCGCACCTCCAGCAGGTCCTGGAGCAGTTCGGGGCAGGTGCCGTCCAGCACGTCCGGCGCGATCTGGGTGAACTCGGGCGCATCGTCGGCCACCAGCCGATGGCCGCGGCTTAGCAGTTCCAGCGCCAGTTCGCTCTTGCCGGATCCGGCCTCGCCGGTGATCAGCACGCCGATGGAGTAGATCTCCATGAAGACGCCGTGCAACGTCACCCGTGGCGCCAGCGTGCGCGCGAGGTGGTAGGAGAGGTGGTTGAGCAGTTCATGACCGCGCTTGGGCGACACCCACAGCGGCGTGTCGTTCTCGTTGGCGGCCTCGCGCAGGTCCTCGGGGCACGACTGGTTCTTGCTGATCACCAGCGCCAGCGGCCTGGCCTGCACGATCTTCTCGATGGTTTCCCAGCGCTGGCGGGAATCCAGCGAGTCGAGCCAGGTCAGTTCCTCGGTGCCGAGGATCTGCACCTTGTTGGGGTAGACGGCATTGAGGTAACCGGCCAGCGACGGGCGCCGCGACACGGTGTCGCCGGATTCCAGCACGCGCTTGTCGCCCTTCTGTCCCGCCAGCCAGCGCAGGGCCAGCTTGTCCTTCTGCTGGTCGAACAGTTCACGGGCGGTGATGCTGGTATTCATCATGCGGAAGCAGCCGGCGGAAAGGGAGATGCCGGCCCGGAAGGCGGCGTATGCCAGTGTAATGGCCCGTTCGCGACCGCGCGACCGCGCGGAGCCTGATCGCGCGCGGCGTCGGGACAGGACGTGGGGGCCGCCCCGCAGTGCGGAGCGGCCTGCCGGGGCATCACCCGGCGCGGTGGTCAGCCGATCAGTTCGCTGCGCGCGCCTGCGCGCTGCACGTCGGTGCGCTTTTCCTTGTGCTTGACCAGCAGGCGGTCCAGCTTGTCGGCGAGGATGTCGATGGCGGCATACATGGTCTGCGCGCCGGCATCGGCATGCAGGGTGCGACCGGCGATGTTGACCGTGGCTTCGGCCAGGTAGTCGGGCTTGCGGGTACCCAGTTGCGTACGGACTTCGAAGGGTTGTTCGAAGTGGCGCTCCAGCCGCTTCAGTTTGGTCTCGACGTATTCACGCAGGGCGGGAGTGACTTCGATTTCGTGGCCGTAAGTCTCGATACGCATGTGTGCCTCCTTCGGTCGGTAGAACCGCGCACGGGGCGCGGAAAGCGTGTCAGCAATGACAACGCGGCAGGGGTCTGGGTTCCGCAGTGCTCCTTAGTGCCGGTGGCGATGGCAGGCGGGTGCCTGCAGGACAAAGATGGACCCGTCCGCGGCAACTATCAACCCGTACGCATGCGCTTTTTTTGCGGTCGCGTCGAGGTGTTAGGAAAACGTTCTGCGCGTGTGGAACGCGGTCACGCTTGGTCTCGCGAAACGGCGCGAGGCTCAGGCGATGCGCAGGCGTTCGTGCGAAGACAGGATGTTCAGCGCCTCGCGGTACTTGGCCACCGTGCGCCGCGCCACCGGGATGCCGGAGGCCTTCAGCAGCTCGGCCAGCTTCGCGTCGGACAGCGGCTTGCGCGGGTTCTCGTTCTCGACCAGGCGCCGGATCATCGCCTGGATGGCGGTGCTGGAGGCTTCGCCGCCCCCGTCGGTGTCGATGCCGGACGCGAAGAAGGCGCGCATGGGCAGGGTGCCTCGCGGGGTCCTGACGTACTTGCGCGCGATGGCGCGCGAGACCGTCGATTCGTGCAGGCCGACCTGTTCGGCGACATCGCGCAGCGTGAGCGGACGCAGCGCCTGTTCGCCGAACTCGAGGAACCCGGCCTGCTGGTGCAGCAGGCAGCGCATCACCTTGAGCAGCGTCTCACCCCGCGCCTCGACGCTCTTGAGCAGCCAGCGCGCTTCCTGCAGCTGCGCCTTCAGGTAGCCGGCATCGCTGTCGCCGCACTGCCGGATCATCTGCTCGTAGCCGCGGTGGATGGTGATGCGCGGCAGGGTGTTGCCGGCCAGTGCTGCGCGCCACACGCCGCGCTGGCGCCACACCACGCAGTCCGGCACCACGTAGGTGTCGTGCGACAGGTCGCCGATCTGCGCGCCGGGCTTGGGGTCCAGGGTGCGCAATAGGTGCACCGCTTCTTCCACCTCGGCGAGGGGGCGCTTCAGTTCCTGGGCGATGCCGGCCACGCCGCTGCGCGGCAGGCGCTCCAGTGCGGTCTCGGCGATCGTCAGCGCCAGCGCCTTGCCCGGCGTGTCGTCGCCGAGCACCGACAACTGCAGCTGCAGGCACTCGCCCAGCGAGCGGGCGGCCACGCCGACGGGGTCGAAGCGCTGCACCTGGTGCAGCACGACAAGGATGTCCTCTTCCGCGGCCTCGATCTCCGGCCGCAGGGTCTGGGCGATCCCGGACAGGGGTTCGCGCAGGTAGCCGTCGTCTTCCAGCGCATCGATCAGTGCGGCGCCGATGCGGCGGTCGCGCGCGGAGAGGTGCGACAGGTGCAGCTGCCACAGCAGGTGGCCGTGCAGCGTATCGGCTTCGGCCACGCGCTCGGCGGGGCTGCCGCCGTCGTCGTCGTCGAACGAGCCTCCGCCGCCGGACGATGTCCAGGGCCCTTCGTCCGGCGACCAGTCGTCGGGCTCGCCGGCGGCTACCCGTTCGTGGTCCTGTTCGTGGTCCTGTTCGTCCTGGGCCTGTGCGCGCTCGTCACGCGGGTCTTCTCCCGGAGGGGGCGCGTCGTCGGCACCGCGCGGCGGGCCCGCATCCTCGCCGGGTTCGCTCCAGTCCAGCAGGGGGTTGGTTTCCACCGCCTCGGTCAGCTCGATCTCGAGTTCGGCGGTGGACATCTGCAGCAGTCGGATGGCCTGACGCAGCTGCGGCGTCATGACCAGATGCTGTCCCAGCGATGTCTGCAGGCGTGGCTTCATTCCCGACCTTGGAAACCCGTAGGCGGCCAATGCCGCCGGCGGGGATCACAGGCGGAAGGTTTCGCCCAGATAGACCCGTCGTACGTCCGGATTGGCCAGCAACGCGTCCGGGGCCCCCTGCGCCAGAACGCTACCGGCATTGAGGATATACGCCCGGTCGCAGATTCCCAAGGTTTCGCGCACGTTGTGGTCGGTGATCAACACGCCGATGCCGCGGTTCTTGAGGTGTTTCACGATGCGCTGGATTTCGCCTACCGAGATTGGGTCGACGCCGGCGAAGGGCTCGTCCAGCAGCATCAGGCGTGGGCGGGCGGCGAGGGCGCGGGCGATCTCCACGCGCCGGCGCTCGCCGCCGGACAGGCTGGCACCCAGCTGGTCGGCGACATGGGTGACCTGCAGTTCGTCCAGCAGCGAGGCCAGTTCGCGGTCGATGCCGGCCGCATCCAGGTCCTCGCGCAGTTCCAGCACCAGGCGGATGTTGTCGGCCACGCTGAGCTTGCGGAACACGGAGGGCTCCTGCGGCAGGTAACCCACACCGAGCTTGGCGCGCTGGTACATGGGCTGGGCGGTGATGTCCTGGCCGTCCAGTTCGATCGTGCCGGCGTCCGCGGCCACCAGGCCGACGATCATGTAGAAGCAGGTGGTCTTGCCGGCGCCGTTCGGGCCCAGCAGGCCGACCACTTCGCCCGGCTGCAGGGTCAGGCCGAAGTCGGCGACGACTTCGCGCTGCTTGTAGCGCTTGCGCAGGCCCTTGGCGGTCAACATCAGTTCTTGCCCTGCGCGGGTTGCGCCGACTTGGGCTGGATGACGGTGCGCACGCGGGTGCCGTCGCCGCCGCTCTGCATGTTCCCGCTCTTGGTGTTGTAGACCATGCGCTGGCCGCTGTTGGAGCCGCGATCGGACTTGACCGTGTAGTTGCCGATGAAGGTGATGGTCTCGGTCTTCATGTCGTATTCGACGCGGTCGGCCTGCGCATCCATCCAGGTGCCGTCGTCCATCTGCTGCTTCATCTTCACCTGTTTGCCGGTGAAGACCGAGCGCGAGACCTCGCCGTCGGCCATGTAGATCTCGGCGGCCGCCGAGCGGATCTCCAGCGTGCCCTGGGTGACCACCACGCCGCCACCGAGCACGGTCTTGCCGTTGCCTTCCATGTTGCCGGACTGGCTGCCGGAGTCGATGGTCATGGCCTGGTTGCGGTCGGAGGACTTGGCCACAACGTCCGCAACGGGCAGCAGGAGCAGCAGCGCGGCACTAGCGAGCAGAGCGCGGTTCATAGATGGATCTCACCTGGGATTTGAATTGGTAGTCCTTGGTCTTGAGGTTGGCCTCAAAACCGCGCCCGCTGAGTCTAGAGCCGGGCTGGGTGACCGTCACCACGTCGTCGGTCATGGCCAGGTCGCGGTCGGGGAAGACGTTCAGCGTCTGCGTACGGAAATCCGCCTTGCGCGCGCCGCCGGCGGGGGACGTGCCATGCACATCGCCCTGCAGCCTCAGTTCTTCGCCCTTGGCGCTGAGCCAGCCGGTCCTGGAGCGCAGCTCCCACGAGCGGCCCGCCTCTTCCGGCAGCAGGAACAGCGGGGTGGTGATGGTGTAGGTCTGGTCCTGGGGATTGCGTTCCATCAGGGGCGCGCGTACGGCCACCGCCTCCCGGCCGTCACCGTTGAGGGCGATCATCTCGAAATCGCGCATCACGTAGTCGGAGCGGTCGACGACGACTCGGCCGGGCGCAGACACGTCGCGATTCTTCCAGGCCGACCAGCCGCTCAGGATGGCCGCCAGCAGCAGCACAAGGCCCAGCGTGGTGCGCCAGCTCATGCGGTACCGCCTTCGAAGAGGGGGGCGTGGCCCTGCGTCCCCAGCAGCAGGTCGCAGGCCTCGCGAGCGGCGCCCTGGCCGCCACGCCGACGCGTACGCCAGTGCGCGTACTGCGCCGTCCAGGGGTGGGCGTCGGCAGGGGCGATCGCCAGCCCTACTTCACGGAACGCAGGGACATCCGGCAGGTCGTCGCCCATGAAGGCCACCTGCTCCATGCCCAAGCCCAGGCCGGCGCCCAGTTCGCGCACCCTGGCCAGCTTGTCCTTGACGCCGGTGAACACCTGTACCCCCAGCTCGCGGCCGCGCGCCACCGCCACGGTGCCGCCACGCGCGGTGATGAAGGCTACCTCGATGCCGGCGCGCTTCAGCAGCACCAGGCCCTGGCCGTCCTGCACGTGGAAGGTCTTCTGTTCGCGCCCTTCGCTGTCCAGGTAGAGGCGCCCGTCGGTGAGCGTGCCGTCCACGTCGAAGCACGCCAGCCGGATGCGCGCGGCACGGGCCAGCACGTCGTCGGTCAGGTCGTGGAGGTGGCTCAGGGGCATGGGGACAGGATGGGTGGCGGAAGGAGGGACGGCAAGGGCATGAGGCGGCAAGCCCCGCGGTTACACCACGCGGGCACGCAACAGGTCGTGAATGTTGAGGGCGCCGACGGGGCGCTGTTCATCGTCGACCACGATCAGGCCGCTGATCTTGTGGGTTTCCATCAGGCGCGCGGCCTCCACGGCCAGTTGGTCGGCGCCGATGGTCTTCGGCTGGCGCGTCATCACGTCGGCGATGCGTGCCGTGCGCACGTCCAGCGCCGGATTGTCCAGCGTGCGGCGCAGGTCGCCGTCGGTAAAAAGACCGGCCAGGCGACCGTCGCCATCGACGATGGCGGTCATGCCAAGGCGCTTGCGGCTCATCTCGACCAGGGCCTGGCTGAGGGTCGCGCCCACGTCCACGCGCGGCACGTCGTCGCCGGCGTGCATCACGTCGGTGATGTGCAGCAGCAGGCGGCGCCCAAGGCTGCCGGCGGGGTGCGAGCGGGCGAAATCGTCGGCAGTGAAGCCGCGGGCGTCCAGCAGCGCCACGGCCAGCGCATCCCCCATCGCCAGCGAGGCGGTGGTGCTGCTGGTGGGCGCCAGGTCGAGCGGGCACGCTTCGGCCGGGACGCTGACATCCAGGTGGAGGTCGCTTTCGCGCGCCAGCGTGGACTGCGGGCGGCCGGTCATGGCGATGACGGTATTGCCCTGGCGCTTGAGCACCGGCAGCAGCATCAGCACTTCGTCCGACTCGCCCGAGTACGACAGCGCCAGCACGACGTCCGCATCGGTGATCATGCCCAGGTCGCCGTGGCCGGCTTCCCCCGGATGGACGTAGAAGGCGGGCGTGCCCGTCGAGGCCAGCGTCGCCGCGATCTTGCGCGCCACATGGCCGGACTTGCCCATGCCGGTGCAGACCACGCGGCCCCGGCCGGCAAGGATGGCCTGGCAGGCGGCCGAGAACGAACCGTCGATGCGGGCGGCCAGCGCGTCCAGCGCACGCGCCTCGATCTCGATGACCCGACGGCCGCTGGCCGCCAGGCTGGCAGGCGAGACGGACGGGGTCAGGGGGGAGGGCTGGGGCATGCGGGCGGGGCGCCGACGGGTAGAATGGCCGGGTATTTTATTAGGAAAGCCCGTTGGACGCCGAAACCATCCGTAAACTGATCGAATCCGGCCTGCCGGGCGCCCGCGCGGACGTGCAGGGCGATGACGGCGTGCACTTCGAGGCCACGGTGGTGGCCGAGGCCTTCCGCGGCAAGCTGCCGCTGGCCCGCCACCGCATGGTCTACGCCACGCTGGGCGACCTGATGGGCGGCGCGATCCATGCGCTACAGCTCAAGACCGTAACGCCCGACGAGTCCGGCGCCGCCCGCTGAGGCGCGACGCCACCGATCCACGTCGTACCGCACTCCAACCCGCATTCCCTTCCGGACCTCCATGCAGAAGATCATCGTCACTGGTGGCAACACGCTCAACGGCGAAGTCACCATTTCCGGCGCCAAGAACGCCGTGTTGCCCATCCTGTGCGCGACCCTGCTGGCGGATGCGCCGGTGGAGATCACCAACGTGCCGCACCTGCACGACGTGGTGACCACCGTGAAGCTGCTGGGCGAGCTGGGCGCCGGCATCACCATCGACGAGGGCACGCTGGCGAAGGGGCGCGGCATCACCGTCGATCCCACCACGGTCAGCCGCTTCGTCGCGCCGTACGAGCTGGTGAAGACGATGCGCGCGTCCATCCTAGTGCTCGGTCCGCTGGTCGCGCGCCACGGCGCGGCGGTGGTGTCGCTGCCGGGCGGTTGCGCGATCGGTTCGCGCCCTGTCGACCAGCACATCAAGGGCCTGCAGGCGCTGGGGGCCGAGATCACCGTGGAGAACGGCTACATCAAGGCGCGCGCGGCGCGCCTGAAGGGCGCGCGCTTCGTGTTCGACATGGTTACCGTCACCGGTACCGAGAACGTCATGGCGGCGGCCACACTGGCCGAAGGCACCACGGTGCTGGAAAACGCCGCGATGGAGCCGGAAGTCACCGACCTGGCCGAATGCCTCAACGCGCTGGGCGCGAAGATCGAAGGCGCCGGTACGTCGCGCATCGTCATCCACGGCGTCGAGCGTCTGGGCGGCGGACGCCACTCGGTGGTGCCGGATCGCATCGAGACGGGCACCTTCCTGGTCGCCGCGGCGATGACGGGGGGCAAGGTCACCGCGCGCAACGCGCGCCCCGACACGCTGGAAGCCGTGCTCGACAAGCTCACCGAAGCCGGCGCGAAGATCGAGACCACCGCCGACAGCATCACCCTGGACATGCAGGGCAAGCGTCCGAAGGCGGTCAGCCTGACGACCGCGCCGTACCCGGCGTTCCCCACCGACATGCAGGCGCAGTTCATGGCGTTGAACTGCGTGGCCGATGGCGTCGGCGTGATCAACGAGACGATCTTCGAAAACCGCTTCATGCACGTCAACGAACTGCTGCGCCTGGGCGCGGACATCCGCGTCGAAGGCCATACGGCCATCGTGCGCGGCGTGGAGCGTCTGGGCGGCGCGCCGGTGATGGCGACCGACCTGCGTGCCTCCGCCTCGCTGATCCTGGCCGGCCTGGTGGCCGAGGGCGAGACCACCATCGACCGCATCTACCACTTGGACCGCGGCTACGAGAACATCGAGGAGAAGCTGGGCGGCCTGGGCGCGCAGATCAGGCGCGTGTCGTGAGCCGGCACGACCCCAAGCTGTCCGGCATCCGTTCGCGGTTCCCGTTGCGGCGCAAGATCCTGCTCGGCATCGTCGTCGCGCTGCTGGGGCTGGTCGCCTGGCTGCACTACACCGGCGCCGCCGCCACCCACGGCATCACCACCCAGGACATGGACTGGAACGGCGACGGGACGGTGACGCAGGGCGAGATCGCGCAGGCGGTCTTCTCGGTCGTGGTCGAACAGAAGCAGGACGGCCCGCGCCAGTGCAACACCTTCGCGTGGCGAAGCGGCGCGGGCACGATCAGGATGGACTGCAAGACCGTGTTCCAGGTCGAGGCAGCGCCGGCCAAGGAATAAGAAAAGCCCGGCACTGCCGGGCTTTTCCATTGCGGCGCCGGGATGATTCAGCGCCAGGATTTCAGCGTCAGGTCGATGGTGTCCTGGCCCTTTTCGCGCTGCAGGATGCGCGCCGGCACCGGGGCATCGGCCACCACCCAGACGATGGTCTGCTTGTCGCCGTCGGTGCGCACGACCTTGGTGGCCTCCTGCGGCTTTCCCGCGACCGTGATGCGCTCCTTGCCCGCCACCTGGTAGGTCATGGGTTTGGCGCGGCCGTTCTCGACCATGCGGTAGGTCAGCGGCTTGCCTGCGGCCACGTCGCGCACGATGGCCAGGTTGACCAGCAGCGCATCCATGTCGCCGGCCGCCAGCTTAACCGGGCCGGCGCGATCGGGCTTCACGTCGCCGCTCCACGTGGCCTGGGCCTTCGACCAGTCGTAGACCGTGTTGACGTTCTTCTTCTTGATCAGCAGGCGCGACGTGTCGCTACTGCTGAGCGGGCGCATGCGTCCATCCTGCACATCGAACACGGTCTTCTGGCTGAGATCCACGGCCTGGTTGCGCACGCTCAGCGTGTACTGCCAGCGGTTGCCGGGCTGCGGCGAGACGGACATCTGGCCTTCGCCCACCATGCCCAGTGCACTGGCGTTGTACTGGGCGGTGAAGGCTTCGACGGCCAGCGCGGGTGCGCTGGCGGCGGCCAGCAGGGCGGAGGCCAGCAGCGCGCGGGGCATGGCAAGCGTGTTCTTCAGCATGTTCACGGTACTCCCTTATATTCGACCAGGCGCAGATCCACGCCGTCCTGGCCGTCTTCCCGCTGCAGGATGCGCACGGGGGTGGGTACGCCATCGGCGACCCAGAAAATGGTCTCGTGGTTGCCGCCATTGGACCGGCTCACGCGCAGGGCGCTGTAGCTCAGGTCCTCGACCGACACGGTTTCCGGCTCGGGCGAGACCACGTACTGGTACTCGCGCACGCGGCCGTTGTCCACCACGCGGTAGGTCAGTTGCCTGCCGGGCGCGGCGTCGCGGATCACTGCCAGATTCATCAGCAGGGCGCTCATGTCGCCGGCCTGCAGCGGCAACGGTGCCCGACGGTTCTTCTTGATGTCGCCCTGCCACTGGGCGGTGCCGCTTTTCCAGTCGTAGGTGCCGACCATCTTCTTGCCCATCAGCAAGGCGTGACGGACGGTGGCCTGGCTGAGCGGACGGAACTGCCCGTCGCGGGTGTCGAACACCGTGCTCTGCTCGATGTTCAGTCCCGCCAGGCGCGCGAAGCCGCGCGTGCCCTTTACGTTCAGGTCGATCTGCCACTGGTCGCCCGCCCGCGGCGTCACCTTCATGCTGGCGTTGCCGGCCAACTTGCCCTCGTTGTAGGCCTGGTAGCTGGCCACGAACGGTTCCAGCGCCCGGGTGGGCGCAGCGGAACCGGCCAGAGCCAGGCCGAGCAGCAGGGGATGGAGGGGGGAGAGCATCGGGGGATCAGGAAACCAATCGGTCGGCTGAATCTAGGCACAGGGGATTTAATAGCGGCTGACCGTGACAGAGCGTGATGTCGCCCTGTTCAGCCAGCACACCCGACGCCGCCAGCTGCAGGACGGCCACCAGCAGCGCGTGCTCGCGCGGAAGCAGCCGCGCCGCCAGTGTCTCGGGGTTGTCGCCGGCCAGGACGGGCACCCGGACCTGAGCCACCACGGTGCCCGCGTCCAGTTCAGGAATGACGAAGTGGACGCTGGCCCCGTGCTCGCGG
The DNA here is from genome assembly GCF_014397415.1 of Pseudoxanthomonas mexicana. Classification (NCBI taxonomy): domain Bacteria; kingdom Pseudomonadati; phylum Pseudomonadota; class Gammaproteobacteria; order Lysobacterales; family Lysobacteraceae; genus Pseudoxanthomonas; species Pseudoxanthomonas mexicana. The sequence continues at coordinate 3,824,054 of NZ_CP060731.1, read as the reverse complement.
TCGCCGGCCTCCAGCGCGCGGGCGTGGGTGTGCAGGCCGCGATACTTCGGCAGCAACGAAGGATGGATATTCAGCAGGCGCCCGCGGAACCGGGCGATGAACGCATCCCCCAGGATGCGCATGTACCCCGCGCACACCACCCAGTCGGGGCGGGTGGCGGCCACCGCGTCCGCGAGTGCAGCCTCATAGGCGGCGCGCTCGGAAAAGGCGGCGGGCCGCGCGCTCCAGCGCTTTTCAGGCGGGACCTGCTGCAGGGCGGGTGCGGCCGGCCTGTCCGAGAACACCCCCACCACGTCGGCCTTCAGCGTGCCCGCCTCGATGGCGTGCAGGATCGCCTGCAGGTTGCTGCCCCTGCCCGAGGCCAGCACGGCGAGGCGCGCGGTCATGCGGGCGTTCCGCGGCGCTCGGCACGCGCCAGGGGCCACACCAGCAGGGCGCCGAGGGTGGCCAGCAGCATGTCCGCATGCGCATCCCACACATCGCCCTGCTGGCCGTTGTAGGACTCGGCGGCCTCGGGCGACATGGTCAGCGCGATACCCCATTCCAGCCACTCGTACAGCAGGCTCGTGCACATGATCAGCATCACCGTCACGGTGAAGGCATGTCCCACCGACAGCGACGGCCAGCGCTGGCGCAACCAGTGCCACACGGCGGGCGTGAAGCACAGCCCGTAGATCAGGTGGATGAAGCGGTCGAAGTGATTGCGGTGCCAGCCGAACGCCTGCGCCGGCGACCAGCCGGTGGCAGTCTGCAGCCAGGCGTCGTAGGGCACGTAGGAATACAGCCAGCGTGCGCCGATGCAGTGCGCGACGATGAAGGCGCAGATCAGCGCGAAGTGCGTCGGACGCAGCGGCCAACGGCGGTCGTGCCACCACAGCCAGCCCAGGCCCACGACCGTCAGGCTGCTGTGCATGCCCTGTTCCAGCGGCCAGCGCGGCGCGATCCAGCTGGCGGCAAACACTGCCAGCGTCAGCCCGAAGGCGATCGCCTTGCTGCGCGGCATGCCGCGATCAGCCGATGCGGACGCGTTCGCCGCCCGCGGCGGTGACGACTTCGCCGATCTGCCAGTGCGCCAGTTGCAGGCGTGCCAGGTCGGCCTGCACGGCGGCCAGCTGGTCGGGTGCCACCACCAGCACGAAGCCGATGCCGCAGTTGAAGGTGCGCCACATCTCGGTGTTTTCCACCGCGCCTTCGCGCTGCAGCCAGTCGAACACCGGCGGCAGCGTCCAGGCGCTGGCGTCGATCTCCAGGCCCAGCCCATCGGGTATGACGCGGATGATGTTCTCGGTCAGTCCGCCGCCGGTGATGTGCGCCATACCGTGCAGGTCGTGCGCCTGCAGCAGCTCCAGGATCGGCTTCACGTAGAGCGTGGTCGGCGCCATCAGCGCATCGGCCAGTTTCACGCCGCCCACGTCCAGGTCGGCGGGCCGTCCGGCGCGGTCGTAGATGCGCCGCACCAGCGAATAGCCGTTGGAATGCGGACCGCTGGACGCGATGCCGATGAGCACGTCGCCGGCGCGCACCTTGGCGCCATCCAGCAGGCGCGACTTCTCCACCGCGGCCACGCAGAAGCCGGCCAGGTCGTATTCGCCCGGGCCGTACATGTCGGGCATCTCGGCGGTCTCGCCGCCGATCAGCGCGCAGCCGGAGAGCTCGCAGCCCCGGGCGATGCCGCCGACCACGGCGACCGTGGTATCGACATCGAGCTTGCCGGTGGCGAAGTAGTCGAGGAAGAACAGCGGCTCGGCGCCCTGCACCAGCACGTCGTTCACGCACATGGCGACCAGGTCGATGCCGATGGTGTCGTGGCGGCCCAACTGCTGCGCCAGCTTCAGCTTGGTGCCCACGCCGTCGGTGCCCGAGACCAGCACCGGCTCGCGGTACTTGCCGGACAGGTCGAACAGGGCGCCGAAGCCGCCCAGACCGCCCATCACCTCCGGCCGGAAGCTGCGCTTGACCAGCGGCTTGATGCGCTCGACCAGCTCGTTGCCGGCGTCGATGTCGACACCCGCGTCGCGATAGGTCATCGGGGTGGAGGCAGGGGGCGTCGGTTGGGTCACGGGCGGTCGTCGGTGGGCGAGAGGTGGGATTTTAAAGGAATCGGGTGCGCGCGCGGCCGTCCTGAACGGGTGACGTTGGCGGGCAGGGCCCATTCGCGCAACAATTCGAGGGGTCTGTCGAGTCCAAGGACGCTTGATGCGCCGCACTTCCGCTATCGCCCTCGCCGCCGCCCTGCTGCTGGCGACCTTGACCATGAGCACCGCCGCGCTGGCGCAGTCCGGCCTGCGCACGGAGGGCGATGCGGTCTCCGCGCGCGGCCTGTACCAGGCGGAAGTCCCGGTGAACGGGCAGGGCGAGGAGGAGCGCCAGGGCGGCTTCGCGCGCGCGCTGGGCAGCGTGCTGGCCAAGCTCAGCGGTGACCGTTCGGCGATGTCGCGCCCGGGCGTGGGCGCCGAACTGCGCAACGCCCGGGATTACGTGGAGGGTTACGACTACCGCCAGGACCAGGGCACGTCGCCGACCGGCGCGCCGACGTTCCGCACCACGCTGGTGGTGCGCTTCGACGAAGATCAGGTCAACGGCCTGGCCGGTGCGCTGGGCCTGCCGGTCTGGCCGCAGCCCCGCCCCAAGCCGGTGGTCTGGCTGGCGATCAACGACGGCAGCGGGCCCCGCCTGATGGGGTTGCAGCACGCCAATGCCGCCCGGCCGCTGCTCAATCGCGCCATCGAACGCGGCTACAGCCTGGGCCTGCCGGCCGGCGGCGCCGCCGAGCAGGCGCTGGTCGGCGCCATCTGGCGCCAGGACACGGCGGCGGTGGCGCGCGCATCGGCGCGCTACAGCCCGCCCATGCAACTGGTGGGCAAGCTGTACCGCAACAAGGGCGGCTGGACCGCCGACTGGGTATTCGTCGACGCCGGCAAGGTGCTGGCGAAATGGTCGGTCAGCGATGCCGACGCGCGCCGCGCGATGGCATCCGGCGCCGACGGCACCGCCGACGCACTGGTGAAGCGCTACGGCAAGCGCGGCAGCGCCGGTCCCGCCGGCACGTACCGGGTGCTGTTCACCGGTATCCGCACCACCGACGACTACCTGCGCCTGACCGGGCACCTGCAGAAGATGGCCGTGGTCCGCCGCATCACGCCGGTGCGCGCCAGCGGCGACACCCTGGAGCTCGATCTCGAACTCGTTTCCGGCCTGGCCGGTTTCCGCCGCACGATGGGCGACGCGGCGCCGTTCACCGGCGGCGAAGGCGAGCCGCCCGTCTACCAGATGCGCTGACACAAGGACGCTGCATGGATCTCTCCTCCACGCCGGCAGGTACGCTGGCCCGTCGCTGGCAATGGTTGCTGATCGCCCTGATCGTGGGTTGGCTGATCTGGTTGCTGGCGCCCGTGCTCACGCCCTTCGTCTGCGCGGCGCTGCTGGGCTGGCTGGGCGACCCGTGGGTGGACCGGCTGGAACGGTCGGGGCGCTCGCGCACGACCGCGGTCGTGCTGGTCTTCACCCTGATGCTGCTGTTGCTGGTGCTGTCGCTGGTGATCCTGGTGCCGATGATCGAGCGGCAGGTGGTCACGGTGATCGAATCGCTGCCGGCATACCGCGACTGGTTCATGCAGACGGCGCTGCCGTGGGTGGAGCAGCGGACCGGGCTGGAACTGGTCGCCTGGCTGGACGTGGACCGGCTGACCGAGTGGGTGCGCGGCCACTGGCAGCAGGCCGGTGGCGTGGCGGCCACGCTGTTCGGCTATTTCTCGCGCTCCGGCTTCGCGGTGATGGCGTGGATCGCCAACCTGGTGCTGTTGCCGATCCTGACCTTCTACTTCCTGCGCGACTGGGACCTGCTGGTCGAACGCATCGCCGCGCTGGTGCCGCGCGACCATATCGCCACGGTCACCCGGCTGGCGTTGGAATCCAACGAGGTGCTGGGCGCCTTCCTGCGCGGCCAGTTCCTGGTGATGCTGGCGCTGGGGGCGATCTATGCCATCGGCCTGTCGGTCGTGGGCCTGAAGGTGGGCCTGCTGGTGGGCATCATCGCCGGCCTGATCAGTTTCGTGCCGTATCTGGGCACCGCCACCGGCATCGTGCTGGGCGTGATCGCCGCGATGGTGCAGTCCGGCGGCGACTGGTCGCTGGTGGCGATGGTGATGGGCGTGTTCGTGGTGGGCCAGATGCTGGAAGGCTATGTGCTGACGCCGCGCATCGTCGGCGACCGCATCGGCCTGCATCCGGTGGCGGTGATCTTCGCCATCATGGCCGGCGGCCAGCTGTTCGGCTTCCTTGGCATGCTGCTGGCGCTGCCGGTGGCCGCGATCGCCAACGTGCTGCTGCGCTTCGCCCACGAACGCTACACCCAGAGCCGCCTGTATGCCGGCGACCGGCCGTCCATCGTGCTGGATTCGTACATCGACAAGAGTAGCGTGGAGCAGGCCTCGACGCGGGAAAACGAGGCGCCGTGAGCCGCGACGTTCCGGGAGCCGGGCTGGGGCCGCAACTGCCCCTGGCGCTGCGCTATCCGCCGGACCAGCGCTTCGAAAGCTTCATCGCGCCGCCGGACGGCGCGTTGGCGGCCCTGTCGTGGCTGGCTGCAGGGACGGGCGCGGACTGGGTGTACCTGGCCGGCGCGTCGCGGACCGGCAAGACCCACCTGGCGCTGGCCGTCTGCGCGGCCGCCGAGCAACAGGGGCGGCGGGCTGCCTATCTGCCGGCCATCGCGGCGGCAGGACGAATGCGCGAGGCGCTCGATGCCCTGGAAGGCCATGACGTGGTTGCGGTGGATGGCCTGGACGCGATCGCCGGCGCACGGGAAGACGAAGTCGCGCTGTTCGACTTCCACAACCGGGCGCGCGGTTCGGGACTGAATGTGCTCTACACCGCGCGCAGCATTCCCGACGACATCGGCCTGGTGCTGCCGGACCTGCGCTCGCGCCTGCAGCAATGCCTGCGCTTCATGCTGCATCCCCTCGACGATGCAGGGCGCCGCGACGTGCTGCGCGACCGCGCTCAACGGCGTGGCCTGATACTGGAAGAGGCCGCACTCGACTGGCTGCTCACGCGCACCGACCGCGACCTGGGCGCATTGGTCGCGCTGCTCGACCGGCTGGACCGTGCCTCGCTGGCGGCACAGCGCCGGATCACCGTGCCCTTCCTGCGGCAGACGCTCGGCGCCGCGGGCTGAGGCCCCGCGGCATCAGGGGCAGGTTTCCGGGACCTCCTCCCACACCACCGGCTCCCAGTAGGCATTGTCGCGCAGGCTCTGGGTGTCCAGCCTGTCGCGCAGAAGGCGCGCGCCGATGCGATAGCTGGTGTTCGGCTTCACGTCGACCACCAGCGGCTTGTACGCCTTGGCCATCGCGAAGCGCTTCATCTTGTCGATCTGCAGCAGCTGCGCGGAGTTCAGGCGGTGCCGGTCGATGAATTCGCGCACCACCAGGACGTGGCGGCCGACGGGCAGCCGGTGCCGGTTCACCGGCTGCAGCGGCGTGCTGCGTCCGTCGATGGTCGTGATGTCGGCGCGGAAGATGCCCTCGCTCTTGGGAACGGTGCCGGCGTGCGCGGTGACGAATCCGCAGGCGCCCCGGGTTTCGGGGCCGATCTCGATGCGGTAGGCGGGCACGGCCACCACGCCGGCCGCTCCCTCGAGCTTCAGGGGCGTAGTGCCGCGCAGGATCTCGGCGCTCACCCGGCCCGCACCGCGCTGCATGGCCTGCTCCAGCAGCGGTGCCGGCGGCGCGGTGCCGTCCAGGCGTACGCCGTTCAGCGCCACCAGCCGGTCGCCGGCCTTCAGTCCCAGGCGCGCGGCGGGTCCATCGGGTGTCAGCGCCAGCACGGGAAGGCCGTTGCGCTGCGCCGCGCGCACGTCGACGACGGCGCCCAGTTCGTAGCGGACCTGGGCGGGTTTCTGGATCACCTGCGGAGCGCCGGTGTCCTTGAGATCCCCGCGTTCCGACATCTGCAGCAGGGCGGCGTCGAGTTCGCGCGTCGACTGCGCGTGCGCGCTGGTCGCAAGGCCGGTCGCCCATGCGGCGGCGATCAGGGTGTGCGTAACGGAACGGAAGGTATTCACGACATCCACCTCAGATTTCTACCGGTTGGGGCAGGGAAGGAGCAGCGCCGCCGCGCGCCAGCGCCTCACGCCGTTGCCAGAGCCACTGCAGTTCCTGCTCGCTGGCGCCGCGCTCGTAGGCGTGCTGCAGCTCGCGGTCGACGGCGCGCAGCGGCTCCTCGTGCAGCGGCGCGCGCGGAACCACCGCCAGGCGCTCGGGTACGGGCGCGGCAGGCGGGAAGAGACGCGTGTAGACCATCGGCAAGGCCGCCAGTACCAACGCGGTCATGGCGCCGGCGGCGAACCGCCTGTGGCGTTCGCGTTGCCGCGTGCGCGCATGCCGGACGCGCGGCCACAGCGTGGGCGGCAGATCCGGCTCCGGGAGTGCGGCCAGGCGCGCGTGGAGGGATTCAGGCGTCATGGGGAGCGTCTCCATGGGGGTCGAGGTCCTGGCGCAGGCGCGCCAGCGAACGCGACATCAGCGACTTGGACCAGCTGGCGGTGCGTCCGAAGCGGCGGCCCAGGTCCTCATGCGACCAGCCCTCCATTTCGTGCAGCCATACGACAGTACGGGCGAGCGGCGGCAGGCGTCGCAACAGGCTGTCGGCATCGGCGGCGTCGGCTGGCGAGGCGGAAGCGGTATCGGCCAGCGCGGCAAGCGCCATGTCGGTGCCGGGGTGCTGCTGCCGGCGCAGGCGGTCGATCGCCAGATTGGCCGCCACGCGCTTCAGCCACGGCCGCAACGGCGTGTTTTCGCGCAGCCCGGACAGGAAGCCGAACATCCGCAGGAAGGTCTCCTGCACGATGTCCTCGGCTTCCGCCGCGTTGCCCGTCAGCCGGAACGCCAGCGCATGCACCGCGCGCGCGTGGTCGTGGTACAGCGCTTCGAATGCAGCGCCGTCGCCCCTGCGGGCCCGTCGAAGCTGCTCGGCTTCGGCGTCGGGATCGGGGGGGTGGGCAGGAGCATCCATAGCCCCACACTACGCGCCGCCGAGGTCTTCCGTCGCAGGCCGCAACGTCAGCGCGACAGCTCGCGGTTCAGGTCGGCCAGGCGTTCCGGCGTGCCGACATCGGTCCATCGGCCAGCGTGATGTTCGCCATGGATCCGACCCGCAGGCATGTGCGCGCGCAGGATCGGCGCCAGGCGGAAGCGCGGCTTTCCGTTCCCGGCGATGCTGGCGTGGTCGTCCACATGCTGAGCCCAACCGTCCAGCAGGGCCGGGCGGTAGACGCCGATACCCGCGTAGGTAAGGCGGCGCTCACCGTCGCCGCGGACATGCCCGGCAAGGTCCAGTGCGAAATCGCCATGGGTGGCGTAGCCGGGCGGATCGATCATCACAAGATGCGCGAGACCCTGCGGCTCGCGCGGCAGCTGGTTGAAATCGAGATCGGTCCAGATGTCGCCATTGACCAGCAGGAACGGTGCTTCGCCCAGCCATGCCAGGGCGTTGAGCATGCCGCCGCCGGTTTCCAGGGGCGTGTCGCCTTCGTAGAGATACTGGATCCGCAGGCCCCAGCGCGCGCCATCGCCCAGCACCACCGGGAAGCGGTCGGCCAGCCAGCTGGTGTTGATCACCACGTCCTGCACGCCCATCGCCGCCAGCTTTTCCAGGTGCCAGACGATCAGGGGCTTGCCGCCGGCTTCGATGAGCGGTTTGGGCGTGTGGTCGGTCAGGGGGCGCATGCGCTCGCCCAGGCCGGCCGCGAAGATCAGCGCCTTCATGCGATCTCGCCCCGCGCCTGCAGCACCGGTTTGATGCGCGCGTCGAGCAGCGTCCGCAGGCCATCCAGTTCCGGATAGCGCGGCAGGACCTCGTCCAGGTAGCGGATGAAGCGCGGCACGTCGGGCAGGTAGCGCGTCTTGCCGTCGCGGTAGTGCAGGCGCGAGAAGATGCCGAGGATCTTCAGGTGGCGCTGGATGCCCATCCAGTCGGCGTCGCGCAGGAACACCTTCAGCTCGGGCACCGGCAGTCCGGCGCGCGTCGCACGGGCGTGATAGCGGGCCAGCCAGCCGTCGACGCGTTCCAGCGGCCAGCTCAGGAACGCATCCTTGAACAGGCTCATCGCGTCGTAGGTGATCGGGCCGCGTACGCAATCCTGGAAATCCAGCACCGCCGGCCCCGGCGTCACCGGCATCAGGTTGCGGGGCATGAAATCCCGATGCGTCAGCACGCGCGCCTGTCCCAGCGCATTGTCCATCAACCGGCGTTGGGCCAGCTCCAGTCCCTCGCTCTCGCCGCAGTCCAGCACCAGTCCCAGATGGCGACGCAGGAACCATTCGTCGAACAGGCCGGCATCGCGCTGCAGCAGCGCTTCGCCGAACTCCCCCATGCCGGCGGGCGGGGCGATCGCCTGCAGCCGCAGCAACTGCTCCACCGCGGCATCGAACCAGGTGTCCGCGTTGTCATCGCTGATCACATGCGCCAGGGTCGGACCGCCCAGGTCCTCCAGCAGCAGGAAGCCGTGCTCGATGTCGATGGCGAGCACCTCCGGTACGCGCACATCGCCGCCCACCAGCAGTTCGCGCATGGACAGCCAGGGACGGACATCCTCCAGGCCCGGAGGCGAGTCCATCACGATGCGTCCGGGACCATCGCCCAGGCTGCGCCAGTAGCTGCGGAAGCCGGCGTCCATCGACGCGCGTTCCAGTTGTGCGTAGGGGTCGCCGAGCGCGCCGCGCGCCCACTCCAGGCGTTGGGCGCCACGCCCGGAAGGGTCCTGAATCGTAGGGTTCATGCGGTCGGGGGCGGGCACAGGCGTCAAAGGGCTACAGGGTAAACTGGCGCCCTACCGACTTGCGAGGCTTGCATGGCCCAACTCCAACCCGTGCTGCTGTCCGGCGGCTCCGGCACGCGCCTGTGGCCGCTCTCCCGCGAGGCCTACCCCAAGCAGTTCCTGCCGCTTGCCGGCGACGACACCATGGTGCAGGCCACGTGGCGCCGCGTGGAAGCGCTGGCCGATCTGGCGCCGATCGTGGTGGCGAACGAGGAGCACCGCTTCCTGGTCGCCGAACAGTTGCGCCAGGTGGGCGCGCCGGTACCGGCGATCCTGCTGGAGCCGGTGGGTCGCAACACGGCGCCTGCGATTGCCGCTGCGGCCCTGCAGGCGATGGCGGGCGGCGCCGATCCGCTGCTGCTGGTGCTGCCGTCGGACCACGTCGTCCGCGACGTCGCCGGCTTCCAGCGCGCCGTGCGCGAGGCGTCGTCCGCGGCGGAGGCCGGTGCGCTGGTGACCTTCGGCATCGTGCCCGATGCACCGGAAACGGGCTTCGGTTACATCCAGGCCGAAGCCGGCGACGGCCTGCGCCAGGTCCTGCGCTTCGTCGAGAAGCCCGATGCCGCTACGGCCCGGTCCTATCTGGATGCAGGCGGCTATTACTGGAACAGTGGGATGTTCCTGTTCCGCGCCAGCCGCTACCTCGAAGAACTCGCGCGCTTCCGTCCCGATATCGTCGATGCCGTGCGCGCGGCGCATGCGGCCGCGCGGCACGATGGCGATTTCGTGCGCCTGGACAAGGACGCCTTCAGTGCGTGTCCGTCGGACTCCATCGACTACGCGGTGATGGAGAAAACCGCCGATGCGATGGTGCTGCCGGTGGACATCGGCTGGAACGATGTCGGCAGCTGGTCCGCGCTGTGGGACGTGGCCGAGCGCGATGCCGATGGCAATGCGCACCACGGCGACGTGATCGCGGTCGACAGCCGCAACAGTTACGCCTACGCGCAGCGACTGGTGGCGCTGGTGGGCGTGGACGACATCGTGGTCGTGGAGACGGACGACGCCGTGCTGGTCGCGCGCAAGGACAAGGTGCAGGAGGTCAAGCAGGTGGTCGCGCGGCTGAAGCAGGAGCAGCGCAGCCAGGCCGTCCTGCATCGCGAAGTGCACCGTCCGTGGGGCAGCTACGATTCGGTCGACAACGGAGGCCGCCACCAGGTCAAGCGCATCAAGGTCAAGCCGGGCGCGGCGCTCAGCCTGCAGATGCACCATCACCGCGCCGAGCACTGGATCGTGGTCAGCGGCACCGCGAAGGTGACGCGCGGCGATGAAACCCTGCTGCTGTCGGAAAACGAAAGCACCTACATCCCGCTGGGCGTGAAGCATCGCCTGGAGAATCCGGGCAAGGTGCCGCTGGAGCTGATCGAAGTGCAGTCCGGCAGCTACCTGGGCGAGGACGACATCGTGCGGTTCGAGGATGTGTACGGCCGGAGTCAATGACCGTGGCGCCTGCGGGTGCAAAAAGAAAAGGCCCCGCGTGAGCGGGGCCTTCGTTCCTTCCGGGATGTCACTTCTTCTTGCGGACCATGCCGTAGATCAGCAGCAGCACGATGGCGCCGATCACCGAGGCGATGAATCCCGTCGGTTCGCCGGGGCTGTACCAGCCGAGCGTCCCGCCGATGAAGCGCGCCAGCAGTGCGCCCAGGATGCCCAGCACGATGGTCATGAAGAAGCCCAGCTTGTCGTCGCCGGGTTTCAGCGCACGCGCCAGCAGGCCGGCCAGGAAGCCGATGAGCAGGGTCCACAGGATGCCGCCGCCAAAGATCTGTTCCATCGAAACGCTCCGGTTGGGAAGGTGTGGGGGCGATGCTCAGCGTAACCCAGCTGCCCGCGCTGCGGGCAGCGGCCGGCATGGCTCTCAGAGAGATTCATGGCGGAGGAGCCGACCCGGGGCAAGTGAATCAGGCCTTCAGGAGCCGGCTTGAGCATGAGGCCGGAATGCACGAAGGCCGGGTCGCCCCGGCCTTCTGCAGGTGGCACGACCTGTCTGGATCAGCAGCAGCCGTGATCGCCGTGCTGTTCGCCGCCGGCTACCGCCGCCACGCCGGTGGTCTCGCCACGGACACTGGCCGCGTGGTGTTCGGCGATCACGCGCGCCACGCAGGCGGTGACTTTCTTGCCCATCGGGATGTGCAGGAATTCGTTCGGGCCGTGCGCATTGGAATGCGGACCCAACACGCCGGTGATCATGAACTGCGCACCGGGGAACTTCTCGCCCAGCATGCCCATGAAGGGAATCGTGCCACCTTCGCCCATGTACATGGCCGGCTTGCCGAAGAACTCGCGACTGGATGCATCAATGGCGTTTTCCAGCCACGGCGACATCGCCGGCGCATTCCAGCCGGTGCTGGCCTTCTCGAGCTCCAGTCTCACCTGCGCACCGTTGGGCGCATCCTTTTCCAGCAGGTCCTTCAGTAGCTGGCCGGCCTGTTTGCCATCCAGCGTGGGTGGCAGACGCAGCGACAGCTTCACCGACGTGTAGGGGCGCAGCACGTTGCCAGCGGACGATAGCGGCGGCATGCCGTCGACCCCGGTGACCGACAGCGCGGGGCGCCACGTGCGGTTGAGCACCAGCTCGGCCAGGTCTTCGGCCATCGGGGTCATGCCGGGCAGGAACGGGAACTTGTCGAACACCGCCGTGTCCAGCACGTGCGCGGCTTCCTGGGCCTGGGCGAGACGGTCCGCCGGGATCTCGACCTGCAGGCCTTCCGGCAGGATGCGGCCGGTCCGCTCATCCTCCAGCCGCGACAGCAGCTGGCGCAGCAGACGGAAGCTGGACGGCACCACGCCGGACGCATCGCCGGAATGCACGCCTTCCTCCAGCACTTTGACCGTGAAGTTGCCGCCGGCCAGACCGCGCAGCGACGTGGTGCACCACAGCTGCTCATAGTTGCCGCACCCGGAGTCCAGGCAGACGACCAGCGACGGCTTGCCGATGCGGTCGGCAAGGTGATCGACGTAGGCCGGCAGGTCGTAGCTGCCGGATTCCTCGCAGGCCTCGATCAGCACCACGCAGCGCGCATGCGGCACGCCCTGCTGCTGCAGTGCCTGGATGGCGGCCAGCGAGCCGAAGATCGCGTAGCCGTCGTCGGCGCCGCCGCGGCCATACAGCTTGTCGCCCTTGATCACCGGCACCCACGGGCCCAGGTCATCGTCCCAGCCGGTCATCTCCGGCTGCTTGTCCAGATGGCCGTACAGCAGCACGGTGTCGGCGCCGGTTTCGGGTCCCGTCGCCGGGATTTCGATGAAGATCAGCGGCGTGCGGCCTTCAAGGCGCACCACTTCCACCTGCATGCCCGGCACCGACTGCGCCTTCGCCCAGCGCTCCATCAGCTGGACCGCCTGTTCCATGTACCCGTTGGCCACCCAGTCCTTGTCGAACATCGGCGACTTGTTGGGGATGCGGATGTACTCGACCAGCTGCGGGACGATGTCGTCATCCCATTTCTCGGCTACGTAGCGGTCGGCTTTGGCGGTGTCCATGGCAACTCCGGGTACTGAAAGGCACAGGCGCTCATTCTACGCCCTGGGAAGGGGTAGGACTTTTCCTACATGCATGCGCGGTGTTTACGGGCAGATTCCCCCGTGCTCGGGCGATATCTTGAAGCCCGTGGGAACGCAAGACTGAACCTGCCGCCAAGGTCATCGGCCTGCAGCGGCAACAGGGCGGATGCCAAGAGGCGTCCGCCGTCCAGGGACAGTCCATCGCCACAAGGAGAGTCGTCATGAAGTCGTTCGTCCACACCGTGTTCGCCGCCGTCCTGTCGCTGCTGATCGCCGCGCAGGCGCTGGCCACCGAGAAGGTCAACATCAACACCGCCGACGCGGCCGCGCTGGATCGCGTGCTGGTCGGGGTCGGTCCGTCGAAGGCGGCCGCGATCGTCGAGTACCGCAAGGCCAACGGCCCGTTCAAGAGCGCCGAGGAGCTCGCCATGGTGAAGGGCATCGGCCTGAGCACCGTCGAGCAGAACCGCGACCGCATCGAGCTGCGCACAGGCGCCGCTCCGGCGCGCAAGCCGGCTGCCGCAACCGCGGCGCCCACCAAGCCGGTCGCGCGGCGCTGATCGATTCCCGTGCCGGGCGTCTCCACAGGACGTGGAGCGCCAGGCACAGGGGCAGGAAGCCAGGGGGAAACAGGCGGGATGCCGACAGGGACGTATCCATATCGCGCACGACGCGCAGGTCGGCAGCAGGTTGCAACCTGATTCGCCGGCGGTAGACCGACAGGGATGTCGCCAACGCCCGGACGCGCAGGATGCACGTCCGGGCGTTGTCGTTTGTGGGTGGGCAGGCGCGGCAGGGCGGTGCGCCGGCTAGAATCGCGCGACGGACTGCCGGGGAACATCATGCCGGAATCATCGCGCGTCATTCCCGCCAACGAGTACCGGCGGGTGCGCTGGAAGAATGGCTTGGGCTGGACCCATGAAATCGTGCGGGTGCCCGACAACGACGACTGGGACTGGCGGCTGTCGATCGCCGAGATCGAACGCGATGCGGCGTTCTCATCGTTTCCCGGCATCGACCGCGAACTGGTGCTGTTGCGCGGAAACGGGCTGCGCCTGAGGTTCGGAGACGGACGCACGGTCGATCTGATGCCGCCGCACGACCGCTACCGGTTCGCGGGCGAGGACGGGGTGACGGGCGAGCTGGTCGACGGCACGACGCACGATTTCAACCTGATGTGGCGGCGTGGCCGGGTCCGTACCGAACTGCTGCATCGTCCGCTGGTGGGGCCGATGCTGTTCTTCACCGAGCCGGGCGTGCACTGGGTCGTCCACCTGATCGCCGGACAGGCGGCGCTCGACGGGGCCAGCGGCCTTGACGGTCTGTGCAGCGGCGATACGGCCGTTCTGACCGGGGGCGACACGCGCACGCGGCATGCCCTGCACGGTGGTGGTGAGCTGTTGGCCATCCGCATTGAGGCCGAAGGCCGCTGAGGACGACAGGTCAGTACACGTCGCGGCGATAGCGCCCGGCGGTCCGCAGAGCTTCGATCTTGTCCTCGCCCAGGATGCGGCGCAGCGTGGCGTCCACGTCGGGCGCCATGCCGGCCAGGCTTCCGCAGACGTACACCGCCGCGCCTTCTTCGACCCACTGCCGCAGTCGGTTCGCGTGCGACGCCAGCGCATGCTGGACGTAGCGGTGGGCGTCGCCATCGCGCGAGAAAGTCAGGTCGAGATGTGGGAGCAGGCCTTGCGCCTGCCATGCCGCCAGTTCGTCGGCGAGGAAGGCGTCGTGTGCGCGCTGGCGCTCGCCGAACAGTAGCCAGTTGCGCGTCGCGCCGGCCAGCGCCCGCGCTTTCAGGTGGGCGCGCAGACCCGCCAGGCCCGTGCCGTTGCCGATCAGGATCATCGGTACATCGGCGGCGGGCGGATGAAAATTGGGATTGCGGCGGATGCGCAGGGCGATGGCGTCTCCCGGCTGCGCATGCCGGCACAGCCAGCCGCTGCCCAGGCCGGCGGTACCGTCCGCGTGGTGCATCAGGCGCACCAGCAGGTGCAGCGCGCCATCGCTGGGAAGGGACGCAATGGAGTATTCGCGGTGCGGCAGGGGCGTGCAGGCATCGGCGAGCGCCTGCGCATCTCCGCGCCAGAGCTCATGGTCAGCGACGGGCCAGTGGCTCCGGACAAGTGCCTGCGCCAGCGGTTGCGTGTGGTCCTGCCACTGCACGGGAACATCGCCCGCCAGGCCCGTGCGCTGCAGGACCTCGTCAACCTCGGCCATGGCGCGGCACGGCCCGATCTCGGCGATGTCGCCAGCGGCCCAGTCGGGCAGCGAACCGGATCCGGGTGTCAGGGAAAGGTGGAACACGGGCCCACCGATGCTGCCGGGATTCAGCTCGACACGATCGCGTAACCGCCAGGATTCGTACCGCGGCGTGGACCAGTCCTGCGCATCGGACCCGTCGCCCAACTGGCCGATATGGTGCTGCCAGTGGCGCAGGGCACTGTCGTCGGCGTTGTCGACTTCCACCAGGTCGAACAGCGGTTGCGCGCCCTGTCGCCGCAGCCAGTCATCGAGCTGGTGGCCGAAGGCGCAGAACTGCGCGTATTCGCGATCGCCCAGGGCCAGGACGGCGTAGCGCAGCGTGTGCAGCGGGAGTGTCTGCGACATCACGTGGCGGACGAAGCCGAGCGCGGGGTCGGGTGGATCGCCTTCGCCGGTGGTGCTGACGACGAACACGGCGCGCCCGATAGCCTGCAGCCGCGCCGCATCCAGCCGTTCCAGCCCCGCGCGCTGGACCGCAACGCCGCCCTGGCAAAGCGACGCGGCGGTCATGTCGGCTAGCTCCATCGCGAAACCGGTCTGACTGGCATGCACCACCCACGTCGCATCCGATCCGGCCAGCATCACCGGTTGTCCCGACGTGTCGCGCTTGCGCGCGCGGGCCAGGATGCCCGCCACCAGTCCGGCATACGCCAGCAGGGCGGCGGCGGCGATGCAGACGCGGGCACGGGACGGGCTGGCCTGCCACCACTCGCCCTCGTGCAAGCCAGCGAACAGCCAGGCGCACGCGGCCAGCGACAGCATCACCAGCGCATTGCCAACCAGGGCGGCACTCCCGTGCCGAGGTGAAGGGCCTGCCGTGCTCATGCCGCCAGGTGCTGCTCGAACGCTGGCGTCATGGTTTCCCGCAAGCCTTCGCCGGTGCGTTGCAGGAAGCGCGCCGCCAGGCCGTGATGCGCCGCGAAAGCCGGGCCTTCTTCGGTGCCCATGACGGTCAGGGCGGTGGCCCAGGCATCGGCGTGCATCGCATCGGCAGCGATCACGGTCACCGCGGCAGCGGCATCGGTCACCGGCTCGCCGCTGCGCGGGTCGATCGTGTGCGAGTAGCGGTGGTCATCCTGCGCGTACGCATGCCAACGGTCGCCCGAGGTGGCGACGGCCATGCCCTCCAGTGCCAGTACCCGCGGTTCCAGGCCTTCGCTGTCGGCTTCCTCATCCGGTGAGGATTCCACCAGCACGCGCCATGGTTGATCGTCGGCCTTGCGGCCATAGCCATATAGTTCGCCGCCGACTTCGATCAGGCCGGCATCGATACCGCGACGCCGCAGCACGTCGGCCACCACATCCACGCCGTAGCCCTTGGCGATGGCCGAAAGGTCCAGCATCACACCGCCCGGCTGGCGGACGCGACGCTGCGCGGCATCGAGCCGCAGGTGCTGCCAGCCGACGCGAGAGCGGGCTTCGACCAGCGCCGCCGGTGTGGGGCGACCCCGGCCGTGCGCATGCGCACCGAATCCCCATGCCGCCACCAGCGGCGACACGGTGGGGTCGAACGCGCCGTCACTGCGTGACGCGATGTCGAGCGCCACCGTGAGCACCTGCAGCATGTCGTCCCGCAGGACGAACCATTCGCCTGCGGCGCAGCGGTTGAAGCGCATTATGTCCGCATCCTCCTCCCACGTACTCATCTGCGCGACCAATCCGTCCAGGCGTGCCTGGATGGCGTCGTGCAATGCATGCGGATCGATGCGCGACGGGCTGGTGTACTGGACGGACCAGGTCGTACCCATGGTCTGCCCGTGCAGTGCATGCACCGGCGCTGCCTGCGCAGAGGGGGAGGGAAGGGAGATGTTCATGCCGATCCATGCCGCCGGTACTGCGTCCGGCGGCGTGGCTCCGTCTTACTGGGGCAGCACTTCCAGCGTGGCAACATAGCTCAGGCGACGCTGCTTGGCCTGCGGCACGGTGGTCCTGTCGTCCTGCGTGCCGGTTTCCAGCCAGTACATGCCGGCTTCCGGCCAGGTCACGCTGAACTCGCCGTTGGCATCCGTGGTGACCTTGATCTCTTCTTGCGCGTTGCGATAACGCGTACCGCCGCGGGTGATCTCGAATTCCAGCCCGGCCGCCGGCTTGCCGTCGACCAGTATCCGGAAGGTGGCTGCTTCACGCGCGAACAGGTCGTTCGGATGCGTCACCGGCAGCAGTTCGATGCCTTCCCCGGTGCTCTTCAGCGCGGTGTCGTTGGGCGCCCCGTTGGTCACGAAGGTCTCGATGCGGCCGATCGACTGCGACACCTGCAGGTTCTTCGCATCCTTCGGCACCTTGGTCGCCAGGTCTTCCGGTTTGGCGCCGCGCAGGCCGCCCGGCTTGCCGTCGGCGCCTTCCCAGCGAACCATCAGGCCCTTGTTGACCGTGGCGATGCGGTAGGTGCCCTGCTGCTTCAGCTCGACGTCGAACACCGTGCGGTACTTGCCCGTGGCCAGGTTCTGCGCCTCGACCGCGCTGCCATCCGGTGCGGTGATGGCCAGGCCTTCCGTGCGCAGGGGAACGTGGTTGAAGTAGAACAGGTCGTTGGACACCGCCGCATCCACCGTGATCCACGGATTGGTGCCGGCGATGACGGTCTGCGACGGCTGCAACCAGGCCTTGTGCGCCAGCGCGGTAGCGGGGATGGCGGAGGCCAGGGCGATGGCTACGGCGAGGGAACGCTTCATCGGAATCTCCAGCGGATAGATGAAAAAAAAGATCAGGGCTTGACCGTCAGCGTGACGGCGCCCAGCTCGGTGGCGCCCTGCGCCTTGCCCGACTGCGGCGCGCTCTTGGCGGGCCAGGTGAAAGGAATCTTCAGCAGTTCACGGCCACCGACTTCGCGCGCGGCCTCGACGACCAGCGTGTACTGGCCGGGCGCCAGCTTGGCCAGATGCTGCTTGTCGCTGAAGCTCAATGCGTGCTTGCCGACCGGCTTGGTGGGTCCGGTCACACCATCCACCGGCACCTTCAGCGAGCGGCCGGACTTGCGCCACCACTGGCGCAGATCGGGCAGCCACTTGGTGCCGTGGCCTTCGGAATTGCTGGTCTGCTGGTACCAGACGGACAGGTTGGCGGCGACCTTCTGGTCGGCGCCTTCGATCCATACGGCGACGTAAGGACGGTGGTACTCGGCCACATTGAGCTTGGGGATCTCGACATTGATGTCGAGCGTGGCGGCGTAGGCGGGCGTGGCCAGCAGGCCGCTGAGCGCGATGGTCAGCGTGGTGTGGACGGCGATCTTCGACATGCGGTCACTCGCGGTTCGTTGAAGGGGATCAATGGATGAAAAGCAGCGCGATCAGCAGCGGCACCAGCAGGCCCAGGCCCACCATCGGCCAGGTCATGCGGCGCTGCCGCCCGTGCAGGTAGAGCAGGAACAGGCCGGTGATGCAGAACACCAGGCACGCCACGGCGAAGATGTCCAGGAACCATCCCCACGCCGGTCCGGCGTTGCGGCCCTTGTGGAGGTCGTTGAAATAGGAGATCCAGCCGCGGCGGGTCCGTTCGTACTCGACCGCCCCCGTTTCGCGATCGATGCTGAGCCAGGCGTCGGTGCCGGGGCCCGGCATCGAGAGATAGAGCTCCATGTCCGACCACTCGGCCGGTCGTTTCCCGATCGATATCGACAGTTCCTGCTCCAGCCAATCGCCCACGGCCGCAGGCAGGGGGGCATTGCCTTCCTGTCGATCGCCCAGCATGGCGACGACGGGTGCAGGAAGGGTAGCGGTAAGGTGGGTGACCTCGGGCGAGGCTTCGATCTTCGCGGCGTGGTTTAGCGTGATCCCCGTAATGGCGAACAGCAGCATCCCGATCAGGCAGACGGCCGAACTGATCCAGTGCCACTGATGCAACGTGCGCAGCCAGAAACCGCGGCGTTGTTGCTGGAGGGCAGGGGAAACGGGAGCGGACAACGGCACTCTCAAGGCGGAAGGAACAGGCGGCCATTACATCATGGATGAGAATAACTCTCAATTGAGAGGCGTTCCCACCGGCGCGGGAACGCCCCGACGGCTCAGAAGCTGACGTTGAGGCTCAGCCACAGGTTCCGAGACTTGTCCTTGTTGTTGTAGTCGTCCAGGTACGACACCTCGTTGGACGTATAGATGCTGTCGTTGTTGAGGTCATTGAAGACCGTCTGGAAGGTGGTGAAATCTTCGTCGAGCAGGTTATTGATGCGGCCCGACACCGTCACATGCTCGTTGAAGCGGTACTGCGCGCCCAGGTGCAGCACCGTGTAGTCCTGGTAGTCCCGGCGGACCCCGTTGATCGTGTCGCGATAGCGCTTGGAGCGGGCTTCGGCGAGCAGCTGCATGCTGAAGCGGTCGTTCGCCTGCCAGTTCAAGCTGGCGTTGGCCATGTGGCGGGCGGTGTTGGTCAGCGGCAGGCCCTTCTGTGCCCCGCTCAGTTGCTCGCTGTCGGTGAAGGTGTAGTTGGCGCGCAGCGACAGGGTCTCCGTGATGCCCCAACGTCCGGCGACTTCCACACCCTGGATGCGCACTTCGTCGATGTTGATGTTCTGCGCATACGTCGTATAGCCCAGCAGCGCGTAATCGCCGAGGTTGGCGCAGGGACGCATGCCGCCGGTCTGCTCGCAGCTGAGACTGGTTTCTCCGCGCGCGATCTTGTCGTCGAAGTCGTTGCGGAACACGGTGAGATTGACGTTGTGCGCGTCGTCGGGCGAGGTCCAGTACAGCGCGATCTCGCTGTTGACGCTGGTCTCGGGCTGCAGGTCCGGGTTGCCGACGAAGGGCGTGGTGCCCTGGCCGCCGAATCCGGTGACACCGTCGTACAGGTCGGTGGTCTTGGGCGTCTTGAAGCCGGTGCTGACGCCGCCCTTCAACGTCCATGCTGTGCTGATGTCCCACACGGCATAGGCGCGTGGACTGAGCTGGCTGCCGAACACGCTGTGATCGTCGCGGCGCAAGCCAAGCGTGATGGTCAGTGCATCGAGTGGATTCCAGTTGTCCTCGGCGAACAGCGACCACATCCTGTGCTCCTGGACGGTGCCGCCGCCATCGCCGCCGCCTTCCATGCCGAACACGCCGTCTTCCAGTTCGCCGTCGATCACCTGGCCGCCGACGACGAAGCGGTGCGCCTCGCCGACGGCGAAATCCAGTTTGGCGTCCAGCGTGTACTGGCGGCTTTCCATCGTGCGCTTCGGACGCGGGAGGAAGGTATCCATGGCCAGTTGCTGGCGCTGCGCACGCGTCATTCCGGCATAGGGGCCGGTAGCGCAGGTAACGGCGTTGTTGCAGTAGATGTCCTGGTGCAGCAGCCGCTCGGCAACGGTGAACGGCAGCGTGCGGCCGTGGTTGCCGGTGTCGATGTGCGCAAGCGAGACGAAGCTGTCGCCGAACGTCCACTGACCGTTGTGGGTCACCGACCACTGGTCGCGGGTGAATTCCTGATCGGCCGCGTATCCCACCCGTGGCGCCGCGCGCCAGATGCCGTCCAGTCCGTCCACGGTGCCCAACGGATACGTCTCGGTGCCCAGATTGTTGATGTACGGCGTGTTGTCGTACACCTGCCTGGACGTGTCGTCGTCGAAGATGACGCTCTGGCTGTCCGTCGGCGTCCAGCTCAGCGTCACGCCCGCGCTCTTGTTGGTGTTGTCCACGGTCTTGCCGCCGCCACCGAAGCCCAGCGCCCGCTCGAACACCTTACCGTCCGGCGCGGTGATCGCCTCGTATTCGGGCGTCGACGCGTCCCGCTCGTACCACGAACCGCGCACGCCCAGGCCCAAACGTTCCTTCACCAGCGGCCCCATCAACATGAAGTCGAAGGTGCTGTCGCTGCCGAAATCGCGGTTCTCCTGGATGCCGTGGCCGAGCGTGGCCGAGCCCTGCCAGCGGTCCGACACCTTGCGCGTGATGATGTTGATCACCCCGCCCAACGCGTCGGCGCCGTACAGGGTGGACGCCGGCCCGCGGATCACTTCGATGCGCTGGATCATGTCCAGCGGCGGAATATGGTTGAACTGGTTGCCGCCGAACGAGTTGGGGTAGATGTCGCCGTGGTTGTTCTGGCGCCTGCCGTCGATCAGGATCAGCGTGTAGTCCGGCCCCATGCCACGGATGCTGATGGTCTTCTGTCCCGTCTTGTCGGAGGTCTCGCCGACATCGACGCCCTCCAGATCGCGCACGGCGTCGATCAGGGTGATGTAGGGGCGCTGGCGCAGTTCCTCCGCGGAGATCACGCTGATGCTGGCGGGTGCGTCGGTGATCTTCTGTTCGAAACCGGAGGCCGTGACGACAACGGTGTCGAGGGTGCTGACATCGGCGGCATCGGCCGCGGGCTGCGCGATGGCGGGGGCAGTGGCGACGGACAGCAGGGCGAGGGCAAGGCGGTTGCGACGCAGCGAGGCGCGCACGGACGTACGGATGACGTTCATGGGATCCGGGAAGAAGTGGGCAGCAGAGGCGCGGTCGCGCGGGTGCGCGATCAGCAGAAAGCAGCGTCCGGGATCGGACGGGCCGCGAGCGGATCAGGCGACAGGAGGTGCCTGGCCGTGATGCAGGCTCAATGACGGATCCAGGCGGTGCAGGGCGCCAGAGGCATCCGACATGCGCGGGTCCGGTTGCGGACCGCCATGCCCCCGCCGTGATGAAGATAGGCGCGATGCGGCGTCGTGGGTATGCCCTGGCGAGCGGGTGGTTTTCACCTTCAGGGCGGTCAGTCGTGCCTTCTTCGCGGGGAGGTCGCGGTGGCGGTCCTCGCGAGCGCCCTCTGCATAGTCGCGGGACTCGCCTGCGACCAGCGCGGGTGACGTCTGGGCAGCAGCAACCGCCCGGCCCGTGCCGGAAGAGACCGGTGAGTGGAATCCCAGCAGCATGGACAGCGCGATCACGATGGCCGCGATGCCCAGCCCCGACCACCAGGGTGCGCGTGCCGATCTCGGTGCGTGCAGGCCGATCGGGTTGTCAGGCGGTTGATTCAAGAAGGTCCCCAGGGCACGCGCCAGTTCGGCGGGCCGTTACGGGGCATTTTAAATGAGAATACTTATCAAGTGCAAACAAGATTTAATCTTGCTTGGCTTCCTCAGGTCTCCGCCCACTGCCTGAGGAGGTTGTGGTACACGCCGGTCAGCTGGACCAGGGAGGCATGCTCGGGCACGTCCACGGTCAGGCGGCGGATGGACAGGTCCAGTTCGAACAGCAGCCGGCGATGACCATCGTCGCGGACCATGCTCTGCATCCAGAAGAACGACGCCACGCGCGCGCCGCGGGTCACCGGCGTCACCTTGTGCAGGCTGGTGCCCGGATACAGCACCATGTGGCCGGCGGGCAGCTTCACGCGCTGCGTGCCGAAGGTGTCCTCGATGACGAGTTCTCCGCCGTCGTAGTCCTCCGGCGCGCTGAGGAACAGCGTGGCCGACAGGTCCGTCCGCACGGGTTCCACGCCGCCGCGGCTACGGTCATAGCGGACTGCATTGTCCACGTGATACCCGAACGATTGGCCGCCGTCATAGCGGTTGAACAGCGGCGGATAGATGCGCTTGGGCAGGGCTGCGGAGAAGAAGGTGCTGTTGCGCGACAGCGCATCCAGGATCAGGGCACCGACTTCGCGGGCCGCGGGAGAATCCTCCGGCAGCTGAGCATTGTCCTTGGCCTTGGCCGACTGGTAGCCCGCGGTGATGCGGCCGTCCGCCCAGTCGGCGGCGTCCAACTGCGCGCGGGCCTGCGCGACCTGTTCCGGCGTCAACACCTCGGGTATGGCGAGCAGCATGTCGATGACCTCGAATGGAGCACCTTGTCCATTGTGCATGGACAAGGTGCGAGCGATGCCCGCCTCAGAAGCGGAGCGTGGCCGTCAGCACCGCCGAGCGACCTTCGCCGGGATTGGCCCAGCCGTTGCCGGCGGTGACCACGCCCGCGGCATCGACGGTCAGGTTGTTGCGGATGCCCGTGTAGTACTCCTCGTCAAACAGGTTGCTGACGTTGATCTGCAGGCCGATCCGTTCGTTGATCTGGTAACCGATCATGGCGCGGTGCACCCAGTAGGCGTCCGTCTTCCGATACACGGCCTCGTTCGCGTTGTTCGGATAGAACGAGTCCTGATAGGTCGTGCCGTAGCCGAAGGTCCAGTCGCCCAGTGCGTAAGTGGTCCACAGGCTGGCCGCGTGGCGCGGCGTCTGGGTCAGTTCGCGGCCCTTGACCGGATCGCTCGCGGCTTCATCCGCCGCGTTCTGAAGTACTTCGCTGTCAAGAAAGGTGTAGTTGGCGAACACTGCCCACTCACGCGTGATGTTGCCGGCCATGCCCAGCGCAAGACCGTCCACGCGGGCCTTGCCATCCAGTACCTGCTCGGGCTGCAGCGGATCGGCGCTGGCCACCTTGTAGTTCCGGCGCTCGTTGCGGAACAGTGCCGCGGTCAGGGCAAGGCGGTTCTCCAGCACGTCCCACTTTGTGCCCAGTTCGACGTTGACCGCGGTTTCGGGATCCACGTTGCACGTGTTGGCGTTGCAGGCGCCGTTGACCGAGGTCTTCGATGGCGTCTTGCTGTTGGCGTACGACAGGTAGACGCTGGCGTTGTCGGCCGGCTTGTAGACCACGCCTGCGCGGTAGGAGAACAGATCCTCTTCGTTCTCGAAGCGGTTGGTCACACCGGTGATCCGGCCTTCGGTCACGCCATAGGTCACCGTATCGCCTTCGTTGTGTTCGTAACGCGTGCCCACGTTCAGCAGCCACCGGTCATTGAACTTCAACGTATCGAACACGTATACCGCCTGGTTGTCCAAGCTGCCGTCGGTGTGGCCGGTACGGACGAAATTCCTGGGACCGGTCCACACGTTGTAGGGATTGTCGAGGTCCTGCAGCGGATAGCTGCTGTTGTCGTTGGCGAGTTCGCTGCCGTCTGCATTGCGGAAGCCGGAGCCGCTGTCGAGCTCGAAATCCTCCTTGCTGAACGATACGCCGGCCACCACATCGTGGCGTACCGCACCGGTGTCGAAACCGAACGACAAGTCCGTCTGGCTGTGCGCGATGAAGTTCTCCGTATCGCGGACAAAACCGCGGGGCCCGCCGGTCGGAGACCATGTGCCCGGCGGCTGGACGGTGCCGGCCGGCACGCCCGGACCGACAGGCAGGGTCGCGCAGGCACCTCCCGTATAGGGATTGGTGCCGTTTGCCAGGCACCAGCTGCCCTGCAGTGCGGTGGCATTCGTGTACTGCTCCACGCGCTGCAGGCGCCCAAGGGAGCGCAGACTCACGTGGTCGCCGAAGTCCATCTCCAGTACGCCGGTCAGCATGTCGACATCGCTTTCCTGGCGCGACGTGTTCCGGTAACCGAAGTACGTTTCGCGATCAACGCCGGGCAGCGGGCCATCATTGAACGGGCTCAGCGCGAACGGCACCCCGTACTGCGGCATGTTGTTGTCGTGCTGGTGCAGGTAACTCAGCGTGAAGCGGGTATCGGAACCCAGGCCGAATGCGATCGACGGCGCGAAGCCCCAGCGGTGCTTGAACTCCTCGTCGCGGCCCGGGACATCCTGGGTATGTCCCATCGCATTCAGACGCACGGCGACGCCGTTCTCGAAGTCGAAGTTGCTGTCGGCCGTCACGCGGCCGTACTTGTCGGATCCTGCGCCCACGGTGAAGGTGTTGAAGTCGCCTTCGCGCGCGGTCTTGCTGACCAGGTTGATGTTGCCGCCAACGGAGCCAGCGCCTGACATGGCGGAATTGGCGCCGTTGATCAGTTCGATCGATTCCAGATTGAACGTGTCGCTGCGCGTGTACTGCGCGCTGTCGCGTACCCCGTCGGTGGTGATGTCGCTGCTGGCGGTGAAGCCGCGCAGGTTGATGCTGTCGCCATACCCGCCACCGCCTTCGCCTGCGCCGAAGGTGATGCCGGGCAGCGTGCTGAGTACGTCCTTCAGGCCCAGCAGGTTCTGCTGCGCCATGACCTCGCTGGTCACCACGGTAATGGTCTGCGGCGTGTCCACCAGCGCCTCGGTGTACTTCGGCGAGCTGGCTTTCTGCACGCGTTCACCGTGAACTTCCACGGTGTCCAGTTCCTTGGCCTGCATGGCGGCATCGGCGGGGGCATCGCCGGTGGGAGCGGCCATGGCCGGGGCCGTGATGGCGAGGAGCAGGGCAGCGGTCAGCGGGGAGGGGCGGAAGTTCATAGGCATCCTTGGTGTGCTTGAGCGGATGACCCGGTGGCGAAGGCTACGGGACGGAGAGGGAACGGATTCGTGTCTTGCGCACGGCGTTCGGTGTGCCGGCGAAACGAGGCGTCACGCGACGGCGCTCGGCGCCGCAGGAAATCAGCGGGGAGGACCGCAGCCGCGATAGGCGGGGGATCGCGCACGCGGATCGTCGTGCATCGAGAAGGCGGGGTATCGCCCTTGGAGGGGACACCGCGGCGCGGATGCGCGTCCATGGCCCGTCGCCGGCTCGGAGTCGGCAGGCAGGGGCAAGGCGTCGTGGTCGGCGTCGTGATCACGCGCGGTCAGCGCGAAGGCCTCGCTTGCCGGAACGACGGTGGTCAGGGCCGGGGTGTCGTCAACGGGCCGTACCGTCGTAGCGTGGAGCCCGCCCGCGAACAGCGTCACGCATGCCAGCAGCAGGCAGACGACGGTCGACAGGACGGGGTTGGGGACGCGCGGCACCGGAGCCTCAAAGAGACGGGCTGCGGCGATCTGCCGCAGGGTGCGACAGGATAATGAGAATGATTTGCGATTACAACAGAATGTTCACATTCCGCGGTCAGTCCCGGTCGTCCCGTGTCCAGATGCCGCCATGCTCCAGCCGCACCGGAAACTTCGCCACCGGCGAGTAGGCCGGCGCGCACAGGGCACGGCCATCGCGGACGTCGAAACGCGCCCCGTGCAGGACGCATTCGATGCTGGCGTCCGCCGGATCGAAGTGGCCGGAGGACAGTTCGAAGTCCTCATGGCTGCACTTGTCTTCCAGCGCATACAGCTCGCCGTCGTGGTTGAGGACCACGATGGGCGTGCCAGTGACCTCGTCGAACACGGTTTTCAGCTCGCCGGGGAGCAGCTCGCCTGCGGCGCATACGAACGTCCAGGTCTCGCTCATGCGGCGGCTCCCGTCAGCGGTTTCTCCAGGATCTCGAAGCGCAGGTCCGCGCGCTTGGGAATGCCGTAGCGCTCGTCGCCGTAGGGGAAGGGCTTCTTGATGCCCGTGCGCGCGTAGCCGCGGCGTTCATAGAACGCGATCAGCTCGTCGCGGATGTCGATCACGGTCATGCGCATGGTCGGCAGCTGCCACTCCTCGCGCGCGATGCGTTCGGCCTCGCCCAGCATGGCCTTGCCCACGCCGCCGCCCTGTAGGTCGGGGCGTACCGAGAACATGCCGAAGTAGCCCGCGCCGTCCTCCTCGGCCACGTGCGCGCATGCCAGCATTTCGCCGCCACGCTCTGCAACCAGAATGCGGCTGCGTGCGCGGCCGATGTCGCGCGCGAGGACATCGGGGTCGATGCGCTGGCCGTCCAGCAGGTCGGCTTCCGTCGTCCAGCCCTGCCGGCTGACGTCGCCGCGGTAGGCGGACGTGACTAGGGCGACGAGGGCCGGGATGTCGGCGTGGTTGGCGGGGCGGAAGCTGAGGGTATCCATGCCGTCCATTGTAGGGCGGCTGCGGGCATGCCCGCATCGTTACGCCAGCAGGGCGCGCGCCTTTTTCAGGGCGGCGATGAAGGCGTCCACTTCCTCGTGCGTGTTGTAGAACGCGAATGAGGCCCGCAGCGTGGCGGCTACCCCGTAGAACTGCAGCAGCGGGTGTGCGCAGTGCTGGCCGGAACGGACGGCGACGCCTTCCAGGTCCAGCAGCGTGGCCAGGTCGTGCGCGTGCGCCCCTTCGATCAGGAACGAGATCACCGCCGCCTTGTCCGGTGCGCGGCCGACGATGCGCAGGCCGTCGATCCGGTCCAGTTCCTCGGTGGCGTGCGCCAACAGTTCGGCCTCGCGGGCTTCCACGTTCGCCATGCCCAGCGCGTCCAGGTAGTCCACGGCCGCGCCCAGTCCGATGAAACCGGCGATGTTGGGCGTGCCGGCTTCGAACCGGTGCGGCGGGTCGTTGAACACCGTGCCGTCGAAGCTCACTTCCTTGATCATCTCGCCGCCGCCGATGAACGGCGGCATGACCTGCAGGTGTTCCTTGCGCGCCCACAGCGCGCCGGTGCCGGTGGGGCCGCACATCTTGTGGCCGGTGAACGCGTAGAAATCGCACCCTATGGCAGCGATATCGACCGCGCGGTGCGGCACCGCCTGCGAGCCGTCCACCACGGTCACGATGCCGCGCTTGCGGGCTTCGCGACAGATCTCGCGCACCGGATTGACCGTCCCCAGCACGTTGGAGGTGTGAGTGATCGCCAGCAGCTTCACGTCGCCGGTCATGGCGGCGTGCAGCGCGTCCAGGTCGAGCGTGCCGTCGGCGTGGATCTCCGCGACCTTGATCGTCGCGCCGGTGCGCTGGGCCACGAGTTGCCACGGCACGATGTTGGCGTGGTGTTCCATGCGCGACACCAGGATGGTGTCGCCGGCCTTCAGGCGCGGCAGCGCCCACGAGTACGCCACCAGGTTGATCGCGAACGTGGTGCCGCTGCACAGCACCAGTTCGTCTGGCCGCACGTTGAGGAAGCGCGCCAGCCTCTTGCGCGCGCCTTCGTACGCATCCGTCGCTTCGGTGCCCAACGTGTGCACGGCACGGCTGACGTTGGCGTTGTGCTGGCGGTAGAAGTCATCGACCGTCTGGATCACCGATGCCGGCTTCTGGCCCGTGTTGGCGCTGTCCAGATAGATCAGCGGCTTGCCATTCACCTCCCGCGCGAGCAGCGGGAAGTCCTCGCGCACGCGCGCCCAGTCGATCGCGGTGCGGGCACCGGACAGGGCCTCGCGGTTCATGGTGCCTCCAGCGCCGCCAGCGCGGCGTCCACCCGGGCGAGCAGGGCTTCGCGCACGCCGGCATGCGCGATGACGCCCAGCGGTTCGCGGCAGAACGCGGTGGTGAGCAGCTGCCGGGCCTCGGCCTGCGTCAACCCGCGCGAGCGCAGGTAGAACAGGGCATTGGCGTCGAGCTGGCCGACCGTCGCGCCATGGGCGGCCTTCACCTCGTCGGCGTGGATCTCCAGTACGGGCTGGGTATCGATCTCCGCGTTGTCCGACAGCAGCAGGTTCTTGTTTGACAGCGCTGCATCGGTGCCGTCCGCACCCTCGCGGATCAGGATGCCGCCATGGAAGACCGCACGTCCACGGCCCGCGCCGAGTCCGCGCCAGGTCAGTTCGCAGGCGGTGTCCCGGCCGATGTGGTCGATGCCCAGGCGGGTATCGACATGCCGGCGCCCGCCGGCCAGCAGCACGCCGTTCGCCGTTAGGCGCGCGTTGTCGCCTTCCAGGCGTACGTTGAGCTCGTGGCGCGACAGCGCGGCGCCCAGCTCCAGGTCGACGCGCCGGTAGTCGGCATCGCGCGCGAGTACCGCGTCGGTACGCAGCAGCGAGGTGGCGCGCTCGCTGTCGCTCTGGATGCGCGCGTGCGAGAGGGTCGCACCCTTCGCCAGGTGCACGTGGCTCAGGGCGTTGATGAAGTGCGCGTGCGGCGTGGCAGCGAAGTGGTGTTCCACCACGGTCAGCGCGGCGCCTGCGCGCAGTTCGATCAGGTTGCGCAGATGCCAGGCGCGGTCGGCGCCGTCCTCGGTGCCGATGAAGACCAGATGCAGCGGCTGCTCGCTCCGCACGTCGGCCTCGGCGCGCAACAGCAGGCCTTCGGTCGCCAGCGCGGCGTTGAGCCGGGCGAAGACTTCGTCGGTGCGCTCGAAACGACGCTGCAGGAAGCGCGCCGCGTCGCCGCCCTCCGCCAGTGCCTCGGACAGCAGCTGCAGGCTGACGCCGTCCGGCAGGTCGGTGGTCAGCGACAGCGCGACCGAGTAGCGGCCGTTGACGAACACCGCGCGCGGCGCCGGGATGTCGGCCAGCAGCATCGGGTCCAGCGACGGCAGCGCCTCGACAGCGGCGAAGCTGCGACGTTCGAGTTGCCGCAGCGAGGTGTACTTCCACGCCTCGGTGCGCGGGCCGGGCAGGCCGTCGCGCAACGCCTCGTCGAGCGCAGCGCGGCGTGCAGCATCGCCGTGGAAGGTGGCCGACAGGGAATCCAGCAACGCGCTCATCAGGCGGCCTGCTCCGGAGCAACCCGGTCCTTGATCCACGCATAGCCGTGCTGTTCCAGCTCAAGCGCCAGTTCCGGGCCGCCGGTCTCGACGATGCGGCCGCCGGCCAGCACGTGCACCACGTCCGGCTTGATGTAGTCGAGCAGGCGCTGGTAGTGGGTGATGACCACGAACGCGCGGTCCGGCGAGCGCAGCGCATTGACGCCATCAGCCACGTTCTTCAGCGCGTCGATATCCAGGCCGCTGTCGGTCTCGTCCAGGATCGCCAGCTTCGGTTCCAGCACGGCCAGCTGGAAGATCTCGTTGCGCTTCTTCTCGCCGCCGCTGAAGCCTTCGTTGACGCCACGGTGGAGCAGTTCGTCCTTCAGGTGCAGCACGGCCAGCTTCTCGCGCACCAGCTTGAGGAACTGCATGGAATCCAGCTCCGCCTCGCCGCGCGCCTTGCGCTGGGCATTGAGCGCCGCACGCAGGAAATAGGTGTTGTTCACGCCCGGGATCTCGACCGGGTACTGGAAGGCCAGGAACACACCGGCGGCAGCGCGCTCTTCAGGTTCCAGGTCCAGCAGCGGCTTGCCGTCGAACTCGACGCTGCCGGCGGTGACCTCATAGCCCTCGCGGCCGGCCAGGATGTTGCCGAGCGTGGACTTGCCGGCGCCGTTGGGCCCCATGATGGCGTGCACTTCGCCCGGCTTCACCTCCAGCGAGAGGCCCTTGAGGATGTCCTTGCCGGCGACGCGGGCGTGGAGGTTGTCGATCTTGAGCATGTTCGTTTCCGTTTGATTCTTTCGAGCCCCTCTCCCGACGGCGACCAAATGAAGTCCCGTGGGAGAGAGGGGTTGGGGTGAGGGGCGATGGAGTCCAGATGTTTGAGAGCGCCGGACTTCGTTGCCCCTCATCCGCCCTACGGGCACCTTCTCCCGACGGGAGAAGGGAAAAGCCTTATCCCACGCTGCCTTCCAGCGAAACCTCCAGCAGCTTCTTGGCTTCCACCGCGAACTCCATCGGCAGTTCGCGGAAGACCTGCTTGCAGAAGCCGTCGACGATCATGCTGACGGCGTCTTCCTGGCCGATGCCGCGCGCGCGGCAGTAGAACAGCTGGTCGTCGCTGATCTTGGAGGTGGTGGCCTCGTGTTCCAGCGTCGCGGTGGGGTTCTTCACCTCGATGTAGGGGAAGGTGTGCGCGCCGCACTTCTTGCCGATCAACAGGCTGTCGCACTGGGTGTAATTGCGCGCGCCGTCGGCGTTGCGGTCCACCTTCACCAGGCCGCGGTAGGTGTTCTGGCCGCGGCCGGCGCTGATGCCCTTGCTGACGATCTTGGACTTGGTGCGCTTGCCGATGTGGATCATCTTGGTGCCGGTATCGGCCTGCTGGCGATGGTGGGTCAGCGCCACCGAGTGGAACTCGCCCACCGAGTCGTCGCCCAGCAGCACGCAGGATGGGTACTTCCAGGTGATCGCCGATCCGGTCTCCACCTGCGTCCAGGTCACCTTGCTGCGCGCGCCGCGGCATTCGGCACGCTTGGTGACGAAGTTGTAGATGCCGCCACGGCCTTCCTCGTCGCCCGGATACCAGTTCTGCACCGTCGAGTACTTGATCTCGGCGTCTTCCAGCGCGACCAGCTCGACGACCGCGGCGTGCAGCTGGTTCTCGTCGCGCATCGGTGCGGTGCAGCCTTCCAGGTAGGACACGTAGGCCTTGTCCTCGCAGATGATCAGCGTGCGCTCGAACTGGCCCGTGTGGCCGGCATTGATGCGGAAGTAGGTGCTCAGTTCCATCGGGCAGCGCACGCCCTTGGGGATGAACACGAAGCTGCCGTCGGAGAACACTGCCGAATTGAGGGCGGCGAAGTAGTTGTCGCCCACCGGCACCACGGTGCCCAGGTATTGCTTCACCAGTTCGGGATGCTCCTGGATCGCCTCCGACATCGAGCAGAAGATGATGCCCTTCTCGGCCAGTTCCTTGCGGAAGGTGGTGCCCACGGAGACGGAGTCAAACACCGCGTCAACCGCCACGCCGGCCAGCTTGGCGCGCTCGTGCAGCGGCACGCCCAGCTTGTCGTAGGTGTCCAGCAGTTCCTGCGGCACCTCGTCCAGCGAGGCGTATTTCGCCTTCGGCGCGCTGTAGTAGCTGATGGACTGGAAGTCGATGGCGCCTATCTTCAGCTTGGCCCAGTGCGGCGCCGGCATCGTCAGCCAGTGGCGGTACGCGGCCAGGCGCCATTCGGTCATCCACTCCGGTTCGTTCTTCTTCGCCGACAGGGCGCGGACGACGTCCTCGTCCAGGCCGGGCGGCAGCGAATCGGATTCGATGTCGGTGATGAAGCCGGCGTCGTAGCGACGTCCCAGCTGTTCCAGGATTTCAGCGTTCTCGGTGGCCATGGGGCTGCCTGCGGTTCAGCGGGTGGCGACCTGCACGGCGATGGGTCGCCTGCGCATGTCGTCGGAAGAGGAGGGGAGCGGGGCGATCATCTGCGCGAGGGTGAATCCGCGCAGGGCGTCGGCCACCACATCGTTGATCAGGCGCCAGTTGGCGCGCGCACCGCACTGGTGGGCGATGCCGCAGTGGCTTTCGCTCTGGCTGCATTCGGTCATCGCCAGCGGTCCTTCCATGGCCTCGACGATCTGGATCAGGCTGATGTCGGCCGCTTCGCGGCTCAGGCGGTAACCGCCGTGCACGCCGCGCAGGCCTTCCACCAGCCCGGCCTGCGCCAGCGGCTTCAGCACCTTGCTCACGGTCGGCGTTTCCAGGCCGGAATGCTCGGCCAGGTCGGACGCACTGAGGATCTCGCCCGGCCGGGCGGCGAGCACGGTAAGGACGACGGTGGCGTAGTCGGTCAGCTTGGTGACGCGGAGCATGGGACGGGGGAATCCATAAAACGTACCGAAATTGTACGCTTTTGGTCCGCCGGGCTCAAATGCGGGGGTTTCCCCCGTTCAGGCGGGTGCCGTGCGGCTGACGAATGTCACCCGCGAAGGCTGACGGCTTGGACTGATGCGGCCGCCGGCGCGCGGGGAAGATGGCCATCGTCCACTCCGGACG
The DNA here is from genome assembly GCF_014397415.1 of Pseudoxanthomonas mexicana. Taxonomy (NCBI): domain Bacteria; kingdom Pseudomonadati; phylum Pseudomonadota; class Gammaproteobacteria; order Lysobacterales; family Lysobacteraceae; genus Pseudoxanthomonas; species Pseudoxanthomonas mexicana. The sequence continues at coordinate 3,792,318 of NZ_CP060731.1, read as the reverse complement.
GTCTCTTTCCCAGGATTGCCACCATGAACACCACCCACGCTTCTTCCGCTTCCACGCCATCTGCCCGCAGCCTGGACCAGAGGTTCGTCTGGCGCGTGCTGCTCGCCATTGGCGGCGTGTACCTGGCCGTGAAGCTGTTTCGCGGACTCGGCCAGTTGTTCTGGACCGTGTTCGGTCTGGCGCTGGGCTTCTTCTGGATGTTCGACGGCCGCCTCGGATGAGGCGGCCCCAAGGCTTCAGTGGGCCGCAGGCGCATCTGCCGGCGGGGTCGGCAGCACCAGGCCCAGGTACGGCGCCGGCGGCGTCTGGCCCGGCGGCAGGGCCTCGGGCGCGGGCTGGCCGGCAGCGCCCAGCGAATGTATGAAGCGGTAGATCGCGCGACGGTCTTCCTCGGTCATCGCGCGCACGGCGAAGTCCGGCATCATCGGTCGGGTGCGCAGGTTGGCGCTGTATTCCAGCCATTGCGCTTCGGTCAGCTGCTGCATGCGCAGGCGCAGGTTGCTCGGATAGGTGGTACCCCACGGACCATGGAAGCCCATCGGCGAACCCACCAGCCAGCCCGCCTTGTCGGTCGTGCCGCCGGATTCGGCATAACCGGGCGTGTGGCAGTCGTTGCAGCCAGTGGTCCGCACCAGGTATTCGCCCCGGGCCAGGAGGTCGGTGTCGCTGGGCGTGGACGGCGGCAGACGCGAGCTGGTACGGGTTTCGGAGGGCTGGCAGGCGGACAGGGCCAGGCACATGGCGGTGGCGAACAGGATCGGGTTGGCGCGCATGGAGGCGGTCGCAATGAGGGGAACGGGCATCGAACGCGCCGCCCTGCGCGGACCGGCCACGCGTCCGAGCTGAGGCGTTCAGGCAACGGAAAGTTGGGAAACGCCGCGCGTTGGGCGAGAATCGTCCCTCCTCCCTCCCGCCGGACCCCCGCATGCCCCGCAAGATCGAAGCCCGCCAATCCGACATCCACGGCAACGGCGTGTTCGCCATCGCCCCGATCGAGAAGGGCGAGCGGGTGGTGGAATACAAGGGCAAGCGCCGCACGCACGAGGAAGTGGACGCCGACGACACCGGCGACGTGGACTCCGGCCACACCTTCCTATTCACGCTCAACGACGAGTACGTGATCGACGCCAACCACAAGGGCAACAAGGCGCGCTGGATCAACCACAGCTGCGATCCCAACTGCGAAGCGGTGATCGAAGAGCACGACGGCAAGAACCGCAAGAAGGACAAGGTGTTCATCGAGGCCATCCGCGCCATCAAGCCTGGCGAGGAGCTGACCTACAACTACGGCATCACCCTGGACGAGCCGCATACCGCGCGCCTGAAGAAGATCTGGGCGTGCCGGTGCGGCAGCAAGAAGTGCACGGGCACGATGCTGCAGCCCAAGAAAGGGCGCTGATCTCCACTTGGCACGGATGCCGCAGGAAGCCGGAAGGTTGAAATGACCGAAGGCAGGTGTGGCGACTGTGCCGCGCGGCTAACGTGCGCGCACCGGACCCATCCCCGATCCCCATGATGCTTACCCGATTCGCCGGCGCGCTTGCGCTGGTCCTGCCATGTGCCGCGGTGCAGGCCGTCGAGATCGACGGCCGCATCCACCCCGCCGAGTGGCAGGACGCGCATCACGTCGCCGACTTCCGCAAGACCCAGCCGCTGACCGGCGAACCCGGTTCGCTCGCCACCGAGGCCTGGGTGCTCGCCACGCCGGATGGCCTGGCCATCGCGTTCCGCAACGCCCAGCCGCCGGACGTGCCCCGTACGCGGCAGAAGGTGCAGCGCGACTTCGACGAACAGGTCGACCGCGTCAATGCCTTCGTCGATTTCGACGGCGACGGGCGCACGGGCTACGCCTTCACCGTCAGTTCCACCGGCGGCATCGCCGACGAGGTCATCACCAACGAGAACCAGTTCAGCGACGACTGGGACGGCCAGTGGCGGCATGCGGTGGCCGAGGACGAACAGGGCTGGTCGGTCGAAATGCTGATCCCGTGGCACACCGCGCCCATGCGCGACGGAACGGATGGGCAGCGCACGCTGAAGGTGTTCCTGGCGCGCGTGATCGGCTCCACCGGCGAGCGTATGGCGTGGCCGCAGGCGAGCTTCGAGCGTCCGCGCTTCCTGTCGGACTTCGCGCCGATCACCGTTGCGCGATACGACCAGTCGTTGCTCGCCATCACGCCCTACGTGTCCGGCCTGTACGACAACGTCGGCGGCGGCCGCGATTTCAACGGCGGCGCGGACATCTTCTGGAAGCCGAACGGCCGCTTCCAGCTGTCGGCCACGGTCAATCCCGACTTCGGCCAGGTGGAAGCGGACGACCTAGTGGTGAACTTCAGCGCCACCGAGACCTTCATCAGCGACAAGCGTCCGTTTTTCACCGAGAACCAGGGCATCTTCGAACTGACCACGCCGTCGGACGACAGCCAGCAGCTTTACACGCGCCGTGTGGGCAGCACCGGCGACATCACCGCGGCGGTCAAGTTGAACGGCAGCCTGGGCCGGGTGAACTACGGCCTGTTCTCCGCCGACGAGGATGGCGCTACCGGCCGCCGTTACCACGCGGTGCGGCTGGTACGCGATTTCGAGATGCAGAATCTGGGCGCCATGCTGACCCGCGTCGACGATCCCTGGCGCGACCGCGAGGCCACCGTGCTCGGCGTGGACCACAACTGGCGGCCGAGCGCGCGCTGGAACGTCCGCACGCGCCTGCTGGGCAGCCGCATCGACCAGGCCGGCGACGCGCTGCAGGACTACGGCGCCACCGTCTGGGCCGACTACGAGATGGACCACGGCTGGCGCCAGCAGTGGATCGCCATGCACTTCGGTAACGACCTGCAGCTCAACGACTTCGGCTACCTGTCGCGCAACAGCACCAACTACCTGCACTGGGAAGTGCGCAGGCGGTTCACCGGCCTGCCGGAGGCGTCGCGCTATTCGTCCAAGGACTGGCGCTGGCGCGTCAGCAGCAACCACAACAACCACGGCGAGAAGCTCAACGACCAGTTCCGCATGAGCCGCGAAGGCCAGCTGCGCGACGGCAGCTACGATTATGCGCAGATCAACGTCAACAGCGCGGGGATCAGCGACACGCTGCTGCGCGGCAACGGTATCGTGCGTCTGCCGGCGAACATGAATGCGTATTTCGAGTACGAGCGTCCGCGCAAGGGCAACTGGGCGCACGAGGTCGAGGTCGAGGCCTTCGGTGGCGGCCTGGCGGGCAACCGCAAGCTGGGTTCGGCCTTCTGGTATGGGGCCACGTATTTCATCAACGACGCCTTCAGCCTCAACGCAGGTTTGAACCTCGTCAGGCGCCCGGACTGGCTGATCTGGCAGGGTGCCGCACAGGGCGACCTGGTGGGCGCGTTCGACGGTCGCGAGACGACGCTGCGCGCCGGCCTGGACTGGAACATCGACCCACGGCAGGAGCTTCGCGTGAAGCTGGAGGCGATCGCCATCAGTGCGCGGGCGCACGATGCGTGGCGCTTCGATGCGGCCGGGCATGCGGTGGCGGCCAGCGACACGGTCGAGGACTTCCAGGTGCGCAACCTCGGTTTCCAGGTGCGCTACCGCTACGAACTCGCGCCGCTGTCCTATCTGTACGTGGTGTACGCCCGCGGCGGCTACGAGCAACTGGCCGGGACGGACGGCTCCAACGACGCACTGCGCGACAGCTTCAGCCTGCGCAACGACGAGCAGCTGATCGTGAAGCTGAGCTACCGCTTCGAACTGTAGCGACACCGCCCAGAGGCCAGGCAATGCCGCACGCCTGGCCATCGAACGGCGTGGCGCTGTAGAGCGGCGCCGGGCTTAGCGTGCCGCGTCCACCGGCAACTGCAGTTCCACGTGGCCGTCGCGGATCCGCAGCGAATCGGCCGTCAGCGTGCCGGGCACCTGCGCGAGGTCCTCGGTGCTCAACCGGTACAGTGGGCGGGTGCGGGCGTACTCGCGGATCAGGTCCTGCAGCACGTCGCGCGAGCCGCCGGGCAGGCCGCGCCCACCCGCAGCGGAGCCCAGGTGTTCCAGGTGCGGATCCACTAGGTGCAGGCCGCGCGTGCCGGGGTCGTAGCGCAGGCCGCTGCTGACGACCACGTTGCCGTATTCCAGGCGCTCGCCCGTGGCCAGGGCGATGTCGTAGTTCATCTGCAGGTGCACGCGCTCGCCGGGCTGCGGGATGCTGATGTCGGGATCGCTCAGGGTCAACGATGCGAAGCCTTCCAGCAGCGACTCTTCCAGCGGAAAGCCGGCGCGCGCGGCGCTCTGCAGCTGTCCCGCATCGAACCGCAGTACGGCAGGCGTGGCCGCGGATGCCAGGAGGGGCGCGGCGAGGAAAGCGAGCAGCGCAAGGCGGGCCAGAAGCGGCTTCATCATCGTGTCGCGTCTCACTGCAGGGGGATGACCACGCGGCCATCCTCGATCTGGGGGTTGCCGATCTGCCTGCTGGCCGGCAGGCGGCGCAGCACGTCGCTCTCGATCCTGTAGACCGGCTCGCTGCGCGCGTACTCCTGCAGCACGGTATTGACCAGCTGGCGGGTACCGCCGGACATCAGCGAGCCCGCGCCGGGCACGTCCACGGAGAGGATTTCCGGGTTGTCCAGATGCAGACCGCGGGTGGCGGGGTCGTAGCGCAGGCGGCTGGCCAGCGCGAAGTGCCCGCGACTGACATCGCGCGCGCCCAGCGCGCTCACGCCGATGTCGAAGTCCAGGCGCAGCCGGTCGTCGCCGGTGGGAATGCTCAGGCGCGGGTTGGTCAGCGTGGCGGACACCAGGCCGCCGAGCTTGTCGAACTCGCGCGGGAAGCTCTGGTTGAGGTAGCGCTGCAACTGCGGCTGGGTGAAGTTGATCTGGTTGCCCAGCAGGCCGGTGACCGCATTGAGCGTGCTGCAGCCCGCCAGTGCGAGCGTGGCGCCGGCGGCAAGGGCGAGGGTGAAGAACTGGCGTCGGGTGCGTCGCATGGCAGGCTCCGGAAGGCGTCGGCGCACCATAGCCGGGCATGCCTGTCCGGACGCTAACCGGCGTGGTCGGCGAAATGGCGCTTGCGTTCGGCGGTGTAGCGCCACCACGGCGTGGGCGGACCACCTTCCATGAAGGGCACGGCGGCGATGAAGCAGTCGCACAGGCAGGGGTCGTGGCGCTGGCCGGTGGCGGCGTTCACCCGTTCGTACAGGGCATACGGGTCCTGGCGCACCAGCGCCTGTGGCGTGGCGATCCCGATGCCGCGCAGGTCGCCTGCGATGGACGGCCCGATGTTGGGGATGTCCTCGAGGGTGGCGGCTTCGGCGGCATGGCGGGCCTTCATCGTGCGGAGTTTACCCCCGCGACGTCACGCTCAGCCGGCGTCGCGACCGCGCTCCTTCAGCGAACGGATGAACTCGCCCATGTGCGGGCGCAGGGGTGCGAACAGGTCGTCGGCGTCCTTGCGGTGGTCGAGCATCAGCCCGCTCAGCAGCTTGGTGCCGACGACCAGCGCGGCGCGCTCGTCGCCGCTGAGGCCGCGCTGGCGCTGGATGTTCTCGAGAATGCGCATCCAGTCGTCATGGCAGGCGTGTTCGAATTCGATGGTGCAGCGGCCATTGCACTGCAGGCCATCGTCCTCGATGGGCGTGACGGTGATGCGGTAGCGGTGGGTGTCGTTGGGCATGGGGGCGTGCGCCGGTGGCGCGGTGGGGACCATAGCCAAGATAGGCGCGCCCGGCAGCCCTAACGAGGGGGCGCGCCGTGATGGACTGTTCCGCCGGCCGGCGTGGTTCAGCGAACGGTCGTGGACGCGGCGCCGGCCCGGAACAGCGGCAGGGGATCGTAGGCGCCCTGAGCGCCGTAGATGCCGTAGTGCAGGTGCGGCGGCGTCCCGCGCGCATTGCCCGACGTGCCGACGAAACCCAGCAGGTCGCCCGTGCGGATCACCTGGCCGGTGGACAGGTCGGGCGCCCAGTCGTCGAGGTGCGCGTAGTAGTGCCGCTCGCGACCCGGGCCCAGCACCCAGACCTGGCGGCCCCCCAGGCCGCTGTCGCGGATGGCGACGACTATGCCGCGCGTGGCGCTGCGCACGGGCGTGCCGCGCGCGGCGAAGATGTCCACGCCCTGATGCGTGCGGTCCGTACCGCGTGGTGCGCCGAAGGTGTCGGCGATCTGCCGCGCACGCACGCCGTCCACCGGCACCGGCAAGGCGTAGGGCGGTGATGCGCGCGAGATGTCCCACCACATGCGCGGCGACGCCATGAACGGTCGGCTCCATGCCCATGCGAGCAGGAGGCCGAGCAATGACAGCGTGAGCAGCCACCAGGCGATGCGTCGCCCGCGGCGCGCGGCAGGCCGCATGTGGCGGGTCAGGGCAGTGCCGGCGGCTGTGGCTGCGCCAGCTGGCGCTCCAGCTGCGCCTTCAGCGATGGCTCGAGCCGCAGTTGCTTCGCCAGCTCGTCCAGATAGGCGCGTTCCATGAAATTCTGCTCGTCGGCCACCATCAGGCTGGCCAGGTACATCTCCGAAGCGATCTCCGGCGTGCTGCCGGCACGCGCGACTTCCGCCGGGTCCAGCGGCTTTTCCAGTTCGGCATGCAGCCACTGCTGCAGTTCGCCGTCGGTGCCGATGCGCGAGAACTCGCCTTCGATCACTTCGCGTTCGCGCGCGTCGATATGGCCATCCGCCTTGGCGGCTGCCACCAGCGCCTTCAGGATCGCCTGGCTGTGCAGTTCCGCCTGCGGGGGCGGCAGCCGGTCCACGGTCTGCGGTCCCGCGCCGGCCGCGAAGCCGCCCTGCTGCTGCTTGTAATCGTTGTAGGCGCGGTAGGCCATCACGCCGATCGCCGCCAGGCCACCGTAGGTGGCCAGCTTGCGCGAGGTCTTGTTCTTGCCCAGCAGCAGGCCCAGCGCGCCGCCGGTGATGGCGCCCTTGCCGAAGTCGGCATTGAGCACGCTGCCGTTGCCGCTGGAGGATTTGAGCAGGTGGTCGAGGAAACCCTGGATCTTCATGCGTGGTGCGCCTTGTTCGGAAGGGACACTCCGGACCTGCGGGCAGCAGCATGCGATCACAAGGGGTGACCTGCGGCAGGGGCCGTACCGGCGGGCAAAAAAACGGGACGGCTAGGCCGTCCCGTTCGGGTCACGCGAGGTGCGCGGCGATCAGGCCGCGGCGTCCTTCAGCTTCTTCAGCGGACGCACCTTGACCTTCACCGAGGCGGGCTTGGCGGCGAACCACTGCTCTTCCTTGGTGAACGGGTTGATGCCCTTGCGCTTCGGCTTGGCCGGCACGTTGACGGCGGTGATCTTCAGCAGGCCCGGCAGGGTGAAGGCGCCGGCGCCCTTCTTGTTGATGGACGCATGCACGGCGCTTTCCAGCGAGGCCAGCACGGCGCGGACGTCCTTGGCGGCCACGGCGGTGGCTTCGGCGATGTGGGCGACGAGGCCCGACTTGCTCAGCGCTTCCTTGATCGGCTTCGGCGCGGCCGGCTTGGCGGCGGCCTTCGGTGCAGCTTTCTTGGCGGCCTTCTTCGGCGCGGCCTTCTTGGTGCTCTTTGCCATGTGTCCTGTCTCTACGGTCGAGTGGTTGGGTAATCGGGCCGATCGCGTCGGCATGCGAAATGTAGGGCAAAGAACTGGCGGCGCCAAGAGCGGAAAGGCCCCAAAACGCCTTTTTTTTCGGTTTTTTCTCGTTTCGCCTCCGCCGCACGTCGGAAATCGCCGGCGCCGCGACCGAAACGGCGGACGATCATGCACCGGATGCGGCATCCATCGCGCTGCACCGCGACAGGACGCCGCACCCCGCGGCGCGGCTCAGTCCTCGTCGTGCCGTGGCCGGTAGGCCTCCATCAACTTCTGTTGCACCGCCGGTGGAACGGGCTCGTAGTGGCTGAAATCCAGGCTGTAGCGACCCCGGCCGGCGGTCATCGATTTCAGTTCCGCGGCATAGCCTTCCAGCTCCGCCAGGGGAACCTGCGCCTTCACCAGGATCTCGCCGCGCACGGTGTCGGTGCCGTTGATGCGTGCGCGCTTGCCGGCGAGGTTGCCGGTGATGTCGCCGACCTGCGCTTCCGGTACCGCCACTTCCAGGTCCACTACCGGCTCGAGCACCTGCGGCCTGGCCTTGGCGATGGCATCGAGGAACGCCTTCTTGCCGGCGGCGACGAACGCCACCTCCTTGCTGTCCACCGGATGGTGCTTGCCTTCATGGACGATCACCCGCAGGTCCTGCAGCGGATAGCCGGCCACCGCGCCCGCCGACAGTACCTGGCGCACGCCTTTCTCCACCGCCGGCAGGAACTGCCCGGGAATGGTGCCGCCCTTCACCTCGTCGACGAATTCGAAGCCGGCGCCACGCGGCAGCGGCTCGATGCGCAGCGCCACTTCGCCGAACTGGCCGGCGCCGCCGGTCTGCTTCTTGTGGCGATGGTGGCCCTCGGCCTTCGCCGCGACGGTCTCGCGGTAGGCGATGCGCGGCGGCCGCGTTTTCACCTCCACGCCGTGGCGCTCCTTCAACCGCTCCAGCATGACCCTCAGGTGCAGGTCGGACAGGCCGCGGATCACGGTCTCGTTCAATTCGGGCTGGTGTTCGACCACGAAGGCGGGATCCTCCTCGGCCAGCTTCTGCAGGGCGATGGACAATTTCTGTTCCTGCCCCTTGCTGGCCGCCTCGATGGCCAGGCCGAACATGGGCTTGGGGAAATCGATCGGGGCCAGGTGGAGGTGGTCCTCGTCGTGGCTGTCGTGCAGCACGGCGTCGAAGTGCAGGTCCTCCACCTTGGCCACCGCGGCGATGTCGCCGGGGATGGCCTTTTCGATCTCCATGTGGTCCTTGCCCCTGAGCTTGAACAGGTGGCCCACCTTGAAGGGCTTCTTGCCGTCGTCGACGAAGAGTTGCGAGTCCTTCTTCAGCGTGCCCTGGTACACGCGGAAGATGCCCAGCTTGCCGACGAACGGGTCGTTGATGATCTTGAAGACGTCGGCGATGACATGCGCGCGCGGGTCGGGCACGGCCTCGATCGGCTGCGGGTCGCTGCCGTTGAGTTTGACGAATGGCGGCGGATTGGCTTCGGCCGGATTGGGGAACAGGCGCTCGGCCACGTCCAGCAGTTCCTTGACGCCCACGCCCGTGCGTGCCGATGCGAAGCACACCGGCACCAGATGGCCTTCGCGCAGGCACTGCTCGAACGCGTCGTGCAGTTCCTCGCCGGACAGTCCGCCTTCGCCCAGGTCCAGGTAGTGTTCCATCACGGTCTCGTTGATCTCCACCACCTGGTCGATGATCTTCTGGTGCCAGTCCGCCACATCGCCCAGGTCGGACACGCCGGTGGATTGCCGGAAGCAGTCGATGACCGCCTTGCCGCCGTCGGCGGGCAGGTTGAGCGGCAGCACTTCGGGGCCGAATTCCTCGCGCAGCGCCGCCAGCACGCCGGCGCAGTCGGCGCCTTCGTGGTCGATCTTGTTGATGACGATGGCGCGGCACAGGTGGCGTTGGGCGGCGCGTTCCATGAGGCGGCGCGTGCCATGCGCGACGCCCTGGTCGGCGTCGACCACGATCAGGGCGGTTTCCACCGCGGAAAGGGCCGACAGTGCCGGACCGCGGAACTCCGGATACCCCGGCGTGTCGATCAGGTTGACGTGCATGCCGCCGTGGTCGGTGCTGGCGATGGCGGTATCGATGGAGTGGCCGCGGCTCTTCTCGAGGGGATCATGATCGGACACGGTGGTGCCGCGTTCGATGGTGCCTGCCACCTGGAGGGCGCCGCCGGCATGCAGCAGGGCTTCGAAGAGTGTTGTTTTGCCGGCGCCGGGGTGGCCTGCCAGGGCCACGTTGCGGATCTGTTGCGTGCTGTACGACATGAGGCCGTTCCTCCCGTAGGTTGGGTCGAAGGGCCGTCATGGCTGTCCGGGCAGAGCGCGTCCCGTGAGCGTGGCGCTCGGCGGGCGGTCATGGCGGGCGGTCAGCATCGGCGTGCGGGGGTGGAGGGGTCAAGTCGCACTGCGGTACATGGCGTGAACATCCGGCGGTGTACCCTGCGTTTCCCCTGACCCGAGGAGTACGACCATGGCTTTGAAGCGTTACGCCGATGCGGTGTGGACCGGCGACCTGCAGTCCGGCAAGGGCAGCCTCAGCACGCCGCAGAGCGGCCTGTTCGAAGGCCAGAACTATTCGTTCAAGACCCGCTTCGGCGACGAGAAGGGCACCAACCCGGAGGAACTGCTTGCGGTCGCGCATGCCGGCTGCTTCACCATGGCGCTGTCGGCGGTGCTGGGCAAGGCGGGCTTCACGCCCGACAAGCTGCAGACGCGCGCCGAGGCGACGATGGAGCCGGGCATGGATCCGGGCCCGACGATCACCGCGATCAAGCTGACCGTCTCGGCCAGCGTGCCGGGAATCAGTGCGGCGCAGTTCGAGGAGATCGCCCAGCAGGCCAAGGCGGGCTGCGTGATCTCGCGCGCGCTCTCGGTGCCGGTGTCGCTGGAGGCGACCCTGCTTTGACGCGTTCGCGCGCCGCGCTGCTCGTGCATGGTGCGGGCGGTGGCGGCTGGGAATGGAACGTGTGGCGTGGCGTGTTGGAGGCGGCGGGCTTCCAGGTGGCGGCCCCCGACCTCGTGCCTGTGCGCGGCGACGTGGCGGCCACGCGTCTGCAGGATTATCAGGCGCAGGTGCGCGCGGCGCTGGCGGCATTGCCGCGGCCGCGCGTGCTGGTCGGTGCAAGCCTGGGCGGATTGCTGGCGCTGGATGCCGCCGAGGGCGCGGATGCGGTGGTGCTGGTGAATCCGTTGCCTCCGGTGCCGTGGCACGTGGACATGCCGGCGCGCGATTGGCCGGATGTGGTGCCGTGGCGGCGCGCTGCGCGTCTGAGCGGTACGCGCGAAGCAATGCCCGATGCGGACGACGCAACGGCGCTGTTTGCGTTCCGCCACTGGCGCGACGAATCCGGTACGGTGCTGCGCGAGGCCTGGCGCGGTGTCGCGACGGAACGTCCCGCATGCCCGATGCTGTGCGTGGCGTCCGCACATGACGATGACATGCCGCCTTCGATCACGCGCGCCATGGCCGAGGCGTGGGGCGCGGACGTGCTGCAAACGGTTTCAGGTTCGCATGTCGGGCCGTTGCTGGGACGCGAAGCGGCCGGCATCGCCGCGCAAGCTGTCGAATGGCTAAACCGGGTCGCGAAAGCCGGCTGAGTTCAGCGGTGTTTCACCCGCATCGGCCGAGCATGCCCCCACGCCAATCCGGCGTGGGGGAGTACCCGAGATGAAGCGTCTATCCGCCACCGTGCTGGCCATCGGCCTGCTCGCTTCCGGCATGGCATCCGCGCAGTCCGCGCGCTACTACGGCACGACGGATCGCTACGGCGAAGAACCCTATTACGATTATGCGCGCGTGGTGCGCGTGGACCCGATCATCGATAATGGTTATGGCCGCAATGACGGCTATCTCAACACGACGACGGGGCAGCGCTGCTACTACCGCAACGCCGATGACGTATACGCCCGCGACGAATACCGTGATGGCTATCGCAACGACGGCTATCCCGACGATCGCTATGGCGACGACGGCTACTACGGCGACCGCCACTATCCGGATCGTTCCGCCGAGACGGGCCGTACCGTCGCCACGGTGATCGGCGGCATCGCCGGCGCGGTGCTCGGCAGCAAGGTCGGCGACGGCAGCGGCCGTTATGTCGGCACCGCGGTGGGTTCGATGGTGGGCGGCATGGCCGGGCGCTCGATCTACGACAACGCACAGCGCGATCGCCGCGTGCAGCGGGGACAGGTTCGCGTCTGCGATCCGGTACCCGCCGGCAATGGTCGCTATGGCGACGATTACTATGGGGACGGCCGTGTCAGTGGATACGACGTGACCTACGAATACGGCAACCGCACCTACCATACCCGTACCGATCATCACCCCGGTGACCGTATCCGCATCCGGGTGGACGTCCGCCCGGAGTAAGTAAGCATCGCCCAGGCCTTTCATGTGAACACCACGTCGCAGGGCAGGGGAATGCCGCAACCGAGGGGCCGCAAGGCCCCTCTTTTGTTGCCGTGCGCGACGCCATTGCGCATAGTCGCGCCCTGGACCGATTGGGGAGAGCGGCATGCGGCGTCTGGCGTGGTTGACGGGATTGGGTGTGGGATGCGTGGTTGTCGCGGGCCTGGCGCAGGCGCAGGTCCACGTGCTGACGGCGGAGCGCGTGCACACGTCCGATCCGGCGCACCCTGTCGCGCAGGCGATCGCCTGGGATGCGCAGGGCCGCATTCTCGCTGTCGGCGGCGCCGACGACCTGCGCGCCCGCTATCCCGACGCCCGCCGCGTGGAAGCGCCCGGCAAGACCGTCATTCCCGGCCTGATCGATGCGCACGGCCACGTGATGGGCCTGGGCTACGCGCTGATGCGCGCGGACCTGGTGGATGCGCGCGACAAGGCGGACGTGATCGCGCGGTTGCGCGAATACGAGAAGCAGCTGCCCGCCAATGCGTGGCTGCTGGGCAGCGGCTGGGACCAGAACGACTGGCCGGAGAAGGCGTTTCCCACGGCCGCCGACCTGGATGCGGCCTTTCCCGATCGCCCCGTGTGGCTGGAGCGCGTGGACGGCCATGCCGGCTGGGCCAACAGCGCAGCGCTGCGCGCGGCTTCGGCGAAGGCGTCGCGACCGCTGGACGGCGAGTGGCAACCGGATGGCGGCCGTATCGAGCGAGCGGGCGGCCGCCCGACCGGCGTATTCGTCGATGCGGCCATGTCGCTCGTCCATGCGGTGGTGCCGGCGCCCGATGCGGCTTACCGCCGGCAGGCGCTGGAGAAGGCCACCCAGGCTGCCGTGCGCAACGGACTCACCGGCGTGCACGACATGGGCGTGTCGCGCGAGGACCTGGCACTGATGAAGCAGTTCGCCGACGAGGGGCGGTTGCCCTTGCGCATCGACGCCTATGCCGATGGCGACGACGCGGCGCTGGCGGACCTGTGTGCCGGCGGGCTGTACCGCCATGCCGGCGGCCGCCTGCAGATGCGAGGCGTGAAGCTGTATGCCGACGGCGCGCTGGGCAGCCGGGGCGCCGCCCTGCTGGAGGACTACAGCGACGATCCCGGCAACCGTGGCCTGCTCGTGACCGAACCGGCGGCGCTGGAAGCGGCCATGCGCAAGGCGCGCGGCTGCGGCGTGCAGGTGGCGACGCACGCCATCGGCGACCGCGGCAACCGGCTGGTGATGGACGCCTATGCGCGCGTGCTGGGCGATGCGGCGAAGACCGATCATCGCTGGCGTGTCGAGCATGCGCAGGTGGTGGCGCCGGAGGAATTTCCGCGATTCTCCGCATTGGGCGTGATCGCCTCGATGCAGCCCACGCATGCGACGTCGGACATGCCATGGGCGCAGGACCGGCTGGGACCGGTACGCATCCGTGGCGCCTATGCCTGGCAGCGCCTGCAGGCGAGCGGCGCGAAGCTGGCGCTGGGATCGGATTTCCCGGTGGAATCGGTCGATCCGCGTCGCGGCCTGCACGCCGCAGTGACGCGTCAGGACGGACACGATGCACCCGCGGGTGGCTGGATGCCCGACCAGCGCCTCAGCGCGGTCGAAGCGCTACGGGGTTTCACGGCCGACGCGGCATGGGCGGCGCATGACGAGGGCGAAGTGGGTCGGCTCGCGCCGGGCCTGCGTGCGGACTTCGTCGTGCTCGACGAGGATCCGCTGGCGGTGCCGGGCGAGCAGCTCGACGACCTGCACGTCCGCTCGACCTGGGTGGATGGCAAGGCGGTGTACGAAGCAGAGTAAAGGCTACATCTGCAGGAGCGATGTAAGTCGCGACCGGGGCGTTGGGTGAGTGGCGATGCGTGGCGCATGCATACACCAGGGTTTCCTCGTACCGCCTGCCTTGCGGTCGCGACTCACGTCGCTCCTACAGTGGGCGCGAACGCATCACCAGTCGATCTGCCCGGTCACGATGGTGCGCACATGGCCGCCGGACCAGACATCGCCGGCATCGTCGACGCGCAACTGCAGGCGGGCGTCGTAGCCCACCTCGCGGCCCTGGCTGACGACGTAGCGTCCGTCGCGGCCGGGCAGGGCATCACGTGATTTCAGCCACGCCGCCAGCGTGGCGTTCGCCGCACCGGATGCCGCGTCCTCGAACGCCGCCGGTGCACCGACGAAGGCGCGCACGGCCAGGTCGTAGTCACGACCCGGTGTGCGTGCGTAGGCGCACACGCCCATGCTGTCGGTGGCCCGCGCCAGGGCACTGATCGCATCCCAGTCGGGCGTGGCGGTCCGCAGCGCGGCTTCGTCGCGCACCTCGGCCAGCCACCAGCGGCGGCCGCCATCGACCAGGGCGGGCGGCAGCCCGCCGGGAGGCAGGGCCGCGAGGGCGGCACCCAGCAGCGCGTCGCCTGCGGGATCGCCTTCCTTCACCACGGTCGCGCGCGGCGTGCGCACGGCGATCGTGCGCGCCGCGCCGTTGCCCTCGACGCGCAGCGGCAGCACGCCGGCCGCACCTTCCTGCAGCAGCAGGCCATCGACGGGGGCTGCAAGGCCGGCATCGAGCACCACGTGCGCGGTACCGACGCTGGGATGGCCGGCGAACGGCACCTCGCGGCGCGGGCTGAACATGCGCACCGCGTAGCTGGCATCCGGGCGCGTGGGCGCGAAGACGAAGGTGGTTTCCGGCAGTCTTGTCCAGCGGGCGATGGCCTGCATGGCGGCGTCATCGAGCCCGGCGGCGTCGAGGATGACGGCCAGCGGATTGCCCGCGCCGGGGCGGTCGGCGAACACGTCCAGCTGGACGTAGCGGCGAGAGGTCATGGGGGGGATTCGCGTGGGGGCCGGGCAGCTTATCAAGTCGGGTGACTGCCGACGGGGTTCGTTGCATGCGGTACGGTCCGGGTCGCACGCGGGGCCTTGGGCTAGAATCGACGGTTCACGCCCGAAGGGTTCGGGCATCCTCGCCACTCTATCCATGCCTTCTGCCACTCCCGCGTCTGATCGTTGGATCGTCCTCAAGTTCGGCGGCACCTCGGTGTCGCGCCGCCATCGCTGGAACACGATCGGCAAACTGGCGAAACAGCGGGCGGACGAGCAGGGCGTTCGCGTGCTGGTCGTGGTGTCGGCGCTGTCCGGCGTCACCAACGAGCTGACCGCCATTGCCGACGGCGCGGCCGACAGTGCCGAGCGCGTGGCGAAACTGGAACAGCGCCACCGCGAGTTCCTTGTCGAACTGGAGCTGGATGCCGATGCCGTACTCGGCGACCGGCTGGCGGCGCTGTGCAACCTGCTGGTCGATGCGCGTGCCGCGACCCGCACGCTGGACTGGCAGGCCGAGGTGCTGGCGCAGGGCGAGCTGCTCTCGTCCACTCTCGGTGTGGCCTATCTGCGCGCGCAGGGGCTGGATTTCGGCTGGGTGGACGCCCGCCACTGGCTGCAGGCGAACTTTCTGCCCAACCAGAGCCCGTGGGCGCAACGACTGTCGGTGTCGTGCAACACCGCGCCGGACCAGGACTGGCGCCGCGCGTTCGCCGGCCAGCCGACGACCATGCTGCTGACGCAGGGTTTCATCTCCCGGCATGCCGATGGCGGCACCGCCATCCTCGGGCGCGGTGGTTCGGATACCTCCGCCGCCTACTTCGGCGCACTGCTGGGTGCGCAGCGCGTTGAGATCTGGACCGATGTGCCCGGCATGTTCAGCGCGAACCCGCGCGAAGTGCCCGATGCCCGACTGCTGACGCGGCTGGATTACTACGAAGCGCAGGAAATCGCGACCACCGGCGCGAAGGTGCTGCATCCCCGTTCCATCAAGCCCTGCCGCGACGCCGGCGTGCCCATGGCGATCCTCGATACCGAGCGCCCGGACCTGCCGGGGACCACCATCGACGGCAATGCCCTGACCGTGCCGGGCGTAAAGGCCATCAGCCGCCGCAACGGCATCGTGCTGGTGTCGATGGAAGGCATCGGCATGTGGCAGCAGGTCGGCTTCCTGGCCGACGTGTTCGCCCGTTTCAAGAAGCATGGCCTGTCGGTGGACCTGATCGGTTCGTCGGAGACCAACGTCACCGTGTCGCTGGATCCCAGCGAGAACCTGGTCAGCACCGACGTGCTGGCCGCGCTGTCGGCCGACCTGGCCGAGATCTGCCGGGTGAAGGTGATCGCGCCATGCACGGCCATCACCCTTGTCGGGCGCGGCATGCGCTCGCTGCTGCACAAGCTGTCCGATGTCTGGGCCATGTTCGGCCGCGAACGCGTGCACCTGATCTCGCAGTCGTCCAACGACCTCAACCTGACCTTCGTGATCGACGAGGCCGATGCCGAGGGCATGCTGCCGCTGCTGCACGAGGCCCTGATCGACAGCGGCGCCATGCCGACCGACGAGGCCAGCGTGTTCGGACCCAGTTGGCGCGAGATCAACGGTGCCGTGCGACATCGCGGCGTGCGCTGGTGGAGCGCATCCGCTGCGCGCAGGCATCTGCTGTCGCTGGCGCAGGCGGGCACACCGCGCTATGTCTACAACCTGGACGTGGTGCGCGCCCGCGCCCGCGCACTGGCGGGCATCGCGGCGGTCGACCGGCGTTTCTTCGCGATCAAGGCCAACTCGCATCCCGACATCCTGCGGACGCTGGTGGAGGAGGGCTTCGGCCTGGAATGCGTCTCCCGCGGCGAGCTCGAGCGCGTGTTCGAGGTGGCGCCTTCGCTGCCGATGGAGCGCGTGCTGTTCACGCCCAGCTTCGCACCGCGCGAGGAGTACGCCTTCGCCCTGGAGCGCGGCATCAACGTCACGCTCGACAATGTGGAAGCGCTGCAGCACTGGCCGGAGGTGTTCCGCGGCCGGCGCCTGTGGCTGCGGGTGGACCTGGGGCGCGGCGACGGCCACCACGACAAGGTGAAGACCGGCGGCAAGACATCCAAGTTCGGCCTGCCGCTGGTGAAGCTCGAGGAGTTCCTGTCCACCGCGCGTGCGCTGGACGCGCGCGTCGTTGGCCTGCACGCGCACCTGGGCAGCGGCGTGGAAAGCGCGCAGCACTGGAACCAGATCGCCGACGAGCTGGGCGGGCTGGCGGACCAGATCGGCACCATCGAGACCATCGACATCGGGGGCGGACTGCCCATCCCCTATGCGGAAACGGACGAGCCCTTCGATCTGGCGGCCTGGGGCGAAGGTCTCGCGGCGATCAAGGCGGCGTATCCCGGCTATCAACTGGTGATCGAGCCGGGTCGCTATCTGGTGGCCGAATGCGGGGTGCTGTTGGCCCAGGTCACCCAGGTGGTGGAGAAGCTGGGCATCCGCCGGGTGGGCAGCGATGCCGGCATGCATACGCTGATACGTCCCGCGCTGTACGACGCCTGGCACGATGTGGCCAACCTGACGCGCCTGGATGATGCGGAACAGGAAGCGTTCGATGTGGTGGGTCCGATCTGCGAATCCAGCGACATCTTCGGCAAGCGTCGCCGGCTGCCGTCGGCGACAGCCGAGGGCGACGTGCTGCTGTTCTCCGACGCGGGTGCCTACGGCTACGTGATGGCCAGCCACTACAACCTGCGCGGCCTGCCGGCGGAAGACGTGATGGAAGGAGTGCCCGGCGATGTCGCCGCGGACTGAATTCATCGTGTCCAGCCTGATGGCCGCTGCGGCACTGACCGTCGCAGTCGTGTTGCTCATGGACGCGGACCGCCGCACGCCCGGAATGGCGGAGCTGGCATCCGCGTTGCGCCTTCTGCCGGCCACGGTGCTGGCGGCCGGGTTCGGCGCGTGGTCCGTCACCCGCTGGCATGCGCGTGCCAGCGCGGCCGGACGTGGATGGAAGGCCGGCGGCATGGCGCTGCGCGTTCTGCTGGCGATCTTCCTGCTGCTGCCGTTCGCGATCGCCGTCTGGGCGGTAGTGGCCACCGGCATCGACCAGCTGGCGGCCAGCCGGCCGGCAGGATTCGCGGAGGCGCTGGCCTGGTTGCCTGTCATCATCTTCTACGGTTCCCTGGCGGCCTTGCTGTTCGGCGCCGTACCGCTGTTCGTTCTTGAATACTTCGCCTGCCGCCGCTACCTGCGCCGCCAGGCCGTTCCTTCCACGGATCACGCATGACGACTTTCGACAAATCCAGCATCCGCGCCTTCCGTTTCGTCCGCTGTTCCTTCGATGCGGAGACCGGCGTCGCGCGGTTGGTGTACGCCTTCGACGAAGGCCCCGAGCTTACAGAGACCGTGACGATCCCGGGCGCGCCGTTCGCGCTGGACGCCACTCGCGCACAGGCCGTCGAGCACGCCGTGCGCCTGCTGCACCTGATCACCGGCGTCAGTTACTACAAGGCAGCGGTGCCGAACGAGATCCGCATCGAGGGCTATGCCATCGATGCCGCCACCGCGGTGCTGATGGAGCAGGTCTACGTGCACGGCTTGGGCGAGTTTGCGTATCGCAATGGCTTGAGCCTGCACGGTCGCGTGCGCTTCCCGGTTGCGGCGCAGGCGCCGGCACCGGCGGCCGCGGCCGGATTGCGCGAGCATGCGCTGGTCGCCATCGGCGGCGGCAAGGATTCGCTGGTCAGCATCGAGGCGCTGCGTGGCGCGGGCGTCGACCAGACCGTCACCTGGATCGGCGGTTCGCAGCTGATCGCCGCCTGCGCGGCCCGTACCGGCCTGCCGACGCTCAACATCGGCCGCGCGCTGGCGCCGGAGCTGTTCGAGTACAACCGCCAGGGCGCATGGAATGGGCATATCCCGGTCACCGCGATCAACTCGGCGATCATGGTCCTGGCGGCGCTGCTGCACGGCGTGGACCAGGTGGTGTTCTCCAATGAGCGTTCGGCCAGCTACGGCAGCATGATCCCGGGCACCGGCGAGGTGAACCACCAGTGGTCGAAGGGCTGGGCGTTCGAGAGCGCCTTCGGCGCGTACGTGCAGTCGCACGTCGCCGCCGACCTGCAGTACTACTCGCTGCTGCGGCCGCTGTCGGAGTTGGCGGTGGCGCGGCAGTTCGCCCGCACCGATCATTACGACGCGCATTTCTCCAGTTGCAACCGCAATTTCCATCTGCTGGGCGAGCGTCCCACCAACCGTTGGTGCGGCGTGTGCCCGAAATGCCACTTCGTGTTCCTCGCGCTGGCGCCGTTCATGCCGAAGCCGCGCCTCGTCGGCATTTTCGGGCGCAACCTGTTGGACGACGCGAACCAGACCGGCGGCTTCGACGCCTTGCTGGAGTATCAGGACCACAAGCCTTTCGAATGCGTCGGCGAAGGCCAGGAATCGCGCGCGGCGATGGCCGCGCTGGGTGACCGGCCGGAGTGGCGCGAGGACGCGATCGTCGCGCGTTTCAACCGCGAGATCCGCCCGCAACTCGACGCATCAGAACTGGTCGTGGCGCCGTTGCTGGAAATCGGTGGCGAGCACCGCATTCCTGCTGCGCTGTGGGAGCGCCTGCGTGCGAATTTCGCAGCTTGAGGGTCGGCGTGTCGCGCTGTGGGGCTGGGGACGTGAAGGCCGCGCCGCGCATCACGCCGTGCGTGTGCGGCAGCCCTCGCTGCCGCTGACGCTGTTCTGCAACGAACAGGAAGCCGCGGACGCCGCGGCGCTGGGCGACCCGCTTCTGTCGGTGGAGATCGAAGCGGGCGCCGAACGCCTTTCCGCGTTCGAGATCGTCATCAAGTCGCCCGGTATCAGCCCCTACACCCCCGCGGCAGTGACCGCGGCCGCGGCAGGCACCCGCTTCATCGGGGGCACCGGCCTGTGGTTCGGCGAACACGCGGGCGACGACGGTGTGGTCCCGCATACGTTCTGCGTCACCGGCACCAAGGGCAAGAGCACGACCACCTCGCTGCTCGCGCATCTGCTGCGTGCGGCGGGAAAGCGCACCGTCCTGGCGGGCAATATCGGTCTGCCGATGCTGGAGGTGCTGGATCCTCAGCCGGCGCCGGACGAATGGGCCATCGAACTGTCCAGCTATCAGACCGGCGATGTCGCCGACAGCGGCGCACGCCCGGACGTGGCGATCGTCCTGAACCTGTTCCCCGAGCACCTGGACTGGCACGGCAGCGAGGCGCGTTACATCGAGGACAAGCTGAAGCTCGTCATGGACGCACACCCGCGCATGGCCGTGCTCAACGCCGCTGATCCGCGGCTGGCCGCATTGGCGCTGCCGCACAGCGACGTACGCTGGTTCAACCGTGACGACGGTTGGCACCTGCGCGAGGACGATCTGTACCGGGGCAACGTGTTCGTCATGGACACCCGCCCGCTACCGCTGCCGGGACGCCACAACCGGAGCAACCTGTGCGCCGTGCTGACGGCGCTGGAGGCGCGGGGCATCGATGCGCTGCCGCTGGCCGCGCAGGCGCAGTCGTTCCGTCCGCTGCCCAACCGTCTGCAGACGATGGGGACGCGCGACGGCATCACCTGGGTCAACGATTCCATCAGCACCACGCCGCACGCCACGCTGGCCGCGCTGGACTGCTTCGCGGGACGGCGCATCGCGCTGCTAGTCGGTGGGCACGACCGGGGTGTGGACTGGTCCGATTTCGCGGCGCACATGCGCCACGACGCGCCGGCCACCCTCATCACGATGGGCGCCAATGGCCCGCGCATCCACGCGTTGCTCGCACCGGTGGCGCAGGAGGCGGGGTTCACGCTGATCGGCGTCGAGACGCTGCCGGAGGCGATGACGGCCGCGCGCGGGGCGCTGGGCGGCGAGGGCGTGGTGCTTCTGTCGCCCGGCGCGCCCAGCTTCGGTCAGTACAAGGACTACGTCGCGCGTGGCCGCCATTTCGCGGAGCTGGCCGGATTCGATCCGGACGCGATCACGGCGATCCCGGGCCTGGGTCTCGCCTGAGCCATCGCGTGAATCCATTCGCAGGGAGGCGGCGTAGACTGGTTCCTCAGCCTGCCCACACGAGGAACCCGCCATGCGTTGCCGACTGCTGCTGCCTGCTGTGTTCTCGCTTCTCTGGTCGCCCGCCCTGTTCGCCGCGCCCATCGCCAAGCCCGTGGAATGGACGATCGGCGGCGACACCTTCGCCGGCGTCCTGGTCTATGACGATGCGGTGAAGCAACCGCGTCCCGGCCTGGTGATGGTGCCCAACTGGAAGGGCGTGAACGATTCCGCCATAGAGAAGGCGCGCCTGGTCGCCGGCGACGACTACGTGGTGCTGGTCGCCGATGTCTACGGCAAGGGTATCCGTCCGAAGACCGATGCCGAGGCCGGCCCGGTGGCCACCGCGATGCGTGCCGATCGACCGAAATTGCGTGCCCGTGTCCAGAAGGCGGTCGAGGTGCTGAAGCAACAACCCGGAACGCTGGTCGACGTGACCCGCATCGGCGCATTCGGTTACTGTTTCGGTGGCAGCACGGTGCTGGAACTGGTCCGCGCTGGCGATGCGTTGTCGGGCGTGGTCAGCCTGCATGGCGGACTCGCCACCGACCTGCCCGCCGCCGGTCCGGTGAAGTCGCCCGTGCTGGTGCTCAACGGCGGCGACGACACCTATGTTTCGGCTGCGGAAATCACCGCGTTCCAGGACGAGATGCGCAAGGCGGGTGCCGATTGGCAGTTCGTCAGTTTCGGCGGCGCGGTGCACTGCTTCGCCGAATCCGATGCGCAGAATCCGCCGGGTTGCGTCTACCACGCACCCTCGGCCCGACGCGCCTACCGGATGATGGCGGACTTCTTCGAGGACGTGTTCGCGAAGTGAGGTGGGGCGCGGGTCAGTGCCCGCGTTCCACCGCATAGCGGGCCAGGCCGCGCAGCGCGGCCAGCGCATCGGATTCGGGCAGGCCATCGAGCGTCTGTTCGGCCATCGCCGCGTAGTGGCGCGCACGCTCGCGGCTGTAGTCCAGCCCGCCGGTCGCACGGATGGCGGCCAGCACCTCGGGCATGGCGCCCGCGTCGCCTTCCTGCACGATGGCGCGCAGGCGATCGGCGGTGCCCGTATCGGAATGACGGATCGCGTGGATCAGCGGCAGCGTGGCCTTGCCCTCAGCCAGGTCGTCGCCCAGGTTCTTGCCCAGCGCTTCGGCATCGGCCGTGTAGTCGAGTACATCGTCGGCGATCTGGAAGGCATAGCCCAGCGCCATGCCGTAGTCGTACAGGCGGCGCTGGATCCCCTCATCCGCGCCCGACGCCATCGCGCCCAGCCGGGTGCCCGCGGCGAACAGCACGGCTGTCTTGCGCTCGATCACGCGCAGATAGGCGGCTTCATCGGTATCCGGGTTGTGGACGTGCAGCAGTTGCAGCACCTCGCCCTCGGCGATGCGGTTGGTGGTGTCGGCCAGCAGTCGCATGACGTCCATCCGGTCAAGCTCCACCATCAGCTGGAAGCTGCGCGAATACAGGAAGTCGCCTACCAGCACGCTGGGTGCGTTGCCCCACAGGGCATTGGCCGTGCTGCGACCGCGGCGCAGGTCGGATTCGTCCACCACGTCGTCGTGCAGCAGGGTGGACGTGTGGATGAACTCGATGATGGCCGCCAGCTGGTGGTGGTCCGACGTGGTCGGGCCGCAGGCCTGGCCCGCCAGGACCACCAGCATGGGCCGCAGGCGCTTGCCGCCGGCGGAAATGATGTGGTCGGCGATCTGGTTGATCAGCACCACGTCCGAGGCCAGGCGCGCCCGGATCAGGGCATCGACGGCGGCCATGTCGGCCTGGGCGAGCGACTGGATGCCGGGCAGGGCGAGGGCGGTGCGGAGGGGTTCGACGACGGACATGGGGCGACTGGCCGGAAAGTCACGCAATTATAGGGTCTTGGGTGCGGCAATGCCCTACAGGCGCGTGGGCCGGCGGCCGATGGCGAAGGCCAGGCGGGTATACTCCACTGGTCTTTGCCCGCGCTCGGCGGGCATCCCTGAACGGATATCGATATGGCCCGCGGCATCAACAAAGTCATCCTGGTCGGCAACCTCGGCAACGACCCCGAAACCCGCTACACCCAGGGCGGCATGGCGATCACCCGGATCAGCCTGGCCACCACCAGCGTGCGCAAGGACAAGGACGGCAACCAGCAGGAACGCACCGAATGGCATCGCGTGGTGTTCTTCGGCAAGCTCGGCGAGATCGCCGGCGAATACCTGCGCAAGGGCAGCTCGGTGTACGTCGAAGGTTCGATCCGCTACGACAAGTACACCGGCCAGGACGGACAGGAGAAGTACTCCACCGACATCATCGCCGACGAGATGCAGATGCTGGGCGGCCGTGAAGGCGGCGGTGGCGGCGCGGGCGGAGATCGCCCGGCGCGGGCCCCGCGCCAGGACTACGGCAACCAGGGCGGCGGCCAGCGCCGGCCGGCGCCTGCACCGGCCTCGCAGCCGGCGCCGATGGACGACTTCGCGGATGACGATATCCCGTTCTGAGGCGTCTCAAGTCGCTGGGGTCGCAATCAAGCTGATTTGAAAGGAGCAGTAGCGTGCCGACATGGCTGGTCACCGGCGGAGCCGGTTTCATTGGGGGTAATTTCGTTCTGCGTGCCGTCGCAAGCGGCGTGAAGGTCGTCAACCTGGATGCGCTCACCTACGCGGGCAATCTGGATACGCTGGCTTCGGTACAGGACAACCCTCTGCACGTCTTCGTCGAAGGCGATATCGGCGACCGCGCGCTGGTCGCGAGGCTGCTAGCCGAGCATCGTCCGGATGCGGTGGTGAACTTCGCCGCCGAGAGCCACGTGGATCGTTCGATCGATGGACCTGCGGCGTTCATCCAGACGAACGTCGTCGGTACGCTAGGATTGCTCGAGTCGGTCCGTGACCATTGGAAGGAACTGGAAGGGGAGGCGCGCGAGCGATTCCGCTTCCTGCACGTGTCCACCGACGAGGTCTACGGTTCGCTGGGCGATACCGGAAAGTTCACTGAATCAACGCCGTACGCGCCCAATTCGCCGTATTCGGCCTCGAAGGCGGCTTCCGACCACCTGGTGCGCGCGTTCCATCATACGTATGGCCTGCCGGTCCTGACCACCAATTGCTCGAACAACTACGGTCCCTATCATTTCCCGGAGAAGCTCATTCCGCTGATCATCGCGCGCGCGCTTGCCGGGGAGCCGCTGCCTGTCTATGGTGACGGCAAGAATGTCCGCGATTGGCTGTTCGTTGGCGACCATTGCCAAGCCATCCGGACCGTTCTGGAGAAGGGGCGGGTAGGCGAGACGTACAATGTCGGCGGCAACGCCGAGATGCAGAACATCGAGGTGGTGCACGCGATCTGTGCGCTGCTCGACGAACGGGCGCCTCGCGCCGATGGGAAGCCGCGCAGCAGCCAGATCACCTTCGTGGCCGATCGCCCGGGGCACGACCGCCGTTATGCGATCGATGCGTCCAAGCTGCGCGACGAGCTGGGCTGGGAGCCGGAATACACCTTCGAGCAGGGCATCACGGAGACCGTCGACTGGTATCTCGCCAATCAAGCCTGGGTGAAGCGAGTGCTGGACGGCAGTTACCGCCTCGAACGCATCGGCACGGCCGTCTGAGGTGGATGCGATGACGAAGCGCAAGGGCATCATCCTCGCCGGCGGCTCGGGTACGCGTCTCTACCCGTTGACGCAGGCGATCAGCAAGCAACTGCTGCCGGTGTACGACAAGCCGATGATCTACTACCCGCTCAGCGTGCTGATGCTGGCGGGCATCCGCGAAGTGCTGGTGATCAATACCCCCCATGAGCAGGCCCTGTTCAAGGCGTTGCTGGGCGACGGTTCCCAGTGGGGCATGGACATCCAGTACGCCGCGCAGCCGAGCCCGGATGGCCTGGCGCAAGCCTATCTGATCGGTCGGGACTTCGTGGCCGGACAGCCGAGCTGCCTGGTGCTGGGGGACAATATTTTTTACGGGCACGGTTTCACCGACATGCTGCGTCGTGCCGATGCGCGGAGCGAGGGCGCTACCGTATTCGGATACTGGGTGAACGATCCGGAGCGCTATGGCGTCGCCGAGTTCGATGCGCAGGGGCGTGTCGTTGGCATTGAGGAAAAACCGGCGAATCCGCGTTCCCATTACGCGGTGACCGGTCTGTACTTCTACGACGGCATGGCCAGCGAATACGCTTCGGAGCTGAAGCCATCGTCGCGCGGCGAACTGGAGATCACCGACCTCAACCGGCGGTATCTCGAGGCCGGCGCGTTGCACCTGGAGCCGCTGGGCCGCGGCCATGCGTGGCTGGATACGGGCACGCACCAGTCATTGCTGGAAGCCTCCAACTTCATCGAGACGATCGAGGCGCGCCAGGGCCTGCGCGTGTGCTGCCCCGAGGAGATCGCCTTCGGCAATGGCTGGATCGATGCCGCGCAGGTCGAGAAGCTCGCCGCGCCGCTGGCCAAGAACGGCTACGGCCAGTACCTGCTGTCGCTGGTATCGCGTGGGGTCGTGCGATGAAGGTGATCGAAACGTCTTTGCCGGGATGCTTCGTGATCGAGCCGGCGGTCTTCGGCGATGAGCGCGGGTTCTTCTTCGAGACGTGGAACGCGGAACGTTACGGCCAGCACGGCCTGCCGACCGCCTTCGTCCAGAGCAACGTGTCGTCGTCGGCGCGCGGGGTCCTGCGGGGCCTGCACTACCAGTGGCCGAATCCCCAGGGCAAGCTAGTCAGCGTACTGGAGGGCGAGGTGTACGACGTCGCCGTCGACATCCGCCGCGGATCGCCGACTTTCGGGCAATGGGCTGCCGTGATGCTCAGCGCCGACAACAAGCGGCAGTTCTGGATTCCGGAAGGCTTCGCGCATGGCTTCGCTGTCGTCTCGGAGCGTGCGGTGTTCAGCTACCTGTGTACGGCCGTGTACGACAAGACGGCGGATGCAGGCGTACGCTGGGACGATCCGGCCATCGGCATCGACTGGCCAGTGACCGTGCCGCAGCTGTCGGCTAAGGACGCCGTCGCGCCCCTGCTCGCGGATGTGGCACCGCAGCGGCTGCCGACCTACACGCCATGACCGTCCTGCTGTTCGGCGGCAACGGTCAGGTCGGGCATGAGCTGAGGCGTAGTCTGCGTGCGCTGGGCGATGTGGTCGTTACCACGCGCTCCGGCGAGTTGCCCGACGGTGCGCGTTGCGAAGTGGCCGATTTCGATCGCCCCGACACTCTTGCGGAGCTCGTCGAGCGCGTGGCGCCGGCCATCGTGGTCAATGCCGCGGCCTACACGGCGGTAGACAAGGCCGAGGACGATGTCGATGCGGCCTTCCGTACCAATGCCGAGGCCCCGGGTGTATTGGCGCACGCATGCGCCCTGAGAGACATTCCGTTCGTCCATTACTCGACCGACTACGTGTTCGATGGGCAGGGCTCGCGGCCTTATCGCGAGGACGATCCGACAGCGCCGCTGGGTGTCTACGGCGCCAGCAAGCTCGCTGGCGAAGATGCGGTCCGTTCGGTCGGGGGGCGGCATCTGATCCTGCGCACCGCATGGGTCTATGGCCGGCACGGCCACAACTTCATGAAGACGATGCTGCGGCTGGGCGCGGACCGTGGCGAACTGCGCGTGGTCGCCGATCAGGTCGGTACGCCCACGCCGGCGGCGCTGATCGCGGATGTCACAACGGAACTTCTTGGCCTGCGCGATGCGCCATCCGGAACGTTCCACCTCACGCCCCGGGGCGAGACAAGCTGGCATGGGTTCGCCGAAGCCGTTTTTGAAGAGGCATTGGCGTGCGGACTGATCTCACGCGCCCCCAAGGTGATTCCCATCGCCACGTCCGACTATCCGACGCGCGCCCGTCGACCCGGCTACTCCCGCCTCGACATCGGCAGGCTGGAACAGGTGCTCGGCCATGCGCTTCCCGAGTGGCGCGTGGGCCTGCAGCAGGTGCTGGGCAGCTGATACGGCCGCAGGCGATTCGCGCAGCGGGGTTCAGTCTGCCGCACGCATCGCCCGCCGCAACCACGGCGAAGCCAGCAGCGCGACCGCGGCGCAGCCCAGGCCGATCCACATCATCAGCCAGAACAGGTCGGCGAAGCCGGTGGCGGCGTGGGCGATGTCCAGGGCGCCGTCCGCCGGAACGTCCATCGCGGCGAGCTTGCCGAACTGCGCCGCCAGCGTTTCCGAAAACGCGGTCGCCAGCAGCCACATGCCCATCATCGAGCTCACCACGCGCGGCACCGACAATTCGGTGACCGCCGCCAGGCTCACCGGCGCCAGGCACATCTCGCCGATCTCCAGCAGCAGATAGGCCAGCACCAGCCACCACACGCTCGCGACCATGCCGGTGGCACCCACCTGCTGTGCGGCCAATGCCAGCGGGATGAAGGACAGGCCGCCGAACAGCAGGCCCAGTGCGCCCTTCACCGGTTTGGACGGATCCCGGCCGCGGCGCCCCAGCATGGCCCACAGCCAGGCGAACAGCGGTGCGAGCACCACCAGGAACATCGCACCCAGATAAGTGAGCGAACCGGCGGTCTGAGGCAGGACCAGCGAGTCTCGCAGTACCAGCATCACCATCAGGACCGCGGTTCCCAGGAACAGCACGCGAGGGCGGCCCGGGTGCGCGCTCCGCTCCGACCAGCGCGACGCGATCATGAACGACAGCGGCATCGCCACCAGCGCCCAGGTCGACCACGGTGCGCTGCCGAGGAATAGCGCGACGTTCGCGGCAAGGCTGTCCGACCAGACCACCACCGATGCCGGCTGTACCAATGACGGGAACAGGTCTTTCGTCAGCATCCTGTCTGTGAACATCACCCACGAGCCGTACGTCTGCTCGTACAGGGTGAAGAACGCCAGGCACATGAGGATCAGTGCCATCAGCGCCAGCATCTGGCGCCGCTGCACTGGCGTGCACTGGGTGGCGATGAACCAGAGGAACCACGCCATCACCACGGCCAGCACCAGCAGCATCAAGGCCAGCGCCAGCGAGAACTCGCCGCCCAGGGCGAACGCGCCGTTGGCCGCCGCCCACATCAGCCAGGCCACCGGCAGTACGCCGAGCGCGGCGCCCGCGTAGATCAGCCATTCCCGCGGGACGCCCCATACGGGCGCGCGCAGCGCCGCGGGCGAGGGCGGTTCGGCGTGGCCATGCAGGTAGCGCTGGCCCCAGAGGAACATGGCCAGCCCCAGCAGCATGCCGATGCCGGCAGCGCCGAAACCGTATTTCCAGCCCAGCGTCTCGCCCAGGTAACCGCACACCAGCGAGGCGAGCAGGGCGCCGAGGTTGATGCCGGCGTAGAACAGGCTGAAGCCGCCATCGCGGCGCGGATCACCCGCCGGATACAGCCGGCCGACGATGCCGGTGATGTTGGGCTTCAGGAAGCCGACGCCCATGACGATCAGTGCCAGCGACACGTACATCGTGCGCAGCGCGCCCTCGTCGCGCGTGACCACGCCAGCGTCCATCGTCGCCGCCGCGCCTTCCAGCGCCATGCCCGCATGGCCCGCCACCAGCAACAACCCGCCGAAGACCACGGCCTTGCGCATGCCCAGCCAGCGGTCGGCCAGCACGCCGCCGATCACCGGCACGCAGTAGACCAGCCCGCCATAGGCCCCGATCAGGTCGTAACCCGCGCCGTCGGCGAACAGGTGGTACTTGGTCAGGTACAGCAGCAGCAGCGCCTTCATCCCGTAGAAGGAGAAGCGCTCCCACATCTCGGTGAAGAAGCAGACGTAGACGCCCTTGGGGTGGCCCAGGAAGTCGTCGCGGCCAGCGGCCGCGGGGGCGAGGGGGGTCAAGGGCCGCTCCGGCGTGGATTCCGCGGCGAGTATAGCGACGGCGCCCGTTCCGGCTGGACTTGCCGGGCAGCGGACGCTAGCGTGTCGGCTTTCCGCAATTCGGGAACATGCAATGAGCTCGGGGACCCCGCAACTTACCTTCCGCGCCGTCGTGCTGGCCATTGTGCTGGCCGTCGTGCTGTCGGCCGCCAACGCCTACCTGGGCCTGTTCGCCGGCCTGACCGTGGCCACCGCCATCCCGGCGGCGGTCGTCTCGATGGGCGTGCTGCGCCTGCTGGGCGGTGGCACGATCCTGGAGAACAACATCGTGCAGACCGGCGCCTCGGCCGGTTCGTCGATCGCGGCCGGCGTGATCTTCACGATCCCCGCCCTGATCATCCTGGGCTACTGGCAGGACTTCCAGTATTCCTGGGTGCTGGCCATCGCCGGTCTCGGCGGCCTGCTGGGCGTGCTGTTCTCGGTGCCGCTGCGCCGCTCGATGATCGTCGAGGAACCGCTGCCGTTCCCCGAGGGCAAGGCGGCGGCCGAAGTGCTGAAAGCTGGCGAGAATCCGGGCCCCGGCCTGAAGATCCTGGCCTTCTCCGCCGCCATCGGCGCCGTGCTCAAGGTCGCCGCCCACAGCGGCATGCGCCTGATCCCGGATACCGCGGCGGGCGCCGGCTTCTTCGGCAAGTACCTGGGCTACATGGGCACCAACCTGTCGCCGGCGCTGCTGGGCGTGGGCTACATCGTGGGCCTGAACATCGGCATCGTGGTGCTGTCCGGCAGCATCCTGTCCTGGCACATCGCCATCCCGCTGTACCACATGGCCTTCATGGGCACCGATCCCGCGCTGGCGCAGAGCATCGCAGGGGCAGGGCCTGAGGACATTGCGGGTGCGATCTGGTCGGCCAAGATCCGCTACCTGGGCGTCGGCGCCATGCTGATCGGCGGCGTGTGGACGCTGTTCTCCCTGCGCAAGTCGCTGCTGTCGGGCGTGAAGAGCGGCATCGCCGCCGCGCGTGCCGGTTCCGGTGGCGCCGATGTCGCCGAGACCGAGCGCGACCTGCCGATGAAGTGGATGCTGGTGGCGCTGGTGGTCTTCGTGCTGCCGCTGCTGCTGCTGTACCAGGCCATCGTCGGCATGTGGCACGTCAGCATCCCGATGGCGATCATCATGATCGTAGCGGGCTTCCTGTTCGTCTCGGTATCGGCCTATCTGGCCGGTCTGGTCGGTTCGTCGAACAATCCGGTGTCGGGCATCACCATCGCCACCATCCTGTTCGCTTCGGTCGTGCTGCTGTTGCTGCTGGGCGAGAGCGGGCGCATGGCCGTGGGGGCGGGTGGGGCGCCGCTGGGTGCGGTGGCCGCGATCATGATCGGCGCGGTCGTGTGCTGCGCCGCGGCGGTGGGCGGCGACAACCTGCAGGACCTCAAGGCGGGCTACCTGGTCGGCGCGACGCCGTGGAAGCAGCAGCTGATGCTGGGTATCGGCGCGTTCTCCTGTGCGCTGATCATGGCGCCGGTGCTGAACATCCTGTCCGAGGCCTACGGCATCGGTGCGCCGACGGCCGAACATCCGAATCCGCTGTCCGCGCCGCAGGCCACGCTGATGGCGTCGGTGGCGAAGGGTCTGTTCGGTGGCGAGCTGCCGTGGGGCATCATCGGCATCGGCGCGGTCATCGGCGCGGTCATCATCGCCATCGACGAGATGCTGAAGGCCCGCAAGAGCAGTTTTCGCGTGCCCGTGCTGGCCGCGGCCATCGGCATCTACCTGCCGCTGGAGCTGATGGTGCCGATCTTCCTCGGTGGCCTGCTGGCCTATCTGGTGGAAAAGCGTCATGGCATGGTGGGCACGAAGGACGAAGAAGCGCGCGACCGCATCCATCGCCCCGGCACGCTGTTCGCCGCGGGTCTGATCACCGGCGAGGCGCTGATGGGCATCGCGGTGGGCATCGCCATCTACGTGTCCAAGGATCGCGACGTGCTGGTGTTGCCGGAGGCCTTCCAGCAGGGCGAGATCGTCGGCCTGGTGATCCTGGCGATCGTGGGCTGGCTGCTGTACCGCACCGGCGCCAAGTCCAAGGCGTTGGGTGAGGCGGGGTCCGGCCCGCACTAAGCGGCTGCACGGCGCAAGGGCGTGACCTCACGCCTTTGCGCCGCGGCGCATCTAGCGCCTAACATCGGGGTTTTCCTGTCGCCGGAGCCCCGGATGAACCTCAGATCCGCCCTGTTGCCTCTCTGCCTGCTGGCGGCGCTGCCGTCGCTCGTCGCCGCCCGCGGCCTGGATGTGCGCGACCTGCAGAAACTGGACCGCGTGTCCTCGCCGGTGCTGTCGCCGGATGGCAGCACGGTCGTCTTCGCCAAGCGCATCGTCGATGCCGACGTGGTCAAGGCCAGCAGCAGCCTGTGGGTCCGCAACCTGCTGACCCGCGACATGGCGCCGCCGAAGCGCTTGACCCCGGAAGGGTGGAATGTCAACTCGCCGTCGTTCTCGCCGGATGGCAAGACGGTCTATTTCCTCAGCGCGAAGTCCGGCACGCAGCAGCTGTATGCGATGCCACTGGTCGGCGGGGCGCCGCGCCAGCTGACGGCATTCGCACTGGATGTGGCCAGCTACAAGGTGTCGCCGGACGGGACGCGTGTGCTGTTCAGCACCGACACCTTCGCCGACTGCAAGGCCGACTTCGCCTGCACGAAGAAGAGACTGGACGACACCGCCGCCAAGAAGAGCAGCGGCGTGGTGTACGACGGCCTGTTCGTCCGTCATTGGGACACCTGGGCCGATGGGCGCCGCAGCCGCCTGTTCGTGGCCGCACTGCCGGAAGGCAAGGCGAAGCCCGTTGCCAGTGCCACTTCCCTGACCGACCGCCTGGATGGCGACGCGCCGTCCAAGCCGTTCGGTGGCGCGGATGAGTACACCTGGTCACCGGATGGTGCGTCGGTCGTTGCCGCGATCCGCGTGGCCGGCAAGGGCGAGGCCTGGTCGACCAACTTCGACCTTTACCAGGTCGCTGCGGACGGCAGCAGCGCACCGGTCAACCTGACGGCGGCCAATCCCGCCTGGGACACCGGTCCGGTGTTCAGCGCAGACGGCAAGACGCTGTTCTACCGCGCGATGAAGCGTCCGGGTTTCGAGGCGGACCGTTTCGGCCTGATGGCGATGGACCTGGCCACGAAGCAGGTGCGCGAGATCGCACCATCGTGGGACCGTTCCGCCGACGGCATCGTGGTGTCGAAGGATGGCGCGACGATCTACACCACCGCGCAGGATGTGGGCCAGCACCCGCTGTTCGCCGTCGATGTCGCCAGCGGCACGGCGAAGCCGGTGGTCGCCGAGGGCAGCATCTCGGCCTTCGACATCGCTGGCGACACCCTGGCGTTCACCCGCAACACGCTGAAGACGGGTGACCAGCTGTTCACCACCACCCTGGCGGGTGCGCCGCTGCGTGCGATCACGCCGAGCGCGCAGGATATGCTGAAGGATGTCAGCTTCGGCGACTTCGAACAGTTCACCTTCACCGGCTGGAACAACGAGACCGTGCACGGTTACGTGGTCAAGCCGCACGATTACGTGGAAGGCCAGAAGTACCCGGTCGCTTTCCTGATCCACGGTGGTCCGCAGGGCAGCTTCGGCAACGGCTGGAGCTATCGCTGGAACCCGCAGACCTACGCGGGCCAGGGCTATGCGGTGGTGATGATCGATTTCCATGGATCGACCGGCTACGGCCAGGCCTTCACCGATGCGATCAGCCAGCACTGGGGCGACCGCCCGCTGGAAGACCTGCAGAAGGGCTGGGCCGCGGCGCAGCAGAAGTACGCCTTCCTCGACGGCGGCAAGGCCTGCGCGCTGGGCGCCAGCTACGGCGGCTACATGATCAACTGGATCGCCGGCAACTGGAACGAGCCGTGGAAGTGCCTGGTCAATCACGACGGCGTGTTCGACACCCGTTCGATGGGTTACGTGACCGAGGAGCTGTGGTTCACCGAGTGGGAGAACGGCGGCACGCCGTTCGACAGGCCGGAGAACTACGAGAAGTTCAACCCGGTCAACCACGTCGCCAAGTGGCGCGTGCCGATGCTGGTGGTGCAGGGCGAGAAGGACTACCGCGTGCCGGTGGACCAGGGTTTGTCCACGTTCACCGCGCTGCAGCGCAAGGGCATCGAATCCAAGCTGCTGTACTTCCCCGACGAGAACCACTGGGTGCTCAAGCCGCAGAACAGCATCCTGTGGCACGACACCGTCAACGCCTGGCTGAAGCAGCACATCGGGGAGTAAATGCATGGCAGCACCCGCAGAGGGGCAGCAGATCAATGCTGCAGTGATCACTGGCGACGCCGCAGTCCTCGGATTGCTGGCGATCATCCTGGGCTTCGTTTTCTGGAGCGCTTCCCGCGAGAAGGGGGTCTGGAAGAAGTTCTACTCGGTGATCCCCGCGATCCTGCCCTGTTACCTGTTGCCGGCGATCGCCAACAGCTTCGGCTTGGTGGACGGTGCAGGCTCGAACCTGTATCCGATGGCGCGCGACTATCTGTTGCCGGCGTCGCTGGTACTGTTCTGCGTGTCGATGGACATTCGTGGCATCTCCCGGCTCGGTCCGAAGGCGCTGGTGATGTTCCTGACCGGCACCGTGGGCGTGATGCTGGGTGCGTTGGTCAGTTTCACGGCGATGGGGGTGATCCATCCGGAAACGGTCGCAGGCGAAACGTGGCGCGGGATGACCACCTTGACCGGAAGCTGGATCGGCGGCGGCGCCAACCAGGCGGCGATGAAGGAGGTGTTCGAGGTCGACGCCACCCTGTTCGGACAGTTCGCGGCAGTTGACGTGATCGTCGGCTACGTCTGGATGGCAACCCTGCTGTTCATGGCGTCCCGGGCGGCGTTCTGGGATCGCTGGCTCAAGGCGGACACTTCGGCGATCGAAACGCTCAAGGAGCGGATGGCGAGCTACCAGGCGCAGCATGCACGGATCGCGTCGACAACGGATCTCATGCTGATCTTCGCGGTGGCGATCGGCGCGACCGGCTTCGCGCATTTTCTCGCCGAGCCACTGGTCGCGTGGATCACGTCGTTGCCTGCCGAATGGCGGTTGCGGGACTACAGCCTGGATTCGCGCTTCTTCTGGCTGGTGGTGATTGCCACGACCGTGGGTGTGGTGCTCAGCCTGACCCGTGCGCGTGAACTCGAGGGCGCGGGCGCGTCGAAGATCGGCACGGTTTTCCTGTATGTGCTGATTGCGACCATCGGCATGCAGATGGATCTGAAGGCACTGGCCAACAAGCCCTTCCTGTTGCTTCTGGGCCTGATCTGGATCGCGGTGCACGCAAGCCTGATGCTGCTGGTTGCACGCCTGATTCGTGCGCCCCTGTTCTTCATGGCCGTGGGGTCGCAGGCCAATATCGGCGCAGCCGCCAGCGCCCCGGTTGTGGCCAGCGCGTTCCACCCTGCACTGGCGCCCGTGGGTGTTCTGCTTGCGGTTCTGGGGTACGTGCTGGGTACCTACTGCGCCTACCTGACGGGACTGATGTTGCAGGCGCTTGCCGGCGGCTGATTAACAAAAAAGCCGCCCCTCTTTCGGAGGGGCGGTCGTTGAACTGTCAATGCAGCGGGAACTTGCTTCAGCAGCAGCGGAACCCGCTCCTGCCGCCGAAGCGCGCTTCCTGCCGTTCGCGGAAGAAGGTCTTGTAGTCCATCGGTTCGCGGTCCGGATGCTTCTCCAGCACGTGCCGGACGTAGTTGTCGTAGTCGGGGATGCCGCAGCACAGGCGCGCGGTCTGCACCAGCCTCCGCCACACACGCTTGTGCGTGGCGAAGTGCGAGAGCGGGACGAGTTCGGTACCCATGGCCTACAGCCACGCCTTCTGCTGCTCGTCGGTCAGCGCGACGTAGGGCGTCTCGCGGTCCGTGCGCGTGCTGCTGGCGCGTGCCTTGGCGATGGCGCGCAGCGCGTACACCAGCACGCTGAACACCACGAACAGGAACAGGGCGGTCAGGCCGGCGTTGATGTAACTGTTGACCACCACCTGTTGCATCTGGGCCATGCTCTTCGCCGTGCCGAGCAACTGGCCGTCGGCGATGGCCAACTGGTACTTCTTCGCCTGGGCGACGAAGCCGATTGCCGGGTTGCTGTCGAAGATCTTGATCAGGCCCGCATAGGTGGTGCAGATCAGCAGCCAGATCGTCGGGACCACCGTGACCCAGGCGTAGCGGTCGCGCTTCATCTTGAACAGCACCACGGTGCACAGCATCAGTGCGATGCCCGCGAGCATCTGGTTGGCGATGCCGAACAGCGGCCACAGCGTGTTGATGCCGCCCAGGGGGTCGACCACGCCCTGGTAGAGGAAGTAACCCCACAGCGCGACGCAGCCGGCGGTGCCGATGACGTTGGCGCCCCACGAGTCGGTCTTGCGCAGCGGCGGGATGAAGTTGCCCAGCAGGTCCTGCAGCATGAAGCGGCCGGCGCGCGTGCCTGCATCGACCGCGGTCAGGATGAAGAGCGCTTCGAACAGGATGGCGAAGTGATACCAGAACGCCATCATCGCGTCGCCGCCGGGCAGCGCGTCATGCAGGATCACCGCAATGCCCACGGCCAGCGTCGGTGCACCACCGGCGCGCGAGATGATCGTGCCCTCGCCGATGTTGTGCGCCGTCTGGGTCAGCATCTCCGGCGTCACCACGAAACCCCAGCTGCTGACCTTCGCGGCCACGTCGACCGCGCTCGTGCCGATCGCGGCGGCGGGGCTGTTCATGGCGAAGTACACGCCCGGCTCGATGATCGAGGCCGCGACCAGCGCCATGATGGCGACGAACGATTCCATCAGCATGCCGCCGTAACCGATGTAGCGGATGTGGGTTTCATTGGCCAGCAGCTTGGGCGAGGTGCCCGAGCTGATCAGCGCATGGAAGCCCGAGACCGCGCCGCAGGCGATGGTGATGAACAGGAACGGGAACAGGCCGCCCTTCCACACCGGACCGTCGCCGGAGCTGGTGAACTGGGTCAGCGCCGGCATCTTCAGCGAGGTCACTTCCGGGCTGGCGATGACGATGCCGATGGCCAGCGCGACGATCACGCCGATCTTGAGGAAGGTGGACAGGTAGTCGCGCGGCGCCAGCAGCAGCCACACGGGCAGCACGGCGGCCACGAAGCCGTAGCCGATCAGCATCCAGGTGATCTGGGTGCCGGTGAAGGTGAAGGCGGGGCCCCATGTGGGATGCGCGCCGACCTTGCCGCCGAACCAGATGGCGAGCAGCAGCAGGACGATGCCGACCACCGAGATCTCGCCGATCCTGCCGGGGCGGATGTAGCGCATGTAGAGGCCCATGAAGATCGCGATGGGCATGGTGGCGATGACGGTGAACATGCCCCATGGGCTTTCGGCCAGCGCCTTCACCACGATCATCGCCAGCACCGCCAGGATGATGATCATGATCAGGAACGCACCGAACAGCGCGATGGTGCCGGCCACCTGGCCCATTTCCTCGCGGACCAGGTCACCCAGCGAGCGGCCGTTGCGGCGGCTGGAGATGAACAGGACCATGAAGTCCTGCACCGCGCCCGCGAGCACCACGCCCGCGATCAGCCAGAGCATGCCGGGCAGGTAGCCCATCTGCGCGGCGAGCACCGGGCCGACCAGCGGACCGGCGCCGGCGATGGCAGCGAAGTGGTGGCCGAACAACACGTGCTTGTTGGTGGGCACGTAGTCCAGGCCGTCGTTGTTGAGGTGCGCGGGGGTTGCGCGGGTCGGATCGAGCCCCATCACGTTCTTCGCGATGTACAGGCTGTAGTAGCGGTATGCCACCAGATAGATGGATACCGCCGCCACGACGATCCACAGCGCGCTGATCTGCTCGCCCTGGCGCAGGGCCACCACGCCCAGGCACACCGCGCCGAGAAGCGCCAGCGCCGCCCAGCCGATCTTGGAAAAACCGTTCATCCGGAAACCCTCCGACAAGTCCGGACAAGGGTCCCCCCATGCGGAAGGCCGGTCAATCCGTAATGGCCGATTCGGCTTTCGACTTTGGTCGCAATCCGACGGCGTAGGGCGTCAGAGCCAGCGCGAGCGCTTGAACAGGCGGTACAGGCCGAAACAGGCCAGCGCCACGCCGGCGATCAGGATGGGATAGGCGAAGCGGCCGGCCAGTTCGGGCATGTGTTCGAAGTTCATGCCATACCAACTGGTGATCAGCGTGGGGGCGGCGAGCAGTGCGGCCCATGCACCCAGCCGCTTGACGATCTCGCCCTGCGCCAGCGTCACCAGCGACAGGTTCACGCTGAGTGCGGTGGTGAGCATCTCGCGCAGGGTGTCGGTGTACTCGTTGACGCGCAGCACGTGGTCCTGCACGTCGCGGAAGTAAAGCCGCACCTCTTCCGGGATCAGTGCGCTCTGCGACCGCGTCAGCTGCGCCAGCACGTCCTGCAGCGGCGCCACCGCCAACCGCATCTGGGTCAGCTCGCGCTTCAGCTCGTACAGCTTCACCACCGTCACCCGCCGGTAGGTGTCGGAGAAGATGTCCTTCTCCAGGGCATCCAGCGTCTGCTTGAACTGGTCGATGATCGGCCGGTAGTTGTCGACGATGTAGTCGAGCACCGCGTACAGCCCATACGACGGACCGAGCGCCAGCAGATCGGGTTCGCGCTGCACGCGCTCGCGTACCGGCGCATACGAAAGCGACGCACCGTGCCGCACCGTCACCAGGTAGCGCGGGCCCAGGAAGGCGTGGGTCTCGCCGAACCGGATGCGGTCGTCCACCACCTGCGCCGTGTGCACGGCCACGAACAGCGAGTTGCCGTAGGCTTCCAGCTTCGGGCGCTGGTGCGCATTCTGCGCGTCCTCCACGGCCAGGTCGTGCAGGCAGAACTCTTCCTGCAGCTTCTCCAGGATGGCGTCCGCCGGCTCGTACAGGCCCACCCAGATGAAACTGCCATCGTCGACGGCCAGCACGTCGCTGATCTCGTCCAGGCCGATATCGCGCCGCTTGCCGCCCTGGTCGTAGACCACGCAGTTGATGACGCACTGGGGCAGGGCGGGTTTCGTGTCGACGGCGGCGAGGTCATTCATGGCGGGAATCGTGCGCCACGGGACCACATCCGACAAGCCCGCGGGCCTCCTGTAGGAGCGACGTGAGTCGCGACCGCGGCAATGATGCGTCTCGGGACGGGTAGAAGGCATCAACCCTGCGGTACGAGGTGATGCCTCGCCCGCAGGATCCGTCTTTCGTAAGGATATGGGGGGGGCTTCGTTTCTGCGGTCGCGACTTACGTCGCTCCTACAGTGGCTTCCGCGCTCACTGCGCCACGAACCGGATCGCCTGTCCACCACCGGGCGCGAGCTTCAGCGCCAGCGTATCGCCGCGGGCGACGCTGCGTTCCTCGATCACGATGTCCTGCGGCGCGGTCTTCCAGTGGGCCTTGTCGCCGTCGCGGTAGATCTGCGCGGTGTAGCGGCGGCCCTCATCGAGGAAGGTCAGCGGCACGCTGAGCGTACGGCCGTCTTCGTCGGTCAGCGCGCCGAGGTACCAGTTGTCGCCGCCGCGCTCCTTGCGGGCGATGGTCACGTAGTCGCCCACTTCGCCGTTCAGCACGCGCGTGTCGTCCCAGTCCACCGGCACGTCCTTGATGAACTGGAACGGCGCCGGGTTCTTCTCGTAGTTTTCCAGCAGGTCGGCCGCCATCTGCAGCGGGCTGTAGATCACCACGTAAAGCGAGAGCTGCTTGGCCCAGGTGGTGGCGATGCCGTCGGTGGAGCGTGTCTTCATGCCGAAAATGCCCGGCGTGTAGTCCATCGGGCCGGCCAGCAGTCGGGTGAACACGAGGTTGGCTTCGTGCTCCGGCGGATTGCCGGGCTGGCCCCAGGCGCTGAACTCCATGCCGCGCGCGCCTTCACGGGTGATCCAGTTCGGATAGGTACGGCGAAGGCCGCTGTCCTTGATCGGCTCGTGCGGATTGACGGCGATCTGGCGCTTGGCCGCTTCGGTCACCACCTTGAGGTGATGGCGCGCCATGTCCTGCCCTTCGTGCCACGCGTAGTGGCGCCTGCCGTCGGTGCCGGTGACCTTGGCCTGGCTGGCGTCGGCCACATACCCTGTCTTCACCGCCGGCACGCCCACGCGCTGGTAGAGGTCGAACGCATCGCCCATCTGTTCTTCGTAGTGGGCCGCGTTGCCGGATGTCTCATGATGGCCGATCAGGACCACGCCCTTTGAGCGGGCATAGCGGCTGAGCGCTTCCAGGTCGAAATCCGGATACGACTGGGTGAAGCTGAAATCCTCGCCGTTGCCGAACCAGTCGCCGTCCCAGCCCACGTTCCAGCCTTCGACCAGCACACCGCCGAAGCCGTGTTTCGCGGCGAAATCGATGTGCTTGCGGACGTTGTCGTTGGTGGCACCGTGCTTGGGGCCGGAGGCCCAGCTCTTCAGGTCCAGGTGCATTTCCCACCACACGCCGACATACTTCATCGGCTTCACCCATGACACATCGCCGAGTGCATTGGGCTCGTTGAGATTCAGCGTCAGGCTGGACATCGCCAGACCCGCCGCATCGTCGCTCAGCAGCAGCGTGCGCCAAGGGGTGTCGAACGGCGCCGCACGCACCACCTTGCCTTCGCCGATGCCGGGCGTCAGGTCGGCTTTCAGCTTGCGGTCTTCCACCCGCGTCAGGTTCATGCCGCTGTAGTCGACCAGCGCGGCCTCGTGGATCGAAAGGTGGGTGCCGTCCTCGAACCTGAAGGTGATCGGCGTCTGCGCGTCGCCGACCTGTTGCACGGGCGTGCGGTGGTAAAGGTATTCCTCGCGGTTCCATTCCCCGGCGGGAATCCACCACGCGGTCGCGTCACGGGCCAGCGAGAATTCGGTCAGCTCCTCGCTGATCTTCACCTGCTCCAGCCCGGACTGCTTCGGGAAGCGGTAGCGGAAGCCGACGCCGTCGTCGAACACGCGGAACACCACGTCGAAGCTGCGGAAGGGCTTGGTCTTCTCCTTCAGCGTGACCGTCAGTTCGTTGTAGTGGTTGCGGATGAGGCGGCGCTCGCCCCACGGCTGTTCCCAGGTCTCGTCGAACGTGCGCGTGCGCGGCTGCACGATCTCGATGTTGCGTTCGAACTTGGGTGCATCCAGCAGCAGGAAGCCGAGCCGCGACGACGCGATGACCGGTTGTCCCTTGCGCGACACCGCATACGCGGGCCTGCCGTCGTTGTCGGTGGCCAGCTCCACCATGATGGTGCCGTCGGGCGAAGCCACGCGCGGGCCGGGCGCCGCATGCGCGGCGGCGCTGGACAGCAGGACGAAGAGCGGAATCAGGAAACGGTGCATGCGACCCTCGCGGTAAGCAGAGGGCCGCATCGTGCGTGGCGGGGCTCAGCGCGACAAGCGTCGCGGCATGAATACGTATGCAAGCGCCAGGTGGATTGGCGTCATCAGGGCGATCCACGTCTGGTTGTACTGCAGCCGCAAGGGCAGCCAGTGCAGGAACCATGCGACCAGCGCGCCTGCCGCGATGGCGACCGTCAGCCAGCCGAACCACACCGGCGGGTTGCGGCGGCGCAGCACGGCTATTGCGCCGGGAACCAGCAGGACGCACAGCGGATTGAACAGCAGCAGGTTGCGGTT
Organism: Pseudoxanthomonas mexicana; assembly: GCF_014397415.1. Classification (NCBI taxonomy): domain Bacteria; kingdom Pseudomonadati; phylum Pseudomonadota; class Gammaproteobacteria; order Lysobacterales; family Lysobacteraceae; genus Pseudoxanthomonas; species Pseudoxanthomonas mexicana. The sequence goes on along the minus strand of NZ_CP060731.1, from coordinate 3,752,180 downwards.
GGCCCACGCGGCCCAGTGGTCGGTGAAACCCCACAGGTACACCAGCAGCGCGCCCGCCACGAAGCAGAGCAGCCACAACGGCAACGCCACGGCCGCGATCACGCGGGGCGCGCGACGTCCCGTCCCCGCGACCAGTGCCGCGATGACGACGCCTGCGAGCAGCCAGGGCCACCAACGGCGCGGCGTTTCGGCCGGCTCCGGCGCGATGCGGTGCGGCAGCAGCTGCATTTCCGATTGCACCAGCGGACGGCCGGCGGCGTTCTTCGCCTCGCGCAGGCTGTCGGCCAGGCGCATCGGCACGTAGCCTTCCTCCCAGCGCGACATCGGCTTGTCTGCCGACGGGCCGAGGCCCACGTCGAAGCCCAGCCACATCCACGTCGCCGGCGAGGCCAGCCGCACGGCTTCGCTGCGGAAGGTGTTGCCGCGCGAACGGCCCGAAAGCTGCGATTTCAGCGCACCGCCCAGTGCGGCATCCAGCGCGTCGCGGACCTGGGTGGAACAGTTGGAGGTGAAATAGTCGTAGCGATAGCGTGCGTTTTCCGGCCGCGCCCGTTCGGCCAGCGTGTCGGCCAGCGCCTGCGCCTGGTCGGGCCCGACATCGAGCCACTGGATCGACACGCCGCGGCCGCTGTCGCGATACTGCGCCAGGTCCTGCTCGAACGGCAGCGCGACCAGGTAGTACATCATGTGGCCGCGCGCGAAGTTGCCGACGAAGTCGGCTTCGGATGGATCGAAGAAGCCGAAGTTGTACGAGATGGCGTCGCCACTGGCGGGATCGACCACGATGATGGCGTTGTGGCCGAAGCGCTCGAAGAACACCTCGCCGGGCTGCATGGTCGCCACGCCGATGCGCGGCGCGGCCCATGCCGCGGCGGCCAGCAGCCACAGCGCGCCCAGCAGCGCCAGGCGCGCGACCGCGCTACGCATCCGCCAGCACTCCGACATGGAACGCATGCACGCGGCGCGCATCGGCCCGCGCCACCCGGAACAGGAAACGGCCCAGCGTCAGTTCCTCGCCGGTTTCGGGCAGATGGCCGATGGCGGCGGTGACCAGGCCGCCGACGGTGTCGTACTCGTCGTCCGGGAAGTCGGCGCCGAAGCGTTCGTTGAAGTCGGCGATGGGCGTCAGCGCATCCACCACGAACTGGCCGTCGGCCTGCGCGGCGATCAGCGCGGCACCGTCCTCGGCTTCGTCGTGCTCGTCGTCGATCTCGCCCACGATCTGTTCCAGCACGTCCTCGATGGTCACCAGGCCGGCGACGCCGCCGTACTCGTCCACCACGATCGCCATGTGGTTGCGCGACAGACGGAATTCCTTCAGCAGCAGGTTCAGCTTCTTCGATTCGGGAATCAGTACCGCCGGCCGCAGCAGCTCGCGCACGGTGCCGGGACCGTTGTCGGCCACCACCCCGCGCAGCAGGTCCTTGGCCAGCAGGATGCCCAGGATCTCGTCCTTGTTGTCGCCGTGGACGGGGAAGCGCGAATGGCCGGATTCCACCACCTGTTTCATCAGGTCCAGGAAGCGCGCCTCCACCGGCAGCGACACCATCTGCGCGCGCGGCACCATCACGTCGCCCACGGTCAGGTCGGCCACGGCGATGGCGCCTTCCATCATCTTCAGGGTGTCGCCGCCGATCAGCCCGTCGGACTGCGCGTCGCGCAGCAACTCCACCAGGTCGTCGCGTGTGCTGGGTTCGCCGGAGAACGCCGAACTGAGGCGGTCCAGCCAGGAGCGCCGCTTCTCCGAAGGTTTGTCGGAGCCGTCCGGCGCGTGGGTACTGTCGTCTTCTGACATCTCGTGGAAATGGTCGCCCCGCGGGGGCGTGGGGTTCAGTCTAACGCGGTTGTCCGCCGGGCGCAGGCGGGGGCGCCCCTTCGGGCGCGGGCGCGTCGGTGTCGGTGTCGGGAGCATCCTCGGGCAGGTCCAGGCTGTAGCTGCACCCCACCAGGGTCTTGCCGGGATGCGAGGACACGTTGCTGACGTTGAGGACGACGGATTCGATCAGCACCTGGCCGCTTTCGGCATCGCGGGATTCCTCGCTGCGCAGTTCCTTGCCGAACATGGCCTTGGCCGGCGTATCGATGGCCGTTTCCAGCCCGAGTTCGCTGGCCAGCGGGCGGGGGTCGGGCAGGTCCAGGATCGCCATCACGCTGCTGCCAGTGAAGGCGATGTGGTCCGTGCCGTGCCCGAACACGCGGATCGGCGAGGCCAGGCGGTATTCGGTCATGAACATGTTCGCCTGCGGCAGCGGCTGCCAGCCCAGGGCGACCGCCTTCAGCGGGTCTTCCAGCGCGGGTGCCAGTGCGGTCAGGCCGGCGATGTCGCCACGGCATTCGATCAAGGACGCGAGGTCGGTCGCACCGGTCTGGGCGCGCGCGGCGACGGGCAGGGTCAGCGCCACGCAGGACGCGAGCAACAGGGAGCGCAGCATGGTCAGTCTTCCGCGTAGGGGTCGGCGATGCCGAGTTCGGCCAGGATCTCCCGCTCCAGCTGCTCCATGCACTCGGCCTCCTTGTCGTCCTCGTGATCCCAGCCCAGCAGGTGCAGCGCACCGTGCACGGTCATGTGGGCGTAATGCGCGGCCAGCGGCTTCTTCTGCTCTTTCGCCTCGCGCGCGACCACCGGTGCGCAGATCACCAGGTCGCCGAGCAGCGGCATCTTCACGCCCTTGGGCAGCTTGACGCCCTCGGCCATCTCGGCCGGGAAGCTGAGTACGTTGGTGGCATAGTCGCGCCCGCGGTAATGCCGGTTGAGCGCGCGGCCTTCCTTGCTGTCGACGATGCGGATGGCGAGGTCGGCTTCGCGGATGCGGCCGGCCAGCGCCGCGGCCACCCACTTGCGGAAGCTCACCGCCGACGGGATGCCGGTGCGCGGCAGCGCATAGCTGACGGAAACGTCGAGACGGACGGGGCCTTGGGTCATGTTTTTCGCTCGTCATTCCGGCGCATGCCGGACGTTCAACAGCCGCATGACGGGTCATCCGTTCCGATGTTGCCTGATGACGGGCTCATGCAAGCCAAGGGGAAGACCAACCTGGATCCCCGCTTGCGCGGGGATGACGGCGATCAGGAAGACTGCTCGGCCGACTCCGCATCCTTGCCGTCACGCGCATCGTAAGCCCGCACGATCTTCGCCACCAGCGGGTGGCGCACCACGTCGCGACTGGTGAAGAAGGTGAACGAGATGCCGTCCACGTCGCGCAGGACGTCCAGCGCATCCTTCAGCCCGGACTTCTGGTGCTTGGGCAGGTCGATCTGGGTCAGGTCGCCGGTGACCACCGCCGTGCTGCCGTAGCCGATGCGCGTGAGGAACATCTTCATCTGTTCGATGGTGGTGTTCTGCGCCTCGTCGAGGATGACGAACGCATCGTTGAGCGTGCGGCCGCGCATGTAGGCCAGCGGGGCGATCTCAATGACGTTCTTCTCCAGCAGCTTGACCACCTTGTCCACGCCCAGCATCTCGTACAGCGCGTCGTACAGCGGCCGCAGGTACGGGTCGACCTTCTGGGACAGGTCGCCGGGCAGGAAGCCCAGCTTCTCGCCGGCCTCCACCGCCGGGCGCACCAGGATCAGCCGCTGCACCCGCGACTCGTTGAGTGCCTCCACCGCACTGGCGACGGCCAGGAAGGTCTTGCCGGTGCCGGCCGGGCCGAGGCCGAAGTTGATGTCGTGGGTGGCGATGGCGTGCAGGTACTTGGCCTGGTTGGCGCCGCGGCCGCGCACGGTGCCGCGCTTGACCTTGATGGCCACGTCCTGCGGCGCGTAGCCGTCGTCGGCCACCTGGTCCACGTGGGCGGCCGTCAGGCGCAGGTGGATGGCCTCGCTGTCGAAAGTCTCGCTGGCGGCTTCCTGGTACAGCGCATGCAGCAGCTTTTCGGTCGCGGCCACGGCCTTCGCCGGGCCGGTGACCCGGAAGACGGCGCCGCGGTTGGCGATCTCCACGCCCAGCCGCAGTTCGATCTGGCGCAGGTGGGCGTCGAAGGGGCCGGCCAGATTGGCCAGGCGTTCGGTGTTTTCGGGTTCCAGGGTGAATTCGCGCTTGCTGGGGGCAGTCATGGGGCAGGGGTTCGATGTAGTCGGGGGCTAGTGGCGCGTCTGGTCGTCGGCATCCTCGACCGGCCACTGGTTGAACACGTAGACCTCGTCGTCGACCAGGGCCTGGTCGAAGTGGTCGGCATTGGGGGCTTCGTCGCGGTCGACCTGCACCGGTTCGTCCTCCACCGCCACGACCACCCAGCCCTGTTCGCGGATGAACTCGGATGCGCGCCGCATGGGGTCGTCGGCGAATCCGGGTTTCTGGTAGCAGGTGACATACGCACCGCCGGCTTCAACGAAGTCGGGGCTGTCGGCGCGCGGCCGGGCTTCCAGCGTGAACACCCACAGGCGGGGGCTATCCGAGGAAATGGCGGCGATCCTGGCAAACGCAAGGCGGGCGCGCAGGGTAGCGCGATGGCCTGTGGCCGGCCACCTTCCCGCCGCTCGTCGGAACGGGCTTGAAATTTAATTAAATGGAAAATTAAATAGATCCCATGACAACGACGACACCTCCCCGCCGACACGGGGCCAAGACGGACGCCCCGTCCAAGGCCGCCCCCCGCAAGCGCGCCCGTGGGCGCCGTCCCACCGCCGAGACCGCCGACCTGCGCGTCACCCTGCTGGACGCGGCGCTGGCCTGTTTCGTCCGGGGTGGCATCGCGGCCACCTCGCTGCGCGATATCGCCAAGGAAGCCGGGGTGACGCCCGCGCTGGTGCACTACTACTTCGGCGACAAGGCGCAGCTGCAGGAAGCGGTGGTGACCGAGCGGTTGCTGCCGGTCGTGGCGAAGATGCGCGCGCCGGTGAGGCAGGCCGGGAATGGGGATGTCGCGGGGCTGGTCGCTGGCTTCGTGCACGGCATCGGCACGGTGGTGGCCGAGCATCCGTGGCTGCCCACGCTATGGGTGCGCGAGATCCTGTGCGAGGGCGGCGCGCTGCGCGAGATGATGATCCGCCAGGTCGGCCCGCTGCTGCCGACGATGATGGCGAGCCGCTTCGCCGCCGCGCAGCAGGCCGGCCAGCTCAACCCCGACCTGGATCCGCGCCTGCTGATGGTGTCGCTGATCGGGCTGACGATGTTCCCGATGGCCAGCGCGCCGATCTGGCGCCAGTTGTTCGGCACCGACGACATCGACTTCAACGACCTGCGCCGGCACACGCTGGTGCTGCTGGATCGCGGACTGGAGCTTGATCATGCGAAGTGAATCGCGAAGCGTCGCGCTGGCGACGGCGATGCTCGTGCTGGCCGCCTGCAGGGCGGATGCGCCGCAGGCCCTGGGCACGCTGGAATGGGACCGGGTGACGCTGCCCGCGCCGGTGGCCGAGAAGATCGTCCGCATCGACGTGCGCGAAGGCCAGCGGGTGGCGGCCGGCACGCCATTGCTGCAACTGGAGCTGACCCGTACCCAGTCCCAATTGGCGGCTGCACAGGCCCAGGCCACGCAACGCCGCGAAGCGCTGGCCGAACTGCGTGCCGGTCCGCGCAGCGAGGCCATCGCGCAGGCGCGCGCCAGCCTGGCCGCCGCGCAGGCGCAGGCCCGGGATGCCGACGCGTACTACGCGCGCCTGCAGCCACTGGGCCGCCAACGCCTGGTCGCCGCCTCCGAGCTGGATCGTGCGCGTGCCGCGTCGCAGAGTGCGCAGGCCCAGGTGCGGGTCGCACAGGCGGCGCTGCTGGAACTCGAGCGCGGCACGCGCGCCGAACAGGTCGCGCAGGGCGAAGCGGCCGTCGCTGCGGCGGACGCGCAGGCGCGCGTGCAGGCGGTGACGCTGGAGAAGCTCGATATCGTGGCGCCGCGCGCGGGCCGCATCGACAGCCTGCCCTACAAGCTGGGCGACCAGGCGCCAGTGGGTGCGCCGCTGGCGGTGATGCTGGTGGGCGAGGTGCCCTATGCCCGCGTCTACCTCCCGCAGGCACTGCGCAATCGACTGAAGGTCGGCGACACCGTGCAGGTACGCCTCGATGGCCAGCAGAAGGCGTACGCCGGACGGGTGCGCATGATCCGCAGCGAGCCCAGCTTCACTCCTTACTTCGCGCTGACCGGCCAGGACGCGGAACGGCTCAGCTACCTGGCAGAAATAAGCCTGGGGAAGGAGGCCGCCGGTCTCCCGGTGGGGGCCCCGCTGCAGGTGGTGTCCGATGGCGACGAGTGAGGAAGGACGCGCGATCCGTGTCCGTGGCCTGACCAAGCGCTTCGGCGCACTGGTGGCGGTGGACGATGTGGATCTGGACATTCCGCGTCGTCATGTCTATGGCTTCCTCGGCCCGAACGGCTCCGGCAAATCCACCACCATCCGCATGTTGTGCGGATTGCTCACGCCGACGGCGGGCGACATCGAAGTGCTGGGTCTGCGCATCCCGGAACAGGCCGAGCAACTGCGCACCCGCATCGGCTACATGACCCAGAAGTTCTCGCTGTTCGAGGACCTGACGGTGCGCGAGAACCTGGAATTCCTGGCGGCCGTGCAGGACATCCCGCGCGTGCAGGCGAGGCGAAGGATCGATGAGCTGGTCGAGCAGTACCACTTCCAGGACCGCCAGAAGCAGCTGGCTGGCACGATGAGCGGCGGGCAGAAGCAGCGTCTGGCGCTGGCCGGCGCGGTGATCCACCAGCCGGAACTGCTGTTCCTCGACGAACCGACCAGTGCGGTGGATCCGGAATCGCGTCGCGATTTCTGGGAAAAGCTCTTCGAACTCGCCGACGCCGGCACCACGCTGCTGGTGTCCACGCACTACATGGACGAGGCCGAGCGCTGCCACCGCATCGCCATCCTCGATCGCGGCGTCCTCGTCGCGGACGGTACGCCGGACGCACTGACCGGCGAACTGGCCGGGCGCACGCTGGTGGTGGACGCTGCGCAGCCGCGCCAGGCGCAGAAGGCGTTGGTCGGCCTGCCGGGTGTGATCAGCGTGGCGCAGATCGGCAACCTGCTGCGCGTGTTGATGGCCGAGGACGGACAGGCCGCTGACCGCATCGCGCAGGGCCTGCGCGCGGCTGGCGTCAGTGCACAGGTCTCGGTCGCGCCGGCCAACCTGGAGGATGTCTTCGTCTCGGCCACGCGCGGCCAGCCCGCGCGTGAGGAGGCGGCATGAAGCTCCGTCGCCTGATGGCCGTGATGGTGAAGGAGCTGCGGCAGATGCGCCGCGACCGCATCACCCTGGCGATGATCATCGGTATTCCGGTGATGCAGCTGCTGTTGTTCGGCTACGCCATCAATACCAACCTGCGGGATCTGTCCGCCGGCATCGCCGACCAGTCGCGCACGTCCGCCTCGCGCACGCTGGTGATGGATATCGTCGCCACTGGCGTGGTCGCGCCGACGCATGAGGCCGCCACGCCGCAGGAACTGGTGGGCGCGATGCGTCGTGGCGAGATCAGCATCGGCATCGTCATCCCGCCGGACTACGAACGTCGCCGCGCGGAAGGTCGCGAGGCGGTGCAGATCCTCGTCGATGGCAGCGACAATGCGGTCCAGAGCGCCGCCGCGCAGCTGGCGCAGATGCCGCTGGACGGGCGCAGCAGTCCGCTGGCGACGGGCACCGTCAGTGTGGTCGGCTTCTACAATCCGCAGCGGCGCTCGGCACTGAACATCGTGCCCGGGCTGATCGGCGTGATCCTCACCATGACCATGGTGCTGTTCACCGGCGTGGCCATCGTGCGCGAACGCGAGCGCGGCAACATGGAGCTGCTGATCGCCACGCCGGTGAGCAGTGCCGAGCTGATGATCGGCAAGGTACTGCCCTACGTGGCGATTGGCCTGGTGCAGACCACGGTGGTGCTGGCGTTGGGCATGTGGCTGTTCAACGTGCCGCTGGGCGGAAGCCTGCTGCATGCGTACATCGCCGCCTGCCTGCTGATCGTGGCCAATCTGACGCTGGGCCTGTTGATCTCCACCCGCGCGCAGTCGCAGTTCCAGGCCATGCAGATGACGTTCTTCATCTTCCTGCCCTCGATCCTGCTGTCGGGCTTCATGTTCCCGTTCGCCGGCATGCCGAAGGTCGTGCAGTGGATGGCCGAGGCGCTGCCGCTGACCCACTTCCTGCGCCTGATCCGCGGCGTCATGCTGCGCGGCGCCAGTCTCTGGGAACTGTGGGCGGATGTGCTGGCCTTGCTGGCTTTCACGACGGTGATGATGACGGCGGCGATCCTGCGCTTCCGCAAGCGGCTGGACTGATAGGCTGGCGCTTCATCACGACCCTGGAGTGCGGCAATGGACGAAGCGGCAATCGGTGCGGTGGTGGACGCCATGTACGCGATGATCTCGGGCCCTGCCGGCCCGCGCGACTGGTCGACGCAGGACGCGGTCTTCCATCCGGACTGCCGGCAGATCCGCACGGGTGTCGATGCGCAGGGTGCACCGTGGCGCCTGTCGTTCTCGCTGGAGGAATACCGTGCCAACGCCGACACGCTGTTGGCGGACATGGATTTCTTCGAGGTGGAGACCGGGCGGGAGATCAGGATCTTCGGCAACATCGCCCACGTCTGGAGCGCTTACGAGGCGCGCCATGCCCCCGGCGATACTGTGCCGGAGAGGCGCGGTATCAACAGCATCCAGCTCTACAAGGGCGAGGAGGGTTGGAAGATCATCCACATGATCTGGGACAACGAGCGCGACGGCGTGCCTCTGTCCGCCGTCGGTTGATCCGCTGGCTCAGTCGGCGCCGGCCACGCGCCCGCGCAGCGAGTTGGTCAGCGCCTCGGTGATCAATACGTCGACGAACTGGCCGACCAGGCGCGGATGGCCGGGGAAGTTCACCGAGCGCATGTTCTCGGTCTTGCCGGTCAGTTCGTTCGGGTTCTTCTTCGACGGTCCTTCCACCAGCACCGACTGCACGGTGCCCACCATGGCCTGCGAAATGCCGGCGGCGTGGGCATTGATGTGCTTCTGCAGGCGGTCCAGGCGGGCGTGCTTGGTGGCGTCGGACACGTCGTCCGGCAGGTCGGCTGCGGGCGTGCCGGGGCGGCGCGAGTAGATGAAGGAGAAGCTCTGGTCGAAGCCGACATCCTCGATCAGTTTCATGGTCTTCTCGAAGTCGGCGTCGGTCTCGCCGGGGAAGCCGACGATGAAATCCGAGCTGATCGAGATGTCTGGACGCACCGCGCGCAGCTTGCGGATCTTCTGCTTGAATTCGAGCGCGGTGTAGCCGCGCTTCATCGCCGAAAGGATGCGGTCGCTGCCCGCCTGCACCGGCAGGTGCAGGAAGTTGGCGAGCTGCGGTACGTCGCGGTAGGCGTCCACCAGCGAGTCGCTGAACTCCAGCGGGTGCGAGGTGGTGAAGCGGATGCGGCCGATGCCGTCGATCTCGGCGATGGTGCGGATCAGCAGGCCCAGGTCGGCGGCCTCGCCGTCGCCATAAGGACCGCGATACGCATTGACGTTCTGGCCGAGCAGGTTGATCTCGCGCACCCCTTGGGCGGCCAGCTGCGCCACTTCCACCAGCACGTCCTCGAACGGCCGGCTGACCTCGGTGCCGCGGGTGTAGGGCACCACGCAGAACGAGCAGTACTTGGAGCAGCCTTCCATGATCGACACGAACGCCGACGGGCCTTCGGCGCGGGGTTCGGGCAGGCGGTCGAACTTCTCGATCTCGGGGAAGCTGATGTCGACCTGCGGCCGGTTCTGCTCGCGGCGGGCGCGGATCAGCTCCGGCAGGCGGTGCAGGGTCTGCGGACCGAACACCAGGTCCACGTAGGGCGCGCGCTTGACGATCGCCTCGCCTTCCTGGGACGCCACGCAGCCGCCCACGCCGATGATCACGTCGCGGCCGCCGGCCTTCAGCGCCTTCCAGCGGCCCAGTTGGCTGAAGACCTTTTCCTGTGCCTTCTCGCGGATGGAACAGGTGTTGACCAGCACCACGTCCGCTTCCTCGGGGTTGTCGGTCAGCTCCAGGCCATCGGAGGCGGCCAGCACGTCGGCCATCTTGGCCGAGTCGTACTCGTTCATCTGGCACCCGTGGGTCTTGATGAAGAGCTTTCCGCGCACGAGGTCCGGGCTGCGCGGCCTGGCCTGCGGCAGGGGGACGAGGGCGGGGTCGGTCACGGTAGGGCCGGCCGTGGTCGGCAGGTCGGGGGCTTGCGTCCCGGTCATGGCGCTTAATCCAGTCGGGTGGGAGGAGCGGGCGGCGTAGTTTACGCGCACGGGCCGGGCCGAGGCGGCCGGAACCGTCCCCGGACGGCGTTGATAGCGGGTATCAGGCCATCCCGGGCCGCGGTGCCGCCGGCTGTTGGAACTCCGACCGGCCGCACAGATTGGAGGAAACCTTTGTTGGACAAGGACTTGGCAACCGCTGGCGAATTGGGGACACTGCGCGGCATGAGGGGGACTCTGACGCTTCTGGCCACGCTGGCCGCGTTGACCGCACTGCCGGCCAGCGCGGGCACGCTGTACAAGTGCACCGGCGCTGACGGTGTGCCGAACTACGTCAGCAAGCGCGTCAGCGGCGCCAGCTGCGAAGTGATCAGCCGCTATACCCCGGACCGGAGCCGCCCGGCGCAGGTCGCCACCGTGTCGCGGCCCGCCACGCCGCCGCCTGCCGTGGGCGCGGCCGTCACGCCGGCCTTGTCCGACTCGGCTGCTGCCATGGTGCCTGCCGCGACGCCGCAGGCCACCCCCCCCGCCACCGGTCCCCGCCGCGTCGTCAGCGGGCAGGTCTATTCCTACATCAAGGACGGCGTGCGGCACTACACCAGCACGCGCCCGCGCGGCGGCACCCAGGTCGCCAGCCTGCGCACCATCAAGTACAGCTACATCGAAACCTGCTTCGCCTGCGGTAACCCGGGCGTGGATTTCGGCCGGCTGCGCCTGAACACCTCCGCCTACCAGGCCGAGATCGCCGCGGCCTCGCGCGAGTTCGGCGTGGAGGAGGCGATCCTGCGCGCCATCATGCACGCCGAGTCCTCCTACAACCCCATGGCGCTGTCGCATGCGGGCGCCCAGGGGCTGATGCAGCTGATGCCGGCCACGGCCCGCCGGTTCGGGGTGACCGACAGCTACAACGCCGGCCAGAACATCCGCGGTGGTGCGCAGTACCTGGCCTGGCTGTTGAAGCGCTTCAACGGCAACCTCACCCTGGCCGCCGCCGGCTACAACGCGGGCGAAGGCGCCGTGGACCGCCACGGCGGCGTTCCTCCCTACAAGGAAACGCAGCGCTACGTGCAGCGGGTGGCCGTGCTGGCCGACCGCTACCGCCAGGCCGTCGCCGCACGCTGAGCCGGGACGGGCGGTCCCGGATGCACGCAAGCCATTGATTCCGCGGCAGCCGTTGTCGGCCCATTAAGCCATCCGTTACACTTTGCCGTCTTTTGCGGCCCGTACCGGTCCATGGGTGCGGCCTTGGCAGCCTTTTTAGCTACCTGATTGTTTTGCGGAGTGCCGGATGGCCATCGATGGGGTCAATGGGCCTGTGAATACGGGCCGACGCCGGTTCCTGACTGCGACCACCGCCGTGGTGGGTGCAGTAGGTGCCGGTATTGCAGCTGTGCCTTTTATCAAGTCGTGGAATCCGAGCGCCCGGGCCAAGCTGGCCGGTGCCCCGGTGACCGCCGACATCAGTGGCCTGCAGGAGGGCCAGCGCCTGATCCTGGAATGGCGCGGCCAGCCGATCTGGATCGTGAAGCGTTCCAAGGCCGTGCTCGACGCGCTGCCCACGCTGGACGCGAACCTTCGCGACCCGCAGTCGGAGAACCTCGACCAGCAGCCGGCCTACATCAAGGGTGAGACGCGCTCGCTGAAGCCGGAGATCTCCGTGCTGGTCGGCCTGTGCACCCATCTGGGCTGCTCGCCCGAGATGGCCGCCGAGATCAAGCCGGAGCCGTACGACCCGAACTGGAAGGGCGGCTACTTCTGCCCCTGCCACAAGTCGCGCTTCGACATGGCCGGCCGCGTGTTCCAGGGCGTGCCCGCACCCACCAACCTGGTGGTGCCGCCGCATTACTACGAGAACGACACGACCATCGTCGTCGGTCTCGACCCGCAGGGGGCATAAGCCATGGCGAACATCTTCACCCGTACCGCCGATGGCGTGATGGACTGGTTCAACGCGCGCGCACCGGGCTTCATGCCGGTGTACCGCAAGCACATGAGCGAGTACTACGCGCCCAAGAACTTCAACATCTGGTACATCTTCGGCGTGCTGTCGATCGTGGTGCTGGTCAACCAGATCCTGACCGGCATCTTCCTGACGATGCACTTCAAGCCGAGCGCGGCGGAAGCGTTCGCCTCGGTCGAGTACATCATGCGCGACGTGGAGTGGGGCTGGCTGATCCGCTACATGCACAGCACCGGCGCCTCGCTGTTCTTCATCGTCGTCTACATCCACATGTTCCGCGGCCTGATGTACGGCTCGTACCAGAAGCCGCGCGAACTGGTGTGGATCCTGGGCATGCTGATCTACCTGGTGCTGATGGCCGAAGCCTTCCTGGGCTACGTGCTGCCGTGGGGCCAGATGTCGTTCTGGGGCGCCAAGGTCATCATCTCGCTGTTCGGCGCCATTCCGGTGATCGGCAACGGCCTGACCGAGTGGATCATGGGCGACTACCTGCCCAGCGACGCCACGCTGAACCGCTTCTTCGCCCTGCACGTCATCGCGCTGCCGCTGGTGCTGCTGCTGCTGGTGGTGCTGCACATCTTCGCCCTGCACGAAGTCGGTTCGAACAACCCCGACGGCGTGGAGATCAAGAAGGGCCCGAAGGGCAACCGCTGGTCGCCCACCGCGCCGGCCGACGGCGTGCCGTTCCACCCGTACTACACGGTGAAGGACGGCTTCTATGTCGGCGGCTTCCTGATCATCGCGGCCTTCATCGTGTTCTTCGCACCGGCCATGGGCGGCTGGTTCCTGGAGCACGACAACTTCACCGAGGCCAACAAGCTGGTCACGCCGGCGCACATCAAGCCGGTGTGGTACTACACGCCCTACTACGCGATGTTGCGCGTGGTGCCCGACAAGCTGGGCGGCGTGCTGGTGATGTTCGGCGCCATCGCAATCCTGTTCCTGGTGCCGTGGCTGGACCGTGCGAAGGTGAAGTCCTACCGCTACCGTGGCCTGATGTCCAAGGTGCTGCTGGGCCTGTTCGCGATCAGCTTCGTCTGGCTGGGCAAGATCGGCGCCGGCCCGGGCACGGACCCGGTGGAAACCATCGTCGGCCGCTTCCTGACCGGCTTCTACTTCCTGTTCTTCCTGACCATGCCGATCTGGACCAAGATCGACAAGACCAAGCCAGTGCCCGAGCGGGTGACGACGCATGACTAAGACTTTCGCCTCTCGCCTAGCTGTCTTCGCCAGCGGGTTGCTGATCTCGTTCTCCGCGTTCGCCGCCGGCGGCGGCGCCACGCTCCAGGCCGGCAACGACCTGAGCGACCGCGCCTCGCTGCAGCGCGGTGCGCAGCTGTACATGAACTACTGCGCGGGCTGCCATTCGCTGAAGTACATGCGCTACTCGCGCATGGCCGAGGACCTGGGCCTGACCGAAGACGAGGTGATGAAGAACCTCAACTTCACCGGCGCCAAGTTCGGCGAGCAGGTGCAGGTGTCCATGCCTGCCGCGGGCGGCGAGAAGTGGTTCGGCAAGATGCCGCCGGACCTGAGCGTGATCTCGCGCGTGCGTGGCAGCGACTGGATCTACACCTACCTGAAGTCCTTCTACCTGGACGAATCGCGCCCGCTGGGCTGGAACAACAAGCTGTTCCCCAACGCCTCGATGCCCAACCCGCTGTGGGAGCTGCAGGGCCTGCAGCACGCCGAATTCGGCCCGGTCGATCCGGCCACCGGCGAACGCCACGTCGAGGGTCTGAAGGTGGCGCAGGCCGGCCGCCAGAGCGCGCAGGAGTTCGACCAGACCGCGCGCGACATCACCAACTTCCTGGAGTATGTCGGCGAGCCGGCGGCCCTGAAGCGCCAGAGCGTCGGTGTGTGGGTGATCCTGTTCCTGGCCGCGCTGACGTTCCTGGCCTACCTGCTGAAGCAGGAGTACTGGAAGGACGTCCACTAACGACGTCGCGCGTCCGACGCCACGGGTGCGGGCCGCATGCCCGCACCCACAGGGTCAAAGCCGGCCGGGTTTGCTTGGCTTTTCCGGGCGGGGATTGCACACTCAGGGACCGTGGCGACCGTCAGCAAGGGGCTGGCGGCGTCGGTGCGATCGGCGGATTCCGGTCGTCGGAGAGCCGTGAATGGCTGCGAGCCCACGTATGCGCAATACACTGACGTTGTTTTCTTCCACCGATGATGTGCTGTGCCACCGCGTACGGCTGGTGCTCGCCGCCAAGGGCGTCACCTACGACCTGGTGCCGGTGGACCCGCAGAATCCGCCCGAAGACCTCATCGACCTCAATCCCTACCATTCCGTGCCCACCCTGGTGGAGCGCGATCTGGTGCTGTACGCCGCATCCGTCGTCAGCGAATACCTGGACGAGCGCTATCCGCATCCGCCGCTGATGCCCGTGGACCCGCTTTCGCGTGCGCGCCTGCGGCTGGCGATGCTGCGCATCGAACACGACTGGGTGCCGCAGGTGCAGGCGATCCAGCTGGGCAACAAGCAGCAGGCCGAGGCTGGCCGCAAGCGCCTGAAGGAACTGCTTACCGCGTCCGTGCCGCTGTTCAAGGCCAGCAAGTTCTTCCTCAATCCCGAGATGAGCCTGGCCGACTGCGCGATGGCCCCGATCATCTGGCGCCTGCCGTCGCTGGACGTGCCGCTGCCGAAGGACGGCAAGGCCATCGACGACTACGGCAACCGCATCTTCCGCCACCCCGGATTCCTGCGCAGCCTGACCGACGCAGAAAGGAAGCTGCGCGAGATCCCGGCCTGACCGGCGAACCCGCCGGGCCTGGCTGCGCGCCGCCACGCCGCGATGGCCGCCGAGAAATGAAATGACCGACGCCTCCTCCCGCATGACCAGCCACCGTCCGTACCTGCTGCGGGCGTTGAACGAATGGATCGCCGACAACGGCATGACCCCGCACCTGCTGGTGGACGCCACCCAGGCCGGCGTCCAGGTGCCGGCGAGTGCGGTGAAGGAAGGCAAGGTGGTACTGAACATTGCCGAGCGTGCGGTCGTGCGGCTGATGATCGACAACGACGCTGTCAGTTTCACCGCGCGCTTCGGGGGTGTCAGTCAGCCCGTCTACGTGCCCATCAGCGCCGTGCTGGCGATCTACTCCCGCGAGACGGGGCAGGGCATGGCGCTGCCGGAAGACGTGACGCACGATGCCGATACGGGCGAAGAAAGCGGCGATGACGCGCCCGCGACGGATACCCCGCCCGATGACCACACCCCGCCGCCCGGCGGCAAGCGCCCGCCTTTCCTGCGCGTGGTGAAGTAACCCAGATCGCCTGGCGTCTGCCGGGGGCGCCGCAGGGTTCTCAGTGCGGGCCCAGCGGCGTAACCGACGGCGCCACCGGGCCCACGAACGACACCAGCCGTCCCTGGCGCAGGACCAGCCGGC
Source organism: Pseudoxanthomonas mexicana (assembly GCF_014397415.1). NCBI lineage: Bacteria > Pseudomonadati > Pseudomonadota > Gammaproteobacteria > Lysobacterales > Lysobacteraceae > Pseudoxanthomonas > Pseudoxanthomonas mexicana. Next base: position 3,736,702 of record NZ_CP060731.1, on the reverse strand, counting down.
CGACATGGCGGTCGGTGCCGTCGTGCGAATACTCGAAGCGGAAACTGCGCTCGAATCCCAGCCAGCCGTCCTCGCCGCGGCGCAGGCGCAGGCCGTTGGCGTGCACGCTCTGGTCCAGCCAGATCACCCCCGCCGCCTTGCAGGCGTTGCGGCCCAGCTCGCCGGCGCGTTCCGCCGCGGCACGCGCCGCATTCCAGTAGGCGAAACCGGCGCCGGCCGCCAGCAGCCACAGCAGGGCACTCAGCGGCGACACGCAGGACTCATGGTGCAGGGCCCAGCTTCATCGACAGGTCGATGGCGCGGACGTGCTTGGTCAGGCCGCCGATGGACACGAAGTCCACGCCGTCGGCGGCGATGTCGCGGAGCGTGGTCATGTCCACGCCGCCCGACACTTCCAGCGGAATGCGCCCGTCGAACGGCGGGGACTTGGCGCGACGGACCGCTTCACGACGCGACGCGGCATCGAAGTCGTCGATCAGGATACGCTCGCAGCCTTCGGCCAGCGCTTCCTCGAGCTGCGCCAGGGTTTCCACTTCGACGATCAGCGGCAGCGTGGGTTGCGCGGTGCGGGCGGCACGGATCGCGGCCGTGAGCGAGCCTGCAGCACGCACGTGGTTTTCCTTCAGCATTACGGCGTCGTACAAGCCGATGCGATGGTTCTGTCCGCCGCCGCAGCGGACGGCGTACTTCTGCGCCAGGCGCAGGCCGGGCAGGGTCTTGCGGGTGTCGAGGATGGTGCAGCCGGTACCACGTACGGCATCCACGTACGCGGCCGTGGTGGTGGCCGTGCCGGACAGCGTCTGCAGGAAGTTCAGTGCGGTACGTTCGGCGGTGACCAGGGTGCGCGTGCGGCCCGACAAGGTGGCCAGCACGGTGCCGGCCGGAACCCGGTCGCCGTCCTGCACGCGCCAGTCGATGCGCGCCTCCGGATCGAGCGCGCGGTGGCAGGCGTCGAACCACGGGCGGCCCGCGACGACGGCGTCTTCCTTGCAGAGCAGATAGGCGATGTCGGCGGCGTCGGGCAGCAGCGCGGCGGTGACATCCCCGCTGCCGACATCCTCGGCCAGCGCGCGCGCGGCATCCGAGGCCACAAGGTCCGCGGGTGGGGGCGTCGGACGCAGGCTCATCGGGCGGGGAAGTCGTCGACCTGCGCGGTGGCGATCGCTTCCTCGGCGAGCAGGACGGGAATGCCGTCCTCGACGCGGTAGACGGTCTTGCGGTCGTGCGTCACCAGGGCTTCGCGCAGCGCCTCGGCCTGCGGTGCGTCGTCGGCGCGCTTGACCTGGCCCGCGGCGATGGCGCGGTTCAGCGCTTCCAGCCCGCGTGTCTCCAGCACGCCCAGCGGCTGGCGGGTGGTGGGGCAGCACAGCAGGTCCAGCAGTTTGCGGTCCATGGAGGTGGGGGCTCGATCGGTGATTCGGTCAGGAGGGTAGAATACGTCTTTGCGACCGAGGACGGCCATGACCGCCAGCGTATCCAGCCCCGTGGTGGGCATCGTGATGGGTTCCCGCTCCGACTGGGACACCATGCAGCACGCCGCGCAGAAGCTGGAGGCGCTGGGCGTGCCCTACGAGGTGAAAGTGGTCTCGGCGCACCGCACGCCCGACGTGCTGTTCTCGTACGCGGAAGCCGCCGCCCAACGCGGCCTGCGCGCCATCATCGCCGGCGCCGGTGGCGCGGCCCACCTGCCCGGCATGCTGGCGGCCAAGACCGCGGTGCCCGTGCTCGGCGTACCGGTGCAGTCGAAGGCGCTCAATGGCATGGATTCGCTGCTGTCCATCGTGCAGATGCCGGCCGGCATCCCGGTGGCCACGTTCGCCATCGGCAACGCGGGTGCCGCCAATGCCGGCCTGTTCGCCGCGGCGATGCTGGCGGCGGAACATCGGGCCATCGGTGCGGCGCTGGCCGCGTTCCGCGCGCGCCAGACCGATGACGTGATGGCGCACGACGACCCGCGTCAGCCACTATGACGACGGTCGGCATTCTGGGCGGAGGGCAGCTGGCACGCATGATGGCGCTCGCCGGCGCGCCCCTGGGCCTGCGTTTCCTGGTGATGGACACCGCGCCGGACGCCTGTGCAGGCCAGTTCGCGCCGCTGCTGGTCGGCGACTACCGAGACGAGTCGGCCCTGGCCGAATTCGCGTCGAAGGTCGACGTGGCCACCTTCGATTTCGAGAACGTGCCCGCGGAGAGCGCGGAGTGGCTGGCGCAGCGGGTTCCCGTGTTTCCCAATCCCCGCGCGCTGGCGGTGGCGCAGGATCGCCTGGTCGAGAAGAGCCTGTTCCGCGAGCTGGGGATTCCCGTCGGCGCCTTCGCCGATGTCGGCAGCCTCGACGCGCTACGCAGCGAAGTCGATCGGCTCGGGGGCGCCTGCATCCTCAAGACGCGTCGACTGGGCTATGACGGCAAAGGGCAATTCCGCATCAAGTCGCCTGCCGACGTGGATGCGGCCTGGCAGGCGCTGGGTGCGCAGGCCGGGACCGTGGGCCTGATCGTCGAAGCCTTCATTCCGTTCGAGCGGGAACTATCCGTTGTCGCCGTGCGTGGCCGCGATGGCGAGTTCCGCACCTGGCCGCTGACCGAAAACTGGCATGTCGACGGCGTACTGTCGGCCAGCCTGGCACCGGCACAGGTCGACGCGGTGCTGGCCGAAGCGGCATATGCGCACGCGTGGAGGTTGGCGGAGTCGCTCGACTACGTGGGTGTGTTCGCGCTGGAGCTGTTCTATCGGGACGGCGAACTGCTCGCCAACGAGATGGCACCGCGTGTGCACAACTCGGGCCACTGGACCATCGAGGGCGCGGAAACCTCGCAGTTCCAGAACCACCTGCGCGCCGTGCTGGGCCTCCCGCTCGGCGAGACGCGCACGCTGGGCCATGCCTGCATGTTGAACTGGATCGGCGAGATGCCTGACGCCGCGTCTGTCCTGCAGGAGGCCGGTGGCCACTGGCACGACTATGGCAAGGAACCGCGTGCCGGACGCAAGGTCGGCCACGCCACGCTGCGTGCCGACGATGCTGCAGCGCTTGCCCATGCGCTGGCGCGCGTCGGTGTCGCCCTTGGGCGGCAGGCGCAGGTCGCGCCGGTCGTCGCGCGGCTCACGGCCTGAGGTCGGCGACCGCCTGAAGCGAAGAACGGCCGGATCACCCGGCCGTTCTGCCCTGCGCGATGCCGCGCCTCAGCGGCAACGCCCGAACCTGTCCGGTGACGTACCCGGCCCGCCCCTCGGGCCCGGCGGATTCTCCCAGTTGGTCCCGCGGCCACCGCGCGGTCCCGGCGGGTTGTCATCGAGGTCGAACCAGCAGCGCCTGGCCTGGTTCCACAGACCGTAGCGGGGATGCCAGTAGCCGTACTGGGGATTGAAGTAGTACCCGTTCTTCATCACGACGAACTCGTAGCGCTTGCCGCCGTGGCGGAACCAGCGACGGTCGGGCGATGCGCCGGGACCGCCCTTCCAGCCCGGCGGATTCTCCCAGTTGGTGCCGCGGCCGCCGACCGGTCCGGGTGGGTTGTTGTCGCGATCGCGTGGCGCGGCGTCAACATTCGCCGACATCGCGAGCAGGGCGGTGAGCAGGGATCCAGCCAATCCGTAACGCAGTGCCATGGTGTTCTCCTCGGGTGGGACCACGCTCGGGGAACGCCTGCATCGCGGTGCGTGTTGACACCAGGGTGGCCGGGATTCATCCGGCAGCCAGCGTCGCCAAACGGAAACGGCCGGGTGTCCCCGGCCGTTTTCGCGTGGTGCGGGCGCCTGCGATCAGCGCAGGTTGCCGGCCACGAAGTCCCAGTTGACCAGGGCCCAGAAGGACTCGACGTACTTCGGGCGCGCATTGCGGTAATCGATGTAGTAGGCGTGCTCCCACACGTCGATCGTCAGCAGCGGCTTGTCCTCGCCGGTCAGCGGGGTGGCGGCATTGGAGGTGCTGACCAGCGCCAGCGAACCGTCCGGGCGCTGCACCAGCCAGCCCCAGCCGGAGCCGAAGGTGCCGATGGCGGTCTTGGTGAACTCTTCCTTGAACTTGGCGAAATCGCCGAAGGTCTTGTTGATCAGTTCGGCCAGCTTGCCGGTCGGCTCGCCGCCGCCATTGGGCTTGAGGCAGTTCCAGTAGAAGGTGTGGTTCCAGACCTGCGCGGCGTTGTTGAACATGCCACCCTGCGACTTGCGCACGATCTCTTCCAGCGACGCATCGGCGAACTCGGTACCTTCGATCAGCTTGTTGAGGTTGTCCACATAGGTCTTGTGGTGCTTGCCGTAGTGGAAGTCGATGGTCTCGCCGGAGATGTGCGGTTCCAGGGCGGTGCGGTCGTAGGGCAGGGGGGGCAGTTCGATGGCCATGGCTCGGTTTCCTTGTGCTAGGCGGGTCAAGAGGCATGCCGGGCATCGTCGGAGCGATGCCAGGGCTTACAATGGGCAATCCGCCGGCGAGGCCTGCGGAGCGGACCGAAAGTGTACCCGACGGTGGTTGCCAAACCGTCAAGGAAGGAGAAATCAGCATGCCGGTGATGGAACGCATCCAGGCCGAAGTGGATGGCCACCCGATCGTCCTTTTCATGAAGGGCACGCCGCAGTTCCCGATGTGCGGCTTCTCCAGCCGCGCGGTGCAGGCACTGCGCGATGCGGGCGCCGAGCACCTGTACACGATCAATGTGCTGGAGGAGCCCGAGATCCGCGCCAACCTGCCGCGTTACTCCAACTGGCCCACGTTCCCGCAGCTCTTCATCAACGGCGAACTGATCGGCGGTTGCGACATCACCCTGGAACTGCACGAGTCCGGTGAGCTGCAGCGCATCGTCGCCGAGGCGCTGTCGCCGTGAGCCTGGTCGGCCTGCCTACCCGCGCGCCGCGCGCGCTGGACCAGCGCGTCGTCCTGGTCAGTGGTGCGCACGGCGGATTGGGCAGTGCGGCCGCCGTCGCCTGCGCACGTGCGGGCGCCACGGTGGTGCTGCTGGGCCGCAAGCTGCCGAAGTTGAATCGCGTGTACGACGCAGTGGCGCAGGCCGGTGCGGAGCCCCTGCTGTATCCGCTCGACCTGGAGGGCGCATCGCCCGACGACTATGCGGAACTCGCCGACCGCCTTCGCGCGGAACTGGGACATCTGGACGGCGTGCTCCACTGTGCCGTGGAGTTCAAGGGGCTGACGCCACTGGAGCACACCGACCCGGCGGCCTTCGCGCGTGTGGTGCATGTCAACCTGACGGCGCCGTGGTGGCTGTCCCAAGCGTGCCTACCGCTGCTGCGGCAGGCGCAGGACGCGGCGCTGGTGTTCGCACTGGACGATCTGGAACGTGTCGGTCAGCCCTACTGGGGCGCTTACGGCATCGCGCAGCATGGTCTCGCCGCGATGGTGGGCATGCTGCATGCGGAATTGGCCTCGTCGTCCGTCCGCGTTTCCGCCCTGCAACCGGGTCCGATGCGTACCGGGCTGAGGTCGCGCGCCTATGCGGACGACAACGACCTGCAGGCCCGCGAGGCGACCGATTACGCCGATGCCTGCGTCAGCTTGTTGTCGTCTGCGGGCGCCGCCCACCGTGGTCAGGTCTGGAAAGTGCGCGCATGACCATCCTGTCGGCGGCGATGCTGCTGTTCCTGATCCTGGACCCGCTGGGCAACATCCCGGTGTTCCTCAGTGTGCTCAAGCCGCTGCCGACCCGACGGCAGCGCATCGTGGTGGTCCGGGAGCTGCTGATCGCGCTCGCTGTGCTGATGCTGTTCCTCTGGTGCGGCAAGTACGCCCTGGACCTGATGCACCTGCGCCAGGAGTCGGTGGCCATCGCCGGCGGCATCGTGCTGTTCCTGATCGGCGTGCGGATGATCTTCCCGCGCCCCGAAGGCCTGATGGGCGAGACGCCCGGCGGTGAACCCTTCATCGTGCCGCTGGCCATCCCGCTGGTCGCCGGCCCCTCCGGCATGGCCGCCGTCATGCTGATGGGAAGCTCCGAGCCGGACCGGCTGGGGGACTGGAGCCTGGCCCTGCTGATCGCCTGGGCGGCCACGGCGGCCATCCTCATTTCCGCCACGGTGCTCTACAAGTGGCTGGGCAGGAGCGTACTGACGGCGATCGAGCGCCTAATGGGCATGCTTCTTGTGGCCATCTCCGTGCAAATGGTGCTGGACGGGGTGGGGACCTACCTCAAGCTGACGCCCCCCAACATCTGATCGGCGGCCAAGACAACAGGCGCCAGATCCGGCTTCCACAGCGGCTGCGAACGGTGCACAGCGGTCATGTTGCGTCGCGGAACTTTGTCATGCCGCGGTCACAAAATGGTCCTATCGTGTTAACCTGTTATTAACCTCCGCGGACGCCGCGTGGGCCATGGGAACCCCTAGCACGCCCTTCAGAACCGACCCCACCGGGTGGTTCCGCACGTCTCGTCAGCCAGCTTCGCCACATCACTCCCGTACCGAGGTTTATCCGATGAACCAATCCCGTCGTCTTCGCCTGTCCAAGCTCAGCCTTGGCCTCGTCGTCGCACTCGCCGCCGCGCCCGCCTTTGCGCAGAGCACCTCGGCCGGTGTGGGCGGCCTGGTTACCGACAATGGCGGCCAGCCCGTCGCCGGCGCCGAGGTGACCATCACCCACGTCGAATCCGGTACGGTCAGCCGCGCCACCACCGACGCCAGCGGTCGCTACAATGCACGCGGCCTGCGCGTGGGCGGTCCGTACCAGATCACCGTGACCAAGGCCGGCTCGGGTACGAAGACCGAAGACGGCGTGTTCCTGAACCTCAACCAGGTCAACACGGTCAACGCAGCGCTGACCGGCGACATGACCACGCTGGAAACGGTCACCGCGATCGGCGTTGCGGGCGGATCGGAAGTGTTCAGTGCGTCGAAGATGGGCACGGGTACCACGGTGTCGCGGGAAGCGATCGCGGCCGCTCCTTCGATCGGACGCAACATCCAGGACATCATGCGCATGGATCCGCGCGTGTCGCAGATCAGCAAGGCTGACGGCGCCATCTCTGCCGGTGGCCAGAACACGCGTTACAACGCGATCCGCATCGACGGCGTCAGCACCAACGATCCCTTCGGCCTGGAGTCGAACAACCTGCCGACCGAGCGTCAGCCGGTTTCGATCGACGCGATCGAGGAAGTCAAGATCGATCTGGCCAACTACGACGTGACCACCACCGGCGGTACCGGCGCGGTCGTCAACGCGGTCACCAAGTCGGGCACGAACGAGTTCCACGGTTCGGTGTACGGGGTCTACCGTAATGACGACATGGTGGGCGACGACCGCAACGGCAATCCGTTCACGGGCTTCAACAAGGAAGAGACCTACGGCTTCACCCTCGGCGGCCCGCTGCTGAAGGACAAGCTGTTCTTCTTCGCCAACTATGAGAAGTTCAAGCGTGGCGCCCCGGGTCCGGATCTGGAGAACACGCCCTACGGGCGCGGCCAGATCACCGACGCCAACATCGCCGCCATCCAGGCCGCTGCCGACACCTGGGGTTTCGACGCCGGCTCGCTGCTGGGTGCCGATTCGCTGGACACCGACATCGAGGAATACGCGGTCAAGCTGGACTGGAACATCAACGAGGCCCATCGCGCCAACATCCGTTACAGCAAGCTGACCCAGGACGTCGCGAAGCTGCCGCCGAGCAGCTGGAACAGCGCGATCTCGCTGAGCTCGCACTGGTACAACCAGAACAAGACCTTCGAAAGCACGGTCGCACAGCTGTTCAGCGACTGGAGCGACAATTTCTCCACCGAACTGAAGGTGTCGCGCCGTGAGTACGATGCCATTGCGCAGCCGACGTCCAATCTGCCGCACATCCGCATCGACTTTGGCAACAACCAGGTGCTGCTGGGTACGGAACAGAACCGTCACGTCAACGTGATCCAGACCAAGGAGAACAGCCTGTTCTTCGCGGGCAACTGGTTCGTGGGCGACCACACCATCAAGTTCGGTGTGGACTACGCCGAGAACGACATCTTCAATTACTACGGCCGCAACCAGAACGGCTACTACCGCTTCACCAGCCTGGCGAACTTCATCGCGGGCAATCCGAGCGAGTACGACTATCGCGCCCCGCTGCCCGGCGGAAGCTACGCCGACATCCCGGCGGAGTTCACCATCAAGAACACGGGCTTCTTCCTGCAGGATACGTGGGCGGTCAACTACAACCTCAGCCTGCTGTTCGGCCTGCGCGGCGATAAGCCCTCCTTCGGTGGCGAGCCGATCTACAACGAGTGCATCTCGTCGGCTCCCAATGCGGCCGGGACCGGCCCCGCCAACTGCCGCTTCGGTGGGTTCGGTTACGACAACCGCCAGTTGATCGACGGCATCCTGTGGCAGCCGCGCGCCGGCTTCAACTACACCTTCGACAGCGATCGCCCCACCCAGTTGCGCGGCGGCGTGGGCTTGTTCATGGGTGCGGCACCGAATGTGTGGCTGTCGGGTGCCTACCAGAACACCGGTCGCCAGTATGTCGAATACTCGGTCCGCAACAGCGGCGGCATCGGTCCGATCTTCAGCCCGGATCCCAACAACCAGCCGACCAACTTCGCGACGGGCACGCCGCGTCAGAACGTGGACATCATCCACCCGGACCTGGAGCAGCCGTCGGTTTGGAAGGCGAACCTCGCATTCGATCATGAGCTGCCGTGGTACGGCCTGGTCGCGTCGGCCGAGTTGCTGTTGACCCGGGTGAAGGATGCGATCTACCTGGAGCGTCTGGACCTGGGTGCGCCGAACACCATCGCCGGTCCGGACGGCCGCGTGATGTACTGGAACAACAACGGTCTGGACGCTTCGCGCTGGCTGACCAGCCTGAGCTCGGCGACCGGCGGCACGCAGCGTTACAACCGTCCGTCGTACGTCGGCGACGTCATGTTGCTTCGCAATACCGACAAGGGTCACAGCCAGCAGTTCACCGTCAGCCTCGAGAAGCCCATGTCGGAGAACTGGTCGTGGATGGTGGGTTACACCTACACCGCGGCCAAGGAAGTCAGCCCGTTGACCAGCTCGCAGAACACGTCGAACTGGAACAACAATCCGATGTTCAATGCCAACGAGGACGTGCTGGTCAATTCGCGCTATGCGATCAAGGACCGCATCAGCGGCGCGCTGACGTTCAAGAAGGCGTTCTTCGGCGACTACGCGACCACGGCGTCGCTGTTCTATGAAGGCCGCAGCGGTCGTCCGTTCAGCTACGTCTTCTGGAACGATGCCAACGGCGACAGCCGCACCTTCAACGACCTGTTCTATGTGCCGAACGGCCCGGGCGATGTGGTGTTCACCAACCTCACCCAGAACGGCGTCACGACCACCGGCGCGCAGCAGGAAGCGGCGTTCTTCGAGTGGCTGGCCAAGCATCCGGAACTGCAGCGTTACGCGGGTAGCTATGCCCCGGCGAACGAGTTCCGCGCTGGCTGGACGAACAGCTTCGACCTGCGCATCAGCCAGGAGCTCCCGGGCTTCTGGAAGGGCCACAAGTCGTCGCTGACGCTGGACATCATGAACGTCGGCAACCTGCTCAACAAGAAGTGGGGCCTGATCGAGGACGCCGGTTTCAACTCCAACCTGGCAGTGGCGAACTTCGCGGGCATCTGCAACGCCGCTTCGATCAGCAGCGGCGTCTGCCCGGTGGGCTCTGAAGGCAAGTACGCCTATCACTTCACCGGCGCGCAGGACTTCCAGATCCAGGAAGTCAACGGCGACGGCGTGAATACCGGCGTCTCCCGTTGGGCGGCCCAGGTGACGCTGCGCTACGAGTTCTGATCGCTGCCGTCATGCAAGACCGAAACGGCCGGGGAAACCCGGCCGTTTTCTTTTGGGCGGGCTCCTCTTGCTGCGGGGACTGCGCTAAAGTCCCGCTCCTGACGAACGAGAACAGGAAAACCCCATGAGTGAAACGGCATCGAGGGCGTTGCCGGTCCAGGACGCGCGCATCTATCCGCGTGGCGGCCTCGACGTGCTTTCCCGCGCGGAAGTGGCGCGCCTGCGCGACGCCTCCGCGGGCGGCATGCACGAACTGCTGCGCCGCTGCGCGCTGGCGGTGCTGACCAGTGGCAGCGCCTCGGACGATCCGCGCGCCGCACGCGATCTGTACCCCGACTTCGATATCCAGGTGCTACAGCAGGACCGCGGTGTGCGTATCGACCTGATCAACGCACCGGCCATGGCGTTCGTGGATGGCGAGATCATCCGCGGCGTGGCCGAGCTGCTGTTCGCCGTGGTACGCGACCTGGCCTACACGGCCATCGAGCTGGGGCCGGAGTATGCGGCCGACCTCGAATCGTCGGCGGGCATCACCAACGCCGTCTTCGGCCTGCTGCGCAACGCGCGCATCCTGAGGCCGAGCGACCCCAACCTGGTGGTCTGCTGGGGCGGTCACTCCATCTCGCGCGACGAGTATCTCTACACCAAGCAGGTGGGCTACGAGCTGGGCCTGCGCGGCCTGGACATCTGCACCGGCTGCGGCCCGGGTGCGATGAAGGGGCCCATGAAGGGCGCGACCATCGCGCACGCCAAGCAGCGCCGCAGCAGGACGCGCTACATCGGCGTGACCGAGCCCGGCATCATCGCCGCCGAGTCGCCCAACCCCATCGTCAACCACCTGGTGATCATGCCGGACATCGAGAAGCGCCTGGAGGCCTTCGTCCGCATCGGCCACGGCATCATCGTGTTCCCGGGCGGCGTGGGTACGGCGGAGGAGATCCTGTACCTGCTGGGCATCCTGCTGCACCCGGACAACGCCGACCTGCCGTTCCCGCTGATCCTCACCGGACCGACCATCGCCGCGCCGTACTTCGAGCAGATCGACCGCTTCATCCGGCTGACGCTGGGTGACGCGGCCGCCGAGCGCTACGAGATCGTCATCGGCGACCCGGTGGCCGTGGCGAAGAAGATGGGCGCCGGCATCCGCCGCGTGCGCGAATACCGGATCGAACAGAAGGATTCGTTCTTCTTCAACTGGGCCATCCAGATTCCCGAGGACTACCAGCAGCCCTTCGTGCCGTCGCACGAGGCCATGGCTGCGCTGCAGCTGCGGCCCGGACGCGCCGTGCACGACCTGGCGGCGGACCTGCGTCGCGCCTTCTCCGGCATCGTGGCGGGCAACGTGAAGGAAGACGGCATGCGCCGGATCGAGGATTTCGGTCCGTTCGAAATCCACGGCGAGCCCGCGATGATGCAGGCCCTGGATGCGCTGTTGCGGGCGTTCGTGGAACAGCGGCGCATGAAGATCGCCGGCGAGTACAGGCCGTGCTACCGCGTGGTGACCTGAGCGGTCACGGCGTCAGTGGAATCCGGATGACGGCGGTATAGCGTCCTTCCGCCGTCGTCGTCCGCACGCTGCCGCGCCCATGCGTCATGGCCTGGATGCGGGCGCGGACGGCATTCAGGCCCACCTGATGGCCCGTGGTGGGCCGTACCGGCGCCGAGGGCAGGGCATTGGCCACCGTCACCTCCAGCCAGTCGCCGTTCGTCGCCACCTGCAGGTGCACATCGCCTCCCGTCGCCACGGGCTCCACCCCATGGCGGATCGCGTTCTCGACCAGCGGCTGGATCGACAGGGCGGGCACGGCCAGGTCAGGCAGGGCCACCGGCACCTGCCACTCCACGCGCAGGCGATCGCCGAAACGAAGGCCTTCGATCTCGAGGTAGCGCCGCACGAGCGCAAGCTCATCTGCCAGCGTGATCTCTCGCGGCCCCGCCAGCGCGGCACGGAACAGGTCCGACAGGTCCAGCAGCAGTCGCTCCGTCTCCTCCGGACGCTGATGCACCAGCGCAGCGCCGGTATTGAGGGTGTTGAACAGGAAGTGGGGGCGGATGCGGGCCTGCAGGGCCTCCAGCTCGGCCTGCTTGGCGCGGACGGCCAGTTGGCGGGCGCGCCAGTGGTTGTGGAACGCGGCAAGTCCCAGTAAACCCACCGTGACCGCGATTCCTGTACAGGATAGAAGCGTGGCGCGCCAAGCGCCGGTCGACATGCCCCAGTCATTGCCAAGCAGCAGCCATGCAGCACCGAGTGCGCCCCAGGTGAACACTGCCAGCAGTGCGATGGCCAGGCAGGCAATCAGCAGCGGGCGAACGCGGGAGAGTGGATGACGCAACGCATAGAGAGTGCCCAGCGACAGCAGCAGTACCCACTGGATGCAGAGGGACGCCAGGCCGAAGTAGCTCCAATGGTCTTCGGTTGCCCCAGGGGCGATCGTGAGCAGTAGCGCCAGTCCCTCTCCCGCCATGATGGCCCAAAGGATGACGGACGGCTGCCAGAGGGCGTCGAGCGGCGTGACGGTGGCGTGGTCAGAGGGCATGGCGGGCCAAGAGGGCGGGTCCATGCATGATGCCCTTTTGGCGGTGGAACGGCAGCCTTGGCCGCTTGGGAAGCGCTTAAGGCCGTTCATCGGCTACCCGCTGGCGTGGCCGGATGCCAGTGTTTAGGGTGCAGGCTCGTCAATCGGGGGGATTGGATTCCATGCTGAGTCAGGGCGGCCAGACAGCCCCACGTGGTGCACGTGGTCAACGTGCTGCACGGGGCTTCAGTCTGATGGAATTGATGATCACCCTTGCGGTGCTCGCCATCCTGCTATCGCTTGCGGTCCCCAGCTTCACCTCGGTCATCAATGCCAATCGACTGACCGCGCAAGCCAATGAGCTGGTGGCCGACTTGCAACTGGCGCGAACCGAGGCCATCCGGCGCAACCAGCGTGTGACCGTATGTCCGAGCCTGGACAACGCGACCTGCGCGGCCGGCGGTAGCTGGGCCAATCGCATTGTCATCGCGCCGGTGGGAGCAGGCAACGAGGTGATCCGGGTCAGCGCCTCGCGGCCACCCCTGCAGTTGAGCGGCGGCGTGACCAGTATCGTGTTCAGGCCCGATGGCATCGCCCGTGATGCGGCGGGTTTGCTGTTATCGACCACGCTTACCGTTTGCCTGCCCACCACCACGCCGCAGCAAAACGTGCGCCAGGTCGCGTTGCAGTCGGGTGCCCGTGTTTCCACATCGTCGTCGGTGCATTCGACGCCGGGTGCGTGCCCCTGATCAAACCCACGAGACCACATCCATGAATATCCGTCCTCCCATCCGGATGCAATTTTCTCCCGCAGGGCAGCAGGGCGCTGGCCTACTGGAAGTGATGATCTCCATCCTCATCATGGGTATCGGTCTGCTGGGTATCGCCGCGATGCAGGCCACGGCCCTGCGCAACAGCCAGAGTTCGCTGGAGCGCAGCCAGGCCGTGATCCAGACCTACACCATCCTGGAGTCGATGCGTGCCAATCGCACGGCTGCACTGGCAGGCGAGTACAACCTGGCTCAGACCTGCGATCCGCCGGCCGCGAATGCGACGCTGGCGCAGAGTGACATGCGGGCATGGATCACATCGCTCGAGCAGACGCTGGGCAACACTGCCAACACTTGCGGCACCATCGCCTGCAACGGCGCCGACTGTACGGTGACGGTCCAGTGGGACGACAGTCGCGCGACCGGTAATGCCGGCGCGGGCGCCGCGAACTACCGCGTTGCCACCAGGACGCAGCTATGAGCAAGAGAAGCGGAATTCATCCGGTGGCGCGCCGTGCCGCACGCGGTTTCAGCCTCATCGAAATGATGATAGCCATGGTGTTGGGCCTGCTGGTGGTCGGGGCGGCCATCGGCATATTCGTCTCAAACCAGCAGGCGTATCGCGCGACCGAGGGTCTCGGCCGCGTGCAGGAGAACGTCCGCATGGCCTTCGAGATGATGGCCCGGACCGTACGCGAATCCGGTGGCAACCCTTGCAACAGCACCAACAGCATGCCGCTGATCAACGTGCTGAATAATCCGGCCAACAACTGGTGGAGTCGGTGGGGAGTCACGCCCGCCAATGCCCCGCTGGGAAGCGCGCTGGTGGGTTTTGCGCCCGGAGCTGCCGTTGACGGACTCGCGACCGGAGCGGCGGCAGGGCAGCGTGTGGCGGGGACGCCAGCGCTCGTGGTGATATCGGCAGAGCAGCGCGCGGCGACCGTCGTCTCCCATACCCCTTCCACGCAGTCATTCGTGGTCCAGAACGCCAACCATGGCTTCCAGGCAGGCGATCTGTTGGTCGTCTGTGGGCAGGACTCCGACGTTGTTTCATTGGCCAGCGTGACGGATGCCGGTGTAGGCACGGTTCGTCTGGGCGGCTTGTTTCAGATGAGCAATGCGGGTGGGGGCACGACCATTCGGCATGCCATCGGGGGCAGCACTCCGGGCAATGCATCAGCCAATCTGGGCCCCGCCGGCACGGAATTCACTTTCGGTGCGAACGCGACCATCTCGCGCGTGCAGGCGTCCGTCTGGTATGTCGGTAACGCCGCGGCACCGGCGGTCGGTAGTTCGCTCTACCAGCGGGTGCTCGGTCCCAACGGTGCCATGACCACGCAGGAAATCATTCAGGGCGTGCAGGCGATGAATCTGACTTACCTGCTGCCCGGGGCAAATGCATATGTGGCGGCGGATGCCGTGCCTGCGGCACGCTGGGGTGAGGTGGCGGCCGTCAGGATTGAACTCACCCTGCAGGGCACGCAGAACGTCGATGGCGCTCCCATTACCCGCCAACTCGTGCAGGTCGCCAACCTGCGAAACAGGAGCCTGTGATGACTGCCCTTCCTGCTTCTCCTGTCCGACAGCGAGGCGCGTCGCTCGTGGTCGTTCTGATCCTGCTGCTGGTCATGACGCTGCTGGGCCTTGCGGTACTGAGGGGTACGTTGCTTGAAGAACGGATGAGCGCGAATCTCCTGGACCGTAGCCAGAATTTCCAGGCGGCTGAAGCTGCACTCAGAGAAGCGGAGGCGTTGATCGCGGCGGGTACCTGGGGCGTTGATCCGCCGGCGGCTGGCGCCGCATGCGCGAACGGTATGTGCGGTGCGCCGGCGACCACTGTGGCAGACCGGGCGACCGACCCCGCCTTCGCGGGATGGCGTGCCGCGACCAGCAACGTCAACAACGGCATTGGCGGAGCGCAGGCCGTGCAGCCTCAGTTCTTCGTCGAGCACGCGGGATGGGTGGAAACATGGTTCGAGTGCAATGAGGCGGGCAGCAAGTATCGCGGCACCGCGCTTTGCATCCGCCCGGTCTACAAGGTGACTGCACGCAGTCAGGCCGATGGGCGCTCCAGCGTGTTGTTGCAGTCAAGTTTCGTCGCGCCGTGAACGTCGGTACGGGAGCACACTAATGAAGAAGAATACGCCGCACGCCGGCCCCTATCTCGCTCGCGTGAGAAGCACTGCCTTGGCCTTCATGGCGACTCTGCTGGCATTGCCGGCGGGCGCAGGCATCAATCTTCCGCGCGAGCCCCTGCAGTCCAGCGGGCGCGTAGCGCCCAACATCCTCTACGTGCTGGACGATTCGGGCTCGATGTCCTTCGATGCCATGCCTGCCGACAGTATCAGTGGGTGGCAGGGCAGGACGTACGTGCACAATACGGTCTACTACAATCCCGCAAGAACCTATCAACCGTGGACCAAGGCTGACGGTACGCTGATGACAGGCGGTACCTCGTATACCGCGGTCTACGGCGATTTCAATCTTGCCAGTGGCAATACGATCGATCTCTCCAATGCCGGTAGTTGCCGTAACTACAACCAGAACGACAGCACCAACAACAGTGCCGAGAATACGCAAGTCTGCGGCGGCGTGCAGACGTTCTATGTGCCCAAGAATACGGGGAATACGGATGCGGCCTATCTTGCGGATCAGGCCAATTACTACCGCTATCAGATATTCACTGATGGCGTGATTGTCCGTAGTGACTATGGCCCGCGTGTGGGCACCACATCACCGTATAACCGAGGCCTCGACAACAGGAATTGCAGTACCAGCACTAACCCCGTAAACAACTGGCGTAATTGCACCCAGGTGACGCCGACGGGTAGGTCAGAAGCGGACGAGCGCACCAATTACGCGACATGGTTCTCCTACCATCGGACTCGCATGAAGGCCGCAAAGGCCGGTTCGGGTGTGGCGTTCAATGGTTTGGCAGGCAATGTGCGCGTGGGCTTCCGTACCATTTGGCAGCGTCAGCCCGGTGGGACGCGTCCCGCCAACGAGCCCACTCAAGCCATCCCGATTCCTGTCCAGTACAACGATGGCCTGTTCGTCGATCCCAACGGCACGACAGGGGCACTCAACAATCGGACCCAGTGGTACAACCGCTTGTATGGAGCGATCGGTTACAACGGTACGCCATTGAAAGGTGCGCTCCAGCAGGCAGGCCTCTATTACAGCAGTAACTCATCCAATGGCCCTTACGGGCCACAAGCGGCCGCAAGCCAGTATTCCTGTCGTCAGAATTTCACCATTCTGACAACGGATGGTTACTGGAACGATAACGCCAACTATGTCGCAGTCAATGAGCAGGACAATACGCCCGGACCTACTGTTACCGGGCCGGGCAACCAGTCGTTCACGTATAGCGCCGTGGCGCCATATGCCAGTGCGGATTCCAATACGTTGGCCGACGTCGCCATGCGCTATTGGAAGAATGACCTGCGTACGGACTTGATCAACCAGGTGCCCACGACGAGCAGCAATCCGGCGTTCTGGCAGCACATGGTCACGTTCGGTATCTCCATCGGCTTGAAGGGCTCGGTGGATCCTGATGGTCCCTTGCCGGGGATGCCCGGAGGTCCGGCTGCGTGGCCCAACCCCAACGATGCCGCAGATCTCCGTCGTATCGACGATCTCTATCATGCCTCGGTGAACGGCCGAGGTACGTTCCTCGCAGCCTCCAATCCCGACGAGTTCGCTGAAGGTTTGCGCGCTTCACTGGCCTCCATCGTCGAGCGGACAGGTTCTTTCTCGAATCTGTCGGCCAACTCCACGCAGCTGACGTCCGGGTCGCGGTCTTACCAGGGCAGCTTTGTATCCGGCGTATGGACGGGCAACCTGATCGCCTATCCGGTGGTGTCAGGCAGCGTCAACCAGGATGCCCCCATCTGGAATGCCGCCAATGTCATTCCCACCAGCGGCCGGCGTATTTTCACCCACAATGGCACGGGCGGGGCAACCTTTCCCACGCCCGCTCAGGTCACCGCGCTGGCCAGGACCACGACGCCAGCAGTGACGGGTGCGAACAACGCGGCCTATATTGCGGGTAATCGCAGTCTTGAACTTGCCAACGGCGGCACGTTGCGCAACCGCAACCACCTGCTGGGTGACATCGTCAACTCGTCGCCGGTCTATGCGGCGCGCGAGCAGACCATCTACGTGGGTGCCAATGACGGCATGTTGCACGCGTTCAACGCGAACGACGGCGTCGAGCGCTTCGCCTACGTACCCGGTGGCATCAATCTGTCGGACCTGTCCACGCTGAGTCTGCCGGACTACGAGCACCGCTACTTTGTCGATGGGTCGATCGTCCTGTCCGACCGTTCGCAGACGCCCAGCCAGACCCTTCTGGTCGGCGCGTTGGGGCGTGGCGGCAAGGGCATCTATTCCCTGGACGTGACCACGCCCTCCAGCTTCGCGGCGGCGGACGTCAAGTGGGAGCGTTACGAGACGCCAGGCGGCAACATGGGGCTGGTCCTGGGGCAGCCGATCATCGCCAAGCTCAACAACGGCGTGACCGGCGTGATCGTACCCAACGGCGTGAATAGTGCAGGAGACAGGGCGGCACTACTGGTCTATCGCCTCAGTGACGGTCAACTGCTGGCCGAGATCGATACCGGGGTCGGTAACGGCACCACTCCCAACGGCATGTATGCGGCCACCATCCGCGACCTGGATGGCAACGGCACCGCGGACTACGTGTATGCCGGCGACCTGCTGGGCAACCTCTGGAAATTCGATCTCCGCTCCAGCAGCAGCAGCGCGTGGACCAATGCCTCCAACCGTATGGTGCTCTATACCGCTGTCAATGACGGAGGGCAGCGGCAGCCGATCACCTCCGCACCCAGTGTTGTTCGTGATCCGAATACGTTCGAGCTTTGGGTGTTCTTTGGCACCGGTCGTTTCCTCAATGAGGACGACGTTGTGAACGTGCAGGTCCAGAGCCTGTACGGAGTCAAGGACAGCGCCACAACTATCACGGGCCGCGGTGCCCTGCAGCGTCGTGTGATCTCCAGCGTCGACGCCACGACAGGGGCGCGCGCCTTCGAGGCCTCGTCAGCGCTGACCGCGGGCAGGCAAGGCTGGTACATCGATCTCGTGGATCCCCCGTACCCGCCTGGTACAGTCCGCGGCGAACGTGTCGTCAGCGACCCGCAAGTCGTGGCCGGTATCCTCATTGTGTCCAGCGTCATCCCAAGTCAGGATCCATGCCTGCCTGGTGGCAGCGGCTACCTCAATGCCTTGGATGCGTTCACCGGCACCAGCCTGTCGACATCGCTGTTCGATCTGGATGGTGATGGAGAGTTCACCGACGAATTGATCACCTCCGGTGGAACGACCCTGCCTGTGGGGTCGGTGTCGCTGGGTGGGATGGGAACGCAAGGCGCCATCTTCACGGGTGGTGGCAGCGGCGGCGGTGGCGGTGGCGGTGGAGGCCAGATCTGCGTCAACATTTCCGATGCCACCGTGGCATGCGAACGAATCCGTGAAATGCGGCGTGTCGGTCGCGTCTCCTGGCGCGAAATCATCCGAGACTGAGGAGCTTCTTAGATGCAGACCTTCCATTACAGGCGCGCCTCAGGCGTGACGACCATCACGCGCCATGTCGGGGGTTTTACCTTGATCGAGTTGCTTATCACGATCGCGATCATGGCGATCCTGGCAACTCTGGCGTACGCCAGTTATGACTCGTTCGTCGTCCGTTCGAGACGCGCTGCTGCGGCGGCCTGTCTTCAGGAACGTGCGCAATTCATGGAGCGTTTCTACACCACCAATCTGTCCTACTTCGACGCTGCCGCCAATGCGGCACCTGTTCTCGCACAGTGCGATGCCGAACTGCAGCCTCATTACCAGATCGGTTACCAGGTGACGCCCACCGCCGCAGCTCCCCGGGTGTATACCTTGCGTGCGGTACCCCAAGGCGCACAGGCGACCAAGGACAACGCCCGCTGCGGTACGCTGAGCATCACGCAAGCCGGTGTTCGTGGCAGGACGGGCTCGGCGGCAGTGACCGACTGTTGGTAGGAGCATCGTGTGCATCGCGATGAACCATGGTCAGGCAAACTGCCCGTCCCGGAGAAACAAGAAGGCCCGCATCTGACGATGCGGGCCTTCTGCTTTTCATCTGGCGCCCGAAGTTGGACTCGAACCAACGACCCCCTGATTAACAGTCAAGTGCTCTAACCGGCTGAGCTATTCGGGCGGGGCGCGTATTGTAGCGGGCACGTCGGCGCGGCGGCAAGTCGTCCGGCTTCTTTCGCGCATTTCGCTGGCGGTGGGTGCAGGCGTGGGCGCCAAGGCCTTGATTGGAAAGGTTCAGCCGGGGGGAACGCAGGGTTCGGGTTCGCTGGGGCGGGCGCTGCGGATACGGCCCGCATTGTTGATCACCACCAGTCCGCTGACTTCGCCATCGATGCACAGGCGTACCGTGAGGTTGTTGCCGGAGCTGTAGCCGGTCGGAAGGTAGCGCACCTGCCGCCGGCCCGCCGTGGACAGGAGGCGCAACCCGGGCGCATGGGGCGCGGGCTCGTTGCGGAAGACATCGAAGGTGTCGTCGGGCTGCCGGTTGCCGTCCGGATCCCGGAAGGTCAGCCAGTGCTCGCTCCAGTCGCTGTCCTGCCGGCACATGCCGTCCCCCCGGCTGGGGCATACGACGACCGGAACGTTGTGGGTGATGGCAGTGATGCGGGCCGAGGCGAAATGGGAGGTGAGCAGGTGCAGCGTGGCATCCACCTGGCTGCGTTTCTGCAATGCTCGGAACGAGGGGATGCCCACGGCGGTCAGGATCGCCAGCACGGACATCGTCACGACCAGCTCCAGCAGGGTGACACCCCGATGGCGACGATTCGTCCGCGGGAAATGAGGACAGGGTGAAGACGATGGCATCCTTGCCATGGCGCGGCTCCTTGAATGTTCCGGCGACCCCAGCATCCAGCGAGGGAACGGAGCACGCCATCAGGGCAGTCCCTGTCCTGATGTAGGAAATCCCTGCCGAAGCGATCACATCCCCGGGGCTATACTCAACGGTCGACTCCCGGACGGCCCGCGATGACCGATCGTTTCCAGCTTGTTTCCCCGTATTCGCCGGCGGGCGACCAGCCCCGCGCCATCGAGAAGCTGGTGGAGAACTTCCAGGCGGGCCTGGCCAAGCAGACGCTGCTGGGCGTGACGGGCTCGGGCAAGACCTACACGATCGCCAACGTGGTGCAGCAGATCCAGAAGCCCACCCTCGTGATGGCGCCCAACAAGACGCTGGCGGCGCAGCTGTACGGCGAGTTCAAGGCGTTCTTTCCGCACAACGCGGTCGAGTATTTCGTCAGCTACTACGACTACTACCAGCCGGAAGCCTATGTGCCGGCCAGCGATACCTTCATCGAGAAGGACAGCTCGATCAACGAGCACATCGAGCAGATGCGGCTGGCCGCCACCAAGACGCTGCTGTCCAGGCCCGATGCGCTGGTGGTCGCCACCGTGTCGGCGATCTACGGCCTGGGTGCGCCGGAGGACTACCTGTCGCTGCGTCTGATCCTGTCGCTGGGCGAGCGGATCGACCAGCGCGAGCTGATCCGCCACCTGACCCAGTTGCAGTACACCCGCAACGAATACGAACTGCAGCGCGGCACGTTCCGTGTGCGCGGCGAGATCATCGACGTGCATCCGGCGGAAAGCGATGCCGAAGCCCTGCGCATCGAGCTGTTCGATGGCGAGGTCGAGGGCCTCAGCCTGTTCGACCCGCTCACCGGCGAGTCGCTGCGCAAGCTGCAGCGCTACACGGTGTACCCCAAAACCCACTACGCCACCACCCGCGAGCGCGTGCTCTCCGCCATCGACACGATCAAGGTCGAGCTGAAGGACCGGCTGGAGCAGTTGTATGCGCAGAACAAGCTGGTCGAAGCGCAGCGCCTGGCCCAGCGCACGCAGTTCGACGTGGAAATGATGGCGGAGGTCGGCTTCTGCTCGGGCATCGAGAACTACTCGCGCCACCTGACCGGCAAGGCGCCGGGCGAACCCCCGCCGACCCTGTTCGACTACCTGCCGGCCGATGCGTTGCTGGTGATCGACGAATCGCACGTGACCATCCCGCAGATCGGCGCCATGTACAAAGGCGACCGTTCGCGCAAGGAGACACTGGTGGAATTCGGCTTCCGCCTGCCGTCGGCGCTGGACAACCGTCCGTTGCGCTTCGAGGAATGGGAGGCGCGCTCCCCCCGCAGCATCTACGTGTCGGCCACGCCGGGACCTTACGAGCTGCGTGAGTCCAATGGCGAGATCGTCGAACTGGTGGTGCGGCCGACCGGCCTGATCGATCCGGAAGTGGAAATCCGGCCGGTGGGCACGCAGGTGGACGACCTGTTGTCGGAGATCAACCTGCGTGTCTCCTGGGGCGATCGCGTGCTGGTCACCACGCTGACCAAGCGGATGGCCGAAAACCTGACCGAGTATCTGGGCGAGCACGGCATCAAGGTGCGCTACCTGCACTCGGACGTGGACACCGTGGAGCGCGTGGAGATCATCCGCGACCTGCGGCTGGGCAAGTTCGACGTGCTGGTCGGCATCAACCTGCTGCGCGAGGGACTGGACATGCCGGAGGTCTCGTTGGTGGCGATCCTGGATGCGGACAAGGAGGGCTTCCTCCGTTCCACCGGCTCGCTGATCCAGACCATCGGCCGCGCCGCCCGCAACCTCCGGGGCAAGGCGATCCTGTACGCCGACCGCATGACCCGCTCGATGCAGGCGGCCATCGACGAAACGGGTCGGCGCCGCGAGAAGCAGGTGGAGTACAACCTGGAGCACGGCATCACGCCCAAGTCGGTGGCGCGTCCGATCGTGGACATCCTGGAGGGCGCGCGCAGCGAAGCCGCCAACGAGGGCAAGGCCGGGCGGGGCAAGGGGCGGCGCGTGGCCGAGGAGCCTGTGGAGTACGGCGTGATTGAGCCGGCCAAGGCGGTGGCCCGCATCAAGGCGCTGGAACAGCAGATGTACCAGCACGCCCGCGACCTGGAGTTCGAGGACGCCGCGCGCCTGCGCGACCAGATCCAGCGGCTGAAGGAAGCCAGCCTGGGTGGCTGAGCCATCGAGCAGCGCCCCCCGGTTGTCGGCGACCCCGCATCCGGGATAGAATTCGCGCCCCTGCAAAGGGCAGACCGGGCGGTTAGCTCAGCGGTAGAGCACTACCTTGACATGGTAGGGGTCACAGGTTCGAACCCTGTACCGCCCACCACGCTTCCACGGCGTGGATTCCGGACTTCTGGGGCCAGCCCGATGCGCCATCCGTATTCACGAGGTGGCCCGCGGAAACGCCGGCCGAGCGTGCGACATGAGCACTACCATCGCCTGAACCTGGTACTGCCCGAGGCACTGCATCCCGTAGGCGCCCTCGTGGCGCTTTTTTCTTGCCCGTACGCGCCCGGCCGCCCTTGCGCCGGCGTCACCCAGACCGAGTCCACGCTCCGATGATCACGATCACGCTCCCCGACGGCAGCCGCCGCGAGTTCGAGAATCCCGTCTCCGTCCTGCAGGTGGCGCAGTCCATCGGTGCGGGCCTGGCCAAGGCCACCGTGGCTGGCGCCGTCGATGGCGTGCTGGTCGATGCCAGCGACGTCATCGACCATGACGCCGCGCTGCGGATCATCACGCCGAAGGACGAGGAGGGTGTGGAGATCATCCGCCACTCCTGCGCGCACCTGGTTGGCCATGCGGTCAAGCAGCTGTACCCGGACGTGAAGATGGTCATCGGTCCGGTCATCGCCGAAGGCTTCTACTACGACATCTACAGCGAGCGCCCGTTCACGCCGGAAGACCTGGCGGCGGTCGAGCAGCGCATGCAGGAACTGATCGCGCAGGACTACGACGTCATCAAGAAGATGACGCCGCGCGCCGAGGTGGTCGAGGTCTTCAAGGCCCGCGGCGAGGAGTACAAGCTGCGCCTGATCGAGGACATGGGCCCTGAAGTCACGGCCATGGGCCTGTACTACCACCAGGAATACGTGGACATGTGCCGAGGCCCGCACGTGCCGAACACGCGCTTCCTGAAGGCCTTCAAGCTGACCCGCATTTCCGGCGCCTACTGGCGCGGCGATGCCAAGAACGAGCAGCTGCAGCGCATCTACGGCACAGCCTGGGCCGACAAGAAGCAGCTGGAGGCCTACATCCAGCGCATCGAGGAAGCCGAGAAGCGCGACCATCGCAAGATCGGCAAGCAGCAGGAGCTGTTCCACCTGCAGGAAGAGGCCCCGGGGCTTGTGTTCTGGCACCCGAAGGGCTGGGCCATCTGGCAGGTGGTCGAGCAGTACATGCGCAAGGTCTACCGCGACAGCGGCTACCAGGAAGTGCGTTGCCCGCAGATCCTCGATGTCGCCTTGTGGAAGAAGTCCGGCCACTGGGACAACTACAAGGAAAACATGTTCTTCAGCGAGTCGGAGAACCGCACCTACGCGGTCAAGCCGATGAACTGCCCGGGCCATGTGCAGGTGTTCAACCAGGGCCTGCACAGCTACCGCGACCTGCCAATCCGCTACGGCGAGTTCGGCGCCTGCCATCGCAACGAACCGTCCGGCGCGCTGCACGGCATCCTGCGCGTGCGCGGCTTCACCCAGGACGACGGCCACATCTTCTGCACCGAGGACCAGATCGAGGCCGAGGTCACGGCGTTCCACCAGCAGGCGCTGAAGGTGTACTCGGACTTCGGGTTCGAGGACATCCAGATCAAGATCGCCCTGCGCCCCGAGTCGCGCCTGGGCGACGACGCCACCTGGGACAAGGCCGAGGCCGCCCTCCGTGCCGCCCTGCGCAGCTGCGGGGTGGAATGGCAGGAGTTGCCGGGCGAGGGCGCCTTCTACGGTCCCAAGATCGAGTACCACCTGAAGGACGCCATCGGCCGGACCTGGCAGCTGGGGACCATGCAGGTCGACTTCATGATGCCGGGCCGCCTGGGCGCCGAGTACGTGGACGAGAACAGCCAGCGCCAGCACCCGGTCATGCTGCACCGGGCCATCGTGGGCTCGATGGAGCGATTCATCGGCATCCTGATCGAGCACCATGCTGGTGCATTCCCGTCCTGGCTGGCCCCCCAGCAGGCCGTGGTGATGAATATCACCGACGCCCAGGCCGATTATGTGGCTGAAGTCAGGAAAACCCTTGCAAATCAAGGTCTCCGGGTGGCGGCCGATTTGCGGAACGAGAAAATCGGCTATAAGATTCGCGAGCACACGCTGCAGCGGGTGCCATACCTGCTGGTGGTCGGAGACCGCGAGAAGGAAAATGGCGCCGTCGCCGTACGCACGCGTTCCGGGGAGGATCTGGGCACCATGTCCGTTGCCGCCTTCGCCGAACGTTTGCGGAACGAGCACGCTGTGAACTAGGTTCCGGTCCATCGCGGACCGGTGCACCCCTCCCTGGAGACTGCAACATCAGCACCCCTGACAACAAGCAAAACCGCAAGAACCACGAAATCCGCGTGCCGCGGGTGCGCGTGATCGGTTCCGATGGCGAAATGATCGGCGTGCTCACGCGCGACGAGGCGCTGGCCAAGGCGGAAGACGAAGGACTGGACCTGGTCGAGATCCAGCCCAATGCCGAGCCGCCTGTCTGCAAGATCATGGACTTCGGCAAGTTCAAGTTCGAGATGCAGAAGAAGGCCAACGAGGCCAAGAAGAAGACCAAGCAGGTCGAGATCAAGGAACTGAAGTTCCGTCCGGTCACCGACGAGGGCGACTACCAGATCAAGATGCGCAACATCCGTCGCTTCCTGCAGGAGGGCGACAAGGTCAAGGTGAACATCCGCTTCCGCGGTCGCGAGATGAGCCACCAGGAGCTGGGTCGCGAGATGGCGGCACGCATCGAGGCCGAACTGGGCGACGAGATCGTCATCGAATCCCGCCCGCGCCTGGAAGGCCGGCAGATGGTCATGATGATCGCCCCCAAGAAGAAGTGATGTCAGCGGCTTGGCCGCTGACGCCGACTGTTCCCCTCGCCCCGCGTGCGTGGAGAGGGCAAAGGGTGAGGGGAAGGCGCCGCAAGGCGCCTTTCGCTTTCCCGCTTCCCTGCTAAGTAGCCGGATTTGCAAGAAAAAACGGCAGCGGGCATAATACGCGGCCCGGTATGCCGGGAGGCTGCTCGCAGCCGATGGACCCGTCGGCGGTTCCTTCATGGAATCAACGACTTACAAGCCGATATGGGCATGGATGGAAAGACTGGCCTTTGGTCTTCGCGGCAACCCCGCAAGGCATCGAAAGGGCGGCGCCCGCATCAGTGACATAAACCCGTCAAGGACATAGCAATGCCCAAGATCAAGACCCACCGGGCGGCGGCCAAGCGTTTCCGCAAGACCGCCTCCGGCAAGTTCAAGGCTGGCCACGCCAACCGTAGCCACATCCTCACCAAGAAAGCGACCAAGCGTAAGCGTGGCCTGCGTGCGACGAACATCGTCCGCGCCGAGGACAGCGGCCGTTTGAACCGCATGCTTCCCTACCTCTGAGGACTGAGACATGGCACGAGTTAAGCGTGGCGTGATGGCGCGTCGCCGTCACAAGAAGGTCCTCAACCTGGCCAAGGGCTACTACAACGCCCGTCGCAAGGTGTTCCGCGTCGCCAAGCAGGCGGTCATCAAGGCGCAGCAGTATGCCTACATCGGCCGCAAGCAGAAGAAGCGCAACTTCCGTTCGCTGTGGATCACCCGCATCAATGCGGCCGCCCGCATCAACGGCCTGAGCTACAGCCGCTTCATGAACGGCCTGCTGAAGGCCGGCATCACCCTGGACCGCAAGGTGCTGGCCGACATCGCCGTGCACGACGCGGCCGGTTTTGCGGCCCTGGCTGAAAAGGCGAAGGGCGCACTCGCGGCGTAAGCCGCGTCTCCACCGTAAAGCACTCCGGCAGTCCACCGCCGGGAACACGTGGGGAAGGGCGCGAGTCCTTCCCCATTGTTTTTTGGGGGTTCTGCCTCGTGGGAGCGACGTGAGTCGCGATGGGCCGTCCGGCCTTCCAGCGCGACTCACGTCGCTCCTACGAGTTGGCGCCCTCTCATGGACATCCAATGAGCGATATCGAATCCCTGTCCAAGCAAGCCCTGGCCGACATCGCGGCAGCACAATCGCCCGACGTGGTGGAACAGCTGCGTGTCGCCCTGCTGGGCAAGAACGGCAGCATCACCACGCAGCTGAAGCAGCTGGGGGCACTGCCCGCCGACCAGCGCAAGGCCGCCGGCGAAGCGATCAATCGCGCGCGCGACGCGATCGGCGAGGCGTTGTCGGTCCGCAAATCCGTGCTGGAAGACGCCGCGCTCGACGCGCGCCTGGCCGGCGAAGCCATCGACGTAACGCTGCCGGGCAGGAACGGCACGCGGGGCGGGCTGCATCCGATCAGCCGCACGCTGGAGCGCATCGCCGACATTTTCGGCCGACTGGGCTACGAGCTGGCCGACGGCCCGGAGATCGAGGACGACTGGCACAACTTCGAAGCGCTGAACTTCCCGCCGCATCACCCGGCGCGCGCCATGCACGACACGTTCTACTTCGGCGATGGCCGCCTGCTGCGCACGCATACCTCCGGCGTGCAGGTGCGTTACATGGACGCCCACCAGCCGCCGCTGCGGATGATCGCGGCGGGCAAGGTCTACCGCAGCGACAGCGACCAGACGCATTCGCCGATGTTCCACCAGGTCGAAGGCCTGCTGGTCGACGAACACTCCACGTTCGCCGACCTCAAGGGCACGCTGGCCGAATTCGTGCGCGCGTTCTTCGAGCGCGATTTCGAGATGCGCTTCCGTCCCAGCTACTTTCCGTTCGTCGAGCCGGGCGCAGAAGTGGACATCGCCTGGCAGCAACCGGACGGCAGCACGCGCTGGCTGGAAGTGCTGGGCTGCGGCATGGTGCATCCGAACGTGCTGCGCAACTGCGGCATCGATCCGGAGCGTTACACCGGCTTCGCGTTCGGCCTGGGCGTGGAACGCTTCGCGATGCTGCGATACGGCGTCAACGACCTGCGCGCGTTCTTCGAGAACGATGTGCGGTTCCTGAAGCAGTTCGCGTAGCGCGGACTTCAGTCCGCCGCTGTTCCGGCATCACGACACCCGATACATGGCAATGGCGGGCCCAGGCCCGCCCTACGGTAACGAGACGATGAAATTTTCCGAGAATTGGCTGCGCAGCCACGTGCCCACCCAGGCCACCCGCGATGAGCTGGCGGCCACGCTGACCGCGATAGGCCTGGAAGTCGAAGAGGTTGCCGCATTGGGCGACGGGCTGGCGAACGTCGTGGTCGCGCGCATCGTCGAATGCGCGAAGCATCCGGAAGCCGATCGCCTGCAGGTCTGCCAGGTGGATGCGGGGCAAAGCGGCCTGCTGCAGATCGTCTGCGGCGCGCCCAACGCGCGCCCGGGCCTGCTGGCGCCGCTGGCGATGGTGGGCGCCAACGTTGGCGGCATCGCCATCAAGGCAGCCAAACTTCGGGGCGTGGAGTCGAACGGCATGTTGTGCTCGGCCAAGGAACTGGGCATCGACGCCGATGCGTCCGGCCTGCTCGAGCTGCCCTCCGACGCACCCGTCGGTACGCCGGTTGCCGACTATCTCGGCCTGCCGGATGCCAGCATCGAGATCAAACTGACGCCGAACCGCGCCGACTGCTTCAGCGTGCGGGGTATCGCGTACGACGTAGCCGCATCGATGGGCAGCGAGGTGAAGCCGCTGGACGCCGCGCCCGTGCCGGCGCAGAGCCCGGTGACGATGGACGTCGCGCTGGAGGCCGGTGCGAAGGTGCCGCGCTTTGCCGGCCGCGTGATCGAAGGCGTCGACGCGCGGGCGGCCACGCCCATCTGGATGGCCGAGCGCCTGCGCCGCAGCGGCGTGCGTCCGATCAGCTTCCTGGTGGACGTCACCCAGTACGTGATGCTCGAACTGGGCCAGCCCATGCACGCCTTCGATCGCGACACGTTGACCGGGCCGGTCGTCGTGCGTCCCGCACGGGCGGACGAGCAGGCCACGCTCTTGGACGGCCGTACCGTGGCGCTGGACGACGATTTCCTGGTGGTGTCCGACAGCCGCGATGGCCGCGCCTCGCGCGCCGTCGCACTGGGCGGCATCATGGGCGGCCTCGACACCCGCGTGACCGATGCGACGAAGAACGTCTTCCTGGAAGCCGCGCACTGGATCCCGTCGGCCATCATCGGCCGCAGCCGCAGGCTGGGCCTGCATACCGATGCCGGCCACCGTTTCGAGCGCGGCGTCGACCCCGAACTGCCGCGCGTGGCCGTGGAGTACGCGACCCGCCTGATCCTCGACGTCGCCGGCGGCACGCCGGGCCCGACGACGGTGGTCGAGCATGCCGAGCATCTGCCTGTTCCTACGGCGATCCGCCTGCGCCGTGCACGCATCGCCCGCGTGCTGGGCGTGGACATCGCGGACGCCGAGATCGAGCGCATCCTGCGCGCGCTGGGCCTGCAGGCGGCGGCGGTCGCCGATGGCTGGAGTGTGGTGCCGCCGACCCGTCGCTTCGACATCGCGATCGAAGAAGACCTGATCGAGGAGCTGGCCCGCATCCACGGCTACGACCGCGTGCCCACCACGCTGCCCGGTGGTGCGACGCGCATCGCCTCGCCCAGCGAGACGCGCGTGGAGGCCGGGGTGGTGCGTCGCCAGCTGGCCGCGCGCGACTATCTGGAAACGGTGAACTTCGCGTTCGTCGACGCGCAGTGGCTGGCGCACTGGCAGGTGGCCGACGGGGCCGTTCCGCTGGCCAACCCGCTGAGTGCCGAACTGGCCGTCATGCGCACGGCGCTGCTGCCCGGCGTGGTGGCCGCCCTGCAGCGCAACGTGGCGCGCCAGGCGGGGCGCGTGCGCCTGTTCGAGATCGGCAACGTGTTCCAGGCCGAGGTCGGCACCGCGCCACGCGAAACCGTCCGCCTTGCTGCCGCGGTGGCGGGTGGAGCGGCGGCCGAACAGTGGGGCCAGCCGGCCCGCAAGGTGGACTTCCACGATCTGAAGGGCGACCTGGAAAGCGTCGCCGCGCTGTCCGGCGCCCAGCTGGAGTTCCGGCCATCGCTCGCGTCCCACGGACATCCGGGCCGTTCGGCCGATGTCTACCGCGACAACCAGAAGGTGGGCTGGATCGGGCAGCTGCACCCCCGTCTGCAGCGTGCGCTGGACCTGGACGCGGAGGTGATCGCGTTCGAAGTGGACCTGGCGCCCCTGAGCGCCCGCGCGCTGCCGCGGGCCGGCGACCTGTCGCGCTATCCGTCCGTCCGCCGGGATCTTGCGTTCGTCGTCGCCGATACGGTGCCGTGGGCGCAGATCGCGGCCACGGCGCGTACCGCCGCGGGCCCGCTGCTGCGGGACGTCCAGCTGTTCGACCGGTACGTCGGGCAAGGGGTCGAATCCGGTCAAAAGAGTCTCGCTATGGGCTTGATTTTGCAGGACAACTCACGCACTCTCACCGACGCCGACGTGGCGCAGGTCGTGGCGCAGGTCGTGGCGGCCATCGCCGACGCGCATGGCGCGAAGGTGCGCGGATGATCGGCATGAAGACAGTGGCGTGGCCGGCGACGGCCGCAATGGGGAAGCAGTAGTCCATGGCATTGACGAAGGCGGAGATGGCCGAACGTCTGTTCGACGAGGTCGGCCTGAACAAGCGCGAGGCGAAGGAATTCGTCGACGCCTACTTCGACGTCCTGCGCGAAGCCCTGGAACAGGGTCGGCAGGTGAAGCTGTCGGGCTTCGGCAACTTCGACCTGCGGCGCAAGAACCAGCGCCCGGGCCGCAATCCGAAGACCGGCGAGGAAATCCCGATCTCGGCGCGGACGGTGGTGACCTTCCGGCCGGGCCAGAAACTCAAGGAGCGGGTGGAAACGTATGCTGGATCCGGGCAGTAACCGCGAGCTTCCGCCGATCCCGGCCAAGCGCTACTTCACCATCGGTGAGGTCAGCGAGCTGTGCGACGTCAAGCCGCATGTGCTGCGCTACTGGGAAACGGAGTTCCCCAGCCTGGAGCCGGCCAAGCGCCGCGGTAACCGCCGGTACTACCAGCGCCATGACGTGCTGATGGTCCGCCAGATCCGCAGCCTGCTGTACGAACAGGGCTATACCATCGGCGGCGCCCGCCTGCGCCTGGAAGGCGAGGGCGCCAAGCAGGAAGCCGCGCTGAGCCACCAGATCGTGCGCCAGGTGCGCATGGAACTGGAAGAAATCCTGCAGTTGTTGCGGCGGTGACGCATGACGGCGCTCCTGCTGGGAGTCGCCGGCGAATTCCGGCTATAATGCGCGGCCCGTCGCAAGGCGGGCCGATCCGCGAGATTCGGGGCGTAGCGCAGCCTGGTAGCGCATCTGCCTGGGGGGCAGAGGGTCGTCGGTTCAAATCCGGCCGTCCCGACCAATCGCGGTTCGACATCAAGCCTGCGCTCAAGCGTGGGCTTTTTTGTGCCCGGCGCACGCGCCCGGCGACGGCGGGCCCTCCGCTCTGCATACAGGAACGCCCATGCATCCAAGAGCCGAAGAGCTGATCCGCACGCTGCAGTTGGCGCCGCATCCCGAGGGGGGGCACTTCCGCCGGGTATACGAATCGGCCAAGCGCACCGAAGTGAATGGGATCGAGCGGCCGACGCTGACGGCCATCAAGTTCCTGTTGCCGGCCGACGTGACGACACGCTGGCACCGGGTGGATGCCACCGAGGTCTGGGACTGGCACGAAGGCAGTCCGTTGGAGCTGTCGATGTTCGATCCCGAGCAGCGCACGCTGACCCGGGTGCAACTGGATACCTCCGCCCGGGGAGGCCAGGCCAACCAGGTGGTGCCCGCGGGCATCTGGCAAAGCGCGCGTTCACTCGGCGAGTACACGCTGGTGGATTGCTCGGTGTCCCCGGGCTTCAGCTGGCAGGGCTTCGAGCTGATGCAGAGCGGCAGCGAGGTCGCGCGCACGCTGCGCGATGCGGGCGGCAAGGTCGCCTGAACGGAAACCCCCTCGGCCGCTACACGCTGCGCGCCGTCCGTCTTTCCCAAAGGCAAACTTCCGCGATCCTTCCGCTTGGAGTCGCCGCGATGCGTTTGTCGTTCTACGGCATGTTGTGGCTGTCGTTGCTGGTCGCGTGGGCCCCCGCACATGCACAGGATGTTCCGGAGAGCGAACCGGTGCCGCCGGTGGCCGGGACCGGCGTGATCGACATGGAGGCCGTGGTCGTCGCCGGCGTGCAGCCCGGGCCCGGCCTGTGGAAGGTGCGCCAGGGCGATCACCTGCTGTATGTGCTGGGCACGCAGTCGCCGCTGCCGAAGAACATCACCTGGCGCTCCGATGAGGTCGACCAGGTCCTGCAACTCGCGGACGAGGTACTGGCCTCGCCCGGCATCAGCGTCGGTACCGATATCGGCTTCTTCCGTGGACTCACGCTGCTGCCTTCCGCGATGAGGGCCTCCAAGAACCCGGACGGACAGAAGCTGCAGGACGTCCTGCCGCCCGCGTTGTACGCCCGCTGGGCCGTGCTGAAGCAGCGCTACATGGGACGTGACGGAGGCATCGAGAAGAAGCGTCCGCTGATTGCGGCGTTCCAGCTTTACTCCGAAGCCTTGTCGGACTCGGGCCTGCGCGAGGGCGGCGTCATCAATCCGGTGATCGATGCCGTGTTGAAGCGGCGCAAGATGAAGCGTACGCCGACGGTGCTGAACATCAAACTGGACGATCCGCGTGCGGCGCTGGCGGATTTCCGCAAGGAAACCCTCAAGCCCGAGGATCTCGCCTGTTTCAGCAAGACGCTCGATGTCATCGAGGGCGATCTGCCGCACGTGGCGGCGCGTGCCAATGCCTGGGCGGTGGGGGACTGGCCGGCGTTGCGGTCCGGGGCGCGGCAGGACTGGCAGCAGGCCTGCGAGCTGGCCTGGTTCAACACCGAGACGGCGCGCAAGCGCGGCATTTCCGACGTGGAAGCGCGCATGCAGGCGCGCTGGATGGAGGTCGCCGAAGGCGCGCTGCAGAAGAACCGGATCACCTTCGCCACCGTGCCGGTATGGCAGCTGGTCAAGCCCGGCGGTTATCTCGCGGCGCTGCAGGCCAAGGGATACGAGGTGGAAGCGCCGGAGTGATCCGGCGCCTTCGCGGGACTCAGCCTGCCGCGGTCTTCGGGACCACGGCCAGTGTCGGCCAGCGCTTGAGCACACTGCCGCGGATGCCGGCCGCGTCGATGCCGGCTTCGGCCAGCAGGTCCTCGCGGCTGGCGTGGTGCTGGAATTCGTCCGGCAGACCCAGATGCAGCACGGGCAGGGTGATGCCTTCGGCATTGAGCAGTTCGGCCACGCCGGAGCCAGCACCGCCCATCACCACGTTGTCCTCGATGGTGATGAAGCCCTGGTGGTTCCTCGCCAGGTCAAGCAGCAGGTCGCGGTCCAGCGGTTTCACGAAACGCATGTTCACCACGGTCAGGCCCAGCTCGCGGCCCACCTGTTCCGCGGCGGCGACGGTCGAGCCGAAGGCCAGCAGCGCCACGCGCGTGCCACGCACGCGCAGGTCCGCCTTGCCGATCGGCAGCGTATCCAGGTTCGATTCGATCGCCACGCCGGGGCCGGTGCCGCGCGGATAGCGCACGGCGGCCGGGCCGTTGAAGTGGTAGCCGGTGCTCAGCATCTGCCGGCACTCGTTTTCGTCGGCCGGGGCCATCACCACCATGTGCGGCACGCAGCGCAGGTAGCTCAGGTCCAGGTTGCCGGCATGCGTGGCGCCGTCGGGGCCGACCACGCCGCCGCGGTCGATCGCGAACAGCACGTCCAGCTGCTGGATGGCCACGTCGTGCACCAGCTGGTCGTAACCGCGCTGCAGGAACGTCGAATAGATCGCGACCACCGGCTTGCTGCCTTCGCAGGCCATGCCCGCCGCCAGGGTCACCGCATGCTGTTCCGCGATGGCGACGTCGAAGTAGCGGTCGGGATACTCCCTGCTGAAGCGCACCAGGCCGGAACCTTCGCGCATCGCCGGCGTGATCCCCAGCAGCTTCGGTTCGGTGGCGGCCATGTCGCACAGCCAGTCGCTGAAGATGTCGGTGTAGGTCGGCTTCTTCGCGCCGCCCTTGCTGACCAGGCCCTTCTCGGGATCGAACGGGCCCACCGCGTGGTAACCGATCTGGTCGCCCTCGGCCAGCTCGTAGCCCTTGCCCTTGGTGGTCAGGATGTGGAGCAGCTGCGGACCCTTGAGGGTCTTCAGCGTCTTCAGTGCGCCCACGAGCGCGTCGACATCGTGGCCGTCGATCGGTCCTGTGTAGTGGAAGCCCATCTGTTCGAACAACGTGGACGGCACGAACATGCCCTTCCAGTGCTCTTCCCAGCGGCGCATGAAGCGGGCCGGCGGCTTCTTCTTGTCGCCGAGCAGCTTCTTGCCGCCTTCGCGCAGCGCGTTGAGCGTGCGGCTGCTGCTCAGCCGGCCCAGCATCTTGGTCAGACCGCCGACGTTCTCGGAGATCGACATCTGGTTGTCGTTGAGGATCACCAGCAGGTTCGGTTCGGGTTCCATGCCGCCGGCATGGTTGAGCGCTTCGAACGCCATGCCGGCCGTCATCGCGCCGTCGCCGATCACCGCCACCACCTTGCGGTCGTCGCCCTGCTGCGCCAGCGCGATGGCCATGCCCAGCGCGGCGGAGATCGAGGTGGAGGAATGCCCCACGCCGAAGGTGTCGTACTCGCTTTCCTCGCGCTTGGGGAACGGCGCCACGCCGTCCTTCTGCTTGACCGTATGGATCGTGTCGCGGCGGCCGGTGAGGATCTTGTGCGGATAGCACTGGTGGCCGACATCCCACACGAGTCGGTCGTGCGGCGTCTCGTACAGGTAGTGCAGCGCCACGGTCAGCTCGATGACGCCCAGTCCGGCGCCGAAGTGGCCACCGCTGCGGCCCACCGACTCGATCAGGTAGCCGCGCAGCTCCTCGGCGATGGCGGGCAGTTCGGACTCGTCGAACTGGCGCAGGTCGGCCGGGATCTGGATCCGGGACAGGCGGGGATAGCGGGCTGCGTCGATCATCGGGCTGGTATTGGTCTGGCCCGCTATTTTCCCCCTCTTGTGTGAAGCGGGGCAAGCAAAGGGGTGAAGTGGGTGGAAAAACGCCCACAACATGCGCCGGGTAGGCGTCGACAGGATGTTCAGGTGGCCGTACGGCCGGATGTCCGACGCCGGCGGCGGATCAGGCCGAAAGTTTCGACTTCTTGGGCAGCTGCGCCTTCAGGAATGCCATCTGGTCCGCCAGGATGTTGCGGTTGGACAGGATCAGGTGCTCGATCCAGCTGGGCCGGTACGGCACGGCCAGCAGCGGCATGTGCGCCTGCTGCGGCGTGCGGTTGCTCTTGCGTGAATTGCAGTGGAAGCAGGCCGTCACCACGTTCTCCCAGACGTCCTTGCCGCCCTTGGACAGCGGCAGGACGTGGTCGCGGGTGAGGTGAGGACGGGAGAATTCGTGGCCGCAGTACAGGCACAGGTGCGCGTCGCGGGCGAACAGGGCCGTATTGGTCAGCGTGGGCGTCGGCGACAGCGCATGCGCACGGGCATGACCGCGGGACGCCACGATGGGATGCAGCTCGATCAGGCTCTGCTCGCCGGTCAGCCGGCTGACGCCTCCATGCACGTGCAGGCAGGGGTCGCCGAGTGTCCACGCCACGGCACCGCGCGCATACAGGCAGGTCGCGTCCTGCCAGTTGATCCAGTCGAGCACGCGGCCATGGGCATCCAGCGACAGCAGGCGCAGGGCGGCGGGGTGCGGGCGGGGAGACGACGGGGCCGGGACCGGTGTTTGCGGAGAACCGGTCTGGACCAGGTGAAGCTGAGCACTGTCTGCTTCCATGGAGAAGCAGGTTATACCCAAATGTTGACGAAATGTGTATAGCGCGCGAGGGATTTCGCCGGAAGCGCGCAGGCCGCGCGCTTCCGGCCGGCCGGGTCAATCCCCGAAGTGCGCGTCGTCCATCGCCATCAGGGTGTCTGCGCCGGATTCGATGGCGGCCGCGTGCGCCAGGGTACGCGGCAGGATGCGTGCGAAGTAGAACCGCGCGGTCTCGCGCTTGGCCTGCTTGAACGCGTCCCCATGCGCCGACGCCTGCGCCGCGGCCACGCTGCGCGCCCACCAGTAGGCCAGCACCACGTAGCCGGAATAGAACAGGTAGTCGGTGCTCGCGGCGCCGATCTCCTCCGGATTCGTCGCGGCACGTTCCAGCACCTTCTTCGTCAGCGCGGCCCACTCGGCGGCCTTCTGCTGCAGCGGATCGATGAATTCGCGCAGCGTGGCGTCGTCCTTGTGCTGCTGGGCGAACGCATGCACCTCGGCGAGGAACAGCTTCAGGCCTGCCGCCTGCGTGGCCGCCGTCTTGCGGCCCATCAGGTCCAGCGCCTGGATGCCGGTGGTGCCTTCGTACAGGGTGGTGATGCGCGCGTCGCGTGCCAGCTGTTCCATGCCGTGCTCATGGATGTAGCCGTGGCCGCCGAAGCACTGCAGCGCGTGATAGGTGTTCTCGATGCCCCATTCGGTCTGGCAGGCCTTCGAGATCGGGGTGAGGAAGCTGACCAGCGTGTCGGCGCGCTCGCGCTCGGCCGGATCTTCGGCATGGTTGGCCACGTCGATCAGGCTGCCGGCATGCAGGGCGAGCAGGCGGCTGCCTTCGATCAGCGACTTCATCGTCAGCAGCATGCGGCGCACGTCGGGATGCACGATGATCGGGTCGGCCGGCTTGTCGGAGAACTTCGGACCGCTCAGCGAACGCGTCTGCAGGCGCTCGCGCGCATAGCGCAGCGCATTCTGGTAAGCGCGCTCGCTCAGGCCGATCCCCTGCAAGCCCACGCCGAGGCGCGCGGTGTTCATCATGGTGAACATCGCCTGCAGCCCCTTGTGCGGCTGGCCGACCAGATAGCCCTGCGCGCCGTCGAAATTCATCACGCAGGTGACCGACGCCTTGATGCCCATCTTGTGCTCGATCGAGCCGCAGGCCAGCGCATTGCGCTCACCCACGGTGCCGTCGCGCGCCACCTTGAACTTCGGCGTGACGAACAGCGAGATGCCCTTCGCGCCGGGTGGCGCATCCGGCAGCTTGGCCAGGACCAGGTGCACGATGTTGTCGGTCAGGTCGTGCTCGCCGGCGGTGATGAAGATCTTGGTGCCGGTGATGGCGTAGCTGCCGTCCGCATTGGGTTCTGCCTTGGTCTTCAGCAGGCCCAGATCGGTACCGCAATGGGGTTCGGTCAGACACATGGTGCCGGTCCAGCGGCCCTCGACCAGCGGCTTCAGGAAGACCTCCTGCTGCCACGCCTCGCCGTGGTGCTTGAGCGCCTCCACCGCGCCGTGCGACAGCAGCGGGAAGTTGCCCCACGCCAGGTTGCTGGCGTTGACCATCTCGTTGAGCGGCACCCCCATGGTGTGCGGCAGGCCCTGGCCACCGAAGTCGGGCGAGGCCGTCAGGCCCGTCCAGCCGCCTTCCACGAACTGGGCGTACGCCGTCTTAAACCCTGGCGGCGTCGTCACTTCGCCGGTGGCCTTGTCCAGCGTGCTGCCGATCTCGTCGCCCACGCTGTTGAGCGGGGCGAGCACGGTTTCGGAGAAGCGGGCGGCTTCGTCCAGGACCGCATCGAGGATGTCGCGGGTGGCATCGGGATAGCCCAGGCGCTGGAACAGCGGCTCGACGCCCAGCACGTCGTACAGGGCGAAGCGGAGGTCGGAGAGGGGGGCTTTGTAGGACGCGCTCATGCAGGGTCTCGGGAAGTCGGGCAGAGGGGTGCTGTTCAGCGCAGCACGCCGTCCAGGCCGGGAACGGGAGTGAGGGTGTTGCGGGTGTCGATATCGAAGCTGCGGACCTTGGCGTCCTCGGGCGTTGCGTCGGCGCTGCCCGTCAGGGTGTACGGCAGGCCACGCCGTCCGGCCAGCGCGTCGGCGACCACGATGCGCGCCGCACTGGCCGGCGCGAACGGCACCGTCACGACGTCGGCCGATTCCGGCCCGACCGACAGGCCGGGTGTCGCCTGGAGCGTCCCGGCGGCCTGGTCGCCCACCCGGACCTCCACCTTCACGGTGTCGAAGCGCATCGGGATGCTGCTGTAGTTCTGCAGGCGCAGTTCGACCACCCACTGGCCGTCCGCCTTCACCGTGAGTTGCTGCACGCTCACGGCGGGATCCGAGACGCGCCGGACCATGCCGCTGCCGCAGCCGGCCAGCAGGACCGAGGCCGCCATCAGTACCAGCAGGGAAATACGCCGCATCATGCCGCTGCTCCATGGGGAAAGCGGCAGGATACTACGGCGTATGGCGCCCCGGATGACACTTCGGGACGCAGCCGGGCGAATCAGTCGTGTTGCGTTGCGTCAGACCGCCATACGAAGGTCGCCACGCTGCGTGCCGGCAACGTGTAGGCGAACCGGCGCTCGCCATGCACCACGCTGAAGCGGCGGGGCTGGATGGCGGAGTTGCTCACCAGCAGGACCAGTGAACCGTCATCGGCGTTGCGGAAAGCGACGTTATCCAGATCGTCGGTCGGCCCGCTCGAGGCGATCCGGTGGGCGCCGGGACGCACGAAGCGGCTGGCGTGCGCCAGTGCGTAGTACTCGTCCGTGCGGGTGATCTCCCCCGTACGCGAGTCGATGGTCACCACGCCGCGGCAGGTGTGGCATCCGCCGGCATAGGGGCCGTTGTTCTCGTCCAGCGCCAGATTCCAGAACAGGGCACCGCGCGCCCAGTGGCGCATGCTGCGGATGATGATGTTCTTCATCTGCAGGGGCAGTCCGCCACTGCGCACCGGTTCCCAGTCGCCGCCGGAGCACTCGGTCATGTAGGCGTCCTTGTCGGGAAAGGCGTCGTGCACGGGCGACTGCGCCGCCACGTCGCCGCCGTAGCAGTGCCAGGCCACGGCATCCACGTAATTGCCGGCGACCGGGTCGGACAGCACGCCCATCGGTTCTTCCGGTTTGTCCCAGTTGTGGTCCCAGTCGAAGATCAGGGGGCCGCTGCCGCGCCGGGCGATCATCGGGCCCAGGTGATCGCCGATCAGCCGAGCGCGCGCAGGTGCGTTCAGGCGCATGCCGGGATAGTCCTTCGGCTCGTAGTCCGGCTCGTTCTGCACGGTCAGCGCGAAGATGGGGATGCCTTCGGCGGCGTAGGCATCCACGTACCTCAGCAGGTAGCGGGAGAAGGCATCGTAGTACTGCGGCAGCAGGCGCCCCTGGATCAGGCTGTTGCTGTCCTTCATCCAGCCCGGCGCGCTCCACGGCGAGGCCATGATCTTCAATTGCGGGTTGATGGCCAGCATGGCGCGCGCGACAGGAATGACGTCGCCGCGGTTCTGGTCGATGCTGAAGTGCTTCAGGTCGGGATCCGGCGTGCCGTCCGGCGTGTCGTTGAGGCTGTAGTGGTGGCGCGAGAAGTCGGACGCGCCGATGGTCAGACGCGAAAAACTCAAGCCCAGGCCGTTTCCCTCGCGGCCGAACAGCTCTTTCAGCAGGGCATCGCGCTGGCGCGCGTCCAGCGTGTGCTGGATCAGCCAGGCGGACGAATCGGTCAGCGAAGCGCCGAAGCCGACGATCTCCTGGAAGCGCTGCGTGTCGTCGACCACGATCTGCGGCCGCGCGGACGCTTGTCCGGCGAAACGCGCCGGGGCCGAAGGCGCCAGTGCGCGGGTGTGGTCGGCGGTGGTGATCCATACCGACACGTCGGCCGGAGCGGGCTGCTCGGCGGCCCGCGGCGCACCTGCCCATGCCATCAGGACGAGGCTGGCGAGCAGGGGATGAAAGCGGCCGGAAAAAGGTCGGGTCATGCGGGAGTCCTTGGTTCTGAGGATGTCGTGGCTGCGCCGCGAATCCCTCCCGGAATCCGCGCAAAGCGTTTGCTGCAGTGCAGCGACGATTTCTCTGTGAGATGGCGCGCATCAAGCAAATTCAATCCTGTGCGCTCCGACGGTACTGGGATGTTACGAATTTGTTGACAGTGCATTGGAGCTTCGATATGACAGCGCTGTCAACCACGGTCGGAGAGGGACCATATGCACCACACAAACCCCGCTGCGGGCATGAGCCCGAGCGCGCATCGTCATGCCCTGCGCAAGCAACAACTGGCCATGGCGTGCTGCCTGGCGCTCGCATTCCCGCTGGCCGCGCAGGCTCAGCAGGCGGAGGCCGCGCCCGCCGAGCAGAGCGTCGAGACGCTGGACACCGTCCGCGTCACCGGCATCCGCGCCGCCATCGCGACCGCGGTCGAAACCAAGAACGAATCCACGTCGATCGTGGAAGTGGTATCTGCCGAAGACATCGGCAAGCTGCCTGACATCAGCATCGCCGACTCCATTTCTCGCCTTCCCGGCCTGACCATGCAGCGCGTGGATGGACGCGCCCAGGTTATCCACATCCGCGGCATGTCCGAGCAGTTCGGCGGCACGCTGCTCAATGGCCGCGAGCAGGTCAGCACCGGCGGCAGTCGCGGCGTGGAGCTGGACCAGTACCCGGCCGAACTGATCAACGGCGTCACCGTCTACAAGACGCCGGATGCTTCGCTGGTGGGGCAGGGACTCTCGGGTACCGTCGACATGCAGTCGATCCGCCCGCTGGATTTCGACGGCCGCCGGATCACTTTCAGTGGACAGGGCGAGTACAACTCGCTGGGCAAGCTGATCGACGGCAGCAGCGACAAGGGTTACCGCGCCAGTGCGTCGTACGTTGACCAGTTCGCCAACGACACCATCGGCTTCGCCATCGGCGTGGCCCGCATGGATTCGCCCTTCCAGGAGCAGCAGGAAAAAGCATGGTGGTGGGGCAATCCCGACACCTGGGGCGCTCCCCAGGCGGGCAAGCCCGCCGACGCGGTGGCGCGGCAGGCGGGCGAAGCTTCGCTGAAGTCGCGCGACATCACCCGTGACGGCGTCATGGCGGTGTTCGAGTTCAAGCCCAGCGACACGTTCCACAGCATCCTCGATGTCTACCACTCCACGTTCGATCAGGACGAAGTGGAAAACAGCATCATGTGGAACAACGACCCGTGGTGGAGGGACGCGGGTGGCAATCCGGTGACCTACACCAACGTCGGCACGACGACGGTGGGCGGAGTTCCGGTGGTCACCAGCGGAACGCTCAACAATGTCGGCGCGTTGAACATGCTCAATGAAGTCAACACGCGCGAAGACAAGTTGTTCTCGGCGGGTTGGGCGAACACCATCAAGTGGGGCGACATCTACACGCTGAAGACCGATCTGAGCTACTCCCGCGCGGAGAGCACGCGCTCGACGCTGGAACTGCAATCCGCGTTCGGTACGCCGCGGACCATCGACTTCAACCTGCAGACCGGCAAGGGTTTCAACAGCTTCAACATCCCGGGACTGGACGATCCCACCCAGATCTACCTGGGCATGGATGCGATGGGCTGGGGACGTGACGGCAGAACGGACGTGGCGTCGACCGAGGATACGTTGAAGTCGGGGCGGATCGAGCTTAACCGTCTCGTCGAGTCGTCGGACTTCCTGCGCAGTTACGACGTGGGCGTCAACGTCACGCGCCGGAACAAGGACCGCGATTACGTGGCCTACTACGTCGACCTGAAGAACGGCCGCACGCCGATCCGGATGGACGCCGTGCCGCATGGTCACGCATCGATGGATTTCATCGGTCTGGGCGACGTGATCAACTTCAATGCCAGGGACCTGCTCGGCCGTTTCTACGATCTGCGCTACGAAGCCAGCGAAAATGACCTGATGAAGAACTACGGCATCGAGGAGGACATCAAGACCTTCTATGCCAAGGCGAACATCGACCTGGACATGACCGACACGATCCGTCTGCGCGGCAATGTCGGCGTGCAGTACGTCCGCTCCGAGCAGAGTTCCACCGGTCCGACCGTGGCGCGCGATGCGTCGAATGACTGGGTGATCGCGGGCGGACAGACCATCGGAGCCTCCTACGGCGACATCCTGCCCAGCATGAATCTGTCGGCCGACTTCGGTGATGGTCTGCTGCTGCGCTTCGCTGCGGCGAAAACGCTGATGCGCGGCCCCATCGAGCAGATGGGCGCGTACACCACGGCCGGTGTCGATGTCACCACGCGCGAATGGAGCGGAAGTGGTGGCAACCCGAAGCTGGAGCCTTATCGCGCAACGGCGTATGACATCTCCCTAGAGAAGTACTTCGGCCCCACCACCTACGCGGCCCTGGCCGTGTTCTACAAGAGCCTCGAAACCTACATCTACACGCAGAACGTGCGCTGGGATTTCACCGGGTACGACGATCTGGGAATCACCCCGATCTCCAACTGGGGCAATTTCAGCACGCCCGTCAATGGCAGCGGCGGCTACATGCGCGGCGCGGAACTCAGTGGGGCGATTGGCGGCGACATGATCCATCCTTCGCTGGACGGCTTCGGCTTGCTGCTCAATGCGTCCTACACCGAGTCGTCCATTGATCCCGATGGTCCGGGCGGTTCCAGCACCGATACCCTGCCAGGCCTGTCGAAGGTCGTCGCCAATGCCACCGTGTACTACGAAAAGCATGGTTTCTCGGCGCGGATCAGCCAGCGTTATCGCGATGAGTACCGTGGCGAGTACGCCTCGCTGTTCGGGGACAGGATCTACCAGAACACCATGGCCGAAAGCACCATGGACCTCCAGGTGGGCTACGACTTCCCCGAGACGAGCAAGCTTTCGGGCCTGTCCGTGCTGCTGCAGGTTAACAATGTGACCAACGAGCCCTATCGCACGGAAACCACGGCGGGCGGTATCGACCAGACGATCTTCCTGCCGTCGGAATACAAGGAATACGGCCGCCAGTACCTGCTGGGCTTCCGCTACAAGCTGTGATCGCACACAACGTGTGAGTGCCGCAGTACCTGACGGGATGCGGGGCATGCCCCCGCATCCCGTCGGCCATTCCGGCGCCGCGCAGGTCCTGCCGCGGACCGCGTGCGCGCCGCCAACACCGAGGGAGATGCGAGTGAAGTCGATCCGAATGACCCTGCTGGGGGCCAGCCTGCTGGCCTGCCTGTCGTGTACCGGCCAGAAGGATGCCGAAACCCCGCCTGTCGCCGCCGCGGATGCCTCCGCCGAACTGAAGGACTGGCCGGCACTGGAAAGCCGGTTCGCGAAGGACCCGGCCATCGAGGCCCGCTTGGCCGAAATCCTGTCCAGCATGACGCTGGAGCAGAAAGTCGGTCAGATGGTGCAGCCGGAGATCAAGTCGATCACGCCGGAGGAAGTGCGCCAGTACTACATCGGCTCGGTGCTGAACGGTGGCGGTTCCTGGCCGGCAAAGAACAAGCACGCCAGCGTGCAGGATTGGGTCGCGCTGGCCGATGCCTACTACGACGCCTCGATGGGCACGGATGCGAAGATCCCGGTGCCGGTGATCTGGGGCACCGACGCCGTGCACGGACACAGCAACGTCTACGGCGCCACCATTTTCCCGCACAACATCGGCCTGGGCGCCGCGCATGACGTCGAACTGATCGAGCGCATCGCCGAAGCCACCGGCCAGTCCACGCGCGCCACCGGCGTGACCTGGACGTTCGCGCCGACCGTCGCGGTCGCGCAGAACGCGCGCTGGGGACGCACCTACGAGAGCTATTCCTCCCAGCCCGCGCTGATCCGCGAATACGCGGCCGCCTACGTCAAGGGCATGCAGGGGCTGCTGGACAAGGACGGCAACGTGGTCGCCACCGCCAAGCATTTCATCGGCGACGGCGCCACCGACGGCGGCAAGGACCAGGGCAATGCGCTGGTCACGCAGGCGCAGATGATCAACGTGCACGGGCAGGGGTACTACGGTGCCATCGAGGCCGGCGTGCAGACGGTGATGGCCTCGTTCAACAGCTGGAACGACATCGCCGCCGGCAAGGACTACGGCAAGATGCACGGCTCCCGCGACCTCCTGACCGTGGCCCTGAAGGAGAAGATGGGCTTCGACGGCTTCGTGGTGTCCGACTGGAACGGCATCGGCCAGGTGACCGGTTGCAAGGACGACAGCTGCCCGCAGGCGATCAACGCCGGCATCGACATGGTGATGGTGCCGGATGCATGGAAGTCCTTCATCGCCAACACCATCGCCCAGGTGAAGTCCGGCGAAATCCCGCAGGCCCGCATCGACGACGCCGTCACCCGCATCCTGCGCGTGAAGCTGCGCGCACGCCTGTGGGAGCACAAGCCGTCCGCCAGCCAGTTCGCCGGCAAGCCCGAGTCGCTGGTGCATCGCGACCTGGCCCGCCGTGCCGTGCGTGAGTCGCTGGTACTGTTGAAGAACGATGGCGCCACCCTGCCGCTGAAGAAGGGCCAGCGTGTGTTGCTGGTCGGCAAGAGCGCGGACAGCATCTCCCACCAGACCGGTGGCTGGTCGCTGACCTGGCAGGGCACCGACAACACCAATGCCGACTTCCCCAACGCCGACAGCATCGCCGCCGGGCTGCGCGAGCAGCTGGGCGAGGCCAATGTCATCCTGCGCGACAGCGCGGAGGGCGTGGACCCGGCCAGTTACGACGTCGTCGTCGCGGCCATCGGCGAAACGCCGTATGCCGAGACCAACGGCGACATCGTGCCGTCCGACACGATGGCCCACAGCCGTCGTCACCCCGAAGACCTGGCCGTGCTGAAGGCTGCGGCGGCCACGGGCAAGCCGGTGGTGACGGTGTTCCTGTCCGGCCGCGCGCTGTACGCGAACGATCTGCTCAACCTGTCCAGCAGCTTCGTCGCGGCGTGGCTGCCGGGCACGGAAGGCAAGGGCATCACCGACGTGCTCGTGGCGGGTGCGGACGGCAAGCCGGCGCACGACTTCCGCGGCAAGCTGACGTTCCCGTGGCCCGCGGTGGCCTGTCCGAACGCCGACAGCACGCCGCAGTTCGCGCTGGACAGCGGCCTGCGTTACGGCGACACCAAGCAGGTCGGCACGCTGCCCGAAGACGCGACAGCGAGCTGCGGTGAGGCCACCGCGCTGGGCATCTTCAAGCAGTCCGACATCGCGCCCTTCACCCTGCATATGGAAGCCGGCGGCGCGACCCAGGCCGTGGGCAACGACATGAACGCCACCCAGCGCTGGCCGCAGGCCAAGCCCGCGTTGCAGGTGGCCACCGTGCAGGTCAACACGCAGCAGGATGCCAAGGAAGTGACCTGGCTGGCGCCCGCGCGCTTCTTCGCCCGCAACCCGTCTAAGAACAACCTGGCCGCGATGGCGACGGCGCGTGGCGTGGTGCAGTTCGACGTGGTGGTCAAACAGGCGCCGGCCAAGCCGGTGCAGTTCACCCTGGGGTGCG
Organism: Pseudoxanthomonas mexicana; assembly: GCF_014397415.1. Lineage (NCBI taxonomy): Bacteria > Pseudomonadati > Pseudomonadota > Gammaproteobacteria > Lysobacterales > Lysobacteraceae > Pseudoxanthomonas > Pseudoxanthomonas mexicana. Next base: position 3,692,487 of record NZ_CP060731.1, on the reverse strand, counting down.
GCGCAGCGTGCGGCGCGAGCCTGGACCTGACCGCGACCTTCTCCGGCGACGCCGTCGGCAGGAAGCAGACCGTCAAGGTGCCGCTGGCCTGTTTCGGCAAGCTGGGCGCGGACCTGACCGGCGTGGATACGCCTTTCAGCATCACCGCCGATGCGCCGTTCGCCGCGGCCTTCACCGACATCCAGGTGGTGGCCGGCGCGGCCGATGGCGCCGACGTGGTGAAGTGCGCGCAGTAAGGCCATTCGCGCAGCGTCCCGCGATGTCGTCGCGGGGCGCTGCCGCAGTGCAAGTTGCAATCGCGCGGCGGCTACGTAGGCTGGCCGTTCCGTCCGGATACCTTACCAGTAGGCATACCAATACATGACCACCCAAACCACCCGATGGTCGCAGTTCGGCGTGCTGATCACCGTGTTCTTCTTCTGGGGCTTCGTTGCGGCCAGCAACGACATCCTGATCCCGGTGTTCAAGAAAGCCTTCAACCTGACGCAGGCACAGAGCCAGTACGTGGCCGTCGCGTTCTACGTGGCCTACACCGTAGGCTCGCTGATCTACGTGGCGATATCCAAGGTCATGGGCCTGGATCTGCTCAACCGCATCGGCTACAAGAACGGCATCTGCCTGGGCCTGGTGATCTCCGCGCTGGGCACGTTGCTGTTCTATCCCGCAGCCAACACCGGTTCCTTCAACCTGATGCTGTCCGGCCTGTTCATCGTGGGCCTGGGCTTCTCGCTGCAGCAGATCGCGGCCAATCCGCTGGCCATCGTCATCGGTGACCCCAAGACCGGCGCGCAGCGGCTGACGCTGGCCGGTGGCATCAACAACTTCGGCACCACCATCGGCCCGCTGCTGGTCAGCGTGGCGATCTTCGGCAGCGTGCTGTCGGGCGGCACCGAAGCCAGCATCGAGAGCGTCAAGACGCCTTACCTGGTGCTGGGCGTGGCCTTCATCCTGGTGGCGATCTTCCTGAAGTTCTCCTCGGTGCCCAACCACATCGACCTGGAGAAGCTGTCCGAATCCGAAGCGCAGGACAGCAGCAAGCTGATCCACAGGAAGTCGGCGCTGGGCTATCCGCAGCTGGTGCTGGGCATGATTGCCATCTTCGTCTACGTCGGCGTGGAAGTGTCCACCATCAGCAACCTGCCGGCGTACCTGGAGTCGCCGGAAGGCCTGGGCCTGGAGACGTCGCAGATCGCGCCGTTCGTGTCGCTGTACTGGGCCAGCCTGATGATCGGCCGCTGGGGTGGCGCGGCGGGCGCGTTCAACGTGGGCGCCGGTGCCAAGCGCTGGCTGACGCTGCTGCTGCCCTACGTGGCGTTCGGCGTGTTCCTGGCCGTCAACGCCATCATGAAGCACGAAGTCTCGCAGTTCTTCGGCTACGCCGCCGTCATCGTGCTGATGATCCTGGCCACGCTGGCGAGCAAGGGCAATCCGGCGCGCATGCTGCTGTACTTCGCCGCCTGCGGCATCGCGGCGCTGCTGATCGGCATGTTCACCACCGGCTGGACCAGCGTGGTGGCTTTCATCAGCGTGGGCCTGTTCTGCAGCACCATGTGGCCGTGCATCTTCGCCCTGGCCATCACCGGCCTGGGGGACAAGACCAACCAGGGCAGCAGTCTGCTGATCATGATGATCATGGGCGGCGGCCTGGTCAGCCTTGCGCAGGGCCTGCTGGCCGACAAGGTCGGCGTGCATTTCAGTTTCATCGTCGGCGTGGCGTGCTTCGCGTATCTGGCGTTCTACGCCATCGCGGCCACCCGCACGCTGCGCAACCAGGGCATCGACCTGGACAAGCTCGCGGCCGGCAGCGGCCACTGAGTGCGGTGCGCGCCGGCGAGAGGCCGGCGTGCGACCCCAAGCCACCGGGCGACGCGCCAGCCCGGTGGCTTTTTTGTGTTTGGCCCTTGTATCCGGCGCGCAATGGCGCACCATCGGCGCCAGCGAATGGTCGGCGGGGGGGGGGGGGACATGACGGCGGGAGAAGGACGCGGGGGAACGGTGCGCCGCTGGGCACTGCGCGTGGCACTGGCGCTGGGCGTGTTGGGTGTCGGCACATGGGCGGCGTTCCAGCTGAGTCCCTGGCCCTCGGTGCTGTTGATCCGCTGGGTGTTCGACCGGGGCGCGGCGGAGGCCAGCGAAGCGCTGCGCAAGCACCTGCCCGCGGGGGTGACGGAACGCGCTGCAGTGCGTTACGACGCGACCGATCCCGACGCGCTGCTGGACGTGTATTACCCGCCGAACGTGCAGGGCGGCCACGAACGATTGACCACCGTGGTGTGGGTGCACGGCGGGGGTTTCGTATCCGGCCGGCGGCAGGACGTGGCCCACTACCTGAAGATCCTCGCCGCGCGCGGGTTCGTGGTGGCCAACGTGGACTACAGCATCGCCCCCGGCGCCACCTGGCCCACGCCCACGCGCCAGGTCAACGCGGCGCTGTCCTACCTGCAGGCGCACGCCGACGCATTGAACATCGATGCCGACCGCATCGTGCTGGCAGGCGATTCGGCCGGCGCCCAGATCGCGGCCGAGCTGGCCAACGCCATCACCTCGCCGGATCATGCGCGCCGCATCGGCATCACGCCTGCGCTGGCGCCGCGGCAGCTCGCCGGTACGCTGCTGTTCTGCGGACCTTACGATGCCAGCCTGGTGCAATGGGACAGCCCGTTCGCCGGCTTCATGCGGACCGTCCTGTGGTCCTACATGGGACGAAAGGATTTTCTCGACGATCCGCGACTGGACGCCTTTTCCGTGTCGCGCCATGTCACGCCCGCGTTCCCGCCCGCTTTCATCAGCGCCGGCAATGCCGATCCGCTGGAGCCGCACTCGCACGCGATGGCCGCGGCGCTGCAGAAGCAGGGCGTGCGCGTGGACGCGTTGTTCTTCCCCAAGGATCACGCGCCGCCGCTGCCGCACGAATACCAGTTCAACCTGGACAGCGAGGCCGGAAGGCAGGCGATGGAGCGCAGCGTGGCGTTTCTGCACGGCCTGCGCGGGGGCGGTGCGGCGCCGCCACCGACGGTCGAACGATCAGACCGCCAGGGCCAGTGACGGGGCGTCCGCCTCGCGCGCCTGCGCTGCCGAGGCGGCGGTGCGCTGTCGGTCCACGTGCCGGCAGAGCATTCCGGCGCGCTGGCGGGCCCACTGCGTGGCCCAGCCGATCGCGCGCTCTTCGCAACGCACGGCCATCTCGAACGGCGCGATGTCGCCGGCTTCCACCAGGATCCGCAGCACCAGCCCCGCGTTGAGGGGCTTGACCTCGGCGATGGCGACATCGTCCAGACGCAGTTCGCAGCCTTCGGGGGTGCGGTGCCAGACGAAGCGTTCGGGGAGTGCGTGGGGGGCGTTCTTCATCACGATGTCCATGGCGGGCTCCGGAAAGCGGCTGCGCAGACCTTGCGGCACCGCGCGTGCAGGCTGCGTCAAGCGATCCGCGATGACGGCCGTATCCGGCGCGGTATTCAGCCGCAGGTGAACGACGTGGGGAAGGCGTGACGGATGGGACATGGCGATGGCCGGTGCCAAGGCAAGACTCGCGCGTCCCATCCGGAGTAATGCCATGCCGCTGCGCCCGAGCTGCCTGCTGCTGTCGCTTTGCACCCTGCCTGCCTTCGCGCAGGAAGCCCCCACGCGCGAGCATTTCGCCCGTCCCGGGCACGAGGCCGCCTATCACGACTGGCACTACACGCCGGTGGTAAAGGTGGGCCAGATGGTCATCGTGTCGGGCATTCCCGCCGCCGGGCCCGGCACCTACGAAGAGAAGGTGCGGCGCATGTTCGTGGCGCTGGGCAAGGACCTGGCGCAGGCGGGTGCGACGTATGCGGACGTGGTGGAGCTGACCACGTTCCACACGGGGCCGACCGATGCGGCCGGGTTCCAGGACGAGTTCGCGCGTTTCGCGCCGATCCACCACGAGTTCTTCCCCTCGCACTATCCGGCATGGAGCGCCGTGGGCACGTCGGCCTTGCTGTCGCCGGGCGCGGTGGTGGAACTGCGGGCGGTGGCGATGATCGGTTCGGGTCGTGCGCCGAAGGCGGATATTCCGAAGCCGGACGCGCCGAAGCCGTAAGTGCGCAGCGCCGGTGGCGTCAGGCCACGGGCTCCAGGGCCCTCTGTTCGACACGGTCGATCAGGGGCGAACAGCGCTCGATCAGGGCGACGATCTCGGGCCGGTGCAGCGCGCCGCGCTGGTCGTCGATGCTGCGCCAGAACTCGGTGACGAAGACGCCATGCGGTTCGCCGGGTACCAGGCTGATGATGTAATCCAGGCATCCGGGCGTCTGGCAGGCGACGGTGGCCACTTCGCCCAGCACGTCGATGAATGCGTCCCGCGCGCCTTCCTGCACCTTGATGAAGGTGGCCAGGCCGTAGCGGTAGGACACGGATGTCGGGGGAGTATCCGGGTACATGGGGCCGAGTCTTGCTGGTGAGGCTCCCAGTGTCGTGGGTCGTAAGTCACGGTCGGGTCAAGGCAGGCTGCATGCCGCGGGAGTCAACGGCATGTCGTTTCCCCTGCATGTCTGCCTCCGATGGCCGCGAGGAGTGACGGGGAGATGTCTACCGAACCCGCGGCGATTCAGAACATCGGTCGCCGCGGGGGCCGGGGCGCTCCTAGAAGCGCGTGCCCGGGGGAAGGTAGCGCCACTGGCCCACCGGCACCTTCGCCAAGGCGACGCGGCCGATCCGGAGGCGGCGGATCGACACCACCTCCAGCCCGCCTTCGCGGCAGCGGTGGCGCAGCTCGCCGGGTTGCACGTCCTTGATGGCGAACCGCAACCGCACCTCGTTCTGCCAACTGACCTTGCACGGCGCCAGGCCGCGGCCCTGATAGGTGACCGCGTGGCCGATGCGGCTGAGCGTGTACGGCCCGCGTTCACCGCGGACTTCCACCAGGAACTCCTGCTCGATCTGCGCATAGTCCTCGCTCAGGCGGCGCCACACGCGCCCGTCCTGGCTGAGCACCATCAGGCCGCTGGCCTCGGTATCCAGCGGCACCAGCGCGGTGAGGCGGTGCAGGTGGCGTTTCAAGGGACGCACGCCGCTGTCGTCGCCTGCCATGTGCGTGGCCGGCGTCGCCAGCGCAGCCGCGTCTTGCCACGTGACGCCTTCGGGCTTGTGCAGCAGCAGCGTGGCGGGCTCGGCGGCGCCGAGTTCGGCCGCCGGATCGATCTCCACCCGCTCGTCGGTGACGGGGTGCTGCGGCGCTTCGACCGTTTCGCCATCCACCGTGACCCAGCCACCTTCGATGTACTGCTCGGCTTCGCTGCGTGAGCAACCGGTCAGTTCTGCAACGCGCTTGGCAAGGCGGATGGGCTCGGACATGGGGACCGGAGGGCTCGGGAGGCGGAGAGGGTAGCGCTGCGCCGCAAGAGGCGAGGGTGGCGACGGATACGCAAAAGGCCTGCATCGCTGCAGGCCTTCCGGATTCGATATGGTGGCCCGGGGCGGATTCGAACCACCGACACGCGGATTTTCAATCCGCTGCTCTACCAACTGAGCTACCAGGCCAGGATCTGTCGCAGGACGGCCGAGCCGGTGCGAAGGCCGCAGATGATACGGATCGGCGCGGGGGATGGCAAGCCGCACCCGGGCTGAACGTGGCACCGGCCGCCGCGCGCCACCTGTCCACCACCGGCGCATCATCTGCGTTGTCGAAAGCCCCACCGGAAAGACAGGAGTCCGCCCCATGAAGCGCCTGATCCCCCTGGCCCTGCTGGCCGCCACCCTGCTGGCGGGCTGCGCCACCGGCCCCAAGCTGAGCACCACCGAAAAGCTGGCCCTCTACCGCGATCACGCCGGCGAACCCGTCAAGGATTTCCGCTACTTCGGCACCCTCAACGGCTGGAGCCCCCTGGGCGACGCCGCCCTGGCCGTCTGGACCAAGCCCAGCGAAGCCTATCTGCTGGAACTGAGTGGCCGCTGCCCGGACCTGGAGTACGCCATGGCCATCAGCATCACCCAGTTCGGCAACCGCGTGTCGGCGCGCTTCGACGACGTGCTGCCGCTGGGCGCCGGCACTTCCAGCATCAAGATCCCCTGCCGCATCCAGACCATCCGCCCCCTCGACGTGAAGGCCTTGCGGGCGAGCGAGAAGGAACTGCGCGAGGCGTCGGCCGTGGAGCGCGAAACAAAGTCCTGAAGCGCCGCCATGCGCCCTACGGCGTGGGCACGTAGCCCGCCGGCTTCTCCGCGCCGCCGCCGAACAGGAACTTCTCCAGTTCCGTCTCCAGGAAGGCGCGGTGCTTGGGATCGCGCGGCGACAGCCGGTTCTCGTTGATCAACATGGTCTGGTGCGCCAGCCATGCCGCCCAGGCGGGCTTGCCGACGTTGGCGAAGATGCGCTTGCCCAGTTCGCCGGGGTAAGGCACGAAATCCAGCCCTTCCGTTTCGCGTTGTTCGTATTGGCAGAAGACGGTGCGGGCCATCGGTCAATTTCCTAGCAGTTTGCGGATGGGCGCCGGCAGGCCCAGCGTGGCGAGTTCGCCGCGCGCGACCCAGCGCAGAGCTTGCCCCGTACTGGATACGGGGCCGTCATTGTCGCGCACCCGCTCGCGCAGGGCGACCTTGCGCAGCCGCAGCGGCTGCAGGTACAGGCGGTAGTGGCTGAAGGTGTGCACCACCACCGGCAGCGTCTCGGCCGCGTCGTAGTCGCCCTTCGCCTCCCGCGCGAACCAGTCGCGCATGTCCGCATCGGTATCGGCCTGCGGCAGCGTCCACAACGAGGCCCAGATGCCGGTTTCCGGGCGCCGTTGCAGCAGGATGTCGCCGGCGGGATTCTCCAGCCACAGCGCGGTGGCCTCGCGCTCGGGCAGCTGCTTCGACGGCTTCGACGTGGGCAGCGCGTCGACCAGGCCTTCACGGCGCGCCACGCAGTCGTCCTGCAGTGGACACACGGCGCAGGCCGGCCTGGCGCGCGTGCACAGGGTGGCGCCGAAATCCATCTGCGCCTGGGTGTAGTCGGCCTGGCGGCCGTCGGGTACGTCGCGCAGGTGCTGTTCCGCCAGTGCCCACAGCTGTTTTTCCACCGCCGGTAACCCGGGCCATCCCGCAATGCCATGAAAGCGGGCCAGCACGCGCTTGACGTTGCCGTCGAGGATGGCGAACCGGTCGTTCCAGGCCTGCGACAGGATCGCGCCGGCGGTGCTGCGACCGATCCCCGGCAGCGCGTGCAAGGCCTCGATGTCGCGCGGCAGCTCGCCGCGGTGCCCGTTCACGCAGGCTTTCGCGGCCGTGTGCAGGTTGCGCGCTCGGGCGTAGTAGCCCAGCCCGGCCCAATGCGCCATCACGTCGTCGGTGGAGGCCGCGGCGAGATCAGGCAGGGTGGGGAAGCGCTCGATGAAACGCAGGAAGTACGGAATGACCGTTGCCACCTGCGTCTGCTGCAGCATGATTTCCGACAGCCATACGCGATACGGCGTGCGCGGATGCTGCCAGGGCAGGTCGTGGCGACCGTGGCGATCGAACCAGGCCAGCAGGCGCTGGGCGAAGGGGATGGCGCTGCTCACGCGGGACGATCCGTGGGAGCGACGTCAGTCGCGATGACGCCATCGCGGTGGTCGATCGCGACTGACGTCGCTCCCACGACCGCGGTGGACCTGCAGTCAGCCGCCACCCAGCGCTTCCGGCAGCAATGCATCGACGAACGCTTCGGCATCGAACACGCGCAGGTCTTCCACGCGTTCACCTATGCCGGCATAGCGGATGGGGATGCCGAACTCGCGCGCCAGCGCGAACACCACGCCGCCCTTCGCCGTACCGTCGAGCTTGGTGACCACCAGGCCGGTGACGCCGACGGCGGCGTGGAACTGGCGCAGCTGCGAGAGCGCGTTCTGCCCGGTGGTGCCGTCGATGACCATCAGCACCTCGTGCGGCGCGGTGTCGTCGATCTTGCCCAGCACGCGGCGGATCTTGCCCAGTTCGTTCATCAGGCCGGTCTGGGTGTGCAGCCGGCCCGCGGTGTCGGCGATCAGCACGTCGAAGCCGCGCGACCTGGCCGACTGCAATGCATCGAACGCGACCGACGCGGCATCCGCATCCTGGCCCTGCGCGACCACGGGCACGCCGTTGCGTTCGCCCCAGGTCTGCAGCTGGGCGACGGCCGCTGCGCGGAAGGTGTCGCCAGCGGCCAGCATCAGGCTGTGGCCATCCTGTTTGAAGCGGCGCGCCAGCTTGCCGATGGTGGTGGTCTTGCCCACGCCATTGACGCCGACGGTGAGCACGACGAAGGGCTTGCGCGAAGCATCGATCACCAGCGGCTTGGCCACCGGCGCGATCAGCGCGATCAGGTCGGTGCGCAGGGCCTTCAGCAGCGCCTGCGCATCGGCGAACTCGCGTTCCTTCATCCGCTTGCGCAGGTTCTCGATGATCGCCGTGGTGGCGGGTACGCCCACGTCGGCGGTCAGCAGTGCGGTTTCGATCTCGTCCAGCAGGTCGTCGTCCAGGCGCGGATTGCGCGTGAACAGGCCGGCCAGCCCCAGCGCGGCGCTGGTGCGGCGCAGGCGGTCACGCCAGCCGGACTTGCCCGCCGCGGCCGCGGGAACCGCATCGGCGGATTCCCGGTCTTCGGCCGGCAGGGCAGGCGCGACGGGCGAGGCCACCGGTGCGGCCTCGACGCTGGCCACCGCCGATGCGGGCGCCGGTGCCTCCGCCACCCGGTCGGAAGCGGGGTTCGTGTCCGCCGGCAGCGCTTCGCCCGGCGCGCGCGGGAAGGCGGCGGCGAGTTCCTCGGTACTGGGGCGGGTCTGGGCGGCGTCCGGGCCGTCCTGGGGCTTCTTGCGGCGGAAAAAACCGATCATTTCAGGGGGTATCTCGAAGAGGGCGACATGCTACCACCGGCCTGTCGGCAGACCGTGGACGCCGGGCTAAAGTGGGGCCGGCGGTGGCCGATATCGAGGCTGGAAACCCTCTGGAGTCATCGCATGACCCCCATCGCCGGCATCGCCACCTCCGGCCTGCGCGCCGCCGCGCTGGGCATGCAGGCCGCGGCCCACAACGTCGCCAACCTGGCCACGCCGGACGCCGCGCGGCAGACGGTGGTGCTGTCGGCCGGCCCGACGGGTGGCGTTTCGGCGGCCGTGGCGGAGGCACCCCCCGATCCGGCACCGCCGCTTGAGGACGTGGCCGCCACGCTGACCTACAAGGCGATGGCCGGCGCCAACGTGTTCGTGCTGAAGGTCGCGGACCAGACGCTGGGCGGTTTGCTGGATGTAAGCGCGTAACGCCGGCATCCATGTGAGCTTTCCCGCTCCGCGTTTACGTGGAGAGGTTGCCCGAAGGCGGGTGAGGGGCTGGCGGAGCCGGGATGCGGCAATAACCGATGCCCTGTCGAGTGACACGCTCTTCAGCGCACGAAACGTCTCGCTTCCCGCCTCTCCGTTCGCCCCTCATCCGCCCTTCGGGCACCTTCTCCCCGCATGCGGGGAGAAGGGGTCCTTCAGGCCGACAATTCCAGCAGCAGCGCATTGAGCCGCTTCACGTAGCTGGCCGGGTCCTTGAGGCTCTCGCCTGCGGCGAGCGCGGCCTGGTCGAACAGCACGCGGGTCAGGCTGTTGAAGCGGTTGGCGTCGCTCTCGGCGTCCAGCCGGGCGATCAGCGGGTGGTCGGGGTTGAACTCGAACACCGGCTTGCTCTCCGGCACCTGCTGGCCGCTGGCCTCCAGCAACTGGCGCATCTGCACGCCCAGGTCGCCCTGGCCCATGGCCAGGATGGCGGGCGAATCGGTCAGGCGGTGGGAGACGCGCACGTCCGCCACGTCCAGGCCCAGCACCGTCTTCAGGCGTTCCACCAGCGCTTCCTTGGCCTTGGCGGTTTCCTCCTGGGCCTTCTTCTCGTCCTCGCTGTCCAGCGCGCCCAGGTCCAGGTCGCCGCGGGCGACGTCGGCGAAGGACTTGCCGTCGAACTCGCTCAGGTAGCCCATCATCCACTCGTCGATGCGGTCGGTGAGCAGCAGCACCTCGATGCCCTTCTTGCGGAAGATCTCCAGGTGCGGACTGTCCTTCACCTGCACGTACGCATCGCCGGTGAGGTAGTAGATCCGGTCCTGGCCTTCCTTCATGCGCGCCACGTAATCGGCCAGCGCCACGCTGGGTTCGCCGGAGGCGTCGTGGGTGGAGGCGAAGCGCAGCAGGCCGGCGATCTTCTCGCGGTTGCCGTAGTCCTCGGCCGGGCCTTCCTTCAGCACCTGGCCGAAATTCCTCCAGAACGCCTTGTAGCCCTCCGGCTTGTCCTTGCTCAGCTTCTCCAGCATGTCGAGCGCGCGCTTGGTCAGCGCCGAGCGCATCGAATCGACCACCGGGCCCGACTGCAGGATCTCGCGCGAGACGTTGAGCGAGAGGTCCGACGAATCCACCACGCCGCGCAGGAAGCGCAGGTACAGCGGCAGGAACTGTTCGGCCTGGTCCATGATGAAGACGCGCTGCACGTACAGCTTCAGGCCCTTGGCGCCGTCGCGGTGGTACAGGTCGAACGGTGCGCGGCCCGGCACGTACAGCAGCGAGGTGTACTCCAGCTTGCCTTCGACCTTGTTGTGGCTCCACGCCACCGGGTCGGTGAAGTCGTGGGCGATGTGCTTGTAGAACTCGGTGTACTCCTCGTCCTTGATCTCCGCCTTGGGTCGCGTCCACAGCGCGCTGGCCTTGTTGACGGCCTCCCATTCGGGCGCCGCGGGCTTGTCTTCGCCGTGGTGCTCCTTCGGCATCTCGATGGGCAGGCCGACGTGGTCGGAGTACTTCTTGATGATGCCGCGCAGCTTCCAGCCGTCGGCGAAGCCTTCCTCGCCTTCCTTCAGGTGCAGCACGATGCGCGTGCCGCGCTCCGCCTTCTCGACCGTGGCCACCTCGAAATCGCCTTCGCCCGCGCTGGACCAGTGCACGCCCTCGCTGGCGGGCAGGCCGGCGCGACGGCTGAACACGTCCACGCGGTCGGCCACGATGAAGGCGCTGTAGAAGCCCACGCCGAACTGGCCGATCAGGTTGGCGTCCTTCTTCTGGTCGCCGCTGAGGGCGCGCAGGAACTCGCCCGTGCCGGACTTGGCGATGGTGCCCAGGTGCGCGACGGCCTCGTCGCGGCTCATGCCGATGCCGTTGTCGTCGATGGTGATCGTGCGCGCGTCGGCGTCGAAGCCGATGCGGATGCGCACGCTGGGGTCTTCCTCCAGCAGCTTCGGGTCCTTCAACGCCTCGAACCGCAGCTTGTCGGCGGCGTCGGCGGCGTTGGAGACCAGCTCGCGCAGGAAGATCTCCTTGTTCGAGTACAGCGAGTGGATCATCAGCTGCAGCAGCTGCTTCACTTCGGCCTGGAAGCCCAGTGTTTCCTTGCGGGTTTCGGTGGTCATCGTGGTGGTACTCCGTGGATCGGTTGGAAGGCCGCAGACTGCGGCCGATGGGGTCCGGTGTATGGGCCGGGTCCGGCTTTCTCAACCGTGCGCGCTGTGCGGGGACGTATCATGGGGAACTCCCATCACCGCCGTGCCGATGTCCCGCAGCCCCCGCCGCTCCCCTCCAGCCCCCGCCTCCGCGCCGCGCGGAACCGGCCAGGTGCGGATCATCGGTGGCCGCTGGCGGGGCACGAAGCTGGCGGTGCCCGATCGTCCCGGCCTGCGCCCCAGCAGCGACCGCGTGCGCGAGACCCTGTTCAACTGGCTGATGCCGGTGCTGCCGGGCGCGCGGGTGCTGGACCTGTTCGCCGGGACCGGCGCGTTGGGGCTGGAGGCCCTGTCCCGGGGAGCCGCACACGCCACCCTGGTGGAGCGCGACCCCGGCCTGGCGGCCGCGCTGCGCGACGCGTGCGTGCGCCTGGGCGCCCAGGCGACGGTGGTGGCGCAGGACGCGCTGGCGTGGCTGGCAGGACAGCAGGCGACCTTCGATCTGGTCTTCCTGGACCCGCCGTTCGCCGACGGACTGTGGGAACCGGCGCTGGCGGCGCTGCAGCCGCGCCTGGCGACGGATGCGTGGGTCTACGTGGAATCGCCGGCCGGGACGGTGCCACCCGTGCCCCCGGGCTGGGCCCTGCATCGCGAAGGCCAGACGCGCGACGTGCGCTACGCCCTGTACCGCGCCCCGGCCCCGCAGGGCGCTGGTACACTGCGCCACGACGATTCGCCGGCGACGACTGAATGACTGTGGCACGCAACCGGACGGCGGTGTATCCCGGCACGTTCGACCCCATCACCAACGGTCATATCGACCTGATCGACCGCGCTGCGCCGCTGTTCGAGCGGGTGATCATCGGCGTGGCCGAAAGCCCGGGCAAGGGCCCGGCGCTGCCGCTGGCCCAGCGCGTGGCGCTGGCGCGCGACGCGGTGGCCCGGCACCCCCACGTGGAGGTGCGCGGCTTCGACGGGCTGCTGGCCCATTTCGTGAAGGAGGTCGGCGGCGGCGTACTGCTGCGCGGCCTGCGCGCCGTGTCCGACTTCGAGTACGAGTTCCAGCTGGCCAGCATGAACCGCCACCTGATTCCCGAGGTGGAAACGCTGTTCCTCACGCCCGCCGAGCAGTACGGCTTCATTTCCTCGTCGCTGGTGCGCGAGATCGCGCGCCTGGGCGGCGACGTGTCCGGTTTCGTGCCGCCGGCGGTGGTTGCCGCGCTCAAGGCACAATGGCAGTCACAGAAGGACGCCTGAGCGCCCGCATTCCGACAACAGATCCAACAGGAGGGGGAACACCCATGAAGAAGATCGCAACCCGCATGCTGCTGACCGCCTGCCTCGTGCTGCCGTTCGCGGCGTGCAAGAAGCAGGACGAAGCCCCGGCCGAGCCGGCCGAAGTCGCCCTGGTGGCGCCGACCACGACCGAAGACGGCCCGTGGAAGGAATACCTGAGCAAGGTGGTCGACGCCAACATGGGCACGATCACCAACACTCCGTACGTCTACTACCTGCCGGCCGAGACCGATCCGGAGTTCGAGGCCAAGTACGGCCGTCAGCTGGAGCAGGCCAAGGGCGCGGTGGCGCGTGGCGTGACCAGCGGCAACCTGATTGCGTTCGGTTCGCCGTCCAGCGTCAAGATCGCGGACCTGGCCGTGGCCGCGTTCGCCGGCGTGGAAGCCGACACCTTCAAGGGTGTGCGCATCCTGTTCATCGGCAAGGCCGAGGACAGCGAGCGCGTGAAGACCGCGGTGGCGCCGAGCGGCGCCGAATACGTGTTCGTCGAAGCCAAGTGACCTTCCGGCGCGTGGCCGCCGCATGGCGGCCACGCCTCTGCCGGAAGGTCATCCCCGCGCAGGCGGGGATCCAGTGACTTTCAGCCGCGCATGGCAGCCAGCCTGCAGCGACTGGACGCCGGGTTTGGTATTTCCGACGAATGCCGCGTCGAAAGTCACTGGGTTCCCGCTTTCGCGGGAATGACGGAAAAAGATGTCCCTCAAGATCAACGAGCTCTGCGTCAATTGCGATGTCTGCGAGCCGGCCTGTCCCAACCAGGCCATCTCGATGGGCGAGACGATCTACGTGATCGATCCGGCGCGCTGCACCGAATGCGTCGGCCATCATGACGAACCGCAATGTGTCGTCGTGTGCCCGGTGGAGTGCATCGATCCCGATCCGGCGTATCCTGAGACCCACGAAGCACTGCTGGCGAAGATGCTGCGGCTGCAGGCCGGCTGATCCGCTCCGCTGGCGGTGTTCCGTCCCGGTTATCGTCCAGGAGAGATCGTGATCCAGCGCCATCTGTTCGCCCTGCTGTTGCTCGTCGCGTTCGTGCCCGCCGCACCGGCGGCCGACGCCGTCCGTCCGTCCGCCCCGGCGCATCCGCCCGGCGTCGCCATCGCCAGCGCGCACACGCTCGCCACGCAGGCGGGACTGGATGTCATCGCGCAGGGCGGCAACGCCTTCGACGCGGCCATCGCGGTATCGTCCACGCTGTCGGTGGTGGAGCCGATCAGTTCCGGCCTGGGCGGCGGCGGATTCTTCCTGCTGCACGACGGCAAGACCGGCAAGGACGTCTTCATCGATGCGCGCGAAACCGCGCCCGCGGCTGCGACGCCGGACAAGTACCTGCTGCCGAACGGAGAGTTCAACCGCGACCGCGCAGAAAACGGCCCCTGGGCCGCCGGTATCCCCGGCCTGCCGGCCGCCTTCGTCCACCTGGCGGAGAAGTACGGCAGGTTGCCGTTGAAGACATCGCTGGCGCCCGCGATCCGTACTGCGCGCGAAGGCTTCCCGGTCTATGCGCGCATGGCGCGTGGCTACCAGGCGCGCCGCGAGGTGATGGAACGGTACAAGGGCACGCGCGCGGTCTTCCTCGCGAACGGACAGCCGATCAAGGAAGGCGACCTCTTCAGGCAGCCGGACCTGGCGCGCACGCTGGAACGCCTGGCTGCACAGGGCTTCGACGGTTTCTACAAGGGCGAAACCGCGAAGCGCCTGCTGGCCGGCGTGAAAGCCGAAGGCGGGCAGTGGACGGCGAAGGAACTGGCCGGCTACACGGTACGCGAGCGTGAGCCGCTGACGTTCCAGTACAACGACTGGAAGGTGACCACCGCGCCGCCGCCGTCGTCCGGTGGCGTGGCGCTGACGCAGATGCTGCAGATCCTGGACGCCTACGACCTGTCGAAGCTCGACGAGGCGCAGCGCACGCACCTGATCGTCGAGTCGATGCGCCGCGCATTCCGCGATCGCACGTTCTATCTGGGCGATCCGGATTTCGTGCGGATCCCGATGAAGACGCTGACCAGCCCGTACTACGCGGCCGGCCTGCGCGCGACGATCAACCCGCAGAAGGCGACGCCCAGCGACCAGCTGTCGGGCCAGCAGACGCCGCTGGAGGATGAGGAAACCACCCACTTCTCCATCATCGACGCCGAGGGCAACCGCGTCGCCGGCACGCAGACCGTCAACCTGCTGTATGGCTCGGGCCTGATCCCGCCGGGCACGGGCGTGCTGCTGAACAACGAGATGGACGACTTCGCGCTGAAACCCGGCACGCCGAACGCGTTCGGCGTGATGGGCTACGACGCCAATGCGCCCAAGCCCGGCAAGCGCATGCTCAGTTCGATGACGCCGACCTTCCTGGAGTCGCCGCAGAAGGTCGCCGTGCTGGGTACGCCGGGTGGCAGCCGCATTATCACCATGGTGCTGCTGGGCATCCTGGGCTACGACGCGGGACTGGAACCGCAGGCGGTCGCCGCGCTGCCGCGCTTCCACCACCAGTGGATGCCGGACCTGATCGAGATGGAGACCGACGCACTTAGCCCCGGTACGCAGCAGACGCTGGAGGCGATGGGCCACAGGTTCAAGGTGCCGGGCAACGCCGCACAGGGCGGTCGCGGTTCCAGCCATGTCTGGGGCAACCTGCAGACGGTGGAGTGGGACAAGGCCACCAACACCCTGATGGGGGGCAGCGACCCGCGCAATCCGGTCGGCGCCGCCAAGGTCGTCGAGTCGGCCCCGTCGCGCTGAGAGGCGTAGAATCCGGGCCATGAAACTCTGGTCGCTGCTGGGCAATTCCCAGAAACTCGATGGCGGCGCGATGTTCGGCAACGCGCCGCGCGCCATGTGGGAAAAATGGTCGCCGCCCGATGCGGAGAACCGCATCGAGCTGGCCTGCCGCACGCTGCTGGCGCAGCCGCTCAACGGCAAGACGGTGCTGTTCGAGACCGGCATCGGCGCGTTCTTCGAGCCGAAGCTGCGCGCACGCTTCGGCGTGCAGGAAGACCGCCACGTGCTGCTGGATTCGCTGCGCGCGGCCGGCTTCTCGCACGAGGACATCGACGTGGTGGTGCTCAGCCACCTCCACTTCGACCACGCCGGCGGCCTGCTGGCACCGTGGCAGGAAGGGCGGGCGCCGGAGCTGCTGTTCCCGAACGCGACTTTCATCGTCGGCGCCGAGCATTGGCAGCGTGCGCTGAAGCCGCACCCGCGAGACCGCGCCAGTTTCATCCCGGAACTTCAGCCGCTGCTGGAAGCCAGTGGACGGCTGGAACTCGTGTCGGGCGAATACTCGCTCGCGCTGGGCGACGCGGTCCGTTTCAGCTTCAGCGACGGTCATACGCCCGGACTGATGCTGGCCGAAATCGTCGGCGCCGAACGCATCGACGACCAGCCGCACGGCGGCGTGGTGTTCTGCGCCGACCTGATCCCCGGCCGCTCCTGGGTGCACGTGCCCATCACCATGGGCTACGACCGCAACGCCGAACTGCTGATCGACGAGAAGCGCGCCTTCCTGGAAGACAAGCTGGCGCGCAACGTCCACCTGTTCTTCACCCACGACCCGGGCTGCGCGCTGGCGCAGGTGACCCGCGACGAGAAGGGCAAGTTCGGTGTGGCGCACGAGGTCGCCGAACTGCACGCGCGCCCGCTGGCCGCATAACCGGGTAAGGCGGTGGGAGCGACGTCAGTCGCGACGCGGCGGCTTGCGGTCGCGACTGACGTCGCTCCCACAACAGCGGGGTTTCAGCCGATCCGAGTGCCGAAGATGCGGTCGCCGGCATCGCCGAGCCCCGGCAGGATGTAACCCTTGTCGTTGAGGCGTTCGTCGATGGCCGCGGTGTAGACCTCGACATCGGGATGCACAGCTTCCAGCGCCTTCAGGCCCTCGGGAGCGGCGACCAGGAAGATGCCCTTGATCCGTTTCGCCCCGGCGCGCTTGAGCATGTCGATGGTCGCGATCAGGGTGCCGCCGGTGGCCAGCATCGGGTCCAGGATCAGCGCATCGCGCTCCTCCAGCCGCCCGGTCAGCTTTTCGAAGTAGGGCACGGGCTGCAGCGTCTCCTCGTCGCGCTGCAGGCCCACCACGCTGACGCGCGCGGTGGGGATCAGCGCGAGCACGCCGGGCAGCATGCCCAGGCCGGCGCGCAGGATGGGCACCAGGGTGATCTTGGCGCCGGCGATCTTCTTCACCTGCACCGGACCCGCCCAGCCCGCCATGGTCTCGCTGGTCAGCTCCAGGTCGGCCGTCGCCTCGTAGGCCAGCAGCGTGCCCAGTTCGGTCACCAGTTCGCGGAAATCCTTGGTGTTGAGGCCGGCATTCCGCAGCAGGCCGATCTTGTGCTGGACGAGAGGGTGGCGGACTTCGACGGTCTTCATGGCGAGGGCAGGGCGGCTGGCGATGCGGGAAGTCTGCATCAATCCGCGGTAACCCACAAAGCAGAAAGCCGGCGTGGGCCGGCTTCCTGCGTGGATCGCGAGGCTGTTGCAGATCAGAACGCCCAGCGCATGACCAGTTGGTAGCTCGGGCCGGCCTCTTCGGTTTCCAGCTCGTACTCGTCATAGTCACGGTCGATCTGGTCCTGCAGGGTGTCGAACTTGTCGAAGAACTCATCCTTGCTCGCATCCAGCAGGTTGTTGGCGCTCAGGCGCACGGAGACATTCGTGCCGAAGCGCTTCTCGACGAAGACGTCCAGTTCGCCGCCGTAGCGGATGAGAGCTTCCTCGCCCAGTACGCGTGCGTAGGCGTCACCCTGCTTGCGGTAGGTCGCGCCGAAGCTGGCGCCCAGGGTCGGCAGGTCGTGGATGAAGCCGATGTTGTAGACGGACTTGGCCTGGTCGTTGAAGCGGCGCTCGCCCAGGAAGTCGTCCACCTTGGACTTGACCCACGAGTAGTTGGCGAAGATGCCGGTGTTCTCCAGGCCGATCGCCGACAGCGGCGTGGACACGTCGAATTCGAAGCCGTAGACCTTGCCGTCGCCGACGTTGGAGGACGTGTACAGCCAGCTCGACGCCGGTTCCTGGGCCATCGCGTCGGCCAGGTCGACGGCGTCGCCGTCCTCGATCATCTCTTCCCAGGTGTCCTGCATCTCTTCGCTGGGCACACCGGTGTTGACGATCTCGATCAGGTCCTTCACGTCGCGGTAGAAGAAGTTCACGCCGACCACGCCCTTGCGACCGAGGCGGTGTTCGAAGCCGAGGTCCAGGCCATTGGCGGTCTCCGGGTCCAGTTCCGGGTTGCCGATGTAGTCGTTGTCGCCGAACTCGCCATCCAGCAACGCCGGCAGCAGTTCGTTGAAGTTCGGGCGCTTGATGGTCTTGGCCAGCGACAGGCTGATGCGGTCGGCATCGCCCAGGTTCCAGCGCAGGTTCACCGACGGCAGCAGTTCGTTGTAGTCCTTGCTGACGCGGCCTTCGCTTTCGTCATCCTCGAGATACTCGACCTCGGACTTGGTGGTCTCGTAACGCAGGCCGGCTTCCCACGAGAAAGCGTCGCCCTTGCCGCTGAGCATGATGTACGGGTCCAGGCGCTTTTCCTCGATCACCGAAGCCACGCTGCCGTCCAGGTCGTAGTCCGCCAGGGACGCCGGAGTCTGGCCTTCCTCCTCGGCCTCCCACTCGTACGTGACCAGCAGGCCTTCACGCTTCTTGGTGCGGTAGTCCACGCCGAACTCCAGTTCGGCGCCGCCTAGCGGGCGCGCATGGGTCAGCCGGAAGCCGGTTTCGGCGTCCTTGGCGGTGACGGATTCGGCTTCATAGACGGTTTCGTCCCACTCCGCGTCCGCCGGGATGCTCCAGGTGTCGTCCCAGTTCTCCGCACCGCTGACGTAAACCTGCTCGCCTTCCGTGGTGGCCTGCGAGTTCTCGAAGCGGGCATGGTCCACACTCACGGCGGTGCTGCCGCCGGCCATGTCGAACGTGTACTCCGCGCCGATGCCGTAGTTCTTCTGGTCGTACGGGTCGCGGCCCGGCACGCGGATGTTGACGGTCTCGTCGTCGTCCAGTTCTTCTTCGAACGACACCTCGGTGACATCGCGATCGGTCTTCACATAGAAGCCGTCGATGCTGAAGCGTCCGGTGTCGCCCACGTCCGCGGTGTACGACAGGTTGGCCGAGTAGTCGCGGCCGTCCTTGACCTCGGTCTGGTCTTCCCAGCTGACCTTCTCTTTACGCGTACTGT
Source organism: Pseudoxanthomonas mexicana (assembly GCF_014397415.1). Lineage (NCBI taxonomy): Bacteria > Pseudomonadati > Pseudomonadota > Gammaproteobacteria > Lysobacterales > Lysobacteraceae > Pseudoxanthomonas > Pseudoxanthomonas mexicana. Next base: position 3,673,672 of record NZ_CP060731.1, on the reverse strand, counting down.
CGGTGAAGCGGTCCGAGCGCTTGGTCTTGGCGCGGTAGCGGTCCTGCACGTTCACGCCGGCCAGCAGGCGCCCGCCGAGCGCCTCGAACGAGGTCACGGCACCGAAGGTCGGGTTGATCTCGCGATCGTCCCAGCGGTTCACGCCGACGCGGATGTAGCTGCCGGTGAACTCGTAGGCGTCGCGCAGCACGATGTTGATCGCGCCGGCCATCGCATCGCCGCTGCGGTTGGCGCTGGCGCTGCGCTTGATCTCGATGTGGTCCACCATCTCCGCGGGGATGCGGTCGACATAGAACGAACGGTCGTCGCCGGCGCCCGGCACCTTCTTGCCGTTGATCAGCACCTGCGTATAGCCGCCGCCCAGGCCGCGCAGCTGCACGCCGTCGTATTCCATGATGTCCGAGCCGACGAAGCCCACGCCCGGCACGCGCTTGAGCATGTCGCCCACGGTGTTCGGTTCGAAGCGCTGGAAATACTCCAGGTCGTAGACCAGGGTCGGCGCGATGTCGTCGGTGCGGTCGCGGTAGGCGATCTCGGCCTGCACCACCACCGTGTCCAGTTGCTTGGGATCGCCTGCGGTGCCCGCGTCCGGCGCCTGGTTCTGGGCGGAGGCAGCGAGGCTGGCCGGAAGCAGGGCAGCGCAGAACAGCGCCTGCGCGAGCGAGGCGGCCAAGGCATTGCGTTTCATGTGTGTCGTCCCCGTGACGAAAGTAAACGGCACTTTGTAAGCACGTCACATGGCGGCCACATGACAGGCAGGTTCCCACCCGATGACAGGTAGTTGCGTGCAGTGCGCTGACACGAAAATGTCATCACGCCTGCGTAGAACATGGCAGTTTGTTGACGCCTACATGTCATGGGGAACCCGGTGAAACCACGTCTCGTCCTGCTTGCCCTCCCTCTCCTGCTGGCCGCCTGCGGCGGCAAGCCCGATGCGCCGGTTGCGGCCGACCCGGTGACACAGGCGCCTGCGCGCGAGAAAGAGCCCGACGAGAACGTTGAGAAGGATCCGCTGCTGAGCGAGGCGAAGATTGCCCACGTCGTGGTGCCGGAAGCCTTCATCACCCCCGCGACGCCGGCGGAGAACGTTGATTCGCCTGCCGGTTGGCGCGCGCCCGATGGGACGCGCTGGCTGATCGCCACCGCCAAGGACACGCACCGCCTGGTCGTCTACGACGGCAGCACGGGCAAGCCGTTGCGCACGGTGTCCGGGCCAGGCAGCGCGCTGGGCCAGATGCAGCGGCCGAACGGCATCGCCGTGATCGACGACCTGGTGCTGGTGGTCGAGCGCGACAACCGGCGCGTGCAGGTCTTCCAGCTGCCGGACTTCACGCCGTTGCTCGTGTTCGGTGCGGACGACCTGAAGCAGCCGTACGGCCTGTGGGTCCGTCCGCAGAAGGACGCCTACGAGGTGATCGTCAGCGACAACTACATGTCGCCGCAGAACGAGGACCTGCCGCCGCCGCTGGCCGACCTGGGCCAGCGCTTCAAGCGGTATCACCTGCAGCGCGCCGAAGGCGGCTGGAAGGCCACGCTGGCCGGCACGTTCGGCGACACCGGCGAGGCCGGCGCGATCCGCATCGCGGAATCCGTGTTCGGCGATGCGGCGAACGACCGTCTGCTGCTGGCGGAGGAGGATGTCGCCGTCGGCACGCGCCTGCGCGAGTACGGGCTGGACGGCAGCTACCGCGGGCGCGATATCGGCGCGGACCTGTTCAAGGCGCAGGCCGAGGGCATGGCGCTGGCGCAGTGCGCGGACGGCACCGGTTACTGGATCGCGACCGACCAGTTCAAGGACCGCAGCGTGTTCCATGTGTTCGATCGCAAGACACTGGCCCACAAGGGTGCGTTCGCCGGCAACAGGACCGCGAACACCGACGGTGTGTGGCTGGACCAGAGCGCCGATGCGCGCTTCCCGCAGGGCGTGTTTTACGCGGTCGACGACGATCAGGCGGTGTCGGCGTTCGACTGGCGCGACATCGCCAGGGCACTGTCGCTGCCGGAGTGCGCGGCCGAATGAAGCGTGCAGGGGATGCAGGAATGAGGCGGCTGCTGGCCGTCGTGCTGCTGGCGACCTGCGCGACGGCGTCCGCACAGGGAGTGCGCCAGCCCGAACCGAACACGCGCGTGCCGCAGGGAGTGGTGCGCTATGCGCCGATCGGCTTCCCCGACCGCATCGTGGCCTCGCCGGCGCAGGATGCGTCCACCGGTTTCTCGGTGGCGTGGCGCACCGATGCCGGTGTCGCTGCGCCGCAGTTGGAGATCGTCGTGGCAGGCGACTCGCCCGACATGGGCGAGCCGCGCCGGATCGAGGCGACCAGTAGGCCGCTGAAGACCGAGAACGGCGAAGCCCACCACCATCGCGCGGACGTCGACGGCCTGCAGCCCGACACCCTGTACGCCTGGCGCGTACAGGGCGACCGCACCTGGAGCGCCTGGCATCACACCCGCACGGCGGCCGCGGCGACTGCGCCGCTCACGCTGCTGTACTTCGGCGACACCCAGAACAAGAACGTCAGCCTGACCACACGGGTGGTGCGCGAAGCGATGCGCGCGGCACCGGAGGCGCGCCTGGCCCTGTTTGCCGGCGACCTGGTCAGCGGCGGCGATGGCGAGGACGACAACGAGTGGGGCGAGTGGTTCGAAGCCAACGAGGTGTTGCCGACCTCGCTCGTCGTGGCGCCGGCGCCGGGCAATCACGAATACTTCGAGGAGTTCGAGGACACGCCGCAGGAGCGCCGCGTGCTGGGCGCGCACTGGCCGGTGACCTTCGCGCTGCCGGGCAATGGCGTGGCGCAGGCCCGGCGCACGACGTACTGGTTCGACTACCAGGACGTGCGCGTGGTCGTGATCGATGGCACCTCCGCGCTCGACCTGGGCACGGCGAAGGCGCAGGCCGCCTGGCTGGACCAGGCGCTGGCGTCGAATCCGCACCGCTGGAGCATCGTGCTGACCCATCAGCCGTTCTTCTCCCCGCGCGAAGGGCGCGACAACGTGCTGCTGCGCCAGCACCTGCTGCCGGTGATCCGCAAGCGCAAGGTGGACCTGGTGCTGCAGGGCCACGACCACGTCTACGGCCGCCTGAAGAATGAAGCGCCGACGCCGGTGTTCGTCGTGTCGGTCACCGGCGCCAAGCAGTACCGGCTCTCCGAGGAGGCGCGCAAGACCATGCGGCCGGTCGCCGAGGACACCCAGTTGTTCCAGGTACTGCGCTTCGACGGGCCGCGCCTGCGTTACGAAGCCCGCACGGCGACAGGCCGTCTCTACGATGCCTTCGACCTTGTCGATGGCGGAGCCGCCGGCAAGCAGCTTGTCGAGCATGCGGAAGGCCGCATCGAAGAGCGCACCTGCACCCGTGCCGAGACCCTGAAGGGCCGTGCCGACCGGTGCTGGGAATGACCTCTTCGTCTGACTATCCAAGGACGTTCGGCATGTCGAAGCGCATGACCCCGCTGTTGCTCGCGATGATGCTCGCCGTATCGCCGGGCGCTGCCCACGCGCGCGAAGCCCATATCCGCCACCCGTTCCTCACCCAGCAGCCCAAGTCGGCGCCGGAGGAAGTGTTGCTGGCCGTGGAGATCCCGGCGGGCAGCTTCACCAAGTACGAGATCAACGACGAGGGGCTGGTCTTCGTCGACCGGTTCCAGTCGATGCCGGTGGCGTATCCCGCCAACTACGGATCGATGCCGCGCACGCTGGCCGGCGACGGCGATCCGCTGGACGCGCTGGTGCTGACGCGCGAGCCGCTGCACCCGGGCGTGCTGGTGAAGTTCCGGCCTATCGGCGTGCTGCGCATGCTCGATGACGGCGAGCACGACGAGAAGATCATCGGCGTGCCCACCGACAAGGTCGATCCCACCTATGCCGGCATCCGCGACCTGGCCGACCTGCCGCAGATCGAACGGGATCGCATCGAGGCCTTCTTCCGCATCTACAAGGATCTGCCGAAGGGTCGCAATCCGGTCCAGCTCAACGGCTATGGCGATGCGAAGGAAGCGAAGGCGCTGATCCAGGCGTCGCTGGAGCGCTTCAGCGCACAACCGTAGGGTGGGCCCTGGCCCACCTTCAATCCGACATGGGGATGGTGGGCCGAGGCCCACCCTACGAAAAAAAAGGCGAGCCCAGGCTCGCCTTTTTTCCCGAAGCTGCCGTGCGGATCAGGCCGCCGCAGCCTGGCTGATGCGTGGGCCTTCGCGCAGCGCCTTGCCCACCATGCCGACCAGCAGGTCCAGCTCTTCGGCGTCCATCGCGAAGTGCGGAGTGAAGCGCAGCGAGTTGGCGCCGCCATGGATGACGTTCAGGCCGTGCTGGCGCAGCCATTCCTCGGTGGAGCCGGCACCGTAGCACTTGAAGACCGGCGACAGCTCGCACGAGAACAGCAGGCCGGTGCCCTGCACGTTGGTGATCAGGCCGCCCAGTTCCGCCTGCAGCTGCTGCAGCTTCTGCACCGCTTCGACACCGCGCTTGCGGATGTTCTCGCGTACCTGCGGGGTCAGCTGGGCCAGGGTGGCGCAGGCCACGTCCAGCGCGCGCGGGTTGGTGGTCATGGTGTTGCCGTACACGCCCTTGCGGTACAGGCCGGCGGCCCGCTCGTTCACGGCGAGCACCGACAGCGGGTACTGCGCGGCGTTCAGCGCCTTGGAGTAGGTCTCCATGTCCGGCGCGTCCAGGCCCTCGAAGCCGGGGTAGTCGACGATGGACAGCACGCCGTGCGCGCGCAGGCCGGCCTGGATCGAATCCACCAGGAACAGGCTGCCGTGGCTGCGGGTCAGTTCCCGCGCGGCGGCGTAGAACGCCGGCGGCACGGAACGGCCCGGGTCGCCTTCGCCCATCACCGGCTCCAGGAACACGGCTTCGACGAACCAGCCCTTGGTCTCCGCATCGGCGAAGGCCTGCTTCAGCGCATCCACGTCGTACGGTGGGATGGCGATAACCGAATCTTCGCCGCGGTAGCTGGCCAGGTGCTGCTGGTAGGACTTGCGCGAGGAGTCCGAGTACAGCGCCGGACGCTCGGTGCGGCCGTGGAAGCTGCCCTTCACCACGATGCGCTTGATGGTGCGGCCGGCATGGCGGCCGTCCGGGTCGGTCATCAGCTTGCTGTTGATGTCGGCGATGCGTGCAGCCAGGCCGACCGATTCGGAACCCGAGTTGAGGCACAGGAACTTCGCGAACGGGCAGCCGCCACGGGTGTGGCCGATCTCCTTGCGCAGGGCGCGGTCGAAGCGCAGCTGCGACAGACTGGGGGTCATGATGTTGGCCATCACCTGCGGGCGGGCCATCGCGTCGAGCACGGCGGCCGGCGTGTGGCCGAAGCCCAGCATGCCGTAGCCGCCGGCGTCGTACAGCACGGCGCCATTGAGGGTGACCACCCAGGGGCCACGCGCGGCCAGTGCGATGTACGGGTTGACCGCGTCGTCGGCATAGAAGTTGACGTAGCCGGCCTGCACGGCGCGCAGCTGCTCGGCTTCATCCAGGTCGAACAGTTCGGCGAACTCGTCCTTCAGGCGCGCGTGCTCGGCGGCGGCGGCCTCGATGACGGCGGCGAGGTCCGGGTGGCCCTTGGCCAGGCGTTCGACGGTGGCATCGTCCAGGCCGTGGGTCAGGCGCTGGCCCGTGTGGGCGCGCAGGGGGGCGAGGGCGTCGGTCAGGGCCATGGCGTAGCTCCGGAAAAGAGGGGCAAACCCCTATTATCGGGATTAACTCGTCGCTTGACAGTTGTGATCTGCGCTAAATTCATGGATATTTCGTCGATTCGACGAAATGAAGCGCCCCATGAAGCTCACCGATGCCGACCAGCAGCTGCTCTCAGTGCTCCGTGAGAACGCGCGCGCCTCCACCGCCCAGATCGCCCGCCGGCTGAACCTCTCGCGGACCACGGTGCAGAGCCGGATCGAGCGGCTGGAACGCGAGGGGGTGATCAGCGGTTACACCGTACGCGTGCATGACGAGTACGACCGCAGCCACCTGCGCGCGCACATCATGATCGCGGTGCATCCCAAGCAGATGACCTCGGTGGTCGCCGCCCTGCGCGCCATGCCGGAACTGCGCGTGCTGCATTCGGTCAGCGGCAGTCACGACCTGATCGCCATCGGGGCGGTGCCCAGCGTTGGCGACATGGACCTGCTGACCGACCGCATCGGCGCGCTGGAGGGCGTCGAGCGCACCACCTCGTCCATCGTGCTGTCGACCAAGTTCGAGCGCTGAGCGGCGCCGGGCCGCGCGGGCCGGTCACGTACAATGCACGCCCCCGCAAGGCCCCGACCGTGAAGAAGTCCGATTTCCATTTCGACCTGCCCGAGGCGCTGATCGCCCAGGCGCCGCTGCCGGAGCGTTCCGCCAGCCGCCTGCTGGTGGTGCCGCCGGGCGACGCGCCGTTCGCGGATCGCCACGTCCGCGACCTGCCCGAATGGCTGCAGCCGGGCGATCTGCTGGTTTTCAACGACACCCGCGTGATTCCTGCGCGCCTGTTCGGGCAGAAGGAAAGCGGCGGCCGCGTGGAGATCCTGATCGAGCGCCTGTTGCCTGAGAACGCCGCGCGGGCGCAGGTGGGCGCCAGCAAGTCGCCCAAGCCGGGCAGCCGCATCCAACTGGATGCCGGCGGCGAGGCGGAAGTGGTCGGCCGCGACGGCGAGTTCTACCAGCTGCGCTTCCACGTCCCGGATTCGCTGGAAAGCTGGCTGCAGAAGGCCGGGCGCCTGCCGCTGCCGCCCTACATACAGCGTGCGCCCGGGCAGGACGACGACGAGCGCTACCAGACCGTGTTCGCGCGCGAACTGGGCGCGGTCGCGGCGCCGACCGCGGGCCTGCACTTCGACGATGCGCTGCTTGCCACGCTGCGCGAGCGCGGCGTCGAATTCGGCCACGTGACGCTGCATGTCGGTGCCGGTACGTTCCAGCCGATGCGCGTGGACAACATCCACGAACACCGCATGCACAGCGAATGGCTCAACGTCGGTGCGGCACTGGTCGAGCAGGTGCGCGCAACGCGCGCCCGCGGCGGCCGCGTGGTAGCGGTGGGCACCACGGTCGTGCGCGCGCTGGAGTCCGCCATGCGGGACGGCGAACTGCAGCCGTTCGCCGGCGAGACGCAGATCTTCATCTTCCCCGGCTACCGCATCCGCAGCGTCGATGCGATGGTCACCAATTTCCACCTGCCGGAAAGCACGCTGCTGATGCTGGTCAGCGCGTTCGCCGGTAAGGACCGGATCATGGCCGCCTACGCCCATGCGGTGCGCGAACAGTACCGGTTCTTTTCCTACGGAGACGCGATGCTCCTGTTTCCAGAGCACACGCAATGAGCGCGGGACTTTCCATCTGCCGTTCTCCCGGCCTGCGCCGGGATGACGAGCGGAAGCATCGCGATTTGAGGCCTGCCGCATGAGCCGCATGTCCTTCGATCTGCTGACCACCGACGGCGCGGCCCGCCGTGGCCGGCTGACGTTTCCGCGCGGCACCATCGAGACGCCGGCCTTCATGCCGGTGGGCACCTACGGCTCGGTGAAGGGCATCCTGCCCGAGCACGTCGAGGACCTGGGTGCGGAGATCATCCTGGGCAACACCTTCCACCTGTACCTGCGGCCCGGGCTGGAGGTCATCGGCGAACACGGCGGCCTGCATGGCTTCGCGCGCTGGAACAAGCCGATCCTCACCGACTCCGGCGGCTTCCAGGTGTTCTCGCTGGCGCACCGCCGCAAGATCACCGAGCAGGGCGTGACGTTCGCCTCGCCGGTGGACGGGGCGAAGGTGTTCCTCGGGCCCGAAGAGAGCATGCGCATCCAGAAGGTGCTGGACAGCGACATCGTGATGATCTTCGACGAATGTCCGCCGGTGAACCTCAACGGCAAGCCGGTGGACAAGCGCGTGATCGAGCGGTCCATGGAACTGTCGCTGCGCTGGGCGGAGCGATCGAAGTACGCCCATGAGGGCAATGACGCTGCGCTGTTCGGCATCGTGCAGGGTGGTGTGCACCACGACCTGCGCACGCGCTCGGCGGACGGGTTGAAGGCGATCGGCTTCGACGGTTACGCGATCGGTGGCCTGGCGGTCGGCGAGACCGAGGCCGAACGCAACGCGATGCTGGAGCACACCTGCCCGCAGCTGCCGGCGGACCAGCCGCGCTACCTCATGGGCGTGGGCCGGCCCGAGGACCTGGTGGAAGCGGTGGCGCGCGGCGTGGACATGTTCGACTGCGTCATGCCGACCCGCAACGCGCGCAACGGCCACTACTTCACCTCGTTCGGAACGGTGCGCATCCGCAACGCCAAGTACGAGCACGACCTGCAGCCCATCGAGCCCGGCTGCGGGTGCTATGCCTGCCGCAACGGCTTCACCCGCAGTTACCTGCGTCACCTGGACCGCTGCAACGAGATGCTGGCCCCGATGCTCGGCACCCTGCACAACCTCTGGTACTACCAGCAGGTGATGGCGCAGATGCGCGCGGCGATCGCGGAGGGGAGGTTCCCGGATTTCCGGGCCGCCTTCTATGCGGCGCGGGGCGTGGCCCCCCCGCCCCTGTAGTCGGTCGCATCTCCTTCCCGCCTGTAGGAGCGGGCCATGCCCGCGATGCTTTCCGTGGGTCGTGCGTAAGAGCATCGCGCCCATGGGGCGCTCCTATAGAGCGAGGTTCGGTTCGGCGGAGGTCGCTGTTGCCCACGACGCATCAACAGGCGTCTGGGGGGCGCAAGCCAAGCCCGCGATGCGCCAGAGGCTTTTTGTAGGAGCTGGCCATGCCCGCGATGCTTTCCCTTGGGCACCTTGACGGCATCGCCCCCCAGGGCGCGAGCGGCGCTGCCACATGCTTGCAGGACAAGGCGGAGCCCTTCGGCGGGGCCGCTTGCGGGCGCCGGCCGGGAACCATCCGGCGCCGACGCGGTCTTTTCGGGTCCGGGCCGACAGGGGAGGCCGGGCGGGCCCTCCCGGCGCGTGGCATAATCCCCGGCTGCTTTCGATACCGACTGGACAAGTCCATGAATCTGCTTGATTTCTTCGTTGCCCCCGTGTTCGCCCAGGCCGCGCCGGCCCAGCCGGGCATGGGCGGCTTCGGCCTGCTGATGCCGATCGCGCTGATCGCCATCATGTACTTCCTGATGATCCGCCCGCAGATGAAGCGCGCCAAGGAACACCGCGCCATGCTGGACAAGCTGTCCAAGGGCGACGAGGTCATCACCTCCGGCGGCATCGCCGGCACGGTGACCGACATCGGCGACAACTTCGTCACCCTGGAAGTGGCCGACAACGTGCGTGTGCGCGTGCAGAAGGCCGCCGTGGGCAACGTGCTGCCGAAGGGCACGCTGAAGTCCGCCTGATCCCTCCCGCTCCGCCGCCCGCGCGACGGAGCGGATTCCGCGTTTCCATCCGAACCACTGCTGAGCGCATGCCCGGGAAGGGCCTGTGCGGGTCGCCCCGATGCTTGAATTCCCACGCTGGAAATACGTCCTGATCCTGATCGTCGTGTTGGCGAGCGCGTTGTACGCGCTGCCCAACCTGTACCCCCAGGATCCTTCCGTGCAGATCACCGCCAACCGCGGCTTCGCGATCGATGACGCGCTGCGTGCGCGCATCGACACCGCGCTCAAGCAGGCGGGCGTGCAGCCCAAGCAGATCGAGGTCGACGACGGCACCCTGCTGGTCCGCCTGCCGGGCCTGGACGAGCAGACCAAGGCCAACGACGCACTGCGCCAGGCGCTGGGCGAGGACTATCTGGTGGCGCTGAACCTGGCGTCCACCGTGCCCGACTGGCTGGGCAAGCTGGGTGCCCGTTCGATGGTGCAGGGCCTGGACCTGCAGGGCGGCGTGCACTTCGTGATGCAGGTCGACCAGAAGGCCGCATTGGACAAGCGTGTGGAAGGCTATCTGGAAGACGTGCGCGTGACCCTGCGCGACAAGCGCATCCGCTACACGGCCGTCGAGCGACGCCCGGACAACGCGCTGCTGGTGACGCTGGCGGACGGCGAGGACGTGGCGGCGGCGCAGCAGGTGCTGGCCCAGACGCTCAGCACGCGCGGCGGCAACGCCGGTACGCTGACGGCCGGCGCCGGCCTGACGTATCAGGCCAGCGGCAACCAGATCACCATCGGCCTGCCGCAGGCGGAGCTGGACCAGATCGCCGCCGAGGCGATCGAGCAGAACCTCACCACGCTGCGCAACCGCGTCAACGAGATCGGCGTGGCCGAGCCGATCATCCAGCGCCAGGGCAACGACCGTGTCGTCGTGCAGCTGCCCGGCGTGCAGGACACCGCCGAGGCCAAGCGCCTGATCGGCGCGACCGCCACGCTGGAGTTCCGTGCCGTGGTGGAAGGCAACGCCGCCGACGCGGTGGCCAGCGGCCGCATCCCGCCGGAGGCCAAGGTCTACCAGTTGCGCGACAACGGCGGCCCGGTGCTGCTGAACAAGCGTGTGCTGGCGTCCGGCGACGAGATGGTCAACGCCCGCGTCGGCGTGGACAACAACGGCCTGCCGGCCGTGGACGTGACCCTCAACAACGTCGCCGGCCAGCGCATGTTCGACCACACCAGTGCCAACGTGGGCAAGCTGATGTCGGTGGTGTACATCGAGCGGGTGCCCACCGTGACCATGGTCGACGGCAAGGAAGTGCGCAGCGTACGCGTGCGTGAGGAGGCCCTGGCGCCGACCCGTATCCAGGGTGTTTTCGGCAAGAACTTCCAGACCACCGGCCTTGAGAAGACTGAGGCGGAGAACCTGGCCAAGCTGCTGCGCGCCGGCTCGCTGGCGGCGCCGATGGATTTCATCGAGGAACGCGTGGTCGGCCCCAGCCTGGGTGCCGAGAACGTGGCCCGCGGCACCAAGGCGGTGGTGTACTCCTTCATCTTCGCCCTGGCGTTCTTCCTGGTGTACTACCGGATGTTCGGCCTGATCACCTGCGTGGCGCTGCTGCTCAACCTGGTGATGGTGGTGGCAGTGATGTCGCTGTTCGGCGCCACCATGACGCTGCCCGGCTTCGCCGGCTTGGCCCTGACCATCGGCATGTCCGTTGACGCGAACGTGCTGATCAACGAGCGCATACGCGAAGAATTACGGGCGGGGTTCCCCCCGCTGGGCGCCATCGCCACCGGCTACGACAAGGCGTCGGGCACCATCTTCGACTCCAACATGACCGCGCTGCTGGCGGGCGTGGCGCTGTACGCCTTCGGCACCGGCCCGCTGAAGGGCTTCGCGATCACCATGGTGATCGGCATCCTGACCTCGGTGTTCACCGCGGTCACCGTCTCGCGCGGCCTGGCCACCCTGATCTATGGTCGCCGCCGCAAGCTGAAGTCGCTGGCCATCTGACGAGAGCAACCGACCCATGAAACTCTTCCCGCTGCATCTCGTTCCCAACGACACCCGCATCGACTTCATGCGGCTGCGCTGGATCTCCATTTCCATCGCCGTGATCATGGCGGTGGTGGCGATCGGCGCCATCGCGTTCAAGGGATTCAACTTCGCGCTCGACTTTACCGGCGGCACCGTGGTGGAGCTGCGTTTCCAGAAGGCCCCCGACGTGGATGCCGTGCGCTCGCGCCTGGAGGCGGCCGGCTACGGCAGCGCGCAGGTCCAGACCTTCGGTACCGGCAGCGACCTGCTGGTCCGGCTGCAGCCGCGAGAGGAAGGAGCCGGGGCACCCGACGCCGCCGCGGCCACCGATCAGACCGCACAGGAGGTGGTCCGGTTGGCCTCCAGTGACGGCAACACGGCCACGGTGATGCGCAGCGAGTTCGTCGGTCCCCAGGTCGGCAAGGAACTGGCGCTCAACGGCCTTTACACGCTGCTGTTCGTGGTGGCGGGTTTCCTGATCTACATCGCGGCGCGCTTCGAATGGAAGTTCGCCGTGGCGGCCATCGTCACCACCCTGCACGACGTGCTGATCTGCGCAGGCTTCTTCGCCCTGACCGGCCGCGAGTTCGACCTCACCATCCTGGCCGGCCTGCTGTCGGTGATGGGCTTCTCGATCAACGACACCATCGTGGTGTTCGACCGCGTGCGCGAGAACTTCCGCAGCCTGCGCGTGGAGCCGGTGGAGGTGCTGAACCGCTCCGTCAACCAGACGTTGTCGCGCACCATCATCACCTCGTTCGTCGCGTTCCTGACCGTGCTGGCGCTGTACCTGTACGGCGGCGGCTCGCTGGAGGGCATGGCGATCTCGCAGATGATCGGCATCGTGATCGGCACGGTCTCCTCGATCTTCGTGGCGTGCCCCTTGCTGACCATCGGCTTCCTGAAGGTCACCAAGCAGGACCTGATGCCGAAGGCCAAGGACGAGGCGCTGCTGGCGCGCCGTCCTTAAGCGGAACACATGATCGAAAGAAAAAGGCCGCGCAGTGCGCGGCCTTTTTTCTTGGTGTCGTCTCTGTAGGAGCGATGTGAGTCGCGACCACACGGCCAGATCGACCGGTTCAAACAGTTTGGAAATGGTCGACCGGGCCAGGAAAGCCCCTTGGCTGATCGTATATCGGGTGTTCCAGTTTCCGGTCGCGACTTACGCCGCTCCTGCCGAAAGCAGAATGGTGTCGTGTTTCAGCCGTTGAACGAAGCGGCGTAGCCGGACGACACGATGGTCTTCTGCAGCGCCTCGGCGACCTTCAGGTTGCCGGCCACGATCTGGCGGGGCAGGGCGGTGCGGCCGTCGATCTTGCCCAGCGCGGCGCCGCGGAAATCGCATATCTTGCCGCCTGCCTCGCGCACCAGCAGCACGCCCGCGGCGATGTCCCAGTCCTTCACGCCGGCTTCGAAATAGGCATCCGAGCGGCCGCAGGCCACATAGGCCAGGTCGAGCGCGGCCGAGCCGGTGCGGCGGATGTCCTCGGCATGCACCAGCAGCTCGCGCACGCACTCGAGCTGGGCGCCGGCGCGGGCACGCTCGCGCGGCGGGAAGCCGGTGGTGATCATGGCGCCTGCCAGTTCCTTGCGGTCGGCCACGCGGATGCGGCGCTCGTTGAGCTGGGCGCCGGCGCCGCGGCTGGCGGTGAACAGGTCGTTGCGCAGCGGGTCGAAGATCACCGCGTCGGTGGGTTCGCCGTTGTCCACCAGGGCGATGGACACGCAGTAGTGCGGGAAGCCGCGCAGGTAGTTGCTGGTGCCGTCCAGGGGGTCGATCACGAAGGTGTAGCGCCCGTTGATCTGGGCACCGCTTTCCTCGCCGACGAAGCCGTAGTCCGGATAGGCCCGGCGAAGCTCCTTGATGATGACCTTCTCGGCGTCGGAATCCACTTCGCTGGCGTAGTCCATCCGCTCCTTCTGCACCACGTTCAGGGCGTCCAGCTTGTTGATGCTCCGCAACAGCACGTTGCCTGCCAGGCGGGCGGCCTTGACCATGACGGTGACGACGGGCTTCTGCATGCGAACGGACCTCGGACAGGCGTGGGAGCGGGGCGAACAAGTGGAAAAGAGCAGCACGGCGCAGCGGCCGGCCCGCGCAGTTTACCATTTGGCCCCATGAACACGCCTCCTTCCTTCATCGAATCCGCCTTTGCGGATCCCGCTTCCCTGGCTGCTGCCGCCCGCCTGCGCGTGGTGCTGGTGGGCACGCAGCATCCCGGCAACATCGGCGCGGCGGCCCGCGCGCTGAAGACGATGGGCCTGTCGCGCCTGGTGCTGGTCGCCCCCGAGGACTACCCGGCCGAGGAGGCCTACCGGCGCGCTGCCGGGGCCGACGACCTGCTGGGCGATGCACCGGTCGTCGCCACCCTGGCCGAGGCGGTCGCCGACTGCCATCTGGTGCTTGGCTGTACGGCGCGCAGCCGCCGCGTGCAGCTGGAAGAGCACGCGCCCCGGCAGGCCGCCGCCGTGGCGGTGGCGCGTGCCGCCGCAGGCGGGGAAGTGGCGCTGGTGTTCGGCCGCGAGCGCACCGGCCTGAGCAATGAGGAACTGCAGCTCTGCCACGCGGCCGTGCATATTCCGGCCAACCCCGGGTACAGCTCGTTGAACCTGGCCGCGGCGGTGCAGGTGCTGGCCTATGAGCTGAGGCTCGCGTTGCTGGAGGGGGCCGCGCCGGCGACCGCCGAGCCGGTCCACCCGGACGAGGTCCCGGCCAGCCATGCCCACATGGAGGGCTTCTTCACCCAGTTGGGCGATACGCTGGACGCCATCGACTTCCACAAGGGACGCACGCCCGATTCGGCCATGCGCAAGCTGCGACGGCTGTTCGCCAAGGCCCAGCTGAACGAACAGGAGGTGCGCCTGCTTCGGGGCATCCTGGCCGATGCCCAGCGCATGGCCCGCCTGGCAGGCGGTGGCGGGACCGGATCACTGTCTTGAAGTCACGTTTTCCGATAGGCTGCCGCCATCGTTCTGGCGGGCGTCTATCGTTGCGTACAACCTGGTTCAGCCTGGCGCTGGCCGCGATCGGCGCAGCATTGCTCTCCAGCCTCATCGCGCCGGCCCATGCCGCCGGCGACGAGCGCGTGCTGGTCCTCGGACGGATCAGCGACGATCCCAAGGCCCACTACGAGCAGCTCAAGCCGTTGCTGGACTACGTGGTGCCGCGGATGCGCGATGTCGGCATCACCGAGGGCCGCATCCTGATGGCGCGCGACGCGCAGCAGATGACCAGCTATCTGCGCCGCGGACGCGTGGACTGGGTCACCGAGACCGCCGGTACCGGCATGCAGCTGCAGCAGCGCGCTGGCGCCCGCCCGCTGCTGCTCACCGAGCGCGGCGGCGTGAGTCGCTACCACGGCGTGTTCTTCGTGCGCCGCGACAGCGGGCTGGAACGGCTGTCGGATCTGGAGGGCCGGACCATCGCCTTCCAGAACACGGCCTCCACCAGCGCCTATTTCGCGCCGGCGACCGCCCTGCTGGATGCCGGCCAGCGCCTGGAAATCCTGCTTTCGCCCATGGACCGGCCTTCGGCGGATGCCGTCGGCTACGTGTTCGCGCGGTCGGAGCTCAACATCGCCGCCTGGGTGCACAAGCGGCTGGTCGACGCCGGCGTGGTGAGCAACCTGGACTGGGACGATGTGCGCCGGATGCCGCCCGCGTTCCGGCGCGACTTCCGCGTCATCCATGAGACGCAGGATTTCCCGCGTGCGCTGGAGATGGTGCGTGGGGACCTGGACCCGAAGATCGAGGCGCGCCTGCGCGAAGTGCTGCTGGAGGCCGCACAGGATCCGGCCGCCCGCGAGGCGTTGAGCGTGTTCTTCCGCACGACCCGCTTCCTGCCGGTGGATCCGGCGTCCCAGCAGGCCCTGGACGACCTGCGCCGCGGCGTGACGCGCGTCCGGGAGCAACTGGAATGAGGTCCATGCGCTTCGGCCTGCAGGCGCGCTTCCTGGCGGCGATGGCGATCATGCTGGCGGTGGTGCTCGCCCTGCTGGGTACCCTGCTGCACCGGCAGAAGGTCATGCAGCAGGAAGTGGCCGACCTCGGGCGGGACGCCATGCACAGCATGGTCGAGGACAGCCTGCGCCGGCACGGCGAGGCCACGGTCGACCAACTGGGCGATGCGCTGGCCAACCCGCTGTACTACTTCGACCTGGATGCCATCGGCAGCATCGTGCGTTCCGCGCAGAAGGAGCCCGATGTCAGCTATGTGCTGGTCTACGACAACCAGGGCCGCATCATCCACGACGGCACGGCCGACATCGCCGTGTACGGCCAGACGATGACCGACCCGCTGGCCTACGAGGCGGTCAACGCGCGCGGCATGCATACGCAGTGGTCGGCGCAGATCGTCGATGTGTCCGAGCCGATCATGATCGGCAGCGAGCGCATCGGCGGCGTGCGCGTGGGCTATTCGGTGGCCTCGGTGCGCGCGTACGAGGAGAAGGCGATCAACGCCGCGCGCGCGCGCCTCAACGAACTCGGCGCGCGCCACCTGGGCTGGATCGCGCTGCTGCTGGCGGCGCTGGTGCTGGTCTGCGTGGCCATCATGGTGTACGCGCAGCGCACCCTGGTGCGGCCCATCCGCCAGCTGGCGCGGGCGGCCCACGACATCGAGGTGGGCAACTACAACGGCGAGCGCATGGTGAGCGAGCGCCAGGACGAGGTCGGCGAGCTGGTGCGCGCGTTCGGGACGATGAGCGACAGCATCGCCCGGCACGACCGCGACGTGCGGCGCATGGCCTATACCGACTCGCTGACCGGGCTGACCAACCGGCTGGCGTTCCGCGAGAGCCTGGACCACCGGCTGATGATGCTGCGTGGCGCGGGTCGCCAGCTGGCGCTGCTGTTCGCCGACATCGACGACTTCAAGCGCGTCAACGACACCCTGGGCCACGAGGCCGGCGACGAGGTGCTGCAGCAGTTCGCCCACCGCATCCGCGATGCGGTCGACCAGATGGGTGGCGACGATGCGTTGCTGGCGCGCTTCGGTGGCGACGAGTTCGTCATCCTGATCCAGGACGGTGACGTGCGCGGCAGCGCCACGCGCCTGGCGGAGAAGCTGGTGGCGGAACTGGGCCGTCCGATCGTGGTGCAGGACCGCCAGGTGTTCCTGGGCACGTCCATCGGCATCACCCTGTTCCCCGAGGATGCGTCCGGCGCCACTGCGCTGATGAAGAACGGCGACATCGCGATGTACCAGGCCAAGGTGGCGGGCAAGAACTGTTACCGGTTCTACAGCCGCGCGATGGACCAGGCCGTCGAGCGCCGCGTGCGCATGGAGCAGGAGCTGCGCGGCGCCTGGGAGCGCGGCGAACTCAGCCTGATGTACCAGCCGGTGTTCCGCATGGCCGACAGCCGCATCGTCGGTGCCGAAGCGCTGCTGCGCTGGCAGCATCCGGAACTGGGCATGGTGGCGCCCTCGGTGTTCATCGACGTGGCCGAGCAGAGCGGCCTGATCGAAATCATCGGACCGCGCGTGCTGCGCGCGGCCTGTGCGGCCGCCGCGCGTTGGGGCGGGAACCGCGAAGCGATGGATCCGCTGTTCGTCTCGGTCAACGTGTCGCCGCGCCAGCTGCGCAGCGGCGACCTGCCCGACGTGGTGGCCGAGTGCCTGCGCGATACCGGCCTGCCGGCTTCGCGCCTGCACCTGGAACTCACCGAGACCGCCGTCATCAGCGACGAGGCGCATGCCAGCGCACTGCTGGCCACGCTGCACCGCACGGGCGTGAAGGTATGGCTGGACGATTTCGGCACCGGTTTCTCCGGGCTCAGCCACCTGCGCCGCGTACCGGTGGACGGCGTGAAGATCGACCGCAGTTTCATCGCCGACATGCTGCGCGACCCCGACGACCTGGCCCTGACGACCGCGATCATCGCCATGGCGCACTCGCTGGGCATCACCGTGGTCGCCGAGGGCGTGGAGAAGGAAGGCCAGTTCAACCTGCTGCGCGAACGCGGCTGCGATCTGGCGCAGGGCTACTGGCTGGGATATCCGGTCACCGCAGCGGAGTTCGCGCAGCTGGTGGCGTGAGAAGCGGCGCTGTTGCAGGAGCGACGTCAGTCGCGACCACACGTTATCCGTGTCGTGACGGCATCAAGGCGCTGAAGACCTGCGGTCGCGACTTACATCGCGCCTACAGAACCATGCCTGCTCAAAACCATCGCGCGAGCAGCGCGGTGGTCGCCTCCACCAGGTTGCCTGACAGGAAACCGAACACCACCACGGCGATGCCACCGGCGATCCATGCCACCAGCAGCAGGGCGCCATCGCGTTCCAGCAGTGCGAAGGCGAACAGCAACAGCAGGAAGCCGAAGACGTAGTTGGTGAACGGGATGGGCAGCGCCAGCAGCACGCCCAGCAGGACCAGCAGCAGGCCGGTGAAGCTCAGGGCGATGCGGTTGTCCAGGAAGGCCGTCATGCGGGGACGCACCAGCTTTTCCAGGCGCCGCAGCCACGGCGCCATGCGCTGGCGGAACCGCATCATCGCGCTGCGGTGCGGGCCGCGCCGGGCGAGGAATCCGGGCAGCCACAGCTTGCGCATCCCCAGCAGCAGTTGCACGCCGACCAGGATCACCAGCGGCCCGCCGACGGCGCCGCCCACGCCCGGGACCGGGATGAAGGCCGGCAGCACGCCCAGGAACAGCAGCATGCCGAAGGCGGCGGGCCCGAAGTCCTTGAGCAGGTCGCCCAGGCGGAGCACGTCGTCGGGATCGCCGTTGGCGAAGCCGTCGAGCAGCGCCACCGTCGTGGTGTGGTTGTCTTCGCGGGTCATGTCAGGCGACGAGGTCTTCGTCGTCGGCGTCGGGCAGCCTGTGCAGCAGCAGCTTGTCGATGCGCGCGCCATCCAGGTCGACCACCTCGAAGCGCCAGCCCGCCCAGTCCAGGCGTTCGCCGACGTGCGGGATGCGGCCGAAGCGCTCGATCATCATGCCGGCCAGGGTGTTGTATTCGTCGTCGTCCGGCAGCGCCACGCCGCCCAGCAGTTCGCGCAGGTCGTCGTTGGGCAGCGAGCCGTCCACCAGCAGCGAGCCGTCGTCGCGCACCACCACCAGCGGCGCGTCCTCGGTGTTCTCGGCCGCCTGCAGGCGGCCGACCACCGCGCCCATCAGGTCGCTCTGGGTCACCAGGCCCTGGATCTCGCCGTACTCGTCCACCACCAGCGCCAGCGACTGCTGCTCCTCGCGGAAGATTTCCAGCAGCTTCATCGCATGGGTGGACTCGGACACGAACAGCGGCTCGCGCAGCTTCACGAACAGGTCCGGCTTCTCCACGCCGAAGCGGTCCAGCAGCGACTTCACCTCCAGCACGCCGATCACGTCCTGGTCGTCGCCGCGGTACACGGGGAAACGCGAGAACGCCGACTCGTGCATGGTCTGCAGGTTGTCCTCGTAGGACGCCGCGGCGTCCAGCCAGGTGATCTTCTTGCGCGGCGTCATCAGGCTGTCGGCGGTGCGGTCGCCCAGGCGCAGCACGCGGTTCATCATGTTGCGCTCGTCG
Organism: Pseudoxanthomonas mexicana; assembly: GCF_014397415.1. Lineage (NCBI taxonomy): Bacteria > Pseudomonadati > Pseudomonadota > Gammaproteobacteria > Lysobacterales > Lysobacteraceae > Pseudoxanthomonas > Pseudoxanthomonas mexicana. The sequence continues at coordinate 3,654,855 of NZ_CP060731.1, read as the reverse complement.
GCGTCGATCACGCCGGCCTCGTGCCCTTCGGACACGAGCATGCGGATTTCCTCTTCGCTGATGGTGGTGGCCTCGTCCTTGCCCAGACCCAGCATGCGCAGGACCAGGCGGGTGCTGTGGGACAGCAGCCAGACGAAGGGGAAGGCCGCCTTGGCCAGCCAGCCCATCGGCACCGCGACGACGCCGGCAATCGTCTCCGGCGCGGTGATGGCGAGGCGCTTGGGTACCAGCTCGCCGAAGATCAGCGTCATGAAGGTGATCAGGGCGACCGCCAGCGTCTTGCCGATCAACTCCGACCAGGGCTGGGGTTCGCCGACCAGGGTGAAACTGGCGGCCAGCGAGGGAAAGAGGTCCTGCAGCCGCTCGGCGATGGCCATGCCGATGGCCTCGCCACCGAACAGGCCCGTCAGCACGCCGATCAGGGTGATGCCGATCTGCACCGTGGACAGGAAGCTCTCGGGCTTCTCGGACAGGTCCAGAGCGCGCTGGGCGCGATGGCTGGTCTGCGCCATCTGCTTCAGTCGGCTCTTGCGCGAGGTCATGACCGACATCTCGGACATGGCGAAGAAGCCGTTCAGCAGGACCAGGGCGAATACGATGATCAGCTCAAGCACGGGCGCCTCCGTTCAGGGTGGGGAGGGCCGGCAGGGCGGGCGGGGTCTGTCGCGGGGGACAGTGCGGGGAGGAAGGGTCGTCGTCCATAGGGTGCACCCGGAGGCGCGGGGCGAGTTTAGCAAACGGTCTGGTGGACAAGGCGCGAAGCTGAACAAGACGTTTGGCTAATCGGAGGCCTGCCCCGGCGGCCGGACTGTCCGCCCGAGTCATGAAACGGTCATAATTCCGCCCCTGAAGCCGTCCATCCCGTGACGGTGGGACCGCCCGATGTTCTCCCTCCAGACGATCTTCGGCTCCGGCCAGCAGTTCTATACGCTGTTGGACGAAGCCGCCCAAGCCGCCCACGACAGCGCCAAGGCCCTGCACACCATGATGAAGGCCACCGACCGCCAGCCGGCGCTGGATGCCTTCAAGCTGGCGCGCCTGCGCGAGCGCGCGGCCTCGGACAAGATCGGCAAGGCGCTGGTGGACAGCTTCATCACCCCGATCGAGCGCGAGGATATCGAAGCGCTGGGTTCGGCGCTGTACAAGATCCCCAAGCAGGTGGAGAAGTTCGCCGACCGGTATTCGCTGGCCATCCAGCACCTGGAGGGCATCGACTTCGCGCCGCGCGCGGCGATGCTGGAGCAGGCGGCGTCCGTGGTCGTGGAGATGGTCCACGAGATCAAGAAGATGAACATCGACCGCATGACCTCGCTCAACGAGAAGCTGCGCGCGATCGAGAACGAGGCCGACCGGCTGATGCTGGAGCTGTACCGCGACATCTACTCCGGCCGCCTGGACCACCTGCAGATGTTCCTGCTGAAGGAGTTCTTCGAGATCCTGGAAAAAGCCATCGACCGCTGCCGCGAGGCCGGCGTGGTGGCCTACCAGATCGTGCTGAAGAACAGCTAAGGGCGCTCCGTCATGCTGACCCTCGTGCTGGTGGTGATCCTGGCCGCGCTGATCTTCGAGTTCATCAACGGTTTCCACGACACCGCCAACTCCATCGCCACCGTCGTGGCCACCAAGGTGCTGTCGCCGGGCCAGGCGGTGATGCTGGCGGCGGGCATGAACCTGGTCGGCGCCCTGATGGGCACCGCCGTGGCCAAGACGATCGCCTCGGGCCTGGTCAATACCGATGTGGTGCAGGTGACCTCGCAGGTCATCCTGTGTGCCCTGCTGGGCGGCATCGTGTGGAACCTGATCACCTGGTGGAAGGGCCTGCCTTCGTCGTCCTCGCATGCGCTGATCGGCGGCCTGTGCGGCGCGGCGCTGGCCGCCGCCCACAACGACTGGGCGGCGCTGATCTGGTCCGAGGCCGTGGGCGACTGGACCAAGAACAAGGGCATCCTGTGGAAGGTGGTGCTGCCCATGATCACCTCGCCGATCGCGGGCTTCCTGCTCGGCATGCTGGTGATGGTGGCGCTGTGGGGACTGATCGCGCTGCTGTCGCGCCTGGGCGGCTGGCTCGGCCGGCTGGCGCGCCCCCACTTCGTCAACCGGTTCTTCGGCAAGGCGCAGATCCTGTCGGCCGCCTACATGGGGTACGCCCACGGCCACAACGACGCGCAGAAGACCATGGGCATCATCGCGCTGACGCTGTTCGGCGCGGAGGCCAGCGGTGCGCTGGACGACCTGCCGGGCTGGCTGGCGTTCCTGCATCCGGGCGCGGCGGGCGAGCAGGACATCGCCATGTGGATCGTCATTACCTGCGCCATCGTGATGGCGCTGGGCACCGCGATGGGGGGCTGGAAGATCATCAAGACCCTCGGCCACAAGATGGTGAAGCTGCACCCGATCAACGGCTTCGCGGCGGAGACCAGTTCGGCCACCATCCTGACGGTGGCCGCGCACTTCGGCATGCCGGTGTCCACCACCCACAGCATCTCCACCGCCATCATGGGCGTGGGTTTCGCCAAGAATCCGCGCGCGCTGAAGTTCAGCGTGATCGAGCGCATCCTCTGGGCCTGGGTGCTGACGATTCCCGCCGCCGGCGGCATTGCCTACGGCCTGCTGCGCCTGCTGGAAGCGATCGGCTGGGCGTGACGTCGCCGCGCATCCGTTGAAACAGAAAACGCCGGGCTTGCCCGGCGTTTTTTTTTCCGGTGCCGCGATGGCGGGCCGGGGCCCGCCCTACAGCAGGTCGCCTTCGGCGGAGAGCGCACGTTCCATGCTGTCGCCGAGCCCGCCGATCTCCAGCACCAGCCGGTCCACCTCCGCCGGGCTGAGGCTTTCGTAGGGTCGGTTCTCGCACAGCTGGAGGTAGGGCACGCCGTCGAGTTCGCCGATGGCCAGGTAGCCCACGCTGCTCTGCCAGTTGAATTTCAGCGCACGCTTGGCGTCGATGCCGGTCATCGGCGCGATGACCGTACTCACGCGCAGGTAACCGCGCTCGTCGTCGTTGCCCAGTTCGGACAGGAAGATGGCCTGGTGCCGCTTGCCGTTGCCCAGCGACAGTTCCACGCAGGCGACGAAGGGGTCGTGCATGGTGACCTTGTAGCCCGATGAATTCAGGTGGCCGCGGACCTGTTCGAAGTTGTGCATGGCGTGCTCCCGTGTTGCCGATGCCGCTATGCTAATCCGGCATGAGCGCCAAGTCTCCCGAAGACCGCATCCTGGCCGCGATCCGCGCCATCCCGCGCGGGCAGGTGGCCGGCTATGGCGAAGTGGCGCACCGCGCCGGACTGCCCGGTCGCGCCCGGCTGGCGGCACGCATCCTCAGCCAGAACGAGGATCCCGGGCTGCCCTGGCACCGCGTGCTGCGGTCGGATGGACGCATCGCGTTCCCGGAAGGCTCGCGGGCGTATCGCGAGCAGAGCCAGCGCCTGCGTGCGGAAGGGGTGAAGGTGGAGAACGGGCGGGTGAAGCGACCGAGCAGGACGGATACGCTGGACGAGGCGCTGTGGGGGCCGGGCGAACGTTGAGACGCGTCCCGTATGATGTCGGGCGACCGTTCCGAGGCCTGTCATGTTCCCCCGACTTCTCCCTGTCACCCGCGCGTTGCTGATCGCCAACGTCGCCGTCTACCTCTTGCAGCTGGTGTCGGGCAACGCCCTGATGGACTGGCTTGCGCTGTGGCCGCTCGGGTACGGCTTCATGCCGTGGCAGCTGCTGACGTACGGCTTCCTGCACGATACCGGGGGCATCGGGCACCTGGCGTTCAACATGCTGGCGCTCTACATGTTCGGGTCGCCGCTGGAGCAGACCTGGGGTGGAAAGCGTTTCCTGACGTTCTTCCTGGTCTGCGTCGCCGGCGCCGGTCTGCTGCAGTTGGCGGTGGGCTGGTGGATGATGGCCGGGGGCGCGCCTCCGTACCCGACGGTCGGCGCCTCGGGCGGCGTGTTCGGCCTGTTGCTGGGCTACGGGATGCTGTTCCCCAACCAGCGCATGATCGTGTTTCCGCTGCCCATGGAAATCCGGGCGCGCACGCTGGTCATCTTCTACGCCGTGCTCGCGCTGGTGCTGGGCTTCACCGGCCTGCAGCCGGGCGTGGCGCATTTTGCGCACCTGGGCGGCATGGTGTTCGGCTGGCTGATGATCCGTTACTGGCGCGGGCAGCCGCCGTTCGGGCGCAGCGGGAAAGGTCCGCCGCGCATGCGCATCGTCAAGTGACGCGGCGATAGAAAAACGGCGCGGATATCCGCGCCGTTTTCATGCCGTCCTTCGCGACCGTCTTAGCGCCAGATGCGGATCTGTCCGGCTTCGTTCGCCTGCATCGGCTGGCCGGCCTTGCAGGTGAAGGCCTGCGCGAAGGACGGTTGCTGCGTCAGCGGGCCGTTGGCGCGCCACTGGCCCGGTGCGTGCACGTCGACGGCCGCACGCTGCGCGGCTTCGGTGTCCGTCAGGTTCTGCGCCCAGAGCGTGGCCCAGGCCTTGTAGAACGACTGCTTCGCGGCGGCGTTGGCCTGCGGTTCGGCACTGGCGAAGGCGTCCCATGCCAGTTCCACACCGGCCAGGTCCGCCAGGTTCTCGTCCCGCGTCAGCGCGCCGTTGACCTTGACGTTCTTCAGCACCGGGAAGGCGTAGCCGTTGTACTGCGCAACCACCTTGTCGCCCAGCGCATTCCACGCGGCCACATCGGCGGGCGTCCACCAGTCGCGCAGCTGGCCCTTGGCGTCGACCATGCGGCCCTTCACGTCGAAGCCGCGGCTCAGTTCATGGCCCACCAGCGCACCGAACGCGCCGTACTGCACGGCGGCCGGCTGCTTCGCGTCGAAGATCTCTTCCTGCAGCACCGCCGCCGTGACGATCAGGCGGTTCTGCGCCAGGTCGTAGGCCAGCGCGGGCTGCTGCGGAAGCACGTCCCAGCGACGGTCGGCGTTGCCCTTGCCGATGCGCTTCATCTCCTCGCGATGGCGCCAGGTGGAGGCGATCAGCATGTTGCCGCCGAAGCTGCCGCGGCCCATCGGCTGCACGCTGTAGTCGAGGTCGCGGCGGGGCGTACCGACTTCGATCTTCAGCTTGTCCAGCTTGGCCTTGGCTTCGCCCTTGGCGGCATCGCTGAGCCAGGGGCTGCGCTCGATGCCGCGGCCCAAGGCGTCGCGTACCTGGCCGGCGATCTGTTCGGCACGGCGCTTGTGGTCGCCCGGCACATACCGTGCGGCGTATTCCTTGCCCAGCATCGGACCCGCGGCCAGGTTGATGGCGTCCAGCACCTGGCGCCAGCGCGGCGCCGGCGCGGCTTCGCCGCGCAGCACGCGGCCGCGGAACTCGAACTCGGCGTCGCGGAACGGCTTGGCCAGGTACGGCGCCATGGCATCGCCCACGCGCCAGCGCAGATAGGCCTTCCACTGGTCGGGCTTCAGGCTGCCCACCAGGCCGTCCAGGCGCTTGAACAGCGCCGGGTCGGCCAGGGAAACGGTGTCGTCGCTGACGCCCTGCGCCTTCAGGAATGCGTCCAGTTGCAGGTTGCGGTACTGCTTGCCCAGGTCCTTGGTCGGCACCGGCGCGTAGTTCGCGAACGGGCTGCGCAGTTCGACGACGGGCTTGGAGACCTGCGCCAGCTTGGTCTCCAGGTCGATCACCAGCGCCGATTCGGCATCCAGCCGGTTGGCCGGGGTACCGGTCAGGGCCAGTACCTGCTTGACGTAGCCGCGATAGCGGCCCAGCAGTTCGCGGGTGTCGGCATCGGTACGGGTGTAGTAGGCCGGGTCGGGCAGGCCCAGGCCGCCCTGCATGAAGTAGCCGATGTGGCGGTCGAGCGCCTGCAGGTCCACGTCGGGGCTGAAGTTGAAGGCCACCGGGATGCCCACCTGGTGCAGCGCGGCGATCGCCGGCGCGACGTCCTTGGGCTTCTTGATGGCGTTGATGCGATCCAGCAGCGGTGCGATCGGCCTGGAACCGTCGGCCTCGACGGCGGCTTCATCCAGGCCGCTGGCCCAGAAGTCGCCCAGCAGCTTCTGCACGTTGCCCTGCGGCGTGCGCATCGCGCTGTCGAGCAGCGCGCGCTGCTGTTCCAGCGTGCGCTCGCGGAAGGCGCCCAGCACGCTGACCGAACCGGCATCCGCAGGCACGCTGTTCTTCTTCAGCCAGTCCGCATTGGTGGCCGTGTAGAAGTCGGTGCACTCCGCGCTGACGGCGGGGGCACGCGCCGCGCGCTTCTTGCGCTGCGCTTCCGCATCCGGGGCGCCCAGGGCGATGACGAGGGCGAAGGCGATCAAGGTGGGGCGGCCGAGTGCGGTGCGCGGGAGGGACATCAGGGGCTTCCGTGATTCAGGGGTCGGGCGATTCTAGCAAGGGCGCCGTACCGGCCCCGTCGTGCCGTGGCGCAAATCCCGCCGCACTTGGCGTCGCCAATCCGCCCTGTGTCACAGACTGGACCGCCGGGCCTGCATCTGCCGGGCCGGAAAGGGAAAAGGCCCGGACATGCCGGGCCTTTTCGGATCATGCACAGGTGGGGCTTACCAGATCACGACCTGCTGGTCGCCCGTGCGCACCATCGCATCCCCCGGCTTGCAGGAGAACGCGGCGGCGAACGTCGGCAGGTTGGACGGCGCGCCGATGGCACGGAACTGCGCCGGGGCGTGTTCGTCGGTGGCGATGCGGTTCTTCAGCTCTTCCGGGGTGAAGTTGCGGCGCCACACCGTAGCCCAGTTGAGGAAGAAGCGCTGGTCGCGCGTCAGTCCGTCGGTCATCGGGTCCGGCGTGCCTTCGGTGGCCTTCTTCATCGCGTCGTAGGCCGTGGCCAGCCCGCCCAGGTCGGCGATGTTTTCGCCCAGGGTGTGGTTGCCGTTGATCTTCTGGCCGTCGGCGGTGCGGTAGCCGTCGAACTGCGCCACCAGCTTGCCGGTCAGCGCCTTGAAGCCCTTGGAATCGGCATCGCTCCACCAGTTCTCGAACTTGCCGGTGGGGCCGAAGCGGCTGCCCTGGTCGTCGTAACCGTGGGTCATCTCGTGGCCGATCACCGCACCGATGCCGCCGTAGTTCATCTCATCGGTGGCGTTGGGGTCGAAGAACGGCGGCTGCAGGATGGCGGCCGGGAACACGATCTCGTTCTGCAGCGGGTTGTAGTACGCGTTGACCATCTGCGGCGGCATGCCCCATTCGGTCCTGTCCACGGGCTTGCCGATCTTGCCCAGGTTCCACTTGTAGTTGAACTCCATCGCCGCCAGCACGTTGCCGATGTAGCTGTCGCGGCTGGTGGACAGGCCGGTCCAGTCGCGCCACTTGTCCGGGTAGCCGATCTTGGTGGTGAAGGCGGCCTGCTTCTCCATCGCCTTGGCCTTGGTTTCGTCGCTCATCCAGGTCAGGTTCTGGATGCGCGCCTTCAGCGCCGTGCCCAGGTTCGCCACCAGGGTTTCCATCTTGGCCTTGGCTTCCGGCGAGAAGGCGACCTTCACGTACATCTGGCCCAGCGCTTCGCCGCTCTGGCCCTCGATGGTGGACAGCACGCGCTTCCAGCGCGGCTCGATCTCCTTCTGGCCGCGCAGCGTCTTGGCGTAGAAATTGAAGTTCTCGTTGGCGAAGGCATCGCTCAGGTAGGGCGACGCACCGTCGATGGTATGGAAGCGCAGGTAGGCGCGCCATGCGGCGGGGTCGGTGTCGCCCAGCATCTTGCTGACTTCCTGGTGGAAGGCGGGTACGGCCAGCGAGAACTTCTCCTGCGGCGCCACGCCCTGCGATTCGAAGAACTTCGTCCAGGAGAAGTTGGGCGTCAGCTTGTCTGCGTCGGCCAGCGTGACTGGCTTGTAGTACAGCGATACGTCGCGCGACATTTCTTCGTTCGACTTCGACACCTTCGCCAGGCGCGTCTCGAACGCCATGATGTCGCTGGCCTGCTTCTGCGCGTCGGCCGCGGCCACGCCGGACAGCTCCAGCACCTTGGCGATGTGCTTCACGTACTCGTCGCGGATGTTCTTCTTGTCGGCGTCGAAGTAGAAGTTCTTGTCCGGCAGGCCCAGGCCGCCCTGGAAGGCGTACGCCATGTTGGTATCGGGCTTGTTGAAGTCGGCTTCGGCGCCGAAGCCGAACAGGAAGGCCTGGCCCTTGGCGGCGGACTGGTTGAGGTAGGCGACGATGGCATCCTTGTCCTGCAGGCCGTCGATCGCCTTCAGCATCGGCGCGATCGGCTCGATGCCCTGTGCGTTGGCCTTGGCCTCGTCCATGCCGGTAGCCCACAGGTCGCCGACGATCTTCTCCACGCCGGTCGCGCCCGGGTGCGCCGCGGCCTGCTCGGCCAACTGCTTCTGCACGGCGGTGGAACGCTCGTCCAGCATTTCGAACGCGCCCCAGCTGGTGCGGTCGCTGGGGATGGCGTTGGCGGCCAGCCACTTGCCGTTGGCGTAACCGGCGAAGTCGGTGCAGGCGTTCTTGGAGGTGTCGAGGTCGCCGATCTGGAAACGATTGACGCCCGGCAGGCTGCTCTCGTCGAGCTTCAGCTGCAGCGCATCCGGCGCCTTGGCGGCCGTATCGGCGGCCGGGGCAGCGTCTTCCTTCTTGGCGCAGGCGGCCAGCGCGGCGGCCACCGCGAGCGAGAGCATCAGGATCTGGGGTTTGCGGGCAATCACGGTCTACTCCGGCCCCGGACAGGGGCAGTCGAAAAAAGGAACCCCCGGGCGGGGGCGTGCGGCGACTCTACGCCTGTCGGGGGTAGGTCAGGTGTGTCGAAGGTCATGGTGGGCCCGCACCTGGAACCCGGCATCCGGGGGCAGGGCCGTCGCCGCTCACGGACCGTTTCCCTCAGTCGCGGCCCGTGGCGCCATACTGGCGGTAACGGGAAGAAAGGGAGTTGCCATGCAGGTCCATTTCCACGGTGCGGCAGGCGAGGTCACCGGGTCCATGCACCTGGTCGAGGCCGCCGGCAGGCGCATCCTGCTGGACTGCGGCCTGATCCAGGGCAGCCGCGAATCCGAAGCGCGCAACGAACACCCCTTTCCCTTCGATCCCAGCACGCTGGACGCCGTGGTGTTGAGCCACGCCCACATCGACCATGTGGGCCGGGTGCCCCTGCTGGTCAAGCGCGGGTATCGCGGGCCCATCTACACCCAGGGCGCCAGCGCCGAGCTGCTGCCCATCATGCTGCTGGACACGGCCTCGCTGTCCGAATCCGAGGCCGAGCGCGCCAACCGTTACCGCCGGCGGGGCGAACCGAAAGCGCAGCCGCTGTTTTCCGCCGAGGACGTGCACGCGACGCTGCGCCTGGTGCAGCCGCTGGCCTACGACCAGCGCACGACGATCCTGCCCGGCGTGGACATCGCGCTGCGCGATGCCGGCCATATCCTCGGTTCGGCCATCGTGGAACTGTGGGCGGACGGCCGCAAGCTGGTGTTTTCCGGCGACCTGGGCCCAAAGGGCACGCCCATCCTGCGCGATCCCGCCGTGGTGAAGCAGGCCGACCTGCTGCTGATGGAATCCACCTACGGCGATCGCAACCATCGCGACCGCCCGGACACCATCCGCGAGCTGGGCGAGATCTTCGAGCATGCCTGGCGCGACCGGGGCAACGTGCTGATTCCCGCGTTCGCAGTGGGCCGCACCCAGGAACTGCTGTACTGGTTCGCCCGGCACTGGGAGACGTGGAAGCTGGCGCGCTGGAGGGTGTTCCTGGACAGCCCGATGGCGGCCAAGGTGGTGGCCGTCTATGGACGGCATCATGGCCTGTTCGATGAGGATGCCCGCCGCGTCTGGGCGCAGTCGCCCAATCCATTCCGCCTGCCCAACCTGCACGTGGCCGAGACGACCCAGCAGTCCATGGCGATCAACCAGATCGAGAACGGCGCCATTATCATCGCCGGTTCGGGCATGGCCAACGGCGGGCGGATCCAGCACCACCTGCGCTACAACCTGGGGCGCCGCAATGCGCATATCGTGTTCGTCGGCTACCAGGCCGAGGGCACGCTGGGGCGGCGGCTGGTGGACGGCGCGCAGTGGGTCCGCATCCACGGCCGCGACTACCGCGTCAACGCGCAGCGGCACACGGTGGGTGGACTTTCGGCCCATACCGACCAGCAGGGGCTGCTGGAGTGGTACGGTCATTTCCAGCCTGCGCCGCCGCTGGTGCTGGTGCATGGCGAAGACAAGGCGCGCGAGGCACTGGCGGGCGAGATAGGCGAACGCTACGGCGCGCCGGTGGAGTTGGCGCGGCCAGGGATGGTGCTGGACGTCTGAGGTCCCGGCCGCGGGGGCCTACACGCGGGTGGCGGAGGTCCCCACAGCTGCAGGCTCGCCGGTGTGGCTGACGCTGCGGTTGCGGCCGGTCTGCTTGGCCCGGTACAGCGCGGCGTCGGCGCGGTCGAACACGTCCTCAGGACCCGCATCGTCGCCCGTCATGTGCGTGTGGATGCCGATGCTGGCGGTGAAGGGCGGTGCGCTGCCCGCGTTCGTGCCGTGCGGTTTGCGGCCCAGGTTGGCCAGATCCACGTGGAGGGTGGTCGCGATGGTCGCTGCGGCCTGGGCGGAGGTTTCGGGCAGCAGCACGGCGAATTCGTCGCCACCCAGCCGCGCGACGAGATCCCGCGGCCGCCGCGCGCGGCTGCGCAGGATGCGGCCGAGCGCCTTCAGCGCGGCATCGCCCGCGGCATGGCCCTGACTGTCGTTCAACTGCTTGAAGTGGTCGATGTCCATCACCAGCAGCGACAGCGGCTGCCCGCTGCGGCGCGCCACGCGCAACTCCTGGTCCAGGGCCTGGTCGAAGCGCGTGCGGTTGGCCAAGCCGGTGAGCGCGTCGGATTGCGCCTGCTTGTGGGTCTGCCGCAGCAAACGGTAGATCCACAGCGAGGCGCCCAATGCGAGCACCAGCAGCGCGGGGACCGGCGAGAACCAGACATGCCCGAAACGCAGCAGCGCCACCGAAAGCAGCAGCGTGCCGGCCATGGTCGCCACGGTGGGCAGCCAGATGCGGCGGAACGCCGGCAGCATCGACAGCAGCAGCGGGAAGCCGGCCACCAGCGCCGCCAGCGCGGCCTGCCATCCTTCCGCCATGGGCGTGATCGCGGCGTCCTTCAGCAGCATGTTCAACAGGTTGGCCTGGTACTCGGCGCCGCTCATGCTCGCCGCGGGCGGTTGCCCCGGTGCGCGTGCCAGCGGTCCCATGCCCGTGGCGTTGACACCCACGACCACCCAGTTGCCGCGCAGCAGCGACGTGGGGATGCGCTGGTTCAGCACATCGGTATAGGACACATGACGGAACGCATTGGGGGGCGAGGTGAACGGCACCAGCACTTCATGGTCGCGCACCCAGTCGAACGACGAAGCCGCGGGCAGTTCCGTCTTCACCCGCCGCCGGCCGGGCAGTTCGGTGGCCGTTCCAGGGGGCTGGTCCAGTTGCAGCAGCGCCAGCGCCAGCGCGGGCCAGTGCGGCGAGCCCAGCCCGGCGCGCAGGTAGACGCTGCGGGCGACACCGTCGTCGTCGAGCACCATCTCGGCGTGGCCCAACGACGCTGCCGATGCCGCGAACTCGGGGATCGGCATCAGTTCCACGCTGGGGCCGTTGAGCTGGACCGATTCGGCCAGCACCGGCAGCACGACGCGACCGCTGCGGCCGATCGCGCGGGCGAGCAGGGCGTCGCCTTCCGGATCGAACAGCGCCGGTTCCGACAGCAGGATATTGAAGGCGATGCCCTTGGCCTCGGCCATCGTCAGCCGGTCGACCAGCTGCGCATGCGTGCGCCGGGACCAGGGCCAGCGGCCCAGCTCGGCCAGGCTCTTCTGGTCGATGTCCACCACCACGATGCGCGGATCGGCCTCCGGCGCCGCGCCGAGCACCAGCCTGTCGTATACCCAGGCATCGAACGGGGCGGTCACGCCGGACAGCGTCACCAGGATCGCCAGGGCAGCCGCGCCCACCGCCGTCAGCAGGCGGGACTTCCACTTGGGCGAGGGCGCGGGAGTGCTCACAGGGCCAAGAGTATGAGCAACGCCCCCGCTCCGGCGCCAATGCGGCACCAGCGGCAGGGCACATCGACCTGCTGCGGTGCCGGGAACGGCCCCTCGAAGCCGTCCACGTCGATCGTCTGGGCGCGCAGGTACCAGGTGCCGCTGCGCAGCCGTGGCAGCGTCACTTCGGCTTGGTCGACGAGCATGTCGACATCGGTCTTGCGGAAGTCCGGCGTGCGCGACATCTGGAACCGGTAGCACTGTCCAGGCTGGCCTGCCTGCCAGCGGAACGTCACCTCGCGGGTGTCGGTGGCGGCCGCCGTGTCGATGGCGGTCACTTCGGCCAGCGGACGCACCGTGAAAGCGAGGTTGTCGCCGAAAGGCCCGGGCTTGGCGCTGGCATCGATGCTGCGGATGCGCCAGGCATAGTCGCCGGGCGGCAACGGGTCGGGCAGGCGGATGGAGGCGGTGTCGTCCACGCGCGCGCGCGCCACGGGCTGCGCGAAGCCCGCCGCCCCCGCGACTTCGTAGTCGTAGGCCACGGCGCCCGGTGCTTTTGTCCAGCGCAACACCACCTCCGGCGTGCGCACGACGCTGCCGGCGGCGGGCGCGATGGAATAAGGCGGCGCAGGCTGGTCGTCGATCTGCAGCGCGGTCACGGCATCGCGGCCTTCCAGGCCGTCCTTGTCGACCGCCCGCACGCGGATGGCGTAGCGGCCCGCGTCCAGCGCCGGCAACTGCGCGCGCGGCGCCTCGACCTCCAGGTCAACCCGCAGACTGTCGAAGCGGTGGTGGTCGCTGACCTGCACCCGATAACGGTGCGCGCCCGGGACCTCGGGCCATGCGAGCTCCGGGCGGACGCTCTGCGTGAGCGGCGCGATGCGCGACAGATCCGGTGCCGGCAGCAATGCGACGGGCGCGATGGCGGCCTGGCCGGGGACAACGACCGCGCCGAAGCCGTGCCGGAGTACCGTGCCGCGCTGGTTACGCGCATTGACCGCCACGCGGCCCTCCAGGACTTCCGCATGCGTGCGGCCCTCGCGTGCTTCCACGCGGAACTGCGTACCGCGCACCGCGGAGGACGCGCTGGGCGTGTCGACGACGAAGTTGGCCGCCGGGCCGCGCAACCGGCGCACTTCGTTGCCGATCCGGCCGCGCTGCAGCCGCAGGCGAGTGTCCGCCATGCCGGACCGGCCGAAGCGGGTCAGGCGGTCCAGCAGCAGTTCGCTGTCGCCGAGCAGGAGCAGCCGCGAGCCATCGGCGAACTCCAGGCTGAGCGAGGCGTCCGGCGATGTCTTCAGTACGGCGCCGCTGCCCAGCGACATGCCCGCAGTCACGGGTGCATCCCGTCCGGCGGCGGAACGGGACGTGGCATTGCCGCGGACGGCCACCACCTTTGCGCGGGCCGGCTGGCGATCCAGCCACGCAAGCGGGATCTGCAGCGTGGAGCCGGGCGGCAACTGGTAGGGATTGGCGATACGGTTATGGTCCTGCAGTCGCTGCCAGGGAATCGAAGGCTTCAGGTGTGCGCCTGCCACGTCCCACAGGGTGTCGCCGGGACGGACTCGGTAAGCCCAGTCCTGTGCCTGCACCGTCGATGACACCGTCAGCAGCCACGCCAAGCCCCATCGCCACCACACCTTTCCTCTGATAGCTGGCATCTGGCCCCCCTTCGCTCACGCGGAAATGTAAAACTGGTCACAATTATAAAAGCGGTGCTGCCATGGAAATGGCCGGTATTTCTCGATTTACGCCTCACATTAGTCGTGGTTAAGAAGGCGTGGGGCTGGAGATCAGGGGGTGCCGTTCCAGAGTGCGGCGATCTGTCGGGCAAGGCGGTACGGTTCGGGTGCGTCGCGGTTGCTCAGCACGATGACGGTCAGGCGTTGCGCCGGAAAGCGCAGCAGCACGTTGCGGAAGCCGATGCTCTCGCCCGAATGCCACTGCATCCGCCCCTGCAGGCGCCAGCCGTAGCCATAATGCGCCACATCGGGCTCGGGTGTGGCCGTCGACGCCTGAACCGCCAGCGCGCGTGACGGCGCGGAGAGCAGGCGGTCGTCGTACCAGGCGGCATCCCACTTCGCCAGGTCGGTGATCGAAGAGTAGATGCCGCCATCGCCCAGCACGGCGCTGGTCGTGCTCTGATCGGTGCATTCCCATCGATCGCCGACACGGGTGTAGCCGAACGCCCTGTCCGTCACCGGAGGCCCCTCGTCCTCGCGTGCGAGCGTCGCCATCATGCCCAGCGGCGAGAAGATCCGTGCCTGCAGGAAGGCCGCAAAACGCTGGCCCGACGCGCGCTCCACCACCAGCGCCAGCAGTGCATAGCCGCTGTTGCTGTAACGGTAGTCGCTGCCGGCCGGGAAGTAGAGGCGGTCTTCCCGCTCTAGCAAACGCAGGACATCGGCATCGTGTATCTGGCCCGCCTGATCCGGCGGCAGCAGGTCCTCGTAGTCGACCAGGCCGGAGGTGTGGCTGAGCAGGTGCCGCAGGGTGATGCCTTCGGCCGCCACCGGCAGCGAAGGCAGCCAGCGACGCACCGGATCGTCGAGCGTCAGCACCCCGTCCTCGACCAGCAGCAGCACGCTGGCGGCCGTGAACTGCTTGGTGACCGACGCCAACCGGTAATTGGTCGTCGGCGAGCTGGCCACGCCCGCCTCCAGGTCGGCCAGGCCATAGCTGCGCTGGAATACCGCCTTACCGCCTTCGAGTACCAGCACCGAGGCCCCCGGGACCTGGCCGGCGTAGTCGCGCATCCAGGCATCGATCGTTTCCTCACGCGTGGCGGCGTATGCGCCGGTGGACATCATCGCCATCCCCAGTAGCCAGGTCGCTTTCATCGCATTCCCCCGTTTCGCGCGCCGTGCCCGGTCCTGGTGTCAGTCCAGGGCGGCTTCCGCGCGCAGTTGCCGTTCGCGTTCGCGCCCCAGATAGTGGCGGATACCGTGGCGCATCAAGTACAGCAGCGGAATCAGCGCGATGGCCGCCAGCATCTTGTAGGCGTAGTTGACCGTGCTGACCGCCAGGAACAGCGAAGTGGGCCACTTCTGCGGCCCGAGCACGAAGGCGACGTAGATCACCACGAAGCTGTCCACCAGTTGCGAGATCGCGGTCGAACCGGTGGCCCGCAGCCACACCCAGCGCTCGCCGGTGGCCGCGCGGATGCGATGGAACACCGACACATCGATCAGTTGCCCCACCAGGAACGCCAGCACCGAGCCGGCGATGGTCCACATGCCCTGGCCGAAGATCGCAGCGAACGCCTTCTGGTAGTCGGGCACGCCCTGCGCCTGCGCCGCTTCCACCCACCAGCCGGCCGGCGCCAGTGCGATGGCCGCGAAGGCGAACAGGAAGCCGTACACGATCAATGCCACGGCCAGCCACGAGATGAAGCGCACGCCACGCTTGCCGAAGAATTCGTTGATGGTGTCGGTCAGGATGAACACGAACGGCCACAGCAGCGTGCCCGCAGTGAAGCTGAGCGAGCCGGTCTGGCCGAACAGGTTCCATTCCAGCGGCGCGACCCCCAGCGTGTCTTCCAACGCGAAGATCTTGACGCCGATAAACTCGGCCAGCACCGCATTGGCGCAGAACACCGCGGCCAGCACGATGAAGAGGCGGACTGCGCGATCATCCAGCGTGCGCGCCGCGTGCATGGCTCAGCGGTCCCCCGCGCGGGTGAACGGCATCGCGTCCGGCGCCACCGCGCCGCCGGAGATGATGAAGCTCATCGCCTGATCCACCGTCCAGTCGGTGGGCGTGAGCAGTTCGACCGGCACGATCTCCAGGTAACCCGATGTCGGGTTGGGCGTGGTGGGTACGTAGACGGCGGCCAGTTCGCGTCCGCTGCCTTCCTCGCGGATCACGCGCGTCACCAGGCCCACCGATTTCATGTCCCGGTGCGGAAAGTCGATCAGCACCACGCGCTGGGTGCTGCCGGGCTTGGTCTCCAACATGTCCAGCAGCTTGCGTGCGCTGGTGTAGATGACGTTGGCCAGCGGCACGCGGGCGATCAGGGCCTCGAACCAGCGCAGCAGGCGTTGGCCCACCACGCGGCGCGTCAGCGCGCCGACGGCGAGGATGACGAACAGCGTGGCGACCATGGCGATGGTGTTCTGCACCCACAGGCCACTGAACCAGCCCAGCGATTGCGGGAAGGTCGCCGCGATACGGTGCGACAGCGGCTCCACCCATGGCTTGCTGATGTCCGACAGCAGGACGAAGACGAACTTGATGACCACCCAGGTCAGCCAGATCGGCAGCAGCGTCAGCAGGCCGGTGATGAAGAGCTTCTGCACTGAGGCGCGGTGCGGCGGATGGTCGGGGGGCATGGCGCTATTGTAGGCCGGCGCGCGGGTCCAGCTGTAGCGTCATTGCGGGCGTGCCGTGGCGCTCGCCGGGGTTCAGCCAGTCGCGGTCCGCGCCTCGGGCTTCAGCCGCACGTAGATCTGCTTGCGCACGCGGGCGACGACCTCGTTCTGCGCGTTGAAGACATCCGCCGGCATCCAGCGCAGGTACTTCTGGCCGTTGGCGGTTTCGGCACGGATCTCGTCCAGCACGTGCGCGTCCAGGCGGAACTCGGCGTGTAGCGTGCCTTTGCCCGGCTTCACGAACTCGATCTCGGCCGCCTTGTCCCAGACGTAGTAGTCGCGGCCCAGGCGCTCCTTGGCCAGGATCATCCAGAACGGGTCCGTCATGGCGAACAGGCTGCCGCCGAAGTGGGTGCCGACGTAGTTGCGGTTCCACGGACGCATGCGCAGCTCGACGCGGGCGAAACTCCAGTCCCGGGCCAGCTCGGTGACGTGGATGCCGCTGAGCAGGAACGGCGGCCAGGCATTGAAGATGTGCCGCAGGGTAGTGGGCTTCATGAAAACGGCGCGTGGGGAGGGAACGGATACGGCGAGGTTCGGCGTCAGAACAGGAGGGAGGACATCTTCCTGCGGTACTGGCCGACGAGCGCCTCGTCCTCGATCACCCGGAACGCATCGATCAGGCTCTTGCGGGCCAGTCCGTCCTCGTACGTGCGGTCGCGCTTGAGCATGTCAAGGAATTGCTCAAGCGCCTGTTCCGAATCGCCGGCCACCAGCGCATGCACGCCCAGCAGATGGCGCGCGCGCAGGTCGTCCGGATCGGCCTGCAGGGCGGCGCGCAGGGCGTCCGGCGACGGCGCGTCCTTCAGCGCGGCCGCGAATCCCAGGCGCGCGCGCGCCTTCACGGCGCGGTCGTCGGTGGCCAGATTGGCGGGCAGGGCGTCGAGCAGGCGCTCGGCCTCGGCCGCCTCACCGGTCTTCAGAAGCGCGAGCACCAGGTCCAGCTTCAGTTCGTCCTTGTCGGGCTCGGCGGCGATGGCTTCGCGCAACGCGGCCACCTGGGCCTGCGGGTCCAGCGGCGCGGCCTCGATCGGGGCGTCGGTCGCTTCGGCCGGCTGGATGCCGTGCGATGCCAGGAACTCGCGCAGCTGGCCTTCCGGCAACGCGCCGGGGAAGCCGTCGACCAGTTGTCCCCCCTTCACCAGGAAGACGGTGGGCACGGAGCGGATCTGGAACGCCGCGGCGATCTGCTGCTCCTTGTCCACGTCGACCTTGGCCAGCACGAACGCGCCGTTGTACTCGCCCGCCAGCTTTTCCAGGATCGGGCCCAGGGTCTTGCACGGCCCGCACCAGGTGGCCCAGAAATCCACCAGCACCGGCACGTCCAGCGACTTACGCAGGACCTCGGCTTCGAAGGTGTCGGTGGTGGCGTCGAATACGTGGGGCAGTTCGCTCATCGGGCAGGTTCGTGGCTCAGGGGTCGTGCCGACATGGTGGCGTAGCCGACAGGATACAAGGTGAGCTAGCGGAAAATTAACCTTCGTGCCCTGCGGTGCAGACGGACCCGGGCCGGCCTTTCGGCACGGGCGCTGTCGGCAACGGCGTTGCTAGGCTGGCCGCATCATCAATCGGACCGGAGGCTGTGATGGGTGTGCGTCGTTTCGTGCTGGGCATGGTGCTGGCGGGGGCTGTGGTCGGCCAGGCGCTGGCGAAGGATGAGATCCGGGCGTCGGCCGAGGTGAATCCTCCCCCGGCAGAGGCGCTGGCCGCGTTCGATCGCTATGAACTCAGGCCCGCCACGTTGTCCGACGCCTACGCCGGGCACAAGACCAACCAGGAGGCCTTGGCGTCGTTCCAGCGCAACCTCGACGAACGGGTTGGCGCATGGGTCGCCGAACGCAATGCAGCGCCGGCCGCGCATTCGCCCGTGCGTACCCTCGTCGTCGAGCCGCGCATCGAGAAGATCCGCTTCATCAGCGGCGGTGCGCGCTTCTGGGCGGGTGCCTTCGCCGGCAGTTCGCGCATCCTGGTGAAGATGAAGCTCACCGACCAGGCCACGGGGCAGGTCATCGCCGAACCCGAGTTCTATCAGCATGCGAAGGGCATGGCCGGTGCATGGACCTTTGGTGCGGCGGACAACAGCATGCTGGTGCGCAGCGCCTCGCTCGCGCTGGACTACCTGAAGGACAATCACGCCACGGCGCAGGGCGGCCGGACGGGCTGGGAGAAGGAATGACGCGCCAGCGCTAAGATGCGTCACCGATCGGGCAGGTCATGACGGCCTGCCCGTGTCATTTCAACCTCTGCGAACCTGCATGACCGCTCTCCTGCCCCGACTCCTGCCCGTGACCGGTGCGCTCGCCGCCATCGTCTTCGTCGCCGCGGTTGCCGGATTCGGTGTGGCGTTGTCGGGCTACTCGCAGGTCTGGCATCCGGTCGCGGTGCTCGGCGCGAAAGGTGTGCCACATGCTTTGGGGTTCAACCTGTTGGGCTTCGTGCTGACGGGGGTGTTGGCGGCGTTGACCGCGCTGGATCTGCGGCACCGCCTGCCGGCCGATGCGGGCTGGCCCGCGCGCGTCGGCACGCAGTTGCTGATGCTGTCCGCGGCGGGCTTCATCGCCTTGGGCCTGCTGCCGCTGGATCCGGACGATCTGCACAACCAGGCCAGCAGCCTGCATGCGACGGCGTGGCTGCTGTGGTGGGTGGCGTTCGTCCCGGGCGCGGCGCTGTTCGCCTTTGGCATGCGCGGACAAGGCCGGTGGCGGCCTATGGCGATGGCCAGCATCTTGGCGGGTACGGTGGTGCTGTTCAGTGCATTGATCGCGGTCGCGCTGATGCCCGCGGGCATCGCGCAGCGGGTGGGCTATGCAGCCTGGCTGTGGTGGCTGTGCGTGGCGGCCTGGCGCCGCTAGGCGGCCGCCAGGCGAGGTGAGGTTTCACGGCTGCCGGTAAACCTTGCCGTCCTTCATCACGAAGTCCACCTTCAGCACGGCGTTGATGTCCTCCAGCGGATTCCCCGGCATGGCGACGATGTCGGCGCGCTTGCCGGCTTCGATCACGCCCTGGTCGTCCACGCCCAGCACCTCCGCGGCACGTACGGTCGCCGCCTGCAGCGCATAGGCGGCCGGCATGCCGGCTTCCACCATGTAGACGAACTCGCGCGCGTTGTCGCCATGCGGGCCCACGCCCATGTCGGTGCCGAAGGCGATCTTCACGCCGTTGCGGTAGGCCTTGCCGGCGGTGTCCTGGATCAGTGCGCCGATGCGCTCGGCCTTGGGCCGGACCACGGCAGGGAAGTAGCCGTCGATCTTCGCCTTCTCGGCCACGAAGCGGCCCGCCGAGATCGTGGGTACGTACCAGGTGCCGTGCTGCTTCATCAGCCGCATCACCTCGTCGTCCATGTAGGTGCCGTGCTCGATGCTGGTCACGCCGCCGAGGATGGCGCGCTTCATGCCCTCCTTGCCGTGCGCGTGCGCCGCCACCCGGAACCCGTAGTCGCGCGCGGTGTCGACGATGGCCTTCACCTCATCCACGGTGAACTGTGGGGCGTCGCCGGACTTGGCGTAGCTCAGCACCCCGCCGGTGGCGGTGATCTTGATGACGTCGCTGCCGTCCTTGTAGCGCTGGCGCACGGCCTGGCGGGCGTCGTCGATGGAATTGATGACGCCCTCGGTCGGCCCGGGCGGGCCCATCAGGTGCGACAGGTGGGTATTGAAGCCGTTGGTGGGATCGGCGTGCCCACCGGTGGTGGCGATGGAGGTGCCCGCGGCGAAGATGCGCGGCCCCTTCACGGCGCCTTGGTTGACGGCGTCGCGCAGGTGCAGGGTCACGTCTCCCCCGAGGTCGCGCACGCTGGTGAAGCCGGCCATCAGCGTCTTCTCTGCATAGCCCACCGAGCGGTAGGCGAAGTCCACCGGATCCAGGCGGAAGCCCTCCGAATAGCTCTGCGGGCTGGATTCGCCGTCCAGGTGCACGTGCAGGTCGGTCCATCCCGGCGTGCAGGTGTGGTCGGCCAGGACGATGGATTCGGCGTCGGCCAGATTGGCACGGCCAGGGATGACCTCTGCGATCCGGCCGTCGCGGACCAGCACGGTGTGCTCGCCCAGGACCCGACCGCTGCGGGCGTCGAACACGCGTTCGCAGTGCAGGGCCAGGGTGCCGGGCGCTGCCGGGCCGGTGGCCAGGGCATCCGCGGCGGCGGGCAGGCCGCAAGCGGCCAGAGCGAGGGCAAGGGCGGTTCTGTTCATCTGGAATCCCCGGTTTCGACCCGTCCATGCTAACCGCTGGCATGGCGGGCCATGGTGCGCTGCGGTACCCTTGGCCGCTTTGCCGTCGCCGTTGCCGCACACCACCATGTCCACTGCCGCCGAACCCGCTTCCTACGATCCGAAAACCGTCGAGTCCCAGGCCCAGGCCTTCTGGGAGGCCCGGCGCGCCTTCGAAGTCGACGAGCGGTCGGACAAGCCGAAGTACTACTGCCTGTCGATGCTGCCGTATCCGTCCGGTGCGCTGCACATGGGCCACGTGCGCAACTACACCATCGGCGACGTGATCAGCCGCTACAAGCGCATGACCGGCCACAACGTGCTGCAGCCGATGGGCTGGGACGCGTTCGGCCTGCCGGCCGAGAACGCGGCGATCAAGAACAGGACCGCGCCGGCCAAGTGGACCTACGCCAACATCGACCACATGCGCAGCCAGCTGAAGTCGCTGGGCTATGCGATCGACTGGTCGCGCGAGTTCGCCACCTGCCGTCCCGAGTACTACGTGCACGAGCAGCGCATGTTCACCCGCCTGCTGCGCAAGGGCCTGGCCTACCGCAAGAACTCGGTGGTGAACTGGGATCCGGTGGACCAGACCGTGCTGGCCAACGAGCAGGTGATCGACGGCCGCGGCTGGCGCAGCGGTGCGCTGGTGGAGAAGCGCGAGATCCCGCAGTGGTTCCTGCGCATCACCGACTACGCGCAGGAACTGCTGGACGGCCTGGACAACCTGCCTGGCTGGCCGGACGCGGTCAAGACCATGCAGCGCAACTGGATCGGCCGTTCCGAAGGCCTTGAAATCCAGTTCAACGTCGAGGGCCACGAACCGCTGACGGTGTTCACGACGCGCCCCGACACGCTGATGGGCGTGACCTTCGTGTCGATCGCCGGCGAACACCCGCTGGCGCTGAAGGCCGCGGCGGCGAATCCGGCGTTGGCCGCGTTCCTCGAGGAACTCAAGCATGGCGGCGTGTCGGAAGCGGAACTGGAAACGCAGGAAAAGCGCGGCATGGATACCGGCCTGCGCGCCGTGCATCCGATCACCGGCGACAAGGTGCCGGTGTGGGTGGCCAACTTCGTGCTGATGGGCTACGGCACCGGCGCGGTGATGGCGGTGCCGGGGCACGACCAGCGCGATTTCGAGTTCGCCACCAAGTACGCGCTGCCGATCCAGCAGGTCATCGCGCTGAAGTCGCCGCGGAACGACGACGAGAAGACCTACGATCCGACCACCTGGCGCGACTGGTACGGCGACAAGACCCGCGACGACCTGGAGCTGGTCAATTCCGGCGAGTTCGACGGACTGGACTACCGCGGCGCCTTCGAGGCGCTGGCCGAGCGCTTCGAGCGCAAGGGCCAGGGCCAGCGTCGGGTGAACTACCGCCTGCGCGACTGGGGCGTCAGCCGCCAGCGCTACTGGGGCTGCCCGATCCCGGTGATCTACTGCGACAGCTGCGGTGCCGTGCCGGTGCCGGATTCGGACCTGCCGGTGGTACTGCCGGAGAACGTCACCCTGGACGGCGTGAAGTCGCCGATCAAGGCCGACCCCGAGTGGCGCAAGACCAAGTGCCCGCAGTGCGGCGCCGCCGCCGAGCGCGAGACCGACACCTTCGACACCTTCATGGAGTCCAGCTGGTACTACGCGCGCTACACCTCGCCCGGCGCCAAGGACATGGTGGACAAGCGCGGCAACTACTGGTTGCCGGTGGACCAGTACATCGGCGGCATCGAGCACGCGATCCTGCACCTGATGTATTTCCGCTTCTATCACAAGCTGCTGCGCGACGCGCGCCTGGTGGACAGCGATGAACCGGCCACCAACCTGCTGACGCAGGGCATGGTGATCGCCGAGACGTTCTACCGCGACAACGCTGACGGCTCGAAGGACTGGATCAATCCGGCCGACGTGGACATACAGCGCGACGACAAGGCGCGCGTTGTCGGCGCCACGCTGAAGGCCGACGGCCAGCCGGTGAGGATCGGTGCGGTCGAGAAGATGTCCAAGTCGAAGAACAACGGCGTGGACCCGCAGTCGATGGTCGACAAGTTCGGTGCCGATACCGTGCGCCTGTTCTCGATGTTCGCCGCGCCGCCCGAGCAGTCGCTGGAATGGAACGAGGCCGGCGTGGAGGGCATGGCGCGCTTCCTGCGCCGCTTGTGGACGCAGGTGCAGAAGCACGCCGCCGATGGCCCCGCGCCGGCGCTGGACGTGGCGTCCCTGACGGCCGAGCAGAAGGCGGTGCGCCGCAAGACCCACGAGACCATCGACAAGGTCGGCCACGATTACGGCAAGCGCCACAGCTTCAATACCGCCATCGCCGCGGTGATGGAGCTGTCGAACGCGCTGGGCAAGTTCGACGATGCCAGCCCTCAGGGGCGCGCGGTGCGTCAGGAAGCGCTGGAGTCGGCGGTGCTGCTGCTGAACCCCATCACCCCGCATGCCAGCCATGCGCTGTGGCAGGCGCTGGGCCACGCCGAGACGCTGATCGAGGACGTGGCGTTCCCGCAGGTCGATGCGGCCGCGCTGGTGCGCGATTCGGTGACGCTGGCGGTGCAGGTCAACGGCAAGCTGCGGGGCACGATCGAGGTGGCCGCCGATGCGCCGCGTGACCAGGTCGAGGCGCTGGCGAAAGCCGAGCCCAACACCGCCAAGTTCCTGGAGGGACTGGCGATCAGGAAGGTGATCGTGGTGCCCGGCAAGATCGTCAACATCGTCGCCGGATGAGGGGCCGGGGCGCCTTGCCCCGGCGTTCACCTGCGGTCCGGCTAGGCTATTGCCGCCCATGACGGGCTCGTCCAGACTTCGCCCATGATCCGATTCCGCCTGCCCGTCCTCGTCCTCGCCCTGGTCTTCCTGGCCGGCTGCGGCTTCCACCTGCGCAACAGGATCGCATTGCCGTCCGATCTGGGTCCGGTCCGGGTAGTCGGCGCTTCCACGTCGTACAGCGCGCTGGTCACCAGCCTGTCGCGTGGTCTGCAGGCTGCCGGCGCCACGCTTGCCGCGCCGCCGGGGGAAGACGCCGCCACCGCAGAGGACGCGCAGGTCGCCACGCTGCGCATCATGTCCGAGCGCTGGGGCGATCTACCCATTGCGGTGGACCAGTTCGGCCGCGCCCAGGAATTCAGTCTGCGCTACGCCGTGGTGTTCGCGTTCACCAAGGCCGACGGTACCGACCTGGTGCCGCAGCAGGTGGTCGAACTGTCGCGCGACTACGTGTCGCCGCCGCAGGATGCGACGGGTACGACGACCGAGCGCGAGGTGCTGGCGGAAGAGCTGCGTCGCGAAATGGCGGCGTCCATCCTCCGTCGCGTCGATGGCGTCGTGCGTTCCAGCCCGGTGAACGCGGCGCCCTGATGGAGCTGAAGCCGGAACAGCTGGCGGCACGCGGTACCACCGAGCCGCTGCATCCGGTCTACCTGATCGCCGGTCCCGAAACGCTGCGCGTGCTGGAGGCGGCCGATGCCGTGCGTGCACAGGCGCGGGCGCAGGGCATCGGTGAGCGCGAAGTCTTCGATGCGGACGGGCGCGATTTCGACTGGGGCCAGCTGGAGGCCAGCTTCAACGCGCCCAGCCTGTTCAGTGCCCGCCGCCTGGTGGAAGTGCGCCTGCCCGGTGGCAAGCCGGGCAAGGAAGGCGCCGAGGTCATCAGCGCCTTCTGCGCGAACCCGCCGCCCGACGTGGTGCTGCTGATCACCGCAGGCGAATGGGGCAAGGCCTGCCAGGGCAAGTGGAGCGATGCCATCGCACGCGTCGGCGTGGTCGCGGTAGCGTGGGCCATCAAGCCGCACGAACTGCCGGGCTGGATCGAAAGCCGCCTGCGCAGCAAGGGCCTGCGGGCCGACCGCGACGCCGTGCAGCTGCTGGCGGATCGCGTGGAAGGCAACCTGCTCGCCGCGGCGCAGGAGATCGACAAGCTGGCGCTGCTCAGCAACGGCGAAGTGCTCGATGCCGAGCGCATGGAGTCGCTGGTCGCCAATGCGGCGCGCTACGACGTGTTCCGCCTGACCGATGCCGTGCTGGCGGGGCAGGGCGCACAGGTATCGCGCATCCTCGCCGGCCTGCGGGCCGAGGGGGACATGGTCGCGGGCCTGATGCCGATGGTGGTGAAGGAACTGCTGCGCACGGCCGCGCTGGCGCGCGTGCAGGCCGGTGGCGGCAATCTGGCCGCGGAGATGAAGTCGCAGGGCATCTGGGAGGCCAAGCAGGCGCCGTTCAAGCGCGCACTGCAACGGCACGCCTCGCCGGCGCGTTGGGACCGCTTCGTCGCCGAGGCGTCGAAGATCGACCGCACCGCCAAGGGACGCGGCGAGGGCGATGCCTGGGTGGCGCTGGAGCGGCTGCTGCTGGCCATCGCCGACGCCAAGGCTGTGCGTCTGCTGGTGGCCTGACGGCACGCGCGATGCTGCGGCTCTTCTACGGCGGCACGTTCGACCCCATCCACAACGGACACCTGGCCATTGCGCGCGCGGCGCGCGACGCGCTGCGCGTGACCGTGTGCCTGATGCCGGCCGCAGACCCGCCGCACCGCGCGCCACCGGGCGCGAGCGCGGCGCAGCGCGCGCACCTGCTCGATCTCGCGGTACAGGGAGAGGAGGGCCTGTGCGTGGACCGGCGCGAACTGCGCCGGGCCGCACGGCTGCCGGGGTCGCGTTCCTATACGGTGGACACGCTGCGCGAACTGCGTATGGAACTGGGTGACGCGGCCTCCCTGGCCCTGCTGATCGGGGCTGACAGCCTGCTGGGCCTGCCGGGATGGCACGAATGGCGGGCGCTGTTCGGCCTGGCCCATTTCGTGGTGGCGAACCGGCCCGGCAACCCGCTGGATGCTGGCCTGCCGCCCGATCTGGCCGATGCGCTGGCATCGCGCTGGACCTCCAGCGCCGATGCGCTGGGCAGGGCCCCCGCCGGCCTGGTGTACCGGCTGGATCACCCGTTGCAGCCCGAATCGGCCACCGACATCCGGCGCCGCATCTCTACCGGAGAGCCCTGGCGCCACCTGGTGCCGGCGCGCGTGGCCACGGCGATCGCCGACGAAAGGCTCTACCTTGACCGGGCCGCGACGCACGGTCCGCTATAATCGGTTCCGTATCTCCAGAGCCACCAAGCCTTTGTCCAGCCAAGCCCACGTCATCAAGACCCGCCTCCCCAGCCCGCCGCCGGCCCTGCCGGACCTGCTCGCCAACGTCCATGCGGCCTTGCAGGAACTGAAAGCCAAGGACGTCGTCGAAATCGACGTGCGCGGCAAGTCCAGCGTCGCCGACTACCTGGTCATCGCTTCGGGTACCTCGACGCGCCACGTGAAGTCGATCGCCGATGAAGTGGTGAAGTTCGCCAAGAAGCTGGACGTCATGCCGCTGGGCGTGGAGGGCGAGCGCGAGGCCGAATGGGTGCTGGTGGACCTGGGCGACGTCATCGTCCATGTCATGCTGCCGCGCGTGCGCGAGTTCTACGCGCTCGAGCGCCTGTGGACGGTGGGCGACCAGCCGCCGGAAGACGTGGAAACGGCGGACGAATCGCGTCTCTGACGCCATGTCGTTTCCGTGCGAAGGCGCCCTCGGGCGCCTTCGTCGTGTGTGGGGCGGCTATCATGGCCTCATGAAATGCCGTCTCATCGCCACCGGCGAGCGTGCGCCATCGTGGGTCGCCCAGGGATTCGCCGAGTACCAGAAGCGGTTGTCGCACTGGCTGCCGTTCGAACTGGTCGAGATCGAGCCGGGCCTGCGCGGCAAGGGCCGCGATCCGCAGCGCGCGATCGACGACGAAGGCAAGCGCGTGCTCGCCGCGCTGCCGAAGAACGCCCACGTCGTGGCGCTGGAGGTCACCGGCAAGCCGCATTCGTCGGAACAGCTCGCACAGCGGTTGGAGCACTGGCGTACGCTCGGGCGCGACATCGCCCTGCTGATCGGCGGGCCGGAAGGCCATGCGCCGGACGTGCTCGCCGCGGCGCACGAGAAATGGTCGCTCAGTCCGCTGACGCTGCCGCACATGCTGGTGCGGCTGGTGGTGGCCGAGCAGGTGTACCGCGCCGCGGCGATGCTGGCGAACCACCCGTATCACCGCGCCTGAGCGCTGGGCGCCTCCTGTAGGAGCGACGTGAGTCGCGACCGCTGCCCGTCAGGTATCGACTGCCACTGGGTCAGCGCGCTTTCGGTGATGGAGTCGACTCCCGTGTACGCGCGACGCGCGTCGCGCGTACGGGAAGTAGAAGCCCGCCCTCCGGCGGGCTTCTTCGTTCAAGCGGCCAACATCACTGCAGGCTGAAGGCAATCGGTACCAGGCCGTAAGCCTGCACCGCCTGTCCGTCCTGCATGGCGGGCTTGAAACGCCAGGTCTTCAGTACGTGCTGGAGCGCGGCCTTGTCCAGGTTGCGGTTGCCGCTGCTGCTCTCGACGGTCACGCTGACGGGCGTGCCATCCACGTCCACCAGTACGCGCAGCAGCACCGTGCCCTGCACGCCGTTGCGCAGCTCGTTGATCGGATAGCGCGGTGAAGTCGCACGGACATACTCCAGCGTCGCCGAAGGCAGCGGGCCACCCAGGGCCGGGCCCGTGATAGCGCCGGTGTCGACCATGGACTGCTCGATGACGGGCTCGCTGCCCCCTTCGACGATCACGGGGGTATCCACGACGGGGGTCACCACGTCGATCCGCTTCTGGATCACGTCCACCTTCTTTTCGGGGACGATCTTGCGCTCCTCGATCACAGGTACGGGATCGGGGAGAACCTTCTTCTCGTAGATCTGGAAGATGGGATCCTTGGGGGCGTCGAGGGCCACCGGCTTGATCGGCGGGGCCGCCATCGGCATCAGCAGCATCAGCAGCGCGATCGTATGGACCGCGATGGCGGCGGCGAGGGCGGCGATGCGGCCGCTGTCGATGCGGGTGTCAGTACCGTGGGGTAGTGCGCGAACCATGATCCACCTCCTGAGGGCTGTGAACGGAACAACGCTCGGCCGCGAGGAGTGGGGTTGCAACGTCCTGGCGCCGCAAGCCCAGACTGTACTCCGGCGGATGGCGTCCGCAAGAGGGGAGGGCTTCGACCTTGGGCGTAGTCCGGGATGGCCGGCCGCCAACGAAAACGGCGCCCCGGAGGGCGCCGTCTGGGTTGTCGCGTGACGGGGCTTACTTGCCCAGTTCGAACACCACGTCCAGGTTGACAGAGACGGTGGTTTCGCCCGGCGAGACCGGCGGCGCGCCGCTGGCGTCGCGGGCTTCCATCTTGGCCATGGCCATCATCGGGACCGGACGGAAGCCGCCATTGCCCTCGGAGATGCTGACGATCCGGCGCACCTGCAGGCCCAGCGACTTCGCATAGGTCTCGGCACGACCCTGGGCCTTCTTCAGCGCGGCCAGGCGGGCCTCGTCGTAGACCGGTTCCGGGTTGTCGATCTCGAAGCTCGGGCCGTTGATCTGGTTGGCGCCCACGCCGGCCAGCGCGTCCAGCACCTTGCCCAGCTTGGCGATGTCGCGGACCTTCACGCTGACCGTGTTGTTGGCCTGGTAGCCGGTGATCTTGGGGGCTTCGTTCTCGGCGTAGCGGTACTGCGGATTGAGGCTGATCCCGCTGGTCTGCACGTCCTTGTCGGCGATGCCGGCAGCCTTGATGGCCGCGATCACCTTCGCCATCTGCTCGCTGTTCTGGCGCATGGCGGTGTTGCCGTCCACGGCCTGGGTGACCACGCCGGCGGAGATCGTGGCGATGTCGGGCACGCGTGAGGCCTCGGCCTGCGCCGACACGTTGAGCAGGGTCCCGTCGGAGGGGATGGCGTAGGCAGGGGACGTCTGGGCGTGGCTGGTCATGGCGGCGGTGGTTCCCAGGGACAGGGTCAGGGCGAGCAGCAGGGGGCGGATCAGGGGCAGGCGCATGGGATCTCCTTTTCGTGGTTCGGATGGCGGGACACCCGGTCGTCGTCGACGCGCAAGGGTGTTCACGATGACATGAACGGGCCGTGATCTGCGACAGGGTTACCGGGATGCGGCCGGCATCAGCGGTCATTCAGTCAGGCGCCGCGGGTTATTCTTCCGTGATGCTCTATCTGGCCTCCCAATCCCCCCGCCGTGCCGAACTGCTGACCCGCCTGGGGCTGTCGTTCGGCCGGATCGACCTGGACATCCCCGAACAACGCCAGCCCGGCGAACCGGCCATCGACTACGTGCGCCGCGTCGCCCGGGAAAAGGCCGGCGCCGGGCTGTTGAAGGTCATGGCCACGCCCGGCGCAGTGGTGCTGGGCGCCGACACCGAGGTCATCCTGGAGGACGAGGTGTTCGGCAAGCCGGCCGACGAAGCGGAGGCCGCCGCTATGCTGCGCCGCCTGTCCGGCCGCACCCACCAGGCGGTGTCCGCCGTCTCGGTGGTGAGCGCCGGGCGCGAGGCGCAGGCGCTGGTGGTCACCGACGTCACCTTCGCCGACCTGGACGCGGCCGACATCGCGGCCTACGTCGCCAGCGGAGAGGCGATGGGCAAGGCCGGAGCGTATGGCATCCAGGGGCGCGCCGAGCAGTTCGTCACCCGCCTGGCCGGCAGCTACTCGGCCGTGATGGGCCTGCCCCTGCACGAGACGGCGAAGCTGCTGCGCGGCTTCGGCATCCATCCAACGGCAACCGCCGCCACCGCGTCAGCCTGAGGAAGGACCCCATGTCGGAAGAGATCCTGGTCAACGTCACCCCGCGCGAGACCCGCGTGGCGGTGATCGAGAACGGCATGCTGCAGGAACTGCACATCGAACGCGGCTGGCGTCGCGGCGTGGTGGGCAACATCTACAAGGGCAAGGTGCAGCGGGTGATGCCGGGCATGCAGGCGGCGTTCGTCGAAGTCGGGCTGGAGCGTGCCGCCTTCCTGCACGCCAACGACATCGTGCGTTCTTCGCCGGACGCCGTGGTCGATGGCGAAGAGGCCGCCCTGCCCACGCCGCCGCCCGCGCCGATCATGGACCTGCTGCGCGACGGGCAGGACATCGTCGTGCAGGTGGTCAAAGACCCGATCGGCAGCAAGGGCGCGCGGCTGACCACGCAGATCAGCATCCCCTCGCGCTACCTGGTGCTGCTGCCGCAGTCCAAGGTGATCGGCGTGTCCGCACGGATCGAGGACGAAGCCGAGCGTCATCGCCTGAAGCAGGCCGTCACCGAACTGGCCGGCCTGCATGGCGGACATGGGTACATCATCCGCACCAATGCCGAGGGCCAGCCTGTCGAGGCGCTGGCCGAGGACATCGCCTACCTGTCGCGCGTCTGGAACGTGGTCGAACGCCGCGGCCGCGAATCGCCCTCGTGCAGCGTCCTGTACGAAGACCTCAGCCTGCCGCTGCGCGCGGTGCGCGACCTCATCCGCAAGGACGTGGAAAAGGTGAAGGTCGATTCCAAGGAAACCCACGAGCGGCTGCAGGCCTTCGTCGCCAAGTACATGCCGGTGCTGGCCGAACGCATCGAACTGTATTCGGGCGAGCGCCCCATCTTCGACCTGTACGGGGTGGAGGACGAGATCGGCCGCGCGCTGGACAAGCAGGTGCCGTTGAAGTCGGGCGGTTACCTGGTGATCGACCAGACCGAGGCGATGACCACCGTCGACGTGAACACGGGTTCGTTCCTCGGCCAGCGCAACCTCGAGGAAACCGTCTTCCGCACCAACCTGGAAGCGGCGCAGGCGGTCGCGCGCCAGCTGCGGCTGCGCAACCTGGGCGGCATCATCATCATCGACTTCATCGACATGGACGATCCCGAGCATCGTCGCCAGGTGCTGCGCACGCTGGAGAAGTCGCTGGCGAAGGACCATGCCAAGACCACGGTGTACGAGTTCTCGCCGCTCGGTCTGGTCGAGATGACCCGCAAGCGCACGGTGGAAAGCCTGGCGCGTCAGTTGTCCGAGCCGTGCCCGGAATGCAGCGGCCGCGGCAGCATCAAGACCACCGAAACCGTGACCTACGAGATCTTCCGCGAGATCACCCGTGCCGTACGCCAGTTCGAGGCCGCGCGCCTGCTGGTGATCGCCTCGCCGAAGGTCGTCGCCCGCATCACCGACGAGGAATCGACGGCAGTGGCGGAGCTGGAAGAGTTCCTGGGCAAGTCGATCCGCTTCCAGGCCGACGACCAGTACCTGCAGGAGCAGTTCGATGTCGTGCTGCTGTAAGGCCGGGATGGGAGCTTTGGCATTCGGGATTCGGGAAGGCAGATCCCGGGGCCTGCTTTCCCGAATCCCGAATGCCGACTCCCGAATCCTGGCGAGCGCAGCGAGCTGATGCCCACACCGCTGCGCCGCCGCCTGCGCCTGGCCCGTCGGGGTGCCGTCTACGGCGCCGCGGTCGTGCTGGTGTGCATGGCCGTGGTGCTCGGGATCGCCAGCCAGGTGTTGCCGCTGGCCGAACGCCATCCGGACCGCATCGCGGCCTGGCTCAGCGAGCGCGCAGGCCGCCCGGTGGCCTTCGATGCCGTGAAGACCCAATGGACGCGCCGTGGGCCGCTGTTGCAGCTGGATGGCCTGCGGCTGGGAGCAGGCGACAGCGGTGTGCGCATCGGCCAGGCCGAGGTGCTGGTGTCGATGTATGGCGGTCTGTTGCCGGGGCGTTCCTTCACCGAGCTGCGCCTGCGCGGTCTGGCGCTGACGCTGCAGCGTGGTGACGATGGCGCGTGGTCCGTGCGGGGCCTGCCGGGCCAGCAGCAAGCGGACGGCGACCCGCTGTCCAGTCTGGAGGGCCTGGGCGAGTTGCAGGTGATCGACGGGCGTCTGGCCATCATTGCGCCGTCGCTGGGGTGGGATATCCAGGTGCCCGACATCGACCTGCGACTGCGCGTGCAGGGCGACCGTGTGCGCGCGGGCACGCGCGCCTGGATCCGCAAGGACGCGGCGCCGCTCAATGTCGCCGTCGATTTCGACCGCAAGGCCGGCAACGGCCGCGCCTACCTGGATGTCGTCGCCGAGGACATCGGCGCATGGGCGCCGCTGCTGCGCTACGCCGGTGTGGTGGCCGAACGCGGCAATGGCCGCGTGCGCGCATGGACGGAGCTGCGCCGGCATCGCGTGGTACTGGTGACGGCGGACGCTCACCTGCGCCAGGTCGGCCTGCGCGGCGCGCCGCTGCCTGCATCCGCCGCGCCGACCCGCGTGGCGTTCGACCAACTGGAGGGCCGCATGCGCTGGCGCCTGGTGAATGGCGGCTGGCGCCTCGATGCGCCGCGCCTGCGCGTCGGGAGCGCACCGGCGGTACAGACGCTCGACGGCCTGGCGCTGGCCGGCGGTGCGCGCTATGCGGTGCTGGCGGATGAAGTGGACGCGGCACCGCTGTTCGCGGTGCTGGGATTGAGCGACAAGGTCGAACCCGGACTGCGCCGCTGGCTGGTGCAGGCCAGGCCGGGCGCGCGGCTGGCGCGGCTCGCGCTGGCGGGGCGCCGTGACGGCGCGATGCAGGGCGAGGGCACGCTGCGAGACATCTCGTTTGCGCCGGTCGGCGATGCGCCCGGCCTGAGCGGGCTGGCGGGTGATTTCGACGGCGATGCGGCCGGCTTCCGCCTGAAGCTCGATCCGGTTTCGCGCATGCGGTTCGACTGGCCCAGCGGGTTCGCCGTGGTCCACGACGTCAGGCTGCAGGGCGAGATCCTGGGCTGGCGCGAGGGCCAGGGCTGGCGCGTGGGTACGCCGGCGCTGCACGTGCAGGGCAAGGACTACGGCGCAGACGTGCGCGGCGGCATGTGGTTCCAGGGGGATGGCACGCGGCCGTGGATCGATCTGGCCGCCGATCTCGACGACGCGCCGGTGCCGGCGGCAAAGGGCTTCTGGATCCACCACAAGATGTCCAAGGCCGCCGTCGACTGGTTGAACGGCGCGCTGGTCGGCGGCACGGTGCGCGACGGACGCGCCATCGTCACCGGCGATCTCGACGACTGGCCGTTCACGCGCCAGAACGGCCGCTTCGAAGCCGTGGCGCGCATCGAGGGCGGCCAGTTCAAGTTCCAGCACGACTGGCCGCAGGTGGAGCAGGTGCACGGCGATATCGCCTTCATCGGCAACGGCTTCCTGCTGAAGGCGCGCGGCATGCTGGCGGACGTCGCGGTGCCGGCGTTCGAAGCCGGCATCGCCGATTTCGGCCAGGGCGACCTGAAGATCACCGCGCGCGCCGATACCGATGCGGGCAAGCTGCTGGCGATGTTGCGGCAGAGCCCGCTGCACAAGACCTATGCCGATACGCTGGACCACCTGCAGGCGAAGGGACCGGTGGCGGCGACCTTCGACCTGCTGCAGCCGCTGCACGCCGACGAACAGGCGCGCCGCAAGCTCGCCGGCACGGTGGACCTGAAGGGTGCGCAGCTGGCGGAGAAACGCTGGGACCTGGTGTTCGAGAACGTGCGGGGCAAGGCGAAGTACGACGATGGCGGCTTCGCGTCCGGATCGCTGCAGGTCGTGCACGAGGGTCAGGCGGGCGTGCTGGGGTTGCGTGCCGGCAGTGGTACGCGCGACCGCAGCCAGGCGTTCGAGGCGGACCTGTCCACCGTGGTGGATGCCGATCGCCTGCTGGATCGCGCGCCCGAGATGGCTTGGCTGAAGCCTTACATGGATGGACGTTCGTCGTGGACCGTGGGCGTGAACATTCCGCGCACGTCGACGGGCAAGCCTGAACCGCCGACGCAGCTCAACCTCACCTCCGATCTGGTGGGCACCGCGATGAGCCTGCCGGCGCCGCTGCGCAAGGCGCCTGGCTCGCCACTGAAAACCACCGTTCGTGCGCCGCTGCCGATGGGCAGCGGACAGATCGACGTGGCGTTCGGGGACCTGCTCGCCTTGCGCGCACGCGCCAGCAACGGCCAGACCGGCGTGCGCGTCGTGCTGGGCAGCCATGAAGTCAAGGACGCCGCTCCGGCGTCCGGCCTGATCGCGACCGGCCGTGCCGGCACGCTGGACGCGATGGAGTGGGTGGCGCTGGCCAAGGGCGGTGGCGAAGGGGGATCGCTGCCGTTGCGCCACATCGACGTCACCGCCGAGCGTCTGCTGATGATCGGCTCGGTGTTCCACGATACGCGCCTGCAGCTGGCACCCGCGCAGCAGGCGCTGGCGGTGTCGCTGGATGGCGAGGCGCTGTCCGGCGCGCTGCTGGTTCCCGACGCGAAGGGCGCGGCGATCGCCGGCAAGCTGGCGCGCGTGCACTGGCGCAAGGCGTCCGCGACCGACAGCGGCGCTGCCGTCGCGTCCGCACGCGGCGCTACCGACGATCTCAACCCGGCGGACATCCCGCCGCTGTCGCTGGACATCGAAGACCTGCGTTTCGGCGACGCGCGACTGGGCGCGGCCAAGCTGCGCACGCGCCAGCAGGCCGACGGCATGCATGTCGACCAGCTGCAGTTGCGTTCGCCGGGCCAGCATATCGACGTGAGCGGGCAGTGGACCGGCCTGGGGCCAGCGGCCCGCACCCGCTTCGCCGCCGAGGTGAAGAGCGAGAACTTCGGTGCGCTGATGGATGACCTGGGTGTAGGCGACCGCGTCGGCGGCGGCCACGGCCAGATCACTGCCCAGGCCGCCTGGCCGGGCAGCCCCGCCGCTTTCCGCCTCGCGTCGCTGGAAGGCAGCGTCAAGCTGGCCGCGCGCGATGGCCACCTGCTGGAAGTCGAGCCCGGCGCAGGCCGCGTGCTGGGCCTGCTGAGCGTGGCGGAAGTGCGGCGTCGGTTGATGCTCGACTTCAGTGATTTCTTCTCGAAGGGATTCGCGTTCAACCGCATCGATGGCGACCTCCGCATCACGGGCGGGCTGGCGCGCAGCGAGAACCTGGTGATCGACGGACCCGCGGCCGAGATCCTGATCCGCGGTGACACTGACCTGCGCAGCGAGCAGTTCGACCAGATGGTCGACGTGAAGCCGAAATCCGCCAACGTGCTGACCGCCGTCGGCGCGGTGGCCGGTGGTCCCATCGGCGCGGCGGTGGGCGCCGTGGCCAATGCGGTGCTGAAGAAGCCGCTGGCCGAAATGGGTGCCAAGACCTACCGGGTTACCGGCCCGTGGAAATCGCCCAAGGTCGAGGTGGTGGGGCGCGAACAGTCGCGCGTCCGCCAGAACGACCGCGCCGACAGCGCCGGCGCCCCCTGACATCCCGCGCGTCGGCGACCGCGCTTGTCGCGGCCGCCTTCCGCCCCCATGGTGAAGACATGACCCTGCCGATCCCGCTCGCCGAAACCCGTCTCCTCCTGCCCGCCGGCCTGGATCCGTCCGGTCTCGACCGCGCCTTCGGCACGCTGCTGGGGCCGGGCATCGACTTCGGCGACCTGTATTTCCAGCATGCGCGCCGCGAAAGCTGGACGGTCGAGGACGGCATCGTCAAGGACGGCGCGCATTCCATCGAGCAGGGCATGGGCGTGCGCGCGATCTCCGGCGAGAAGACCGGCTTCGCCTATTCCGACGACATCAACGCGCAGGCCCTCTTGGACGCGGCGAAATCGGCGCGCGCCATCGCCCGCGACGGCGCGGCGCACGCGCCGCGCGCGCTGGTGCGCAGCGGCGGCCACGCACTGTACGCCGGCGACGATCCCATCGATGCGATGGGCAACGAGGCCAAGGTCGAGGCGCTGCGTGCGGTGGATCGCTTCCTGCGTGCCGCCGATCCACGCGTGCAGCAGGTGACCGTCAGCCTGTCCGGCGGCATCGACACGGTGCTGGTGGCGCGCAGCGACGGCGTGCTGGCGTCCGACGTGCGCCCGCTGGTGCGCCTGAACGTGCAGGTCATCGTGGAACAGAACGGTCGTCGCGAATCCGGTTATGCCGGCATGGGCGGCCGCTACGGCTATGCGGAACTGTTCGCCGACGGCAAGCCGGAAGACCTCGCGCGCGAAGCGCTGCGCCAGGCGCTGGTGAACCTGGAGGCGATCGATGCGCCGGCCGGCGTGATGCCGGTGGTGCTGGGCAGCGGCTGGCCCGGCGTGCTGCTGCACGAAGCCGTCGGCCACGGGCTGGAGGGCGACTTCAACCGCAAGGGCACCAGTGTGTATGCGGGCCGCATCGGGCAGCAGGTCGCATCCAAGGGCGTCACCATCGTCGACGACGGCACGCTGCCGGGTCGCCGCGGTTCGCTCAACATCGACGACGAAGGCACACCGACGAACTGCACCACGCTGATCGAGGATGGCGTGCTGGTGGGCTACATGCAGGACACCCACAACGCGCGCCTGATGGGCGTGGCGCCTACCGGCAATGGCCGTCGCGAATCGTTCGCGCACCTGCCGATGCCGCGCATGACCAACACCTACATGCAGGCCGGACAGGACGATCCGGAAGACATGATCCGCTCGGTGAAGAAGGGCCTGTACGCGGTCAATTTCGGCGGCGGCCAGGTCGACATCACTAGCGGCAAGTACGTGTTCTCCGCGACCGAGGCCTACCTGATCGAAGACGGCCGCATCACCGCGCCGGTGAAGGGCGCCACCCTGATCGGCAACGGCCCCGAGACGATGCAGAAGGTGAAGATGGTCGGCCACGACCTGGCGCTGGACCAGGGCGTCGGCATTTGCGGCAAGGACGGCCAGAGCGTGCCGGTGGGCGTGGGCCAGCCGTCGCTGCTGATCGAAGGGCTGACGGTGGGCGGGACGAAGGCGTGAAGCCTGCCTGTCTGTACCTTCTCCCTTCGGGAGAAGGTGGCGCGAAGCGCCGGATGAGGGGCGAGCGGAGTCACAATGTTTGATGCGTCTCGACTTTCGTCGCCCCTCACCCCGACCCCTCTCTCCCGCAGGGATTTCCTTCGGTCGCCGACGGGAGAGGGGCTACTCGGCAGCGGCTTCGTTGTCCGGCGTGTCCGTCGAGGACAGCAGCTCACGCACTTCGCGGAACAGTTCGCGGAATGCGCGTGGCGGTTTGTTCTTGGTTTTTTCGTCCACGGCGTTGCGCACCAGCTGGCGAAGCTTCTGCCGGTCGGCCGTGGGGAATTCCTCCAGCAGCGCGGCCAGCGCGTCGTCGCCATCGGCCAGCAGACGGTCGCGCCACTGTTCGGCCTGGTGCAGGAGGGCCGTTTCGCGACGCGCGGCTTCGCCGCCCTCGTCCATCGCGTCGCGGATCGCCTCCAGCACTTCATCCTCCTCGCGCCGCATCTGCTTGGCGAGGAACTGCAACTGGCGCTTGTGCGCGATGTGCGAGGTGATGCGCTGCGTTTCCACGATGTGCGGCATCAGCTCCTCGGGAATCGGCAGGCGCGCCAGCTGCGCGGCGGGAAGCGCCACCAGCTTCTCGGCCAGGCTGCGGATCTCCAGCGCCTCGATCCGTTGCTGGGTGCGGCTGGGGCTATAGAATTCGCCGGTTTCGGGGTCGCGTCCGCGCATGGTGAAGCCTCTCTGTCGCTTCCGCGGTGCGCCGTGGAAGCCTGATCGAATGCCGATCCGTCGCCCGTGCGCGGATCACTGGATACAAGGATAAAGCATTGAACGCCACCGCCCTGACTTCCCCTGACGACAGCCTGGCCCGGCTCGAACGCCTGGAGGCGCTGTCACGGCGCCTGCTGGACCGCGCGCGGGCCCACGGTGCCACCCAGGCCGAGGTGAGCTGCAGCGAGGAAACCGGCCTCAACGTCAACGTGCGCCTGGGCGACGTGGAGACGGTGGAGTCCACCCGCGACCGCGGCATCGGTGTGACCGTCTACTTCGGCAAGCGCAAGGGCAGCGCCAGTACCGCCGACCTGCGCGAGGAGAGCCTGGAGGCCACGGTGGAACAGGCCTGCGCCATCGCGCGTTTCACCGAGGACGACGAGGCCGCCGGGCTGGCCGATGCCGCGCTGATGGCGCGCGAGTTCCCGGATCTGGATGTCTGGCATCCCTGGGCGCTGGACATGGACCGCGCCGTCGATCTGGCGCTGGCCTGCGAAGCGGCCGGCCGCGACGCCGACGCGCGCATCGAGAACTCCGACGGCGCTTCCATCGGCAGCGGCGAAAGCCTGTCGGTGTACGCCAATTCGCACGGCTTCATCGGCCGCGAGCGCGACACCCAGCACACGATCGGCTGCGCGCTGATCGCCGGGCAGGGCGATGCCATGCAGCGCGACGGCTGGTACAGCACCGCCCTGTCGCACCAGGAACTGGAAGATCCGGTGGCCATCGGCCGCAAGGCCGCCGAACGCACGGTGGCGCGCCTGCAGCCGCGCTCGCTGGCGACCGGCGAGTATCCCGTCCTGTTCTCGGCGGAGGTCGCGCGTTCGCTGGTCGGCCACCTGCTGGGCGCGGTCTCCGGCGGCGCGCTGTACCGGAAGGCCAGCTTCCTGCTGGATCATGTGGGCCAGCGCATCTTTCCCGACTGGTTCGCCATCGAGGAACTGCCGCTGCTGCCGCATGGCCTGCGTTCGGCCGCGTTCGATGCCGAGGGCGTGGCGACGAAGCGCTCCCACCTCATCCGCGATGGCGTGCTGGAGCGCTACGTGCTGGGCAGTTACTCGGCGCGCAAGCTCGGCCTGCAGACCACCGGCAACGCCGGCGGCGTGCACAACCTGCAGGTG
Source organism: Pseudoxanthomonas mexicana (assembly GCF_014397415.1). NCBI lineage: Bacteria > Pseudomonadati > Pseudomonadota > Gammaproteobacteria > Lysobacterales > Lysobacteraceae > Pseudoxanthomonas > Pseudoxanthomonas mexicana. The sequence goes on along the minus strand of NZ_CP060731.1, from coordinate 3,616,932 downwards.
AAGGCGAACGCGGGCGGTTTCGACGACCTGCTGGCGGGCATGCGCACCGGCCTGCTGGTCACCGAGCTGATGGGGCAGGGCGTGAACAGTGTGACCGGCGACTATTCGCGCGGTGCGGCGGGGTTCTGGGTGGAGCAGGGTGTGATCGCTTACCCGGTGGACGGCATCACCATCGCCGGCAACCTCAAGACGATCTTCGCGGGCATCGAGGCGGTGGGCCGCGATGTGGATCGCCGCTCCCATGTCGGCGTGGGCTCCGTCCTTGTCGGCCGCATGACCGTGGCGGGCGAATAGGCGAAAGCGGGTTCCGTGGCCGCCCTCGGCGCGGTTACCCGTTATGCTTGGCATGCGGAGTGCTGCGGGGGATCGCGGCACTCGACCGCCCACCCACCACTTAGGGGAATCACCTAGATGAGCGAATTCGACAACGTCACCGCACCGCCGCCGCCGACCGCAGGCGAGGCGCCCCAGGACCAGCGCACCATGTCGCTGCTGGCGCACCTGCTGGGCATCGTCACCGGCCCGATCGGCGCGCTGATCATCTGGCTGGTCAGCAAGGACGATGCATCCAAGGGCTTCGTCGTGGACCAGTCCAAGGAAGCGCTGAACTTCCAGATCACGGTGTTCATCGCCATCGTCATCTCGTGGATCCTGGCCTTCGTGCTGATCGGCCTGCTGCTGATGCCGCTGGTCGGCATCGCCAACCTGGTGCTGTGCATCATCGCCGGCATCAAGGCCAACAACGGCGAGTCCTACCGTTATCCGTTCGCCCTGCGCCTGATCAAGTAAGCGATCATCGCGGGGAACAAAAAGCCCGGCAATGCCGGGCTTTTTTCATGCCCTCGCTCAGTAGGCGCGATGGATCGCCAGCTCGCCGAGCGCGCGCAGCGCATCGGCACCGCCGCCGTACGGGGCCAGCGCCTCGCGCATGAGGGCATCCAGTTCGGCGAGTTTCGCCTTCGCGCCGTCCATGCCCAGCAGGGCCGGATAGGTCGACTTGGCCTGCGCCACATCCTTGCCGGCGGTCTTGCCCAACTGTTCGGAACTGGCCTCGATGTCGAGGATGTCGTCGCGCACCTGGAACGCCAGCCCCAACGCCGTGGCGAAATCGTCCAGCCGCGCGAGCGTGGCGGCATCCGCTGCGCCGGCCAGCGCGCCCATGCGCACGGCCGCGCGGATCAGGGCGCCGGTCTTCAGGGCGTGCATCCGCTGCAGGTCGTCCAGTGTCTGCTGCGACCCGGTGGCATCGATGTCCAGCGCCTGGCCGCCGCACATGCCGGCGGCACCGGAGGCCTGCGCCAGCGTGCCGAGCCAGTCCACCCGCAGGGTCGCCGCGACCGTAGCCGATGCCAGCACCTCGAACGCGCGCGTCTGCAACGCGTCGCCGGCGAGGATGGCGGTGGCTTCGTCGAAGGCGATGTGCACCGTGGGCTTGCCGCGGCGCAGATCGTCGTCGTCCATCGCCGGCAGGTCGTCGTGCACCAGCGAATAGGCATGGATCAGCTCGACCGCGATGGCCGGCGCATGCAGCGTGGCCTCATCCGCCTGCAGCAGCGTGCCGCCGGCGTAGACCAGCAGGGCGCGCATGCGCTTGCCGCCGCCGAGCACGGCGTGGCGCATGGCGGCATGCAGGCGTCGCGGGGCGGTGTCGGCCGGTGGCAGCGCCCGATCCAGATGGCCTTCCAGCGCTGCCGCCCAGGCGGCGAAACGCGGATCAGCGGCCATCGGGCGCGGGCGCGAAGGCGTCGCCGTTCTCCGGCTGTTCCGGATCGCTGAGCAGGCGCACGCGCAGTTCCGCCTGTTCGAGCGCGGCCTGGCACTGGCGATACAGGCCGACCCCGCGTTCGTAGGCGGCCAACGAGGCTTCCAGGCTCAGGTCGCCGTGTTCCATCTTCTCGACCAGTTGTTCGAGTTCGTCCAGCGACTGCTCGAAATGGGCGACGGGCGAGGCGTCTGCGGGGGTCTTCTTAGCCATGCGGCAAGTGTGGGGATCGGGCGCGGTCAGGTCAAACGCAGGGCAGGCTCAGCCGCGCTGCCACACCAGTCGCGCGCCGTGCGTCCGCAACCAGGTGTCGGCATCGGCCGACAGGACGAGATCGCCCGCCGCCCACAGCATGTCGCCACGCCAGAGCAGCGGAAGCTGGCGGCGCTCCCAGGGCGGGATACCGAGCGCCTGCAGCACGTCCTTCAGGGCGTGATGGTGGGACCGGCCCGGCAGGGCGATGCGCTCGCCGCCGCGGCGCGCACCTACCCGCAAGGGCGTATCGAACCGGTGGTCGCCGCCCTCCAGCGACAGGCTGCCACCCTCCGGCAGTGCGAGCGGGACCGTCCCGTCCCAGTCGGCATGCCAGTCCGCGGGCAGGACGCCGCGCATGCGCTCGGCATGCAGGAGCCCGCGCCATCGACGCACCACCGCACCCTGCCAGACGAATTCCGCCTGCGCATCGGCCCGCGCATCCAGCAGGTGGGCTTCGATGCGTGCCACCCCTTCGGCCGGCAGCGGCGGCAGCGACAGCCGCTCGATCCATCGGCGCAAGACACGCGCGCGCTGTGCGCGTGCGACCTCGCGCAGCGGGGCGATGGCCAGCGCGGCCGGGTCGGCGGTGGCCGCTTCCGCGAGCAGACGGTCATCCTGGCGCGCCAGCAGGTCGGCGGCCTCCGCGCTGAGCGTCGCGCTGCGCGCGAACGCCGCATCCGCCTGCGGCCAGCGCAGCCGCAGGCGGGGCAGGATGTCGTGGCGGAGGAAGTTGCGGTCTGCGTCGGTGCGGGCGTTGCTGGGGTCTTCGATCCATCGCAGTCCGTGAGCCAGGGCATAGGCCTGCAATGCGTCGCGCGGCGTGCGTAGCAGCGGCCGCCATTGCCATCCGGGGCCGAAGCGGCGCCAGGGCCGCATCCCCGCCAGCCCGTCGGGGCCGGAGGCGCGCAGGGCGCGCAGCAGGAAGGTCTCCGCCTGGTCTTCCAGATGGTGGGCCGTGGCCAGGATATCGCCGGGCGCCATGACGGCGGCGAACGCCTCGCGCCGTGCATGCCGTGCCGCCGCTTCAGGACCTTCGCCCCGGGTGGCATCCACCCGTACATGGCGCACCTGCAGCGGGACATCCAGCGCCGCACAGGCCGCGGCACAGTGCGCCACCCAGGCGTCGGCTTCAGGTTGCAGGCCATGGTGCACGTGGACGGCGCCCAGTCCGCGGCGCTGCAGATCAGGATCCTGCGCCAGGCGATGCAGCAGGACGGTCGAATCGCATCCGCCGCTCAACGCCACCCACACGCGTCCTTCCGTGGCGGCGGGCAGTAGGGGCAGGGACGGGGACGGAGGGCGCATCCGCGCATGCTAGCGATGAAGCTGCCGGCACGCAGCCTCGGTCCATCATCGTGGCCACGCCTGCGCCCCGGGCTGCCGTGCTTCGGAAGCCGATTCCGGCGAACGGAACGATGCGTCGGCCGCATCGCGCGGGCCGTGCCGCGCGCGACGCTCTACCTGACCTGTTGCAGGATGACGATCAGGGCGGCGGTCCAGCACGCGCCGACGAACAGACCCAGCACCAGGTGCTGGCTGACGCCCGCGCGATGGAAGCGCCAGCGGTTCACTCCCAGCGCCACGATCACGGGCAGCACGAACAGGACCGTCGGCAGCATCCACCAGGGCAACGACAGCAGGTCCATTCCACTCTCCCGCATGCATGGCCGACGATGCGCCGGCCTGCGTACATCATCGCGCACGGCGCGCGCGCCGGCCTTGATCGTGGTCAACCGTCCGTCGCCGCGGATGCGGTCAGTCCAGCGAGGCGAGCTCGCGCCGGGCCAGGGCGATCCAGTCCTGCTGTTCGCGGCGGTAATACTGGGGCGCCGCATCGGAGCGGTCGAGGATCTCCTGGAACAGACTGCGCGCCCGTGCATGCTCGCCCAGGCGCTTCAGCAGCAGGCCGAAGCGCGCGCGGGCCTCTTCGCCAGGATAGCCCTGCACGACGGCCTCGTACTCGTGGATGGCGGCCGCGGCGTCGGCGGTGTCTTCCACTGCGCGCGCATACAACAGGTGGCCGTCGACGGAACGGAAGGAGGGGTTGGCGGCAATCAGCGCGTCCAGCGTGGCGCGCGCCTTGGCCGACTCGCCCAGGCCGAACTGTGCCTTCGCCAGTCCCAGCATCAGGTCCGGATCGGTGGCGTAAAGGCCCTTGAGCGCCTGCCCGTAGAGCTCCGATGCGTGCGCGTAGTCGCCGCTGCGCAGGCTCTCCTCGGCCAGCCGCCGCCGGTTCGCAGGCGTATCGGCGGCCTTCAGCAGCCTGGCGGCGTCGCGCCGATCACGGTCGGGGTCGATGCGGTCGCGCATGCTCCGTACCGTGCGCCGTGCGGACGGATGGTGGCGCAGCTCGGGCAGGATCTCGGCGATGAAGTAGATGATCACCGCAAGAAAGGAGAACAGCAGCAGGATGAAGACCCAGTACAGCGGACGTCCCGTGCGCACCACGTGCACGCAGCAGGCGATCTGCAGGGCGAAGGACAGCAGCAGGAGTGGACTCATGGTGCGGGTGCGGTTCCCGATGCCGGACAGGCGGAAGGCCGCATTCTAGCCAGAGCCGCGCGCAGGGCGCTCCCGGCATCGGCGAAACCCGCGCGCTTCGCCGCCCATGGGTAGCGTTGGGCGAATCGCTCCGGCCGGCAGACGGGATCGTAGTGGGACGGCCCTTTCATCAGCGCGATCAGCAACAGGCGCTCTTCGGGGACCAGGTCGTCCAAAGGCCGGCCATACCACGCGAGCGCGGCTTGTTCGATGCCCTTGGCGCCGCGACCGAACGTCGACTCTGCCAGTATCGTGTCGACCATGCGTTCCAGGGGCCAGTCACGACTGGCACGGATGGCAGCGGCCGAGTCGAGGAGATGCCCGCGCAGTCCGCGTGTCGGGTGCGCCTGTCGCATGGCCAGGGTCCGCCCCGCGCGGCTGAGCAGTCCCAGCTGGGAGTCGAGGGGGGCACCCTGCCATCCCGAGAGCTGCCACAGCCGGTAACCCCATGCGCTTACGGGATTGAGGCGCGGCACATCCTCAATGCCGCCCGCCTCGACATCCAGATAGAGCGCGCGCAGGTCGGGCTTGGCGCGGTAGCGGTTCGGCTCACGGTAATCGGGAAAGTCCGATGCGCCGACCGCGTAGAGACCGAAGCACACCGCCACGACGAATCCGGCGACAACCAGCAGCATCCCGAGGATGGCTCTGACCCTGGCCATCCCCGGCGATGGCTTCAGGCCGCTTCGTACGCGCCGTAACCGCGCAGGCGCGCGTAGCGCTTCTGCAGAAGTTGTTCGACCGGGAGCCGTTCCAGCGCATCGAGTTCGTTGAGCAGCACGGCCTTCAGGCGCACCGCCATCTGGCGCGGGTTGCGGTGTGCGCCGCCGATGGGTTCGCGCACCACCTTGTCGACCAGGCCCAGCCCGTTCAGGCGCCTGGCGGTCAGGCCCAGTTGTTCGGCAGCGTCCTTGGCCTTTGCGGCGTCCTTCCACAGGATCGACGCGCAGCCTTCCGGCGAGATCACCGAGTAGGTGCCGTACTCCAGCATCAGCGTGCGGTCGCCGACGCCGATGGCCAGCGCGCCGCCGCTGCCGCCCTCGCCGATCACCGTGCAGATGATCGGGATCTTCAGTTCCGCCATTTCCATCAGGTTGCGGGCGATGGCTTCGGACTGGCCGCGCTCTTCCGCGCCCACGCCCGGATAGGCGCCCGGGGTGTCGATGAAGGTCAGCAGCGGCAGCTTGAAGCGTTCGGCCATCTTCATCAGGCGCAGCGCCTTGCGGTAACCCTCCGGACGCGGCATGCCGAAGTTGCGCGCGATCTTGCTCTTGGTGTCGCGGCCCTTCTGGTGGCCGATGATCATCACGCTGCGGCCGTCGATGCGGCCCAGGCCACCGACGATGGCGCTGTCGTCGGCGAAGGCACGGTCGCCTGCCAGTTCCTGGAACTCGTCGCAGAAGACCTTGATGTAGTCCAGCGTGTACGGGCGTGCCGGGTGGCGGGCCAGCTGCGAGACCTGCCAGGGCGTCAGGTCGCGGAAGATCTGCGCCGTGCGGATGCGCAGCTTGTCCTGCAGGGCGTGCACCTCGGCATCGACATTCACCGCCGGCCCGGTGCTGGCGGCGCGCAGGTCCTGGATCTTGGCTTCCAGGTCGGCGATGGGTTGTTCGAAGTCGAGGTAGTTCGGATTCATCTGCGGGCCGTGGGCCGGAAAGGGGGAAAGTGTAGCCGAAGCACCCCGACGGTCACGTACGGGGGGGTAGGGCCGTGACGCCGTCAGTTCGCCCACGGCCGGTAGAAGGCCGGCTTGGCGGTACGCACGCCGGGCATGGCGCGCAGGGCGTCCAGCAGTTCGGCATCCACGCGCACCGCCTTCTGGCCGTTGAGGTCCAGCATGCCGGCGATCACGCCGTCGCCGGCGCCCATCAGCAGGTCCAGGCGCACCGGCGTGCCGCCGGGACGATGCCGCGACAGCAGGGCGTCCACGCGCTCCCACAGGCCCGGCACGCGCAGGTCCAGGCGCAGTTGCAGGCGTTGCGCATGCTGCTGGCACAGCTGCGCGTAATCCCACACCTGGCGGATGCGCAGGCTGTAGCCGCCACTGAATTCGTCCTCGCGCAGGCCGCCCTTGATGACCAGCACGCGGTCGCGCGTCAGCAGCGCACCGAACTCGGACAGCGCGTCGGAGAACGCGCTGCACTCGATACGCCCGCGTCCGTCCTCCAGCTGCACGAACACCTGGCTGTCGCCCTTGCGCCGGATGCCTACCACCTGGCCGGCGACGATCGCGCTGACCTCCGGCCGCCAGCCCTTCTTGTCCCCTCCGGAAGAGCTGGACCAGAGGCGGTCCAGTTCGCTCAGGTCGCTGCCGACCAGCGAGCGCAGGTCGTCGCGGTACGGGTCCATCGGATGGCCGCTGAGGTAGTGGCCCAGCGTCTCGCGTTCGCCCTGCAACTTCTGCATCAGCGGCCATTCGTCCGTCACCGGCAGGTCGACGTGGATGTCGTCGCCCCCGCTGCTGGAACCGAACATGTCGACGATGCCGGCGTTGCGGTTCTTGCTGATCTGGTCGATGGCCTTCAGCACTTCGGGCAACTGCAGCGCCAGCGAGGCGCGGTTGCGGCCCAGTGCGTCCAACGCGCCCGCGTTGATCAGCGCTTCCAGCGCACGCTTGTTGAGCTTGGACGAATCGACGCGCTTGCAGAAATCGAACAGGTCGCGGAACTCGCCTCCCTCGCGCCGCGCCTCGACGATGCTCTCGCACACGCCCTGGCCCACGCCCTTCACCGCGCCCAGGCCGTAGCGGATGGTGCCGGCATCGGTGGCCACGAACATGAAGTCCGAATGGTTCACGTCCGGCGGCCGCACGTCGAGGCCCAGCCCGCGCGCTTCGTCGAGGAAGCCGACCACCTTCTCGGTCTTGTCCATGTCCGAGGACAGCGTGGCGGCCATGAACTCGGACGGGTAGTGCTTCTTCAGCCACGCGGTCTGGTAGGCGACCAGCGAGTACGCGGCGGCGTGCGACTTGTTGAAGCCATAGCCGGCGAACTTCTCCATCAGGTCGAAGATCTCGTCGGCCTTGCGCTCGTCCACGCCGCCCTTGGCCGCGCCCTCGCGGAAGATCTCGCGGTGCTTGGCCATTTCGGCCGGCACCTTCTTGCCCATCGCGCGGCGCAGCAGGTCGGCGCCGCCCAGCGAGTAGCCGCCGACGATCTGCGCCATCTGCATGACCTGCTCCTGGTAGACCATGATGCCGTAGGTCTCTTCCAGCATGGTCCGCGTGCGCGGGTCGGGGTATTCGAATTCTTCGCGGCCGTGCTTGCGCTCGACGAACGACGGGATCATGTCCATCGGGCCGGGGCGGTACAGCGCGTTCAGCGCGATCAGGTCTTCGAAACGATCGGGCTTGGCTTCCTTCAGCGCGCGGCGCATGCCCGAGGATTCGAACTGGAACACCGAGCCCGTGTTGCCGTTGGCGAACACGTCGCGGTAGACGCTGGCGTCGTCCAGTGGAATGGCGGCGATGTCGAGCGGCGGCAGTCCGGCGCGCGCATGCCGTGCGTTGATCGCCTTCACCGCCCAGTCGATGATCGTCAGCGTGCGCAGGCCCAGGAAGTCGAACTTCACCAGGCCGACCGCTTCCACGTCGTCCTTGTCGAACTGGGTGACCGGGTTCTTGCCGCGCCCGCCTTCGTCGTGTTCGGCGAACAGCGGGCAGAAGTCCGACAGCGGCGACGGCGCGATCACCACGCCGCCGGCGTGCTTGCCGGCGTTGCGGGTGAGGTCTTCCAGCTGCCGCGCCAGGTCGATCAGGTCGCGGACGTCGTCCTCGTCGCGGTAGCGGTCGATCAGTTCCTGCGACGCGGCCTCGCTGCTGCCCTCGCCCATCGCGTCCTTCAGCGACACGCCCAGGATATTGGGGATGAGCTTGGCCACGCCATCGACCAGGCCGTACGGGAAGCCGAGCACGCGGCCGGCATCGCGCACCACCGCCTTGGCCGCCATGGTGCCGTAGGTGATGATCTGGCTGACGCGGTCGCGGCCGTACTTGCGCGCGACGTAGTCGATCACCTCGTCACGCCGGTCCATGCAGAAGTCGATGTCGAAGTCGGGCATCGACACGCGTTCCGGGTTGAGGAAGCGTTCGAACAGCAGGCCGTACGGCAGCGGGTCCAGGTCGGTGATCTGCAGCGCCCATGCCACCAGCGAGCCGGCGCCGGAGCCGCGGCCCGGGCCGATCGGGATGCCGTGGTTCTTTCCCCACTGGATGAAGTCGGCCACGATCAGGAAGTAGCCGGGGAAGCCCATCTTGCAGATGGTGTCCAGCTCGAAATCCAGCCGCTTCTCGTAGTCCTCCCGCGTATGGCCGGGCGCCAGCGGATTCTTCTCCAGACGCGCCTTCAGGCCGTCGTGCGACTGGCGGCGGATCCAGCTGTCCAGCGTTTCGTCGTCGGGCACGGGATACGCGGGCAGGAAGTACGTACCCAGCCGCATCTCGATGTTGCAGCGCTGCGCCAGCGCCCGCGTGTTGTCGATGGCGTCCGGCACGTCGGCGAACAGTTCGGCCATCTGCTCGGCCGACTTCATGTACTGCTCGGCGCTGTATTCGCGAGGGCGCTTGGGGTCGTCCAGCACGCGGCCGGACGCGATGCACACGCGCGCTTCGTGCGCGTCGAAATCGTCCGGCGACAGGAAGCGCACGTCGTTGCTGGCGATCACCGGCATGCCGCGGGTGCCTGCGGCATGCAGGGCGAAGGCATTGAACGCCTCCTCGCCATCGCGCTGCGTGCGCGTCAGTTCAAGGTGCAGGTCCTCGCCGAACGTACGCTGCCAGTCGGCCAGGTGCTGTTCGGCCAGGTCGTGACGGCCGGTCAGCGCCAGACGGCCGGCCAGGCTCTGCCGGCCGATGATGGCGAACAGGCCCTGGTGGTCTGCGCGCAGCCATTCCGGCTCAATGGCGACGCCGTCGGTGCGGTGGCCTTCCATCCATGCGCGCGAGAGCAGCCGCGACAGCGACAGGTAGCCTTCGCGGTCGCGGCACAGCAGGGTCACCGGCCATGGCGCTTCGCCGCCTTCGGCGACCATCACGTCGGCGCCGGCGATGGGTTTGATGCCCACGCCCTCGGCGGCCTTGTAGAACTTCACCAGCGCGAACAGGTTGTTGCGGTCGGTGACCGCCAGCGCGGGCATGCCCAGTTCCACCGCCCGGCTCAACAGGTTGGCCTGCTTGGCCTTCTTCGGGTCGGCGTGGTCCGGCTTTTCGGGCACGCGGATGATCGAATCCGCAAGCGAAAACTCGGTGTGCAGGTGGAGGTGGACGAAACGGGAAGACATGCCGGCTCGGAGTGCTGTCAGGGCAGCGTACCGGCGGGGGTGGGGTGGGGCAAGGCTTGACATTCCCGGCCCGCGGAACGGGCGGGGAAGAAGAAAAAAAGAGCCGCCCGGGGTGGGGCGGCATCGGGGAAAACCCGAGGGGTTGGGTGGGTGAGGGCGCGGCTGTGCGGCCTCGCCGGGTTCAGTGGATGCGGAACATCGGCACCGGTTCGGGGGCGTAGCTGCCGAAGCGGACGTGCCTCAGGTGCGTTTCCAGTGCCGCTTCGGCGTTGCGTGCGGCCTCCCAGTCGGCACGGGTGTAGCGCAGGGCGTCGTGCGGGCATCCGCGCAGCTGGGCCTCGAGATTGCGCAGGCGGCGGAAGTCCAGGTAGCGCGCGGTCTCATCGGCCACCAGCAGCCAGGTGGCTTCATCCAGCGAGGTGGCCTCCTGGCTGCGCAGCAGCGCCAGCGCCTGCAGCAGGCGCGTACGCACGATGCCTTCGGATGACCAGTCGCGATCCGCCAGCAGACTGCGCAACAACTGCACGCGCGCGTCGTCCACGGGACGGGGCGGGAATGCGGGAGATGGAGTGACGGGGTTCAGCAGGGGCATGGTGCACCTCGTGGGGGAGAGGGCTCCCGCGCGGGATGGTGCGCAGGATGCAGGACCATGGTGCGCGCAGGCGGGAGTGCGCGCGCCTGCTGGAAGCCATCGTGACGATGGACACCGTGCCGGAGGTCACGCCCCAAGAGGCGCGCTGCGTCAGCGCCGGTCGAGCGCTTCGCGCACGGGGGCGAAGCTGCGCCGGTGGTGCACGCACGGACCATGCTGCGCCAGCGCGGACAGGTGCGCGGACGTGGGATAGCCCTTGTGCTGGTCGAAGCCGTACTGCGGGAATGCCGCGTGCAGCTGCACCATCATGCGGTCCCGCGACACTTTCGCAAGGATCGAGGCCGCCATGATGGCCGGCTCGATCGCATCGCCGCCGATCAGGGTTTCGGCCATGCAGTTCAGCCCCTTCGGCGCGCGGTTGCCGTCGATGCGGACCAGTTCGGGGAACGGCTGCAACGCCATGACCGCGCGACGCATGCCTTCCATCGTCGCCTGCAGGATGTTGAGACGGTCGATCTCATCGGGCTCGACGAAGGTCACATGCCACGCCAGCGCACGTTCCTGGATCAGCGGAAACAGCGCTTCGCGCTTGGCTTCGCTGAGCTGCTTGGAGTCGTTGAGTCCTGCGATGGGACGCGATTCGTCCAGGATCACGGCCGCGACGGCCACGGGACCGGCCAAGGGGCCGCGACCTGCTTCATCGACACCGGCAACAAGACGGACGATGGGATCCGGGAACAGCGAGGAGCCGGCCATCAAGAACGGCCCCCTGTAGGAGCGACGTAAGTCGCGACCGGAACAACGACATCTACCAGGATCCTTCTCTTGGCAAGAAGGAATGGCAAGTGGCATTTGCCGGTAGGCGATGACGTTGTGGCGGTCATGGCATGCGGTCGCGACTTACGTCGCTCCTACAGGAGATGGGAAAACCAGCTCCGCTACCGCAGCAGCGGCACTTGCAGAAGCATCCTGCCGCAGTTGTCCATGCAGGCGCCGGTAGATCGGCTGCAGGGCGGCGACGGCCTCCGGTTCGCGGAACCAGCGCAGCACGGCAGAGGACAACGGTTCGGGCGTGCAGTCGTCCTGCATCAGTTCGGGCGCGATGTCCTCGCCGGCCAGCACGTTGGGCAGTGCATAGCGTTCCACCTTCAGCAGGCCCAGCCCCTTCACGATGCGGTAGGTCAGCGGCGCGATGCGATAGCCGACGACCATCGGCCGCTTGCACAGCATCGCTTCCAGGGTAGCGGTGCCCGACGCGAGCAGGACCGCATCGCTGGCGATCATCGCTTCGCGCGCCCGGCCGTCGAGCAGGTGCCAGGTGGAATCGACCCCCTGCAAGGCGATCTGCGCCTCCAGCGCCTGCCGGCAGGCGGCATTGGCGGCGGGGATGACGATCTGCAGCCCCGGGACCTGCTCGGCCACCCTGCGTGCCGCTTCGAAGAAAACCGGTGCCAGCCGGCCGATTTCGCTGAGGCGGCTGCCGGGGAGTACGGCCAGGGTGGGCGCGTCGGGCGACAGGCCGAGCGCGGCGCGTGCGGACGCACGATCGGGCTCCATCGGAATCTCGTCCGCCATCGGATGGCCGACGAAGCGTGCATCGACCGCATGCCGTGCGTAGATCGGCGGTTCCATCGGGAACAGGCACAGCACGCGGTCGGCGCTGTGGCCGATCTTCTCGGCACGCTTTTCGCGCCAGGCCCAGACCGACGGACTGACGTAGTGCACCGTGCGCACGCCGCGTTCCTTCAGCCAGCGCTCGACGCCGAGGTTGAAGTCGGGTGCGTCGATGCCGATATAGACGTCCGGCTTCCAGTCCAGCACGCGCTGGCGGAAGGCCTTGCGCAGGCGCAGCAGGCGCGGCAGGTGGCGCAACACCTCGGCCAGGCCCATCACGGCCAGTTCGTTCGCGTCGAACCAGGTGTCGCAGCCGGCCGCACGCATCGCATCGCCCCCGATGCCGGCGAATTCGGCGTTCGGGAAGCGCGCCTTCAGTGCGGCGATCAGGCCGGCGCCGAGTCCGTCGCCCGACGCTTCGCCGGCGCAAAGGATGAAGCGGGGAGCGGGGCGGGAAACGGGGAATGGAGCGTCGGGAATGAGGATTTCATGCGGCGGAACCACGTGCTGCACACCCGCATTCCTCTCTCCCTGTTCCCCGTTCCCGCCGTTGTTCATCGCTGCAACGGCCGTTCGCCGCTTTCGATGAAGTGCAGCAGCGCCTTCACGTCGGCGCTCGCCTCGGCCTGTTCGGCGAGCTGCTGTTTGGCTTCCGCCAGCGGCAGCCCGGCCACGTACAGCGTGCGGTAGGCGCGCTTGATGGCGGCGATGCGGTCGGCGTCGAAGCCGCGTCGCTTCAGGCCTTCGCTGTTGATGCCACGCGGCCGACCGGCGGCGTCGCCCGCCACCATCGTGAAGGGCGGCACGTCGCCGCTCAGCAGGACGCCCATGCCGATGAAGGCATGCGCGCCGACGCGGCAGAACTGGTGCACGCCGGCGAAGCCGCTCATGATCACCCAGTCCTCGATGGTGACGTGGCCTGCCAGCGTCGAATTGTTGGAGAACACGCAGTGATTGCCGACGATGCAGTCGTGCGCCACGTGCGTGTAGGCGAGCAGCATGTTGTCGCTGCCGATGCGGGTGATGCCGCCGCCGGCGCCGGTGCCGCGGTTCACGGTGACGAACTCGCGCACCTGGTTGCGGTCGCCGATGACCAGTTCGACGCGTTCGCCCTTGTACTTCTTGTCCTGCGGGTCGCCGCCGATCGCGGCCTGGCCGACGAAATGGTTGTCGCGGCCGATGCGGGTGGGGCCGGTGATGGTGCAATGCGGACCGATCACCGTGCTGTCGCCGATCTCGACCTCGGGACCGACGTAGGCGAACGGACCGATGCGCACGCCTTCACCCAGCATCGCGCCGGGGTCGACGACCGCGCTGGGATGGATGGCGGGGGGGGCGCTCATCTCAGCGGGTGTCCTCGGCGCACAGCACGTCGGCGCAGGCGACCTGTTCGCCGTTGACCGAGGCCACACCGGTGTAGAAGGCCATGTTGCGGATCAGCCGCTTCAGGGTGACGTCCAGGTCCAGGCGGTCGCCGGGCACTACCATCCGGGTGAAGCGCGCGTTCTCCACCTTCACCATGTAGAACATGCGTCCCGCGGTGTCGCCCTGGTGCGAGAGCTGGGTCAGCAGGCCGCCGGCCTGCGCCAGCGCCTCGATGATCAGCACGCCCGGCATGATCGGGCGGTCCGGGAAGTGGCCGGTGAAGAAGGGCTCGTTCTGGGTGATGTTCTTGTAGGCCAGTACGCGCTTGTCCTTCTCGAACTCCACCACGCGGTCCACCAGCAGGAACGGATAACGGTGCGGCAGCAGCTTGCGGATGGTGGCCGCGTCGACGGGCAGTTGCAGGTCCAGGGTCATCGGGTTTCCTTGTCGGCCGCCAGCACGCGTCGTGCCAAGGCGTCCAGTTGCTTGAAGCGGGCGGCGTTCTTGCGCCAGGTACGGTTGTCGGTCAGCGGCGTGCCGCTGGAATACTCGCCGGGCTCGGTGATGGAGCTGGTCACCAGCGACATCGCGGTGACCACCACGCGGTCGCAGATCTCCAGGTGGCCCAGCACGCCGGCTGCGCCGCCGATCAGGCAGTAGCGGCCGATGCGCGCACTGCCGGCGGCGGCGCTGCAGCCGGCCATCGCGGTATGCGCGCCGATGCGGACGTTGTGGCCGATCTGGATCTGGTTGTCCAGGCGCACGTCCTCCTCCAGCACCGTGTCGTCCAGCGCGCCGCGGTCGATGGTGGTGTTCGCACCGATCTCGCAGTCGTCGCCGATCACCACGCCGCCGAGCTGCGGCACCTTGATCCAGTGGCCGCTGTCCATGGCCAGGCCGAACCCGTCGGCGCCGATCACCGCGCCGGGGTGGACCAGGACGCGCTGGCCCAGGCGTACGCGCGTGACCAGGGTGACGCGCGCGATCAGTTCGCAACCGTCGCCGACCACGCAGTCCTCCCCGATGATGCAGCCGGGCCCGAGCACGCTGCCCTCGCCGATGACGCTGCGGGCGCCCACTGTGACGAAGGGACCCACATGGGCGCCCGGCGCGATGCGTGCGGTGGGATCGATCACGGCACTCGGATGGATGCCGGGTTCACGGGCCTGCCTGCGTTCGAACAGCGCCGCCATCTTGGCGAACGCGGTGTAGGGATCCTTCGCGATGAGGACGGCGCCGGGCGCGGCGTCGGCATCCTCGGCGCGCATCACCACCAGGCTGGCGCGGCTGTCGCCCAGTTGGCCGCGATAGCGGCTGTTGGCGAGGAAGGCGAGCTGTCCAGGCTCAGCGCGGGCCAGTGTGGCCACGCCTTCGATGTCCAGGCTGGCATCGCCGCGCAGTTCCAGACCGAAACGGTCGGCCAGCTCGCCGGAAGTGAAGGAGGGAGGGGTCATAGGCCGCGTAGTTTAGCCCCTGCTGCCCCAGAACCGCTTCCACGGGGGCGTATGGTGGACAGCAGAAGGGGGGCCGCAGCCGCCCTTCCTTCACGCCGGATCGTGCACCGCAGCCGTCAGAACGCGCCGCCGAAGGTGAACTGCAGGCGCTCCAGCTCGTCGCCATCCTCCTTCTTCAGCGGGAAGGCGTAGCTGATCGAGATCGGTCCCACCGGCGCACGCCACAGCAGCGCGACGCCCGTGGAGGCGCGCAACTGGCCGGCGTCGAAGTTGTCCACGCCGTCGAACACGTTGCCGAAATCGAAGAACGCCGACACGCGCGCCGCGTTGGAGTCGAACAGCTTCGGGAAGATCAGTTCCACCGAGCCGGTGGTCTTCAGCGAACCGCCCAGCGGCTGGCCGCGGTAGCCGCTGATGACTTCCGAGCGCGGGCCCAGCGTGTTGTCGCGGAAGCCGCGGACCGAGCGGGTGCCGCCGGCGTAGAAGTTCTCGAAGAACGGCAGGCCGCTGGCGACCAGCGTCTTGTCGAGGGTACCCCCGTCCGCGCAGGTGCCGTCTGCAGCGGGTGCAGTCGTCGTCGCCTGACCGGGGATCTGCGGATCGGAGCCGTTCACGCGGCAGATGTAGCGGTAGATGTCCGAGCCGTAGCTGTCGCCGTAACCGATTTCGGCGCGGGTGTTGAGCACGAACGAGGGACTGAGCGACCAGTACTTGGAGAACTCGTAGTTGAGCTTGTAGTACTCGACGGTGGATCCGGGCAACGCGATCTCCGCCGAGATGCGCTGGTAGGTGCCGCCGGTGGGCATGAAGTAGTCGTTGCGCGTGTCGCGCGCCCAGCCCAGCTCGGTCCGCCAGGCATGGAACGTGCGCTGGCCGACCGCGTCGATGTAGTCGATGATCGACTGCGGCGTGGAGCCGCCGAAGGTCAGGATCTCGTTGCTGTCCACGCCGAACAGCAGCGACACGGTGTCGTTCTCGGTGATCGGCAGGCCCAGGATGCCCTGTGCCGCGGCGCTGGTGGTGGAGTACTGCGCGGTGTTGAAGTCCGAGTAGTCGAACTCGCGCCACCACAGGTTGTAGCCCAGCGACATGCCTTCGTCGGTGAAGAACGGGTTGGTGTACGAGAACGAATAGCGCTGCAGGTAGTCGCTGCGCTGCGCCTCGACGGCCACGCGGTTGCCGCCGCCCAGGAAGTTGTTCTGCGACAGCTGGATGGAGGTGGTCAGGCCGGACAGCTGCGAATAACCCAGGCCGAACACGAAGCTGCCCGAGGTGGTTTCCTTGACGTTGAACACCACGTCCACCTGGTCCGTCGTGCCGGGGACCGGCGTGGTCTCGACGTCGACGGTCTCGAAGTAGCCCAGGCGGCGCAGGCGCACGCGCGAGCGGTCCACCGCGACCTGCGAGAACCAGCTGCCCTCGAACTGGCGCATCTCGCGGCGCATCACCTCGTCGGAGGTGCGTGTGTTGCCGTTGAAGACGATCCGGCGCACGTTGACGCGCGGGCCCGGCACCACCTGCAGGTTGATGGCGACGGTGCGGTTCTCGCGGTCGATGGTCGGGATGGGATTCACCTGCGCGAACGCGTGGCCGATGTTGCCCAGCGTGGCGGTGATGGAGTCGGACGTCATTTCCAGCAGGATGCGCGAGAACGTCTGCTCGGGCTTGACGATCACCAGCTTCTCGATCTCCTCCTTCGGCAGCACCGTGTCGCCGGTGACCTTCACGTCGGAGATCTTGTACTGCTCGCCCTCGGTGATGCCGGCGGTGATGAACATGTCGCGCTTGTCGGGACTGATCGACACCTGGGTGGAGTCGATGCTGAAGTCCACGTAGCCGCGATCCAGGTACCAGGAATTCAGGCGCTCCATGTCGCCGGACAGCTTCTCCTTGGAGTACTGGTCGTCGCGACGGTACCAGGACAGCCAGCTGGTCTCCTTGGATTCCCAGTTCTCCAGCAGGTCCTCGGTTTCGAACTTCTCGGCGCCCACCACGTTGACGTGCCTGATCTTGGCCGCCTTGCCTTCCTTCACCGCGATGGTCACGTCCACGCGGTTGCGGTCCAGCGCACTGACCGTGGGGGTGATCTCGACGTTGTACTTGCCGCGGTTGTTGTACTGGCGCACCAGTTCCTGCATCACCCGGTCCAGGCTCAGGCGGTCGAATGTCTCGCCTTCGGCCAGGCCGATGTCCTTCAGGCCCGACAGCAGGTCCTCGGTCTTGATGTCCTTGTTGCCGGTCAGGGTCAGCTTGTTGATCGCCGGGCGCTCGGTGACGGTGACCACCAGGATGTCGCCCTGGCGGTCCAGCCTGACGTCCTCGAAGAAGCCGCGCTTGTACAGCTCGCGGATCGCTTCGGCCGCCTTCGCCGGCGTGACCACGTCGCCGCGCTCGATCGGCAGATAGGTCAGGACGGTGCCGGTGGAGATGCGCTGAAGGCCATCGATGCGGATGTCGGTGGCGGTGAACGGCGCAGTGGCCAGCGGCGCGGAGGCCACGGGTGCGGCAGCGGGTTCCGTCGTCTGGGCCAGTGCCGGCATGGCGATGGCCGAAGCCAGGGCGAGGGCAAGCAGGCGGCGGGAAGGCAGTCGCGTCATCATCACATCCGGTTGGGGTGGCTCCTGCAACGCAGGGGTGGACCGCAGGGCCGCGGTCCGGGGTGTCGCCAGGGAGGGGCAGGCCGCCTTGGAGCGTGCCGGCCCTAGGGGGTCCAGGGGCATCAGGTCACCAGACGCGTCATCAGACGCAGGATGTCGTTGTAGAACGCCAGTCCCATCAGGCCCGCCAGCGCGGCCAGGCCCACGTATTGTCCGGCCACCATGTGGCGTTCGCTCAAGGGGCTGCCCTTGACCAATTCGATAAGGTAATACAGCAGGTGGCCGCCGTCCAAGACGGGGATCGGCAGCAGGTTGATGATGGCTAGGCTCAGCGACATGGCGGCCAGGAACCACAGGAACCAGTCCAGCCCGCGTTTGGCCGACACATTGGCCACCTGGGCGATGGTGATGGGGCCGGACACGTTCTTCAGCGAGGCGTCGCCGGTCAGCATGCGACGGATCATGCCCAGCGAATCGGAGGTCAGCTTGCCGGTCTCGCGCAGCGCCGCGGGCACGGCCGCCAGCGGGCCGTAGTGCAGGGTGGCGTCGTACTCGGAGAGGCGGGTCTTTTCCGGTGCGGCCAGGCCAAGGGCCCAGTACTGGCCCTTGGCGCCGTCGGGGAGCGGGGTCAGGCGCGGCGCCAGTTCGAACGCCAGGCGCTCGCCGGCGCGGTCGACCTCGACCATCGCCATGCCGCCCCGCTTGCCCAGCGCGTCGACCTGGGCGGCGATGTCGCCGAAGCCGTGCACCGGCTGGCCGTCCACGGCCGTGACGATGTCGCCGGCCTGCAGCACGCCGTCCGCCGCCGAGCCCGGCGCGACCTTGCCGACGATGGCGGGGGTCACCCAGTGGCGCCAGACCAGCCCGCTCAGGGCGACGGCATTCTCCTGGTCGAAGCCCACCGGCAGCCGCGACAGCGGCAGGGTGCGGGTCGTGGTACCGCCGCTGGCCGTCTCCACTTCCACCGGCAGGTCGGCGCCATCGATGGCGGCCTTGGTCAGCACGATGGAGGCATCGGTCCAGGTATCGATCGTCCGGTCGCCGACCCGCAGGATGCGGTCGCCACGCTGGAAGCCCGCATCGGCCGCGATGCCCGACACGCTGCCCACGGTGGCCGAGTAGTCCTGCTTGCCGATCACGAACATCGCCCACAGCAGCGCCACGCACAGCACGATGTTGGCCAGCGGGCCAGCGGCCACCACGGCGATGCGCTGCCAGACGGACTTGCGGTTGAAGGCCTGGTCGCGCTGCGAGGCCGGAACCTCGCCCTCGGCTTCGTCCAGCATCTTCACGTAGCCGCCCAGCGGGATGGCGGCAAGGGCGAACTCGGTGCCATGGCGGTCGCGCCGCGACCACAGCGGCTTGCCGAAGCCCACCGAGAAGCGCAGCACCTTCACGCCGCAGCGGCGCGCCACCCAGTAGTGGCCGAATTCGTGGAAGGTGACCAGCACGCCCAGCGCCACGATCATCCACCAGATGGAGCCCAGCAGGTCGCTCATCGGATATCGGCGCTCATGGGGAGAGGTGGCCTGCGAGGTTGCGGTCGGTCAATCGGCGGGCCTGCGCGTCCGCCGCCAGCAGCGCGTCCAGCGAATCGGCCGGCGTCGCGGGCAGCGCGGCGAGGGCGTCCTCGACCAGCGCAGGGATGGATAGGAAACCGATGCGGCCCTGAAGAAAGGCTGAAACCGCGACTTCGTTCGCAGCATTCAGCACGGCCGGTGCGGTACCGCCCGCCGCCATCGCCTCCCAGGCCAGGCGCAGGCAGGGAAAGGCGTCGGTGTCGGGAGCTTCGAATTCCAGCCGCGGGTGCCGCAGCAGGTCCAGGCCGCCGACGCCCGAGGCGATGCGCTCGGGCCAGCCCAGGCCGACCGCCAGCGAGGTCCGCATGTCCGGCAGGCCGAGTTGTGCCAGCGTGGAGCCGTCGACGAATTCGACCAGCGAATGCACCAGGCTCTGCGGATGCACCAGCACGTCGAGCCGCTCGCGTCCCACGCCGAACAGATGGTGGGCTTCGATCAGTTCCAGCCCCTTGTTCATCAGGGTGGCCGAATCGACCGAGATCTTGGGGCCCATCGACCATTTGGGATGGGCCACGGCCTGTTCGCGCGTCACCTGCGCCAGCTCGTCGCGGCGGCGCCCGCGGAACGGACCACCCGAGGCGGTCAGCACGATACGGCTGACATCGCCCTGAGCCTGTCGTGAACGCAGGCACTGGAAGATGGCGTTGTGCTCGCTGTCGATCGGGATGATCTCGGCGCCCGATGCGTCCGCTGCGCGAGTCACCAGTTCGCCGGCCAGCACCAGCGATTCCTTGTTGGCCAGCAGCAGGCGCTTGCCGGCGCGTGCCGCTGCCAGGGTAGACGACAGGCCCGCGGCGCCGACGATGGCGGCCACGACGGTGTCGCACTCCGGACCGGAGACCAGCGCATCCAGGGCCGGCGTGCCTGCATGGGCCTGCGTGGGCAGGCCGGCGTCGGTCAGGCCATCGCGCAGTCGCAGGTACGATTCCTCGTCGGCGATCACGGCGTGATCCGGCCGGTGCGCCACGCACAGGGCGACAAGGGCATCGACGTTGTGGCCGGCGGCCAGCACGCGGGCGCGATAACGGCCGGGATGGCGCGCGATCACGTCCAGCGCGGATGCGCCGATCGAGCCGGTCGCGCCCAGGACGGCCACGTTGCGAAGTGCGTGCGTGGCCATGCTCAGAATCCGAAGACTTCCTTGCCCAACACGAAGATGGGCAGGGCCGCCAGCACGCCGTCGATGCGGTCCAGCACGCCGCCGTGCCCCGGTATGACGTCGCCGGAGTCCTTGGCGCCCACGTGCCGCTTGAGCAGGCTCTCGAACAGGTCGCCCACCACCGAGAACAGCACGGTGAAGATCGCCACCAGCAGCACGCCCGGCAATTGGGCCATGCCTGCACCGGCCAGCAGCGCGCCGACCGCGGCCACCAGCATGCCGGCCGCTAGGCCGCCCAGCAGGCCTTCCAGCGTCTTGTTGGGGCTGATGCGCGGGGCCAGTTTGCGCCCGGCGAACCAGCGGCCACCGAAGTGGCGGCCGGCGAAGTAGGCGCCGCTGTCGGCGGCCCACACGATGGCCAGCGCCACGAACAGCCAGATGTGGCCGTTCGGCTGCGAGGAGTGGATCAACCCCAGCGCGCACCACGCCGGTACGACGGCCAGCGTGCCCGCGGCCAGCTTGAACACGCGCGCCCAGGTCTCGTGGTCGGAGGCGAAATGGAAGAAGCGCAGCCACAGCAGCGCCAGCAGCCACCAGCCTGCGCCCACCAGCGCCATCAGCCGCAGCGGCACCAGGTCGGTGGACCCGCGCGACGCCCACACCAGCAGCACCATCAGCAGCAGGTTGGCGGTCAGCAGCACCGTGCGCTGCAGGGTGTCGTCGATCTCGGCCAGCTTGAACCATTCCCACAGGCCCACCAGGAACACCAGCGCCGCCAGCATCACCAGCCACGAGGTGGGCAGCAGCAGGATGGCGCCGATGGCGAAGGGCGCCATGACCAGCGCGGCGATGACACGGGTGCGGGTGGCGCTCATGCGGGTGAATCCTCGATGGCGCCGCCGGCCACCTGGGCACTGGTCAGGCCGAAGCGGCGCTCGCGCCGGGCGAAGTCGTCCAGCGCGCGCTGCAGCAGCGTCGCGTCCAGGTCGGGCCACAGCACGTCGGTGAACCAGAGTTCCGTGTACGCCAGCTGCCACAGCAGGAAGTTGCTGATGCGATGGTCGCCGCCGGTGCGGATGAACAGATCGGGCGGGGGCAGGTCGGCCAGCGCGACGTGCGCGCCCAGCGCCGCCTCGTCGATGTCCTCCGGCCGCAGGCGCCCGGCCGCCACTTCGGTCGCCAGCGCCCTGGCCGCGAACGCGATGTCCTGGCGGCCGCCGTAGCTGGCGGCGATGACCAGGTGCAGCCGGGTATTGCCGGCAGTCAGGGCTTCGGCCGCGTCCATGCGTGCGCGGATATCCGCCGAGAAGCGCGCACGGTCGCCGATGAAACGCACCCGCACCTGCCGCCGGTGGAGTTCCTCCACCTCGCGGTCCAGCGCGTTGAGGAACAGCTTCATCAGCGCGCCGACTTCCTCCTCCGGCCGTCCCCAGTTCTCGCTGGAGAAGGCGAACAGGGTCAGCGCGCCGATGCCGCGCTCCAGGCAGAAGTCGATGCAGACATTGACCGCGCGCGCGCCGGCGCGGTGGCCGATCACGCGCGGGCGACGCCGGCGCTCCGCCCACCGCCCGTTGCCGTCCATGATGACGGCCAGATGGCGGGGCACGGGTGGTGAGGCGGCAGGGGACATGGCAGTCCTCAGACCGCCATCAGTTCCTGTTCCTTGGCCTTGACCACATCGTCGACGTCCTTGATGGACTTGTCGGTCAGCTTCTGGATCTCCTCCTCGGCGCGACGCTCGTCGTCCTCGGTGATCTGCTTGTCCTTCAGCAGGTCCTTGATCTGCTGGTTGGCGTCGCGACGGATGTTGCGGATCGCCACCTTGGTGTCCTCGCCCTCGCCGTGCACCACCTTGGAGAGTTCCTTGCGGCGCTCCTCGGTCAGCGCGGGCAGGTTGAGCCGGATCGTGGTGCCGGCGGTGTTCGGGGTCAGGCCTAGGTCCGACGCCAGGATGGCCTTCTCGACCGCGCCCACGATCTGCTTCTCCCACGGGGTGATGGTCAACGAGCGCGAGTCGGAGATGGTGACGGTGGCGACCTGGCTGAGCGGCACGTCCGAACCGTAGTAGTTGACCTTCAGGTGCTCGACCAGGGCCGTGGAGGCGCGGCCCGTGCGGACCTTGACCAGCGTGTGGCGGAGCGCGTCGATGCTCTTGGCCATGCGCGCCTGCGCGTCTTTCTTGATGTCGTTGAGCATCGCCCTTTCCGTTGCAAAGCCTGTAAACGGCCGATTATAGGGCGATTCGGGGCTGTTGCCGACCGCCGCCGCACGGTTCAACGGGAATGATGCGGCGCCGCATCGTGCAGGTCGTGGCCGCAACCGGCGCCGCGCTCGATCTGCAGGGTGGCGTGGTTGATGCCGAAACGGTGGTTCAGGGCGTGCACGGTGGCGTCGATGAAGGCGTCGTGGTCGTCCTCGCGCGGCCGCACCAGGTGCGCGGTCAGGGCGATCTCGTTGGCGCCTAGCGACCAGATGTGCAGATGATGCACCGCCGCCACGCCCGGCTGGGCCCGCAGGAACGCGGCCACCTCGTCCGCGTCCACGCTGCCTGGCACGGCATCCATGGCGGCATCGAAGCTGTCGCGCAGCAGGCGCCACGACCCGACCGCCACCACCACCGCGATCAGCAGGGCGGTGGCCGGATCGAGCCAGGCCCAGCCCAGCGTGGCCATTCCCACCCCCGCCAGGACAGCAGCCAGCGAGACCGCGGCGTCGGCCATCAGGTGCAGGAAGGCCCCGCGCTTGTTGAGGTCGTGCGCATGCCCGTCCCGCACCAGCCAGGCGGCGCCCAGGTTGACCAGGATGCCCAGCGCGGCCACCACGATGACGGGCGTGGCGGGGATGTCCGGGGGCGCACTGAACCGGCGGAAGGCTTCCCAGCCCAGCGCGCCCGAGAACACCATCAGCAGTACCGCATTGGCGAGCGGGGACAGCAGGGTGGCGCGGCGCCAGCCGTAGGTATGCCGGCCGCGCGGGGGGCGACGGGCGATCGCCGCGGCGCTCCACGCCAGCGCCAGCCCCAGCACGTCGCCCAGGTTGTGCAGGGCGTCCGACAGCAGGGCCAGCGAATTGGTGTGGAAGCCATAACCCGCTTCGAGCGCGGTATAGGCCAGGTTGATCAGGGTGACCGAGGCGAACGCACGCGTTGCCGATGCATGCGGATGCGCATGCGCCGCGTGGCCGTGATCGTGTCCATGTCCCATGGTGGCGTAGGGTGCCGGCAGGCAGTGGCCGGACACTATTACAGCGAACGACAGGACATGCCCGTCATGCGCGCCGCTCAGCCGCGGCCTTTCACCAGCGTGCCCACGTGCTCGCCGCGCAGGATGCGCATCAGGTTGCCGGGCACGGACAGGTCGTAGATGCGCAGCGGCACGTCGCTGTCGCGGCACAGGGCGAAGGCGGCGGTGTCCATCACCTGCAGGTCGCGGGCGATGACTTCGTCGTAGGTCAGCTGGTCGTAGCGCTTGGCGTCGGCGTGCTTGCTGGGATCCTTGTCGTACACCCCGTCCACCTTGGTGGCCTTCAGCAGCAGGTCCGCGCCGATCTCGATCGCGCGCAGCGCGGCGCCCGAGTCGGTGGTGAAGAAGGGATTGCCCGTGCCGGCGGCGAAGATCGCGATGCGGCCCTTCTCCAGGTGGCGGATGGCGCGGCGGCGGATGTAGTCCTCGCACACGTCGTTGATCTTGATGGCGCTCATCACCCGGCACTTGGCGCCCAGCTTCTCCAGCGCGTCCTGCATGGCCAGGGCATTGATCACGGTGGCCAGCATGCCCATCTGGTCGCCGGTCACGCGGTCCATGCCGCCCGCCGCCAGGCCGGCACCACGGAAGATGTTGCCGCCCCCGATCACTAGGCCCACTTCCGCGCCCGCCTCGCGTGCCTCGATGATTTCGCGGGCGATGCGGGTGATCACGGTGGGATCGATGCCGTAATCCTCCGCCCCCATCAGCGCCTCGCCGGACAGTTTGAGCAGGATGCGGCGATAGGCGAGGGGAGCGGGCATGGGGGAGTCTCGGCGTGGGGGCAAACGCGCCAATTCTAGCCGAGCGCGGCGTTTCAGTCGCCGGGTTCGTAGATCGCGTACAGCTTGCGCGCCGGTTCCAGCACCTCCCAGACACCGCTGAAACCGGCGGGCACCACGAAGCTCTGGCCGGCCTCCAGCACCACGGCGTCCCCGCCCGCGTCGTCATGCAGGCGCACGCGTCCGCTGAGCAGGTGGCAGAACTCGTGCTCGGTGTACTGCACGCGCCAGGCGCCCACGCCGCCCTCCCACACCCCGCAGTGGAATCGCTCGTCCTGCGAGGAATACGCATTGGCGACAGCCTGGAGCGGCTGGCCGTGGACCAGGCGTTCGGCGGCGACCGGCGCGCGCGTGGCGTCATCCGGCATGTGCGGTACGGCAACGATGCGGGGCATGGCGGGGCCTCGGGTCGGGGCCGCTATCATGGCGCTCCCTTTCGGCAGCCATCAAGGAGCGGCCATGAGCGTGCGCACCCTGCAGGAATTCCTTGCCTCGACCCGTGAGAAGGACGCCGGCGCGGACGCGTTCGAACTGGAAAGCCCGCACCTGTTGGAGGTACGCCTGAACGGGCTGGTCTGGGCCAAGGCGGGGGCGATGGTCGCACGCAAGGGGGCGGTGAAGTTCACCCGCCAGGGCGTGCTGGAACAGGGGCTGGGCAACCTGTTGAAGAAGGCCGTCAGCGGCGAAGGCATGCAGCTGATGAAGGTCGAGGGGCAGGGCCGCGTGTACCTGGCCGATGCCGGCAAGAAGATCACGCTGCTGCGCCTGGCCGGCGAATCCATCTTCGTCAACGGCAACGACGTGCTGGCGGTGGAATCGGGCATCGAGAGCCGCATCACGATGATGCGCAAGGTGGCCGGCATGCTGTCGGGCGGCCTGTTCAACGTGCGGCTGAGCGGGCACGGCATCGTCGCCATCACCTCGCACTACGAGCCGCTGACGCTGCCGGTGAACGCGCAGACCGGCCCGGTGTTCACCGACCCCAATGCGACCGTGGCGTGGTCCGGTGGCCTGGCACCCGAGATCATCACCGACATCTCGCTGGGCACGCTGATGGGGCGCGGATCGGGCGAGAGCATCCAGCTGCGCTTCGCCGGCGAGGGCTGGGTGGTGGTGCAGCCGTACGAAGAGGTGGCGTTGCAGCCGCGACCGTAGCCGGCGCGCGTCAGCCGCCCATGGCGCCGACCGAGACGCGGTTGCGGCCTTCGCGCTTGGCGCCGTAAAGCGCCTCGTCCGCTGCGCGCAGCAGGTCGTCGACGTGGCGGAACTGCTCCAGCGCGCCCTGCGTGGCCAGGCCGGCGGAAAAGGTGATGTGCAGGGGCTGTCCGCCCACGTCGGCCATCGCCACCCCCGAGACCTCCGACAGGATGCGGCGCACGACCTGCGCGGCGGCTTCCTCG
This sequence comes from Pseudoxanthomonas mexicana, assembly GCF_014397415.1. Classification (NCBI taxonomy): domain Bacteria; kingdom Pseudomonadati; phylum Pseudomonadota; class Gammaproteobacteria; order Lysobacterales; family Lysobacteraceae; genus Pseudoxanthomonas; species Pseudoxanthomonas mexicana. The sequence continues at coordinate 3,591,372 of NZ_CP060731.1, read as the reverse complement.
CCGATGCCGGGCAGCACCACCAGGAATTCCTCGCCGCCGTAGCGGGCGACGATGTCGCTGCTGCGCACGTGCCGCAGCAGCGCCTTGGCGAAGTTGCGCAGCACCTCGTCACCGACCAGATGGCCCCAGCGGTCGTTGACCTGCTTGAAGTCGTCCAGGTCGATGAAGGCGATCGACAGCGGCCAGCCATGGCGGGTGGCGGCATCGAATTCCTTCTCCAGCACCTCTTCCAGCTGGCTGCGGTTGTACACGCCGGTCAGCGGGTCGCGGCGGACTTCCTCGGCCAGGCGGCGCGCGCGATCCTCGTGTTCATCGGCTTCCTTGCGCGCACGCGCGGCTTCCTGGATCTCCCGCAGGTTGCGTACCACCAGCAGTTCGCGCGCCTGGTCCAGCAGGGCCTGGATGCGGGCGGGCGGCGCGGGTGGGACGTCGAACATCGCGCAGACTTCGGGCAGGGCGGACACCATCTCCTCGGTCAGCGCCAGGTAGGACGCATAGTCCAGGCCCAAGCGCGTCGCCGCCTGCATCGCGGCATCGCGATGGGCGTGTTCGCTGCGCGATGCGTCGGCACCGGCCAGCCAGATGTCGGCGACATGGCCGGATACGGCCACGCATGCGTTGAACGGGGTATCGGACGCGGGCGCTTCGCTTTCCAGGATCGCCTCGCGCAACAGCGCCGGCAGGTTCCATTGCCGTGCCAGCCAGCCGCCGACCGTCGCGTGGTCGCACCCCAGCCATTCGCGCTCGGCCGCCAGCAGCTCGGCGTTGTCGGCGGCGCGCTCGACCAGCCGCGCGTAGTCCTCTCCCAGCACTTCCAGCAGGGCCAGCATGCCGATGTCCTGCAGCAGGCCGGCCAGCATCAGTTCTTCCGCCTTGCGCAGGCCGGCATGCTGGCCGAGCAGCCGCGACGCCAGCGCCGCGGTCACGCTGCGGCGCCAGACGCGCTCGCGGGCCACCGGATGGCTGCCCTGGCCGCATTGCGCAAGGGAAAAGCCCAGCGCGAGGGTCAGGGTGGCGTTGAGGCCAAGTACGGTGAGCGCCTGAGACAGGTTCTCCACGCGGCGCCGGCTGGCGTACAGCGGCGAATTGGCGATGCGCAGCATGCGCGCGCTGAGCGCCGCGTCCAAGCCGATGGTGTCGGCGGCCGTGGCCATCACCACGTCCGGATCCTGCGCCAACTCGATGATGCGCAGCGCCACCCCGGGCGGGCTGGGCAGGTTGCGGCAGTTCAGCAACTGGGTTTCGAGTTCGGGACGCATCCGGGCGCGCGCTGGGCGTGAGAGAGTGGCCGGCAGCATGCCAGCAAAGCGTGACGAAGTGTCACCTTTGTAACCAGTTTCGGCGCCGCGCGCGCAAACTTTAGATGGCTGCGACGGACGGTCGCACGCGGCCTCCATACGCAGCCCGGAAACGGAAAAAGCCGCGGTTTCCCGCGGCTTTTCCGGTTCGCAGCAGATCGGCTTGCGGCTTACGCCAGGCCGGCCTGCTTCATCACTTCGGCGGCGTAGTCTTCCACCACCTTCTCGATGCCTTCGCCGACCACCAGGCGCTGGAAGCCGACCACGTCGGCGCCGGCGGCCTTGACCACCTGCTCGACCGACTTGTCGCTGTCCAGCACGTACGGCTGGCCGTACAGCGTGACCTCGTTGATGATCTTGTTGATCTTGCCGGAGATGATCTTCTCCAGGATGTCGGCCGGCTTGGCCTTGTCCTTGTCCGACATCTTGGCCAGCTCGATCTCCTTCTCCTTCGCCACGAACTCGGCCGGCACGTCGGCGGCCTTGTTGTGCGGGGGGTTCATCGCAGCGATGTGCATCGCCAGGCCGCGGGCCAGGTCGGCGTCGCCGCCCTTGACCTCGACCAGCACGCCGATCTTGCCGCCGTGCACGTAGGCCGCGACGTTGTTGGCGCTGTCGATGGCGACCAGGCGACGGATCTGCATGTTCTCGCCCAGCTTGGCGATGGCGGCGGCACGGGCTTCCTCGACGGTTTCGCCGGACGGCAGCTTGGCCGACTTCAGCGCCTCGACATCGGTAGCGCCGGCGGTCAGCGCGGCCTGGGCCACGGCGTCGGTGAAGGCGATGAAGTTGGCGTCCTTGGCGACGAAGTCGGTCTCGGAATTGATCTCGACCAGCACGGCCTTGCCGCCGTCCTGGGCCACGGCGATGCGGCCTTCGGCGGTGACGCGGTCGGCCTTCTTGTCGGCCTTGGCCAGGCCCGACTTGCGCAGCCACTCGGCGGCGGCGTCGATGTCGGCGTTGTTCTCGGTGAGCGCCTTCTTGCACTCCATCATGCCGGCGCCGGTGCGCTCGCGCAGTTCCTTGACCAGGGAAGCGGTGATTTCCACGGGATTACCTCTGTTTGGATTGGCAAAGCCCCTCTCCCGTCGGGAGAGGGGTTGGGGTGGGGGTCCGGTGGGATCGCGACGCCCTGAGCGTCAACGTGCTGCCCGTACCCTCATCCGCCCTTCGGGCACCTTCTCCCGACGGGAGAAGGAAGAACATGAGCCGCCGCGCAGCATGGCGCGGCGGCGTTGCAGCCGGATTACTCGGCGGCGGCTTCGTCGGACTTCTTGCCGGCGGCCTTCTTGGCCGGCGCGCGACGGGCGCCCTTGTCGTCGCCACCTTCGGCGAACTCTTCCTCGCGCACCACGGCGGCGTTCGGCGCAGCGGCCTTGCCTTCCAGCACGGCGTCGGCGGCGGCACGCGCGTACAGCTGCACGGCGCGGATGGCGTCGTCGTTGCCGGGGATGGCGTAGTCGACCAGGGCCGGGTCGTAGTTGGAGTCGACCACCGCGACCACCGGGATGCCGAGCTTCTTGGCTTCCTTGATGGCGATGTCTTCATGGCCGATGTCGATGACGAACAGGGCGTCCGGCAGGCGGTTCATTTCCTTGATGCCGCCCAGCGAGGCCAGCAGCTTCTCGCGCTCGCGGCGCAGGCCCAGCACTTCGTGCTTGACCAGCTTCTCGAACGTGCCGTCGGTTTCGGCGGCTTCCAGTTCCTTCAGGCGGGCGACCGACTTCTTCACGGTGGCGAAGTTGGTCAGCGTGCCGCCCAGCCAGCGCTGGGTCATGTACGGCATGCCGCAACGCTCGGCCTCTTCCTTCACGGCCTCGCGCGCGCTGCGCTTGGTGCCCAGGAACAGGATGGTGCCGCGCTTCTGGGCCACGCCCGAGATGAAGTTCATCGCGTCGTTGAACAGCGGAACGGTCTTCTCGAGGTTGATGATGTGGATCTTGCCGCGGGCACCGAAGATGTACGGCGCCATCTTGGGGTTCCAGTAGCGGGTCTGGTGGCCGAAATGGACGCCGGCTTCCAGCATCTGGCGCATGGTGACTTGGGGCATTGCAGTAACTCCATCGAAGGGGAACCCACCGTCCGGTTCAAGGGAGGACGGCGCCGGTGAGGGCGGGGTTCCGGGGTTGGGCCTCCCTGCGGCTTCCGTGTCCGAACCCTTCAGCGAAGGGCACCCCGGCACGGGTTGGGGCAGCAGGTGTGGATTCGTCGGTGTCGCCCGACGTGGGCGGTCCGGCCGGGCAGACCCGGGCGCGAAGCCGCGGGAGTATAGCGGGGCAGGGCGGGGCGCGGCAAATCAAGGCCTGCCTGAACCGGCGCGCGGTGGCCTGGACGTTCAGCCCGGCAACCAAATGGGGGATAATCGGCCAATGGCCATCCAGCTGAAAACCCCCCAAGACCTCGCCCAGATGCGCATCGCCGGCCGCCTTGCCGCCGAGGTGCTGCAGGTGGTCGCCCCGCACGTGAAGCCGGGCGTGACCACCGCCGAACTGGACCGCATCTGCCACGACCACATCGTCAACGTGCAGAAAGCCATTCCGGCCAACGTGGGCTACAAGGGCTTCCCGGCGACCGTCTGCACGTCGGTCAACAACGTCATCTGCCATGGCATTCCCAGCGAAGGGAAGGTGCTCAAGGACGGCGACATCCTCAATATCGACGTCACCGTCATCAAGGACGGCTGGCACGGCGACACCAGCCGCATGTACATCGTCGGCACACCGTCGGTGATGGCGAAGCGGCTGGTGGACGTCACCCGCGAGGCCATGTTCCGCGGCATCCGCGCGGTGAAGCCGGGGGCGACCCTGGGCGATGTCGGCCACGCGATCCAGCAGTACGCCGAAAGCGAGCGCTTCAGCGTGGTGCGCGAGTACTGCGGCCACGGCATCGGCAAGGTCTACCACGACGAACCCCAGGTACTGCACTACGGGCGCCCGGGCGAGGGCGTGGTGCTGAAGCCCGGCATGACCTTCACCATCGAGCCGATGATCAATGAAGGCGCGCGCCACACCCGCGTGCTGCCCGACGGCTGGACCGTGGTCACCAAGGACCGCAAGCTGTCCGCGCAGTGGGAGCACACCGTGGCGGTGACCGAGGACGGCGTCGAGATCCTGACCCGCGTGCCGGGCGACGACAACGACCTGTGAGCAGCCCGCCAGCCGCGAACGGACATGCGACGCGGCTTCCGGACATCGGCCCGGACGTCGCCGATGACCCGGCTTGGGCGGCGGCGGCGCGCGCCTCGCTGGCCCACACCGATGCCCGGCTGGACAAGCGCTTCGACCAGGACGACGGCATGGACCGCATCCTCGCGCTGCGTGCGCGGGCGGTCGACCACCTGCTGAAGGACGCCTGGCTGCGGTGCATTCCGGCGGAGGCGCCGATGGCGCTGTTCGCCGTGGGGGGGTATGGGCGCGGCGAACTGTTTCCCCAGTCCGACGTGGACGTGCTGGTGCTGGCCTCGGCCGACACCCAGCAGCGCCACCACGAGGCGGTGGCGCGTTTCTTCGCCATGTTGTGGGATGCCGGGCTGCCGATCAGCCACAGCGTACGCTCGGCGGCCCAGTGCACGGCCGCGGCTGCGGCCGACCAGACGGTGCTGACCGCGCTGATCGAAGAGCGCCTGATCGTCGGCGAGCCGGTGGACGAAGCCCTGCTGATCGACGCCATCGGCGCTGCGCGCGTATGGCCGCCGCGCGACTTCTTCGTCGCCAAGCGCGAGGAACTGCGCATCCGCCATGCCCGCTTCGGCGACACCTCCGACAACCTGGAGCCCAACATCAAGGACGGCCCCGGCGGCCTGCGCGACCTGCACACGCTGGGCTGGATGGCGCTTCGCACCTTCGGCGTGCGCGACCTGGAGCCGCTGGTGGGCATGGGCCATCTGGGCCAGGACGAAGCGGTCGCGCTGGCACGCGAGCGCCGCGCGCTGGGCCGCCTGCGCTACGGCCTGCACCGCGTCGCGGGGCGCGCGGAAGAACGCCTGCGCTTCGACTACCAGAAGACGCTGGCCCAGCGGCTGGGCTTCGCCGACGACGCCGAAAGCCTGGGCGTCGAGAAGATGATGCAGGGGTTCTACCGCAGCGCCGCCATCGTGCGCCGGATCAGCGATCGCCTGCTGCAGCGCTTCGAGGAACAGTTCGATGGCGAGGCGCTGCCCGAGCCGCTGGACGACCGCTTCGCCCTGCGCCGCGGTTACCTGGCCGCGCGCGATCCCGCCTGGCCGGGGAACGATGCCGGCCAGGTGTTCGCCCTGTTCGCCGCATGGGCGGCCCATCCGCAGGTACGCGGCCTGCATTCGCGCACGGCGCGCGCGCTGGCCGAGGCGCTGCCCAATCTGTCGGCCTATTCCGGGGCCGCGCGCGCGCAGCGCGATGCCTTCATGGCGCTGCTGCGCGGACCGCGCGCGGTGGAAACGCTCACCCGCATGGCGCGGCTCGGCGTGCTGGGGCAGTGGATCCCGGCGTTCGCGCGGGTGTCGGGGCGGATGCAGTTCGACCTCTTCCACGTCTACACGGTCGACCAGCACACCCTGATGGTGCTGCGGAACATCGCCGCCTTCGCGGCCGGCCGCGCGGACGAGCGCTTCTCGATCGCGCACGAAGTCTGGCCGCGCCTGCGCAAGCCGGAGCTGCTGCTGCTGGCCGGGCTGTTCCACGATATCGCCAAGGGCCGCGGCGGGGACCATTCCGAACTCGGTGCGGTCGACGCGCGTGAGTTCTGTGCAGCGCATGCGCTCAGCGAATCCGACGCCGCCCTGGTGGCCTGGCTGGTGGAGCAGCACCTGCGCATGTCGGTGACCGCACAGAAGCAGGACATTGCCGATCCCGAGGTCATCCACCGTTTCGCAACGCTGGTCGGCGACCGCGAACGGCTGGATTACCTGTACCTGTTGACCTGCGCCGACATCGCCGGCACCAGCCCGAAGCTCTGGAATGCGTGGAAGGATCGGCTGCTGGCCGACCTCTACTTCGCCGCACGCCGCGTACTGCGCGAAGGACTGGAAAATCCCGTCGCGGTGGACGAGCGCCTGGCGGAGGCGCGCGGCAGCGTGCGCGCGCTGCTGGAAGTACAGGGCATGACGGCCGTGCAGGCCGATGCATTGTTCGCGGCGATGCCGGAAGAGAGCTTCCTGCGTTTCCGTCCGGAACAGCTGGCCTGGCAGGCGCAGGCCATTCGTGGCGCCACCCCAGGCGAGACGCGCGTGCGTGCGCGGCGGATCGCGGACGACGCCGATGCGATGGAAGTCTTCGTGCATTCGCCCGACCGCGACGGCCTGTTCGCCGCCATCCTCGCCACCCTGGACCGCATGGGCTTCGCCATCCACCAGGCGCGCGTGCTGGTCGGCCCGCAGGGCGCGGTCTTCGATACGTTCGAGGTGCTGCCGGCGGATGCCTATGCGACGCGCGATCCGGCCGACATCGAACACGGGCTGGGCCAGGCCCTCGCGCGTCCGCTGGAGGGCGTGCGTACTTCGCGGCGCGCGGTCCCGCGCCAGCTCAAGCATTTCCGGTTCGCACCGCGCATCGAGTTCGGCATCACGCCGGATGGCCGTCGCACGATCCTGGGCCTGGTCGCGCCGGACCGTCCCGGGCTGCTGTCCGACGTGGCGCAGGTGCTGCGCCAGCAGGGACTGCGCGTGCACGATGCGCGTATCGCCACGTTCGGCGAACGCGCCGAGGACGTGTTCCAGATCACCGACGAGCACGACCAGCCCCTGACCGACACCGACACCCAGGCCGCACTGCGCGATGCGCTGCGCGCCGGCCTGGATACCCCCACCTGAGCACATCCCTGCAGGACCTTCGATGACCCGCAAAGCCACCAAGACCGAAGAACTCAAGTCCACCATCGAGAGCGCCTTCGAGCGCCGTGCCGAACTGACGTCGATCGAGATCGAGGGTTCCACCCGTACCGCCGTCGAACTCGCCATCGAGGGTCTGGAGAGCGGGAAACTGCGCGTGGCCGAACCCGACGGCAAGGGTGGCTGGAAGGTCAACGAGTGGCTGAAGAAGGCCGTGCTGCTGTACTTCCGCGTCAACGAGATGGAGCTGGTCGAAGCCTATCCGGCGCCGTTCTGGGACAAGGTGGAGGCGCGCTTCGGTGCGTTCGACGAGAACGACTTCCGCAAGCTGGGCGTGCGTGTCGTGCCGGGCGCCATCGCGCGCCGTGGCACGTACTTCGGCAAGGACGTGGTGCTGATGCCCAGCTTCGTCAACATCGGCGCCTACGTCGGCGAGGGCACGATGGTGGATACCTGGGCGACGGTGGGCTCGTGCGCGCAGGTCGGCAAGCACTGCCACCTGTCCGGCGGCGCCGGCATCGGCGGCGTGCTGGAACCGCTGCAGGCCAGCCCGACGATCATCGAGGACCACTGTTTCATCGGTGCGCGGTCGGAGGTGGTCGAAGGCGTGGTGGTCGGCCACCACAGCGTGATCGGCATGGGCGTCTTCATCGGCCAGTCCACGCGCATCTACAACCGCATGACCAAGGAAATCACCTATGGCTACGTGCCGCCGGGCAGCGTCGTGGTCTCCGGCTCGCTGCCGGCCGCCGACGGGTCGCACTCGCTGTACTGCGCAGTGATCGTCAAGCAGGTCGACGAGAAGACGCGCAGCAAGACCAGCGTCAACGAACTGCTGCGCGGATTGGCGGACTGACCTGCCGTTAGCCGCATGGATGCTGGCACGCCACTGGACCGGGCATCCCGCTACCTCCATCCGGTAGCGGGCGCGTGGGGACGCTTTGTCGAGCGGCTCGTCGGCTTCTCGGCTTGGCGGCAATTGCGTCGCTGGATCGCTGCGCGCTGGCCCATGCCTGCACTGGTCAGCGATGTGGTGGATGTCGCCTACATGAGCTGGTGGGTCGACATCCAGGCGCTGCCTGTACCGCCTGCCGGCTATCACTACCCCTCCTGGGAGGGACGCACGCCCTTCACGATCCTCAGTTATCGGCATGGACATTTCGGTCCCGCGCTTGCGGGGCCGTTTCGCCGTTTGTTCCCGTCTCCGTTGCAGAGCAACTGGCGGTGCTACGTGCTGCGTGAAGACGATTCGAATGACGCTGCGCCCACCGTGCTGTTCCTGCGCAATGTCATGGACAGCCTGCCCCATGTCGTGGGCGCGCGCCTTTTCAGTGACGCGATGCAGCCCCAACTTGCACACTCCATGCAGCATCGTTGCGACCACGCCATCGTGTCGACGCGCATCGCGCCGGGAGACGGTGGTGCGCCCGCGCTCCTCGCAGAGCTGGGCGTTGGCGACCCATGGCCTCCCGATGCTTCCTGGGTGGCAAGTTTCGGAAGTCGTGACGCGGCGGTCCGCTTCCTTGCCTGCCAGGATGCTGCGGTATCCATCGCGCCTGACGGAGCCACTGCCTTCACGGTGATTGCGTTGCCCGTTGATCTGTCCACCGTGGTTCCCCTGACCCTGCGGAGCCTTCATTGTCCGATGCTCGAGCAGGTGGGAGCGGATCCTGCGGATGCGCTCTGCTTCCTTCTACCAAGGGTTCCCTTCGGCGTGGTATCCGAGCGCCTGCTGTAACATTGCTGATCGCTCTCGTTCCGTCCACGTAACGCCATGACAACCACTCTTTACGGTCTAAAGAACTGCGACACCTGCAAGAAGGCGACGAAGTGGCTGGACCGCTTCGGCGTCGCCTACACCTTTGTCGACTACCGCGACAACCGGCAGTCGCCCGAGACGCTGAAGGACTGGGCGGAAAAGGCAGGCGGGTGGGACGCGCTGATCAACAAGTCGTCGACGACCTGGCGGCAAATGCCGGAGAACCGCAAGTCGCCGGGGTCGGATGCGGAGTGGAAGCTGCTGCTGAAGGAGTATCCGCAGCTGATCCGTCGCCCCGTGGTCGTCACCGGTGAAGGCGGCTTTTCACAGGGCTTCAGCGACAATGGTTTCAAGAAGATGTTCGGAGCCGGCGCGTGAGCGATGTCGTCGAACTGTCCTGCGAACTGATCCGCCGCCACTCGGTGACGCCGGACGACGCCGGCTGCCAGCAGGTCCTGGCGACCCGTCTGTCGCAATGGGGATTCCGCTGCGAACACCTGCGCTTCGGCGAGACCGACAACCTCTGGGCCACGCATGGCAGCGGGTCGCCGGTGCTGGTGCTGCTGGGCCATACGGACGTGGTGCCGCCGGGGCCGTTGGACGCGTGGACCAGTGATCCGTTCGTGCCCACCGTCCGCGATGGCGTGCTCTACGGGCGCGGTACCGCCGACATGAAGTGCAGTGTGGCCGCGTGCACGATCGCGCTGGAGCGCTTCGTCGATGCGCACCCGGATCATCCGGGCACGGTCGCGCTGCTGGTGACCTCGGACGAGGAGGGTCCCGCCCACGACGGCGTGAAGCAGGTCGCGGCACTGTTCCGCGAGCGCGGCCAGCGCATCGACTGGTGCATCACGGGCGAGCCGTCGTCCAAGGAAGCACTGGGCGACCTGTTGCGCGTCGGCCGTCGTGGCACCCTGACCGGTACCTTGAGCGTGCACGGCGTGCAGGGCCATGTCGCCTATCCGCACAAGGCGCTCAATCCCATCCACAAGGCGTTGCCCGCGCTGGACGAACTGGCCGCGCGCCAGTGGGACGAAGGCTACGAGACCTTCCCGCCGACCAGCCTGCAGATCTCCAACATCCACGCCGGCACCGGCGCCAGCAACGTCATCCCGGGCGAACTGCAGGTGGTGTTCAACCTGCGCTTCAATCCCAGCTGGACAGCGGAGAAGCTGGAACAGGAGATCGAGGGCATCCTCCGCCGCCATGGGGTCGACTACAGCATCCAGTGGCTGCGCGGCGGCGAGCCCTTCTACACGCCGGAAGGCCACCTGCGGGCCACGGCGCGCGCGGTGCTCGGCGAGTTCTCCGGTGCGCCGCCGGAAGAGAGCACGGCCGGCGGCACGTCCGATGCGCGCTTCATTGCACCGCTGGGTGCGGAGTGCATCGAAGTCGGGCCGGTCAATGCCAGCATCCACAAGGTCGATGAGCACGTCCGGGTGTCCGACCTGCAGGCGCTGCCGGGCCTGTACCAGGCCTTGGTGGAGCGGCTGATGCTGACCCGGCCCGCCATCTGAGGAGCGCAGGCGATGCGCTTTCCTTACGGATGAAACAGTTGCGCGGTCCTGTCGGGACCGGTTACGGTCGCCCCATGCCCTGCCGCACCGCCATCAATAACAACCGCAACAACCTGCGCCCGAACAACGGGACGCGGGCGATGCGGCTCTGCGACTAGGCAAAGAAAGACCTGCCGGATACCAGAAACCCGCATCGCGAGATGCGGGTTTCTTCGTTTCCGGCTCCCGTCACCGACCCCACCCAGGAGTTTCCATCCATGTGTTCCATCTTCGGCATCTTCGGGCTGCAGCCCGGCGACGACATTGCGGCCCTGCGACGGCAGGCGCTGGAGCTGTCCCAGAAGCAGCGCCACCGCGGGCCAGACTGGAGCGGCGTGTACCACGACGAGGGCGCCATCCTCGTGCACGAGCGGCTGGCCATCGTCGACCCGGCTGGCGGTTCGCAACCCCTGCGCTCGGCCGACGGCGAACTGGTCCTGGCCGTCAATGGCGAGATCTACAACCATCGCGAACTGAAGGTGGAACTGGTGCAGCACTATGCCTTCCAGACCGGTTCGGACTGCGAAGTCATCAACGCGCTGTATCGCGAAGACGATCCTGCGTCGTTCCTCAACCGCCTCAATGGCATCTTCGCGTTCGCTCTATGGGACAAGGCGAAGGGACGCGCACTGATCGCACGCGATCCCATCGGCGTCTGCCCGCTGTACTGGGGGCACGACCGCGAGGGCCGTCTGTGCGTGGCCTCCGAAATGAAGGCGCTGGCGCCGATCTGCGCCGACGTGGCGCAGTTCCCGCCGGGCCACTACTACGACACCGCCACGCGTGCGCTGGTGAAGTACTACCAGAAGCCCTGGCGCGACTACGCGGCCGTCGAAGGCGTGCAGGTGTCGAAGGACGAACTGCGCGAGGCGTTCGAACGCGCCGTGCACCGGCAGCTGATGACCGACGTGCCCTACGGCGTGCTGCTGTCCGGCGGGCTGGACTCCTCGCTGGTCGCGGCCGTGGCTGCGCGCTACGCACGCCATCGCGTCGAGGACGACGACACCACGGAAGCGTGGTGGCCGCGGCTGCACTCCTTCGCCATCGGCCTGGAGGGCTCGCCCGACTTGGCGGCCGCCGAAGTCGCGGCGAAGGCGCTGGGCACCGTGCACCATGGCTTCACCTACACCTTCCAGGAAGGGCTCGACGCGATTCCGGAGGTGATCCGGCACATCGAGACCTACGACGTCACCACCATCCGCGCGTCCACGCCGATGTATCTGCTGGCGCGGCGGATCAAGGCGATGGGCGTGAAGATGGTGCTGTCGGGCGAGGGCAGCGACGAGATCTTCGGCGGTTACCTGTACTTCCACAAGGCGCCGAACGCGCGCGAATTCCACGAGGAACTGGTGCGCAAGCTGGACGCGCTGCACAACTACGACTGCCTGCGCGCCAACAAGTCGATGATGGCGTGGGGCGTGGAGCCGCGCGTGCCGTTCCTCGACGTGGAGTTCCTCGACGTGGCGATGAAGATGGACGCGGCGTACAAGATGATCGACAAGACGGGCGATGGCGCACGGCGCATGGAGAAGGGCGTGCTGCGCGAGGCCTTCGACGGCTACCTGCCGGAGTCGATCCTGTGGCGGCAGAAGGAGCAGTTCAGCGATGGCGTGGGCTATGGCTGGATCGACGGGTTGAAAGCGCATGCCGAGGCGCAGGTCAGCGACCGCGAACTGGCGGCGGCCGACAAGCGCTTCCCGGTCAACCCGCCGCAGACCAAGGAAGCCTACTTCTACCGCACGCTGTTCGAACAGCACTACCCGGGCCAGGCCTGCGCCGAGACGGTGCCGGGCGGCAAATCGATCGCGTGTTCCTCGCCCGCCGCCATCGCCTGGGACGCCAGCTTCGCGAAGATGGCCGATCCGTCGGGCCGCGCTGTCGCGGGCGTGCATGCGTCCGCGCTGCCGGCGACGACGACATGACGCCGGCCGCGGTCGTCGTTGCGAGAAGGGTCCGCTGCTTCAATGCGGCGGACGTCGACGGCCTGGCGCGTTGTATGCGGAAGACGCCGTCAATCACCAGGTGGTGAACCGATCCGCTGCACGGCCGCGAGGCGATCATGAGCCTGTTCCGCACCGAATGCGCGCGCGCGACGATGGTGTGCGAGGTGGAACAGATCCTCGAGGACGGCGAGTGGGCCGTCATGGACTGGCGTGATCCGCTTGGACTGCGGGGCTGCGGCTTCTTCCAGGTACGCGACGGCCGCATCGTGTTCCAGCGCGGCTATTTCGACCAGATCTGCTTCTTCCGCCAGCAAGGGCTGGCGGTGCCGGATCGTTATCTGGGTTGAGCGTTGGCGGGCCGCAGCGTGAGCGTGTGGGTCGCTTCGCCCGGCAGGAAGGGTGTCGGCCGGCCGTGTACCCAATCATCATGGCCGGCGCCCCAGAACGGCGACATCGGGTGGCCGCTCTGGCCGCCCGGCATGTGGATGATGCCGTCGGCCTCGTGCCCCGGCGACACCACCATGCGCTCGGACGCACCGAAAGCCGGCCCCTGCACGCGAGGCATGGCGCCATCGCCGGCGAGCGCTTCGCCCGGCATGCAGAGCCGGGGCTTCAGGAAGGCGGGCAGGGCGTCGGCGAGCGGGTGGCAGATCCTGGCCGTGTTGCGCTCGCCCCAGCGGCGCTCGGCCAGCGGTCCCTGGTCGGCCAGGTCGTCGCGCACTTCCTTCGCTGCGTCTTCCAGCAGTGCGTCCCAGCTCTCGTAGCGGCGCGAGAGCAGATGGGCGGGACGCTGTTCGAGCAACGGCCATACCACGCCTTCCAGCTGCGGCAGGTCGGGCATGACGAAGTCGTCGCCCAGCGCCGCCTGTGCGGGCGCCGTCAGGCCGTCGGCGATGCGCGCGTGCACGGCCAGGCGCCAGGCGCGGACCAGGCGATAGCTGACCGAATCGACGCCCGCGCGCCCTTCCCAGGTCTTGCCGGCCTCGGCGATGGCCTTCATGGCGGATGCTGCCGGCCGCGTCTTCGCTTCGTCCTGCAACAGCCGCCACCAGCGCTCCAGGAACAGCGCACGGTCGTCCAGTTGGATGGCCAGCAGGTCCTGCTCGGTGAAGCGATCCTTCGCCATCAGGCCATCGCGGATCTGCTTCGCGCGCGCACCCAGCGCATAGCCGCCGTCGCCGACGCGCGCCAGCGCATCGCCTTCGATCACGCGCGCGTTGGCGGTCCAGAGACGGTGGTTCTCCGGCGACGTGAGCACCGGCGAGAGCTGATAGGACAGGTCCCAGGGCGTGCAGGATGCGGCCGTGTCGTCGTCGGGCGACACGCCGACTGCCCGGTCGAGTGCGTGCGCGCACGCGCCCGCGCGCGATGGCAACGGACCGAGGATGCGCCACGCGATGCGGCCATTGCGATCCGCGACGACCAGGTTCTGTGCAGGCGTCGCGGTGCGTTGGGCCACGGCGAGGGCGGCGGACAGGTCGCCGGCTCGTGCCAGGTCCGACAGGCCGAAGTTCAGTGCGCCCGGCAACTGCGCCACCCAGCGCAGCGCCAGTGCGGGACGGTCCCCCTTCGCAGGATGGACGATCGGGCCGTGCCGGGTATCGAATACCTCGAACGGCACGTCTTCGCCACCGGCGACCCTGATCGTCTCGGCATGGCGCGTAACGGGCTCGCAGCCCGCGCTGATGTGGCCTTCGCACGGGACCACCGGATACCAGTCGGCGGTGTCCGCGTAGCTGTTGGTGAAGCCCCAGGCGACGCGTCCGTTGCTGCCCACGATGATCGCGGGCAGGCCGGGCAGGCTGAAGCCGGAGACGTCGACCTGGCCGCCCGGCGCATGCGGGTCGGGATAGCGCAGGCGCACGCGGAACCAGATGCCCGGCGCGCGCAGTCCCAGGTGCATGTCGTCGGCGACGATGGCACGGCCATCGGCCGTCAATGCGCCGGCGACCGCCCAGTTGTTGCTGCCCGGCGTGCCCTTGTCGGCCAGGCGCTGGTGGGAATCCGTCTTCGGCATCGGCAGCGTGCGCAGGTCCACCTGGCCGGCGTCCGGCAGCGTGGCGTTGCCGCGCGGCTCGCCATAGAGGGGCGCGTCCCATTCGGTGCCATCGTGCGCGAGCAAATCGTAGAGGCCTTGCGGCACGTGTCGGCGGATCTGCCACAGGCCCAGCTCGCGCACGTTCTGCGCATCCTGCAGGTCGAAATACATCGCATAGCCCGTCAGCGCCGAATCCAGCACGTCCCAGCGACGCGGCTCCTGTCGCAGCAGCAGGTAGGGCCAAGGCTTGGCGCGCAGGTTGCCGAGACCGGCGTTGACGCCGTCGGCATAGGCCTGCAGCTGGGGCATGCGGTTGCCCGCGAACGCGTCGAGGTTGGCCGACACGCGCGCGCGGATCCGGTGCACGCGGCGGTCCTTGTCCAGGCCGACGGCGATGGGGCCGAACAGCTCGGCCAGCTCGCCCGCCGAGCTGCGGCGCATCAGGTCCATCTCGAAGTAGCGTTCCTGCGCGTGCACGTAGCCCAGTGCACGGACGGCATCGGATTCGCTGGCCGCATCGATGGTGACCACGCCCAGGGCGTCGCGCTGCATGCTGACGGGCGCCGACAGTCCCGCCAGGTCCGACTCGCCTTCCAACTGCGCCAGGCTTCCGCGCAGCATCCACCATGCGATCAGGAGCACCAGTACGACCAGGGCCAACAGCAGCAGCGCGATGCGCCGGGTCCACTTCAGCATTGCGGGTCCTGAGGCTAGGGGCGGGCGCGGCGATTATTCCACGGAAGCGATGACGGTCCACGCCGCGGTGCGACGACGAACGCGACTGATTCCGATTCGGCCGCCGGCCGGCGGGATCGGGCATCCTGTGCGCCTTGCTACAGGAGCCGTACCCCCATGAAAGGCCACCCGGACGTCGTCGACTACCTCAAGTTCTTGTTGCGCGGCGAACTGGCCGCGCGCGACCAGTATTTCATCCACTCGAGGCGCTACGAGGACATGGGCCTGAAGGCGCTGTTCCACCGCATCGACCACGAAATGCAGGAAGAAACCCAGCACGCCGACGCGCTGCTGCGGCGCATCCTGTTCCTGGAGGGCGACCCGGACATGCGTCCGGAAGCCTTCACGGCCGGCAAGACCGTCGAGGAGATGCTGCAGCGCGACCTGGAGGTCGAGTACGCGGTGCGCGCGCACCTGGCCAAGGGCATGGCGCTGTGCGAACAGCACGGCGACTACGTCAGCCGCGAAATCCTGCTGGCGCAGCTCAAGGATACGGAAGAAGACCACGCGCACTGGCTGGAACAGCAATTGGGCCTGATCAAGCGTCTGGGCATCGAGCTGTACCTGACCTCCAAGCTCGACGGCGAACCGACCGCCAAGTAAGCGCGGGTCTGGCGCTCGACGTTAGCCTCGTATTTCCTGACCGTTGCGCAAGATGCCGCGCTGGCTGCAGGAGCGCCCCATGGGCGCGATGCTTTTGACGCAGGTAACGCAGGAGCATCGCGGGCATGGCCCGCTCCTACAGATGTCCGTTCGTCAGGTGGTACACGGCGGTCGCCAGCGCGCTCAGGCCTTCTTCGCGGAAGCGCGGCTCCTGGTCCAGGATGTCGCGCCGTTCCAGCAGCTCCTGCCGCCACGGCGTGGCGAACAGCGCTTCCACCTCGGGCTGTTCCACCGAGAACGGCGGACCGGCCTTCTCGGCCTGCGGATACTCCAGCGTGATGAGCAGTCCCTGGCATCCGGTGGGGAGCGATGCATAGGCCGTGTCGCGATAGCGCAGGCGCAGGTCCGGCGGCAACGCGATCAGCGCCGCACGGTCGTACACCCCGGCCACCTCCGCGAGCAGCGCCGGATCCAGCCCGAATGCATCGCCCAGGATGATCTCCACCGGGCCGGCGCGGAAGTGCTCGCCGTATGGGCTCGTCGTCCGCACCGGTGTCAGTCCGGCTTCCTCGAAGAACTGCGTCACCGCCAGCGGTGACAGCTCCACGCCCAGCACGCGATGGCCCTGCGCCGCCAGCCAGTGCATGTCGAGCGATTTCCCGCATAGCAGCACCAGCACGCGACTGCCCGCCGGCAGCTGCAGCGAGGGCCAGTGCTTTTCCAGCAGCGGCATCACGTCGCTGCGATGGAAGCCGATCTGGCCTTCCTGCCAGCGTTGCAACCAGAAGTCGGCATCCATGGGTGTAGTCCTCGCTGAAACGGGCAGGGGGAATTCGCCGTACAGCGGCGATGATGTCACGGACGCTCGTGAACGACTGCGCATCCCGTCCGTCGACCTTCTGCCGCGCGCCCTGAAACCACGGTCGGCGGCGGTGACGAACGCGCCGCAGCGCGCCCATGCGGTGAACTACTGGACGTCCAGTCCGTCGACCTTTTGCCACCCCCGCGGCAACAACCCGCCGCGCGTCGCCCGTGCACCGACGTACTCGTCCAGATCCTTGAACGACAGGCTCATCGTGCGCTGGCCGCTCTTCACCAGCAACGTGCTGCCCGGCGCGACAGCGGCGATGGCGACCACGCGCTCGGTGCCCAGCTTGGCCTTGGGGATCTCGATCAGCTTGTTGCCCTTGCCCTTGTCCAGCTCGGGCAGTTCGCTGACCGGGAACGCGAGCAGGTGGCCCGCGCTGGTCACGGCGACGATGCGGTCGGTCCCGACGTTGGCGACCTGTGCAGGCTGCAGCACGCCCGCGCCCGGGGTCAGGTTGAGCATCGCCTTGCCCGCCTTCTGGCGCCCGGTGAGGTTCTCGAAGCGCGTTACGAAACCGTAGCCGTGCGAAGACGCCAGCACGAAGCGGCTGTCGTTGTCGCCGCTGGCCAGGGCACGGAACGACGCGCCCGCGGCCGGCGAGAAGCGGCCGGTCAGCGGCTCGCCGTTGCCGCGCGCGGAGGGCAGCGTGTGCACGGCGGTGGAGTAGCTGCGGCCTTCCGAATCCAGGAACGCCACCTGCTGCGTGCTGCGCGAGCGCACCGCCGCCAGCAGGCCGTCGCCATCGCGGTACGACAGCGTGGCGGCATCCACGTCGTGGCCCTTCGCGGCGCGGATCCAGCCCTTTTCCGACAGCACCACCGTCATCGGCTCGCTGGCGACCAGTTCGGTTTCGTCCAGGGCCTGGGCGGCATCGCGCTGTACCAGCGGGGACAGGCGCGCGTCGCCGAACTTCTTGGCGTCCGCCGTCAGTTCGTCCTTGATCAGCTTCTTCAGCTTGGCCTTCGACTCCAGGATGCCGGCGATCTTCTCGCGTTCGGCCTGCAGTTCGTCCTGCTCGCCGCGGATCTTCATTTCCTCCAGGCGGGCGAGCTGCTTGAGCTTGGTATCGAGGATGTAGTCGGCCTGTTCCTCGCTCAGTGCGAAGCGCGCGATCAGCGCCGCCTTCGGTTCGTCCTCGGTGCGGATGATGCGGATGACTTCATCCAGGTTGAGAAACGCGACCAGCAGGCCTTCCAGCAGGTGCAGGCGGCGCTCGACCTTCTCCAGGCGGTGCTTCAGGCGGCGGGTGACAGTGTCGCTGCGGAACGCCAGCCACTCGGTCAGCAGCATCCGCAGGTTCTTGACCTGCGGGCGGCCGTCCAGCCCGATGATGTTGAGGTTGACCCGGTAGCTCTTCTCCAGGTCGGTCGTGGCGAACAGGTGGCCCATCAGCTGTTCGGCATCCACGCGGTTGGAGCGCGGGATCAGCACCACGCGCACCGGGTTGGCGTGGTCGGATTCGTCGCGGATGTCCTCCAGCCAGGGCAGCTTCTTGGCCCGCATCTGCGCCGCGATCTGCTCGATCACCTTGGACGGCGACACTTGGTAGGGCAGGGCCTCGATGACGAGGTTGGCATTGTCCTTGCGCCACACCGCACGCGCGCGGACGCTGCCGGTGCCGTTCTCGTACATCGCGCGCAGGTCGGAGGGCGCGGTGATGATCTCCGCCTTGGTGGGGTAGTCCGGGCCGCGTACGTGCTCGCACAGGTCGGCGACCGTCGCGTCCGGATCGTCGATCAGGCGGATGCAGGCACTGACGATCTCGTTGAGGTTGTGCGGCGGCACGTCGGTTGCCATGCCCACCGCAATGCCGGTGGTGCCGTTGAGCAACAGGTGCGGCAGTCGCGCCGGCAGCCAGGTCGGCTCTTCCAGCGTGCCGTCGAAGTTAGGCGTCCAGTCCACCGTGCCTTGGCCCAGCTCGCCCAGCAGCACTTCGGCGATAGGGGTGAGCTTGGATTCGGTGTAACGCATGGCCGCGAACGACTTCGGATCGTCCGGCGAGCCGAAGTTGCCCTGGCCTTCGATCAGCGGATAGCGGTACGAAAACGGCTGCGCCATCAGCACCAGCGCTTCGTAGCAGGCGCTGTCGCCGTGCGGGTGGTACTTGCCGATCACGTCGCCGACGGTGCGTGCGGACTTCTTCGGCTTGGCGCCGGCGTTCAGGCCGAGCTCGCTCATCGAATAGACGATGCGCCGCTGCACCGGCTTCAACCCGTCGCCGATGAAGGGCAGGGCGCGGTCCAGCACCACGTACATCGAGTAGTCGAGATAGGCGCGCTCGGCGTACTCGCGCAGCGGGATCTGCTCGAAGCCGTGGAAGGTGGGGCGGATCGTTTCGGTCATTGCGGGTGTACGGTCTGCGGGTCGGAAAACCCGGCCATTCTACCCGCCGCCCCGTCTCAGCCGCCGATACCCGGCAGCAGCGGTCCGCCCAGCCACAGCCAGCGTGCCAGCCAGGCGGTGGTGAAGGCGATGGCCAGGGTGAGGGGCGCGCCCACGCGTAGGAAATCGCCGAAGGTGTAGCGGCCCGGAGTGAGGATCAGCAGGTTGCCGTGGTGGCCGATGGGGGTGAGGAACGAGGCTACCGCCCCCATCGCCGTGCAGACCACGAACGGCACAGGGTTCAAGCCCAGTCCCGTGGCCAGCGCCAGCGCGATCGGTGCCAGCAGCACCGTGGTGGCGGCATCGGACAGGATCTGGGTCAGCAGCGCGGCCGTACCGAACATCACCAGCAGCAGCACCAGCGGCGACCAGTGGGCGGCGTGGTTCAGCAGCAGGTCGGCCACCAGTGCGGCGGTGCCGGTCTTTTCCATGGCGATGCCCAGCGGAATCACCCCGCCGATCATCACGAAGATGCGCACGTCGATTTCCTGGTAGGCGCGCTCGATGTCCACGCAGCGCGTCAGCACCATCGCCACCGCCCCCGCCAGGAACGCGATGTGCGGCGCCAGCGTCTCGGTGGCCGCGGCGGCCACGGCGGCTGCCATGATCAGCAGCGCCACCGGCGCGCGCCGGCGCGACTTCTCACGGCCGCTGAACGGCATCAGCATCAGGAAGCCGTGGTGGGTCGCCAGCGGTTCCAGGTTCTCTTGCTGGCCCCACAGGACCAGCAGGTCGCCTTCCTGCAGCACGGTTTCGGACAGTTCGCCGTGCAGCCAGCCCTCGCGGCGCCACAGGCCCACCACCACCACGCCGAGATTGCGCAGGAAGTCGATGTCGGCCACGCTGCGGCCGACGAACTCCGAATGGGGCGCCACGACCGCCTGCACCAGCTGCTCGTCGCCCAGCGCTTCGGACTTGGGGCGCTCGCCGGGGGTATCGCCGTACTTGGCCACGGCGTGCAGGGCCAGGCCGGGCTCGTCACGGATGGAGGCGATCTCGTCTGGCGAGGCGCGTACCAGCAGCACATCGCCGGCGGCCAACGGGCTTTCGGGGTGCTGGTTGCGGCGACGCATGCCGTGGCGCAGCCAGTCGACCACCTGCAGGCGATCCTTGAACGCGTCCGAGAAGTCGCCGCGGGTCTTGCCGACCCAGGGCGACTCCGCTTCCACCAGCAGCTCGGTGTAGTAGCGGTCCAGCTTCAGGTAATCCCCCTGCGGCGTTTCCCCGTCGCGCTTGGGCACCAGCCAGCGCGCCAGCAGCATGTACACCGTGCCCAGCAGCACCAGCGCGATGCCGATGGGGGTGATGGCGAAGATGTCCAGCGCGGGCAGGTCGGCACGCTTGATCAGGTCGTTGGACAACAGGAATGCCGGTGCGCTGAACAGCGTCAGCGTGGTGCCCAGCGATGCGGCCAGCGACATGGGCATCAGCAGGCGCGATGCGGCCAGCTTCTGCTCGCGCGCGATGCGCATCAGGATAGGCAGCATCATCGCCGTGACCATCACGTGGTGCGAGAACGCCGCCAGCGCCGCCGTGGCCGGCATGACCACGGCGATGGTGCGCCACTCGCTGCCGCCTGCGGCCCGGCCGATGCCCGCGCCGATGCGGTCGGTGATGCCGGTGGCCGACAGGCCGGCCGACAGCACGAACACCGCGGCGACGATGATCGCCGGTTCGCTGGCGAAGCCGGCCAGCGCATCCTTCGGTCCCAGGATCCCGGTCAGGGTGAGCGCCAGCAGGGCCAGCAGCGCGACCAGGTCGATGCGCAGCTTCTCGCTGATGAACAGCCCCAGCGTGACCGCCAGGATGACCAGGAAAAGGATCTGTTGGAACTCCATGCGTGCCCCGGGGGAAAGGTGCCGCCTGACGGCCGGCCATCAGCCTACTTCGGTTGCCGGCATGCGTGTGTGAGGCGTCCGGCCGCCGGAAACGAAAAACCCCCGCTTGCGCGGGGGTCTTCGTGATGCGTGGTGCCCAGGAGAGGACTCGAACCTCCACGGTTTTACCCGCTAGTACCTGAAACTAGTGCGTCTACCAATTCCGCCACCTGGGCAGGTAAGCGAGGCGCGCATTTTGCGGACCGGGCGGGGGAATGTCAACGGGTGTTTTCGCATGGCGTTGTTCAGCCGGGGTGTACCATCGACGCATGACCAAGAAAACCACACGGAACGGCGGCAAGAGCGGCGCCGGCAAGGGAAGCACCCCGCGCACGCAGAGCGCCGGGCAGCGATCGGGCAAACCCGCCAAGACCGGGAAGAGCCTTCCCCCCTGGATGCCCGACCTGCCGCCGACCGGCGGCGGGGCGAAGTCTTCGGCGCCGGCCACGCGCCGCGCCGCGCCCGCGCGCACGTCGGGGCGTTTCGTCGACCCGCACGCGCAGCGCGAAGCGCAACGTTATGACCAGCCCATCGCCAGTCGCGAAGCCATCCTCGGTTTCCTCGAGGCCGCCGAGGGACCGCAGACGGCCGAGGAGATCGCCGGTCCGCTGGGCCTGCAGGCACCCGACCGCTTCGAGGCCCTGTCCAAGCGCCTGGGCGCGATGGTCCGCGACGGACAACTGGTGCAGAACCGGCGCGGCGGTTTTGCGCCGGTGCAGCACACTGCGCTGATCGCCGGCACGGTGATCGCCAACCCGGACGGTTTCGGCTTCCTGCGGCCCGACGCCGGCGGAGGCGACGACCTGTTCCTGCCGCCCTATGAAATGCGCAAGGTCATGCATGGCGACCGCGCGCTGGCCAACGTCACCGGCATCGACCGGCGCGGCCGCCGCGAAGGCAGCATCGCGCGCGTGCTGGAACGCGGGGTCACCCGGCTGATCGGCCGTTTTGGCTTCGAGGTCGGCATCGCCTACGTGGCGCCCGACGACAAGCGCATCCAGCGCAACGTGCAGATCCCGCAGGACGCCACCGGTGGCGCGCGCGACGGCCAGCTGGTGGTGGTCGAGCTGACCCAGGCGCCGGATGCGCGTCGTCCGCCCATCGGCAAGGTCATCGCCGTGCTGGGCGACAGCCTGACGCCGTCGCTGGTGGTGGAGGCCGCGATCCACGGCCACAACCTGCCGCACGAGTTCCCGCAGGAGGTGCTGGACGAGGCCACGGCCGTACCGCTGGTGATCGAGCCGGCGATGATCGGCAACCGCGTCGACCTGCGCGACATGCCGCTGGTGACCATCGACGGCGCCGATGCGAAGGACTTCGACGATGCGGTGTATTGCGAAAGCAATCGCCAGGGCCTGCGCATGAAGAACCGCAGCGGCTACCGCCTGGTCGTGGCCATCGCCGATGTCTCGCACTACGTGCGTCCCGGCACGCCGCTGGACGATGAAGCGCAGAAGCGTGCGACGTCGGTGTACTTCCCGGGTTTCGTGGTGCCCATGCTGCCGGAGACCTTGTCCAACGGCATCTGCTCGCTGAATCCGAAAGTGGACCGCATGTGCTTCGTCTGCGACATGCAGGTCAACAGCGAGGGCGAAGTCACCCAGTCGACGTTCTACGAGGCGGTGATGCGTTCGCACGCACGCCTGACCTACGACCAGGTGTGGAAGGCGGTGGGCGAGGGCGACGCCGAGGCCCGCCAGTCCATCGGCGCGCTGCTGCCGCAGGTCGAGCGCCTGCACGAGCTGTATGGCCTGCTGGCCAAGGCGCGCGAGAAGCGCGGCGCGATCGAGTTCGAGACGTCCGAAGTCCGCTTCGAACTGGACAATCGCGGGGAGGTCACCCAGGCCGGCATGCTGCAGCGGAACGATGCGCACAAGCTGATCGAGGAATGCATGATCGCGGCCAACGTGGAGGCCGCCCGGTTCCTGTTGGGCGCGCGCATTCCCGCGCCGTACCGCGTGCACGACCGGCCGCCGGAATCCAAGTACGCCGACCTGCTCGAG
Organism: Pseudoxanthomonas mexicana; assembly: GCF_014397415.1. Classification (NCBI taxonomy): domain Bacteria; kingdom Pseudomonadati; phylum Pseudomonadota; class Gammaproteobacteria; order Lysobacterales; family Lysobacteraceae; genus Pseudoxanthomonas; species Pseudoxanthomonas mexicana. The sequence goes on along the minus strand of NZ_CP060731.1, from coordinate 3,568,507 downwards.
TTCCTCAAGGAGTTCAAGTTGAGCCTGCCGCCCTGGGGCAGGGTGCAGCCACGGGATTTCACCCAGTTGCTGAAGAAGATCCGTGAGCGTCCCGACGTGGCCCTGCTGGAATCGGTGGTGCTGCGCAGCCAGAGCCTGGCGGTCTACTCGCCGGACAATGCCGGTCACTTCGGCCTGGCGCTGGAAGCCTATGCGCACTTCACTTCGCCGATCCGCCGGTATCCCGACCTGCTCGTGCACCGCGCCATCAAGTACGCGCTGACCAAGGGAAAGCCGGAGAAATTCCAGTATTCCGAACACGAGATGGCGGCGCTTTCGCTGCAGTGTTCGGAACGTGCGCGCCGTGCCGACGAAGCCGAGCGCGAGGTCGACGAACGCTACCGCGCGGCCTGGATGGAGCAACATGTCGGCGGCCAGTTCGACGGCGTCATCAGTGGCGTCACCAGCTTCGGCCTGTTCGTGGAGCTGGACCAGTCCAAGGTCAACGGGCTGGTCCACGTGACCCAGCTGCCGCACGACTATTACCACTTCGATCCGCTCCGCAAGACGCTGTCCGGCGAGCGTCGCGGCATGTCGTTCCGGCTGGGCGACCGGGTGCGCATCATCGTGCTGAAGGCCAGCCTGGAAGAGCGCAAGATCGACTTCCGCCTGGTGGAGGACAAGCAGGACCAGGGCCTGCCGCCGCCCCCGCCACGTGGCCAGCCGGCCAAGCGCACGAAGAAGAAGTACTGATCCAGGTCCGTCATCCCGGCGAAAGCCGGGACCCAGGGCCTTGTGCTGGCAACGCTACGAAGTTCACGCAGACGACGGTCGCGACGGAACCAAAGTCGCTGGGTCCCGGCTTTCGCTGGGATGACGGTGTTGAACTTTCGCGTTGTTCATTTGCGGCGAGGGAGCCCTCATGTCCACTGAAATCCACACCGGCGGCTGCCAATGCGGCGCTATCCGCTTCCGCGTCACCGGCGACCTGAAGGACGCTTCCATCTGCCATTGCCGCATGTGCCAGAAGGCGTTCGGTGCCTACTACGCGCCATTGGTGTCCACGCGCGGTGCGGTACTGGAATGGACACGCGGTGAGCCGAAGCGGTTCCAGTCGTCCAACGTGGTCCGCCGCGGCTTCTGCGCCGACTGCGGCACGCCGTTGACCTACGAGGCGCCGGATGGCGTGGCGGTGGCGGCGGGCGCATTCGATGATCCCCGCCCCCTGGCGCCGTGGGTGCAGTACGGCGTGGAAGGCAAGCTGCCGTACGTGGACGACCTGCCGGCGCTGCCGCAGCGGCGTACCGAGGAGGACGAGGCCGCGGCCACCTTCCTCGCCGATGTCGTCTCCTACCAGCATCCGGACCACGACACGCCGGCCTGGCCGCCGCGCTGACCGGGCGGTCGATGCGATAATGCCGGCCTTTCCAACGCGGCCGTTCAGCGCATGAGCAAGCAGAACCAGTGGATCGTCGGCGTCAATGCGGTGGCCTCGGCCATCGAGAACGACGCCGACAATGTGCGCGAGGTGCTGGTCGAGGGCGGCAGCAAGAACGCGCGCCTGACCGAGATCGAAGAGAACGCGCGCCGCAAGGGCATCGATGTGCGCCGTGTCACCGGGCAGGCGCTGGACGGCGTGGCCGGCTCGTTGCGCCACCAGGGCGTCGCCGCCCGCTATGCCGCCGCCAAGACCTGGGACGAGGGCGAGCTGCAGGGCCTGGTGGAAGCCGCCGAAGGCAAGGCGCTGCTGCTGGTGCTGGACGGCGTGCAGGACCCGCACAACCTGGGCGCGTGCCTGCGCAGCGCCGCCGGTGCCGGCGTCACTGCGGTGGTCATCCCCAAGGACAAGTCGGTGGGCGTCAACGCCACCGTGCGCAAGACCTCGGCCGGTGCGGCCGACCGCATCCCGGTGGTGCAGGTCACCAACCTCTCGCGCTGCCTGCGCGACCTGCAGCAGCTCGGCGTCTGGATCTACGGCCTGGCGGGTGAAGCCGAGGCGTCGCTGTACTCGCTCGACCTGCGCGGCAACGTCGCGCTGGTGCTGGGCGGCGAGGCCGACGGCCTGCGCCGGCTGACGCGCGAGCACTGCGATGGCCTGGTGAAGATTCCCATGCCCGGCGAGATCGAGAGCCTTAATGTGTCGGTCGCCGCCGGCGTCACCCTGTTCGAAGCCGTCCGCCAACGCCAATAAGGGAATCCGCATGCCTGCAGCGCTGCACCGTTCCTCGATCCGGCTGGCGGCGTTGCTGCTGGCCGTCGTTTCCGCCGGCACCTTCGCGCAGGACGCGCCCCGCGCGCGTGCACGCGATCTCGGTGTGGCGCCGGGCATCTTCGCCCCCGGCACGCACAACGCGATCACCGACGTGGCGGGCGTGCGCGTCGGCCAGGTGACCTTGGTGGAAGGCGACAACGTGCGCACCGGCGTCACCGCGATCCTGCCGCATCCCGGCAATCCCTACCGTTCGCGCGTGCCTGCCGCCATGCATGTCGGCAACGGCTTCGGCAAGTTCATCGGCAGCACCCAGGTGAACGAACTGGGCGAACTGGAAACGCCCATCGTGCTGACCTGCACCTTGTGCGTGTGGAAGGCGGCCGATGCGATGGCGGCGTGGATGCTGGAGCGTCCGGACATGCAGCAGGTACGGTCGCTCAACGTGGTGGTCGGCGAGACCAACGATGGGGGACTCAACGACATCCGCGCGCGCCCTGTCACCGCCCAGGCCGTGCGGCGCGCGCTCGAGACGGCCAGCGGCGGCCCCGTGCAGGAAGGCAGCGTGGGAGCGGGCACCGGCACCGTGGCGTTCGGCTGGAAAGGCGGTATCGGCACCTCCTCGCGCAGGCTGCCCGCATCGCTGGGCGGATGGACGGTGGGCGTGCTGGTGCAGGCCAATTTCGGAGGCGTGCTGCAGGTGGCGGGTGCGCCGGTCGGGCGCGAGCTCGACCGCTATGCATTCCAGAACGCAGTGGCGGCCAGCACCGACGGTCCGCGAGGCCTGGCGGACGACCGCGGGGACGGTTCCATCATCATCGTCATCGCCACCGATGCGCCGCTGGGCGACCGCAACCTGCGTCGCGTCGCCTCGCGCGCGATGATGGGCCTGGGGCGCACCGGCAGTTCGGCGTCCAACGGCAGTGGCGACTATGTACTCGCGTTCTCCACCGCGGACTCGGTCCGCCGCGCCTTCGATGCCCCGAAGCTGGACACCTCGGAACTGGCCAACGAGCAGATGAGCGCGGTGTTCCAGGCCAGCGTGGAGGCCGTCGAGGAGGCGATCTACAACGCGATCTTCATGGCGACCACGATCAGCGGCAACGGCGAGACGGTCGAAGCGATTCCGCTGGATCGCGTGCGCGACATCCTGCGCCGGCACGGTATCGCCCCGGCGAAGTGATGCGCATGTTGCTCAGTGCACGACGTTGCGGATGAAGCGCAGCGGCGTCTGCCCCCCGTTGCGGTAGGCGTAGTCGCGGTCGCTGGGAAAGACGAAGAAGTCGCCGGCATCGACGGTCTGTTCGCCCTCGGGCAGCTCCACCACCAGTTGCCCTTCGATGACGAAGAACATCTCGTGCCAGCCGGCCGGATCCGCGCCGCAGGTGTAGCAGTCGCCCGGCATCAGCGTCCAGGCCCAGAGTTCGACATCGTGCGCCGCTGGCGCGGTGGCCAACAGCACGGCCTGCGAGCCGGGCATGCGTCCCTGCCAGGCGAGGGCCTCGATGCGCCGCAGATCTTTGGCCGGTGCTTTCACCAGGTCCGCGAAGCTCACCCGCAACGCCTCGGCGATGCGGTCCAGGGTGTTCAGGCTGACATTGGCGTCGCCGGATTCGATGCCGACCAGCATCCGCCGGCTGACGTCGGCCGTCTCGGCCAGGGCCTGCTGGCTGAGGCCGGCGGCGGTCCGAAGGCGGCGGACGTTCTCGGCCACGTGTTCAAGTACGCTCATGGAGAGAAGTTGCGCAATATATTGCGCATAAGTTAAGCTTCGATTGCGCAATATAGTGCGCAATCGTATCCCCCACAAGCACGGGGCGCTCCACGTGCCCGGTGCAGGCCGTTTTCCCCATGAACTTCGTCTCGTCTTCTCCCGCCGCGTCGCGCTGGCAGCCGATCGCGCTGCTGCTGGTCGCCATGGTCTCCATCCAGTCGGGCGCATCGCTGGCCAAGCATCTGTTTCCCGCCGTCGGTGCGACGGGCGCAACCGCGCTACGCCTGGCCCTGGCGACGCTGCTGCTGGTCGCGGTGTTCCGCCCTTGGCGCATGCGTGTCCAGCGGCACCAGTGGCCCGCGTTGCTGGCGTACGGCATCTCGCTGGGCCTGATGAACCTGATGTTCTACAAGTCGCTGGAAACGGTGCCGCTGGGCATCGCCATCGCGCTGGAGTTCACCGGTCCATTGGCGGTGGCGCTGTTCGGCTCGCGCCACCTGCGCGATGTGGTCTGGGTCGCACTGGCCGTGCTGGGGCTGGTGCTGCTGGTACCGGAGCAGGGCACGCAGGCATTGGATCCCATTGGTGCAACCTATGCGCTCGGCGCGGGTACGTGCTGGGCGCTGTATATCGTGTTCGGGCAGAAGGCCGGCAACGACCACGGACCGCAGACCGTCGCCTTGGGCACCTCCATCGCCGCACTGGTCGCCGTGCCGTTCGGCGTGGCGCATGCGGGCACCGCGCTGCTCTCGCCTGCGCTGCTTCCCATCGCGTTCGGCGTGGCGCTGTTGTCCACCGCGCTGCCCTACAGCCTGGAGATGGTGGCGCTGACGAAACTGCCGACGCGTACCTTCGGCATGCTGATGAGCCTGGAACCCGCCATCGGTGCACTGTGCGGCCTGCTGTTCCTGCACGAACAACTCACCGTGCTGCAGTGGCTGGCGATCGTCGCGATCATCGTCGCATCGGCGGGCGCGGCGATGACCGCACGGCCGCCGGTGGACTCGGCGGGCAGCGGCGAAGGCTAGGCGGCAGGGCGCGACAGCACGCCAGGTCGTACGGGGAGATGGCGGCAGAACACCACACCCCGCCTGCCGGGAGTGGTGAACGCATGGACGATGGCGCCGATCCACTGGGCGACGATGTCGGCCTGGAGCGCGGTCAGTGGCAGGGTGGCGCCGGCAGGACGCTTCAGCCCAGTGGCTTGGGCCAGGCATTGGCGATGGTGCAGAACAGGCGCGCGGTCTGCTCGGCATCGTAGACGGCGGAGTGCGCGTCTTCGGCGTTCCAGTCGAAGCCGGCGGCGGCGACGGCCCGCGCCAGTACGGTCTGGCCATAGGCCACGCCGGCCAGCGTCACCGTGTCGAACACGCTGAAGGGATGGAACGGGTTGCGCTTGTGGCCGACCCGCGCCACCGCCGCATTGAGGAAGTTCAGGTCGAAGTGCGCGTTGTGGCCCACCAGGATCGCGCGCTGGCAGCCGTGCTTCTTCACCGCCGCGCGCACCGGCGCGAACACATGGTCCAGCGCCTCCTTCTCGTGCTTGGCGAAGCGGAACGGATGATCCAGGTCGATCCCGGTGACCTCCAGCGACTTGGGGTCGATCTCGGTGCCGGGCGCCGGGTGCAGGTGCACGCTGGAAGTGGTGCCCATCACCAGCAGGCCGTTCTCGTCCAGATCCAGCGGCACGGCGGCCAGTTCGAGCAGGGCGTGGCGGTTCCAGTCGAAGCCGCCGGTCTCCACGTCCACCACGACGGGCAGGTAGCCGCGGAAGCGGCGGGCCATGGGGGTGGTGCGGACGGGTTCGGCGGTGTTTTCCATGAGGGAAAGGGTAGCAGGTCCCTGCGGCCGGACTCCGACGGGAGGTGGAATCGCAAGCGTGGGAGCGACGTGAGTCGCGATGCACGGACCGGGTAAAGCGATCGCGACTTACGTCGCTCCCACGCTGGGAAACGGGGCTCCGGCGGTACCCAGCAGGGTGCCTTCATCGCGCATGCGCACTAGCATCGCGGCTCCCTGGTCGACGAAGGCCGGCACGTCATCCACGCCCGCCTCCGTCGCCAGGTGCCGCAGTACGTCGCTCCCGCTGCGGCGGCCTTCGCCGAGCAATTCGATCAGGCGATAGACCAGCGGCGAGATCGCGGCGAAGCGCACCTGGTGGCTGGCGTCGCGGCGTACCAGCAGCAGGGTCGGCTCCGGCGGCGGCAGGTCGGGCTGGAAGTCCGGACCGATGCGGTGCACGGGCCACTGGTAGGCCAGTGCCCAGGCAAAGGGCGACACGACGGGCACGTCCGCGAGCAGGTCGCCGCGGGGATCGTGCGACGGCGTGGCGTCGTCGGCGATCTGCAGCGCCAGTTCCACCCATTCGTAATGCGCCAGTTCGCGCAGCCACGGCGGGTCGCTGTCGCCGGTGCGGGTTTCCAGGAAGCGGATGAACTCGCGCGCGATCTCGGGAAACAACGGGGTCTGGCTGCGATGCAGGGCGTAGAAGCCGCGCACGAGGCGGCGCCAGGCGTCGTCTCCCAGCGTTTGCCGGATCACCGGGAAATTGCCCGCCAGCAGGCCCTCGATATTGTTGAAGAACAGGTCGCGATAGATCGCGAGCCGACGTTCCTCGATGCCGGGCGGCGGCGGATGAGAGGGATCGCGCAGGTGGCGGGAGAGCGCGAACTGCTGGTCTTGCAGGGTGTCAGCCATGGGCCATGCGCGCCGCCGTGCCGGCGTGTGCGGATTGCAGGTCGCGGATCCGCTGCACTTCCGCGGCGAGTTCGGCCAGCGGCGGGAAGTTGAAATCCCGCTCCAGCAGGGTGGGATGCACGCCGTGCCGTTCGTACGCCAGCGCCAGCAGCGTCCACACGTCGTCCTTCACCGGCGCACCGTGCGTGTCCACTTTCAGGTCGTCGGCTTCGTCGTAATGGCCGGCGACGTGATACGAGACGATCCGCGCGGACGGCATGCGGGCGAGGAGGTCCCGCGCGTCGTAGCCATGGTTGATGGCATTGACGAAGAGATTGTTGACGTCCAGCAGCAGGTCGCAATCGGCCTCCTCCAGCACCGCATCGATGAAGTCGGCTTCCGCCATCGCGCGGTAGGGGGCCGCGTAGTAGGAGACGTTCTCCACCGCGATGCGCCGGCCCAGCGCATCCTGCGCCTGGCGGATGCGCGCGGCGACATGGTGCACGGCTTCCTCGGTGAAAGGGATCGGCATCAGGTCGTACAGATGTCCGTCGTCCGCGCAGTAGCTCAGGTGCTCGCTGTACAGGACGACGTCGTGCTGGTCCAGAAAGCGGCGCGTGCGGGCGAGGAAGGTGTCGTCCAGCGGGGCCATGCCGCCGAGCGACAGCGACAGCCCGTGGCAGGTCAGCGGGTATTGCGATGAAAGGTCGTGCAGGGCGTCCCCAAGACGACCACCGACCCCGATCCAGTTGTCCGGGGCACATTCGAGGAAGTCGAACGTGCCCGCGGGTGCTCCCCGCAGGTCGTCGAGCAGGGCGCGTCGCAGGCCCAGGCCTGCGGACGCGGACGGAAGGCGTGTCGTCATGCGGCGCGGAGCCGGATCCCGGCCACGATGCCGGGATCCGCGCTCATGGACTCACTTGTCGCCGGTCTTCTTGTCGCCGCCGCACTTGCCCTCGCCGCACTTGCCTTCACCGCATTTGCCCTCGGCACCCTTGGCGCCGGTGCTGGCCTTGTGCTCGGCAGCGTCGATGAACCCGTCCTTGTTGGTGTCCATCCCGGCGAACATCGCCGCCTGGCCAGGGTGCATGGCGTCGAATTCGGCCTGCGAGACCTTGCCGTCCTTGTCGGTGTCGGCCTTGGCCATGCCGCATTTGCCCTCGCCGCACTTGCCTTCGCCACATTTGCCTTCGCCCGCCTTCGCGGCCTCGGGTGCGGCCAGCAGGTAACCCTGCGCCAGGGGTTCCATCGCGAACGTCGAGCCGGCCAGCAGGATGCCGCCGGCCAGCGCGACGGCCACGGCGGCGGGTTTGGTGGTGGTCTTGGACATCTGGTCTCTCTCCCGGGAAGGTGCGGGGGATCCGCACCGGCGTGCCGGGATTGTAGCCGCGCCTTGTTAGCGGTTCGTATGCGCGCCGGGTGGAAACGGAAACGCCCCGCAGGGCGGGGCGTTCCGGGTGCTGCGTTGCGGTACGGGTCAGACCGCGCCGGTGGTGCTGGTCTCGTCGCGCTTGTCGCGCGGCGGCAGCGGCTGGTCGCCATGCACCAGGAACCACACGTTCTCGGCGATGTTGGTGGCGTGGTCGCCGATGCGTTCCAGGTTCTTGGCCATGAACAGCAGGTGGGTGCACGGCGTGATGTTGCGCGGGTCTTCCATCATGTAGGTCAGCAGTTCGCGGAACAGCGCGGTGTAGTGCGCATCCAGTTCGGCGTCGCGCGCGCGCACCTGCACGGCCTGCTCGGCATCGCTGTTCTGGTAGGCCACCAGCACGTCGCGGACCTGCCGGGCCGCCAGCTTGCCGAGCGCGCGCAGGCCGGTGATCTGCGGCATCGGCGGCGACACGTTCAGCGCGATGGAGCGCTTGGCCACATTGGCGGCGTAGTCGCCGATGCGTTCGATGTCGGCCGGGATGCGCAGGCCGGCGAGGATCTCGCGCAGGTCGCGCGCCATCGGGCCACGCAGGGCCAGGTGCATCACGTCGTGGCTGACCTGGTGCTCGATGGCGTCGATGGCCTCGTCGTTGGCGATGATGCGCTGGGCGGCCTTGTCGTCGCGGCGTTCGACCACGTCCAGCGCGGCTTCCAGCTGGGCCACGGCGGTTTCGCCCATGCGCACGATCTCGGCCACGATTCGGCGTTGTTCTTCGTCGTAACTCTTCACGATATGGTCGTTCGGTTGGGTGTTCATGGGCGTCCTCAGCCGAAACGGCCGGTGATGTAGTCTTCCGTCTGCTGCTTGCCGGGGTTGGAGAAGATGGTCGAGGTGACGTCGTGCTCCACCAGCTCGCCCAGGTACATGAAGGCGGTGTAGTCCGAGACGCGCGCGGCCTGCTGCATGTTGTGGGTGACGATGGCGATGGTGTACTGGTGCTTCAGTTCCTCGATCAGCTGTTCGATCTTGCTGGTCGAGATGGGGTCCAGCGCCGAGGTCGGTTCGTCCAGCAGGATCACGTCCGGACGCAGCGCGACGGCGCGCGCGATGCACAGGCGCTGCTGCTGGCCGCCGGACAGGCCCAGCGCACTCTGCTTCAGCTTGTCCTTGGCCTCGTCCCACAGGGCCGCCTGGCGCAGCGCCTGTTCGACGCGCACGTCCATGTCGGCCTTGCCCAGGCGTTCGTGGTGGCGGATGCCGTAGGCGACGTTCTCGTAGATCGTCATCGGGAACGGCACCGGCTTCTGGAACACCATGCCCACCTTGCTGCGCAGGCGGTTCATCGGGTACTTGGCGTCGAGGATGTTGTCGCCGTCCAGCAGCACCTCGCCGGTGGCGCGGAGCTTCGGATATAGCGAGTAGATGCGGTTGAAGACGCGCAGCAGCGTGGACTTGCCGCAGCCCGATGGGCCGATCAGCGCGGTGACCCGCTTTTCCGGGATTTCCAAGTTGATGCTCTTCAGCGCATGGAAGTCGCCGTAGTAGAAGTCCAGGCCCTTGGCGGCCAGCTTCACGCTGGCGTTCGCGGCGGTGAGGTCGTCGTGGCGCTGCGGCGTCACCACGGCGATGCGGGCGGCGTCATTCATGGGTCACCTTGTTTCGAAGAAGGATGGTTCGGGCGATCAGGCTGAGCACCAGCACCATGCCGGTGACGAGGAACGCGCCGGCCCACGCCAGCGAATTCCACGAGTCGTAGGGGCTCATGGCGTACTGGAAGATCACCATGGGCAGGTTGGCCATCGACTGGTTGAGGTCGGTGCTCCAGAACTGGTTATTGAAGGCGGTGAACAGCAGCGGCGCGGTTTCGCCGCTGATGCGCGCCAGGGCCAGCAGCACGCCGGTGACGATGCCGGGCAACGCCGAACGCATCAGCACCTGGGTGGTCACCTTCCATTGCGGCACGCCCAGCGACAGCGCGGCCTCGCGCATCTGCTGCGGCACCAGGCGGAGCATCTCGTCGGTCGTGCGCACGATGACGGGCAGCGCGATGAATGCCAGGGCCACTGCGCCGGCCCAGGCCGAGTAGTGGCCCATCTGCGCGACCATCACGGTGTAGATGAACAGGCCCAGCACGATGGACGGCGCTGACAGCAGGATGTCGTTGACGAAGCGGACCGTTTCGCCCAGCCAGTGCTTGTTGGCGTATTCGGCCAGGTACGTGCCGGCGGCCACGCCGATGGGCGTGCCCAGCAGGATGGCGAGCAGGCTCATCACCACGCTGCCGAACAGGGCGTTGGCCAGGCCGCCCGGTTCGTTGGGCGGCGGCGTCATCTGGGTGAACAGGTCCAGGTTGAGGCTGCCCATGCCCTTGGTGATCGTGGTCCACAGGATCCAGACCAGCCACATCAGGCCGAACAGGGCGGCGACGATGGACAGCGACAGGGCGACGCCGTTCTTGACCTTGCGCCAGGTGTAGAGCGAAGCGGACATCAGTTGCCCTCCCGCTTGGCCAGCTGGCGCAGCATCAGGCGGGCGATCGCCAGCACGATGAAGGTCAGCACGAACAGGGTGAAGCCGAGCAGCAGCAGCGAGCCCTTGTGCAGCGGATCGGTGGCTTCGGCGAATTCATTGGCGATGGTGGACGCGATGGACGTGCCCGGTTCCAGCAGCGCTGCGCTGATCGTGTACGCGTTGCCGATGACGAAGGTCACCGCCATCGTCTCGCCCAGCGCACGGCCCAGGCCGAGGAACACGCCGCCGATCACGGCCGAGCGCGTGTACGGCAGCACCACGTCCCACACCACTTCCCAGCGCGTGGAGCCCAGCGCGTAGGCCGATTCCTTCAAGCGCCCCGGCACGGTCAGGAACACCTCGCGCATCACCGAGGAGATGAAGGGGATCACCATGATCGCCAGCACCAGGCCGGCGGTCAGCATGCCGATGCCGAGCGGCGGACCGGACAGCACGGTGCCGATCAGTGGCAGCTGGCCGAGGTTGTCGTTGATCCACGGGTAGACGTGTTCGCTCAGCTGCGGCGCCAGCACGAACAGGCCCCACATGCCGTAGATGATCGAGGGGATGCCGGCCAGCAGTTCGATGGCCATGCCGACGGGGCCGCGCATCCAGGCGGGGGCGACTTCGGTCAGGAACACGGCGATGCCGAAACTCACCGGCACGGCGATCAGCATGGCGAGGCCGGCGCTGACCAGGGTGCCGAAGATCGGCACCAGTGCGCCGAATTCGCGCGTGCCGACATTCCATTCGGTGCTGGTGAAGAAGCCCAGGCCGAAGGTCTGCAGGGCTTCGCGGCCGCCCCACAACATGGAGAGCGCCGCGGCGATCAGCGAGATCAGGACGAACAGGCCGGCGCCGGTGAGCGTCAACCGGAACATCGTGTCGGCGCGTGCGTCTTTTGCAGTGCGCACGTCCGTCAGGGAAGCGGGGAGGGCGGTGGCGTTCATGCAACCCGGGGGGTGGGGGAAGGGCGGAGGGAGCGGAGGCGACTAGTGCACGGGCGGGTGGTTACCGCGTGATGACACCGGGCCACCCCTGCAGGTGGCCCGGTGCGGTGGCTCAGAGCTTGATTTCGGTCTGCCAGTACTGCTCGATCTGGCCCACCAGTTCCGGGGGCAGCGGCACGTAGTCCAGTTCGTTGGCCTGCGCCTGGCCCTGTTCGTAGGCCCACTTGAAGAAGTCGAGCGTGTGCTTGGCCTTCGCCGCGTCCTTGGGCTGCTTGTAGACCAGGATGAAGTTGGTCGCGGTGATCGGCCAGGCCTGCGCGCCGGGTGCATTGGTGATGACCAGGTTGAAGTCCTTGGCGTTGGCCCAGTCGGCGCTGGCCGCGGCGGCGGCGAAGCTTTCCGCGGTGGGCTGCACGAAGTTGCCGGCCGCGTTCTGCAGCGAGGCGTACGCCATCTTGTTCTGCTCGGCGTAGGCCAGCTCGACGTAGCCGATCGAACCCTTCAGCTGGCGCACGTAGGCGGCCACGCCTTCGTTGCCCTTGCCGCCCACGCCGCCGGGCCAGTTGACGCTGGTGCCTTCGCCCACCTTGTCCTTCCACTCCGGGCTGACCTTGGACAGGTAGTTGACGAAGTTGAAGGTGGTGCCCGAGCCGTCGGAGCGGTGCACGGTGTTGATCTTGCCGGCCGGCAGGGCGATGCCCGGGTTCAGCGCGGCGATGGCCGGGTCGTTCCAGGTGGTGATCTTGTGCAGGAAGATGTCGGCCAGCACGGTGCCGTTGAGCTTCAGCTGGCCCGGCTGCAGGCCTTCCACGTTGATGACCGGCACCACGCCGCCGATGACCGACGGGAACTGGCCCAGGCCGGCCTGCGCCAGCTCTTCCGGCGACAGCGGCTTGTCGGACGAGCCGAAGTCGACGGTCGCGGCCTTGATCTGCGCGATGCCGCCGCCCGAACCGATCGACTGGTAGTTGATCTTGGCGCCGGTGGCCTTGTTGTAGTCCGTGGACCAGCGCGCCATCAGCGGATAGATGAAAGAGGCGCCGGCACCGGTGATCTCGGCCGAGATCTTCTGCGCGCCCTCGGCGGTCGCGGCGGCGCCTTCGGTACCCGCGGTCGCGGCCGGGGCGTCGGTCTTGCCGCCGCAGGCAGCGGCGAAGAAGGCGGTGGCCAGGGCGAGGGTGGCCAGTCGTGCGTTGCGGACGTGCATGGACTCTCCAGACGGGGTCGTTTGTGATCCAAGCTATGAAATGATGTTTTTGTTACAGCGTGATGACATGCGCGTCTCAGGCTGTAACGCGACCTGCTCGCCGGATGTGGCGACAAAAAAAGGCGGGCCATAAGGCCCGCCTGGGGAGCGGCGAGGAGGGGGCGCCGGCCCTTGGCCGGCACGGGGGAGAGACCGTGCCGGCGGTTCTGCGATCAGTACTTCAGGTTGGCCCTCCAGTACGTCTCGATCTGCTGCACCAGTGCCGGCGGCAGCGGCACGTAGTCCAGCGACTTGGCCTGGGCATCGCCATTGGCGTAGACCCAGCGGAAGAAGTCGCGCGCGTCCTTGTTGCCCTTCTTCGGCGCCTTGTACATCAGGATGAAGTTGGTGGCGGTGATCGGCCAGGAGTTCGCACCGGGGGCGTTGGTCATCACCAGGTAGAAGTCCTTGGACTTGCCCCACTCGGCGCTGGCGGCCGCGGCGGCGAAGGTCTCGTCGCTGGGCTGCACGAAGTTGCCGGAAGCGTTCTTCAGGCTGGCGTAGGCCATCTTGTTCTGCAGCGCGTACGACAGTTCGACATAGCCGATGCCGCCCTTGATCTGCTTCACGTACGCGGCCACGCCTTCGTTGCCCTTGCCGCCCACGCCGGTCGGCCACTGCACGCTGGTGCCTTCGCCCACCTTGGTCTTCCACTCCGGGCTGACCTTGGACAGGTAGTTGACGAAGTTGAAGGTGGTGCCCGAGCCATCCGAACGACGGACGACGGTGATGCGCTGCGCCGGCAGGGTCAGGCCCGGGTTCAGGGCGGCGATGGCCGGGTCGTTCCAGGTCTTGATGGTGCCCAGGAAGATGTTGGCCAGGGTCGGGCCGTCCAGCTTCAGCTGGCCCGGCTTCAGGCCGGCGACGTTCAGCACCGGCACCACGCCGCCGATCACCGACGGGAACTGGGCCAGGCCGTACTTGGCCAGTTCTTCCGGCTTCAGCGGGGCATCGGACGAACCGAAATCCACCGTGCCGGCCTTGATCTGCGCGATGCCGCCGCCCGAACCGATCGACTGGTAGTTCACGCGGTTGTTGGTGGCCTTGGCATAGTCGGCGGACCACTTGGTCATCACCGGATACACGAACGACGCGCCAGCGCCGGTCACGTCGGCGGCGAACGCCTGCGCCGAGAAGGCCGAGGCGAGCGCGAGCAGCGCGACGCGGGATTTGATCGAGTTGAGCACGGAAATCTCCTGGGAGAAGGCAGGGTGGAAGGACGGGGCGTGCCCGTTGGGTGGCCATTCCACGACGTTTGTGTGACAGCCCGGTGTCGCAATCAAGACAGTCCCGTGACGACGGGTGGTCCGCCCGGCGAGGGGCCATGGCGCATGCATGCGGAAGGACGGGCAGGGTGGGCGATGGCCGTCGCGCACGCTCCGGCCACGCGGTCACGCCTATATAGGTGTGCGGCACGCGGAGCGGCCGGCACCGTCGGACGGGCGACCGGCTGTCACATTGCGGTCACGAAACTCACATGTGACTGCAAGATTTCACTCCCATGCTTTAGCGCATCTTTGACGGGCGCTTAATGATTTCCGAAGGGAAACGAAGCCTCCGCGAAGCCCGCGCTCTTACTCCACCTTCCCTCCGGAGAGTCACCATGCGTTATTCCCTTCTGGCTGCCGCACTTGCCGTTGCCATGGGCAGCACCAGTTTCTCGGCATCCGCCGCCGACAACCGCGACCAGACCATCGCCGAACTGAAGGCGCAGCTGGAGGCACTGACGGCCAAGGTGGCCGAGCTGGAAGAGCGCAGCGATGCGCAGTCCGACGTCAACATCGACACCGCCGCGCAGCTGGACAAGATCACTACCGGCTCGCCGAAGATCGACACCAAGGGCGGCGTCAAGGTCACCTCGGCCGACGGCAAGTTCGAAGCCAGCATCGGCGGTCGCATCCACTTCGATACCTACGCCTTCGATCGTGACATCGCCAGCACCACCGGCACCACCGAATTCCGCCGCGCGCGCCTGACCCTGGGCGGCAAGGCCTACGGCTGGGAGTACAAGCTGGAGCAGGACTTCGGCGCGGGTACCAACCTGGACGGTCTGCGCGACGCCTACATCGCCAAGAGCGCGCTGGGCGGCAAGTTCACCATCGGTCACTTCAAGCCCTACCGTGCGATGGAAGAGCTGACCAGCTCCAACGAACTGTTGATGATGGAGCGCCCGTTCGCCTCCGCCACCGGCCTGTTCAGTGGCCGCCAGTTCCAACAGGGCGTGGGCTATCTGCGTGCGGGCGAGAACTACACCGCGGGCGCCGCCGTGTTCAACCTGCGTGGCGCTGCCAGCTCGCGCAATGAGGGCATGGGCGCCTCCGGTCGTGTGACCTTCGCGCCGATCAATAACGACAACAACACCCTGCACCTGGGCGCGTGGTACAGCTACGAGAACGCGAACCAGGGTTCGGACAACCTGTCGGCCTCCTTCAACTACGCCGGTCGCCGTGGCCCGTCGCAGAACATTGCCACCACCACGGGCGCCAGCCGCAACGAAGTCACCGTGTACGCCGTCGAAGCCGCGGGCTCCTTCGGCCCGGCCTTCTTCCAGGCCGAGTACGCCGACGCCTCCTTCGGCCAGCCGCTGGGCCGCGACCAGGACGTGACCAGCTATTACGTGCAGGGCAGCTTCATGCTCAACGGTGGCCACAAGCCGTACAAGGGCGCCACCGGCGTGTTCGGCTCGCCCAAGGTCGCCGACAAGGGGCTATGGGAACTGACCGGCCGCTACGACTACGCCGAGAACGAGACGCTGAATCGCGAAGTCACCAGCTGGATCTTCGGCGTCAACTACTACGTCAACCCCAACCTGCGCTTCATGCTGAACTACACGCAGGGCGACAACGAGGTCACCGGCGACGAGACCGCCCAGTACGCGCTGCGCACGCAGTTCAACTGGTAAGCCTCACGCAGGACCGGAAACGAGAAAGCCCCGGGCACGTCCCGGGGCTTTTTTGTCTGAAAGGTCACTGTGGGAGCGACGTAAGTCGCGATGGGGCTTTACCGGTGAGTCGATCGCGACTCACGTCGCTCCCACGCAACGCTGCCTCGTGACCTGCGGCAGACGTACCTGCCGTCGCTCATCCAGGCAGCGTCTTGTCCTTGAACCGGCAGAGGTCGCGGATCACGCACTGCGGGCAGTCCGGCTTGCGCGCCTTGCACACGTAGCGGCCGTGCAGGATGAGCCAATGATGCGCATCCTGCATAAACTCCGCCGGCACCACCTTCATCAGCCTGTCCTCCACCGCGCGCACATCCTTGCCGGGCGCAAGCCCCGTGCGGTTGGCCACGCGGAAGATGTGCGTGTCCACCGCCATGGTCGGCTCGCCGAAGGCGGTGTTGAGCACGACGTTCGCGGTCTTGCGGCCCACGCCCGGCAGGCTTTCCAACGCCTCGCGCGAGCGCGGCACTTCACCGTCGTACCGGTCGAGCAGAATCCGGCAGGTGGCGATGACGTTCTTCGCCTTGGCGTTGAACAGGCCGATGGTCGATATGTAGTTCTTCAGCCCGTCTTCGCCCAGCGCGAGGATCGCCGCCGGTGTGTTGGCCACCGGGAATAGGCGTCGCGTGGCCTTGTTGACGCCCACGTCGGTGGCCTGCGCGGACAGCGTCACCGCGACCAGCAGTTCGAACGGCGTGCCGTATTCCAGTTCCGTCGTCGGGCGCGGATTGAGTTCGCGCAGCCGCGAGAACAGTTCCACCACTTCATCGCGCTTCAGGGTGGGACTCCGGCGGGGCGGGGTCATGGTTTCGATCGCTCCGCGGCCCTGGCGCGCGCGCGCTCCAGGACGGCCGCTGCCGCGGCCGGCAGGGCTGGCCTGGCCGGGGCTACGGGGTCGGCGGGTGTGGCCGCGACGCGTCGTGCCTCGCGCTCGGCGGCGCGCCGCTCCAGTCGCGCCTGACGCTGCTGATAGCGTGCGCGTGCCGCCCACGCCGTGCGCAGACGGGTCTGCGCCTGCATGATCGCCTCGGCCCGTGCGGGATCGGTGCCGTCGACAGGACAGGGCGCCCACGCCATGAGGCCCGCCTCCAGCGCCGCATCGACCTCATCGCTCGCCAGCAGGAAAGCCAGGCGCTGCGTCCTTTCGCAAGCGGGGCAGGGCACGGACACGACTCAGCGACCGGTGAAGGTCGGCTTGCGGCGTTCCATGAACGCGCGCGTGCCTTCGCGCATGTCGTCGGTGGCGAACATCAGGCCGAACTGCGCGGTCTCGTACTGCAGGCCTTCCTCGATGCCGCATTCGCCGCCGATGTTGACCACGTCCAGCGTGGCACGCAGGGCCAGCGGAGCGGACGCGGCGAGTTGCGTCGCCACTCTCAGGGTTTCGGCCTCCAGCTCGGCGGCCGGCACCACGCGGTTGACGACGCCCAGTTGAAGCGCGCGCTCGGCCGTCACCGGTGCGCCCAGCAGGCACAGTTCCAGCGTGGCGGCGCGGCCGGCCAGGCGCAGCAGGCGCTGGCTGCCGCCGAAGCCGGGGATCAGGCCCAGGCCGATCTCCGGCTGGCCCACCTTGGCGGTATCGGCGGCGATGCGCAGGTGGCAACCCATGGCCAGTTCCAGCCCGCCGCCCAGCGCGAAGCCGTTCACCATCGCCACGACGGGCTTGGGCAGGGTCTCGATGCTGCGCATCAGCCGTTGCCCGCGCAGCGAGAAGTCCCGCCCCTCCGTGGGCCGCAGGTCCGCCATCTCGGCGATGTCCGCCCCCGCCACGAAGGCCTTGGGCCCCGCGCCGGTCAGGACCACGACGCGTACGGCATCGTCCGTCGCCGCGGCATCGAAGGCCGCCTGCAGGGCGTCCAGCGTGGCGGCATTGAGGGCGTTGAGCTTGTCGGGGCGATTGACGGTGATGCGGCGGATGCCATCGGCATCGGCAACCAGGACGAGAGGGTCGGACATGGGTTTTCTGTGGCTTTTTGTAAAAATTGGGTAAAGAGGGAACTCCCCCGGAAACGTCCGGTCAGAGTCGCTTGTCGTCAGTGGCGGTTAAGCGCCCCGGCGGCTATCCTAGCGCGTCCATTCCAGGCGGTATGCCGCCGCCCTATCCCGGAGACTGTGTTGATGAAGTTGCGTTCGTTAGTGGTCGCTGTTGCGGCATTTGCCATGGCTGGTAGCGCCCTGGCCCAGGACGTCTCGTCCGAGAAGGGCAAGTTGAGTTACTACTTCGGCTACGACTATGGCAACAACCTGGCCGAGCTGACCGCACGCGGTGAGCAGCTGGACATCAACTCCGTGGTGAAGGGCCTGCAGGATGCGTACGCCAAGCAGAAGCCGGCGCTGACCGCCGAGCAGCTGAAGCCCGCACTGGAAGCCTTCCAGAAGCGCGAGCAGGCCCGCGCGCAGCAGGCCAAGGCCGAGTACGACAAGGTCGCGGCCGAGAACAAGACCAAGAGCGACCAGTTCATCGCAAGCTTCAAGGCGCAGCCGGGCGTGAAGACCCTGCCGGGTGGCGTGGCCTACAAGGTGCTGGAGAACGGCACCGGCGCCAAGCCGACCCAGGCCAGCACGGTCGAGCTGCAGGTGGCCGGCGCCTATCCGTTCGGCCAGCGTCCCAACGAGGCGCGCCCGCCGCAGCAGATGAAGGACGTGAAGGTCAGCGCCATCGAGATGCAGGCCATGCGCGATGTGCTGCTGCAGATGCCGGTCGGCTCGAAGTGGGAAGTCGCCCTGCCGCCGGACAAGGCCTACGGCGCCGACCCGCGTACCGGCTTCCCGCCGAACGTGGCGGTCGTGTTCGAAATCAAGCTGGTCAGCGCGAAGTAATTCCCGCCCGATCGGTTTTCCCCTGCGCCGGCCTTGTGCCGGCGCAGTGCTTTCCGCGCAGGCGAACGTTCCGCGCTACCCTGCGCAGGTGTGAGACGAATGAATACCGCTTTCCGTGCCGTGCTGAGTCCCTGCATCGGCGTGTGCACGCTGGACGACGATGGGCTTTGCGAGGGTTGCCTCCGCACCACCTCGGAGATCGCGCGCTGGTCGCAGATGAACGATGACGAACGCCTGCGGTTGATGGAACACGTGTTGCCCGGTCGGGAACGCGCGCGCGCGCCCTGGGCCGACCGGCTGCGCGAAGGCGAGCTGTTGCGGCGCGCACTGCATCCGCTCGGAGCGGTGCCTGGTGCGCCGGGCTGGAACCATGAGGAACTGATCGACCTGTTGCCGCCCGGGCAGCTGGCCGAAGCCGCCGTGCTGGCCGGGCTGGTGCCGCGCGCGGAGGGGACCCAGGTGCTGTTGACGCGACGCACGGACGGCCTGCGCCATCATGGCGGGCAGGTGAGCTTTCCCGGCGGCCGCGTCGAGCCCACCGACGCGGATGTCGTGGCTGCCGCCTTGCGCGAGAGCCATGAAGAGATCGCGCTGCCCGCCACGCAGGCGGTGCCGCTGGGATTCCTGGACCCCTTCACCACCATCAGCGGCTTCCGCGTGGTGCCGGTGGTGGCGGTGATCGATCCGTCGTTCGTGCCGCAGCCCGAGCCGAATGAGGTCGCCGACGTGTTCGAAGTGCCGCTGGACTACCTGCTGGCGCCGGACAGCCTGCGCCGGGTGGAAGTGGACTACCGCGGTCGGCGTCGGGTGGTGCTCGAGTATGGCTGGCCGGGGCAGCGCATCTGGGGCGCGACGGCCGCCATCCTGTTCAACCTGCGGGAACGACTGGAGCGGAGCGCATGAACTGGACCACCCTCGTCGAAGCGGCCGACCTGGCACGTGCCCTGGGCGACCCGGCATTGCGGGTGGTGGATGCGCGGTTCGTGATGCTCAACGCGGCCCCAGACGCCGGCCGCACGGCCTACGCCGAAAGCCATATCCCCGGCGCGGTGTACGCTGATCTCAATCGAGACCTGTCGGACCTGTCGAAGGTCGGCGAAGGGCGGCATCCGTTGCCCGACAGCGAGGCCTTCACCCGCCGGCTGGGCGAATGGGGCATCGGGCCGTCACACCAGGTGGTCGTCTACGACGAGGGTGACGGCAGCATGGCGGCCGCCCGCGCCTGGTGGTTGCTGAAGCTGCTCGGCCATGCGCGCGTGGCCGTGCTCGATGGCGGCCTGGCCGCCTGGCGGGCCATCGGCGGCGAAGAGACCAGTGCGCGTTCGGTGCCATCGCCGGCGGCGGCCTACCCGGCGCGGTTCGAGGCGCGCCACTTCGTCAGCGCAGATGAGGTCGCGGAGCGGCTGGACGAGGACACGGGCTGGCTGTTCGATGCGCGTGCCGCCGAACGCTTCCGTGGCGAGGTGGACCCCATCGACCCGGTGGCAGGCCATGTGCCGGGTGCGGTCAACCTGCCATTCGTGCAGACGCTCCGCGATGGCCGTTTCAAGCCCGCCGTGGAACTGCATGCGCTGCTGTCGGACAGGCTGGGCGATCGCCACCCCTCGGACAGCGTGCTGATGTGCGGGTCCGGCGTCACGGCGTGCCACCTGCTGCTCGCCTTCGAGCATGCCGGCCTGCACGGTGCGCGGATCTACCCGGGATCGTGGAGCGGCTGGATCAGCGATCCTGCGCGACCGGTCGCGCGCGGCGACTGAGGCGCCGCGCTACTTCTTCAGCTTGTCCACCAGGGCGCGCAACGCCGCCTGCGTGTCCGGCGCATGCCAGGCGTCGACGAAGCGTTCGAGCTGGATGAGGGAAGGGTCCAGCGCCTCCACCAGGTCGCGGCGGGCCAGCGCGCGCGTCTGCAGCATGGGCTGGTGCGGCAGGCCCAGCAGGTGCTGCAACCAGACCACGGCGCGCGCGACGACGTTGTCCTGGTCCGCCAGTTCATCCACCAGGCCGATCTCGAGCGCCCGCTCGGCGGCCACCATCTCGCCCGCCACCAGCAGGCGTTCGGCGCGATACGTGCCCACCACGCGTCGCATCAGGCGCTGGATGCCTTCGGGCACCACCAGCCCCACCTGGGTTTCGTTCAATCCCAATGCGAAAGGCCGCGCTGGATCGGCACTGCGCGCCATCACCCGATAGTCGCAACACAGGGCCAGCACGCAGCCGCCCGCCGGGGCGTGGCCGGTGATGGCGGCCACCACGGGCACTCGCGATTCGGCCAGGGTGCGCGCCGCACCGAAAAAGGCCTGCCAGGCATCGAGCAGCGCCTTGCGGTCGTCGCCCAGCGACATCAGATAGGGCACGTCCATGCCGGCGGAGAAGATCTTCGGGTTGCCGGCCAGCACGATGCCACGCACGCCGTGATCGAGCGCTGCGTTGAGCGCCTCGATCAGGGCGCGGCACAGGTCCGTATCGAGCGCGTTGACGGGCGCGCGCGCCAGGCGGATTTCGCGGATGTCGCCATGGTCGGCGGTTTCGATAAGCGCGCTCATTCACCATCTCCCTGAGGTCAGGCCATTATCATAGGCGCATGAACCGATCCGTCGTGACGACCCTGCTGCCGGGACTGTTGTTCGCTGCCTCGATGCCTGCCGTCGCGGGCGATTGCCTGCCGAAGGTGGAGGGTGCGTGGATCCGGATGCCGCCGGTGGCGATGCCGATGATGGCCGGCTTCGCCCGGATCGAGAATCCGTGCTCTTCGCCCGCGGCCGTGGTCGGCGCGGAAAGCCTGGCCTTCGCGGACGTGTCCCTGCACGAAACGCGCCAGGAAGCGGGCATCAGTCGGATGCGCGAGGTCGAGCGGTTGCCTGTCGCGCCCGGCAAGGCCGTCGAACTGAAGCCGGGCGGGCTGCACCTGATGCTTCATGGTCCCTACCAGCCGCTGGCCGCAGGGGAAAAGACGGTGATCACGCTGAAGCTGGCGGACGGACGCGCGCTGCCGGTGCAGTTCGAGGTGCGCAAGTCGGCCCCCTGAGCCGGTGGGCTCGCTCCTACCCGGCGCGGGCGTGCGCTATGACTCCGACACTGCCCGGATCGCTGCCGGCAGCGGTGCGCTATGGCCGGTCTGCGTGTCCATCCAGACCACCACCACGTTGCCGTCGGAATACAGCACGCTGTCGTCCTTCGCCGACACGATGCGGTGGCCGATGGTGACGCTGCTGGTGCCCAAGCGATCCACGTACAGCTCCACCACCACGTCGTTGGGCCACGTCAGCGGTCGCTTGTAGTTGATGTTGTTGGCGGCCACGACCGGCGCGATGCGGTCGGTCATGGACACATCCGGCACCGTCAGCATCCAGCGCACGCGCGCTTCCTCCAGGTACGAGATGTATTTGGCGTTGTTCACGTGGCCCATGCTGTCCATGTCGCGCCAGCGTACGCTGATCGGGATCTTCGCCAGCAGCTTGCGGCCGGCGGCGTTGGCGTCGTGCGTCGAACTCATCGTGCGGCCTTCTTCGTCGTGGTCTTGGTGGTTTTCTTGGTGGCCGACTTGCGCGGCGGCAGGACGTCGGGTTTGGCCACGGCAGCGGGTTTCGTGGGCTTGGGTGCCCTGGCCGCGGGCAGCAGCTTGGCGAGGAAGCGGCCGGTATGCGATTCCGGATGCGCCGCGATCTCTTCCGGCGTGCCGGTGGCCAGGATGCGGCCTCCACGGTGGCCGCCTTCCGGTCCCAGGTCCACCACCCAGTCGGCAGTCTTGATGACGTCCAGGTTGTGCTCGATCACCACGATGGTGTTGCCCTCGTCGCGCAGCTTGTGCAGCACGGCCAGCAGGTGCTCGATGTCGTGGAAATGCAGGCCCGTGGTCGGCTCGTCCAGGATGTACAGGGTGCGGCCGGTGTCGCGGCGCGACAGTTCCTTGGACAGCTTCACGCGCTGCGCTTCGCCGCCCGACAACGTGGTCGCGCTCTGGCCCAGCTTGATGTAGCTCAGCCCCACGTCCATCAGCGTTTCCAGCTTGCGCGCGATCGACGGCACCGGCTCGAACAGGGTCAGCGCATCCTCGACGGTCATTTCCAGCACGTCGTTGATATTGTAGCCCTTGTAGAGGATCTCCAGCGTTTCGCGGTTGTAGCGCTTGCCGTGGCAGACGTCGCAGGGCACGTACACGTCGGGGAGGAAGTGCATCTCCACCTTGATCATGCCGTCGCCCTGGCAGGCTTCGCAGCGGCCGCCGCGCACGTTGAAGCTGAAACGGCCCGGCGAATAGCCGCGCGCGCGCGCTTCCGGTACCTGCGCGTACAGTTCGCGTAGCGGGGTGAACAGCCCTGTGTAGGTCGCGGGATTCGAGCGCGGCGTGCGCCCGATCGGCGACTGGTCGATGTCGACCACCTTGTCGAACAGGTCCAGGCCTTCCACCTCGCGATACGGCGCGGGCTTGTGCGAGGCGCCATTGATCTCGTTGGCGGCCAGCGCGTACAGGGTGTCGTTGATCAGCGTCGACTTGCCCGAGCCGGACACGCCGGTGATGCAGGTGAACAGGCCCGACGGGATGTCGAGATCGACGTCCTTCAGGTTGTTGCCGGTGGCGCCGCGCAGGTGCAGCGTCATCTTCGGGTTGGCCTTGTGACGCGCCTTCGGTACTTCGATCTGCCGTTTGCCGGAGAGGTACTGGCCGGTCAGCGAGCGCGGCGCCTTCAGCAGATCGTCCAGCGTACCCTGGCCGACGATCTCGCCGCCATGCACGCCGGCGCCCGGGCCGATGTCGAGCACGTAGTCGGCCATGCGGATGGCGTCTTCGTCGTGTTCGACGACGATCACCGTATTCCCCAGGTCGCGCAGACGGGTCAGCGTGCCGAGCAGGCGCTCGTTGTCGCGCTGGTGCAGGCCGATACTGGGTTCGTCCAGTACGTACATCACGCCGACCAGGCCAGCGCCGATCTGCGAGGCCAGGCGGATGCGCTGCGCTTCGCCGCCGGACAGCGTGTCGGCCTTGCGCTCCAGGGTCAGGTAGTCCAGGCCCACGTCGACCAGGAAGCCCAGCCGCTCGGCGATTTCCTTGACGATCTTCGCGGCGATCTCGCCGCGCCAGCCGGGCAGGTCCAGGCCGCGGAAGAAGGCCAATGCTTCGTCGACGGGCAGCACGACCAGCGAAGGCAGCGGACGGTCGGCGACGAACACGTTCCGCGCGGATTTATTCAGGCGCGCGCCGCCGCAGTCGGGACAGGGCCGGTCGCTGATGTACTTCGCCAGCTCCTCGCGCACCGCGGGCGATTCGGTCTCGCGATAGCGACGCTCCAGGTTTGGCACGATGCCTTCGAAGCGGTGCTTGCGCTGCGTGCGACCGCCCGATTCGGTGAGGTAGGTGAAGGTGATGACGTCTTCGCCGCTGCCGTACAGCACCGCCTGCTGCACCTTCTCCGGCAGAGATTGCCACGGCGCGTCGGTGTCGAACTGGTAATGCTTGGCCAGCGAGGCGATCAGCTGGAAGTAGTAGGCATTGCGACGGTCCCAGCCGCGCACGGCGCCGGCCGCCAGCGACAGCTCGGGGTGCACGACGACGCGCGCCGGGTCGAAGAACTGCGCCACGCCCAGGCCGTCGCAGGTCGGGCAGGCGCCGACCGGCGAGTTGAACGAAAACAGGCGGGGCTCCAGTTCGGGCAGCGAGTAGTCGCAGACCGGACAGGAGTACTTCGACGAGAACAGCAGCGGCGCGGATTCGGGCTGGTCCAGCGACATGGCCTGGGCCATGCCGTCGCCCAGCTTGAGCGCGGTTTCGAAACTTTCGGCCAGACGTTGTTTCAGGTCCTCGCGCGGACGGAACCGGTCGATCACCGCTTCGATGGTGTGCTTCTGGCGCAGCGCCAGCGCCGGCACGGCGTCGATCTCGTACAGCTCGCCGTCCACGCGCACGCGCACGAAACCCTGCGCGCGCAGCTGGTCGAACACCTGGGCGTGCTCGCCCTTGCGCTCGCGGATCACCGGCGCCAGCAGCATGTAGCGTTGCTCGCCGTCGAGCGCCAGCACCTGGTCCACCATCTGGCTGACCGTCTGCGCCTCCAGCGGGTAGCCGTGATCCGGACAGCGGGGCAGGCCGACGCGGGCGTACAGCAGGCGCAGGTAGTCGTAGATCTCGGTGATCGTGCCGACGGTCGAGCGCGGGTTGTGGCTGGTCGACTTCTGTTCGATCGAGATCGCCGGCGACAGGCCCTCGATGTGGTCCACGTCGGGCTTTTCCATCACCGACAGGAACTGCCGGGCGTAGGCCGACAGCGACTCCACGTAGCGGCGCTGACCTTCGGCGTAGATGGTGTCGAACGCCAGCGACGACTTGCCGGAGCCGGACAGGCCGGTGATCACGATCAGCTTGTCGCGCGGCAGGTCGAGATCGATGTTCTTGAGGTTATGGGTACGGGCTCCGCGGATGCGGATGAAGTCCATGGCCATCGGGTGGGGGATCCGGAAAGCGAACAAGGAAGCGTAGCGGCCCGTCCAGATGGGGGCAAATAGCCCCAGTATCCGGGCAGGGGTACGCGGCTGCAGGGTGGGGTCAGGCGGACAACGGGCGGGTGCCGCACGCGGCGACGGACCGCCGTAATGCGGATGAATCGGGGACTAAGGCAAACGGCTGCAGGGACAGAGGTTTGGGCAAGTGCATGATTTTCAAGGGCGGAAATCGGCGCCTGAGCGCGAGCCGGCCAGTGTGCGGCGGTCCCGAGGGCGGATCCCGTCCGCAAGGGGCCCGTGGCCGTCCAAGTGAGGGGGTGGTTGACCCTAACCGCATGAATCCACTAGAATTCCGCTTCTGTCCGCCCTCGATGGCAGGCAGGCACCCAGAATAACTACAGAATCCAAGGAATCCACATGTACGCAGTCGTAGTCACAGGCGGTAAGCAGTACCGCGTGATGAAGGGCGAGACGCTCCGCGTCGAGAAGCTCGAAGCCGAAGCCGGCAACGAACTCACCTTCGACAACATCCTGATGCTGGGCGATGGCGAGACCATCAGCTTGGGCGACGCCCTGAAGGGCGCCACCGTCACCGCGAAGGTCGTCGGCCATGGCCGCGCCGACAAGGTGCGCATCATCAAGTTCCGCCGCCGCAAGCACCACATGAAGCGCCAGGGTCACCGGCAGCACTACACCGAAATCGAAATCACCGGCATCAACAAGTAAGGAGAAGCAGTCATGGCACATAAAAAGGGCGTAGGCTCATCGCGCAACGGCCGCGACTCCAACCCGAAGATGCTGGGCGTCAAGGTGTTTGGTGGCCAGGCGATCGACGCGGGCAACATCATCATCCGCCAGCGCGGCACCCAGTTCCATCCGGGTCCGGGCGTCGGCCTGGGTCGCGACCACACGCTGTTCGCACTGGTCGACGGCAAGGTCGAGTTCTCGGTCAAGGGCGCCAAGAAACGCCGCACCGTGAGTGTGGTGACGGAAGCCTGAGGCTCCGGTGATCCGCAGAGCGATACCGGAAAGCCCCGCTTCGGCGGGGTTTTCTGTTTGAAAGGCCGGGATCGCACATCCTGCTGCCACGAATACCGAATCTCCAATTCCGAATCCCGGCTTTTATGAAACTCGTAGACGAAGCTGAAATCCTGGTCACCGCCGGCAATGGCGGCAACGGCTGCGTCGGCTTCCGCCGCGAGAAGTTCATTCCGCTGGGCGGCCCCGACGGTGGCGACGGTGGCAGTGGTGGCAGTGTCTGGCTGCTGGCTGACGAGAACCTCAATACCCTGGTCGATTTCCGCCACCAGACGACGTTCCGTGCCCAGCGTGGCGAGAACGGCATGGGCCGGCAGATGTACGGCAAGGCGGGCGACGATCTGACCATCACCGTCCCGGTCGGCACCGTGGTCACCAACGTCAGCACGGACGAGGTAATCGGCGACCTGACCCGGCATGGCGACCGCCTGCTGGTGGCCAAGGGCGGCAAGGGCGGCCTGGGCAACATGCATTTCAAAAGCTCCATCACCCGCGCGCCACGCAAGGCGACGCCGGGCGAGGAGGGCGAGGAGCGCCTGCTGAAGCTGGAACTGAAGCTGCTGGCCGACGTCGGCCTGCTCGGCTTCCCGAACGCGGGCAAGAGCACCTTCATCCGTGCGGTGTCGGCGGCGACGCCCAAGGTCGCCGACTACCCCTTCACCACCCTCTATCCGAATCTGGGCGTGGTCAGTGTTGAGGCCCACCGCAGCTTCGTCATCGCCGACATCCCGGGCCTGATCGAAGGGGCCGCCGATGGCGCCGGACTGGGGGCGACCTTCCTGCGCCACCTGCAGCGCACCCGGCTGCTGCTGCACCTGGTGGACATGGCGCCGATGGAGGGGGGCGTGGAGGACATCGATCCCGTCGAGCAGGTGCGCGCCATCGAGCGCGAGCTCGAGAAGCACGACCCCGAGCTGCTGCAGAAGCCGCGCTGGCTGGTGCTCAACAAGGCCGACCTGATGTTCGAGGACGAGGCGAAGGAGCGCGCGGAGCAGATCGTTGCCAGCCTGGGCTGGACCCAGCCGTGGTATCAGGTGTCGGCGATCTCGCGCGAGGGCACCTGGCCGATCATGAAGGACGTGATGGCCTTCTTCGATCGGCAGAAGGAAGAGGCCGACGAGGCCGCCCGCGAAGGCTGATACCCGAAAACCCGCCGGAAGGCGGGTTTTACGTATGCGTCCCCACGCGTACCGCGCGCGGCGGACGGGCAAAAAGAAACCCGCCTTCCGGCGGGTTCCGTGTCTTCGCGTCCATGTACCGCCGGATCAGGCGGCCTGCAGCGCCTTGATGCGGGCGTTGAGGCGGCTCTTGTGGCGGGCGGCCTTGTTGCGGTGGATCAGGCCGCGCGAGCTCAGGCGGTCGAGGATCGGCTGGGCCGAGGCGAACGCGGCCTGGGCGCCGGCGGCGTCGTTGGCGTCGAGGGCCTTCAGGACCTTCTTGACGGCGGTGCGCAGCATCGAACGCTGACCGGCATTGCGCGCATTGCGCACGACGGTCTGCTTGGCGCGCTTCTTGGCGGACTTGATATTGGCCACAGTGGGATTCCTGGTGAATACCTGAGAGAATTCAGGGGTTGAACGGAAGACGGATAATCGAGCCGGAAATTATGGGGCATTCAATGGGTTGCGTCAAGCCGGCGGTTCTGTCGGGGGATCCGTCGCGATGAGCGGAAAGCTCCTGCGCTCGGCCGCCGTCTTCAGCTCCATGACCTTCCTGTCCCGGCTGTCGGGACTGGTCCGCGACCAGGTATACGCCAACGTCTTCGGGGCGGGCGGGATGATGGACGCCTTCTTCGTGGCTTTCCGCATCCCCAACTTCATGCGCCGGCTGTCCGCGGAGGGCTCGTTCTCGATGGCCTTCGTGCCGGTGCTGGCCGAATACAAGGCCACCCGCAGCGCAGACGAGGTCAAGGCCCTGGTCGACCGCGTGGCCGGCACCCTCACGGCGGCCCTGCTGGTGCTGACCGCCATCATCATCCTGCTGGCGCCGCAGCTGGCCCGTGTCATCGCGCCGAACTTCGATCCGGCGCAGATGGCCATGTTGACCGATCTGCTGCGGGTGACGTTTCCGTATGCGCTTTTCATCTCGCTGGCCTCGCTGGTGGGTGCCATCCTCAACAGCTACCAGCGCTTCGCCATTCCGGCACTGTCGCCGGTACTGCTGAACCTGGCGATGATCACCGCCGCGCTGGCGGCCCGGGAATGGTTCGACAGTTCGGTGATGGTGCTGGGCTGGGGCGTGTTCGCCGCCGGCATGCTGCAACTGGCTTTCCAGCTGCCGTCCCTGGCCCGGCTGGGCCTGCTGCCGCGGCCCCGGCTGGATTTTGCCCATGCCGGCGTGCGCAGGATCCTGACCCTGATGGTGCCGACCCTGTTCGGCTCGTCGGTGGCGCAGGTCAACCTGCTGCTCAACACCTGGGTGGCCGCGCTGCTGGTCAGCGGCAGCGTCAGCTGGCTGTACTACAGCGACCGTCTGCTGGAGTTCCCGCTGGGCATGTTCGGCGTGGCCATCGGCACGGTGATCCTGCCGCACCTGTCCAGCCGCCATGCCGAAACCGATCCGGACGGCTACTCGAAGGGGCTGGACTGGGGCTTCCGGCTCTGCCTGCTGATCGGCCTGCCGGCCTGCGCCGGCCTGATCCTGTGCGCCCAGCCGCTGTTGTCGACCCTGTTCCAGTACGGCAGGTTCGATGCGGCCGATGTCCGCATGGCCAGCTGGAGCCTGATGGCCCAGTCCATCGCGGTGCCGGCCTTCCTGCTGGTGAAGGTGCTGGCACCGGCGTTCTATTCGCGCCAGGACACCCGCACGCCGGTCAAGGCCGCCGTGGTGGCGGTGCTGACGAATGCCTTCTGCACGCTGCTGTTCTTCGCCGCCATGCTCTACGGCACCGAGCCGGGCCGACAGGCCCTGCAAGCCGCTGGCGGGGACCTGAAGCTGGCCCTGGGTCAGGTGCAGGGTGCGCATGCCCTGCTGGCCTTGGCCATCGCGGTGGCCGGGTGGGTGAACGCGCTGCAACTGGCCTGGCTGCTGCGCAAGGCGGGTGTCTACCGGCGGCAGCCCGGCTGGGGCCGGTTCCTGCGCCAGATCGGGGTGGCCACCGTGGCGATGACGCTGGTGGTGCTGGCCTTCCGCGTGCTCTGGCCGGACTGGACGCCGTGGGCCTGGTGGGATCGGGGCTGGCGCCTGGCGGTGATGGTGGGGGCGGGCGGAGCCCTGTATGCCGGGCTGCTGTGGGTGCAGGGCATCCGGCCGCGTGACCTGCGGGGTCATTGAGGTCAGGCACGCCCGGCTATACTTCAGGATTGTTGCATCTCCTGCGGATCGCCCCGACCGGACGCTCCGCCCCGACAGGATTCCA
The DNA here is from genome assembly GCF_014397415.1 of Pseudoxanthomonas mexicana. Taxonomy (NCBI): domain Bacteria; kingdom Pseudomonadati; phylum Pseudomonadota; class Gammaproteobacteria; order Lysobacterales; family Lysobacteraceae; genus Pseudoxanthomonas; species Pseudoxanthomonas mexicana. The sequence goes on along the minus strand of NZ_CP060731.1, from coordinate 3,539,258 downwards.
TGAGCAGGCTGTTCCGTGACGTCGATGGCGGGCCTCTGTGCCCGCACGGTAGCGTGGTCTGCATCGGCGCCTTCGATGGCCTGCATTCGGGCCACCGTGCGCTGGTGCGCCATGCCGTTGCGCGTGCCCGTGCCTTGGGCGTGCCGGCCGTGGTGGTCACGTTCGAACCGCTGCCGCGCGAGTTCTTCGCACGGGACAACCCGCCGCCGCGGCTCACCCTGGCACGGGCCAAGGTGGAAGGCCTGCTGGCCCTCGGCGCCGACCATGTCGGCCTGCTGCGCTTCGACGCCAAGCTGTCCGCGCGGTCTGCCGAGGACTTCGTCCGTACGCTGCTGGTCGGCCGACTGCAGGCGAACGAAGTGTGGATCGGTCCGGAGTTCCGTTTCGGCCACCGCCGCGGTGGCGACCTCGCCCTGCTGCAGGCGATGGGAGACGAGCTTGGCTTCGCCGCCGGCGAGATCGAGCCAGTGCACGCGCAGGGTGACCGCGTCTCAAGCACGCGCATTCGCGAAGCCCTGAAAAGCGGCGATTTCGCCACGGCCAACCGCCTGTTGGGACGGCCCTATGCCATCGGTGGCCGCGTCGTCCGCGGCAAGCAGCTCGGCCGCACGCTCGGTTTCCCTACTGCCAACCTGCGCTTCCCGAAGACGCCCGCCCTGTCCGGCATCTATGCCACCTGGGTGCATGGCGTGGGTGGTGCACCGTGGCCGTCGGTCTCCAGTTTCGGCACCCGTCCCACCGTGGACGGCGTTGAGCCGCTGCTGGAAGCGCACCTGTTCGACTTCACCGGCGACCTGTACGGGCGCCATATCGAAGTCGAGTTCGTCGCCAGGCTGCGCGACGAGCTGAAATTCCCCGATCTGCCCAGCCTCACCGAGCAGATGCATCGCGATGCGGATGACGCGCGCGAGATCCTTTCCGAACATCAACGACGAGCGACGGCGTGAGCCAGGACTACAAAGCGACCCTTCATCTGCCCGCCACGGATTTCCCGATGCGCGGCGACCTGCCCAAGCGCGAGCCCGACACCCTGGCCCGCTGGGAAAGCCAGGGCCTGTACGCGCAGCTGCGCGAGAACGCCAAGGGCCGCCCGCTGTTCGTGCTGCACGACGGCCCGCCGTATGCGAACGGCGCGATCCACCTGGGCCATGCGGTCAACAAGATCCTGAAGGACATCATCGTCAAGTCGAAATACCTGGCTGGCTTCGATGCGCCCTACATCCCCGGCTGGGACTGCCACGGCCTGCCGATCGAGATCGCCATCGAGAAGAAGTTCGGCAAGGTCGGCGTGAAGCTGGATGCGGTCGAGTTCCGGCAGAAGTGCCGCGAATACGCCGAATCGCAGATCGACCTCCAGCGCAAGGACTTCAAGCGCCTGGGCGTGATCGGCGACTGGGACAACCCGTACAAGACGCTCGATTTCCGCTTCGAAGCGAACGAGATCCGTGCGCTGGCCAAGATCGTCGCCAACGGCCACCTGACCCGCGGCGTGAAGCCGGTGCATTGGTGCTTCGACTGCGGCTCGGCGCTGGCCGAGGCCGAGATCGAATACGCCGACAAGGTCTCGCCCGCCGTCGATGTCGCCTACGCCGCGCGCGATGCGCAGGCGGTCGCGAAAGCATTCGGCACCGCGGTGTCGGCCGATGTCGAGGTCGCTTTGCCGATCTGGACCACCACGCCGTGGACGCTGCCGGCGTCGCTGGCGATCTCCATCGGCGGCGAGCTGGAATACGCCCTGGTCGAAGGCCCCGCGCACGACGGCAAGCGCCGCTGGCTGGTGCTTGCCGATGCGCTCGCGACGCGCGCGCTGCAGCGTTACGGCGTTACCGACGTGGTCGTGCACGCGCGTGTGAAGGGCAGCGCGCTGGAAGGCCTGCTGTTCGCGCACCCGTTCTACGACACGCGCGACATTCCCGTGCTGCTGGGCGATCACGTGTCGGCCGAAGACGGTACCGGCGCCGTGCATACCGCACCCGGCCATGGCCAGGAAGACTACGTGGTCAGCAAGCAGTACGGCCTGCTGGACAAGTACACCGCTGCGCAGCTCAACCCGGTCGATGGCCGCGGCGTCTACCTGCCGTCCACGCCGGCCGCGCATGGCGTGGAGCTGGCCGGACTGCATATCTGGAAGGCCAACGACGTCATCGTCGACGTGCTGAAGCAGAGCGGCGTGCTGCTCGCCTTCAGCAAGATGGAGCACAGCTACCCGCACTGCTGGCGCCACAAGACGCCGATCGCGTTCCGGGCCACGCCGCAGTGGTTCATCTCGATGGAGCAGGCCCACCTGCGCGCCGATGCGCTGGAAGCGATCAAGCAGGTCGGCTGGTTCCCGCAGTGGGGCGAAGCCCGCATCGCCGGTATGGTCGATGGCCGTCCGGACTGGACGATCTCGCGCCAGCGCACCTGGGGCGTGCCGATCGCGCTGTTCGTGCACCGCGAAACCGGCGAGCCGCATCCGGGCAGCGTCGAGCTGATGCGCGCGGTCGCCGACCGCGTGGAGCAGGGCGGCGTCGATGTCTGGTACACGCTGGACGCCGCCGAACTGCTGGGCGACGAGGCGAAGGACTACGACAAGATCACCGACATCCTCGATGTCTGGTTCGACTCCGGCGTGACCCACGAAGGCGTGCTGCTGGAGCGTGGCCTCGGCAAGCCGGCCGACCTCTACCTGGAAGGCTCGGACCAGCATCGCGGCTGGTTCCAGTCCTCGCTGCTGACCGGCGTGGCGATCGACAGGCAGGCGCCGTACAAGCAGTGCCTCACCCACGGCTTCACCGTGGACGAGCACGGCCGCAAGATGTCCAAGTCGCTGGGCAACGGCATCGAGCCGCAGGACATCATGAAGACCCTCGGCGCGGACATCCTGCGCCTGTGGATCGCCAGCGCCGACTACAGCAACGAGATGTCGCTGTCGCAGGAGATCCTGAAGCGCAACGCCGACGCCTACCGTCGCCTGCGCAATACCGCGCGCTTCCTGCTCAGCAACCTCAACGGCTTCGATCCCGCCCGCGACTTGGTGGCGCAGGCCGACATGGTCGCGCTGGACCGCTGGATCGTGCACCGCGCGTTCGAAGTGCAGGAGAAGATCAAGGCCGCCTACGACCGTTACGACTTCGCCGAAATCGTGCAGGCGTTGCTGAACTTCTGCAGCGTCGACCTCGGTTCACTGTACCTGGACGTCACCAAGGACCGCCTGTACACCATGCGCGAGGATTCACGCGGTCGCCGCAGCGCGCAGAGCGCGATGTACCGCATCGCCGAGGCCTTCGTGCGCTGGATCGCGCCGGTGCTCAGCTTCACCGCCGACGAGATGTGGGGCTACTTGCCCGGTGAGCGCACCGGCAACGTGCTGTTCGCCACCTGGTACGACGGCCTGGCGCCGCTGCCGACCGACGCCGCGTTGAACGCCGCCGACTTCGACCAGCTGCTGGCCCTGCGCGAGCAGGTCGCCAAGGTGCTGGAGCCGATGCGTGCCAACGGTCTGATCGGCGCCGCGCTGGAAGCCGAGATCGCCGTGTCGGTGAATGCCGCCACGGCGGCGAAGTGGCAGCCGCTGGCCGATGAGCTGCGCTTCTTCTTCATCAGCGGCGACGTCGCCGTCTCCGAAGTCAGCGCCGACGAGGTCTTCGTGCTCGCCACGCCAACCACGAAAAGCAAGTGCGTGCGCTGCTGGCATCACCGCGCCGACGTCGGTGCGCATGCCGAACATCCGGAACTGTGCGGGCGGTGCGTCAGCAACATCGACGGCGCCGGCGAAACCCGGGAGTGGTTCTGATGGCCGCCGCTCCCAAGCCCAACGCCCTCATCTGGCTGCTGCTGTCGGTCATCGTGATCGCGCTGGACCAATGGTCCAAGGCCTGGGTGCTGGCGTCGCTGCCGGAATACACCGCCATCCCGGTGATCGACGGCTTCTGGAACTGGTACCGCACCTACAACACTGGCGCGGCGTTCAGTTTCCTGGCCGATGCCGGCGGCTGGCAGCTGTGGTTCTTCACGGTGCTGGCGGTGGGCATCAGCGGCCTGCTGGGCTACTGGCTGTCGCGCACGCGCCGCGGCGACTGGCGCCAGGCGCTGCCGTACGCACTGGTGATCGGTGGCGCGCTGGGCAACGTGATCGACCGCCAGATCCATGGGCACGTGATCGACTTCATCCAGTGGCACTGGCGCGATCACTACTGGCCAGCGTTCAACATCGCCGATTGCGCCGTTGTCGGCGGGGCGATCGGGATTGCGCTGTTCGGGTTGTTCGACGGCAAGAAAAAAGCCGCATAGGGCGGGCCTTGGCCCGCCGCTCGATGACGTACCCCTACGGTGGGCCAGGGGCCCACCCTACGGGGCGCATCGCGGCGGTCTGCCCTCATCCCGTTCCCCTATCCCGCGGGCGGGAGAGGGGCTTAGGTGCCCTGCGGAATCGGCACCGGCAACACGTTTAGCGTTTCATTTTCCTGCCTTCGGTACTATCGGATTCTATGGACGTCCTGCTCGCCAATCCCCGTGGTTTCTGCGCCGGCGTCGACCGCGCCATCGAGATCGTCAAGCGCGCCATCGAAACACTGGGCGCACCGATCTACGTGCGCCATGAAGTGGTCCACAACCGCTTCGTCGTCGATGACCTGAAGCAGCGCGGGGCGATCTTCGTGGAAGAGCTGGACGAGGTGCCCGATGGCGCCACCGTCATCTTCAGTGCGCATGGCGTGTCCAAGGCCGTCCGCAACGAGGCCGACCGCCGCGGGCTGAAGGTGTTCGACGCCACCTGCCCGCTGGTCACCAAGGTCCATTTCGAAGTGGCCCGCCACTGCCGCGCCGGTCGCGACGTGGTGCTGATCGGTCATGCCGGCCATCCGGAGGTGGAGGGCACGATGGGGCAGTGGAGCCGCGAGGGCGGGGAGGGGCACATCTATCTGGTGGAAGACATCGAAGGCGTCGCCGCGCTGGAGGTCAGCCAACCCGACAATCTGTTCTACACCACCCAGACCACGCTGTCGGTCGACGATACCGTGGGTATCATCCAGGCGCTGCAGGCGCGCTTCCCCGCCATCCAGGGGCCGAAGAACGACGACATCTGCTACGCCACGCAGAACCGCCAGGACGCCGTGCGCGATCTGGCCAGGCAGTGCGACCTGGTGCTGGTGGTCGGTTCGCCGAACAGCTCCAACTCCAACCGCCTGCGCGAGCTGGCCGAGCGCGATGGCGTGGAGTCGTACCTGATCGATGGCGCGCACGAGATCGATCCGCGCTGGATCGAAGGCAAGCAACGCATCGGCGTGACCGCCGGCGCGTCGGCACCGGATGTACTGATCGACGGCGTCATCCAGCGCCTGCGCGACCTCGGCGCCGCCGGCGTCAGCGAACTGGACGGTGAGCCGGAAAACATGGTGTTCGCGCTGCCGAAGGAATTGCGGCTGCAGCTGGTCGGCTGAGGCAAAGGCGCAACGCCTCCCTCAGCGGCCCAGCCACGCTCTGCGCGGGTACGCGAACCACGCGCCTCCCAGCAATCCGAGCAGTCCCAGCAGCGCCAGGATCGCGAAGAGCCTGCGTGCGCTTTGGGCGCGATCGGTATCGCCACGCGGGGTCATGTTGCGACCGTTGGCGACGCCCGTCGGCTCGCCGGAGCGGGCAGGCGGTGCGATCCCGACGCTTGCCTGGCCGGTCTGGCCCTGGGTGATCGCGCCGTTGATCGCCAGCGCCCCCCAACCACCGGGCACCAGCGGTTGCGACCCGTTCGCGCGGACGAAGCAGTTGCGCCCTTCCAACACCACCAGACCGTAATTCCTGTCTGCCATCGCCACATCCAGGCAGCCATCACCATTGAGGTCACCCACTGACAGTGCCGGCATGTTGGGATTGGAGGATTGCTCCACTTCATACTTGATCTCGACATCCAAACCACCCGTAGGCAGCTGTTGCATGTAGCCGATGGAGCTCCAGCCGCCATGGATCACCAGCAGGTCATCACGGCCGTCATTGTTCATGTCGGCGCTGATCAGTTCGTCCGGAACATCGAATGCTGGCCAAGATGCCTTTTCAATGAAGTTGCCGTCTGGCTGCTGCTTGAACTGCGCATACTTCGCTGACGGCGTGTTCTGCGAGTAAGAAACGATAGCGTCCTTTCTGCCATCGCCATCGAAGTCGCCCAGTGCGTAACCTGGCCCCCAGGACAAGGGCTGGAGGGGGTGCCAGCGTCGCACGGCACCTAGGCTGGTGGCTGCGTCGTGCAGCGTCACTTCGAAGCCGCCGCGATAGTAACCGTCGATGATGTCGCGCCAAGAACTGGTGAGATCCAGAAATCCATCGTTGTTGACGTCGGTTGCGCGCAGACTGCCCCAGTTCACGTTCGACGGCCGTGGGCGAAAACTCTGTCGAGGAAAGCCGCCCGTTCCATTGCCGTAGTAAGTCAGCAAGCCCACCTGATCGCTGGGGCTGGTGCCGCCCTCGCTCCTGCCGCCACTCAGGGTTACGACATCGAGCCGGCCATCCCTGTCCACATCCAACAGCGCAAGGCTGAGGACCGCCTGCGCTCCAGCAGTCTGCGAGGGGTAGTTGAGCCCAGGCCCCAGGCCGGACGGCGAGCCGAGGAAGATGGTGATGCCGTTGAGGGTGCCGACCACTACGTCGTCGAAACCGTCGCCGTTGAAATCACCCGTGGCCAGGCCGCTGCCTGTACGTCCCCCGAGAACATCTCCGGAGAAGGGGTAACCCACGGGTGAGGCCAGCGTCCCGTCCGGCTTCTGCACGAAAAGCCAGACGCGGAAGTCCTTTGCAGGCTCTGCGTAGGACCCCGACCAGCTCGATGTCGTGAGCAGCGCATCTTTCCGGCCATCGCCCGTGATATCACCCACGGCCACGTGCCGGACATAGCTGCCCACGCCGTAGATCTTCTGTGGGGAAAACGCATTCACGCCGGCAGGCGTACGCGGCGTTGGGACGGGCGTCACCTTGCGGATGCGGTGATTGCGGGTGTCCGCGATGTACAGATTGTCCTGGCCATCGACGGCCAGCCCCTCCGGTTCGTAGAGCCATGCATCGAGCGCCGGACCGCCGTCGCCCCTGAAGCCGAAAGGTGCTCCGATCACTTGGCCGCCACCGTCGATCGACGTGGCCACGGCATCTCCGATGATGCCGTCGAGATTGATGGTGCGCACCACGTTGCCGCGCAGGGCAACATAGGTATTGCCGCGCGAATCTATCGTGACGCCGGTGGGCATGTGGAGGCGCGAGTTGCGCGCCACGGGGTCTACACGGAACGGCCCACTGCCGGCAATCGTCGAGATCGTTCCATCGAGCGCAATGCGCCGGATCCGATCGTTGTTGTCGGCCAGGTAGAGCCGTCCACTCCGGTCGAAGGTCAGTGCGTTCGTGCTGGCCAGACGCGCCGCCGTGGCAGGCCCGCCATCGCCGGACGTTCCGTACTCGCCGTTGCCTGCGACCAGGACAAGATTGCCCGACGGACCCACCTTCCAGATCCGTGACTGATCCAGCACATGGACCTGTCCTGAGGGGCTGACGGCGAGGCGTGTGGGGAACGACAGGCCGCTTGCGACGAGGGTACTGATGGTGCCGTTGGGCGACACCTTGCGGATCCTGCCATTCGCACCGTCTGCGATGAAGAGATTGCCGCTCGCATCAACCGCGATTCCGCGCACGTCGATCGCCGCCGTCGTCGCTGGCTTGCCGTCGCCGTCGTACATCTGTTGCCCGTTGCCGGCCACGGTGGTGATGATGCCGTTGGCACCGATCCTGCGCACCTTGAAGCCATAGCGTTCAGCGATGAACACGTTGCCCGAGGGATCGATAGCCACATCGACGGGCTCTTCGAGCCGTGCCTGGGTGGCAGGCCCGCCGTCGCCATTGCCGGAGCCCGGGTTGCCGCCACCGGCGATCGTGGTGATGGTCTGTGCATGTACGGAGTACCCCGCCAGGCAAGCCATGCAGGCCAGCCAAGCTCCCAGCACGGCACGGCGACGCGTTGCGCGCGTCGGATCAGTTCGCGGAACCTGGTCCATGGTTGAGTCTCCTTGCCGACGATGTCGGGCTGTTTAGTGTGCGTCGGCAGCACGCCGACCATGGACCAAGGGTGGTGCCATGCCCCATGGCTATCATGCCTTACTCCACGCCCTCCGCACGACGCGCGCGAGGGCTCGATGGGAGGCCCGTCCAGTCTGGCCGATCCCAGCCTCAAGCCGGCCACGTGAGACGTGGCAGCACCAAGCCAAAGACGTTCGTGCTAGCGGGGTAGAACCCCACTGAGAAAGACGGCATGGTCTGTCTATCCGGCCAATAGCTGCCAGCGGATACCCGGCAAGGCGACGTTACGCTGCAGGTGGATGACAAGGAGCTGGTGCCACTCGACGCGACATCACACCTCGCGGTGTTCGTCGACATCGACACGCGCCATCAGGCCAAGCTTCGAAGGAGAGAGGGGCAAGCGCAGGTCTTGGAAGTCGATTTCAAGCAGACGCCCAACGGCAGTGCATGCCTTCGCTACGATCCAGACCACCGCGAATGGGCCATCACGCCAAGTGACAAGCGAAATGTGTGTCTGGATTGCGCGCCCGATTGGGTCCATCAAGAGCCGGCGTACACCTCGCCGAGCACTGGCAAGGAACAGCTTCCCGATGCCGGCTGGCGACTATTCCGGCTTCCCAAAGGCTTACCACCCCATCCCCAACACCCCGCATTGACCCGCCCCCACCCCAACCCCTAAAATTCGCGGCTCCGCCGGAATAGCTCAGTTGGTAGAGCGGCGCATTCGTAATGCGTAGGTCGTAGGTTCGATTCCTATTTCCGGCACCAGTTGTGACAAGGCCCCGCTTCGGCGGGGCTTTGTTTTTTCCGGGTCTCGCCCCCGGAGACGGCGGCCCGATACAGTAGCCGCTCGCCGTCCCGACAGGTTTCCCGTGGCCAAGACCTCCGCCAAGTCCCGTACCGCCTACGTCTGCACCGAGTGCGGGGCCGACCACAGCAAATGGCAGGGCCAGTGCGCCGACTGCGGCGCCTGGAACTCCCTCAGCGAGATCGTCCTGGAGACCTCTGCCGGCGCCCCGGCCGCCGCCCGCCGCTCCGGCTGGGCCGGCAAGGCCGAGGCACCCAGGATCACCGCCCTGAAGGACGTGCGCCACAGCGAAGAGGCCCGGGTGACCACCGGCATCGGCGAGTTCGACCGCGTGCTGGGTGGCGGCCTGGTGGAAGGGGCCGTGGTGCTAGTGGGCGGCGACCCCGGCATCGGCAAGTCCACCCTGCTGCTGCAGGCCCTGGCCCGGATGTCGGCCAGCCTGCCGGCGCTGTACGTCACCGGCGAGGAATCGCTGGCCCAGGTCGCCGGCCGCGCCGTGCGCCTGGACCTGCCGCTGGACAACCTGCAGGCGCTGGCCGAGACCGGCATCGAGACCATCCTGCAGCATGCCTCGGTGGCGCGGCCGAAGCTGATCGTCGCCGACTCCGTGCAGACCCTGTGGACCGAATCGCTGACCGCCGCGCCCGGCTCCGTCAGCCAGGTGCGCGAGAGCGCGGCCCGGCTGGTGCGCTACGCCAAGGAGACCGGCACGGCCGTGTTCTTGGTGGGCCACGTGACCAAGGAAGGCGGTATCGCCGGCCCGCGCGTGCTCGAGCACATGGTCGATGCCGTGCTGTATTTCGAAGGCGAGAGCGGCAGCCGCTTCCGCGTGTTGCGTGCGTTCAAGAACCGCTTCGGCGCGGTCAACGAACTGGGCGTGTTCGCGATGGGTGAGAAGGGTCTGAAGGAAGTGCCCAACCCGTCGGCGATCTTCCTGTCCGGCAGCGCCCAGCAGCCCGGCAGCTGCGTGATGGTCACCCGCGAAGGCACGCGTCCGCTGCTAGTGGAAGTACAGGCGCTGGTGGACAGCTCACCACTCTCCAACCCGCGCCGCGTGGCGGTGGGCCTGGAACAGAACCGGCTGGCCATGCTGCTGGCCGTGCTGCACCGGCACGGCGGCGTGGTGGTGGGCGACCAGGACGTGTTCGTGAATGTTGTCGGCGGCATCCGCGTGCAGGAAACCGCGGCCGACCTGCCGGTGCTGCTGGCGGTGCTGTCCTCGCTGCGCGATCGCCCGCTGGCCGAGAAGACCGTGGCCTTCGGCGAAGTGGGCCTCTCGGGCGAGATCCGCCCCGTGCCCAACGGCGAGGAACGCCTGCGCGAAGCGGCCACGCATGGTTTCAAGCGCGCCATCGTGCCCAAGGGCAACGCGCCGAAGTCGGGCACGTTCAAGGGCCTGGAAGTCGTGGCGGTGGAGCGGCTGTCGCAGGCGCTGGAAGCGGCGGCGGAGTAGGGCTCATGCGGCTTTTGTAGGAGCGACGTGAGTCGCGACCGCGAGATCGATTTGTCCTTGGAAAGTCGGTGCACGCGTCAGCCGTGCGGTCGCGACTGACGTCGCTCCTACAAGGAGCAGGTCGCGACGAGCATCAGAGGCGCATGCCCAGCCAGATCACCGCCTCGGTCGACGCGCGCACGACCGGTGTCAGGATCGGCGGCCAGAAGGCGCCCGCCTGCATTGCGTCGCGGCCGTGATCGTGGTGCTCCTGTTCTTCCGCGATGATGCGCGACACGGTGTCGAAAGCGTCCGGGTCGGCGGTCTCCAGCTGCCGCCGTTGTTCCAGAAGGTGCTGCAACACCACGCTTTCAACGGCATACGTGGTCGCCGCGATGGCTGACGCGCCCAGCAGGCCGGTCACCAGCCCCAGCGTCCAGCCTCCCACCCCGCACAACACATAGCTGTGGCAGCGGCGGACACCTCGCGCCTGGAGCTGGCCCCAGAACAGCGCGCGGTGGCCAAGCTCGTGCTCCAGGAAGTACCGGAGTACCGGTGTCATGTGCGGTGCCGTCCAGTGTGCCACCAGGATCTGCGCGCGGTAGATGTTGACGGCGCCGTGTTCGCCCGCGTGATCGACCTTCAGGATCCGGTCGCCCAGACGCGTACTCAACCCCGCCTCAACACCATCTCGTACACGAACTTGCTGCCGAAGAACGCCAGCAGCAGCAGCGCCATCGCGGTCAGGGTCCAGTGCACCGCCTTGGCGCCGCGCCAGCCGTAGCGCCAGCGGCCCATCAGCAGGCCGCCGAAGACCAGCCACGAGAGCACGCTGAGTACCGTCTTGTGGGTGAGCTTCTGGACCAGGAAGTTCTCGACGAACAGCACGCCGGTCAGCAGCGTGGCGGTCAGCAGAATGAAGCCCACCGTGATCGTGCGGAACAGCAGGTCTTCCAACTCCGTCAACGGGGGCAGGGCGCGCAGCCAGAGGTGGAATTCGCGCCGGCGCAAGGCGCGTTCCTGCGCCCACAGCATCACCGCCAGCAGCGCGGCGATGGCCAGCGCCGCATAGGCCAGGAGCGCCAGCCAGGCATGCAGCTGCAGGCGCCAGTCCAGCCCGCTGGAGGCCTGGTGGCCATACAGGTGGTAGGCGGCCAGCAGCGCGGCCGCGAGCGGGAAGGCCACCACTCCCAGCGCCGCCATCCGGCCCTGGATGGCCACCAGCAGCGTCATCGCCGCCATGCCCAGCGACACCAGTGAAAGGGCCGCGAAGAAGTGCATGTCCGGCCCCCCCGGCGTGCGCCAGGCCACCAGCAGGTGGTAGGCCGCGTGCAGCGTCACGGCGCCCAGTGCTGGCCACAGCCAGGGACGTGAGGGCTCGCCTGCATCGCCGGCGACGGACCGGACCAGCAGGCCGGCGGCGAGCAGGTAAAGGACAACCGCGATGAGAATGACTGTCATCAGGGAAGTGTCGCACAGCAGACGGCACCGGCGCAGGCGCATGCGGATCTCATGACGCAGGGCGGCCGGGCCGGGGCCGCTATAATCGCCGTCCGTTTTCCCCTGGCATGCCTGCTTCCATGTTCGAATCCCTGACCCAGCGCCTCTCCGGCACCATCGAGCGCTTGCGCGGCCGTGGCCGCCTGAGCGAGGAGAACATCCGCGAGGCCACCCGCGAGGTCCGCATCGCCCTGCTGGAGGCCGACGTGGCCCTGCCGGTGGTGCAGGCGCTGATCGAGCGCATCAAGGTGCGCGCCGTTGGCCAGGAAGTGCTGAAGTCGCTCACCCCGGGCCAGGCGCTGATCAAGGTGGTCCGCGACGAGCTGACCGCGGTGATGGGCTCGCAGGCCAGTGACCTGAACCTCAACGTGCCCGCGCCCGCCGTCATCCTGATGGCCGGCCTGCAGGGTGCCGGCAAGACCACCACCGTCGGCAAGCTGGCCAAGCACCTGCGCGAGAAGCGCAAGAAGAAGGTGATGGTCGTCAGCGCCGACGTCTACCGCCCGGCCGCGATCGAGCAGTTGAAGACGCTGGCCCAGCAGGTGGACGTGCTGTTCTTCCCGTCCGACGCCGGGCAGAAGCCGGAGGACATCGTCCGCGCCGCCATCGACGACGCGCGCAAGTCCTTCGTCGACGTGCTGCTGGTCGATACCGCCGGCCGCCTGGCGATCGACGAGGCCATGATGGCCGAGATCAAGGCGCTGCACGCGGCGGTCAAGCCGGTGGAGACGCTGTTCGTCGTCGATGCGATGACCGGCCAGGACGCGGCCAACACCGCCAAGGCGTTCAGCGAGGCGCTGCCGCTGACCGGTGTGGTGCTGACCAAGACCGACGGCGATGCGCGCGGCGGCGCGGCGCTGTCGGTGCGCTACATCACCGGCAAGCCGATCAAGTTCATCGGCGTGGGCGAGAAGCCCGACGGGCTGGACGTGTTCCACCCCGAGCGCGTGGCCAACCGCATTCTCGACATGGGCGACGTGCTGTCGCTGGTTGAGCAGGTCGAGCAGAACGTCGACCGCGAGAAGGCCGAGAAGCTGGCGGCCAAGGTCATCAAGGGCAAGAAGTTCGACCTCAACGACATGCGCGACCAGTTGGAGCAGATGCAGAACATGGGCGGCATCGGCGGCCTGATGGACAAGCTGCCGGGCATGGGCCAGATCCCCGAGCACGTGAAGCAGCAGGTGCAGCAGGGCAAGGAAGTGCCGCGCATGATCGCCATCATCAATTCGATGACGAAGAAGGAGCGTCGCAATCCGGCGCTGCTGAACGGTTCGCGCCGCGCCCGCATCGCCAAGGGCGCGGGCCTGACCCCGGCCGACGTCAACAAGCTGATGAAGCAGTACCAGCAGATGGAAAAGATGATGGGCAAGCTGGCCGGCGGCGGCATGAAGGGCCTGATGCGCAACATGAAGGGCATGATGGGCGGCCGCGGCGGCATGCCGTTCCGCTGATGCTTTCGCTTGTTGTGGGAGCGACGTAAGTCGCGATCTTGCCTCCGTTCATCGCGACTCTCGTCGCTCCCACATTTGATTGAAGCGGAGATCCGGCCGCATGACCCCCGCCTTCCTCAACGGTAAACCCGCCCCCGCGGACGCGCTGCGCGCGCTGGCACTGTCCAACTACGGCCACTTCACCTCGATGCAGGTGCGCAACGGCGCCGTGCAGGGGCGCGAGTTGCACGTCAAACGACTGGAAGACGCGACGCAGGGGCTGTTCGGCACCTCGCTCGATGGCGCGTCGGCCCTGCAGCAGGCGGCGCATGCGCTGGCATCGGCCGGCCTGCGCGATGCGTCCGTGCGCGTCACCGTGTTCTCCACGCAGTTCGACTACCGCGATCCGGCGCGTGCCGTGGCGCCGGATGTCCTGATCACGCTGTCGCCGCCCTCCTCGGCGGAGAAGCCGGCGCTGCGGGTGAAGACGTACCCGTTCGTGCGCCCGCTGCCGCAGTTCAAGCATGTGGGCACGTTCCCGCTGTTCCACTATCGACGGCAGGCGTTGGCGGACGGGTTCGATGATGCGCTGTTCGTCGATCCGACGGGGCAGGTGGTGGAGGGTTCGATCTGGAATCTGGGCCTGTGGGACGGCGACGCCATCACCTGGCCAGAGGGGCCGGCGCTGCGGGGGACGGCCGAATGCTTGCTGCAGGCTGCCTTGACCCGGGCCGGCGTGCCCCAGCGGTCGACGCCGGTCCTTCGGCATGATCTGGGGCGGTTCCGGGCTGCTTTTGCCTGCAACGCCAGTGGGTTACAGCCGGTGGTGGGCGTCGATGACGTCGCATGGGGCGTTGATACGGCCCTGATGGCGCGGCTGGCGGGGGTGTTTGAGGCGGTGTCGTGGGAGCCGCTGGCCTGACCACGGTGACGGGAGAGCCCGGGTGGGTTTTCCTGAGCGATTCAATGGCTTAGAATAGCGGGCTTACCTCGCCATTCTGGCGACTGGGCAGCACTGGAAAACACCATGGTCAAGATCCGTCTCACCCGCGGCGGCGCGAAGAAGCGCCCCTTCTACCACATCATCGTCACCGACTCGCGCAGCGCGCGTGACGGCCGCAACATCGAGCGCGTGGGATACTACAACCCGGTCGCCGCCGGCAACGAAAAGCGCGTCGAACTCGACGTGGCCCGCGTCGACCATTGGGTCGGCAACGGCGCGCAGCTGACCGAAAAGGTCCGCAACCTGTACAAGGAAGTCGCCAAGTCCGCTTCGGCGGCCTGAGCGACCCGGCCGCGCACGCCGCGCGGCCTTCCGTCCGCATGAACACCGAGCGCCCACCGACTCCGCAGAAGATGATTCTGCTGGGAAGGCTACTGGGCGCTTTTGGTGTGCGCGGCCAGATCAAGATCGAATCCTGGACCGAGCCGCGCGAGGCCATCTTCCGCTACCAGCCGTGGACGCTGCGCGATGCCGCCGGCGTCGAGCGCGAGCTCAGTGGCGCGCGTGGCAAGGCGTCCGGCAAGCACCTGGTGGCGACGTTGCCGGGGGTGGAGGATCGCGACCAGGTGGAAGCGATGCGCGGGCAGGAGATCTTCGTCCCGCGCTCCGCGCTGCCGCCGCCGAGCGCCGGCGAATTCTACTGGGTCGATCTGGAAGGCCTGCGCGTGGTCAATGTGGACGGCACCGACCTCGGCACCGTCTCGCACCTGTTCTCGACCGGTGCCAACGACGTGCTGGTGGCGCGTGGCGACCGCGAGCGCCTGATCCCGTTCGTCGATCCCGACTACATCCGCTCGGTGGATTTCGAGGCCGGTGTGGTCACCGTGGACTGGGACCCCGAATTCTAGGAGTGAGTGGAGAAGTGAGTGGGCACTGCAGTCGGTGCCGGCCCTGCCTTACTCCGGCGCCTTGCCATTCGAAGCGCAGCCGCTCTCCCTCGTTCCTCACTTCTCTCCACTTACTCCTCGCCCCATGCGCATCGACGTCATGACCCTGTTCCCCGACTTCATCGCCCAGGCGGCAGCCGTGGGCGTGGTGGGACGTGCACAGGAGCGCGGACTGCTGTCGCTGCATGGCTGGAATCCGCGCGATTACGCCGCCGGCGGCTACCGCCGGGTGGATGACCGCCCGTTCGGTGGCGGCCCGGGCATGGTGATGCTGCTCGAGCCCCTGCGGGCGTGTCTCGAAGCGGTCCGGGCGGCGGATCCGGTCCCGGCGCCGGTGATCTACATGAGCCCGCAGGGCGCGCCGCTCACCCAGAAGAAAGCACGCGAACTGGCGGCGCTGCCGCGCATGATCCTGCTGTGCGGTCGCTACGAGGGCGTGGACGAGCGCTTCCTTGAAGCCGAAGTCGACGAGGAATTGTCGATTGGGGACTACGTGCTGTCCGGCGGCGAACTGGCGGCGGCCGTGGTCATCGACGCGGTCGGGCGCCTGCAGGAAGGTGCTCTGAACGATGCGGAGTCGGCCATCCAGGACAGTTTCGAGGGGGACGGCCTGCTGGACTGCCCGCACTACACCCAGCCTTCGAGCCATCCGCTGGGCGACGTGCCGGCCGTCCTGCGCTCCGGCGACCATGCGGCCATCGCGCGCTGGCGCCGCCAGCAGGCGCTGGGCCGGACCTGGCTCCGTCGCCCGGACCTGCTGGACGAGGCCGGCCTGTCCAAGGCCGACCGGCTGCTGCTGGAGGCGTTCAGAGCCGCTCTGGCGGGCCGGGACGGGGCAGGGTAGCCACCCGGCCGGGAAATCCGGTAGAATGCGCGACCCTCGGGCGGTTCACGCCCCCGGATCCCATAAGAATATCGTGCAGCGCAATCCGGCGACTGCATCAGTTTCCGCTGTCGCAAGACACGATCACGCATACAAGCATTGGTGCCAACATGAGCAAGCTCCTCCAGGAATTCGAAGCCTCCCAGATCACGCGCGAGCTGCCCGCGTTCGGCCCCGGTGACACGGTCGTCGTCAACGTGAAGGTCAAGGAAGGCAACCGCGAGCGCGTGCAGGCGTACGAAGGCGTCGTCATCGCCAAGAAGAACGCCGGCCTGAACTCCGCTTTCACCGTGCGCAAGATCTCGCATGGCTACGGCGTCGAGCGCGTGTTCCAGACCCACAGCGCCTCGATCGACTCGGTCGAAGTGAAGCGCCGCGGCAAGGTCCGCGCTGGCAAGCTGTACTACCTGCGCGACCTGGAAGGCAAGGCTGCCCGCATCAAGGAAGACCTGGCCGCCAACGCCGCCGCCAAGGCCGCCCGCCAGGCCGCTGCCGCCGCTGCTGACTAAACGCGCGTCCGTTACCGGATACGCAACGAAGCCCCGGCCTGTGCCGGGGCTTTTTGCTTTAATGTCCCCTCCTGCACGATGAGCCCCGGTGCACGCGGATGAGGCGGTGCGCGATTGCGATCTGCATGATGGCTGCCCTGGCATGGCCGGCTGTCCTGGTCGCCGGCCAGGGGCGTCAGGACGACGTTCGCCTGGATGCGCCTTCTCCGCTCGCGGGCGCCCGTGAGATCGCACGCCGCACGCAGACGCCCACCACCTTCGATCGCATGCAGCGGTATGTGTCCGGCTCAGGGCGCCAACTGGCCGAGCAGACGGTGGATATCGCGCAGGCCCGCTTCGACGTCTTCGTCCCGCGGAAACCGCCGCCCCCGCGCGGCTATGCACTGCTCGTCTGGATTCCGCCCCAGGACGCGTACCGTGCGCCCATGGACTGGATGCCGACCCTCGAAGCGCACGGCATGATCTATGTGTCGCCCCGCGAAGCGGGAAACGAAGCGATCGTGTTCGATCGCCGCATGCCGTTGGCGCTGCATGCGGCGCACGGCATCGCCGCGCGGTATCCGGTGGACCCCGAGCGCGTGTTCGTCGGCGGGTTCTCGGGAGGTTCGCGGACGGCGTTGAGGGTCGCGCTGGCCTATCCGGACGTGTTCCGTGGTGCGCTTCTGAATGCGGGGAGCGACGCCATCGGGAGCACGCGTTTGACCGCGCCGCCTGCCGATCTGATGCGACTGTTCCAGACGACGGTGCGTCTGGCCTACGTTACCGGCGCGCACGACCTGCCCAATCGTCGTGCGGACGCGGCCAGTCAGCGCTCCATGCAGGAATTCTGCGTGCAACAGGTGTATCGCCACTCGATGGGATCGCGCGGCCACGCCACGCCGGACGGGCGGGCCTTCCAGAAGGTGCTGGCATGGTTGGATGCGCCCTTGCCGCCGCCCGACCACGCCGCTCTGGAAGCATGCAGGAGAGGGCTGAGCGATCGCGTGCACGCCGACCTGGCGCAGGTGCGGGGGCTGCTCGACGGCGGCGATCTGGTGGCGGCCGGCATGGCACTGGGCGACGCGGACCAGCGTTGGGGCGGGCTGGCGGCACCAGAGAGCGTCGAACTGGCGCGCAGGATCGCCACAGGACTGGCGGAGACCCGGTAGGGTAGGCATCAAAGTGATGCGCGAGGACGTGATGAATTTGGGATCGGATGAGCAGGGCATGGCGACCCTGAGGCTGGACATCTGGCTCTGGGCCGCCCGCTTCTACAAGACCCGCAGCTTGGCCAAGCAGGCCATCGTGACCGGCAAAGTCGACGTGGGCGGACAACGGGCCAAGTCCTCGCGCGCCGTGCGCGTGGGCGATGTCCTGGCGATCACGCGCGGTGACGATACCTACGAGATCGAAGTGCGCGGGCTCAGCGATCAGCGTGGGCCTGCCCCCGCAGCGCAGGCGCTGTATGTCGAATCCGAAGCCTCGCGTGCACGGCGCGAAGCGGCCCTGGCGCAGCGGCGGGCCGAGCGCGCCGGCTACCAGGCGCCACAGTCCAGACCCGACAAGCGTGCGCGGCGCCTGATCCGCGCGCTGGGCGACATCGACGCGATGTAAAAAGAAGGGCGCCGAGGCGCCCTTCGTCTTGCATGATGCCGGCCGCTCAGCGTCCGCCGCCGAACATGCCGCTGCCGATCTTGAGGATGTCCCCCAGGCCCAGCTGGCCGTCGCCATCCTGGTCGAGCACCGCACCGAGCAGTCCGCCGCCCAGGCCGCCCTGCTGCTGCACCTGGCGCTGCTCCTGGCCCAGTACTTCGGCCAGTCCCAGCGGATTGTTCTGCGCGCCGCCCTGGCTCATGCGCTGGGCGATGAAGGCCAGCACGATGGGCGCTAGGATCTTCAGCAACTGGCCCGCACGCTCACCCCCCAGGCCGGTGGCCTGGCCCAGGCCCAGTTCGGCCCGGTTCTGCTGACCCCCGAAGATGTGGCCGAGGATGCCGGCGCCATTGGCCTGCGGCGACGAAGCGCCGCCCAGCACCGCGCCCAGCACGCTGCCAAGGTCGAGACCGGCGTGGTTGCGCTGCAGGGCGCCGAACAGGGCTTCCGCGCCTTGCGGCTGCGCCGTGTTGCGACCCAGCGCGCCCAATAGCAGCGGAAGCGCGGCACTCACCGCGCTGGAGGCCTGCATCTGCCCGATGCCGAGTTGCTGGGAGACCTGCTGCAGCGGGGCGCCCTGCAACTGGGCGAAGAGATCTTCGGCGAGGGATGCGTTGCTCATCGTGCGGTCGTCCTCCTGGACGGGGATGGAGAGTTGCGGATGATGCTAGCGCCAATCTGACCGGCCACCGACTCACAATTCCCGTGGACCGACCGGCGGACACGACAACGCCGCATGCCGGATCCGGCCATGCGGCGTCGCGAAGGCCTGCGGTGGAAGATCAGTGCAGGTCGAAACGGTCCAGTTCCATCACCTTCGTCCAGGCCGCCACGAAGTCCTTCACGAACTTCTCACTGCCATCCGCGCTGGCATAGACCTCGGCCAGTGCGCGCAGCACCGAGTTCGAGCCGAAGACCAGGTCGACCCGGCTCCCGGTCCACTTCTTCGCCCCCGTCTTGCGCTCATGCCCCGCGTAGCGGTTGTCGCCGGTGGGCTTCCACTCCGTGCCCATGTCGAGCAGGTTGACGAAGAAGTCGTTGCTCAGCATGCCGGGCCTGTCGGTGAGCACGCCCGTGTCGCTGCCGTCCGCATTGGCGCCCAGTACGCGCAGGCCGCCGACCAGCACCGTCATTTCCGGTGCCGTGAGGGTCAGCAATTGCGCCTTGTCGACCAGCAGGTGTTCGGCGGGCACGACCGAGCGTCCCTTGAGGTAATTGCGGAACCCATCGGCGAAGGGCTCCAGCACGGCGAACGACGCGACATCGGTCTGGTCCTGGCGTGCATCGGTGCGGCCGGGACGGAACGGCACCGTGACGTCGACGCCGCCCGCCTTCGCTGCCTGCTCCACGCCCACACCGCCGGCCAGCACGATGAGATCTGCCAGCGACACTTTCTTGCCGCCGCTGGCCTCCAGGTTGAATTCCATCTGGATGCGTTCGAGTGCCTTCAGCACCTTCGCCAGCTGATCGGGTCGGTTGACCGCCCAGTCCTTCTGCGGCGCCAGGCGGATACGCGCGCCGTTCGCACCGCCGCGCTTGTCGCCGCCGCGGAACGTCGACGCCGACGCCCACGCCGTGGCGACCAGCTCGGACACGGACAGTCCCGAGGCCGCCACCTTGCCCTTCAACGTAGCGATGTCGGCCGCATCGATGGGTGCGTAGTCGGCATTGGGCAGCGGGTCCTGCCAGATCAGTTCTTCCTTGGGCACTTCCGGACCCAGGTAGCGCGCGCGCGGGCCCATGTCGCGATGGGTCAGCTTGAACCACGCCCGCGCGAACGCATCGGCGAACGCCTGCGGATTCTCCAGAAAGCGCTTGGAGATCGGCCCGTAGATCGGATCGAAGCGCAGCGACAGGTCGGTGGTCAGCATCTTGGGGCGCTGCTTGCGGGTGGGGTCGTGCGCGAGCGGCACGTCCTCCGGCGCGTTCTTGGCGACCCATTGGTGGGCGCCGGCAGGCGACTTCTCCAGCTCCCATTCGAACCCGAACAGGTTCTCGAAGAACTTGTTGCTCCACAGCGTGGGCGTCTGCGTCCAGGTGACCTCGATGCCCGAGGTGATGGTGTCGCCGCCCTTGCCGCTGCCGAACCTGTTGTGCCAGCCCAGGCCCTGCTGTTCCAGTTCGCCCGCTTCCGGTTCGGCCCCCACGTTGTCGGCGGGGCCGGCACCATGCGTCTTGCCGAAGGTATGGCCTCCGGCGATGAGGGCGACGGTTTCCTCGTCGTCCATCGCCATGCGGGCGAAGGTGTCGCGGATGTCCTTCGCCGCGAGCAGGGGATCGGGATTGCCGTCGGGGCCTTCCGGGTTCACGTAGATCAGACCCATCTGCACGGCCGCCAGCGGATTCTCCAGCCGGCGCGAATGCACGTTGCCGTCCGCCGTGTCGTCCGCAACCAGCACACCTTCGTCGCCGGGCTTCTCCACGCCCTCGGAGCCGTGCGCATAGCGGATGTCGCCGCCCAGCCACGTGGTCTCGCGGCCCCAGTACACGTCCTGGTCCGGTTCCCAGGTGTCCTCACGCCCACCGCCGAAGCCGAAAGTGCGGAAGCCCATCGTTTCCAGCGCGACGTTGCCGGCCAGGATCATCAGGTCGGCCCACGAGATGGCCTGCCCGTATTTCTGCTTGATCGGCCACAGCAGGCGGCGCGCCTTGTCCAGGCTGACGTTGTCGGGCCAGCTGTTGAGCGGCGCGAAGCGCTGCTGTCCGCGGCCGCCGCCGCCGCGCCCGTCGCCGATGCGGTAGGTGCCTGCGCTATGCCAGGCCATGCGGACGAAAAGGCCGCCGTAGTGGCCGAAATCGGCCGGCCACCAGTCCTGCGAATCGGTCATCAGGTCGCGCAGGTCCTTCTTCAGCGCGTGGTAGTCGACCTTCTTGAACGCCTCGGCGTAGTCGAAGCCGGGGTCGAGCGGGTTGGAGCGCGACGAGTGCTGGTTCAGCAGGTCCAGGCGCAACTGGTTGGGCCACCAGTCGCGATTGCCGGTACCGCCACCCGCAGTCGGATGGAACGGGCACTTGGATTCAGTGGTCATGGCGGGGCTTCCTAGGGCAGTGGGGTGTTTCAGGAGGGGGCGGGAATGCGTCGGTGCAGAAAGGAAAAAGCGACGCGCGATGCGACGTGCGCTTCGCAGCGAGCGGGGGAGGAGGGTGCAGGGAGGACGGCAGGGCGGGTGTGCACACGGCTGACGTCCTCGAGGGCGTGGGCGGATGGCGACCAGACTAGGCAGTGCAGACGATCAAGGAAAATCGTTTTTTGCGAAGAGTCCGATAGCGGCATTCAATGGTGCGTTGCGCCATCCGTCGGCATCCCCCCGGCACGCGCCCACGATACTCCGCAGGCGTTACGCGGGTGTTGTAGGCGCGTGCGCGGTCGTGCCCCGCCGCGATGGTCGGGCGGGCGTGGGAGGAATGCGCAGGCATCCCGCGCCTACAGGATCAGAGCAGCGCCTTGATACGGTACAGCGCTTCGAGCGCCTGTTTGGGCGACAGTTCGTCGGGATCGATCGCCGCCAGCGCTTCCTGTGCGGCCGAAGGCGCCGCGGCGAACAGGCCGAACTGTTGCGGCGCATCGAGCGCCTGCGGCGCCATGTCCGATGCATGGGTTTCCCTGCCACGCTGTTCCAGCTCGGCCAGCCGACGGCGTGCCTGCTGCAGCGTGATCCTGGGCAGGCCGGCCAGCGCGGCCACCTGCAGGCCGAAGCTCCGGTCCGCCGCCCCCTCCTTCACCGCATGCATGAAGACCAGCGTGTCGCCGTGCTCCACAGCGTCCAGATGCACGTTGGCGATGCCGCTGCCGGGTTCTCCTGCGAGCGCCGTCAATTCGAAATAATGGGTGGCGAACAGCGTGTAGCAGCGGTTGGTGCCGGCCAGGTGGCGCGCCACCGCGTCCGCCAGCGCCAGGCCATCGTAGGTCGAGGTGCCGCGGCCGATCTCGTCCATCAGCACCAGCGACTGTGCAGTGGCGTGATGCAGGATGTAACTGGTCTCCGCCATCTCCACCATGAAGGTGGACTGGCCGCGCGCCAGGTCGTCGCCGGCGCCGATGCGGGTGAGGATACGGTCGATAGGCCCGATCACCGCACGCGATGCCGGGACGAAACTGCCGATGTGGGCCAGCAGCACGATCAGCGCGTTCTGCCGCATGTAGGTCGACTTGCCGCCCATGTTCGGGCCGGTGATCACCAGCATGCGCCTGCCTTCGTCCAGCACCAGATCGTTGGGCTCGAACGGTTCCTTGCGCACCGCCTCGACCACCGGGTGCCGTCCGCGCTCGATGCGCAGGCCGGGCGCTTCGTCCAGTTCCGGTTGCGCCCAGTCCAGTTCCTGTGCACGTTCGGAGAAGGCGGCGAGCACGTCCAGTTCGCTCAGCGCGGCAGCGCAGCGCTTGAGCGGCTCGAGGCGCGCATTGAGCGTATCCAGCAGTGCGTCGTACAGCAGCTTCTCGCGGGACAGCGAACGCTCGCGTGCCGACAGCACCTTGTCCTCGAACTGCTTGAGCTCTTCGGTGATGTAGCGCTCGGCGCCGGTCAGCGTCTGGCGTCGCGTGTAATGCACTGGGGCACGGTCGGCCTGGCCCTTGCTGATCTCGATGTAATAGCCATGCACGCGGTTGTAACCGACCTTCAGCGTGGCGATGCCGCTGCTCGCGCGCTCGCGGGCTTCCAGGTCGACCAGGAACTGGTCGGCGTTGGTGCTCAGCCGGCGCAGCTCGTCGAGTTCGGCATCGTAGCCGTCGGCCAGCACGCCGCCGTCGCTGAGCTTCAAGGGCGGTTGTGCGGCGATGGCGGCGATGAGCAGCGCCGCGGTGTCCGCGTGCTCGCCCAGCTCCGCCGCCAGCGCCCGAAGGCGCGGGGAATCCAGCGGTGCCAGATGCCCCTGCACCTCCGGCAGCAGCGCCAGGCCATCGCGCAGCGTGGACAGGTCGCGCGGGCGCGCCGAGCGTAGCGCCACGCGGGTGAGGATGCGTTCCAGGTCGCCCAGCCCGCGGAAGCCGGTGCGCAGATCGCGCGCGGCGTGTTCCATCAGCGTGGCGACGGCATGGTGGCGCTCGCCCAGCAGGCGGCGGTCGCGCAGTGGCCGGTGCAGCCAACGCCGCAACAGACGCCCGCCCATCGGCGTGACGGTGGTGTCCAGCACGCCCAGCAAGGTGTGCCGCGTGTCGCCATCGACGCGGGTATCCAGTTCCAGGTGGCGGCGCGTGGCGGCGTTCATCGCGATCGCGTCGCTGGCCGACTCCACCGCGATTGCGGTGAGGTGCGGCAGTCGCTGCTTCTGGGTCTCTTCCACATAACCCAGCAGGGCGCCCGCAGCGGCCGTGGCCAACGCCTTGTCGTCGATGCCGAACCCCGTGAGGTCATGCACGCCGAAGAATCCCAGCAGCTGGCGGCGCCCGCTGTCGGGGTCGAACAGCCACGGCGCACGCCGGCGCGTTCCCGTGCGCTGCTGCAGGAATGCCGGCCAGCCTTCCTCATCCGGCAGCAGCAGTTCGGCCGGCTCCAGCCGCGCGAGTTCGGCTTCCAGCGCGTCGTCGTTCTCGACCTCGTTGACCAGGAAGCGGCCACCGGCCAGGTCCGCCCAGGCCAACCCGTAACCCGAGCGCCCGCGCGCGACCGCCATGAGCAGCGTGTCGCGGCGTTCGTTGAGCAGGGCCTCGTCGGTCACCGTGCCCGGCGTCACCACGCGCACCACCTTGCGTTCCACCAGGCCCTTGGCCAATGCGGGGTCGCCGATCTGTTCGCAGATCGCCACCGATTCGCCCAGCGCCACAAGTCGGGCCAGGTAGCCCTCGCAGGCATGCACCGGCACCCCCGCCATCGGGATGGGCGCGCCCCCGGAACTGCCGCGCTGGGTCAGCGTGATGTCGAGCAACCGCGCGGCCTTGCGTGCGTCGTCGTAGAACAGTTCGTAGAAGTCCCCCATCCGGAAGAACAGCAGCAGGTCCGGGTACTCCGCCTTGGCGGCGAAGAACTGCTTCATCAGGGGCGTGTGTTCCGACTTGTCTTTGCTCACGAGGCCAGTGGGGATGAGGGGGCAAAAGGGCGTTGATTGTAGCTGCTGGCCGCGCCGCGCCCGGTTGTCGACGTGCGCCCGAGCCTGCCTGCCATGACAAGGGAGGGGCGCGTTGCGCCGCGCGCGAAGCCGCCCGGGCGTAATCGGAGTTCCGCACGATCGTTCGTAAAATCAGTGGCTTATCCATGCCAAAGTGATGGCCTGCGTATCGACGCAGTGCAGAATGCCGCGCTGTGAAGCCGGTGTTAATTTCGCGTTGACGCAAGGGGAGTTGCGTTCGCTTTCGGCGGTAATGCCGCCCGTACCACTACGGATTTTCTTGCACGACATCGCCAGAACATGGCCCTTGGGAGGGGACAACATGGTCACTGCATCGCACAGGCGCAAAGCGCTTTCGCTCGCCGTCTTCACCGCGCTCTGCGCAACCTCGCACGCATACGCGCAGCAAGCGGCTGCGCCGGCCGAAGAAGAGGAACCCACCACGCTGGCCACCATGACGGTGACCGCGCAGAAGCGTGAGGAGGCCATGCAGGATGTGCCGATCGCGGTCACTGCGATCTCCGAACAACTCCTGCAGGACACCGGCGTGCGCGACATCAAGGACCTGCAGGTCCTGGTGCCCGGCATGACCGTGACCAGCACGCAGAGCGAGGCCATCACCACCGCGCGCATCCGCGGCATCGGCACCGTCGGCGACAACGTGGGTCTGGAGTCTTCGGTCGGCGTGGTGATCGACGGCGTCTACCGCCCGCGCAACAGTGTCGGCTTCGGCGACCTGGGCCAGCTCGAACGCATCGAAGTGCTGAAGGGCCCGCAGGGCACGGTGTTCGGCAAGAACACCTCCGCGGGTGTCATCAACGTGGTGACCCGTCGCCCCAGCTACACGCAGAGCGCCGAAGGCGAGGTCACCGTGGGCAACCATGGCGCCCTGGGCGCGTCCGGCAGCTACAACGACGCGCTGGGCGAGGTGGGCGCGTTCAACCTGTATGCCGCCAAGCGCAAGCGCGACGGCTGGATGGACGTGCGCACCGGCAATGGTCCGCGCAAGGAAACCGACGACTACGACCAGAACTTCCACACGGTGCGCGGCAAGCTGCTGCTGGAGCCCAGCGACAACCTGGACATCCTGGTGGCCGGCGACTTCACCAGCCGGGAAGAGAACTGCTGCACCGCGGTGCAGACCACGGTGGGCGCCACCGCCGCCATCCTCAATGCGCTCGTTGGCGGCCAGGCCGTCGCCGCGCCGGGCGACGATCCGTTCGACCGCGTCGCCTACAGCAACCGGCCGACCACGCAGGACATCAAGGACAGCGGCGTGTCGGTGGAGGTCAACTGGGATTCGCCGTGGTTCGGCGACGCCACGCTGACCTCCATCACCGCCCAGCGCAAGTGGGAGGCCATCAATGGCCTGGACTACGACTTCAGCACGGCGGACATCCTGTACCGCAATGCGGACGAGGACGAGTCCTTCACCGGCTTCGACACCTTCAGCCAGGAGTTCCGCCTGACCGGGGCCACCGAACGCGTGGACTGGATGGTGGGTGCGTTCTACTCGGATGAGGATCTGGACCGCACCGAGACCTACCGCGTGGGCGCGCACTACGAGCCGTATCTGTCGGTGGCGCTGCTGTCCATCATCAATCCTGCCCTGGGCCAGTCGCCGACCGCGCCGCTGTTCCTGTCGCAGGCCAGCGGGCGCCCGTTCGGCACGGTCTTCGCCGGTCTCGGCGCGCTGGACACCTACAAGCAGAACGCCAAGAGCACCGCGCTGTTCACCAACAACACCTGGCACGCCACCGACGCCCTGGATATCACCGTGGGCCTGCGCTACACCCGGGAAAAGAAGAGCCTGGTCTCCAACTACAGCAACCCCAACGGTGGCGCCGGCTGCGGCGCGATGCTCGCCAATCCCGCGCAGGTCGTCGCGGCCCTGGTGGCTCGTGGCTTGACCGTGGCGCAGGCGTCGGCGGCGGCGCCCACGGTGGTCGGCTACGGCTGCCTGCCCTGGGCCAACCCGCTGCACAACGCACCCACGCGCGACACGGTGCAGCAGCGCGAAGAGAAGGAATGGTCGGGCACGCTGAAGGCGGCCTATCGGTGGAACGACAACGTGATGACCTACGGTTCGTTCGCCCGCGGCTACAAGGGTGGCGGCTTCAACCTGGATCGCGTGCAGTCGTCGAACGGGCTGAGCAGCGGCAGTGCGAACGGTATCCAGCCGGTCCTCGACACCTCGTTCGGCGGCGAGTTCGTGGACAGCTACGAGCTGGGCGCCAAGACCACCTGGCTGGAAGGCAACCTGCTGCTGAACGCCACCCTGTTCCACCAGAAGTACGAGGACTTCCAGCTCAACAGCTTCCTGGGCACCAGCTTCGTGGTGCGCTCGATTCCGGAAGTCACCTCGCAGGGCCTGGATGCCGAACTGATGTGGCAGCCGAAGTCGATCCGCGGTCTGATGCTGCAGAGCGGCCTGATGTATGCCGACACGAAGTACGGCGACAACATCCCGGGTTGCGATTTCGTCGGGCCGGGACAGACCTCCGCCGCATGCCCCTCGGTCGGAGCGTTGTACAAGCTGCAGGGTGCGCAGATGAGCTTCGCGCCGAAGTGGTCCGGCTCGGCGGCGATCACCTACGAGTGGGACATCGGCAACCTGATGGCGCGTTTCAACATCGGCGCCAAGTACGTGTCCAAGTACAACACCGGCTCCGACCTCGACCCGGAAAAGATGCAGGACGCGTACACCGTGGCGAACGCGCGCTTCGGCATCGGTGCGCAGGACCAGCGGTGGATGCTGGAGTTCTGGGGCACCAACATCACCGATGAGGACTACGTGCAGGTCGGCTTCGACGGCCCGCTGCAGAACGTCTCGCCGGCCCCGAACAACCCGTTCAACACGTTCAACGCCTTCCTGGGTGCACCCCGGATGTACGGTGTGACGCTGCGCGTCCGCTACTGATCCCCTTCGCACGATGTGGCGAGCGGCCCGCCTTCCCCGGCGGGCCGTTTTCTTTTGTGGCCCGGCAGGGCGACAGCGCCCGGCAAATCGGCTACAACACGCACGCCCCCCTGTCGGAACCCAAGAGATGTCCGTACCCACCGATGAAGCCCTGCGCGTGCTGGCCCACCATGTCGGCGAGCGCCTGCGGCAGGGCCGCGACCATCTGGTCACGGCGGAAAGCTGTACCGGTGGCTGGATCGCCAAGTGCGTAACCGATATCGCCGGCTCCTCCGACTGGTTCGACTGCGGGATGGCGGCCTACAGCTATGAGGCCAAGCAGGCGTTGCTGGGCGTGCGGCCGCAGACCCTGGAGGTCCACGGCGCGGTCAGCCGCGAGACCGTCATCGAGATGGTGTCCGGCGCCCTGGTCAACTCCGGTGCCAGCGTCGCCGTGGCGGTGACCGGCATCGCCGGGCCCGGCGGCGGCAGTCCCGACAAGCCGGTGGGCACGGTGTGGATCGGCTGGAAGCGGCGCGGCGGCTACGCGCGCGCGGAGATGTTCCAGTTCGCGGGCGATCGCGAAGCGGTACGGCGGCAGACGGTGGAAGCCGCACTGAAAGGGCTGGAGTCGCTGTGAGCGGCGCGCCACGGCGGGGAGCGGACGCATGATGTGGGAGACGCTGGGCACCGTGCGCGATCTGGGTCGGCTGCAGGACATCGCATCCGTCCTGATCCGGTGGGGCTTCGGCGACGTGGTCAAGCGCATGGGCATGGCCGGGGTGCTGGAGAAGGCCGGCCGGCTGCTGCACTGGCAGGCGGTGGAGGAAGGGCGCCTGCGTATGGACGTGCCTACGCGCCTGCGTTGCACCCTGCAGGATCTGGGTCCGACGTTCGTCAAGCTCGGCCAGGTGCTGGCCACCCGCGTGGACCTGCTTCCGCCAGCCTGGATCGACGAGCTCGGCAAGCTGCAGAACGCCGTGCCCGCGCTGCCCTGGGACACGGTGCTTCCCCAGCTGCGCGAGGATCTGGGTGCCGAACCCGAAGCGGTATTCGCGCGCGTGGAACATGAGCCGCTGGCGGCCGCCTCGCTGGCGCAGGCCCATCGCGCCTGGCTGGCCGATGGCAGCGCCGTCGTCCTGAAGATCCGCCGCCCCGGCATCCGCGACACGGTCGAGGCCGACCTGCGGCTGCTGAAGCACTTGGCGGTGATCGTCGAGAAGAACCTGCCGGAACTGCGCCGCTACCATCCGCAGCGCATCGTCCAGCAGTTCAGCGCGTCGCTGCGCCGCGAACTCGACTTCGCCGCCGAGTGCCGCAATGCCGAGCGGATTGCGCACAACTTCGCCGGCCGCGACGATATCGTCATCCCGCGGGTGTACTGGCAATGGACCTGCGAGCGGCTCAACGTGCAGGAGTGCCTGGAGGGCGTGCCCGGGCGCGACCTCGCCGCTGTCGATGCGATGGGGCTGGACCGTGTGCAGCTGGCGCGCACGGGCGCGGGCCTGGTGCTGAAGATGGTGCTTGAGGACGGCTTCTTCCATGCCGATCCGCACCCGGGCAACATTTTCTACATGCCGGATGGCGCGATCGGCGTGATCGATTTCGGCATGGTGGGACGGGTCACCGAGCAGCGGCGGTTCCAGATCGTGCGCCTGCTGCATGGGCTGGTGGTCCACGACTCGGCCGCCGTCGCCGAGGTGCTGGCGGACTGGACCGAGGAAAACAACGATATCGATGAGGTGCGGTTGCAGGAATCGGCCGACGTCTTCGTCGATCAGTACCGCGGGGTCCCGCTCAAGGACCTGCGCATGGGAGCGATGCTCGGCGACGTCACGGCGATGCTGCGCGAGCACGGCCTCAGCCTGCCGGCCGACCTGGCGCTGATGATCAAGGCATTCCTCACCCTGGAGGGCATGGGGCGGCAGCTGGATCCGGATTTCGACATGGCCAGCGAGGCGCGACCCTACCTGGAGCGCGCGATGCTGGAGCGCTTCGCCCCGGATGTACTGGTCCGGCGCGGGCGCCGCACGCTCTCCGGCCTGGTCGACCTGCTGCGCGACATGCCGCGCGACGTCCACCGCCTGCTGCAGTCGGCCCGGCGCGGCAAGCTGCAGATGCACATCGAGGTCGATACGCTCAGGGCCTTCGGGGAACAGGTGGACCGCGCCGCCAACCGGTTGACGATGGGCATCATCACGGCGTCGCTGGTGATCGGTTCCTCGATCGTGATGAACAGCGTGGGCGGAGGGGTCTCCAACCGCTGGCTGATGGCCCTGGGGGTGCTGGGCTTCGTCGGCGCCGCGCTCTGCGGGATCTGGATCCTGTTCTCCATCTGGCGCAGCGGGCGGCGCTAGCGGCGCCCCTTGCCAGGGCAGGGCGTTAGTAGTATTACTACTAACCATGGACCTGACCGATACCCAGCTCGCCATCCTTGCCCTGATCGCCGAACGGCTGGAGGCCGAGGGCATGCCGCCTTCGCAGGCCGAAATCGCCAAGGCCTTCGGTTTCAAGGGCGTGCGGGCTGCCCAGTACCACCTGGAGGCGCTGGAACAGGCAGGCGCCATCGAACGCGTGCCGGGCCGCGCCCGCGGCATCCGCCTGCTCAAGACCCCACCTTCGCCCCAGCCGGATCTGGCATTCCCGGCCGCGAACGAGGAGGGCCTGCGTGTGCCCGTGCTGGGACAGGTGGCGGCCGGTGCGCCGATCGGTGCGGATGCCGATCACCACGACTACGTGCTGCTGGACCGGGCCTTCTTCGCCCCGGCGCCGGATTACCTGTTGAAGGTGAGGGGCGATTCGATGCGCGACGAAGGCATCTTCGACGGCGACCTGATCGGCGTGCACCGTACCCGCGATGCCCGCTCCGGCCAGATCGTGGTGGCGCGCATCGACGACGCCATCACGGTGAAGCTGCTGAAGATCGGCAAGGACCGCATCCGGCTGCTGCCGCGCAACCCCGACTATGCGCCCATCGAGGTCGCGCCGGACCAGGATTTCGCCATCGAAGGCCTGTACTGCGGCCTG
Organism: Pseudoxanthomonas mexicana; assembly: GCF_014397415.1. NCBI lineage: Bacteria > Pseudomonadati > Pseudomonadota > Gammaproteobacteria > Lysobacterales > Lysobacteraceae > Pseudoxanthomonas > Pseudoxanthomonas mexicana. Next base: position 3,509,178 of record NZ_CP060731.1, on the reverse strand, counting down.
GTGAGGCCCAACCGGTGAATCCGCGCAGCGCCGCTTCCGACGCTGCCGCGCGGGGTTTTCCGACACGGCCGCACGGCCTGGACCGGTCCCGCAGCGTCTCGCCGCATTTTATTTTCTCCCATGCCCGCACCGTCGCAGCCTGTGCGATGGGCGCTCCCCACACTCACCTCACCGCATACGACCACATTGACTAGGACCACGACGATGGACGAGAACAAGAAGCGCGCCCTTTCCGCCGCCCTGACCCAGATCGAGCGCCAGTTCGGCAAGGGCTCGGTGATGCGCATGGGCGATCGGGTCATCGAACCCGTGGAAATCATCCCCACCGGCTCGCTGATGCTGGATATCGCCCTGGGCATCGGCGGCCTGCCGCGTGGCCGGGTTGTGGAAATCTATGGTCCGGAATCCTCGGGCAAGACCACGCTGACCCTGCAGGCCATCGCCCAGTGCCAGAAGCAGGGCGGCACCGCGGCCTTCATCGATGCCGAGCACGCACTCGACCCTATCTACGCCGCCAAGCTGGGCGTGAACGTGGATGACCTGCTGCTGTCCCAGCCGGACACCGGCGAGCAGGCGCTCGAAATCGCCGACATGCTGGTGCGCTCCGGCTCCATCGACATCGTGGTCATCGACTCCGTGGCGGCGCTGACGCCGAAGGCGGAAATCGAGGGCGAGATGGGCGACCAGCTGCCGGGCCTGCAGGCGCGCCTGATGAGCCAGGCCCTGCGCAAGCTCACCGGCAACATCAAGCGCTCCAATACCACCGTCATCTTCATCAACCAGTTGCGCATGAAGATCGGCGTGATGATGCCCGGCCAGAGCCCCGAAACCACCACCGGCGGCAACGCACTGAAGTTCTACGCTTCGGTCCGCCTGGACATTCGTCGCATCGGTGCCATCAAAAAGGGCGACGAGATCATCGGCAACCAGACCAAGATCAAGGTGGTCAAGAACAAGCTGGCGCCTCCGTTCAAGCAGGTGGTCACGGAGATCCTGTACGGCGAGGGTATCAGCCGCGAAGGCGAGCTGATCGACATGGGCGTGGAGGCCAAGCTGGTGGAGAAGGCCGGTGCCTGGTACAGCTATGGCAGCGAGCGCATCGGCCAGGGCAAGGACAACTCCCGCACGTTCCTGCGCGAGAATCCGGCCATTGCCGCGAAGCTGGAGGCCGAGCTGCGCGAGAAGTTCCAGCCGGCCGAAGCCCCGCGTGGCGAAGGCGCGGAAGACGACGCCGAGTAAGGGCGGGTGTGAGCGGGAACGGGAAGGGCGCGCGCGATGGCGGATGAGGACGCACGCAACGTCCGCCGTCGCAAGCCGGCCGAGCAGACGCCGCTGCAGCGTGCCCTCGGCCTGTTGACCCGGCGGGAGCATTCCCGCCGGGAACTGTCCCGGAAATTGACGTCCCGCGGTGTGGAAGCGGCCGATGTGCGATCGGCCGTGGACCGGCTGGAGGCGGAGGGCTGGCAGAGCGACACGCGCTTTGCCGAGGCGCTCGTCCGCAGCCGGGCCTCGGGTGGTTATGGTCCGCTGAGGATCAGGGCCGAGCTGTCCACCCACGGGCTGGACCGTGAGGCGATCACGGCGGCCATGGCCACCTTCGATGGCGACTGGACCGAAACGGCGTGCGACCTCGTCCGCCGGCGTTTCGGTCCAGCCCGCCAGATCGACCCGGCTCAACGGCGCAAGATCGCGGATTTCCTGATCCGGCGGGGTTTCGATGCCGAGGCCGTGCGCGCTGCCAGCCGGCTGGAGCTGGAGGACTGGGGCGGGGCAGCCTGATAATCTAGGGCATTGGGTTGCTTCCACCCGGCCGTGCCCGCATTACGCGGACAGCGCGGCGCAAGGAAGCGCCTTCCAGCCAATGCCTGCCAGATGACCACTCCCAAGACCTTCAGCACCCGCCAGATCCGCCAGGATTTCCTCGATTTCTTCGCCGGCAAGGGCCACACCATCGTGCCGTCCGCCTCCCTGGTGCCCGGCAACGATCCCACCCTGCTGTTCACCAACTCCGGCATGGTGCAGTTCAAGGACGTGTTCCTGGGGGCGGAAAAGCGCAGCTACGTGCGTGCGGCCGATGTCCAGCGCTGCCTGCGGGCCGGCGGCAAGCACAACGACCTGGATTCGGTGGGGTATACCGCCCGCCACCACACGTTCTTCGAGATGCTGGGCAACTGGTCGTTCGGCGACTACTTCAAGAAGGAGGCCATCGCCTGGGCGTGGGAGTTGCTGACCGAGGTCTGGAAGCTTCCCAAGGAGCGCCTGCTGGTCACGGTCTACCACACTGACGACGAGGCCTACGACCTCTGGCACGACATGATCGGCCTGCCGCCGGAGCGCATCGTGCGCATCGGCGACAACAAGGGCGCGCCCTATGCATCGGACAATTTCTGGCAGATGGCCGATACCGGCCCCTGCGGTCCGTGCACCGAGATCTTCTACGACCACGGCGAGCACATCGCCGGCGGTCCCCCGGGCTCCGCGGACGAGGACGGGGACCGCTACATCGAGATCTGGAACAACGTCTTCATGCAGTTCGATCGCCAGCCGGACGGCACGCTCGTCCCGCTGCCGGCGCCGTGCGTGGACACCGGCATGGGTCTGGAACGCCTGGCCGCGGTGCTCCAGCATGTCCATACGAACTACGAGATCGATCTGTTCCAGGGCCTGATCCGCAAGGCCGCCGAGCTGACCGGTACGACCGATCTCGAGAACAAGTCGCTGCGCGTCATCGCCGACCATATCCGCGCGTGCAGTTTCCTGATCGTGGACGGTGTGCTGCCCTCCAATGAGGGGCGTGGTTACGTGTTGCGCCGGATCATCCGCCGCGCACTGCGTCACGGCTGGATGCTGGGCGTTCGCCAGCCTTTCTTCCACAAGATGGTCGGCACGCTGTCCGAGTTGATGGGCGATGCCTATCCGGAACTGCCGGCGGCGCGTGAACTGGTCGAAAAGGCCTTGAAAGCCGAGGAGGAGCGGTTCGCCGAAACGCTGGACTCGGGCATGCGCATCTTCGACGACGTCGCCTCGCGCGTGGTCGATGGTGTGATTCCCGGCGCCGACGCGTTCCGCCTTTATGACACCTATGGCTTCCCCGTGGACCTGACCGCCGATATCGCGCGCGAGCGCGGTCTGTCGGTGGATATGGCGGGTTTCGAGGCAGCGATGGAGCAGCAGCGCGAAACCGCGCGCGCGGCAGGCAAGTTCACCTCCACCACCGGCCTGCCGGCCGACCTGGTGGCGCAGCTGTCGCCCACGGTGTTCCTCGGCTACGACCACCTCGACGCCGGTGGCCTGCAGGTGGTTGCGCTGCTCAAGGACGGTCGGCCGGTGGCGTCCGTCCACGCGGGCGACGAGGCGGTGGTGATCCTGGACCGCACGCCGTTCTATGCGGAGTCCGGCGGCCAGGTCGGCGACACCGGCGTGCTGGCGGAGCAGGGCGTCGAATTCGATGTCGCCGATACGCTGAAGTTCGCGGGCCAGTTCCACGGCCATGTCGGTCGCGTCGCCAAGGGCGACCTGAAGGTCGGCGACCACGTGGTGGCGTCCGTCGATGCCGCGCGTCGCGCCAGTACCATCCTCAACCATTCGGCCACCCACCTGTTGCATGCGGCCTTGCGCGAGGTGCTGGGCACGCATGTCCAGCAGAAGGGCTCGCTGGTGGCGCCGGATCGCCTGCGCTTCGACTTCTCGCACTTCCAGCCGATGACGCAGGCCGAACTGGCCGAGGTCGAGCGCCGGGTGAACGCCCAGATCCGCGCCAACAGTGCGGCCGAGGTCCACCACATGGGCATGCAGGAGGCCCTGGATTTCGGAGCGATGGCGCTGTTCGGCGAAAAGTACGGCGAGCAGGTGCGCGTCCTGAAGATGGGCGACTACTCCACCGAACTCTGTGGCGGCACCCACGTGGGCCGCACGGGCGACATCGGCCTGTTCAAGCTGGTCGGCGAAAGCGGCGTGTCCGCGGGCGTGCGCCGCATCGAAGCGGTCACGGGGCAGGGAGCGCTGGATTACGTGGCCGACGAGGAGCGCCGGTTGGCCGAAGCGGCCGACCTGCTGGGCGGCAACGCTGGCGAAGTCGTCGACAAGATCCGCGCCCTGACCGATCGGCAGAAGAAGCTGGAGCGCGAACTGGAGACCCTGAAGGCCCGTGCCGCCTCCAGTGCGACCTCCGACCTGGGCGGCGCGGCGATCGACGTGGGCGGGATTCGCGTGCTGGCTTCGCGCCTGGAGGGTTTCGATGCCAAGGCGCTGCGCGATGCGATGGACCGTCTGAAGCAGCAGTTGGGCGACGCGGTGATCGTCCTGGCCGGGACCGCCGACGGCAAGGCGGCCCTGGTAGCCGGGGTGAACGGCGCCGCAACCGGGCGGGTCAAGGCGGGGGAACTCCTGTCACATGTAGCCGGTCAGATCGGGGGCAAGGGCGGTGGCCGCCCGGATCTCGCCCAGGGTGGTGGTGAGGACGGGCCCGCCCTTGCCACGGCGCTGCAAGGGGTTCCGGAGTGGGTCCGGGAGCGGATTCGCTGACCCCTTATTGGACTAAACGGTGCTTGCGGCCCGGCCCGTCCGGCCGCTAACATGCTTTAAGTTCATGAATGTACCAGGAAGCCCCCGGCCCTTTTCACGGGCCCGGCGCGCCCCCGGCACTATCCTTTGCCGGATTACGGAGAAGAAACATGTTGATCTTGACCCGCCGTGTCGGCGAAACCCTGATGATCGGCGACTCGGTCACGGTGACCGTGCTTGGCGTCAAAGGCAACCAGGTGCGTATCGGTATCACCGCGCCCAAGGATGTGGCCGTGCATCGCGAAGAAATCTACCAGCGCATCCAGCGCGGCGAAGAGATCGGCTCGCCTGCCGCATCGGAAAACATCACGTCCGAGTGATTTTGTTTGCCGCCTGAGCGGCGAGCCGCTATCCTAGGCGGCCGTCGCGGCTTGCCTGCGGCGTGCGACAGACCCGGAGTGATGCCCGAGTGGCCGAAGGGGCTCCCCTGCTAAGGGAGTATAGGGTCAAAAGCCTTATCGAGGGTTCGAATCCCTCTCACTCCGCCAGACATAAAAAAGCCCCGCTCTGCGGGGTTTTTTTATGTCTCGTCGCAGGTGCGTGCGTCCCGGTCGCAGGCTTTCGTCGGGACGAAAAAAAAACAGGCAGACCATCAGTCTGCCTGTTTCGATAATGGCGCGCCCGGAGAGATTCGAACTCCCGACCGCCTGGTTCGTAGCCAGGTACTCTATCCAGCTGAGCTACGGGCGCGTTTCGTTAGACGCGGAATTCTGCACGAACGCTTTTCACCCGTCAATAACTTGAGCGAAAGATTTTCGCGACGGCGATCCTCGCGGCCGCTGCGCCCCGTTCCCCACGTATCACCGTCAAGGCGGATATCCGAACTGGGGCGACCGTCTCATCCGCAGTGCCCATCCGGTGCGCGGATTAGCAGGGCATTCACGCCGATGCCATGAAAATGGCAGGACAGGGGATACAACGGAACGCGAGCACTCGCGGGAGTCAATTGATGCATCTTTCCAAACCCTTGCTCGGGCTGGGGCTGCTGGCCGCCGTGCCGCTGAGCGCGGCCGCCGCCACCTACAACATCGGCCCCGGTAGGCAGTACACCCAGCTCACCACGTTCTTCAACAGCGTCAACCTCGCGCCCGGCGACATCGTCGAGGTCGACGGCAACGCCAGCTATGCCGGCAACATCGTGGTGGGCGACGACGACAGCGGAACCCAGGCCAGTCCGGTAACGATCCGCTGGCGCCGCGTGGCCGGGGCGACGCGGCCGCTGCTGTCCGGCGGCACGCATACGATCAAGTTCCAGCAATCGAACCACATTGTGTTCGAGGGCTTCGAGGTCACCGGCGGCTCCAGTTCGTGCATCTTCAGCGAGGCGCACAACGCCACCGTGCGGGACGTCTACGTGCACGACTGCCCGTCGCACGGCATCCTGGGTGCAGACCAGAACTCGGGATCGTTCACGCTGGAGTACAGCGAGATCGCGCGCTCCGGCCAGGGCGACCGCCGCCATGCGATCTACATGCAATCGGACGAAGTGGCGTATCCCGACACGGTTTTCAGGATGCGCTACAACTACGTGCACAGCGCCACCGGTGGCGTGCTGGTGCGCGTGCGCCACCAGCGCGCCGAGATCCACTACAACTGGATCGAGGGCTCGGACCTGCACGAGGTCGAACTGATCGGCCCCGATTGCGAAACCCAGAAGGCGGGCTGGACGGCGGACCTGCGTCGCGAGGATGCCGAACTGGTCGGCAACGTCATCATCCACCGTTCGACCAGCCGTTCGGGGAATGCGCTGCGCATCGGTGGCGACCTGAACGGCCGCAACCAGGGCCGCACGCGGCTGGTGAACAACACCATCCTGATGGACCGTTCCGGCACGGCGAACGCGGTGCTGGTCCAGCTGGGCCAGGGGTCGCTGGAGATGCACAACAACGTCATCTACCAGCCGGCGTCCGGCAGCGCGCCGAACATCGTGCGCGAGAATCCTGCGAGCAACGTCGACACGCCTTACTGCGGGCCGCAGAGCCGGGAGCCCTGGTCCGACGGCCGCAAGGTGGCCGGTTCCAACAACTGGGTGCAGGCCAGTGCAGCGCTGGTACCGGCGGAATGGACCGGCACCCTGCGCGGCAGCGACCCGATGTTCACCGACCTGGCGCAGCTGAATTTCCGTCCACGAGCTGGTAGTCCGCTGTTGAATGCAGGCAACAACGCTCCGGCCACGCCGTCGGCGTTTCCCTTCCCGACGCCCCAGGTGTTGCCGGCCTTCGATCCGCCGCGACGGACCAAACTCGCGGTGGGCGATGCCCATGCGCGCCTGATGCTGGAAGGCCGCATCGACATCGGCGCGTTCGAGCAGTTCGACATCGACCAGGTGTCCGATCCGATCCGTGTCAACGGATCGCAGCCCCTGATCCCGCCGCGACCGGCCGGGGCGGCGGCGCAGCCCACGACGGCCTCGCAGCCGGCGTTGACCGTGCCCGGCGCGAGGCTGCCCGTCCGCGAGCGCCCGCGCTGGCGGACCGCCCCCGCCGCACGTTACCGACGGGGTGTGGTCAGGCCCTGACGCCAGGCCCACGCGCAGATGCATCGAGCCGCCCTCCGGGGCGGCTTTTTTTCTGCCACGTGTCCGGCATGGGGAGCAAGTCGCGTTGGGAGATATGTGTCGGATACGCCAGACGTGCCGGGACGTGGCGATCGTCACCCCCGGTATGGGTGGGGGCGTGGCGCGGCGATGAAGGGGCGAGCTCCGGGCCGGAATCCGGATCGCCGCAACAGCAAGGGGGGCTTCGATGAAGGCAGCGCGCAAGAGCCGCAAGGACCGGGTCATCCGTTTCCTGTGGCTGGCGGAAGTGGTGGTCCTGTTCGCGGCCGTGATGGCCGCGGCGTGGCTGCGTTTCCACACCGAGCCGGAGTACCAGATCCGGTTCCTGGAGCAGACGCCATGGCGCGCCTTGCTCGTGGCGCTGGCGATCACGGGCGCGATGACCGCCTTCGGCCTGTACCAGACGCATGTCCGCCATACGCGGATGGATTTCATCCTGCGGCTGGTGTTGTCGTTCGTCCTCGGCGGCATCGCCTTGGTGGTGTTCTACTACCTGGTGCCTCCGTCCTACCTGGGCCGCGGCGTGCTGGCGATCTCGCTGGCGATCGGCGCGGGCGGCATCCTCGTGGTGCGGTTGGCTTGGGTGCGGCTGTTCCATTCCGACGTGCTGAAGCAGCGCGTGTTGATCTTGGGCGCTGGACGCAACGCCGACCTGATCAATTCCTGCATGCGCCGTCGTTCCGACCGCCGCACGTTCACCGTGGTGGGATTCGTGCCGGTGCCCGGCCAGCCCGTGTGGGTGCGCGAAGACCTGCTGGTGCCTGTGGGCGAGGAGGGCCTGCATGAACTCACCGACCGCCTGCAGATCGACGAACTGGTGATCGCGCCGGATGAGCGGCGGGGCGGGCTTCCGATGGAGCAGATGCTGCAGTGCGTGCAGCAGGGCATTTCGGTGGTCGACCTGTCCAGCTTCTTCGAGCGCGAAGCCGGCATGGTGCAGCTCAACGCGGTGGATCCGTCGTGGCTGGTGTTTTCGGGCGGTTTCGACTACTCCACGCCGCGTCGGCTGAGCAAGCGGTTCTTCGACCTGCTTGCCGCCGGTGCGCTGCTGCTGGTCAGTTGGCCGTTGATGATCGTGGTGGGCATCGCCGTGTGGATGGAGTCCGGTGGCCCGGTCTTCTACAGCCAGACGCGCGTGGGCGAGCGCGGCCGCCACTTCACCCTGACGAAGTTCCGCAGCATGCGGGTGGATGCGGAAAAGGGCGGCGTGGCGGTGTGGGCCAGCAAGGACGACGACCGCAGTACCCGGGTGGGGCGCTTCATCCGCAAGACGCGCCTGGACGAGCTACCCCAGCTGATCGCGGTGCTGCGCGGCGACATGAGTTTCGTCGGCCCGCGTCCCGAACGCCCGCAGTTCGTCGACATGCTCAACGACGAGGTGCGCTACTACGGCGTTCGACACAGCGTGAAGCCGGGCCTCACCGGCTGGGCGCAGCTCCGCTACCCGTACGGCGCGTCGGTGCGCGATGCGGAGGAGAAGCTCAAGTTCGACCTGTTCTACGTCAAGAACCACGGCCTGGTGTTCGATCTGATGATCCTGCTGCAGACCGTCGAAGTCGTGCTGTTCGGCCGTGGCGCGCGCTGAGCGGCGCCGTACGTGACGATCGCCGGGCTAGCCGGGCACCAGGCCGCGCAGGAAGCGCTTCACGCCGAACGGAAGCAGGCCCGCGATCTCGCGGCGCTGCGCGGGGTCGCGCGACAGGCCCCAGGCGCGGCGCGCCAGCGCGGTGCCTGCGGCCCAGCGGCGGCGTATCAGCATGCCGCGCGCATTGCGCAGGTAGGTGCCGGCCAGGGCGGCATCCAGCTCGCCGTCGTCCAGCGTGCCGCGCGCGTCGGCGACCGCCTTCTCGACCACGCGGACATAATCGTCGTACGTGCTGCTGGCCGCCGACAGGCCTTCGTGTCCGCGCATCGCGCGTACCAGCGGCTGTTCGACTACGCCGATCGGCCAGTGGCGCGCGATGCGGAGGTGGAATTCGAGGTCCTCGGCGGTGCGCAGGGCCTCGTCGAATCCACCCAGCTGCTCCACCACCTGCCGGCGCAGCATCACCGACGCGGGAATCAGGGCCGGATTGTGCAGCAGCCAGCGCAGGGCCCATCCGTCCTCGCGGACGACGTCGCGGCGACGGAACACGTCGATGTGCCGGTAGTCGCCGTCGATGCGTTCGACGTCGCAGACCACCATGCCGAACTCCGGCCGGGCATCGAGGAAGGCGACCTGCAGCGCGGTCTTCTCCGGCATCCATTCGTCGTCGCTGTCGAGCAGGGCCAGGTAGCGCCCGCGCGCGAGCCGCATGCCGTGGTTGCGCGCCGCGGATACGCCCGCGTTGGACTGCCATACGTGACGCACGCGGTCGCCGTAGCGTTCGCGCAGCATGTCGCCGGTGCCGTCGGTGGAGCCGTCGTCGACCACGATGATCTCCTCCACGGCGCGCGTCTGCGCCAGGACGGAGTCGATGGCGCGCGGCAACAGGGTCCGGCGGTTGTACGTCGGTATAATCACTGAAACTTCGATGTCGCACGCCATGTTGAAGGACGTCTCCAGGAAGCTGCTGTACACGAGCGGATTGCTCGGCCTCTATCATCGGCTGCGCAATGCCGACAGCCTGACGGTGGTGATGTTCCATCGTACCCTGAGTCCGGACGATCCGCGCTGGGCGTCCTGCGATCCGGACTACACCTTGTCCACCGAACGGCTGGAACAGTCGCTCGCCTTCTTCCGGCGCCATTACAACGTGGTGTCGCTGGAGCAGGTGCTGGCTTCGAGGCGCACCGGTGCGGCCCTGCCGCCACGCGCATTGCTGATCACGTTCGACGATGGGTGGGCCGACAACGTGGACTACGCGCTGCCCGCGCTGCGGCGCGCCGGCCTGCCCGCGCTGCTGTTCGTCGTGGCCGATGCGGTGGGCACGCGCCAGCCCTTTTTCCAGGAACGCCTCATCGCCGCGTGGCGGCGGAGTGCGTTGAGCGTGGACGAACTGGTGGCGGCGCTGCCGGAAGATCAGTTGCCGGCGGCCGGCGTCGACGAATCGATCGCGTCGCTGCGCAAAGTGATCGCGCGTCTGGAAGCGCTGGATGCCGACACGCGCGCCCGCGTGCTGGAACCGCTCATGGCCCGCCTCGACGACGGGCATCGCCACATGGTCACCGTGGAGGAACTGCAGCGGCTGCAGGACGGCGGCGTCGCGCTCGGGCTGCATGGCAAGACCCACACGCCGATGCGGCTGGCCGAGGACCTGGATGCCGAACTGGGCGGTGCCCGCGAGGCGCTGGCCAGGCAGCTGGGTCAGCCGCGCGCACGCGCCGAATCGATGTCGTTCCCGCATGGCTCGTTCGATGCGGCGATTGCGCAGCGCGCGCGCGAGGCGGGCTACGAACTGGTGTTCACCAGCGTGCCGGTACTCAATCCGACCGGGCACGGGGTGGGTTGGCTGCTGGGACGCACCGGTTTCGAAACCGACACCGTTGTCGATGGCAACGGCCGCTTCCGCGAGGACTGGCTGGCGCTGTACCTGTTCCGCCGGCAGGCGCGCCGCCTGGCGTGATGGCGGCCGGGACTGCCCGGCGCCAGGCCGCTGGCGTTACTCGTCTTCGTCGGCGGAGGTGAGGAACAGCGGCGCCGATGCGGCCGTGTCCTGCGGCGAACTCCAGCGCAGGAACACGGGGCGGCGGCTGCGTTCGACGAAGTGCAGCGCATGCCATCCGCGCCGCTGCGCGTCCGACGCGCACATCTCCACCGATACCGCGCTGCAGCCCGCCTTCCTCGCGGCATGCACCAGTTCGCCTACGTGCATCGCCGCCATGCCGTCGGTGCCGTCGACCGACCAAAAGTCGCGCACATGCAGCGTGCCGTCGATCCGTTGCACGGCGAACCAGGCCTGCAGGGCGCGGTCATGCGCCCGCTTGACCAGCACGTAGCGGGTTGTCGCCAGCGGCGATTCGTCGAAGCGCCAGCGCAGGTGGCCGACATCGCGGATCGCGATCACGTCATCGCCCTTGGGCGAACCGGACCAGACCGCATCGATGCGCGCATCGGCCTGGTCAGCCCAGGCCGAACGCAGGTGGGGGCTGCGCAGGCGCGTCCATGCGTCGCGACAGGCGACCACGCGGTCCGCCAGCCAGCCTGCCGCCGGCGCAAGCCAGCGCGGCACGCGCTCGCGCAGGTAGCCGGCATGGCGCAGGACGCGCGCGTACCGCACCAGCTGCGCGGGTTGCGCGTAGCCGAGGCGCTTGAACACCGGCGCCGCCTTCGGATTGGGAAACCCGTACAACACGTCCAGCGCTTCCCCCGCGGCCGCGATCAGGCCCTGTTGCAGCATCAGCGCCGGACCCAGCGAGCGGTGCTGCGGCAGTACGGCCAGGTCCACCAGCACGCCGGCACGCAGTTCGCGCCCGCGCCACTCCAGCCGCCTGCGGCCTGCCGATGCGGTGCCGACGTGGGCCTGGCCGGGGACGTCGAGCAGCAACTGCATCAGCGGTTCTCCATGCGGGCAGCGCAGGTAGAACCACTCGTACTTGGCGGTCATCCGGGCATCCTGGCCCAGGTTGCCACGCCACAGCCCCAGCACCGTGTCGCGGTCGCGCGCCGGCAGGCCGGCTTCCACGAGGTACTGCGGCGCGGTGGGCACGGCGTTCATCGCTCAGTCCAGTTCGGGAACGTCGCCGGCCAGGACCGGCGCCATGTGCAGGTACTTCGTCGTCCTGCGCTTGTTGCGGATGTCGTCGTAGACGGCCTGTGCGTGCGCCGGGGTGATGCCCAGGGCGATCGCCAGTTCGCTCGCCGGACGGCCATGGTTGAGCGCCCACAGCGCCAGGTCCATCTGCTGGTAGGGCAGGGCGAAGTAGAACTCGTCCTGGCCCTGGCTCAGGCTGTAGGTGTCCGTGGTCGGTATCGCGGCGCAGACGCGCTCGGGCAGGCCCAGGTGGCGTGCCATGCCGTACACCTGCGACTTGTAGAGGTGCGCGATCGGCTTGACGTCGGCCGAGCCGTCGCCGTTCTTGACGAAGAAACCCTGGTCGTATTCGACGCGGTTCGGCGTACCGACCACGCCATAGTTGAGGCGGTCGGCATGGAAGTACTCCAGCGTCTTGCGGATGCGCTGCTTGAAGTTGGTCGCGGCCACGATGGTGAGGTAATCGGCCAGGGCCAGGTCGCGCTTGTGCATCGTGCCGTCGGGAGACTGTGCTACCAGGCGGAACCGGTTGATGCGGCCTTCGGTGCCGCCATCGATGACGATCTTGAACTTCCAGCCTTCGCCGTATTCGGGCAGCGTGTTGCGCACCGCCTCGTCGCGGGCGCGATAGCAGCCGATCGCCGCCAGCGCGGGCGCGATGTCCACGGTCTCGGTGCGCACGCCCAGGTGCTCGGCCAGGATGCGCGCGCGCGCAGCGCTGTCGTCGGAGGAGTCCTGTTCGGGCAGGATCAGCGTGAAGACGCGTTCGGGCCCCAGGGCGCGCACGGCCAGCGCGCAGCTGACGGAACTGTCGATGCCGCCGGAGATCGCGACCACCAGGCCGCGGCGGTGCAGCTGGCGCGCGGTGATCTCGCGCAGGCGCGCGCAGATGCGGTCGGCTTCGCTCTGGTAGTCGATGTCGAGGACGTGGTGATCGAGCTGGCTCATGGGCTTGCGGTCTGCTCCGTCAGTTGGATGCGTCGGACCTTGCCGGACGCGGTGCGCGGCAGGGTGTCGACGAAGGTGATGTGCCGGGGAATCTTGTAGGCGGCCAGGCGTGCGCGGCAGTGCGCCTTGATGCGGTCTTCGGCACGCGGGACCGGTTCGTCGGCCACCACGAACGCCTTGATGACCTGTCCGAGCGTGGCGTCGTCGATGCCGACCACCGCGACTTCGCGGATGCCGGGCAGTTCGGCGATGACTTCCTCGACATCGGTGGGGTGCACGCGATGCGCACCGGTCTTGATCATGTCGCTGCGGCGCCCCTGCAGGAACAGGAAGCCTTCCGCATCGAGCTGGCCCACGTCGCCGGTGCGCAGCCAGCCATCGCGCAGCGCCTTGGCCGTGGCGTCCGCATTGCGCCAGTAGCCCAGCATGATGCCGGGGCCGCGCACGCAGACTTCGCCGCTCTCGCCGGGGCCGGCCAGACTGCCGTCGTCTCGGCAGATGCGCCATTGCGTGTCCTGTACCGGGATGCCGACCGAACCACGCTTTTCGTCCAGGCGTTCGGGCGGCAGCCAGCTGATGCGCGAGGTCGCTTCGGTCTGTCCGTACATCAGGAACAGGCGCGCGGCCGGCAGCGCCTGGCGGACGCGGTCGGCCACGGGGGGCGGCATGGCGCCGCCGGCCTGGGTCAGGTAGCGCAGCGACGACAGGTCGTGGCCGCCGCGCTCCAGCAGGTCCAGCAGCAGGATGTAGGTCGAGGGCACGCCGGAGAAACCGGTGGCGCGGTGGCGCTGCAGCGCCTCCAGCACCTGGACCGGGAACACCAGGCCCGGACCGAGCACGACGCAGGCGCCGGTCGCCAGGTGCGTGTGCAGGACCGAGGCACCATACGCGTAGTAGAACGGCAGCACGTTGACGATCAGGTCGTCCTGCACCAGTCCCAGGTAGGCCACGACGGCGCGCGTGTTGGCGGCCAGGTTCGCGTGGCTGAGCATCACGCCCTTGGGGTCGCCTGTCGTGCCCGAGGTGTACAGCAGCTGCGCCAGGGTGTCGTCGGCATCGGGTTCGGGCCACGCATCCCCGCCGTCCGCCACCGGAAGCGCCCCCGCAGGTTCCAGTGCGATGGCGCAGGGAAGGGGTATGCCCGTTCCGTCCCATTGCGCGAACACCTGCTCGACATCGCGGTGTCCGCTTTCGTGCAGGACGAAGCGAGCCTCGCAGTGGCGCAGCCAGGGCAGGAAATCGCGCGCGCGCGCCTGTGCATTCAGCGGCACCGCCACGCCGCCTGCCAGCCAGATGCCGTACACCGCGACCGCGGCCTCGATCCGGTTGGGCAGGATCAGCGCCACGCGGTCGCCGGCACGCAGGCCCGACTGGCACAGGTGATGGGCGAAGCCGGAGGCCATCTGCCGGAAGCTGCCGTAGTCGATGCTGCGCTCGCCATCGACCATCGCGATGCGGTGGGGCGCATCGCGGGCGATCCGGGCGAGCTGGGTGGTCAGGCGCTCCATGGCGTGCGCGGATGTAGCGGCTCAGCCGGCCAGCTTGCGCGAGACGAAGGCGTCGACGGTCTCGATGGTGTCGAAGTTGGCGGGCGTCATTTCCTCGGCCGCGATCTGCAGCTTGAACGCGTCCTCCAGGAAGAAGACGAGTTCGTGGATGCCCGTGGAATCGATGATGCCACCCTGGATCAGCGAGTCCTGGTCGCCCACGGCGGCCGGGTCGTCCGAGAACAGGAAGTTCTGCAGGATGAACGTCTTGATCTGTTGCTTCTGCGGCATGGTGGTCCCCTGATGTTCGCCGTTCCGTTGCTGTCTACATGAACGCGGGACCGGCCCTTCACCGGCCATCTCACATGCCGCGGACACAGGCCTGCCCGGTGCTACCATCGCGCCGGCTATCCGCACCCCGACAGGAGTCCGCCATGCGCTATCCGCTGTGCCTGCTGGTCATCGCACTGGCCGCGTGCCGCCCGTCCGAACCCGTCGCCGCACCCGCCGAGCCGCCGCGTTCGGTGCAGGATCCCGCGCCGGTGGCGTACGCATCGGAAAAGCAGGCCTTCGTGGTGGCCGAGCAGGTGGTCGGGCTGGACCATCCCTGGTCGGTCGCTTTCCTGCCCGATGGAGGGCTGCTGGTCACCGAGCGCGCGGGGCGATTGCGCCGGGTCGCGCCCGATGGCGTCGTGTCCGCGCCGATCACGGGCCTGCCCGACATCTTCGTGGACGGACAGGCCGGCCTGCTGGACGTGGCGCTGTCGCCCGGTTACGCGCAGGACGGCTGGATCTACCTGGCGTTCGCGGAGCCGAACTTCCGCGGCAACAAGGCGGGAACGGCGGTGGTGCGCGGCAAGCTGCGCGGCGATGCGCTGGTCGAGTCGAGCGTGGTGTACACGCAGGAGCCCAAGCTGTCGCACGGCACGCATGTCGGGGCGCGCCTGGTGTTCGACGACCAGGGCCATCTGTTCGTCACCCAGGGCGATAACCGCGTGGGTGCGGCCACGGCGCAGGAACTGGACAAGCTGTCGGGCAAGATCGTGCGCATCCACGCGGACGGCAAGGTGCCGGCGGACAATCCGTTCGTGTCCCGTGCGGGTGCACGCGGCGAGATCTGGTCGTACGGCCATCGCAACGTGCAGGGTGCGGCCCTGCATCCGGTGACGCGCCAGCTGTGGGCGACCGAGCACGGACCCATGGGCGGTGATGAACTGAACATCCCGAAGGCCGGCCTCAACTACGGCTGGCCGGTCATCACGCACGGCATCGACTACAGCGGTCGTCCGGTGCCGGGATCGCAGGGTACGGCGGCGCCCGGCATGGAGCAGCCGCACCATGTGTGGGCGAAATCCCCGGGACTCAGCGGCATGGCCTTCTACACCGGCGATGCGCTGCCGGGCTGGAAGGGCAACCTGTTCCTGGGCGCACTGGCGGCGAAGGCGTTGATAAGGCTGGAACTGGACGGCGACCGCGTGGTGCATGAAGAGCGCCTGCTGACGGACCGCAACCAGCGCATCCGCGACGTGCGCCAGGGGCCGGACGGCGCGCTCTATGTACTGGTCGATGCGCCTGCGCCAGACGGCAAGCTGCTGCGCATCGCGCCCGCACCGGTGCCCGAAGCGGAGCCGGCGCCAACTTCACCGGCGGCCGGCGCTCCGTAGCGCACGGTCTTCAGCCGGCGGTCGTCGAGGCCGGCTTGCGTGCGATGAAGTCCACGCTGGTGATGCAGAGCTGTTCGGCAGGCACGTCCGCGAACTGGGGATGCACCGGCATGGCGGCCAGTTGCTTCATCCGCTCTTCCCGGGTGGTGCGGGTGTCGAGATCGATGTCGAAGCCGTGCCGCCGCGCACCATCGACGAACCAGTGCGCGCGCAGGCGGTTCTGGTAGAGGAAGGCGTTGTTCCAGCGCTGCCATTCCTCGTCGGAGTAGCGCAGGTAGTTCAGCTGGTGGACGTTACGGTCCACGTAGGCGTAGTGGTCGCCGCAGTTCACCGAATGGAACATCACCCCGCGCGGCGACAGCACGCGCATCGATTCGGCATACATCGCATCGATGACCTCCGGCGGCACGTGTTCCAGCACGCTGTTGGAGAACACCACGTCGACATCGCCGTCCGGCAGCAGGCTGCGGGTGGCGTCGGCCGGTGCACGGTAGTCGATCACGCCGCCGGTGGCCACGCCCAGGTCGGCGCCGGTACGCAGGCGCTCGACCAGGGCGCGGTGGCGCTTCTCGACTTCCGCCAACGGCACGCCTGCCGCGGTGGCGATGCGCGGCAGGAAACCGCCGAGGATGTCCGCGCACCGGACCGTCAGGTCCATGCGCAGGTGCGGATTGAGGTCGTACGTGGTCACGCGCGCCGCACCGGCCAGATAACAGGCGAACGGGAACGTCGGATACCAGCCCGTGCCGATCTCGAAGGCGCGTACGCCGGGCAGCACGATGCCGGCATCGCGCAAGTGGCCGACCATGATTTCCCAGTCGTCCACCTTGCTGGCCAGTTCGCCGTCGAAATCGCGCAGGCCGCCGAAGCGCCGCTGCAGGTGGAAATGCAGCGCATGCCCGCCGGGCAACGCGCCGAGAACCTTCTGGATGATGCCCTTGACCCGCCAATCCATGCCTTGATCCCTCGAAGTGCGATGCGTGCCTACGCGACCACGCCGGCCGGTTGCGCCTCCGGTGCCAGGCGCGCTTCCACCGTCTGCCGGTGCACCAGCATCGTCGACAGCACGCCCATGAAGGCCTGGTTGTCGCCGAAGCCGGTCGCGCGCCCCTGCCGGCATTTCTCCACCAGGCGCCCCACCGCGGCGGCGTCGAAGTACCCGGCCTCGCGGATCGCGTCCGGCGACAGCAGCTCGGCCACGTAATCCAGCGGCTTGCCGTCGAAGAAGAAACTCTGGCTGTCCGGCGCACGATAGGGCTGCTTGGTCCGCTGCACGATGTCCGGGGGCAGCAGGCCCGCCAGCGCGCGCCGCAGCAGGTACTTCTCGGTCATGCCGCGGATCTTGAAGCTGGGCGGCAGGCGGTTGGCGAATTCGATGACGCGATGGTCCAGGTAGGGGAAGCGGCCCTCGATCGAGTTGGCCATCGCTACGCGGTCGCCCTGCGACGACAGCAGGTAGCCGGCCAGCAGCGACTTCGCTTCCACGTACTGGTCGCGCGCCAGGTCGCTCCAGCGCGCCATGTCCGGCGGCAGCGTCTGTTCGTAGGCATCCAGTGCATCCCAGCGGGTGGCGGTCGCGCGCAGCTCGGGCGACAGGAAGGCGAGCGCGCGCTGCGACGTGGTCCAGCGCGGCACGTGCGCGAAGATCGGCCGGTGCAGGTGTTCCATGCCCTGGCCGAAGAAGGATTGGGCGAACGCCGGGTTGCTCACCGGAGAGTGCTGCAGGTAGCCGTACAGCTTTTCCAACAGGCGCGGTCGCATCCGCGAGTCCGGCTGACGCGACCAGAAGCGGCGGATCTTCGCTTCCTTGAACAGGTCGTAGCCGCCGAACACTTCGTCGGCGCCTTCGCCGGTCAGCACCACCTTGTAGCCGTGCCGGCGCACGCTGCCGGCCAGCAGCATCAGCGGGATCGGACCGGTGCGCAGGACCGGCGTCTCGGTATGGCGGATCAGCCGCGGCAGCGCTTCGCCAATGTCGCGGCGCGTGCAGATCAGCGTGGTGTGCTCGGTACCGAGGTGCCGCACCATCGCCTGCTGGTGCACGCTCTCGTCGAATTCGCCATCCTCGAACGCCACCGAGAACGTGCGCACCGGCGTATCGGTGAAGCCGCGGATCAGCGCGACGATGCCCGAGGAATCCAGGCCGCCGCTGAGGTAGGCGCCCACCGGCACGTCCGCGCGCAGTTGCAGGCGCACCGCATCGACGAGCAGCTCGCGCAGTTCGGCCGTCGCCTGATCCAGCGTCAGCGGATAGCGCGCGGGCGAGGTGTCCGCCGCATCCGGAAAGGTCCAGTCCCAGTAGCGGCGCAGGTGCTGGCGGCCGTCGCGTTCCACCGACAGCACATGCCCGGGCGGCAGGCTCTGCACGCCCTGGTACAGCGTGTCCGGGTCGACCGGTGCCCAGTACGTCAGCGTCTGCATCAGCGCCTGCGGTTCCAGGTGGGCGCACTCGGGCAGCACGGCCAGCAGCGATTTCACCTCCGAGGCGAACCAGAGGCGGCCACGCTGGCGCGTGTAGTACAGCGGACGGATGCCGGCACGGTCGCGCGCCAGCACCAGACGCTGGCGCTCGCTGTCCCACAGGGCAATGGCGAACTGGCCGTTGAGGTGCTGCACGAAATCCTCGCCGTAGCGGTCGTACAGGTGCACGATCACTTCGGTATCGGATTGCGTGTAGAACTGATGGCCCTTGGCCTCCAGCATCTGCCGCAGTTCGACGAAGTTGAAGATCTCGCCGTTGAAGACGGTCCACACCGTACGGCGCGGGTTGTGGATGGGCTGGTCGCCCGTGGACAGGTCGATGATCGACAGTCGCGCATGCGCCAGGCCGATGCTGGGCGCGGCATGGAAGCCGAAGCCGTCCGGCCCGCGGTGCGCCAGCGGATGGATCATCCGCTCCAGCCAGGGCCGTGCCTCGGTGGAGACCACATCCGGCCCCATGAAACCCGCGATTCCGCACATGTATCGCTTCCCCTGTCCTTAGTAAGAATCGTCAGGCCGAGTCGGCCGCATACGAGGCGCGCGCCGGACCCGGGCGTTCGGCGAGCGCTTCTTCGCAGGCCAGCAGCGTGTCGCGTGCCACCTGCTCCCAGTCGCGCGAGAAGCGGCGCGCGAGTGCGGCCTCGTCCCAGTCCTGCGCCAGGGCTTTGGCCAGCGCGTCCGCCAGTGCGTCCGCGTCACGCGGCGGGACCAGCAGGCCGCTGGCCGCGTCGACTACCTCGGGGATGCCGCCGACCGGTGTGGCCACCACGGGCCGGCCGCAGGCCAGCGCTTCCACCAGCACGTTGGGATGGCCTTCGGAATAGCTGGGCAGCGTGACCAGGTCCGAGGCGACCATCCACCGCGCGACCTCGGCTGGTGCCTGGCTACCCGCCAGCTGCAACGGCAGCGCGGGTTCGGCGGCCAGGGTCGCGGCGAGTTCGGTGTACAGGGGGCCGTCGCCGACGAATACCACCCGCGCCTGCGGCCGGGTGGCCGCCAGGCGACGCGTGGCGTGCAGCAGTTCGCGCAGGCCCTTCTCGGGCACCAGCCGGCCCACGTAGAGCACCACCTCGGCGTCCTGCGGCAGGCCCAGCGCCGCGCGCGCGGCCTGGCGGTCGCCGGGGTGGAACAGGGCGGCATCGCAGCCGTTGGGAATGGCGCGGATGCGCTCCGGGTCGGCGCCGTAGCGGTCGACAGCGACGCGCCCGAGATCCTCGCTGACCACCAGCAGGCGACGCGCAGCCTGCACCACCGGACGGGTCAGGCGACGGCTGACGGCATCGCGCACGCGCAGGTCGGAACCGCGCGCGCCGGCGACGAACGGCACGCCCGCCTCGCGCGCGGCGCGCAGGGCGCCATAGCCGTCGGGATACAGCCAGTACGCCAGGACCACGTCCGGCGCGAAGGCCCGTACGGGCCTGGACAGGGCGCGCGCGCACAGGTGGCCATTGAACGGGCGGCTGAGCGCCGGCAACGCAGGGTAGGTGACGTAGTCCACGTCACACCCCGGCGCCACGGCGTCCTGTTCCGCGGGCCGGTACAGATAGCTGCGCGGCCGCGCCCAGCCCGGATAGGTCGCGATGGGGCTGAGCACCTTCACGTCCGCCAGTCGCGACAGTTCGCGCACGGTCTGGTAGACCGGGCGTCCGCGATGGGGCTCCCCGGCGATCGGGAACTGGGAGGTGACGATCAGGATGCGCATGCGGGAGGAAGGGGGATGGAGGGGGCGCGGGACTGTCCGCCGCGTGGCGCGGTTGGCGTTGTAAGAGCCGAAGCATGCCGAGTCAGGGGGACAGGATGGGTCACGAAACGTCTACGCCCTCGCGGATGGTGGAACTGGATGCCCTGCGCGGCATCGCCGCCGTCGCCGTGCTGGGCTACCACTTCACAACGCGGTATCAGGAACAGATCGGCCACGTGGGCGGCCCGCCGGTCGACCTGCTGGCGGGGAAGTACGGCGTCTATCTTTTCTTCCTGATCAGCGGGTTCGTGATCTTCATGACGCTGGAGCGCACGCGCACGGCAGCGGATTTCGTGGTGTCGCGTTTCTCGCGGCTGTTTCCCGGCTACTGGGCGGCCCTGCTGATCACCAGCGCCGTCGTCTATACCGTGGGCCTGCCTTTCCAGCGGCTGCCCGTCGGACAATGGCTGCTGAACTTCACCATGGTGCAGGAGATCCTGGGCGCAGAGCATCTCGATGGCTCCTACTGGACCCTGCAGATCGAATTGTTCTTCTATGTGCAGATGCTGTTCTGGTACATGCTGGGACAGCTGCGGCGCATCCACTGGATCATCGGCGGCTGGCTGGTGCTGGCGACGGTGGAGGGCCTGTGCGAGAAGCACCACTGGCATTTTTCATACTGGGTGCGGGAGCTGATGATCCTGCGCTTCATCCCGTTCTTCGCGATCGGCATCCTGTTCTACCGCCTGCACCGCTACCCCGCCGAGTGGAGGCTGAACCTGACGATGCTGCTGTGCGCGCTGCTGGCCATCGCCGTCGGCGAACGCCCCATCTTCCTGCCGGTGGCGCTGGTGTGCTGCGCGATCTTCGCACTGTTCGTGCGTGGGCACCTGAGGTTCCTCGACTCGCGCTTCTTCGTGTTCCTGGGATCGATCTCCTACGCGTTGTACCTGGTGCATCAGGCGATCGGCTTCGTGGTGATCCACCATCTGGAGCAGCACGGCGTCCCGGCGTGGCTGGCATGCGGGACCGCTGCGCTGGCCACGCTGGCGCTGGCCACGCTGCTGCACACGACGATCGAGCGCCCCGCGATGCAGCGGATCCGGGATGCATGGAGGGCGTCGCGGATGCAGGCGCTGTCCCCGCGATGACATCCGTCAGCGACCCTCTCCGCCGGCAGTCCCCACGGCCGGGACCCGTACAGACCGGCGCGCCCGCATCCGCGGCGTTCGACCCGCCCACCCGTGTTTCCGTATGCGCCTCATGCGGCGCGAGCGGAGCCGGCGCGGGATGACGGTGGCCGGGCAGGAGGGCTCAGGCGGACTGGGCAGGATCGTTTCTTCGGCGGCGTATGGGATCGTGGGGGGGCTGCTGGGGCGTGCCGTGGGCCTGGTCGGCACGCTGCTGATCGCGCGTCACCTGACGCCGGACATCGTGGCGGAAGTCACCGTGGCCACCGTGGTGGCATTGACGGGCAACTGGATCGCAGCGTGGGGGTGCGGGCAGTACGTCGTGGTCCGTGGCGGGGAGGGGCGGGATGCGGTCTTCGCCGCGACCCTGGTCTACCTGCTGGCGGGCGTGGCGATGATTGCGCTGCTGTGGTGGGCCAGTCCCTGGCTCGCGTTGTGGATGCAGGCGCCACGGGTCGCCGACTACCTGCCCGGTGCCCTGCTCGGCATCGGCATCCGGCGCCTGGGGGCGATCCCCGACAAGCTGCTCGCCCGCGACATGCGCTTTGGCCGGATCGCGCTGGGTACCGCGCTGGGCGATGTCGTCTACGCCGTGGTGGCGGTATCGCTGGTCAGCACCACGTCGCTGGGAGGCCAGGCGATGATCATCGCCTTCATCGCGCAATCCTGCGTGATCGCGGCATCGACCATCACGGCGGTACCCTGGCGCGCCTGGTTGTGGCCGGTGCGCGTGACGAAGGCACGACTGCGCGACCTGTTGCGTTTCGGCGCACCGGTGACCGGCGAGATCGTGCTGAGCGAGGGCGCCCGCTACTGGGACAAGCCGTTGATGCTGAGGCTGCTGGGCGCGCACGATGCGGGCAGCTACGGCATGGCCTTCAATCTGGCGCAGTTGCCCGCGGTGTACGTGGGGGGGCATGTCGGCGCGGTGATGATGCCCGCCGTGGTCCGTGCGCGGCCGGACGAGCGACCGGTCCTGATGGTGCGTGCGCTGGCGTTCGCCGCGCTGTTCTTGTTCCCGATGGCGGCTGGGCTCGCCGTCTGCGCGCCGACCCTGGTGGCGACCCTGTTGCCGGCCGCATGGAGTCGGGTGGCTCCGCTGTTGAGCGTGCTGGCTATCGCCTCGCTGCCGGCGGCGGGCAGCTTCATCCTGTCCTCTTTCCTGGCAGCGCACGCGCGCAACCATCGCCTGATGTGGATCGAAGCGGCGACGGTGGCCTGCCTGGCGGTGATGCTGTGGGCATTGTCGGGTGCGGGCGTGGTGATCGCTTCGCTGGCGGTGGGCGTGGCAGCGCTGCTGCAATGGGGACTGACCGTGCAGGCCTGCCGCCAGGACGGCCTGCGCCTGCAGGGGCTGGTGCGGCCGCTCCTGCGCGTGGCGTCGGGATGCGGCGTGATGGTGCTCGCCGTGCTGGCGTGGCGGTACGCGATGGGCGACCGGCTCCATGCCGGTCTGCGGCTGCCCGCGGAGGTCGCGGTGGGTGTGGTTGTGTATGGTGGCGTCCTGTGGGCGGGCGCGCGCGATCTGGTCGTCGATGCGTTCGACGCCTTGGGGCTGTCGCGCTTCCTGCCGAAGCGCGCGATCAGGGAAGGGGAATGACGTGATCGGATTCGATGCCATCGCACTGTTGCGCAGGCCCGCGGCAACCGAGCGCACGCGGGTGCTGGACGAGGGCCAGCAGTTCATCGAACTGCGCAGCACCGATCTGGACCGCCTGGTGGCGGCCTACCGGTCCAACGGAATGTCGGGCCGTCCGGAGCGCCTGCAGCGCCGCTTCGACCATGGCATGCGGTGTTTCGGCATCGACGAGCGCGGCGAGCTGATCGCATGGTTTTGGGCGCTGCATGGCGTGCCGCGCTACTTCGACGAACTGGCCTGGCAGATCCCCTTGTCGAGCACGCAGGTCTGGCTGCGCGATGCGTTCGTCGTGCCCCGGCGGCGCGGCCGCCGCCTGCTGATCGCGATGATGGGGGCGGGCATCGACGTGGAGGCCACGCCGGCGGAGTACTTCTCCGACGTCAGCGTCTCGAATCTGCCCTCGCTGCGCGCGCACCGGTCACTGGGATTCGAGCGCTTCGCCACGGTCAGGTGCCTGCGCGTCGGCGCGCGCGGGTTCTGGCGGAGCGCACCTCCCGCGGGGCTGCCCCCGCCGACGGGGCTCCGCCCGGAGGCGAGGCGGCTCGTGCTGTCGCCGGAGGAACTGGCCTGGCATCGCGCGCAGATGGCGTAGACGCGCGGCGTCAGTCGTCGTGGCCCAGCCGGTAGGCGAGGGGGCGCAGCGGGCGGGCGGCGAGGATCGCCGCGCCATGGAGCGCGCCCGCATGCAGGATGCCCGACACCATCGGCTGCCGATCCGGCAGCAGCTCCGCCAGGTAGGACGAGGCCTGCGCCTGGCTGTCGAACATGAGCAGCGCCGGCCAGTGGGTGTCGAGTGCCTGCAGCAGGTGCCATTCGTTGAGCTTGCCGGGACTGCAGGCGGCGAATGCGGGATCCCAGCCGGTCTTGAACCCCCCCAGCACGCCCCCGCACAGCAGGTTGCTGCTGCTGGCCACGACCTGGTCGCCGCACAGCGTTTCCACGAAGACCAGATGGCCGCCGGCGGCAAGGCGCGCCGTCGCCTCCAGGAAGAAGCCGCGTTCGGCGGCGGACGCCTGCATCGAACTGCCCCGCGTTCCCTTCCAGCCGGCGTGCTCCAGCGCCAGGTGGCGTGCCGCGGCAGCGGCGTCGGCCTGCGCACCCTGCAGGATCCGCAGGCCGACATCGCCGCGCTCCTGCAGGCGTCGCAGCCGGCGTCGCAGATCCTTCGCCACGCCCGCGCCTACCCGCGCGGCCGCCGGTACGTCGTCCGGGTGCCGGCGCAGCACCGGGCGCAGGGAAGCGGCGGTCTGCATCCAGTGCATGTCCGCAGCGCCCCGTAGCGCCTTCCACATGTCGCTGTCCGCGGCCACGCAGTGCCAGCGGATCGCGCGCTCCCGCCAGCTGCCGCGGCGCATCAGACCGGCGATCGCCTCGGCGACCGCATGGGCTTCGCCGGTGCGATGCAGGATGCCGGACTGGAAGGCGTGCGGATGCCGGTAGGCGCGCCAGTGGGGCAGGGGCACGAACAGGTCCGGGGCGCGTCGTTGCAGGCAGGTCAGCGCAAGCAGCTCGCCACCACGCTCCACAGTCAGCACCACCGGCGGATCGTCCGGCGTCAGCCAGCGCGCGGCCGCCTGCACCATGCCGGGCAGCAGGGCGGGGATGCCGGCAGGCGCATCGCACGCCAGCGACTCCCAGGCGGCGATGTCGGCGGGCGCCAGTGCGTCCAGCGGGCGCAGGCGTGTCCGCAGCCCGTTCAAGGCAGGGCGTCCTGGCCCCGCCGGCGCCGGTAAAGGTCGACGATGCGCGCACGCCAGCCCACCCGGTCGATGCTCAGCCACGCCATGCTGCCCTCGGCCATCGCCAGCGAGCGCTTGTACTCGGCCTGGCCGGCCATCAGCTCGTAGCGGTCGAAGCCATTGCCGAGGAATTCATTGATGGCGGTGGCGACCAGCAGCAGCCCCGGGCTGCCGGTGCGTCCCACGCGCCGGTAGTCGATCCCAGCCTGGTAGAAGTACGCTGTCCCGCGCCACACCAGATGGTAGAGGTAGCCGACCACGACGTCCCCGGCCTCCAGGCGCATCAGGTGCACGCCGGCCTCCTGGGACGAAGTCCGTATCAGCGCACGGTGGAAGGCCACGATCCGCGGGTCGCCGAACGCGCCTTTTTCGCCGGCGTCTTCGTCCCAGTGGGCCTGGTGCAGGCGCACCAGGGCATCGAAGAAGGCCAGGCGCTCGTCGGTGCCCATCGCGACCGCGCAGGCCAGCGGTCCGCAGGTATCCACGAGCCGTCGCGCGGTGCGGCGCAGGTGCGCACGGGTACGGCTGCCCGGAACGGCGACGACATAGTCGTTGCCATCGTGGCGCAGGCCCGCCAGGTCCACGTAGGGGGTCGGCCTGCGGTTCACCTGCAGGCGCAGGCGGGGGGAACGGATCCGCTCCAGCGGAATGTCGTCCATGTCGATGCCGGGCAGATAGAGCGTCAGCCAGTGGCGCTCGTGCGCCTCGAAATGGGCGATACACGCGGCCAGGGCATCGTGCTCGCGTCCGGCGACCGCCAGCAGGCCGTTGAACTCGATGGTGATGCTGTCCAGCGTGCGGTCGCCCACTTCGTGCAGGCGCACATGCTTGAGGCCCAGCGCGAAGCCGCGGCGTTGCTCCACGACGATGCCCAGGGCGATCGGTTGCCCTTCTTCGCAGATCGTCAGCAGGCGCGCGCGCGGCAACGGGCACAGCGTGCGGAGCCAGGTGCCGATCCAGATCCAGCTCTGGAAGAAGCTGCAACGGCTGCGTGCCTCCAGCGCGCGCCAGCGTGCTTCCAGCACGTCCATGGCGGGCAGGTGCTCGACCCGCACGTCATGCCGCGTGGCGGGCGTGCCGTTCTCAGCCGAACGTCGCATCCAGGCCCTTCTCCACGCCGGTCCGCGGCGTCCAGCCGAGGTCCGCGCGCGCGGCGGTGGTGTCGAAGTTGGCCAGCGGGCGCAGCGAGCGCACGCGGTAACGCGTCAGCGGCACGTCGCGGCGCAGGACCTTGCCCAACTGCTCTACGCCGAAGCCCAGCAGCATGAACATCCAGCGCGGCACGCGCACCACCTTGATCTCGTCGCCCAGCTTGCGGCGGCAGCGCGCCAGGTAGTCCTGCTGCGTGATGCGCGAGGTGTCCACCACGTTGAACACGCGCTGCGTGGGCAGCGGCGCCTCGGCGGCGCACAGCAGCGCATCCACCACGTCGTCCACGTAGACCAGCGGCAGCGCCTGCGCGCCGTCGCCCACGGCGACCCAGCGGCCGGCCAGCCCGATCACGCCGTTGGGCGTGACCTTCTCCGCGCCCGGACCGAAGATCTGTCCCGGCCGCACGATCACGGCAGGCAGGCCATGCGTGGCCACCGCATCCAGCACCATGCGCTCGGCAGAGAGCTTGGTCTGGGTGTAGGCGCCGCGCCACTCGGGATGCGGTTCCAGCGGCGAGGATTCGGTCATCACTGCGCCGGGATCGCGCCCGGCGTGATCGAACACGCTCATCGAACTGACGTAGACCAGGCGCGCCGTCGATTCGGCCACGCACGCCTCGATCATGTTGCGCGTGCCCCAGACGGTGCCGGCTTCGAAATCGCGAGGACCGCCACGCATCGCGGCACCCACGTGGTAGACCAGGGGCACGCCCTTCACCGCGTGGCGGACGATGCGCGGATCGCCCAGGTCGCCCACGACGGTCTGGATGCCGGCATCGTCCGCGTAGGTGGCCACCGGACGACGTACCAGCACGCGCACGGTCTTGCCCTGCTCGCGCAGGCGCGCCACCACGCGCCTGCCGAGGAAGCCGGCGGCGCCGGTCACCAGCGCATCGGCCGGCGGCAGGTCGACGTAGCGCGACTCCAGCAGGGCGATGCGCTCGGCATCCGGTGCGGCGCACGCCGGCTCAAGCAGGCGTGCGATGCGCAGCGCATCCTCGCCGGTGAACGGGGGCGAGGCGTTGTCGCGGACCGCCTTGGCGAACTCGATCGCGCCGCGGCGGATGCCGGGCGAAGGCTTGAGCATGCCGGTGGCGAAGCGCACCACGTTCCATGGCACGCGGAACACGTCCTTCACCGCGCTGAAGAACGCGTTGGCGACGATGCCGATGAACTTCGGACCCGGCAGCACGCGATGGATGCGGCACGTCTGCAGGAAGCGGTCCACTTCGATGGTGCCGCGCGTGCCACGCACGAATACCCGGTTCTCCATCGGGCGCGCATTCCACGACAGCAGCAGGCGGCCGACGCCGTCGCGGGCCTGCGCGTGCGCCTGCCATTCGTCGAAGTGCAGGTTCGGATCGGTGCCGCGGGCCTGGTAGTCCACGCGCAGGTCCCGCACCGGGCCGAGGAAGGCCTCGATGGTGTAGAGGCCATGCACGCCCAGGTCGCGGAACGGGTAGGAGCCCTGGGTGACCGAACCCGGCAGCGGGCCGCCGGCGTACGGCGGATACTCCGAATTGCGCACGATCTCCACCGAGACCACGTCGCCGATGCGTCCATCGCGCACGGCCTGCAGGGCCTGCATCACCACCGGATCGAACAGGTCGGAATGGTTGACGCCCAATTGCAGCTTGCGCAGGCGCGCCGCCGCGATCATGGACTCGCAGTCGGCCACGGTATCGGCCATCGGCTTTTCGACCAGCACGTGGCAACCCATCTCCATCGCCTGCAGCGCGATGGCGGCATGGAAGGCGGGTGGTGTCAGCACGTACACGGCCTGCGGCTGCAGGTCGGCCAGGTCGTCCAGGCGCGCGGCGACGCGCTTGACGCCGAAACGGTCGGCGAGCGCCTGCGCCGCCGGCAGTTGCGGATCGCAGATGCCGACCACGTCGACGAAGTCCAGCTGCTTGAGCGCAGCCAGGTGGTGGGTGGCGACGTAACCGGCGCCGACCAGGGCGACGCGCAGGCGGGTGGAAGCAGGAACGGTCATGGGAGAAGGGTCGTCAAGGGGAGTTGTTCATCGGCGCGCCAGCGCCTGCGCCACGGTCGCCAGCACGTCATCGACGCGGCGGTCCCAGGTCTGCGCCGCGACGGCGGCCACGCGGGCCTCGGCGGCGGCCTCGCTGTCCTCGGCCAGCGCCTGGTCGAGCGCGGCGAGGAAGCCTTCGCGGTCCTCGGCGATGCGGACCCACTGGGAGAACTTGGCGATCTCGGGGTTGTACGTGCTCACCACCGGCTTGCCGGTGGCCAGGTATTCGCGCAGCTTCAGCGGGTTGGCATTGGCGACCTGGCGGTTCATCCGGTACGGGATGATCGCGGCATCGAAGGCCTTCGCCCACGTCGGCAGCGTGGCATAGGGTTGCGGGCCGGCGAGACGCACGTTGGGAAGCGGGCGCAGCGCCGACACATCGGCGGCGGCGTGTCCGACCAGCAGGAAGCTCCAGTGCGGCCGTGCCTGCGCCAGCCAGGCGATCAGCTCCATGTCGATCCACTCGTGCAGCGAACCGATGTAACCGATCACCGGGCCGTTCAGGCTGCGCGCGCCTTCGGCGACGGGGGTTTCCGGCGAACGCGCGGTGAGGAACAGGTCCAGGTCCACGCCATGCGGCGCATAGGTGGTGGTGGGGTTGATCGCCTGCTTGCTGGGCAGCAGTGCGGGCGGTGCGACGAACAACTGGTCGGCCGCGCGGCTCAGTGTGTCGTCGCGCCGGCCGATCAATTCGGCATCCACGCCGGGATGCGCGGCGTAGTCGTCGATGCAGTAGTACACGCAGAAATCCTCGCCCAGGCGGTGGGCGAGGAATCCAGGGTGCGGTACCACGAACCACGACAGGTAGCGGGTGATGCCGGCCTTCCGGATCGCGCGGCGCACGGCCCAGCGGCTGAATACCCGGTTGAAGGCATCGACGCCGGGAATGCGGCGGAAAGGCAGCTGCGGCACGGTGCAGTGCCACAGGCCGTCGCGCACCTGCACCGGCGGCTTGAGCGCGGCCGTCAGCTTGCGCCAGGCGCGTTTGAGGTCGCGCCCCGAGGTGGTGGGCGCGCGCATGCCGGGCGAGTCCACATACAGCACGGGCATGCGCTGGGCCAGACGGATGGCGATGTGGTGGCTGCTGGTGCGGTTCTCCGCATTCCAGTCGTTGCCGAAATACACCACGCCGCGCCCCTCCAGGACGGCCGAAGGATCACGCATCGCGCCACCAGCCGATCAGCCAGGCGGTACCGCCGTGATGGATCCAGGTCTTCTGCAGGCCGGGGATGGCCTCCACGTGGGGCCCCACGCGTCCGCACGCCGGCGCGAAGAACGTCACCAGGCCGCAACGGCCCAGATGGCGCATGCGTGCGACCGTCGCGGCGGGGTCGCTCAGGTAATAAAGCACTTCGCAGGCGGTGACCAGGTCGAAGCGTTGACGTTCCTCGCCCCAGGGTTGCTGGAACAGATCGACGGCGGCGAAATGGGCCTGGGGCAGGCGCACGCGGGCACGCTCGATGGCGGCCGGACTGACATCCAGCCCGTACTGCTCATCGCTGAGCCGGGCCAGGTACTGCGTCTGGTGGCCTTCGCCGCAACCGATCTCCAGCACCGAGCCCACGCGACCGAACGCCTGTTCGATGACCGCGTTGGTGGCCTCGAAGCGCGCGCGCTCCATCGGCGATTCCATGTTCCAGGGATCCGGCATGCGGTAGGCCAGATCCAGGCGCGCGTGGTTGTCGTTGCCGCCCACGCCGCGCAGTGCGTACTTCATCCACAGCCGGCGCTGGGCCTTCCTCAGCAATCTGGTGGCATCGCTCCACATTCCGCTGTCCCCTTTCCCTGTTCTACGTCAACTGCAGTCCGTCGCGCCACGCGGCCCCGCGGCCACCTGGTGCGCCGAATCCCGTTCCACCTGCAGGGGCCGTGCCGGCGCGCTGTACCAGCCACTGACCCTGCCGCATTCGAAGTCGACCCACGACGGCCCGTACTGCCAGCGTGCGGGGTGTTCGACGGTGGGATCACCCAGGATGCGCCGAGCCTGATCCGGATCCATGCCCAGTTCCAGCTGCTTGGAGGGACGCGGCATCCAGGCCTCGGCGGCACTGTCGCCGGGTCCGGTCGGATCCAGGGTGGGAATGGAGGTGCGGTGCGCGCCCAGCCAGTACAGCAACGCCGCCAACAGGGCGCCGGCCAGTAGATAGCGCCGGCGTCCGCGCGGTGCCGCCGGGGCTTCGATATCCGGCGCCCAGGCGGCTTCGTCCAGGTCCGACGGGGCGGGTGCGCGCGTGGCGCGGGGAGGTGCCGACGCGCCCGGCAGCCGGCCATGCAGGCGATGGAAATCGAGGGTGGCCTCGTACATCCGGTTGAGCCGCTGCAGGCGCGGCAGGTCCGAATCATCGCCCTGCATGTCAGGGTGCAGGGCGGCCACGCGACGGCGGTAGGCCTGCTTGAATGCGTCCATGCCGCACTCGGCGTCCAGCCCCAGTTCTTCGTACATGCTGACGAAGTCGGTATCTTCCGACATTGGTGACGCGCCCCTGTTTCGCCGTCGGCGCCGGTCCGGCGCGTGGTGTCTGCTTTACCTGCAATACGCGATCCGGGGGCCGATCCGGCCAGTCGCGCCCTGGCCGCGTGCGCTTCCTTTTTGCGTATACCCCTGCACAGGCAAGGTTGCCGAACATGCGGAAGATGATGACCAGGGGATCATCGGTGAGCGTCGCGGCGCGCGTAGGACGCCGCCAGTTGCTGGCACGCTGGTGCCATCGGCTGGGTGCGCTGCCATTGCTGAAGCGGGTGAGGCCGGGCGCGCGCGGGGAAGCGCGCGTGCTGGCGTACCACCGTGTGCTGGAGTCCGCCGAGCCGCAGGACTTCAGCTTCGACCCCGAGCTGATCAGCGCGTCCGCCGAGGCGTTCCGCGAACAGATGCGCCATCTGAAGGCGCACTTCGTGCCGATGCGTTTCGACGAGGTGCTGGACCACCAGCAGCGGGGCGTGCCGCTGCCGGCCGGTGCTGTCCTGGTGACCTTCGACGACGGCTACGACGACAACTACCGGGTCGCGTTCCCGATCCTGCGCGAACTGGGCATGTCGGCGATGTTCTTCGTCTCCACCGGGCACATCGACTCGGGCCGGCCGTATGCGTACGACTGGCTGGTGCACATGCTGTGCTCGGTCCCTGCGGGCGAGCGCCTGCACGTGCCCGCGCTGGACATCGACTGGCGCATCGAGGCGGCCCTGCCGGAACGCCGGCGGCAGGCCGCCGACCTGCTTTACCGGGTGAAGCTGCTGGACGACGACATGCAGGCGGACCTCGTCTCGCGGCTGGAAGCGGACTGGGGCATCCTGCGCGCGGGCGGACATCCGGACTGCCGGCCGATGACCTGGGACCAGCTGCGCGAGATGCAGCGCGGCGGCATGGAGATCGGTTCGCACGGCGTGGACCACCGCATGCTGGCCAAGCTGTCGCCGGGACGCATGCTGGACGAGGTGCGCGGGTCCAAGCAGGCGCTGGAGCGGGAGCTGGGCGTGCCGGCGCGGGTCATCTCGTACCCGGTGGGCGGGCCCGACGCGTTCAATCACGATACGGTGCAGGCGGTACGCGAGGCGGGATTCGACCTGGCGTGCAGCTACGTGGCCGGTGTGAGCCGTCCGGGCCCGCGCACGCAGTACGCGTTGCCGCGGCTGCCGGTGGAGCGGCACATGGACATGCCGTGGTTCCAGGCGATGATGGCGATGCCGGAACTGTTCACCTACGCCTCGCGATTGCGAACGGGTTGAGGCAGGGGAGCGACAGGGGACATGTTCTATTTCTTGTTGGTGTATCTGGTGCTGGTGCTGATCCGGCCCCAGGACTATCCCGCGGTGGCCGAATCGCCCGGGCCGCCGCTGCAGTCGATCGCGCTGGTGCTGGCGGCCGGCCTGTGGCTGTTCTCGCAGCGCAAGTCGTTCAACCAGCCGCAGTACCTGCTGATTCCGGCGTTCCTGCTGGTGGCCATGGTCTCCAAGGTGGTGAACGGCTGGGCGGGAGGCGCGCTGTTCGTGTTCTTCGTGTTCGCGCCGGTGCTGCTGGCCTACGTGCTGCTCGCCAACGCCGTGGACACGCGCGCGCGCCTGCAGGCGGCGATGGGGGTGTTCGTGATCTGCGCCTCGGTGCTGGCGGTGCACGGCATCGAGCAGGCCAGCACGGGCATCGGCTGGACGGGGGTGGAACTGTCGCAGGGCACGCGCATCCAGTACGTCGGCATCTTCAACGATCCCAACGACCTGGGCATGCTGTTCGTGATGTGCCTGCCGATGGCGTTCTACCTGAGCGGCCGCGGTGGCTGGCTGGGCCTGAAGCGCCTGTTCTGGTGGACGGCCATCGTGCTGCTGGTGTGGGGCTGCTACCTGACCAATTCGCGTGGCACGCTGCTGGCGCTGGTGGCCATGCTGGGCGTCTATGTGTGGCGCACCCGCGGCGTGGTGATGGCCGCCCTGATGGGCGTGGGGGCGCTGGGCGGACTGATGATGCTGCCCTCGCGCCTGCAGGAGATGGAAGTCTCCGAGGCGTCGGCCATGGGGCGCGTCGAGTCCTGGTACGAGGGCATCCAGATGTTCATCGGCAGTCCGGTGTTCGGCATCGGCGCCGGCGGCTATTCGGACCTGCACGAACTGACCGCGCACAACTCCTTCGTCCTGGTGCTGGCCGAGACAGGCATCATCGGCTTCACGATCTGGCTGGCCATCGTGGGCTACTGCTTCCGCATGATGCTGGCCGTCGTGGAGCGCGGCGACGACATCATCGACGACGTCCCCCTGGAGGTGCCCGACGAGGTGGCCCTGAAGGACTGGAAGACGGACAAGGCCCTGAGCCTGTGCCTGCTGCTGTCGCTGACTGGCTTCTTCACCGCGGCGTTCTTCCTCAGCCGCAGCTATGTGGTCATCCTGTACCTGCTTGTCGCGCTGGTCGTGGGCCACTACACGCGGATGCGCGCCACGTATCCCAGCCTGCCCGTGTTCTCCCTCGAGAAGGATCTCATCCGCTGGCCTTCCTACGCCGTAATCGGCGTTATTGGGCTATACCTGACCGTGAAGGTCCTTCTGGCCCTGGCATGAACGACCGCTCGCGCACGCTCAGCAACACGTTCTTCTCTTCGGTGGGCATGTACACCGAGTACGTGCTGGGCATGCTCACGTCGATCATCATCGCCCGCCACCTGGGCCCCGACGGCTTCGGTACCTACAGCCTGGTGATCTGGCTGGTGGCGGTCGGCGTGGCCACCACCAACTCCGGCACAGCCAGTGCGGCCATCAAGTTCGTGGCCGAGCTGCGCGGCGCCGGCCACCTGGAGCAGATCCCCTACGTCCTGAGCTACCTGCGCAAGGCGCAGCGCGTGTTCATGCTTTTCGTGCTGGCCGGAGGCGCGGCACTGTTCATCTTCGCGGGCGACCATGTCGCGCCCGGGATGAACCACGTGATGCTGCTCGGCTTCTTGATAGTGGGTGTGGTCCTGCGCTCGTCCTACATGTTCAACATCGGCGTGGCGAAGGGGTT
This sequence comes from Pseudoxanthomonas mexicana, assembly GCF_014397415.1. Lineage (NCBI taxonomy): Bacteria > Pseudomonadati > Pseudomonadota > Gammaproteobacteria > Lysobacterales > Lysobacteraceae > Pseudoxanthomonas > Pseudoxanthomonas mexicana. Next base: position 3,475,894 of record NZ_CP060731.1, on the reverse strand, counting down.
CGAGAACTTCCGGGCGACCGCGATCGTCGCGCTGGTCTCCACGCCGATCAACCTGCTGCTGGTGATCGCGGCGTGGCAACTCGATGCGCCGGTGGAATGGTTGCTGGCGGTGTTCTCGCTGTCGGGCATCGTGTTCTACGTGGTGTCGCTGCGGCAGATCCGTCCCTTGCTGCCGCCGCGCCGCCCCGGCGTCGTGCTGCCCCCGGCGCTGCGCGCCAGGATGGGCCACCACATGCGCTGGACGGCGCTGACGGTGTCGGTGAGCTTCCTGGTGGCGAGCGAGGTGGAGGTGATGTTCCTCAACCTGTACGCCGACAGCCACGACGCGGGCCAGTTCAAGGTGGCCTACCAGCTGGCCGTGGGCGCGGCGGCGCTGGTGCCGGGCGTGTTCGGTGCGCTGCTGCTGCCGATGATGGCGGGCGCACTGAGCCAGGGCAGGGAGGTGGCGGCGCGGCGCTTCGTCGGCACCACCCACTACCTGGCCTTGCTGGCGACGCCGCTGATGGCGTTCGGCCTGGTGTTCGGCAACGACGTGATCCACCTGCTGTACGGGAAGGAATACTGGGCGGCCGGCCCGTTGTTCTCCGCGTGCCTGTTCGCGACCTGCGTGACGACCATGACGCAGGGGGCTTCCAGCCTGCTGGTCAGTGCGGACCGTCAGCGGAGCATCCTGGTGCTGGTGGTGATGTGCGGCGTGCTCAAGCTGGCGCTGGACGCCGTGCTGATCGCCCATTACGCCCTGGTGGGCGCGGTGGTCGCCTACCTGACCGTGGCCCTGGTCAACGCCACGGCCTACATCTCACTGGCGATCCGGATCAGCCATGCGCGGCCCGCATGGGGCGCACTCGGGCGCGTGGCACTGGCGGGCGCACTGGCCGCCGCGCTGGCCTGGCCGCTGCGCGGTCACCTGGTGCCGTGGGCGGCGGTGGTGCTGGGCGGCGTGCTGCTGGTGCTGTCGTATGCGCTGTTCACGCTGGTACTGCGTTGCTGGAGTCGCGACGACATCGAGCATCTGCAGCTGCTGCATCGGCGGTTCGCCGCGGGCCGGCCGCGCGCAGGTGCACGGTTGCTTGCCTGGGCGCATGCACGCGCAGGGGAGAACGCATGATGGCCAGTCTGTACGAACCGCTGTTCCGCCACGTGCTGTTTCCCGCCTACGAGTCGGGGCTGCGCCGCCGCAAGACGCTGGCCTACCTGCGGGAGTACGAGCGGCAGCAGTGGCTGGATCCGGAGCAGATCGATGCGCTGCAGTGGCGAAAGCTGCAGGCGCTGCTGCGCCATTGCTGGGACCATGTGCCGTACTACCGGCAGACCTGGTCGGCGCTGGGCGTCGCCTCGCCCGAGGACATCCGCGACCGCGCGCATTTCGCGTGCCTGCCCGTGCTGGACAAGCCCACCATCCGGGCAAACTTCGACCGCCTGATCGCTGACACCCATCGCGCGGGCCTTTTCTACAAGACCACGGGCGGCTCCACCGGCGAGCCCCTGAAGTTCGGCTATACCCGGGAGAGCTACGAGCGCCGGGTGGCGGTCATGTGGCGGGGGTACGGCTGGGCCGGCGCACGCCTCGGGCAACGGACGCTGTACCTGTGGGGCACGCCGCTGGGCGCGCAGAAGCGCAAGGAGCGCCTGTTCCACGGCGCGTTCAACCGTCGCATGCTCAACGCCTTCGACATGGACCGCGCCCGGATCGCCGAGTACGCCGATGCGATCGACCGTTTCCGTCCCGAGACCATCGTGTCCTACGTGGCGCCGATCGTGGAAATGGCGGACTGGCTGACCGCCAGCGGCCGGCGCGTGCATGCGCCCGCGCGTATCCTCGGCGCGGCGGAAGCCTTGCACGCGTCGCAGAAACAGCGCATCGAGCAGGCCTTCGGTGCGCCGGCGTTCAATACCTACGGCTGCCGCGAGTTCATGCTCATCGCCGCCGAGTGCGAACACCGCGACGGCCTGCACGTGAACGCCGACCACCTGGTGGTGGAGTTGGGGCACGGCGAAGGGGCCGGCGCGGACGGTCCGTGCGAGCTGGTCGTCAGCGATCTGCACAACTACGGCATGCCGCTGCTCCGGTACGTCAACGGCGATCTGGCCACGCCGGGCCATGGGCGCTGCGCCTGCGGGCGCGGGTTGCCGCGGCTGGCGAGCGTGGACGGGCGCAAGCTGGATGCGCTGCGGACCCCGGACGGGCGGTTCGTGCCGGGCGAGTACGTGGTGTACGCCTTTCTCTATGCGACCGGCATCCGCCGCTACCAGGTCGTGCAGAAGCGCCTGGATGCGTTCGAGATCCTGGTCGTGCCGGATGAAGGGTTCGACCCGGGCGTCATCGAGCGCGTGCGCGGCGAATTGGTGAAGGTGGTGGGCGACAGCGTGGCGCTGGAGTTCCGCCTGACGGACGAGATTCCGCTGACGCCCAGCGGGAAGCAACGCGTCACCGTGTCTGAGCTGGGGGGTTAGGAAAAGCGTGGAGATCGTGCATGTCGTCGAGAACCTGGATCGCGGTGGCCTTGAACGCACCGTGGTGGACCTGATCGCGAGCCAGCGCGATGCGGGCCATGAGTGCCGGGTGATCTGCCTGTTCAAGCTGGGGCTGCTGGCCCGGGAACTGCTGGCCAGCGGCGTACGCGTGGATGCCTGCGGAAAGCGTCCCGGGCTGGACCTGCGCGCACTGCGGCGCGCGCGCGCGCTGATCCGCCAGTCGCCCGATGCGGTGATCCACACCCATAACGCGATGGCGCACTACTACGCCGTGCTCGCCTCCCTCGGCCTGCCCGTGAAATGCAGGATCAACACACGCCACGGCATGGGGGGGCGCACCCGGAGCGGCAGGCAGGAATGGCTGTACCGACAAAGCCTGCGCGGCACCGACTATGCGGTCGCGGTGTGCGAGGCGGCGCGCCAGCGCTTTGCCGCCGACGGTATGCGTCCGCGGCGCGCGCTGCTGTCCGTGCCCAACGGCATCCGCCTGGAGCGCTTCCGGCCCGCCGACGACGTGGCGCGCCAGTCGCTTGTCGCCGAGTTGGGATTGCCGACCGGCAGCCGCATCATCGGTACCGTGGGCCGGCTGCAGCCGGTGAAGGACCACGCCCTGCTGCTGCGCGCGTTCGCGAAGGTGAGGGTGCAGGTGCCTGAAGCGGCGCTGGTGATCGTGGGCGATGGTCCCCTGCGTGCTGCGCTTGAGGCCCAGGCCGAACAGGCGGGGCTGTCCGATGCGGTGCGTTTCATGGGTGACCGCCACGACGTGCCGCGCTTGCTGACCGGCATGGAGGTCTTCGCCCTGACATCGACGAGCGAGGGGTATTCGGTCGCCTTGCTGGAAGCGTGCGCATCGTCGCTGCCGATCGTGGCGACCGACGTGGGAGGCAACCGCGAGATCGTCCGCCATGGCATCAACGGTCGGCTGGTGCCCTCGGGCGACACCGCCGCCATCGCGACCGCGCTGATCGCTCTGCTGCGCGGCGGCGAACAGGCCGCCGCCATGGGGCGGGCAGGTTACGCCTGGGCCCAAGCGGAAGCCTCGTTCCGCACCATGGCCGAGCGCTACCACGGCCTTTACGATGTCTCGTCCGACCTGTCCTCGGCGGCGATGGCGCTGCAAGGCCGCGTATCATGAACGCACCGCTTCCCCCGTCGAACGCATCGCCATGAATCCGCGCCCGCGCCGACTGAGAGTGCTGCGCTTCCTGCCGAACGGCTGGCTGATGACGTCCGGCCCGACGGACGCGGCGCGCAACCTGTATCTCACCTTCGACGATGGCCCCCATCCGGACCACACGCCCGCGCTGCTGGACCTGCTGGCGGAGCATGGTGCCAAGGCCAGCTTCTTCCTGGTCGGGCGCGAGGTGGAGCGCCACGATGCACTGGCGCGCCGCATCGCGTCGGAAGGGCATACGCTGGGCAACCATTCCTATTCGCACCCGCGGTTCGAAGCGCTGACGCTGGATGAGCAGCTGGGAGAGATCGAACGCACCCAGCGCCTGCTCACCGGCATCGATGGCCGCCCGCGGCATGCGTTCCGGCCTCCGCGCGGCGTGCTGACAGGGGCGATGCTGGCCAGCCTGGTGCGTCGGCGCCACCGCATCGATTACTGGTCCTACGACAGCCTGGACTACAGTCGCCGGCCGGTGCCGGAGTTGCTGGAAACGATCCAGCGCCATCCGCCGCGCGGTGGCGACATCATCCTGATGCACGACGACAGCGAGCATTCGCTGACGTTGCTGCGTGCGCTGATCCCCGCGTGGATCGCACAGGGATTCTCGCTGCGCGCGTTGCCGCACGTCCGCTGAAGATCCTCCGCGTGGCCGGTGCGGCGCCCTCGCCGCGTTCTCGATGGTGACGGGTGCGTCGGCGCACGCCGACAGGACGAAGGGGAGGCGCGTGGACATTCTGGTGTGGGCGGCAGCGGCGGTGGTCGCGATCCTCGCGATGGCGGCGGTGGCGGTATGGGCGCTGCTGCGGTCGCGCAACATGGAGATATGGATCGGCAGTTACCTGCGCCGTCCCCGGGTGACCGCCACGTCGGGCCCCGTACACGTGATGTTCTGCTTCGTCGATCACTTCGAGCCCATGTGGCACGGCGCGGACGAAGCCACCCAGCGGCAGCGCGTCGATCGCTGGTGCCGCGACTATCGCGCGCTGGCGGCGCGGCACCGCGATGCGGATGGGCGGCCGCCTCAGCACAGTTTCTTCTACCCCGAGGAAGAGTACGTGCCGGAGTATCTCGACAAGCTGTCGGCGCTGTGCACCGAAGGCTATGGCGAGATCGAGGTGCACCTGCACCACGACAACGACACCGAGGCCAACTTCCGCGAGGGCATGTGGCGCTTCTGCCGCGTGCTGCACGAGCGGCACGGCGCGCTGCCGCGCGATCCCGCGACGGGCGAACTGCGGTTCGGCTTCATCCACGGCAACTGGTGCCTGGACAACTCGCGGCCGGACGGACGCTGGTGCGGCCTGGACAACGAACTCATCCTGCTGCGCGAGTTGGGTTGCTATGCGGATTTCACCCTGCCGTCCGCGCCCAGCGATACGCAGACCCGCACGATCAACAGCATCTACTACGCCACCGATGATCCCGACGCGCCGAAATCGCACGATACCGGCGTGCCGGTGCGCGTGGGAGGACAGGCGAGCGGGGACCTGATGCTGATCCAGGGGCCGCTGGGGCTGAACTGGAAGGATCGTCGCATGGGCCTGATGCCGCGCATCGAGAACGCCGACGTACGTGGCGGGCAGCCGCCGACCCCGCAGCGCGTGGATGCCTGGGTGCGGGCCGGCGTGCACGTGCAGGGCCGTCCCGAGTGGGTGTTCGTGAAGATCCACACGCATGGCACCCAGGAAGGCGACATGGATACGCTGCTGGGTCCGCCGGTGGACGCGATGCACGACCATCTGGAGTCGGCCTACAACGATGGCCAGCGCTACGTGCTGCACTATGTGAGCGCGCGCGAGGCCTACAACATCGTGAAGGCCGCCGAAGCCGGCATGCAGGGCAATCCCGGCGACTACCGCGATTTCCACCTGCCACCGCCCCGCGCATCGTGGGCGGGTGGGCGGCAGGCGCAGGCCGCGGCATGAGTCCCGTTGCGCCCGTGCCGGAACCGGATGCGACGCTCGTCAGCGTGGTGATGCCCGTCTACAACGCGCAGGCGACCATGGTGCGTTCGATCGATTCGGTGCTTGCACAGACGCACCGGCAGCTGGAACTGATCCTGGTGGACGACGGCTCGCGCGACGGCTCCGCCGCCATCATGGACGCCTACGCCGCACGCGATACGCGCGTGGTGGCGGTGCGCCAGCCCAATGGCGGCGTCGCCGCCGCGCGCAACCGCGGGCTGCAGGAGGCGCGCGGCACGCATGTCGCCTTCCTGGACAGCGACGACTGGTGGGAACCCGAAAAACTGGCGCTGCAGCTGGCGCACATGGCGCGTACCGGCGCGCGCGTCTGTTACACCGCGTACCAGCGGGTGGCCGAGGATGGCCGCGCGCTGGCGCAGGTGGTGCCGCCGGAACGGGTGGACTATGCAGGCATGCTCTACAGCAACCGCATCGGCAACCTCACCGGCATCTACGCGCGCTCGCTGGGCGATGCCGCGTTCCAGAAGACGGGGCACGAGGACTACGTATTCTGGCTGGACCGGGTACGCCGTGCCGGTCACGCCGAACGGGTGCCGGAGACGCGTCCGCTGGCGTACTACCTGGTGCGGGGAGGCTCGGTATCGGCCAACAAGTTGCGCGCCGCCGGCTGGCAATGGCGCATCTACCGGAAGGTGGAACGGCTGACGCTGCCGCGGTCGGCCTGGTGCATGCTGCACTACGTGGCCCATGCGCTGCTCAAGCGGAACCCCCTTTCAAGGCCCGTCTGACGTGTCGTCTTCTTCCTCCACGAATTTCGGCGACTATGCCGTAGTGATTCCCGCCTACCGGGCCGCGGCCACGCTGGCGCGAGCGCTGGACAGCGTGATGGCCCAGACGCTGCCGCCTCGCCAGGTGGTGGTGGTGGACGACGGCTCGCCCGATGGCGAGGACCTGGCACGCATCGTGGCTGGCTATCGCGGCAAGGTCGTGCTGGTGCGGCAGGCCAATGCCGGACCTGCCGCGGCGCGCAACGCCGGTGTGCGCGCCACATCGGCGGCCTGGGTGGCGTTCCTGGACGCGGACGACAGTTGGCTGCCGCACAAGATGCGCGCACAGATGGCGCTGGCGGCGGATCCGCGCGTCGGTCTGGTACACGGTGGCGCGCGCGAGGACCGCACGGCACTGCCCGAGGAGATGGACTTCGACCTGCTGTGGCGCAGCAACCGGATCTGCACCTCGATGAGCGTGATCAGGCGCGAGGCGTTCGACGCGCTGGGCGGGTTCTTCGACGGCGGTGAGCTCATCGGCGCCGAGGACTACAGCCTGTGGCTGCGCATCGCGCATGCGGGCTGGAAAGTGCGCGCCTGTCCCATGCTGGTAGGCCACTACACGCCGGCGCAGGGCAGCCTGACCAGCCGCATCGAGCGATGCGCGGCCGCCGAGATGTTCAACGCGCGGATGCTGGGCGACATGCTGGCGCTGCCCCCCGCTATGGTGCGCTGGAAGATACGGGCGATCCGCACCGATTTCGCGCGCCATCTGATCCATGCGCGCAGGCTGCGTCCGGCGCGGCGGCTGCTGGCGCCGGCGCTGTGCGAGCGCCCCACGCTGGAGCGCATCGGGCTGATGTCGGTCAGCTGCCTGCCGGTGCAGGTGCTCGACGCGCGCCGCCGCCTGCGCATGCGCGGGCGGCGGCGCGTGCGGAATCCCTGAAGCGCGGGATCAGATCTCGCTCAGTTCCACCACGTAACCCGTGGTGCCGCCCTGCACGTCGATGCGGTAGCGGGCGCCATCTTCCACGTACTTGCCGGTACTGAAGTTGCTGTTGATGGTGGCGTTGGCTGGCTCGAGCACGCGCACCCGCAGGCGACCCGCGGTGGCTTCGCGACTGTTCACCAGGGTGGGCGCGACCGGTACGTTCACCTGGAAGGTGGCCGTGGTGCCGCTGGTGATGGAGAACGTGTCGCGGACGGTCAGGCGGCGATTGGCGAAACTGAAATTGCGCCGCCAGTTGGTCACCGCGTCGGTGTTGCAGAACGCCGGGGTCAGGTTGGCATCGGCCGTGAATGCGCCGCCGCTGCCCGGCGTGACCGTCAGCGTCGAGGCCCGGGTGGTGGATTCGCACTGCCGCGCCACGGTGCCGTTGCGTACGAAGCGCACCAGGTTGTGCACGTCGGTGCCCTGGTTGATGCCGCTGTGGCTCCAGATGTTCGCGGTGACGGCCAGCCAGTCGCCGGAGAACAGGGTGAACGAGCCCTGGTCCTGGTGGGCATGGCTTTCGTTGTACGGGCCGGCGACGATCGCCAGCCACATCGCGTCGCGCGTCCAGCCGGTGCGTGCGAACAGATGGCCGGTGCCGCGCGCGTGGTAGATCAGGTCCGTGGGCGGGGTCGCCGTGGTGCCCGCCGGCAACAGGTCGTAGCGGTAGTTAAATCCCGACCCCATGCGTGCGATCGAGATGTTGTTCAGCCACCAGGTCGCCTGGTTCTGGATCACGGGATTGGTGTTGACCGAACGCGCCTCGAGCACGAGGCGGCGATGGTAGTCGTACAGGTCAGGTACCGAACTGCGCGCCTGGTCGCCGATGGGCGCGAAGCGGTCCATCGTCGGCACGGTGGCATGGATCCAGTACGGGATGCTGTCGGACGCATGGCTGCTGGCGTTGGCCAGGTCCATGCCGGTGGCGTCGCGCCAGATGCGGTACAGCGAGAACAGGCGCATGTGCGAGGTGCCGTAACCGGTGCCCTCGCTGCTGCCGCCGCCGGGCAGGCGGGCGAAGTAGGCCTGCAGGGCCGCCAGCTTGTTGTCGCGCAGGAAATTGAACCAGGTGCTGTTGCCGCTGGCCAGCGCCCAGTACATCGTGGCTTCGACGAAACTGTAGTAGTAGTTGTTGCCGGGATTGTTGATCGACCAGCCGGACCACGGATGGCTGCGGCCGCCCCATTGCGCATTGTTGTAGTTCCAGACGTTCCACACCGCCTGCTCGGCGTAGGCCGACCAGCGCGTGCGCTGGCTGGAGGTGATGCTGCCGGCGCAGGCGGTCATGGTGGAGGCGACGTCGGCGATCATCGGGCCGACCTCAAGATACGAATCACCGGCAACGGCCGGGCGCCCGCCCGCGGCGATGGCGGATTCGGCGGCGGTGACCTGCTCTTCGACCATCTGGATGGCCAGCGTGCAGTACTTGGCTTCGGGCGAGAGCTGGTACATCAGGGCGGCCTCGGCCGCGCTGAAGCCGTAGCCGCGATTGCCGGCGACGGCGGCATCGACCCATCCCTTGAAGCGCGTATAGGCGGTCGAACTCTTGTCGACCTGCGGAACCGGCATGGGCAGGTTGACCAGGCGGGGGCGCGAAGAATTCGAACTGACCCGGCCGCCGCTGCCCAGCACCGGGCTGGTGTCCACGCCGGTGGCCGGGAGACGGGTGCCCAGGCTGCCCAGCGACGGCGTGCCGCCGCTGCCGACCGGGAGTGTGGCGCCGCCACGCTCCCGCGTCCTGCGTGCGGCCTTGGCCGAAGACGTGGTGCGGGTCCAGAAGCGGATGATGGTGTCGCGACCGGTGTCGCGCAGGTCCGCAAAGCCGTCTTCGGCGCGGTCCCATGCGTCGGAGGCGAAGACCTGGGCGCGCAGGCCGAACAGGCCGCCCGCGGCGCTGGCAGCGGTCAGGGTGGTGAGTGCGGCGGTGCCCAGGATCAGGGCAAGCGGGAGCCGGCGGGTGGAGCGGGGGGAGGCGGACGGGCGCGACAAAGGGGTTCTCCTGGCAAGAAAACCGCGCACGAACACCATGGAAGACGACAGCCCTGAGGCTGGTGGCTACCCGCTGCAGCGCCCCCTCGCTACATGCGATCCGCGCAACGGCGGGCGGATCATAACGTGGGGCCTTCAGGCAAACGGACGCCCTGGGTCACAGAAACGCGTGCCGGTTCAGCCTGCGGCAGGGGAGTTCACGGGAGTGTGACGGCCCGCTCGTCGACCCTGTGGCGTGGGCTGGCGCCGGGAACAGCCTTATTTTTCGCTGAGTTCGACGGTGTAGCCGCTCTGGCCGCCGGCTACGTCGACCCGCCACCCACGACGGAATTCCTGGGGGTCCTCGTCGCTCCAGGCATGGACGCTCAATGTTGCGGAGGCCGGTTCCAGCACGCGGATGCGCAGGCGGCCGGCGATGGCTTCGTTGCCCTGGACCACGGGACGCTCGGGCACGTTGACCTGGAAGATGGCGCGGGTGCCTGCACCCAGGCGGAAGTCGTCCTTCACTCGCAGCGTACGGCCCGCGAAATCGATGCGTCGCTGCCACGATTCCAGGGCGGGGTTGCCACGGTAGACCGGCGTCAGGTCGGCCTGCGCCGTGACGCCGCCATCGGCACGCGGCGTGACCGTCAACCGCGCGCGGGACTGCGGCGTTTCGCACTGGTGCACCACCACATCGCCACGCGGCGCCGCGCATTGGCGCGCATCCGGATCGGCGCGCTCGAACCGCACCACGTTGTGGACCGGCGTGCCCTGCTGGATGCCGCTGTGGCTCCAGATGTTCTCGGTCACCGCCAGCCAGTCGCGCGCGAACAGGGTGAAGCCGCCCTGTTCCTGGTGCGCATGGCTTTCGTTGTACGGCCCCGCGACGAAGGACATCCACATGGCGTCCTTGCCCCAGTCGCTGCGGGCGAACAGATGCCCCGCACCTTCGGCCAGATAGACCAGCGCCGACGGCGGGGTGCCGCCCGTACCGGCGGGCAGCAGGTCGTAGCGGCTGTTGAAGCCCTGCGTCATCCGCGGCACCGAGATGTTGTCCAACCACCACGACGCCATCGCGCGCGCTTCTTCGTCCGTGGTCAGCTGGCGCGCCTCGAGCACCAGGCGGCGGTGATAGTCGAACAGTTCCGGCACCGAGTTGCGCGACTGGTCGCCGATCGGCGCGAAGCGGTCCAGGGTGGGGACCGTGGCATGCACCCAATAGGGAATGCTGTCGCGCGCATGCGTGCTGGCGGCGGCGAGGTCCTCGCCGGTGCTGTCCTTCCACAGGCGATACAGGCCGAACAGGCGCATCTGCGCGGCGCCATAGCCCGTGCCTTCCCGGCTGCCGCCACCCGGCAGCCCGGTGTAGTAGGCCTTCAGCGGCGGCAGGCGGCGCGTGCGCAGATCGTCCATCCAGGACGGACTGCCGCTCACCAGGGCCCAGTACATCGTCGCCTCGATGAAACTGTAGTAGTAGTTGTTGCCGGGGTTGTCGACCGACCAGCCTGTCCATGCGTGCGCCCGCCCGCCCCATTGCGCGCGCGGATGGTTCCAGACGTTCCACACCGCCTGCTCCGCATAGGACGACCAGCGCCGCTGCTGCGTCGCGTCGATGGTGGTGCGGCAGGCGTGCAGGGTCATCGCGAGATCCGCGATCCGGGGACCGACTTCCAGATAGGAATCGCCTGCGATCGCAGGACGCGCACCGGTCGCGATGGCGGCTTCGGCCTCGGCCACCTCCTTCTCCACCATCCGCACGGCGAGGTCGCAGTACTTGTCGCCGCCGCTGAGCAGGAACATCAGGGCGGCGTCGCTGGCGCTGAAGGCGTAGCCGGGGCTACCCGCGACGGCCGCATCCACCCAGCTGCGGAAGCGGGCGTACGCGGGCGATTTGCGGTCGACGAAGGTCAGGTCGATCTTCAGCAGGTCGGCGCCGGACTGTTCCGGCGACGCGGGAGCGGACGCCGTAGCGGGTGCCGCAGCCGGCGGCGCGGGCGACGGGGAGGGGGAGGTCGTTTCGGGGGCGTCGGCGGATCCGCAGTGCCCGATGGCCGCCGCGAGCAGGGCCAGGACGAGCAGGACCGCACTGGGAATGCCATGCGTCCGCAGGGTGGAAGGTTTGGCGCGCATGCCGGACCCCTCAGCGGTTGGAATAGGCGACGCTCAGATAGACGATGTTCTGCGAAACGTCCTGGCCCGCGTCGGTGCTGTCGCGCTTGTAGCGCTCCGCGTGCAGGCGTGCGGTCCAGCGTGGCGCCCAGTGGTAGGCCAGGCTCGCGCCCACGCGCGAGGTTTCGTCCTCGCGGCCGAGTTGGGTGTAGTCCAGCCGCTCCCACGTGGCGTAGGTGCCCAGCGTCAGCGAGCGCCGCACCAGCCAGTGCAGGTCGAAGCGCGCGCCGCGGGTCTTCTGGTCGAACTCGTCCGAGTCCACATAGTCGCGCTTCTGCGCGTACGGCGCGACGGACAGGTTCAGGCGGGTCCCGGTAAAGCGATAGCCCAGGTCGATGCCGCGCACCTCGTAGGGCGACGCGTTGACCACCGCGTCGCCGGTCAGCACGTTCTCGGGAATCGTGGCTTCGGACTGGATCCCGGTCAGGGCGTCTGTCGCGGTGTCCGAGAACTGGCTGGACAGGGCGATGTTCAGCTGCGAGCGCGGCGACAGGTTCCATTCGGCATCCGCGCGCATCAGGGGTTCGGAGCGCGACTCGCCCTGGCGATAGTCGATGCGCGAATAGCCCAGGTCGGCGCCCAGCTCGAAGTTCGCCAGCGTGCGCACGTAGCGTCCGTAGAGGTCGTAGCGGTTGTAGTCGCGCGCCACGATGTCGTCGTCGAAATCGACGCGCTGCGCCTGCAGGTTGAGCGACACCCGGCTGGTCGGCGACAGTTCCTTGATCGTGCGGATCGCGCCGGCCAGGCGCTGGGAGTTGAATTCGTCCGTGACCTCCGCATCGCTGAGCACGTAGCGCAACTCCGCCTGGCCGTGCAGCGAGGGCGTCCAGTTGAACAGCAGCGTGGGGCCGGCGGAGAACACGTTCACCTGCTGGCGGTTGCCGGGGCCGTCCGGGACCAGCGAGTCCACCGGCTGCACCGTCAGGTTGTCTTCCACCAGGAAGAACAGGCGCTCCGGGATGGCCACCCAGTTGAGGCGGCCGGACAACGTGCCGTCGACGGTGTCGGCGAAGATATCGTCCTCGTAGTCGCGGTACTCCGCGCGGCCATCGAGGTTCAGCTGCAGCGCGGAGATGTTCTCGGTGATGCTGAAGCCGACGCCGGCACGCAGGTAGCGCTGCTCGATCGGATCGACCGGCGCCATGGTCACGTTGCTGTTCCGCTCCATGCCCAGGTCCACGGTGTAGTCCACGCGGGCGGCGAGCGCGTGGCCCGGCAGCGTGGCCAGGACCGCGGCGGCGATGAGGGAGAGGCGTAGTGGATGGGTGCGCATGCCGCTGCTCCTTGGCCGCCTTACGGGATTTCGTTGAACACCACGCCGGCCACCTTGTCGGCAGGAAAACTGCCGACGGCCTTCTCCAGCTTCTCCGGCGTGACCTTGCCGTAACCGGCCACCAGCACCACCAGGTCGGCCAGCTCGGACAGGATGCGCGCGTCCGGCGAGCCCAGCACCGAGGGACTGTCCAGGATCAGGTAGCGATCCGGGTAGCGGCTGCGCAGCGAGTCGACCATCGCGCGCATGCGGAACGCACTGAAGGCTTCGCCCGTGGTCTCGCGCTGGCGGCCGCTGGGGATCAGCCGCAGGCGCGGCACGCCGGTGCGGTAGATGATGCGGCCAAGGTCGGTGTCGCTGTCGCCCAGGTAGTCCATCAGGCCGCCGTGGCTGGCGTCCACGCCCAGGGCGGTGTGCTGCGAGGGATGCAGGGCATCGCAGTCGATCAGCAGGGCGCTCTTGGCATCGTCGAAAGCGAACGCCGTGGCCAGGTTGCGGGCCACGAAGCTGCCGCCGCAGCCGTTGCTGACCGGCGCCACCAGGGTGACGAAATTGCGCTCGCCTCCCAGCGCCAGCAGGCGGGTGCGCAGTTCGCGGAACGCATCGGCCTGCTCGCGGACGGAATCGTTGCGATGGATGACGCGCCGTTCTTCCAGTTCGCGCGGCGTCAAAGCGGTGGGTTCGTCCATCAACGCCAGCGAGCGCGAAGTGTCGGTGCGATGGGGAACGCCATGCAGTCGTTCGTTGTCCGGGGTCACGGGCTTTTCCAGGGTGGCATAGGAGGTCATGGCGGCGGCCTCAGGCGGCAAGCTGCTTGAGGCCGAACGCCAGCCCGTACGCGAGGATGACCAGCGTCAGGATGCCGAAACTCATCGCGTTGCGACTGAGTTCCTGTCGGCGGTCGCGCGGCGAATGGTAGGTCGGCACCACAGTGAGGAGGGGGCGCTCGGTGATGCGCTGCAGCTGCTGGGCCGAGCGGATGCGCGGATCGAAGCGGGCGCGCAGGAACAGCAGGCCCAGCGGGATGCCCACCGCCATCAGCAGACCGCCGATGGCGAAGTGCATGAAGCGCAGGCCCGTCGGCCGCAACGGCATGGTGGCGGGATCCTGCACGCGCAGGGTCAGGCCACGCTCCTCGCGGTCCAGCTGCATCGAGACGCGGGCATTCTCGCGCCGGCGCAACAGGTCCTGGTAGATGTCGCGGTTGACTTCGTAGTCGCGGGTCAGCTCGGCCAGGGCGCTTTCCGAATCGGCGATGCGACGGCTGCGATTCAATTCTTCATTGAGCATCGACTCCGCTATCGCCATGCGCGAGGCGGTTGCCGCCACTTCGCGCCGGGTCTGCGCCTGTTGGCTGCGCAGTTCCTGGTAGAGCGGGTTCATCTGCGCCTCGTCGAACGGGCTGGCTCCCTGCGGCGCGGCGGCGCGGCGCGTCTGTTCGTTGGCCATGGCCTGCTGCAGGTCGGCCATCTGGTGGCGCACGCGCACCACGTCCGGATGCTGCTCGGTGTAGTTCAGCAGCAGGCGGTCCAGCTGGCCCTGCAATTCGAGCAACTGCGCGCGATACAGGCTCTCGCGCGTCTGCACCGCGGTCACCGCCGACTCGCCGGACAGCTGCGAGGCGATCGCGTTCTCGCGCGAACGCTGCTCCAGCAGCGCCATGCGGGTCTGTTCCACCGTCGTGCGCAGCGAGCTGATGCGCGTGTTGGCGTCGGTGGCGCTGCCGGGCTGGGCGTCGGTATTGTCCGAGCGGTACTGGCGCAGGCGTTCCTCGGCCTCCAGCAGCTTGGCGTGGTAGTCCTGCACCTGCTTGTTGATGAACTCGTAGGCCTCGCGGCTTTCGCGTTCCTTCGCCGCCAGGCTCTCCTTGATGAACATCTCGCTCAGGCGCTCCGTCACCTGGTAGGTGCGCTTGGCATCGCTGTCGCGGTAGGTGATCTGGATCAGGTTGGGGCGCGGGCTGGTGATCGCGATGCGACCCTTGATCTGCTCCATCAGGCGGTCCTGCTCGACGGCGCTGGGCTTGTCGTCCAGCCAGCCGCCGGTCTTCAGCGCGTCTTCCAGCACCCTGCGGCTGTAGATCACCTGGCGCGCGATGCCGGCGCGGTCGACGACGCCGGTCGCCACGGCGCGGCCTTCCAACAGGGGCTGGATGATGTCGCTCTCCTGCGCCAGGATCGTGGTGGAGGCGGTGTAGTTCTTCGGCAGCACCAGCAGGCCCACCACGAGGGTCAGCAGTGCCACGGCGGCGAAGATGCCGACCAGCGCGACCCGATGGCGACGCGCCTCGCGGATCAGGATGGGCACCAGGTCGTTGGGAGAAAGCGCAGCGGAGGGTGCCGCCGGCGCGGAATAGCCGCGCCGCGCGGGAAGGTTGCTCTGGCTCATCAGAAGGTACGCTCGGGGACCGTGATGACGTCGCCGGGCGACACCGTGTAGTTGGTGCTCAGGTCGCCGCGGTTGAGGATGCGGTCCAGCCGCACCGCGTAGGTCTGCGTCTGCTCGGCGCTCTTGCGGTGCAGGTCGGAGCGGTCGGCAGCGGCGAACTCGGTGATGCCGCCGGCGGCCAGCACGGCATCCAGTACGGTCATGCCGGGACGGTACGGCAGCGAGACCGGTTGGCGCACGGCGCCGGTGACGCGCACGCGGGACAGGTATTCATGGCTGCGCAGGTCGGTCAGGATGACCGCTACCTGCGGGTCGCGCACGTAGGTGGCCAGTCGCTCCTGGATGTCCTTGGCGACCTCGCCCGGGGTGCGGCCGCCTGCGGCCACATCGCCCACCAGCGGCACGGAGATCATGCCGTCGGGGCGGACCGGCACGGTGATGCCGAGCTCCGGGTTGCGCCACACCGACACCTGCACGATGTCGTCCACGCCGATGTGGTACGCATCGGTACCCAGCGTGGTGGTGGCCGGTGGCGGTGCTTCGCTGCCGGACGACGTGGCGCACGCGGCCAGCAGCAGGGACAGGACGGTGACGGCTAGGCCGGCAAAGGCGCGTTTCATCGGAGGATCCCCTGGAGTTGCTCGATGCCGGTAACAACGACGGCAGCGGCGGAATCCGGCCATCCCGGTATGCCCGCGGGGCATCCGGGGCGGCGCGTCAGACGTCGTAGAACGCGCGGTACCACTCCACGAAGCGGCGCACGCCCGTTTCGATGGGCGTGGCGGGCGAGTACCCGGTGTCGCGGCGCAGGGCTTCGACGTCGGCCTCGGTATCGGGGACGTCGCCGGGCTGCATCGGCAACAGGCGCTTTTCCGCCTTGCGGCCCAGGCAGTCCTCCAGCACCTCGATGTAGCGCAACAGCTGCACGGGCTGGTGGTTGCCGATGTTGTACACGCGGTAGGGCGCCAGCGAACTGGCCGGCGTGGGCGCCAGCGGATCGTAGGCGGGGTCCGGGCCCGGTACGCGGTCCAGGGTGCGGATCACGCCCTCGACGATATCGTCGACATAAGTGAAGTCGCGGGTGTGATGGCCGTGGTTGAACACGTCGATGGGCTCGCCCGCGAGGATCTTCTTCGTGAACAGGAACAGCGCCATGTCCGGCCGGCCCCACGGGCCGTACACGGTGAAGAAGCGCAGTCCGGTGGTGGGCAGGCCGAACAGGTGGCTGTACGTATGCGCCATCAGCTCGTTGGCCTTCTTGCTGGCGGCGTACAGGCTGACCGGATGGTCCACGCTGTCTTCCACCGCGAACGGGAGCTTGCGGTTGGCGCCGTAGACCGAACTGGACGAGGCGTAGACCAGGTGCTCGATGCCGCGGTGCCGGCACGCTTCCAGGATGTTGAGGAAGCCGACGATGTTGCTGTCGATGTAGGCGTGCGGATTCTCCAGGGAGTAGCGCACGCCTGCCTGTGCGGCCAGGTTGACCACGCGCTGCGGCTTGAAGTCGTCGAACGCGGCCTCCAGCGCCGCGCGGTCCTCCAGCGAGGCGCGCACGAAGCTGAAACCGTCCTGCGGCATCAGCCGGGCGAGCCGGGCCTCCTTCAGAGCGGGGTCGTAATACGCGTTCAGGTTGTCGTAGCCCAGCACTTCATCGCCCCGTGCGAGCAGGCGCTCGCTCAGGTGGGAGCCGATGAAGCCGGCGGCGCCGGTGACCAGTACGCGCATCAGGTACTCCTGGAGGAGGAAGGGATCACAGGCAGTCGTCGACCGCGTGTCGGGGCAGGGTACGCTTCACGTCGAAGACCACCGCGCCCGGCTTGCCGAACCCGCGGATGCCGTCGGCGCCGCGTTCGCTGAACTGCCGGTGCGCCACCGCGAGGATGACCGCATCGTACTGGCCCGCCTGGGGTTCCGCCACCAGATCCAGTCCGTACTCGTGTTTCGCCTCGTCGGCGCTGACCCACGGATCGTGCACGTCGACCTGCGCGTTGTAGCTGCGCAGCTCGGCCACGATGTCGACTACGCGCGTATTGCGCACGTCGGGGCAGTTCTCCTTGAAGGCCAGCCCCAGCACCAGCACCTTCGCGCCTGCGGTAGGCAGGTTGCGGCGTGCCATCAGCTTTGCCACGCGGCGCGCCACGTGGCTGCCCATGCCGTCGTTGATGCGGCGCCCGGCCAGGATCACGTCGGGGTGGTAGCCGATCTGCTGCGCCTTGTGGGTCAGGTAGTACGGGTCCACGCCGATGCAGTGGCCGCCCACCAGACCCGGGCGGAAGGGCAGGAAGTTCCACTTGGTGCCCGCGGCTTCCAGCACCTCGTGGGTATCGATGCCGAGGCGGTGGAAGATCAGCGCCAGTTCGTTGATCAGGGCGATGTTGACGTCGCGCTGGGTGTTTTCGATGACCTTGGCCGCTTCGGCCACGCGGATGCTGCTGGCCTTGTGCGTGCCGGCGGTGATGATGCTGCCGTACAGCGCGTCCACGAAATCGGCGACCTCCGGCGTGGAGCCGGAGGTGACCTTCATGATGGTTTCCAGACGGTGCTGCTTGTCCCCCGGATTGATCCGTTCCGGGCTGTAGCCGGCATAGAAGTCCTGGTTGAAGCGCAGGCCGGATTCGCGCTCGATGATCGGCACGCAGGCTTCTTCGGTCGCGCCGGGGTACACGGTCGATTCGAAGATCGCCACGCCGCCCTTGCCGATGGCGCGGCCGACCGTGCGGCTGGCCGACTCCAGCGGGCGCAGGTCCGGGCGCTTGTAGTCGTCGATGGGCGTGGGCACGGTGACGATGAAGACGTTGCAGCCGGCCAGCGCCGCGGGGTCGTCGCTGAAGTCCAGCAGCGGCGTGTCGCGCAGCTCATCGGCGGAGACTTCCAGTGTGTGGTCCCGGTGTTCGCGCAGCTCGGACACGCGCGTGGCGTTGATGTCGAAGCCGAGCGTGGGGAACTTGCGGCCGAACGCGACCGCCAGCGGCAGCCCGACGTACCCCAGTCCGATCACGGCGATCCTGGCCTGGTCCAGGGTGGGCAATGGAGCGTTCATCGATGTGGGGTTCCCCTGTATGTCGCGTGTCGAAGAGTCTATACGCAGGCAGGGCGCGGGCGTTCCCGCTCCCGGCCTGGCATCGAGCCGATCAACGTGCAAAGCATGCGCCTCAGGACAAGGAGCACGCATTGGCCTGATATCGCCACGACCTGCGTAACAGCGGATGATCGCCCGCCCGGATGGCGGGACGACCTGCGACCGGGGGAGTCGAGATGCGGATCCTGCTGTGCGGCGGCGCCGGTTACATCGGCGCGCATACCTACGTGGTGCTCGTGGAGCGCGGCCACGATGTCGTGGTGGCCGACAACTTCAGCAACAGTTCGCCGGGCGTGCTGGCCCGCCTGCGGCAGATCACCGGGCGGCCGGTGCCGTTCCAGCCGCTGGACCTGCGGGACCGGGATGCGGTGACGGGATTCTTCGCCCATCAGGCCTTCGATGCCGTGGTGCACTTCGCGGCGCTGAAATCGGTAGGCGAGTCGTGCGAACGTCCGCTGGACTACTTCCACAACAACATCGGCGGCACGCTGAACCTGCTGCATGGCATGCGCGAGGCCGGCGTAGACCGGCTGGTGTTCAGCTCATCGGCCACCGTCTACGGCGATCCCGACCACGTCCCTGTGCGCGAGGATGCGCGCCTGCAGGTGACCAATCCCTATGGGCGCACGAAGCTGGTGATGGAAGAGCTGATCGGCGACCTGTGCCGCAGCGATGCCGGATTCCATGCCGCCAACCTGCGCTATTTCAACCCGGTAGGCGCCCACGCGTCCGGCCTGATCGGCGAGGACCCCACCGGCATCCCCAACAACCTGATGCCGTACATCTGCCAGGTGGCGGTGGGGCGGCGCGACCGGCTGAGCGTGTTCGGCGGCGACTGGCCCACCGTCGACGGCACCGGCGTGCGCGATTACATCCACGTGATGGACCTGGCGCGCGCGCATGCCGATGCGCTGGACTTCCTGGTGCGCGAACGCCGCAGCCTCACCGTCAACCTGGGCACGGGGCAGGGCGTCAGCGTGCTGCAGCTGGTGGAGGCGTTCACGCAGGCGGCGGCGCGCAGGATCCCCTATCAGGTGGTCGCGCGGCGCCCAGGCGACGTGGCCGAGGTGTACGCCGACCCCTCGCTGGCCCAGCGGACGCTGGGATGGCGTGCCGAACTGGGCGTCGAGGCGATGTGCCGCGATGCCTGGCGCTGGCAGTCGCAGAACCCGCAGGGCTATCCCGTGGCGTGATCGTTCCATCGGCGCAGACGGGCCGCTGCCCGCACGCGCCGCGACCGCATGCCGCGGGCTGGCGGCGGGAACGCGATTGGCCGAGAATCGCGCCATCCCTTGCCGTCCGGATCCGCTTTGCCCCTGGATGCTGCGCTCCACCTGGCGGAACAGAACCGCTCGCGCTACGGCCGGCGCATGTACCTCATGCGTGCGGTGGGGCTGGGGCTGGGTGCGATCTGCGTGGCGGCCGTGCTTCACGAGCACGGCGCCTCACCGGCGCTGTGGGGCCTGCTGGTGGCCCATGGGTTCGCCTGGCCGCACCTGGCCTATCTGCGGGTCAGGGCGCGCCGCGACGATCCGCTGCAGGCGGAGTACCAGAACCTGACCTTCGACGCCGCGATGGGCGGCTTCTGGATCGCGGCGATGCAGTTCGATGCGCTGCCCAGCGTGCTGCTGGCGGTCATGCTGACGATGGACAAGGTGATCATCGGCGGCGGTCGCTTCGCCCGCCGGACGCTGGCCGCGATGGCGGCCACCTGCCTGGCCGCGAGCGCCGCCTGGGGGTTCGCGTTCGATCCCCGCACCAGCTACCCGGTGGTGCTGGCCTGCCTGCCGTTCCTGGCGGTGTACCCCATGGCGATCGGCGTGGCCACCCACGCGCTGGCACGCAGGGCACGCAAGCAGAAGACGCTGCTGGAAAAGATGGCGCGCTTCGACGCGGCCACCGGCCTGATGAACCGCCAGCAGTGGCTGCATGCGGCCACCCACGAACTGAAGCGTTTCCAGCGATCGGGGCGCGCCGGCGTACTGGTGCTGATCGACATCGACCGATTCAAGGACATCAACGATGGCTACGGCCACACGATCGGCGACGAGGTGGTCGAGGAGTTCGCGCGCCTGCTGAAGGCCTGCCTGCGCGACGTGGATACGCCCGGGCGCTATGGCGGCGACGAGTTCGGGGTGGTCATGCCCGACACGCGCTGGTAAGAAGCCATCGTGGCGGCGGAACGGCTGCGCCGGCAGGTCGCGGCCTTCGCCTTCTCCACACGCGGCCTGCGTTGTACGGTCAGCATCGGCCTGTCCGAGTGCCATCCGGGCATCGCCTCGGTGTCGGACTGGGTCAACAGCGCCGACGCCGCGCTGTATCGGGCCAAGGCGCGCGGACGCGACTGCATCGTCGTGGGGTGTTGAGCCGGCTCAGGACAGCAGCGCGTCGACGACGGCCTGCGGCTGCTTCATCCACGCGAAGTGGTCCGCGCGCGTGCCCAGGGCGGCGTGATGCAACGTGTGGACGCGGGCCGGTGCGTCGGGCATCTTCGCCATCAGCGCGCGCAACGAACTTTCCGGTGCAAGCCAGTCGTCGTCGAACAGCACCCCGTCGATCGGCGTGCGGACCCGGCGCAGCCCCGCTTCCAGATCGACCGGCCAGCCGGCGGCGCGATACCGGCCGCTGAGCCCCACGCGTGCCCAGTCGGCGATGAGACTGCGTGCTTCATCGCCGCCGAAGCCCAGCCGCCGTCCCGGCAAGGCACCGCAGGCGCGCGCCAGCCAGGGCGCGAACCGGTAGAAGAACGGCAATGCGTAGCCGCGAGGCGTGGGAAACGTGCGCCAGTAGGGCGTACCGCTGCCGACCAGCCAGAGCCCGGCGAAGGCATCGGGATGCTGGCCCAGGTGGCAGGCGGCGAGTTGTCCGCCCAGGCTGTGGCCGCCGATGCGGTGAGGAATGTCCGGTAGCCGGGCCTGCAGCGCCGCGTGGCTGAGGGGCAGGTCCGTGCCCAGCAGTTCGTGGTAGCCCCAATCGTTGCGCCGTCCGGCGCGCAGCGAGCTGCTGCCATTGCCGCGCCATTCGTGCACGAATACCGCCATGCCCCGCCCGGCGAGCAACGCCGCGAAAGGCAGATAGTGGCGCGCCGCGACGCCCAGCGCCGGGATCCACAGCAGGGCGGAGGAGGCCTGCGCGGGGATGCAGGCGATCAGCGTGCAGGCATGGCCGTCCTGTGCCTGCAGGGCGATGTCTTCCTGCACGACCTGCCGTTCGGTGACGTTCATGCGCGCGGCGCGGCTCCGACGTGGTCGAGGACCAGGATGTCGCTGCGTCCGGGCCGGTAGCCGCCGCGCAATGCGGCGTGCACGTAATCCGACGCGGCCAGGCACGCCTCCTTCATCGGCATGCCCTGCGCGCGGCGCGCGGCGATGGCCGATGCCAGCGTGCAGCCGGTGCCATGCGCCTCCAGCGGCAGGCGCGGATGCGATGTCTCGGCAAGACCGCTCTCGTCGCAGTACAGGTCCACCACGTCGGCGTCGCCGGGCAGGTGTCCGCCCTTGAGGAAGACCGCCCGCGCACCCAGCGCCAGCAGATCGCGTGCGGCCTGGCGCATGGCGGTCGCGTCGGCGATGGCGCGGCCCAGCAGCAGCTCGGCCTCGGGAAGGTTCGGCGTCACCACGTGCGCCAGCGGCAGCAGCTGCATGCGCATCGCCTGCAGGGCGCTGTCTTCCAGCAGTTTGGCGCCGCTGGTGGCGACCATCACCGGATCGACAATGACGGCGGCAGGGCGATGCGCGTGCAGGGCGTCGGCCACCACGCCGATCACTTCGGCCGTGGCCAGCATGCCCAGCTTCACCGCGTGGATGTCGAAATCGTCGAAGCAGGCGTCCAGCTGCGCGCGCAGGAAATCCATCGGCGGCACGTTCACCGCAGTCACGCCGCGCGTGTGCTGCGCCGTGAGTGCGGCGATGGCGGACAGCCCGTGCACGCGGTGCGCGGCGAAGGTCTTGAGGTCGGCCTGGATGCCGGCGCCGCCGCCGGAATCGGAGCCGGCGATGGTCAGGGCGGAAACCACGGAAGGCGAAGTCATGCGTGGATTGTGCCATCCGCGCGCCGGCCTGCGCGTCAGGGCGGCGTCTGTCCGGCCTGCACCCATTGCCGGTACAGCACGTACCCGATGCCGGTGCTTCCCGTCAGCAGTGCCGGCGCGAGCAGCGCGTCGTAACCCCAGTGGCGATAGAACCACGCCCCCAGTACGCCACCGCCCAGGAAGCCGCTGATGATCAGGCCGCTGAGCGTCAGCCGGCGCATCGGCAATGGCATGCCACGCAGCAGGTGCCCCAGGCCGATGCCCAGGTCGGTGAACATGCCGCTCAGGTGCGTGGTGCGTACCGCCGCGCCGCTGTAGGTGGTGACCATCGCGTTCTGCAGTCCGCAGGCCATCGCGGCCAGCAGCGCGCCCCAGATCTGCTGCTGCTTGAACAGGGGAATCGCGAGCAGCAGCAGCGCCGCCTCCAGTGCCAACGCCACCCCGTAGCGGCGTCCCAGTTTCAGCGTCTGGTCCTGGATCACCAGCCCACTCAGCATCGCGCCCACGCAGAAGGCGATCAGCATGCCCCACAGGTGCACGATCGCGCGCAGGTCGCCCTGCGCGAGCGCGGCCCCGAGCAGGCTGGTGGTGCCGGTCAGGTGGCTGACCGCCTGGTGTTCGAAACCCAGGTAGCCGATGACGTTGACCATGCCCGCCACGCAGGCCAGCGCGACGGCACCGATCCAGACCCAGCGGGGGAGGTGAAGGCCCATGACGTCGGCGATCGCGTCCGCTTAAAGCACTTCAGACGCGTAGTCCGCCAGGCGCGAGCGCTCGCCACGCCGCAGCGTGATGTGCGCGCTGTGCGCCCAGTTCTTGAAGCGGTCCACCGCGTAGGTCAGGCCGGATGTCGTCTCCGTCAGGTAGGGCGTGTCGATCTGCTCCACGTTGCCCAGGCAGACGATCTTGGTGCCCGGGCCCGCGCGCGTGATCAGCGTCTTCATCTGCTTGGGGGTGAGGTTCTGCGCCTCGTCGAGGATCAGGTAGCGCGACAGGAACGTGCGCCCGCGCATGAAGTTCATCGAACGGATCTTGATGCGCGAGGCGAGCAGGTCGTTGGTCGCCGCGCGCCCCCAGGCGCCGCCTTCCTGGTTGTGGGTCAGCACTTCCAGGTTGTCGGTCAGCGCGCCCATCCACGGCGTCATCTTTTCCTCTTCCGTGCCGGGCAGGAAGCCGATGTCCTCGCCCACGCTGACGGTGGCGCGGGTCATGATGATCTCGCGGTAGCGCTGCTGGTCCATCGTCTGCGCCAGGCCGGCCGCCAGCGCGAGCAAGGTCTTGCCGGTGCCGGCGGTGCCGAGCAGGGTGACGAAGTCGACTTCCGGGTCCATCAGCGCGTTGAGCGCGAAGTTCTGTTCGCGGTTGCGCGCATTGATGCCCCACACCGCGTGCTGGCTGTGGCGGAAGTCGTCCACGATCTGCAGCGTGGCCTTGTCGCCCTCCACCCGCGCCACGCGGAACTCGGATTCGTCGTCGCCCGGCAGGTAGAGGTACTGGTTGGGATACCAGCCAGCGTCTTCGGCCATCGTCACTTCGTAGTACGTGCGGCCCTTGTCGGTCCACGACCGCAGGTCCTTGCCGTGGCGCTGCCAGAAGTCCGCCGGCAGGGCGGTCGCCCCGGTGTACAGCAGGCTGAAGTCGTCCAGCGCGCGGTCGTTCTCGTAGTCCTCCGACACGATGCCGGCGATGGCCGCCTTGATGCGCAGGTTGATGTCCTTGGAGACGAACACCACCGGGATCTCGGGGTGTTCTTCCTTCAGGGCCAGGATCGCGCCGAGGATGGCGTTGTCGGGGATCACCGCGCCAAAGCTCTTGCCCGCCTCGAAGTGGCTGGTCTGGAAGCGCAGCAGGCCGGCGCTGCTGGTGTTGCGCAGCTGCAGGCCGCTGGGCTGCACCAGCGGGATGCCGTCGGCCAGGTTGTCCAGGCCCGATGCCTGGACCAGTTCGTTGAGGAAGCGGCTGACCTGCCGCGCGTTGCGGCTCGCTTCGGAGGTGCCCTTCTTGCCGTTGTCCAGTTCCTCGATCACCTGCATCGGCAGGTAGACGTCGTGTTCCTCGAACTTGAACAGCGCGGTGGGGTCGTGCATCAGCACGTTGGTGTCCAACACATAGATACGCTTGCTACGGGTCATTCGGGCAACCTCATCGAGGAAGATGTGTGAACACGGGCGACTTTTCCGCGGACAGCAGCGAACCACCATGACCCGCCGCGGCGCGGGATGGTGTGTGAAGGGGAAGGGGATTCGGTCACTGGGCCTGGTGGGCCTTCAGGGCGTCCAGCACGGCCTGGGCATGGCCGGGTACCTTCACGCCGCGCCATGCCTGCGCGATGCGGCCGTCCGGCGAGATCAGGAAAGTGCTGCGCACCACGCCCAGCACCTTGCGGCCGTACATGTTCTTTTCGTGGATCACATCGAAGGCCTTGCACAGCGCTTCGTCGGCGTCGCTCACCAGCGGGAACCTGAAACCCTGCTTGGCGCAGAAGTTGTCGTGCGACTTCACCGAGTCGCGCGAGACGCCGAGCACCGTGGCGTTGAGCTTCTTGAACGCCGGCAGCAGCGCGTTGAAGTCCAGGCCTTCGGTGGTGCAGCCCGGCGTGCTGTCCTTCGGGTAGAAGTACAGCACCAGCCAGGCGCCGGCGTAGTCGGCGAGGGTCGCGGTATCGCCGCCGGACAGCGCCAGCGGCAGTTTCAACGTCGATTTGGGCAGGGCGTTCGCGCTTTTTGCCGTCATCGTCAGAACTTCATGGGATCCATGATCGCGTCCAGGTTGAGGTGGTCGCAGAATTCGAGGAAATCGTCGCGCAGCGCGGCGATGTGCATGTTGGCCGGCACCCCGATGGTGACCTGTGCCGAGAACATCTCCGCACCCGTCTGCATGGCGCGGTAGCGCGTGCTCTGCAGGTTCTCGATGGTGATGCCCTGGCGGTCGAAGAAGTCGGCCAGCTGGAACAGGATGCCCGGCTTGTCGGCCGCCACCACTTCCACGATGTACGGCAGCAGGTTGGACTGCACCACCTTCGGCCCGGTGCGGTAGAACACCAGCTTCAGGCCCTCGTCGCGCTCCAGGCGCGACAGCATGGCCTCCAGCTTGGCGACGGCGTCCCAGGAACCCGTGGCCAGCGCCGTGACGGACACGTCGCGCCCCACGGTGGCCAGCCGGGCGTCCACCAGATTGCAGCCGCTGTCGGCGATCCGGCGCGTCACCGACAGGAGCGGCGATTCCGGATGCGTCGTGTAGGCGGTGATCAGCAGGTGGTTTTCGGTCGGCGAAGGCCGGGGCGTGGAATCGGTCAAAGGAGCTTCCGGCGTTGCGGTGAGGCTGAATGGCGGCCGGGCAGCGGCCCGACGACGCAGGCAGCATACTTGCCCGCCCTTTGAGCCCGCAAGTAACATGCGGCGGACATTGCAGGCGGACCGGGATGACCGCGCTCACGGGCGCTTCCGGTGCGCCGGATCCCCACCGAGAGCCCGACCTTGCACCTTTCTGGCAGCATCACCGCACTGGCCACGCCATTCCTGGCGTCGGGCGAACTCGATCTGCAAGCCTGGCGCGCGCTGCTCCAGCAGCAGATCGACGGCGGCACCCAGGGCGTGGTGGTGGCGGGCTCCACCGGCGAGGCCGCGGCCCTGTCCGACGAGGAATACGACACCCTGCTGCGGATCGCGGTGGAGGAGGTGCGCGGGCGCATCCCGGTGCTCGCCGGTACCGGCCAGATGAACACCGCCAGGACCATCGCCGCCACCCGGCGCGCCGAGACGAGCGGTGCGCAGTTCGCGCTGGTGGTGACGCCTCCCTATGTACGTCCGACCCAGGCAGGCCTGCTTGCGCATTACCGTGCGGTCGCCGACCAGGGCGGCCTGCCGGTGGTGCTCTACAACGTGCCCGGCCGGACCGGCTGCGACCTGCTGCCCGAAACCGTGGCGGCGCTCGTGGACCACCCCGGCATCGTCGGCATCAAGGAAGCGCGCGCCGAGCCCGAGCGCATGGCGGCGCTGCTCGCGTTGCGACGTGATGGATTCGCCATTCTCAGCGGCGACGACCCGACGGCAGGCCGCGCGATGCTGGCCGGCGCCGATGGCCTGATTTCGGTGGGCTCCAACGCCTTGCCGCGTACCTTCCGCCGGCTGTGCGATCTGGCCCGCGCAGGCCGGGCCGACGCCGTGGCCGCGCTCGATGCGCAGCTGCAGGAGATCTACGGCTTCCTCGGGGTGGAGTCCAATCCCATCCCGGTAAAGGCGCTGCTGCAGCGGGCGGGCTTCGGCCAGGGCCTGCGCCTGCCGCTGCTGCCGCTGTCCGCCCCCCATATCGCTACCGCCGACCGCCTCGCCACGCTGGTGCAGGTGCTCGAAGCACAATCCAGCCGCGACGATCTCGCGGCCTGAACCCAGGAGAACTCCATGCGTCATTCGTCTTCCCTCGTGCGTCCGCTGGCCCTGGTGCTGCTGGTCGTTTCCGTCGCCGGCTGCTCATGGTTCAAGAAGGGCGCCAAGGGCGATTACGCACTCGCGCCGGAAGCGCGTCCGCTGGAAGTGCCGCCGGATCTCAACCTGCCTAACACCAGCGGTGCGATGCAGGTGCCGAACGTGGGTCCGGCCGCGTCGTCCGCGGGCGCCGCGACGAATGCCGCGGGCGGCTTTACCGTCGGCGGTAGCCGCGATGAAGCGTTCACCCGCGTGGGTGAGGCGCTGGCCGGTATCGAGGGCGTGGCCATCGCCAGCCGCGCGCAGCTGCTGGGCACGTACGACGTCAGCTACGAGGGCGCCAGCTTCCTGGTGCGCGTGAGTGCGGTCGATGCCGGTGCCTATGTGTCGGCAGTCGATCCGCGCGGCCTGCCGGCCACCGGCGCGGCGCCGACCAAACTGCTGGCGGCGCTGAAGGCGAAGCTGGGCGGCTGATCCGCCCGCTTCACTGGAACGAAAAAGGGCGCCTTCGGCGCCCTTTTTCATTGCCGCCGTGGAAGCGGATCAGCGTTCGAGCAGCGGCAGCTTGCCCGGCTTGCCTTCCCATTCTTTCGCGTCGGGCAACGGATCCTTGCGTGTGGTGATCACCGGCCATGCGCGCGACAGTTCCGCGTTCAATGCCACATAGCCTTCCTGGCCCGCAGGCACGTCGTCCTCGGGATAGATGGCGTTGATGGGGCATTCGGGTTCGCACAACGTGCAGTCGATGCATTCGTCCGGGTCGATCACAAGGAAGTTCGGACCTTCGTGGAAACAGTCCACCGGGCAGACCTCCACGCAGTCGGTGTACTTGCACTTGATGCAGTTTTCGGTGACGACGAAGGGCATGAAGACGCGGCTCTAACGGAAACCGCGCAAGTTTAATGCACGCGGCAGGCGATGGCGCATCGAATATCCGTCTGATCGGTGCCCGCGTGCCGGCGCTGCGACGCCGTGTCGCAGCCTGCGGTGGGCGTAGGCGGCGCACGCATGTCCGCGATCGTGTGCGGGCCTGCCGCTACGCTTGCCGCGCGGAGGCTCGGATTGTCTTATATTCATAAATAGAACAATCAATAAATATTCTGGTTGTTTATTCCATGAATGTTGATGTTCATGCTGTGCACCACACCCAACCTCCAAGGAGTTCCGCCATGATCACCCTCCGTCCTGCCCATGAGCGCGGCCACGCCAACCATGGCTGGCTGGATTCCTGGCACAGCTTCTCCTTTGCGAACTACTTCGACGACAAGCACGTCCACTGGGGGCCGCTGCGCGTCATCAACGAGGATCGTGTGGCCGCCGGCCGCGGCTTCGGCGAGCATGGCCACCGCGACATGGAGATCATCAGCTACGTGCTGGAGGGCGCACTGGGTCACAAGGATTCGATGGGCAACAGCTCCAGCATCGTGCCCGGCGACGTGCAGCGCATGAGCGCTGGCACCGGCGTGCAGCACTCGGAGTTCAACTACAGCGAAACCGGCACCACGCATTTCCTGCAGATCTGGATCATCCCCGATCGCCAGGGCGTGAAGCCCTCGTATGAAGAGAAGTCGTTCCCCGCCACCGACAAGCAGGGCCGCCTGCGTCTGGTCGTCAGTCCCGACGGTGCCGACGGCTCGGTCAGCATCCACCAGGATGCCCGCATGTACGCGGGCCTGTTCGATGGCAGCGAGAAGGCGGAACTGCGCCTGGCGGATGGCCGGCTCGGTTACGTGCACATCGCGCGTGGCGAAGCGACCGTCAACGGGCAGGCCCTGAAGGCCGGCGACGCGCTGCTGTACCGCGACGAGCCGCTGGTCATCATCGAACGTGGCATCGGCGCCGAGGTCCTGGTGTTCGACCTGCCGACGATGCAGTAAGCGTCGCCATGCGGCGAAGGGAAGGGCGCGCCTGTCGTGCCCTTTTCCGTTCGGGCCGTTGTCAGCCCAGCAATCGGTCTGCGGCCAGGAAACCCGCCGTCATCGCCACCACCAGCAGCGCACCCTGCAGACGCGGAGGTGCGGGCACCGGGATGTCGAGCCAGCGGCAGGCGATGCCGATGGCGAGGGCGAGCATGATGCCCACCAGCGCCGTGATCATGGCCTGTCGCTCCGCACGCCGTGGCCGGTCGGCCCGCCGCAGTCGCGTCGATGCCGCGCTTCGCGCCGGACCAGCGCGCGGTCGGCCAGCATGTAACCGCTGGTCATAGCCACCACCAGCAACGCGCCGACCAGCACCGGCGGTGCCGGCACCGGTACGCCGAACGCACGGCAGCCGAAACCGATGGCGAAGCCGAGCAGCAGGCCGGCGATGAATTTTCCGTTCAAGCAAGGCCTCCTTGGGCGGGAGCAGCGGAGGGCGGGGCCACGCCCGGTGCGCCGCCGATGAAATGCCGTACCAGGGGGCGCTGCGCGGGGTCGGCCAGCGTCTCCAGCAAGGCGTCCTGGATGGCTCGCTCGTCCTCCGTCACGCGTTCGTGCTGGCGCAGGTGTTCGCGCCACGAAGCATCGACGAAATACTCCAGATATACGCCGGGTTGCGTGCTGTCCTCGGCCACGCCCCATTGCAGCGCGCCGTTGCGGCGGCGCGCGCGTCCGAGCGGTTGCATGCGCTGCAGGAAGGTCGTGCGCCGTGCGGGGTCGATGCGGTATTCGACCGTCACCAGCACCGGGCCGCGCTCGTCCTCCAGCTCGGGACTGACGATCGGTTGCGGCCAGTGCCCCGATGGCGTGACGTTCACCCGCGCCGCCTCGCCCAGCCGGAACCGCAGGCCGAACAGCGCGGCCAGGGCGGTCCCGACCGCGGCGGCGGCGAGCGCGACAGGCGTTCCGAAGGCCTGTGCGGCCGCGCCCCAGCCCAGGCTGCCGACGGCCATGCCGGCGGAGAACACCACGATGTACAGCGAAAGCGCGCGCGCCCGCACCCAGGCCGGCACGGCAGTCTGCGCGGCGATCTGCAGCGAGGACAGCACCGCGATCCACGCGAAGCCGGCCAGCAGCGCCACCGCATACAGCAGGTGGATCCAGCGCAGCAGCGCGACGCCCAGCGTGCACCCCGCGTAGGCAAGCGTCGCCACCAGCACCAGGCGGTCGGGATCCAGGCGCGTGCGCAGGCCCGGCAGCACCATCGCCCCGGCGATCGCGCCCGCGCCGATGCAGCCCAGCAGCAGGCCATAGGTGCCTGCGCTTGCCTGCAGGTCCTGCTTCACCACGATGGGCAGCAGGGCCGTGAGGGCGCTGGCGAAGGTGAAGAATCCCGCCGCCTTCACCAGCACCGCCTGCAGCACGCTGGCCTGCGTGGCATAGCGCAGGCCAGCTCGAAGCGCCACGCCGAAGGTTTCCGGCGGCAGTGCGGTGGCGACGGGAATGCGGCGCCAGCGCCACAACACCACGGCCACGCCGAGGAAGGTCAGCGCGTTGACGGCGAACGCCCACGCGATGCCGGCCTGTGCCACGATCAGGCCGCCCAGCGCCGGTCCGATCGCGCGCGCGATGTTCATGCTCAGCGATCCCAGCGCCACCGCGGGGCCGAGCATCGGCTTGGGCACTAGTTCCGGCGTGGTGGCCTGCTGCGCCGGCATCGCCATCGCTGCGCCGATGCCCAGCGCAAACGTCAGCGTTACCAGTGTCCATGGGCCCAGCCGGTCCAGATGGGCAAGCACGGCGAGCGTGCTGGCGACCAGCAGCATCCACAGCTGCGCCAGGATCAGGTAGCGGCGCCGGTCCACGATGTCGGCCAGCGTGCCGGCCACGATGGCCAGCATCACGACCGGCAACGTGGTGGCCGACTGCACGGCAGCGACCATGAGCGGTGAATTGGTCGTCTCGGCCATGATCCACGCGGCGGCGACATCGTGGACCCACGTGCCGATGTTGCCGACCAGGATCGCGAGCCACAGCGCGCGGAACGTGGGCTGCCCCAGCGGGGACCACGGGCCGTGAGTCGCAGGCGCGGACATGCTCAGAACGCGAAGCACGCGCAGCCGAGCGCGCCCCAGAACGCCTGCAGGTCGCGCGTGGGCACGGCGTGGTGCGCCGCATGGCGGTGGCCCGCGTGGTCGTGCGCATGCACGCGGCATGCGGGGCCGTGCGCCTGTGCCAGGGCCGCGCGGGCCTGCGCCAGCGTGCCGCCCTGGTAGCCGCCGAAGCGGTTGACCGGTGACCAGTCCGGCATAGGCGCCGGCAACGCGGGCGCGTGCGGCGCGAACGGTCCCGTGCCGTGCACGATGCGGCCGCCGACCACCGTCAGCATGCTGGTGATGTCAGGGATGTCGTCCTCGGCCACCGTGAAGTAGTCGGCCGACAGCAGCGCGCAATCGGCGAACTGGCCCGGCGCCAGCCGCCCCTTGCGTTCCTGCTCGGTGGAGAACCACGCACTGCCGTGCGTCCACAGCTGCAGCGCTTCCTCGCGCTCCAGCCGGTTGTCGTCGCCGTACATCTGCAGTCCGCCCAGCGTGCGCCCGCTGACCAGCCAGTACAGCGCCACCCACGGGTTGTAGCTGGCGACACGGGTGGCATCGGTGCCGGCGCCGACCGGCACGCCGGCCTGCAGCATCCGCCGGACGGGCGGCGTATGGCGCAGCGCGTCGTTGCCGTAGCGTGCGGCGAAGAATTCGCCCTGGTAGGCCATGCGGTGCTGGATGGCGATGCCGCCGCCGAGCGCGCGCACGCGATCGATGTTGCGCGGCGAGATGGTTTCCGCGTGATCGACGATCCAGTGCAGGCCGTCGAACGGCACGTCGCGGTTCACCTGTTCGTACACGTCGAGCACGCGGGTGATGCTCTCGTCGTAGGTGGCATGGATGCGGAACGGCCAGCGCTGTTCGGCGAGGAAGCGCACCACGTTCGCCAGCTCGCCTTCCAGCGTTGCCGGCAGGTCGGGGCGTGGCTCGCGGAAGTCTTCGAAGTCCGCCGCCGAGAACACCAGCATCTCGCCCGCGCCGTTGTGGCGCAGCAGGTCGTCGCCCTGGCCGGGCCGCACCATCTTCGACCAGCGCTGGAAGTCGGCCAGCTCCTCGCCCTTCTTCTGGGTGAACAGGTTGTAGGCGATGCGCACCGTCAGCTGCCCGTCGGCGTGCAGCTGCTCGATGATCCGGTAGTCCTCGGGATAGTTCTGGAAGCCGCCGCCGGCATCGATCACCGAGGTGATGCCCAGGCGGTTGAGCTCGCGCATGAAGTGCCGCGTGGAGTTGAGCTGGTACTCGGCCGGCAGCTTCGGTCCCATCGCCAGCGTGGCGTACAGGATCAGGGCGTTGGGTTTGGCCAGCAGCAGGCCGGTGGGATTGCCGGCGCGGTCGCGCTGGATCTCGCCGCCCGGCGGGTTCGGCGTGTCTTTGGTGTAGCCCACCGCGCGCAAGGCGGCGCGATTGAGCAGGGCGCGGTCGTACAGGTGCAGGATGAAGACCGGCGTGTCGGGTGCCGCGGCGTTCAACTCATCCAACGTGGGCAGACGTTTTTCGGCGAACTGCGATTCGCTGAAGCCGCCGACCACGCGCACCCACTGGGGCGCCGGCGTGACGGCGACCTGCGCCCTCAGCATCGCCATCGCGTCGGCGAGCGAGCGCACGCCGTCCCAGCGCAGTTCCAGGTTGTAGTTCAGGCCGCCGCGGATCAGGTGGGTGTGGCTGTCGTTGAGACCGGGCACCAGACGGCGCCCGCCGGCATCGATGACGCGTGTGTCTTCGTTGGCATGCGCCATCACCTGGGCCTCGTCGCCGACCGCCAGCACGCGGCCATCGGCGAAGGCGATCGTGCCGGCGGAGGGCAGCGCCGTGTCGAGCGTGGTGATGCGCGCATTGCGCAGGATCAGGTCGGCCATGCGGGAATCTCCGGGGCGGGCATCACGGGGCAGCGCCGCGAGCGTGGCGGCCGCCGCCACGCTTTTCAGCAGGTGGCGGCGCGTATCGTCAACGGCCATGCGCCATTCCCTGGCGTGTCGCGTCCATGGACAAGCTTCCGGGCCCGGTCAGGGCGACGCTCAGGTGCGCCAGCAACCACAGCAGCGGGTACTCGATGCCGCCGTGCATCCAGAACCAGCCGTGCGAGAGGTTCAGCGCCACGGTGACGCCAAGGAAGGCCGCCGAACCCAGGGCCGCAATGCGCGTGAACGCACCGACGGCCACCATCAGGCCGAGGGCGGTCTGCAGCGCGGCGAGCAACAGCGGCAACGGTGGCGCAGAAGGCAGGCCGAAGTGCTGGAGTTCGGCCGCGAAACCCGCGATACCAGGCCCGCCGAACCAGCCCAGCAACTTGCCCAGGCCATGCGGCAGCAGGAAGCCGCCGGCGGCGAGACGCAGCACCAGCAACCCAGCCGATGTCGTGCCTGCATGCGCGACGGAAGCGGTGTGGGCGACCATCGTGCGTGCCGTCAGTGCCCGCCCTCGGACGCGCCGAACATGCTCTTGGCGTACTGGATGCCCAGGCCGTAGCCGCCGCCGTGCAGCTTGGCGATGCCGGTCGTGAGGTCGTACGTCGCGCTGCGTGCCCAGTCGCGCTGAAGCTCCAGCAGGTACTGCACGCTGGTCAGCGGCCGGACGCCGGCCTGGATCATGCGCTGCATCGCGCGTTCGTGCGCTTCGTCGGTGACATCGCCGCAGGCGTCGGCGATCACGTACACCTCGAAACCCTGGTCCAGCGCCGACAGTGCCGGCCCGACGATGCAAACGCTGGTCCACAGGCCGCCGAGCACGATCCGGCTCTTGCCGGACGCATTCACCGCAGCGACAACGGCCGCATCTTCCCAGCAGTTCATGGTGGTACGGTCGAGTACGTCCGCGTTCGGGAACGCTTCGGGGATTTCCGGGAACAGCGGGCCGGAGAAGGATTTTTCCGCCACGGTCGTCAGCAAGGTCGAGACGCCGAACCCGGCGGCGCCCTTGGCCACCAGCGCGACGTTGTTGCGCAGCATGGCCACATCGATCGAATGCGTGGCGAAGGCCATCTGCGACTGGTGGTCGATCAGGACCAGGGTGTGGTCGGCCGGCGTGAGCAGGGTCTTGCCGGCGGCGGGAGAAGCGGTGGGCATGTCGGGCTCCTGGCGTGAAGGAAGAATCTCGCCACTGTCGCGGACATGCGCGCACGCGGATTGCACCGGCGTGCGCGCTGATGCGCGCGTCAGCCGTGCAGCTTGATCGCGGTCTCGGCCACACGCCGGCCCTGGTAGCGCGCGGCGTCCAGTTCGTTCTGGGTCGGCTGGCGCGATCCGTCGCCACCGGCGATGGTGGTCGTGCCGTAGGGCGAGCCGCCGGTGACTTCGTCCAGTTTCATCTGTCCGGCGAAGCCGTAGTCCAGCCCCACGATCACCATGCCGAAATGCAGCAGGTTGGTGATGATGGAGAACAGCGTGGTTTCCTGGCCGCCATGCTGGGTGGCGGTGGAGGTGAACGCGGCGCCGACCTTGCCGTGCAGGGCGCCCTTGGCCCACAAGCCGCCGGCCTGGTCCAGGAAGTTGGCCATCTGCGACGCCATCCGCCCGAAGCGGGTGCCGGTGCCGACGATGATGGCGTCGTAGTCGGCGAGCTCGGCGATGGTCGCCACGGGTGCGGGCTGGTCGAGCTTATAGTGCGACTTCCTCGCCACGTCCTCCGGCACCAGTTCCGGTACGCGCTTGATGTCGACGCTCGCGCCACCGGCGCGCACGCCCTCGGCCACGGCGTGGGCCATGGTTTCGATATGCCCGTAGGCGGAGTAGTAGAGGATCAGGACCTTGGCCATGGCAGGACTCCAACGGGAGAGGGGACGTGCCGCACGCGGCGGACGGGCAGGGTTACGCGGAGCGGGTTACCGGCGCGTGCAGGTGGCAGAACTCGCGCGGCGAATAGCCCGTCATCCGACGGAAGGTGCGGGTGAAATGGCTCTGGTCGAAGAAGCCCAGCGATGCCGCCGTCGCCGAAATCTTCTGCGGGCCGCGGGCCAACTGTTCCTGCGCCAGCGCGATGCGTTTGGCCAGCACGAACTCCATGGGGCTGCGCCCCGTGCTGACGCGGAACAGGCGGGCGAAGTGGAAACGGCTGATGCAC
Source organism: Pseudoxanthomonas mexicana (assembly GCF_014397415.1). Taxonomy (NCBI): domain Bacteria; kingdom Pseudomonadati; phylum Pseudomonadota; class Gammaproteobacteria; order Lysobacterales; family Lysobacteraceae; genus Pseudoxanthomonas; species Pseudoxanthomonas mexicana. The sequence goes on along the minus strand of NZ_CP060731.1, from coordinate 3,441,214 downwards.
GCGGCGCTGGCGATGTCGGCCAGGGTGATCGTGTCGCCGATGTGGCGCTCGATGTAATCCAGCGCACGCCCCAGCGCCCGCGGACTCAGGCCGCGGGCGCTGGCCTGGACTTCATGGCGGTCGAGGCGTGCCGACCCGGAGGTGGTGGTGGGAATGAAGGGGAAGGGCGGCGCGACGGTCTCGCGCAGGAACAGGGACGGGGGAGCATCCACGGCGGTGTCCTCGGGCGACGATGACGGGAGGCGCCTGCCGCGACAGGGGGATGGCCGGGGACGGGCAGGCGGGTGCCATGGTGCGTGCCTCCTTGCAGTGCGAGTACCCCCATCAGGGCGGGCCGACGCTCACTCGAATGGGGGTGGGCAATCCCCGATGCGGCTCCCGCAGTTGCCCGTGCGGTGACCGCCCCCGTATCGTGATATGACACGTTCCCTACCCGGTGCCCGGCGCCGCGCCTCCTGCTTCCCATGCCGATCCGCATCCTGACCGTCGATGACCATCCCCTGCTGCGCGAAGGCATCGCGGCGGTGATCGAAGGCCAGCCCGACATGCAGCTGGTCGGCGAAGCCGCCAGCGGCCTGGAGGCCCTGCAGGTCTTCCGTGACTGCCGCCCGGATGTGACGCTGATGGACCTGCAGATGCCCGGGATGGGCGGGGTGGAGGCCATCGGCGCCCTCCATCGCGAGTTCCCGGAGGCCAAGGTGGTGGTGTTGACCACCTACCAGGGCGATGCGCAGGCGCTGCGTGCGTTCAAGGCCGGGGCGGCGGGTTACCTGCTCAAGAGCATGCTGCGGCGCGAACTGGTGGACACCATCCGTAGTGTGCACGCCGGCCGCCGCCGCATGCCGCCCGAGATCGCGGCGGGCATCGCCGAACATGCCACCGACGACGCACTGAGCCAGCGCGAGATCGAGGTGCTGCGGCAGGTGGCCGACGGCAACGGCAACAAGCGCATCGCCCAGCTGCTCGGCATTTCCGAGGAAACGGTGAAGGCGCACATGAAGAACATCCTGTCCAAGCTGGACGCCAACGACCGTACCCACGCGGTGACGATCGCGGTCAGGCGCGGCATCTTCGATCTCTGAGGCGCGAGCGCCCGGCGGCGCGCGATGGTGCAGGGGGAGGCGGCCGGAGCCGGGTTTGCCGGGGTCGGCCGCGCCGGCACAAAGACAAGACCCCGCCGTAGCGGGGTCTGGTTTCGATGCACGGGCTGCGGCTCTCAATACGCGGCGCCTGGCCGGATGGCGCTCCCTAGGGGACTCGAACCCCTGTTTTAGCCTTGAGAGGGCCACGTCCTAACCACTAGACGAAGGGAGCGTTTTTGGTGAAACCGGCGTAGCGGATTAGTATAGGCGGCGGCACCGCCCAGGGCAATCCATCCGGGCCGCCGCGTGACCCCTTCTGCATGGAACCGCCACTATTACGCCGTCCACCGCTCTGCGAACCATCCCGCGCGACCAGCACACCATCTCGCGCAAGGACATCAGCCCGAACGCGCTGCGCGTGCTCTACCGCCTGCGGGACGCCGGTTTCCAGGCCTATCTGGTCGGCGGCGCCGTGCGGGACCTGCTGGTCGGCGGCCACCCCAAGGATTTCGACGTGGCCACCGACGCCACGCCCGAGCAGGTGCGCCAGCAGTTCCGCAACTGCCGCCTGATCGGCCGCCGCTTCCGCCTGGCGCATGTGGTGTTCGGGCGCGAGATCATCGAGGTCGCCACCTTCCGCGCCAACGTCGACGACGGTAGCGGCGACCGCGAGATGGACAACGGCCGGCTGGTGCGCGACAACGTCTACGGCACCGTGGAGGACGACGCGGTGCGCCGCGACTTCACCGCCAACGCGCTTTACTACGCCATCGATGATTTCTCGGTGCGCGACTACGTCGGCGGCTTCGAGGACACGATGGCGCGACGCCTGAAGCTGATCGGCGACCCCGAGCAGCGCTATCGCGAGGATCCGGTGCGCATGCTGCGCGCGGTGCGCCTGGCCGCCAAGCTGGGTTTCGAGATCGACGCGGACACCGCCGCCCCGATCGCGCCGCTGGCGCCGCTGCTGGCCGAAGCCGCGCCGGCCAGGCTGTTCGAGGAGATATTGAAGCTGTTCCTGTCGGGGCATGGCGTCGCCAGCTTCGAAGGGCTGGAGCGCTTCGGCCTGCTGAAGGTGCTGTTCCCCGAGACGGCGGCCGCGCTGTCCTCCAACCGCAGTGGTGCATTGCGCCGGATGGTGCTGGCGGGTCTGGCCGGCACCGACCAGCGCGTGGCCAACGACGAGCCGGTGTCGCCTGCGTTCCTGTTCGCCCTGCTGCTGTGGCCGGCCTACTGCCGCGCGCTGATGGGCCTGCAGGCGCAGGGCGTGCACGCCGAGGAGGCGCAGCGCCGCGCGGCCGACCGCGTCACCCTGCATCAGTTGAATACCGTGGCGCTGCCGCGCCGCTTCTCGCTGCCGATGCAGGAGATCTGGCTGCTGCAGACCCGCTTCGGCAACCGCCAGCGCAAGCGGGTGATGCGCCTGCTGTCGCATCCGCGCTTCCGGGCCGCCTTCGACTTCCTGGTGCTGCGGCTCGCGGCTTCGCCCGAGCACGCCGAGGACGTGGCGTTCTGGCGCGAGGCGCAGGCCCAGTCAGGCGAGGAACTGGCGGTCGCGCTCGGCGTCGCCCCGGCAGCCGATGCGATCATCGACGAGGACGCACCGCCTTCCAAGCGTCGCCGTCGCCGCCGTCGCCGCAGCACGGCCGCGTCGCCGGAATGACGCCCGCCATCCGGGCCGCCATTGGCCTGGGCGCCAATCTGGGCGATGCCGTCGGTACCTTGCGAGGAGCCGTCGAGGCGCTGGCCGTGCAAGACGGTGTGACGCTACGCGCGGTGTCGCGCTTCTACCGCACGCCGGCCTGGGGCCGGCAGGACCAGCCCGACTTCGTCAACGCCGTGGCGCTCGTGGACACGTCGCTGGCACCGCGCGCGCTGCTGGACTTGCTGCTGGCGGTGGAAGCCGAGTTCGGCCGCCATCGCATCGCCGGTGAGCGTTGGGGCCCGCGTACGCTGGACCTGGACCTGCTGCTGTTCGGCGATGCGGTGATCGATGCGCCGGGCCTGCGGGTGCCGCACCCGCACCTGCATGAACGCGCCTTCGCGCTGGTGCCGTTGCTGGATGTGTGGCCGGACGCCCGTATCCCGGGTTACGGCGATGCACGGGATGCTGTGTCCGCGCTGGAAATGTCCAACATCCATCCGCTATGAGTGGATAATACGGCGCTATGAGCACGCACGCCGACAGCAAGCCCTGGACCGTCCCCGCACTCGCCGATGCCAAGCGCGAGGGGCGCAGGCTGGTGATGCTGACGGCGTACGACAACAGCTTCGCCCGCGTGCTGGATGCCAACGGCGTGGACCTGGTGCTGATCGGCGACTCGCTCGGCATGGTGGTGCAAGGGCACGATTCCACGCTGCCGGTGACGGTGGACGACATCGTCTACCACACGCGCGCCGTCGCCCGCGGCCTCAACCGTGCGCTGCTGGTGTCCGACCTGCCGTTCCAGTCCGACGCCACGCCCGAGCGGGCGCTCGACGCCGCCATCGCGTTGCTGCAGGCCGGTGCGGAGATGGTCAAGCTGGAAGGCGCAGGCCACAAGCTGGACGTCATCCGCTTCCTCGCCGAACGCGACATCCCGGTGTGCGCGCACCTGGGCCTGACCCCGCAGTCGGTGCTGAAGTTCGGCGGTTACCGCGTGCAGGGCCGCGACGAGGCCGCCGCCGCGCGTCTGCGCGAAGAGGCACGCGCCGTTGCGGAGGCGGGCGCGCAGCTGCTGGTGCTGGAATGCGTGCCGTCGTCGCTGGCGGCCGCCATCACCGCCGACCTCGCCATTCCCACCATCGGCATCGGTGCCGGGCCCGGCTGCGACGGGCAGGTGCTGGTGCTGCACGATTTCCTCGGCCTGGATACGGGCCACCGGCGTCCGAAGTTCGTCAAAGACTTCCTCGCCGAGGGCGGTTCCGTGGCGGGCGCGGTGCGCGCCTATGCCGACGCGGTGCGCAGCGGGGCGTTCCCCGACGACGCCCATTCCTACTGACCGCGCCGCGCGCAACCACACGCCACAGGGGCCACGATGATCGAGACCATCACCGAGCTGGAGGCGCTGCGTGCCCGCGTCAGGGAATGGAAGCAGCAGGGCCTGCGGGTCGGTTTCGTGCCCACGATGGGCAACCTGCATGCCGGGCACTATTCGCTGGTGATGCTGGCGCGCCAGTATGCCGACCGCGTGGTGTCCAGCGTGTTCGTCAATCCGACCCAGTTCGGTCCCAACGAGGACTTCACCCGTTACCCGCGCACACCGGAAGCGGACATGAGCGGGCTCGAAGGCGCCGGCTGCGATGTCCTGTGGCTGCCGACGGTGGAATCGATGTATCCGTTCGGGGTCGAACTGGCGGCCAATGTACATGTGCCCGGCGTGAGCGGCGTGCTGGAAGGCGCGCATCGCCCCGGTCACTTCGATGGCGTATGTACCGTGGTGAGCCGGCTGTTCAACCAGGTGCAGCCCGACGTGGCGGCCTTCGGCAAGAAGGACTACCAGCAGCTCGCGGTGATCCGGCAGCTGGTCACCGATCTGGCATTCCCGGTGCAGATCGTGGCGGGCAGCATCGTGCGCGAGGCCGACGGCCTGGCGATGAGTTCGCGCAACCAGTACCTGTCCGCCGACGAGCGTCCGCGCGCGGCCGAGATCCGCAAGGCGTTGGTCGCCATGCGCGATGGCCTGCTCGCCGGCCTGACGCGCGCGCAGGTGGAAGCCGACGCGGCACGGCGGCTCACCGAGGTCGGGTACGCGGTGGACTACACCGTGGTCCGTCGCCCCGACCTGAGCGAACCGGTCGACGGCGAACCCGGCGCGCGGGTCGCCTTGATCGCGGCCAGGCTGGGGCGCACGCGGCTGATCGACAACCTGGAGTTCTGACGGCGCCAGCGCCGGCGGCGGACGCGGTGTTGCACGACCATGCACGCCGCTCCAGGCGCAAGGGGCTAAACTTCGCGTCCCCCGATCCAGATTCCGCCCGCCATGCACCTCAGCCTGCTCAAGACCAAGATCCACCGCGCGACCGTCACCCATTCGGAGCTGAACTACGAAGGCTCCATCGCCATCGACGGCCTGCTGCTGGACGCCACCGGCATCCGCGAATTCGAACAGGTCCACATCTGGGACGTCACCAACGGTGCGCGCTTCTCCACCTATGCGATCCGCGCGGATGAGGGCAGCGGCATCATTTCGCTCAACGGCGGCGCCGCGCGCCACGTGCAGGTGGGCGACCTGATCATCATCGCGGCGTTCGCGTCGATGAGCGAGCAGGAGGCCGACCAGTTCCAGCCCACGCTGGTGTACGTGGACGGCCAGAACCGCATCACCCACACCAACCGCAGCATCCCCAAGCAGGCCGCCTGACATGAGCCAGGGTTTCGACGCGCTGCAGTCCCACGCCACGCGCCTGCGTGGCGCCCCCTTGAGCGATCTGCTGGCGCGCGAGCCCGAGCGCGTGGCCGCGCACGCCGTGCGCAGCGGACCCCTTTACTTCAACTTCGCCCGCCAGTCCTACGACGCGTCCGCGTGGCAGGCCCTCGTGGAGCATGCGCGGCAGGCGGACCTGGCCGCCGCTTTCCGCCGCCTGTTCGACGGTGAGAAGGTCAACGTCACCGAAGACCGTGCCGCACTGCATACCGCGCTGCGCGGGCGGCATTCCGACACCGCCGTCGCGCGCGAGGCGCACGAAAGCGCGTTGCAGGTGCGGGCGCGGATGGCGGACCTGATCGCACAGCTCGAGGCCAGCGACATCACCGACATCGTCAGCGTCGGCATCGGCGGTTCCGACCTGGGGCCGCGGCTGGTGGCCGATGCGCTGCGCGATCCGCTGCCGGGACGCTTCCGGGTGCATTTCCTGTCCAACGTTGATGGCGCCGCCGCGCAGCGAACGCTGGCGCCGCTGGACCCCGCGCGTACCGCGGCGATCCTGATCTCGAAGACGTTCAGCACCCAGGAGACCCTGCTCAATGGCGGCATCCTGCGCGACTGGCTGGGTGGCAGCGAGCGACTGTATGCCGTCAGCGCGAATCCCGAGCGCGCCGCCGCGGCCTTCGACATCGCCCCCGGATGCGTGCTGCCGATGTGGGACTGGGTAGGCGGCCGCTATTCGCTGTGGTCCGCAGTCGGCCTGCCGATCGCGCTGGCGATCGGCTTCGACCGTTTCGAGCGTCTGCTGGCCGGTGCGTCGGCCTTCGATGCGCATGCCGTCAACACGCCGCTGGCCGACAACATCGCCGTGCGCCACGCGCTCACGGCGGTGTGGAACCGGAATGTGCTGGGCCATGCGGCGCAGGGCGTGATGACCTACGACCAGCGCCTTGCGCTGCTGCCGGCCTATCTGCAGCAGCTGGTCATGGAGAGCCTGGGCAAGTCGGTGAAGCTGGATGGCACCCCGGTCGGCGTCGATACCGTGCCGGTATGGTGGGGCGGGGCAGGCACGGATGTGCAGCACAGCTTCTTCCAGGCGCTGCATCAGGGCACCGGCATCGTACCCCTGGATTTCGTGAGCACGGTCAGCAGCGACGCGCCGTATGCCGAGAACCACCAGGCGCTGCTGTCCAACCTGCTGGCCCAGAGCGAGGCGCTCGCGAACGGGCAGCGCAGCGACGATCCGCACCGCAGTTACGCCGGCGGCCGACCGAGCACGCTGATCCTGCTGGATGCGCTGACACCGGAAGCGCTGGGCGGTCTGATCGCGATGTACGAGCACAGCGTCTACGCGCAGTCGGTACTGTGGGGCATCAACGCGTTCGACCAGTTCGGCGTGGAACTCGGCAAGCAGTTGGCCAATGGCCTGCTGCCGGCGCTGAAGGGCGAAACCGAGGCAAAGGATCCGGTGACCCGGGCGCTGCTGGCCGAGATCGCCGCGCGCGGGTGAGTTGCCCGCAGCACTGCTTTCGTCCGGAACGTGTGGGAGCGACGTAAGTCGCGAGCGTTTGGCTTGGCGCTCTTCGCGACTTACGTCGCTCCCACAGGGAGGCGGTGACGCGCCAGCGCCCAGGCGACATGCTCGCGTACCAGCGAGGAAGGATCTTCGCGCCGGCTTTCCAGCGCGGTGAGCACATCGGGTGTCGACGGCGCATTGCCCAGCGCGACGGCGATGTTGCGCAGCCAGCGTTCGTGGCCGCTGCGGCGGATCGCGGAGCCTTCGGTGCGGCGCAGGAACTCGTCTTCGCTCCACGCGAACAGCTGCGGCAGCGTGGCCACGTCCAGGTCGTTGCGCGCGCGGAAGTCAGGTTCGTCGGTGCGCCTGGCGAACTTGTTCCAGGGGCAGACCAGCTGGCAATCGTCGCAGCCAAAGATGCGGTTGCCGATGGCGGGCCGCAGGTCTTCCGGAATCGCGCCCTCGTGTTCGATGGTCAGATAGGAAATGCAACGGCGCGCGTCCAGCCGGTACGGCGCGGTGATCGCCTGCGTGGGGCAGACCTCGATGCAGCGCGTGCAGGTGCCGCAATGCGCCGTGGCCGGTGCATCGATCGGGAGCGGCAGGTCGACGTAGATCTCGCCCAGGAAGAACCACGAGCCGCCATCCTTGTCGATCAGGCAGGTGTGCTTGCCGATCCAGCCCAATCCGGCATTGCGCGCCAGCGCGCGCTCCAGCACCGGCGCCGAATCCACGAATACGCGGTATCCGAACACGCCTACGTCCTGCTGCAGCCGTTCGGCCAGCTTCTGCAGGCGATGACGCATCAGCTTGTGATAGTCGCGGCCCAGGGCATAGCGCGCGACATAGGCGCGCGTGCCGTCCTGCAGCGTGTTCCATGCGTCGTCGCTGTCGTTGCGGCCGTAGTCCAGGCCCACGGAGATCACCCGCAGCGTGCCGGGAATCAGTTCCTGCGGGCGCGACCGCTTGTCGCCATGCTGGGCCATCCAGTCCATCGAACCGTACAGCCCCTGCGACAGCCAGTCGCGCAGGTGCTGTTCGTCCTCGCCCAGTTCGATGCCGGCGATGCCGCAGCGCTGGAAGCCGAACTCGTGCGCCAACGCACGCACGCGCTGGGCGAGCAGCGAAGGGTCGGGCGGGGCAGCGGGGGGGGCGGAGGCAGGCATGCTGAAATTATAGGAGGCCGGCCGGCTTCACTTCCCCGCAACCTTGCGCGGACCTAGAATCCGGCCATGTCCGGCACCTGGCCCCTGTACTCCACGCAAGCCGCGCGGGCGCTGGACCAGCGTGCCACGCGCGCCCTCGGCGGCGACGCCTATGTGCTGATGCAGCGCGCGGGACAGGTGGCGTGGCAGCACGTGCTGCAGCACTGGCCCGAGGCACAGCGCATCGTCGTGGTGTGCGGGCCGGGCAGCAATGGTGGTGACGGCTACGTGCTGGCGCGGCATGCGCACCGCGCCGGACGCAGCGTGGACGTGGTGCACCTGCGTTCGCACGTACCGGGGAATCCCGTGGCGCAGCGCGCATGCACCGAGTACGTGGCCGCCGGCGGACGGGTCGCGCTGTTCGAAGCCGTGCTTCCGCATGCCGACCTGGTGGTGGACGCGCTGTTCGGCATCGGCCTGTCGCGTGCCCCGGAGGGCGAGGCCAGGGCCCTGATCGAGGCGGTCAACACGCAGGCCGCGCCGGTGTTCGCGCTGGACGTCCCCAGCGGCGTGGACGCCGATCGCGGCAGTGCGCCCGGCGCTGCCGTGCTGGCGACCCGCACCCTGCAGTTCATCGTGCGGCACGTCGGACTGCACACCGGCGATGCGCTGGAATACACCGGTCAGCTCGCACTGGAGGAGCTGGATCTTCCCGGGGAGAGCTTCGAAGGCGTGCCCGCCGACGCCTCGCTGCTCGACCACGAGGCACTGGTGCCGTGGCTGTTGCCGCGGCGACGCAATACGCACAAGGGCGAGTCCGGCCACGTGCTGTGCGTGGGAGGCGATGAGGGTAGTGGTGGCGCCATCGCGCTGTGCGCCGAAGCCGCCTTGCGTGCAGGGGCCGGCCTGGTGAGCGTGGCCACACGGCCGGCCCACGTGCCCGCACTGCTCGCGCGCAGGCCCGAAGCGATGGTGCGTGCGGTCGAATCCACGGACGATCTCGTTCCCATGGTCGCGCGTGCCCGCGTGGTGGCCGTCGGTCCCGGCCTGGGCCAGGGCGAGTGGGGGCAGGCGCTGTTCCAGCATGCACTGCGCAGCGGCCTGCCGCTGGTGGTGGACGCGGATGCGCTGAACCTGCTCTCCTCGGCAGCGCAACCGCTGGAAGATGCGGTCCTCACCCCGCACCCGGGCGAAGCCGCACGCCTGCTCGCCTGCACCGTGGCAGACGTCCAGCGCGACCGCGTCGGCGCCGCACAGGCCATCGCACAGCGCTACGCGGCCGTCGTGGTGCTGAAGGGCGCGGGTACGGTGGTCGCAAGCGGGCAGGCGACCCGCATCGTCGGGGCGGGCAACCCCGGCATGGCGGTGGGGGGCATGGGCGACCTGCTGACCGGCATCATCGCTTCGTTGCGCGCTCAGGGGCTGTCGGCCTTCGACGCGGCCAGCGCGGGTGCGCTGCTGCATGGACTGGCGGGTGATGCCGCCGCCTGGGACGGCGAGCGTGGACTGCTGCCGTCGGACCTTCTGCCGCACGTGCGCCGTCTGGCCAACCCCTGAGTCGTGCGTTTACCGGTCATGCGTGCCCTGAGCGCATAGAATCGCCCCATGCACCTGTTCCTTTCCGACACCGACGCCACCGAGGCGCTGGGCCAGGCCCTGGCACGCACGCGTCCTGCGGTCGCCGTCGTGCACCTGCGCGGCGACCTGGGCGCCGGCAAGTCCACCCTTGCCCGCGCCCTGCTGCGCGCCCTGGGCGTGGCGGGCGCCATCCGCAGCCCCACCTACACGCTGGTGGAGCGCTATCCCGTGGAAGGCGGAGAAGCCTGGCATCTGGACCTGTACCGCATCGGTGACGCGGGGGAGCTGGAATTCCTCGGGTTGGACGAGGGGGCGGCCGTACTCTGGCTGGTGGAGTGGCCGGAGCGCGGCGGGGCGGCGTTGCCGCGGGCTGATCTGCAGGTGGACCTTTCGGTGGAGGGCAGCGGCCGCGCCGCGCGCCTGGTGGCGGCCTCGCCCCAGGGGCAGCAGTGGCTGGAGCGTGTGGCTACGGAAGGTGAGTTAACGGCCTCATCTCTCCAGTCCGATTAGGAACATCCGGCAGGTCACGGATTATTAAGGGAAAACGCCTTGCATTTGTGAGGCGATGGTGCTTGAATCCGCGGCATGAGCCCGGGGACCCCCACCACCATGCTGCGCCTGGCCCTTGCGGGCCTGCTCGCTTCAGTGCCCTGCGCCCTGTGGGCAGGTGAGGTCACCGGCATTTCGGTGAATCAGGGCAGCACCGGGACGCGCGCGGAGATCCAGCTGGCGGGCGCCGGGCAATACAAGACGCTGAGCCTGCAAGGTCCCGACCGGCTGGTCGTCGACCTGCCAGCCTCGAAGGCGAAGGCCGGCCTGCGACTGCCAGCGCCCACGGGCATCGTGCGCGCCGTGCGCACCGGGCAGCCGGACGCCGACACCCTGCGCATCGTCTTCGACCTGGCATCGCCGGTCGCCGCGCTGAAGCCCCGCATGGAACAGGTGGCGGGTGTATCGCGCCTGGTGATCGAGTGGCCGGGCGACGGCCCGGCCGCGCCCGCACCGACCCCCGCCACGCCTGCGCAGGCCACACCTCCGCAGGCGGTAGTTGCGACGGCGGCGCCCTCCGCGTCGCCGACCGCGGTCCCAGGTTCGACCCAGACCGACGCGGCCCGCGCCACGGCGCTGCTGACCGCGCAGGTGGTGCGGGCGGGCACAGCGCCCGCACCCTCGGCGGCCGCACCGACGCAGGGGGCCATGTCGCCTTCGCCGCAGGCCATCCTCAACGGCGAGAGCACGCCCATCCCGGTACCGGCGACCTCCAGCGAGCGCCCGGCCTACACCATCGCCACCGGTCAGCCCGCGCCTGTCGCGCCGGGGGCATCGGCCCAGGCGCCTTCTGCGGCAGTCGCCGAATCGTCGAAACCGCCCGCCATGGCCGTCACCGGCGCGCGTCCGCTGGTCATCGCGATCGATCCCGGCCACGGCGGCCAAGATCCCGGCGCCATCGGTCCCAGTGGCCGTTACGAAAAGCACGCCGTGCTGGCCATTTCCAAGGAACTGGCGCGCCAGATCAACGCCACGCCCGGCATGAAGGCCTACCTGGTCCGCGACAACGACGTCTATGTCGAGCGCCCCCAGCGCGCCCGCAAGGCGCGCGCGGCGAAGGCGGACATGTTCGTCTCCATCCATGCCGACGCGGCCGAGAACCGCAGCGCCTGGGGCTCGTCGGTCTACGTGCTGTCGTTGCGGGGCGCGTCCTCGCAGCACGCGCGCTGGCTGGCCGACAAGGAAAACGCCTCCGACCTGGTCGGCGGCGTGCGTCTGACCCGGGACACGCTGTCCAACGTGCTGCTGGACCTGGCCCAGAGCGGCCACATGAAGGCCTCGCAGGATGCGGCCGGCCATGTGCTGACCTCGCTGAAAGGGCTGGGCAAGACCCACAAGCCGCAGATCGAATTCGCCAACTTCGAAGTGCTGCGCAATTCGGACATGCCGGCGATGCTGGTGGAGACGGGTTTCATCTCCAACCCCGATGAAGAAAAGCGCCTGTTCGATCCCGCGCACCAGCGCAAGGTCGCCAGCGCGGTGCTGGACGGCATCCAGTCCTACTTCACCCGCCAGCCGCCGCCCGGCACGCTGTTCGCCGCGCGTGCGCAGGCCGAGGCCGAAGCACGCACCGTCGCCGCGGGCGGGGCTGCCGGCGCGCCCTGATCGCGCGTTCGCTCGGCTATCATCACGGCTGATTCCCCAGACGGCGCGCAAGCGTCGCCAGCACGTGCCGATCCGCCAGCTTCCCGACACCCTCATCAACCAGATCGCCGCCGGCGAAGTCGTCGAACGGCCTGCTTCCGTGGTCAAGGAGCTGGTGGAGAACGCGCTGGACGCCGGTGCGCGGCGCGTCGACATCGATCTGGAGGAAGGCGGCGTGCGCCTGATCCGCATCCGTGACGATGGCGGCGGCATCGCGCCGGAAGAACTGCCGTTGGCGGTGTCGCGCCATGCGACCAGCAAGATCGCCTCGCTCGACGATCTGGAAGCGGTGGCCACCCTGGGCTTCCGTGGCGAGGCGCTGCCGTCGATCGCCTCGGTCAGCCGCTTCTCGCTGACTTCGCGACGCCTCCAGGACGAGCACGGTGCCTCGCTGCAGGTGGAAGGCGGCAAGGTGGGGCCGGTGGTCCCCAAGCCGCACGGCATCGGCACCACCGTGGAGGTGCGGGAGCTGTTCTACAACGTGCCGGCGCGGCGCAAGTTCCTGCGCGCCGAGCGCACCGAGCTGGGCCACATCGAGGAATGGCTGCGCTCGCTGGCGCTGGCGCGGCCCGACATCGAACTGCGCGTGTCGCACAACGGACGCCCGTCCCGGCGCTACAAGCCGGACGAACTGGAATCCCTGGTGCGCCTGGACGAAACGCTGGGCGAGGACTTCTCGCGCAGCGCCTTGCGTGTCGACCATGCGGCGGCCGGCCTGCGCCTGCACGGGTGGATCGCGCAACCCAGCTACTCGCGTGCCAGTGCCGACCAGCAGTACGTCTACGTCAACGGGCGTTCGGTGCGCGACCGCAACATCGCGCACGCGGTGAAGATGGCGTACCAGGACGTGCTGTTCCATGGTCGCCAGCCGGCCTACGTGCTGTTCCTGGAACTCGACCCCACCCGTGTCGACGTGAACGTGCACCCGGCCAAGCACGAGGTGCGCTTCCGCGATACGCGGCTGGTGCACGACTTCGTCTACCGCACGCTGCACGAGGCGCTCGCGGAAACACGCGCAGGCATCGTGCCGCAGGATGTCGCGGCCGCGCCGTTCGCACCGCGTGCGATGGGGGCGGTGCCGTCCGCATGGATGCCGACGCAGCAGTCGCCGCTGGGCCTGTCGGTGGCCGAAGCCCCCGCTGCCTACGCCGCGCTCTACGCGCCGGCACCCGATGCGTCCCCGGGATCGCTCGCGGGCCACGCCGCGCCTTCCATGCCGATGATGCCGGCCAACGATGCGGACGTCGTCCCGCCGCTGGGTTTCGCCATCGCCCAGCTGCACGGCATCTATATCCTGGCGGAGAACGCGGACGGCCTGATCGTGGTCGACATGCATGCCGCGCACGAGCGCATCGGCTACGAAAAACTGAAGCAGGCGCACGACGGCATCGGCCTGCGGGCGCAGCCGCTGCTGGTGCCCCTGTCGCTGGCCGTCGCCGAGCGCGAGGCCGACGTGGCCGAGCGCGAGGCGGCCACGCTGGCCGCGCTGGGCTTCGACATCACCCGCAGCGGCCCGCAATCCCTCAGCGTGCGCAGCATTCCCGCGCTGCTGTCCAACGCCGACCCCGAGGCGCTGCTGCGCGACGTGCTGGCGGACCTGCGCGAGCACGGCGAGAGCCGTCGCGTGGCGGCCGCGCGCGATGAGCTGCTGGCCACCATGGCCTGCCACGGCGCGGTACGCGCCAATCGGCGCCTGACGCTGCCGGAAATGAATGCCCTGCTGCGCGAGATGGAGATCACCGAGCGCTCGGGCCAATGCAACCACGGCCGCCCGACCTGGGCGCGCTTTTCCTTGAACGAGATCGACCGCTGGTTCCTGCGAGGACGTTGACATGGGGATGAAGACAGGATGGCTGGGGATGGCCATGCTGCTGGCGGTGCTGGCAGGGTGCGGCGATGGCGACACGAGCGGCGATGCCGCCGGCAAGGTCGTCGATGCCCGCTTCCTCGCCGACAACGCAGCCTGGCGCGAAGAGCGCAAAAGCCAGCTCCTGGCGCCGGATGGCTGGACCAGCCTGGTGGGCCTGCACTGGATCGAACTGAAGTCGCACTTCATCGGCAGCGGGCCTGCCAGCGGGATCAAGCTGGTCGTGGGTCCGCCGAAGATGGGCATGGTGGCCCAGCAGGAGGGCCGCATCTTCTTCACTCCCGAACGCGGCGTGGAGCTGACGCTCAACGGCGAGCCGCTGAAGGGCCGTATCGAACTGCAGAGCGACCGCGATGCAACGCCGGGGGTGATCGGTTTCGACGAAGGCAAGGGCGCACTGTCGGTGATCGAACGCGGCGGTCGCCACGCGCTGCGCGTCAAGCATGCCGATGCCGAATCGCGCACTCGCTTCGTCGGCCTGGACTACTGGCCCCTGCAGGAAGCGTGGCGCGTCGAAGGCCGCTACGTTCCGCATCCTCCCGGCAAGACGCTCACCATCGTCGACGTGATCGGCGTGGCGAACGAGTCGCCCAATCCGGGCGCGGTGGAGTTCGAGCGCGAGGGCAAGATGTTCAGGCTCGAAGCGCTGGGTTCGCCGGAAGGTCCGCTGTTCTTCGTCTTTGCCGACCGCACCAGCGGACACGGCAGCTATCCGGCGGGCCGCTTCCTCGATGCGGAGCCGCCGCGCGATGGCAAGGTGGTGCTGGACTTCAATCGCGCCTACAACCCGCCGTGCGCATTCACCCCATATGCGACCTGTCCGCTGCCGCCTGCCGAGAACCGGCTCGACCTGTTGGTCGACGCGGGCGAGAAAGCTTATGCCAAACCCATCAAAGTGCTCTGAAGGAAGACCGATGCTGCTGCGCCGTTCGCTGAAAGCCCTCGTCGTGACCGCGCTGCTAGGCAGCGCATCCGTCCTTGCCGCAGATGCGCCGAAGGCGACTGGGGCGCCTGTGCCATTGCTGTGGAAAGTGTCGGACAAGGACAACGCCGTCTATCTGTTGGGGTCGTTCCACCTGCTGCGCCCGGGCGACTATCCGCTGTCGCCGGAGGTGGAGGCGGCGTTCGCCGATGCCGAGCGCCTGATGTTCGAGTTGGCGCCCGAGGAAATGCAGTCGCCTGCCATGCCCCAGATGATGCTGCAGGCAGCATTGCGCACCGACGGCAGTACGCTGCAGCAGGAACTGGATGCCGCCACCTGGCGTCGGCTCGAAGGATGGGCCGGCAAGAACGGCATGCCGGTGGCGTCCTTCAACAGTTTCGAACCGTGGTTCGTCGGCCTGACCATCAGCATCGTCGAGATGACGCGACAGGGCCTGGATCCCAAGCTTGGCCTGGACAACCATTTCATGGACAAGGCGAAGGCGGCCGGCAAGCCCGCCGCGGGCCTCGAACGCGCGCAGGAGCAGATCGGCGTGCTAGACGGCATGGAGGCCACCGAGCAGCGCCAGTTCATCGTCGAGGCACTGGACCAGGCGGAGAAGGGCTCGGCCGAAACCGAGCGTCTGCACCAGGCTTGGCGCCGCGGCGATGCCGAAGGACTCTGGAGCGGCATGGCCGCGGACATGAAGCGCCAATACCCGCGTCTCTACCGGCGCATCAACGTCGAGCGCAATGACGCATGGGTGCCCAGGATCCAGCAGATCCTCACCCAGCCGGGCGACGACGACGCGCTGGTGGTCGTCGGCGCACTGCACCTGCTGGGCGACGACGGGGTGGTCGAAAAGCTGCGCGCCCGCGGCTACCAGGTGGAACGCATCTGTTCCGCCTGCAAGGCCGGCACGCGCTGACGCTGCATCAGGGCGCTGCGGGCACCATCATGATGCAGTCCACCGGGCATGCGGGCACGCACAGCTCGCACCCGGTACACAGCGGTTCGATGACCACGTGCATGTGCTTGGCACCGCCGATGATGGCGTCCACGGGGCAGGCCTGGATGCACTTGGTGCAGCCGATGCAGTCGGCTTCCACCACCACCGCCACGAGGGGTGGCTTGTGGGTGCCACGGCTGCGGTCGTAGGGAAGCACCGGTACTTGCAGCAGCCTCGCCAGCGCGCGCGCGCCGGCATCGCCGCCGGGCGGGCAGTGGTCGATGCCGGCCTCGCCACGCGCCATGGCTTCGGCATACGGACGACAGCCATCGAAGCCGCATTGACCGCATTGGGTCTGCGGCAGCAGGCGATCGAGGCGTTCGATGAGATCGGCGTTCATCGCCGCAACGACGGTCCGCGCGTCAGCGCACGGGCATGCCGGGCAGGGCGCCGGCATCGGCATCGAGCAGCGCCAGCGCGCCGCCGTCGAAGCCGGCCGACAGGATCATGCCCTCGCTCACCCCGAACCGCATCTTGCGCGGCGCGAGGTTGGCGATGAACACCACTTTGCGGCCAACCAGTGCTTCCGGTTCGCCGTAACTGGCGCGGATGCCGGAGAAGATCTGCCGCTGGCCCAGGTCGCCGGCATCCAGCAGGAAGCGCAGCAACTTGTCGGAACCTTCCACGAAACCGCATTCCAGCACCTGGCCGATGCGCAGGTCGAGCCTGGCGAAATCCTCGATGCCGATCGTGCCCGTCGCATCCTTCGGCTCAGTCGGTGCGGCGGGCTTGGTCTCCGCCTTCTTCACGGGGGCAGCAGGTGCGGGCGCGGCGGCCAGCGTGTCCTTGGAGGCGTCGGTCATGGCGTCGATCAGTTTCGGGTCGATACGGGTGAACAGGGGCGAGTAAGGCTGGATGGTGTGCGCCTGCAGGGGCGCGGCGATATCCGTCCAGGATTCGACCGGCGCGCCGAGGAAGGCCTCGGCTTCCGCGCTGGTCCGCGGCAGTACCGGCTTGAGCGCGGCAGCGAGGACGCGGAACAGGTTCAGGCCCTGCGTGCATACCGCCTGCAGTTCGGTATCGGCGCCTTCCTGCTTGGCGATCACCCAGGGCTTGGTCTCGTCGATGTACTTGTTGGCCTCGTCAGCCAGCGCCATGGTCAGGCGCAGCGCCGTGGCGGGCTCGTTGCGCTCGTAGGCCTCGGCGATCGGGCCCAGGGCGCCCACGAAGCGCTGGTACATGGCCGGGTCGGGCAGGGCATCGGCCAGCCGGCCGGCGAAGCGCTTGTCGATGAAGCCGGCGCAGCGGCTGGCCAGGTTGACGAACTTGCCCACGAGGTCCGCGTTGACGCGCGCGACGAAGTCGCCCAGGTTGAGGTCGAGATCGTCCACGCCACCGGACGACTTGGCCGCGTAGTAGTAACGCAGCGCTTCCGGCTCCAGGCCCACGTCCAGATACGTGCGCGCCATGATGAAGGTGCCGCGTGACTTCGACATCTTGGCGCCGTCCACGGTCAGGTAGCCGTTGACGTGCAGGCGCGTGGGCGCGCGGTGGCCGGTGCCATGCAGCACGGCCGGCCAGAACAGGCCATGGAAATTGACGATGTCCTTGCCGATGAAGTGGTGCAGCTCCATATCGGTACCGGCATCGAGATGCGACGCGAAATCGAGGCCGCGCTGCGCGCACAGAGTGCGGAAGCTGCTCAGGTAGCCGATCGGTGCATCCAGCCAGACATAGAAATACTTGCCGGGCGCGCCCGGAATTTCGAAGCCGAAGTAGGGCGCATCGCGCGAGATGTCCCACGCGCGCAGGCCGCCTTCGGCATCCAGCCACTCGCGCAGCTTGGCCTTCACTCCCGGCAGGGCCACATCGCCGGCCAGCCATTCGCGCAGGAAGGCCTCGAAGCGGCCGACTTCGAAGAAATAGTGTTCCGAATCGCGGATCTCCGGCGTGCTGCCCGACAGGATGGACTTCGGCTCTTTCAGGTCGGTGGGCGCATACGTGGCGCCACAGACTTCGCAGTTGTCGCCGTACTGATCGGCCGATCCGCAGTTGGGGCAGATGCCCTTGATGTAGCGGTCCGGCAGGAACATGCCCTTGGCCGGATCGTAGAACTGCGCCACCGTGCGGCGGCTGATGTGTCCGCCGGCATCGAGGCGCTGGTAGAACAGTTCCGTCAGTTCACGGTTGGCGGCGGAGTTGGTCGAGTCGTAGTGGTCGAACGCAACGCCGAACGCCGCGAAGTCGCGCTCGTGGCTGGCCTGGATGCCGGCGATGAAGGCCTCGGGCGTGACGCCGGCCTTCTCCGCGGCCAGCATGATGGGCGTGCCATGGGTGTCGTCGGCGCAGACGAAGTGCACCGTGTCCCCCCGCATCCGCCGCGCGCGCACCCAGATGTCGCCCTGGATGTAGCCCACCAGGTGGCCCAGATGGAGGGGGCCGTTGGCGTAGGGCAGGGCGTTGGTGACGAGGGCGGTGCGGCTCATGACGGGCATCGTGACGGGGGATGGCGATTATCGCATGGACCGGTGAGGGCCTTTCCCGTGCCGGAAACGCAGCGGGCCCGGCGTGACCGGGCCCGCGATAAAAAAAGGAAGCGCGACGCTTACTGGCGGATCCAGGTCTGCGATTTGCAGATGAAGGCGATGCAGCCGGACACCTCCAGCTTCTTGCCGCCGTCGACCAGCTCCATCTTCGACTTGTACACCTTGCCTTCGTCGGGCTTGAGGATGGTGCCGCCGGCGTACTCGCCGCCGCCTTCGGCCTTCATGCCGCGGATGATCTCCATGCCGGTGATCGGCTTGTTGCGACGGTCGTCCTTGCACTTGTCGCAGGTCGGGTTCGGCTTGCTCGGGTTGATCAGTTCGACGATGCGGCCGCTGATCGTGCCGTTGGCGGCCTGGGTGATCTCGACGAAGGACTTGGGCTTGCCGGTCTCGCTGTCGATGGTCTTCCAGCGGCCGACCACCGGGTCGGCGGCGGAGGCCACCAGCGACAGAGCCATCAACGGAGCGGCCAGGCAGGCGGCCATCAGGGTCTTGCGCATATTCCCCTCCCAGGGATTCAGGTCAGGCCCGACGGCGACGCCGCGGGAATGTGGCAGTTATACCGCATCCGCCAGCGTATGGAAGAAGCCTGTTCAGCCGTCTTTTCGGTTGCCGATGCTGCTTTCGTCGACCGGAGGTGTCTCGGGCTCCCTGACATTCGTGGCGGGCTCCACCGAGGGGACGCGCGAGCCTCCTTCGAAATTGTCGGGCATCTGCTGCACCTCGCCCACGGATACCTTGCCGATACGCGGCTTCATCCAGACGTCGTCGTGCCAGGCTTGGTACTGCTTGGGATCCCAGTAACGCTCATCGTAGAACCTGCTGCCATCGATCTGGATATCACCACTGGGGCCGGGAATGTAGATTTGCAGATTGCCAGTGAAGCCGGTACGGCTTCCGGTCATCTGACGGCGCGCGCGTCTAAGGACGTTCGCGAGCCTGGGTTGCGCGGCCGCATCGCCGTAATCAGCGTAAACCGCACGCCCGATCTCGAGTGCACGAGCGCGCTCTGTCTCGTCCATCTGACTCCAATAGCGCTCCCGCAATCCACTGAACCCGGCGTATCCTCGCTCCGCGGCCAAGTCCATCCACGCATACGCCAACGCACGATCTTGCGGAACGCCGTTTCCTGTCCAGTACATCTCCGCCACCATGCCTTGGGAGGGCTTGTCGCCGTAGTACGCGGCGCGCCGGAAGAAGCGCAAAGCATCGTCGTGCTCTTTCTTGTCGTACTTCTCCAGCCCGATCAAACGGTAGCGGAGATCGGGATGGCTCTCCAGAAAGCCGGCTGCCCTAAGCAAGGGGTCAGCGGTCGGGTCTGGAGGCGGCGCGTTCTTTGTGCTCTGGGCGAAGGCTTCAGGTTGAACGCATGCAAGCAATAGCAGAAGAGGCAGGGATTTACGGGAACGCGCAGTCATGGTGTCTTCCGTGAAACAGGGCGGGCGAGTATCCATTATCTGCAGCACATCCCTTGGAGGGGATGTGCTGGAAGCCATGCGCTTGCGGACGTCAGTGAGTCGTTTGCGCTTTGCTCTTGCCGCCGATATGCCGGTCGAAGAACGAGAGCATCTCGGTATAGAGACGCTCGTTGTTTTCTTCCTTGTAGAAGCCGTGGGCTTCGCCGGACTGGATGATCATGCCCTCCGGCGCATTTCCTGCCGCAGTGAGTGCCTTTGCGATCGCCTCGGTATGCTCGGGCGGACACCGCTCGTCACGGGCACCTGCCGCCAAGTAGATCGGCAACTTCAGCTGATTTGCATATGTGATCGGCGACATCGCGTCCTGCTCGGCGCGGGAGCGTCCGAAAGCGCGCAGTAAATAACGGCGACCGCTTTCGCTGCGGCTGGTGTCGCTCTTGGTTAGCTGGATCTGTGCGTCGTAAAGGCCCACATAGCCGAAGGCGCACTTGAAAAGTTCCGCATCGCGCGCAGGCGCCATCAGAGATGCGTAACCGCCGAAGCTGCCACCGTAGATGCACACCCGGTCCTTGTCTGCGTGCCCCTGAGCGATCACGTAGCGCGTGCCATCGATGATGTCGTTCATGATGCCTTGGGCCCACTGTCCGTAGGCCTGATCCTGGAACTCCTTGCCGAAGCCGCCTGAGCCACGATAGTTGATCTGCAGGGTGGCGTAGCCACGACTGGCGAACATCTGCGGCTCGGTGCTGTAACCCCAGTTGTCGCGCGGACCCATCGGGCCCCCGTGGACGTTGACGATCAAAGGGAGGTTCTTGCCGTCCGAGCCGTTGGGAATGGTGAGATAGCCATGGATCCTGCGGCCATCGCGGGCGGTGAAGGAGATGGCACGCATCGTACCCATCTTGCGGGCGTCGATCCATGGCCGGCTCTTCATCAGGAAACGGGCCTTGTTGGTCTTGCGGTCGTAGAGATAGAGCTCGCCGGGGTTCTTGTCGCTGTAGGTACTCACGACGATCAGCTGACCGTCCCGCGTGGCGCTGCTGAAATCGACGAACTGCCCCGGAAACGCGGCAGCCAGTGAAGTGTAAAGCTGCGCATCGGGGTGCTGGGGTTCAACCAGCGACACTTCTGGCTCGCCTGCTTCTGTGACCACACCGAGGATCCTTTCGGAGCCGTCCACCGACTGGATGTAGCCGGAGGCATCGGACACGGGATCCTTAAAAAGCTCTGTGAACGTGCCGGTGACCGCATCCAGCGTGCCGAAAGCCGCTGGCGCCTTGCCGTCATCACGCAGCGCGTAGATGTCTCCATTGCGCGCTGAACCGAGTACTCGCAGGCGCGCACCATCGCTCTTGGAAGAACTGATCTGGTTCCACTTGCCGTCGGCACCCCGGGCATAGACCTCGTTGTGAGTGTCGTAGCCGGCCTCCTCGTCCTTGTCGCTGTAGCACACGGCGAACGCAGGCTCCTTCTCGTGGTTGAGAACCATTGAGCAGTCCTCCTTCGGCGCACGCCCGAGCGACTTGCGGCGGCCGCTGACGGTATCCATCATCACTACCTCGGTGCCCGCGCCCGTGTTCGAGCGCTGGTAGCGCGCCGTCATCATGACGTTGACGTCGTCGTCGGGCAGGGTGTCCAGCAGCGAGAAGAACTGGCCATCAGCCTGCTTCGCGCGCTGGGTGACGTTCTGGGTGCCGTATTCGATCAGGGTGCGTGGCTGCGAACCGTCCGCGTTCACGGAAAACCACTCACCCGTTCCCATTGGGCGCTCGAAAGAACCGATCTTCCGCACGGCATTGAACATCAGGCGTTCGGGGCTGGTCCAGTAGAAGGATCCTACGCTCTTCTTTTCCGGCAGCTGGTTGATCTTCAGGATCTGGAGGTCGCTGGTGCGGAGTACGGTCAGTACGTCCTGTTCGCCCCTGTCTACACGGAGCGCGAGATATCTGCCGTCAGGTGAGAGGCGTGCGGTGCTGTAGGTGGGATGCTTGACGAAGTCCGCGATTGATTGTGCGCCGGCGTCTGCAAGCGGCAAAATGCATGCGGCGACGAGCAGCCACCCTATGGTCTTGATGATTGGTTTCATTTAGTTGTCCCCTTGATGGTTCTAAGCACGGCGTGTCCGCGGCAGCTTCTTGCTGGAGGCGGGCGACGGCGTGGCCGTTATCCCGGCAATTGTGAAACATCAACTAGGACGCTCCTCCAGTAGTGCCTAGTCTGCCGTGGAACTGCCATTGAAAAAAGCCCGGCTTCCGCCGGGCTTTTTCTTGCTTAAGGACTCGCCTTAGAACGTGTAGCGGACATCGGCATACACTTGGCGCCCGATGACGTCGTGAGAACGCCAGGTGTACGGCCAGCTGTTGAACGTATCGTCCTTGGGTTGGCGGTTATTGAGGAGGTTGACCACCGAGAAGCCCAGCGTCAGCTTGTCGGTGACCTTCTTCTGCACGTCCAGGTTGTAGCGGATGTACGGGGCTATGCGGCCAGTTTCCGCCCAGTTCGGCAGCGAGCCCATGCGGGTCGCATAAGTAGTCACCAGCCATTCATCGTTGGTCCACGTTACGCGCGCGTTGGCACGGCTACGGTAGTTGAAGTACTGCAGGTGGTCGCGGATGTTCTCTACATCATCGCCGGCGAAGCGCACCAGGTCCAGCTTCAGCACATGGGTGTAACCCAGTTCAAAGCCAAAGTTGCCCCAACGGTCGGTGTCCAGCGAGTACTTCCAGTTCGCGTCGATGCCCTGCGTCTCGAGGCTGGCCTGGTTGATCGGGTAGGAGCTGTATTCGGTGACTTGTCCGTTGGACAACTCGCCGCCCGCGCGGGTTACCTGCGCCAGGAAGGCTTGGCAGGATGGTGAGTTGCCGTCGACCACATTGCCATTGACGTCTTCCCCCAGGCGGCAATCGGCGTACTGACGCATCAGGAAGTCGCTGTCCAGCTCGGCGACCTGATTTTCAAGCTTCATGGTGTAGTAGTCGACGGTCACCGACATGCTGTCCATGATGTCCCACACCACGCCGGCAGTCCACGACTTGCTGGTCTCTTCCCGCAGGTCCTGACGCCCCTCGTAGGTCCGGAAGACCTGGTAGTAGTAGTCACTGTCGCCGCTGCAGTCCGAGGATTGCGGGTCGATGTCATTGACGCGGCACAGATATGCGTCGGTGATGTACGTATAGGCTCCCGAGTAACCAGCGAATACGTAGTGCATGTCCGGGGCGCGGAAGCTCGTGGCGTAGCTGGAGCGCAGCAGCAGCGAGTCGATCGGGCGATACTCCAGGCCGGCCGACCAGGTGAACGCGCCGCCCACGTTGGTGACATCGTCATACTTGTCGTAACGGCCCGCCAGATTGGCCTTCAGGCTGTCGAAGATGGGGACGCTGAATTCCAGACCCAAGGCATAGCGGTCGCGGTCACCTCCGCCGCCGGTGCTGGTCAGGTTGTAGATGGCGTCAGTGCCGGTGTAGTCCGGTGTGGTGCGCGGATCCGGTGTCAGCGTGTACTTCTGGGAGCCGGCCTCGACAACGAATGCCGCCCCCACTGCGCCAGCGGGCAGTTCGAACAGATCGCCCGACATGCTGAACGATGCGGTGGTGTTCTCGGATTCGCCGGTGCTATGGACGGTGGTCGACAGGGAGCGGTAGGTCTCGGGCGACATCGGCCCGAAGAGGCGCTGCAGCTGGGTCAAGCCGTAGCCGTTGTAGCGCGGGTAGATGCTCTGGAAGCCGGTCTGCGGGCCGAGGAAATAGTCGTTGACTTTGTCTTCCAGGAAACGCGGCCGATTGGACTCGAACTCGAAACGAGAGTACGACACGCCAAAGTCCCAGTCGAACCGGTTGTCGAACATCGTGCCGCGGACGCCGCCGAACAGGTTGTAGGACTTCTCGTTGTATTCGGTGCGTTGGGCGCCGCCAATCTCTTCCGGCGTGATGATGCGCTGGGCTTGGATGTAGCCATAGGCTGGCGTATACACGTAACCGGGAGTCTGCCAGAACTGGGTCGAGCTGACACCCGTATTGCGCGAGTCTGTTCCCAGGAACTGACCATACAGCTGCGTGCCGTTGTCGAAATCGTAGGTTCCCGAAATGTACGCGGACGTCTTGTTATAGCTGTTCTGCAGCGCGGACGTGGCCGGATAGCCGAAGTAGCCGCAGCGGTTCGGAGTCGCATTGTTGACCGAAGCGGAGGAATTGTATGGTTCGAACTCTGACGACGTGCGCTCGCACGCATGACGAAGCGCAGCTACCGAGGTCGAAAGGGTGCCTTCCGGCGTCAGCCAGTTATAGGCGGCGCCCGTATTGCGATACAGGTAGACGCCACTGACCGCCGTCGCGAACTCCGGGCGACCCCTGAAATCGGGATTGTCGTAGTAGGAGTCGCGGTCCTCTCGCTGGGAGCCGAGAATGCCTTCGCGGTTCAGATACTCGAAGGAGTAAGTCAAGCTCCACTTGTCGCCAGTCTTGCCGCCCGTCCACTGCGCCAGGCCGGTGTCGCCGCCGCCCATGGTGGTGGTGCCGCCGCGCAGGCGGATGCTGTCGCCCTCGTAGTTGTCCTTGGTGATGACGTTCAGCACGCCCGCCACCGCGTCCGACCCGTAGATTGCGGACGCGCCGCCAGTAAGGACTTCGATGCGCGAGACTGCAGCAGCAGGGATCGAGCTCAGGCTGACGGCGTTGGACTGGCTGTTGTAAGGGACAGGATAGTCGGCCATACGCTTGCCGTTGACGAGGATCAACGTGTAGCCAGGGCCCAGGCCGCGAAGATTGATGAACTGCGCGTTCGGTGTGAAGCCGCTCTGCGTCGTCTCATTCTGGACGCTGCCAGTGAACTGATTGAGGGTGCTCAGCGCCTCGTAAACCGTGCTGAAGCCTTCTCGCTCGATATCTTCCGCGGTCAGGACGACGACCGGAGCCGGGCCTTCCACTTCAGCCTTTTTGATGCGCGAGCCCGTTACCGTAACTTTGTCGAGCGTAGTGGAAGCCGGCTTCGCGGGTTGTTGGCTGGTGGCGTCCGTCTCCTGTGCAAGCGCACTGGCTGCGAAAGGAACCATCAGAGCCGTGATCAAGGCCGCGCTCAGGCGGCTGCGCTTGGGCGCATTCGTACTGGTAACTGACATGCGGTGAATCCCCTAGAAATGTCAATGGATGCGGCCCAGGTGACTGTTCCTTCAGTCGGGTCGCACGTGAACGTCCTCGTAACCGGACGTTAACACACGGTGAAGGGTGCTAGCGCGTTCTCATGTCATTCACGTTACGCAAATTATGTGATGAAAGTCACATAATTTGCGTTCCTGAGTCGATCCCAGTATGTCCTGCATCACGCTTTCATCCTTCACGAGACCGCGAAGGGGGGCAAGTGATCGCAGCGCATGATGAGACTGTAGCTGCCGGCACAGTTGCCGGGCAAAAAAAGAGCCCGGTGTCGCCACCGGGCTCCTGCTGCGGTCGTGCGGGTTCTGGTTAGAACCTGTACTCAACCTGCGCGGAGATCTCGCGGCCCATGGGGCTGTAAGCGCGCCAGAAGTACGGATAGGTGTTGTAACCAGGGTCGGTCGGATGGAACTTGTTGAACACGTTGTTCACGAACAGCGTCAGGTCTAGGTTCTCCGTGATCTCCTTGCCGACATTGACGTTCCACAGGATGTACGGCGCGATACGGCCCGTCTCCTGCCAGTTCGGCAGCGAGCCGTAGCGCGTCGCGAACACGTTCGCCGACCAGTCCTCGAGCGACCAACCCACAGAGCCTCGCACGCGGCTGCGGAAGTCAAAGTTACCCGGATCGTCGCGCCAGTCGGCTTCCAATGGGTCGGTCGCAAAGGTCTGGCGCTGGCTCTTGATCGTGTGCGTCCATGCCACCTGCCACCGGAAATCTCCCAGGCGATCGGTGTCCAGGCGCCAGTTGAACGCGGCGTCGATGCCTGTCACCCGCTGGTAGGCCTGATTCACCGGGCCGCTGCGGATGCCGGTCACGCGATCCGTCGGTTCGCCCGGAGCAGCGGTGCGGGTGACGCGGCTCAGGATCTCCTGGCAGAACGCGGAGTCGGGCGCGAACTGGTACGGCTGGCGACTGCGGGTCAGGCCCGTGAGACAGCCGCCCTCCGCATCAAGGATGAAGGTGCTGCTCAGCGTCGTCACCGCGCCCTCAAGCCGGATGTCGTAGTAGTCGGCCGAAACCGACATCGAGTCCGTGATGTCCCACACCAGACCTGCCGACCACGACTTGCCCTTTTCTTCTTCCAGCGTGGGTTCGCCGCGGCTAGTCGCGAAGACCGAATAGGTATAGGTCGTGGTGTTGCATGCGGACGAACCCGCAACGAGACCCGCGTTCAAGCAACGGTAGGTGTCAAGAACGGTGGAGAAACTGCCACTGCCTTCGTTGTAGACGAAGTGCATGTCCGGCGCCTTGAAGCTGGTGGCGTAGTTGCCACGGAACAACAGGGTGTCCAGCGGCCGGAACTCGATACCTGCCCCCCACGTCTTGGCATCGTCGACGTTGGTCACGTCATCGTACTTGTCCCAGCGGGCCGACAGGCTGAGGTCGAGCATGCTGAATACCGGAACACGGAATTCCGCGCCGATGGCGTAACGGTCGCGCTCGCCGCCGCCGTTCGTGCCCGTCAGGTTATAGACCGTGCGGTTCGTCGGCAGGATGCCGTCGGGTGAACGCAGCTTGTAGCCTTGGCTCGTACCTTCGACCACCGCGGCGAAGCCCAGCGGACCGGCCGGCAGTTCGAACAGGTCGCCGGAAACGACGAAGCTGGCCTGGTTGACCCAGGAATGCGCGTCGTACTTCAGGACGGACGACATGCTGCGGTACTGCTCCGGGGTGAGCGGGGTGTACCAGCGATCCAGATTGATCAGATAGCGCGGGGTGCCGGTGGTGTTCAAGCGCTGACCGAAGAACCATTCCGTCACGGCAGAACCATCCAGGCGCGGACGGGTGCGATCCGCCTTGTAATCCGCGCGGCCCAAGGTGAAGTCCCAATCGAACCGGTCGCCGAACGAACCGCGCGCGCCCACTGCGACGTCGAGCGACTTCTCGGTGAACTTTTGCTGGGTGGCCTCGATCCCGCCCACTTCCTGCGGCGTGAGGATGCGCTGAGTGGTCACGTTAGAGTTGATGGTCGGATTGGTCGCGAAGAATGTCTGGGTGACGCCAACGCCATCCGTGTGCGGGCCCAGGATGGCTTCCAGACCGCCGGTAAGGTCCGACTTCGAGTAGTAGGCCTGCGCGCTCGCCCACAGTTCCATGCCGTTGGACAGGTCAAGGTTGGCGAACAAATAGCCGGCGTAGTCGTCGTTGCCGTTGGCGATCGACTGGTAGCCCACGTCCGTCCAGTAGCCGCACGCATTGCCAAGCGTGTACAGTTGGCCTGCCTGCGGGTGCGTGGCCGAATAGCGCGTCCGGAAGGTGTAGTCAACATACTCGCCGCCGAAGCGGGCGCAGGCCCCGGCCGGCGGAGCGATATAGGTGTTCGGTACGTTGGTGCCCGTGCGGCTGATACGCAGCGTCGACACCGGCACCGGTCCGAGATCGGCGTCGGGCAGCGGATTGTCCGCACGCGAGTCCATGAAGTCGCGCTGGTAAGCGTAGACCGTTTCGTCGTTGAACTTCTGCAGGGCGTAGGTGATCGACCAGTTGTCGCCGGTCTTGCCGCCGACCCATTGCAAGTCCAGATAGTCGCCGCCACCGGTGGTGGTGGTGCCTGTGCGCAGTTGCAGGACGTTGCCTTCGTAGTTCTTCTTCAGGATGATGTTGACGACACCAGCCACCGCGTCAGAGCCGTAGATCGCCGAAGCGCCGCCGGCAACCAGCTCGATGCGGTCGACCGCGGCGGTCGGAATGTTGCCGAAGTTCTGGAAGTTGCTCTGCCCGTTATACGGGAAGGGGTAATCTGCTGCGCGGCGTCCGTTAATCAGCAGAAGCGTGCGGCCAGGGCCGAGGCCACGCAGGTTCACCGGGCTGCCGTTAGGCGTGAAACCGCCGGCGGAGTTCAATTCGTTCTGTACTGCGCCGAAGTTCTGGGTCAGAGTCTTGAGCGCATCGTTGACGCTGACAAAGCCCTCGGCTTCGATCTGTTGTGCGCTGATCACAGTGACCGGTGACGGGCCTTCCACCTGCGAGCGGGCGATGCGCGAACCGGTCACCGTCACCTTGTCCAGCGTTTTCGCTTCTTCTTGCGCAGTGGGCTGGTTTTGCCCGTCAGCGTCCTGGGCCAACGCTTGACCCGCGCCCGGCAGCGCAATCGCC
Source organism: Pseudoxanthomonas mexicana (assembly GCF_014397415.1). NCBI lineage: Bacteria > Pseudomonadati > Pseudomonadota > Gammaproteobacteria > Lysobacterales > Lysobacteraceae > Pseudoxanthomonas > Pseudoxanthomonas mexicana. Next base: position 3,413,405 of record NZ_CP060731.1, on the reverse strand, counting down.
GCCATCAGGGCCGCGCAAAGGTGGCTGCGCCGGAGCGCTTTCGCGTTTCCGTAGTTCATGTTGGTGAATCCCCTAAAAATCCGAACGAGAAGCGACCCCAAAGCGGATCAATCCGTGATCCAGGCCGCGCAAGGGCGTCCTGGCATCGACGTTAACACGAAATTAATGTAATTCGCATAACACAATTTTCTTTCCACTGCATGGCCAAAAGTCATGAGTGCACCCCGTTCGTTCAGGTTTGTGCGCGGCCCGGCATGACGCCGCCTGAGTGAGACAATGACGCCTCTGGAATACCGTTCGGATCAAGCAAGTGACTTCCATGAAAGCGATCCATGACAGGCCCCGCGTGCACGCCGTCCAAGCCAAGCTCTCCCCCCATCCCCGGGTCCGCAACGTCATCGCGGTCGGTTCCGGCAAGGGCGGGGTGGGGAAGTCGACCACGGCGGTGAACCTTGCCCTGGCCCTGGCCGCCGAGGGCGCCCGGGTGGGGCTGCTGGATGCCGATGTCTACGGCCCCAGCATCCCGGCCATGCTGGGCCTGTCGGGGCGACCGGACAGCCCGGACAACAAGTCGATCGAGCCGATGCGGGCGTTCGGGGTGGAGGCCATGTCCATCGGCCTGCTGGTCGACCAGGACACGCCGATGATCTGGCGCGGGCCGATGGCCACCTCGGCGCTGATGCAGCTCTTCAACGACACGTTGTGGGGCGACCTGGACTACCTGCTGATCGACCTGCCGCCGGGCACCGGCGACATCCAGCTGACCCTGGCGCAGAAGATCCCGGTGGCGGGCGCCGTCATCGTCACCACGCCCCAGGACATCGCCACGCTGGATGCGAAGAAGGCGCTGAAGATGTTCGAGAAGGTGGAGGTGCCGGTGCTGGGCATCGTCGAGAACATGGCCGTTCATACCTGTTCGAACTGCGGCCACGTGGAGCACCTGTTCGGCCAGGGCGGGGGGGAGCGGATGGCGGCGCAGTACGGCGTACCGCTGCTGGGCTCGCTGCCGCTGGACATCGCCATCCGCGAGCAGGGCGACGCCGGCCAGCCGGTCGTGGTCGCCGCGCCAGATTCGGCGGTGGCGCAGGCCTACCGGCAGACGGCACGGGTCATGGCGGCCACGCTGGCACAGCGGCCGCGGGCGTCCCTGCCCATCGCCTCGTCGCTGGTCTAGTCGCCGAGGCGAAGACGGCGGGCCGGGGCCCGCCCTACAATTCCCCGTCCGCCGCGCGCCGACCGCGCGGCCTTCGCCCCACCAGACCAGGATTTGCATGAGCATCAAGAGCGACCGTTGGATCCGCCGCATGGCCGAGCAGCAGGGCATGATCGAGCCGTTCGAGCCGGGGCAGGTGAAGCAGGCGAACGGCCAGCGCATCGTCAGCTACGGCACCTCCAGCTACGGTTACGACGTGCGCTGCTCGCGCGAGTTCAAGGTCTTCACCAACATCAACTCCACCATCGTGGACCCGAAGCACTTCGACCCGAAGAGTTTCGTGGACATCGAGGCGGACGAATGCATCATCCCGCCCAACAGCTTCGCGCTGGCGCGCACGGTGGAGTTCTTCCGCATCCCGCGCGATACGCTGGTGGTGTGCCTGGGCAAGAGCACCTATGCGCGCTGCGGCATCATCGTCAACGTCACCCCGCTGGAGCCGGAGTGGGAAGGCCACGTGACGCTGGAGTTCAGCAACACCACGCCGCTGCCGGCGCGCATCTACGCCAACGAAGGCGTGGCGCAGATGCTGTTCTTCCAGTCCGATGCCGACGACGTGTGCGAGACCAGCTACAAGGACCGCGGCGGCAAGTACCAGGGTCAGACGGGCGTCACCCTGCCGCGCACCTGACCCGGCGCGGGCTCAGCGCAAGCGCCTGCGCCAGGCGTCGATCTGTGTGGCCAGCGCGGCCGGCGCGTGCCTCACGGCGGCCCCGTGGCCCCACACGGGGCCTGGCCATGCCGGGTCGCTCTCGTGCCGACCGACCAGATGGACATGCAACTGGCGCACGATGTTGCCCAGGGCGCCGATGTTGAGCTTCTCCACGCCCGGTTGCGCACGGATCAGCTGACCGGCCTGGTTGATCTCAGCCAGCAGCAGGCGCTGCTGGCCACCGTCCAGGTCCAGCCAATCGCTGACGCCGTTCACGCGCGGAACTAGCACCAGCCACGGAAAGCGCGTGTCGTCCATCAGGCGGACCTGCGACAGCGGGCCGTCGGCGATGAAGGCGGTGTCGGCGGCTAGGCGCGGGTCAAGGACGAAGTCGGTCATGCGAGGTTCCGTGCGAAGAAGTCCAGCGTGCGTTCGCGGGCAAGGCGTGCGCTGGCGGGATCGTAATCCGCCCGCAGGTCGCAGTTGAAGCCATGGCCTGCCGGGTAGGTGAAGACCTCCATCCGCGGCAGCGCATCCCGGTGGGCCTGCACCATCGCCGGCGGGATGGAGGCATCGCGATCGCCGAAATGGAACATCACCGGTGCCCGCAGCGTTTCATCGAGGAAAGGCAGGTTGCGCGCGCCGTAATAGCTCACCGAAGGCAGGCCCAGCCGCAGCGCGGCCAGCAGGGCGACCGTGCCGCCCCAGCAATAGCCCACGGTGCCGATCTTGCCGAGGCCCGCCAGCGCGTCAGCCGCGGCGCGGGTGATGTCCACGGCGCGCTCCAGGCCCAGGGCGGTGATCAGCGCCTTCCCGCGTGCGATGCCGTCGGCGTCGTAGTCCAGTTCCACGCCGGTTTCCACCGGGTCGAAGTAGGCCGGCGCCAGCACCACGTAGCCCTCGCACGCGAAGCCTTCCGCCACGGTGCGGATGTGCGGATTGACACCGAAGATTTCCTGCACCACGACCAGCGCGCCACGCGGCGTTCCGGCGGGATCGGCCCGCCAGGCATGGATGCGGCCGTGAGGGGAGTCGAAAGGCAGCCAGTGGCCCATGGAGGCGCTCCTGTCGTGGGGATGGCTAGTGTAGGCGGGCCGGCAGCCGCGCGGCGTGCGGACCGCTCCGCCTGAACGGCCCGGCGGGGCCGCCGACGCACGGGGCTATAATCCGCGGCCCCGTACACGCCGCCGCCGTACTTCCCATGTCCCTGCAGAACCCCAAGGTGGGCTTCGTCAGCCTCGGCTGCCCGAAGGCCCTGGTCGATTCCGAACGCATCCTCACCCAGCTCCGCGTGGAGGGATACGACATCGTGCCGACCTACGACGCGGCGGACGTGGTGGTGGTGAACACCTGCGGCTTCATCGACTCCGCGGTGGCCGAGTCGCTGGACGCCATCGGCGAGGCGATGAACCAGAACGGCAAGGTCATCGTCACCGGCTGCCTGGGCAAGCGCCCGGAACAGATCCGCGAGCAGTACCCCGACGTGCTGGCGATCAGCGGGCCGCAGGACTACCAGAGCGTGATGGAGGCGCTGCACGAAGCGCTGCCGCCGAAGCACGACCCCTTCGTCGACCTGGTCCCGGACTACGGCGTCAAGCTGACGCCGCGCCATTACGCGTACCTGAAGATCTCCGAAGGCTGCAATCATCGCTGCAGCTTCTGCATCATTCCGTCGATGCGTGGCGACCTGGTGTCGCGGCCGGTCGACGACGTGCTGCGCGAGGCCGAGCGGCTGGTGCGCGGTGGCGTGAAGGAACTGCTGGTGGTCTCGCAGGACACCTCCGCCTACGGCGTGGACGTGAAGTACGCCGAACGCGAATGGCGCGGCAAGGCGTACCAGACGCGCATGAAAGCCTTGTGCGAAGGCCTGGGCGAACTCGATGCCTGGGTGCGCATGCACTACGTCTATCCTTATCCGCACGTCGACGACGTGGTCCCGCTGATGGCCGAAGGCAAGGTGCTGCCTTACCTGGATATTCCTTTCCAGCACGCCAGTCCGCGCATTCTCAAGTTGATGAAGCGCCCCGGCGCCGTCGACAAGACGCTGGAGCGGGTGAAGCGCTGGCGCTCGATCTGCCCGGACATCACCCTGCGTTCCACCTTCATCGTCGGCTTCCCCGGCGAGACGGACCAGGAGTTCGAGGAACTGCTGCAGTTCCTCGACGAAGCGCAGCTGGACCGCGTGGGTGCGTTCGCCTATTCGCCGGTGGAAGGCGCGGCCGCGAACCTGCTGCCGCACCCGGTGCCGGAAGAGGTCAAGCAGGAGCGCCTGGCGCGCTTCATGGAGAGGCAGGCGGAAATCTCCGCCGCACGCCTCGAAGCCAAGATCGGCACCGTGCAGCAGTGCCTCGTGGATCTGATCGAAGACGACATCGCCGTGGCGCGTTCCAAGGCGGATGCGCCGGAGATCGACGGCCTGGTGCACATCCAGAACGGCGGCGAAGCCGGCCTTCGCGTCGGCCAGTTCGTCGACGTGGAGATCACCGAGAGCGACGAGCACGACCTATTCGGTGACGCCATCGTCGCCGCGACAGGCAGGCCGCTCGACGTCAAGGTGCTGTGACCGCACCGGCGACGGACGCCCACGCCGGCGGTGGCCGGCGTCGCTTTGTCGCCCCCCTGCGTGAGGATGTGGATGCCGCGTCTTTCCGGCATCCCTTGTTCGGGGAGTACGGCGACCTCCTCGATCTGGCGGCAGCCGCGCGGTGGCCGGAGATCGAAGCCCTCAATGCGCGCATGCCGGCATCCGGGCCTCGCTTCGCAAGGCAGGATGCGGCCCTGCTCACCGACGGACTGCATTACGAAGAGCGTATCGCACGCGGGCGCATCGCCACGCGGCCGGAAAACTGGCACGACCTGTTCAACGCGATGGTCTGGATGCGTCATCCGGCCCTCAAGCACGCCCTCAACCAGCAGCAATGCCGACATATCGCACGGATGGGAACGAGCGAGCGCAGTCCGGCCCAGCAGGCCCTGACCCAGTTCGATGAATCCGGCGTCATCGTGCAGGTATCCGACCCGTCGCTGCTGGATCTCTGGGACCGGCACGACTGGACGGCGCTGTTCCATGCGAGCGCAGAACGCTGGCACGATGGCGGCGTCGCCGTCGTGGCGGTCGTCGGGCATGCACTGATGGAACAGTCGCTGGTGCCGGGGCGCCTGCTGGTCGGCAAGTGTCTGGTGGTGCCGGGCGATCCGGCCGGTGCTGTCGCGCGCGTGGCCGCATCGATTGCGGCCGGTGGGATCCTTGCCGCGCCGTCGGAACTGCGCCCGCTGCCGTTGGCTGGCATTCCCGGCTGGCACGCGGGGCAGGGCGAGGCGTTCTATGCGCAGGAGGGCTACTTCCGGCCGCTGCGGGAAGGGCGCGTTTACCCGCCGCCCCTGTAGCGGTCAGCTGGCGTAGCTGACGTCCACCAGGACGAAACGGGTGACACCGCCAGGCAGCGCCACGGAAAATTCGTCGTCGATGCGTTTCTTGAGCAGCGCGCGCGCCATCGGCGAGTCGATGCTGATCCAGCCGCGGGCCGCGTCGGTCTCGTCGGGGCCCACGATCCGGTAGCGCGACGCCTCGCCGCTGGCGAGGTTCTCCAGCTCGACGGTGGCGCCGAAGAACACGGCCTCCGGATCGCTGGGCGCGGTGTCGACCACGCGCAGCACTTCCAGGCGCCTGCTCAGATAGCGCACGCGGCGGTCGATCTCGCCCAGTTGTTTCTTGCGATAGGTGTATTCCGCGTTCTCGGAGCGGTCTCCCTCCGCGGCGGCGGCGGCCAGCGCTTTCACCACCTCCGGGCGCCTGACGCGCCACAGATCATCCAGTTCCGCCTTGAGGCGGTCGTGGCCCTCGCGGGTGATCAGGGCGGTGCTTTTCTCGCCCGGCGGTCGCCAGCGCGACACCTCAGCGCTCCCCGGCGCTTTCCGCGCGTCGGAGCGTGCGTCCGCGCGGATCCTCGACCGGCTCGATGCAGCTGCCTGAGGTCAGCACCAGCAGATCGTCGTCGTGGATGGCGAACGCCTGCGGAAGCCTGTCGTTGTCCGGCGTGAGCTGCACGCAGGTGCCGTTCCACGTCACCGACCAGTGGCCGGCGCGCTTGGGTAACGCCTGCAGGTCGTCCTGGCAGTGCGCTTCCAGCACGTAGCGGCCGTCGGCACCCAGGTCGAGCAGCACGTCCTGCGATGTGCAGGACGCCGCCGGCAGACTGCCGAAGAACGTGCCTGCGAAGGTCGAGGGCGCCGGATTGGCGGCGGACGCCGCCAGCGGCAACAGGCAAGCCAGGGGTGCGAAGCGCCACGTCATGCGCGATCAGCGGCGCCCGCCGAAGATGCTGCCGAGGATGCCGCGCACGATCTGGTTGCCCAGCTTGGTGCCGATCGTGCGCGTGGTCTGCTTGGCCATCGTCTCGATCATGCCCTGGCGGCGCTTGGTGCCGAACACCGCGTCCTTGACCGTCTGGCCGAAGCCGCCTGCATCGGTGTCGTCCTGCTCGCTCTTGGCCGCGGGTGCGTTGGCGGCCTGGGCCGCGGTTTCCGCGCGCTTGGCGAGCATTTCCGCGGCGGATTCCCGGTCCACGCGGGTGTCGTACTTGCCCCCGACCGGACTGCTGTTGCGCACCTGCTGGCGTTCGGTGTCGTTGATCGCGCCCATGCGGCAGCGCGGGGGGGAGACCAAGGTCTGTTGAACCGGCGAAGGAATGCCCTTGTCCTGCAGTGTGGAGACCAGCGCCTCGCCGGTGCCGAGCTTGGAGATGGCCTGGGCCACGTCCAGCCTCGGGTTCGGCACGAAGGTTTCGGCGGCGGTCTTCACCGCCTTCTGGTCGCGCGGGGTGAAGGCGCGCAGGGCGTGCTGCACGCGGTTGCCCAACTGACCGAGGATGTTGTCCGGCACGTCGTCGGGGAACTGCGAGCAGAAGTAGACGCCCACGCCCTTGGAGCGGATCAGGCGCACGACCTGCTCGATGCGCTGTTGCAGGGCCGGCGGGGCATCGTCGAACAGCAGGTGCGCTTCGTCGAAGACGAACACCAGCTTGGGCTTGTCCAGGTCGCCGACTTCCGGCAGCGTCTCGAACAGCTCGGACAGCAGCCACAACAGGAAGCTGGAGTAGAGGCGCGGCTTCAGGATCAGCTGGTCCGCCGCGAGGATGCCGATCACCCCGCGGCCGTCGGTGTTCGTGCGCATCAGGTCGGCCAGTTCCAGCGCCGGCTCGCCGAAGAACATCTCACCGCCTTCCTGTTCCAATCGCAGCAGCGCGCGCTGGATGGCGCCGACCGACTGCGTGCTCACCAGGCCATAGCTGGTGGAGATGTCCTTGCGCTCGGCGGCGACCAGGCCCAGCAGGGCGCGCAGGTCTTCCAGGTCGAGCAGCAGCAGGCCGCGGTCGTCGGCGAGCTTGAACACGATGTCGAGCACGCCGCTCTGGGTGTCGTTGAGTTCGAGGATGCGCGAGAGCAGGGTGGGGCCCATCTCGCTGACGGTCGTGCGGACCGGATGGCCCAGCTTGCCGTAGAGATCCCAGAAGATCACCGGATTCGCCCCCGGCGCGTAGTCGGCGATGCCGATGTCCTTCGCGCGTTGCATGACCCGTTCGCTGCCATCACCGGCCGCCGCCAGGCCGGCCACGTCGCCCTTCACGTCGGCCATGAACACGGGCACGCCCATGCGCGAGAAGCCCTCGGCCAGCGTCATCAGCGTCACCGTCTTGCCGGTGCCGGTGGCGCCGGCCACCAGCCCGTGGCGGTTGCCGAACTTCGGCTGCAGCGTGACCGGAATGTCGTCCGTGATGCCCTTGCCCAGCAGGATCGGATCCATGTGCAACCTCGCGTGGTGATGGCGGGAATTCTAGCCGCTGGAAACCGCCTGCGGGCTAAAGGAATGCGACGTCCTGCCTTGCCCACGGTATGCGGCGGGGGCTACCCTCCCGACTCACACTCTGGATGCATGCCTGATGTCGTTTGCGGTTCCTGCCTGTCTGCGTCACTGGCCCGTCACGGCCGCCCTGTCCCTGCTGTTGGTGTCGCCCGTTTCGCTGGCACAGCGCGTCTCGGCGCGCGATCGCGCCGCCGCGGAGGCGCTGGAACAGCGCATGGCCGCCGCGGAGAAACGCTATCGCGATGGCCTGGTGCTGGTGGCCAACAGCGATCCACGCGGGGCGACGGAGAGCGATGCCGCGCTGGAGGACATGGAAGACGTGCTGGCGGCGTGCGTACAGCAGCGCGGATGCCAGGTGCCGACGCTGCTGGCCACCTACAAGCGCCTGCTGAAGGGCAACGCCGATGCGCAGGGCGCGGAGGGCGAAGGCGAGGGCGATGCCATCGATGCGCTGGATGACGGTACCGACCATGCGGTGCCGGCGGGCACGGGGATGCCGGAGACCGCACGCGCCGCGGCGCTGCTCAACGACCAGCGGCACGCATTCGACCGCATGGTCGAGTACAACCCGGCCGTGCAGGCCGGCATCCGTCGTTGGCTGACCGACATGCGGCCGGCGTTGATCGACAGCTACGAGAACTACCAGAACATGCGCGCCGAACTGTACCCGGCGTGGGAGCGCAGCGGGCTGCCGGAGGCGCTGCTGTTCGGCATCATGGCCAAGGAGTCCAACGGCCGCGTGCATTCCACCTCGCGCGCCGGCGCGGCGGGGCCCATGCAGTTCATGTTCCATACCGGCGCACGCTTCGGGCTGGGGCGCGACGCCAGCGGCTTCGACACCCGGTACGACCCGTACGCATCGGGCCAGGCCAGCGCCGCCTACATGAACGAACGCATGCGCAGCCTCAACAACAACATCGAACTGGCACTGGCCGCCTATAACGGAGGCGAGGGCCGCGCCGCGCGCGTGTATCGCGAGAACAGCGGCCTGGGCTTCTGGGACGACGTGGTCTACAGCCAGTTCCCCGGCGAAACGCGCGACTACGTGCCGATGGTGATCGCGGCCGCGTGGCTGTTCCTGCACCCGCGCCAGTACGGGCTGGAGTTCCCGAAGGTCACTGCGCAGCCGGCGCCGCTGAAACTGGCGCGCGACGCGTCCATCTACGAACTGACCATCTGCCTGGGCAACGGCGGCACGCGCGAGGGCTACATGCGCACGCTGCGCAACCTTAATCCGCGTTACCAGCCGGAGGCATGGATCCCGGCCGGCACCACGCTGAAGGCCACTGCGCGCATCGTCGGCCTCTACAGCCGGCATTGCGTGAACGGACCGCGCGCGGAGCTCGCCCGGACGCTGGTGAGCGCCGATCCGGCCGCCGCGATCCGGCGGGGCGCGCGGGCCGGCAACGTGGCCGTCGGCGACGTCACGCCGGTGGCCGGCGTTCCCACCACGGTGGCGACCGGCGAGCCGAAGCCGGCCGAGCCGAAGGCCAGGCAGGTGCGCGAATACCGGGTGACGAAGGGCGACACGCTGGGGCGCATCTCACAACGGTTCCAGTGCGACCTGAAGAAGCTGGCGCGCGCGAACAACCTGAGGGCGCCGGCGTACGCGGTGCGGCCGGGGCAGGAACTGAAGCTGGAAAGCTGCAGGAAGTAGCGTGCGCCGTGCGCACGACTGCGTGATGTCGGCCTGCTTGAGGTCGCGCGCGGCGCGCTACGTTTTTGGGCATGGGCAACATCGAGGTCGCCGGCACCTCCCGATGCCGCTGGAGGGTGCTCCATCGGCGTGCCGCACGGAGGTTTGCAAGTAGCGTGCGCCGTGCGCACGGCGGCTTGATGCGGGCATCGCGCCGTCGTGCGCATAGCGCATGCTACGATTCGCCGGTGTCGAGGGTTTCCATGTCAGGGGCGGCTCGCCAGTCCGGAGGATAAGTGCCCGTGCGGAGGTGTCGGGCAAAACTCGAATAAGGCCACGACGCAGGTGCCTCCGCATGGCCATGTTTAACGGGATTGAAGTGGATGTAGTCGATATGCCGGTACAGGTCATCCGTGTCGCGAATGAGGTGTTCCCAGTAGCGTCGCTGCCATAGCCCGCTTTCGCGACGCGCGACCATCGAGCAGGTGCGTGCCATCGGCGGAAGCCCGGCTAGTTGGGATGTCCTGCGCTTGATGATCGACCAGCGTCGCGGGTAGTCCGTATCGTTTTCCGGAAGCGTCCAGATCACATGAAGGTGGTCCGGCAGGATGACCCGGGCGGGCATCGAGAACGACAGTGTTTGCCTGACCTCTCGCATCGCCGTGCCGAAGGCTGAGATCACGCGCAGGTCTGTCAGCAGGTGGCGCCGTCGTGCGGCGGCGACCGTGAAGAACCAGGTTGCGCCGGGCGTGAACACGCGTCGGAACCTTGCCATCCTCGGCCACCTATTGGAGAGAGCAGGTGGTGATGATGCGGTCCATGGAGCATTGGCGCCATTAACAATGTGCCTCGGATGCCGAGTGGGGGGTCCTTACGCCTCAGTGCGTGGCAGAGATGCATCGTGCAGTCGTGCGCACGGCGCACGGCGCACGCTACGATCGTGACGGAACGCCCCACGTAGCGTGCGCTGCGCGCACGACCATGGGATGCCTGGAGGGCTCGTGCACGTGTGATGCATCGTGCGGTCGTGCGCATGGCGCACGCTACCCGTTAGTGCAGCCGGGCGAGCGCTTGTCCCAGTCGCACCGGCGATTCCGCCCTCAGCTCCGGCGACAGCGTCGCCACGCCCGGCGGCAGCAGCACGATCACCGTCGAGCCGTAGTTGAAGCGCGCCATCTCCGCGAACCGCTCCAGCGTGATGCCCTTGCCACGGTAATCCTTGCGCGTGATCGCGGTGCCGTAGGCGGGGATTTCCTCGCCGCTCCACACGGTTTCCACGCCGGAGACCAGCAGTGCGCCGACCATCACCGACACCATCGGGCCGAAGTCGGTGTCGAAGTGGCAGACCAGCCGCTCGTTGCGGGCGAACAGGCGCGGCACGTTCGCCACCGCATCGGTGCCCACGCTGAACAGGCGGCCGGGCACATGCACGGTTTCGCGCAACGTGCCGGTCCACGGCATGTGCACGCGGTGGTAGTCGCGCGGCGACAGGTAGACGGTAGCGAACAGGCCGTCGCGGAACGGCTCCGCGGCTGCGGCGTCGCCCAGCAGTTCGGCGGCCGTGAACGATTGTCCCTTGGCCTGGAAGATGCGGCCGTCCTCGATGGCGCCGCACTGGCTGATGTGCCCGTCGGCGGGCATCAGTAGGGCGCGTGGATCGGGATCGGCCACGCGGGCCCCGGGCTTCAGTGCGCGGGTGAAGAAGGCATTGAAGCTGGGATAGGCGCGAGGATCGGATTCGGCGGCTTCGGACAGGTCGACGTCGAACTTCCGTGTCACCGTGTCGATCAGCCATTGCTTGATGCCCGGCGACGTGGAATACGCCAGCCGGCGCGCCAGCGAGGACAGGAAGCGGTGGGGCAGGACATACGTCAGCGACGTCAGCAGGCTCATTTGGACGAGGCCCCGGTCAGCGCGCGCATGTCGGCGGCGATCGCCTTGGGCTGGAAGGGCGGCCGGATCAGGCCGGCGAGCTGGCCTTGGGGGTCCAGCACGGCGATCGCCGAGGAGTGATCCATGCTGTAGTCGTTCGGATTCTGGTCGTAGCCCTGGCCGGGCACCTTCATGAACACGAAGCCCAGCGACTTGGCGAAGTTCTCCAGCGTCGGGACATCGGCCGTGGCCGCCAGCGTGTCGGGATGGAAGGCGTGCGCGTACTCGCCTATACGGGTGGGCGTGTCGCGCTCCGGGTCCACCGACACGAACAGCACGCGCGGGCGCGTGGAATCGGGCAAGTCCTTCCACTGCGCCTGCGCCTGGGCCAGTTCGGCCAGGGTGGTGGGACAGATGTCCGGGCAGAAGGTGAAGCCGATGAACACCAGCGTCCAGTGGCCTTTCAGTTCGCCATCGGCCAGTTGGGTCCCGTCGGACTGGCGCAGCGAGAACGGCGGCAGCGGGCGCGCCTGTGGGAACAGGGTGACCGTCTGGGTGGCGGGCCACCGGGTCGCGGGGGTGACCGGGCCGAAGAATTTCTGTGCGGCCAGCAGGCCCAGGCCGGCGGCCAGCGCCAGGACGAGGATGAGGCCGATCTTCTTGTTGAACATGTGCGTGGAAGTCCCGCGATGAAGGGGCGTGGCCGTTGGACCGTGGCCGGCATGGACGGCAGGAGGAGGCCATGATACCGGGGCAGCCTCTATAATCGGCGGCCCTCGCCGTTCCGGCGTCTTCCCCAGCCTTGCCATGACCGCCGACGTCGCCGCCGAACTGCACACCATCATCGACCTGATCCGCTATGGCGCCAGCCGCTTCAACGCGGCCGGGCTGACCTTCGGCCACAGTTACGACAACGCCCTGGACGAGGCCTCGCACGTGGTGCTGCATACGCTGCACCTGCCGCCGGACCTGGGCCCCGCCTATGGCCAGGCGCGCGTCACCGCACCGGAAAAGGCGCAGGTGCTGGCACTGTTCGAGCGTCGGGTGAACGAGCGCATTCCGGTGGCCTATCTGACCGGTGAGGCCTGGTTCGCCGGCCTGAGCTTCAAGAGCGACGCACGTGCGCTGGTGCCGCGCTCGCCCATCGCCGAACTGATCGAAGCCGGTTTCGAGCCCTGGCTGGGGGGGCGCGAGGTGAACCGTGCGCTCGACCTGTGCACCGGCTCGGGTTGCATCGCCATCGCCATGGGCCATTACCACCCGGACTGGCAGGTCGACGGCGTCGACATCAGCGACGATGCGCTGGCGCTGGCGGCCGAGAACAAGGCCCGCCTGCATGCGGACAACGTGCAGCTGGTCAAATCCGACCTGTTCGCCGGCCTGACCGGGCGCCACTACGACCTGATCGTCACCAATCCGCCCTACGTCACCAACGACGAGACCGACGCACTGCCGAAGGAATACTCCTTCGAGCCGGAGCTGGGCCTGCGCGCCGGCGACGATGGCCTGGACCTGGTGCTGAAGATCCTGCGCGATGCGCCGCTGCACCTCAGCCAGGACGGCCTGCTGATCTGCGAAGTGGGCGAGTCCGAGCATGCGCTGGTGAAGCTGCTGCCCGACGTCGACTTCGCCTGGATCGAGTTCAAGGTCGGCCAGATGGGCATCTTCGCGGTCGAATGCGCCGAGCTGATCCGCCACAACGCACGCATCGCCGCGTTGGCCGCCGCTCGCAAATAGAGCGCCGGAACCGCCCTGCCGCGCCCGCAGCGGTTGCGCCTGCAACCGTCGCGGCTTGCGTTGGCGCACTGCACAATAGGGTGGCCGGTATGCGATGCTTGATGGCCCGGCACCGGTAGTTCCCATCCGCGGAGCGGCGCTTGAGCAGCAACAGTTTCGGAAAACTCTTCACGGTCACCACGTTCGGCGAATCGCACGGGCCGGCCATCGGCTGCGTGGTCGACGGCTGCCCGCCCGGGCTGGAGATCGCGCCTGAGGAGTTCCGCCACGACCTGGAGCGCCGGGCCACCGGCAAGTCGCGGCACACGTCTGCGCGGCGCGAGGCCGACGAGGTGGAGATCCTGAGCGGCGTGTACGAGGGTCGCACCACCGGCACGCCGATCGCGCTGCTGATCCGCAATACCGACCAGCGCAGCAAGGACTACGCCGACATCGCGCGGCAGTTCCGCCCCGGCCACGCCGATTACACCTACTGGCAGAAGTACGGCATCCGCGACCCGCGCGGCGGCGGCCGCTCGTCCGCGCGCGAGACCACGATGCGCGTGGCGGCGGGCGTGATCGCCAAGAAGTGGCTGCGGCAGCGGTTCGGCGTGACGGTGCGCGGTTACCTGTCGCAGCTCGGGCCGATCACGCCCGACGGCTTCGACTGGAACGCGGTGGAGGACAACCCGTTCTTCTGGCCGCATTCGGAACAGGTGCCGGCGCTGGAAACCTACATGGATGCGCTGCGCAAGTCGGGCGATTCCATCGGCGCGCGCGTCAATGTCGTCGCCGACGGCGTGCCGGCGGGCTGGGGCGAGCCGATCTACGGCAAGCTGGACGGCGACCTCGCCGCCGCGCTGATGAGCATCAACGCGGTGAAGGGGGTGGAGATCGGCGACGGTTTCGCCGCGGTCACCCAGAAGGGCACCGAGCATCGGGACCTGATGACGCCGGCCGGGTTCCTGTCCAACCATGCCGGCGGCATCCTCGGCGGCATTTCCACCGGCCAGCAGGTCACCGCCTCCATCGTCCTGAAGCCGACCTCCAGTCTGCGCCTGCCGGGCGCAACAGTGGACGTGGACGGCCATACCGTGGACGTCATCACCACCGGCCGGCACGACCCCTGCGTGGGCATCCGTGCCACGCCCATCGCCGAGGCGATGATGGCGCTGGTGCTGATGGACCAGGCGTTGCGCCATCGCGCGCAGTGCGGTGATGTCGGCGACGTGCCGCCCTACGTGCCCGGCAGCGTCGATGGCTGAGCTGCGGCCGCGCGTCTGGGTGTCGCAGCCGCTGTTCGACGACATCGTCGGGCGGCTGGCGGCGCATTTCGACGTGCAGGCGACGGCCGGCGTTACCGAACACAGTCCCGAGGCCATCGCCGACGCATTGCGCGACAGCGTCGGCGCGCTGGTGACCTTGAACGAACGCATCGGCCCCCGGGAAATCGCCGGTGCGGAGCGGCTGCGCGCCATCGCCAACGTGGGCGTGGGCTACAACAACCTGGATATCGCGGCGCTGACGCAGGCCGGTATCGTCGCGACCAACACGCCGGACGTGCTGACCGAGACCACCGCCGACTTCGGTTTCGCACTGCTGATGGCGACCGCGCGCCGCATCACCGAGGCCGAACGCTGGCTGCGCGAAGGCCAGTGGCAGCAGTGGTCGTTCGGCACGCTGCTGGGCGCGGACCTGCACGGCAGCACGCTGGGCATCGTCGGCATGGGCCGGATCGGGCAGGGGATCGCCCGCCGTGCGCGCGGCTTCGGCATGCGCGTGCTGTACCACAACCGTAGCCGCCTGCCGGAGCTCGTCGAGCGTGAGTGCGGCGCGACCTATGCCGGCTTCGACGATCTGCTGGTCCAGGCCGACCACGTGATCCTGGTGCTGCCTTACTCGGCACAGGTCCACCACCTGGTCGATGCCGCGGCGCTGGCGAAGATGAAGCCCACTGCGACGCTGGTGAACATCGCGCGGGGCGGCATCGTCGATGAAGCCGCGCTCGCCGATGCACTGTCGAACGGCCGCCTGGCTGCCGCCGGCCTGGACGTGTACGAAGGCGAGCCCGCCGTGCGTCCGGAACTGCTGGCCCTGCGCAACGTGGTGCTGACCCCGCACATCGCCAGTGCCAGCCTCGCCACGCGTCGCGCCATGGTGTCGCTGGCGGTGGACAACCTGATCGCCGCACTGGGCGAAGGGCCGGACGCGGGCCGTCCGCCGTCGCCGGTCAACCCGGATGCGCTGGCTACGGCCTCGACCAACAACACCATCATCGCCAAACGACAGGGAGCCTGAGGCACGCCCGCAGGTTCCCCGAACACAGCCTTCCTGTCCGCTGTCTTCACTCCCTCTTCGCGAAAACCATCTTCCATGAGCAACCAGAACCGTAGCTTCACCGTCGCCATCGTGGGCGCCACCGGCGCCGTCGGCGAAACCATGCTGTCCATCCTGGCCGAACGCGACTTTCCGGTCGGCAAGCTCGTCCTGCTGGCCTCTGCGCGTTCCGCCGGCACCCAGGTCGATTTCAAGGGCCAGAAGGTCGACGTGCTCGACCTGGAAACCTTCGACCCCACCGGCGTGGACATCGCCCTGTTCTCGGCTGGCGGCAGCGTGTCGAAGGAATACGCACCGAAGTTCGCCGCCGCGGGCGCCGTGGTGATCGACAACTCCTCGACCTTCCGCTACGACGCCGACGTGCCGCTGGTGGTGTCGGAGGTCAACCCGCATGCGGCCAAGAACCGTCCGCGCGGCATCATCGCCAACCCCAACTGCTCGACCATGCAGCTGATGCCGGTGCTGGCGCCGATCCATCGCGAATACGGCATCGAACGCATCAACGTGGCCACCTACCAGTCGGTGTCCGGCGCCGGTCGCTCCGGCCTGGAGGAACTCGGCCGCCAGACCGCGCAGCTGCTGGCCTTCCAGGACATCGAGCCGAAGAAGTTCCAGGCGCAGATCGCCTTCAACCTCATCCCGCACATCGACGAGTTCCTGCCCAATGGCTATACCAAGGAAGAGATGAAGCTGGTCTGGGAGACGCGCAAGATCCTCGAGGACGACAGCATCCAGGTGAATCCCACCGCCGTGCGCGTGCCGGTGTTCTACGGCCACTCCGAAGCCGTGAACATAGAGACCAAGAAGAAGATTTCACCGGAACAGGCCCGCGAGCTGTTGCGCGCCGCCCCCGGCGTGGAGGTCGTGGACGAGCACAAGGCAGGTGGCTATCCGACGCCGGTCACCCATGCGTCCGGCCGCGACCCGGTATTCGTCGGCCGCATCCGCGAGGACTTCTCGCATCCGCGCGGGCTGAACCTGTGGGTGGTGGCCGACAACATCCGCAAGGGCGCGGCCCTGAACGCCGTGCAATTGGCCGAACTGGTGGCGAACGGCGGCTGAGCGCTTGCGTCTCTGTATCCGCGCAAAGCAACGTGAACCGATATCGTTCATGCACGTAACAATAGTTGGCAGTTGACGCGTCAGCGGGTTCCTGAGAGCCTGCTGACGTACTTGGCGCAATGGAGTGTGCAGCATGGGAAGCGCATCGCGTTTTCTTTCGTCCGGTATCTGGTCCATCCTCGTCGTCGTGGGCGCCGTATTATGGGTGCATGACCACGCGGCAGCGCAGGTGCGATCTGCTTCCAGGCACGAAGCCCAGGACAGGGCGGATGAGCGGGGCGCGATTCAGGACAGGATCGCAGCGCTCTACGATCCGACAGAAATGGCGCGGGCGATGGAGTTGGGAACAGGCACCCTGCGCGGAACAATGGCAGTGCGCGACAAACAGGGTGTAGGGGGGCTGCTGCCGCGCCTGCTGAGAGGCAAGAGCGTTGCAACGGCGGATCGCGAATGGGTGTTCCTGCTGCCCATGACGCCACATGTGACGGCGTGGTTCGAAGCCCACAGTGCGGATGACGTCCGTTGGGGCGAGCGCGAGATCGGCGGCCTGAACCCTGAGGTCTGGCAGTACGCCGGACGTGTCAGGACCGACTCGCAGGGCAACTTCCAGTTCGATGGGCTGATGCCGGGTCGCTATCTCGTGCTCGCCCATTTTCCTGTCGAGTACACAGCGCGCAGGACGTATGCGACAGGTGAATACTCCGTTGAGTATTCCTACTCGCCGATGTTCGGTTCCGGAAGCGGTGCCATCAAGCCGATCACGCGCACAGAACGTTACCAGAGCCAAATGTATGTGTGGATCAGCGAGGTCGTGGACGTGAAGCCAGGTGTGCCTACGATCTTCACGCCCCCGGTGAGGGATCTGATATGAATCCGGGAATGCGCATGGATCACATCCGGTGGATGTCGGGGCGTGTGTCGGCCTGGGCGATATCGACGGGCCTTGCAGCGTGTGCCCTGGTCTGGGCGCACACAGTCGAGGCGCAAGAGGCCGAATGCCGGAACGGTCAGGGATTGAAGTGCTGGTTCATCATTGGCGAGGCCTACAAGGCGCCAAAGCGCGTGGCTTTCATCGCGCGGCACGCTGATCGGGGAGCGGTCGACGGAAAGCGTGCGCTCGAGGTGGTGCAGGTCATCGAATCGGCGGATATTCCGGACCGTTACGCCATTTGGGATATGGAAGTTGATTGTGGCCGACGCACCTTCCGCATCCTGCGTGACAGGGCTGCGGACAAGAGTGGATCGATCAGGCAGGAGCCTTCCCATGCTCCGGATTGGAAGTCGCTGGAAGCGGCCCAGTACGGGGAGTCGATCGCGTTTCCATTTGCCTGCGATCCGGAGGTCATCAAGGACCGGTCGAGCTACCTGGCCGCTTTTGCTGGTAACGCGTACCGGGTGCCGGACATGGTGTCCCAGTTCCGGCGGGTCATCTGGAGCGAAGGACGCTAAATCGCAGTCGGCGCGGTGTGGGGCACCTTGACGGGTACCGTCAGTAACAATAAGTTGCGCGCAGTTCCGCTCGATTTGGGCGCGTCAAGCCGATAGGGGCCCCTCTTGAAACAGTTGGTTCGCCGGCTCGTTGCGCTGCTGCTCACGCTGCAGTGTTTCTCTGCTCTCGCGCTCGGCCTGGGGGAGATCAAGGTCAAATCGCAACCCGGCCAGCCGCTGCTGGCCGAGATTCCGATCATTTCCAGCGAGCCGGGCGAGCTGGAACAGCTGCGTGCGCGTCTGGCGTCGCCCACGACGTTCGAGCGCGTCGGCCTGCCGCGCCCGCAGGGGCTGGTCAACGAACTGGACTTCAGCGTCGCGCTGGATGAAGCCGGCCGTCCGGTCGTACGCGTCACCAGCCGCACGCCGGTGGACGTGCCGGCCGTCAATTTCCTCATTGAAGTCGACTGGGGTCAGGGCCGTCTGGTACGCGAGTACTCCGCGCTGGTCAGCGCGCCGGGCACGCTGGCGGCGGCCGGTCAGCCGGTAATCGATGCGCCGGTCGCCGCGCCCACGGATACCATTGCCCGGCCTGCCCAGCCTGTCGTGGCCACCCCGCCGGAATCCGTCCCGGCCGAACGGGCACCGCTGCCCGCGCCACCTCGCGCGCCCGCGCCCGCACCTGTTGCCGCTGCGCCGGCCCCGCAGGTCGCGCCGGGCGATGCGCTGGCGCCCGTGCGCCGTGGACAATCGCTGTCGCAGGTGGCCGCGCCGCTGGCGCGCGCGCAGGGCTACACCCTGGACCAGGCCATGGTCGCACTGCTGCGCACTAACCCCGAGGCCTTCATCAACGGCAACATCAACCTGCTCAAGCAGGGCGCGGTGCTACGCGTGCCGGAGTCGGCCGAGGCGCAGGCCATCCTCGAGGATGAGGCCGCCGCCCTGGTACGCAGCCAGATCGCCGAGTGGCGACGCGCGCGCGCGCCGATCCCGCAGCCGGCCGCGGTGGTCGAGCCCTCGCCTGCGGCGACGACCGCGCCGCAGGCACCGCGCACTGCGCCTGTGGCCGACGCGCGCCTGGAAATCGCTCCCGCGGCCGCTGGCACGTCGGGTTCTGGAACGCAGTCCGGCGTGAGTGCCGGCGGTGAGGGCGAGATGTTGGCGAACGAACAGCTGCAGCAATCGAAGGAAGACCTGGCCGCGCGGGAAGCCGAGGTGCAGGAACTGCGCTCGCAGGTGGCGGAACTGGAAAAGCTCAAGGCCCAGCAGGAGAAGCTGCTGGCCATGAAGGACAGCGACCTCGCCGCCGCGCAGCAGCGCCTGGCGCAGGGTAATGGCAGCGAGGGCGGCGTCCCGGTCTGGGCGTGGGCAGGCTTCGGTCTGCTGTTCGTCGGAGTACTGGCGTGGGGGTTCGCGCAGCGCCGCCAGCGCGTTGCGCCAGCACCGGTGCCGCGCAACCCCGTGTTCGGCCATGCGCCGGCGGACAGCCGTGCCGCGGAACTGGCCGCCGCGATGCCGCAGGCGGCCACGCCGGAAGCGGAGCCCGCGCCCAGTCCGGTGCTCGAGCCGGCGGTCAGCGTGCCGGTCGCCGCAGCGCCCACATCATCGCCGAAGCCTGCACCTGCGACGGGCCCCACCTGGCATGCCGGCGGCGGCACGGCGCCTGCTGCTCCGGTGACATCGTCGCAGGCGCCTGCCGGTCGTGATCGACTGGAACTGGCGGTGGCCTATCTGGACCTGGGCGACGTGGCGACCGCGCGCGATCTGTTGAACGAGGTCGCCGCCGGCCACGACGCGACGGCGCGCGACGAGGCGCTGCAACTGCTGCGCGAGATCGGATGACGGGCGCGGAGTGATGTCGTGACGCGCTACGCGCTGGGCGTCGAGTACGACGGCGGCGGTTTCCTGGGATGGCAACGGCTGAGCAAGTCCGGCACGCCCGACGACACCAGCACGGTGCAGGCGGCGCTGGAAGGCGCGCTGTCGTCGGTGGCCGACGCCCGGGTGGACACGATCTGCGCCGGCCGCACCGATGCCGGGGTGCATGCGCAATGCCAGGTCGTCCACTTCGACAGCGATGCCGCGCGCACGCCGCGCGGCTGGTTGCTGGGCGCCACGGCGCGCCTGCCGCCGGCGGTCTGCGTACGCTGGTGCCAGCCCGTGGCCGATGATTTCCATGCGCGGTTCTCCGCGCGCGCACGGCGCTATCGCTACACGCTGGTGAACCGGCTGGCGCGCCCGGCGCTGGAGCGCCAGTACCTGAGCTGGGAAAGGATGCCGCTGGACGCCGACGCCATGCACCGTGCCGCCCAGATGCTGGTCGGCGAGAACGATTTCAGCGCCTTCCGCACCGTGCACTGCCAGTCGCCGCACGCGATGCGCAACCTGCACGGGATCTCCGTCGTGCGCCAGGGCGAGCGCGTGGTCGTCGAGGTGCAGGCCAATGCGTTCCTGCATCACATGGTGCGCAACATCGTCGGTTCGCTGCTGGTGGTGGGGCGCGGCGAACGGCCGGAGGGCTGGATCGGTGAACTGCTGACCGGTCGCGACCGCACTGTCGCCGGGCCGACTGCGCCGCCGGACGGCCTGGTGTTCGTCAGCCCGCTGTATCCGGCCGAATGGGGCCTGCCGTCGGAAGTGACCCTGCCTGCCGCCATCGGCTGAGCCGCCGGGTTACCCTTCCGCCATGCATACGCGCATCAAGTTCTGCGGGCTGACCCGCGCCGAGGATGTCCGCCTGGCGGTGGAACTGGGGGCGGACTACATCGGCCTGGTGTTCGCACCGCGCAGCCCGCGCCGGCTGCTGCTGGGCCAGGCGCGCATGCTGCGCGACCTGGTGCCGGAGGAAATCGGCGTGGTGGCGCTGGTGATGGACAATCCGCGGACCGAGATCGAGCAGATCGTCGAATCCCTGCAGCCGGATCTGTTGCAGTTCCACGGCGGCGAGGACGATGCATTCGCCGGTTCGTTCCAACGGCCGTTCTGGAAGGCGATCGCGATGGGTGGACAGGGCGAAAGCGCCTTCGCCAGCCTGGCGGCCTATCCGAACGCGAGCGGTTTCCTGTTCGACGGTCACGCGGCCGGCGAGCAGGGGGGCAGCGGACAGCGGTTCGACTGGCGGCAGATGCCGGCCGTCACCGATCGGCCGTGCCTGCTGGCCGGCGGCCTGTCGCCCGACAACGTCGGGCTTGCGCTGCGCACCGCGCATCCGTGGGGCGTGGACGTGTCCAGCGGGATCGAGACCGCGCCCGGCGAGAAGGATCCGGAGAAAATGCGGCGCTTCGTCGACGCGGTCCGCATCGCCGACACCCGCGGCTAGTCTGCGGACAGCAGGTCGCGGCGCAGCCAGTCGGCCAGCAGGGGAATGCGCGTATCGGGATTGCCGCGCGCCGCGCACAGCGCCCAGGTTCCGCCGGTGTCGGCGAACCCCCACGGCGCAACCAAGCGTCCGCTGTCCAGATCGGCCTGCACCAGTTCGCGCGGCGCGATGGCGACGCCCAGCCCAGCGACCGCCGCTTCCAGCAGATACGTCAGGTGATCGAAACCGGTGCCGAGGCGTGGCGCGTCCGTCAGCTGGTGCGACGCCAACCAGCGCGGCCACGCCTGCGGCCGCGAGGCGGTGTGCAGCAGCGGTTCGTCCAGCAGCGTGCGCGGTGGCCCATCGCGCAGGACGTCGAACCGTGCGTGGCGCGGACTGAGCACCGGGCCGATCCGCTCGGGCGCCAGCGGCCAGACCTGCCATGCCGCGGGCCACGGCGCTTCGCCCAGCAGCAGGGCGGCATCCAGCCCCGCGGCCGCGAGGTCGATGCCGCCTTCCTGCGCGGACAGATGGAGGGTCAGGTCGGGCAGGTCCGCCGCCAGGCGCTCCAGGCGGGGGATCACCCAGCGCGCCAGCAGGCTGCCCGGGCAGCCCAGTACCAGCGCCGCCGCGCGTGGACCGCGCTGCAACGCGGCCCAGCCTGCCTGCAGTACACCGAATGCTTCGCCCGCACTGTCGCGCAGGCGCTGGCCATCGCTGGTCAGGGCCAGGCCCCGCCCATCACGGACGAACAGCGGACGGCCCAGTGCATCTTCGAGCGCGCGGATATGGCGGCTGACCGCGCCGTGGGTGACGTGCAGTTCCCCGGCCGCCTGGCTGACGCTGCCCAGGCGGGCGGCGGCTTCGAAGGCACGGAGGGCATTCAGTGACGGCAGCGGTCGGGCCATCGCGTGAGTTTAACTCACGAATCAAGCCAGAATAGTCGATGTTCCCGAAGGTCGCTGTGCGATAACCTGAAGCATCGATTTCCCCGGACCCGATCATGCCGTCTGCCACCGACTTCCACGCCTATCCGGATGCCCATGGCCACTTCGGCCGCCATGGCGGACGTTTCGTCGCCGAAACGCTGATCGGGCCGCTGCAGGAGCTGGCCTCGGCGTATGACGCCGCCCGCGTCGATCCGGCCTTCGTCGCCGCCTTCGACAAGGATCTCAAGCATTACGTCGGCCGGCCCAGCCCGATCTACCACGCCGAGCGCCTGAGCCGCGAAGTCGGCGGCGCGCAGATCCTGTTGAAGCGGGAGGACCTGAACCACACCGGCGCGCACAAGATCAACAACACCATCGGGCAGGCGCTGCTGGCCAGCCGGATGGGCAAGAAGCGGATCATCGCCGAGACCGGTGCGGGCCAGCACGGGGTGGCCAGCGCCACCGTCGCCACCCGGCTGGGGCTGGAATGCGTGGTCTACATGGGCGCCACCGACATCGAGCGCCAGAAGATCAATGTCTACCGGATGAAGCTGCTCGGCGCGACCGTGGTGCCGGTGACCAGCGGCTCGGCGACGCTGAAGGACGCGCTGAACGAAGCCATGCGCGACTGGGTGACGAACGTGCACGACACGTTCTACATCATCGGCACCGTCGCCGGTCCGGACCCGTATCCGCGCATGGTCCGCGACTTCAACGCCGTGGTCGGCCGCGAGGCGAGGGCGCAGATGCTGGCCGACTACGGCCGCCTGCCCGATGCCATCACCGCCTGCGTCGGCGGCGGCAGCAACGCGATCGGCCTGTTCCACGCCTTCCTCAATGATCCGGGCGTGCGCATCGTCGGCGCCGAGGCAGCCGGCGACGGCATCGAGACCGGCCGCCATGCGTCCTCGCTGTCAGCGGGACGCATCGGCGTGCTGCACGGCAACCGCACCTACGTGATCTGCGACGACGATGGGCAGATCATCGAAACCCATTCCATCTCTGCCGGCCTGGACTACCCGGGCGTCGGGCCGGAGCACGCCTTCCTGAAGGACAGTGGACGCGCGGAGTATGTCGGCGTCACCGACGAGGAAGCGCTGGCCGCGTTCCACCGCCTGACCCGCACCGAGGGCATCCTGCCCGCGCTGGAGTCCAGCCACGCCGTCGCCCAGGCGATCAAGCTGGCGCGCGAGCTGCCCAAGGACCAGTTGGTGCTGTGCAACCTGTCCGGCCGTGGCGACAAGGACGTGCACACGATCGCCGCACGCGAGGGGATCAGCCTGTGACCCGTTTTGAAGCGAAGTTCTCCGTCCTCAAGGCCGCCGGCCGCAAGGCGCTGGTGCCGTTCATCACCGCCGGCGATCCCTCGCTGGAATCCACGGTCCCGGTGATGCATGCGCTGGTCGATGCCGGTGCGGATGTGATCGAACTGGGCGTGCCGTTCTCCGATCCGATGGCCGACGGACCCGTCATCCAGCGCAGCTCCGAGCGTGCGCTGGCCCGCGGCGCGGGGCTACGCTACGTACTGGAGGCGGTGGAGGTGTTCCGCCAGCAGGACGACACCACGCCCATCGTGCTGATGGGTTACCTGAACCCGGTGGAGATCCACGGGGCCGGGCGTTTCGCCCGTGAAGCGGTCGCGGCCGGCGTCGACGGCGTGCTGCTGGTCGACCTGCCGCCGGAAGAGGCCGAAGAGACGCGCGCGGTGTTCAACCGTGAAGGGCTGGCCCTGATCGCGCTGGCGTCGCCGACCACCTCGCCGGAACGCCTGCGGATGCTGTGCGACACCGCGCAGGGGTATCTGTACTACGTCAGTTTCGCGGGCGTGACGGGCGCGTCCGATCGCCTGGACACGGCCGCGGCGGGCGAACGGCTGAAGCAGCTGCAGGCGGGCTCCCGCGTCCCCGTGGTGGCGGGCTTCGGCATCCGGGATGCCGACAGCGCCCGTGCGATGGCGACCGATGCCGATGGCGTGGTGGTCGGCAGTGCGCTGGTGGCGGTCTTGGCCGAGGCCGGTGCTGACGCCCCCTCGCGCGCCTCGGCCTTCCTGGCGCCGCTGCGCGCGGCGCTGGACGCCTGAACCACCGTACGGCTGTGCATGGACGACTGAGCTAAACTGCCGCGCTCATCCATTGGGCCCCTTCCGGGGCAGGCAGCAAGACCACGCATGAGCTGGCTCAGCAAACTGATGCCGTCGGGCATCCGCACCGAAGGCAACGCGGGCAAGAGCAAACGCAGCGTCCCCGAGGGGCTGTGGGAAAAATGCGACCGCTGCGGCGCGGTGCTGTACCGGCCGGAGCTGGAGGAAAACCTGGAGGTCTGCCCGAAGTGCAGCTTCCACATGCCGATCCGTGCCCGTGCGCGCATGGCGGCGCTGTTCGATCCTGGCAGCACCCGCGAGATCGGCGCCGCGCTGGGCCCGACCGACGTGCTGAAGTTCAAGGACCAGAAGAAGTACGCCGACCGCATCAAGGCCGCGCAGAAGAGCACCGGCGAGCGCGATGCGCTGATCACCCTGCAGGGCACGCTGAAGGGCCGCGACCTGGTCGCCAGCGCCTTCGACTTCGCCTACATGGGCGGTTCGATGGGGTCGGTGGTGGGCGAGCGCTTCTCACTGGGCGCGGAGCGCGCGCTGGAGATCGGTTCGCCGTTCGTGTGCTTCTCCGCCAGCGGCGGTGCGCGCATGCAGGAAAGCCTGTTCTCGCTGATGCAGATGGCCAAGACCTCGGCCGCGCTGGGCAGGCTGCGCGAAGCCGGCCTGCCGTACATCTCGGTGATGACGCACCCCACCACCGGCGGCGTGTCGGCCAGCTTCGCGATGCTGGGCGACATCAACTTGGCCGAGCCGGAAGCGCTGATCGGCTTCGCCGGCCCGCGCGTGATCGAGCAGACCGTCCGCGAGACCCTGCCGGAAGGCTTCCAGCGTTCCGAGTTCCTGCTGTCGCACGGCGCGATCGACCAGATCTGCGACCGCCGCGAGATGCGTGACCGCCTGGCCGACCTGCTGGCGTTGCTGATGAGACAGCCCAAGCCGCAGGACAGCGAACTGGTGACCGCATGAGCCGCAAATACTTCGGAACCGACGGCATCCGTGGCCGCGTCGGCACCAGCCCCATCTCCGCCGATTTCGTGCTGCGCCTGGGCAATGCCCTGGGGCGCGTGCTGTGCGAGAAGGCGGGCGGTGCGCGCCCGGTCGTGGTGATCGGCAAGGACACCCGCATCTCCGGCTACATGTTCGAAGCCGCGCTCGAGGCCGGCCTGGTGGCCGCAGGCGCCGACGTACAGCTGATGGGACCGATGCCCACGCCGGCGGTCGCGTTCCTGACACGCACGCTGGGCGCCGATGCCGGTATCGTCATCAGTGCCTCGCATAACCCGCACTACGACAACGGCATCAAGTTCTTCTCCGCCGAGGGTGAGAAGCTGGATGATGCGACGGAGCTGGCCATCGAGGCCGCGATCGACGCGCCGTTCTTCACCGCCGAGTCCGAGAAGCTGGGCAAGGCGGTCCGCACGCGCGATGCGGTCGGTCGCTACATGGAATTCTGCAAGGCCAGCGTGCCGCGCCGCTTCGACCTGAAGGGGCTGAAGGTGGTGCTGGACTGCGCGCACGGCGCCACGTACCACATCGCGCCGCTGCTGTTCCGCGAGCTGGGCGCCGACGTGATCACCATCGGTGCCGAGCCCAACGGCGTCAACATCAACGACGGCGTGGGTTCGATGCATGTGGAGAGCCTGGCCGCCAAGGTGCGCGAGACCGGCGCCCACCTTGGTATCGCCTTCGACGGCGACGGCGACCGCGTGCTGATGGCCGACGCCAATGGCGTACCCGTGGACGGCGACGAACTGATCTACCTGCTGGCGCGCGACTGGCAGGCCAGCGGCCGCCTGCGCGGGCCTGTGGTCGGCACGCTGATGACCAACTACGGCCTGGAACGCGCACTCGCCAAGCTGGAAATCCCGTTCGTCCGCACCAAGGTGGGCGACCGCTACGTGCATCAGGCGTTGGTGGAAGGGAATGCGGTGCTGGGCGGCGAAGCCTCCGGACACCTGCTGTGCCTGGACCGCACCACCACGGGTGACGCCATCATCGCCGCGCTGCAGGTGCTGGAAGCCCTGCGCCGCCGCCGGCAGACGCTGCGCGACGCCCTGGACGGGCTGACCATGCTGCCGCAGAAGACCATCAACGTGAAGCTGGCCAACGGCGCCAAGCCGACCGAAGCCCCCAGCGTGCAGGCCGCGCTGATGCAGGCGCAGGCGGCGGTGTCCGGGCGCGGTCGCGCGTTCCTGCGTCCCTCCGGCACCGAGCCGGTCGTGCGTGTCACGGTCGAAGCCGATGACGACGCGCTGGTGAAGAGCACGCTGGAAACGCTCGCCGAAGCCGTGCGCGCCGCCGCCTCGGCTTGAGCCGGATCAATGAACTTTCGGCGCGGCGATGGTCCCATGGCCTCCCGCGCCTTTTCCCTGTTGGAGCAGATTGCATGAGCGCCCGAATCCCCACGCTGGACATCACCCGTTTCGATACCGACCGCGATGCGTTCGTCGCAGAACTCGGTGCGGCCTATCGCGAATGGGGTTTCGCCGGCATCCGCAACCACGGCATCCCGCAGGCGCGGATCGATGCCGCGTACGACGTGTTCAAGCGTTTCTTCGCGCTGCCGGATGAGGTGAAGAAGAAGTACCACGTGCCCGGCGGCGGCGGCGCGCGCGGCTACACGCCGTTCGGCGTGGAGACCGCGAAGGACTCCAAGCACTTCGACCTGAAGGAGTTCTGGCATATCGGCCGCGAGATTCCCGAGGATTCCGAATACCGCGACGTGATGCCGCCGAACCTGTGGCCGGCCGAAGTGCCTGGCTTCCGCGAGCACGGCTACGGCCTGTACCAGGCGCTGGACCAGCTGGGTTCGCGCGTGCTGTCGGCCCTGGCCCTGCACATCGGCCTGCCGGGGGATTATTTCGCCGACAAGACCGATTCCGGCAACTCGATCCTGCGCCCGATCCACTACCCGCCGATCACCGCCGACGACATCCCCAACGTGCGCGCCGGCGCGCACGAGGACATCAACCTCATCACGCTGCTGGTGGGCGCCAGCGCCGCGGGCTTGGAAGTCCTGTCAAAGAAGGGCGAGTGGGTGCCGTTCACGTCCGATGCCGACACCATCGTGGTCAACATCGGCGACATGCTGCAGCGCCTGACCAACCACGTGTACCCCTCCACCACCCACCGCGTGACCAATCCCCCGGGCGAACAGGCACGCCAGCCGCGTTACTCGGTGCCCTTCTTCCTGCACCCGAATCCGGATTTCCTGATCGACGTACTGCCGTCCACGATCACGCCCGACAACCCGAAGCGCTACCCCGAGCCGATCACCGCGCAGGGCTACCTGGAAGAGCGCCTGCGCGAGATCAAGCTGAAGTAGGCCGGGATTCGGCATTCGGGATTCGCAAGAGCAGGCAAGGGCCGCGCGCCTTTGCCCTGACGAATCCCGAATCGCCACTCCCCAATCACGTCGCGGCGGGTGCGGTCGCTACAGCGGCCGTACCCGCCGCGAATTCCTGGCCATCATCCCCATCGCCACGCGGTGCGGCAGCAGTTTCACGATGGCGTGCAGCACCCGGTAGCGCCATCCGGGCACCACCAGCACCTGGCCGCGCTCGTTGCCGTCGATGCCGGCGCGCGCCACGTCCTCGGCCTGCAGCCACATCCCCGGCGACACCCGCATGCGGCCACGCGTGCCGGTGACATCGTGGAATTCGGAATAGGTGAAACCCGGGCAGAGCGCGGTGACGTGGACGCCACGGTCGGCGTTCTCCAGTGCCAGTGCTTCGCTGAACTTCAGCAGGAAACTTTTGGCCGGTGCGTACAGGGTCTGCCCGTCGGCGGCCGGCATCAGGGCGGCGAATGATGCGACGTTGAGGATCCGTCCCCGTCCGTCGGCGCGGATCGCGGGCAGCAGCCGCCAGGTGAGCTCGCATACGGCGGTGGTCATCACCTGCATGAACGCGGCGTGGTCGGCCCAGTCGCTGCTGCGGTAGCGTCCCGGCATGCCGTAGCCGGCGTTGTTGACCAGGATGCGGATCCGCACCCCGCGCCGATCCAGTTCCTCCACCAGGGCAGCCGGCGCGGCGGGATCGGCCAGGTCGGCGGCCATCACCTCCACCGCGACCTGTGCCCGCAGCTCCTCCGCCAGGGCGTGCAGCCGATCCGCGCGCCGGGCGGTCAGCACCAGTGGCACGCCCCGGCGCGCATACTCGCGTGCGATCCGTTCGCCGATGCCGCTGGAGGCGCCGGTCACCAGCGCATAGCCCGGAGGCGGGGCAGGGGAGCCAGAGGGCATGGACGACGCCTGTGCGGACATGGGACGGGAAAGATAGCGCGGCCGGTAGGTGCGTTGCCCAACATCGGCTAGACTGCGCGGCCCCGAACTGGACAGGAATTGGTCTTATGCGTCGCAAGCTCGTGGCCGGCAACTGGAAGCTCCATGGCACCCGTCAATTCGCCACGGCGCTGATGGACGAACTGGTCGCGGGCCTGCCGCTGGAGGGGGTCGACCTGCTGGTCCTGCCGCCGCTGCCCTATCTGGGCGAACTGATCGAGGACTACGGCGGCCGTGGCGTGGCCTTCGGCGCGCAGGACGTCAGCAGCAACGAGAAGGGCGCCTATACCGGCGAAGTCTCGGCGTCGATGCTGGTCGACGTGGGTGCACGCTATGGCCTGGTGGGCCATTCCGAGCGCCGGCAATACCACAACGAGAGCAGCGAATTCGTAGCCCGCAAGTTCGTCGCGGCCAAGCACGCAGGCCTGATCCCGGTGCTCTGCGTGGGTGAGACCGAGCAGCAGCGCAGGGACGGGCAGACCGAGTTCCGCATCCTCAAGCAGCTGGAAGCCGTGTTCGACCTGGCGGGCCCGCAGGCCTTCGAACGTGCCGTCATCGCTTACGAGCCGGTCTGGGCCATCGGCACCGGGCTGACTGCCACCCCGGCCCAGGCGCAGGCCGTGCATGCCTTCATCCGTGGCGAAGTGGCTGCGCGCGATGCTAGAATCGCCGATTCGTTGCTCCTCCTGTACGGGGGCAGCGTCAAGCCCGACAACGCCGCGGAACTGTTCTCGCAGCCCGATGTCGATGGAGGGCTGGTGGGCGGTGCTTCGCTGGTCGCCCGGGATTTCCTGGCCATCGCGCGAGCGGCGGCCGGCCGGGGCTGACCCGGCAAGACCGGCTCCCCATGGGGCCTACGACTCAACCGGTTGAGACTGATTCCAAATGTGGATGTTGATCCTGAATGTGGTGTACGTGCTGGTGGCCATCGCCATCATCGCGCTGGTGCTGATGCAGCGCGGTTCCGGCGCACAGGCCGGCTCCGGCTTCGGTGCGGGTGCCTCCGGTACGGTGTTCGGTGCGCGCGGTGCGTCCAACTTCCTCTCCAAGAGCACCAAGTGGCTGGCCATCGCGTTCTTCGGCATCAGCCTGTTCATGGCCTGGTATGCCACGCACAGCGCACGTCCGGCCGCGCAACAGAACCTCGGTGTGATGTCGCAGCTGCCTGCAGCGGCCGAAGCGCCGGTGGGTGAACTGCCCAAGCCGTCGACCGTGCCGAGCACGCCGATCCAGCAGGCGCCTGCCGCGCCGGCCGGCGATGCGCCCGCTGCGCCGCAGCAGGCCGCGCCTGCGTCCGAGCAGCCTCCGGTAACCCCGCCGCAAGGCGGCTGAGCCCGGATACAATGGCGGGACGCGACAGGCGTCGCGTAGGTTTCAATGCCCAGGTGGCGGAATTGGTAGACGCACTACCTTGAGGTGGTAGCGACGAAAGTCGTAGGGGTTCGAGTCCCCTCTTGGGCACCAACACCGGCGGGTCGGCGGCAACGTCATTCCCGCCACAAAAAACCCGCCTTACGGCGGGTTTTTTCTTTTGCCGGCAAGCTTAAAAAGGGCGGGTAATCGTTTACTAGCTAGTTCACAAACCGTTACAATCCCGCCGATTCATCGGATGCCCGGTACGTGTTGCGGAAGGGCGCCCGCGGAAGGTGGGTCCGGGCGGTTTCGCTGCGGGCCGGTCGCGACAAGCGACGCGGCCAGGCCTGCGATGCGAGCCCGATGCATGCCGGACCGCGCCCCCGCGCGTCGGCGGATAGGACAAGAAGAGACAAGCGAGTGCTGGCCAACTACCTGCCCACCCTGTTGTTCCTGATCGTCGCCACCGGCATCGGCATCGCGCTGATGGTGGCCGGACGCTTCCTCGGTCCGCGTCGTCCCGACGCGCAGAAGCTGTCCCCGTACGAATGCGGCTTCGAGGCCTTCGAGGACGCGCGCATGAAGTTCGACGTGCGCTACTACCTGATCGCCATCCAGTTCATCGTGTTCGATCTGGAAATCATCTTCATTGTTCCGTGGACGCTGGTGTTCCAGGAGCTGGGTCCGCGTGCGCTGGTCACGATGGGCCTGTTCGTGGGCATGCTGTTCCTCGGCTTCGTTTACGTTTGGAAGAAGGGAGCGCTCGAATGGGAGTGATCCAGACCGTCGACCGTCTGATGAACAACCCGATCCCGGAAGGGCGGGTGGACGACATCCTGCGCCCCGAAGGCGACAACCCGCTGCTGGAAAAGGGCTACGTGACCACCAGCGTCGACGCGCTGATGAACTGGGCGCGCACCGGTTCGATGTGGCCGATGACGTTCGGCCTGGCCTGCTGTGCGGTGGAGATGATGCACGCCGGCACCTCGCGCCTGGACCTGGACCGTTACGGCGTGGTGTTCCGCCCGTCGCCGCGCCAGTCCGACGTGATGATCGTGGCCGGCACGCTGGTCAACAAGATGGCCCCGGCGCTGCGCAAGGTCTACGACCAGATGCCCGACCCCAAATGGGTCATCTCGATGGGCAGCTGCGCCAACGGCGGCGGCTACTACCACTACTCGTACTCGGTGGTGCGCGGCTGCGACCGCGTGGTGCCGGTGGACGTGTACGTGCCCGGTTGCCCGCCCACGGCCGAAGCGCTGGTGTACGGCATCCTGCAGTTGCAGAAGAAGATCTGGCGCACGCAGACCATCGCACGCTGATCCGTCTCTCCCCCGATCCCTTTCTAGAGCACGCCACGCCCCATGGCTGAGCAAGCTGCAAACTTCACCGACCGGTTGCGCGCGCGTTTCAGCGACGCGACGGTCAGCGTCGCCGAGCCGCGCGGCGAAATCACCCTGGAAGTGCCGTCCGCGTCCTGGCACGCCGTGGCGCTGGCCCTGCGCGACGAATTCGGCTTCGAGCAGGCCGTCGACATCAGCGGCGTGGACTACCTGGGCTACGGCAGCGCCGAGTGGGATACCGCCGACGTGTCGTCCGAGGGCTTCAGCCGTGGCGTCGAGGGCTTCGGTCCGGGCCGCTTCAACTGGGACCAGCGTCCGCGCGACGCCGCCCGCCCCAATCGCTTCGCCGTGGTGCTGCACCTGCTGTCCTACCAGCACAACCGCCGCGTGCGCGTGCGCTGCTTCGCGCCGGACGACGGCCTGCCGGTCGTCGCCTCGCTCTGCGACGTGTGGCCGGGACTGAACTGGTTCGAACGCGAGGCCTTCGACCTGTACGGCATCATCTTCGAAGGTCACCCGGACCTGCGCCGCATCCTGACCGACTACGGTTTCGTCGGCCATCCGTTCCGCAAGGACTTCCCGCTGATTGGCAACGTTGAAGTCCGCTACGACGAAGAGAAGAAGCGCGTGGTGTACGAGCCGGTCACCTCGGTCGAGCCGCGCGTCGGCGTGCCGCGCGTGATCCGCGACGACGCGCGCTACCAGACCGCCGCTGGCGAAGCCGCCGCGCGTGAGGGCAAGGCATGAGCAATCCGCAATCCGGCAATGCGTTCGCCAGCAACCCTGCCGAAGCCAAGCAGGAAATCCGCAACTACACGCTGAATTTCGGCCCGCAGCATCCGGCCGCGCATGGCGTGCTGCGCCTGATCCTGGAAATGGACGGCGAAACCATCGTCCGTGCCGACCCGCACGTGGGCCTGCTGCACCGGGGCACCGAGAAGCTGGCCGAGTCCAAGCCGTTCAACCAGTCGATCGGCTACATGGATCGCCTGGACTACGTGTCCATGATGTGCAACGAGCACGCCTACGTGCGTGCCATCGAGACCCTGCTGGGCATCGAGGCGCCGGAGCGGGCGCAGTACATCCGCACGATGTTCGACGAGATCACCCGCATCCTGAACCACCTGATGTGGGTCGGCTCCAACGCACTCGACCTGGGTGCGATGGCGGTCATGCTGTACGCCTTCCGCGAGCGCGAAGAACTGATGGACTGCTACGAAGCGGTCAGCGGCGCGCGCATGCATGCGGCGTATTACCGGCCGGGCGGCGTCTACCGCGATCTGCCGGACCGGATGCCGAAGTACAAGGAATCGCCTTGGCGCAAGGGCAAGGCGCTCAAGCAGTTCAATCAGGCGCGTGAAGGCTCGCTGCTGGACTTCCTGGAAGACTTCACCAACGAGTTTCCGAAGCGCGTCGACGAGTACGAGACGCTGCTCACCGACAACCGCATCTGGAAGCAGCGTACCGTCGGCATCGGCGTGGTCGCGCCGGAGCAGGCGCGCGCCTGGGGCATGACCGGCGCGATGCTGCGTGGTTCCGGCATCGCCTGGGACCTGCGTAAGAAGCAGCCCTACGCGAAGTACGACGCGGTGGATTTCGACATCCCCGTGGGCGTGAACGGCGACTGCTACGACCGCTATCTGGTGCGCGTGGCCGAGATGCGCCAGTCAAACCGCATCATCAAGCAGTGCGTGCAGTGGCTGAAGGCCAATCCGGGCCCGGTCATGGTGCAGAACTTCAAGGTCGCTCCTCCCAAGCGCGAGGAGATGAAGGACGACATGGAAGCGCTGATCCATCACTTCAAGCTCTTCAGCGAAGGCTACTGCGTGCCGGCCGGCGAAACCTATGCCGCAGTGGAGGCGCCGAAGGGCGAGTTCGGCTGCTACCTGGTGTCCGACGGCGCCAACAAGCCCTTCCGCGTGAAGCTGCGCGCGCCGGGCTTCGCGCACCTGTCCTCGATGGACGAGATCGTGCGCGGCCACATGCTCCCCGACGTCGTCGCGATGATCGGTACTTATGATCTTGTCTTTGGTGAGGTGGACCGATGAGGGCCACGGGTAATTTCGAAGCGGCGCAGAACGTCGATCCGCTGGTGGCGTTGAGCGACAAGACGCGCGCGCACATCGATCATTGGCTGACCAAGTTTCCGCCGGACCGCAAGCGCTCCGCGGTGCTGCAGGGCCTGCACGCCGCGCAGGAGCAGAACAATGGCTGGCTGACCGACGAACTGATCGCCGCCGTCGCCAAGTACCTTGACCTGCCGCCGGTGTGGGCCTACGAGGTCGCCAGCTTCTACTCGATGTTCGAGACCGAGAAGGTCGGCCGCAACAACGTCGCCTTCTGCACCAACATCAGCTGCTGGCTCAACGGCGCCCAGGACCTGGTCGCGCACGCCGAGAAGAAGCTGGGCTGCAAGCTGGGCGAATCCACGGCCGACGGCCGCGTGTACCTGAAGCGCGAAGAAGAGTGCGTGGCCGCGTGCTGCGGCGCGCCGGTCGTGGTCATCAACGGCCATTACCACGAGAAGCTGACGCCGGCGAAGGTCGACGAGCTGCTGGACGGGCTGGAGTAAGCACATGGCAGGCCATTCCCACTATTCCGAAGGCTACGGTCCGGTCGGCCCGGCTCCCAAGGAGCACCAGGCCGTCTACACCACGCTGCATTTCGACAAGCCGTGGTCGTACGAGAACTACCTGAAGACCGGCGGTTACGCCGCGCTGCGCAAGATCATCGAAGAGAAGATCCCGCCGGCCGACGTCGTCGAGATGGTCAAGCAGTCCGGCCTGCGCGGCCGCGGCGGCGCGGGTTTCCCGACCGGCCTGAAGTGGAGCTTCATGCCCAAGGGCGACATGCAGAAGTACATCCTCTGCAATTCGGACGAATCCGAGCCGGGCACCGCCAAGGACCGCGACATCCTGCGCTACAACCCGCATGCGGTGATCGAGGGCATGGCGATCGCCTGCTACGCCACCGGTTCCACCGTGGGCTACAACTACCTGCGCGGCGAGTTCCACCACGAGCCCTTCGAGCACCTGGAAGAAGCCACCGCCGAGGCCTACAAGCACGGCTGGCTGGGCAAGAACATCCTCGGTTCGGGCGTGGACATCGACCTGTACAACGCACTGGGCGCGGGCGCCTACATCTGCGGCGAAGAGACCGCGCTGATGGAGTCGCTGGAAGGAAAGAAGGGCCAGCCGCGCTTCAAGCCGCCGTTCCCGGCCAATTTCGGCCTGTACGGCAAGCCGACCACGATCAACAACACCGAGACCTACGCCTCGGTGCCCGCCATCGTGCGCAATGGCGCCGAGTGGTTCATGAACCTGGGCAAGCCGAACAACGGCGGCTGCAAGATCTTCTCGGTGTCCGGCCACGTCGCGCGTCCGGGCAACCATGAGATCCGGCTGGGCACGCCGTTTGCCGACCTGCTGGAGCTGTGCGGCGGCATGCGCGAAGGCCGCAAGCTGAAGGCCGTCATTCCGGGCGGTTCCTCGATGCCGGTGCTGCCGGGCGAGGTGATGATGGGCCTGACGATGGACTACGACGCCATCCAGAAGGCCGGTTCCGGCCTGGGGTCGGGTGCCGTCATCGTGATGGACGACACCACCTGCATGGTGCGTGCGTGCCAGCGCATCGCGCGCTTCTACTACAAGGAAAGCTGCGGTCAGTGCACGCCGTGCCGCGAAGGCACCGGCTGGATGTACCGCATGCTGACCCGCATCGCCGAACAGAAGGCGACGCTGGACGACCTGCACATGCTGAAGGCGGCCGCCGGCCAGATCGAAGGCCACACCATCTGCGCCTTCGGCGAGGCCGCCGCATGGCCGGTGCAGGGCTTCCTGCGCCACTTCTGGAACGAATTCGAATACGCGATCGTCAACAAGCGCTTCCTGGTCGACGACCAGCGCGCCGGTACGGTCATTGAGAGCAAGGTGGCCGCATGAGTGCGCAGCCCGTCAACCCGAACCTGCCGCCGGACCACGTCACCGTCTTCATCGACGGCGTGGAGCTGGCCGCACCGAAGGGTTCGATGATCATCCAGGCGGCCGACAAGGCCGGCATCCCGATCCCGCGCTTCTGCTACCACGAGAAGCTGCCGATCGCAGCGAACTGCCGCATGTGCCTGGTGGAAGTGGAGAAGATGCCGAAGCCGGCACCGGCCTGCGCCACGCCGGTGATGGATGGCATGAAGATCGCCACGCGCAGCGACAAGGCGCTGAAGTCGCAGCGCAACGTGATGGAATTCCTGCTGATCAACCATCCGCTGGACTGCCCGATCTGCGACCAGGGCGGCGAGTGCGAACTGCAGGACCTGTCGCTGGGCTATGGCCGTTCGGTCAGCCGCTTCCAGGAACGCAAGCGCGTGGTGCCGGACGAGGACATCGGTCCGCTGGTCGCCACCGAAATGACCCGCTGCATCCAGTGCACGCGGTGCGTGCGCTTCACCGCGGACGTGGCCGGCACCTACGAACTGGGCGGCATGTACCGCGGCGAGAACCTGCAGATCGGCACCTACGACGGCAAGCCGCTGACCACCGAACTTTCCGGCAATGTCATCGACGTCTGCCCGGTGGGTGCGCTGACCAACAAGGTGTTCCAGTTCCGCGCCCGTCCGTGGGAACTGATCGCGCGCGAATCCATCGGCTTCCACGATGCGATGGGCTCCAACCTGTTCCATCACGCGCGCCGCGGGCAGGTGCTGCGCACGGTGCCGCGCGAGAACGAAGCGGTCAACGAGTGCTGGCTGTCCGACCGCGATCGCTACTCGCACCAGGGCCTGTATGCCGAGGACCGCGCGGTGAAGCCGCTGCAGAAGGTCAACGGCGAGTGGCGCGAAGTGTCGTGGGCCGAAGGCCTGTCCGCCGCGACCGAGATCCTGCGCGCGAATCGTGGCGACAGCCTCGGCGTGCTGGTGCATCCGGCCGTGTCGAACGAGGAGGGCGGCCTGCTGGCCAGGCTGGCCGAAGGCCTGGGCACCGGCAACCTGGACCACCGCATCAACAATCGCGACTTCTCCGACGGCGCCGTCGCCGAGCCGTTCGCGCTGCCGCTGGCGGAGATCGAGCAGGCCGATGTCATCGTGCTGTTCGGCACCCACATCCGCCATGAGTTGCCGCTGCTGCACCAGCGCATCCGCAAGGCCGTCCGCAAGGGCGCCAAGGTGCACGTGGTCAATCCGGTCGATTTCGACTTCGCCTTCAGCATCGCCGGCAAGCGCATCGTCGCGCCGTCGCAGCTGGCCGGCGCCCTCAATGACGCCGCGTTGCGCGATGTCGCCAAGGCCGCCAATCGTGCCGTGGTGATCGTCGGCGGCATTGCCGAGAACCATCCGCAGGCCGCCGCCCTGCGTGCCGCCGCAGGCGACTTCGCCGCCGCGACGGGCGCCTCGCTGTGCCGAATTCCGCAGGGTGCCAATGCCGTCGGCCTGGCGCGCCATGGCGTGCTGCCGAGCGGCCGCGATGTGGCCGGCATGTTCGCCGAGCCGCGCAGCGCCTACGTCATCTACGGCATCGAGCCGGGCCTGGATTTCGCCGACACGCCGGCCGCCACCAAGGCGTTGGCATCGGCGAAGGTCGTGGCCTTCAGCCATTTCGCCTGCAGGTCCACGCGCGACGTCGCGGACGTGATCCTGCCGATCGGTGCGCTGCCCGAGGTCGAGGCTACGCTGACCAATCTCGATGGCAGGGACCAGCACACCCAGGCCTCCGGCAAGCTGCCGGGTGAGGCCCGCGAGGGCTGGAAGGTGTTGCGCGCCCTGGGTGGCGAACTGCAGCTGGCCGGCTTCGAGTTCACCGATGCGGCAGGGATGCGCGAAGCGATCCGCAGCGTGAAGCCCGTCGCCATCGCGAAATCCGCAGCACCTGCGGCCAGTGGCCAAGGCCTGGAACTGGCCGTCAGCGCGGCGATCTACCGGACCGACGGTACGGTCCGCCGGGCGGAAGCGCTGCAGGCGCATCCGCTGAATGTCGGCGCCCGCATCGTGCTGAACCCGGCCGACGCGCAGGCCGCCGGCGTGGCCGATGGGCAGGTCGCCAAGGTCGGCAACGGCATCGGCACCGCTGCGTTGCCGGTGGTGGTGGACGCCCGCGTCGCCGCGGGTGCCGCCTGGATCGAAAGCGGCTACGGGGCCACGGCGCCGCTGGGTGCCGGACGCGTGACGGTGGTGAGCGCATGAACGAACTCCTGATCAACGCTGTCGGTCCCTTGCGCGAGTGGTTCTTCGGGCTGGGCGACATCGGCATGGTGCTGTGGATCGTGCTGAAGATCCTGGCGATCGCCATGCCGGTGATCATCTCGGTCGCGTTCTATGTGGTCTGGGAACGCAAGCTGATCGGCTGGATGCACGTGCGCCACGGTCCGATGTACGTGGGCATGGGCATCTTCCAGGCCTTCGCCGACGTCTTCAAACTGCTGTTCAAGGAAATCATCCAGCCCAGCAGTGCGCAGAAGGCGATGTACGTGATCGCGCCGCTGATCGTGCTGGCCCCGGCGTTCGCGGCGTGGGCGGTGGTGCCGTTCGACTACCAGCTGGTCCTGTCCAACGCCAACGCCGGCCTGTTGTACCTGCTGGCGATGACCTCGCTGGGCGTGTACGGCATCATCATCGCGGGCTGGGCGTCGAACTCGAAGTACGCCTTCCTCGGTGCCATGCGCTCGGCCGCGCAGGTCGTCAGCTACGAGATCGCGATGGGCTTCGCGCTGGTGGGCGTGCTGATCGCCGCCGGCAGCCTGAACCTGACCGACATCGTGATGGCGCAGTCCGGCAACGCCGGCTTCTTCGAGTGGTTCTGGCTGCCGCTGTTCCCGCTGTTCATCGTGTACTGGGTGTCCGGCGTCGCCGAAACCAACCGCTCGCCGTTCGATGTGGTGGAAGGCGAGTCTGAGATCGTCGCCGGCCACATGGTCGAGTATTCGGGTGCGGCGTTCGCGCTGTTCTTCCTGGCCGAATACGCCAACATGATCCTGGTCAGCTTCCTGGTGTCGCTGTTCTTCCTCGGTGGCTGGCTCAGCCCGCTGCAGGGCTGGATCACCGCGGACGTCTCGCCGTGGGTCAACTGGATCTGGACCGGCGGCTGGCCGTGGCTGCTGCTGAAGGTGCTGTTCTTCGCCAGCGCGTACATCTGGTTCCGCGCCAGCTTCCCGCGTTACCGCTACGACCAGATCATGCGCCTGGGCTGGAAGGTGTTCATTCCGCTCACGATCTTCTGGATCGCGGTGACGGCGTTGCTGGTGTTCTTCGGCGTGTTCGAGAAGGGTGTGTAAGACATGAGCAAGGTTGTGCACTACTTCAAGAGCCTGATGCTGCTGGAGCTGCTCCAGGGCCTGTGGCTGACGCTGAAGTACACCTTCAAGCCCAAGTACACGCTGATGTACCCGATGGAGAAGTTCCCGCAGTCGCCGCGCTTCCGCGGCCTGCACGCGCTGCGCCGGTATCCGAACGGCGAGGAGCGCTGCATCGCCTGCAAGCTGTGCGAGGCCGTGTGCCCCGCGCTGGCGATCACCATCGACTCGGCCCCGCGCGAGGACGGCACCCGCCGCACCACACGCTACGACATCGACCTGTTCAAGTGCATCTACTGCGGCTTCTGCGAGGAAAGCTGCCCGGTGGACTCGATCGTGGAAACGCACGTGCTGGAGTACCACTTCGACAAGCGCGGGCAGAACATCGTCACCAAGCCGCAGCTGCTGGCGATCGGCGACCGGCTGGAAGCCGAGATCGCCGAGCGCCGCGCCGCCGACGCCGCCTTCCGTTGAGGTCCGAAGCATGGATTGGGTCCTGATCAGTTTCTACGCCTTCGCCACCGTCGCGGTCGTCGCCGCCGGCGCGGTGATCAGCGTGCGCAACCCGGTGCATGCCGTGCTGTGCCTCATCCTGACGTTCTTCTCGGTGGCCTGCACCTGGCTGCTGGTGGGCGCCGAATTCCTGGGCGTGGCCCTGATCCTCGTCTATGTGGGCGCGGTGATGGTGCTGTTCCTGTTCGTGGTGATGATGCTGGACATCGACATCGTGAAGATCCGCGAGGGCTGGGTGAAGTTCCTCCCGATCGGCCTGCTGGTCGCCGTGGTGATGCTGGGCCAGATGCTGGTGCTGATCGGCATCAAGGCGCGCACGGCCACGCCGTTCCCGGACAATGCCGCATCGGGCGCCGCGGAGGTATCCAATACCGCCTGGCTGGCGCGCACGCTGTTCACCGAATTCCTGCTGCCGTTCGAGTTCGCCGCCGTCATCCTGACCGTGGCCGTCGTGGCCGCGGTGATGCTGACGCTGCGCAAGCGCACCGGCACCAAGGCGCAGGACCCGGCCGAGCAGTCGCGCGTGAAGGCGAGCGACCGCATCCGCATGGTGTCCATGCCGGCCGAGAAGCCGGTGCGTGACGTGCCGGCCAGTGCGCCGGCGGAAGGGGAGGGCAAGGCATGATTTCCGTAGGCCATCTGCTGGCGCTCGGCGCGGTGCTGTTCTGCATCAGCCTGGCCGGCATCTTCCTGAACCGGAAGAACGTCATCGTCCTGCTGATGTCGATCGAGCTGATGCTGCTGTCGGTCAACATCAACTTCGTCGCCTTCTCGCGCGAACTGGGCGACGCCGCCGGTCAGATCTTCGTGTTCTTCATCCTCACCGTGGCCGCGGCCGAGGCCGCCATCGGCCTGGCGATCCTGGTCACCCTGTTCCGCACGCGGCGCACGATCAACGTGGCCGAAGTCGATACGCTCAAAGGCTGATGCACCGATGACCGGTATGGAAGTCCTCCTCTCCAAGAACGTGCTGCTGGCCATCGTGCTGGCGCCGCTGCTGGGCTCGATCATCGCCGGCCTGTTCGGCCGCCTGGTCGGCCGCGCGGGTGCGCACACGGCCACCATCCTGGGCGTGGCGGTCAGCTGCGCGCTGTCCTGCTGGGTGCTGTACCAGCTCGTGGTGCAGGGCGCGTCGCCGTTCAACGAGAACCTGTACACGTTCTTCGAGGTCGGCAACTACACCGGCCACGTCGGCTTCATGATCGACAAGCTGACGGCGATGATGATGGTCGTGGTGACCTTCGTGTCGCTGCTGGTCCACCTGTACACGATCGGCTACATGGCCGAGGACCCGGGCTACCAGCGCTTCTTCAGCTACATCTCGCTGTTCACCTTCAGCATGCTGATGCTGGTGATGAGCAACAACTTCCTGCAGCTGTTCTTCGGCTGGGAAGCGGTCGGCCTGGTGTCGTACCTGCTGATCGGCTTCTGGTTCAAGCGGCCCACGGCGATCTTCGCCAACATGAAGGCGTTCCTGGTCAATCGCGTGGGCGACTTCGGCTTCCTGTTGGGCATCGGCTGCGTGCTGCTGATGTTCGGCACGCTGGACTACGCCACCGTGTTCGCCAACGCCACGCTGCTGGCGGGCAAGGCCGTGCCGGTGTGGAGCGGCGCCGTGTCGCTTTTCGGCCAGACCTGGCAGGTGCTGGACCAGCCGGTGATCTGGTCGATGGCCACGCTGACCTGCATCTGCCTGTTCATCGGCGCGATGGGCAAGTCGGCCCAGGTGCCGTTGCACGTGTGGCTGCCGGATTCGATGGAAGGTCCCACCCCGATCTCCGCGCTGATCCACGCCGCGACCATGGTGACCGCCGGTATCTTCATGGTGGCGCGCATGTCGCCGCTGTTCGAGCTGTCGCAGACGGCCCTGGACTTCGTGCTGTTCATCGGCGCCACCACTGCGCTGTTCACCGGCCTGATCGGCATCGTGCAGAACGACATCAAGCGCGTGGTGGCGTACTCCACGCTGTCGCAGCTGGGCTACATGACGGTAGCGCTGGGCGTGTCGGCCTACTCGGCGGCCGTGTTCCACCTGATGACGCACGCCTTCTTCAAGGCGCTGCTGTTCCTCGCGGCCGGCTCGGTCATCATCGGCATGCACCACGAGCAGGACATGCGGAAGATGGGTGGTCTGCGCAAGTACATGCCCATCACCTGGATCACCAGCCTGATCGGCACGCTGGCCCTAGTCGGCACCCCGTTCTTCTCCGGCTTCTACTCGAAGGACACCATCATCGAGGCGGCCAAGCACCACCAGCACGTGGCGCACGAGGTGGGCGAGAAGGTGGCCGAGATGGGCGTGATGGCCGCGCAGGGTTACCAGGGCCCGAGCGAATGGATCGCCAATTACGGTTACTGGGCGGTGCTGCTGGGCGTGTTCGTCACCAGCTTCTACAGCTTCCGTCTGCTGTACCTGACGTTCCACGGCAAGGAGCGCTTCCGCGATGCGCATGACGACCATGCCCACGGGCACGACGACCATGCGCACGATGACCACGGTCATGGGCACCACGGTGCGCACGAGCCGCACGAGTCCCCGTGGGTGGTGACGGTGCCGCTGGTGCTGCTGGCGATTCCCTCCATCTTCATCGGCTTCTTCACCATCGGCCCGATGCTGTTCGGCACGGACTGGACCGGGCATCACGAGGCCACGCCGTTCTTCCTGGGCGCGATCGACTTCCTGCGCCTGGATCCGACCACGGCCATCTCGGCGCGCGACACCGTGATGTCGTTGAAGGAAGAGTTCTGGCACGGGCCCGTCGGCTACGCGATCCACGGCATGCAGATGCCCCCGTTCTGGCTGGCGCTCGGCGGTTTCCTGTTGGCCACCTTCCTGTACCTCTTCAAGCCGGAACTGCCGGGCAAGATCCGCAACAGCACGGTGGGCGCTTTCCTGACCAACATCCTGGACAAGAAGTACTGGGCCGACCACCTGTGGATCAGCGGCTTCGCGGGCGGCGGCGTCAAGCTGGGCAAGGTGTCGCGCGCGATCGACAGCCACGTGATCGACGGCGCCGCGGTCAACGGCACGGCGAAGCTGGTCGACCTGGGCGCGCAGCTGCTGCGCAAGACCCAGTCCGGCTACCTGTACCACTACGCGTTCGCGATGATCGTCGGCCTGATCCTGCTGCTGGGCGCGGTCATCAAGTTTTGGCAGTAACGACCTGACGTGACCGCACCCCGCGGGACGTCCTGGCGAAGAACTCAACGGATACCACAACGTGTCGAACTGGCCCCTGCTTAGTGTTCTGATCTGGCTGCCCATCCTGGGTGGCGCGCTGGTGCTCGCGCTGGGCAATGCCCGCGCCGGCGCGGCCCGCTGGCTGGGCTTCGCCGTGGCGGTGCTGACCTTCGTCTTCAGCCTGGGGCTGCTGAGCGGTTTCGACTATGCGAATCCGGGCCTG
The DNA here is from genome assembly GCF_014397415.1 of Pseudoxanthomonas mexicana. Lineage (NCBI taxonomy): Bacteria > Pseudomonadati > Pseudomonadota > Gammaproteobacteria > Lysobacterales > Lysobacteraceae > Pseudoxanthomonas > Pseudoxanthomonas mexicana. The sequence goes on along the minus strand of NZ_CP060731.1, from coordinate 3,371,131 downwards.
CAGTTCATCGAGAGCCACGCCTGGATCCCGAGCTTCGACATCCACTACAACCTGGGCGCCGATGGCATCGCTGTCGCCCTGCTGCTGCTCAACACGCTGATCACGGTACTGACGCTGGCCGGCGCGTGGGGGTCGGTGAACAAGCGCGTGGCCCAGTACGTGGCCGCGTTCCTGATCCTCGAAGGCCTGACCAATGGCATCTTCGCGGCCAGCGATGCGGTGCTGTTCTACGTGTTCTTCGAGGCGATGCTGATCCCGATGTTCCTGATCATCGGCGTCTGGGGCGGTCCGCGCCGCATCTACGCGTCGTTGAAGTTCTTTCTGTACACGTTCCTGGGCTCGGTGCTGATGCTGGTCGGCCTGGTGTACCTGTACATCAAGGGCGGCAGCTTCCAGCTGGCCGACCTGTACGCGATGCCGCTGACCGCGAAGGAACAGACGTGGCTGTTCTTCGCCTTCCTGATCGCGTTCGCGGTGAAGATCCCCATGTTCCCGGTGCACACCTGGCTGCCGGATGCGCACGTGGAGGCCCCGACCGCGGGCTCGGTGATCCTGGCGGCGATCGCGCTGAAGATCGGCGGTTACGGCCTGCTGCGCTTCAGCCTGCCAATCGTGCCGGACGCCGGCCACGAGTGGGCCATGTTCGTCATCGTGCTGTCGCTGATCGCGGTGGTGTACGTGGGCCTGGTGGCCCTGGTGCAGGACGACATGAAGAAGCTGATCGCCTATTCGTCGGTCTCGCACATGGGCTTCGTGACGCTGGGCATCTTCATCGCCTTCAGCCTGGTGCGCGACTACGGCAACCTGGACGGCGCGCGCCTGGGCCTGCAGGGCGCGATGGTGCAGATGATCAGCCACGGTTTCATCTCCGGCGCCATGTTCACCTGCGTCGGCGTGCTCTACGACCGCATGCACACCCGCATGATCAAGGACTACGGTGGCGTCATCAACACGATGCCCTGGTTCGGCGCGTTCTTCATCCTGTTCGGCATGGCCAATTCCGGCCTGCCGGGCACCAGCGGGTTCGTCGGCGAGTTCATGGTGATCCTGGCCAGCTTCCAGCAGCATCCGCTGATCGCCTTCTTCGCCGCCACCACGCTGGTGATCGGTGCCGCCTACACGCTGTGGCTGGTGAAGCGGGTCATTCTGGGTGACGTGGCCAATGCGCACGTGGCCGAACTGAAGGACGTGTCCCTGCGCGAGGCGCTGGTGCTGGGCGGTTTCGCCGCCTGCGTGCTGGCGCTGGGCGTGTATCCCAAGCCGCTGACGGACCTGATGGAGCCGTCGATCGCGCAACTGGCGATGCAGCTCGCCAACAGCAAGCTGTAAGGAAGAACCATGACGACGCCGATGCCCATCTCCGCCGCCGACCTGCAGCCGCTGCTGCCCGAGCTGACCCTGATCGCGGGGGCGTTCGCCCTGCTGATGCTCGACCTGTTCCTGGACAACGCCCGCCGTTTCATCACCCATGCACTGGCGCTGGTCGTCATGGTCGCCGTGGTCTGGATGCTGGCCACGGGCGTGGGCGGGCAGGGCAGCGTGTTCAGCGGCATGTTCGTGCGCGACACCCTGGCCGATGTCAGCAAGGTGGTGATCGTCGCGGTCAGTGCGCTGTCGCTGGTCTATGGCTGGCCGTACCTGCGCGAGCGGAACCTGTATCCGGGCGAGGCGCCGGTGCTGGTGATGTTCGCCACCGCCGGCATGATGATGATGGTGTCCGCCGGCAGCCTGGTCATGGTCTACTTGGGCCTGGAGCTGCTGGCGCTGTGCTCGTATGCCCTGGTCGCGCTGAACCGCGACGACGGGCTGGCCACCGAGGCGGCGATGAAGTACATCGTGCTGGGCTCGCTGGCCTCGGGTCTGCTGCTGTACGGCATGTCGCTGGTGTACGGCGCGACCGGTTCGCTGCACCTGCCAGCGATCTTCGACGCCACGGGCACCGCGCTTGGCGGTGGCGGCGACCAGCGCCTGCTGCTGCTCACCGGCGTGGTGTTCATGGTGGCGGGCGTGGCGTTCAAGCTGGGCGCGGCGCCGTTCCACATGTGGCTGCCGGACGTCTACCAGGGCGCACCGACGCCGGTGACGCTGTTCATCAGCGCGGCGCCGAAGCTGGCCGCCTTCGGCATGGCGTTCCGCCTGCTGCAGGACGGCGTGGGCCCGGCCGCGGCGCAGTGGCAGTGGCTGCTGGCCGGCCTGGCCGCCGCATCGCTGGTGATCGGCAACGTCATCGCGATCGCGCAGACCAACCTCAAGCGCATGCTGGCGTATTCCACGGTGTCGCATGTCGGCTTCCTGCTGGTCGGCTTCGCCGGCGGCGGTGAAGTCGGTTACTCCGCCGCGCTGTTCTACGCGATCAGCTACGCCATCATGTCGGCGGCGGCGTTCGGCGCGATCATCGTGCTGTCGCGCCAGGGTTTCGAAGCCGACCGGATCGACGACTTCAAGGGCCTGAATGCGCGCAATCCGTGGCAGGCCGGTCTGGTGCTGTGCGTGATGGCCTCGCTGGCCGGCGTGCCGCCGTTCCTCGGCTTCTGGGCCAAGCTGGTGGTGCTGGGCGCGGCCGTCAACGGCGGTTTCCTGTGGCTGGCCATCGTCGGCGTGCTGTGCGCGGTGATCGGTGCGTTCTACTACCTGCGCGTGATCAAGGTGATGTACTTCGACGAACCCGTGGGCGAAATCCCGCCCGCGCGCAAGGATCGCGTGGTGCCGCTGGTGTTCGGCGTCAACGCGCTGGCGCTGCTGGCGCTGGGCATCGCCTGGAACCCGATCATGGCGTGGTGCAAGCTGGCGTTCGCAGGCTGATCACGTTACCCGGGGAACCGCCGGTCCACCCAGGGCCGGCAACGCGCGATGAACGCGATGCCCCACGCCGATAGTCCGCAAGGCTTGCAATAAATCGGCGCATTCATCATAATCTCGCCTCTGCTGCGGGGTGGAGCAGTCTGGCAGCTCGTCGGGCTCATAACCCGAAGGTCGCAGGTTCAAATCCTGCCCCCGCTACCATGTTTATCCGAGGCCGCCCTCATCAGGCGGCCGACGAAGAACCTGGGCACGCAACGACGCATGTTCCCGTCGTTGCACCGACATCCAGCGTATCGGACAAGGGGCCCATCGGGCCCCTTGTCTGTTTTCGCGACCCGTACCGCACCATCCCCGACAACGGCATCGAATCCGTGAGCGAGAAGGCCAACGACATCGCCAACCTGCTGGCACCGACCGTCCAGTCCCTGGGCGTGGAGCTGCTGGGCATCGAGTACCTGCCGGCACCCGGTGGCGCCACGCTGCGCCTGTACATCGATGTGCAGGAAGCCGAACGCGATACCCGCCACGTCAACATCGAGGACTGCGAGGCGGTGAGCCGCGAAGTGTCCGCGCAGCTCGACGTGGAAGATCCGATTTCCGGCAACTACACGCTGGAAGTCTCTTCGCCCGGCGTGGACAGGCCGCTGTTCCGGCTGGAGCATTACGCCCGCTTCGCAGGCGAGTCGGCGAAGGTGGTGATGAAGCTGCCGCAGGACGGCCGTCGCCGCCTGCAGGGCACCATCGCCCGCATCGAAGGCGACCGCATCGTGTTCGTCGTGGACGGCGCCGAAATAGTGGTGGCGTTCGATAATATCGACAAGGCGCGCCTGGTCCCCGACTGGGCGGCGCTGGGCCTGGCGCCCGAAAAACCCGGATCCGGTGCCGGCCGCAAGGCCGGTGCCAAGGCTGGCGGCGCCAAGCGTGCCCCGGCCGGCAAAGCCAAGAAGAAACCCAACCAACCGGCGGCCCGCAAGCCGCGCGCGGAGTGATCAATGAGTAAGGAACTGTTGCTGGTCGTGGATGCGGTGGCCAACGAGAAGGGCGTGCCGCGCGAAGTCATCTTCGAGGCCATCGAGGCCGCGTTGGCTTCCGCCGCCAAGAAGCGCTATCTGGACCAGGACGTGCAGGTGCGCGTCGCCATCGATCCCAAGGATGGCAGTTACGAGACCTTCCGCCGCTGGGAAGTGGTGGCCGACGACGTGGTGATGGAATCGCCCGATCGCCAGATCCGCCTGATGGACGCCGAGGACGAGGCCGAAGGCGCGGAAGTGGGCGACTGGATCGAAGAGAAGATCGAGAACCCCGATTTCGGCCGCATCGCCGCCCAGGCCGCCAAGCAGGTCATCGTGCAGCGCGTCCGCGAAGCCGAACGCGCGCAGGTGGTCGATGCGTGGAAGGATCGTGTGGGCGAGCTGGTCACCGGCGTGGTCAAGCGCGCCGAGCGCGGCAACATCTACGTGGACCTGGGCGGCAACGCCGAGGCCTTCATCCCGAAGGACAAGGGCATCCCGCGCGACGTGCTGCGCGCCGGCGACCGCGTGCGCGGTTACCTGTACGACGTGCGCTACGAACCGCGCGGCCCGCAGCTGTTCATCAGCCGCGCCGCCCCGGAGTTCATGATCGAGCTGTTCAAGCTGGAAGTGCCGGAAGTGGGCCAGGGCCTGGTCGAGATCAAGGCCTGCGCGCGCGATCCGGGCGACCGCGCCAAGATCGCCGTGCTGGCCCACGACACCCGCACCGATCCCATCGGCGCCTGCATCGGCATGCGCGGCTCGCGCGTGCAGGCCGTGAGCAACGAGCTCAACGGCGAGCGCGTGGACATCGTGCTGTGGAACGACAACCCGGCCACCTTCGTCATCAACGCGATGGCCCCTGCCGAAGTGCAGTCGATCATCGTCGATGAAGAGAAGCATTCGATGGACCTGGCCGTGGCGGAGGACCGCCTGGCGCAGGCCATCGGCAAGGGCGGCCAGAACGTGCGCCTGGCCAGCCGCCTGACCGGCTGGCAGCTCAACGTCATGACCGCCGACCAGGTGCAGGCCAAGAGCGAGGCCGAACAGGCCGTCGCCCGCCAGCTGTTCATGGACAAGCTGGAAGTGGATGAGGAAATCGCCGCCATCCTGGTCGCCGAGGGTTTCAGCACGGTCGAGGAAATCGCCTACGTCCCGGTCGGCGAACTGCTGGCCGTGGAAGGCTTCGACGAGGACATCGTCGAGGAGCTCCGCTCGCGCGCCCGCGACGCCCTGCTGAACGAGGCGCTGGCCGAGGAAGAAGGCCTGGAGGACGACCATCCGGCCGAGGACCTGCTGGCGCTGGAAGGCATGGACGAGGAAACCGCATTCGCGCTGGCCTCGCACGGCGTCCGCACCAGCGAGGACCTGTCCGACCTGGCCGCCGACGAAGTGGTCGAGTTCGGTATCGAGGGCCTGGACGAGGCGCGCGCCGCCGCGCTGATCCTGGCCGCCCGCGCCGAGGAAATCGCCCGCTTGGAGCGTGGCGCATGAGCGCCGCCCGGGCCCGCCCGGGACGCGGCGCATGAGCCACCCATGAACACCGCCCTGGCACCCGCAGGGCTTAGAATCCCCCCTCTCGAAAAGGGTTGCCCCTCCACCGCCAGGGGGGCGCAACAAGAAACCTAGGATCCGAATGTCGCAGCAAACCACCATCCGCAAGCTCGCTGAACTGGTCAACACGCCGGTCGAGAAACTCCTGGAGCAGCTGGCCGAGGCCGGCATGAGCTTCAGCGGTCCCGACCAGGTCGTGACCAGCATGGAAAAAGTGAAGCTGCTCGGCTTCCTCAAGCGCTCGCACGGCAAGAGCGATGCCGCGACGGATGAGGCTGCGCCCAAGAAGATCACCCTGAACCGTCGCAAGGTGCAGGAAGTGACGGTCGCCGCCGGCCGCACCAAGACCACGGTGGCCGTGGAGGTGCGCCAGAAGCGCACCTATGTGAAGCCGACCGACGCGGAGTCCGTCGCTACGAACTGGCAGAGCGAAGCCGATCCGGAGCGCGCCGAGATCCTGCGCAAGCTGGAGGAATCCCGCCAGCGCAATCTCGACGAACAGCGGCGTCTGGCCCAGGAAGACGCCAAGCGCGCCGAAGAACTCGAGCGCCGTCGGCAGGAGGAAGCCGAGGCTCGGGCCGCAGCCGAAGCTGCGCGCGCGCAGGCCGAAGCGGAGGCTGCCGCGCTGGCCGCCGGCGCCACCGCCGTGGATGGGGACGAGTCGCCCCGTCCGGCCCGTGCCGCCACGCCGGGCCACCACGTGCCCAAGCAGGTGGTGCGCAAGGATCCGCCGCGTGCCGACGACCGCAACGCGGCCGCCGCCAAGCACAAGACCCGCGGTTCGCACGTGATGGTGGCCGGCGTCGAGGACGACGACAGCACCAGCCGTTTCGCCGGCCAGCTGCACCTGTCGGCCGCCGATCGCGCGCGCCGTGGTGCGTCGCGCGGCAAGTCCAAGCCCCCCCGTCGCCATGAACAGAGCCGTGGCGGTGGCGGTGCGCACGGCTTCGAACGCCCGACCGCGCCGGTGGTGCGCGAAGTGTCCATCGGCGACACCATCACCGTGGCCGACCTGGCGCAGAAGCTGGCGCTGAAGGGCGGCGACGTGGTGAAGGCGCTGTTCAAGATGGGCGTGATGGCCACCATCACCCAGACCATCGATCACGACACCGCCGTGCTGGTGACCGAGGAACTGGGCCACAAGGCGATCCGCGCCGACGCCAACGACGTGGAAAGCGAACTGCTGGCGCACGCCGAGGAACAGCAGGGCGAGAAGGTCGCGCGTCCGCCGGTGGTCACCATCATGGGCCACGTCGACCACGGCAAGACCTCGCTGCTGGACTACATCCGCCGCACCAAGATCGCCAGCGGCGAAGCCGGCGGCATCACCCAGCACATCGGCGCCTACCACGTCGAAACCCCGAAGGGCGTCATCAGCTTCCTGGATACCCCGGGCCACGCCGCGTTCACCGCGATGCGTGCCCGTGGCGCCAAGCTGACCGACATCGTGGTGCTGGTGGTGGCTGCGGACGACGGTGTCATGCCGCAGACGCGCGAAGCCATCCAGCACGCCAAGGCGGCCAAGGTGCCGCTGATCGTGGCGGTCAACAAGATCGACAAGTCCGATGCCGACCCGCTGCGCGTGAAGAACGAGCTGCTGGCCGAGGAAGTGGTCGCCGAAGACTTCGGCGGCGACACCCAGATGGTGGAGATCTCCGCCAAGACCGGTCAGGGCGTGGACAACCTGCTGGATGCCATCTCCATCCAGGCCGAACTGCTCGAGCTGAGGGCCGTGGAAGAAGGTCGCGCCAGCGGCGTGGTCATCGAGTCCTCGCTGGACAAGGGCCGCGGCCCGGTCGCCACGGTGCTGGTGCAGCAGGGCACCCTGAAGAAGGGCGATTACCTGGTGTGCGGCATCCAATACGGCCGCGTGCGCGCGCTGTTCGACGAGACCGGCGGCCAGCCGCCTTCGGCCGGCCCGTCCATCCCCGTGCAGGTGCTCGGCCTGTCGGGCGTGCCCGAAGCCGGCGACGACTTCGTGGTGGTCGAGGACGAGCGCCTGGCCAAGGACGTGGCGCAGCAGCGCGACGCCAAGCGCCGCGAGTCGCGCCTGGTCCAGTCCGCCGGCAGCCGCATGGAAGACATCATGGCGCAGCTGGGCAAGGGCGAAGGCCAGCTCAGCCTCAACCTGATCATCAAGGCCGACGTGCAGGGCTCGGTGGAGGCGCTGCGCCATTCGCTGACCGCGCTGTCCAACGAATCGATCCGCATCAACATCATCAGCTCCGGCGTGGGCGGCATCACCGAGTCCGACGCCAACTCGGCGGTCACCTCCAAGGCCACGGTCATCGGCTTCAACGTACGTGCCGACGCCTCCGCGCGTCGCATCATCGAAGCCAACGGCGTGGACCTGCGCTACTTCTCGATCATCTATGACGTGATCGACCAGGTGAAGCAGGTGGCATCGGGTCTGCTGGGCGTGGAGATCCGCGAAGAGATCATCGGCATCGCCGAAGTGCGCGACGTGTTCCGCAGCTCCAAGTTCGGCGCGGTCGCGGGCTGCATGGTGGTCGAGGGCACGGTCAAGCGAAACAAGCCGATCCGCGTGCTGCGCGCCAGCACGGTGGTGTTCGAGGGCGAACTGGAATCGCTGCGACGCTTCAAGGAGAACGTCGACGAAGTGCGCAACGGCACCGAGTGCGGCATCGGCGTGAAGGCCTACAACGACGTCCAGCCGGGCGACCAGATCGAGTGCTTCGAGCGCATCGAAGTGCAGCGCACGCTCTGATCATGCCGACCAAGTCGTTCCATCGCACCGACCGCGTCTCCGCCCAGCTCCGCCGCGAGCTGGGCACGCTGGTGCACGAGGCCGTGCGCGAGCACGGTCTGCCGTCGGTCAGCGTGTCCGACGTGGAAGTCACCCGCGACATGGCGCATGCCAAGGTGTTCGTCACCGCGCTCATGCCCGAACGTTCTGTGGAAGCGGTCAAGGGCCTGAAGGAACTGGCCTGGGGCCTGCGCATGGAGCTGGCGCGCCGCGTGAAGATGCGGCACGTGCCGGAGCTGCACTTCCACTACGACGACTCCGTCGATCGCGGCGAACGCATCGAGAACCTGCTGCGCGACCTGCCGCCGCCTCCGGCCGACGACGAAGCCTGACAGGTCGGGCGGTAGGGCGGAGCTCGCTCCGCTGCCCTTCGGGCCGGTTTCCGGGCGTCGGCGATACAAGGGAGTCGAGCAGGCTCGACCCTACGATTTCGCCCCCACGCCCAACGATGTACCCGAGAGACCGCATGGCAGGACGCATCCACTTCCGTCGCCTCGATGGCCTGCTGCTGCTGGACAAGCCGCAGGGCATGAGCTCGAACGCCGCCCTGCAGGCGGCCCGGCGGCTGTTCCGTGCGGAGAAGGGCGGCCATACCGGCAGCCTCGATCCGCTGGCCACAGGCCTGCTGCCCCTGTGCTTCGGTGAAGCGACCAAGATCGCCGGCCTGTTGCTGGGTTCGCGCAAGGCCTACGACACCGTCGCCGTGCTCGGGACCACCACCGATACGGACGATGCCGACGGCATGCCGCTGCGCGAGCGTCCCGTCCCGCCGCTGGACAGGGCGACTGTGCAGGCGGCGCTGGCGCCGCTGCTGGGCCGCATCCGCCAGCGTGCGCCCATCTATTCGGCCCTCAAGCAGGGGGGAGAGCCGCTGTACGCCAAGGCGCGCCGGGGCGAAGCCATCGAAGCGCCCGAGCGCGAGGTAGAGGTCCACGCGATCGACCTCCTCGACATCGCGCCCGGTCGCATCGCCCTGCGGGTGGAGTGCGGCTCCGGCACCTACGTGCGCAGCCTGGTCCGTGACCTGGGCGAGACGCTGGGCTGCGGTGCTCATGTCGGGGTGCTGCGCCGGCTCTGGGTGGAGCCGTTCAGGGAACCCCGCATGTTCACCCTGGAAGCGCTGCAGACGCTGGCTCGGGAAAGGGGCGAGGCGGCCCTGGACGCCTGCCTGCTGCCCATCGAGGCGGGCCTGGCGGGGTTCCCCCGGGTGGACGTGGATGCCGAAGATGCCCGCCGGCTCGGCCAGGGTCAGCGTCTGCGCGGGCAGCCGCCCAGCGACGGACCCGTGGCCGTGCATGGCCCGGATGGCCGCGTGCTGGGGCTGGCGACGGTCGACCCGACGGGCGTGCTGGCGCCGCAGCGTCTGTTCACCTGGACCGCGCAGGCGGCCATCCCGGCGGCCGGCAGCCAATAAAACCTTGTTTCAAAAGGGGCTGGCGGCTACACTACGCCGCCGGTTTCATACCGGCCTCTGCATCATTCCCCAGCTTCATCAACGGCGAACCAGGCGGTGCGCGCGGAGGACAGCCCGCGTTCCTGCAGGTCACGCATCCAACGAGAGAACACCATGTCCGTCGATACCCAGAAAGTGATTGCCGACAACGCCCGCGGCGCCAACGACACCGGCTCCCCGGAAGTCCAGGTCGCTCTGCTGACCGCCCGCATCGAGCACCTCAGCGGCCACTTCAAGACCCACAAGAAGGACCACCACAGCCGTCGTGGCCTGCTGCAGCTGGTCAACCGCCGCCGCAGCCTGCTGGACTACCTGAAGCGCAAAGACAACGAGCGCTACAAGGCCCTGATCGAAAAGCTCGGTCTGCGCCGCTGATGCAAGACCCCGCCGCGGCGCAGAGATGCGCCGCGGTTTGCATTTCAGGGAACGGAATGCGCTGTACCCGCGGGCCGCACCGGGCCCGCACACGCTGAAGCACCGGCCGGCACCCCCGGCCACCCGCGCGCGGCAAGGGTCGCGCCCGGTCCAACCCGAACAAGGCATCCCCAAGGAAACCACGTGGCAAAGATCACCAAAACCTTCCAGTACGGCAAGCACACCGTCACCCTGGAGACCGGCGAAATCGCACGCCAGGCCAGCGGCGCCGTCATCGTCAACGTCGACGACACCGTACTGCTGGTCACCGCCGTCGCCGCCAAGAGCGCGCGCGAAGGGCAGGACTTCTTCCCGCTGACCGTCGATTACGTCGAGAAGTTCTATGCCGGCGGCCGCATCCCCGGCGGCTTCTTCAAGCGCGAAGGCCGTCCGACCGAGAAGGAAACGCTGATCTCGCGCCTGATCGACCGTCCGATCCGCCCGCTGTTCCCCGAGGACTACAAGAACGAAGTGCAGATCATCGCCCAGGTGATCTCGCTCAACCCGGAAGTGGACGGCGACATCCCGGCCCTGATCGGCGCGTCCGCCGCGCTGTCGCTGGCCGGCACCCCGTTCCAGGGTCCGATCGGCGCCGCCAAGGTCGGCTACAAGGACGGCCAGTACATCCTCAACCCGACCGCCACCGAGCTGAAGGAATCGCAGCTTGAGCTCGTGGTCGCCGGCACCAGCGGCGCCGTGCTGATGGTCGAATCCGAAGCCGCGCTGCTGTCGGAAGACGTGATGCTGGGCGCCGTGACCTTCGGTCACCGCGAGATGCAGAAGGTCATCAACGCCATCAACGAGCTGACCGTCGAAGCCGGCACCAAGCCGTCCGACTGGGTCGCCCCGGCCAAGAACACCGCCCTGATCGCCGCGCTGAAGGAAGCCGTCGGTGGCCAGCTGGTGGAAGCCTTCAAGATCCACGACAAGCTGCAGCGCCGCGACGCCATCGCCGCCATCAAGAAGGACGTGACCGAGCAGCTGGCCGGCCGCATGGAATCCGAAGGCTGGGACAAGGCCGAACTGTCGAAGGAGTTCGGTGAACTGGAATACCGCACGATGCGCGATTCCGTGCTGGACACCAAGGTCCGCATCGACGGTCGCGCGCTGGACACCGTGCGCCCGATCGCCGTGAAGGCCGGCGTGCTGCCGCGTACCCACGGCTCGGCGCTGTTCACCCGTGGCGAGACGCAGGCCATCGTGGTCACCACGCTGGGCACCGCGCGCGACGGCCAGATCATCGACGCCGTCAGCGGCGAGTACAAGGAACACTTCCTGTTCCATTACAACTTCCCTCCGTTCTCGGTGGGCGAGTGCGGCCGTTTCGGCGCGCCCAAGCGCCGCGAGATCGGCCACGGCCGCCTGGCCAAGCGCGGCGTGCTGGCGGTGATGCCGACGATGGAAGAGTTCCCGTACACCATCCGCGTGGTCTCGGAAATCACTGAGTCCAACGGTTCCTCCTCGATGGCTTCGGTCTGCGGCAGCTCGCTGGCGCTGATGGATGCCGGCGTGCCGGTCAAGGCGCCGGTCGCGGGCATCGCGATGGGCCTGGTGAAGGAAGGCGACCGTTACGTCGTGCTGAGCGACATCCTGGGTGACGAAGACCACCTGGGCGACATGGACTTCAAGGTGGCCGGTTCCGCCGAGGGCATCTCCGCCCTGCAGATGGACATCAAGATCGACGGCATCACCGAGGAGATCATGCGGGCCGCGCTGGCGCAGGCCAAGCAGGGCCGCCTGCATATCCTGGGCGAGATGTCGAAGGCGCTCACCACGCCGCGCGCCGAGCTGTCCGAGTTCGCGCCGCGCCTGATCACCATGAAGATCCACCCCGACAAGATCCGCGAAGTGATCGGCAAGGGCGGTTCGGTGATCCAGGCCATCACCAAGGAAACCGGCACGCAAATCGACATCCAGGACGACGGCACCATCACCATCGCCTCGGTCAACGGCGCCGCCGGCCAGGCCGCCAAGGCCCGCATCGAGCAGATCACGTCCGACGTGGAGCCGGGCCGCATCTATGAAGGCAAGGTCGCCAAGATCATGGACTTCGGTGCGTTCGTCACCATCCTGCCGGGCAAGGACGGCCTGGTGCACGTGTCGCAGATCTCCAACGACCGCGTCGAGAAGGTCAGCGACGCGCTGAAGGAAGGCGACGTGGTCAAGGTCAAGGTGCTGGAAGTCGACAAGCAGGGCCGCATCCGCCTGTCGATCAAGGCCGTGGAAGAAGGCGAGGGCGTGTCGGCCGAGTAAGCCGCACGACATCGCAAGGCGTGACGGAAAGGCGGGCTTCGGCCCGCTTTTTCTTTGGTGGTGCCGAACACCTCCATGGAGCGATGTTGCGGGCTCTTTCCCTCTCCCTGCGTGCGGGGATAGGGCGCCAAAAGTCTGACCCGTACCTGATACGGGGGCGGCTGAGGGGCAATGCCGGAGCCGCGATGTTTCATCGTGCGTGATGCGTCGCGTGCTGCTCTCCCCTCGGTCGGTTCGGCTGGCGTCCTGTTGAGTGCCTTGGCTTCGTTGCCTCTCATCCGGTCTTCGGCCACCTTCTCCCCGCAGGCGGGGAGAAGGATTCACGCCATCGACGATCGCGCAGGACACAGCGTCTTCGTGCATGCGAAGAATGCCGACGTGCCGTCGACGATAATGGCGGTCATGAATTCGTCGAATACACGCGCGGCCGCGCCAGCATCTCTCTGGTCCGGCCGCGGGCTGGTGCTGCTCGGCATCGTGCTGTCCGCCTTCAACCTGCGCACTGCGGTGACCTCGCTCACGCCGCTGCTCGATACGTTGGGCGATACGTTCGGTTTCGGCGCGACCATGACGGGCGTGTTCGGCATGCTGCCTACGGCGGCGTTCGCGCTGTTCGGTGTCACAACGCCGGCGTTGGCGCACCGCATGGGCCTGGAACGGACCGCGCTGCTGGCGATGTTGCTGGCCATGCTGGGCCTGCTGCTGCGCAGTGCGGCGGGCGACACGACGGCGCTGATGGCGGCCTCGCTCACCGCGCTGGCGGGCATGGGCATCGGCAACATCGTGCTGCCGCCGCTTGTGAAGCGCTACTTCGCCGATCGCGTGGGCACGGTCAGCACGTTGTACATCACCGTGCTGCAGGCGGGCACCATCCTGCCGGCGCTGGTCGCGGTGCCGGTGATGGAAGCCGCGGGCTGGCGCATCTCGCTGGGACTGTGGGCGGTGTTCGCCGCAGCGTCGGCAGTGCCGTGGTGCCTGGTGCTGTGGCAGGAACGCAGCACGGCCTCGCCCCTGGCGCGCGTGCACGATGCCGCCGTCACCGTCGACGACGAAGCGCCCGAACTGGCTGCGCCTCGTCCTGCCGGCCGCGCGTGGCGCTCGCCGGTAGCCTGGGGCATGGCGCTGATGTTCGGCATGACCTCGCTGGTGACGTACTCGATGTTCACCTGGTTGCCGAAGCTGCTGGTCGAAGCCGGCGGCACACCCGCTCTGGGCGGCACGATGGTGGCGCTGTTCTCCGCGCTGGGTCTGGTGGCCTCGCTCACGATGCCGCTGATCGCGGTGCGCATGCGCAACCCCTTCATCGTGGTCGTAGTCTGCGCCGGCTTCTATGCCACCGCATTCGCCGGCCTGCTGCTCGCACCAATGGCGGCGCCCGCGCTGTGGGTGGCCTTGCTGGGCATGGGGCCCAGCACGTTCCCCTTGGCGCTGACCCTGATCAACCTGCGCACGCGCACACCGGAAGGTTCCGCCGCGCTGTCCGGCTTCATGCAGGGCGTGGGCTACACGCTGTCCTGCGCGGGACCGCTGGCGTTCGGCCTGCTGCACGAACGTACGCACGGTTGGACCCTGCCGATGGCATTTCTTGCGGCCTGCGTCGGTGTGCTGCTGGTCGGCGGTTACCTGGCATGCCGCCCGCGGTATCTGGAAGACACCTGGCATGCGTAGGTAGGATGGGTTGAGCCGTAGGCGATACCCATCATCGTGGCCTCAAAGTGCTCCTTGATGGGTATCGCTGCGCTCCACCCATCCTACGCGCTGCGGTCTGCCGAGCTGGCTCGGCCCCCGCGGCCCCCCCATCGCTGGTTCACAGGAAGTCATAACGACTTCCGGCAGGGGCTTGCCGGTCGGGGCGGTGCTATCTAGTCGGTTTCCTGACACCGCTGGGGAGCACCGCATGACCACCCGTCGTGACCTGTTCAAGCTGGGCGCGATGGCCGCCGCCGCGGCCGCGCTGCCGTCGTTCGCCACCGCTGCTGGCGAAGCCAAGCCCGTGGGCAAGGCGGCCAAGCCGCTGAATATCCTGATCCTCGGCGGCACCGGCTTCACCGGCCCGTTCCAGGTCGAGTACGCGCTCAAGCGCGGACACAAGGTCACCCTGTTCAACCGCGGCAAGCGCCCGTCGCCGGAGTGGCCGGCCGCGGTCGAGCAACTGCACGGCGACCGCAACACCGGCGATCTCGCCGCGCTGAAAGGCCGCAAGTGGGACGTCTGCATCGACAACCCCACCAGCCTGCCGTTCTGGGTGCGCGATGCCGGCCAGGTGCTGAAGGGCAACGTGGGCCATTACCTCTTCATCTCCACCATCTCGGTGTATGCCGACGGCAGCAAGCCGGGCATCAACGAGAACTCGCCGCTGGCGCAGTACAAGGGCAAGGATGCGATGGCCGAAACGCAGCAGACCCTGCGTGCCGACATCGAGAACCTCTATGGTCCGCTGAAGGCGCTGAGCGAAGCCGAAGCGCACAAGCAGTTCGGCAAGAACGTCACCATCGTGCGCCCTGGCTACATCGTCGGCCCGCGCGACGAGACCGACCGCTTCACCTACTGGCCGCACCGCGTGGCGCAGGGCGGCGAGATCCTGGTGCCGGGCGATGGCAACGATCCCATCCAGATCATCGATGGTCGCGACCTGGGCGAATGGATGATCCGCCTGGCCGAGGTCGGCACGACCGGCACCTTCAACGCCTGTGGTCCGGATTACCCGCTGTCGATGGACGCCATGCTGTACGGCTGCCAGGCGGTCACCGGCGGCGGCATGACGCTGACCCACGTGTCGCCGGCGTTCCTGGACGAGCAGCAGGTCGGCCTGCCGATCTGGGTGCCGTCCAAGGACAACCCGTATGCCGGCTATGGCGCAGTCAGCAACGAACGCGCGATCGCGGCCGGACTGACCTTCCGCCCGCTGGCGACCACCGTGCAGGACCTGCTGGCGTGGTTCCACAGCCTGCCCGCCGAACGCCAGGCCAAACTGGGCGCCGGCATCACCCGCGAGAAAGAAGCCGAGCTGCTGAAGGCGTGGCACGCGCGGAAGGGGTGATGACATCGCTGCCGCGCGGGAGGGGCTTCAGCCCCGATGCCTGCCGGCCGGATCGTAGACGTCCGCGCAGCATGCAGGCGCCCCGATCCGTGGACGACATCGCGCCTGCAGTGACGGCTCGGAACTGAAGCCCGTCCTGCAGGCGGTGATTCAACGCTCCCGTCGCACCAGCATGCGGTCCACCGGCCCACGACGCTGCCAGTCGGGCACGACACGTTCGGTGGCGGCGTTATCGGTCGCGGTCGGGGTGCCTGTACCGGGCGCCACCAGCGATGGGATCGACGCCGCGATGGCGGCCCCCTCCAGCTTCGGCGCCAGGTCGGTGCCCTGCACGATGCCCAGCGGCGCGTAGCCGGTGTAGCCGGGGAAGACCTGGCTTAGGTTGGCGTTGCCCATGCGGCGGATGAGGATTTCCGACATCACGCGGCGGTAGTCGGTGGTCACCGGCACGTCGCCGAACGTGGGCGAGAGCGTTTCCGGATTCAGGCCCGGCCAGCTGCCGTAGAACCGGCGCCCGTTGACCGCGCCGCCGAGCACCAGCATCGGATTGCCGTAGCCATGGTCGGTGCCGCCGTTGGCGTTGGCGCGCACGCGGCGGCCGAATTCGGACTGCACCACCACCGTCACCCGCGCCATCTCACCCGTGCCATTGAGTTCGGTGTAGAACGCGGCGAGCGCGGCGGACAGTTCGTTGATCTTGTTCTGGTAGTAGTGGTAACCGCTGCCCGCGGTGCCCTGACCTTCATGCGTATCCCAGCCGCCCAGATCGAGCGTGGCGTAGCGCAGGCCCAGGTCGAAGCGGATGGACTGCGCGATGGTCCACAGCTGCTGGGCGAAGGTGCCGGTCGGCCAGCTCGCCGGCAGGCTGGCGTAGCCCTGCTGGCCGATCAGGCGCAGCGCGCCATCGGCCCGGCGGCCCGTGATCTCCATGCCGGTCTGGCCATTCCACAGCGATGCTACCGTCTCGGCCACGCCGCGCAGCCCGGCGGGCGAATCCGATCGCGTTCGCTGCCAGCTCCATGCGGTGGTATTGAGCGAGAAGTCGGAGGGACTGCTCATCGTCAGCGCGTCCACGGCGCCCATCAGGCCCGCCGGTTGCGTGCCGCTGACGCCCAGGGCGGGCAGGGTGCCGGTGCCGCCCGGACGCGTTTCCCACGCGCGCGTCATCCAACCCGTGGGCGAGCCATACTTCCCTGGCGTGCCCAGATCGATGTACAGCTGCGCGTCGAAGTGGCTGCGCGTCACCGTGGTGGCCATGCCGCAGGCGTGCACGATGGCCAGCTTGCCGTCGTTCCACAGGTCGCGCAGGCCGGTCGCGGAGGGATGTAGTCCGAAGCCCGTGTCCACACCGTTCGCCAACAGCAGCGGCAATGCCCCGTAGGCACCGCTGGTGGCGATCTGCAGGCTGGGTCGCGCCTCTTCGTAGAAGCCACGGTCCGCGCCGCCGGTGGGCACCACCAGGTTCAGGCCATCCAGGCCACCGCGCAGGAACAGGTGCACGACGGTGTCGTAGCTGTTCACTGCCGCGTCGACGGGATCGGCGAACATCAGCGTGCCGCCGGTGGCACCGACAATGGCGGCGCTGCCGCAGCCTTTGACGAATTCGCGTCGGGTCAGTCGTAGATCGCGCATGGCGGGCCCTCAGCGGCTCATGAATTCGGGAGTCATCAGGATCAGCGCCACCAGGCTGCGCAGGCGCTCGTGGTTGTAGTGCCGCTTCAGGTCGCTGCCCTGCCACGCATTGGTGTCGGTGATGACGTAGGTGTTGGGGTCGCCGTTCTGCGCCATGAACGCCACCAGCGCCTGCTTGCGCGCGGCTTCCGGCTGGTAGCCCAGCAGGCGCGTGCACCACCAGGTCACCAGGTTGTTGGCCGTCCAGTTGGCGACCGGCACGTTGGCACGCGTGGTGTCGACGATCGGATGCAGCGGTACCTCACCGTCCTTGGTCTCGGTCAGCCAGCCCAGCACGCGCCAGGTCATCGCGAAGGAGTTCGAGCCCGACCATGCCAGACCCGTGTCCGGGTACCCATTCGGTGCCGGCCAGTTGTAAGGCGCGTGGCCGGTGAACCCGTACAGCCACATGAACTCGTCGCTCCTGCCGTGGTCCGGGCGTAACGTCCAGTCGCCGCCCAGCGTGCGCATCGCGGCCACCGCGGCATCGAAGGGGCGGCGGTTCTTCTGGCCGAAGCTGTTGATGAAGTCATCGGAGTTCAGGATGTGGCGCATCACCCGTTCGATCTGGTCCGGCGCCTGCCAGTTCGCGCGGAAGATCGCGGCGGCGCTGTCGATCAGCCCCTGCTTCGGCGTATCGCTGATGAAGCGGCGGATCAGCTTCTTGCAGATGAACTTGGCCACGCGCGGATGGCTGGCCAACCGGTCCAGCACGTCGCGGCCGTCCTTCAGCGCCGGCTGTTCGGGATAGATCAGCATGCCGAGCAGGAATTTCGGGCCGGCGTCATGCCACGACTGCCGGTAGACGAAGGTGCCGTCGTTCTCGCTGGGGAACTGCCAGTGCCCGTTCTTCGCCGACCAGCCGGTGAAGGCGGCCGAGGTCTCGTACACATCGATGTCGGTGTAGCCGATGGGGTAGGCCGGATCCTCGGGGCAGGGCGGCACCTGGAACGGGTCCATGAAGCCCAGGTAGTTCTCCGCGCCCAGGGTGTGCAGCTCCAGCAGCTCGCGGGCGAAGTTCTCGTTCGGGCCCGAGCGCGAATTGTTGATGTTGTCCAGGTAGTAGAGCATCGCCGTGCTCTGGGCCACGCCTTCCAGCATCGTGCGGAAGTTGCCTTTGGCGTTGGCGCGGATCACGTCGCGGTCGTAGTGCACGAACACCGGACCGACGCTGAAGTCGGTACCCAGCACGTTGAAGTGGTCGTGCCAGAAGTTCACCAGCACCTCGCGCAGCTGCCGGCGCGAATACACCGCACGCACGAACGCCGCACGCTGCACCTCGTTGGCCGGGCGCATGCGTACGCTGTACTCCGGGTCCGGCACCACATGGTCGGCCCACAGTTGGGTCAGCGACTTGTTGAGCGTGGTGTAGCCGGCAGCGTTGAGGCGGTTGGTGACCGCGCTGTCGTCGATGGCGTTCCAGTCGAGCTGCCAGTCGACCCAGTTGGCCAGACGCTGGCGGTCGGTGCTGCCCAGCGCGTTGAACTCGGCGACGCTGGCGGCGGTGGCGCCGTAGCTGAGGTGGTTCAGGGCCTGCACCGCGAAAGGTGGTCGCGCCATCGTCAGCAGGCGCGGATGGGACTGGCCCATCATCACGCGGCCACCGCCGGCGGCGGCGACGGCTTCAGGCGCGGGGGTCGTGTCCTTGGGGCTGGCCCGTTCGCCGCCTTTCCAGCCGTACAGGCGGTTCAGTCGCTGGCGGACCTGGGCGGTGAGGTCGGCCTTGCGCCGCAGCACCGGTGCGTCGGTCTCCGCGCCGGTGCGGAGGGCCGGGCCGGCCGCGGTGCGGCGGACGGGCCCGCGCGCAGCGAACCGGCGCCACGGAAGGGTATAGCGCGCCATGCGGTGTTTCCCACGTTCCCCAGGATGGCGGAAGTATTGGCCAGGACCCTGCGCGGCGTTTGCGACCGCGCGCACAGCCCGGCCATGCCGGGCATCGCGTCAGACCAGGCCGGTGGCGTAGAACACGCCGATCACGACGAAGACGGCCGTCGTCTTGATCAGGGTGATCGCGAAGATGTCCTTGTAGGACTGCCGGTGGCTCAGGCCGGTGACGGCCAGCAGGGTGATCACCGCACCATTGTGGGGCAGCGTGTCCATGCCGCCGGAGGCCATCGAGGCCACGCGGTGCAGCACCTCCATCGGGATGCCCGCCGCGTTCGCGTTGGCGATGAAACTGTCGGCCATCGCCGCCAGCGCGATGCTCATACCGCCGGAGGCGGAACCGGTGATGCCCGCCAGCGCAGTGACGGAAATCGCTTCGTTGACCAGCGGGTTCGGAATGGCCTGCAGCGCATTGGCCACGACCAGGAAGCCGGGCAGGGCGGCGATGACGGCGCCGAATCCGTACTCCGACGCCGTGTTCATCGAGGCCAGCAACGCGCCGCCGATGGCGCTCTTGGTGCCTTCGGCGAAGCTGGCGAACACCGGCTTCCACGCGAACGCGATCACCGACACGATGCCCACCAGCAGCGCGCCCTGCACGGCCCAGATGGCGGCGACCTTGGAGACCTCCTGCACCACCGGCGCGGGATTGCCGATGACGGCCGGCACGAAGGACTGGCTTTCGCCGTAGAAGCCGGGAATCCAGCGGGTGAACAGGAAGTTGGCCACGCCCACCAGCAGCAGCGGCAGGATCGCGATCAACGGATGCGCCAGGCGATCGCCCTTGAAGGGTTCGGGTTCGTTGCGCAGCTCCTCGCTACCGGCATAGCCCTCGCCGTTGCGCGCGGCCACCCGACGCCGCCATTCCAGGTAGCTCATGCCGACGATCAGGATGAACACGCCGCCGATCGTGCCCAGCACCGGTGCGGCCCAGCCGGTGGTGCCGAAGAACGAGGTGGGGATGATGTTCTGGATCTGCGGCGTGCCCGGCAGCGCGTCCATGGTGAAGGTGAAGGCGCCCAGCGCGATGGTGCCCGGCACCAGCCGCTTGGGGATGTCGCTCTGGCGGAACAGTTCCGCCGCGAACGGATACACCGCGAACACCACCACGAACAGCGACACGCCGCCGTAGGTCAGGAGTGCGCACACCAGCACGATGGACAGCATCGCGCGCTGCGCGCCGACCACCTTGATGGTGGCCGCGACAATGGCCTTGGAGAAGCCCGAGATCTCGATCAGCTTGCCGAACACCGCGCCCAGCAGGAAGACCGGGAAGTACAGCTTCAGGAAGCCGACCATCTTGTCCATGAACAGGCCGGTGAACATGGGCGCCACCAGCGAGGGATCGGTCAGCAGCACCGCGCCCAGCGCCGCGATGGGCGCGAACAGGATGACGCTGTAGCCGCGGTAGGCCACGAACATCAGGAAGCACAGCGCGGCCAGCACGATCAGGAACGACATCCACGACTCCTCGGCCAGCGCCGGTTGCAGGTGCGGCGAGTATCCGCAGGGCCGTGCCGACCGTCCCACTGTACGAAGGTACGATGCCCTCCGCACGGGCCACCCCCTAGTGTTCGCTTCAATCGGCGGCATCCGTCCGCCGCCAACGTCATACCCGGGAGGAGGGGAGACCCATGAAGCGCAAGCATCTGAGCCTGGCCATCGGCTGCGTCCTGTTGTCGTCCGTGCCGGTGGCATGGGCGCAGGACGCCGCGCCGGCCGGCGACACGCCGGCCACCAATGCCACCACACTGGATTCGGTCAAGGTCACCGCGCGCAAGCGCGAAGAGACCCTGCAGGACGTGCCGGTGGCCGTCACTGCGTTTACGCCGGAAACGCTGGACAAGCTGAACATCAAGGACCTGGGCGATCTGGACGCGCAGGTGCCGAACCTGACCGTGTACGCGGCGCGCGGCTCCACCAGCACCGTCACCGCCTACATCCGCGGCGTGGGCCAGGCCGATCCGCTGTGGGGCGTGGATCCGGGCGTGGGCATCTATCTGGACGACGTCTACATCGCCCGTCCGCAGGGCGCGCTGCTGGACGTGTTCGACGTGGAGCGTATCGAGGTGCTGCGCGGCCCGCAGGGCACGCTGTACGGCAAGAACACCATCGGCGGCGCCATCAAGTACATCTCGCGCGGCCTGCCGCAGGAGACCACGGGCTTCGCCTCGGTCACCGTGGGCAACTACAACCAGCTGGACGTGAAGGCGGCGCTGGGCGGCGAGATCGGCGGCAAGGACAGCGGCCTGCGCGGCCGCGTGTCGGTGGCCAGCATGAATCGCGACGGCTTCGGCACCAACACCTATACGGGGCAGGAGGTCAGCGACAAGGAGATCAACGCGGTCCGCATGCAACTGGGGGCGTACTCGCAGGACGACTTCGACGTGCAGTTTGCCTTCGACTACATGGACGACCAGTCCGGCGTGCGCGGTGCGAAGATGCTGGCGCCGAATCCGCTGGCTCCGGCCTATCCGCCGACCGGCGACCGCTACGACATCCGCAGCGGCATGAAGAACATCAATGACACCGAGATGAAGGGCGCCTCGGTGACCGTCAACTGGCGTCCGAGCGACGACTGGGCGTTCAAGTACGTCGCCGCCAAGCGCGAGTCCGACACCGAGACCAATATCGACTTCGACACCACGCCGTTGCCGCTGGTGGACGTGCGTGCGTTCTACAGCGACAGCCAGGTGAGCCAGGAACTGCAGGCCAACTACGACGGCGGCGGCCGTGCGCGCGGCGTGATGGGCCTGTACTGGTTCAACGGCGACGCCGGCGGCCAGGTGCTGAACTACTTCTGGAACCCGCTGCTGGCCACCGGCCTGACCAATCCGCTGTTCGGCGACACCCAGGGCGTGGTGAACACCAAGAGCATCGCGCTGTACGCCGACTGGACCTTCGACCTGACCGACCGCCTGAAGCTGGATGTGGGCGCCCGCTACACGGACGAAGACAAGCATGCCATCGCGCTGAACCGTTTCTACACCAACAACCAGTACGAAACGTCGTGGGGCACGGCGGCGAACTTCAACAAGACGGTCAACTTCAAGAACGTCTCGCCGAAGGTGTCGCTGGACTACCAGATCACCCCGGACATCATGGTCTACGGCCTGGCCTCGCGCGGCTTCAAGTCCGGCGGCTACAACATCCGCGCCAACACCACCGCGGTGCCGCGCTCGGGCGAGCCGTTCGACGACGAATCCGTCGACAGCTTCGAGATCGGCAGCAAGATGTCGTTCCTCGACCAGCGCCTGTTCCTGAACCTGTCGGCGTTCCACAACAAGTACGAGGACATCCAGCTGTCGGTGTTCACTTCGTACACGCTGCCCAACGGTTCGCAGAGCTTCTTCGGCGACTTCACCAACGCGGGCAAGGGCACGGTGAATGGCGTGGAAGTCGAGTACCAGTTCCTGCCGACGGCCAACTGGCTGATCAGCGGCAACCTGGCCTGGCTGGACGCGAAGTACGACGAGTTCATCAGCGGCGGCGTCAACATCGCCGACACCCAGTACTTCACCAATGCGCCGGAGTTCTCGGGCGCGCTGAACGTGGAGTACCGCACGGACCTGGCCAATGGGGGCAACCTGTCCGCACGCGTGGGCTATTCGTACCAGTCGGAAGTGTGGCCGACCACCGACCTTAGCCGGGCGATCAGGCAGGACGGCTATGGCCTGGTCAGCGCTGGCGTGATCTGGAAGATCGACGACGCGTGGAGCCTGTCCCTCCAGGGCACCAACCTGGCGGACGAGGAATATCGCACCACCGGCTACAACATCGCCGCCTACGGCGTGCTGACCGGCTTCTACGGTCCGCCGCGCCAGTACAGCCTCACCGCGCGCTACGACTTCTGACGCATGGCCCCAGGCGACGCGGCGCTGTGCATGCAGCGCCGCGCCGTCGTTCGTTCGCGGGTGCGCGGAAAGCCGGCGCGCCTCAGGGTTTGCGGACGGGACGTTCGGGCTTGCGCGGCGAAGCCGGGTACTCTTCCGCCAGCAGGCCGGCCACGCCGGTGGTCGGGGCGGGGGTGCCCTTGTCGGTCCTGGCGACGGAGCACTCCTGCTTGTCCTGGGCCAGGTTGGGACAGCTGACGCACTGCCTGCCGTCGGTGTTGTTGACGCAGATCTCGTAATTGTCGCCCTTGTTGACGATGCTGCAGTCCGGGCCACGCGATATGCAGATGCCGAGCGCGGTGCTGGTGCGCGTTGCCCAGGCGGGCGCGGATGCGGCAAGCAGCACGAGGGACAGCGCGGAAGCGCGCAGGAACAGGTGGTTGTGCATGACGATCTCCTTGTTCGACTCCGTGTGGGCACCCCCTTGGGCCCGGCGATGACGGAACCGCACGGCGGCAATCCCTTCGGTAGGAGCGTTCCGCACCGGCTTCGTCATGAGGAAGAACGAGGCCTTGCGGAGGCGTCGGCCACGGGAATGGACGGGGGACAGTGCCGATCGTCGGCGCGGTAAGATCGTGGCTGGGCAGACAGGACCATTCGAGGAAGCATGCTGAGCATCGGTATCGTGGTGCTGGCGGGGCTGCTCTGGCTGGGCGTGCTGTTCGGCTCGGCGCTGTATGCCGAGCGTCATCCGCGCGTGCTCGCGGTGCAGTGGCCATACGTCTACGCGCTGTCGCTGGCGGTGTACTGCACGTCGTGGACCTTCTTCGGCACCGTGACCCAGGCCGCGCGCTACGGGTGGCCGCTGCCGCCCACCTTCGTCGGCACCATCCTGCTGTACGTGTTCGGCGCGTTCCTGCTGGTGCGGCTGGTGCGGATGGCGCGCGAGTCGAACGCCACCTCGCTGGCCGACCTGATCGCCACGCGGCTGGGAAAGGATGGTTGGCTTGCGGCCACGGTCACCCTGGTCGCCGCCCTGGGCCTGATCCCCTACATCGCGCTGCAGTTGAAGGCGGTGGCGATGAGCTTCGCCCTGCTCACGCGGTCGCCGGGCAACGATGCGCTGCCGGCCTGGCAGGACAGCGCGCTGTACGTGGCGCTGGCGATGGCGGTGTTCGCGATGCTGTTCGGTACGCGCCGCGCGAGCGCAGCCGAACACAACCGCGGCCTGATCCTGGCGATGGCGTTCGAGTCGCTGTTCAAGCTGGCGGCGATGCTGGCGCTGGGCGTGTTCGTCTGGTGGGGCCTGCCTGAACTCCCCGAAGTCCAACCCGTGCAGGCGCCGCCGTCCACCACCTACGGCTTCCTGCCGCTGGTGGCGCTGGGCGTGCTGGCCATGTTCACCCTGCCGCACCAGGTGCACGTGGGCGTGGTGGAATGCCGCGACGAGCGCCATGTGCGCACGGCGCGCTGGCTGTTCCCGCTGTACATGGTGCTGATGGCCGCACCGCTGCTGCCGCTGGCGCGCGCGGGCGGCGCGATGTTCGGCGACGCGGTGCCGTCCGACCTATACGTGCTGGCGCTGCCGTTGTCGCAGGGGCAGCAGGGCCTGGCGCTGCTGGCCTTCCTGGGCGGACTGAGCGCGGCCACCGGCATGGTGGTGGTCAGCACGCTGACGCTCAGCCTGATGATCGGCAACCACTGGCTGGCGCCGGGCCTGTTGCGGGGCGGCTGGCTCCGCGGCACGGGCGGCGACCTGCGCGGCGCGGTGCTGGCGCAGCGGCGCATCGGCATCGTCGCGGTGATGCTGCTGGCGTGGGCGTACAGCCGCCTGATCGCGGGCAACGATGCGCTGGCCGACGTGGGCGCGGTGTCGTTCTCGGCGCTGGCCACCCTGGCGCCTGCACTGGGTTTTGCCATCTGGCGTCCGCAGACGCCGCCGCGCGCGGTGATCGCCGGCATCGTCGCCGGTTTCGCGGTCTGGGTATGGCTGTTGCTGCTGCCGGTGACGATGGATGCGCGCGGCGTGGCGCCGGCCTGGCTGCAGGCCGGCCCGTTCGGCATCACCGGTCTCTCGCCCGATGGATTCTTCGGCTTGACCGGATGGAGCCGGTTGGGCCGCGCGGTCGGCGTGAGCCTGTTCCTGGGCACGGCGGTGACGCTGCTGGTGATGGGCTGGCGCGGCGCGACGCCGCGGCGCCTCGACCGCCGCGGCTTCGATGCGAAGACCCTGCGCGATGCCGGCCGCCGCTTCCTGCCGCGCGAGCGCGTGGAGGAACTGCTGGCCGATGCGCCGCGCAACGGTCCGGTGCCCGGCGTGATCGAGGCGCGTCTGGAGCGCGAACTGTCGGCCGTGCTGGGATCGGCCTCGGCGCGCCTGCTGCTGGATGCGGCGCGTCGCGAGAGCGGGGACCTGGACACGGTGGCGGCCATCGTCGGCGAAGTCTCGCAGGACCTGCGCTTCAACCAGCAGGTACTGGAAGCCGCGCTGCAGAACATGAGCCAGGGCATCAGCGTGATCGATCGCGAGCAGCGGCTGGTGGCATGGAACCGCCGCTATGCGCAGATGTTCGGTTTCCCCCCCGAGCTGCTGCAGGTCGGACGCCCGATCGCCGACCTCACGCGCTGGGCCCTGCAGCGCATGCCGCAGCGCGGGCAGGACGAACGGGCGCTGGACCGGCGGCTGGCCTTCATGCGCGCCGGTACGCCGCACCTGACCGAACGCGTGTTCCCGGACGGCAGCATCGTGGAGATCCGCGGCAATCCGATGCCGGGCGGCGGTTTCGTGGCGACGTATACCGACGTGACCGCCTCGCGCCAGGCCGAGCGGGAACTCAAGCAGGCCAACGAGACCCTGGAGCAGCGCGTCGCCGAGCGCACCGCGCTGCTGGAAACGGCCAAGCGCGAGGCCGAGCATGCGAACGATGCCAAAAGCCGCTTCCTGACGGCGATCGGCCACGACCTGCTGCAGCCCTTGCACGCCGCGCAGCTGTTCACCGACGCGCTGTCGCAGCAGCTGCCGGAACAGCGCCAGCGCGATACCGCGCTGCAGGTGCGTGGGGCGCTGGATTCCACCACCGACCTGCTGACCGGCCTGCTGGACATGTCGCGGCTGGAGGCCGGCGGACTGGTCCCCGAGCCGCGCGACCTGCCGTTGATGGAAGTACTGGAGCCGCTGGCGTCGGAATTCCGCGTGCTGGCACGCGAGCGCGGCCTGTCGTTCGCGATGGTGCCCACGCGTGCCTGGGTGCACACCGATCCGCAGCTGCTGCGCCGCATCCTGCAGAACTTCCTGGCCAATGCCGTGCGCTACACCGCACGCGGTGGCGTACTGCTGGGCGTGCGCCGCCGTGGCGACCGTGTGCGCGTGGAGGTATGGGATACCGGGCCCGGCATCGTCGAAGCCGAGCAGCAGCGGATCTTCGAGGAGTTCCGACGCGGCGACGATGTGCCGGGGCAGGGCCTGGGACTGGGCCTGTCGATCGCCGACCGCATCGCCGCGCTGCTGGACGCGCCCCTGTCGCTGCGCAGCCGGGTCGGGCACGGCGCCGTCTTCGCGGTCGACCTGGTGCGGGTGGCGGCACCTGCGGCGGTGCCTGCGCTGGCCGGCAGGCCTGGCCTGGCCGGCCGCCATGTTCTGGCCGTGGACAACGATCCCGACGCGCTGGCGGCGCTGCGCCAGGTGCTCATGGGATGGGGATGCAGCGTGGCGGTTGCTGCCGATGACCCATCCGCACACGCCGCATTGCGCGAGCGTGATGCCGACTTGTGGCTGTTCGACTATCACCTGGATGCCGGCGACACCGGCGTCGCGCTGGCCGCTCGGCTGCGTGACACGCATGGACAGCGCCCGTGCCTGATCCTGAGCGCCGACCAGACCGACGCGGTACGGCGCGCGGTGCGCGACGCCGACCTGCCGCTGCTGGCCAAGCCGGTGCGGCCGCTGGCGTTGAAGTCGGTGCTGGACCGTTTGCTGGCGGCGCGGGCGATGTGATGGCGCATCGTCGTCCCAGTGAACGCTGGGACCCATCTTGCTCCTGCGGTTCCGAGCAATGGACGGGGAACCCGCGGAGATCGACATCAGAATGGGTCCCAGCGTTCGCTGGGACGACGGTCGATGGTTCAAAGGTAGAATCACCACTCCGCTGCTCACCGATCTCCCATGCCCTACACCCCCATCGTCGCCACCCTCGGCTACGTGCTGTCGCCCGACCGCTCGCAGGTGCTGCTGATCCACCGCAACGCGCGCCCGGACGATCAGCACCTGGGCAAGTACAACGGCCTGGGTGGCAAGATCGAGCGCGACGAGGATGTGGTGGCCGGCATGCGCCGCGAGATCCATGAGGAGGCGGGTATCCACTGCGACGCGATGACGCTGCGCGGCACGATCAGCTGGCCCGGCTTCGGCAAGCGCGGCGAGGACTGGCTGGGCTTCCTCTTCCTGATCACGGCTTACAGCGGCATACCGTTCGAGCACAATCCGGAAGGCACGCTGGAATGGGTGCCGGTGGAGAAGATCATGGAGTTGCCGCTTTGGGACGGCGACCGCCACTTCCTGCCGCTGGTGTTCGACAACGACCCGCGGGGCTTCCACGGCGTCATGCCGTACCGCGATGGCCGCATGGTGTCGTGGGACTACTCGCGCATCTGAGCGGCCCCGCGTCCGTTTCCATTGTAGGAGCGACGTAAGTCGCGACTGGAGCGGGTGACGGGCGTTGTGCCGTGGATGAGTAGGGGGCAAGACGGCGATGGTCTTGTGGCTCTCTGCCATCGACAGATCAAGGAAGTTCCTGTCCGCGGTCGCGACTCACGTCGCTCCTACAGGGAGCGGTCGCATGTTCCACGATCCCGCTTGTCCCCACCAGCTGTGGAATGACATTGGGGAAACCGTGTGGATAACCGCGTCGGCGCCTTGTGCCGCAGGGCTGTCAAGATGTGTGGCGAAATTTTGACCAGGGCATGACGGATCGGTGTCCGGGTTGTCCACACCGGGTGTGGATGGTCTGTCGACCAACATGTGGATAAGCGTCGGCGCGCGTTGCGGTACAACGCTGTCAAGATGTGTGGCGAAATTATGATCAGCGCCTGCAGCGGCCGTGCTGGCGGATTGTTTCACGCCATGAACCGTCATCCCGGCGAAAGCCGGGACCCAGCGTCTTGCGAGGTTGTGGTGCGTGGAAGAGCAAAGACACTGGGTCCCGGCTTTCGCCGGGATGACGATTCATTGTCACTGCGCATCCGGACGCGATGCGCCGGCTTACTCGATCTGCCGGGCAGGATCCGCCAGCTCCAGTTCGCGCAGCACCACCCCGGCCTGCGTGCGATTGCGTACCCCCAGGCGGTCGAAGATGGCGGACAGGTGCGCCTTGACGGTGCGCTCCTGCACGTCCAGGCGGTCGGCGATCTGCTTGTTCAACAGGCCCTGCGCCACCAGCGTCAGTACGCGGAACTGCTGCGGTGACAGGCTGGCGAGCCGCCCGGCCAGTTCGGTGTCGTGTTCGGACGACTGGGCGCGCGCCACCGCGCCACGCAGCGAGGCGGGCAGCCACTGCTCGCAGGCCAGCACGCTGCGGATGGCGTCGCGCAGTTCGTCCAAGCCGGAGCTCTTCGGCAGGTAGCCGGCCGCCCCGTGGTCCAGCGCACGGCGCACCACGCGCGGATCGTCGTTGGCCGACACCACCACTACCGCGACCGCGGGAAACTGTGCGCGGATCGCTGCAAGACCCGCCAAGCCATGGTTGCCGGGCATGTGCAGGTCCAGCAGCACCAGGTCGATGTCGTCGTGCGCTTCCAGCGTGGCGATCACGCCATCCAATGATTCCGCCTCGCGCACCGTCAGCTGGGCCACGGCATCGACTGCCGCGCCGCGCAGGGCGGCCCGGAACAGCGGGTGGTCGTCGGCGATCAGGAGGTTGGGCATGGGAAGGCAGCGCGGGGAACAGGGAACGGGGAACAGAGAATGCAGACGTATGTCGACCGGAGGGAGTCCGTATCGAACGCCAGGATGATCACGTCGCCGCGAAGAGGCGTCATGCCCTGTTCCCCTTTCTCCATTCCCGCCGTCGCTGTCCGATCACTGCACGGTCCAGCCGCCATCCACCACGATCGTCTGGCCGGTGATGTTGCGCGCGGCGGGCGAGGTGAGGAAGGCGGCGATGCCGGCCAGTTCGTCCAGGCCGATGAACACGCCCTTCGGCATTGGCTTCAGCATCACCTGGCTGACCACGTCGGCCTCGGAAATGCCGCGGGTACGCGCCTGGTCGGCGATCTGCTTGTCCACCAGCGGCGTCTTCACGTAGCTGGGGCAGACGGTGTTGATGGTGATGTCGGTGTCGGCGGTTTCCAGCGCCAGCACCTTGGAGAAGCCGACCAGCCCGTGCTTGGCCGCCACGTAGGCGCTCTTGTACGGGCTGGCCACCAGCGCATGGATGCTGCCGATGTTGACGATGCGGCCGAAGCCGCGTTCGCGCATGCCCGGCAGCACGGCACGGGTCAGCCGCGCCACGCCCACCAGCATCACCTGCACCAGGAAGTCCCACTTCTCGATCGGGAATTCCTCCAGCGGCGAGACATGCTGCAGACCGGCATTGTTGACCAGCACGTCGATGGGTCGCGAGATCGCCGCGAGTGCGGCATCGATGCTGTCCTGCGAGGTGACGTCCAGCGCGACCGCTTCGGCCGAACCGCCCTCTGCGCGGATCTGCGCCGCGACCGCCTCGGCTGCCTCAAGGTTGAGATCGCTGACGATGACGTGGCGGCCGGCTTCGGCCAGTTGGGAGGCGATGCCGGCGCCGATGCCGCTGGCCGCGCCGGTGATGAGGAGGGTGTGGGTCTTCTGCATGGGGGCTCCTGCGTGCTGGGGCTAGGGTAGCAGGCAGGCGTCCGCCGTTCGTGGTACCAAAGTACGATGACGGGACTTCCGCGGCGCGGTAGTTTCGTGGCATTGACCGGAACCATGGATGCAATCCAGGCATGAACGCGACGATGCGACTTTCCTGTGGCGTATGGCTGGCGGCGATGCTCGCCGGCTGCGCCAGCGCCCCCTCCAAGCCCGAGGCCGTGGCCCACATGATCCAGCCCCAGCGCGTCACCGAGCATCGCGGTCATGACGACCTGCTCACCGCGGGCCTGGGCCTGGACGGCCTGCGCGCGATGGCGGCGCCCGCGTTCGCCGACCCAGCCCATCCCACGGCCGCCGAGCTGCGCCGCCGGGCGATCTGGGGGAACTGGCGCGGCATCGCCGACCTGTCGCCGACCGGCGGCTACGGCCAGGCCTACGGCAGCGTGGCCAGCGTGCCGGGGCGCGAGTACTCGGCGCTGGCGAAGGTGCCCGGGGCGGCGCAGCCGCACCGCGTGCTGGTGCAGGTGCCGGACAGCTTCGATACGCGCAGGCGCTGCATCGTGGTCACCGCCTCGTCGGGTTCGCGCGGCATTTATGGCGCCATCGCGGTCGCCGCACCGTGGGGCCTGCCGAAGGGCTGCGCCATCGCCTATACCGACAAGGGCGCGGGCACGGACTACTTCGACCTCGACGAGCAGCAGGGTGCGCGCGAGGACGGCACGGTGGGTGCGTTGGGTACCGATGCGCTGGCCTTCGCGCCCGACGCGCCGGTGGGCGCCAGCGGCGTGGCGGTGAAGCACGCGCATTCCAAGGACAATCCGGAAGCGGACTGGGGCCGGCATGTGAAGCAGGCCGCCGAGTTCGCGCTGGCCGCGCTGGACCAGGCGTTCCCGCAGGCGGCGCCGTTCCGCTTCGACAATACGCGCGTCATCGCGGTCGGCATTTCCAATGGCGGGGGCGCGGTCCTGCGTGCCAGCGAAGAGGAGGGCGGCTGGCTGGATGCCGTCGTCGCCGGAGAGCCCAACATCTACGCCGCCGATGCGCCGGGCGCGCGTTCGCTGTACGACTACACGACCGAAGCCGCACTGCTGATGCCGTGCGCGCTGCTGGACCTGCCGGCGGAGACGTTGCCGCAGCCGCCGCTGCGTGCCCAGGTGGAACCGCTGTGGGCCGCGCGCTGCGCCACGCTCAAGGCGGCGGGCCTGGTCACCGGGGGTGATGCGAAGGCGCAGGCCGCCTCGGCCCGGGCGCAGCTGAAAGCGAACGGCTGGACCGACGAGGCGCTGGTGGCCGGTGCGCTGAGCGTCGGCTTCGATCTGTGGCGCGCGGTGGCCGTCACCTACGCCTCGGCCTATGGCCGCTACGGCGTGGGCGAACATCCCTGCGGGTACGCGTTCTCTGCGCAGAACCCGGACTTCAGTGCACGCGCGGCAAGCGCGGCGGAACGCGCCGCCTGGTGGTCCGACGGCAGCGGCATTCCGCCGGGTGCGGGCGTGGGCATCGTGGATACGAAGCTGGCGCCGCCGGACTTCACCTTGCCGGGCCTGCAGTGCCTGCGTGCGTTGCAGACCGGTGACGGCGACGACGCGCGCCGCGTGCAGGCCGGCATCGCGCAGACGGCCGCGCGCTTCCCGAAGACGCGCCGCCCCGTGGTGGTGATCCACGGCCTGGACGACGGGCTGGTGCCGCCGGCGTTCTCCAGTGCGCCGTACGTGGAGGCCGCGCGCGCCGCCAATCCGGACGTGCGCTACTGGCAGGTGCGGCATGCGCAGCACTTCGACGGCTTCCTGGCGCTGCCGGCCTACGGGGCGCGCTATGTCCCCCTGCTGCCGTACGTCTACGCTGCCCTGGACCAGGTCGACGCCACCCTGGATGGCAGCAGGGAACTGCCGGCCAATGCGCTGATCAATGCCAATCCGCGCGGCGCGGGGAGCGTGGAAGCCAGCCAGTTCGCGATTCCGCGCTGAGCCTGCTGTTGTAGGAGCGACGTGAGTCGCGACCGTAGACGTGGCCAGTCCGGGTGGACTGGCTGTGCAAGGAATCTTGGCTGCTCCATTGCCGCCGTCGCGACTGACGTCGCTCCTACAGGGAGTCTGGCGCCCCCCACGACGGATTCACCCGGTTCGGCTTACCCTGTAGGCCGTTTCCGGCCAGCGACGCCCTCATGTCCCGACACTTCTCCATGATCCGCGACTTCCAGCTGGCCGACTGGTTCACGCTGGGCAACGCCTTCTGCGGCACCGGGGCCATCTTTGCGTCGATGCGCTTCTTGCAGGAAGGCATCCTGCGCGACCTGATGATCGGCATGGCGCTGATCCCGCTGGCCTTCATCTTCGATGCCCTGGACGGCCGCGTGGCGCGGTGGCGCAAGCAGGCCTCGGTGCTGGGGCGCGAACTGGATTCCCTGGCTGACGTGATCTCCTTCGGCGTCGCCCCGGCCGCGCTGGCCTATGCCTGCGGCATGCAGGGCGGCTGGGACTGGCTGGTGCTGTCGTACTTCGTCGCCTGCGGCGTCAGCCGGCTCGCGCGCTACAACGTCACCGCCGAGACGCTGGCCGAGGGTGGCGACAAGGTGAAGTTCTTCGAGGGCACGCCCATTCCCACCAGCCTGGTGCTGGTCATCGTGCTGGCCGTGGCGGCCTATCTTGGCCATGTGGGTCCGCACCTGTGGCTGGGATCATTGAAGCTGGGCCCGTGGCTGCTGCACCCGCTGGTGCTGCTGTACGCCATATCCGGCACGCTGATGATCAGCAAGACGCTGCGCATTCCCAAGCCCTGAGCCGTGAGGTGAGGGCGCGTCATGCACGCGTCGCCGGCCGCGGCTAGAATCGGTCGGGAAGGGAGGGTACATGGCAAATTCCGTTCCACCGTGGCCGGGCGATTTCGAATCGGTGGCCCAGCAGTACTGGAGCCTGTGGGGCGACGCCCTGCGACAGGTTGGCGCAGGGCCGGCGATGCCGATGCCGGGCGCAGCCCCGGGCTGGCAACAGACGGTCGACTGGTGGGCGAAGCTGGTGCCCGGTGGACAGGCGCAGGTGGACGAGGCCGTCGGCCGCTTCCAGCGGCAGGCTAGCCAGTGGTTCGGCCAGATGCAGCAGGTCGCGGCGCAGTTCACCGGCCGCGATCACGACGCCACCGACATCGGCCGCGCCTGGCGCTCTGCGCTGGGCATGGCCGACCCCACGTCCGCGCACAATCCCTTCGCCGACATCTTCCGCAGCATGCAGGGGGGCGCACACGGACTGGATGGCTGGATGCAGCAGCTGCGTCCTTGGCTGGAGAACCTGCAACGTGATGGCGACCGCTGGCGGCACATGCCGACCTTCGGCCTGACGCGCGAGCACCAGGAACGCTGGCAGCATCTGGCCCAGGCCTACCAGGACTACCAGCAGCGCGTCGCCGAATACGACCAGCTGATGCTGCAGGTGGCGCAGGACGCATTCGCCCGTTTCGAGCGCAAGCTGGAGGAGCACGCCGAACCGGGCCGCCAGCTGCAGAACGCGCGCGCGCTGTTCGACCTGTGGATCGACGCAGCCGAAGACGCCTACGCGCAGGTCGCCCTGTCCGAGGATTTCCGCCATGCCTTTGCCGGCCTCGCCAATGCGCAGGCGCGCCTGCGGCTGGGCGTGCAGCGTGAGGTGGAGCAGGTCTGCTCCCTGTTCGGCATGCCGACGCGCACCGAGGTGGATTCCGCGCATCGCAAGATCGTCGAGTTGGAGCGCGCCATGCGAAAGCTGACGCGTGTGCAGGCCGCACCCGCTCGTCGCGCCCCGACGCCACGCACCGCGGCGTCCACGGAAGCACCGGTCAGCACGCAGGCACCGCCTCCGCCCGCGCCTGCCGCAGCGAAACCGACAGCGGCGAAGAAGCGTGCGCCCGTCCGCCGCAAGGCAGCAGCGCCCAAAGCGGCGCCCAAGCCGCGTCCGGCGGCCAAGAAGAAGGCAGCGAAGAAGCCTGCACGGCGGACCATCGCGGCCGCTGCGCCGGTGGCAAGCAAGCGGGAACCCGTTGTCGCGGCGCCCCGGGGGGTTGCGAAAAAGCCTGCCAGGGTGAAGAAGTCCGTCGCCAAGGCGGTGCCGAAGACGTCGTCCTCGCGGAAAGCGTCGAAGAAAACGGCGGCGCCTACCGCGAAACCGGCGTCGGTCGTGTCGATGAAGGACTGGGTGGCGCGCAACGCCGCGCGCGCCGCGACCACCGAGGCGCCGAAGGCCGCCAGGAAGACGAAGCGGGGTAAAGGCAAGTGAACGGACCGCTCAACTTCACCGCCGAGGCGCTGGCCCAGGAGGCCACCACGCTGGTGCAGAAACTCTCCGCCGGCCTGCATACGCTACCGGAGGTGGACGACGTCCACTACGGCGCCACCCAGAAGCAGGAAGTCTGGCGCGACGGCAAGGTGGTGCTGTACCGCTTCGTCGGCGAGAAGGCACCGACGGCGAAGGTGCCGCTGCTGATCGTCTACGCGCTGGTCAACCGACCCTACATGGTGGACCTGCAGCACGACCGCTCCCTGGTGAAGGGTCTGCTGGCACAGGGCGAAGACGTGTACGTCGTCGACTGGGGCTATCCGGACCGCTCGGACCGCTTCCTCGAGCTCGACGACTACATCAACCGTTTCATCGATGGTGCGGTGGACCACCTGCGCGACAGCAGCGGCCGCGAGGCGGTCAACGTGCTGGGCATCTGCCAGGGCGGCGCGTTCTCGCTGTGTTATGCCTCGCTGCACCCGGAGAAGGTCAAGAACCTCATCACCATGGTCACGCCGGTGGACTTCCATACGCCGGACAACATGCTGTCGCACTGGACGCGCGAACTGGACGTGGACCTGTTCGTCGACGCGCTGGGCAACGTGCCCGCCGACATGATGAACGCCTGTTACCTGATGCTGAAGCCGTTCCGGCTGAACCTGCAGAAGTACGTGGGCCTGATGGATATCCTGGACGACAAGCGCGCCATCGAGGATTTCCTGCGCATGGAGAAGTGGATCTTCGACTCGCCCGACCTGGCGGGTGAAGCCTTCCGGCAGTTCATCACGCAGTTCTACCAGCGCAACGGCTTCATCAAGGGTGGCATCGAGATCGGCGGCGAGACGGTGGACCTGGGTTTCGTCGACATGCCGGTACTGAACATCTACGCCGAGCAGGACCATCTGGTGCCGCCGGATGCGTCACGGGCGTTGAAGGACGTGGTGGGCACGGCGGACTACACCGAGCTGAGTTTCAAGGGAGGCCACATCGGCATCTACGTCTCCAGCCGCGCCCAGCG
This sequence comes from Pseudoxanthomonas mexicana, assembly GCF_014397415.1. Taxonomy (NCBI): domain Bacteria; kingdom Pseudomonadati; phylum Pseudomonadota; class Gammaproteobacteria; order Lysobacterales; family Lysobacteraceae; genus Pseudoxanthomonas; species Pseudoxanthomonas mexicana. The sequence goes on along the minus strand of NZ_CP060731.1, from coordinate 3,336,347 downwards.
CGAAGTCCCGTCGGCCATCCACCACTGGCTGGGGCAGCGCGCTCGGTAAGCGTGCGCAGTGCCTTCTGTAGGAGCGACGTGAGTCGCGACCGCGATCCGACAGGGAATGAAGGTCGATGGAGCCAGATCTCTCTGTTCGACCGGCCTGCTGGTGTCGGCGCATCGGGCGGTGCGGTCGCGACTTACGTCGCTCCTACAGACGTTCGCTTCCTTCACCTCTGTTGCGATAGGGTAGTCCCATGCTGTCACGCCTCACGCTCGTCACCTGTCTGATCGCCTTTTCCGGGCTCGTGTCCGCCGCACCGTCGCCGACCGCCAAGCGCGAAATCCAGGGCCTGATGGACGCGCTGTCCGCCTCGTCGTGTGAGTTTCAGCGCAACGGCACGTGGCATGGTCGTGACGAGGCGCGCAAGCATCTGCAGCGCAAGTACGACTACCTGCTGAAGCGCGACCTGGTCGACACCGCCGAGCAGTTCATCGAGCGTGCCGCCAGCAAGAGCAGCATGAGCGGGCGGGCTTACCAGGTGCGGTGCCCGGGCCAGCCCGCGCAGCCGGCCGCCGCCTGGTTCAAGGCCCGGCTGGATGCGCTGCGCGGTTCAGGCGCGCCCGGTCGCTGACGCGCTAGACTGGCCGCGGACCACCGTGGGGAGTTGCTGGCGATGAGTACCGCATCCAAGCCGTTTGCCAGGTCGCTGAACGACCGCATGATCGCGGGCGTGATGGGCGGCATCGCGCATCGCTACGGCTGGAGTTCCACCCTGCTGCGCGTGATCTTCGTGATCGTTTCCATCGCCTCGGCGGCGTTCCCCGGCATCCTGGTCTACCTGATCCTCTGGCTGCTGATGCCGAACGAACAGGACTGATCCATGTCGGTCACCGGGCTGTGGGTCGCGCGGGCCTTCGGCATCGTGTGGGCCGTTCCCAATACCGCGGTCGGCGTGCTGGCCGGTGTCGTGGGCATGGCGTTCGGTGCGCGCGCGGAATGGAGCCGTCGCGATTTCGCACTCGTGTTCCATCGCTGGCCCTGGGGTCCGGGCGGCGCCATCACCTTCGGCAACAGCATCCTGCACACCGGCGACACGCTGGAGGCCGAGTGCATCACCTATGAGCATCGTGCCGGGCATGCGCAGCATCCGCGCATCCGCCTGGGCGACCACGAGCGCGCACACGTCTACCAGTACATGGTGCTGGGCCCGCTGTTCCTGCCGCTTTACCTGCTGTGCGGGGGCGTCAGCGTGCGCAATCCCTTCGAACGCGCGGCGGACCGCTACGCACTGACGGGCGAGGGCTGGTGGCCCTGGGACAGTCGCGCCGGTCAGTGATGCTTCGCGCGGCCCGAGCCGGACTTCTTGCCGCCGCCATCCTGCTTGTTGACGGTGGCCCAGGCGATGCGTTCTGCATCCTCCTTCGATCGTCCTTGCTCGCGCTCGGAGTCCTCGATGTGTTCAGCCTGGCGCTTCTGCTTGTCGGTATAGGCGGATTTTTCGCCACGGGGCATGAGGGTGCTCCTGCGGGGTGTGGGTCCAGCCTGCGCGCACGCGCGTAAGCGCGGCATGACGGGGGCGTCAACGCACCCGCCGGGCCTCAGCGCTCCAGCCGCTGGAACGAGAACAGCGGCCACAGCGGATGCGGGCGCCGTTCGATGCGCGCACGCAACAGCCCGGCGCCCAGCATGCTGTAGGTGATGCCGTTGCCGCCGTAGGCCATCGCGAAATGCACCCGCGGCCCCCACTGCGCATGCGGGCCGAAGAAGGGCAGGCCGTCTTCGGTTTCGGCGAAGGTGCCCGCCCAGGAGAACGCCGGCGTGATCTCCAGCGCAGGGAACAGGTCGTGCAGCCGTTTCAGCAGGATCCGTGCCTTCTTTTCGACCCGCGCGTCGCGCTTGGCGGGAATGTCGACAGCGTCGTCTTCGCCGCCTATCAACAGCCGGCGGTCGGATGTGCTGCGCGCATAGAGATACGGGCGCGCGGTTTCCCACAACAGCGTATCGGACAGGAACCCGAGCGCTTCCTCGGACAGCGGGTCGCTGATGACGGCATAGCTGCTGCGATTGCGCGCCACCGACTTCTTCAGCCAGTGCTGGCTGGCGTATCCCGCCGCGACGACGAGATGCGCGGCGCGCACGGTGAACCCGGTGTCCGTGCGCAATGCGACGCCACGCGACGTCGTCTCGATCTCGACGACACGTGTCCGGTCGAACACCGAAGCCCCCTGCTTCTGCAGGCGCTGGAGCAGGCGATGGGTAAGGCGGTACGGATCCACGCGCGCGCCTTGCCGGCTGAGCAGGGCCGCGGGCGCGTCGAAGCCATAGTCCTCTTGCACGCGTCCGGCATCGAGCAGCTCGACCTCCAGGCCGTGTCGCCGCCGAGCGGCGTGTTCTTCCTCCAGTGCGCGCACGTCGCGGCGGCGGCTGGCGTAGTACAGGCTGGCGTTGCGCGCGAAGCCCACGTCGCGCCACGCCGAAGCGACCGCATGCAGCTGGTCGATGGCGTCGGCGCAGGCGCGGTAGGCGAGGGCTGCATCGGCTTCGCCGTGTCGTTTGGCCAGGTCGACCAGATGGGTGTCGATCTCGTACTGCAGCAGCGCCGTGCTGGCGGCTGTGCTGCCCCAGCCGATGTCGCGCTGTTCGAGGATCGCCACGTCGAAGCCGTGGCTGGCCAGTTCATCCGCGATCAGTGCGCCGGTGATGCCGCCGCCAAGCACGGCCACGTCGCATCGATGGTCGGATGCCAGGCGCGGGAAGGCCTGCATCAGGCCGTTGCTGACCGCCCAGAAGGGATACCCGCTCTTCAGGTCCATGCATGCCTCGCGTTCCGATGACGCGGAGATGCTGGCAGGTGCCGGTGCAGGGCCGGGTGAAGGCCCCGCGGTGGTCAGCGGGGAAGGGCGCCCTGCAGGAACAGTTCCACCGAAGCCAGCGCCTGCGCTTCCAGCGTGTCCACGTCGGGCAGGTGATGGCTGCCCGCGGCCAGGCGGAAGATCTGGTCGCCGAACAGGCTCATGTAGAACTGCGCGGCGGCGGCCTGGGGCGAGGCCAGGCGCATGCGGCCCGCGGCCACCTGCTGTTCGAAATAGTCGGCCAGCGTCGCGCGGATCGACGCCACCGCATGGTCCAGGAACCAGTCGCGCAGTGCAGGGAACGATTGCCCCTCGCCGATCACGATGCGGTACACCACCTGCGAATCGGTGCGCGCCATGACCTGCGCCATGCGGATCGCCACCCGGCGCAGCGCCTGCTCGGGCGGCAGTTCGGTCAGGTTGAGGTCGCTGAGCAGGTGGATGTGCATGTCCAGCCTGCGCTCGAGGATGGCGCTGGCCAGGCCTTCCTTGTCGCCGAAGATGCGGTACAGCGTGGCCAGCGATCCGCCGGCGCGCGCGACGATCTCGCTGAGCCGCGCGTGCTGGTAGCCCTTCTCGGCGAACACTTCGGTGGCCGCGTCGAGGAACTTCTCCGCGCGGATCTCGCCGCGCCTGCACAGATCCACCTGTGGTCGCGGTCGCAGCGGCGAGCGTGACGTGTCGCTGAAAACGTTTTCCAGATGATCGGTCGTAGTGCTCACGGGAGTTCCTGCGCGCGGCCGTTGGGCGACGATTCCCGCAGCCTAGCAAAAGCTCGACGGACTGTGGCAAATGCATGACAGGGCGCGCGTTTTCTCACAGTCCGGGCGTAGCCGCGCCACGGTGCCCTAGACTGCCCCTCCCGGCCGTCAGGCCGCAGGGCGGAGACTAGTGATGCGACACGGATGGACGTGGTGGCTGGGGTGCCTGGTGGCCGCGTGCACGATGGCCGGCGCCGTGCGCGCGCAGACCTGGGCCATCGAGCGGGCGACCGTCGTGGCCTCGCCCGAGGCCGCACCGCTGGCCGATGCGGTCGTGGTGGTGCGCGACGGGCGCATCGTATCGGTCGGTCGCGCAGGCGAGGTGCGGGTGCCGGCCGATGCGCGCCGGATCGATGCGGACGGCCGCGTGCTGGTGGCCGGCTTCTGGAACAGCCATGTGCACTTCCTGCTGCCCGGCCTGACGGAAGTGGCCGACGCACCGGCCGCCGCGCTGGAACTCGAAGTCCGTTCGCTGCTGACGCGCTGGGGGTTCACCAGCGTGTTCGACCTGGGTGGACTGCCGGGCAATGCGCGCCGTCTGCGCGCCCGTATCGAGGCCGGCGACGTGCGTGGCCCGCGCATTCTGACCGTGGATGCGCCGTTCTATCCCGCCGACGGCACGCCGCACTACGTCCGCGATGTGATGAAGCTGCACGGCGCTCCCTCGGCGGAGGTCGCCACACCCGACGCCGCGCGTGCCCGTGTACGCACGCAGCTCGATGACGGTGCCGACGGCGCCAAACTGTTCATCGGGGCGCTGGTCGGTGGTCCGCAGGGCGTGGTGCACATGTCGTCTGACGTAGCGCGTGCCGTGGTGGACACGGCGCATGCCGCGCGCCGCCCGGTGTTCGCGCATCCCAGCACCACGCAGGGCATCGAGATCGCCCTGCAGGCGGGCGTGGACGTACTGGCGCACAGCACGCCCATCGATGGCCCATGGCCGGACGGCATGGCGCAGCGGCTGGTGGCCGCCGACATGGCGCTGGTGCCGTCGCTGAAACTGTTCGAAGTGGAACTGCGCAAGGAAAGCGTGCCACCTGCCGTCATCGAACGCTTCCTGGCGGTCGGGCAGGGACAGCTGCGCGCGTTCCGCCAGGCGGGCGGACAGGTGCTGTTCGGCACCGACGTGGGCTATATCCACGACAGCGACCCGCACCGCGAGTACGCCCTGATGGCCGGTGCCGGCATGGACTGGCGCGCCATCCTGGCCAGCCTGACCACCGAGCCGGCGCGCCGCTTCGGCCATGGCGCGCGCAGTGGACGCATCGTGCCCGGCATGGACGCGGACCTGGTGCTGCTGGGTCGCGATCCGGCCGACGACGTGCTGGCGCTGTCCGACGTGGTGTGGGTGATGCGCGGCGGCCAGGTGCAGTACGACGCCACCGAACCGGGCGCGTCCGCTCAGAGGTAGCGGGTGATCGCCGGTGCGTGGTCCCAGCGATCGTGCGCGCCATCCACGTAGGTGATCGGCGCGGCCTCCAGTTCCTCGGGCGCCACGTCCTCCAGGCAGCCCAGGTTCACCCCGTAGATGCGCTGCCCGTCGGGCACGTCGTTGCCCACGCCGAACGGGCGCACGCCGCAGGTCCGGCAGAAGTAGTGCGCGTTGCGCCGCGTGTTGAAGCGGTACTCGGTCAGCGCGTCTTCGCCGGCCAGCAGGCGGAAGCGCTCCGGCGCCACGATGGCCGGCCAGAACCGGTTGCGCCGGCAGACCGAGCAGTTGCAGCGGTAGGTGGGCTGGGCCAGGTCGATGTCCGCCTGGAATCGCACGGCACCGCAATGGCAGCTGCCGGAATAGGTCTTAAGCATTGGGCCTCCCGTGCCGATATCGTCCCCGGGGCGGCCGGGCCTGTCCCGCCGGCATCGCCGGAGCCCGGAGGATAGCTCCCGTTCGCGGAGTCGTACATGTTGAAAACCTTCGATGTTGCGGAGCTCCGGCCCGGCATGCACGTGCAGCGGCTGCTGGGGCCCTGGATGCAGCATCCGTTCTGGCGCACCTCGTTCGTCCTGGACGAGGCCCGTCTGGCGCAGCTGCAGGACAGCGGCGTGCAGCAGGTCGTGGTGGACCTGGCGCGCAGCCAGCTGGATGACGAACCCCTCGTGGATGGCGTGCCGCCCGAAGCACCGGCGGGGCCGCAGGAAGCCGACGCCGCCGCTGCCGCGGAGGGCGAGCGGCGGCGCGTGGTGGTGCCCGACGGTCGACCCGACTTCGCCGCCGAACTGGCCCGTGCCCGTCGCATCTGCGGCGACGCCCGCGATGCCGTGGAGGCCATGTTCCGCGAGGCGAGGCTGGGGCGCGGCGTCGATGCCGGCCAGGCGATGCCCCTGATAGACGAGATCACCGGTTCGGTCGACCGCCATCCCACCGCGCTGGTCAGCGTGGCGCGCCTGAAGGACGCCGACAGTTACACCTACCTGCACTCGGTGGCGGTGAGCGCCCTGATGGTGATGCTGGGCCGCGAGATCGGCCTGACCGACGCGCAGCTGCGCGAGGCCGCACTGGGCGGCCTGCTGCACGACATGGGCAAGGCCGCCATGCCGCTGGACGTGCTGAACAAGCCCGGCAGGCTGACCGACGAGGAGTTCGACGTCATCCGCCAGCACCCGGTGCACGGCGAGCGCCTGCTGCGCGAGGGCGGCATCACCCAGCAGGGCGTGCTGCACATCACCCGCCACCACCACGAGCGCGTGGACGGCACCGGCTATCCCGACCGTCTGCCGGGCAGCGCCCTGCCGGTGCTCACCCGCATGGGCGCGATCTGCGATGTCTACGACGCCATCACCTCCAACCGCCCGTACAAGGCCGGCTGGGACCCTGGCGAATCGCTCCGCCGCATGGCCGGCTGGCAGGGCCATTTCGATGCCGACCTGCTGAAGGCCTTCGTGCGCAGCCTCGGCATCTATCCGGTGGGCACCCTGGTCCGCCTGTCCAGCGACCGCCTGGCGGTGGTGGTGGAACAGAATCCGGCCACCCTGCTGGCCCCGCGCGTGCGCGTGTTCTATTCGGCCAAGTCGCGCACCCAGCTGCTGCAGGTCGACATCGACCTGGCCGCAAGCGAGGGCAGGGAGCGCATCCTCGGCATCGAGTCGCCGGAGAAGTGGGGCTTCCGCGAGCTGGAAAAACTCTGGCTGCCCTGAGTCGCCGGTCTGTCGAATCCGCGCATCCCCGTTCGTCGTCCTGACACATTCCGTGCCCAGGAGGCCATGCATGCGATTCCTTTCGATGATCCGGGTTGACGAAACCACCGACCAGCAGCCCAGCCAGCGGCTGATGGACGAGATGATGGCGCTGATCGGCGAGCTGTCCGCCGCGGGCGTACTGCTGGATACCGCCGGCCTGCTGCCTTCGTCGCACGGGGCGCGCGTGCGCTCCCAACACGGCCGCATCACCGTGACCGACGGACCGTTCGCCGAGGCGCGGGAGGTGATCGGCGGCTACGCCATCCTCAAGGCGGACTCGCTGGACGAGGCCCTCGCCCTGACCCGCCGCTTCCTGCAGGTGCATGGCGACGAGTGGGACATCGAATGCGAAGTGCGGCCGATCGAGGAGTCGCCGTCCGGCGGCTGCGGCCGAGCCTGATCCGGGCCGCGATCATGGCCACGCACACCTACACAGGCAGCTGCCACTGCGGCATCGTCCGCTATGAGTGCGACCTGGACCTCACCGCGGGCACGCGCCGCTGCAACTGCCGCTTCTGCCTGAAGACCCGCATGTGGAAGGTGTTTGCACTGGGGGAGGGCAGCTTCCGCCTGCTGCAGGGCGCCGCCGCCCTGTCGGACTACCAGGCACACGACTCGTCCTGGCCTGACGGCCACGTGCACCACTACTTCTGCCGCCACTGCGGGGTGCGTGGCTTCAGCAAGGGCTACCTGGACATGACGCCGTTCGATGGATGGTTCCATGCCGTCAACGTGGCCACGCTGGACGGCCTGGACGATGCGCGGCTGGCCGCCATCCCCGTGCAGTATGAAGACGGCCGCCACGACGACTGGGACCATCCGCCGGTGAACCCGGGCTACCTGTAGCCCGGCAGACTTCCGGCACGTGTGGGCGCGGGGCGTGCCGGCGAGCATGGCCCGCCCCGCACCGAGAGGAATTCCCATGTCCCTGCTGTCCCTGGTCATGGCGGCCACCGCTGCCTCCACCCCCGCCCCCCCTGCGGCCGATGCCGCCACCCTGGCCGCCATCGAGGCGACCTGCCTGGACTACATCGACGGCCAGCTGGAAGCCGACCCGGCGCGCGTGGCGCGCGCGCTGCACCCGGACCTGGCCAAGCGCGCCGTCATCGGCGACACCCCCGACGAGCGCCTCGGCCTACGCCGCATGTCGAAGGACGAACTGGTCTCGCTGACGCAGCAGGGCGCGCTGAAAACGCCGAAGGACCAGTGGAACCGCAGCTGCCGCATCCTCGACGTCACCGCCGAGACGGCGGCCGTCCGCCTGGAGACGCCGTGGTTCGTCGATCACTTCCACATGGGCCGCTTCGGCGACCGCTGGATCATCGTCAACGCGCTCTGGCACCCGAAGCCGCGTTGATCAGCCGGCAGCAAGTGCTCTGGCCGCCTTGTGGAACAGCAGTGCGGACAACAGCCAGGCGACGACATACAGGCCGGTGAAAGCCAGCACGAACGTCGGTGATTCCTGCGTGTCCATGCCCATCGCGATGCCGCCCGCCGCCATCTGTGCCAGTGCCATCGCGACGAGCACACGGGACATTCCACGCGCCTGCAGCCTGGCAACGCCGGCGCCGAGCGCGCCGACCACCAGCACGCCAAGGAAGAGCAGATTGGCACGATGGCCCGGTTCATCGACGATGCCCACCGCCAGGTTCGCCCACAGCAGCAGGAAGCCGGCGCCGATGGAGATGGCGCCGGCCAGCAGGTAGCTGGGCACGCGCGCGACACGCGCCGTCGTCTCGAAGGCGACACAGCCCGCCAGCAGCATCGCGCCGAACACCACGAAGTCGCCTCCCGTCCATGCCACCTCGTCCGTGAAACGCATCGCGACCCACGGCGTCAGCAGCAACAGGGCCGCGCCACCCCACACGAGCGGGCGCAATACCCGTATCCAGGCGATCGCGTTGCGATAGGTGTCGTGCGTCATGATCAGTCTCCGTGTCGGCGGCGGGCATGCCGGACGCAGGATCCATGGCTGGCGTGCGCCGGTGACGGAGCCTGTGTGAAGCGGGGGCGAAGTCGCGCGCCCTCAGTGCGCGGCCTGCCGGTGCGCATAGCTCAGCACGCGCGTGACCTGCCACTGGCCGTCGCGCTCGCGCCACACCATCACGAAGTCCGCTTCGCCCGCACAGGCCGTCGACCCCGTCGGGCAGAAACGGTGCGTGCCCTGCGCGATGGCGCCGAAATCCTTGATCGGGAAGACCTTCAGCGTGCCCGGCACGCGCTCGCGCCGGTAATTCCCGCACACGTTGGCGCGCGTGCGCTCGATCATCTCGTCGCGGCTCCAGGTGACGCCGCCGTTGTCGTGGTAGAACTCCACCGCCGGGTCGAAGTAGGCCGCATGTTCCTCCAGTCGGGCAGGATCGGCGCAGGTGTTGAACGCATCGAAGACCGCGGTGTCCAGCCCGTCGATCACCTGCGTGAGCTGCTCGGGCGAACGCTCGGCCGCGGCGGCGGATTCCACCGCGCCGAACAGCAGCGCGGTGGCCATCAGGCCGGTCAGCGCGGTCTTCGCCAGGCGCGAACGTGCCCGGGTCATGCCGACACCAGCGGTGCCTGCGGACGCCCGCCCAGCAGGCGCGCCGGCAGCATCAGCAGCGCACGCAGGAGCGCGAACAGCGCCGAGCAGGTGATGCCGACCAGCCGGAACGGCAGCGACAGCAGCCACACCAGCGGCCAGGCCACAAGCGCCAGCAGGGCGAGCGGCCAGCACAGGACGAACAGCAGGCACCAGGCCAGCAACGCGATCAGGGTTTTCATGTTCCAGGTCCTCGGGCACCAGAGATCGAATGGCGACAGCGTCGATCCTGCGCGCGTCCTCGGCAACGGACGTGCGACGAAACCCCGCTGGCGCGGATCGAGCCTGCTGCAGCCCGCGCGAATCCCACCGCCCCGGGTCGTGCGCTCAGTCCACGCCCATCAGGCGGCGTGTCACCTGCGCGGCATCCAGGCCGGCCAGCGTGCCGGGCCGGGCGCCGGACCACAGCGGTGAAAAGTCGTCGCGGCCGCGCGCCTCGGCGGCGGCGCGCAGCGGCGCCAGCGCCTGCGAAGCCCAGGGGAAGGCAGGCGCCCGGTCCGACAGCGGACCCAGCTCGCGCATCAGCCGGTTGACCAGACCGCGTGCGGGCCGGCCACTGAACAGGTTGGTCAGCGCGGCCTCGCGTGCGGGCTGCACCAGGGCGGCGCGATGGACCGGCGAGGGCGTGGCCTCCGGGCACAGCAGATACGCCGTGCCGGCCTGCACCGCGCAGGCGCCTGCGTCCAACAGCCTGCGCACGTCGGCGCGGTCGCCCACGCCGCCCGCGGCGATCACCGGCACGGTCAGCGTTCGCGCCAGTGCGGTCACCAGCGCGTGCGTGGTTGGCTGCCGTGTCAGGTCGTCGGACAGGAAATGGCCGCGGTGGCCGCCGGCTTCGATGCCCTGTGCGATCACCGCATCCGCGCCATGGCGTTGCAGCCACACGCCTTCCTCCACCGTCGTCGCCGAGGACAGCACCACCGCGCCCCAGGCCTTGATGCGCGCCAGCAGGGCGGCATCGGGCAGGCCGAAGTGGAAGCTGACGATGCGCGGACGGAACGCTGCCAGCAGCTCCACCGTCGCCGCATCCAGCGGACGGCGTGCGCCTGCGGTGGATGGCGCGGGCGGGGCGATGCCGTATTCGTCGTAGTACGGCGCCAGGGCCTGCCGCCAGCGCTGCTCCGCGTCGGGATCGGGTTCGGCCAGGGTGTGGCAGAAGAAGTTGAGGTTGATCGGCTGCGGCTGCGCGGCGAAGGTCTGTAGCGCGGCTTCCAGCCGTGCGGGGTCCAGCAGCGCGCAGGGCAGCGATCCCAGGCCGCCGGCGCGGGCCACGGCGAGGGCCAGCGCTTCATCCTGCACGCCGGCCATGGGGGCCTGGATCAGCGGAAGCCCGGTACCCAGCAGCGAGGCGAGCGGCGTCATGGCGACAGCTTACGCGGGCGGTGGCATGGCCTGGAACGTCGTGTGCACGGTCCACGCGTGCCTGCCGATATCATCGTGCGCGGCGTCGTCGGGGAGCAACATCGTGCAGAGGGAAGACCAGACAAGGGCGACGGACAGGATCGTGGCCTTTCTGCGCGGGATCGGCCTTCCGGTGACGGAAGGCAGCGTGCCGGACGATTGTTTCCTGCCGGGCGTCCGCATCCACCACGGCACGCTGGTGTTCGACCGCCAGCGTCTGCAGTGGCCCGGCGACCTGCTGCACGAGGCGGGCCACATCGCGGTGACGCCCGCCGCCTCGCGTGCCGCGCTGTCCGACGCGCTGGCCACGCAGGACGAGCCCGCCCACGGTGGCGAAGCCGAAGCGACCGCCTGGGCGTACGCGGCCTGCATGAAGATCGGCCTGGATGCGGCGGTGCTGTTCCACCCGGGCGGTTACCACGGCCACGCGGAGGCACTGATCGCCACATTCTCGATGGGCGTGTATCCGGGCAGCGCGGGACTCGCGCGCTGTGGGATGACGGTGGCCGGCCCGCCCGTCGATGGGGAGGCCGGCGGCCGCTATCCCGACATGCTGCACTGGCTCAGGCCCTAGCGTCGGCTGCGCGACGACGGGGCTGGTCGCGCGGCAGCCTGTGCCATGGACTGTCTGCGCGACGTTGCATGGCGTCTTGATCAGGTGACGGCCCGCGCCTGCATCATCGCGGCGGGGTGATGGCCGGTGCGTGCCGGGCCAGCAGTTCCACGATCCAGTCGATGAACACCCGCAGCTTGCGGCTGACATGCCGGCTGGGCGGGAAGGCCACGTACAGCGGCATCGGGGCGAGTTGCCAGTCTTCGAACAGCGGCACCAGCTCGCCACGCGCGACCGGCGTGCGCGCCATGTACTGCGGCAGCCACAGCACGCCCAGGCCGGCGAGGCCGGCGGCGAGATAGGCGTTGCCGTCGTCCACCGACAGCACGTGCCGGCCGTGGACACGCACCTGCTCGCTGCCGCGCTGCATCGCGTACGCCGGCGGCGCGCCGGTGCGCGCGCCGCGATAGCCGACGATGCGGTGGGGGTCGCTTTCCAGCGCCTGCGGATGCGCGGGCGTCCCCACGCGCGCCAGATAGGCGGGTGCGGCATATACCCCCAGCGCCAGGTCGGCCACGTGGCGCGCGCGCAGCGACGGTTCGGTCAGCTCGCCGCCGCGCACCACGCAGTCCACGTTCTCGTCGATCAGGTCCACCTTGCGGTCGCTGGCGCCCAGGTCCAGCTGGATGTCCGGATAGCGCGCGTGGAAGGCGGGCAGGGCCGGCACGACGATCAGGCTGGCCAGTGGCGCCGGTACGTCCACGCGCAGGCGTCCGCGCGGTGCGTCCGAGGCGGCCGACAGGCTGGTCTCGGCGTCGTCCAGGTCGGCCAGCAGGCGCACGACCCGTTCGTAGTACGCCGCGCCATCGGCGGTCGCGCTGACCCGGCGCGTGGTGCGGTGGAGCAGCTTCACGCGCAGGTGGGCCTCCAGCTGCTGCACCAGTTGGGTCACCCGCGTGCGGCTGGTCTGCAGCGTGTCGGCGGCGCGGGTGAAGCTGCCGGTTTCGACCACGCGGACGAAGGCCTGCATCGCATCGATGCGGTCCATGCGGGCTCCTGGAAGCGGGAATTGTTTGGATTCTACAAACAGTGATCCCCGGATCGCGCCGTATATCCCGGTCGCCGTCCTGCCTAGAGTGGTCCGCATAGATCGGGGCCGCCGGCCCCGCCCAGGAGATTCCCCATGCCTCCCCGTGACGTCGTGTTTCCCGCCGGCCGCCAGGCCCTGTACGCACATCACCGCTATTCGCCCGCGGTGCGCGCCGAGGGCTTCCTGTTCGTGTCGGGGCAGGTGGGCAGCCGCGAGGACGGCTCGCCCGAGCCGGATTTCGAAGCGCAGGTGCGCCTGGCGTTCGCCAACCTGCAGGCGACCCTGCGTGCCGCGGGCTGCAGCCTGGACGACATCGTGGACGTGACCACCTTCCACACCGATCCCGAGCGCCAGTTCGACACCGTGCTGGCGGTCAAGAACGACATGTTCCCGCAGGCGCCGTACCCGAGCTGGACCGCGCTCGGCGTGACCTGGCTGGCCGGCTTCGATTTCGAGATCAAGGTCGTCGCCCGGCTCCCGCGCACCGGCTGAGGGCTCAGTCCGCCAGTGCGGCCTCGACCGCGGCGCTGGCATGCAGGGCCGTAGTGTCGAACAGCGGCACGCGTGCGTCCTGCGGCCCCAACAGCAGGCCTATCTCGGTGCAGCCCAGGATGATGGCCTCGGCGCCGCGGGCGACCAGTTGATCCATGACACGGCGATAGGCTTCGCGCGAGGCGTCGCGGATCACGCCACGGCACAGTTCGTCGTAGATCACGTCATGCACGCGGGTGCGATCGTCCGCGTCCGGCACGAGGACCTGCAGGCCGTGCCGGTCCTGCAGGCGCTGGCGGTAGAGTCCTGTTCCATCGTGAAGCGCGTGCCCAGCAGGCCGACGGTGCGATGGCCGGCCGCCGTGATGGCCGCGGCGGTGGCATCGGCGATGTGCAGCAGCGGGATGGACACCGCCGCCTCCATCTGCGGCGCCACCTTGTGCATGGTGTTGGTGCACAGCACCAGCAGGTCGGCCCCGGCCGCCTGCACGCGCCGCGCCGCATCGGCCAGCAGCGCGCCCGCGGTGTCCCAGTCGCCCGCGCGCTGCAGCTGTTCGATCGTGTGGAAGTCCACGCTGTACAGCGCGATCCGCGCCGAGTGCAGACCGCCCAGCCGCGCCTGGATGCCTTCGTTGACCAGGCGGTAATAGGGCAGCGTCGATTCCCAGCTCATCCCGCCGATCAGTCCGATCGTCTTCATGCGTGTTCCGCCACGTGTGTGCATCAGGTGGAGGGATTATGCGGGGCAGCGCGCTGCGCAGGGTTGAGCGGTTTGACGGGTGAGGGTAGGTTGCATTGCACGCGCGTGGGGCGGCACCACCGTCCCGCGTGATTCCGTTGCCCCGCCAGCAGAGGACGCCCGAATGAAATACCTGATCTCCTTTCCCAGCGCCGCGATGGTCGCCGCCGGCGACGAACTGGACGCGGCGGGACGCGATTCGCACGCGGTGATCGAGCAGGCGAAGGCCGCGGGCGTGTACGTCTTCGGTGGCGGTATCGACGAACGCGAACCGCCGGTGCGCGTGTCGGCGGACGGTACGGTGGCGGAAGGCGGCTATCCGTGGGCGCCGCCGCTTACCGGCGGCTTCACGGTGCTTGAACTGGCTTCGCGCGAGGAGGCGATCGCCTGGGCGGCGCGGCTTGCCAAGGCCTGCCGCTGCGATCAGGAACTGCGCGTGTTCGGATTCGATCCGGCCTCGTAGGCCGGCGCACACGAGACGGATCACGCGCGAAGCCGGGGCCGGTGAAGCCCGACATCGGATGCCGGTGTCGGCGCCGATGTCGGGCTTCTTTCCGTTCGCCAGAGGCGATGTGCGCAGGCGGCGGCGCCTCAGTCTTCGATGGCTTCCACGCCTTGGCGGTCCAGTTCCGCCAGGCGCGTGCGCAGAGCGGCGACTGAGTGTCTCCGGAACTCTGGCCGGTCCAGGTCATATAGGTAAGGCGTTAGGCTCGGCAGTGGAAATCCCCAAAGAACAACGGTTTAATCCTGTGTCAATGCCCGTTCAGGGCAGTCTTAAAGCCTGCGACACAGGGGGAGTTGAATGGGAAGGCCAGCTAGGAAGCGTATCCACTACCTTCGCGCCGTTTTTGCTCAGGGCGCTCGGGGAAACATCAGGTTTGAGACCATGATTGCGAACGCCCTTCAAGCACTGCCAACGATGGCTAGGACAGAAGTTCCTATTGCCAGCCATGGCGTGCTGGCGATTCGTACCCGTCAACTGGGGCGTGGACGATTGAAGCTCGCAATCGGTGCCGGTGCGCCCGGCGAGTCCATGAGCACTATGGGCCTTCGCGTTCGCGCGCAAGCGGATGCCGAAGTCGCCGAGGCTCCGCCCGAAAACCGCGCTTTCAAAACGGCTGACGCCTTCTGCCTTATCAGTGGCGACGAAGTGTTGGTGCTGGTGGAAGGAATGCGCATTAGTGTTGTCGAGAGCTACCTTAGTCAGCTTCTGGCAAAGGCTAATCAGCCTGCCGGGCATTCGGCTTTTGAGTTTCACCCGGTTGGCGACCAAGACCAAGAGGCGATCCTTGCCGACGAAGGCGTGAAGGAGCTCAAGCTGAGTGGTACTGCATACCAAGCCGAGACCGAATTGGCGCGCGTCGAGTATGGCGACACGGCCGAGAGCATCATTTTCCGGCTGTGGGCCGAAACAAAAGACCGCGTTCGCTCGCTGCTGTCGGAACAAGTCGAGAACGAGCGCGAGCGACAGGTTCTGGCCGAGCATTGGGCTGACTTGAATATCACGACTACGATTCAGGCGAGGGGCGGCAGTCGCGGGGAACCTGTGGTGCTTGAGTCGATGCGGAATGCTGGGATGGAATTGATCGACGAACGCCCGGACAACGTGAACGTGACTCTTGTTACCGAGAAAGGAACCACTATCTCGGGCAGCTCACTCGTACTCGGCAAGTTC
Organism: Pseudoxanthomonas mexicana; assembly: GCF_014397415.1. Lineage (NCBI taxonomy): Bacteria > Pseudomonadati > Pseudomonadota > Gammaproteobacteria > Lysobacterales > Lysobacteraceae > Pseudoxanthomonas > Pseudoxanthomonas mexicana. Next base: position 3,321,047 of record NZ_CP060731.1, on the reverse strand, counting down.
GTGAATCTGTCGCGCAATGACGAGCGCAACGACCTGCCATATATGGACGTGTTCCTGGCATTGGAGCAATACCAAGCCGAGTTGATCCAGCAAAGGCGTTGGCACGGATGAGCAAGGTTGCTGCGAGCAGAGTTGACTGGACCTTCGCAAGATACCTCGCGATTTGCTTTGTCTCTGCGCTCGCGCTTGCTCCGCCCTTGCAGCCCGCCTATCACGGCAAGGCTGATGCAATGGCAGCACTGGTAACTGTGTTCACTGTGCTGGCGGGCTTCATGCTCGCGGTCATGGCGTTGGCTGCCGATGGTCGCAACCTGCGGCGAAAGGACTGGCGGCAAGATACGTATTTCTTAAAGGAGATTCGCGACCGGCTGGCCCGCTATCGCATGATGTTCCATCTGTACCTCTTGGTTCCCGCGCTGGCGATAGTGACGTTCATTGGCCCAGCGTGGGGCGAAGGCGTACAGCGGTTTGCTGAGGGTTTCGTCTTGTTCCTCGCAATCTTCGCTCTGCTGTGGTCTTTCCGCATACCGGGGGAGATAACGAGCGCGCATGTGCGACAGCTACAGGCGGCGATCAAGGAACAGCGCGACGCCGAGCACGCCGAAATACTGGATAGCTCTAGTGGGAGTGATGACGGCACTGGCAAGTAGGGGGAAGCGATGGGGACTCGCTTGATTGGAGCTGTAATGCTTGTCCTGATGACAGCGTGCGGCGGCGGCGGTGGTCGCTACGGTGATTATGACGATTACGCTGCCGATGCGGACGCTGCGGCCGAAGAGGCGCGCCAAGCCGTATACGAAGATCGCGGGGCCGACAGCGACGGCACCGGAGCCGATGCGAGCAACGTGGACGCATACGACGTAGAGGACGGCGGTAACTATGTCTGCACTGAGGATTGTGCCGGCCACGAAGCGGGCTTTGCGTGGGCGCAAGAGAACGACGTCACCGACGCATCCGAGTGCGGCAGCGATTCGATGTCTTTTGCCGAGGGCTGTGAAGCGTTCGCCGAGGAGCGCCAGGAACAGGCCGACCGCGAAGCACAGGAAGCTGCCGAGCAGGCTGCCGAGGACGCCAGCTACGAAGCCGACCAGGAAGCCGAGTACGAGGACGACCGTAGCCGCCTAATCGACGGGCGCTATTAGCGTCGAGCCGCGCACCTTTAGCCCGTAGCGTCGCATAGCAGCGCCTACGGGCTATGTAACGGCGATGGCCCGAGTGCGCAAAACAAAAGGGTTAGGCCACGAAGCCTAACCCTTTGTTTTATCTGGTGCCGGAGGTGGGACTCGAACCCACACGCTTTTAAGGGCGGCGGATTTTGAGTCCGCTGCGTCTACCATTCCGCCACTCCGGCGCGGACGCGAAGTATAGCCGAGCCGGCACCCCCGCCGACAGACCGGGGCCCACCGCCCCTCAGTTGACCTGATCGGTGCCCAGCAGCCGCTCGCCGCGCCGCTGCCAGCCCCCGCCACCGGCCTCGTCTTCCGGCGTATAGATCCCGCAGCGGACCATCGTGCGCTGGTACACGTGCAGACTCACCGCGATGGCCTTGTCGCTGGGATTGCGGATGGTGTGGTACTCGTGCGGCGGGATCAGGCTGCCCGCCGACCCCGTGCCCGCCTCGATGGTGCCCGCCGGCACGAACCGGTACCGCACGTCATCCCGCTCGGCCAGCTCGTACTGCGTGATCTCCAGCCGCCCGCGCCACACCCCCTCCACGCACCACATGCCCGAATGATCATGGATCTTGGTGCCCTGGCCCGGGCCCCACGTCATCGCGATCACGCTATAGCCATGCTCCGGACTGGTGTACAGCTCACGGCGCGCGTAATGGTCCGAGATCGGCTCCAGCACACAGGCCGGCAGGCTGACCTCCTCATCGCAGATCAGTTCGCACAGCGACTTGCGCAGCGCATCGGTGACGGCTCGGTCGTCGCCCAGGGCGACAGCGGCATCCAGCGAGGCGACCAGCTTGTCGGCGCCCGGAAAATCGAGGGTCATGGGATGGCCCCGGTAAGAATGTGTCCCCAGTTTAGCCGGGTGGGCGCTGACGGGGTTTTGCGGTGCGGGACGGTTGGCCGTTCCCTCGGTCCGCTAAAGGCGGGGAGAGGGAACGCATCGGCCGCCGGGGCGATACCGCGCTCGCCCCTCATCCGCCCTCCGGGCACCTTCTCCCCGCCTCGCGGGGAGAAGGAACAGCTTCGAGGTTCGCCCCAGCCTGATCTGGCTTCGGCGCCTTCTTTCCGCCGCGCGGGGAGAAGGGAACAGCTATATGGCTCGCACACCCTCATCCGACGCTGCGCGCCACCCCGTATCGAGTACGGGGCAGGCGCTTCTCGCGGAGGGAGAAGGGAACCGCGAGGGCTCAGATGCCCGCCAGGAACCCCGCCACCGCCGGGCCGAAGCGGTCGTAGTCCACCAGGAACGCATCGTGGCCCTGCGGCGATTCCAGTGGCAGGAACTCCGCCTGCGCACCGCCCGCGGCCAGGCCCTCGGCGATCTGCTGCTGCTGCTGCAGCGGGAACAGGATGTCGGTGGCCGCCCCGATGGCCAGCGCCCGCTGCACGCGGATCTTCGCCAGCCCCTGCATGACATCCCCGTCCGCGTACTCGGCCAGGTCGAACCAGTCCATCGACCGGCTGAGATAGAGATAGCAGTTGGGGTCGAAGCGGCGCACGAAGCGGCGCGCATGGCCTTCCAGATAACTCTCCACCTGGAACTCCAGGCCGAACGGATCCTCGTCCGGGCGGTCGGATTCCAGCCGCACCCGGCCGAAACGGCCATCCCATTCCAGCGCCGAGCGGTAGGTGATCACGCCCAGCTTGCGCGCCATGCGCATGCCCGATTCCGGATACGTCTCGTCGTCGTACTGGCCCCCGTTCCATTGGGGGTCCAGCCGGATCGCCTCGCGCTGCAGCGACCGGATGGCGATGGAGAACGGCAGCGCCTGCGCACTGCCCGAGATGTTGATGTGCGTGCGCGCCGCACCCGGGTGTAGCAACAGGTACGCCAGCGCGGTCATCCCGCCCATCGAGTTGCCGATGATGCAGGCCAGCTGTTCGATGCCCAGCCCGCGCACCACATCGAAAGCTGCGTTGGCGCCGTCTTCCACCGACAGCTCGGGGAAGTCCAGGCGGTACAGCGCGCCGGTATCCGGATTCACCGAGGCCGGGCCGGTGGAACCCTTGCAGCTGCCCAGCGAATTCACGCAGACGACGAACCATCGGTCGGTGTCGATCGGCTTGCCCGGGCCCAGCATCGGCTCCCACCAGCCGTCGGCCGGATTGCCGGGCGTGCGCGCGGCATGCGCATCCGGCGACAGCCCGGTGACGATCAGCACCGCATTGTCGCGGCGTTCGTTCAACGTGCCCCAGGTTTCGTACGCCACCCGCGCCCCATGCAGCGCGCCACCACGCTTCATGCGGAACGGCGAGGGCAGGGGATGGAAGCGGGTGCCGGGGGGAATGAATTCGGTCATCGCGGCAGTGTAGGCAATGCGGCGGGGCGATGCCATTTCAGCAACGCCCGCGTATAAAAATGCCCGTGTAGGAGCGCCCCATGGGCGCGATGCTTTTGAGCCGCACGGCAGCTGCCTTGAGAAGCATCGCGCCCATGGGGCGCTCCTACAGGAAATGCGGATGTGTACAACAGATGCGGATGCGTAACGTCCGCCGCGTTCGGCCTTACGGCACCACGCGATCGATCGTCAGCGTGTAGGTGTTGCCGGCCTTCACGTCGGCGGTGACCGCGGCGGCTTCCAGGTCGCCGGACTGCGCGGCGGGGCCGTTGCCCTTGGCGATGCGCGCGACCAGTTGTACCTGCGGCAGCTGCGAGAGCTTCAGCGTGGGCATGGGGCTGTCGCCGTCGCCCAGCGGCACGGTGACGGGGAATGCCGACGCCGGCAGGCGCTTGGCCGCGACCGGCATCGGTGGACCCCCCACCTGGCGGGCGAACACGAACAGCGTGTCATCCGGCGCCAGCTTTTCCTTCAGCGCGGGAGCGAGGTCGACGGTGACCGTCAGCAGTGCGGGCGATGCGTCCGTGACGGGCGCGGCATCGGCCAGCGGCGGCAGACCGGCTTCGGCGCGGGCTTCGTTGATCTGCGTGCGCAGGGTGGCGGCGGTGTTGGGATCGACCTTGGCCAGCAGGGGCTCCCAGGTCTTCGCGGCCTCGGCGTGCCTGCCTTCCTGACGTTGCGCCAGGCCCACGAACCAGCGCGCGCGTTGATGGTCGGGATTGATCGCGATGGCCTTGTCCAGCATCTCCCGGGCCTGCGCATCGAGCTTGCGTTCGGCGTTGTTGAACAGGCGCGCCTGCGCGGCTTCCACCAGCAGGTCGGCGTCGTCGGGCATCAGCTGCACGGCGCGCTCGAAGGCCTTCTGCGCATCGGCGTAACGCTGCAGCGCGGCGTAGGACTTGCCCAGCAGGCGCCAGCCTTCGGGTTCGTTCGGCTTCTTCTTCAGCTCGGCTTCGAGCTGGCCGATGGCCTCTTCCAGCGTGGTCGGCATGGCGGCGGTGGCCTGTGGTTCCAGCGCGGCAGGCGTGCCGACCACGCGGTACAGCGCGAACGTGGCGACGCCCAGCGTCGCCACGCCGGCCAGCACCAGCCCGCGCGCATCGCGCCACAGTGGCCACAGCACCGCCAGCAGCACGGCCACGGACAGCACGATGGCGAGGATCACGAAGGTGGTCATCACCACTCCTGGTCGTTGTCGTCGGTGGCTGGGCCCGGCTGTTTCGCGCGGCGCGCCACGATGCGCCCGACCCACACGCCGCCGGCCAGCAGCAGCAACAGCGGGCCGAACCAGAGGATGTAGGTGCCGGGCGCCACGTCGGGCTTGTACAGCACGAACTCGCCGTAACGGTCCACCAGGAACTGCTTCACCTGCGCGTCGTCCTTGCCCTGGCGCATCAGGTCCAGCACTTCGCGGCGCAGGTCGTGGGCGATCTGCGCGTTGGAATCGGCCAGCGACTGGTTCTGGCACATCACGCAGCGCAGTTCGGCGGTGAGCTTGTGGAAGCGGGCTTCTTCGGCCGCGTCGTTGAACTGCAGCGGGGTGGGGTCGCTGGCCTGGGCGAAGACGGGCGCGGCGACGGCAACCAGCAGGGCCAGCAGCAAGGCGCGCAGCAGCAGGACGGGAGAAGTACTCATCGGCCGGCTTCGATCTTCTCGAGCGCGGGAATCAACTGGTGGTCGATGATGGCCTGGTCGATGGCGCCGACGTGCTTCCAGCGGATCACGCCGTTGCCGTCCACCAGGAAGGTTTCCGGCGCGCCGTAGATGCCCCAGTCGATGGCGGTGCGGCCTTCCACGTCGGCGAGCACCATCATGTACGGGTTGCCGAACTGCTCCAGCCAGCGCAGGGCGTCCGGGCGTTCGTCCTTCAGGTTGTAGCCGATGAAGCGCACGCGCTTGGTCAGCGCGAACTTCGTGAGGACCGGATGTTCGACCCGGCATTCCGGGCACCAGCTGCCCCATACGTTCATCACGTAGGGCTGGCCGGCCAGGTCGGCGTTGGTCACGCGCTTGTTCGGCTCGTGCAGCAGCGGCAGGTCGAAGGGCGGTGCCGGCTTGCCGATCAGCGGCGAGGGCAGCGCGTCGCGGCCGGCGCGGTCGGACTGCTTCACGCCGTAGTACAGCAGGCCCATCAGGCCGACGAAGAACAGGCCGATGATGATCAGCGCGAAGGTCAGCGCGCCCCGCGAACGCGGGGGCGACGGCGGGAGTTCGGACGCGTTGTTCATGCAGGGGTCGCCTCGGACTTGCGGTGATTGCGGAAGCGGCGATCGGCGGCGGTGACGAAGCCGCCCAGCGCCATCAGCGCGGCGCCCAGCCAGATCCAGCGGACGAAGGGTTTGATGTGCACGCGCAGCGCCCAGGCGCCATCGCCCAGGGGTTCGCCGATGGCGACATAGACATCGCCGAGCACGCCGGGCCGGATGCCGGCCTCGGTCATCACCTGGCCGCCGCTGGCGTAGGCGCGCTTCTCCGGATGCAGCAGCGTCACCGGCCGGCCGTCGCGCAGCACCTGCACGTGGCCGCGGTCGGACAGGTAGTTCGGGCCCTGCGTTTCATCCACGCCCTGGAAGTGGAAACCCCAGCGGCCGACCTCGACGGTCTGGCCCGGCTTCACCGCCAGTTCGCGCTGCACGTTCAGCGCTTCCACCAGCAGCGCGCCGACCAGGAACACCGCGATGCCGGTGTGCGCCAGCGTCATGCCCAACATCTCGGGGGTGAATCGCCCATTGGCGCGCAGGCGCGACCAGACAAAGCGCACGGTGCCCAGGCCGACCCACGCCGCGCCGAGGATGCCGGCGGCGGCCTTCAGCTTGCCCTGTGGCGCCAGGAAGTAGGCGACGACGGCCAGCACGATCGACAGCAGCAGCCACGGCAGCAGCATCGCGCCCAGTCGTGAGGCCTTGTCGCGCTGCCACCTGGTGAGCGGCCCGAACGGCACCAGCGCCACCAGCGGCGCCATCAGCACGATGAACAGCAGGCTGAAATAGGGCGGACCGACCGAGATCTTGCCCAGGTCCAGCGCATCCGCGATCAACGGATACAGCGTACCCAGCAGCACCATCGCGCAGGCCGCGGCCAGCAGCAGGTTGTTGGCCAGCAGCAGCGTCTCGCGCGAGCTGGCGGCGAAGTACGATTTCTCCGAGGCGTCGTCGGCCAGCTGCGGCGCGCGCCAGGCATACAACAGCAGCGAGCTGCCGATCACGATGCCCAGGAAGACCAGGATGAAGACGCCGCGGCTGGGGTCGGCGGCGAAGGCGTGCACGCTGGTGATCACCCCCGAGCGCACCAGGAACGTGCCCAGCAGCGACAGCGAGAATGCCGCGATGGCCAGCAGCAGCGTCCAGCCGCGGAACGCGCCGCGCTTCTCGGTGACGGCCTGCGAGTGGATCAGCGCCGCGCCCACCAGCCAGGGCATGAAGCTGGCGTTCTCCACCGGGTCCCAGAACCACCAGCCGCCCCAGCCCAGTTCGTAGTACGCCCACCAGCTGCCCAACGCGATGCCCAGGGTCAGGAAGCCCCAGGCGATGTTGGTCCACGGCCGCGTCCAGCGCAGCCAGCGCGCATCCACGCGGCCGTCGAGCAGGGCGGCGATGGCGAACGCGAACGGCACCACGAAGCCCACGTAGCCCACGTACAGCAGCGGCGGATGGATGATCATCCCCGGGTCCTGCAGCAGCGGGTTGAGATCGCGGCCTTCGCCCGGCGAGGGCAGCAGGCGGATGAACGGATTGGAGGTGAAGATCAGGAAGGCGAGGAAGCCCACCGCCACCACGCCCATCACGCCCAGCACCCTTGCCATCACCACGTCCGGCAGCCCGCGCGAGAACAGCGCCACCGCGCCGGTCCAGATCGCCAGCACCAGCGCCCACAGCAGCAGCGAACCCTCGTGCGAGCCCCACACCGCGGTGTAGCGGTAGACCATCGGCAGCAGCGAGTTGGAATTGTCGGCGACGTACTTCACCGAGAAGTCCTGCTGCACGAACGCGACCGTCAGCGCGATGAAGGCCAGCATCACCAGCCACAGCTGCGCGTAGGCGGCCGGACGTGCGACGTCCATCCAGGCGGCCTTGTTGCGATGCGCCCCGGCCAACGGCAGCAGCGCCTGCAGGGCGGCGACGAGCAGCGCGAGGATCAGCGCGATTTGTCCGAGTTCAGGGAGCATAGGGCCGATTGCCGTGTGTGTGAGAGGCCGTCATCCCGGCGAAAGCCGGGACCCAGCGACTTTGCGCGCAGAAGCATGCACGCCCATGGCGGGCCGCAGGCATCTCCCCGCTCAATTCGCCGTCCCCGTCGGTGCGGCCTGCACGTCGTGCTTCTGGTGCGCCTTGCCCATCTTGTCGGCGACTTCCTTGGGCATGTAGGTCTCGTCGTGCTTGGCCAGCACGTCTTCGGCCACGAACACGCCGTCCTGCATGGCGCCGGTGGCGACCACGGCCTGGCCCTCGCGGAACAGGTCCGGCAGGATCTTGTCGTAGCGCACGGTCAGCTGCGCATCGCCGTCGGTGACGCGGAAGTGCGAGACCAGCGAGCCGTTCTCGCGCGTGAACGACCCTTTCTCGACCATGCCGCCCAGGCGGAAGCGGGCGCGCTCGCTGGCATCGCCGCGCAGCACTTCGGCCGGCGTGTAGAGGTAGGCCACGTTGCGCTGCAGGGCCATCGCGATCAGGGCGGTGGCGGCACCGGCGACCAGCAGGGCCAGCAGCACGAACAGCAGGCGGCGGCGACGGACGGGATTCATGCGGTCAGCGTTCCAGGTCGGCGGGGGCGGCGTGGCGGCGGGTCTCGCGCGCGGCGCGCAGGCGGGCGGCGCGCAGTTCGCGCCGCACCTGCAGGCGCGGGGCGAGGAAATCCCACGCCAGCACCAGGGCGAACACGGCGTAGGCGCCGATGACGTATTCCAGGTAGGTCACGGCGCGGCTCCCTTGGCGGCGGCGAGCTTCGCCACCCAGTCCTTGCCGGCCTCGCGGCGCAGGTTGTCGGCGCGCGCACGCGCCAGCAGCGAGCCCGCGAACCAGAACTTCGTCGCGATCACCATCAGTACCAGCGGAAGCGTCATGCTGCTGTCCATGCTGGACTCGCCGAACACGCGGATGGTCTGGCCCTGGTGCAGCGAGTTCCACCACACCACCGAGTAGCGGATCACCGGCAGCAGCGCCACGCCGACGATGGCCAGCAGGCCGGCTGCGCGCGCGGCGTTGCGGCGGTCGTCGATGGCGCCGTACAGGCCCATCACGCCCAGGTACAGGAACAGCAGGAGCAGCTCGGTGGTCAGGCGCGGGTCCCAGTCCCACCACGTGCCCCACATGGGCTTGCCCCAGATGCTGCCGGTGGCCAGCGTGATGACGGTGAACGCCGCGCCGGTGGGCGCGCAGGCCATCGCCAGGATTTCGCACAGCTTGATTCGCCAGACCAGCGCGATGGCCGCATAGAACGCCATCAGGCCGAACACGAACATGCTCATCCACGCGCTGGGCACGTGGATGTAGAGAATGCGGAAGCTGTCGCCCTGCTGGTAGTCGGCCGGGGCCACGAACAGCGCCTGCCACAGGCCCAGGCCCAGCAGCACGATCGCGGCCAGATAGCACCACGGCGTCCAGCGCGCCGCGAAGCGGTCGAAGTAGGGGGGCGAACCGAGTTGGTGGAACCAGCGGACGAGTGGATTCATGCGCAGCGTCGGTCTTCAGGTCAGGGCGATGCGGATCGCCGCGGCGGCGGCCAGCGGGGCGAGCAGCAGCGACAGCAGCAGGCCGGCGGCCAGCCAGAGGAGGGCGCCGGAGGCATCCAGCCCTTGCGCGCTGGCGGCCACCGCGCCGGCGCCGAACACCAGCACGGGCACGTAAAGCGGCAGCGCCAGCAGGGCCACAAGGATACCAGAGCGCCTCATGCCGACCGTCAGGGCGGCGACCACCGCGCCCAGCAGGCTCAGCAGCGGCGTGCCCAGCGCCAGCGTGGCCAGCAGCATCGGCAGCTCGCTGCGCGGCAGGTGCAGCATCTCGCCCAGCAGCGGCGCCGCCAGCACCAGCGGCAGGGCGGTGGTGGCCCAGTGGATCAGCACGCGCACCAGCACCAGCCAGGCCAGCGGCACCGGGGCCAGGATCCACTGCTCCAGCGAGCCGTCCTCGGCATCGCCGCGGAACAGCGTGTCCAGCGACAGCAGGCCGGCCAGCAGCACGGCGACCCACAGCACGGCGGGCGCGACCTTCGACAAGGCCTGCGGCGAGGTGCCGAGGCCGAGGGCGAACAGCACGACGACCAGCAGCGCGAACAGCGCCGGTTGCAGCGCATCGCCACGGCGGCGCCACAGCAACTGCACGTCGCGCACGATCAGCGCACGGGCGGTCTGGAGGAGGGAGGGGGCGGCGGTCATGGGGTGGGGAGCCGCACGTGCGGGCACGAGGAACGGGGAACAGGGAATGAGGACTCCCCGGAGCATCGGGCATGTTCGGTCGCCGGGAAACAGCCATTCCCTGTTCCCTGTTCCCCGTTCCCGCTTCGACGCAACACATTCCCCTTCATGCGGCGACCTTCTCCATCACCAGCATCCGCGTCTGCACCGGCGGGGCGGCATACGCGCCATGGGTGGTGACCAGCGCGGCACCGCCCTCGCGCAGGTGCGCCGAGATCATCCGGTTCACCAGGGTGATGCCGTCCAGGTCCAGGTTGGCGTAGGGCTCGTCCAGCAGCCACAGCGGCAAGGGCGACAGCCACAGGCGGGCCAGCGAGAGGCGCTTCTTCTGCCCGGCGGATAGCTGCCGCGCCAGCGCATCCTCGTAGCCGGCCAGGCCGACCATGGCCAGCGCGTTGCCGGGCATCTGCCGGGCGCGTCGGCCATGCAGGCCGCAGAGGAAGTGGAGGTTCTCCAGCGCGCTCAGGTCGGCTTTCAGCGCTGGCAGGTGGCCCAGATAGGCCATCGCATGCGCCCGGCGGGACGGGCCGGCGGGTTGTCCGTCGATGTCGATCTGGCCGGCATCGGCGCGCAGCAGCCCGGCCAGCACGCGCAGCAGCGTGGTCTTGCCCACGCCGTTGCCGCCCTGCACCAGCAGCGCCTCGCCCGCGTCCACGGCGAACTCCAGCGGCCCGAACACCGGCTCGTCGTTGCGCGAGAACGTCAGGCCACGGGCGGCCAGCAACGGCGGATGGGAGGGAGCGGCGTCGGTCATCGGATCGGGCGTTCCCGGAGGGGAGGCTGGGGTGTCCTGAGGGCTCAGCCGCCCATTCTAAACTGTGCCGCCGATCCGGCCGCCTGCGACAGACGGTCGCGCCCCCGGCCGCGTCGCCACGTCAGCCCACCCAATCGGTATACGGATCGTCGCCGGCCCCGGACGGGCGAGGCCACATCATCCGCAAGCGGACGGGTTCGCCCGTGCTCCAGCAGAGCGTGCCGCCCTGGCCGAACTCCCGTGCCAGGGCGTCGGCCTGCGCCAGGGTGGCGTCCAGGACCAGACAACCGTACTCGACCATGCCGCCGCGGTTGTCGCAGCCCAGTGCCGGATGCAGCGACAGTCCCAGCGCCTGCACGCGCGCCTCCAGCCGGGCCTGGGCGGCATCGTTGTCGGCGCGCGGGGTTTCGCCCGGCGGCGGATTCCAGGCGGTGATGAACAGATAGCGGTCGGCCATGACCTGGCGCTCGATCTCCGGCGCGGTCAGGCCCGTGCAGAACAGCCATTCCTTGCGGCCGAGGGTGACGAAGTAGTGCGCCGCGGCCCAGGCGGCGGCCAGCCGCGCGCGCTCGGATTCGGGCACGTCCCCGCTCGCGGCGCCGTCGGCAGGAACGCTGTGTTCGGCCATGGCCGCATCATCGCGCGTAACGCCGAGCGCGTACACTCCGTGCTCCCCTCCGCCGAGTACCTGAACCGGGATGTTCCAGCCGCAGACCAAGCTGCCCAAGGTGGGCACCACCATCTTCACCGTGATGTCGCAGCTCGCCGCCGAGCACGGCGCGGTCAACCTGGGGCAGGGCTTTCCGGATTTCGCGGTGCCGCAGCGCCTGGTGGACGAACTGGACCGCGCCATGCGCGCCGGCCATAACCAGTACGCGCCGATGACGGGGGTGGCACCGCTGCGCCAGGCCATCGCCGAGAAGGTGCTGCGCTGCTATGGCCGCGAGGTGGACCCCGACACCGAGATCACCGTGACCAGCGGCGCCACCGAGGCGCTGTTCAACGCGATCCACGCAGTGGTGCGCCCGGGCGAAGAGGTCATCGTGCTGGACCCGGCCTACGACAGCTACGAACCGGCCATCGACCTGGCCGGCGCGCGCGCCGTGCACGTGCCGCTGGATCCGCAGACCTTCGCGGTGGACTGGGACCGCGTGCGCGCGGCCGTCACCCCGAAGACGCGCCTGCTGATCGTCAACAGCCCGCACAACCCCTCCGGCGCGATGTTCGACCAAGCCGACATCCGCGCGCTGGCCGCACTGCTGGAAGGCGCCGGCATCTACCTGATCTCCGACGAGGTGTACGAGCACATCGTGTTCGACGGCCGCCGGCACGAATCCATCCTGCGCTATCCGGAACTGGCCGCGCGCGCGTTCGTGGTCTCCAGCTTCGGCAAGACCTACCACTGCACCGGCTGGAAGATCGGCTACGCCATCGCGCCGCCGGCGCTTAGCGCGGAGTTCCGCAAGGTGCACCAGTACAACGTGTTCTGTACGTTCGCACCGGCCCAGCACGCGTTCGCCGCGATGATCCGGCAGGAACCGGAGCACTACGAACAGCTGGGCGCGTTCTATCAGGAGAAGCGCGACCGCTTCCGCGAGCAGTTGCTGGGCACGAAGTTCAAGCCGCTGCCGGTGCCGGGTGGCTACTTCCAGCTGGTCGACTATTCGGCGGTCAGCGACCTGCCCGATGCCGAGTTCGTGAAGTGGCTGACCGTCGAGCATGGCGTGACCGCAATCCCGCTGTCGCCGTTCTACGAAACACCGCCGGCCGGCCAGCGCCTGGCGCGGCTGTGTTTCGCCAAGAACGAGGCGACGCTGGATGCGGCGATCGCGCGGTTGAAGACACTCTGATCGTCGTCCCAGCATAGGCTGGGACCCATTGGGTTTTTGCTTCGTTGTTGGTTGGAACGCGCAAAAGCACATGGATCCCGGCTTGCGCGGGGATGACGTTTGAATCATTGCCATCGTCGTCATGCTGATGACGGCCTGGAGACAGAACCCATGCAGGACCTCCGCATTTCCCTCGTCCAGGGCGAGACGCGCTGGCACGACCCGGCGGGCAACCGCGACTACTACGGCGGCCTGATCGCGCCGCTGGCCGGGCAGACCGATCTGGTGATCTTGCCGGAGACGTTCACCAGCGGATTCAGCAACGAGGCCATCGACCAGGCCGAGGGCATGGACGGCGCCACGGTGGCATGGATCCGCGAACAGGCGGCAACGCTCGGCGCGGCGGTGACCGGCAGCGTGCAGCTGCGTACGGACGAGGGCGTGTTCAACCGCCTGCTGTTCGCCACGCCCGATGGCGAACTGCAGTATTACGACAAGCGTCATCTGTTCCGCTACGCCAACGAGCACAAGCGCTATGCCGCGGGCAGCAACCGGTTGACGCTGGAATGGAAGGGTTGGCGGATCAATCCGCTGGTCTGCTACGACCTGCGCTTTCCGGTGTTCGCGCGCAACCGCTACGACGTGGAGCGTGCGGGGCAACTCGATTTCGACCTGCAGCTGTTCGTCGCGAACTGGCCGGCGCCGCGCGCATATGCATGGAAGACGTTGCTGCGGGCGCGTGCGATCGAGAATCTCTGCTACGTGGCGGCGGTGAACCGCGCAGGCACGGATGGCAATGGGCACGTCTACTGCGGCGACAGTGCGGTGATCGATTTCCTGGGGCAGCCGGTGGTGGAGTTGCCGGCGGGCGAGGGGGTGGTGACGTCGACGATTTCGGCGGAAGCGCTGGTGGCGCATCGGGAGAAGTTCCCGGCGATGCTGGATGCGGACCGGTTCGAGTTGCGCTGAGCGCAACGTCTCCGCGGGTCGAAGCCCCTCTCCCTGCGGCGACCGAAGGAAGTCCCTGTGGGAGAGAGGGGTTGGGGTGAGGGGCAACGGAGTCCGTTACCTGTGCGGACCTTGGGCGTGTCCATAGTCGTTTGGGACGTGCTGGCCTGACGGGAAGGTTCTTTCAGTGTGCAGGCATGGCGCGCTCGCCGCGGGGCCCTACTTTTCTTTGCTTGTGCAAAGAAAAGTAGGCAAAAGAAAGCACACCCCGGCGGTCCGCCCGCCGCTGCGCGGCGGGTACGCAGTCCCGGCGGGAATTTTCGGACGGGGCTCCTGCCCCGGCCGAGAACGGCGCACGTCCTGTGCGCCGCCCGTGCGGGGTTTTACCCGCCGTGACTGCCGGACCTAAGGGGCCCCAAAAGCTCGCACGGACAGATCCGGCGTGCGCGCCGTTGCCCTGGCTCTTCGGGGTCCCCATGAGGCGCGGCGAGTGGGCCGGGTAAAACCCGAAGGGCGCCGTCATGGATGACGGCGCTTTCGTATGGCACAGGGATGTGCCTTACGAAAATTCCCGGACCGCTCGCGGACCCTGCGCGCAGTGCAGGGCGTGCCGCCTGGGGTGTGTTTCTTTGCTCCTTTCTTTGCACAAGCAAAGAAGCGCTCTTCAACAGCCGAATGGCTGGTCAAGGAGGCCCCCGCGGCGAGCGGCACCATGCCAAACCCACGACTACTTCCCAGCAAACTCATAAGACCAACAGGCTCATGGTCGCGCGTGCATATCGCGCTCGCGGCGATTGTTGTCGAATCGCGGCACATCAGGGGTGTCGTCTTCGTTGCCCCTCACCCCAACCCCTCTCCCGCAGGGAGAGGGGCTCAGGAGTGCTCAGCCCGCCTTCTGCGGCAGGATCTGGCACACCGCCTGGCACATCACCAGCACCCGACCAGCGTCGTCGCGGACCTCGCCGGCGAGGAACAACTGCGTGCGCGTGCGTTCGACCAAGCGTGCATGACAGATGATGTGCGGCATCTCCGGCGTCACCGGGCGCAGGTACTGCGTGTTGAGCGAGGTCGTCACGCTGGGCGGCGCGATCAGGTACGAGAACGGGCCCAGCGTATTGTCCAGCGCCGCCACGATGAAACCGCCCTGCATGTGCCCGATCGGATTCTGGTAGCGCGCCAGCACCGGGAACCGCATCGCCAGCGACTCGCCTTCCACATACGCGACCGGCTCGCCCTGCATGTCGGTCAGGCAGGGCGGCGGAATCTGCAGCGGTACACCCGTGGGCAGGCGGGCCCGCAGCAGGGCGTTGATGTCGGTGCCGTCGCTCATGGCGTGAAGCTCAGTTCGAACGAGGTGAGAAACGGCGCGCGTGGCGGCGCGGGCAGCGTCCTGCCGGCGATCTGCGCCTGTACGCAGGTCGCCAGGGCCGTGCCGCCATCGCGCCACGTACGCACCACCTTGCCGGTGGCATCCAGCTCCGCCACCACCACGAACGGCGAGGTGTCGGCGTCCGGAGCGGCGCAGCGGGCGATGGCGTCGTCCAGCACGCGAGCCTGGGCGTCGCGCATCGCCCGTGAGGTCAGGGCATGCAGCGACGCTTCGTCCGCGTCGGCGCGCTGCTTGGCCTGTGCATAGTCCATGGTCGACTGCGCGTGGGCGGAAAGCGCGGTGCTGGCCGCCAGCAGGAGCGTGGCGAAGGTGACGGTACGCATGGGCATGATCACGGGGCCTTCGGCGGTTCGATTCGCAGGAGCTTGCCGTCTTCCTCATCGGTGACCACGTAGACGTTGCCGTCCGGACCGACGCGCACGTCGCGGACGCGCTCGCCGATCTCGTTGAGCAGACGCTCCTCGCCGAGCACGGTGTCGCCCTGCAGGGTCAGGCGGATCAGGTTGCGTTCGGCCAGCGAGCCCAGGAACACGCTGTCGTTCCAGGGACTTTCGGGGCGCCCGGTGTAGAACGCCATGCCCGATACGCCCGGCGACTTCTCCCACACGTGGAAGGGCTGTTCCATGCCGTCCTTCGCCTTGCCCTCGGCCTCGGGGATGGGCTGGCCGGAGTAGTTGATGCCGTGGGTGATGACGGGCCAGCCATAGTTCTTTCCGGCCTGGGGCAGGTTGATCTCGTCGCCGCCGCGCGGGCCGTGCTCGCTCTGCCACAGCGTGCCGGTGCGCGGGTCCAGCGCCATGCCCTGCATGTTGCGGTGGCCGTAGCTCCAGATCTCCGGACGCGCGCCAGCCTTGCCGACGAAGGGGTTGTCCTGCGGCACGCTGCCGTCGAGGTTCAGGCGCACCAGCTTGCCCTGCAGCTTGTCGAGTTCCTGCGACATCGCGCGCTTGTTGCGCTCGCCTTGGCTGATGAACAGATGGCCCTTGCCGTCGAAGACCAGGCGCGAGCCGAAGTGGTTGGGACCGTCGACCTTCGGTTCCTGGCGGTAGATGACCTTGACGTCGGTGAGCGCGTTGCCGGCCAGCGTGCCGTAGGCGACCGCGGTGCCGGCGGTACCGTTGTCGCCGGGCTCGGCGTAGCTGAGGTAGATGCGCTGGGTGGTGGCGAAATCCGGGGCCAGTACCACGTCGAGCAGGCCGCCCTGGCCGGTGGCGAACACCTTCGGCACGCCGGTGATGGGGGCGGATACGGCGCCGTCGGTGCCGACACGGCGCAGCGCGCCGCCGCGTTCGGTGACCAGCATGCTGCCGTCGGGCAGGAACGCCAGCGACCACGGATGGGCCAAACCGCGGGCCACCTGGGTGACGCGGATCTGACCCTTGGCGCTGGTCAGCGTCTGCGCCGGCTGACGGGCGGGCGCGGCCTGTGCCGCCGCGGGTGTCTTGGCGTCGGCGTCGCTCTTGGCGGAAGAATTGCACGCGGCCAGCGGCAGCGCGAGGAGGAGGGCGGTGGCGAGTCGATAGTGAACGTGGCGCAACGTCGTGTCTCCTGTGGGGGGAATGTCAGCGGTAGCCGGCGGCCTGCAGTTCGAACAGTTCGGCATAACGGCCACCCTGGGCCATGAGCTGCTCGTGCGTGCCGCTCGCTTCCAGGCGGCCTTCGTCGAGCACCAGGATGCGGTCGGCCATGCGCACGCTCGAGAAGCGGTGCGAGATCAGCACGGCGGTCCGATTGTCCGACAATTCCTTGAAGCGTTGGAAGACCTCGAACTCCGAGCGCGCATCCAGCGCAGCGGTGGGTTCGTCCAGGATCATCACCTGCGCGTCGCGCATGTAGGCGCGGGCGATGGCGATCTTCTGCCATTGGCCGCCGGAGAGGTCCACGCTGTTCTTGAAGCGGCGACCCACCATCTGGTCGTAGCCGCGCGGCAGGCTTTCGATGACCTCGTCGGCCATGGCGCGCGCGGCGGCGGCGCGGATGCGGTCCTGGTCGTGCATGGCCTCGATCCGGCCGACGCCGATGTTCTCGCCCGCGGTCAGGTGGTAGCGGACGAAGTCCTGGAAGATCACGCCGATGTTCGCGCGCAGGTCGTCGATGTCGTACTCGCGCAGGTCGCGACCGTCCAGCAGGATGCGGCCTTCGTCCGGGTCGTACAGGCGCGCCAGCAGTTTCACCAGCGTGGTCTTGCCGGCGCCGTTCTCGCCCACCAGCGCCAGCACCTCGCCGGCGCGCAGTTCGAAGTCCAGGTGCCGCACCGCCCAGCGTTCGGCATCGGGATAGCGGAAGCCGACGTTCTCGAACACGAAGCCGCGGGTGATCGGTCGCGGGACGGGCACCGGATCCGCGGGCGAGGCGATCTCCGGTTCGATCTCGAAGAACGAGAACAGGTCGTCCAGGTACAGCGCCTGACCGGCCACCTGGGAGAAGCCGATCAACAGGCCTTCGAGCAATTGGCGCAGGCGCAGGAAGCTGCCGGCCAGGAAGGTCAGGTCGCCGATGCTGAAGTCGCCACGCACCGTGCGCCAGGCGATGTAGCCGTACGCCACGTAGTAACCCAGCGTGCCCAGCGCCGCCAGCAGCGCGCCCCAGAACGCGCGTCGCCGCGCCAACGCGCGGTTTGCAAGGAAGAACTTCTCCGCCAGCGTGCGGTAGCGGTCGATCAGGAAACGATGGAGGTTGAAGATCTTCACCTCCTTCGCCGTTTCCACGCTGGCGCCCATCTGGCGCAGGTACTCCAGCTGGCGCCGTTCGGGCGTCCACTGGAAATTCAGCGAATAGCCGAGCGCATTGAAATGGGCCTCGCCGATGAAGGCCGGCACCAGCGCCAGCGCCAGCAGCGCGATCAGCCAGGGCGCATACACCAGCAGGCCGGCGGCGAAGCTGACCACGGTGATGGCGTCCTGTACCTGGCCGAACAGCTGGCTCATCAGGTTCATGCGCCCCATCGTCTGCCGGCGCGCGCGGTCCAGCTTGTCCTGCAGGTCGGGGTCTTCGAAGTCCTCCAGGTCCAGCTGAGCCGCATGTTCCATCAGGCGGATGCTGGTGGCGTTGGTGAACAGCTCGGAGAGCAGGGCATCGGCGTAGCTCACCAGCCGCCCCAGCAGGTCGGACACGATGGCCAGGGCGAATTCCAGCGCCAGCAGGCCCAGCAGCGTGTCGAGTTGCCCGCTGCGCCAGGCATCGCCCAGCGAGCCGAAGTCCAGCCCCAGCCCGACCAGCCGGATGGCTTCGTCGATGATCAGCTTGCCGATGTACAGCGTGGCCACCGGCATGAGCGCGCGCACCACCCGCAGGCCCAGGCTGGCGACGGTCAGCGTGCGGCTGGTCTGCCAGATCTGGCGCAGAAACGGCGCCAGGTTGCGCATCGCATCGAAGCGCTCGCGCAGGTTGGGTCCGGTGGCTCGGGCAGTGCGCGGAGACGGCATCGTGGACGGAAGGGGCAGCGGCGGCTGTGCCGCGATGCGGGTAATCTAGCCCAACTCACAGGGGGTCGAGATGAAAAAGCTCGTCGTGATGGTGTGCCTGCTGCTTGCGGGCATGCCGGCGCTGGCCATGGACAAGGTATCGCTGCAGGCGAAGCAGGTGGCGCAGCAGCAGGGCCGTGCGCGCGTCGTGGTGCTGCTGGAGGACGTCGAACGCAACGCGCCGGGTACGCTGCGCCACATGACGGTCGCGAAGGAGGAGCGCCTGCGCCGCCAGGGCGATGCGGTGCTCGGCGTGTTGCCGGCCGCGGGATACACGCTGCATCGGCGCTTCGCGCGCGTGCCCGCGCTGGTCATCGAGGCCGACGCGCCCACGCTCGCGCGCCTGGAAAGCAACGTGTGGGTGCGCAAGGTGGACGTGGACCGTGGCGGCACCGGTGGCGCCGTCGCGGCGGACGAAAGCGCCGTGCTCAACCGGGTGGACCTGCTGCAGGGTGTCGGCCTGGACGGCAACGGCATCAAGGTCGCCGTCGTCGATACCGGCGTTGACACGGATCACCCCGACCTGGCGCCGCGTGTCGTGGGCCAGCAATGCTTCTGCTCGCACATTTCCGGCAGCGGCGGATGTTGTCCGAACGGGCAGGCCACCCAATCCGGTGCGGGCGCGGCGGAAGACGATCATGGCCATGGCACCAACGTCGGCGGCATCATGGTGGGCGCCGGCCATGTCGCGCCGCGCGGTGCGTTGCCGGCGGCGCAGCTGGTCGCCATCAAGGTGATGGATGGCGGCAATGGCTTCTGCTGCACGTCGGACGTGGTCGCCGCACTGGACTGGATCGCGACGCAACACCCCGATACCGACGTGGTCAACCTCAGTCTGGGCACCTGGGACCTGTTCGCGGGGGCCTGCGATGCCTCGGCGTCGTATCTCACCGCGTTGAAGAGCGCCGTCGATACCTTGAACGCGCAAGGTACCGTGGTGGTGGCATCCAGCGGCAACCAGGGCGACCTGCAACGGATGGCGGCACCGGCGTGCCTGAGCAACGTGCTCGGGGTGGCGGCGACCTGGGACATGACCGCGGAGTCGACCACCTTCCTGGGCTGCACGGAGGCATCGCGGTCGCCGCGGCAACCGACCTGCTTCAGCAACCGGAGCACGACGACGGCGCTGTTCGCCGCGGGTGCGTTCGTCCGGTCGGCCGGCCTGAACGGTGGCATCTCGTCCTACGGCGGCACCTCGCAGGCCGCGCCGATGGTCGCCGCGTGCGCAGCGGCCCTGCATCAGGCGGCACCGCTGGCCACGCCCGCACAACGCATGGCGGTGCTGCAGCTTTCGCCGTCGCGACTGACGGACCCGGCCACGGGGAGACACTATCCGTTCCTGGATTGCGTCGATGCGGCGAAGCTCCTGGATCCTGCGCGCTTCCTCGTTCGCATGAACGGCTCGCAGCCGCTCATTCCCGGACGTGCCGAGTCCGCCCTGCCTGCGGCCACGATTCCCGTACTGCGCGTTGCCGATGAGGGGCGAGCGCCGCAACGTCCCCGCAGCGCCCGCGGACCCCGCAGCATCGAGCGCTGACGCTCGCGTCAGCGCGCGGCGAGCGCGACCGCCAGCGGCTGCACGGACACCGCCTGGCCCGGTTCGACGCGTTCGCCGCCGCGCACGATCAGGCGGTCGCCGGCGCGTACGTCGCCACTGACTTCGACCAGATCGTCCACGGCGGCGCCGGTCTTCACCGCCAGCCTTTCGGCCTTGCCGGCAGGGTCCACGCGCAGCACGAAGTCGCCCTCGCGGCGCAGGATCACCGCATCGCGCGGTACCGCCACGACGCTGCGGGCCTCCGCGCTGGGCAGGCCCACGTCCACGGCCGTGCCCACCGGTGCCTGCAGGTCGTCCAGGACGATGCGCAGTTCCAGCTGCCGCGATGCCTCGTCGCCCACGGGTACCAGCGCACTGACGGGGTAGTCGCGCTCGCCGTCGGCGCTGCGCACGCGTACCGTCGTGCCCTGGCCCAGATGACGTGCGAGTTCCACGGGCGCACGCACGCGCACCTCGGGTGCTGCCGTGTCCACCAGCCGCGCCACCGATGCGCCGGTCACCAGGTACTCGCCTTGCTGCGTGTGGCGTTCGGCCACGATGCCGTCGAAGGGTGCGCGCACCACCATCTGCGTGCGCTGGTGCCGGATCTGGGCCAGCTGGGCCCGCGCGCGGGCCTGGTCCTGCGCCAGCATGTCGCGTTCGGCCCGCAACTGCTCGTACTGGGAGCGCGCGATGTTCTGCTGGGCCGCCAGTTGTGCGTAGCGTTGTTCCTGCCGCACCGCGAGGTCCAGCTGGGCCTGGATGCGGGCCAGCTCCGCCTCGCTCTCGCGTTCGCGCAGGCGCAGCGCGGTGTCGTCCAGCACCGCCAGCGCCTGTCCGGCGCGTACGTGCTGGCCGACTTCGGCGACCTGCAGCACGCGCCCTTCCAGCTCGCTGGCCACGCGCGCGTCCCGGCGGCTGATGATGCTGCCGGGCGCCCAGTGGCGTGGCGCGAAGTCGGTACGCACCGCCGGGGCGACGCTGACCATGGCGGGCGGCGCCTCGGCGGCGGGTGCACTGGCATCGGCATCCAGGCGGAGCAGGGGCAGGGCGAGGATGCCGGCCAGCGCGAGGGCGATGAGGGATTTGTGCAGCAGGGGCATGTCGTTCTCCGGAGCAGGGGTCAGGCAACGGGGTGGGGGGGCAGTGCGCTGTGCATCGACGACACGGCGACGGGGGATGTGCGGCGAGCGGCCAGGCGCAGCAGTGCCGGCACCAGCACCACGGTGAACAGCAGGCTCAGTGCCACGCCGCCCACCGACACGGCGGCCAGGCCGCGATAGATCACCGCGCCGGGGCCGGGATTGATGGCCATCGGCAACGCGCCCAGCACGCCGGTGAGCGCGGCGATCAGGATCGGGCGCAGGCGCTGTTGCAGGGCCTGCTTCAGGGCGTCGTCCAACGAGGCGCCTTCGGCCTGCGCTTCGCGCGTCTGCGCGACCAGCAGGATCGCGTTGTTGATCACCATGCCCAGCAGCATGATGAAGCCGATCATCGACAGCAGGTCCAGCGTCTGACCGGCCGCCAGGTCCAGCGCGCGCAGGCCTGCCACGCCGCCCAGCACCGCCATCGGCAGCGTGGCCATGACGAAGGCGCTGTCGCGCAGCGAGCGGAACATCGCGGCCATCAGCATGAACAGCACCACCAGCGCCATCACGAAGTTGAGGCCCATGCTGCGCACCACTTCGCCCAGCCGGTCGGCGCTGCCGGAAATGCGGATGGCGGCGTCGGGCGGCAGCGCGTCACGCAGGCTGGGCACGATCTCGTCGTTGACGATGTCCAGCGCTTCTTCCAGCGACATCGCGTCCGGCGGATCGACGGTGAGGGTGACGGTGCGGCGACGGTCGATGCGGCGCAGCTGGTTCGGCGCCAGCACGGTGTCCACCTGTGCCAGGTCGGCCAGGCTCAGCACGCCGCCCTGCGGCGTGGCCAGCGGGGCAGCACCCAGGCGCGCGATGTCGTCCTCGCCGTTGCTGCGCAGGATGATCGCCAGGCGCCGGTCGCCATCGAAATGCTCGCCCAGCCATTGCCCGTCGCCCAGCGTGCGTACCACGGTGCCGAGCTCCGGGCGCCGCCAGCCGATTTCGGCCAGGCGACGGTCGTCGGGATTGACGCGCAGTTCCGGCGTGCCGCCGTCGGCGCTGGGCCAGGCCTGCACGTTGGCACCGGCGAAACGGTCCGAAAGCGCCTTGCGGCCCGCCTCCGCGGCGCGCGCCAGCGCATCGCCATCGCTGTGCTGCAGGTGGATGGCGATGGCGCGCGCGGAGCCGCCGAAGCTGCCGAACAGCTCGCCTTCGCCGGCGAAGGCGCGCGTGTCCGGGAAGCCGACCACGATCTCGTCGCGCACGATGCGCTCCAGTTCGCCGATGTCGTCCGGGTCCACCACGCGCGCGCCCAGCGTACCGCCGCCCGGCCACAGGTTGAGGTACCAGTTGCTCAGCTGCGGACCTTTCTCGCCGTCCATGTAGGGGCGCATGCGCTCCAGCAGGACCGGGGCGATTTCGCGGTTCACCCGCTCCGGGCTCATGCCGGGCGGGAAGTTGAAGAAGGCGTCGACGGCCGCGCGCTTCACCGGCGGCAGGTAGTCGATCTGCGGCATCAGCACGGCCGCGAGCAGGGCGGGCGCGAGGACGAGCGCGCCGACCCAGCCGAGCTGGCGCGTACGGCCTTCGGTGGTCTTCAGTGCCCAGTCGCTGAGGCGCGACCAGAACCGGTGCTGGCGCTCCTCGCCGGGGCGCGTGCGCAGCCAACTCCCGGCCGCTGCGGGCAACACCGTGACGGCGATCAGCAGCGAGATGCCCACCGCGATGGAAATGGTCAGGGCGAGATCGGCGAAGAGCTGGCCTTCCACGTCCTCCATGAAGATCACCGGCAGGAACACCGCCACCGTCGTCAGCGTGGAAGCGACCAGCGCGCCGCCGACCTGACGCGTGCCCTCCAGCGCGGCGCGCGCTGCCGGCAGGCCCTGCTCGCGCAGGCGCACGATGTTCTCGGCCACCACCACCGCGGCATCCATCACCATGCCTACGGCGAATGCCAGTCCGGCCAGTGAGATGACGTTGAGGCTGCGTCCGGTCAGCTGCAGCACGATGAAGGTGGCCAGCAGCGAAATGGGAATGGCGCAGGCAATCAGCGCGGTGGCGCGCACATCGCGCAGGAACCACCACAGGCAGCCCACGGCCAGCAGCACGCCAACGGTGAGACTGCCGGACAGCAGGCCCAGCGCGCGATTGATGAAGACCGAGGCATCGAAACTCTGGGCGATGTCCAGGCCCAGCGGGTTGAGTTCCTGCTCGCGCACGTCGGCGACGACGCGCTTCACCTCGTCCAGCGTGTCCAGCACGTTGGCGCCGCTCTCGCGCAGGATGCGCAGGCCGATGGCGGGATTGCCGTTCTGGTAAGCGAAGAAGCGCTGTTCGGGCCGTTTGACCTCGACGGTGGCGACATCGGCCAGTCGTACCGGGCGGCCATCGCGCCAGGCGAGGATCAGGTTGCCAAGCACGTCGGGTGAGTAGCGCCCTGCGAAGCGCAGCACGTACTCGCGGCGGCCGGCTTCGACCACCCCGCCGGACACGTCGGTGGCGCGCGCGGCCACGGCCGCGACTTCCGGGATCTGGATGCCGAGCGCCGCGGCGCGCGCCAGGTCCAGGGTGATGGTCAGCTCCTCCGCTGCACCGCCATTGATGTCCACGCCGGCCACGCCGTCGACCGAGGTCAATCGCGGCACGATGCGGTCCTCGATGAACTGCCGGTAGTCGAGGATGTCGCCGCGCGTGCCGGGCAGCTTCTGCACGAAGAAGTAGGTCAGCGAGTTGTTGGCGTTGTCCGCGCCGGCCTGCACGACCGGCGGCGTGGCGTCGCGCGGCAGCGGCTGCAGGCGGTTCATCCGCGACAGCACTTCCACCAGCATCGCGTCCATGTCGCTGCCGACGGCGAAGGTCAGGTTGATGAAGCTGTTGCCGGCATTGACGTTGGAGGCCATTTCCTCCAGTCCGGGCAGGCCCTGCATCACCGTTTCGATCGGCTCGACGATCTCCGACTCCATCTCCTGCGGCGAGGCGGCGCGCCAGCCGGTCTGGATGGACATCTGCGGACGTTCGATGTCGGGAAACAGCTGCAGCGGCAGCTTGCCCAGGCTCATCAGGCCGAACGCGCAGACCATCGCAACCACGACCGCGACGGCGGCCGGATTGCGCAGGGAGGCCTCGGTGAGTTTCATCGTGCAGGTCCGCGTGGTGGTCGGCGGTGCGCACGATGCGCGCAACAGCAAGCGGCGTTATGGCCCGGAAGTCATGCGTGGTGCGGCGTTGCGGCGAGTGGTGGATGCGGTGCGTTGAAGCGAAGGTGGAAAATGGATGTTGCCCGCAACTGGCGTCTTTGTAGGAGCGACGTAAGTCGCGACCGTGCGCGGTGAATATCAGGGGAAGGGTGAAGCGCACGACACGGGAGCAGACGTGGGCACGGATCTGCCTCGCGCGTGAGATCCAACGGAATCCGGGGCCTGTGGTCGCGACTTACGTCGCTCCTACAACGGATGACCCCGCCTACAGCAACACCGCCAGCTTGTCGCGATGGCTGCGCGACAGCTTCAGTTCCTGGCCGCAGTCCAGGCGCAGGAAGCTTTCGCCGTTGGTGTGCGGGCGCATCTCCACCACGCGGCGCGCGTTGACGATGGTGGAGCGGTGGATGCGCGGGAAGCGCTGCGGGTCCAGCTGCTTCTCGAGCTCGCGCATGGTGGCGCGCAGGACCAGGGTATTGCCGTTCGGCCCATCGCCATCGGTGTGGATGCACATGTAGTCGCCGGCCGCGTCGATCCAGCGGATGCTGTGCAGGTCCACGCGCACGGTACGGCCGCCATCGCGCACGGCGAGCTTCTCCTCGCGGCGCAGCAGGTCCAGGGCGTCGGGTTTGAGCGCTTCGTCCAGGTCCAGCGGCGGGCGGCCGCTGAGTTCGCCCAGCAGGCCGAGCAGATGCGCGCAATGGCCGCTGGCCTCGCGCTGGGCGCGTGCCTGGCGGACCCGTGCCAGTGCCTGCGCCAGGCGGGAGTCCTCCACCGGCTTCAGCAGGTAATCGGTGGCCGAGGCTTCGAATGCGCGGATCGCGTAGTGGTCGTAGGCGGTGACGAACACCACCAGCGGCATCTCGTTGGCCGGGATCGCCCGCAGCGTCTGGAAGCCATCCATGCCCGGCATCTGCACGTCCAGGAACATCAGGTCCGGGCGATGCTCGCGCAGCCCGCCGATGGCCGAAGCGCCGTCGCCGTAATAACCGACGATCTGCACGTCGGCATGGGCGGCAAGCCGGATCTCCAGGCCGCGGCGGGCCAGCGGCTCATCGTCCACGACGATGGCGCGCAACGGTGCGGAAACGGCGGCATCCATGCGTCAGTCCACCAGGGTCTGCGAGGTTTCGAACGGCAGGCGCAGCGTCACCTCGATGCCGCGCTCGCGGTTGCGCACGGAGAACCCGCCGGTGTCGCCGTACAGCACGTGCAGGCGTTCGCGCGTGTTGCGCAGGCCCACGCCCTTGCCGGGCGGCAGCTGGTCGCCTTCGATGGCGCTGCAGCCGGGGCCGTCGTCGATCACGCGCAGCACCAGCTGCTCGCCGTCGCGCTCGGCCTCGATGCGCAGCAGGCCGCCGGCGACCTGTTTGGCGACGGCGTACTTGATGGCGTTCTCGACCAGCGGCTGCAGCAGCAGGCTGGGCAACAGGGCGCGCCAGCAGTCCTCGTCGATGGCGGTCTCGATGCGCAGGCGTTCGGCGAAGCGGATCTTCTCGATGTCCAGGTACAGCGTCAGCGCATCCAGTTCCTGGCGCAGCGTCACCCGCTGCATCGGGTCGTTGTCCAGCGAGTGGCGCAGGAACGAGGACAGACCCTGCACCATGCGGTTGGCGGTGGCGTTGTCGCGGTCCAGGATCAGCGTGGAGATGGCGTTGAGCGTGTTGAACAGGAAGTGCGGGTTCAGCTGGTAGCGCAGCATCTTCAGCTGTGCCTGGTGGGCCATGCTGCGCGCGGCGAGCGCGCGCTCGGTTTCACCCTGCAGCTGGCGGTAGTACTTGATCCCCATGTAGGCGCCCACCCACGCCAGCACCACGTAGATGTAGCCCAGCGAGTACGCGACGAACTCCAGTCGCGTGGTCGGCCTGCAGGTCTCGCAGAAGTCGACCAACGCTTCGCGGGTGACGAAGTCGATGGCGGCCGAACTGGCCAGTACCAGCGGAATCATCAGCGCCAGCAGTCTGCGCGGCGGCAGGTTCCAGCAACTTCGCAGCACGAAGCGCAGCCCCAGCGTGACCAGCGCACCCATCGTGGCGGCGGTGGCCGGCACCACCCAGTAGCCCGACGGCTTGCCGTGGGCGACCGCGTACAGGCAGCCCTGCGCAAAGTACGCGCTCCAGCCGGCCAGGTGCAGCAGCCAGAAAGCCTGCTGGCGGGGCATGTCGAGCGGACGTGAGGCGGCGATGGCCATGGTGGACGTGGATGGACGCAGGTGCCGCCATGCTAAGCCCATGCGCCGGCGCGTGCCGCACGGTTCGTCGGCCCCTGCGCACGCTTGGGCGCAGGCGGCCCGGGCGTCACTGCAACGGACCGGGTGGCTCGCCGTCGCCGCCGGACTGCAGGGCCACCGGCAGATGCCAGCCGAAGGTGATCGCGGCCATGCGCAGGCCGAAGCACACCAGGGCACCCACCAGCGCGCAGGGCAAAGGCGGCAGTTGCAGCCAGTGGCCCAGGGCGACGATCAGCGCACCGGCCAGCGCAGCGACGGCGTAGAGCTCGGCGCGCAGCACCAGCGGCACCTGCGCCAGCAGCACGTCGCGGGCGATGCCTCCGCCGATGCCCGTCAGCATGCCCATCGCGGCCGCCATCGGCGGCGCGATGCCGTATTCCAGGGCCTTCTGCGTGCCGGCGACCGCGAACAGGGCCAGGCCCATCGCATCGAACAGCCGCACCGGGTGGTGCAGCTTCTCGATCAGCGATGCGCGGAAGAAGGTCACCACGCCGGCGGCCAGCGAGGTGACCGGATAGCGCCAGTCGCTGAGCGCTGCCGGCGGCGTGGCGCCGATCAGCAGGTCACGGGTGATGCCGCCGGCCGTCGCCGCGGCGAACGACAGCACCAGCACGCCGAACAGGTCCAGTCGGCGCCGCACGCCCAGCATGGCGCCGCTGAGCGCGAACACGAACGTGCCGACCAGGTCGAGGATGAGGACCAGGGTTTCCATGCCCCCATTGTGCCGCGTGGCGGCGTGCCGGGTCAGGGCAGGATGGGCTGCATGCCCACGCCCAGGCGGTTCCACGCGTTGATCGTGGCCACGGCCATGGTCAGTTCGGCGATGCCGGACTCATCGAAGTGGTCCTTCAGTGCCTCGTAGGTCGCATCGGCGGGCGCGCCCGAGGGCAGGGTGGTCAGCTGTTCTGCCCAGGCCAGTACGGCACCCTCGCGGGCATCGAAGAAACGGCTGTCGCGCCAGCCGGCCAGGGTGTCCAACTTGCGCGGCTCCATGCCGGCCTTGCGCAGCGCACCGCCGTGCATGTCCATGCAATAGGCGCAGCCGTTGATCTGGGAGACGCGCAGGAAGATGAGTTCGAGGAATGCCTTACCCAGCACGCCGTTGTGGACGGCGGTGCTGGCGGCATACAGGCCGCGGAAGGCGTCGGGAACGTGCTTGGGGTAGGCGACGCGATGGAACTTCTGGCTCATGGCAGTGCCTCAATGGCGGCCACGATGGCCACCTTCACTACCAGGACGCGCCACCGTCCTTCGCCGTGACACCCGTGCCCAACTTGTCGGGATTGGCGATGGTGAAGATGTCGCTGATGCGCTCGCCGTCGCTCACCGCCACCATCACCGCGGCCAGCACGCCGTCGCGGTAGCGCAGGATCGCCGGCTCGCCGTTCACCGTGCCCATGCGCCAGTCGATGGCCGGATCCTGTCGTCGATAGGCGGCCCAGAACAGCCGCGCGATACGGATCGCACCCAGCAGCGGGCGGATGACCGCGACGGCCTTGCCACCGCCGTCGGAGACCAGTTGCGCGTCCTCGCGCAGCAGGGCGGTGATCGCGGGCTGGTCGCCGCGCCGCGCGGCCTGCATGAAGCGCTCGAGCAGGCGGCGATGGTTCTCGCGGGGAACATCGAAGCGCGGCCGGCCCGCCTGCACGCGTTCGCGCGCGCGGTGGACCATCTGCCGGCAGTTCGCCTCGCTCTGGCCCAGCAAGGGCGCGATCTGGGCGTAGTCGTAGTCGAAGGCCTCCTTCAGCAGGAAGGCCGCGCGTTCCTCCGGACCCAGCCGCTCCAGCACGGCCAGGAAGGCCAGCGAGACCTGTTCGGCCACCTCGGCCGACTGCTCTGGCGAGGGCGATTCGTCGATCTCCGAGGGGGGCGGCAGCCACGGTCCGGTGTAGTGCTCGCGCTGTGTCCGTGCGGCGCGCAGGCGGTCGATGCCCAGCCGGGTGGCGGCGGTGACCAGCCAGGCTTCGGGGTCGCGGATGCCGGTCCTGTCGGCCTGCTGCCAGCGCAGCCAGGTGTCCTGGACGACATCCTCGGCGTCGCTGCGGCTGCCCAGCAGGCGATAGGACAGCCCGAACAGGCGGGAGCGGTGGGCTTCGAAGGTGTTTTCGGCGTTCATGCGACCAAAGACGGGCGAGGGCGCCCGCCCGTGACACCCGGGCGGGCCGTCACTTTGGCCTAAAATGGGCGCTTCCGCCCGCTACCCCACCGGCAGCCGCCCGTCGCTCCATGACCTCGATCAAGCAAGAAGACCTCATCCAGTCCATCGCCGATGCCCTGCAGTACATCAGCTACTACCACCCGGTGGACTACATCAAGAACCTCGCCGCCGCCTACGAGCGCGAGGAGTCGCCGGCGGCGAAGGATGCCATCGCCCAGATCCTGATCAATTCGCGCATGTGCGCCGAAGGCCACCGTCCGATCTGCCAGGACACCGGCATCGTGACCGTGTTCCTCGAGATCGGCATGGACGTGCGCTGGGACGACGCCACGATGGGCGTGGAGGACATGGTCCACGAAGGCGTACGCCGCGCCTACAACCATCCCGACAACAAGCTGCGCGCCAGCGTGCTGGCCGATCCGGCGGGCAAGCGCACCAACACGAAGGACAATACGCCGGGCGTGGTCAACGTGAAGGTCGTGCCGGGCAACACCGTCGACGTGATCGTCGCCGCGAAGGGCGGCGGTTCCGAAGCGAAGTCGAAGTTCGCGATGCTCAATCCGTCCGACTCCATCGTCGACTGGGTGCTGAAGACCGTGCCGACCATGGGCGCCGGCTGGTGTCCGCCGGGCATGCTCGGCATCGGCATCGGCGGCACCGCGGAGAAGGCGATGCTGCTGGCCAAGGAGTCGCTGATGGAGCCGATCGACATCACCGACCTGCAGGCCCGCGGTCCGTCGAACCGCGCCGAGGAGCTGCGCTTGGAGCTGTACGAGAAGGTCAACGCGCTGGGCATCGGCGCGCAGGGCCTGGGTGGCCTGACCACCGTGCTCGATATCAAGGTCAAGGACTACCCGACCCACGCGGCCAACCTGCCGGTGGCGATGATCCCGAACTGCGCCGCCACGCGCCATGCGCACTTCACCCTCGACGGCAGCGGTCCGGTGATGCTGGACCCGCCGTCGCTGGAGGATTGGCCGGAGCTGACCTACGACGCCTCCAAGGGCCGTCGCGTCGACCTCGACACCCTGACCCGCGAAGACGTGGCCAGCTGGAAGCCGGGCGAAGTGCTGCTGCTCAACGGCAAGCTGCTGACCGGCCGCGACGCCGCGCACAAGCGCATGGTCGATATGCTCAACAAGGGCGAGCCGCTGCCGGTCGACCTGAAGGGCCGCTTCATCTACTACGTGGGCCCGGTCGATCCGGTGCGCGACGAGGTCGTAGGCCCGGCCGGTCCGACCACCGCCACCCGCATGGACAAGTTCACCGAGCAGGTGCTGGCGCAGACGGGTCTGCTGGGCATGGTCGGCAAGGCCGAGCGCGGCCCGGCGGCGATCGAGGCGATCAAGAAGCACCAGTCGGCCTACCTGATGGCGGTCGGCGGCGCGGCCTACCTGGTATCCAAGGCGATCAAGGCGGCGAAGGTCGTCGGCTTCGCCGACCTGGGCATGGAAGCGATCTACGAGTTCACCGTACAGGACATGCCGGTAACCGTGGCCGTCGATTCGCAGGGGACCTCGGTGCACCAGACCGGGCCGAAGGAATGGCAGGCGCGGATCGGGAAGATTCCGGTGGTGGTGGCGTGATGGTGTTCCCTTCTCCCTGCGGGAGAAGAGCTTGCCCCGTACTTGATACGGGGTGCCCGTAGGGCGGATGAGGGTGTGCCTCGGCGGTGTCTGCGAGCCGATGCTGAAGAACGAGCCGCAGCGAGCAGATTGAGTCGAACAGCCAATAGTTCGTCATCACGACTCGCTGCGGCTCGTTTCTGGAAATCGGGTTGGATACGCTAAGGCGGCGCCCCCAACCCCTCTCCCGCAGGGAGAAGGGCTTTGACTCCAGGAGCCACTGCATGTCCACCACGCTCTACTACTCCCGCAGCACCGCCAGCCTGGTCGTCCACTGGCTGCTGATCGAACTCGGCATCCCGCACGAGTTGCATGAACTGGATTTCGACAAGCGCGACCAGAAGTCCGACGATTACCTGAAGCTCAATCCCGCCGGCGTAGTGCCCACGCTGGTGATGGACGGGCAGGTGATCACCGAGACCGCGGCCATCCTCATGCATCTGGCCGATACGCATCCCCGCGCGGAGCTGGCGCCTGCGGTGGCGACCACGCAGCGCGCGCAGTACTACCGCTGGATGCTGTTCTGCGCGAACACGCTGATGCCTGCGTACCGCGCGTGGTTCTATGCGGACGAGATCGCGGGCCCGGAGAACGCCGAGGCCAGCCGCCTGCATGCACGACTCAAGCTGGAACGCGCGTGGCAGCAGGTCGCGGACCATCTGGAGGCGCACGGCCCTTACCTGCTGGGCGCGCAGCGCTCCGCTGCCGACTTCCTGCTGACCATGCTGATGCGCTGGTCGCGCAACATGCCCAGGCCGACCGACCGCTGGCCGGTGTTGCATGCCCACGCGCAGCGCATGAAGGCGCTGCCGAGCTTCAGGGAAGTCTATGCCCGCGAGGGGCTGACGGACTGGACATAAGCGGGCTGTACGTTGTGGGAGCGACGTAAGTCGCGAAGATGCATGATTGGAATTGTGCAGACCGAAGGAAACAGCTCGCGACTTACGTCGCTCCCACATCCGGCCACGGCGGTCGCTCAATCCACGTATTCGTCGAACTTCTTCCCACCCTGGAACGGCATCAGATGCTGGCGCAGGATGCCGCGCGGCACCGTCTCCAGCTTCATCACGCCATATTCCCCGGGCCAGTCTTCCTGCTTCGGCGGCAGCTTGAAGGTGCCCATCAGCATGTCCACCAGCGGTAGGTGGATGGCGTAGTTCACGTCCAGGTAGTCCTTGTGCCGCGCGTGGTGCCAGTGGTGGTAGCGCGGCAGCACCAGCAGGTACTCCAGCCAGCCGAAGCGGATGCCGAGATTGGCGTGCGCCAGCACGGCCTGCAGCCCGACCAGGATCACGTAGGCGTTCACTGCCGGCGTGGAGAAGCCCAGCACCAGCAGCGGCAGCAGCACGGCGCTGCGGGTCAGCACGATCTCGACGATATGGATGCGGGAACCCGCCAGCCAGTCCATTTCGCGGCTGGAGTGGTGCACGGCGTGGAAGCGCCACAGCCAGGGAATGTTGTGGTAGGCGCGGTGCAGCAGCGCCTGCGCCAGGTCGGCCACGAACACCGCGATCAGGAACTGCGCCCAGACCGGCAGCGACTGGATCGCGTCCTTCAGGGCCGGGAACGCGGCCAGCCCTGCGATGGTGGACGTGGATGCGGTCACCAGGATCAGGATGAACTGCACCAGCACATGGCTCATGAAGAAGTACGCCACGTCCGTGCGCCAGCCCGGCCGCAGCGGCGAGATCCGGCGCTTGCCCAGGTAGTGCTCCAGCGGCACGAATACCAGCGCCGAGAAGAACAGCGAAATCACGAACCAGTCCAGCCCCAACGAGTACGGGGTCTTGCCGATGGCGTCGAACTGCACGTTGGTGCCGCCCAGCAGCACGGCCAGGGTCGCGCTGCCCACGCCGACCAGTGCGATGCGCTTGTTGCGGTCGCGCAGGATGGCCCAGGTGCCCATGGCGAACGCTGCCGCCAGCCCCACCAGCAGCAGGTGGCGGGCGAACTGTTCGTTGTACGCCGCGCGGAACTCCTTGCTGGTCAGCAGTTCCGGGAAATGGAAACAGGCCACCGCCATCAGGCTGAGCAGGCCCAGCATGGCGGAGGCATAGGCGAAGAACGAACGGCGCGGGCGCGGCATGGGCGGCTTCCTTGGCAGGCGGTACGGATCCTGCGCCCGATCTTACGTCAGGCGATGCGGTTTCCGGCCGCGTCCACCACCGGCTCGCCGTCTTCCTTGCTGAAGGCGCCGCGCTGCGGCTGCGGCAGGATGTCCAGCACCGCTTCCGACGGACGGCAGAGCTTCGTGCCCACAGCAGTGACCACGATGGGACGGTTGATCAGCACCGGATGGGCCAGCATGGCGTCGATGAGGGCCGCGTCGTCGGCGTCGGCCAGGCCGAGTTCCGCGTAACGCGGTTCCTTCGCGCGCACCACGTCACGCACGGGCACGCCCATGGCCGCGATCAGCGACAGCAGCGCGGCGCGATCGGGTGGCGTGCGCAGGTATTCGATGACCTGCGGTTCGATGCCGGCATTGCGGATCAGTCCCAGCGTGTTGCGCGAGGTGCCGCAGGCGGGGTTGTGGTAGATCGTCACCTCGTCCATCAGTACCAGTCCAGCAGCGAGATGCCCAGGCCCACGTAGGTCGCCTTGTGGTTGTAGTCGATCAGGCTTTCGCCGTAGCCATGGAAGACCTGTACGTGGCCGCGGAACGTGCGGTTGATCGGAAAGCCGTAGTCCACCTGCAGCGCGCCGTGCGAATCGTCGCCACCGCGCAGCGAGTGGCGTCCCAGTACGGTGAAGACGTGGCCGTCTTTCGCATAGGTCAGCATGGCGTCGCCACGGCCGATGTAGTCCTCGATGTCCGGGTTGTCGTCGTCGTTGCCGTCGGGGACGCGGTACCAGGGCCGCACCACGAAGGCCCAGTTCTCGCGATCCAGGCCGATGGTGGCGATGACGCGGTTCCAGCTGCGCGAGAGCGGGTCGCCGCGGCCGTTGGACTGGTGGTTGATGCCGATGCCGGCCATGCGGCCTTTCCAGCCGGCGATGCTGTAGTTGTTGCGGAACACCAGCATCACTTCCGGCTCGTAGTTGGTCTCGCGGAAAGGGCGCGATTCCTCGCCGTTGTAGACCTGCCAGCGCGAACTCTGGGTATACGCGCCCCAGATGTCGCCGTTGTCGCCGAACACGTTCTCGGCGAACTTGGTCTTGAAGCTGAGCTGGAACTTGGCCTCGATGTCCTGCAACGCCTGCGGTTCGGTCACCGTGTTGTCGGGATTCGGGGACGAGGGCGTTTCGTTGACCCGGCTGGTCCAGAACGCCGGCAGCAGGTACAGCGGCTTGTAGCCGCGCAGCTGGAACACGCCCAGCTTGGAGTCCTTGGCCAGCTCCCAGCGGCTGTCCAGCAGGGAGCCACGGCCGGCATTGGCGATCAGATCGGCATCGCCCGGATCGTCGGCACGGAACCAGGCCCCCAGCCGCCGGCGGGTGCGTTCGCTCAGCGCCAGGTCGGGGTCTTGCGCCTCGGCGGCGGCGCGGGCATCGGCCCGCGCCTTGGCGCGTGCATCGGCCCGCGCCTTGGCGCGTGCAGCCGCTTCGGCCTCTTTCGCCGCCACGGCTTCCTCGTCGGCACGCCGGGTGTCGGCGGCGCTGCGTCCCAGCGCAGCGTCGTAACAGGCAAGGCGGGCGGCATCGTTCTCCAGCGAAAAGCAGGCCTCGGCGGGCGTGGCCGTCGGCGCGCCGTCCTGGGCGTGGGCGGTCAACCCGTATGAAACGCCAATTACCAGCGGAAGCAGTCGGATGCGATGCGTCATGCAGGGGGTCGCTCGGTGGGGGCGCCGCCATTCTGCCAGCCGGCGCGCGAAGATCAGAAGATCCAGGCGAAGACGAACAGGCCCAGCATCGCGAAGGCCAGGCCCAGCTTCAGCACCACGCCCAGCACGATGCCCAGCCACGTCCCCAGCCCGACCTTGGTGGCCTGGCGGAACTCGCGGCCGTGCCACAGTTCGCCCAGCAGCGCGCCGACGAAGGGGCCGGCCAACAGGCCGATGGGCATGAAGAACAGCCCGGCGAAGGTACCGATGACCGTGCCCAGCAACGCCTTGCGGCTGGCGCCCACGCGCTGCGCGCCGATGGCGGTGGAAACGATGTCCACCACGAAGGAAAGCGCCGTCAGCACGCCCAGCACGACCAGCGTGACCCAGCCGATCTGCTGGAAATCACCCGCCCAGGCGGCCAGCAGCATGCCCGCGAACACCAGCGGCAGGCCGGGCAGGGCGGGTAGCAGCACGCCGGCGATGCCGACCAGGATCAGCACGATGGCCAGGGCGTAATACAGGAACTGGATGTCCAATCAATTCTCCTACGGAATCAAGGGGTTGCCGGGGGCTTGACTTTATCGTCCGGGCGTTTGCATTTTCACAAATGCCGGGTTACTGTGCGGCCGCTGCCGTTGCCAAGGTCACCGTGAATCGTGGCCTGATGGGGTAGATCCATGATCCGCTGCATCCTTGTACCTCGCTTCCTCCTTGCAACCAGCCGCCCAGCAGGCGTATCCACCACCCGTTTCAAGGAGCAAGTAGATGTCTGATCGTGAAACCGGAACCGTGAAATGGTTCAACGATGCCAAGGGCTTCGGCTTCATCAGCCGCGAGAATGGTGAAGACGTGTTCGTGCATTTCCGCGCCATCCAGACCCAGGGCTTCAAGAGCCTCAAGGAAGGCCAGAAGGTCACCTTCACCGTCGTGCAGGGCCAGAAGGGCCTGCAGGCCGATGCGGTGCAGCCGGTCTGACCCGACCGCCGAACCGCGCATCCGCGCGTGCTCCACGAAAAAGCCCGGCATGCGCCGGGCTTTTTCTTTTCAGCGGTCCGGGGGTCAGCGGATGACCACGCGGCCGTTCTGGATGCGCACATAGGTGTTCTCGCGGACGCCACCCAGATCGTGCTGGTTGATGGTCACGCGACGGCCGTCGTCCATGCGCACGGTGATGTTGTAGGTATCGCCGGTGGTCCGGTTCTGGATCGCGTTGCCGGCCGCTGCGCCGGCGACCGCGCCGGCCACGGTGGCGACGTTCTTGTTGCCCTCGCTGCCGCCGGTACGATCGGAGATCTGGCGCCCGGCGACCGCGCCGACGATGCCGCCCAGCACCGCGCCGGTGGCCGACGGCGCGCTGCGGCCCGACGGGACCACGTCGATGCGCTCGACAATGCCGCAGTCGGCGCAGTAGCGGTTGGCCGGTGCGGTGTTGTAGCCGCCGCCGTAACCGCTGGAGTAACCGGGCGAGGTGCTGGCGCAGCCGGCGAGGGCGAGGGTGGCGGTCAGGCCGATGGCGATCAGACGCATGTTCATGGAGCCTCCTGGAGGGTGGGGCCGCCGACATGGCGCGGTCCCTTCACCGGCATGCTCCACACGGACGTGTGAACACCATGACAATCGGGCCGCTTGCGCGGCCCGGATGTCAGGTGCGATTCAGACCTGCGACACGCCTCAGCCGCGGAAGTCCTGATGGCAGGCCTTGCAGTCCGTGCCCACCTTCTCCACCAGCGCCCCGGCGGCGGCGCAGTCGGTGGGCGGCGCGTTCAACGCGGCATCCAGGTCGGCGCGGAACTGGCTGGTGTGCGTCTTGAAGCGGCTGTCGTCGGCGATGCCGGGGAACGCCATCTCCAGGTCGTTCGCCATCGCGCGCAGCGTGCGCACGTGCGGGATGGTGTCGGTGGCGGCGCAGCGGTTCTGCTTCACCTTGTCGGCCAGTTGGCCCGAATGCTTGGCCATCACCTGCATCACGCTGTCCGGGAACGGATCCTGCCGCGCCTGCAGTGCGCGCATCGCCATCACGGTGCAGATGGCGCCCACGACCAGGCCGATCAGGAACAGGAACAGGTAACGCGACGCGGCGGAAGGCTTCTTGGTCTCGGGCTGGCTGGCCATGCGGCGGGCTCCTTGTGGATGACGCGGCGATGGTACGACGGCCGTCACGGTTTGCGCCACGGCTTACACTGGTGGCATGAAGAAAGAACTCAGGGACCGGTTCGCCGGTATCGACAGGCTGTACGGCGTGGGGTCGGTGGAACGCCATGCGGCCGCGCGCGTGGCAGTAGTGGGCATGGGCGGCGTGGGCTCGTGGGTGGTGGAAGCCCTGGTGCGCTCGGGCGTGGGCCATCTCACCCTGATCGACGCCGACGACATCTGCGTGTCCAACACCAACCGGCAGTTGCCCGCGCTGGATGGCCAGTACGGGCGCAACAAGGCCGAGGCGATGGCCGAGCGTTGCCGT
This sequence comes from Pseudoxanthomonas mexicana, assembly GCF_014397415.1. NCBI lineage: Bacteria > Pseudomonadati > Pseudomonadota > Gammaproteobacteria > Lysobacterales > Lysobacteraceae > Pseudoxanthomonas > Pseudoxanthomonas mexicana. The sequence goes on along the minus strand of NZ_CP060731.1, from coordinate 3,284,688 downwards.
GCGATCAATCCGCTGGTCGAGGTGGACGTCATCCCGCAGTTCCTGACGGCGTCCAACATGGCCGACCTGCTGGATCGTAGTTTCGACCTGGTGCTCGATGCCTGCGACAGCTTCCGGGTGAAGGTGGAGATGATCGCGTGGTGCCGCCGCCGCAAGCTGCCCATCGTGGTCTCCGGCTCGGCCGGTGGACGCACCGATCCCACCCAGATCCGGCTGCGCGATCTCTCCCGCACCGAACACGACGCGCTGCTCGCCCTGGTCCGCAAGAAGCTGCGCGCGGAATTCAATTTTCCGAAGAACAAGGACCGCTACTTCGGCGTGCAGGCCGTCTACTCGCTGGAGAACGTCAAGTATCCGCAAGCCGATGGCACGGTCTGCGGCCTGCGCCCGCAACTGGGCGCGGATGCGGCGCTGAAACTGGACTGCGGCGTGGGACTGGGAGCGGCCACCCACATCACCGGCGCGTTCGCGTTCACCATGGTGGGCAAGGCGCTGGAGCTGCTGGCAAAAACGGCCAAGCGGGGCATCACGCCGGCGGAAGGTTGAACAGCCGTTCCGCGTTGCGCGTGGTGGCCTGTGACACTTCGTCGGCGGTGATCCCGCGCAGGCCCGCGATGACGTCGCGCACCACCGGCAGCCGGGCGGGTTCGTTGCGCTGTCCGCGGATGCCGGCATCGGGCTGGTCGGGCGCGTCGGTTTCCAGCAGCAGGTAGTCCAGCGGCATCGTGCGGGCGAGGGCGCGCAGGCGGTTGGCGCGCTCGTAGGTCACCGGTCCTCCCAGCCCGATCAGGAATCCCAGCTGCCACAGCTGGCGCGCCTGCTCCGGGCTGCCGGAGAAACTGTGCACCACGCCGCGCAGGCGGCCGACCCGCTTTACCGACGCGATCACGGCGTCCACCGCGCGCCGCGCATGCACGATCAGCGGCAGGTCGAACTCGCGCGCCAGCCGCAGCTGTCCCTCGAAGTAGCGGCGCTGTTCGTCTTCATCCAGACCTTCGACGAAGAAATCCAGTCCGCATTCGCCGATCGCCAGTGGGTGCTCCCGCTCGATCCATGCGCGCAGCGCGTCCAGATGCGCAGGCCGGTGTTCGGCCAGGTACATCGGGTGCAGTCCGTAGGCCGGGAACAGGCCCGCGTCGTGCGCGCAGACCTCGCGCAGTTTCGGCCAGCTCGAGGCGGCCACGGCCGGCACCACCTGCCGGGTCACGCCAGCGGCGCGTGCCCGCGTCAGCGCCGCATCGCGGTCGCCGTCGAACTCGGGCGCGTCGAAGTGGCTGTGGCTGTCGACCAGCATCACGTCAGCGACGGGCGTCCGGGGCCTCGAGCGAGGACGGCGGATCCTTGCGGCGCTTCCAGTTGGCCAGCAGCAGGGTGCCCAGGCCGAACAGGATCTCGTCCACGAACGGGACCGGATCGGGCAGGAACAGGGTCACCACGAACAGTGCGGCGGTGATCTTGAACAGGGTGGGATAGCGCAGCTTGCGCGCCCAGTCGAGGAGAGGCAGGAGAACGGGATTGGGCATGACGCAGGCACTCGACCGCGGTGGAATGGCATCACGCTAACATGATCATCGCCTGACGGAATCGTTCATTTTCCGTTGGTTTTCGTGGCCTTGTCCGGGTACTTGGTTCAGGTTCGCAGTGGTGCAATGATGACCAATGTGAATCGGGGTCAGCCCGACTTGGAGGCAGCGATGAAGAGCAATACCACTACGATCCTGGTCGCCGTCGGCGCGCTGCTGGTGGGCGGTGTGGCCACCGCGGCTTTCCTCAAGGGCGGCGACAAGAGCCCCACAGCGCAGGACGGCCTGGTGACCGCCGCCGACGGCGCGCTGGTCGCCGATGATGCCGCGGCCACCGACAATCAGCTGCCGGTCGGCACCCTGCAGTACGCCGAGGTGGTGAAGGCCGAGCCGATCACCAGTTCGGAGAAGCTTTACGCGACCGTCATCGGCACCGAGCCGGTGCGCGAAACCACCACCACCAGCACCCCGCGCGAAGTCTGCGAAGACGTGGTCGTGCAGGAGCGCCTGCCCGAACGCGACGGCAACGCCGGCGGCACGGTCGCAGGCGCGGTGATCGGCGGCCTGCTTGGCAACCAGGTGGGCGGCGGCAGCGGCAAGAAGGCGGCCACCGTGGCCGGTGCCGTGGCGGGCGGCGTGATCGGCAACCAGGTGGACAAGCGTCACGTGGGCGGCAAGGTCGTCAACCGCACCGAGCGCCAGTGCCACACCGAGAACGCGACCTCCGAGTCTTCGCGCGTGACCGGTTACAACGTCACCTACCGCAACCCGGACGGCACCACCGGCACCATGCGCATGGACAGCAAGCCGGGCACCCGCATCGCCATGGGCACCACGGACAAGGTGATCGGCTACGACGTGACCTACCGCTTCGAGGGTCAGGACAAGACCATCCGGATGGACCAGAAGCCGGGCGAGCGCCTGCCGGTCATCGACGGCCAGGTCGTGACCCAGACCGCCAGCGTGGACGCGCCCGGGCAGGGCTGAAGCCCGGGGTCCCGCCCGGACCTGCATTTCAACGTGGCACCCCTCGAAGGCCGGCGTTTCGCCGGCCTTCGCTTTGCGGACTGGCGCTTACCCGCGCGGGGGCCACCGCATACAATCGCCGGATACCTCAAACGCCGGTTGAAGCACGATGGCTCTGAACCCGTACGACCTGTTCGATGTCCGTTCCCTGCTGAGCGAAGAGGAGCGCGCCGTCCAGGACGCCGTCGCCCGTTTCACCGACGAGCGCGTGCGGCCGATCATCGGCGACGCCTTCGACCAGGGCCGTTTCCCGAAGGAACTGGTGCCGGAGATCGCCGAACTCGGCCTGCTCGGCTCCTCCCTGCCGGAGAAGTACGGCTGCGCCGGCCTCAACGCCGTCAGCTACGGCCTGATCTGCCAGGAACTTGAGCGCGGCGACAGCGGCATCCGCAGCTTCGTCAGCGTGCAGTCCTCGCTGTGCATGTATCCCATCTACGCCTACGGCAGCGAGGAACAGCGCCAGCGCTGGCTGCCGGACATGGCCGCCGGCAAGGTGATCGGCTGCTTCGGCCTGACCGAGCCGCACGGCGGCTCCGACCCGGCCAACATGAAGACCCATGCGCGCCGCGATGGCGACGACTGGGTCATCAACGGCTCCAAGATGTGGATCACCAACGGCAACCTGGCCGACATCGCGATCGTCTGGGCGCAGACCGACGACGGCATCCAGGGTTTCCTGCTCGAGAAGGGCATGGCCGGCTTCACCGCGCAGGAGATCAAGCACAAGATGAGCCTGCGTGCGTCGGTCACCAGCGCGCTGTTCTTCGACAACGTGCGCGTGCCCGACAGCAGCCGCCTGCCGAACGTGAAGGGTTTGAAGGGCCCGCTGGGCTGCCTGACCCAGGCGCGCTACGGCATCACCTGGGGCCCGATCGGTGCCGCCATCGCATGCCTCGACGAAGTGCTGGCCTACACCAAGGAACGCATCCTCTTCGACCGCCCGGTGGCCGCCACGCAGAGCGCGCAGATCAAGATGGCCGAGATGGCCCGCCGCATCACCCTGGCGCAGCTGCTCTCGCTGCAGCTGGGTCGGCTGAAGGATGCCGGCACCATGGCGCCGCAGCAGGTGTCGCTGGCGAAATGGAACAACTGCCGCATGGCCATCGACATCGCGCGCGAATGCCGCGACCTGCTGGGCGGCGCCGGCATCACCACCGAGCATGCCGCCATCCGCCATGCGCTCAACCTGGAGTCGGTCATCACCTACGAGGGCACGGAAACCGTGCACCAGCTGGTGATCGGCCGCGAACTGACGGGCATCAACGCGTTCTGACGCCGTCCGCTCCCGCGCGTGGGCGCGGGTGCAGCGAAGTCGAGCGTCGCCGCTCGTCGTGTCCGGTTTTCTGGTGGGATGGTGTGGCGTCGATGGACCTTTCCGATCTCCAGCTTGAAACTCCACGCCTGTTGCTGAGGCTGCCGCGACGGGACGATTACGAAGCCTGGGCGGCGTTCGGTGCCGATGAGGAAGCCACGCGCTTCATCGGCGGCAAGCAGGCCCGCTCGCCTGCGTGGCGGAGCCTCGCCGCGACGCTCGGCAGCTGGCACCTGCAGGGGTTCGGCATGTTCTCGGTAATCGAGAAGGCGACCGGTCGCTGGGTCGGCCGGGTCGGGCCATGGCAACCGGAGGGCTGGCCGGGCACCGAGGTGGGCTGGAGCATCGCGCGCGAAGCCTGGGGCAGGGGCTATGCGCCCGAAGCCGCCGCGGCCAGTACCGATTGGGCGTTCGATCACCTGGGCTGGAGCGAGGTGATCCACACCATCGATCCGGACAACGCCAATTCCAAGACGGTGGCCGCCAAGCTGGGTTCGGCCTATCTGCGCATGGACCGCCTGCCCGAACCGCACCACGAGAAGCCGGTCGAAGTCTGGGGCCAGACGCGCGCGCAGTGGCAAGCGCGAAAGGCCGTGCATCCGTGACGTCCACGTCCGCACTGCATGCAGGCCTGCACCATGCCCTGCCGCAGATGGCGCGGACCTTCCGCGATCCCTGGTGGATCATCGGCAGCGCCGCGCTGGCGCTGGCCGGAGTACCCGGTATCGAGCCGCAGGACATCGACGTGCTCTGCAGCCGGCAGGACGCGCTGCGCTTGCGCGAGACATGGGCCGACCATGCCGATGCGGCTTACCGACCCGCGGACGAAACCCGCTTCCGTTCCACCTTCGCGCGTTTCGCACACCTGCCGATGCCGGTGGAAGTCATGGGCGGGCTGGAGCTGATGACGGAGGCCGGATGGCAGCCCGTACGGGTGAACCATGACATGCGCGTCGATGCCGCAGGCATCGCCGTGTGCATCCCGACGCTGGAAGAGCAGCGCCGCATCCTGCGCGCATTCGGACGTGACAAGGACCTCGCCAAGGCCGCCCGCATCGCCCTTCCGGAGCATCCGCATGTCGCCTGATCCCGTCACCGTCCATGGCATGTCCACCTCGGGCAACTGCCACAAGGTGCGCCTGCTGCTCGAGCAGCAGGGCCGGCCCTACACGTGGATCGAAGTTGACAGCGCCCACGGCGGCACCCGCACGCCTGAATACCTGGCGAAGAACCCGAACGGCAAGGTCCCGATGCTGGAGCGCGCCGATGGCGCCATCCTGGTGGAGTCGAACGCCATCCTCTGCTGGCTGGCGGAGGGCAGCACCTACCTGCCGGCCGATGCGTGGCAGCGTGCGCAGGCGCTCAGCTGGCTGTTCTTCGAGCAGTACAGCCACGAGCCGTACATCGCCGTCGCGCGCTTCATCCGCGGCTGGACACCGCTGGATTCGCCGCGCCGTGCCGACCTGCCGCGCCTGCACGAGCGGGGCATGCAGGCGCTGGCGGTGATGGAGAAGTACCTCGCGCAGGCAGCGTGGTTCACCGGTCCTGCGTACGGCGTGGCCGACATCGCACTGTTCGCCTACACCCACTGCGCGGGAGAGGGCGGTTTCGACCTGGCCGCGTTTCCCCATATCACCGACTGGCTGGCGCGGGTGCGCGCGCAGCCGGGTTTCGTTCCCATGCCCGGCGTGAGCGACGATGTCGCCGTGCGCCTGGCGTCCTCCTGATCCGAGCGAGCACATGACGTCGAAAGCGATCCCCGCACGCATGAAGGGCCTGAACCGGGCCGAGATCTGCGACCAGAATTTCATCGAATTCGTGAAGGAGTGGGACGGCCCCGTGCGCAGCGCGCCGGCCGCCACCGATCCCGTGCTGCCCGGCAGTGCGCTGGATGCGCGCGGCTTCGTCGAACTGCTGGAGTCGCAGCTGATCAGCCGCCACCTGGACCTGATGGCGCGTGTGCTGCGCGTGCAGAACAAGGTCTTCTACACCATCGGCTCCAGTGGACACGAAGGCAACGCGATGGTCGCGCGGCTGGCGCGCCACACCGATCCCGCTTTCCTGCATTACCGCAGCGGCGGCTTCATGGCCGAACGGTTCCGCAAGCTGCCGGGCATGGACCCGGTGATGGACTCGGCCCTCAGCTTCGCCGCGAGCGCCGAGGACCCGGCCTCCGGCGGCCGCCACAAGGTGTGGGGCAGCAAGCCGTTGTGGGTGCTGCCGCAGACGTCGACCATCGCCTCGCACCTGCCGAAGGCGCTGGGTACCGCGGTGGCGATCGAACAGGCGCGCCGCATCGGCCATGCGCTCCCGATCCCCGAGGACAGCATCGCGATCTGTTCGTTCGGCGATGCGTCCTCCAACCATGCCACCGCACAGACCGCGTTCAATGCGGCGGCATGGACGGCTTACCAGAAACTGCCCGCGCCGGTGTTGTTCGTCTGTGAGGACAACGGCATCGGTATTTCGGTGAAGACGCCCGACGGCTGGATCGGCCGCAACTTCCGCGATCGCGCGGACTTGGACTACTTCCACGCCGACGGCCTGGACCTGGCGGCCGGCTATGGCCAGGTGCAGGCGGCCGTCGAGCATTGCCGCCGTACGCGCCGGCCGACGTTCCTGCACCTGCGCACCACCCGGATCATGGGTCACGCGGGTACCGATTTCGAGATCGAGTGGCGTCCGCTGGAGGAGTTGTGCGCGGTCGAGGCGACCGACCCGCTGCTGCGCTCGGCGGCGATCGCGCTGGAATCGGGACTGCTGACGAAGGACGCGCTGCTCGGGCTGTACGAGGCCACGCGCGCGCGCTGTTTCGCCGCGGCCGAGGACGCCGACCGCCGGCCGCGCATCACCACGCTGGAACAGGTGATGGCGCCGCTGGCGCCGTATACCCCCGATGCGGTGGCGGCCGAGGCGGCACGCACGGCGCCGCATGAAAAGCGCGTGGCCGCGTTCGGCAGCGAGGACAAACTGCCGGAGAAGCTGCCGCCCAGGCATCTTGCCATCCAGATCAACAACGCGCTGCACGACCTGTTCTGCAAGTACCCTGAAACGCTGCTGTTCGGCGAGGATGTGGCGCAGAAGGGCGGCGTGTACACGGTGACCAAGGGCCTGCAGAAGGCGTTCAAGGGCAGCCGCGTGTTCAATACGCTGCTGGACGAGACCATGATCCTGGGCCTGGCCCAGGGTTATGCCAACATGGGCATGCTGCCGCTGCCGGAGATCCAGTACCTGGCGTACTTCCACAACGCCTGCGACCAGATCCGCGGCGAAGCCGCCAGCCTGCAGTTCTTCAGCAACGACCAGTACCGCAACCCGATGGTCGTGCGCATCGCCGGCCTGGGCTACCAGCGCGGCTTCGGTGGGCATTTCCACAACGACAACTCGATCACCGCCCTGCGCGACATCCCGGGCCTGGTCGTGGGCTGTCCCTCGCGCGGCGACGACGCGGCCACCATGCTGCGCACGCTGGCCGCGCTGGCGAAGGTGGACGGGCGCGTCACCGTCTTCCTGGAGCCGATCGCGCTGTACATGACCAAGGACCTGCACGAGGCCGGCGACGGCCAGTGGCTGTTCCCGTATCCGCCGCAGGATGAGGCGATGCCGCTCGGCGAAGGTCGCGTGTACGGCGGGGATGCGGACGACCTGGTTATCTTCACCTACGGCAATGGCGTGCCGATGAGTCTGCGCGCCGCGCGCACCATCGAGGGGAGGCACGGCTGGAAGGTGCGCGTGGTCGACCTGCGCTGGCTGGTGCCGCTCAACGAGGGTTTCATCGCGGCGCAGGCGAAGACGGCCAAGCGCATCCTGGTGGTGGACGAAGGCCGGCACGCCGCAGGCGTCGGCGAGGGCGTCATCACGGCCATCGCCGAAGCGGGCCACCATGCGCGTCCGTTCCAGCGCGTGGTGGGTGCCGACACCTACACCCCGCTGGCGGGCGCGGCGTTCCTGGTGCTGCCCGGCGACGAGGACATCGTCGCGGCGGCGGACAGGCTGGCATGATCGCCATTCCCCTTCACTGAGGAATGGATATGCCCACGCTCCGGATCGGCCTCGTCATCGGCAGCCTGCGCGCCGGTTCCTTCAACCGCCAGTTGGCCGACGCCGTGCGGACGCTGGCGGGCGACCGCTTCGTCTTCGAGGAGATCGGCATCGGCGACCTGCCGCTGTACGACCAGGACGACGATGCGGCGTTTCCCGCTGCCGGCCTGCGCTTCAAGCAGCAGGTGGAGGCCTGCGACGCGCTGCTGTTCGTCACGCCGGAGTACAACCGTTCCATTCCCGGCGTCCTGAAGAACGCCATCGACATCGGGACGCGTCCCGGCGGCAGCAACTCCTTCGCGGGCAAACGCGCGGCGATCATCGGCACGTCGCCGGGAGCGCATGGCACGGTGTCGGCGCAGCAGCACCTTCGCAACGTGCTGTCCGCCGTGGACCTGGCGGTCCTTCCGCAGCCGGAAATCGCCATCCAGTATCGCGAAGGCCAGATCGACGCCGATGGCAACGTCAGCGACGAACGCCTGCGCAAGCGCCTGCAGCTGTTCCTTGACCGCTTCGAGGCCTGGCTGGCCGCGTAGCGGGGCATGCGCCCCGTTCCGGGCGGGGGCCTCTGCTCACCCCGCGGCCTAGGGGCGCAGGAGTGCCAGCCCGTCGCGCAGCCGCTGCAGGGGAGGGCGGGTCGCCGGTGCGTCGTCGGCCAGGGTGCGGGCCAGGGCGCGCCGGAAGGGCGTCAGGTGTCGCCCCGCGCGCAGCACCGTTTCGCGCACCATGCGCGCGGGCGCACGATCGTTGGTGTAGAGCTCCACGATCGCCCGGGTGGCCAGGTACAGCGGCCGCGTGCCCCGGCGGTGTCGCCGCTCGTAGCGGGCCAGGCCTTCGGCGCATCCCAGGTCGCCACCGCAACGCACGGCCTGGCGTGCCATGTCCGTCAGCCGCGCCACGCTGTCCAGGCCCAGGTTGAAGCCGTGCGCGGTGACCGGGTGCATGCCGACCGCCGCATCGCCGGCGAGGGCGAAGCGGCGTGCGACGAAACGTCGCGCGTAAACGCCGACCAACGGATACACGTGGCGGCTGCTTTCCAGCCGCATGTGGCCCAGCCTATGGCCATAGCGCTGCTCCATTTCGTGGGCGAACGCGTCGACGTCCAACGCGGCAAGGCGCCTGGCCGCGCTGTCCGGCAGGGTGACCACGACCGAGGCCTGGTGCTCCTGCAGCGGCAGCAGGGCCAGCGTCTGTCCCTGGCCGAACCATTCCCACGCCACGCCCTGGTGCGGCTGCTCGTGGTGCATGCGGCACACCAGCATGCTCTTGCCGAAATCGTACTGGTCCGCGCCGATGCCCATCGCACGGCGCGTCTCCGAGAACCGGCTGTCGGCGGCCACCAGCAGCGGCGCCTCCAGTCGCAGGCCGTCGCCCAGGGTCACGCAGGCGTGGTCGTCGGTGGTGCGGACCGCATGCACGCGTGCGCCATCGAAGAAATCCAGTCCGGGCATGTCGCCCACCGCCTTCCACGCCGCCTCGCGAATACGCTGGTTGGGCACCAGCATGCCCAGTTCGGACTTGCCTGCCAGCGCGGCATCGATGCGCATGTCGTGCAGGCAGTCGCCTTCCATCACCCGCGCGGCGCGCAGGGGCGACGCGGCGTCGTCGGGCAGGTGCTGCCAGATGCCGAGATCGCGCAGTTGCCGGATCGAGGCGTGCGTGAGGGCGATCTCGCGCCCGTCGAAGGCGGGTTCGGCGATCGCGGCACGCGCCTGACGCTCCACCAGCGCCACCTTCAGATCGAGGTCGCACAGTGCCTTGGCTAGGCACAGGCCGGCCGGGCCGGCGCCGATGATGATGACGTCGTGATGCATGCGCATGCCTTCTGCTGCGGAGGTTCCGGGCAGTCTAGGCAGCTACGCGCGAACGGCATTGACGTGGATCAATCCCGGCGCGGTTGTCCCTCAGCGGCGCAGGCCGTCGTACAGGGGCAGCCGTTCCAGTGCGTGGCCCTCGGCGGACAGGCCGGTGCCCGTATGGTCCAACGGCATCACGGCCAGCAGCAGCGTGTGCGCGTCATCGGGCGCCGCGCACACCACCTCGCCCACGTCCTGCGCCTCGTGGCGAACGGCGGCTCCGGCCACGACAGGGCCCGCGGCGGCGAAGCATTGCAGCGAGCGCTTCGCCTTGCCGAGGAAATGCGTGCGCGCCACGATTTCTTGCCCCGGGTAACAGCCTTTCTTCACGCTGTAGGCGGCCAGTCGGTCCAGCGCCAGTTGCTGCGGCGTCCACTGCTCGCGCTGGGAAGCCGGCAGGCGGGGCAGGCCGTGGCGCAGGTCCGACACCTGCCATGCGAGACGCGCAGCCTCGTCGTCCGGCGCCGCGCTGCCGATCCGCAACGTGCGCGGACCGCCATCGCCCCCCATGTCCAGTTCCACGGCGTCGCCCACGGTACCCAGCAGATGGCCTTGCGCGTGCGCGGGCGCGGCGTGGGCGCCACTGATGGCCCTGTCCGCGGGGACTTCGATCTTCAACTTTCGTCTAAACACGAAACGCCGCAGCGCTTCGGCGAACGGGTCGGCGGGATGGTCGGGCAGCACCAGCCACACGCGGTCCTCGGCTGGCCTGGCCAGTGCGAACACCGCGATCACGCGCCCTTTGGGCGTCAGCCACGCGTTCCACTGCCAGCATCCCGGCGCCAGCGCGGCGACATCGTTGGCGAACTGGGCGTGGGCGAAAGCCACGGCATCCGGGCCTTCCAGCGTCACCAGCGCATGGTCGGGCAGGCTGAAAACCGGCGGAGTGGTAGGGGAAAGGTTGTAAGCCAAGGGGGCGAGGATTAAAATTTTGTGCGTTGCGAGACCACCATGATAGGTCAAACACCCCCGACTCCCGACCCCGATCCCGGAACACAGCCGTCCGATACCTCACCGCCGACACCGGGCGAAGGGGCTGCAGACACGGCCGTGCAGAAGGAGATCGGCGGCCGCGACGGGCCCGAGCCCACGCGTTACGGGGATTGGGAAAAGAACGGGCGCTGCATCGATTTCTGAGCAGTGCGCGTAAAGCCAACGCGGTCCTGACCGCCCAGCCGAGACAACGAGCGCAACGCAATGGCGACTCCACAACGTCCGCTTTCCCCCCATCTGCAGGTCTACCGTTGGCAGATCCAGATGGTGACTTCCATCCTGCATCGCGCCACCGGCATCGTCCTGGCCGCGGGCGCCCTGCTGATCACGGCGGGCCTGGTGGCGCTGATGATCGGCCCGGATGCCTGGAACTGCTTCACCGGACATGCGGGCGCGTGGTACGGCCAGTTGTTCCTGTTCGGCTGGACCTGGGCCTTCGCCTACCACCTGTGCAACGGCATCCGCCACATCGTGCAGGACTTCGCCATCGGCTACCGCATCGCCACGTTCGTGCGCAACAGCTGGCTGTCGGTGATCGGCAGCCTGGTCATCACCGCCCTGGTGTGGGGCTACGTACTGCTGGGAGGTGGCGCATGAGCGACTTCCGTACCCCCATCAAGAACGCGCGCGGCCTCGGCTCGGCGAAGACCGGTACCGAACATTTCGTCCACCAGCGCCTGACCGCCACCGCACTGGTCGCGCTGACGATCTGGTTCCTGGTGTTCGTGCTGAGCCTGTCCGGCGCCGACTACGTCACCGCCACGGCGGCCATCGCCAAGCCCTGGAACGCCATGCTGCTGGTCGGCTTCCTGGTCGCCATGTTCTGGCACGCCCAGCTCGGCCTGCAGGTCGTACTGGAAGACTACGTGCACAACTCGCTGCTCGCCCTCGCGGTGCAGACCACCGTCAAATTCATCGCCGTGCTGGGCGCCATCGTGAGCGTCTTCGCCGTGGCCCGCATCGCGCTGGGGAACTGAGCCACATGTCCGCTTACAAGATCACCGAACACAAGTACGACATGGTCGTGGTGGGCGCCGGCGGCGCCGGCCTGCGCGCGACCTTCGGCCTGGCCGCCAAGGGCCTGCAGACCGTGTGCCTGACCAAGGTCTTCCCGACCCGCTCGCACACCGTGGCGGCGCAGGGCGGCATCTCCGCCGCGCTGGGCAACATGGGCGAGGACGACTGGCGTTACCACTTCTACGACACCATCAAGGGCTCGGACTGGCTGGGCGACCAGGACGCCATCGAGTACATGTGCCGCGAGGCCATCCCGGCCATCATCGAGCTGGAGCACTACGGCGTGCCGTTCTCGCGCACCGAGGACGGCAAGATCTACCAGCGTCCCTTCGGCGGCATGACCACCAGGTTCGGCGAAGGCCCGCCGGCGCAGCGGACCTGCGCCGCGGCCGACCGTACCGGCCACGCCATGCTGCACACGCTGTACCAGCAGTCGCTGGCGCACGATGCGCGCTTCATGGTCGAGTACTTCGCGCTGGACCTGATCTTCGACGAAGAGGGCGCCTGCCGCGGCGTGCTCGCCCTGGACATGGCCACCGGCACGCTGCACCTGTTCCGCGCCCACGGCGTGGTGCTGGCCACCGGCGGCTACGGTCGCGCGTACTTCTCGGCGACGTCCGCCCATACCTGTACCGGCGACGGTGGCGGCATGGTGATGCGCGCCGGCCTGCCGATGCAGGACATGGAGTTCGTGCAGTTCCACCCGACCGGCATCTACGGCGCGGGCTGCCTGATCACCGAGGGCGTGCGCGGCGAAGGCGGCATCCTGCGCAACAGTAACGGCGAGCGCTTCATGGAGCGTTATGCGCCGCACTACAAGGACCTGGCCTCGCGCGACGTGGTCAGCCGCTCGATGACCATCGAGATCCGCGAAGGCCGCGGCGTCGGCGAGCACAAGGACCACATCCTGCTCGACCTGACCCACCTGGGCCCCGAAGTCATCAACGAGAAGCTGCCCGGCATCGCCGAGAGCGCCCACATCTTCGCTGGCGTGGATGTGACCAAGCAGCCCATCCCGGTCATCCCGACCGTGCACTACAACATGGGCGGCATCCCGACCAACTACCATGGTGAAGTGGTGCGCAAGGTCGGCGACAACCCGGACGCGGTCGTGCCGGGCCTGTACGCGATCGGCGAAGCCGCCTGCGTGTCCGTGCACGGCGCCAACCGCCTGGGTTCGAACTCGCTGCTGGACCTGGTGGTGTTCGGTCGCGCGGTGGCCAACCGCTGCGCCGAGACGATCAAGAGCGGTTCGTCGCACAAGCCGCTGGCGGGTGACGCCTGCGACAAGGCGCTGTCGCACCTGGACAAGCTGCGCAACGCCAATGGCGATACGCCCACGGCGGTCATCCGCGACAACATGCAGCGCACGATGCAGGCCGACGCCGCCGTGTTCCGCACCAGCAAGACGCTGAAGGAAGGCTGCGACAAGATGGCAGACATCTTCTCCAGCTTCCAGGACGTGAAAGTCAGCGACCGTTCGCTGGTCTGGAATTCGGACCTGATCGAAACCTACGAGTTGCACAACCTGCTGCTCAATGCCGTGGCCACGATTAATTCGGCCGAACAGCGCCACGAGAGCCGCGGCGCGCACGCGCACGAGGACTTCCCGGAGCGCGACGACGTCAACTGGCAGAAGCACACGCTGGTCAATGTGGCCGACGACGGCACCTGCAGCTTCGATTCCCGCCCCGTGCACATGTACACGCTCAGCAAGGACGTGGATGTGGTGCCGCCCAAGCCGCGCGTTTACTGAGCCGGGAGACCCGACACATGGCTGAATTTTCCCTCCCGAAGAACTCGCGCATCACCCAGGGCAAGCACTTCCCCGCGAAGGGCGCCAAGAACGTGCGCACCTTCAAGGTGTATCGCTGGAACCCGGACGACGGCGCCAATCCGCGCACCGACACCTACGAGATCGACCTCGACAAGTGCGGTCCGATGGTCCTGGACGCGCTGATCAAGATCAAGAACGAGATCGATCCCACGCTGACGTTCCGCCGTTCGTGCCGCGAGGGCATCTGCGGTTCGTGCGCGATGAACATCGACGGCACCAACACGCTGGCCTGCACCAAGGCCATCGGCGACTGCACCAAGGCGGAAGTGCCGATCTATCCGCTGCCGCACATGGACGTGGTGAAGGATCTGGTTCCGGACCTGACCCACTTCTACGCGCAGTACGCGTCGATCAAGCCGTGGATCCGCACGCAGACCCCGGCACCGCCGGATCGCGAGCGCCTGCAGTCGCCGGAAGACCGCAAGAAGCTGGACGGCCTGTACGAGTGCATCCTGTGCGCGTGCTGCTCGACCAGCTGCCCCAGCTATTGGTGGAACGGCGAGCGCTACCTGGGCCCGGCGATCCTGCTGCAGGCCTACCGCTGGATCATCGACTCGCGCGATGAGGACACCGGCGCACGTCTGGACGATCTGGAAGATCCGTTCAAGCTGTACCGCTGCCACACCATCATGAACTGCGCCCGCACCTGCCCGAAGGGTCTGAACCCGGCGCTGGCGATCGCCGAGATCAAGAAGCTGATGATGGCGCGTCGCGCCTGATCGCATGGGTGCCGCACCTGCCACGGCGATCCTCTGGCCCGCGGTGGCGATGGCCGGCCTGACCTTCCTGGTGTGGGTCAGGCTGTACCAGTTGCGCCTGGGTGAGATGGCCCGCAAGCGCATCCACGCGCAGGCCTTGGCGAACGCGGCCGATTCGGTGCGCCTGCTGTCCGATACCCGCGCGTCGGACAACTTCCGCAACCTGTTCGAGCTGCCGGTGCTGTTCTACGCCGGCGTGCTGCTGGCGGCACACATCGGCGTGTCGGACATGGTCTCGCTTGCCCTCGCGTGGGCCTTCGTCGGGTTGCGTGCCGTGCACAGTGCGGTCCACTGCACCTTCAACCACGTCATGACCCGCTTCGTCGCCTATGCACTGGCGACACTGGTACTGATCGCCTTCTGGGCGCGCCTGGCCTTCGCACTGGCGGCGGCATGAGCGACGATCCCGAACTCAAGCGCATCCGCTGGCGCTGCCGGCGCGGCATGCGCGAACTGGACCAGTTGTTCGATCGCTACCTGGCGCGCTGCTGGGCGACCGAATCCGAGCCGCAGCGGGTGGTTTTCCTACGCCTGCTCGATTGCGAGGACGATAAGCTCTGGCGCTGGTTCATGGGCTACGAGCACTGTCCCGATGCGGAACTCGCCGCGCTGGTCGAACGGATCCGTCAACTGCCGGCTTGAGTGGCGTCCCTCGCGCCTGCTGCAGGCGGTGCTGATCCTGCTGGGGGTGCTGGGTGCGGTCTCCGTCCTGGCGAGCGAAATGCCCCGTCCATGGGCCTGGCCTGTCGCGGTAGCGGCGCTGGCTTGGGGCGGATGGCAGGCACGCAGCGAGGGGAGGAGGCCTCGGCGCGCCTTTTGGTTTCCGGGAAACGACCGCCTGCCCACCGTCGACGGTACGCCGATGCAGGACGCGCACGTCCTCTGGCGTGGCCCGCTGGCGTTCCTGCGGTGGCGCGAGGGTGCAGGGCAGCACTGGCGGCATGCGGCGTGGTGGCCCGACACGCTGCCGGCACAGCAGCGGCGTGAACTCCGGCTTGCTGCGGGCGCCGGGGACGCTGGGCGGCACCGGGGGGATCGGGCACCATAGGCGCATGTTCAAGCCCATCCCCGTCGCCATCGGCCTGCGCTATCTCCGCGCCAAGCGCCGCAACGGTTTCATCTCCTTCATCTCGCTGGCCTCGGTCGTCGGCATCGCGCTGGGCGTGATGATCCTGATCACCACGTTGTCGGTGATGAGCGGCTTCCAGCGCGAGATCCGCGATCGCCTGCTGCAGGCCACCGCGCACGCCACCGTGATGGGGGCGGGCGAGGCCATGCAGGACTGGCCCCATGCCACCAAGATCGCGATGGATGATCCCCGCGTGGTGGGTGCGGCCCCCTTCATCCACGTGCAGGCCATGCTCACCGGCAACGCGGACCCGCAGGGCGCGCTGGTCACGGGCATCCTGCCGGGCGAGGAGCCCAAGGTTTCGGTGATCGGTAGCAAGATGAAGGCCGGCACGCTGGATTCGCTGAAGCCGGGCGAGTTCCACATCCTGCTGGGACAGGAACTGGCGGCTTGGCTGCGGGTCGGTGTGGGCGACAGCGTGGTGGTCACCGCTGGCGACTTCCAGGGCACGCCCATGGGCGCGATGCCCAAGATCAAACGCTTCACCGTCACCGGCATCTTCGCGGTGGGCCACAACGACGTGGACCGCAACCTGGCGCTCGTGCACATGGGCGACCTGCAGCGCGTGCTGCGGATGGGCGAGGGCGTCACCGGCGTGCGCCTGAAGCTGCACGACATGTACCAGGCGTGGGACGTGGCGCGGGATCTCGCGCTGCGGCTGCAGGGGCCGTACCGCATCAGCGACTGGACCAGCGAGAACGCCAACCTCTACCACTCGCTGAAGATGGAGAAGACGGTGATGGGCATCCTGTTGTCCTTCATCATCCTGATGGGCGCATTCTCGCTGGTGAACTCGCAGGTGATGCTGGTCACCGACAAGCAGGCCGACATCGCCATCCTGCGCACGCTGGGCCTGACGCCGCGTGGGGTGATGCAGGTCTTCATGGTGCAGGGCGTGCTGATCGGCGTGATGGGCACGGTGCTGGGCGTGATCGGTGGCATCTTGCTGACGATCAATCTGGAGCACATCCTCGCGGCCATCGAAGCCGTGTTCAACGTCACCCTGCTGCCGTCGGATGTCTACTACATCACGGGCCTGCCCTACGAACTGGATGCGGGCGAGGTGGTACTGATCGCAGCGGTCGCGCTGACCATGAGCTTCCTGGCTACGTTGTATCCCGCGTGGCGCGCCGCCCGCACACAGCCCGCGGAGGCGCTGCGCTATGAATGAGTCCATCCGTTCCGCGGTCATCCACGCCGAAGCGCTGGGCAAGATCTACGCCGAAGGCAAGCTGCGCACGCCCGTATTCGATGGCCTCGAACTGAACGTGCAGCCCGGCGAGACCGTGGCCATCGTCGGTGCCTCGGGCGCCGGCAAGAGCACGCTGCTGCATCTGCTGGGCGGCCTGGACACGCCCACGTCCGGTGAGGTCTACGTAGCCGGCAAGAAGATGTCGTCGCTGTCGGACGCCGCGCGCGGGCAGCTTCGCAATACGTCGCTCGGCTTCGTCTACCAGTTCCATCACCTGCTGCCCGAGTTCACCGCGCTGGAGAACGTGATGATGCCGGTGATGCTGGGCGGCGCCGCCACGGCCGACGCCGCCGCGCGCGCGAAGGCATTGCTGGAGTCCGTGGGCCTGGGGCACCGCCTCGAGCACAAGCCCGGCGAGCTGTCCGGCGGTGAAAGGCAGCGCGCCGCGGTCGCCCGTGCCCTGGTCAACCAGCCGGCCTGCGTGCTCGGCGACGAACCGACCGGCAACCTGGACGAGAAGACGGCGGCGACGGTGTTCGACCTGATGCTGGAACTCAATCGCGCGCAGAAGACCAGCCTGGTGTTGGTAACCCACGACCGGCGCCTGGCACGCCGGCTGGACCGGGTGCTTGAGCTGCACGAGGGCAAGTTGCGCGAGCTGGCGCCCGACGCGGTGTGAGCGGGCGCAGACTTGTCAGCCGTCCGATGCGTCAGTCGTCCGCACTCACCCCGGTGTGAACGGAGCTAAGCCGGCCCGGGAAGCGGATTCGGCTTGAAAGAAGTGCTAGGCGGCATTAGTAGGCGCCGCCGTCCTGTCTAAAGAAGACCAGGTCCTGGCGAATCTTGTCGTGCGCCACGTCCTGAGTACGGGCAAAGCCAATTCGCCCGTCATGCCGAATGGTTGTAGCCCGACGCAAGTAGCCTGCGAGAGCGTCACGCTCGGCAGCAGGGTTGAAGATGATCTGGTCGCCCTGCAGTTGCCAAGAGCCTGTCGCCTCTCCGTAGACACCCAAGCATCCCTGCCAGTCGCTAGCAAAGGTCCCATCGGGGCGAAGGGTGATGTATACCAAGCGGCCAAGGCCGTCACCGCTGTAGTAGGTGCCGGCCAATTCACTGACATGCGTGCGCACGGTTGCATCTGTGGCGCAGCCAGTGAGGAACGTAAGGAGCATTGCTACTACTGCGATTATCTTTGACATGCCGCCTGACGCCTGAGTTAAGCCGGCCCGCCCATTGCGGTGCCGGTCGGTCCGAGACCGCGAGGCGTGCTCGGCATGAACGAATTGTTAGACCTGCTGCGGTATTGGTAAGCCGTTTGGGTTGCGGTCAATGATCTCTATTGCTTTTGAGATGTCGTAGCCGATTAGAAATCCAGTGTTGTAAGCCACGGTCATTTCTGTGTGATCGCCATCAGGGTCAATGACTTGCTCAAATTCAATCTTGAACTTTGAAACGATGCCCGCAACTTTAAAGTCGGTCTTGCTAGGTGGTTGGAACACAATTGGACCGCCGGAGAAGCCGGGATTATTCAGTGCATCAACGTACATGCGAGGAACTCCATCATCTCCAACAAAAGCGGAAGAGAGGATGCCTTTCTTGACGAATGGGCATGGCCTGCCATTCATGGAATTTCCAGCATCCGTCCACATCTTGTACGGATATCCGACGAAATAGACATCTTGGCTGATCGCCATGTCTTTAGAACTTGGTTCAAGGAACAGTTCTTTTGTGCACAAAAGTACATTGGCTCGGAAGACAGCAATGTCTGTCTCTCCGCTGCCGAGTCCGATTAGCTCAACTTCAATATCAACCCATTGGCGATTGAAGAAGAACTTGATCGTTCTTTGATTGCTTGAATCGACTAGGTGTCTGGCGGTGACAAGGTACTGCTTGTCATTGTGATCAATAGCGAAGGCGGTTCCGTAGTCTGCGGCTTTGATAAAGAAGACGCGGTTGTAGACGTTCGAGGTAATCATCAGCAGGTCTAACGCCTGAGGTAAGCTGCGCTGCGAAGCGGCGTCGGCTTGGGCGAATTGTTAGCCGTCGGCTGCTTTTAGCTGTAGCACTTCGCCAAGGAGTAGATACGTATTTAGGAAAAGGGACTGCGCTTCTTCCGCGGTGACATCGGCATGGACTCCAGTCGACACGCGCTCATAGAGGTTTGACAGGTTCTGCCTGATCCGTTGCCTCCTGGTAGAGCTAGATGTTCTTAGCGCGACGAAAGCATTGATGCGATTCTGATACTTTCCTGGCCCAAGCGATATTTGATTGCCGCCTAACTCGATAGTCTCTTCGGATGGCGGAAAAATAGAGTCAGCGAAAGAGTCAATGATACGACGGCAGGTGGTAAGAGCTTGGCTCACGGATTCGGGGTCACCCTCAGCGAGCCGGCTCATGACGGAAGGAATCTTCTCCAACACCGGCCCGCAGTGTTCGGCAAGCAGTACGTCAATACCATTCTGCCAGCGCTCGAAAATAGACTCAGCTAATGTTTCAAACTGCTTCTCGTAGAACACTTCAGAGACGAACGAGTGCAGTTGCCCAAGTACTTTTGAGCGAATTCCAGCCAGTCGTGAAACAGTCTTGGAGATGGCTGACATCGAATTGGTGACGTTTGTTATGGCGAGGTTCGCGTAATCTCCGGCCACGTCGGGGGTGCGCATGGACGCCAGTTGCCCTGTGTATGTGGCAATGGTCGACTCTTGCTGGGCTAGCGGGCCGTAGTAGCCTTCCTTCTTCTCGTAGTCAGTCCAGCGATCGGTCACGCCCATGTACTTGAGCGAAATAGGGTCAGTGCTGTTGTAGCCGGTCATCTCGAACCGAAGCCACGTCCTGACCTCGTCGGAGCCAGCTAGCCGTGCGAGCCTCGACGCCTTGAGAATGAGTTGCTCGGCCTGGAGGCGACTGAGTTCAATATCGTCCAAGAGCTCTCCGGAGAGCTCAAGCACATGCTTTGACTTGCTTTGAGTAGCCACGGAGCCCCCTACGACGGCTAACACCTGAGTTAAGCCGACCCGCGAAGCGGGTCGGCTTGAATGAATTGTTAGGCGGCAGCTTACGCCACAACTGCCTTCACGCGAATAGGAGCAAGAAAATCCTCCGCATCTTGAAGGGCATGGCAGGCTGGTACAATTTCCCCTGATGCGAACAGTCGTTGAGCGCGCTGCAACGCCTCGCGGACGTTGGCTATGACAGCGACTATGGCAGGCCTACCATCAAGCTCTTCGATTCTGACAAGGCCATACTCGACGCAGGCAAACGCAAAGCTGAGATCCATCTCATCTTCGGGCGGGAAGTCAGGTGCATAGCCAACCATGTAGGCGATTCTGTTGAGTACATCGTCCTTGGTCTTACAGCCAAACCGCTCCAGCCGTGACGGCTTTTTCTTCCACAGGCCGAACATGCTTCACCTGCCGCCTAACGCCAGAATTAAGCCGACCCGCGAAGCGGGTTCGGCTTGAATGAATTGTTAGGCATTGGCGGCGGCCTTGAAGATGCCAGGGCTAACCTGCACAGCGATTGGCTCAAACAAGGTCACGGAGTTGGATTTGGTGAAGAGCCCCTGCCGCTTGATGACATATGGGATGTAAACGAACCTTGAGAAATCCTTGCTCTCAAGAAGTACGCGTATGCCGTCCGGAGCGGGCGGGTCGTACTCATGTGGGATGTCCACGTTTGCTGCTAGAGCGGCTGCGGCAATGGAGCCCTCGGTGGCGCTGGAAGTAAAAGCCTCTCCAAGAAGGCGATAGATATCTTGTGCGGCAGAACGCTCCTCGCCGTTGTAACCGCCGGCAGCAGTCACCTTGCCGTCAAGGCCGAGCGTGGCGCCAAATGGATGAAACTCACCAGATTTGGTGAGCATGCTTTTGCCGAAATCGATGCAGTACGTCAGAAGCTCATGTAGTTTTTCTGGAGATGCTGTCATGTTTGTTCCAATGCCTAACACCTGAATTAAGCCGACCCGCGAAGCGGGTTCGGCTTGAATGAATTGTTAGGCCTTGAGTGCACCATAAGTCAGCCCGGAAAGCACGAAGACCAAGAAGATTGTGGCCGCAACGTAGAGTAGCCGAAAGCAGCTGTCTCCTAGCGCATTGAGGTGAGCGTCGTCGATCTCTCGATACGCACGCTGTGTAACGAATCTGGTCGCCGGAGCGGAAAGGGAGGGCTCGGAGAGTGAGTCTGGCGCGATCTCGGCCCAGGTGCTCGGGTGCCTTTGCCGCAGGTAGCTGTTTAAGCGGCTAGAGCAATGGATGGATGCCGCGAATGCAGGCAGGACCGCGAGCGCGGAAAGCAGGAATACGATGCTCACGAACGTTTCCATCAAGGCCTAACACCAGAATTAAGCCGACCCGCGAAGCGGGTTCGGCTTGAATGAATTGTTAGGGGGCAGGCCGATCAAGCTTGGCCATGTCCGCTTGCGTGTAGAACTTGAGGCGCTCAACGCGTTGCCCGTTGAGTAGGTCCAAAGAGGGGCCGTAGTCGTACCCGGGTGACTCAGCTGTTCCGGACAAGCCGTGTACACGAACAATGTCATATCCGTCGCAAAAGTAGATGGTAGTGCCGCCATCTGATGGGGCAAACGGCGCCTCTGGGCAGTCAGGGCGCCCGCCAGAAAGAATGGTCTCGTAACTCCTCCAAGCCGATTTGACGATTGATGCTTGTTCTGGCGTTACGGCCGACAGATCAATACCAAAATTCTCGTCTTTGTCTGAAATGATCTTCACGGAGCCCGGCAGGCGACGCTTGGAAGGATTGGTAGGCAAGCCCGTATCCGGATTTTCTATGTGCTCGCCGCCTCCCAGCTCCTGCGATACGGCGCGAGAGGGAAGCTCCTGCGAGCATGCGGTCGCGACTGAAGCCGCCAACAAGAAGCCACACGTGCGAATGAACTCCATCCTGCCCCCTAACACCAGAATTAAGCCGACCCGCGAAGCGGGTTCGGCTTGAATGAATTGTTAGGGGGCGGCTACGGCGCGTTGAGCCCGGACAGCTCAATCACGTACGAGCGTCCCCCGACCGTACTGAACTCTACGCGGCAATCGTACGCTACGTTGCCGCCAGGCTCAGGCAAAGGACCGCGAACCCGGTAGTTGGCGACGGCCGAGTCCAGCAGGCTGGTCTCGAAGCCTTCCTTGACCAACAGGGCCGGAAGAGCAGAAGCCAACTGCTGCACACCCAAGGCGCCTTCTCCGGCCAAGGGCGGCCGCGACGTGCCAGCAAGGAGATCCACGGCGACGGAACCGCCGGCAGCAACGACCGAGCGCGCGAAGTGATTAATGCCGTAATCGCCGGCCCAGTAGTTGAGCGTGCTGGCGAACTGATGGCAGACGTTGTGCGCCACTGATTTCAGTGGTTTCAGCGACGATGACACTCTCCAAGCCCCCTAACTAACTAGTAGACCCCAAAACGGGGTAATAGCGCCGAGTATTCAGGTCGTGCCGTTGGGCGTCAATCGGGGTTTTCCTATGCGAGTTCAATGCCTTGCCTGATGGCGGGCGTTGCCGGCGGGTGCGAGGGTGGTCGCGTTATTCGCAGGGAATGCGGCGGTCATGGAATATCAGCCGAAGGTCGGGGCGGTATCGGAGGCGGGCGAGGGTGGGGTGCGTGGGCGCTTGCTGGAGGACGTTGTCCGGCGTTTGCGGGTCGGTCATTACAGTTTGCGTACCGAGCGTGCGTATCTGGGATGGATACGGCGGTTCATCCTGGCCAATGGGACACGTCATCCCCGTGAGTTGGGGGCGACGCACGTCGAGGCGTTCCTGACCGGTCTGGCGGTGGAGGGGCACGTGGCGGCCAGCACACAGAACCAGGCCCTGTCGGCCCTCCTGTTCCTCTATCGCGACGTGCTGGGCATGAAGCTGGCCTGGATGGACGACGTGGTGCGCGCCAAGCGGCCGCGGCGCGTTCCCACGGTCCTTTCGCAAACCGAAGTGCGGACATTGCTGGCCAACATGGAGGGGCGGATGGCGGTGCTGGCGCGGCTGCTGTACGGCACCGGGATGCGGCTGATGGAAGGCGTCCGCCTGCGGGTGAAGGACGTGGATTTCGCCCGCAACGAGATCACGGTGCGGGAGGGCAAGGGCGGCAGGGATCGCCGGACCGTGTTGCCGGCGTCGCTGGTGCCGGCGTTGCAGGCGGAGGTGGAGCGCGTACACGTCCTGCACCAGTGCGATCTCGGGCGGGGCGCGGGCGAGGTGTGGCTGCCGCATGCGCTGTCGCGCAAGTATCCCAAGGCGGCAAGGGAACTCGGGTGGCAGTACGTGTTCCCTGCGCGGAACCTGAGCCTGGACCCGCGCGATGGCCGGTGGCGGCGGCATCACCTGGACGAGGCGATGCTGTCGCGGGCGCTGAAGCGTGCGCAGCTTGCCGCGGGCATCAACAAGCCGGTGACGGCGCATACGCTGCGCCATTCCTTCGCCACCCATCTCATCGAGGCAGGCTACGACATCCGCACCGTGCAGGAACTGCTGGGGCACAAGGACGTCGCCACCACCCAGATCTACACCCATGTGCTGAACCGCGGCGCAGGAGCGGTGCTCAGCCCGCTGGACCGCTGACATGGCGGCCGCCGCCCTTCCGGCACGCTATCCGCTGCCGCCTTTCGGCCTGGCATGTACCGCAGCGGTCTTGCTGGGCATGGTGGCTCTGCTGTGGTCTCCTGCACTGCCTCCGGTCGCCGTCCTGTGGGTCGGACTGGTCGCAGGGATAGGTGGCTGGGGCGCAGGCGCACGTTGGCGTTGGACGGGGGCGATGCTGGCGGGCGCGGCCTGGGCTGGCCTGCATGCCACGTGGAGCTTCAGTGCGCAGTTGCCGCCGGCCTGGGAGGGGCGCGACGTCATCGTCAGTGGACGCGTGGTGGGCTTGCCGGAACCGCAGGCCCGGCGCACGCGGTTCCTGCTGCGGGTGGACGATGCCGACGCACAGCCGGCGCCGCTGCGCGGGAAACTGGTCCGACTGGCGTGGTACGACGACTTCGGTGCCGAGGTGGCCGGTCCCCGCACACGGCTGGGTGCGGGCGAACGCTGGCGGCTGCAGGTGCGCGTGCGTGCGCCGCGGGGATTGGCCAATCCGGGCGGGATGGATGCCGAACGCCATGCGGTGGCGCAGCGTATCGCGGCGACCGGCTACATCCGCCATCCCGCCCTGGCCAGGGAACCGGCACCGGCCCGCGGGATCGACGCCTGGCGCGATGCCATGTCCCAACGCATCGCGCGGGAAGTACGCAGCGATTCGGCCCGCTTCGTGCGCGCCTTGGCGCTGGGCGACACGCGTGCGCTGGACGATGCAGACTGGCAGGTCCTGCGCGCCACGGGCCTGACCCATCTCATCGCGATCTCCGGATTCCATGTGGGGCTGGTGGCAGGCGGCTGCGCACTGATCGGGGCGGGACTGTGGTGGCTGTTTCCCGCGCTGGCGCGGTGGATACCCCGTCCGCAAGTGGCCGGCACGATGGCGTTGGCAGGCGCGGTGGCCTATGCCGCCGCCGCCGGGTTCGCGTTGCCGACGGTGCGCACGGTGCTGATGATCGCCGTGGTGGTGCTGGCCCGTCTGGCGCGCCGCCATGTGCGCCTGGTGGACGTGCTGGCGCTGGCGATGCTGGCCGTCCTGCTGTTCGACCCGTTGTCGCTGCTGGCGGCCGGGTTCTGGCTCAGCTTCGGCGGCGTGGCCTGGCTGGCCTGGTGCCTCCCTGCGTCGATGCATTGGGCGAAGGCGTTCCTGCCCGCGCAGGCGGTGGCCACGATAGGCCTGCTGCCGCTCACGGCGGTGCTGTTCGGGCAGGCGTCGCTGGCGGGGCCGGTGGCGAATCTGGTGGCGATCCCATGGTGGAGCCTGGTGGTTGTTCCGTTGGCCTTGCTGGGAACGGCACTGGAAACGTTTCATGCGGGGGCAGGCGTGTGGGCGTGGCAGGCCGCGGCCGCGTGTTTCGGGCCCACCTGGCGCCTCTTCGAGGTCGTGGCCGCCCATCCTCAGGCTCTGCACTGGTTGCCCGAAAGTCCGGTCTGGACGCTGTGGCTGGCGCTGGCCGGCGGGTTCTGGCTGCTGATGCCGCGCGGCGTGCCGGGCAAGGCATTGGCCGTGCTGCTGTGGCTGCCGCTGGTGTGGCCGGATCGCGAGCGGCCGCGCGCGGGCGAGGTGGAACTGGTGGTGGTCGACGTGGGGCAGGGGTTGTCGGCACTGGTGCGTACCTCGCGCCATGCGTTGCTGTTCGATGCCGGCCCGGCGGTCGAGGACGGGTTTGATGCCGGCGAGCGGGCCGTCGTGCCGGCCCTGAGAGCGCTGGGCGTGACGCACGTGCACGCCCTGGTGGTCAGTCATGGCGACAACGACCATGCGGGCGGGGTGGATGCGGTGCGCGACAGCCTGTCGGTGCGTACCGTGCTGTCGCCGCTGGGCAGTGGGGTGCCGGCGCGGGCGCCCTGCGTGGCCGGCGCCGCCTGGACGTGGGACGGGGTGCGTTTCCGGTTCCTGCATCCAGGGCGCTACTTCCCCTACCTGGGCAACGAGGCCAGCTGCGTGCTGAAGGTGGAAACGGCGCACGGCAGCCTGCTGTTGCCCGGCGATATCGGCGCCATTGTCGAGCGCGGCCTGGTGCATCGCGACGCGGCATCGCTGCGTGCGGACGTGGTGGTGCTGCCGCATCACGGCAGCGCCGGTTCGTCCGATCCGGCCTTCGTCGCCGCCACGTCTCCCCGGCTGGTGCTCAACTCCAGCGGCGCCGGCAACCGCTTCGGTCATCCGCGGGCGCCGGTGGTCGCACGCTGGCGCGCCCGCGGCAGCGAACTGCTGGATACGCAGTCCAGCGGCGCACTGCGGGTGTGGGTGGGCGCGGACGGGCTGCAGGTGCGTGAACGGCGTCACGACCGGCCACGCTGGTGGGACGCGGTGCGGCGCCAGCGGGCCGGTGGGCTATCCTATCGGCCGAAAGAGGAACGGCCCGATGCGCCGGAGGACTGAACGTGCTGGAACTGGTGAAGGCCGGCGGTTGGCCGATGATCCCGCTGCTGCTGCTCGGCGTGCTGGCCCTGGCCATCGTGGTGGAACGTTTCTGGTCGCTGCGTCGCAAGGAGATCCTGCCGCCGGGACTGGGCGAAGAGGTCCGCGCCTGGGCCGCCCGCGGCCAGCTGGAACCGGCCCATATCGAATCGCTGCGCCGCAACTCGCCGCTGGGTGAGCTGCTGGCGGCGGCGCTGGACGTGCGCAACAGGCCACGCGACCAGATCCGCGAGCGCATCGAGGACACCGGCCGCCACGTGGTCCATCGGATGGAGAAGTTCCTCAATGCCTTGGGCAGCATCGCCTCGGCGGGGCCGCTGCTGGGCCTGCTGGGCACCGTGGTCGGCATGATCCAGATGTTCCTGGGCATCCAGGACAGCGGCGTGGGCGACGTCAACGCCTTGGCGGGCGGCATCGGCAAGGCGCTGGTGTGCGCGGCGGCCGGCATGATCGTGGCCATCCCGGCGCTGCTGTTCCACCGCTACTTCCGTGGCCGGGTCACCGGTTACGTGATGGAGATGGAGAAGGAGGCCACGGCGCTGGTGGATGCGCTGGAGGCCCGCCATCCGCGCCCGGTGGTGCGCCCGTCCGGCGCGGCCGCCGCGGCGCCGGCGCCGACCAGCGCCTGAGGCCGCCGCATGCGCATCCGCGACGACCGCGCGCAGGAAGAGCCCGAGATCAACCTGGTGCCGTTGATCGACGTGATCCTGGTGCTGATCATCTTCTTCGTCATCACCACCACCTTCGATGCCCGTTCGATGCTGCAGCTGCAGCTGCCCAGCGCCGCGGGCGAGCCGGTGGCCGCGCAGGTGAAGGCACTCAGCGTGCTGGTCAACGCCGATGG
The DNA here is from genome assembly GCF_014397415.1 of Pseudoxanthomonas mexicana. NCBI lineage: Bacteria > Pseudomonadati > Pseudomonadota > Gammaproteobacteria > Lysobacterales > Lysobacteraceae > Pseudoxanthomonas > Pseudoxanthomonas mexicana. The sequence goes on along the minus strand of NZ_CP060731.1, from coordinate 3,258,166 downwards.
GCGCTACTTCGTCGATGAACACGAAGTGCTGCGGCCCGACATCGATGCCCTCAAACAGACCCTGCAGCAGGTCGCCGGCAGCGATCGCAGCCGGCCCGTGCTTCTGCGCGCCGATGCGCGCACGCCGCACCAGGCCGTAGTGACCGCGCTGGATGCGCTGGGCCAGCTGGGCTTCCGCAAGGTCAACATCGCCACCGCGCCGGAGGCGCAGAAGTGAGCGGAACCGATTCGCCATGGAAGGTGTATACCCGGCTGCTCGGGTTCGCCCGACCCTACCGGGGCCTGCTGCTGCTGGCCGGAGTCGGCATGCTGCTGGAGGCGGGCGCAGGCGGTGCGTTCGCCAAGTTGATGGAAAGCGTGGTCGACGAGACCTTCATCAAGCGCGACGAGGCCAAGAGCCTGCTGTTGCCCGCCTACATCGTGGGCCTGTTCGTGATCCGCGGCGTGGCCGGCTACATCACCGACATGGGCATGGGCAAGGCGGCGCGCAGCATCGCGCGTGATTTCCGTGTCGAGGTGCTGGGCAAGTACCTGCGGCTGCCCGGCCTGCGCTTCGATACCGAACCCGTCCCGTCGATGCTCGTGCGCCTGGGATCGGACAGCGACCAGGTGGCGCAGGCGGCCGTGGACGCGATGAAGGTGATGATCCAGCAGTCGCTGCAGGTCGTCGCGATGCTGGCCGTGATGCTCTACACCAGCTGGCAGGTGACCATCGCCATCCTGCTGATGGCGCCGCCGCTGGCATGGATGATGGACAGGGTGGCCAAGCGGTACCGCCGCATCAGCCACCGCATCCAGGAGAGCGGGGCGGAGATGATGCAGGCCGCCGACCAGACCCTGTCCAACCAGCAGGAAGTGAAGATCTACGGCGCCCAGCGGACCGAACTGAAGCGCTACGCCGGCCTGGCGGACACCAACCTGAAGCTGGCGATGAAGGTCGAGGCCACGCGCAGCATTTCCTCGGCCATGGTGCAGCTGATGGGCGCGGTGGGCCTGGCGCTGCTGCTGTTCTTCGCCGGTCGCGAGGCGATGGCCGGGCGCCTGACGGCAGGCGGTTTCGTATCGTTGATGGTGTCGATGATGGCCATCATTCCGGCGCTGAAACAGCTGACCAACGTGCAGAACATGCTGCAGCGGGGCGTGGCATCGGCGCAGCGCCTGTTCACGGTGCTGGACGCGGACGACGAGCAGGATCACGGCACCCGCCCGCTGGACCGTGCGAAAGGCGTGATCGAATTCCGCGACATCACCGCGCGCTATCCCGGTCAGAGCCGTCCCGCGCTGGAGGGCATCAACTTCACCGCGCGGCCTGGCACCGTCACCGCCATCGTCGGGCGTTCCGGCAGCGGCAAATCCACGCTGATCAAGCTGATTCCACGCTTCTACGAGGCAGAAGCGGGCCAGATCCTGCTCGACGGCCATCCCCTGCAGGACTACCGCCTGGCCGACCTGCGCCGGCAGATCGCGCTGGTGGGGCAGCAGGTGATGCTGTTCGACGGCACCGTCGCCGCCAATGTGGCGTACGGCGAACTGCAGGGCGCGCAGGCCGGCGCCATGGAAGAGGCGGTGCGCGGCGCCAACGCGATGGAGTTCGTCAGCGAGCTGCCGGAAGGGCTGCACGCGCCGATCGGACACAAGGGCGGGCGCCTGTCCGGTGGCCAGCGGCAACGCCTGGCGATCGCGCGTGCGATGCTGAAGGACGCGCCCATCCTGATCCTGGACGAGGCCACCGCCGCACTCGACAACGAATCCGAACGGCTGGTGCAGAACGCGCTGCAGAAGCTGATGCCCGACCGCACCACGCTGGTCATCGCCCACCGCCTGTCGACCATCGAGCACGCCGACCAGGTGCTGGTGCTGGACCAGGGGCACCTGGTCGAACAGGGCACCCACGGTGAACTGCTTGCACGTGGCGGCCTTTACGCGCACCTGTACCAGATGCAGTTCCGCGAGGGCGAGGCGGGGTGAGCAGGCGCACGATGCCGCAACCTCCGGGCTACTGGTTCGGCAACGCGCCCGTGCCGGCCTGGGCACGCGCGCTGGCGGGCGTGTACGGTGCCGTCATCGCCCTGCGTCGCCGGCTCTACCGGATGGGCGTGCTGCGCCGCCACCGTGTCGGCGTGCCGGTCATCGTGGTGGGCAACATCATCGCCGGGGGCACCGGCAAGACGCCGCTGACCATCGCGCTGGTGGAGCGGCTGCGGGCCGCGGGGTTCCGCCCCGGCGTGGCCAGTCGTGGCTACGGGCGCGGCGACGAAGCGCAGGCGCGCTGGGTGGACGCGGGCACGCCGGCCACCGAAGGCGGCGACGAGCCTGTGCTGATCGCGCGCCATACCGGTACCCGGGTGCGCGTGGATCGCGATCGCGTGGCGGCGGCGAAGGCGCTGGTCGCAGCCGGGTGCGATGTCGTCATCTGCGATGACGGATTGCAGCACTACCGCCTACGGCGCGACATCGAGATCGAGGTGATCGATGGCGCGCGCCGGTACGGCAACGGTCGCCTGATGCCGGCCGGCCCCCTGCGCGAGCCGGCCGCGCGCGCGACGGAGTGCGACTTTCGCGTGGTCAACCTGCCGGACGCCGAAGGCGCCGCGGGATTCGGTGAATGGCCGCTGCACCTGCAGGCCGATGGCGCGCTGCCGCTACGCGGCGGGCGGCCCAGGCCGTTGTCGGCGTTCGCGGGTCAGCGTGTGCATGCGGTGGCCGGCATCGGTCATCCAGCGCGCTTTTTCGCCATGCTGCGCCGCCACGGCCTGGGCGTGGTGCCGCACGCCTTCGCCGATCACCATGCCTATCGCGCCGAGGATTTCGAGTTCGGCAGCGAACTGCCCGTACTGATGACCGAGAAGGATGCGGTGAAATGCGCGACGTTCGCCAACGGGTGGTTCTACAGCGTGCCGGTGGTGGCCAGGCTGCCGGAAGCCTTCTGGATCGCGTTGCTGGAACGGCTGGCGGAGGCGACGGCCGCCCGGGCCGGCAAGGCCTGAATCCCTTCCTTTAGTGAGTGTTGCCCGATGACCGATTTCATCGTCGCCATTCCCGCCCGGCATGCCGCCTCGCGCTTGCCCGGCAAGCCGCTGCGCCTGCTCGGCGGCACCCCGCTGGTCGTGCACGTGGCCCGGCGCGCGCTGGCGGCCGGCGCGCGCGAGGTGTGGGTGGCCACCGACGACACGCGCATCCGCGACGCCCTGCGGGACACCGGGGTGCGCGTGGCGATGACGTCCGAGCGGCATGCGTCCGGCAGCGACCGGCTGGCCGAATGCGCCGACACCGCCGGGTGGGCCGACGACACGGTGGTGGTGAACCTGCAGGGCGATGAGCCCTTCGCGCCGCCGGCAGGGATCCGCGCCGTGGCCGATACGCTGGCATCCAGCGGCGCCGACATGGCCACGCTGGCGGTGCCCGTCGAGGACGCGGCGACGCTGTTCGATCCGAATGCGGTCAAGCTGGTGCGCGCCGCGAACGGCGACGCGCTGTACTTCAGCCGCGCGCCCATCCCCTGGCATCGCGACGCCTTCGCACAGTCCCGCGATGCCTTGCCCGACGGCCAGTGGCTGCGTCACATCGGCATCTACGCCTATCGCGCCGGTTTCCTGCGCCGGTTCGCGGCCATGCCGCCGGGCAGGCTGGAGCAGGTGGAGTCGCTCGAACAGCTGCGGGTGCTGGAAGCAGGGCATCGCATCGCGGTGTCCCTGACCCCGGCGCCGTTTCCGCCCGGCGTGGATACGCCGGAGGACCTGGCGCGTGCGGAAGCGATCCTGCAGGCGCAGGCGTGAAGCTGCTGGTCGTCTGCCTGGGCAACATCTGTCGGTCGCCGATGGCCGAGGGCGCGTTGCAGGCGCGCCTGGAGGCGTCGCCGCTGGCCGGCCGGGTGCAGGTGGATTCCGCCGGCACCGGCGGCTGGCATGCCGGCGAACCGCCGGACAGGCGCGCCATCGCCTGCGCCCGCGGCCATGGCGTGGACATCGCGGGGCAACGGGCGCGCCAGCTGCACGCCGCCGACTTCGAGGCGTTCGACTGGATCCTGTGCGCCGACCGCGCCAATGTCCGCGATGTCCTGCGCTTGGCACCCGCGGCACGCCGCGAGCGCGTCGCGCTGCTGCTGGAATGGGCCGGCATCCGGGCCGGAGGCGAGGTGCCCGACCCCTACACGGGTGGGCCGGACGACTTCCAGCGGGTCTGGCGACTGGTCGATTCGGCCGCACAGGCGGTCGTGGCCCGGCTCGCTGCCGGTTGAGACTTGGGCATAATCACGGAAGATGACGGACATGACCCTGGCTCCTGAACTGCCGCGCAGCCTGCAATGGCTGAACGCGCCCGCGACCACGCTGCACGAGCAGCGCGGGCGCATCGTCGCCCTGGCGTTCGTCAATGGCGCTTCGGCCTGGTGTGCGCAACGGCTCAACGACCTGGCCGTGCTGCAGGCGCGTTACCTGGGCCGCCTGCAGGCGCTGGCCATCCACGTCCCGCGCTTCGACAGCGAGCGCGAACCGCAGGCCGCGCTGAAGCGGCTCCGGCGGCACGGCAATGGGCTGCCGCTGGCGCACGATGCCGACTGGGTGGCCTGGCAGCGTTTCGGCGTTGACGCTTGGCCCACTGTCCTGCTGATCGATGGCGAAGGCCACGTGCGTCATCGCGCGGTGGGCGCGGAAGGCCTGGCCGAGCTGGAGCGGCAGATCGCCCGTCTGTGCGACGGCCTGCATGCGCCGCCGGACGACGACCTGCGTGCCTTTCGCGAGGCCCACCCGGAGCCGCGGATGCCCCTGTGCTTCCCCACGGGACTGGTGGCCACGCCGGATCGCCTGTTCGTGGCCGACACCGGCCATCACCGTGTGCTGGAGTGCAACCATCAGGGCCGGGTGATCCGCCAGTTCGGCATGGGTACGCCGGACCTGGCCGACGGCGAACTGAACCACGCCGCGTTTCGTCGACCCCAGGGACTGGCGCTGGTGCGCGAGTCGCTGTACGTCGCCGACACCGGCAACCACGCCCTGCGCCGCATCAACCTGCCCACCAGCACGGTGGACACGCTGTGCGGCAACGGACGCGCGGGCGAGCCCGCCGAAGGCGTGGTGGTGGCGCCGCGCGATGTCGCGCTGAACCAGCCGCAGGCTCTGGTGGTCAACAACAACCAGGTGTTCCTGGCGATGGCGGGCGACAACCGCATCTGGAGCTACGACCTGGGGACGCGCGAGATCCGTGCCCGCGCCGGCTCGGGCCAGCTGGACGTGCGTGACGGCAGCGGGCCGATGGCCGCATTCGCGCAGCCCGCCAGCCTGGCCGCCGTTCTGCAGACGCTGTACGTGTGCGATGCGGCCGGCTCGGCGATCCGTTCGATGCAATTGCGCGGGGACGTCGTGCAGACGCTGATCGGGCAGGGCGCTTGGACCTTCGGCGCCGACGACGGTCCGCGCGATCGCGCGCGCCTGCAGCATCCGCAGGCCATCGCGCTGGGGCCCGATACGCCGGTCATGTGGATCGCCGACAGCGGCAACGGCAGCCTGCGCACGCTGCGGTTGGGCGGCGGCGAACTGGCGACGGTCGCGCTGCCGCGCGCGCTGCACGGGCCCGCGGGTCTGTCGGTGGCCGCGGGCGCGGTGTGGATCGCCGAAACCGATGCCCATGCGGTGCTGCGCTACGATATCGCCACCGGCGAACTGAGCCACGTGCCCATCGACGAATGAGCGGCAGTCCCCAGGCGGAATTCGACGGCAAGGCCTTCGCGGCCGCGCTGAGCACGGCACCTGGCGTGTACCGCATGTATGCGGCGGACGACACGCTGCTGTACGTGGGCAAGGCCGGCGCGCTGCGCAAGCGCGTCACCAGCTACTTCAACAACTCGCCCAAGTCGCCGCGCATCCAGTCGATGCTGTCCCAGGTGGCGCGCATGGACGTGACGGTCACCCGCACCGAGGCCGAGGCGCTGCTGCTGGAGAACCAGCTGATCAAGTCGCTGACGCCGCGCTACAACGTGCTGCTGCGCGACGACAAGAGCTATCCGTATGTGCTGCTCACTCGCGAGGAATGGCCGCGCATCGCGTTCCACCGCGGCGCGCGCGCCGTGCCGGGGCGCTACTTCGGCCCGTACCCCAGCGTCACCGCGGTGCGCGAGACGCTGAACCTGATGCAGAAGCTGTTCCGCATCCGCAACTGCGAGGACAGCGTGTTCCGCAACCGCTCGCGGCCCTGCCTGCAGTACCAGATCGGGCGCTGCAGCGGGCCGTGCGTGGGCCTGGTGGCCGAGGCCGACTACGCCGAATCGGTCCGCCAGGCCACGCTGTTCCTCGACGGCCGCAGCGACGAACTGACCCGCGAACTCGGCGCCGCCATGGAGCAGGCCAGTGCCAGGCTGGAATTCGAGCAGGCCGCGCGCCTGCGCGATCTGGTGGCGTCGATCCGCACGCTGCAGGCGCGCCAGTACGTGGACGGCCACGCCGCCGACCTCGACGTGCTGGCCTGCGCCATGCAGGGCAGCCAGGCCTGCGTGCTGCTGCTGGCGTTCCGCGACGGCCGCAACTTGGGCACGCGCACCTTCTTTCCGAAGACCAATGGCGAGGACTCGGCCGCGGAGGTGCTGGGCGCCTTCGTGTCGCAGTATTACGCCGAGCAGCCGGCGCCGCAGGAGATCGTCCTCGATCGCGAAATCCCGGACACGGAGCTGATCGAGCACGCACTGGCCGCGTCGGCCGGACGCAAGGTCCAGCTCAAGTGGAACGTGCGCAGCGAACGCGCCGGTTACCTGGACCTGGCCAGGCGCAACGCCGAGATCGCCTTGGCGACCGAACTGACCAGCCGCAATGCGCAGACCGCGCGCAGCGAAGCGCTGAAGGACCTGCTGGGCCTGTCCGAGGTGGCCAAGCGCATCGAGTGCTTCGACATCAGCCACACGATGGGCGAGGCGACGGTCGCCTCGTGCGTGGTGTTCGATGCCAACGGCGCCGTGCGCTCCCAGTACCGTCGCTACAACATCACCGGCATCACGCCGGGCGACGACTTCGCCGCCATGCACCAGGCCATCGAGCGCCGGTTCCGGCGCGCGGTGGAGGAGGGGGGCGTACTGCCCGACGTCCTGCTGATCGACGGCGGTGCGGGCCAGCTGGCGCAGGCGCAGGCTGCGCTGGCCGACCTCGGCGTGGCGGGAGTGACCCTGGTTGGCGTGGCCAAGGGCGTGGAGCGGCGTGCCGGCCACGAGGCGCTGGTGCTGCCCGATGGGCGTGAACTGCGGCCGGGGGCGGCATCGCAGGCGTTGCAGCTGATCCAGCAGGTCCGCGACGAGGCGCACCGCTTCGCCATCACGGGTCATCGCGGCAAGCGGCAGAAGGCCCGCATGACCAGCAAGCTGGAGGACATCCCCGGCATCGGCCCGCGCCGGCGCGCGAGCCTGCTCAAGCATTTCGGCGGCCTGGCGGGCCTGAAGGCCGCCGGTGCCGACGAGATCGCGCGGGTGGAGGGCGTGAACGCCGCGCTCGCCGAGCGAATCTACGCTAACCTGCACGGACTGCCGTCCCCTGAGGCAGGAGCCGAGTAAGCCCGCAATGAAGTTGACCGTTCCCACGTGGCTCACCTTGCTGAGGATCGTGCTGATCCCGGTGCTGGTGCTGGTGTTCTACCTGCCGTATTCGTGGACCAACTTCGCGGCGGCCTTCATCTTCGTGCTGGCGGCGGTCACCGACTGGCTGGATGGCTGGATCGCGCGCCGCTACCACCTGTATTCCGCGTTCGGCGCCTTCCTCGACCCGGTCGCGGACAAGCTGATGGTGGCCGTCTCGCTGTTCCTGATCGTGCAGGACACCCCGACCATGTGGATGGCCATCTGGGCCGCGGTCATCGTGGGGCGCGAGATCGCCGTGTCCGCATTGCGCGAATGGATGGCCGAACTGGGCCAGCGCGCCACGGTGAAGGTGGCGGCGCTGGGCAAGATCAAGACCATCGTGCAGATGGTGGCGCTGTCCTGCCTGCTGTACGCGTCCACCCCTGGCCGGCAGGCGCTGGAGGATATCTGGATGGGCCGCTGGGTCTTCCTGCTCGGCGACTGGCTGCTGGCGATCGCCGCCCTGCTGACCTTGTGGTCCGGCATCCAGTACCTGCTCGCGGCGTGGCCGATCCTGCGCGAAGGCGAAAAAAAGACGGTTGACAGACCCGAACAACACGCTACAATTTCGTCTCTCTCGACGCGGGAATAGCTCAGTTGGTAGAGCACGACCTTGCCAAGGTCGGGGTCGCGAGTTCGAGTCTCGTTTCCCGCTCCAGATTCGCTTCGCAAGAAGCAACGACACAACCCCGCATGCGGGGTTTTGTTTTGCAGGCGCCTTGAAAAAGCGTCTGGATTGCGCCAGTCTGGCGCGGTCGCCATCGGCCTGGTGGCAGAGTGGTTATGCAGCGGACTGCAAATCCGCGTACGCCGGTTCAATTCCGACCCAGGCCTCCAGTACCAGGAAGACGCAACCGCGTCCTCCATGCGGGAATAGCTCAGTTGGTAGAGCACGACCTTGCCAAGGTCGGGGTCGCGAGTTCGAGTCTCGTTTCCCGCTCCATGTACGCTTCTCCGGAAGCACGTCGAAGCCCCGCATGCGGGGCTTCGCTGTTTCCGGCGTCCGGAAGGGCGCCGCTTTCCAACGCGGTGCGAGTGAGGCAGGCTATCCCCGTGCCCGGATGGCGAAACTGGTAGACGCATCGGACTTAAAATCCGCCGGCCGCAAGGCCATGCCGGTTCGATTCCGGCTCCGGGCACCATAAAGCAGTCCAGCAACATCCGGGGAAGTCCGGAATAGGTAGGAAAATAGGGGTTTTCTGGCAGGTCACCGTCCATCGGTGTCCAGACTTGTCCACTTGCATCTGCTAATAAAGTGAGTCAGTCTGTGTGTCAGGGGGCGACACTCACTGCTCCCGACTCACACGGAGCCCAGGGTGCTGACGGATACCAAGCTGCGAGCGCTGAAGGTGCAGGACGCGTCCTATCGGGTCGCGGACTCCAACGGCCTCTGCATTGAGATCCGCCCGACCGGCGCCAAGGTGTGGCGCTACCGATATCGGTTCGCCGGCAAGCCCAGCATGGCCACGATTGGCGAGTACCCGGCTGTATCGCTCCAGGACGCGCGTAGAGAGCGCGACAGGCTGCGGGCCACGGTGAAGGCGGGAGCGAACCCCGCGCATGCCCAGCGCGCTGCCAAGGCCGCTAGCGTCGAGAAGCACTCCAACACCTTCGGTGCGATCGGCTTGGAGTACATCGCCAAGCGTGAGCGCGAGGGGATGACGGCGCACTCGGTGGAGCGGGACCGCCGAGCGCTCCAGAAGTACTTGGCGCCGATCTACGAGACTCCCATCAGCGAAGTCACGGCGCCGCTACTCCTGGCCGCCCTCCGCAAGCTGGAGAACCGCGGCGTCATCGAGACGACTCACCGTGTTCGGGCTCTAGCGGGGCGTATCTTCAAGTACGCCATCGCCACCGGCCGCGCCACCAGCAACCCGGCTCCGGATCTAACGGGCGCTCTCGAGCAGGTTCAGGCCCGACATTTCCCCAGCGTCACGAGCCCGGACGACATCGGAGCGCTCCTAAGGGCACTTCATGGCTATCAGGGCACCGTGGTGGTCAGGGCGGCCCTCAAGGTGGCTCCTCTGGTGTTCGTGCGCCCAGGCGAACTGCGTCAGGCGAAGTGGGCAGACATCGACCTTGACGGCGCTGAGTGGCGCTACCTGGTCACCAAGACGAAGACGCAGCACATCGTGCCGCTGTCGAAGCAGGCCGTCGCGATCCTGCGGGAGCTTCACCCGTACACCAAGCGCAGCCCCTACGTGTTCCCCAGCGAGCGCACGGCAAGCCGGGCCATGTCCGAGAACACAATCAATGCTGCTCTCCGCAACTTGGGCTACGACCGCGACACCATGACCGGCCACGGCTTCCGCGCCATGGCTCGCACCTTGTTGGACGAGGCTCTTGGCTTTCGGCCCGACTACATCGAGCACCAGTTGGCGCATGCTGTTAAGGATCCGCTGGGCAGGGCATACAACCGAACAACACACCTCCCAGAGCGCAAAAAGATGATGCAGGCTTGGGCGGACTATCTAGACGGGCTGCGCACCGCGCCGGACAAGGTGGTTCCGATTCGCAAGGCCAAGCAGTCGAGCTAAATGCACCGAGCGCGTCATGGTGGCGCGTAGGCGAACACTACGAAGGGAGGACCAAAGAGAGCGACAGCAAAAAGCAAGGCCGCAAATGAAGCGGCCGAGCCAGGGGCGGCAACCCCTGACCCGGCCTTCCACAACCGACTAAGTAGGAGTCGACCATGGCAACCCGGAATTCTACCGGTGATCGCTTGGCGCGGGCTGTTTCGCGCCTGAACAACCGCACACACCTAGCCCTTTATCAAACGGGCTTCCTTCTGAAAACGGCCACTCGCTGGCTGTCCGCAGAGCGCAATCTGTATCCGACGTTCGCGGTGCTTTATCTCCTGGCCATAGCGCTGGCACTGCCGGCGATCAAGGTCGATCCCTGCCACCCGATCAACCGCGACGCGTCCGCCGTGGGGGTGATCCGTGGCTAACGTCCTCGACCCCGTAACCCTGAAAGCCGTTGCCATCGAGCTGGCCGCAGCTATGCCGCCCGCCCCGTGTAGCTGCGGACGCGAGGCAACCGAGACAGCCGACAGGACCGGCACGGTTCGTCCCGTTAGTCTTGTGATGCACGAGGCGATGGGCTGCCTGCAGGCTGCAGGACACCTGTTGGAAAACTACAGCAGCGGCGACGAGCCAGACGAACGCCTCGCACGCATTGAGCGGGCTTCCGGGCTGGTAGATGCTTCGATGACGGTCCTGCGCTCGCTGTTCGGGGAGGGCGCCAGCCATGGCTGACCACACGCCCGCCTTCGGGCCCCTGCTGACGAAAGTGCAGGGCGACGCCCACCTGAGCCCGATTGCCTGCACCAACCGCGACTTAATGCGTCGCACGGCCCTGCGTGTCCTGATGATGACGCCCGAGGAGTTGAGCGCCCAAGCGAAGGCAGGCCCCGAAGAACACGCCGCCCGCTGCCAGATTGTCGCCGACCTGCACGACTACGTGACCGGCGAGGCCAGCAACTACGCCGCGGCGCTGGATCGCCTACGTTGGGCTGCCCGCGACGCCGGCATTGCACCGTTGGCCGAGCACCCGGAGGGACACACCCATGCGCACGCTTGAACAACATCCCTGGACGCACAAGCCGCTTGCGTTCTTCGACTCCCTAGACTTCCCGACGTTGTACCCAGAGAAGTGGGCAAAGCAGCTGGCGGCGTGCGAGGGCGACGTAGACGCAGCCTGGAAGATGGCGGCGGGCTCGCTGGCGATGCTCCACTCGCCGGTGCACGGTCCTATCACCAGGGAGAAGCACGAGCAGATGGAGGACTTCCGGCGTGGCTTCCTGGCTCTGTACCGCTGGGACCGCCGCCGATTCCTGCGCCACATGCGCGAGAAGCTGGGCGGCAAGCGCAAGACAACGGTCTACTGGCGCGCCATGGCGAGGAGGACGCACGCATGACACAGCGCGAAGTCACCGAAGCCCAGCCCGTCCCGCGATGCGCCCGGGGCCACCACGCCCGCCACATACTGGACATGCGCCGGCCCGGCGCCGGAGGAGGGCATTTCATCGAATGCCGCTGCTGCCAGACCCGCAAACATGGGAGCTATAGCGATGCCCTGACCGAGTGGCGAAAGAAGCACGGACTCAGGGCGCCTAAGGTGTCTGGCAGAGCCGGCGAACGTCAATTTGGCCTGTTCCCCGCCTCCCGTGATAAACCTATTCCAGCCCGTGAGACGGCCGGGGCCTAGCCTTCCATGGACAACTGAACACCTGCGCCTAGCCCGACGGGGCGAAAAGCCGGTTACCCAGCCGGCCTGGTGCTGGTTCTAGCTGGGAGCGCATGGGTGCGCGTACATGAAGAACCGAATTTTCGTTGATTACCTAGAGGCAGCTAATCTATTGGAGACGGACGCTGAAGGGCTTCGTCAGCAGTTGGCTTCGCGTCAGATAACCGCTCCTGGATTCGTAAGAATTGATCCGCCGTATACGGTGGCCTACCTCCATGGTGCGTACTTGAAGCGCGAAGGAGATGCGAGCGAGATGAGGCTCGCGGAACTCATCGACGGAACTGTTTTTCGAGGTGCCGGCAGTGCAAGCAACTGCGATTGGGATGAACAAGAAACACATCGGAGCCGGACTGGATTTGGCTCTGTGTACGAGCTTCGAGGCTACTTCCGTATCTGTGAAGGGCTTTCTGGATACGCACGAGAAGGGCGCCTTGGAGGGCTGGCAGTAGCGCCCGAGGAGTGGTTTGAAGAGAGCTCCACATATGGGATCGATTCATACGGGTGGCCAAACCTACATTTCGGGCTCCTGTCGGTGAAATATGGAAACTACGCAGACCCACCCGTGGATTTGGAGCGGCTCCATTTCCGAGTTCAGGACATTTCGCCGAGCAGTAACTCGGATCCAACGGCGCGCAAGGAGCAGCAATCCACCGGAGGACTCAGAACAGATGCCATCCAGTCCTACGAGCGAGTCATCGCGGCGTTGTGGGCAAAGGCCCATGGCGATGGGGGGGCGGGAACTTTGTCCGACAAGCCCACGACCGCTGCCGACTCTTTGAGCCGACTTCTGGACAAGCACAACCTGCCTACGCCTTCCAAAGATAAGATTGCTCGCATCCTGGCTGCCTCAAAGAAGCAGGGACTGAAGATCGGAAGTTAGTTCTTCCTCGGAACTTCCGACACCAGCCACCTGTTACTCCCCATTCTGCACCCAACGCCGCACGTTAGCGGTCATACGGTGCAGAAGATGGACAAGAACGGACTCAGGGAATTTCGCCCGTTTGTTGAGGAGTGTGCCCGGGTCGGCCTGGGCAGAAGTAAGTCATACCAACTGGCCGCTGAAGGTCTGATTGAGACGGTTCTGATCGGTCGCCGCAGGTTCGTCTACCTAGATAGCCTCTATAGCCTCCCCCAGCGAATCGGTCGAGCCGGGTTGCCGGGAGGTCACCAGTGACTCGCGGCCGCTCGAGGCGAGGCGGAGACGGCCTCTCCGGCGGCAAGGCATCTCGCCAGGGACGCCGTCCGAGGGCGCGTGCACGACTCCCGGGCAGCTGTCGCAAAGACCCTCGCGGGCTGGGTGGTGGAGCCGGGTTCGGCCTCGCTGCAGACGCGATCTGGTGCTCGACGCTCGCCCTGCATCTGCCGACCCGAATCTCAGTGGCGCCTCGTACCGGAGAGGTCTTTGGTCGGGAAGGGCAGCCGATCGGAGCAGTCTGTGCCGACGGCTATGTCCGATTTCGGCGCTCCAAGAACATCCCCAAGGGTGTCCAGTACGGCCACAGGGCGGTTTGGGAGGCGGTCTATGGGCCTATTCCTCCCGGCTATCAGATCGACCACAAGAACGGACAGAAGGCTGACAACAGGATTTCCAATCTGCAGCTCGTCACCGCACTCCAGCACGCCAGGATCGGCTGGGCGCGGGGCCAGTCGGCCATGGGGACCCGGAAGAAGAACGCCCGCCTGACGGAAGAGGTTGTTGTCGCGATTCGGGCCTCCAGCCGCTCTAACGGCGATTGGGCTGCGGAACTTGGAGTGCACAAGGACACGGTGAGAGACGCTCGCCGAGGGAGGTCTTGGCGACACGTCCGTCCTTGCCCGCGTCTGCGTACCAGGCGTCGGCCTCGATCGGAGCGCTAGCTCATGTCCGGCTATTTTCGGGTCTCCATGGCGGCAGCGAAGCATCTTGTAGCCAATTCGGATGGCCCCGAGTTGCTCGCCGGATACGTCGTGCTCAACAAATTCGCCATGCGTCCGCACCACAACCTAACTGCAGCCGGTGCCCGCGCAATTCGCATAGCGACAGGCGTGTCCGACTTCAGGTCAAAGCGCATCTTGGCTGATCTCCACGAGCTGAGAGTCGGCGAACGCGGCGAGTATGGATTTGTGGAGAGCACGCCCAAAAGCCTGAGGAACGCGAAGCTAAAGCACCTGCCCAAGTGGGAAGGGCTCCATGCCTACGTTCCGTCGATATTCGTCAACGTCCATCCGCAGCACGGCTCGCCAATGTTGAACATCATGAAGTGTGGCATGGAGCCTGAGCAGCGGAGGGATGCCTTGCTTGTCCTGCTGCAACTGTACGCATCCGCCGATTACGGCGGGTGGATGGGCGCGCCGCCAGACATGTTCCCGTTCCAGTTGTGGGACCAGGAGGGCTTCCGCGAAGTCAACGACCTGCCCGTCGACCTAGGGGAGACGGACGGCTCGCCGGGCCTGAGGTTGTGGACGGTGGCTCCCCCAGTTGAGGAGACCTGGAAGTTTCCCCTGCGTCAGCAGAGCGATCTCTTCGATTCAGTCTCGGATCCCAATCATGCCCGGGTCGCCAATGCACTTTGGTGCCTCTTGGCTACCTCTACGGTTTGCAAAGTGGCCGTGGTGAGCCACAGCGGCGGGAACTATCCCTTGTGGGTCTTCAGCCCCGGATACCGGGAGACCTTGGCCGAGCTCGGCCTAGCTCCCGACCTCGCGAAGCAGTTTCACGCGCTTGCCTTGGCTACAGATGCCGACGCGGACGGGATGCTGATCATCGAGGCTACGCGCGAAGACAGAGAGTCCTACGGTACTGGCGTCTTCTACTGCGCTACTAAGACCGGGATGCCCGTTGTCAGAACCGTTTTGGTCCCTAGGGTGCACGCTCCTACTCCGAACAACCTGGACGGCCTCATGGAAATGGCCGTCATCACCAAGAGATGGGCCGCCGTGATCAGGAAGGAACGGCACCTATCCAAGCAGGCGGCCTAGCAGGCATCAACATGACACCCGATCAGAGAATTCGAGAGATAGAGAAGCTGGCAGCCGCGCGCAAGTTGTCCGTTCGGAGCTGCTGCGTCGTGGTGGATCTGGCCGCCGAGAGAGCGAAGCGCCGAGGGGTCCAGGAAGGCGTCGGCAAGTCGGCCGCTACGTCTGCGAACACTTGCGCGCAGATGTTTGCAGATGCTCGCAAGAGCGCTGGCCAACGCCCGATTCAGGGCGACCTTTTTATCGCCTAGACCGCTACTTCCATGCTTTCCATGTATTCCATGAGTTCCATGTCTTTCCATGCTATTCCAAGAAAGGAGGTTTTCCCCGCTGACGCGGAGGAAAACTCTCTGCAGAACCAAGAGCAGGGAAATCAAAGGCGAAAGCGGGGCTGGAGGTGCCGGCTCGGCTGGCATCCCCGCAAGCCGATTGTGCGCCCCTGGCGACCTGGCCCGATGCGTGATGGATGCCGCGGCCTGATCCGTGTGAACCCTGCAGCGCGCGTCTGCTTCCACATGGGCGAGCAGTGCCAGCTATGCGGCAAGCGGTGGCGCCCGTGATCGCCTCTCTGCACTGGCTATGTGCGCGAAACAGTCATGCGTGGCGCCCCCACTACGTGTATCGCCATTTCGACGGTAGTTGCTGGGGCCTTGTTGCGGCGGTGATCGCAATGGAGCCGGGCGCGTGGCATGCAGACCACGACCGGTGCAAGAGGTGCGGCAGGCGGCGCGAGCATGTGGAGGCGCGCCGAGGTGGGGATTGATGGCCCGCCGCGGTTGAGGCGCCGCAGACCCCCGCAGGAGATGCGGTGGCGCAGAAGATGCGGAACGGTTTCGCAACGGTTCGATAACGGTTCGTGCCTATCAGGCGCAACCGGAACAACGGCTTAGGAGGCCCGATGGATACGCAAATGGATTCGCCAACCTGGACAACAACAGCGCCCCAGGCGCCGGGCCTGTATCACTTCGCGTGCGACGAGACCGACGACGCTTGGGAGCTGGTGCGAGTTGACACCTGGCTATCGCTACAGCGCCGGCAGGGTGCGCAATGGTCGGGCGAACACATCGGCATGCGCGCCGGCCTGTACGTGGACTGCCCGCACTTGGGTCTGCATCCGCTGCCGGAGTATCACGACGGGCTCACTTCGCCCCGCTGGCGCCTCGTGGATCCGCTGAAGGTCGAACAGATGGATGCGGAGGAAAGCACCGCGGAGCATGCGCCGTTCGGGTGGGGGACCATCATCTCGGGCGTGACTGCGGCCTATCCGAGGGTGGAGGGGGGCGACGAATGGTGGCCCTGAGTGCAGCAATCACCACCGCGGCGGCCGCGGTTGTTGTTGCGTACACAGGCGAGAAGCATGGGCCTCGGAGTGTGCCTTCGTTGGATACGCTCGCACCGCCTCCTGCGCCGTCGAAATGCCTGGCGTGCGGATCGCACGAGTTCCAGCCACACCGAGGCCGGCACGTGTGCGCCTACTGCAGGACCGCGCCGCGGTGATCGCCGGCAACCCGTCCGGCAGACGTACCGGTCCGGGAGCCGGACGCAATGCGAACGCAATGCGAACGCATGCGCAGTGACAGAACACGGATGCCGGCCGCTGCCCCGGCGCTGTGGTGTAGCAATGGCAGCACCAATGCCCATGGAAAGGGCGGGAGGAAAGATGGACGACAACAACAACGACGACTTGCGGCCGTGGGAGCAGATCCCGGAAGACTACGACCACAACCCCACGGGCTGGGCCGTCATAACAACCCCCATCATCGAGGAGGCGAAACGATGGGAGCGGCACATCGCCGAAGGCAAGCCGTACCGCACCAGCTACGAGGCACGCATGCGCCACTTTCTGGCTCTGTGTGCACGCGGCAATCTGCGGGCCACGGCCGTGCAACTGGTGATCGCGTTCCGGTGCGGTTACTGGGCGGCTGCTGGTGATCCGGTGGCGATGCCCCAGCAGGATCTCGCGGCGCAGTTGGGCATGCGGAAACAAACGCTTGGGCGTCTGGTGCGGGCCGCAGTTGCAGCGTGGCACGGCATCGAGAGGGACGATTCAGCGAGTGTTTACGAAACAGCCCATTTTGACCCCGAAAACAGGGGTTCCGGGGGCTTTGCCGATCGGATGGGAACCCATAATGGGTTGAACGCTAAGGAATTGCCTTGTGATACGGGTGATCCCTTGGCCGGGTTCCGAGAGTTCGGCATCGCACAGGATCCTTTCTGAACCCTTAGCCCCGGCAACCACCGGGGCTTTTTGTTGGACACGCTGGGGAGCGGTTGAGATGGGGGCGGGCGATCCGCCCCCTTTTCTTTGGCTGCTTCGACCTTCCCATGCGTCAGTCGGTACCGCTGACGTAGCGGCCATGCCCACCTCCAGCCTGGCCGGCCGCGCCATCCCGGTGAATGGGTGGCAGCTATCCCGAACACTCGCGAATGCCCCTCCAGGCTCGCGAGCAGGCCGTCTCGTCAACGGCCGACCGAGCCGCCCCGGTATATGGGCGGCGCCCTTTGAGGAGTGAACAAGATGTCGCGAACGCATATGCCGATGGCCGCCGAGTCCATGCGCCGCCAGAACCTCTCGCGCCGGAGGACCGGATGAGCTGGCCGACCACATACCCGAGGAAACTCGCATGCACCAAATGATGATGATGGCTTACGGGCCAGCAGCAGGCGGCGATCCTTACTGGGCCAACGTCACATCGCTGCTGCACTTCGACGGCGCAGACGCTTCGACGACCTTCACCGACGTAAAGGGCAAGACCTGGACGGGTGCGGGTAACGCGCAACTCGACACGGCATTCTTCAAGTGGGGTAGCGCTGCACTGCTTCTCGATGGCTCGGGGGATTACATTTCCACCCCTGGCAGCACCGACTACAGCCCGACTGGCGACTTCACCTGCGAAGCGTGGATCCGTCCGGCCGCTATTGGTTCAATTGGGGCTATCGCCTCGACGCGCCTCAGCGGCAACGGATGGCAGTTCCAGGTCAATGCAGATGGAACCATTCTCGTCGGCTGGTGGGGAAGTTGGTCAGGCTCCTTCTTCGGCCTGACGAGCACCACTGTGCTCGCGGTCAACACGTACTACCACGTGCGTTGGTGCAAGTCAGGCTCGACCTACTACCTGTTCGTGGACGGAATACTCGAAGCATCGGGGACGCCAGCGGGCATCTACGCCTCCAATACCGCCACGCTGTACCTCGGCTATGACCCGCAGGCCGGTGGCCGCTACTTCAACGGCCATATCGACGATTTCCGCATCACGAACGGTGTAGCGAGGTCTACCTCGAGCTTCACCCCGCCGGCCGCGGCGTTTCCGGACAGCTGACCATGACCCGCCCCATCTCCCCCAACAAATGTCTGCTGTGCCGCCCCGGGTTGTAGGGCGGCTAGCTACTCACTCACTCGCAAGGACGCGACATGGACGAGCGTAACGCCACCCTGTACCTGGCCGGCATGGGCTTCCGCATTGCCGAATCACCGGAGGCCCTAGTAGCTGCCGGGACCGGCGTATGGAATACCCCGCCGCACTGGCCCGCTGATGACCTGGAGGCGATCACCGACGCTTGGCCGTCGTCTATCGGTCTTGCCTTCGACACGGGCGGCGCTGCCGCGCTGGAATCGCTGGGCGATGGCGTTTACCAGATCGCCGATTCCTTCGCATCGAACGACGTAGACCTGGCGCTGAAGTTTCAGGCTCTGGTGATGTTCGCGTTCTGTGCGACGGACTGCCGTCGTCTTCTGCTGATGACGGACCACCCCAGCGGTGTGCAGGTGGCCCGCAACTTCGGTCTGTACCAGTACGGCGTTCGTACCGAGAGCATGCCGGACGGTCCGCGCTCCCTGTATCACGTAGCCGGCGACCTGGACGAATGGGCGGCTTTCGTGGGGCACCCGGTGTTCTTTGCCGAGGCTCGACGCTTCGGGAACGAGGACAAGGCCCTGCGAGTTCTTCAGCGCTGGACGCGCCACACGGGCGATGCAACCGCCCTGGACTTCTCCTACCTGCAGGAGCTGGACCCCGCATATTGGCGCGTCGACATCGCTCAGGTGCGGGCTGCACGTGCCGGGTTCCAGTGGGGCCACAACGCCGCGCACTGGATCGAGCACGCCCCCGGCTGTGGCGTACCTGCTGGCGCTGCTGAATGCAGTTGCGAGCCCACGGTCGGATTCACCAACGGCCACGCCACGGCCACCGTACAACCTGGCGGCGAGGTTTCTATCGCCGCGCACCACTGAGGCGCAGGAAGCGCCAACCACTCCCCAACGCAAGGAAGCGAAACCCGATGATTCTGCCCACCCTAGCCGTCGTCATTGGCGCCGGCATTGGCTACGCCGTCGCGCGCCGAAAGGCACGCACCGCGGCGACCGCAGACACGCACGACGAGACGGACCCCGTAGGCGCTTGGGGTGCCCTGAGTGACGAGACGAAACCGATTCGCACGCGCCTGTACGCCCTCTGCGGCGCCCTGTCTGCTGCTGTCGTGTCCCTGCTGGCGGAGGTGACCCAATGGCCGCTGTAACCGCAGCCGTCGCCGTTGGCGCGGGCATGGCATACAGCGCCAATCGCCAAGGCGCCGCAGCCAAGGCGGCAGGCAGGGCGCAGGGCAACGCTGCGTCCGATGCCATGGCGAAGTACGACGATGTCTATGGGCAGAGTCGCGCTGACGCCACACCGTGGATGGAGACGGGCCAGCAGGCCAACAGCCGCCTTCAGGCGCTGATGAATGGCGACTTCTCCAGCTTCCAGGCAGACCCGTCTTACCAGTGGCAGCAGGACCAGGGCTTGCAGGGCTTGTCCCGACTGGCTGCGGCTCGCGGCAACTACCGCGGCGGCGCAACCGATGCGGACATCCTGCGCTTCAATCAGGGCCTTGCTTCGCAGGAATACGGCAAGTTCTTCGACCGGAACATGGCGCTCAGCAATCAGGGTCTCGGGACGGCGCAGTACCTTGGGCAGCTGGGGCAGAACTATGCCCAGAACTGGGCGCAGGCGCGCGGCATCAAGGGCGCGGCTGACGCCCAGCGAGCCGCGGCGGGTCCGATGACGCAGGCCGGTTACGGCAACGCCATCGCTTCGGCCTTCAGCACCTACGCCGGCATGGGTGGTGGCGGTGGTGGTGGCGGGTTCGGCGGCTTCGACTTCTCCAAGATGGGCGGCGGGCAGCAGCGCGGCAACAGCTTCTCGACGCTCTTCAGCGGTCAGGCCAACACCGGCCCTGGCTCCATCTACAACTTCGGCAACAACCAAGACAACCTTTGGGGATGGAGGGGCTAATGGCTGACTATCAGCGGAATTTCATGGATGCGCTGACCGGCGGCTACAGCTTCGGCCAGCAGATCAAGCAGCAGCGCGACCAGACGCAGCTAAAGGGATTGGCTGCACTGGCCTACGGCATGCCGAGGGACCAGCGTCAGGGGCATTTGTCGGAGCTTGCGAAGCTGTCGCCCGAGTTCGCCCAGGCGCAACAGAAAAACTGGAACGCCGAGGACGACCGCGACCAGCAGGAGCTAATCGGCTACGCGCGGTTTATCAAGAATGCGCCGCCCGAGCAGCAGCAAGCCGCGTATACCAACTACGTCTTGCCCAAGCTCCGCGCACGAGGCATGCAGGCGCCAGATTGGACGCAGGACACGCAGGACACGATCCTAAAGACCGTCAACGCGCTGACGCAGTACGACGGCGAGGGTGGAGCAGGCGAGCAGTTCACGCTAGGCCCGGGTTCCAAGCGTTTCGGCCCCAATGGTGAGGTGATCGCGGAAGTGCCGTTCGCGCCGCCGCGGCCGCAGATATACACCGACGCTGACGGGAACGTGCATTGGCTGACCCCGCCGACGTTCAACAGCAACGGTGCACCCGCACCAGGCCAACCGAAGGTCACGGCGCCGAGCGGATCTACCCTGTTCAAGGGCCCGGACGGAATGCCGATCAGCATCGGCGACGACCTGGATCCGCAGACGCGCGAGTCCATCCTGCAGAACCCGGGCGAGTGGAACGCGGTGCCGGATGGTGGGTCCGCAACTTTGCCGAGCGTGGATCGCGCGCCCGCCGAGTATTACGGCGCCCCTTCGGCCGGCGCTGGCGGAAGCACGATCATCCCGGGCGTGCGCGGACCCCGTAAGCAGGACAATCGCGACCAGTTCGTGCAACTTACCCCGGACGAGGTGCAGCGCGCGGGATTGCCAAGGGGTACGGTCGCGCAACGCAATCTGTCCACGGGTGCAATCGATGTTGTGAACAAGCCGGATGCGCGCCCGGGCACGGGAGGCGTGGTTCCGCTGTCTGCCGGTGAAGCATCTGCGGTGCGTAAGCAGTTCAAGGAGACGAAAGACGCCTTCAACATGTTCAAGGCGTTCGATACGGCGCTGGCCGAGATTCCGAACGACCCGCGCCTGCTGCTGGACGGTGCAGCCAAGGGCCGACTCGGCACTGCCTACAACAACGCCCGCGCCAGCCTGCGCATTCTGTACAACACGGGCGTGTTGCAGCCGGGCGAGCTTCCGATGCTGGAGAACGCGCTGCGTGACCCCACGAGCTTCAGCGCGGTCACCGACCCGCGAACCCGTGCCCAGATCGATGCCCAGCTGGACGAGCTATACCGCGTGATCGAGCGGAACATCGACACCCAGGTGGAGAGCTACCCGCAGCTGTTCAACGGTGACGTGTACCGTCAACGTAAGGCCGAGGGTCTGCAGAAGCCCGCGCGATACAAGGTTGGGCAGATCATCACTGAGGGTGGCCGACGCTATCGCGTGACCGGCGGCGACTTGAACGGCAACCCTGAAGTTGAGGAGGTCCGCTAAATGCCCACCCTGAACGAGATTAGGGCGAGGAACAAGCGGGCCGACTTCTCAGGCGTGACGGCTCGGGTGGATTCCACGGAGACCATCGTGCAGCCCAAGCGCATGACGCTGGCCGACGTGCGCAAGCGATCCCAGCCCGCACAACCCCAAGTCAAGGAAGGGAATGCTGTTGGGCGTTTCCTTGGCGAGATTGGCGGACGCGAGACCATGCAGGCGGCTTATGGCCTGTACGGCATGCTGGGCGGTGACGCGCTGAATGAGTACGTGTTTAGCCCGTTGGATCGCGCCATTGGCTGGGGTGACCAGCTAGGCATCGGAAATCGCACGTATCGTGACGCAGCAGCAGCCCAGGCGGACGAGTGGGGCATGCGTCGACCCCAGACGGCCACGCAGCGCGTCGTCGCGGACATTGGCGAAGGTCTGGCCGGTACCGGCTTGACCATGGGCATTGGTGGCCTTGTGGCCCGCGGCGCCCAGGGTGCGCAGACGTTTGGAAACGCGGTTCGCAGCAAATTGGGCGACTTCCTGACGGCGCAGCCCGCTTTGCAGACAGCCTCAACGGTTACCGGTGTGGGCGCTGCCAGCGGGACCAGGGAAGCTGGCGGCGGTACGAGCTTGCAAGTCCTGGCGGGCTTGGCGGGTGGCATGGCTCCCACGGCTCCGGCTCTTGCTGCTGCCACGACTCGTGCAGCAGTGCGCGCTCCGAGCATTGCCGAGGTTCGTGCGCAGGGCTTGGGGCCCGCCATCGCTGCGCGCCGTGAGGCGATGGGGCAGACCATCGATGACTTCGCATCGGTCGGGGCAACACCCAGCGTGGGGCAGGCGTCCGGTTCGCGGATGGCCCAGGAAGCAGAGGCCCTGCTGGGCAACTTCTCGCCCAGTTCGGGCGTAGTGGAGCGTTTCGCGGCAAAGCAGGGTGAAGACATCGGCGCCGGTATGCGAAACCGTGCCGAGGAGCTTTACCGCAACGCCAGCGGACAGCGCGCGGGTACGCGCATCGTCAAGGGCGCCCAGACGTTCAAGGAAGAGAGCAAAAAGCGGGTTGACGAGCTGTACCGGAAGCTGGACGAGCAGATACCGCAGGACACGCGTATTGGCGTGGACAATGTGCGGGCAGAGCTTGAGGCCCTGAACGCGGGAATCCCTGGCGCGCCCACGCTTTCCCAGCTGTTCCGCAATGGCAGGTTGACCGGCATCGAGGATGCATTGCAGCGCGATACGTTGGGGGTTGAGGGTGCAATGTCCCGGCCCGACGTGCGAGCCGGCGCGGACGCCCTGCGAAACGACCTGACAGATGCGGCGAACTATCGCCGGGCCGAGCTTGCCCAAGAGTCGCAGCAGTACAGGCAACAGCTGCTAGGAGAGGCCGACGCGCGCCGGCAGCAGCTGACGCAAGAGGCCGACGCCCTGCGCCAGCGACTGACCACCGAAGCCCAGGCAATCGCCCGAGAGAATGAGCGCATGCGCCTGCTGGGCCTGCGGGACTTCCGCAAGGTTCCGACCCAGGCAGAGATCGACGCCCAGGTGCCCACCGCCCAGCAGATCGAGCGGCAGGTCATGCAAGAGGACGAGATCACGCGCCGCGTCACGCCGGAGTCGGCCTATCGGGATCCGCAGTTCGGCCAGAGCTACGTCGACCAGCAGGTGGACGACTATCTGGCGGGCCGTGCGGACGGAAAGCTGCCATACGAGGCGGTGCAGAAGCTGCGCACCCTCGTGGGTAACGAGTTGGATGGGTCGTCCCTGCTGAGCGACGTTCCGCGTTCCAAGTGGTCCCTGGTCTACAAGGCCCTGACGAAGGACATGGAAGCCGCGGCCAGCACGCCGGAGCAACGCCGCGCGCTGAACCGTGCGAATGCCTACTACAAGGCCCGCATTGATCGCCTGGAGCTGCTGGATTCGGTCATCCGCAAGAATGGCGGACCCGAAAAGGTCTATCGATCGGTCATGCAGGGCAGCTACGACGGCGGCACGATTCTGCGCACCGTGATGCGCTCGCTTCCCCAGGAGGGCAGGCGCGCACTGACGGCCGCAGTGATCCGTCGCATGGGCCTTGCAAAGCCTGGCAGGCAGAACGCCGCGGGTGACCGCTTCAGCGTGGACACGTTCCTGACCAACTGGGGCAACGTGAGTCCCCAGGCGAAAAGCGCGCTGTTCGACTCCTACGGCTCCGGGTTCCGCAGGGACATGGATCGGATTGCCCGCGTCGCGGAGACGATCAAGGAAGGTAAGGGCGTGCTGGCGAACCCGTCCGGAACCGCTCGACTTGGCACTGCGGTGGGTTATTGGCTCGGGCTGATGGGAGCAGCCGTTACAGGAAACTTCACTACGGCGGGCGGATTGGCAAGTCTTGGCGTCGCCTCAAATGTCGCCGCGCGGGCCATGACCAATCCCCGCTTCGTGAAGTGGCTGGCGAACACGACGGCCATGCCGCGCGGCGCGCTTCCGGCTCAGCTGCAGGCCCTGAAGACGATTGCCGACCGGGAGAAAGACCCGGAGTTGCAGGAAATCGCCAGAGAGCTAGAGCAGGCCAGCAATCGTTAGCGCAATGCCGCCAACAATGCCGATGACGCTAAGGCCAAAGATGATCGCCCACTTGGGCGAAACGTCGTAACGCTGCTGCTGGGACATGGGGCGGGCCTCCACTGGACGCCCCTAGATCCTACCATCGGTCCATGGAACTTTCTGGCCAATGGCCAAGGAGAGAAAGATGGCGGAGAACCCCAAGAGGGCGGCCGTGTTGCCGGTCAAGCTCGAGGAGGGCAAGACTCGGGAGGAACTGCTGGCGAAGTGCGCCACGGACGGGGTCGCGGGAAATGCGTTCCTGACCATGATGTACTCCACCGGGGCGGGCCTATCCGAGGGCGACGAGTTGCTTCCTCTGTGCGAGCAGCTTCACTCATCGATCAAGCGAACAAAGTCGGGGAGCATCGAACAGGCTGAAGAGCTGCTCACCGCCCAGGCGACCTCACTGAACGCGATCTACGTTGAGTGCGCCCGCCGTGCGGCCCTCAACATGGGCCACTACCCCGACGCGACGGACAAGTACCTCAGGCTCGCCCTGAAGGCCCAGTCACAGTGCAGGACGACCCTGGAGAGCCTGGCCGAGATCAAGAGCCCCCGCGCCGTGGCTTTCGTGAAGCAGGCGAACATCGCCAACGGTCACCAGCAGGTCAACAACGGTGTTTCGGCAAGTGAGCCCGAGCCGACAGGTACGCGCGAAGAAACCACGATTACGCAGGTCGAACTTTTGGAGGACCAGAGTGGCAACGTCACGCGATTGGACGCCCGAGCGCCGGGCAAAACAGGCAGAAGCAATCCGACGCTGGAGGCCGTGGGAACAGTCCACCGGACCGCGAACAGACGACGGAAAGGCAGTTTCATCGCGTAATGCCTGGAAGGGCGGCACGCGGCCATTCCTGCGCGAGCTTGGTCGGCTCCTCAGGGAGGTTGAAACGGAGGTCGGTTAGGCAGTCATGCCACCGGCATCCCGCTGGTATGCCGCCAGCATGTGTGCCGGCGAGCTCCATCAGTGGGTTAGATGCCGTATTTGATATTCAAGCAACGCCATGGAGGGCGGATGCAGATCATCGACAACTTTTTGCCTGACGCTGCGGCGATTCGCGCGCACGCCTTGGCATCCGAGTTCGTGGACTGGCCAGGCTACGACGGTGAGGTCTACCGCCGCGTGTGCCTGACTGAGGTTCCGGGCCTGCTGGAGCGCATCGAGCAGGTCATGGGTCCGGTCGACATGCTGGGCATGGGCTACCGGCTCAACTTCGGCGGCGAGCTTCCGAATGCGGCGATTCATTCCGACCTCGGCTGGGGAACTCACGCTCTAGTGCTGTACCTGAGCGAAGGCGAGGGGGGCACGGCGTTCTGGCGGCACAAGGCCACGGGAGCCAGTCGCATCGATCCTGGCGATGCTGGCTTATTCGAGATAGTTCGCCACGACTGGGACGACGCCGATCGCTGGGAACAGCTGGCGCTGGCCGAGATGAAGGTGGGGCGCGCAGTGATCTATGAATCAGCCTTGTTCCACTCGCGATGGCCCTTCGCCGCCTTTGGCACGGATGCCAGCGATGGCCGCCTGATCGCTGTCGCCTTCTTTACTCCCAAGGACGGGAAATGCAGGTCAGAAACGCAACCCTGAGTGATGTCACGGCCATCGTGGAGATGAGCCGGAAGTTCTACGCCACGACCACCTATTCCGGCTGGGCCGACTTCAACGCCGAGACCGTGCATGACCTGGCATCGAACCTCGCCGAGAATCACCTGATGCTGGTGGCCGACGACGGCGCGAAGCTGATCGGCATGGTCGGTCTGTTCGTGGCCCCCTTCATGTTCAACGGCGACGTGACCGCGGCCTACGAGGTGGTGTGGTGGGTCGACCCGAGCGAGCAGGGGCAGGGTGCCGGAAAGGCGCTGCTCGCCGCGATTGAGCCCGCCTGTCGCGCGAAGGGTTGCAAGGCGATCCAGATGGTGCACCTGTCTACATCGCCCCCCCAGGCCGCATCGATCTACGAGCGTGTCGGCTACCGGCACACCGAATCTAGCTTTACGAGGGTTCTCGGCCCCTAGGCCGTCAGGGCTATGGCAACGAAGCTAAGGCACTCAATCCGCAGCTGACACGCAAGTCCGGTCGCTCAAATCCGAATCGCAGTTGAAGGTCGCGGTTCTGAAGCACTTCCTCCATCTTCAATCTGAAGCCCTCAACCGTGTTGCACCCCATGATAGGGAGCAGGCTCTCACAGTAGTCCTTGGATTCGCACCGGGAGAATACTTCCAGCGCGCGGTAGCGATTGGTGTAGATCATTGAGTCGGGCCACCAGGTGTAATAGGGCTCTGTGAATGCCGCCTTCAAAAAGAGGATCAGCTCGGTTTGCGCGATTGACTCGACACGCTGACCCGCTCGTTCGGCACGATCTTTGAGAAGAAGCGCCCTAGCACTAGCCTTATTCAGCTTTCGGTTGAGTGCATCCGTCGAGTCTAGATAGCCACGGAACTCCAGAAATCCGCCACTTGACTCGCCTCGATCTGACTTGTGAGGAAGGAAGTAGCGGCTGTTGACGATACTCTTCGCGGCTGAGAACCGCTCTTCGTCCACGAGAGATGAGATCGTGATCAGAAAGACTTCTGAAATGAAGAATCGGAGGTGATCGACCATCCAGGAAGGGCGATTGCCTTGGGCATCCGTCAGAGGTAGAAGCTTCTCCAAGAACCTTCTGAACACTGGACCGAATGCGTCGGGCGGCAAAGACCGAGCAGCGGTCTGGGCGATCCGAAGATACTCATTCCGCGCGGGCTCCAACCTTTCGATTCCATCAAGAATCTCTTGGACGGCATCTTGGCCGGTTGAGTCCTGAGGAACGTGAAATCGCGTCAGGCCAGAAACAAAAGTATCTAGATAGTCAGCAACCATGGCCGCGGCATTCGTGCGGCCTCCTTTGAGGGACTCTAAAGCGCTAGCTAGCCGGCCACCCGTCCCTAGAGATGTCTCAGGGCGTTCCGTTAGATAGGCGGGGGGCGCACCAAGCTCTGGGCGAACATGAGTCGGCTTGCCGAAGATCCAGCGAACTAGCTGCTCGAACTGAGCGCCCCTGATGTCAGGGTTGCTCAAATCGATGTGAATTCGGCCTTTGTAGTAGGCTGGAACGTGGTGAGCCGCGTCGGAGGAGCCCGGCGGGATAACGACCACGAATCTTGACTGCTTCTGGCTGCCGTACACCTCAGCCGAAATGATTGTTGTCTCGGTGCCAACGCCGCCCGCTCGATTGTTTGCCTTCGCGGCATAAGCCTCATCTGAGACGATGAGCACCTTGTCGATGGATGGGTCAGTGACCATGCGCTCCATAAAGGAGTATGCGTTGTCGCCTTCTCGAAGGTCCCATTTATCGAGTACGACCTCCACGCCGTTCTCCACCAGTTGGCTGGCAAGTTCGATCACCCACTCCTCGTGCTCTGGAGTAGTCCAGCTATAGGAGACGAATAGCTTGGGGGTCTTTTGGTCGTCCTTGGTCATCCTGGGCCCGGCGTTGCTTCGTTAGTTTGGAAAGGTTACTCGCCTGGCCCTGCGATTTGGAGGGGGCGACTAGTGATATCAGCATCCGGCCAGCATGACGTAGCCCTCCCAGAACCTAGGCAGACATAAAGCACTAGGCGCTGGTCATGGATCACTGAATACGAGAGAAGGGGCCGCAGTGGTTCGCACAGCAGTGTGGGCAGTTCGGCAATGCATGCAAGAGCGCGCGCTGGTTGCACGGCTGGCACCGTGGCGTCTGGGTAGTACTGGTGGCGACTAAGGCAGACATGGCTTAGAGTTTCCCAATGAGCTACGACCTCTTTTTTAAGCCCCGAAGCGGTTCTTTGAATCGCGCCGCTTTCGACGCACATTTCGCTGAGAACCCGCTATTCGACATCGGCGAAACCGAGGTGACATACCAGAACGAAGCGACAGGAACCTACTTCGCATTCGGCTGGCAAGATGTAGGGTCCACCGCCGCAGAAGGTGAAGATCCCGAGTCTGCGTATCCCATTTGGTTCAATCTAAACTTCTTTAGGCCTTCAACCTTCGCGCTGGAAGCGGCGCCGCATGTGACGGCATTGGTCCGCGCATTTGACCTAGTCGTCTCCGACCCACAAGCCAGTGGAATGGGCGAAGGAGACTTTAGCGTTGAAGGATTCTTCGCGGGGTGGAATGCAGGTAACGAGTGGGCCATAGCCAGCATCATCGAGAAGCACGGGGTCGACGAGCATGGCGGACTGCTCCCGCAGTCTGAGATCCACAGAACATGGCAGTGGAATCTCCGTAAGCCGCTGCGGGAGGCTGCTCTGGAGCAGCGAGGTATAGACCGCTTCGTCCCCACGCGCATGTATGCCCGCGTGGGTGGGCGGGTCGCCTCTATGATTGTTTGGCCGGACGGTATCCCCTTCGAGTCCGCCCCCACGGACTATGTTCTGGTGATTCGTGAAGAGCTGGCTCCACGCTCCTTCCTTCGTCCCAAACCCGACAGGGTGCTACTGCGCTGGTCTGATCTGGCTCCAGTGATTGACCTTCACGGGGCTTCGGATGCTGACGGTGTCGTGGCCTTGACCTATGAAAGGGTCCCGCGGGATGTAGCGACCTTTGTTAAGAAGCTACCGGCGCAGGACCCAGAGATAGCGGTGCTGAGCCCTGACCGCGTACTGGATGCGGAGCATGCCCCACCATCCGCGAATGCTTGAGGTCGCGCAGGCGGGGGCGAGTCAGAGCGCCGCTAAGCTGGCGCGAGAGCGGGTGCGAGGGCCGGGCCCGCTTCCCGCCAAGCCCTCCAGATGTTCCGAACCAGCTTCTTCTCCATATAGCGCTTGGCCCGGTTGTGGGCGTGGGCTTTGGGCAACCCATTGGCGAGCTCGTAGGCCTTTCGAGCGTCGTAGCCGAGGCGGAAGGGACCAGGTTCGCGGGCCTTGTAGCGCCGACCGGTAGGCAGCCCTGACTGAGTTCGGAGCATGTTGGACCCCAAGTTCCACATCGTGCTGCGGCGATTTGGAGAGAAGCCCTGCCTGACTCCTTCCGGACCCGGTACTTTCCGCTGGCAACGCCCGTCGATCACTGCCAGACCAAGCCGCTTCCAGACCTTGCTGTGATTCGAATACCTCCGGAGGTCACCGGTGGCGCCAATGAGGAGGGCCACACCGAGGAAGCCCAACCCATGCGTAGCTTTCACCCGGGGCCAAATCGGCAAGGCTCGAACGTCTTGCTCCAATTGTGCTTCTATCAACAGTCGTCCTTGGCGGATATCTTCTCTTGCGTTCAGCAGAACCTGGGTGACGGCCAAGGCCGTCGTTCGATAAGGATGGTCTGACTTGCCCTGAAGGGAGCTGTAGAGACGGACACTGTCAGGCACGTCGCCCTTCACGAATCGCCGGCAAATGGCTTTCAGTTGCAGGGTGAGTCTGATTTCAGCTCGTTGCAGATCTGCGCGCTGGCTACAACGCTCCACGATCGTTGCGCAAAGCTTGTCTAACTCGTCCATAGGCACCTCTTGGAACTGGAGTCGGTCGAAGTAGCGTTGGCTTGGACCCCGGCTCGCTGGGAATAGATGAGACCGGCACTCGCAGACTGGCCCGCGGAGGGCAAAGGGCGGCTGGCCGGTCTCAAGACGAAAGGTCTTTCGATCTAGGATTCTTCGAGAAGTGTGGCCAGCGTGGGCTCGTCGAGGATGTCCCCAACGGTACGATGCTTCGGCATACGGGCAGCGATCGACTCAAGCCAAGCTGCGTACTTCGCGGCACGCGCCGCCCGCTTACGGAGAGCAATGGCGCCATCCCGAACGTCGTGCACAAAGGCATCGCGCAAGATGATCCCACTAGGGAGGCGGAAGTCGAGATTGGACTTGGCCAAGGCGAACAGTCGTTCCGAGGTGTCCGGCTCCTCGTGCTCGTCCTTGCTCCAGTCGTCTTCTGGAGGGCGATTAGCCCGGATGCGCGCTGATACGGCCTGTAGGCAGGCGTGAGCCAAGAGAGGAGCGGTCAGCTCTTTTAGTGCCTTCCGGTTGCCATGGATGCGATCCTGCAGGAGTTGGGCTGCGGTAGAAGCATCTCCGAAGGCGTCGCGGACACATGATGCGACAAGCTGTTCTAAGTTTTGGATGCGGGTAGGCGGGCGCCCGATCGGATCCACCAATGGGGGCGGCTGGGTCTGAAAGTCCCGGGCCAAGGTCGTGGTCAGGATCGATCGCATAACATTCACCTTGGGGTGCCGTAGCCGAATGTATCGCAGCGGTCGTCAGAATGCGTCTAGCACGCGGCTAGATTCACGGATGTATCAGCGACTTGCCGACCAATGGCAGCCGGATACATAGACAATCAACGTATCCGGATTGGGATAGTCCACAAGGCGTGGACTTGTGGTCAGTCAGGAGACGCAGATGTCCGAGACCGTCGGTTGGATGAAGGCGAGGCACGATTGTTGGAGGTGCTTAGGTGCATCGCAGACAATCTCCAGGCCGCGGCCAAGTACGTACAGAAGATTCTCGACGCGCAGCCCAACGCCTATCTTGAGCCCCTGTGGAGGGCTGCTCCCCACCCCGGTGCGTAGCCAGACCTACCTCACGGAGGCTGTGCTTGGGGCTCAGGGGCGTTTGCAGGTCCAATGCATCCAGATGCAGAAGTATGGGCAGAAGTGTGGGCGAGCCTGTCCCATAAACGCGAAAACCCTTGTGAGACAAGGGTTTCGGTAAAGAGATCTGGCGGAGAAAGGGGGGCGCTGGCCTGGCGGCGGCTCGAAGCCACCCGGGCAAGGGTGGGAGTCCTCTGGGGATCTGGGGTGGAGGAGACTGGTCGCGAATCCCAAGACGCCTTAGAGTTAGGCCGCTCGGGACGAAGGATCCAGGATGTTTGCTCCCCTACTCGTTCAGCACAGCGTGACCCTTACGTACCCTCGTCAAACGGGCATCCGCCGCCGCGTTAATGAGGTGGAAGATGTGTTGACGAAGGCTTTTCCAACGGGCTATTCGTTCCCCCAGATCGTCCCTGTCCCAGAGGAAATTGACCCGGAAGTCCCGCGGCTGCTTTTTGGGTCGAGTCACGGGTTTAATCAAATTTTGGTCTCTCAGATCGCTGTCATGCTCTCGGTGACCTATTCCCCCGACTGGCAGGAGACTCCAGGAAGAGGCGTGCAGTACGCCAAGGAACGACTTCCCGTCCTGCATGACATTGTGGGGGTGGTAGCGCCCGGTGCGAGGCCGGCCTTCACGGGGATCTCGACCACACTACGTATCCCGTCGGCCTCCAACGAGGCTTCAATTCGTAGCGTGGCCGGCCTTTTTGCGCGTGACGTTTACGAGGGAGAAGTCAACGAGCTCGCCGTTCGCTGGTCTAAGAATGTCCGCCGGGATTACTTTTGCAACCTGAACGTTCAGACTGTAAGCCAGTGGCCGGAAGTCGAAGGACAACCGCTCAGCGTCACGCGGCTTCCACTTGGAAGCGCTATAGCGACAGGGGTCGAAGTGGTCTGCGATTACAATGACAGGATGGCCTTTAACGAGCAGCCGAACTACTCGACTTCAATGGCGGTCGGTATGGAATTGCTTGATCACGGGTTAGCGGAAGCCCAGGCGGTGGCAAGGCGGCTGGTCTCAGCGACGGGTGAATTGAAATGAAAACTCATCTAACTCGATTTGCAATGTTAGCTGCGGCGGCCACCCCCGTCAGTGTGGGCTCTGGTGCATGGATGTCTCCGACCACTATCTCTATTGTTGAGAAGGGTGTGCTGCGCACGGGGGGAAGTGCGAACGCCTCTCGCCCCCCTGCACTTCCCTTTGAGCGGACTCAACTCGCGTCGGATGTCGAGCGCCGTCGGGGCCTGCTACGAAGCATCCGTGCACGATACAAGGGAGTGTTTTCCCCCACGAGCGAGATCTTGCGTCAGCGAGCCGAAGACGCATCGGTAGGCTGACGAGTGGCTTATGTCCTCGATACCTGTGCCCTGATCGCATATCTCGAGGATGAGGCGGGGGCAGATCGGGTCGAGGACGTGATCTCAGCGGGCGGGTGCTACTTGCACGGGATCCATGCATACGAGCTGTTCAAGGACGTGATCAAGCGCACGGGCAATCCTGACAAGGCCCGTCAATTCCTGGCGGACCTCACAGGTCTAGTCGAGCGCCTCGACGCCATGGATGACCCACTGATGGAGTCCGCCGCAAGTCTGAAGGTGCAATTTCAGATGGCTATACCTGACGCCCTGGGGCTTGCTGCGGCTATGGCGCATGGCTTAGTTTTGCTTTCGTCGGACGCGAAGGAGCTTACGGCGCCCCAGCAAGCCGGATATCCCATCGAATTCTTCCGCTAGCGCATTGCCGATCGCTTGCGCCGGGCTTTGAGCCACGCCTCCACACTATTTGTAAACAGCGGCGCGAGTAGTAGACAAACAAAAAGGGCTGAGATTGCTCGCAGCCCTTTATAACACCGGCGCCCGAAGTTGGACTCGAACCAAAGGCGCCGATCCTTATTGAGCGCCTCCCCGACAACTCTTGGGGAGGCGCTCTTCTGGCACGGTCGATCCTGGGCTCGTTGCGCGAAGTCACTTCTCTAGTTGATCTTCACGTAGTAGTAGAGGGCGACGTTCTTGGGGCGAGTTTCAGCGCCGCCGGTTGGCTTGGTGCTAGCGCTCGGCCGTGGCTGGCTGGCTTCGAGATTCACATCACCATTGCCGTTTTTGAGCCCCCATCGGTGGTAACCCAACTCGTGGGAGTGGCTTTTAAGTTCGTCGGCTTGAAAGTCACCAGCACGCCGGCCAGCATCCGGATCTGCTCTGTCGGCAGCCACCGGCGGAACATTGCCCGCTGCGAAGTCGTTCAACCCTCTCACAAAGACGCCTCGGAGGTCTGGCGTTTCGGCGGCACCGCCGGTAGCAAGGGCTGATCCAGCAACTGGGCGGCCATCGCAAGGAGCCCACTTGTTCCTCCGTGGGTCGAACGATGCTGAGTCTCCCGACACTTGCGCGAATTGACCCCAAGGCAGCGGTGATGCAACCACCATACCGACGGGCAACGGGTCAAACTTCTTCTTGGCCGCGATCGTTACTGGCACGGTGGGGCGCCCGTGTACGTCGAGCTGTACCAGCGCAGGCTCGTCATCTTTCGTTCGCCGAAACCTCTGAGTGTAGCCAGCATATGAATCCATCCTCGTGCCACCTGTCAGGGTTAGAGGCGACTCTACGCGGGCTGCGCCATTGACAGTGAGATTAGTAACCGTAAGGAAGTCCGGATCCGTACTCGCTTGAGGAACGTAATGGTAGGTGATAGAGAAATCATCGGTCTGCACATCATTCACCGTGTAGCGGAAGGCTCCCTGACTAAGTCCGACGCTGCGGATGCAATCCCTCGCCAGTTCCGCAACTTCCGGGTTCTCAACGGTTGTCAGCGTATAGAGGAAATCTTCAGTGCTAAGGGCGAGCGAGCTGTCGCGCTTGTACTTCTCAGAAAGCTGCGTAACCCGGCTCGAAGATGATCCCCCAGAGACATTTGCGCCGATCACTTCGAAGAGATCCACGCCAACCCCGCCACTGCCATCGGCTTTGTTTTGGTCGTAGCGATCTCGAGACTGGGTGATCGAATCCCGGACTGCCGATTTTGCCTTTGAAGATTGCAAATGGTATTGCGTTGTCACGGCGTTCTCGATCGCGGGCAGACAGATAGCGTAGGGATCAGCTTTCGTCGCCCAGGAAGCAGGCAATACGAGAAGTAGTAGCGTTACGCGCATTACTCTATTCATGGCGAGCTCCGTGTGCTTAGTAGTTCCCCCTGTAGCCGCGCCAACGCGGCCGCACACTAGTTCCGGACAGAAACATTCACGTAAACGTAAGTACCTGAGGAATAGCCCCTAAGTGCAATTGCGAGCCCTTCAATATGGGTAAGGGAGCGCCGTCGATCTAGAGTTTCCCCCGGCTTGTTCCGTGATGTCTCTCGGGGCAGCAGACCATGAGTGAGACCAGAGGCGAACTTGCTCAATTCACTATGCCGCCTTCGCCTCCTGATACTCGTAACGCGTCAGGGGCCGATCGTCCAAGATGGCCTGCAGTTCCTCGATTGAGCGCCCCTCAGGCGTCAGCCACCGATCCACGTTCTCGGGCTTGATCTGGATGATCGTTCGATCATGGCCAGCCGCTGCCACTTCTGGAGCCGGGTCGTCTGTGATTGCGGCGAACGATAGGAGATGTCCATCGCCGTCCGGGGACTCGTTCCACAGGCAAGCGATAATCATGTCCTGCTCAGGCTTGGGCCGGAACTCCAGGACGACGTTCTCCGTGGATTCGCCCTCGGCAAGCTCCCGATGCTCCAGGAGGTGGCGCTCGACGTTCTCATAGAAGGCGTTGACGATGATGATCCCATGCTTGTGGCCGAATAGGGCATCCCAGGTCTTGGGGATGCTGTCGCGCCGGGCGTTGTAGGTCCCGGGGTACTTGCGCTCTATGTACTCGTTCCAGCCCGGCAGCCGGCACTGATAGCGCATCGGCTTGATCACCTTCCGGCGGTCCTCCATGACGATCACAGGGGCGTAGTTGCCGGGGAAGAACCGGGCATCCCGGGGCAGGGGTTCCGCGCGCTGCAAGTCGTCTAGATCCAGCTTCAGCTTGCTGATCTTCTCGGTCGAGATCCGGAGATCTTCCTGCGCCTTCTTGGTGACCTTGGTCTGAAGGGCCCGCTCTGCGTCCGCCCGGCGCTTCTTCTGTTTGAACAGCTCCTGCTGGAGCTCCGTTTCCCGTTCCGCCCGCTGGCGCTGTATCTCGCGCCAGATCTCCTGTGCTTTCGGGTCGCTCAGCCCCCGGAACCAGTCATCTACCGCCTTCGGGCGCCGCTTCTTCTTCGCCCGGTCTGGCGCTGCCCAGACGTTCAAGGCGAACTCCTCCAGACTCATCGTGGCGCCATAGTGCCGCACGTACTTATCGTAATCGGCTTGGATCATCGCGGAGTAGCACATAGCCCGCCTCTCGTCCCGGATGGGCCGATCCTACCAAGTTCGTCGGTCCGGCTTTGCGACGCCTTGTTAGACGAGCTCTGGCCCCCTAAGATCGAGCCGAATCAAGGAGATAGCCCACCATACGGTGCGCTGTGGATAAGTCGTATAACCGGACCCACGGGTCCGTCTATTAGGTAGTTAGGTTGCCAGGGAACCTTTAGTGGCTCGTCTAACGATTGAAGTGCCAACCGGCGTCATTGGAGACATACGGGTCGCACTGATGCGAGCCGGCCTCGGCGAGGCAGAGAGCACCGAGCTCGCGGAGGTAATCATTTCAACTACAGCAGTCGGCTTTAGAGACGATAAGCTTGTGCGCTCAGGGATCGACGTTTCACTCTTGGTTGCTGAGCTTCGTGGAGTCGGACTTATCGTTCACTGGTCTGGCGCTGCTCGGCTGGCAACCTAACAATTCATTCAAGCCGAACCCGCTTCGCGGGTCGGCTTAATTCAGGCGTTAGATGACACAGGGAGACATCATGGCTGGGGACACAAAATATGCGGTGGAAGTACTCGTAGACAACGCAAAGCAGCTCATCAATCTAGCTTCCCTGCTGGTCGGCGGCTTGATGGCTACGTTGCTCAGCAATGCCTCTGCCAGGTCACACGACGTTCCGGCGCTTATCGCCGGATTGCTTGCAGCATTCGCGCTGTTTATGTCGGTCCTGTTCCAGTACCTCGTTGCGGTGAAGAATCTCGGGGACGCCACTGAGCCGAACTGGAATTACAAGTACTTGGTTCTTGCAAGCTGGGGTGCTTTCCTTACAGCAGTTGGGGTCGCCGCGTACTTCGTCGGCTGTGTCATCTAACAAATCGTCCAAGCCGACGCCGCTTCACGGCGCGGCTTAACTCAGGTGTTAGCTGTTCAATGAGCAGAATCATATCTTCCATTTTATGTGCAATAGCAATCTGCGTCGGCATCGGTGGGTGCTCTTTGATGCACAGCGCAGACCTTCGACATTCACGGCCATTGGTGCTGAGCTTTGATGTGGCGCCAGGATACGGCGACGGCTTGTTCTTGGATGCGGCTGATGGAACAACTGATTTTATTGTTCGACGAATGAAGTCTAGCCCTACAGAAAAATGGACTCCTACATTCTTCGTGTCGTTTCACTCAGATAAGACGGGCTCAGGTTACTACTTGCATTTGCCGGTAGATCCCCAGGTGAATCGGATCTACGTAGAGACTCGCCTGATTGATCAAGAAACCCAGAGCACAATTCATGAAACAAGGCTCCCGAAGCTCTATCCATTGAGGCACGAGTTTCGGATAAGAACTGATCTGTCGGGAAAGAGGGTTCGTTTCTGGGTCGACGGCGAACTTGTCGGAGATCATGAACTGACGAAAGAACCTAGGTTTCTAGAGCTTGGCGCTTCGTCAGGAAAATTCAACGTCCAGTTGGATACATCATTGCTACCCGCAACTCCATAATAATGTCGTCAGCAGCTAACAATTCATTCAAGCCGACGCCGCTGTTCGTCAAGGGAGAGACTTGAGCTAAGGCTCAAACTCTCCTGGGGTCGCGAGCCCGCGCCGGTTCAGTTCTGCTTGGACCGCTTCCTCTATCTCCGCCCCGCACTCCTCAGTGCATCCGTCGAACAATGGTGCTTTCGCTGAGTCCACGGCTCGCCAGAAGGCTGCCTCGTCCTGGGTTGCGTCTGGAAGGTCTTCCAGCGCAGCCAGGAACATGTCCCAGAGCGGGCCGCCCAGACGCTCCTGAGCGAGAGTCGTATCCCGAATGCCGAGCAAGCCGCTTAGCTCAAGGAGGCGGTCGTATACCTCCATCTTCAGCTCTGGTGGAGCTTCCTCTTGGACTTGGGCCCATAGGGTCTCGATAAACTCGTGCGGATTGCTGCCGACCTGACCATCCCGGATGGCGGCCTCGGCTTCGTCCAGACGTTCGCGGATCTGCTCGGCGGTTAGCATGGGCCGACTGTGCACCTCAGTTCGTAGTCACGGCGTGAGATCCGCCGGGGGGAGCCTCGGGGCGCGGGAAACGTACGGATTCCCCAGCACGTGCCAGCGCCATGGGTGCTCCCGGCCTTTGGATATGCCGACCCGGGGGGTCGTTGCAGGCTTGGCCGGAGGTGGGACTCCGTCGTCCGCCACCCACACCCCGCGATCAACAGTGACCAGGTCCGCGCCATTGAGCTCCCCTGTGATGCCAAGCGCCTGTGCCAGCTTACCCGGCCCATTTCCTACGTCGACCGCGCGTCTGGGAAGCCCGCGAGCCTCTTGAATGGCATCTAGGCGCTGGATCGGCTCGATGGCTCGTAGGAGTACGCCAAAGCCTTGGCCGACTTCGCCACAGACGGTGTTGGCACACCAGTGGATCCCGTAGCTGAAGTAGACATACATGTGGCCTGCCTCCCCGAACATGGTGGCATTGCGGGCCGTCTTGCCGCGGTAGGTGTGGGCAGCTGGATCCTCTGAGCCACAGTAGGCCTCGACCTCGACGATCCGTCCCGCCCGGCCGTCAGCCACTACGATCAACTTATTGAGCAGTTCGGGGGCGACGATTCGCGGGTCGCGAGCATAGAACGAACGGGGGAGGGGAGGTCCCATCTCAGGCCGCCTTTCGTCTTCCGCCAGAAGTCGACGAGAGGGGACGGGACGGCTCCACCGGATGCCCGCAGGCCTTTGCCACCAGGCGCTCTCGCTGCTTCACCCAGCGCTGTGCCCAGCCCTTCCCACGGTCCAGAGATCGCACGGCGTATTCCAGAGGTTCGATCCCGTTCCCCTTCAGCACGACCCTGATGAGCCAGCCCGCGCCCATGGGGCCGACTGTCACGATGGGGCAGTCTTTAAGCAGAAGCGTGTGCTGGCCGTCTTCATCAGCGTGCCAGACATATGCAGGAGGGAGGTCAATGGGGGCGGCCATAGTCACGATCCGTGGTGGTGGATAGCCACACGTTACTCAGCGGCCGTCGATGGGTCGTCAAGGTCGGCCTATCGATCGCTTGCCGTTCAGCGAAATACTAATAGCGAGACCCGCCCTGGGCGGCTAGGCTTCGCTACCGTCGCAATTGCTGCGACGTTCTCGCCAGACGATCGCAGCTGGCCGGTGCCCCACACGCTACGCACGTCATGTTGTTTCGTCGCCAAGAACGTGAAAAGTTCCCCTACGAGTACCCCATCCACCTGCGGGAATTGGCGGCCGAGCTGCCCAAGGCTCCTGGCGTGTACCAGTTCCACGGGGAAGAGCAGTCCGTCCCCCTCTACATCGGCAAGAGCGTCGATCTCCGGACACGGGTGCTCAGCCACCTGCGAGAGCCCGGCGAGGCGCGCATGCTGTCCCAGACGCGCCGTATCACCCATGTCCGAACGGCCGGTGACCTGGGCGCCCAGCTCCTGGAGGCGCACCAGATCAAGACGCTGCAGCCGCTCTACAACAAGAAGCTGAGGCGGACTCATCGGATCTGCTCGATAGCGCTGGATCTGGGAGGGGTGCGTTACGCGTTCTCCAACGAGCCCAACTTTCGTCTCCGGACGAACCTTTATGGCCTTTTCGGCAGCAAGATGGCCGCCATGGACAAGCTTAGAGCTTTGGCGGACGAACACGAGCTCTGTTGTGCGCGCATTGGCCTAGAACGGACGCCGGGCGGCCGCCCCTGCTTCCGCCATTCGATCGGCCGCTGCCGCGGAGCCTGCGCCGGAAAGGAGGCCGGGCGCGACCACGACGAACGCCTGCTAACGGCGCTCAGGGGGATTGAAGTCGCCAAGTGGCCCTACCAGGGCAGGGTGGCGATTGAGGAGCGCGACGGGAAGCTCAGGCAGCTCCACGTAATTGACCATTGGAACTACCTAGGGAGCGCCGAATCCTTGCGCGAGGCTAGGCGGATCAAGGGCGACTCGGGGCAATTCGACCGGGACGACTATTACATTGTGGCGCGGCCCATCCTCTCGGGCGAGCTGAGGGTGCGGGAGCTCTAGGCGGACGGTTCGCGCTGTCTCAGCTTCTGGGAAGCAACGGGCCGAAGATCCTCCCATGGCGCTTCCCCAATCTTATCGCTGGTCAGACAACGCAGACGGCGGAGCCAACCTCTATCAGAACTACGCGTGCGTAGCGGCCATCAAGGCTGACGGCACCACGAAGCTGAAGTGGTGGCAGAAGGAGTTCCACTCGAAGGCCGCGAGCGTCGCCCAGGCGAAGCGGTTCATCGAGCGCTGGATCAATGCTAGGAATAGCCCCCGCGCGTACGAGTGCGCGCGATGGCGCAACCGCTATGCCAAGGCTGCTGCGCCGCCACCTGCTAGGCGTCAGGGGAGTGCGCTCGACTACAACAGGCTCTTGCAGCCCACCTCCTCGGCGATCAGCACCCGCGTGATCATGGTCGACGCTATGCCCGACGACTTCGAATCGATTGCCGACGTAGGGCAACCCCTACAGCGCTTCGCGAAGTCCTCTGGCTTGAATGTGACAGCCAAAGCGACGCATGCTCCCCTTCCCCAGCGCGGGACCGGTAAGGTCGCTCACTCGCGTCATGCGCCCCGTTGAGCAGGGGCGACGGGCAGTGGAGTAAGTACGTTTACTACGTCACGCTACTTCCCAAGCGAGCTCGAACAGGAGTAGCTTGCGCGCAATGGGGTGTCCCACCGGGGTGGTGGACGCAAGGACTCTGGCCTGCAATGGGTTGGAATGGAGCGAAGAAATGTTGCTTAGATGGAACACGAACTCCGGTTTAGTGCGCTGCGTTGTCGTCGGAGCGCTAGCGATCATGTCGGGCTTGAGCGCGGGCAACGCCTTCGCCGGCGCCACAGAGCATTGCCGAGACGTTTCTACGTCTGTAGGCGAAGTAATGAAGTCCGCAGAGTCGTTCAAAGAGAGAATCTGCTGGACAATCTACACAGACGACGAGCGCGAGAGCGATGGCCGTCGTGATCTACGCGATCGCGCGAGAAACACGAGTGACCAGTCGAAAGACCCCTCAAATCCCGACGGAATGTGCAAGGGGAATCCCATTGTGCCGGCAACGGGTAACAAGCTCGAGGTAGAGAAAGACTTCTCATCGGCAGGCGACATGCCGCTAAGCCTTACGCGCACCTACAACCACTATTGGACAGGTGCAGGTCTATTCGGCAAGCACTGGATTAGCAATTTTGATTACAAATTGACGTTCGGGACGGTGGCGCTGAATGCTTGCTACCCACGACCGGGCGGAGGCGCCTGCTCCTTGGGAACCAATACGACCATCTATGCATGGCGTCCTGATGGAAGAACCATTAAGTTCAAAAGGAACGCTACTACGGGCGTTTTCGAAGAAACGAAGCCAACTCCTCTAGCCCGCATAGAAGTTCAGTCGAACGGAAAGTTCCATCTTTACAATGAGGATGGTGGTTTTGAAGTCTATTCGTCGGCAGGATATATCGAGTCGACAAGCTACTATGGCGTAGGATGGGCCTACTCTTACACGGGCGGAACCTATCCTCTGCGGGTGACACATACCTCCGGCAAGTATGTTGAGTTCACCTGGACGTCCGGGCAGCTGACGGCAGTCCGCGATCCGGCAGGAAACTACTATGGCTTCGCATATGTGGCCAACAAGTTCGGTGCTGGTCTTCATAGGCTTGCTTCGTCGGCGAAGCCTGGCACTCCCGCACAAACCACTACGTATCACTACGAGATCGCAGATCAGACTGCCCTCACGGGCAAGAGCATCAATGGGGCTAGATACTCAAGGTTCACTTATGACGAGTACGGCTATGCGACAAGTACAGAGCACAACGGGCTTGAAAAGTACACCTTCCAGTACTTCCCTGGGCAGACGCACAGATTGACGGTTAAAGAAACGAACCCGCTCGGAAAGCAGACTACGTATACCTTCCGCAATGGACGCCTAGTCTCGACGGAGGGCCACGCCAGTAGCTATTGCGCCGCGTCTCAGGCGCTGGTCGAGTACGATGCGAATGGCTACCCTTCCATGGTTTCGGATTTCAATGGAAATAACACAGCTTATGTCTATAGTCCTGCAGGCCAGCTGACCCAGAAGATCGAGGCTTACGGAACTCCTCTAGCGCGTACAACAAACTACGAGTGGTGGGGGCCGGGAAAGCTGATGCGGGAGACCATCGTTGGTTCGAAGAGTACGACCTACTACTATGGGGGACACGGAAGGATTGCGCAGATCGATGTCAAGAACCTAAGTGGGTACGGTGTAGCGAATCAAGTTCACTCAACGACGTTTCAGTACTCTTTTCACGCCCCGACCGCGGGCGGCGTGATTGGGTTGGGTGTTCTTGCGATGGAGAAGGTGGATTTCCCGCTCGCTGGCAGTTCGGACGCGGTTACTCGAAACTTCGATTCATCGGGAAATCTCGTTTCCGAGAGCAACAGTGCTGGCCACCAAGTCATCTACAGCGGTCATAACGGATTGGGTCTCCCCGGCAGAGTCACAGGAGTGAATGGTGACGTCACGGACTATATCTATGATCCTCGTGGAAGGATAACGAAAGTCCGCACCTATCCCAATGGTGCTACGCCCGCCGACACGACGTATGTCTATGCTGGCAACGGAACGATTGCATCCATCACGGCGGCTGACAGCGTTACCAAGAGCTTCCAGTACGACAATGCGCTTCGGCTAACGATGCAATACTTTGGTGTTGCTGCCGACCTGGATAATGGTATCCCGGTAGAGGCGAAGAGCTACGGGTACAACTCTGCTAGTGATGTGATCTCCACCAAAAACTCTCTCTGGTCGGGCAACTGGGAGACGGTCTACGCAGGCTGTATGGTGGGAGATAGCAGCACGCCCGAGGAGTTGTGCCGTGAACCCATTTACGAGACTCGTTGGCTGGATACATCTGAGTACGCGCTGGCTGCCTACATTGATTACGACGAACTCAGTCGCCCGCGCGCGTCGCGTGGCAACTATGGATTTAATACGCGCTACACCTATGATCTCAACGGGAATATCAAGACGGTAAAGGATTCGCAGGGACGGGTTACCACGTTGAACTATGACGCATTGGATCGAGTCATTGCGTCCACCGATCCTTTGAACAAGACTACCTATTTCGAGTACGACGCCGGGGATCATGTCATCAAGGTTACAGACCCGCGCGGGAAAATCACTACTTATGCTTATGACGGGTTCGGGCAACTTTGGGCGCAGTCCAGTCCGGATACCGGTACAACGACCTACATCCATAACGCGTATGGCCAACTTGGCCAGATGACACGCAACGATGGCAGCGTCATTTCGTATAACTACGATGGACTCGGTCGCCCCACTTGGTACGGAAATGCGGGCGAGGGTAGGGGCTTTGGCTATGACTGGTGTACCAACGGTAAGGGACGCCTTTGTAACGTGGAGGCCAATGGCAGCACGGTTCACTATGCGTATCAGCCCGATGGGCGGATCAGCATACGGCGAGAGCTGACTACCGCATTCGGCGTCCAAAGCGACTACTGGACGTACTATTACTACGACGTCTATGGTCGATTGAACTCGTTGACATATCCCAATGGTGTCGCGGTCGGCTACGGTTATGCGGGCGGCAAGATGCTGACCATGACAGTCAACATTGGGGGCAACGTGTCATTAGTAGTGTCCGGCACCAAGTACATGCCGTTTGGTGCGCCGGTCGAGACGACTTACGGTAACGGACTGAAGAGGAATCGTCCACGCGATCTCGATGGGCGATTGACGATCAGCGCAGTACTGAATGGGGCGGCGCCGATTCAGAGCCTGTCATACGCTTACGATGCGGATAATCAGATCCGTCAGCTGACCAATGCGGTCAGCTCCGGCCTGTCGCAGACGTACGGTTATGATGCAAATTTCCGCCTCACTGGTGTCACGTCCGGGTCTGGTAATCAGTCCTTCAGCTATGACGCTAATGGCAACCGCACGTCGGCGTCGGGGGCAACATTCGGGGCGGGGACCTACTCCATTGAAAGCGGCAGCAATCGATTGTCGTTGCTGACAGGAACGTCTCCTAGCAGGCCTGTTGAGTATCAGTACGATTTGCTCGGCAATCTCACTTGGACTCATGATCATGGGAGGTACATCGCCAGCTATGGGTATGGCACGTATCTGAACATGACATCTGCTTCGCATTTCAATGGGAGCACGACTGAGAGCATCGGCTATGGCTACAACGCGCTTGATGAGCGTGTATGGAAGTCGGCACCCAGCCATGGGTACTACCGCTACGTATATGGCCCAGGTAGTCGCTTGATGAGCGAGCACAAGGATAATGGCGATGTGTGGACCAATTACCTGTGGTTCGGCGGTGAGCTGGTCGGCATCACGCGTGGCAGCCAGCTGTACTGGGTGCACGGCGACCACCTGGGTCGCCCCGAAATCGTGACAAATGGCGCCAAGGCCGTTGTATGGCGAGCCAGCAACTATGCTTTTGATCGTGCGGTGACGCTGGACAGCATCGGCGGCCTGAACATCGGCTTCCCTGGGCAGTACTACGATCAGGAAACGGGGCTCTGGTACAACGTCAACCGCTATTACGATGCGCGGTTGGGGCGATACACGCAGAGCGACCCGATCGGGCTTGCGGGTGGGCTGAATACTTATGCCTACGTCGGCGGGGACTCTGTGAATCTGACGGACCCGCTGGGGCTGGAGAGTCCCAACGTACTCCGCAACGGCCCGCCTCACGCTCGCCTACCTCCGGGAACTCCATGCGAGAAGGAAGCTGCCTTTGACTTTGTAATGAACTTGACAAGTGTCGGCGCATATCTGCAGGTCGGACTTGATGCCGCCGGGTTGAACATAAATCCGTTTGAAGGTGATTCCTATGTTGAGACCGGCGACTACGGAATTGACAGTGCGACCGCTGCCACGGGCTATGCTATTGATGGTATCGCCGATCGGTATGAGCGGCGCGCTGATAACAATTTGAGACGGGCAAGTGATGTAAGCAATCACTACTCGCAGAGAAATGGACAAGCAAACAGAGCGCGAGCCAATGGCGTACGCGCCGGGGGGCTTCGCGTGCTCACCAAATTCCTGGGTCCCATTGGAGCTGGACTTGAGTATCGGGACGCATACCAGAAATGTCAGTGTAAAAGATAGGCGCCACTAATGAGGCTACTCAAAGTCGTTCTCTCAGCTGTTTTGGCGGGAGTCTCCTTTCGGCTTATTTACTTGGCC
Organism: Pseudoxanthomonas mexicana; assembly: GCF_014397415.1. Classification (NCBI taxonomy): domain Bacteria; kingdom Pseudomonadati; phylum Pseudomonadota; class Gammaproteobacteria; order Lysobacterales; family Lysobacteraceae; genus Pseudoxanthomonas; species Pseudoxanthomonas mexicana. The sequence continues at coordinate 3,213,962 of NZ_CP060731.1, read as the reverse complement.
GTGAATGAGTATTTCGCCAAGAATGGGGAGGTGGCAGTTTACTATTTGCTTATAGTTTGGCTTATTCCTGGATATTTTAGGCTGCGAACATTTGGGAGTGCTCCATGGCCTCTTGCGAAGAATCATGGGAATTTGCTGGTTGGCCTAATAACCGTGCTGTTTGTCGCCGCATACCTCTACTTACGAACGGGTTCGTCCAGCTCTGCTCAGTTTGATGCGAGCGCAAGCTTTCTTTTCATCGTTTCTTGGCTTTATCTTGCGCTTGCATTTGCGTTGATCTTCGGAGATGGAGCTTTTGGCTCAGTCGGGCGATGGATCTCGGAGTTTCGGGTGCGTCACAAGGGTAAGTACAGTGATTTCTAGGCCAGAATGTTTGCCGGTTTATGAGCTCTTATACTCCACAAGTACGAAGAAGGTGCACGACACGGGAAAGGAGTCTGAATGCCATTCTTGAAGGTAGGGTTGCGAAGTGGGTTCGCCAGCCACTGGTATTTCTGCTGCGCATTGACCAGCAACGGCTGGAGGGGCTGTTGTCCGTTTCCAATCCCTTCAGACGATTTGGCTTTCTCGGCTTCCGTATCGCCGTACTTGTCCCGCCAAGCGTAGAAGCTGGCGGCGGGACCGAAACCCTTCTGCCGGGCGAGATCCGACACGGCTAGGCTGCCTCGGCCTGCTTGGTGAATCCGAGCATCTGCTCGGTGGGCGAAACGACTCTTTGTCACGTCCGTCCTGTTGGGTGACGGATTTCACATCTTCACCTGATGCGGCTCAGCGGCGATAGGTCAGGGGTTCGTATGTCGTGAGGCATGCGCGTGATCGTACGGGTTTCTACTTTAGAGCCAAGTAGAGCCGCGGCCGAATAAAATAGGGAACGGAAATTCCATTCTCGACCTGAGAGCAGGGCGGAACAGGTGGCCGCGCGCTGTTGAGAACAGGGCGTACTAGGGGGCCAGGTTCTCGGAGCAGTACGCGCGAGCGCCCGGGTGCCTATGACTTAGGCAGCAGGCGGCGAGGGCAGCCCTCGCCAGCTGTGGGCCGGCCGCGATGCCTGGCTAGGCCCGGGAGACTTGCCCCGCGATCCTGGGAGGGGCCAAGCGCCCAGGCTCCCAGATCCCATTCCATTAGTAAGGTGTGCCGCGGGACGACTCGCCGAAAGTGTGTCAGATTGTGAGTCAAAACCCATTGAAGATCAATCACATACCTATTGAATCAATGGGTTGACGCATTCTTTCGGTTGAGGCTCCGGGCACCAGTTCGCCGATGCGCTCAGCGCGGCGGCCGCTTCTCTTCCTCGCGCACCTTCTTGCGCACGAACATCGCGACCGCGAAGGCGATCCCCACCATCACGATGCTGCCGCCGATGGCCAGCCAGCCCACCGGTTCCATCAGGATTTCGCGCAGGACAGGATGCATGTCGGTATCTCCCCGGTTGTGGTGGCGCCAACCTCGCACCCCGGGCGAGGCGGGGCATTGATCAGGATCAAACCCGCGTACACAACCATCCGTGCCCGCGGCGTGCGGTCGCAGGGCATCGCATAGAATCGGGGCAGGTCAACGGGAGACAGACGATGCAGCGATACCTCGCCTACGCCGCCACGCTGCTGCTTGCGGTGACGATGCTCGTGCTGGCGGTGTCCTGGCCGGTCGCCTGGTGGGGCGTGGCGGTCTTCGGCGCCCTGGCGCTGCTGGGGACGTGGGACCTGCTGCAGACCCGCAGCACGCTGCGCCGCAATTATCCGGTGCTGGCGCACTTCCGCTATGGACTGGAGTCGGTCGGCCCGGAGATCCGCCAGTACTTCATCGAGGGCGATACCGCCGAAGTGCCGTTCTCGCGCCAGCAGCGTTCGCTGGTGTACCAGCGCGCCAAGGGCGTGATGGACGTGGTGCCGTTCGGCAGCCAGCAGGACGTGTATGGCGTGGACTACGAATGGATCAACCATTCGATGGCGCCCACGCACGTGGATTCGCACGATTTCCGCGTGGTCATCGGTGCGGCCTCGGCGCAGCCGTATTCGGCGAGCGTGTTCAATATCTCGGCGATGAGCTTCGGCGCGCTGTCGGCGAACGCGGTGCGCGCGCTGAACGAGGGCGCGCGGCGCGGCGGTTTCTACCACGACACCGGCGAAGGTTCGATTTCGCCCTATCACCGGGAAAAGGGCGGCGACCTGGTCTGGGAGATCGGCTCCGGTTACTTCGGCTGCCGTGACGGGCAGGGTCGCTTCAGCGAGGAGCGCTTCGTCGAGAACGCATGCTCGCCGCAGGTGAAGATGATCGAGCTGAAGCTGTCCCAGGGGGCCAAGCCCGGCCACGGCGGCGTGCTGCCGGCGGCGAAGGTCAGTGCCGAGATCGCGGCCACCCGCGGCGTACCCATGGGGCACGACTGTGTGTCGCCGGCGACGCATTCGGCGTTCTCCACGCCGGTCGGGCTGCTGCAGTTCATCGCGCGCCTGCGCGAACTCTCCGGCGGCAAGCCGACCGGCTTCAAGCTGGCCATCGGCCACCCGTGGGAGTGGTTCGGCATCGCCAAGGCCATGCACGAAACGGGCCTGCTGCCGGATTTCATCGTGGTCGACGGTGCGGAAGGCGGCACCGGCGCGGCGCCGGCCGAGTTCATCGACCATGTGGGCGTGCCGATGCACGAGGCGCTGCTGCTGGTCCACAACACGCTGGTCGGGCTGAACCTGCGCGACCGCGTGCGCGTGGGGGCGGCCGGCAAGATCATCAGCGCCTTCGACATCGCGCGCACCATGGCGATGGGCGCGGACTGGTGCAATGCCGGGCGCGGCTTCATGTTCGCCCTGGGCTGCATCCAGTCGCAGAGCTGCCATAACGACCGCTGCCCCACGGGGGTGGCCACCCAGGACCCGGCACGCTGGAGGCACCTGGACGTGGCCGACAAGTCGGTGCGCGTGCAGCAGTTCCACGACAACACCCTGAAGGCGCTGCGCGACATGCTGTGCGCGGCGGGACTGGAACATCCCCGGCAACTGGGGCCGGAACACATCCTGCGCCGCGTGTCGCCCATCGAGGTGCGATCGCTGGCGTCCCTCTACCGGTTCCTCGAGCCGGGCGAACTGCTGGACGGGGTGCCCTCGCACGCGGTGTTCCGGGACTTCTGGGCCGAGGCCCGCAGCGACGCGTTCGCGCCGCCGCGTCGGGTCAGCGCCCTGTGCGATACCAAGGACCGCTGAGTCCGAGGGTGCGTTGACCGCATCCCCGGTCCCCGTTTATCATGCGCGCCCCGACGAATTCGGGCGGTTAGCTCAGCGGTAGAGCACTGCTTTCACACGGCAGGGGTCACAAGTTCGAAACTTGTACCGCCCACCAGTTCCAGCGAAAAGCCCGGCCTCGGCCGGGCTTTTTCGCGTCTGGCGTCCGTCATCGGGGCCTGTCTGCGGCCCGGCCGGCGCAGTCCCGCGCGAACACGCGTTCCATGGCGCCATAAGTGCTTGTTTCCGCGACTGAAAAAGCCGGTCGGGCACGTCCGTTGTGATACACTCGGCAGGTTGCAGAACCCGCCGGAATCCCCGCCTGTCGCTGCCTCGCCGGCCCACGCCGGCTAGGCCCGTTTGGGCCCGGATCCAGGCCCGAGACAACCAAAGAAACACGGAACCCGAATGGCCGATACCGCCAAGGAAATCATCCCCGTCAATCTCGAAGACGAGATGCGCCGCAGCTACCTGGATTACGCCATGAGCGTGATCGTGGGGCGCGCGCTCCCGGATGTCCGCGATGGCCTGAAGCCCGTCCACCGGCGCGTCCTGTTCGCGATGAACGAACTGGGCAACCACGCCAACAAGCCGCACGTGAAGTCCGCCCGCATCGTCGGCGACGTGATCGGTAAGTACCACCCGCACGGCGACCAGTCGGTGTACGACACGCTGGTGCGCATGGCGCAGCCGTTCTCGCTGCGCTACATGCTGGTCGATGGCCAGGGCAACTTCGGTTCGGTCGACGGCGACTCCGCTGCCGCGATGCGTTACACCGAGGCGCGCATGGCCAAGCTCACCCATGAGCTGCTGGCCGACATCGACAAGGAAACCGTCGATTTCCAGCCCAACTACGACGAGAAGGAACAGGAACCGACGGTCCTGCCGACGCGCTTTCCGAACCTGCTGGTCAACGGTTCGGCCGGCATCGCGGTGGGCATGGCCACCAACATCCCGCCGCACAACCTGTCGGAAGTGGTCAACGGCCTGATCGCGCTGATCGACAACCCCGAACTCGACGTCGACGGGTTGATGCAGTACATCCCCGGCCCCGATTTCCCCACCGGCGGCATCATCAACGGCACCGCCGGCATCATCGCCGGCTACCGCACCGGCCGCGGCCGCGTTCGCATGCGCGCCAAGGCCGACATCGAGGTCAACGACGACAACGGCCGCGAGTCGATCATCGTCACCGAGATCCCGTACCAGGTGAACAAGGCGCGGCTGATCGAGAAGATCGCCGAACTAGTGAAGGAGAAGAAGCTCGAGGGCATCAGCGAGCTGCGCGACGAGTCCGACAAGGACGGCATGCGCATCTACATCGAGGTCAAGCGCGGCGAGTCGGCCGAGGTCGTCCTCAACAACCTGTACCTGCAGACGCCGATGGAATCGGTGTTCGGCATCAACATGGTCGCCCTGGTCGACGGCCGCCCGCAGCTGCTCAACCTGAAGCAGATGCTGGAGGCGTTCGTGCGCCACCGCCGTGAAGTGGTGACCCGCCGTACCATCTTCGAACTGCGCAAGGCGCGCAGCCGCGCCCACATCCTGGAAGGCCTGACGGTCGCGCTCGCCAACATCGACGAGATGATCGAGCTGATCAAGACGTCGGCCAACCCGCAGGAAGCGCGCGAGCGCATGCTGGCCAAGACCTGGGAGCCGGGCCTGGTGGGCGCGCTGCTGGCGGCCGCCGGTGCCGAGGCCTCGCGTCCGGAAGACCTGCCGGCCGCCATCGGGTTCGTCGATGGCCGCTACCAGCTCAGCGAGGCGCAGGCCACGCAGATCCTGGAAATGCGCCTGCATCGCCTGACCGGCCTGGAGCAGGAAAAGCTGACCGAGGAATACCGCCAGCTGCTGGAGACCATCGCCGGCCTGATCCGCATCCTCGAAAACCCCGACGTGCTGCTGCAGGTGATCCGCGACGAACTGCTGAACGTCAAGGCGGAATTCGGCGATGAGCGCCGCAGCGAGATCCGCCACAGCGAGGAAGACCTCGACATCCTCGACCTGATCGCGCCGGAAGACATGGTGGTGACGCTGTCGCACGCCGGTTACGCCAAGCGCCAGCCCGCCAGCGCCTATCGCGCGCAGAAGCGCGGTGGCCGTGGTCGCAGCGCGGCGGCGACGAAGGAAGAGGATTTCATCGACCAGTTGTGGCTGGTCAACACCCACGACACGCTGCTCACCTTCACCAGTAGCGGCAAGGTGTTCTGGCTGCCGGTGTACCAGTTGCCGGAAGCAGGCTCCAACGCACGTGGTCGCCCGATCATCAACTGGATTCCGCTGGAACCCGGCGAGAAGGTCCAGGCCGTGGTGCCGGTGCGCGACTACGAGGAAGGCAAGTTCGTCTTCTTCGCGACGAAGCACGGGACGGTCAAGAAGACCCCGCTCACCGAGTTCGCCTTCAAGCTGGCCCGCGGCAAGATCGCCATCAACCTGGACGAGGGCGATGCGCTGGTCGGCGTCGCCCTGACCGATGGCGAGCGCGACGTGATGCTGTTCGCGTCCAACGGCCGCGCAGTGCGCTTCTCCGAGTCGCTGGTCCGCGCGATGGGCCGCACCGCCACCGGCGTGCGCGGCATGCGCCTGGTGGCGGGCGCGGATGCGGATGTCGAGGGAGACCAGGACGAGGGTGAGGCTGGCGATGCTGACGGCGTGCCCTCGATCCCCGAAGCAGGCTCCGAGGTCGTCAGCCTGGTCGTGGTGGATGGCGACGGCGACATCCTGACCGCCAGTGAGCGTGGCTACGGCAAGCGCACACCGGTGGCGGACTACCCGCGCAAGGGGCGTGGCACGCGCGGTGTGATCGCGCTGAAGACCACCGAACGCAACGGCCGTCTGGTCGGTGCCATCCAGCTGTCCGACCACCACGAGGTCCTGCTGATCTCGGACGGCGGCACCCTGGTGCGCACCCGCGCAGCGGAAATCTCGCAGGTCGGTCGCAACACCCAGGGCGTCACCCTGATCCGTCTGTCCGACGGCGAAACGCTGCAGGCGGTCGAACGCCTGGATGCCTCGCTGGACGAGGACGAGGCGGGCGACGGCATGGCGGCGACGGGTCCCGCTGCGCCGGAAGCGGTCGACACGCCGCCGGAGGCCTGATCGACGGATGACATGAAAGTGCGCGGGTGTTGACCCCGCCACTTTCACTCCTGCGTTCTATACTGCCGGTACGACCACGGCAGGGAACGGCACATGGGATCGGCAACTCGCAACACCCGAAACGCGCGCACCCGCTGGATGCGCGCGTTTTTCATTGGCCTGATCGCAGCGGCCGCACTGGCCGGCTGCAAGCGCAACGAATCCGGGCAATTGCCCGAAGCCAGCGGCGAGCCGATCAAGGCGCAGGCCACCAAGGTGGAAGGTTTCGCCCTGGTCGGCGCCTATCCCGACCAGCATGACGGCGACCTCGCCATCGCACTGGAATTCAGCCGTCCCTTGGTCAGCTCGCAGGACTTCGATGCGTTGCTGGTGGTGAAGGACGCCAACGGTGCCGTGGTGAAGGGCAGCTGGGTGCTGGACGACAAGGGTCTGGTGCTGCGCTTCCCCTCGGTGGAGGCGGCAAAGGACTACGAAGTCACCCTGAAGGCCGGCCTGTCCGCCGCCGACGGCACGCGCCTGGGCAAGGACGACACCCGCAAGGTGCACACCGGCGAACTCGATCCGGCCGTGGGCTTCGCCTCGCAAGGCAGCGTGCTGCCGGCGCGCGAAAGCCGGGGCCTGCCCGTGGTGTCGATCAATGTGCCGGAAGTGGACGTGGAATTCCTGCGCGTCAGCGAGAAGCAGCTGCCGAAGTTCTTTGCCGAGTACCAGCGCGGCGGCCGCCGAGGCAGCTGGGACCTGGATAGCGAGTACGGCGACAGCACGCCGCTGGGCAAGCTGGCCGAACCCGTCTACCTCAACCGCTTCGTGCTGGGCGGCAAGCCCAACGAGCGGGTGCTGACCTATCTGCCGATCCAGGACATCCGCGAACTGCAGGATCCGGGTCTGTACTTCGCGGTGATGAAGCGCACCGGCAAGTTCGCCGGCGAGTTCGAGACCGCCTTCTTCACCGTCAGCGACATCGGCCTGCACACGCGCGCCTACAAGGACAAGCTGTTCGTCCACACCGCGTCGCTGCAGGACGGCTCGGCCACCGGCAGCGTGGAACTGAAAGTGCTGGATGCACGGGGCGAAGCCGTCCTGGCCGGCAAGACCGACGGCAATGGCAACGCGTTGCTGAACTACACCCTGGATGCCGGTCATGTGTTGGTCGCCACGCGCGGCAAGGACGTGTCCATGCTGCCGTTCAACCAGCCGGCGCTCGACCTGTCCGAGTTCGCCGTGGCCGGTCGCGAGCAGGCGTGGTTCGACGTGTTCGCATGGTCCGGGCGCGACCTGTACCGCCCGGGCGAAACGGTGCGCATCTCCGCGCTGCTGCGCGACAACGACGGCAGGCCGGTACCGGCGCCGAAGCAGGGCGGCGGCCAGCCGGTGTTCCTGCGCCTGAAGCAACCGGACGGCAAGGTGTTCCGCGAGACGCGCCTGCAGCCCGGTGCGCAGGGCTATTTCAGCTTCGAGCAGGCGATCCCGACGGAAGCGCCGACCGGGCGCTGGCAGGTGGAGTTCCGTACCGACCCGGCCAGCAAGGAGGCGGTGCAGGGCATGACGCTGCGCATCGAGGAGTTCCTGCCCGAGCGCATGAAGCTGGACCTGGACGCGGCGCAACCCGTGCTGAAACCGGGCGAGGCGCTGAAGCTCAAGGCCACCGCGGCCTACCTGTACGGTGCGCCCGCCAGCGGCAACCGCTTCACCGCCAAACTCGCCGTCGCGATCGAGCAGCATCCGCTGGACCAGTTGCCGGGTTACTTCTTCGGCGACCCGACGATGGAGCTGCCGAAGGACGCGAAGGACATCATCGACACCACGCTGCCCGAGAACGGTGTGCTGCAGGAAGACATCGCGCTGCCCGCCGAGGCCACGCCGCGCAGTCCCATCGCCGCCATCGTGTCCGGCAGCGTCTACGAGACCGGCGGCCGCACGGTGAACCGCACGCTGAAGCGCGTGCTGTGGCCGGCGAATGCGCTGGTCGGCATCCGCCCGCTGTTCGACGACAAGGACGGCGCCGATGCGAATGCCAACGCCGGCTTCGAAGTGGTGCGCGTCGATGCGGGTGGCAAGCCGCAGCCGGGCAAGGGGCTGAAGGCCACGCTGGTGCGCGAGCTGCGCGACTATCACTGGAACTACGACGAGGACGGTGGCTGGGACTACGATTTCACCCGCCGTTTCGAGAACAAGGACACGCGCACGCTGGACGTGGGCGCGGGTGCATCGAAGATCGACTTCCCGGTGGAATGGGGCGAATACCGGCTGGACGTGTTCGATCCTGCCACCGGCCTGACCACGCGCTACCCGTTCCGCGCCGGCTGGAGCTGGGACGACCAGAACCGCGGACTGGATGCGCGCCCCGACAAGGTCAAGCTGGCGCTGGACAGGACCGGCTACAGGGCCGGCGACACGCTGAAGGTGACCGTCACGCCGCCGCATGCGGGCAAGGGTCTGCTGATGGTCGAGAGCGACCGCATGCTGTACGTGCAGGCGATCGATGCCAAGCCGGGCAGCACGTTCTCCATTCCGGTGACCAAGGACTGGGAACGGCACGATGTCTACGTCACCGCGCTGGTGTTCCGTGGCGGTTCGGCGCCCAGCAAGATCACGCCTGCACGCGCCGTCGGCGTGGTGCATGTGCCGATGGATCGTCGCGACCGTCGTGTCGCCGTCGGGTTGTCGGTACCGAAGCAGATGCGACCGGAGCAGAACCTGCCGGTCACCGTCAGCGTGCCCGAGCTTGCGGGACAGCTGGCGCACGTCACCGTGTCCGCGGTGGACGTGGGCATCCTCAACATCACCCGCTTCCCGGTCCCGGATGCGAATGCGCAGTTCTTCGCCCAGCGCCGGTTTGGCGTCGATGCCTACGACATCTACGGGCGCGTGATCGAGAGCTTCGAAGGCGGCAGCGCGAAGATCCGCTTCGGCGGCGACATGGCATTGTCGGCCTTGCCGCAGGCGAAGCGGCCGACCTCGCGCGTTCAGACCGTGGACCTGTTCTCCGGGCCGGTGAAGCTGGACGGCAAGGGCAATGCGCGCGTCGCGCTGAAGGTGCCGGACTTCAACGGCACGTTGCGCGTCTCGGCGCTGGTGTACTCGGACACGCGTTACGGCAACCGCGATCGCGAGACCGTGGTGCGCGCGCCGATCGTGGCCGAGGCCAGCCTGCCGCGCGTGCTCGCGCCGGGCGACAGGAGCACGGTGACGCTGGACGTGCAGAACTTCACCGGCAAGGCCGGCGTGTTCAAGGTAACGGTGAACGGTGAGGGCCCGCTCGACATCGGTGAAGGCAGCAGGACCACCGACCTGGCGGTGGACGCCAAGCGCACGCTGACATTCCCGGTCACGGCGGACGAGGGCTACACCACCGCGAAGGTGCGTGTACGCGTGGAGGGCAACGGCTTCAAGGTCGACCGCCGCTACGACGTGCCGGTACGCGCGGGCTGGCCGGCGGTGCTGCGCTCGCGCACGCAGGTGCTGGACAGCCTGACGCCTGTGGAGATGGGCGCGGGCTTCGCCGACGGGCTGATGCCGGGGTCGGTAACCGCGCGCATGACGGTCAGCGCGCTGCCGCCGATCCCGTTCGCCAGCGCCCTGAAGGGTGCGCTGGAATACCCATACGGCTGCGCGGAACAGACGACCAGCAAGGGCTATGCGGCGCTGGAACTGGATGACGCTACGGCGAAGATGCTGGGCATCGACGGTCTGGACGCCAAGAAGCGTCGTGAGCGCATGGAGGGCGCGTTCGGGCGCCTGGCCTCGATGCAGGTTTCCAACGGCCACTTCTCGATGTGGGGCGACGACGACTACGTCAACCCGGGCCTGACGCCGTACATCACCGAGTTCCTGCTGGACGCGCGCGAAGGCGGCTTCGCCGTGCCGGACGCGGTGCTGCAGAAGGCGCTCACGCGCCTCAACGAGGATCTGCTGGCCGGTGGCGCACAATTCTACGGTTACGACCGGCGCGACCACCTCAAGTTCGCCAACCAGGCCTACGCAGGCTATGTTCTCGCACGCGTGAACCGGGCGCCGCTGGGTACGCTGCGCGCGCTGTACGACAACGAGCGCGGCAAGAGCCTGACCGGCCTGCCGCTGGTGCACCTGGGCATCGCGTTGTCGCTGCAGGGCGACAAGACGCGGGGCGCCAAGGCGATCACCGAAGGCTTCGCCAAGACGGGCGACCGCCCGGAATACCTGGGTGACTACGGCACGAAGCTGCGCGACGACGCCCTGATGATCGCGCTGGTGCACGAACGCAAGTTGGCCAAACCGGAGTTCGACCGTCGCGCCATCTCGTTGGGGCGTGAACTGGATGCGCGCCGCAACAGCGGCTGGCTGTGGCTGAGCACGCAGGAGCAGGTGGCGCTGGCGCGCCTGGGCAAGGCGCTGATGGTCGACCAGAAGAAGCTGGTGTCCGGCCAGTGGAGCATCGGTGGTGATGCGGAAGCCGTCGCACCGGTCCGCCTGTTCGGCCGCAGCGTCGACTACGCCGCGCTGGCCCGTGGCCTGCGCTTCGTGCCCGAGGGTTCGCCGCCGCTGTATGCCTCGCTGGACGTGGCCGGCATCCCGCGCAGCGCACCGGCGCCGGACAACCGGCAGATCGGCATCGAGCGTCGCTACTACACGACGGATGGCAAGGAGTGGAAAGGCGGCACGCTGAAGGAAGGCGAGGCGCTGATCGTCCGCGTCGGCATCACCGCCAACGTCGCCATGCCGGATGCGCTGTTCACGGACCTGTTGCCGGCGGGGCTGGAGATCGAAAACTTCAACCTGGGCGACGCCAAACAATGGGCGGAAGTCGTGGTGGATGGCATCGCCATCAGCGACCGTGGCAGCGCCGCGGACGTCAAGCACGAGGAGTTCCGCGACGATCGCTACGTGGCCGCTCTGAAACTGGATCGTGGCGACACCGCCAAGGTGTTCTACCTGGTCCGCGCGGTGACGCCCGGTACCTACACCGTGCCGCCGTCGTTGGTGGAGGACATGTACCGGCCGGACATCCGCGGTGTCGGCAAGGCCTCGCCGGCGACGATCACGGTGGTGCAGCCATAACGCCCGTATTCCTTATCGTCATCCCGGCGAACGCCGGGATCCATCTTGATCTTCTGTACCGTCTACCATGAAGGTGTGGAGCAGGATCGAACCGAGTTCCAGCGTGCGCTGGGATGACGGGTGCGGAAGAGCGAAAGGCTTTTCGGCCACCATCGTCATCCCGGCGAAAGCCGGGATCCATGTTGATCCTCGATGATTTAGGCCGTGATGGTGCGTCGGAGAAAAGACAAGATGGATTCCAGCGTGCGCTGGAATGACGGGCCGGAGCCGCGACGTTGGCCTTCCTGGCTGCGATGGTCGACGGTGGCCATACTTGTCAGCCTGCTGGTGCTGGACCTTGCATTCCCGCCCCCATTGCCCAAGACACGCGACACCAGCACGCTGGTCGTCGCGCGCGACGGCACGCCGCTGCGCGCCTTCGCTGACCGCGACGGAGTCTGGCGCTATCCCGCGTCGCCGGACACGGTGTCGCCGCTCTACCTGCAGGCACTGCTGAACTACGAAGACCGCTGGTTCTGGAAGCACCCCGGCATCAACCCCTGGGCGCTGATGCGCGCGGCCGGCCAGTTCGTCCGCCATGGACGGGTGGTGTCAGGCGGTTCCACGCTGACCATGCAGGTGGCGCGCATGCTGGACCGGCATTCGCGCACGCCATGGGGCAAGGTCAAACAGATGCTGCGTGCGCTGCAGCTGGAAGCGCATCTGTCCAAGCGCGAGATCCTGACGCTCTATCTGGAGCGCGCACCGTTCGGTGGCACCATCGAAGGCGTGGACGCGGCCAGCTGGGCCTACCTGGGCAAGCCTGCATCGCGGCTTTCGCATGCCGAAGCCGCCCTGCTGGCCGTCCTGCCGCAGTCGCCCAGCCGGCTGCGCCCCGACCGTCATCCGGACGCGGCCAGGGTGGCGCGCGACAAGGTGCTGCAACGCATGGTCGATCTCGGCGTCTGGTCGAAGGCGCAGGTCGACGACGCCCGTATCGAGCCTGTCGTCGCCCGCCGCCTGCAGGCGCCCCTGAGCGCCGCGCTGCTGGCCGAACGCCTGCGCCGCCAGCAGGCGCGCGCACCGCGCATCACGTCCACCCTGGACGCGGGCCTGCAGCGCACGCTGGAAGAGCGCGTGCAGGGCTACTTCTCCTCCTTGCCCGCACGCACGTCCGCGGCACTGCTGGTGGTCGACAACGCCACGATGGAGGCCCGTGCGTACGTCGGCTCGGTGGCGTTCGCCGATCGCGAACGGCTGGGGCATGTGGACATGGTGCAGGCGTGGCGTTCGCCCGGCTCGACGCTGAAGCCGTTCCTGTACGGGCTGGCGCTCGACGATGGGCTGATCCATTCCGAAAGCCTCCTGGTCGATGCGCCGCAGTCGTTCGGCGGCTACCGGCCGGGCAACTTCGACGCCGCCTTCAACGGCCCGGTCAGCGCGGCCGATGCGCTGCGGCTGTCGCTCAACGTGCCGGCGGTGGACCTGCTGGATCGCGTGGGGCCGGCGCGGTTCTCCGCGCGACTGGCGAACAACGGCTTGACGCTGCGCTATCCACGCGGCGCGCAGCCCAACCTTTCGCTGATCCTCGGCGGTACCGGTGCGCGGCTGGAGGATCTGGTGGGTGCGTATGCGGCGCTCAATCGAGGCGGCCTGTCGGGACGCGTCCGCTACACGGCGCAGGATCCTTCGTCCGATCGGCGCCTGCTGTCGCCCGGCGCTGCGTGGATCATCCGCGAAATACTGGAGGCGCACCCGCGCCCCGGTTACGGCGGCGGCGTGCTGGACACCGGCAGCCGGCCCCGCGTGGCGTGGAAGACCGGTACCAGCTATGGCTTCCGCGATGCCTGGGCTCTGGGCGCAACGCGGCGCTACACGGTAGGCGTGTGGGTGGGCAGGCCCGACGGTACGCCCTTGCCGGGGCAGTACGGCGCGGTGACGGCGCTGCCGTTGATGTTCGAAGTGATCGACAGCCTGCCGCGCGGGCAGGGCGATGCGGGTCCGACCCCTCCTCCCGCCGAGGTGGCCGAGCACGCCATCTGCTGGCCGCTGGGCACCCAGGCGGAAGCGGAAGCGCCGCAACTCTGCCAGCGCAGGCGCGATGCGTGGACACTGGGTGGCAATGTGCCGCCCACCTTCGCAGAACGCGATGCACGCCTGTGGAGCGCTGGCCGCGAGCGGTTCGAGGTGGATGCGCGGACCGGTCTGCGTCTTTCCGGCGAGTGCGCGCGCCCTCATGACGTGCGCAGTACGGAGATCGCGCGCTGGCCGGCATTGGCGTCGCCGTGGCTGCCCGCGCGCGAGCGGGCGGCGTCGCGGCTGCCGCCCTTGTCCCCGGACTGCCAGCCCGATGGTCGCGATGCGGTCGAGGAACTGCGTATCGAGGGGCTCAACGATCTTGCCACGCTGGCCCGGGCGCCCGGCAGCGAGCATGGCGTCCGGCTGCAGTTGCGCGCACTGGGTACCGACGCGCGCGTGCAGTGGTTGCTGGATGGCCGCTGGATCGCGGAGACGCGGGGTGCACAGGCGTTCCAGCAGGATTTCACCGAGACCGGCACGCACCAGCTCACCGCGCTGGCCGACAGCGGCGCATGGACGCGGGTGCGGTTCAACGTGTTGCGGTAGGGCGGCAGAACGTACGCAATCTTGTAGGCGCGGGCCATGCCCGCGAAGCTTTTCCGCAGCATTGGCGAAAGGCATCGCGCCCGAGGGCGCTCCTACAGGACACGCGGTGAGAGGCGCGTTGAGTCAGCCGATCTGTTCCAGCACGTGCTCCGCACCGGAAACCTTGTACTCGCCGGGCGCTTCCACGAAAACGTGCTTGACCACGCCGTCTTCCACGTACAGCGCGAAGCGCTTGGCGCGGATGCCCATGCCGTAGGCGCTGGCGTCCATTTCCAGGCCGAGGGCCTTGGCCAGGTCGGCGTTGCCGTCGGCCAGCATCTGCAGGCCATCCGGCACATGCTGGGTCTTGCCCCAGGCCTGCATCACGAACGGATCGTTGACCGACACGCAGAACACCTCGATGCCGCGGCTGCGGAAGTCGTCGAAGTGCTGCACGTAACTGGGCAGGTGCTTTTCCGAGCAGGTGGGGGTGAAGGCACCGGGGACGGCGAACAGCACCGCCTTGCGGCCATCGAACAGCGTGGTGGTGTCCACCGTCTCGACCCCCTCGCGGATGCGCTTGAGGGTCACCTCGGGAATGCGTTCGCCAACCTGGATGCTCATGGGGGTGCCTTGTGTGGACGGAAACTGAATGCAGTGTAGCGCGTCCCCGTGGCCGGCCCGTGACGATCTTGAAAGACGTGCGGGCGAGCCTATGTTCCGCTCATCGGCGACGGTACGCCCGGCGCCATTTCCAAGAGGAGATACCGACATGAGCATCGTGCAGTACAACCCGTGGGGCAACGCCCGTGGCCTGCAGGACGAGATCAAGCAGGTCTTCGACCGTTTCCTGGGCGAGGCCGACGCCGACCAGTCCAACGTGGTGACCAGCCAATGGGCGCCGCGCGTGGACATCCGCGAGGACAACGACCGTTTCGTGATCCTGGCCGACATTCCGGGCGTGGACCCGAAGGACATCGAGATCCACATGGACAAGGGCATCCTGACCCTGCGCGGCGAACGTGCGGCGGAGAAGAAGGACGAGGGCACCCGCTTCTCCCGCGTCGAGCGCGTCTATGGCACCTTCTACCGCCGCTTCTCGCTGCCCGACAGCGCCAATCCCGACGGCATCACCGCCACCGGCAGGCATGGCGTGCTGCAGATCGACATCCCCAAGAAGCCCGAGACGACGCCGCGCCGCATCCAGGTGCAGTGACTGCCGCGGCCCGTCGCCGACACGGCGGGCTGGCGGGCGGAGCGATAGAATCGGCCCGTGGCGCCCGCGTCGCGGGCCTTATTCTTTCCGGACGCCCTGCCTGCAGGGTGTCCGCGTGATCGTGCGGAGATCCCATGCAGTTCAAAGACTATTACGCGGTGCTGGGCGTGGAGCCCTCCGCGGGCGATGCCGAGATCAAGACGGCCTACCGCCGCCTGGCCCGCAAGTACCACCCGGATGTCAGCAAGGAGCCCGGCGCCGAAGAGCAGTTCAAGGCGGTCAACGAGGCCTACGAGGCCCTGCGCGACCCGCAGAAGCGTGCGGCCTACGACCAGCTGCGGGCGCGCGGCTACCGGCCGGGTGAGGAGTTCCGTCCGCCGCCCGATTTCGGGCGTGGTGGTCCCGGCGCGCAGGAGTTCGATTTCGAAGAGATCTTCGGCGGTGCGGGTGGCGGCAGCGGCGGATTCAGCGACTTCTTCGAGGGCCTGTTCGGCCGGCGCGGCCGGGCGGAGGCACCTTCGCAACGGGGACCGCAGGGACCGCGCGACTCGCGCGCCAAGCTGGCGGTATCGTTGCAGGCGGTGCACGACGGCGGCAGCGTGCGGGTGAACGTCAATGGGCGCCAGCTCGACGTGCGGGTGCCGACAGGCGTCAAGCCCGGGCAGGTGATCCGTCTGGCCGGGCAGGGCAGCCAGGGCGGCAACCTGCTGCTGGAGGTGGAGTACGCGCCGCATCCGCAGTTCGAAGTGGATGGGCGCAACATCATCCACGTGCTGTCGCTGACGCCCTGGCAGGCGGCCCTGGGTGCCACGCTCAGCGTGCCCACCCTGGGCGGTGCGGTGGACCTGAAGATCCCGCCGGACTCGGATACCGGCCGCAAGCTCCGCCTGCGCGGACGCGGCCTGCCCGGCACGCCGCCCGGCGACCAGATCGTCGAGCTGGAAGTCACCGCGCCGCGCGCGGACACCGACGAGCAGCGCAAGGCCTACGCCGCGCTGGGCAAGGCGTTCGGAAACGCGTGAGGCGACACGTGGCCCCGTTCCCGCGGCTTCTCGGAGGGTGGCGAAAATTTCGCCATGGGCCTTGACAGGCCCGCCGTTCAAGGCGGCCACGCGGTTATCCACAGATTCGTGCACGCGTCATCCACATCCGCTGTGGAAAACCCGCTTCCCCGCGACGGCGCTGGCGCCATCCGATCCCTGAAAGCACCACGCCACCCGAAGGTGGCGTGGTGGACAACCGGCAATGGCGTCTTCGTGGAACTCAGCGCGCCTGTCGGGGTGCGGTTGCCGCTTCCGGCGCGGTCAGGCCACGCTTCTCCAGCAGCGGCTCGATCTTCGGATCGTGGCCGGCGAAGTCGCGGAACAGCTTCATCGCATCCTGGCTGCCGCCCTGCGACAGCAGGGTCTTGCGGAAGTGGTCGCCATTCTCGCGCTTCAGGCCGCCGTTGTTCTTGAACCATTCCACGCTGTTGGCGTCCAGCACTTCCGACCAGATGTAGGCGTAGTAGCCGGCCGAATAGCCGCCCATGATGTGGCTGAAGTAGGGCGTCTTGTAGCGCGGCGGCACCGGCTTGTAGTTGATGCCGTCCGCGGCCAGCGCATCGGCTTCGAACTTCATCACGCCCGCCGCATCCGCTACCTGGTCGGCGGTGATCTGGTGCCAGCGCTGGTCCAGCATCGCGGCGCCCAGGTACTCGGTGGTGGCGAAGCCCTGGTTGAACTTGGACGCGGCGATCACCTTGTCCAGCAGTGCCTGCGGCATGGCTTCGCCGGTCTTGTAGTGCTTGGCGTAGTTGGCCAGGACCGACGGCCAGTCGGCCCACATCTCGTTGACCTGCGACGGATACTCGACGAAGTCGCGCGGCACGCTGGTGCCGCTGAAGTACGGGTACTTCACGTCGGAGAACATGCCATGCAGCGCGTGGCCGAACTCGTGGAACGTGGTGGTCACTTCGTCCCACGTCATCAGCGTGGGTTCGCCGGCCGGCGGCTTGGGCACGTTCAGGTGGTTGGCGACCACCGGCTTGTCGCCGGTCAGGCCGGACTGCGACACGTAGGAGTTCATCCACGCACCGCCGCGCTTGGAGTCGCGCGCATAGGGGTCGAAGATGAAGATCGCCAGCTGCGAACCGTCGGCGTTGAACACGTCGTAGGTCCACGTGTCGGCGTGGTACTTCGGCAGGTCGGTGCGTTCCTTGAACGTCAGGCCGTACAGCTGGTTGGCGGCGAAGAACACGCCGTTCTCCAGCACGTTCTTCATCTCAAAGTACGGCTTGAGCTGCGATTCGTCGAAGTCGTACTTCGCGGCGCGGACCTTTTCGGTATAGAACGCCCAGTCCCACGGCTCAAGGGCGAAGGTCGGCTCGCCCTTGGCCTTCTGTTCCTGGTCGATCATCGCCTGCAGGTCGGCGGCTTCGCGCTTGGCGTTGGCCACTGCGGCCGGCGCCAGCTTGCCCAGCATCGCGTTGACGGCTTCCGGCGTGCGCGCGGTCTGGTCTTCCAGGCCGTACGCGGCGTGGTTGGGATAGCCCAGCAGCTTCGCGCGATCGGCACGCAGCTTCATGATGCGCGAGACCAGCGCGGTGGTGTCGAACTCGCCGCCGCGGCTGCCGCGCGCGACCGAGGCCTCGTGCAGACGCTGGCGCAGGGCGCGGTTGGTCAGCTGCGACTCCGGCGGCTGACCGGTGGTGTTGAGCAGGGTCAGCACGTACTTGCCTTCCAGGCCGCGCTTCTTCGCGACTTCGGCGGCGGTGGCGATCTGCGCTTCGGTCAGACCGTCGAGCTGCTTCACGTCGTCGACGACGACCGCCGAGGCGTTCACTTCCTTCAGCACGTTGTCGCTGAAGGTGGTGCCCAGCGAGGCCAGTTCGGCGTTCATCTTCTTCAGCGTCGCCTTGTCGGCGTCGTTGAGGTTGGCACCGGAGCGGACGAAGCTGGTGTGGTAGCGCTCGATCAGGCGCACGCCCTCCGCGTCCAGGCCCAGGTCGTTGCGCTGGTCGTACAGCGCCTTGATGCGGGCGAACAACTTGGGGTTCAGGCTGATGGCATCGCCGTGGGCGGCGAACTTCGCCGAGTAGTCCGCGCGCAGCTTGTTGCGCGCATCGTTGGTGTCCGTGCCGACCAGGTTGAAGAACACGGTGGTGGCGCGGTCCAGCACCTGGCCGCTCTTTTCCATCGCGATGATGGTGTTCTCGAACGTGGGCGCGGCCGGGTTGTTGGCGATGGCGTCCATCTCCTTCAGCTGCTCGGCCATGCCGGCGTCGAAGGCGGGGGCGAAGTCGCTGTCCTTGATCTTGTCGAACTGCGGGTAATGCAGCGGCAGCGGGCTTTCGGCGAAGAAGGGGTTGGCGGCCTGGGCGGTCTGGGTGGCCGGCGTGGCGGCCTGGCTGTAGGCGGGCATGGCAAGTCCGAGGGTCGCGGCGAGCGCGATGGCGAGACGGGTGGTCATGAAGCACGACATCCTGACGGGTAGATTCCCAAGGGTAACCCAGGGGGGAGGGCCGGACCCATGACGAAAGGCATGGGCGGCGGGGAGGGCAGGGCCTCAATCTGCGGCAGAATGCGCCGAGCGCCCCTTCCGGAGAATCCTGTGAAGCCCGTCCTTGCCCTGTGCTGCGCGTTGTTGCTGGTGCCCTCGGCATTGGCCGCCGAAACCCTGAAGTACGTGGCCCTGGTGGATGGCGGCAAGAAGGCCGGCGAACAGACGGTCACCACCGGGGACGACGGCGTCACCCGGGTGGACTTCATCTTCAAGGACAACGGACGCGGTCCGGAACTGAAGGAGGAGTACCAGCTGGCCGCGGACGGGACTTTCCAGCGCTACCAGGTGAAGGGGGTTTCCACCTTCGGCGCGCCGGTGGACGAGACCTTCACCCGCGACGGCGACACGGGACGCTGGAAGAGCACATCGGACGCGGGTACGCACACGTTCACGGACACCGCGTTGTACACCCCGCTGGGCGGCACGCCCGCGACCACGTCCGTGGCCCTGGCGGCCCTGGCCAGGCGTCCCGATGGCAAGCTGCCGCTGGTGCCGAGCGGCACGCTGACCCAGCGCAGGCTGGCATCGATGGACATCAGCAGCGGTTCGCAATCGCGCACCGTCGACCTGCTGGCGCTGACCGGCATCGGCTTCACGCCCTCGTTCGTGTGGGTGACGCGCGAAGCGCAGCCACGCATGTTCGCGTACATCTATCCGGGCTTCCTGCAACTGATCGAGGACGGCTGGCAGGGCACGGCCAATACCTTGGAAGCGCGCCAGAAGATCGCCGAGCGCGAGGCGCTGGTGGCGCTGCAGCAGCGCCTGGCGCATCCCTTGCCCGGCACCACGCTGATCCGCAATGCGCGGGTGTTCGACAGCGAGAAGGCCTTACTCGGCGGGCCCTCCGATGTGGTCGTGCGCGACGGCAGGATCGTATCGGTGTCGCCCGCGGGACAGGCGGAGGTCGACGCGCAACAGGTGGTGGACGCCGGCAACCGCGTGCTGCTGCCGGGCCTGTACGACATGCACGTGCATGCCAGCAGTTGGGAGGGCGGCCTGCACTTGGCGGCCGGCGTCACCAGCGCCCGCGACATGGGCAACGACAATGCCACCCTGCAGCAGCTGATGGCCGAGGAGAAGGCGGGCACGCTGATGCATCCGCGGGTGATCCCGGCCGGCTACATCGAGGGCCAGAGCCCGCACTCCTCGCAGGGCGGCTTCGTGGTGAAGGACCTGGCCGGCGCGAAGCAGGCCATCGACTGGTATGTCGACCACGGGTACCCACAGATCAAGATCTACAATTCGTTCCCGAAGGAGATCCTGCGCGACACGACGGCCTACGCCCACCAGCGCGGCATCCGCGTCAGCGGTCACGTGCCCGCCTTCATGCGGGCGCAGGACGTGGTGGAGCAGGGCTACGACGAAATCCAGCACATCAACCAGGTGATGCTGAACTTCTTCGTCACCCCGGAGACCGATACGCGCACGCTGGCGCGCTTCTACCTGGTGGCCGACAGGACGGACGGGCTGGACTTCGACAGCAAGCCGGTGCAGGACTTCATCGCCGAGCTGGCGAAGAAGCAGGTCGTCATCGACCCCACGCTGGCGACGTTCGAGTTCCTGCACCAGCGCGAAGGACAGCTGTCGCCGATCGTCGCCGACGTGGCCGACCACCTCCCGCCGGACGTGCAGCGCAGCCGTCGCGCCGCCGAACTGGATATCCCCGACGATGCCACCGGCGCACGCTACAAGCGCAGCTTCGACAAGCTGGTCGACTTCACCGGCCGCATGTACCGCGCCGGCGTGCCGCTGGTCGCCGGCACCGACGAACTGCCGGGCTTCACCTTGCAGCGGGAGCTGGAACTGTACGTGCAGGCCGGCCTGACGCCGGCGCAGGTGCTGCAGGTGGCCACCTGGAACGGCGCCAAGTACAGCCGGACGCTGGACGAGGCCGGTTCCATCAGCCCCGGCAAGCGCGCGGACCTGGTGTTGGTGGATGGCGACCCCACCGTCGACATCGCCGACGTGCGCAAGCTGGCCCTGGTGATCAAGGGCGGGCAGGCGTACTACCCGGCTGAGATCCACGAGGCGCTGGGCATCGCGCCCTTCGCTGCGCCGGTGAAGGTGCAACCGGCGCGCTGATCCCGCATGCCTGCACGGGTGGCCAGGGGCATCCTGCGGGGCGTGCGGCCACTTGCCCGCATCGCGCGGCGGGTGTCTGATAGCGCCTTTCCAGGAGCGCGCGCATGACCACTGCCTACGACTTTTCCGCCCAGGACATCGACGGCCGCGAGCGGTCGCTTTCGGAGTACCAGGGCAAGGCGCTGCTGATCGTCAATGTGGCGTCCAGGTGCGGCTTCACGCCCCAGTACACCGGCCTGGAAGCGTTGTGGCGTGAATTCGGTTCGCAGGGTCTGGTGGTGCTGGGTTTCCCCTGCGACCAGTTCGGCCACCAGGAGCCGGGCGACGAAGCGGAGATCCGCAATTTCTGTTCGCTGAACTACGACGTGAGCTTTCCCCTGTTCGCCAAGATCGACGTCAACGGCGATGGGGCGCATCCGCTGTGGAAATGGCTGAAGCAGGAGAAGAGCGGATTGCTCGGCATCAGCGCCATCAAATGGAACTTCAGCAAGTTCCTGGTGGGGCGCGATGGCCGGGTGATCAAACGGTACGCCCCCACCGACACGCCGGAATCCATCGCCGGCGACATCCGCGCTGCGCTTGGGTGAGCGACATGGGCGGCGCGGCCGACGGCCCGGTGTTCCACATCGAGTTCGCGGGCACGGACTACGGCCTGCGCGCGTGGGCGACCGGCGTGAACGGGTCGCTGGAAACCACGCTGGCGTGCTGGCGCACGATCGCCGAAGAGGTGCGTCGCCAGTCGCCGCGTGGCCTGCTGGTCGTCGACGACATGGAAGGCGAACCGCCGCCGCCGGATCAACTGCTCGAATTCGTGCAGGCCATGCAGGGGCAGGGCATGGAAGCGGTGCGCATCGCGTACGTGGAGCGGCATGCCGAGCAGATCCCGCAGATCGAGTTCGCCGGGTTGCTGGCCAACGAGCATGGATTCGAAGCGCGCATCTTCGCCGATGAGACGGCCGCGGCGCTGTGGCTACGCTACGGGGAACGCTGAGGTTCCAGGCGCGCCGGCCCGGCGGCCGTCAGCAGCCGCTGTGTCAGCGGCGACCACACCTTCCACGCATGGCCGCCGTCGACCACCGCCACGTGGTCGGGCGGCAGCAACCCGGCCAGCGGCGGCATGGCGCCGGCCAGGCGGTCCTGCGCGCCATAGCCCAGCCATACCGTGCGCGTGCGGCCCGGGTCGCGCTGCCATGTCTGCAGATGGCGCCAGAGTTCGCGCTGGTAGTTGCCTGCATCCACAGCGGCAGGAACGGGGCCCGCTTCCCATGCGCCCAGGCCGTCGCGTCGGATCTCGTCGATGAGCGGGCGCTTGCCCAGGTACGGCGCCAGCAGGACCAGGCCATCGGCTTCGCCCGGGTAGGCGCGGTCGTACATCAGGCTGCCCATGCCGCCCATCGACGCCCCCAGCAGCCACACTTCGCGATATCCGCGCTGGCGGGCAGGCGCCACCACTTCCGCATGCAGGCGTTGCGGGGCACGTCCTTCCATGTAATAGGCGAAGCCCAAGCCTGTCAGCAACACATCCGCGTCCGGCCATGCGGACTGCACCGCCGGGACGATGCCGCTGGTGCGCAGGGCCGCGATGTCGTCGCCGCGTCCGGGCAGTACCACGACCAGTCGGGTGGCCGGCGTACCGGCCGGGATCAGCGCTTGCGGTATCGGCGCGCGCGCATTTCCCCCACCCGGCAGGCAGGCGCCCAGCAGCGCCGTCGTGGCGAGCAGAACCAGCGACAGCAGGATCCTGCGCGCGATGCTCATGGGGCGTCGACCTGCCGCTGCAGCGCTTCTTCCGGCAGCAGTTCCAGCAGTTCCTGCATGAAGGACTGCAGGACGTTTTCCGAGTATCCGCGGTGCGTCTGCGTGATCAGGCCATCCTGGCCGATGATGAACATGTTGGGCAGCGCGGTGACGCCGTAGCGATCGCTGACGATGCCGCGCTCGTCGTGCACGTAGGTCAGGTCCAGATCCTTGTTGGCGCGGATCACGGCGTTGAAGTCCCGGCGCGGTTCCTTGAAGTTGACCGCGATGACTTCCAGATGCTCGCGTCCCACGACCTCCTGGACCTTGCCCAGCATGGGCAGTTCGCGGCGGCAGGGGCCGCACCACGACGCCCAGAACGTGACCACCACCACCTTGCCCTGCAGGGCCGCCAGGTCGATGACGTTGCCCCCGCGGTCCTTCAGGCCGATGGTCGGCGGAGCTTCCCCGATTCCGGGCTGCTGTGGCTGCTCGGCAGCCTGGACACAGATACTCGCGGCCAACAGGGCCGCCAGCCATAGGCAACGCATCATGCGCGGATCCTCCCCAGGATGTAGCCGCGAGCGTAGCACCTGTGCGCCGGGTTTCGTTGGCCGTGCGCAAAGCCGGCGCTTCGCGCGATCTACTTCTCGACGAAGGCGCGTTCGAACACGTACTGGCCCGGTGTGCCGATCCTCGGCGCGGCGGTGAACCCGCAGCTGTCCAGCAGCGCGCGGAAGTCGGCCAGCATCTGGGGGCTGCCGCAGATCATGGCCCGGTCGCGTCCGGCGTCCAGCGGCTCGATGCCCAGCGTCTGCATCATGGCGCCGCTGGCCATCAGATCCGTGAGGCGACCGTGGTTGGGGAAAGCCTCGCGGCTCACGGCCGGGTAGTACAGCAGCTTCTCGCGGATGGTCTCGCCGAGGAACTCGTGCTGCGGCAGTTCCTTCTCGAAATAGTCGCGGTAGGCCAGATCCTCGGCGTGGCGCACGCCATGGGTCAGGATGACCTTGTCGAAACGTTCGTAGGTTTCCGGGTCCTTGATCACCGACAACCACGGCGCCAGGCCGGTGCCGGTGCCCAGCAGGTACAGGTTGCGGCCGGGGTGCAGGTCGCTGATCAACAGCGTGCCGGTGGGCTTGCGCCCGATCAGCAGGGTATCGCCGGGCTGGATGTGTTGCAGGCGCGAGGTCAGCGGGCCGTGGGGCACCTTGATGCTGAAGAACTCGAGTTGTTCTTCCCAGTTGGCGCTGGCGATCGAATAGGCGCGCATCAGCGGCTTGCCGTCGACCTCCAGGCCGATCATCACGAACTGGCCGTTCTCGAAGCGGAAACCGTCGTCGCGGGTGGTGGTGAAGCTGAAGTAGGCGTCCGTCCAGTGACGGACGTCGAGCACCGTCTCGGTGCCGAACGCAGAGGACATGGGGGAAGTCTGGGCTGTCGGTTCAACGCGATATTGTAGCCGACCGTTCCGGGGCGGCCTTGATCGTACTCAATCCGCGCCCGCCGGATCCGGCGTCATGCTCCCGCGTCGATGGAAGCAGAGCTGCTCGACGGCACGACGCAGGGGGCGCGCGGTCAGCAACAGGTCCATCGGGGCGTCGAACTGCCCGTGGTCGAACGCCCATCGCAGCAGGCGCTTGAAAGCGAAGCCGGGAACAGGCGGCGCAACGGGAGCGCCCGACGACGCTGTGCCGGACAGGCGGCCGGCCAGCATGCGTCCGATGGTCGCGCCGTGGCGCAGGCCCGAATGGATGCCGCCGGCGGTCAGCGGCGACACCATGCCGGCCGCATCGCCGACCAGCACCACGTCGTCCCCTCGCATCGGCCCGACCGGACCACCACAGGGGATCAGGCCGGCGCGGATGCTGTCCGGTGACCGCGTGACCGACAGTCCCATCATCGGCGCGACGTGGCGCAGGAAGCCGGCCATGTCCGGTGCCTGTGTGTTCCCTGGCCGATACCGCCGCGCCAGGCCGGCCTGCACGCCCGTCGGTGTCTGTGCCATCCAGCCAAGATAGCCCGGGGCAAAACGCTTGCTGATGAAGCAGTGCAGCGCGTCCGGTTCGCGCAGGGCCACGCCATCGAACTCGTATTCCACCCCGTGGAGGAACTGCTTCACCCGTCCCAGGCCAAGCCGTTGGGCGACCCGCGACCGCGCGCCATCCGCGCCCACCAGCACGCGTGCGCGACCCACGCCTTCCACCTGCCATCCGGTAGGCGTGCGCACGGCATTGCGGAACGGGCATCCCCGGCGCAGCTCGACGCCGCAGGTCTCGGCGTGTTCGCCGAGCCAGCGCATGAGTGCCGGCGTGTCGGTGGTGTGGAAGCGGTATCCGTCCGCACCCAGTCGCACGCTGCGCAGGTTCGGCGCGTACAGGCGGACGTGCGGCACGGCACGCAGCAGCGCTGGCGGCATGCCGGCCAGCAAGGGCGCATCGCAGGCCTCCTGCACCAGGATGCCGGTGGTGTGCACGCGTTCGCCCAGACCCTGTTTGCGGTCGATCACGCAGACCGCCAGGCCGTGCCGGGCCAGCTGGTGGGCGCAGGCCAGGCCGGCGAATCCGGCACCCACGACGATCGCGTCATAGTGTTTGTCCTGCATGTCCGGGCACGGGCTCCATCGCGGAAGGCGATGCAGGGTGCGGGCCATGCGGGGAGCGGCGATGAAGTCGCCATGAAGTCGCGGCGACCGATCCGCGGAAACGGAGAAGGCGCCGATGGGCGCCTTCTCCGTGTTGCCTCAGCCGTGTCCGCCGCTGCGGGGACCACGCTGCCCCCCGCCGCCAGGACGGCCGCCGGGGCCGCGTCCTCCGGCAGGTCGCCCGCCCGGTCGCGGGCCGGCATGTTGCGGGCGATTGCCGCCGCCACCCGGACGGCCTTGCGGACGCGGACCGCGCGGCTGCTGGCCGTAGGGATTGAAACCGGGGTTGGCGTGATCGGACGGAAAGCTGGGGGCGCTGGCCGGGTGGCCATAAGGACGCGCCGCGCGCTGCGGCTTGCCCGCGGTGCCCTGCGCGCCACGCGGTCCACGTTCGGCGCCGAAGCCCGCGCGGTCGCTGCCGAAGCGGTCGCCGCCGAAGCCGCCCTGTCCACCGCCCGGACCCCGCTTGCCCGCACCGCCGCCCGGCTTGCCGCCGGCACCCGGACGCCCCCCCGGCTTGCCGCCGTAGGGCTTCTTCGGGCCGCCGGGGCCGGCGTTGCGATGGCCGGCCGGGCCGGTGTCCACGCCCTCCGGCACGTACCAGCTGCGGAACGCCGCCGGATTGCCTTCCGGCAACGGCTTCGGACCCTTGGGCGTGCGCTGCTTGAACGGACGCTGCGACTGCTTCGCCGCCTGTTCGCCGCTGACGGTCAGGCCGCCATGCGGCTTCTTGCCGCGACCACCGCGGCCGCGGTCTTCGCGCACATGGTCGAAGCGTCGCAGCTCGCGGCCTTCGTCGGCGCTGTTATGGCCATTGACGTAGGCGCTGCCGCTGCGGCTTCCGCCCACGTGCACGGTGCTCTTGGAGGCCTTGCGCTGGCCGATCACCGGTTGCAGCGTCAGCGCGGCGGGCGTGCCGTCCTCCAGGCCCAGGTCCTTGCGCAGCGCTTCGACCTGCGCATCGGGCAGTTCCTGCGACTGGCCGCGCAGCAGCGGCTGCGGCAGGCTGACCTTGCCGTAGCGCACGCGCTTCAGGCGACTGACCTGGCAGCCCTGCGATTCCCACAGCCGGCGCACTTCGCGGTTGCGGCCTTCCTTGACCACCACGCGGAACCAGTCGTGCGAGTCGGTGCCGCCGATGCGTTCGATCTCGTCGAACTTCGCCGGGCCGTCGTCCAGCGCCACGCCACGGCGCAGGCGGTCGACGACGTTGTCCGGCACGCTTTCCTGGCCTTCCGGGGCGCGCACGCGCACCACGTACTCGCGCTCGACCTCGTACGACGGATGCATCATCGCGTTGGCGAGTTCGCCGTCGGTGGTCAGCAGCAGCAGGCCGGTGGTGTTGATGTCCAGGCGGCCGATCGCGATCCAGCGCGCACCCTTGAGGGCGGGCAAGGCTTCGAAGATCGTCGGCCGGCCTTCGGGGTCTTCGCGGGTGGTGACTTCGCCTTCGGGCTTGTTGTAGATCAGCACGCGCGCCGGTTCGGTCAGCGCGCTGGCCACGAACGTCTTGCCGTCCAGCTCGATCTTGTCGCCGGCCTTGACCGACATGCCCGTCTGCGCGGTTTCACCATTGACCTTGACCAGGCCATCGGCGATGCGCTGCTCCAGCGCGCGGCGCGAGCCCAGGCCGGCCTGCGCCAGCACCTTGTGCAGGCGCTCTTCCAGACGCGGGGCTTCGGTCGGGGCGCTTTCGCGCTTCAGGGACAGCTTGCCCAGCGAGGGCTTCTTGGGGGTGTTGCTCATTGTTTCTGCTCCGACGGTGCCCGGTCTTCCTGGTCGGAAGCAGCGGCGTCGTCATCTTGGGGTTGAGGTTCGTCGGTGTCGCCGGCGTCGTCGCCTGCGTCATCCGAGGGGGTGTCTTCGCCGGCATCGTCCGATGCCGCGCTGTCGTGGTGTCCGTCGCCGTCCGTGTCGGCACGGGCATCGCCGTCATCGTCCGCGACAGTAGTGCTTCCTTCCTGTTCGCCGTCGACGGCATCGCCGCTGGCGATGCTGACCGGCAGCGGGGCGCCGTCCAGCGGAAGCTGCGGTTCCAGTTCGCCGATGTCCTTGAGTTCGGACAGGGGCGGCAGTTCGTCCAGGCGCTTCAGGCCGAAATAGTCCAGGAAGGCCTTGGTGGTGCCGAACAGCGCAGGCTTGCCGGGCACGTCGCGATGGCCGACCACGCGGATCCATTCGCGCTCTTCCAGCGCCTGGATGATGTTGCTGCTGACCGCCACCCCGCGGACCTGTTCGATCTCGCCGCGGGTGATCGGCTGGCGATAGGCGATCAGGGCCAGCGTTTCCAGGGTGGCGCGGGTGTACTTGGTCTTGCGCTCGGTCCACAGGCGCGCCACCCACGCATGCACGTCGGCCTTGACCTGGTAGCGGTAGCCGGAGGCGACTTCGACCAGTTCGACGCCGCGGTCGGCGCAGGCTTCGGTCAGCTGCTGCAGGGCCTGCTCGACACTGCCTTCCGGCGCGGGCTCGTCCTCGGGGAACAGGCCGTGCAGCTGGGCCAGCGTCAGCGGCTGGGTGGCGGCCAGCAGGGCGGCCTCCACGATGCGGTTGATGAGCGATTGATCCATGCGGTCCTGTCGTTCGGAAGTGCGGTGGGCGATGGCCCGGCCGCGGTCACGGGCTGTCGTTGGCGGCGTCGCTGTCGTCGAATTCGCTGGAGAACTGCAGCGGTTCGTTGGTGTTGTTCAGCGCAAGCGACTTGATGTAGATCGGGGCGAGCGGGGCTTCCTGCACGATGTCGAGCAGCTGTTCCTTGGCCAGTTCCAGCATGGCCAGGAAGGTCACCAGCACGCCCAGCTTGCCTTCCTCGGGGGTGAACATGCTTTCGAAGCGGTGGAACTTGCCGTCCTCCAGCCGCGTCAGCACGTCGCCCATGCGCTGGCGCACGCTGAGCGCCTCGCGCTTGATGGCGTGGCCGCTGAACAGCTCGGCGCGCTTGAGCACGTCGTGCAGCGCCAGCAGCATTTCCTTCAGTTCCACCGGCGGCGGCAGCCTGACGGCCGCCCGGTCGGGGACGTCGGCATGCACGGGGGTGGTGTCACGGTCCACGCGGGGCAGGGCGTCCAGGTCCTCGGCCGCCTGCTTGAAGCGCTCGTACTCCTGCAGCCGGCGTACCAGCTCGGCGCGCGGGTCGCCTTCCTCGCCCTCCTCGGTGACCGGCCGGGGCAGCAGCATGCGCGACTTGATCTCGGCCAGGATGGCCGCCATCAGCAGGTACTCGGCGGCCAGTTCGAACCGCAGTTCCTGCATCACGTTGATGTAGTCCACGTACTGCCGGGTGATCTCGGCGACGGGGATGTCCAGGATGTCCAGGTTCTGCCGGCGGATCAGGTACAGCAGCAGGTCCAGTGGACCTTCGAACGCATCCAGGATGACTTCCAGCGCGTCCGGCGGGATGTACAGGTCCTGGGGGATCTGCAGTACCGGCTGGCCATGCACCACCGCCAGCGGCATTTCCTGCTGCTGCGGATGGACGGACGGGTGTTGTGGGTTCGCGTCGGACGCGAGTTCTGGGCTCATCAAGAAACAGCCATCGTGCGGATCACCAAGCGGGCCTGCGCACGGCAGGACGGCGCGGCACCGGCAATGCACCAACCATCATCATCATCATGCGTCGCAGGGCGAACGCTTCCCTTACAGCAACCAGCAAAGCACACCGCGGAAGGCGGTGGCGGACAGCGAGAGGTCGTCGGGCGCGGGCGGGTGGGGGCAGCGAATCGAACGTCCCGGTGGTCCCTCGACGGGGCAGGGAGGCCGGCGCTGCCGGGTCTTCCCATGGACGGGCCGCTGCTTCCGGCCGTGCAATGGACGACAGGGTAAGCCCTGACCCGGACCGTGTCCAGCACCCGGCCACCGGTGCGCACGTACAATTCAGGCTTCGTCCCCGGAGTGAAACATCATGTGGTATGCCATTGAAGGCCACGACGCGGCTGATGTCCTGCCCAGGCGGCTGGAAGCCCGTCAGGCGCATCTGGCGAGGCTGACCGCGCTGCGCGACGAGGGGCGCCTGCTGCTGGCGGGACCGTGCCCTGCGATCGATGCCGAGGATCCGGGCCCGGCGGGTTTCAGCGGCAGCATCGTGATTGCCGAGTTCGATTCCCTTGAGGATGCGCGGGCCTGGGCCGAGGCTGATCCGTATGTCGCGGCGGGCGTGTACGCGCGCGTGGACGTGCGCCCGTTCCGCAAGGTGCTGCCATGACCAGGATCGAGCGCATCCGCGAGGCCCTGGCTGCGTTGCAGCCTGTGACCCTGGACGTGATCGACGACAGCCACAAGCACGCCGGCCACGAGGGCGCGCGCGACGGCCGGGGGCATTTCACGGTACGGATCGTCAGCCCGGTGTTTGCCGGCAAGGCGCCGCTGGCCCGCCACCGCGCCATCTACGCAGCCCTGGGC
Organism: Pseudoxanthomonas mexicana; assembly: GCF_014397415.1. Classification (NCBI taxonomy): domain Bacteria; kingdom Pseudomonadati; phylum Pseudomonadota; class Gammaproteobacteria; order Lysobacterales; family Lysobacteraceae; genus Pseudoxanthomonas; species Pseudoxanthomonas mexicana. The sequence continues at coordinate 3,184,414 of NZ_CP060731.1, read as the reverse complement.
GAGATGATGCAGACCGACATCCACGCGCTGGCCATTGAGGCGAAGGCCCCGGGCGAGGCGGCCTGACGCCCGTCGCGGTTTCCGGCACTGCGTCATGCAGGCGCGGATGAAAACGCTTACATTCGCCCCCTTTCGCATCGCCGGGAGGGCGCCATGACACGTAACCACCACCCCCTTGCTCCCACGCCCCTGCGGGTCGGCCTGCTGGCTGCGCTGCTCGCTGCCCCCGTCGCGGCCAAGCCGCCGGTCTACGCCACCCCGGCCGAAACGGCCTTCGTCGACGCGCTGTTGGCGAAGATGACGGTGGAGGAAAAGCTCGGCCAGCTAAACCAGCCGCCGGGCGTGGGCAACAACACCGGCCCGGCTGCGATGGCCGGCAACGAGGACCAGATCCGCCGGGGCGAGATCGGTTCCTACCTCGGTACCCAGGGCGCCGCGCTGACCTGCCGCCTGCAGAAGATCGCGGTGGAGGAATCCCGGCTGGGCATCCCGCTGCTGTTCGGTTACGACGTGATCCATGGCCACCGCACGGTCTTCCCGGTGCCGCTGGCCGAATCGTCCAGCTTCGATCCGGAGGAAGTGCAGCACGCCGCGCGCGTCGCCGCGATCGAGGCCGCCGCGCACGGCATCCACTGGACCTATGCGCCGATGGTCGACATCGCGCGAGACCCGCGCTGGGGCCGCATCGTCGAAGGCGCAGGCGAGGATCCTTACCTGGGCTCCGTCCTGGCCGCTGCGCGCGTGCGCGGCTTCCAGGGAGACGACCTGCGCAAGCCGGATGCGGTGCTGGCCACAGCCAAGCATTTCGTCGCCTATGGCGCGGCGGAGGCGGGGCGCGACTACAACGTGGCCGACATTTCCGAGCGCACGCTGCACGAGGTCTACCTGCCGCCGTTCAAGGCCGCCATCGATGCCGGTGCACAGTCGATCATGGCCTCGTTCAACGAGATCGCCGGTGTGCCGATGCATGCGCACCGGCCGCTGATCCAGGACCTGCTGCGCAAGGAGTGGGGCTGGGACGGCCTGCTTGTCAGCGACTACACCGGCGTGATGGAACTGATGCCGCACGGCGTGGCGGCGAACCGCGAGCAGGCCGGTGCGCTGGGCCTGCGTGCCGGCGTCGATGTCGACATGGTCAGCCAGATCTACGTGAAGGACCTGCCGGCCGCGGTCAAGGCGGGTCGCGTGCCGATGGCGGAAGTCGATGCCTCGGTGCGCCGCGTGCTCAATGCGAAGTACCGGCTGGGCCTGTTCGACGACCCGTACCGCTCCTGCACGCCGGATGGCGCACGCGAGCGCGCGCTGACGCTGACGCCCGAGCATCGCGCCGCTGCGCGCCGCATGGCGCAGAAGTCGATGGTGCTGCTGGAGAACGAGGGTGACGTGCTGCCGTTGTCCAAGTCCGTGCGCACGCTGGCGGTGATCGGTCCGCTGGCCGACCACCGTCGCGCGATGCTGGGCAACTGGGCGGTGGCGGGGCGCGAGGAAGACGCGATCACGCCGCTGGAAGGCCTGAAGGCCGCGCTCGGCGACAAGACACGGCTGATCGTGGCCAAGGGCGCCGACATCGACAGTCAGGACACCACCGGTTTCGCCGATGCGGTCGCCGCGGCGAAGCAGGCGGACGCGGTGGTGATGTTCCTCGGCGAACACCCGGACATGAGCGCGGAGGCGAACAACCGCACTTCGCTCGACCTGCCCGGCGTGCAGGAGCAACTGGCGCTGGCCGTGGCCGCGACCGGCAAGCCGGTCGCCCTGGTGCTGCTAAACGGCCGTCCGCTGTCCATCGGCCGACTGAAGGGCAAGGTGCCGGCGATCCTCGAAGCCTGGTTCCCCGGCGTGGAAGGCGGGCCGGCGATCGCCGACGTGCTGTTCGGCGACGTGAATCCGTCGGCCAAGCTGCCAGTAACCTTCCCGCACAACGTCGGCCAGGTGCCGATCTATTACGCGCACAAGAACACCGGCCGTCCGCCGAGTGAGCAGGAGAAATACACCAGCAAGTATCTCGACGTGCCGTGGACGCCGCTGTACGCCTTCGGCCATGGTCTGAGCTACACGACGTTCCGCTACGACGCGCCGGTCGTGTCGAAGAAGACGCTGGTGCCCTCGGCGTTGCAGCAGCAGGTCAGCGTGCGCGTCACCAACACCGGCAAGCGGGCCGGCGAGGAAGTCGTGCAGCTGTACGTGCGTGACGATGTGGCCAGCGTCACGCGACCGGTGAAGCAGCTGCGCGGATTCCAGCGGGTCGCGCTGCAGCCCGGCGAGTCGCAGGTCGTCACCTTCGCGCTGGGCTTCGATGATCTGGCGATGCTCGATGACCGCATGCAGCGTGTGGTCGAGCCGGGTACGTTCACCGTGTTTGTCGGTGGCAGTTCCGACCGCACGCGCGAGGTCGAATTCGAGGTCGCAGACCGCTGAATCCGGGGCGCTGCAGCACGGGTGAATATGCTGCGGCGCAAAATACTTGCGGATACCTGGGTTATCCGCAAGTAGATGATCATAAAGAGTTTTCTGTATTGAATAACGCGGGCTTTACACGTTTCCGTGAAAACGGTTACAGTCCGCGCCACTTGCAGCAGTCATCACCGCGGAGGGGCGGGGAATGGCGCGAACCTCGGTCACCATCAAGGATGTCGCACGTGAGGCACGGGTTTCCGTGGCGACCGTGTCGCGCGCCTTGAACGGGCACGAGAACGTGGCCGAGTCCGTGCGCCAGCAGGTCCTGGCCACGGCCGACCGCCTGCGCTACCAGCCGCACGCCGCCGCCCGCAGCCTGAGCAGCCGGCGCACCCAGACCATCGGCGTAGTCCTGCCCGACCTGTATGGCGAATTCTTCTCCGAACTGATCCGCGGCATCGACCAGGTGGCCCGCGCACGCCGCCAGCACCTGCTCGTGTCGAGTTATCACGGCCTTCCGGAAGAGCAGGGTGAAGCCCTGCGCGCCATGCGGGGCCGCGTGGACGGTTTGCTGGTGCTGTCCCCGTACACCGACCAGCCCGGCTTCCTGGTGGACAATCTGCCATCGTCGCTGCCGGTCGTGCTGATCAACACCGATGTGCAGGAAGCGGCCTATCCGGCGCTTACCATCGACAACTACAGCGCTGCCGTGGCGATGGTCGAGCACCTGGTGCAGGCCGGGCACCGGCGCATCGCCTTCATCGGCGGGCCGGAAGGCAATTTCGACGCGCGCGAGCGCCTGCGCGGCTACCGCGATGCGCTCGCCCGCCTTGCGCCGGAGGCGCCGCTGCAGGAGTTCGCGGGCGACTTCAGCGAAACGGCGGGCTACGAGGCCGGAAAGCGCATCGCGCAGGCGGCGGACCGACCGCAGGCGGTGTTCGCCGCCAACGACATGATGGCGCTGGGCTGTCTGTACGCCTTCAACGAGGCCGGTGTGCGCGTCCCGCAGGACATCGCGCTAGCAGGCTTCGACGACATCCCGCTGGCGCGCTTCGTTCACCCGACCTTGACCACGATGCGGGTCAGTATCGCGGAATTGGGCGGGCAGGCCATGAGCCGGCTGTTGGACACGATCGACTCCGACGGCGAGCGCGTGGCGCCGTCGGCGATGCTGGTTCCCGAACTGATCGTGCGGGAGTCGAGCATCGGAGCGGTGCCGCGGGCGAAGAAGTAAGAGAAAGAGGCACCCGCTTTTTTTTGGGCGGGCTTGTAACCGATTACAGGCGGCCATCAAGCCGGCCCGCAATGAAACGACTTTTTGGAGGGAGAGAGCCAATGAAACATCGCAACCGTTCCACAACCCAACCCAAGCGCAAGCTGCTGACCTGTGCGCTGGCCAGTGTGTTGGTCATCGCCAGTGGTCACGCCATCGCACAGTCTTCGAATGCCACGTTGCGCGGCAAGGCTGAAGCCGGCGCGCAGGTCACCGCGGTCAACACCGCCACGGGCAGCAAGCGGCAGGTGACCGCGAGTTCGGATGGCAGCTATGCACTGGCCGGTCTGCCGCCGGGCACCTACACGGTGTCCTCGGGTGGAACCGAACGCACCGTAACCCTGCAGGTCGCTACGTCGGTCAGCCTGGACCTGGTAGGCGGCGCGCCTGCCGCTCCGGCCGGAGATGCGACCACGCTGGACACCGTGCGCGTGTCGGCGCCGCCGCTGCAGGAGGTCAAGACCTCCGAAGTCGGCACCAACGTGTCGTTGAAGCAGATCAACACCATCCCGCAGCTGACGCGCAACTTCCTCGAGTTCGCCGACACCGTGCCGGGCATGCAGTTCGAGACCGATACGCGCAGCGGGCAGTCCAAGTTGCGTGGTGGCGCCCAAAAGACCAGCGCTATCAATGTGTACATCGATGGCGTAGGCCAGAAGAACTATGTATTGACGGGCGGCGTATCCGGTCAGGATCAAAGCGCGGGCAACCCATTCCCGCAGTTGGCGATCGGCGAATACAAGGTGGTGACCTCTAACTACAAGGCCGAGTTCGACCAGGTGGGTTCGGCGGCGATCATCGCCCAGACCAAATCGGGTACCAACGAGTTCAAGGGCGAGCTCTTCACGCGCTATACCAACACGTCCATGCGTCAGAGGACGGTGGGCGAAGAGGCTGCCGGCGTCGAGAAGGACCAGACCAAGCAGAACGAGTATGGCTTCGCGCTGGGCGGCCCCATCATCCAGGACAAGATGCATTTCTTCTTCAGCTACGAAGCCAAGGACTTCGTGCTGAACGTCGATCCCGTGGCGGTGCCTGCGAATCGCGCCAGTTATCAGGATTTCCTGCCTGATCGCATTCGTGCGCAGTACGGACCGACGACGTCGCCGTTCGCGGAAGACCTCTACTTCGGAAAGATCAGCTGGGATATCGGCGACAACGATCGCTTGGAGCTTTCCGCGAAGTATCGCGATGAGGAGGCCGTTAGCGGCAATGGCGGAACTACCACGGACAGCGCCGCGAAGGTCAATTTCAACACGGAAAAGCGCTACGACTTGCGCTGGATGCACTATGGCGAGTCGTTCCTCAATGAAGCACGCGTGACGTACGAGGATGCACTCTTCAATCCGGCCGCTTACATCATCGGCAACCAGTCCATCTTCACGCGCGGCCTGCGCGAGAACGAGGTCCTGATAACCAGCGACTCCACCAGTGCGTTGTCGATCCAGCGCAAGGGGCAGAAGGGTCCCGCCTTCCAGAACGACCTGACCTTCAACTCGTTCGAGTGGATGGGCGACCACGTCGTCAAGATGGGTGTGAAGTTCAAGTCGGTCGAGTTGACGCAGAGCGAGAACTCCGCCATCAACCCGACGTTCCGTTATGCCGTCAACGACGGCTCGGAGACGCCGAGCCCGTACCTGCCGATCGGTACTAACACGATCCCCTATCAGGTGAATTTCAACGCGCCCTTCGAAGGAGCCTCGCCGATCGTCACCACCAAGGCGAAGCAGTACGGCATCTACATCCAGGACGACTGGGATGTCACGGATCGCCTGCAGTTGAACCTCGGCCTGCGCTGGGATTACGAAGAGATCCCGTCCTACCTGGACTTCCAGACTCCGCAGGAAGTGGTGGATGCATTGTACGGCCCGGGTACGGGCAGCAATGCGGGCGGTGTCTATGCCGACCAGCTGCGCGCCGGTGGCATCAACATCGAGGACTACATCAGCACCGGCAACAACCGCAAGGCCGACAAGAACAACTGGGCACCGCGCCTGGGCTTCTCGTACGACCTGACCGGTGACGAGCGCTGGGTGCTGTTTGGTGGCGCGGGCCGCAGCTACGACCGCAACCTGTACGACTACATGGGGCTGGAGCAGGTCAAGTCTGCGCTTTCCACCTACCGGATCAATTTCGTCGAGAGCTCGGGCTGCGCTCCGGTTTCCGCCACGTGCGTGAACTGGGATCCTCGCTATCTCAATGGCATGGATGAGCTCTATACGCTGGTCGATGCGCGGAATCGCAACGGCGAGATCGATCTGATGAACAACGATCTGGTCACGCCCTATTCCGACCAGTACTCGCTCGGTATCCGCGGCACTATCGGCGAGTGGAACACGTCGGCGACCGTGGCATACATCCACAGCAAGGAAGGGTTCGTCTTCACCTTGGGAAATCGCTACCCCAACGGCAACTTCTACGATGCGCCCTCCTGGAACGCCAACGATATCGCCCAGCCGTGGGAGCATTCGCCGCCGGGCTTCGGTTCGCTGATTCTTGGCGACAACGGTATCGAAACCAAGACGACCCAACTGCTGTTGTCGGCCGAGAAGCCGTACACGGAAGAATCGGGCTGGGGCTTCACCGCGGCTTACACGTTCTCCCGCGCGAAGGGCAACCGCGGCGGCGACGAACACTACTCCTTCGATGCCCCGACGATCGATGCGTATCCTTTCATCGATTTGAAGGCTGTGCCGCGCCACCGCCTGGTGATGACAGGCATCTACGACCTGCCTTGGGGCTTCACGGCTTCCGCGAAGGTCACGCTGGCCACGCCGCCGCCGCTCAACTCGGTTGTCGGCTGGTGGGAGTACGGCTCGGCCACGGCGGTTCCGCCGCTGATCGTCTCCGTCGATACTCCCGGGACGCTGGGTACCAAGCAGCTGGATCTGTCGCTGTCCAAGCGTTTCGATATCGCCGAAGACATGGCATTCGAAGTGCGCGCAGACATGATCAATGTGACGAACGCCAAGAACTACAGCACCTATCGCACCACGTGGGGTTCGGGTGGTGTTTTCGACCCCGAGACCAGCGTGGTCAGTTCCGGTCTTGGCGTCACCAGCTACACGCCGCCGCGCACGCTGTTCGTCAGCGCGCGTCTGACCTGGTAACAGGGCGCGACGTCAACGGCAAATGTTCGGGACCCGCGCAAGCGGGTCCCGTCATATCGGGGAAATGAGATGGACGGGAATTCGATCCGTCAGGTCGTGGTGGTGGGCGGCGGTTCGGCCGGCTGGATGGCCGCGTCGGCGCTGGTCAGGCATCTGGACCGGACGTGCAAAGTGCGGCTGGTGGAGTCCGACGAGATCGGCATCATCGGTGTCGGCGAAGCGACGGTGCCGCACATCCGCACGTTCAATGCGCAGGCATTGGGACTGGACGAAGCCGAGTTCGTCCGCGCCACGCAGGGCACCTTCAAGCTCGGCATCGAGTTCCGCGACTGGGCGCGCATCGGTGACCGTTACATGCACGGGTTCGGCATGGTCGGGCACGATCCCGGTCCGGCCGCGTTCCACCATTACTGGTTGCGCCTCCTTCTTGCGGGCCAGGATGTCGGCGACATCGGCTCATATCAACTACAGACGGCGGCTTCGCGCCAGGACCGCTTCCTTCCCGGCGCGACGGACGTACCACCTACCTCGCCTCTCGCGTCGGTCGCCTACGCCTACCACTTCGACGCGACGCTCTACGCACGTTATCTGCGCGGCTTCGCAGAAGGGCAGGGCGTGGAAAGGATCGAGGGCAGGGTGGTGGATGTCGAACTGCGTCCGGAGGATGGTTTCGTTTCAGCCGTGGTGATGGCCAATGGTCGCCGCGTCGAAGGCGATCTGTTCGTCGACTGCTCCGGTTTCCGTGGCCTGCTGATCGAGCAGGCGCTGAAGACCGGCTACGAAGACTGGAGTCACTGGCTGCCGTGCGACCGTGCGGTGGCGGTACCCTGCGCGCGCGTCGGTGACCCCACGCCCTACACACGCTCGACAGCGCGTACGGCGGGCTGGCAATGGCGCATTCCGCTGCAGCACCGTACCGGCAACGGCCTGGTCTACTGCAGTCGCTTTCTCAGTGACGACGAAGCCACGACCACGCTGCTCGCAAATCTGGACGGCGAAGCACAGGCAGAGCCGCGGCCGCTGCGTTTCGTCACCGGCAAGCGCAAGCAGTTCTGGAACCGCAACGTGGTGGCGGTCGGATTGGCCAGTGGATTCATGGAACCACTGGAATCGACCAGCCTGCTGCTGATCCAGACTGCAATTCTCCGCTTGCTGGACATGTTTCCGCGGCAAGGCATTGATCCCGGCCTGGTCGCGCGCTACAACGAGCGCACGCACTTCGAATACGACCACATCCGGGATTTCCTGATCCTGCATTACAAGGCGGTCGAGCGTGATGAACCGTTCTGGCGCGAGTGCCGGGAGATGACGATCCCCGACACGTTGCGGGCCAACATCGATCTGTTCCGCAACAGCGCGCGTTTCTATCGGGACGGGGAGGAGTTCTTTGCGTTGCAGAGCTGGGTGCAGGTGATGCTGGGCCAGCGCATCGTGCCGAAAACGTACTCACCCTTGGTGGATCGTCTGTCGGAGGCTGAAGTTGGGGCATTCGTGGCGAACGTGCGGCAGACCATCGACCGCTGCGTGCAGGCCATGCCCAAGCACCAGGCCTTCATAGAACGCCATTGCCGGGCGCCCGCGGTGGGCTGAATGCGAGTGAACGCGTGGCCGCTGCACTGCAGCATAGGAGCTTCTTGTTTCCGAAAGGAAACAATGATTTGCGAGACGCGCGGATTGGACTTGGCCGTTTTTGCCATGGGCAATGAAAACGGTTACATTTCGATGGTGAGCGGTCATCCGTGGAGGGCGGAAGTGACGCACGAGTGGTTCATCCGACACGCGTCTGCCGCCGATGAAACGGCGCAGGAACGCACTTCACCGATACGTCCGCCGACGGACGCTTGTGCCTTCTCTGTCTCCTGTCTTTCCGGCAACGGAATCCCCCGAAATTTTTGAATCGCCGGCGAATTCCGTTGCCGATCTGGCGCGCAGGGTTTCGTCCTCGAATGTAAACGTTTACAGCCCAGCATGATGACCAAGAACGAAGCCCGCTTTCCATTGGCCCGCAGCCTCACGGCATTCCTTCTGACACTCGCGATTGGCGCCTGCCAGAAAACGCCGGAGCCTGCGCTCGAGCCGAACGCCAAACCCGCCGCACCCGCCGTCGCCGCCAAGCCCGAACCGCCGGCGAAGCCCGAACTGCCGCCGTTGTTTCGCGACATCGAGCGCCGCACGTTCCAGTTCTTCTGGGACACAACCAACGAAGTGAACGGGATGACGCCGGACCGCTACCCGTCGCGGCCGTTCGCCAGCATCGCGTCGGTGGGATACGCACTGACGGCGTATCCGATCGGCATCGAGAACGGCTGGGTCAGCCGTACCCAGGCCGTGGATCGCACGCTGACCACGCTGAAGTTCCTGCGCGACCTGCCGCAGGGCCCGCAGAAGGAAGGCAAGGCCGGGCACAAGGGCTTCTATTACCACTTCCTGGACATGAACACCGGGCACCGCTTCAACACCTGGGTGGAACTGTCCAGCGTGGATACCTCGCTGCTGCTGATGGGCGTGCTGTTCGCGCAGTCGTATTACGACCGCGACGATCCGCGCGAACGGGAGATCCGCTGGATCGCCGACACGATCTACAAGCGCGTGGACTGGACCTTCCTGCAGAACAACAAGCCGCTGATCTCGATGGGCTGGTTCCCCGAGAGCGGCGTCATCCCGCACGACTGGAAGGGCTACAACGAGGCCATGATGGTGTACGTGCTGGCGATGGCCTCGCCGACGCATCCGGTGGGGCCGGAAGCCTGGGAGGTGTGGACGCGCAGCTACAGCGAGCTGTGGGGCGTGTTCCAGGGGCAGGAGTACCTGACCTTCGCCCCGCACTTCGGCCATCAGTACAGCCATGTCTGGATCGATTTCCGCGGCATCCAGGACGCCTACATGCGCGAGCGCGGCATGGACTACTTCGAGAACAGCCGCCGCGCGACGTACGCCCAGCGGGCGTACGCGATCGAGAACCCGATGAAGTGGAAGGACTACGGCGAGAACGTCTGGGGGCTCACCGCGTCGGACGGTCCGCAACAGACCCTGCAGGAGTATCGTGGCGAGCAGCGCCCGTTCCGCCACTACTCCGCGCGCGGCGCCGGCTTCCGCGAGAACTTCGACGACGGCACCATCGCGCCGACGGCGGCGGTGGCGTCGCTGCCGTTCGCGCCGGAAATCGTCATTCCCGCGACGGAGGAGATGCACCGCCGTTACGGCGACTACCTGTATTCCAGCTACGGCTTCCTGGATTCGTTCAATCCCAGCTTCGACTACGACATTCCGTTGAAGACCGGCCGCATCGTGCCCGGCAAGGGCTGGGTGGCCAGCGACTACATCGGCATCGACCAGGGCCCGATCCTGGCGATGATCGCCAACTACCGCAACGATTTCGTCTGGAGCGTGATGAAGAAGAACCGCTACATCCGCGACGGGTTGAAGAAGGCCGGATTCCAGGGCGGGTGGCTGGATGCGAAGACCGAGCAGGCGGCCCAGGCCGCGCCGGCAGCGCCTCCGGCACCGGCAGATCTCGACGCCGCGGCGGCGCGCGCACTGGGTACGGCGGAGTCGCGCGCCAACCAGGCCGCGCAGCCCGAGGCGGCGCGCCCGCAGCAGCCGGAGTAAGCTGCACGCATGGTCGAGCGCGTGCCCGCGTCGTTCTCTCCAGCACGCATCAGGGCGGCCTTCCTTCGAAGGTCGGCCCTGGTGCGCTGCTGTTTCCTGCTGGTGGTCGCCGTCATCGTCGTGGGGCTGGCGGGTTGCGCGCGCAGCGAGGACACGCGTACCACGGTGCGCTTCTGGGTGATGGGTTACGAAGGCGAAGTGGTGGCGAAGCTGCTGCCCGAGTTCGAACGCCAGCACCCCGACATCCATGTCGACCTGCAGATCGTGCCGTGGCTGTCCGCACACGAAAAGCTGCTGACCGCCTTCGCCGGGGAGTCTTTGCCCGACGTCAGTCCCATCGGCAACACCTGGATTCCGGAGTTCGCCGCGCTCGGCGCGCTGGATCCGCTGGATGACCGGATCGCCGCGACGCCCGGCTTCGACCAGGCGGATTTCTTCCCGGGTGTCTGGGATACCGGCGTGATCGACGGCCGCGCGTACGCGGTGCCGTGGTATGTCGAGACGCGCCTGCCGTTCTATCGCCGTGACATGCTCGCGAAGGCCGGCGTGAAGACGCTGCCCACCCGCTGGGACGAATGGCGCGTGGCGCTGCGCAAGGTCAAGCAGGTGGCGGGAGAGGGCAACTATTCCATCCTGCTGCCGCTCAACGAATTCGAGCCGCTGTTGAGCCTGGCCGTCCAGCAGCCCGAGCCGTTGTTGCGCGATGGCGGCCGCTACGGCAATTTCCGCAGCGAAGGGTTCCGCCAGTCGCTCGGGTTCTACAAGGAGATGTTCGACCAGGGTTGGGCGCCGGTGGTGACCAACAACCAGATCTCTAACGTGTGGGACGAGTTCGGCAAGGGGTTCTACTCGTTCTACATCTCCGGACCCTGGAACATCGCCAAGTTCAAGGAGCGGCTGCCAGCCGCGCAGCAGGACGACTGGATGACGATGCCATTGCCGGGACCGACGGGCCCGGGCGCGTCGCTCGCCAACGGGACCAGTTTCGTCGTATTCAAGGACTCGCCGAACAAGGAAGCGGCCTGGAAGCTGATCGCCTGGCTGTCTTCGCCGAAGGTGCAGGCCGAGTTCCATGCGCTGACCGGCGATCTGCCGCCGCGCCGCTCGCCATGGCTGACGCCGGCGTTGGCGGAAGATCCCTACGCGAAGGCGTTCCGCGAGCAACTGGAGCGTGCCGTCTCCACGCCCAAGGTGCCGGAGTGGGAGCGCATCGCGACGGAGATGCGGCTGGTGGGCGAGCAGGTCGCCAACGGACGTGTGACGGTGGACCAGGCGGTCGAGGAGCTGGACCGGCGCGCCGACCGCATCCTGGAGAAGCGGCGTTGGATGCTGGACCAGGCCGACAAGGCAGGGGCCGCGCCATGAGGTCGACCCATGCGCTCGCAGGTTGGTTGTTCGCCGCGCCGGCGCTGACGGTCATCGTGGTGTTCTTCGGCCTGCCGGTGCTGGCCGCATTCGTGCTGAGTCTGACCGACTTCGACATCTACGCGCTGGCCGATATCGGCAACCTGCGCTTCGTGGGGCTGGCCAATTACCTTGGCCTGCTGCAGAACCCGCTGTTCTGGAAATCGCTGGGCAATACGGTCTACTTCGTCGTCGTCGGCGTTCCGCTGTCGGTCGCGGTGTCGCTAGGTGCCGCGCTGCTGCTGCATTCCAGGCTGGGACGCTTCAAGGGCTTCTTCCGCACCGCGTTCTTTGCGCCGGTGGTCACCACCGTCGTGGCGGTGGCGGTGATCTGGCGCTACCTCTTCCACACCAGGTACGGGCTGGTGAACTGGGGACTGTCGTGGGTGGGTATCGATCCGGTGGACTGGCTGGGCGATCCGACCTGGGCGATGCCGACCATCATCCTGTTCGCCGTATGGAAGAACTTCGGCTACAACATGATCATCTTCCTGGCGGGCCTGCAGAGCATTCCCGAGGATCTCTACGAGGCCGCGCGCATCGATGGCGCCTCGCGCTGGGCGCAGTTCCGCCACGTCACCCTGCCGCAGCTCGGCCCGGTGCTGTTGCTGGTCGGCATCCTGACCATGGCCGGCTACTTCCAGTTGTTCGCCGAGCCGTACGTGATGACCCAGGGCGGCCCGCTGGAGAGCACCAAGAGCGTGCTGTACCTGATGTACGAAGAAGGCTTCAAGTGGTGGAACCTGGGCAACGCATCGGCGGTGGCGTTCCTGCTCTTCATCCTGATGACGGCCGTCACCAGCGGCTTGCTGTGGTTCGCCCGCAGGCGGGGTGTGGAATGAACCACCGTCTTGCCGCCATCGTCGTCAACGGCCTGCTGGTTGCGCTTGCCGTCGTCAGCCTCGGCCCGCTGTTGTGGATGCTGTCGGTGTCCTTCATGCAGACCGGCGAAGCGGGGCACTTCCCGCCGCCGCTGCTGCCCGGCGCGCCCACGCTGGACAACTACCGCGACCTGTTCGTGCGCGCCGGCATGGGCCGCTACCTGGTCAACAGCTTCATCGTCTCGACCAGCGTGATGCTGCTGTCGCTGCTGTTCAACACGATGGCGGGCTATGCGTTCGCCAAGCTGCGCTTCAAGGGCCGCGACAGCACCTTCCGTGCGCTGCTGGCCGCGCTCGTCATTCCCGCGCAGGTCGCGATGATGCCGCTGTTCCTGCTGCTCAAGCAGATGGGCCTGGTGAACACCTATGCCGGCGCCATCGTGCCCGGCATGGCGGCGATCTTCGGCATCTTCCTGGTACGCCAATACGCGCGCTCGATCCCGGACGAACTGCTGGAAGCCGCGCGCATCGACGGCGCCAGCGAAGCGCGCATCTTCTTCCAGATCGTGCTGCCGGGCCTGAAGCCGATCCTAGTGACGCTGGCGATCTTCAGCTTCCTCGGTGCCTGGAACGATTTCATGTGGCCGTTGATCGTGCTGAGCGACGACGCGCTGCAGACCCTTCCCGTGGCGCTGGCGGCGTTGTCGCGCGAACACGTGATGGACTACGAACTGATGATGGCCGGTTCGGTGGTCACCATCCTGCCGGTGCTGCTGCTGTTCCTCGTGCTGCAGCGCTACTACATCCAGGGCTTGCTGCTGGGCAGCGTGAAGGGCTGAGCCCGCCGCGCATGCCGCCTGTGTCTGACGGAGATGACAACATGGTGTCGACTTTCGCCCGCCTGACGGCCGGGTTGGTATTGCTGCCGGCGATCTGCGCCGTTGCCCAGGCGGCGGAGCCGGTGCGCGTGCTGGATGGGTTCGATGATCCCTCCACGTGGCGGGTGGTGACCTCCAACCAGGTCAGCGGCGCGCTGCGGTCGGTCGCGGGAGTCGAAGGGAAGGGCCTGTGCCTGGACTACGACTTCAATGGCGTGTCGGGCCATGCCGGCATCCAGCGCGACCTCGTGCTCGAATATCCCGCGAACTACCAGTTCGCCTTCCAGCTGCGCGGCGATTCGCCGCGCAACGACCTGCAGTTCAAGCTCATCGACGCCAGCGGCGACAACGTGTGGTGGGTCAACCGGCCGAAGTACGACTTCCCGACCGCATGGACGCCGGTGCGCTACAAGATGAGGCACATCGACAAGGCCTGGGGGCCGGATCCGGACCGGGTGCTGCGCAGGAGCGTCAGGCTCGAGTACACGGTCTACAACAATGCCGGCGGCAAGGGCTCGGTCTGCTTCGACCAGCTGACGTTCCAGCCGTTGCCGGTCGATGACGGCGCGCCGCTGACAGGGAAGGCGAGTGCCAACGCCGCGTTCCCCGCCGGTGCCGCACCCCTGGCCGTGGACGGCAAGCTCGACACCGCGTGGTCCGCGGACCTGCACGGCGACACCGATCCGCAGCTGACGCTGGACCTGGGCAGGCTGCGCGAGTTCGGCGGGCTGGTGCTCGACTGGAAACCGGGCCAGCACGCGTCGGACTATCTGGTGCAGCTGTCCGATGACGGCCTGCGCTGGCGCGACGTGCGCACGGTGGTGGAGGGCAACGGTGGACGCGACTACCTGGCGTTGCCCGAATCCGAAGCGCGTTACATCCGCCTGACAGTGGGCGATGGTCCGGGCGCCTCGTTCGCCCTGGCCGGCCTGGAGGTGAAGCCGCTGTCGTTCGCCGCGCATCCCAACGACCTGATCAAGGCGATGGCGGCCGATGCGCCGAAGGGCTGGTTCCCGCGCGGTTTCAGCGGCGAGCAGCCGTACTGGACCATCGTCGGCCTCGATGGCGGACGCGAGCAGGGTCTGATCGGCGAAGACGGCGCCATCGAGATCGCCAAGGGCGGCGTCAGCGTCGAGCCCTTCGTACAGGTGGATGGGCGCTGGCTCGGCTGGGCGGACGTGCAGGCGACGCAGTCGCTGCAGGACGGCTACCTGCCGATTCCCACCGTGGCCTGGACGCACCCGCAGTTCTCGCTGGCCACCACGGCCTTCGCCGCGGGCACGCCAGGCGATTCGCGTGTCGTCGCGCGGCATCGCCTGACCAACACAGGCACCGCATCGCGCGAGTACGCGCTCGCGCTGGCCGTGCAGCCGTGGCAGGTCAATCCACCCAGCCAGTTCCTCAACACCACCGGTGGTTTCAGCCCGATCAACGCGCTCGCGCTGGGCGACGGCGTGGCGACCGTGAACGGACGCGCCAGCCTGCGCTTCGCATCACCGGATGCTGTCATGGCGTCGCGTTTCGACGCCGGCATGGTGCGCGAGCGCATGGAGACCATGGAGACGCCGACCGCGAAGACCGCCTCGGTCGATGGCGATGCGACGGGTCTCGCCTCCGGTGCGGTGCTCTACCGCTTCACCCTGGCGCCGGGCGAGAGCCGGGAGATCGACTGGGTCGCGCCGCTGGAAGGCGCGTTGCCGGCGCGCATCGATGCAGCGCGGGACCAGCAGGCGATGGCGGAGGTCTGGCGCAGGAAGCTCGACGAAATGAAGCTGCAGGTCCCGGCCGAGGGCCAGCCGGTCGCCGATACGCTGCGCACCGCGCTGGCCCACATGCTGATCTCGCGGATCGGACCGCGCCTGCAGCCGGGCACGCGCTCGTACTCGCGCAGCTGGATCCGCGACGGGGCGATGATCTCCGAGGGCCTGCTGCGCCTGGGCCGTCCGGAAGTGGTGAAGGAATACGTCGAATACTACGCGCCCTACCAGTTCGAGAACGGCAAGGTGCCGTGCTGCGTGGACGACCGCGGCAGCGATCCCGTGCCCGAGAACGACAGCCACGGCGAGCTGATCTTCAACATCGCCGAGTATTACCGCTATACCGGCGACAAGGACTTCCTGAAGAAGATGTGGCCGCACGTGCAGGGGGCGTTCGCCTACATGGAAGAGCTGCGCCTGAGCGAGCGCACCGAGGCCAACCGCGCCGTCAACGCCGCGTTCTATGGCATGATGCCGGCCTCGATCAGCCACGAAGGCTATTCGGCCAAGCCGATGCATTCGTACTGGGACAATTTCTGGGCGCTGCGCGGGTACAAGGACGCCGTCGAGGTGGCGGAAGCGCTCGGCAAGGCGACCGAAGCGAAGCGCATGGCGGCCTCTCGCGACCAGTTCCGCGATGACCTGTACGCCTCGCTGCGCGCGGCAACGCAGCTGCATGGCATCCACTACCTACCAGGCGCGGCGGAGATCGGCGACTTCGATCCGACCTCGACGACCATCGCGCTGGCGCCAGGCGGTGAGCAGGGCAAGCTGCCGATCGACCTGTTGCACGGGACGTTCGAACGCTACTGGACCGAATTCGTGCAACGCCGCGACGGCCAGCGCGAGTGGAAGGATTACACGCCCTATGAATGGCGCAATGTCGCCGCGTTCATACGCCTGGGCTGGCGCAAACGCGCATGGGAGGTGCTGGACTTCTTCTTCAAGGATCGCGCACCGCAGCCGTGGAACCAATGGGCGGAAGTGGTGTCGCGCACGCCGCGCAAGCCGTTCTTCGTCGGCGACCTGCCGCACGCCTGGGTCGCGTCGGATTTCGTGCGCTCGGCGCTGGACATGTTCGCCTACACCCGCGAAGCGGATGACAGCCTGGTGCTGGCGGCGGGCGTGCCGGCGACGTGGCTGGAGGGTGAAGGCATCGCCATCGACGGGCTGCGCACGCCCAGCGGTGTGCTGGGGTATTCGCTGCGCAGGCATGCGGGTGAGGTCGTGCTGGAAGCGAAGGCTGGATTGGCACTGCCGGCCGGTGGCCTGGTGTTGCCATGGCCGTACAAGGAGCCTCCGGGCGAGACGCGCATCAACGGCAAGCCGGCGCCCTGGAAGGACGGCGAGCTGCGCATCACCACGCTGCCGGCGAAGGTCAGCATCCGTATGCCGTGAGCGAAGCCGAACAGGGATAGAGTAGGCGCGGCTCCTGTCCGCGCCTGCTGCCATGAACGCCGATGACGCCCGCTTACCCGTTTGGCCGCTGCCGCTGCTGATCGCGGTGCTGTTCCTGGTCGCGGCGCATGCGGCTTACCTGCTGTCGATCCAGGCGGGCCACGTGCCGGCCTGCATGCCGTACGTGGAGGGCTGCGTTTCGATCAGTCGCGCGGCCCGCCACGGACTGGGAAACCATCTCTTCCGGTTGCTGGTGATCCCGTGTGCGGTGCTGCATGCGCTGGTCTGGTGGCTGGCCCGGCATTGGCTGCGCGGAGGCCGGTTGATGCTCGCCTTGGGTGCGATGTCGGCCATGGCGCTGGCGGTCTACGCCACATTTCTCGGTACCGAAGGCGAGGCCTACCGCTTCCTGCGCCGCTACGGCGTGCTGGTGTACTTCGGCTTCGGCTATCTCGCGCAGCTGGCGCTGATGCAGCGCGCTGCGCGGAGAAGTGCGTTGCCGGCCGGCGTCGTCGCGGTCCTGTCGTGGATCGCCGTCGCCATGCTGGGGCTGGGTCTGGCGAATGTCGTGACGGGGCTGGCCGTCCCGGCTCCTGTGGCGAAGGATCGCTGGGAGAACGTCTTCGAATGGTGGCTCGGCCTGCTGATGGTCGGCTGGTATGCCGTGCTGGCGTTGGGGTGGCGGCGACAGGGGCTGGCAATGGAACTCAAGCGTCATGACCCACTGTAGGAGCGACGTGAGTCGCGACCGCACGGCATCCCATTTGTCAGCATGAGGGCGAGTGCCATGTTTCCGGCAGTGACGGCGTGACTGCGCACGCGCATCACGACACTTCACTTCTGCGGTCGCGACTTACGTCGCTCCTACAGAGAGAACGTCAGCCGCGCACGCCCTTGACGATGGCGGCGGCCTTGGCCGAGCTGGCGGTGACTTTGTCCCACTCGCCGTTGTCCAGCCAGCCCTTCGGCACCATCCACGAACCGCCGATGCAGACGACGTTCGGCTGCGACAGGTAATCGGCCGCGGTGTCCTCGGTGATGCCGCCGGTGGGGCAGATCTTCAGGTCCGACAGCGGGCCCGCCAGGCCTTTCAGCATCGCCAGCCCGCCGACGGCGGTGGCAGGGAACAGCTTGCAGACGCGGAAGCCACGCGCCATCAGCGACAGCAGTTCGGTCGGCGTGGCGGCACCGGGTACCACCGGGATGTCGGCAGCGGCCAGCGCTTCGGCCATCGCCGGCGGCGTGCCGGGTGTCACCAGGAAATCGGCGCCCGCATCGATGGACTGCGTGATCTGGTCCTGGGTCAACACCGTGCCGGCGCCGATCACGATATCCGGCAGTTCCTTCTTCAGCATCGCCAGCGCGTCCATCGCCACCGGCGTGCGCAGCGTCAGCTCGATCGCCGGCAGGCCGCCTTTCAGCAGCGCTTCGGACACCTTGCGCGCTTCATCCAGCGTGTGGACGGTGACGACCGGCAGGATGCCGGCGGCGCGGAGGAGGGATTCGGCTTTCTGCTGGCGGGCTTCAATGGTCATGGCTGAGGGAAGGCGATTGTGTGGTGTGGGAGCGACGTGAGTCGCGATGGAGGTCAGGTGAAAGCTTCGCGACTCACGTCGCTCCCACAGGAAGGATGTCCGAGCAGGTCTGCATCCATGCTACGCATCCTTCGCCTCATGCGGCGCCTCGGCAGCATGCGCGGCATCGCCCAGTTCGTACTCGGCATCGTATTCCCAGGTGCCATCGTGGTGCGGCAGGCCACAGGAGATCGACATCGCGCCGCGGTCGGCGGGGGTCACCACGTCGCGACTCACCGCGAACAGGTTGCGGCCCAGGTCCAGCGCGGCCGGCGACGTGTTGGGCGCAATGTCCCGCGAGGCCCATTCCGCGGCATCCACCAGGACTTCCAGCGTGCCCGCTTCTGCGTCCAGGCGGATGATGTCGCCTTCGCGCAGCCTGGCCAGCGGGCCACCGCGGGCCGCTTCCGGGGTCAGGTGGATGGCGGCGGGAATCTTGCCCGATGCGCCGGACAGGCGGCCATCGGTCACCAGCGCCACGCGGCGGCCCTGGTTCTGCAGCAGGCCGAGCAGCGGGGCCAGCGAATGCAGTTCCGGCATGCCGTTCGCACGCGGGCCCTGGTAGCGGACCACGGCGACGAAATCCTGCGGCAGCGCGCCGGCGGCATGCAGTTTGTTGAGCGCGCGCGGATCGTCGACGACCACGGCGGGCGCCTCGATGTAGCGGTACTCCGGCTTCACCGCCGAGGTCTTGATCAGGGAGCGCCCCAGGTTGCCGCGCAGCAGGCGCAGGCCGCCCTGGGCTTCGAACGCACGCGACACCGGCCGCACCACGTCCTCGTCGGCGCTCTGCGCGACGCCTGGTGCGTAGGCCAGCTTGCCGTCCTGCAGGCGCGGCTCGTCGCAGAACGCACGCATGCCGCCGGGCACGATGGTGGGCAGGTCGTGCATCAGGCCGGCGTCGAGCAGTTCGCGGAAGACGAGCTGCGTACCGCCGGCCGCGGCGAACCGGTTCACGTCGGCTTCGCCGTTCGGATAGACACGCGCCAGCAGCGGCACGGTCTGTGCGATCAGGTCCATGTCGTCCCAGGTCAGGATCACGCCTGCCGAACGCGCGACCGCGATCCAGTGGATGGTGTGGTTGGTGGAACCGCCCGTCGCCATCAGGGCCACCATCGCGTTGACGATGGCCCGCTCGTCGATCAGGCGGCCGATCGGCCGGTAGTCGTCGCCCAGTGCGGTGATGCGTAGGGCGCGTTCGGCCGCGGCGCGGGTCAGCACGTCGCGCAGGGGCTGGTCGGGGTTGACGAAGGACGTGCCCGGCAACTGCAGGCCCATCGCTTCCAGCAGCACCTGGTTGGAATTGGCGGTGCCATAGAACGTGCAGGTGCCGGCAGCGTGGTAACTCGCGGCTTCGGCCTCCAGCAGCTCTTCGCGCGTCGCTTCGCCGGCGGCGTAGCGCTCGCGCACCGCGGCCTTTTCCTTGTTGGGGATGCCCGGCGTCATCGGGCCGGCCGGCACGAACACCGCCGGCAGGTGGCCGAAGGCCAGCGCGCCGATCAGCAGGCCGGGGACGATCTTGTCGCACACGCCCAGGTACAGCGCGGCGTCGAACATGTCGTGGCTCAGCGAGATCGCGGTGGCCTGCGCGATCACGTCGCGCGAGAACAGCGACAGCTCCATGCCCGGACGTCCCTGGGTGACGCCGTCGCACATCGCCGGCACGCCGCCGGCGACCTGCGCGGTGGCGCCCATCTCGCGGGCGAGCGTGCGGATTATCTCTGGGTAATGCTCGAACGGCTGGTGCGCCGAGAGCATGTCGTTGTACGCATTGATGATGCCGAGGTTGGGCGTCACGTCGGCGCGCAGCCGTCCCTTGTCGGTGGGGCCGCAGGCGGCGAAGGCATGCGCCAGGTTGCCGCAGCTCAGGCGCGCGCGCTGCGGACCTTCGCGATGGGCGGCATCGATGCCGTCGAGGTAGGTCCGGCGCAGCAGTGCGCTGCGCTGGCGGATGCGTTCGGTGACTTCCTGGATACGGGGGTGCAGGCTCATGGGCGTAGGGCTAGGCTGCAGACGCGGACATTCTGCATGGCGTGGCGAAATGAGGCCGTGAGGCGCGGCCTTCCGGCTTCTCCAGCGCGTGGAGGGGAAGGGCGGGTGACGACGGCGACGGCATGATGCTTTCTACCGCCTTTGGCGCAGGCGCGAAAGCGACCAAAGGCAGACCAGTCCGTGCATCGGCGCGCTGCATGTGTTGCGTTGCAGCGCGCATCTGCGCAAAACCTCAGGCGTGCGGGGGCGTCTTCGGTCCGAACAGTTCGACCGCGTAGGCCGCCGCGCCGAGCAGGCCGGGACGTGGGTGCATGTTCGCCAGGGTCGGCACGCGCGCCATCGCGGGCGAGAAGCGGCCCTTGTGTTCGAAGCGCTGGCGGAAGCCTGAGTGCTGCAGCGACGACAGCAGGCGGGGCACCAGGCCACCGGTCAGGAATACGCCGTCCCACGCACCGGTGGTCAGCACCAGATCGCCCGCGATGGCGCCGAACACGGCGCAGAACACGTCCAGCGTGCGCACGCAGCGTGGATCGCCGGCGGCGGCACGTGCGGTGACGTCCTTGGGCTCCAGCGGGCCGCCCGGATCCTCGCCTGCGATTTCGCTGAGCGCGCGATACAGATTGACCAGGCCTGGACCGCAGATCAGGCGCTCGTTCGACACCCGGCCGAACTGCGCCGACAGGATTTCCAGGATGCGGATCTCTTCCGGGGTGCCCGGCGGGAAACTGACATGGCCGCCTTCGGTTTCCAGCGGATAGGCGCGGCCGTCGCGGATCACCAGGGCCGCCACGCCCAGGCCCGTGCCGGGCCCGATGACGGCATAGGTGCGAGGTACGGACAACGGCGACGGCATCCAGTGCGCGCCGCCGATGGCGACCACATCGCGCGGCGTCAGCAGCGATACGGCCATCGCCTGCGCGGCGAAATCGTTGACCAGCTTCAGACCCTGGAAGCCCAGTGCCTGCCGCGTGCGGTTCACCGAGATGACCCACGGATGGTTGGTGATGCGTGCCTCATCGCCATCGACGCGGCCGGCGACGGCGAACACCCCGTTCTGGGCGGTGGCGCCGGTTTCATCCAGGTAGTGCTGCGCGGCGTCGGCGAGCGACGGGAAATCGGCCACCACGAATTCGCGCACGCTGTCGTCGAGCAGCGGCACGGCGGAAGCGGGATCGGCCAGCGCGAAGCGCGCGTTGGTACCACCGATGTCGGCGAGGAGGACCCGATCGGCGTTGCTCATGCGGCCAACATCCTGTGCGGTGCGGGAAGGCTTCCAAAGGGGGTCCGCTGCATTCGCCTGGTCGATCCTGTTGTGCGGGGGTGGAGCCACGTTGCGTGGGCCGCGCATGATAGCGCGCACCCATGCCGGCGCCAGGCAGGTGTCCGCGCGGATGCGGCGTGCGTATACGTATGCACGAGCGCGCAGATGGAAGTCGGGGCGGCGGGCGTGCGGCGCGGCGGACGGGACATGGGCGGCCTGGACGATAAGGTGGACGTGCGGGTGTCGGCGCGCGGCCGCTTGCCTTGTGAAAACGGTTACATGGCAGAATAGCGCAACTTCCCCGGCCGCGGAACGGGACGCCGACCGCTGCGACCAACCACGGGCAACGCCCGATCGGAGCAATGATGGCCAGTGTCCAGCTCGACCGCGTGCGCAAGGTGTACGACAACGGCCAGGTGGCCGTGCACGGGGCCAGCTTCGAGATCGCCGACGGCGAACTCATGGTGCTGGTGGGACCGTCCGGCTGCGGCAAGTCGACGCTGTTGCGGATGATCGCCGGGCTGGAGGACATCACCGATGGCAACCTGCTGATCGGCGGGCGCCGCGTCAACGACGTGCAGCCCAAGGACCGCGACATCGCGATGGTGTTCCAGAGCTATGCGCTGTACCCGCACATGACCGTGGCCGAGAATCTCGCCTTCGGCCTGAAGCTGCGTGGCGTGCCGCGCGCGGAGATCGACCGGCGGGTCAACGCCGCAGCCGACACGCTTGGCATGACCCACATGCTGGGCAAGCTGCCGCGGGAGATGTCCGGCGGACAGCGCCAGCGTGTCGCGCTGGGGCGCGCGCTGGTGCGCGAGCCGTCGGTGTTCCTGCTCGACGAGCCGCTGTCGAACCTGGATGCGAAACTGCGCCATTCCGTGCGCACCGAGATCGGCCGCCTGCATCGACAGCTCGGCGCGACGATGATCTACGTGACGCACGATCAGGTCGAAGCGATGACGCTGGGCCAGCGGATCGTGGTGCTGAAGGACGGCGAGATCCAGCAGATCGACACGCCGATGGCGTTGTACGAGAAGCCGGCCAACCTGTTCGTCGCCGGGTTCCTGGGCAGTCCGGCCATGAACGTGCTGCATGGCACGTTGACGCAGGACGAAGGCCTGCACTTCGCGCTGGACGGCGGCGGTCAGATACCGCTGGGCAACGCCGCCGTCGCCGAAGCGTGGGTGGGACGACGCATCGCACTGGGCATCCGTCCCGAACACCTGCAGCCTGCGGGAATCGGCAAGACCGCGTTCGAGGCGCATGTCGACCTCATCGAGCCGGTCGGCAACGAGGTCTTCGTCAATCTGCGTTTCGTCGGCCAGTCGCTGGTGGCGCGCATGCCGCCGCAGGTGTTGCCGGAGCCGGGGCAGGGCCTGCGCGTCACGATCGAGAACGCGGTGCTGCACGGCTTCGATCCGGACAGCGGCTTGCGCCTGGGTTGATGGTGCACAGCGTGGCATAAGAAAAGGGAGGCCGAGGCCTCCCTTTTCTGTCATCCCGTCGCCGATGCGCTCAGCCGCGGCTGACCGTACGCACCGCTTCCGCCACGTACCCGAGGTTCTGCTGGTTCAACGCCGCCACGCAGATGCGGCCGGTGCCGACCGCATAGATGCCGAACTCGTCGCGCAGCCGGTCCACCTGCGCCTTGCCCAGGCCGGAATACGAGAACATGCCGGCCTGCTGCTGGATGAAGGCGAATTCCGGCGCACCGAGGGCCGCCAGCTTCTCGACCAGTCCCGCGCGCAGCGCGTGGATGCGCGTGCGCATCGCACCCAGCTCGCTTTCCCATAGCGCGCGCAGCTCGCTGCTCGCCAGCACCCCGGCTACCAGCGCCGCGCCGTGCGTGGACGGGCTGGAATAGATGGTGCGGATGATGCGCTTGACCTGCGACTGCACCGCCCTGGTCGCGTTCGCATCCGGACCGACCACCGACAGCGCGCCCACGCGCTCGCCGTACAGCGAGAAGGACTTGGAGTACGAATTGGCCACGATGAAGCTGTCGATGGCGGCCTCGGCGACGATGCGTACGGCGGCGCCATCTTCCGAGATGCCCTTGTCGAAGCCCTGGTAGGCCATGTCGATGAAGGGGAACAGGCCGCGGTCCTTCAGCAGCGCCGCGACCTGCTGCCACTGCGCGACGGTCAGGTCGGCGCCGGTGGGGTTGTGGCAGCACGCATGCAGCAGGACCACGGTACCGGGTTCCAGCCGGCCCAGGTCGGCCAGCATGCCGGCGAAATCCAGGCCATGCGTGGCGGCGTCGAAATAGGTGTAGTCGACGATGTCGAAGCCGGCCGCGCCGAATACGGCGCGATGGTTTTCCCAGCTGGGATTGCTGATCGCCACCGTGGCGTGCGGCAGCAGCTTCTTCAGCAGGTCCGCGCCCACGCGCAGGGCGCCGCTGCCGCCGATGGTCTGGGTGGTGGCGACCCGGCCGGCGGCGACCAGCTCCGAATCCTTGCCGAACACCAGCTCGCGGGTGGCGGCGTCATAGGCCGCCAGGCCGTCGATGGGCAGGTAGCCGCGCGGCTTGCCCTCGGCGGCCAGGGCTTCTTCGACGCGGCGCACGCAGTCGAGCAGGGGGATGCGGCCCTGCTCGTCGTAGTAGATGCCGACGCCCAGGTTGACCTTCTGTGTGCGGGGATCGGCGTTGTAAGCCTCGGTCAGCCCCAGGATGGGGTCGCCGGGCACCAGTTCGACGGATGCAAAAAGAGACACGGGTGGGGACCGTTGATGAGTGAGGGAGGAGGGGTTAAACGGTCTGTGATGCTAACAGGCACGGCCCCCTCCGTACGCCGTGGGTGGTGCGGCGTACGTCGCCGGGAGGCCCGGACATCCGGCGGCGGTGGCGGCTATACTCATCCGTTGGCATGCCTGAAGGCAGGCCGGATTGCCAGCCAAATCAATGGATTGGCAATCGAAGCTGATCCCATTTCACACTTGCGGCAGCGCGCTGGCCCGGTCCGGTCGCGGTGCCCGGAAGACACCGCCGCATGCGCCTTTCCACCATCAAGCTGTCCGGTTTCAAGTCGTTCGTCGATCCCACCGTGCTGCATCTGCCGACCAACATGACCGGCGTGGTCGGTCCGAACGGCTGCGGCAAGTCGAACATCATCGACGCCGTGCGCTGGGTGATGGGCGAAAGCTCGGCCAGCCGCCTGCGCGGCGATTCGCTGACCGACGTGATCTTCTCCGGCTCGGCGGCGCGCAAGCCCGTGTCGCAGGCCTCGGTGGAACTGATCTTCGACAACAGCGACCACACCATCAGCGGCGAGTTCGCGGCCTTCAACGAAATCTCGGTCAAGCGCCTGGTCAGCCGCGACGGCCAGAGCAACTACTACCTCAACGGCACCAAGTGCCGCCGCCGCGACATCACCGACCTGTTCCTCGGCACCGGCCTGGGCCCGCGCAGCTACTCGATCATCGAGCAGGGCATGATCAGCCAGATCATCGAGGCCCGCCCGGAAGACCTGCGCATCTACCTGGAGGAAGCCGCGGGCATCTCCAAGTACAAGGAGCGCCGCAAGGAAACCGAAACGCGCATCCGCCACACCCGCGAGAACCTGAATCGCCTGAACGACCTGCGCGAGGAGATCGGCAAGCAGCTCGAACACCTCAAGCGCCAGGCTAAGCAGGCCGAGCAGTACAAGGCCCTGCAGGAAGAGCGCCGCGTCAAGGACGCCGAGTGGAAGGCGCTGGAATACCGCGGCCTGGACGGCAGGCTGCAGGGCCTGCGCGAAGCGCTGTCGCAGGAAGAAACGAAACTGCAGCAGCTGATCGCGGAACAGCGCGAGGCCGAGCGCCTGCTGGAAACCGACCGCGTGCGCCGCGAGGAAGCGGCCGACGCCCTCAACAAGGCGCAGGGCGAGGTCTACCAGGTCGGCAGCACGCTGGCCCGCATCGAACAGCAGATCCAGCACCAGCGCGAGCTGGCTGAGCGCCTGAAGAAGGCGCGCGACGAGGCCCACAACGCGCTGCAGGAGCTGGGCCAGCACATCAGCGGCGACGAGACCCGTCTGGCGGTGCTGCGCGAATCCGTGGCCGACGCCGAACCGCAGCTGGAGCAGCTGCGCGAGGACGACGTGATGCGCCAGGACGCGCTGCGCGAAGCCGAGGCCGCACTGGCGGACTGGCAGCAGCGCTGGGAAGCGCACAGCCGCGAAACCGCCGAGGCGTCCCGTGCCGGCGATGTCGAGCGCACCCGCGTGGACTACCTCGACCGCCAGTCGCTGGAAGCCGAACGTCGCCGCGAAGCGCTCGCCGCCGAACGCGCCGGCCTGGACCTGGAGGCGCTGGCGTCCGACTTCGAACAGCTGCAGCTGCAACACGACACCCAGAAGGAATCACTGGAGACGCTGACCGAACAGGTCGAGGCCCGCAAGCAGGCGGCCGCCGACACCCAGGAGCAGCAACGCGCCACCCAGGCCGAACTGTCCGACACGCGCAAGCGCGCGCAGGAGGCCCGCGGCCGGTTGTCGTCGCTGGAAACCCTGCAGCACGCCGCGCTGGGCCAGGAACAGGGCGCCGCCATGACCTGGCTGAAGGCCCGCGGCCTGGACAACGCGGCGCGCGTCGGCGAGAAGCTGACCGTCGAACCGGGCTGGGAGAATGCCGTCGAAGGCGCGCTGGGCCAGCTGATCGAAGGCGTGCTGGTCGATGCCCCCGAATCGCTGGTGGAGGCGCTGGGCGAGCTCGGCGATGGCCGCATCGCGCTGGTCTCAGATGATCGTGGCGACGTGGCGTTCGCGCCGACCTCGCTGGCGGCCAAGGTGCAGGGCCCGGCGGCGATCCGTCGCCTGCTGGCCCGCCTGCACGTGGCCGAAGACCTGTCCGAGGCCCGTCGCCTGCAAGCGCAGCTCGGCGAGGGCGATTCCGTCATCACCCGCAACGGCGAGCGTCTGGGCGCCGGCTGGGTGCGCGTGCTGCGCTCGGGCGCTGCCAAACAGGGCGCGCTGCTGCGCGAGCGCGAGATCCAGGCGCTGCGTGGCGAGATCGAAACCCTGCAGGCGCGCGAGGCGGGGCTGGAAGAACGTCTGGCGCAGCTGCGCGATCAGTTGCTCGCTGCCGAGCAGCAGCGCGAGGAAGCCCAGCGCACGCTGTACATGGCGCATCGCGGCGTGTCCGAGCTGGCCGGCCAGCTGCAGAGCCACCAGGGCAAGCTGGAAGCCACCCGCACCCGTCTGGATCGCATCGATAGCGAGATCGCGCAGCTGGTCGAAACGCTGGAGACCAGCCGCGAGCAGGCCCGCGAAGCGCGGGCGAAACTTGAAGATGCGGTTACCCGCATGGGCGATCTGGAATCCGCACGGCAGGCGCTGGACAACGAACGTCGCCAGCGGGTCGAGGCGCGCGACCAGGCACGCGAAGCCGCCCGCAGTTCGCGCGACACCGTGCACGCGCTGGCCCTGACCCTGGAGTCGCAGCGGGCGCAGATCGTCTCGCTGAGCCAGGCCCTGGACCGCATGGGCGGCCAGCGCGGCCAGCTGGACTCGCGCCTGGAAGAACTCACCCTGCAGCTCAACGAAGGCGATTCGCCGGTGCAGGAACTCGAGGCGCAACGGCAGGCGGCGCTGGAACACCGCGTCACCGCCGACCGCCAGCTGGCCGAAGCGCGGTCGCTGCTGGAAGGCATCGACAACGAATTGCGCCAGTACGAACAGACCCGCCAGCAGCGCGACGAGCAGGCGCTGGCCCAGCGCGAGCGCATTTCCCAGCGCAAGCTGGACCAGCAAGCGCTGGCGCTGAAGGCCGAGCAGCTGTCGGAAGCGGTGGTGGCCGGCGGCTTCGTGCTGGAGGACGTCATCAACACGCTCCCCGAGGTCGCCGACATCCGCGAGTGGGAGCAGGCCGTCACCCAGATCGACGGCCGCATGCGCCGCCTGGAGCCGGTCAACCTGGCTGCCATCCACGAGTACGGCGAAGCCAGCCAGCGTTCGGAGTACCTGGACGCCCAGCACGTGGACCTCACGACCGCTCTGGAAACGCTGGAAGAGGCCATCCGCAAGATCGACCGCGAGACCCGCGGCCGCTTCAAGGACACCTTCGACCGCGTCAATGCCGGTGTGCAGCAGCTGTATCCGCGCCTGTTCGGCGGCGGCCACGCCTATCTGGAACTCACCGGCGAAGACCTGCTGGACACCGGCGTGGCGATCATGGCCCGCCCGCCCGGCAAGCGCGTATCCAACATCTCGCTGCTGTCGGGCGGCGAGAAGGCGATGACCGCGGTGGCGCTGGTGTTCGCCATCTTCCAGCTCAACCCAGCGCCGTTCTGCCTGCTGGACGAGGTGGACGCGCCGCTGGACGAGGCCAACGTCGGCCGCTTCACCAACATGGTGAAGGAGATGAGCGAGAAGGTGCAGTTCCTGTTCGTATCCCACAACAAGGCCACCATGGAAGCCGCACACCAGCTCAGTGGCGTTACCATGCGGGAACCCGGTGTCAGCCGCCTGGTGTCGGTGGACCTCGAAGAGGCCGCCCGCCTGGCCGGCGCCGCCTGACCCTGATCGATCCCAACCTGCCGGAGAATCCCCTGTGTCCGACATGGCCATGCTTCGTATCGGAATCCTCGTCGCCGGCATCCTGCTGCTGGTCGCGATCTTCCTGTTCGGACGCCCCAAGAAGCCCAGCCAGGGCCGTCGCATCGAAACCGCCGAGCGCGATACCGCGCGCGTGGAACCCAGCCTCGCCGGCGACGACACCAGCGAGCAGATGCAGGATTACAACGACGAACGCGTCAGCCAGCCCGAACTGGGCCTGGCCGGCGGTACGCCGGTCGCGGGCGTGGAGAGCGAGCTGGGCAAGCGCCCCAGCCAGGATTTCGACAAGATCGTCTCGCTGTATGTCGCGGCCAAGGCCGGGCAGGTGCTGCGCGGCGAGGACATCGTGGTGGCCGCCGAGAAGACGGGCCTGACCTTCGGCCACATGAATGTGTTCCACCGTCTGGTGGAAGGGCATCCGGAGCGTGGCCCGGTCTTCAGCATGGCCAACATCATGCAGCCCGGCAGCTTCGACATGGCCAACATCCGTTCGCTGGAAACCCCGGCCATCGCGTTCTTCCTCACGCTGCCCGCGCCGATGACCGCGCTGGAAGCCTGGGAGAAGCTGCTGCCCAACGTCGAGAGGATGGCCGAGCTGCTGGGCGGCGTGGTCCTCGACGACAGCCGCAACACCCTCGGCCGCCAGCGCATCCAGCACATCCGCGAAGAACTGCGCGCCTACGACCGCCAGCACGAAGCGCCGCCGCTGACGAAGGCGCCGAGGTGGTGAATTCGGTTTCCCAGGATGACGAACTCGCGGTGTCGTAGGCTGGATTGAAGCGAATCGGAAACCCAGCACTGTTTACACCGAATCTCATGTGGGGATGCATGACGGGAAGACGGATCGCTGTATGGATGATGTTGATGCTCGGCGTGTCTGCCGCGGCAATGGTGCTCCCTTTATTGAAGGAACGGTCCGCCATACCGCCACCGCCGCCGGACGAGATTCCGCACTTTGTGTTGACCAGGGAGTTTGCTCTCCAGCACGACGCTACCGTATTACGGGTGGCGCTTGGTGATCGCTGCCACATGGATGCCGGTCTGTTGATCGCGGCCTCAGCGCCGAAGGATCGGATGGATGGACGGCAAAAACTGGGTCTGCTCGAGTTGCCGGAAGATTGGGGGTGCCCATCCGTTCGCAGGGAAAGACCCACCTCTTTTCGCGAGCACGTCGACCAGTGCCTGAGTCGAATGATGCGTGACGGGCAGCACACGCCCCTGCCATGCCTTCAACGATGGTATCCGGGGCTGGAGGCATGGATTTCGCTGGATATGCCGCGGTATCTGCTGGACTCCCAAGGCCTATCCGCCACCGTCGATTTCGGCATCCACTGCGGTCCACGCTGCGGAAGCGGGTGGCGATCGAGGCTTCGCCTGAGAAACGGTGTATGGCATCTGGTCGGCACGGAAGCGACATGGATTTCGTAGCGCAGGCGTGAGCGAAGCGAAGCCCCACATTGCAGGAGTCGATCTGGCTTGTGCGGTGGGCAGGCGGAGAGAAGCACAGCACGTAGGATGGGTTGAGCACAGCGATACCCATCGTGGATGACCCAATAGCTCGTGATGGGTATCGCCTCCGGCTCCACCCATCCTACGATGGCGCTTGATGACATCGGTTCGCTTGGAGGATCCGCAATGCCTGGCCACCGCATCTTCGCCACCTCCTTCGCCAGCGTGTATCCGTTGTACGTGCAGAAAGCCGAGCGCAAGGGTCGGACCAAGGCCGAGGTGGACGAGGTCATCCGCTGGCTGACCGGGTACGACCAAGCTGGGCTCGAACGGCAGATCGTGGCGAAGACCGATTTCCAGGCGTTCTTCGTCGACGCCCCGCATCTCAATCCCCGTGCATCGCTTATCAAGGGCGTTGTCTGCGGCGTGCGTGTGGAAGACGTCGACGATCCCCTGATGCAGAAGATCCGCTACCTCGACAAGCTGGTGGACGAACTGGCGAAGGGGAAGGCGATGGAGAAGATCCTGCGGTGACGTCGTGTCGGGGATGTGGCGCCTTTACCATATGCCCATGGACAGAGAACTCGATGCCCCTGTTCCGGCGCGTGTCATCCACCGCGGAGACATCTTCTGGGTCGCCGCCGATGCATCGCGCGGGTCGATTCCGGGCGTTCCGCACCCGCACGTCGTCGTGCAGGACGACGTCTTCAATCACTCCCGGATCGGCACGGTGGTGGTCTGCGCGCTCAGTTCAAACCTCCATCGTGCCCCCGAACCCGGCGTGGTCCTGCTGGATGCCGGCGAGGGTGGGCTGGCCCGACAGAGCGTGGTGATCGCGTCGCAGATCTCCTCGCTCTACAAGCACAGGCTGCAGGACCACATCGGTCGGCTCAGCGAAGCGCGCGTGGACCAGATCGTGGCTGCACTGCGCTTCCTGCAGGCCTCCTACCATCGCTGACCCAAGGCATGCCCCGCAACGTCCTCTTCATCTGCACCCAGAACCGCCTGCGCAGCCCGACGGCGGAGCAGGTGTTCGCCGACTGGCCGGGGATCGAGACCGCCTCAGCCGGCCTGGGCAATGACGCCGAGGTACCGGTCTCGCCCGAACTGCTGGCGTGGGCGGACATGATCTTCGTGATGGAGAAGGCGCACCGCAACCGGCTGTCGGCGAAGTTCGCGCGCCACCTCAACGGCAAGCGGGTGATCTGCCTGGACATCCCAGACGATTACGACTTCATGGACCCCATGCTCATCCGCTTGCTGAAGCAGAAGGTCGTGCGGTTCCTGCCCGCCAACGTGGAGGCCTCATGACCCGCCCCCTGCAGACCTGGACCGGCCGCTGCCACTGCGGCGCGATCCGTTTCGAGATCGACACCGACTTTCCCGAACTGACGCAATGCGACTGCTCCATCTGCCGCAAGAAGAACGCGCTGATGGTGAAGGTGCACGAGAGCGCCTTCCGCCTGCTCGCCGGTGCCGATGCGCTGGCCGAATACCGGTTCCACAGCCACACCGCGCACCATCATTTCTGCAAGGTGTGCGGCATCTACCCGTTCCACCGCAAGCGTGTGACGCCGGACTACTACGGCATCAACGTGTACTGCCTGGACGGCTTCGACCCGGCGGGCATCCCGGTGCGGATGACGGTGGGCGCGGGCATGCCGTGAGGCGGGTCCGCTAGACTGCGTCCATGTGCCGATTCGTCACCGCCATGCTGCCCGTCACCGCGCCGATCCCTGTGCTGGATGCGATTGCGCGTGCGCATGGTCGGCAGTTCCAGCGCTTGCCCAGTCCGTCGGTTGAGGGCCAATTGGAAGCGGGCGAGTCGTATTTCCTGACGACGCTCGGCCATTGCGACTGCGATGCGCCGCTGGGGCAATCGCGTTCGCGTGGGTCCGACGAAGGGGAAGAAGCGCGAAAACTCGCTCGCAAGGGCTGGAGTGCGGCGAAGGTCGCACGTGCCCTGGCGCAGAAGCGCGAGAGTGCAGAGGCGTCGTTCCAGGCCCGGGACGGGGAGGCGCTGGTGCGTTGGACGGATTTCGTGCGCGCGGTGCTGGCCTCGGGGCACGTCCGCGAACTCGGCCTGGTGCTCCACCAGTACCACGGTCCGCTGGATGAAGACGTGACCCTACGCGAACGCCGCCGCGTGAAAGTGACCGCGGCACTGCCCGAGGTCCTGCGCGACCTGGACGAGGACGTGCTGTACCTGTTCCACGCCTGACCTGGCCCATAGCGGGCGTGCCACGCGCCGTGCTTCTCACATTTCTAGCGGGAGATGGCACGCGGAGCTCCATCGATGGTGCTCGGAGCCCCATCGGCCGGGCTCGGAATCCCACCGATCGAGCACAGGCGCCCGATCGATGGCTTTCAGAGCTCCATCGATCACACTCCGAGCCCCATCGATCACACTCCGAATGCCATCGATGGCTCCCTGAGCCCCATCGATCGGGCTTTGAGAGCCATCGATGGCTCTTCGAGGGCCATCGATGGAGCAGGTGGGCCTTGCGGTTGGCATTCCGAGCTCCATCGATGGGGCTCCCAGCGCCATCGCCCGACAGCGGACCCGGCAACGCCACGCCACGGAGACCAGGGGCGGCCCTCGACCCTGCCGGCCTGCACCTCCCGTCACGGCCCGCGGCCTTAGAATTCACCTATGACGCCGCCGACCCCTGCCGCACGCATCGCCGACCTCCGCCGCCAGCTGGAGGATGCCAACTACCGCTACTACGTCCTGGACGAGCCCAGCATCCCGGATGCGGAGTACGACCGCCTGCTGCGCGAACTGGAGGCGCTGGAGGCAGCGCATCCGGATCTGGTCACCGCCGACTCGCCCACCCAGCGGGTGGGTAATGCGCCCGCCGGCAAGTTCGCCGAAGTGCGCCATGCCATTCCCATGCTCTCGCTGGGCAACGCCTTCAGCGACGAAGAGGTCCAGGACTTCGTCCGCCGCATCGCCGACCGGCTGAAGCGCCCGGCGCTGCGGTTCTCGGCCGAGCCCAAGCTCGACGGCCTGGCGATCAGCCTGCGCTACGAAGGCGGCGCCTTCGTGCAGGGCGCCACCCGCGGCGACGGCGCCACCGGCGAAGACGTCACCCTCAACCTGCGCACCATCAAGGCCATCCCCTTGACCCTGCGCGGCACCGGCTGGCCGGACGTGCTGGAAGTGCGCGGCGAGGTGTACATGCCGCGCGCCGATTTCGAGACGTACAACGAGTACGCCCGCAAGCATGGCGGCAAGGTGCTGGCGAACCCGCGCAATGGCGCCGCCGGTTCGCTGCGTCAGCTGGACCCGCGCATCACCGCGCAGCGGCCGCTGGCGTTCTTCGCCTACGGCACCGGCCTGGTCGAGGGCGGCGAACTGCCGGATTCGCACTCGGCCACGCTGAAGCAGCTGCGCGGCTGGGGCTTCCCGGTCAGCAGCCTCAGCGAGGTGGTGGAAGGTGTGGAAGGCCTGCTCGACTACTACCGTCGCATCGGCGAAGCACGCGACGGGCTGCCGTTCGACATCGACGGCGTGGTCTACAAGCTGGACGACGGGGAAGGGCAGCGCGAGATGGGTTTCGTCTCGCGCGCGCCGCGCTGGGCGATCGCGCACAAGTTCCCCGCGCAGGAGCAGATGACGGTACTGGAGTCGATCGAGGTCAATGTCGGCCGCACCGGCGCCGTGACGCCGTGGGCGCTGATGCAACCGGTGCACGTGGGCGGCGTGACCGTCACCCGTGCCACCCTGCACAACGCCGACCAGGTGGCACGCCTGGACGTGCGCAACGGCGACACGGTGATCGTGCGCCGCGCCGGCGACGTGATCCCGGAGGTCGTCGGTGTGGTGGCCGAACGGCGCCCGGACGGCACCGTGCCGTGGCAGATGCCGACCCAGTGCCCGGTCTGCGGCTCGGAGATCGTCCGCGAGGAGGGCGAGGCGGTGTGGCGCTGCAGCGGCGAGCTGACCTGCCCGGCGCAGCGCAAGGAGACGATCATCCATTTCGCCTCGCGCCGGGCGATGGACATCGAGGGCCTGGGCGAACGTTTCGTCGAGGATCTCAGCGACCTGGACTTCGTGCAGCACGTGGCCGACCTGTACAAGCTGACGCTGGACGACCTGCTGGAGATGAAGCGGCGTGTCGATGAGCGCGATGGCACCACGCCCGAGACGGTGAAATCGGGCAAGGTGGCGACCAAGTGGGCCGAAAACCTGATCGAGGCCATCGACCGCAGCCGCCGGACCACGCTGGAGCGCTTCCTGTTCGGTCTCGGCATCCAGCACGTCGGTGAGAGCACCGCCAAAGCCCTGGCGCAGTGGTTCGGCGACCTGCAGGTGATCCGTCGCCTGCCGTGGCCGCTGTTCAAGCAGGTGCCGGACATCGGCGGCGAAGTGGCGCGCTCGCTGGGCCACTTCCTCGACCAGCCCGGCAACCAGCAGGCCATCGACGACCTGCTGGCGCGCGGGGTGGTGATCGGCGATACGCATCCCCCTTCGGGCAAGCTGCGCGCCGGCCTGGAGCTGGCCACGGTGCTGGTCGACCTGGAGATTCCCAAGGTCACCCGCGTGCGCGCCGAGCAACTGGCCTCGGCATTCCCGTCGGTGCAGGCGCTGCTGGATGCGCCGGTGCACAACTTCGTCACCGCCGGTCTGCCCAGCGATGCGGCCAACGCCTTCGCCACCTGGCTGGAGGACGAGACCAACGCGCAGCTGCTGTCGCGCTGCGGTGCGGCCCTCGACGAACTGCGGGCGATCACGCCGGCGGATGTGGCGGTGTCCGCCGGACCGCTGGACGGCAAGACCGTCGTGCTGACCGGGAGTCTGGCGTCCATGAGCCGCGACGAAGCCGGGGAGAAGCTGGAGGCACTGGGCGCCAAGGTCGCCGGCAGCGTGTCGAAGAAGACGCACCTGGTGGTGGCCGGCGAAGCCGCCGGGTCCAAGCTGGCCAAGGCGCAGGAGCTGGGTATCGAGATCTGGGACGAAGCGCAGCTGCTGGCGTTCCTGGCGCAGCACGGGAGCGGTGCGTGAGCCGCTGGCGACCAGGGCCCGGCTGGAGCGAAGGCGTCGCCGACCTCGACTGGGCACCGTCCGGCTCGCGCGACGCGTTGCGCCTGCGGGCCTGGGTCAACCGGCTGGTGCGCGAGTTCTTCTTCGCGCGCGACGTGCTGGAGGTCGAGACGCCGATGATGTCGCGCGCCGGCAACACCGACCCCAACATCGCCTCCTTCGCACTGGAATTCTCCGGCCGTACCGACGGCGCGTCGCGCACGCGCTGGTTGCGGACCTCGCCGGAGTTTCCGCTGAAGCGCCTGCTGGCCGCAGGCGTCGGTGATTGCTTCGAACTGGGTCGTGTATTCCGCGATGGCGAAGCCGGCGGGCGGCACAACCCGGAGTTCACGATGCTGGAATGGTATCGCGTGGGCTGGACGCTGGAACCGCTGATGGACGAGACGGTGGCGCTGGTGCAGGCGGCGTTGTCGATGGTCGGGCGCTCGGCCACGGTAGCGCGTGTGAGCTTCCGCGATCTGTACCGGCAGCAGCTGGGCGTCGATCCGATGACGGCCGACCTGGAGACGGTCCGCAACGCCGCGGCCGGCATCGCCATCGACGGCGACGGCCTGACCCGCGACGATTGGCTGGACCTGCTGATGACCCACCGTCTGCAGCCAACATTCGGCCACGACCAGATCCGCGTGGTGCACGACTACCCGGCCAGCCAGTGCGCGCTGGCCAAGGTGGTGGAGCGCGACGGCATGCCGGTGGCGGAACGCTTCGAGCTTTACCTGGGCCCGCTGGAGCTGGCCAACGGCTACCACGAGCTCACAGATGCGGCGGAGCAGCGTGTGCGCTTCGAACGCGACGTGGCGACACGCAGCGTGCGGGGCGAGGACGCGCCCGCCATCGACGAAGGCCTGCTCGCCGCGCTGGCGCATGGCATGCCGGCCTGTGCGGGCGTCGCGCTCGGCGTGGACCGGCTGCTGATGGCGATGCTCGACACACCGCGCATCGCGGATGTGGTCGCCTTCGATTTCGCGCGCGCCTGAAAGCCAGCCAAACACGCCCCGCGTGGGTGTTGCCTGCAAACGGTTACGTGGGCGCGCGTTCATCATCGCTGCGTAGATTGCGGTCCAACACCCACGAGGACGCTCGCCATGCAACGCTCGCTGATCGCAACACTGGTGCTCGGCACTGTCGCCCTGTTCGGCACCGTCGCCGCGAAGGCTGCACCGCAGTACGACGATCGCTATTACGGCGGTGGGCAGGTCGTGCGCTGCGACTCCAATGACAACCGCTACCGCGAGTGCCGCATGGATACGCGCGGCGGCGTGCGGCTGGTGCGGCAAGTCTCCAAGACGCGCTGCGAGGAAGGCCGCAACTGGGGCCGGCTGCGGGATGGCGTCTGGGTCGACCGCGGTTGCCGCGCCGAGTTCGCCAGCGGCCGCGGTGGCGGTTGGGACAGTGCGCAGCGCATCCGCTGCGAATCGATCGACGGGCGTTCGCGCAGCTGTCCGGTCAACGGCCGCGGCGAGGTGCGTCTGGTCCGCCAGTTCTCCAAGGCCCCGTGCAGTGAAGGCTACAGCTGGGGTCGCGATCGCAATGCGATCTGGGTGTCGCGCGGTTGCCGGGCCGAGTTCGAGGTGTACGGCCGGGGCCACGGCTGGAATGGCGGCGGCTGGAACAACGGCGGCTACGACAACGGATACGGGGACGGCTACGGCCGGACCTTCCGTTGCGAGTCCGAGAAGGGACGCACCCGCACCTGCGGTGTGGACGGGCGTGGCCGCGTGCAGCTGGTCCGCCAGTTGTCCAACGCCGCCTGCATCGAAGGCCGCACCTGGGGCCGGGACGCCCGCGGTGTCTGGGTGACCGACGGCTGCCGGGCCGAGTTCCGCAGCTGGTGATCCTGCGGATGTGAGGAGAGGCGGGGAGGGGCCGGTACAATGGCCCCATGAACGACACCGTCGATTACGCCCGCTACGACCGCATCCGTCCCATCCGCTGGACCGGGAGCGCGCTGGAACTGCTGGACCAGCGCAAGCTCCCGTTCGTGGTGGAATACCTCAGCTGCACCACCAGCGACGAGGTGGCCGCAGCCATCCACGACCTGGCCGTGCGCGGGGCGCCGGCCATCGGTATTGCCGCCGCCTGGGGCGTGGTGCTGGCCGCGCGCGAGGTGATGGCCGCCACGCCGGCCGAGGCGGCGGACAAGCTTGAACCCGCCCTGCAGCGCCTCAACGCCGCGCGTCCCACCGCCGTGAACCTGGCCTGGGCGCTGGCGCGCATGCGTGCGGCCCTGAAGACCGCCGGCGGCGACTGGCGTGGCGTGCTGGAGCTGGAAGCGCTGGCGATCGCCGAGGAAGACCTGGCCGCCAATCGCCACATGGGCGAGTTGGGGGCGGCGCTGATCGGTGAGGGCAGCGGCGTACTGACCCACTGCAACACCGGTTCGTTGGCCACGGCCGGCTTCGGCACCGCGCTGGGCGTGATCCGCGCCGGCGTGGCGCAGGGCCGCATCGGCAAGGTGTACGCGGGCGAGACCCGCCCATGGCAACAGGGTGCGCGCCTGACCGCCTGGGAGCTGCTGCAGGACGGGATTCCCGCCACGCTGATCGCGGATTCGGCCGCTTCGCACCTGATGAAGACCGGTGCCGTGCAGTGGGTCATCGTCGGGGCCGACCGCATCTGCGCCAACGGCGATACCGCCAACAAGATCGGTACCTACCAGCTGGCCATCGCCGCGCGCCACCACGGCGCCAAGTTCATGGTGGTGGCGCCTTCGTCCACCGTGGACATGGCCACGCCGAACGGCGATGCCATCCACATCGAGGAGCGCGACCCCGGCGAACTGCTCGGCATCGCGGGTACCCGCACGGTGGCCGAAGGCGTGCCGGCATGGAATCCGGTGTTCGACGTCACCCCGGCGTCGCTGATCGACGCCATCGTCACCGAGAAGGGCGTGATCGAGCAGCCCGATGAAGCGCGCATGCGCGCGACCTTC
The DNA here is from genome assembly GCF_014397415.1 of Pseudoxanthomonas mexicana. NCBI lineage: Bacteria > Pseudomonadati > Pseudomonadota > Gammaproteobacteria > Lysobacterales > Lysobacteraceae > Pseudoxanthomonas > Pseudoxanthomonas mexicana. The sequence continues at coordinate 3,146,973 of NZ_CP060731.1, read as the reverse complement.
GGCGGCTAGCTCCATGCGGGGGGAGCAGCGCGGGAAGCCGGTGAGCGGTGCGCCGCGTCGTACCGGTGCGCAGCCACCTGTTTCCCCCATGGCGGTGGACATTCTGCACCGCCTGCGCGGCTTCTTCGCGCGCGAGTCCACCCAGGGGCTGGATAGCGTCGAGCGGGAGGATCTGACCCAGGCCCAGCTGCGCGCCACCCGGCCGATCGTCAGCGGCGTGCTGCTGTGCGGCGCGGTGTTGCTGGCGATCATCACGGTGTTCGAGGTGGCGGGCGCCACGCCCTCGATCGGCTACCCCGGCTGGCTGCAGATGCTGATGGCCAGTGTGGTGGCCGGTTGCGCGGCCGCGGTGGCCCGTCTGCCGCAATGGCAGCACCGGCTGGTCCTGACGCTGCTGGCGACGTTGCTGTTGGGCATCTTCATGAGCATGCCGCTGCCCGGCGCGATCGGCCAGCTGGCCCTTCGTACCGGCCTGTTCCAGTTGCTGCCGCTGGCGCTGATGGCGCTGATGGTGCGTCCGGTATCGCTGCTGGCGTTCGCGCTGCTGATCGTGGCGATGGCCCAGCTGCGCATCGTGCTGTACGGCGCGCCCGGCACCGGCAGTGCGCTGTACTGGCTGTACACGCTGACCACCATCGGCTTCGGTCTGGTGCTGGCCGGCTACCGCAGCGACTTTGCGGTCTCGGCCTGGCGCATGCGCCGACGCTTGGTCCAGCAGGCCAGCACCGATCCGGTCACCGGCCTGCTCAACCGCAACGGCTGGAGCGAGCGAGCCGAAGCGGCGCATGCGCGTGCCGCCGCCGCCGGCGTGCCGCTGGCACTGGTGGTGCTGGACATCGATTTCTTCAAGCGCATCAATGACCGGCTGGGTCACGACGGCGGCGATGCCGTACTGCAACGCCTGGGCGCGATCATGCAGGCGCGTGCGGGCGTCCGCGGGTGTGCTGCACGCATCGGCGGCGAGGAGTTCGCCGTGTTGCTGGAAGGGCACGATGCGGGCTCGGCGCGGACCTTCGCCGAGTACGTGCGCGGCGAGTTCGGTGGCGAGCATGAAGGCGCGGTCACCACGCTGTCCGCCGGCGTCGCCGAGCATCGGCCCGGCGAGACCCTGCGCGAGCTGATGCGTCGCGCCGATCTCGCCCTGTATGCGGCCAAACGCGAGGGGCGTGACCGCGTGTGCGTGGCGCCCGTTTCCTGAACGGATTTTTCTTCATTCCCAATGTGACATTCCTGCGATAGCATCGTCCGACTTTCCACGCGCAGCGACTGTCGGGTCTGCTGCGCGTCCATCGGACGCCAGGGGAATATGAACGAGGATCGCACCCCGCATGCATGGGGCAAGGGACGCCTGCTGCTGCTGGGATTGGCCATCCTGTTGATCGTGGTGGGTCCGGTCATCCTGCTGCAGCGCCTGGCGCAAGACACGCAGGAAGCGGCCGACGCGGTCATCCACACGCATGAGGTGGAAGCCACCGTACTGGGGCTCGCGCTGGACGTGCGCGAAATGGAAGCGTCGGCCATGCTGATCGCGCTCGGCGCCGATCATCCGCTGGCGCGCGAACGTCTACGCAGGGGGCGCGAGTCGTTGCCGGAGCGGTTCCAGAGCCTCGCCCGCCTGACGGCGGACAATCCGGAGCAGCTGATCCGGGTGGGGCGGCTGCGCGAACTGGTCAATGCGCGCGTCGAAGTGGTCGACCAGCTGCTGCTGGCGCCGGACGCCTATCGCGCCAACGTGGTGGCGCCCCTGGCGACCCGCTTCCCGATCCGTGGCCTGCTGGACGAGATCCTCAGTGATGAGCGGGCGCTGCTGAAGCAGCGCAACAGCGAGGCCACCGAACAGCGGCAGCGCATGGAGTGGATCCGCATGATCGCCCTGGGCGCGCAGCTGCTGTTGCTGTCGCTGGTGCTGATGTCGTTGGCCCGGCAGGCGGCCCGGCGGCTGGCTGCCGAAAAGCAGACTGCGCAGGCCAGCCAGCGCGCCCTGGTGGTGCTGGATACGGTCCGCGAGCCCATCGTGCTGCTGGATGGCGAGCAGCACATCCAGATGCACAACAGCGCCTTCGCCGAACTCTACGGCATCGAGAAAGGGCACAGGGTGTCCAGCCTGGACGACCTGGGCACCGCCTGGCAGGACAAGGTGATGCGCCAGCGCCTGGACGACGTGCTGGCGCGCGGCCGGGAACTTTGGGACTACGAGCTGCAGCAGGAGACCGCCGACGGACTGCGCCGCACGGTGCTGCTGAATGCCCGCCGCATGCCGCTGCCCGAGGGCGACGACCACGCCGTGCTGGTGACCGTCAGCGACATTTCGCTGCAGAAGACCGCGCAGCAGGAGATCGCCGCGCTGAACCGCCAGCTGGAAGGCAAGGTGGAGCAGGTGTCGGAAGTGAACCGCGAACTGGAGGCGTTCAGTTATTCGGTGTCGCACGACCTGCGTGCGCCGTTGAGACACGTGGCCGGTTTTTCGGACAAGCTGGGCCGCCACCTGGGCGAGGGCATGGATGACAAGACCCGCCATTACCTGGAGGTGATCGGCGGTTCGGCCCGGCGCATGTCGCAGCTGATCGACGACCTGCTGGTGTATTCGCGGCTGGGCCGTGGCGCGCTGCGGTTGCAGGCGGTGGACATGCAGTCGCTGGTGGCCGAGGCGCGCGCCATGCTCGACGCTTCCGAACTGGGCGAGGGCCGCGCCGACCGGGTGGAGTGGCGCATCGCGCCGCTGCCCATCGTGCTGGCCGACGAGAACATGATGCGCCAGGTATGGAGCAACCTGCTCGGCAACGCCGTGAAGTACAGCAGCCAGCGCGAGCGCGCGGTCATCGACGTCGAGCACCGGCGGCAGGAGGATGGCAGCCACCTGTTCAGCGTGCGCGACAACGGTGCCGGGTTCGACATGGCATACGCCGGCAAGCTGTTCGGCGTGTTCCAGCGCCTGCACAAGGCCAGCGACTTCCCCGGTACCGGCATCGGCCTGGCCAGCGTGCGCCGCGTGCTGGGCCGCCATGGCGGCCGGATCTGGGCCGAATCGGTGCCCGACCAGGGCGCCACCTTCTTTTTCACCCTTCCCGCGGCGCTCGACGCTCCGCCTTCCCGAGAGAAAGACGCATGAGCGCCATCCGCACCATCTTGCTGGCCGAAGACAGCCTGGCCGACGCCGAAATGGCGATCGACGCGCTGCGCGAGGCCAACCTCGCCAATCCCATCGTTCACGTGGAGGATGGGGTGGAGGCGCTGGACTACCTGTTGCGCCGTGGCGCCCATGCACAGCGCGAGGAAGGCCTGCCGTCGGTGCTGCTGCTGGACATCAAGATGCCGCGCATGGACGGGCTGGAGGTGCTGAAGCACATCCGTGGCGACGAGAAGCTGAAACACCTGCCGGTGGTGATCCTGTCGTCCTCCCGCGAGGAGAGCGACCTGGCACGCAGCTGGGACCTGGGCGTGAACGCGTATGTGGTCAAGCCGGTGGACATCGACCAGTTCTTCCAGGCGGTGAAGACGCTGGGCACGTTCTGGGCCGTCATCAACGAAACACCGATCAGGGACTGAGCCGTGCCGCATTCCGGTGCCCCGCTGGGCCGCGTCCGCATCCTGCTGGTGGAAGACTCCGAGCTCGATGCGGAACTGTTGATCGAGCAACTGCTGGAGGCCGGCCTGGACGCGGAGTTCCTGCGCGTCGACGGTGCGGAGGACATGCGCGCGGCACTGGCCGGCGATCCGTTCGACCTGGTGCTGTCGGACATGGAGCTGCCGGGTTTCTCCGGCTACCAGGCCCTGGACATCCTGCGTTCGCACGACCCGCGCCTGCCGTTCGTGTTCTTCTCCGGCACCATCGGCGAGGAGGCGGCGGTCAGGGCGCTGCAGCAGGGCGCCAGCGATTACGTGCTCAAGCACACGCCGGCGCGGTTGCCGTCGGCGGTGGCGCGCGCCATCCGCGAGGCGCGCACCGAGCGCGAACGCGAGCACGCCGAGAAGGAACTGATGCGCTCGCAGCGGCTGGACTGCCTGGCCATGCTGGCCGCAGGTCTGAGCCATGACCTGCGCAACATCCTGCAGCCGCTGCTGATCGTGCCGGACCTGCTGTCCACGTACAGCGACGATCCCAAGATCCTGCGCCTGGGCGCGGTGATCTCCGAAAGCGGCAAGCGCGGCCACGAAATGGCCGATTCCATGCTCTCGTTCGTGCGCGGTTCGCGCAAGGCCAGCGAGACGATCAGCGTGGCCGCGCTGTTCAGCGCCGTGCAGCTGCTGCTGCAGGGCAGCCTGTCGCGGCAGGTCCGCCTGGTGGTGGAGCCGCCGCCGGAGGATCTGCTGATCGAGGGCAACTACACCGAGTTCCAGCAGTGCCTGATCAACCTGTGCCTCAACGGCATCCAGGCCATGGCCGAGCGCGGCGGGCAGCTGACGCTGTCGGCGACGCCCACGGTGGCCGCCGACGGCCAGGAGTACGTGGTGCTGCGCGTGTCCGACGAGGGCACGGGCATGGATGAAGCCACGCGCGGGCAGTTGTTCACGCCGTTCTTCACCACCAAGGCCAGCGGGACCGGGCTGGGCCTGATGTCCTGCAAGCGCATCGTCGAGTCGGCGCGCGGACGCATCGAGGTGCGCAGCACGCTGGGCAGTGGCACCGTGTTCGAACTGCATCTGCCGGCGCCGGTCGCCGACGAATGGGTCGGGGCCGAAGATGCCGCGTTCCTCGATGGTGGCGGACGCCGGATCCTGCTGGTCGATGGCGACGCGACGCGCCTGTCGCTGCTGGGCAATGCACTGGCCGCCCAGGGCTACGACCCGGTGATGGCGCCCGATGGCGCCAACGCGCTGCAGCAGATCGCGCGCAACGGCCTGCCTGCACTGTCGGTCATCGACGACGACATCCTGTTGCTGTCGGCCGCCGACGTGCTGGCGGTGTTGAAAGAGGCGGGCTTCGAAGGCCCCGTGGTGCGTCTGCGCGAACCCGACAGGCAGGCCGACGACCACGATTGCGCGGCGAGCGTGGTGAAGCCGGTGCAGGTGCAGGCGCTGTTCGGGGCGATCGAGCACGCCCTGGGGTTGCGCGCCTGAGGCCCCGAGGCCTGCAGGCGCGCCAAGAACCGGTCAGGCGTGGCCCACGGACGGCTTCAGCCGCTGCCAGACCGCGCGCATGATGGGTTGCGCGCGGTACCAGCCGATCGGCGTATCGGGGCAGTAGCGCTGCAGCCGGTCGCGCAGGGAAGGCGCGATCTCGTCGAAGTCGTGCCGGTGGTGCAGCAGGTAGGCGTCGTAGCCGATCTTCAGGCACTTCTCCAGGTCGCTGACGGTGGCGCCGACCACCTGGAAGGTGTCCTCATTGAGGCGCGTCTTCCAGTAGGCGAGTTCGGCATCGATGTCGACGATCTGCGCGGTGGCGTGGCGGTTGCGGGACTGGCTGGCCATGGTGAATCCCCCGTGTCGATGTGGTGGTGACGGGGAAAGTTTTTGTTCCGGGCAGTGATGCTTAAGTGAAATAAAGGGCGTTCTAACGCGGATTTAACCGTGTGGGCCCTTTTTGGTTCACGTTTGCCATGATGGCGTGAACATCGCTTCGGCGTTGCATGGCGTGGTCGAGCAGCGCGCGCTCTTCCAGCAGCGCCGGAGGCAAAGCGAACAGGGGAGGGTCTTCTTCCAGCGGGGCGTTGAGCCGTGCCCACACGCGTTCGATGATCGCCCTGGCCCAGGGCCAGTCCAGGCGGGTGCCACGCACGATGGCGGCGTCGTAACGCGCGGGGAGCGTGGGCAGGAGTTCGTGCAGCGAGCGTCTGCGCGAGAGCAGGTAGGTGTCGTACGCGAACTTGAGTGTAGGCACGTAGCAGCGGAAAGGCGTGCCGGGCCGGTGGAAGGGCTGGCACGCGAAGGTGTCCTCCCAGAAACGCAGTTCGGACTGGATGTCGATCACAGCGCAAGGCATGGTGGTGTCCGTCCAGGCGTGAGCGAACGGATCGGGCAGGCGGGGCATGGGCTTCCCTCCATGGCGCAAGACCTGGCCGAGGGTGCACCCGTGGGATGAAATGCGGCTTGCAATGCCATGACAGCCGCCTGCGTCTGCCCTTCGCGGCAGCGGATGCTGTCGCAAGGCCCCCTGTGGCAACGCGTCACCCTTCCTCCCCAAGGAGGCGCGTGGTCAACGCCCTTGCCGGTTCTTGTCGTTGTTTTCGCCCCTGCGCCAAGGAACACGACCGTCCGCACGACGAACGGCCAACCGTTCGTCGTCCCGTCGTGCGCGGCCCAGGTCAATGCGCTCGGGCCGCGACCGGATCGTGTTCGTCCAGCCAGCGCCAGGCTTCCCGGAGCAGCGTACGTGCGACAGGCCAATCCGGACCGGCTTCGCCGCGCAGGCGGTCCCAGTGGTCCTCCAGACGCAGCTCGGTGTCGAGGTCGAGCGCGCCCGCATGCTCGGCGTAGGACGCGGCGGCGAACGCGTACGCCCGGCAGGCATCTTCCCAGCCCACATCCGGGTGCAGGCGCCGGCGCCGGCCATAGTCGTAGGCCATGAAGGCGGCGAACTCATCATCCTGCAGAACGGGGGAGCGGGACACCTGCCGCAGCGTGTCCAGATGTGCGTGGTAGAGGTGGGGGTCCATGCAGATTCTCCGGTTATGCCGGCAGTGGTATCGCGCCAACCGTTACCCAAGGGTGAGAAATCTCTTCAAAGGCCGATCACAAAGCTGAGGCGGGGACATCCGATCAGCCGGCGGTCAGTCTCAGGTGTTGAGACGCATGCGGCGTCATATACGCCGCTCCACGAGAGCCCGACATGCCCGCCCAGACCGCGCTTATCCGACGCCAGGCCGACGAGGCCGCACTGCTCCCCGCACGTCATGCCGATGGGCGCGCGCTGGCCGAACGGCTGGCGGGCAAGTACCGCGACCGCGTCACCGGGCAGTTCGTCCTTCCTGCGCGGGAAGGACGCTACGAGGCGCTGCCGGACGATCTGCCGGCAGCACTGGCCATGGCCCTGCGCAGCCGCGGCATCGAACGCCTGTATTCGCACCAGGCCGAGGCGTGGCGGCATGCACAGGGCGGCGATCACCTGGCGGTGGTCACGCCCACGGCCTCCGGCAAGTCGCTGTGCTACACGTTGCCGGTGGTCGCCTCGGCCCTGTCGCGCAAGGGCAAGGCGCTGTACCTGTTCCCGACCAAGGCGCTGGCGCAGGACCAGGTGGCCGAGCTGCTGGATCTGAGCAAGGCCGGCGACCTGGGTCTGAAGGCCTTCACCTTCGACGGCGACACCCCGGGCGATGCCCGCCAGGCCATCCGCCTGCATGGCGACATCGTGGTCAGCAACCCGGACATGCTGCACCAGGCCATCCTGCCGCACCACACCAAGTGGGCGCAGTTCTTCGAGAACCTGCGCTACGTGGTGATCGACGAAGTGCATACGTATCGTGGCGTGTTCGGCAGCCACGTCGCCAACGTGCTGCGGCGGTTGAAGCGGGTCTGCGCGTTCTACGGCGCCACCCCGCAGTTCATCGTCTGCTCGGCCACCATCGGCAATCCGCAGGCGCACGCGGAGGCGCTGCTGGAACTGCCGGTGCACGCGATCACCGAGTCCGGAGCGCCGGTGGGCGAGAAGCATGTGCTGTTGTGGAATCCGCCGGTGGTCAATCCCGACCTGGGCCTGCGCGCGTCGGCCCGCTCGCAGAGCAACCGCATCGCAAGGCTGGCGATCAAGGCCGGACTGAAGACGCTGGTGTTCGCCCAGTCGCGCACCATGGTCGAGGTGCTGACCAAGTACCTGAAGGACGTGTTCGACAGCGATCCGCGACTGCCGGCACGCATACGCGCCTACCGCGGCGGCTACCTGCCCACCGAACGGCGCGAGGCCGAGCGCGCGATGCGCGACGGGCGCGTGGACGGGATCGTCTCCACCTCGGCGCTGGAACTCGGCGTGGACATCGGCAGCCTGGATGCGGTGGTGCTGAACGGTTATCCGGGCTCCATCGCGGCGACGTGGCAGCGTTTCGGACGCGCCGGGCGACGACAGCAGGCATCGCTGGGCATCCTGGTGGCCAGTTCGCAGCCATTGGACCAGTACGTGGTGCGGCATCCCGAGTTCTTCGCCGACAGCCCGCCGGAGCATGCGCGCATCGCGCCGGACCAGCCGATGATCCTGCTGGACCACGTGCGCTGCGCCGCGTTCGAACTGCCGTTCCTCGCCGGAGAACCGTTCGGGCCGGTCGATCCGACGCCCTACCTGCAGCTGCTGGACGAGGACAGCGTGGTGCATCGCGAAGGCGACCGTTACGAGTGGATCGCCGACAGCTATCCGGCCAATGCGGTCAGCCTGCGCTCGGTGGCCGACGGCAACTTCGTCGTGGTGGACCGCACCGATGGCCGCCAGGTGATCATCGCCGAGGTCGATTTCAGCGGCGTGCCGTTGACGCTGTACGAGGGGGCCATCCACATGATCCAGTCCACGCCCTACCAGGTGGAGCGGCTGGACTGGGAAGGGCGCAAGGCCTATGTCACCCGCACCCACGTGGACTACTACACCGATGCCATCGACTACACCAAGCTCAAGGTGCTGGAGCGCTTCGATGGCTGCATCGCCGGGCAGGGTACCTGCCACCACGGCGAGGTGCACGTGGTACGGCGGGTGGCCGGATACAAGAAGATCCGCTACTACACCCACGAGAACATCGGCTATGGCCCGGTGAACCTGCCCGACCAGGAGATGCATACCACCAGCGTGTGGTGGCAACTGCCGCCGGCGCTGCTGGAATCGGCTTTCGAGTCGAGACAGGACGCGCTGGACGGCTTCCTCGGTGCAGCGTACGCACTGCACATCGCCGCCACCGTCGCCGTGATGGCCGAAGGGCGCGACCTGCAGAAGGCGGTGGGCGATGGCGACGGTGCCTGGTTCGCCCTGCCGGATGCACAGGGGCGTGGCCAGTTGCGCGGCACCGAAAGCCAGGTGCTGTCGCCGGTGTCGGGGGACCGTTTCATCCCCACCGCGTACCTGTACGACAACTATCCCGGCGGCATCGGCCTGAGCGAGCCGTTGTGGCGACGGCAGCGCGAACTGGTGCAGCGCGCCGCGCAACTGGTCTCGGCCTGCGACTGCCGGGCAGGGTGCCCGGCCTGTGTCGGTCCGGTGCTGGCCAACGACGAGGACGCCGAAACCACGCCGCGTACGTTGGCGGCACGTGTGCTGCAGCTGCTGGATGCCGCATGAGCGTCAGCCTGGAGAAACTGCAGCGGCTGCGTCGCCAGGCCGGGCACGGCAGCGGCGTGTCGCCGTCCGCGCCGTTGCCGCCGGCGCATGACCCGTTGCCGGCACTGCGTCGCATGCTGGGCATCCGCGAGCGCTCGCAACCTTCCGTTCCCGCGCGCGCCTGCGATCGCGCGCTGCCGGGCGACGAGATCGCTCCGGGTCTGCTGCGACTGGAGCAGGTCCTGGCGTTCGACGGGGTTGCGACGCAGGTCGACGGTACGTTCGCCCGGACAGGCGTGCTGCCCACGGCCAACATGCTGTTTTTCGATACCGAGACCACCGGACTGTCCGGCGGCACGGGCACGCGCGCCTTCATGGTGGGGGCGTCGGATTTCGTGCCCGGCGGCCTGCGCGTGCGCCAACTGCTGATCACCCACCTGTCGGCCGAGCCGGCGATGCTGCGCGAATTCTCGCGCTGGCTGGCGGAGGACACGCGCCTGGTCAGCTACAACGGCCGCTGCTACGACGCGCCGCTGCTGGCCGCACGCTATCGGCTGGCGCGGCAGGGCTCGCCGCTGGCCGGCATCGAGCACCTCGACCTGCTGTTCCCCACGCGCCGCCGCTACCGCGGCATCTGGGAGAACTGCCGGTTGGCGACCATCGAACGCCGCGCGCTCGGTATCGTGCGCGAAGACGACCTCCCCGGTTCGGAAGCGCCCGGCGCGTGGCTGCAGTACCTGCGCGGCGGCGATGCCGGCCTGCTGCGGCGGGTGCTGCAGCACAACTTCCAGGACGTGGTGACGCTGGCGCACCTGCTGCTGCATCTTGCGCAGCCGGCGAGTGGGGGAACGGAAACGCAGCCGCCGTTCGCCCGCGATCCACCTTGACCGTCCCTGGCCTCCGGCGGATGCTGGCCGGGTCGGGCTGCCGATGATGACGTACCCCCTGTTCTCCGCACAGGAGCCGTCCCATGCACCGTATCGCTGTCCTCGGGCTGCTGGTCTGCGCAGGCCTGCCATCCCCTGTCCTTGCGCAGGACACGCTTCCTGCAGTGGATCGCTTCTATCTGGCGGCGGGGCGCTACCCGGCCGACCACGACCTGGACACGCGGTGGGACGCCAGCGATGGTTCGCTCGGCACAAACGTCAATTTCCAGCGTGACCTGGGATTCGTCGACCGGCAGGATGCATTGGCATGGCGCATCGGCGGAAGTTTCGGCCAGGCGCGCCATCACGCGCTGGATGCGTTCGGTTACGACTACAAGGACGCCAGCGCGCGCTTCCTGGATCGCGATCTGGAGATCGGCGACAGCACGTACCCGGTCGATGCCGCCTTCACCGGCCGACTGGACCTGGATGTCACCGGTGTGTCATACACCTGGATGTTCCTGCAGGACGGCAAGCGTGCCTTCGGCATCGGCCTGGGCGCGATGCGCTACGACATCGTCGCCGACCTGGATGCGGCGGCCACCGTCGGCGGCACACCGGTGGCGTACGCGAACGACCTGTCCGAAGACGCCTGGGCGCCGATGCTGCGTGCGCAGTACGCCCATGTGCTGTCCGCGCGATGGCGCTGGGGTGCGTCTCTGGCCTATACGCGCAAGAACGGCGGCAACGTCACTGGCGATGCGATGGATGCGCAGGTGGAACTGGAGTACTTCCCATGGGAGCGCTTCGGGTTTTCGCTGCGCTACAACTACAACCACGTGGATCTCGATTTCACACGCTCCCGTTTCGACGGCAATCTGAATCTCGACAACCGGGGGCCGCAGTTGTTGGGCAAGCTGCGCTTCTGAAGGGTCGCATGTCGGGGATCCACCGACAGCGGAGTGTGAAGGACTGCGCATTCCCCGCATCGCGCCTCAAGAATGCGCCGTCGCGGCCGACACCCTTGCTAGATTTCATCCGGTCCGTGTCCTGCGAGCAGGGCGCGTGTTGAAGGTTGCACGAAACAAGGGGAAGTGCTTTGCGCATTCTGTACGTTGGCGATACCGCCTGCCTGCCTGACGATCTGTCCGATTACATCGGCGACATGGGAGACGAGTGGACCGTGGAAACGGTGGCCGACGGCAAGTCGGCGATGTTCGCGGTGGCCAACGGCCCGGTCGACGTGGTGATGGTGGGGCCCGCGCTGGCCGACCTGCCGCCGGCCACGCTGCTGGGGCAGATCCGCACGCTGCGTCCCGAGACCATCCGCATCGCGCTGCTGGAAGGCAGCAATGACAGCCTGGCCGCCCCGATCAAGCTGATCGGCGTGGCGCACCGCTTCCTGCCGCTGCCGCTGTCGTCGGAAACCGTGCTGGAGGCGATCCACAGCCTGGAAGAACTGCGCGACCTGCTGGACAGTCCACGCCTGCGCCGCGCCATCGGCCGGGTCGAACACCTGCCGTCGCCGCCACACCTGTACTTCGCGCTGACCCGCGCGCTGGAAGAGGATGAAGGCACGGCCAACGACATCGCCAAGCTGGTGGCGGGCGATCCGGCCATCGCCGCCAAGGTGCTGCAGCTGTGCAACTCGGCCTACTTCTCCAACGGGCGCGCGATCACCGACTTGCGCGCGGCCGTCACGCGGCTGGGCCTGGGCACGCTGCGCGACCTGGTGCTGGCCAGTGAAGTCTTCTCGATGAAGACCGCCTCCAGCGTGGACCGCACCGCCCTGCAGCACCGCGCGCTGCTGGCCTCGCGCCTGGCCGCGAAGATCCTGCCGCGCACCAGTTCCGAACTCGGCGCCACGGCGGCACTGCTGGCCGACATCGGCCTGCTGCTGCCGGGCGTGCGCGACGAGCGCGACACGCCGGTGGCCGAAGACGACGACCGCCCGGGTCACACCGAAGCCGGCGCCTACCTGCTGGGCCTGTGGGGCCTGCCGATGCCCATCGTCGAGGCGGTGGCGTTCCATCGCCAGCCGCAGCGCTCCAGCCTGCGCAGCTTCTGGGTGCCCGGTGCCGTGCATGTGGCCGGCGCACTGGCCAGCAACGAGCCGGTGGACGAGAGCTACCTGAAGTCGCTGGGCGTGCTGGACCAGCTGCCCAGCTGGCGCCAGATGGCCGAGACCATGGTCGAGCGCGCTGAGGAACAGGCCGCCTGACGCTTCATCCGCGAAAGGAAAAGCAACGGCAGGATGGGTCCCAGCTTTCGCTGGGACGACGGGGCTGGCGTATCCGAATCCGTGCGGTCACCGCCTAGCCGTCATTCCAGCGCAAGCTGGAATCCATTGCCCCAGGGGATGACTCTCCTTCCGTATGTTGGAAGGCAAAGGCAAAGTGGGTCCCCGCTTTCGCTGGGACGACGGTGAGTGCGTCGACGTCAGGGACGGTAGGCGGGAGAGGGTTCCTGCACCTTGCCTGGAGCCTTTGCGATGATCCGCGGGCGTAGCCATGCGGCGAAGTCGGCTTCGCCGAGACTGCCTTCCGACAGGCCCAGATATAGCGGATAGAGCTCGTGGTCTTCCGCCGACAACGTGGCGCCATTGAGCACGAGGAAGACTTCGCAGGCCACGGCCGCCATGCGCTTGTTGCCGTCCACGAAAGGATGGTTTCGCGCCAGGCCGAAGGCCGTGGCGGCCGCCAGATCGGCCAGATCCGGTGTGGGTTGCCCGTAGGTGTGCAGCTGCCTAGGACGCGCGAGCGCTGATTCCAGCAAGCCCTCGTCGCGGATGCCGGTCGCGCCGCCATGCTCGGCCAATTGCCGGTCATGGATGGCCAAGGCCAAGGCCCGGCTGATCCAGACGATCATCCAGGCTGCTTCATTGGGCCAGCTTGTGAAGCAAGGTGCGGCGGCTGCGCATCACCTGCTCGGCCACCTCCATCTGCTCGGCGAGGGTGGGGTCGTAGACCGTCAGGCGGATGCCGTCGGGGGTCTCGAGCGCGTGGAGTTCATCGCCTTTTTCCAGGCGGAGGCGTGCCAGGAGATCCTTGGGCAGGATGACGCCGGCAGAGTTGCCGACCGTGGTGATCTTGAGCTTCATGGTCGCCTCCTTGGCGTTATAACCATGGTTATATTGAGGCGTATGGGGCTGGGAGGCAAGCCGCACGTCTTTCTCGCCATGTGAGACCTGAGGGTGTACAAATGTACACCATGAGCCCCGTCGACCTGCCTCCCCAACGTGCCGCCGTCCTGGCCTTCCTGCGCCGGGAGCTGGCGGCCGGACGCGCGCCCAGTCTGGCGGACATTGCCGGGGCCTTCGGCTTCGCTTCGCGCAATGCCGCGCAGAAGCATGTGCAGGCGCTGGTCGCCGACGGACTGCTGGAGCAGGCCCCGGGCCAGAAGCGTAGCCTGCGCCTGCCGGGCGGCATGGCGGACCTGCTGCCGCTGCCGGTATTGGGGCGTGTGGCCGCGGGCCAGCCGATCGGGGCCGACATCGGCCTGGACGAGCAGTTGTGGCTGGACCGCCGGCTGTTCTCGCCGCAGCCGGATTACCTGCTGAAGGTGCAGGGCGATTCGATGATCGACGACGGCATCGTCGATGGGGACCTGGTCGGCGTGCACCGCACGCCGGAGGCGCGCGACGGCCAGACCGTCGTCGCGCGCATTGATGGTGAGCTGACCATCAAGCGCCTGCAGCGCGAACGCCGCCGCATCCGCCTGTTGCCGCGCAATCCCGCGCACGCGCCCATCGAGGTGCAGTCGGGGCAGGACTTCGCCATCGAAGGCGTGTACTGCGGCCTGGTGCGCCGGGGTTGAGATGGGTGCCGTCGTCGCCCTCGATACGCTGCTGGCCGCGCGCACGCTGTGGCACGCGGGCCGCAGTGCGGCGATCGCCGCCGATGGCGAACCCACCGGGCATGCCGCGCTGGACGCGCTGCTGCCGCAAGGCGGCTGGCCCCGCCGCGCCCTGACCGAACTGCTGCTGCCCGCCGACGGCGTGGGCGAACTGGCGCTGCTGTTGCCGACGCTGGCGCGTCTGACCCAGGCCGGCAGCGCCGTGGCGGTGATCGCGCCGCCCTACATTCCGTATGCGCCCGCGTGGCAGGCCGCCGGCGTGGATCTGGCGCTGCTGGAAATCGTGGAAGCCGCGCCGCGCGATGCATTGTGGGCTTTCGAACAATGCCTGCGCAGTGGTGCCTGTGCCGCCGTGCTCGGCTGGCCGCTCCACGCCGACGGGCCGGCGCTGCGCCGGCTGCAGGTGGCGGCCGACAGTGGCGAATGCCTGGGCTTCGCACTGCGCGACCGTCGCCATGCGGCCAATCCCTCGGCGGCCGCGCTGCGCGTGGAAGCCACCCGCGATGCGCAGGGCGGTACGCAATGGCGGGTGCGCAAATGCCGGGGTGGTCCGGCACCTGCGCAACCCTTCGCACTGGTCGCGCATTGAGGCCTACCGATGCTCTGGGCCTGTGTACTGCTGCCGCAGCTGGCGCTGGACGCCGTCCTACGGCGTTTGCCTGATCCCGACGCACCGCTGGCACTGGTCGGCGGCGCCGTGCAGTTGCGTACCCTGCAGGCGGTGAATGCATCGGCCGCGCAGGCGGGCCTGCGGGCGGGCATGCGGCTCACCGCTGCGCACGCGCTGCTGCCGGAGTTCGCGATGGTCGAATACGACCCCTCGGCCGAAGCGCGCTGGCAGCGCTTCCTCGCCGCCTGGGCGTACCGCCACAGTTCGCTGGTCAGCGCGCAGTGGCCGGGCTGCCTGGTGCTGGAGGTGCGCGCCAGCTTCCGCCTGCTGGGGCCCTGGCCGCGCATCGAGGCGCGGTTGCGCGAGGAGCTCGGTCTGCTGGGTTTCCAGCATCGTCTCGCGTTGGCGCCCACGCCGCGCGCGGCGCATGTGTTCGCCGGCCTGCGCGATGGCCTGGCGGTGATGCAGCCGGCAGCGATGATCGAGATGCTGGACCGCGTGCCGGTGCGGCGCGCCCGCCTGCCGGACGACGCCGGCGAACGCCTGCACCGCATGGGCATCCGCGACCTGCGCACGCTGCGCGGGCTGCCACGCGACAGCCTGCGCCGCCGTTTCGGCCTGCCAGTGCTCGACCACCTGGATCGCCTGTACGGCCAGGCCGACGACGCGCTGGCGTACTACGCGCCGCCGGATCACTTCGATGCGCGCATCGAACTCGGCTACGAAGTCGAGAGCCACATGGCGCTGCTGTTCCCGCTGCGCCGGCTCATCGGCGACCTGTGCACCTACCTGTCCATCCGTGACGGTGGTGTGCAGCGCTTCGTGCTGCGACTGGAGCATGAAGAGGGCCACACCGATGTCGAGGTGGGGCTGCTGGCGCCCGAGCGCGAGCCGGCCATGCTGTTCGAACTGACCCGCAACCGCCTGGAGCGCGTGCAGATCGCGCAGCCGGTGGTGGGTGTGCGCCTGCTGGCGCGCAAACTGCCGCCGTTCGTGCCGGCCGCGCGCGATCTGTTCGATACGCGACCGCAACAGCAACTGCCGTGGCCGCAGCTGCGCGAACGCCTGCGCGCGCGCCTGGGCGACGAGGCGGTGCACCGCGTGGCACCGGCCGGCGATCCACGCCCGGAACGCGCCTGGCGACGCGTGCTGGGCGATGGCGGGCGCATCGAGCAGGCGCCCCTGCGTCCACCACGCCCGACCTGGTTGCTGCCGCACCCGGTGCCCCTGCGCGATCCGCACCCGCGCATCGTCTCCGGCCCCGAACGGCTGGAAAGCGGCTGGTGGGACGGCGAGGACGCGCGCCGCGATTACTACGTGCTCGAGACTTCGCAAGGCCAACGCGCCTGGGCCTTCACGCCGCCGGGCGAGCAGGGCGGCTGGATGCTGCATGGGTGGTTCGCGTGAGCTGGGACGATGCGGTGGACGGCGTCGACCGCGACACGCCCGGCGGTCGCCCGCCCCGCGCTTGGGAGGTGGCGCAGCGGTTGCGCCGGCATGCCGCGGCCAACGACGACGGCCCACAGGAAGATGCCTGGCCGGCCTATGCGGAACTGCATTGCCTGTCGGATTTCTCGTTCCTGCGCGGCGCGGCCAGTGCGGAGGAATTGTTCGAGCGCGCACGCGATCTCGGTTATGAAGCGCTCGCGATCACCGACGAATGCTCGCTGGCCGGCATCGTGCGCGGTTGGGAGGCGTCGCGCGCGACGGAGGTGCCCCTCGTCGTCGGCAGCGAGTTCACCCTGGCGTGTGGACTGAAGTGCGTGCTGCTGGTGGAAACCACGGCCGGCTACACGCGGCTGTGCGAACTGATCACCACCGCCCGGCGCGCCGTCGACAAGAAGGGCTACCGGCTCATGCGGCAGGACGTGGAGCGCCTCTTGTCCGACGTCGATCCTGCCGTCTGCGGCCTGTTCGCGCTCTGGCTGCCGGCACGCGAGATCGACGAAACGCAGGGGCGATGGCTGCAGTCGGTGTTCGGCGATCGCGCGCACATGGCGGTCGAACTGCACCGTGAGCAGGACGATGCCGCTCGACTCGCGCGCCTGCTCGAGTCCGCCGCGCGCCTTGCCATGGTGCCGGTGGCGGCCGGCGACGTGCACATGGACGTGCGGCGCCGTCGCGCGCTGCAGGACACGATGACGGCGATCCGCCATGCCACACCGCTGGCCGAATGCGGCGAGCACCTCTTCCGCAACGGCGAACGCCACCTGCGCACGCGACGGGCGCTGGGCAACATCTATCCGCGTGCCCTGATCGATGCCACGGTGGTGCTGGCGCAGCGTTGCAGGTTCGACCTCAAGCGCGACATCCACTACCGCTATCCGGCCGAACTGGTGCCGGCGGGCCACACGCCCACCACATGGCTGCGCGAACTCACGGAACGCGGCATGCGCGAGCGCTGGCCGGAGGGCGTGCCGGATTCAGTAGTGGATCAGATCGACGGCGAACTCGCGCTGATCGAAGAGCTCCAGTACGAGGCGTTCTTCCTCACGGTGTGGGACATCGTGCGGTTTGCCAAGGAACAGAACATCCTCTGCCAGGGACGGGGTTCATCGGCGAATTCCGCGGTCTGCTTCGCACTGGGCATCACCGTGGTCAATCCCGCCGAAAGCCGCCTGCTGATGGCCCGATTCCTGTCGAAGGATCGCGGCGAACCGCCGGACATCGACGTCGATTTCGAGCACGAACGCCGCGAGGAAGTGCTGCAGTACGTCTACACCAAGTACGGCCGCCGCCGTGCCGCGCTGGCCGCCACGGTGATCCGTTACCGCGGCAAGAGCGCGGTGCGCGACGTGGCCAAGGCGTTCGGCCTGCCGCCGGACCAGATCGCACTGCTGGCCGACTGCTATGGCTGGGGCAACGGCGAGGCGCCGATGGAGCAGCGCCTGCGCGAGGCGGGTTTCGACCCGGAAAATCCGCTGATCCGGCGCGTGCTGGCGGTGACCGACCAGCTGCGCGACCACCCGCGGCATCTTTCGCAGCACGTGGGCGGCTTCGTGATCGGCGATGCGCCGCTGTCCACGGTAGTGCCTGTCGAGAACGCGTCGATGGACGAGCGCACCATCATCCAGTGGGACAAGGACGATCTGGAGACGATGGGGTTGCTCAAGGTCGACTGCCTGGCGCTGGGCATGCTGACCTGCATCAGGAAGGCGGTGGACCTGATAGACAAGCACCGGGGATTCCGTCTGGATCTTGCGCGCCTGCCGAACGATGACGAGGCGACCTTCCAGATGATCCAGGCCGCCGACACCGTGGGCGTTTTCCAGATCGAATCCCGCGCGCAGATGAGCATGCTGCCGCGATTGAAGCCGAAGGAATACTACGACCTGGTGGTGGAAGTGGCCATCGTGCGACCCGGCCCGATCCAGGGTGGCATGGTGCATCCCTACCTGCGCCGCCGGCAGGGCAAGGATCCGGTGACGTATCCGTCGGAAGGGGTGAAGGAGATCCTAGGGAAAACGCTCGGCATCCCGTTGTTCCAGGAGCAGGTGATGGAACTGGTGATCCATGCCGGCTATACGCCTTCGCAGGCCGATGGGCTTCGTCGCTCGATGGCGGCCTGGAAGCGCGGTGGCGACATGGAGCCGCATCGCCTGCGCATCCGCGAGCTGATGCTGAAGAAACACTATTCCCCGGAGTTCATCGATCAGATTTTCGAGCAGATCAAGGGCTTCGGTTCCTACGGCTTCCCGCAGAGCCATGCCGCCTCCTTCGCCAAGCTGGTCTACATCAGCTGCTGGCTGAAACGGCACGAGCCGGCCGCCTTCGCCTGCGCGCTGCTCAATGCGCAACCGATGGGCTTCTACTCGCCCAGCCAGATCGTGCAGGACGCGCGACGCGGGCAGGGCGGGCGTGTGTCCATCGATGTCCTGCCCGTCGATGTCGCCGTCAGCGACTGGGACAATACGCTGGAAGGCGGGCATGTGCGCCGCGGGGTCGACGACGGCGGACAACCCTCGCTGCGGCTCGGCTTCCGGCAGGTGGGCGGACTGTCGGAAGACGCCGGCAAGGCGATCATGGCCGCGCGCGCGCAACGCCCCTTCGCCGATGTCCGTGATCTCTGCCAGCGTGCCAGGCTCGACGAGAAGGCGCGCACTGCCCTGGCCGAAGCGGGCGCGTTGCAGTCGCTGGCCGGACATCGCCATGCCGCGCGCTGGACGGTCGCCGGCATCGAGCGGCAGCGCCCGCTGCTGCCCGGCAGCCCGGACGAGGAGGCGATCGTCCTGCCTGCGCCGACGGTGGGGGAGGACGTGACCTCGGATTACCGCATGACCGGGCTGACGCTGGGCGCGCATCCGCTGTCGTTGCTGCGCGAACGCCTGCGGCGGCAACGCGTGGTCGATTCACGACAACTGCGCGGGTTGCCGCATGGGCGGGGCGCATTCGCGGCCGGCATCGTCACCCAGCGGCAACGGCCGGCGACGGCGAAGGGCACCATCTTCGTGACCCTGGAGGACGAGCACGGCATGGTCAACGTGGTGGTGTGGTCGCACGTGGCGCTGCGCGACCGCAAGGCCCTGCTGGGCGCGCGCCTGATGGCGGTACGCGGCCGTTGGGAACAGGTGGACGGCGTCTCCCACCTGATCGCACGCCGGCTGGAGGATTTCAGTCACCTGCTGGGCGAGATCCAGCCCGGCTCCCGTGACTTCCACTGACCTGCCATGCGTGCGCTGACCGCCTACACCGACGACCTGTTCGCTCCGGCGATGCACCAGTTGGTGGATGATGCGCAGGGCGGCATCCGCTACTGGCCCGATGTCATCGATCCTGCAACGGCCCAGCGCTGGTTCGACCTGCTGCATGCGCGCGCGGCGTGGACGCACCTGCAGCGTCCGATGTATGACCGCATCGTCGACGTGCCGAGGCTGCTGGCGAACTATGCCGTGGACGCATTGCCGGACGATCTGCCGCTGGCGCAGTTGCTGGCCTGCGTGCAGGCGAGGGCGCCTGCGCCCTACACGCGCATCGGCATGAACCTCTACCGCGACGGCCACGACAGCGTCGCCATGCACGGCGACAAGCTGCATACCGTGGCGGCCGGCCATCCGATCACCCTGGTGTCACTGGGTGCGCCAAGACGGATGCTGATCCGTGCCCGCGAAGGTCGCCGCGAGACCCTGGCAGTGGATCTGGCGCCGGGCAGCGTGCTGTCGATGAGCCATGCCTCGCAGAGCACGCATGAACACGGCATCCCGAAGACGCGTCGCGCACAGGGGCCGCGGATCAGCGTGGTGTTCCGGGTGAGGCCGGCCTGAGGGGAGGCCTGTAGGAGCGACGTGAGTCGCGACGGCGGAGGATCGTGGTCAGGAACGTGTCTCAAGCACGCTCAAATTCAGCGTCACGGCTCATCAGGCGCGCGGTCGTGACTCACGTCGCTCCTACAGAAAGCCAAAAAAACGCCGCGAGGGCATCGCGGCGTGAGGGGAAGGACTGCATGAAAAGGAGGAGGGCGGTCAGCCCATCAGCTTGAACAGCGACAGCGACTGCATCTGCATGAAGACCGTCTGCGCGGCCTGCAGCGCGGTGTTCTCCATCTGGTAGCGGCCGATGGCCTCGGCCCAGTCCAGGTCGCGCAGGGTGGACAGCGTGCCCTGCAGGGTGACGTTGTTGGCTTCGCGCAGCGCCGCCGCATCGTCGATGGCCGACAGCTGCGCGCCGCCGCTGGCGCGCGCGTCGATCATCTTGCTCTGTGCGGTGGCGACGTCGCGCATCGCGGCCTGCAGGTCGTTCTGCATGGCGGCGCGCTGCGCATCGGTGGTGGGGTTGGTGTCCAGCGTGGTGATCAATCCCTGCACGGTGGCGAAGATGTCGCGCGAGCCGGCCTGGCCGAGGGTGAAGCTGTCGCCGTTGGCCGGCTGCCCTTCGATCCGCATCTGCACGCCCGCGAAGGCGATGCTCTCGCCCTTGGCGTAGGTGCCGGTGGTGACGACGGTACCTCCGGCGTCGGTCACCTGGTAGGTGTCGCCCGCGCCGAAGCTCAGGGTGTAGGTGCCTCCGTCCCAGGCCGTGGAATCGGTCACGCCGAAGCCCATCAGCAGGCCGGTACCGGTATTGCCCGCGGCCGGCTGGCCGTCGATGCGGCCGTCACCGGTGCGCAGGCGCAGGAACACCTCGCTGCCCGGCAGCGTGTCGGCGACGAACATGTCCGGCGCCACTTCCACCTGCCGCTGGGTCTGGTCGCCGCTGTAGATCACGCTGCCGCCGGCGATCGCGAACGGCGCGCTGCCGTCGCTGGTGCCGCCGAACAGGTAGCGTCCGGCACCGTCGGTGCTGTTGGCCAGGTCCAGCAGGCCGGCGTAGATCGCCTTCAGTTCGGTGCTGATCGCCTTGCGGCTGTCTTCGCCCATCGCGGCGTTGTTGGCCTGGATGACCAGTTCGTTGACGCGTGCCATCGCATCGCCGACCTGGGTCAGCGCGTTCTCCTGCAGGCCCAATCGGTTCTGCACCGCGCTGGCGTTCATGCCGAAGCGTTCCAGTTCGGCCACGGCGCGGTCCAGTCCGACGGCAGTACCGGCGGCGACGGGATCGTCCTTCGCGGTGACCAGGCGCTGGCCGCTGGCCAGCTGCTGCTGCGTGTGCGCCAGCTTCGCCTGCTTGGCCAGCATCGTCGTGATCGACTGCTGGTACATCATGCCGGTGGAGATGCGGTAGTTCATCGGCGGGTCGCGGCCAGGAGGGATTGGAAGAGCGTGTCGGCGGTGGCGATGATCTGCGATGCCGCCTGGTAGGCCTGCTGCAGGCGCATCAGGTCGGCGGCTTCCTCGTCCAGGTTGACGCCGGACACCGCATCGCGCGCGGCCTGCGCCTGGTCGTGGATCACCTGCTGGGCCTGCGCGGAGTAGTCGGCCTGGCGCGCCGCCGAACCGACCTGGGTGGTCAGGCCGCCGATGGCGCCGTTGAGCGTCAGCGTGCCGCCATTGAGCACGCGCGCGTCGTCGAGGTTGGACAGTAGCTTGGCGTTGCCGTTGTCGCTCGAATTCGCGCCGGTCGGGCCCACGCTGAAGGTGTCGCCGGCGGCGGGCGCGCCATCCAGCACCACGCTCCAGCCGTTGTAGGCGATGGTCTGGCCCGGCGTGTAGGCGAACGGACCGGTGCCGTTGATCGTGTACTGGGTGGCGTCGATGAATTCGATGTCGGCCGGCGCCAGCAGACCGGCGTTGGCAGCGTCGGTGACCTTGAGGCCGCTGAGCTTGCCGCTGCCGGTATTGGCCAGGTCGGTCGTCGCCTTCACCGGCGTGGCCGCCGCGATGCGGCCGGGATCGGTGATCGCCACGCCCAGGTTGCCGGCGGCGCCGGCGGTGGGCTGCAGCAGGAAGCGGTCGTTGGCCGCCGGCGTGCCGGAAGCGAGCACCACCTCGATGCCGTTCACCACCAGCGGATCGGCGGCGGTGCCGGTGCCCGTCATCGGGATGCTGGCGCCGGTGTCGGGGTGGGTGGCTACCCAGGCCGCGCCGTCGAAGCGCAGCAGCACGTTCTGCGCGTTCAGGCCGGCTACGCTGCCCACGGACGTCGTCAGGCTGGCGTTGCCGGTGTTGTTGGCGTTGGAGGAAAGGCGGGGCGCGGGCAGGGTGAAGAAGTCCGCACCCATCTGGCCGTACTGGTCCATGCCTGCGCGGTGGCCTTCGTTGAAGGTCTGCGCCAGCGACGTGGCGATGCGGCCGAGTTCGGCCATCGCCGGGTCCAGCACCGTGGTGCGGAACTCCACCAGGCCGCCGATCTGGCCGCCCAGCGCGCGTTTGTCGAGCGTCACGCGTTGGCCGTTGGTTTCCAGCGCCACCTGCAGCCGTTCCGGACGGTACGGGTCGGGCACGGTCACCAGCGTGCTGGCGGTGGCACCGACCACCAGAGGCTGGCCGCCGGCACTGAACACGTTGACCAGGCCGCCGTCCTGGGTGGCCGCATTGCCACCGGTGAAGGCGACCAGTTCGCTGATCAGTTGGTCGCGCCGGTCCAGCAGGTCGCCGGATGGGCTGCTGCTGCCACCGATCTGTCCGTTGAGCTGGGCGATCTCCTTGGCCAGCCGGTTCACCTCGTCGGTCGCCGCCGTCAGGCCCGCGTTCACCTCGATATCCAGGCCGTCCAGATGCTGGTCGATCTGGCGGAAGCGCGTGACCAGCGCGTTCGCCTGCGCGAGCACGCTTTCGCGATCGGCTGAGCCCGCCGCGTTGGACGACAGCGCGTTGACCGAATCGAAGAAGCTGGACCACGGCGCGCTGATGCCGGTGGCCTTCTCGGAGAACAGCTGGTCCAGTCGCGAAGACAGCGTGGACAGCTGCTGCAGCCGTGCCAGCTCGCCGCCGCTGTCGAGCAGGCGCGAGGTCGCCAGCGAATCGGCCATCCGGCGCACGTCGACGATCTGCACGCCGTTGCCCTGGTAGCCGTAGCCGAAATAGGTGGCGTCGCGGGCTTCGAACTCCACGCGCTGGCGCGAATAGCCCGGCGTGTTGATGTTGGCGACGTTGTGGCCGACGGTCGACAGCGCCCGCTGGAAAGCGATCAGGGCGCTGCTGCCGGTAGCGAGAAGGTTCGACATGCGTTATCCCCTGGTCAGCGCCGCAGCGCGTTGCCGATCGCGTTGCCCACGGCATTGCCGACCGGCCCGGCCACCGTGGTGCCGATGGCCGACAGCACCTTGCCCAGGGTGGGGCCGTTGGCGATGGAGGCGATCTTGTTGGCGTAGGTCGGATCGGTGGCGTAGCCGGCGCGCTGCAGGCCGCGCGCGAAGCCGGCGATATCCTTGCCGGCCGCCAGCGCCTGCTGGTAGCGCGGGTTGCTCTTCAGCAGCCGCACGTAGTCGGCGAAGCTCTCGGCGGGGGAGGCGTAGGCACGGAAATCCGCGGTCTCGGTGCGCTTCACGCCGTCGACGTATTCGTGCGTGGCGGTGCGTGCGCGCTCGCCCTTCCAGCCGGTGGCCTTGATGCCGAACAGATTGTGCGCGCTGCCGCCTTCGCCGGTCTTGATCTGGCGCTTGCCCCAGCCGGTCTCCAGCGCCGCCTGCGCGACCAGCGCGCGCGGATCGACGCCGAGTTCCTTCGCGGCCTTCTGCGCGTGGCCCCAGATCTCGGCGACGAAGCGCTCGGGCGTGTTGCGGGCGTACTTGGTCGGATCGGCCGAGGCGACCTGTTCGACCTCGTCACACGCCGCGTCGGGGCGCACGGTGATGGTGTCCAGCGTGATCGTGTCCGGCACACCGGACGACGCGTGCGCGCTGCTACCGATGCCGCGACCGGCGATCGCATCGAGCATCGCATCGGCATCGGTGCCCGGCAGCAGCCGCTTGTAGGCCGACAGCGCGGTGGTGGCCGGCACCGCGGGCGTGGCCGCGTCGGTGGCACCCAGCTGGCGCGCGATCATCGGGGCCAGGCCCAGGCCGCGGCCCTGCGACATCGCCGTGGCGATCTGCTGGTCGTACATGTCGCGGAAGATCTGGTTCTCGCCGGGAAACAGCGAGTCGCCGAAACCCGCTTCGCGCATGCACTTGATCATCATCTGCGCGAACTGGCCCTCGAGCTTGCGCGCGACCTCGTGGATGCGCGCGTCGTCCGGCTTGCCGCCGGCGTCGGCCAGCGGCAGCGAGGGATTCAGCGTTCCGATGGGCATGCTGGCCATGGCAGTCAGGGGCCGGGATTGGGGAGGAGGGATTCGGGATTCGGGAAAACGTTGCCGCGTCTGGGGTCAGACAAGCCCTGTGCCAAAGCAACTCCGCATGTCGGGCAGGGCCTTGCGCCGTGCGCGAAGCGCAAGACACGCATCCCCAATCCCGAATGGCGAATCCCGGCTCCCATCAGATCACCTCGAGCTCCGCGCGCAAGGCGCCGGCCTGCTTCAGGGCTTCCAGGATCGCGATCAGGTCGCCGGGCGCAGCGCCGACTTCGTTCACCGCGCGGACGATCTCGTCCAGCGAGGTGCCGCCCTCGAACTTGAACATGCGGTTGCCTTCCTGGCTGACCGACACGCTGGACTGCGGCGTCACCACCGTCTGGCCGCCACGCGAGAATTCGTTCGGCTGGCTGACGTTGGCCGATTCGGTGATCGTCACCGTCAGCGAGCCGTGCGTGACCGCGGCCGGCATCACCTGCACCTGCGCGCCGATCACGACCGTGCCGGTGCGCGCGTTGACGATGACCTTGGCCGGCGCGCTGCCGGGCGTCAATTCCAGGTTCTCCACCTGGGCCAGGAAGTTCACCCGGCGCGACACGTCGGCCGGCGCGCGCACGGCGACGGTCACGGCGTCGACGGCGTAGGCGCTGCCGCTGCCGAAGCTCTGGTCCAGTGCGGCGACCATGCGCGACACCGTCGTGAAATCGGCGCGGTGCAGGTTCAGCGTGATGGTGCCTTCGCCGCTGTCCAGCGCATTCGGGATCGCGCGCTCGACGGTCGCGCCGTTGGGAATGCGGCCCACGCTGGGCACGTTGACCGACACGCGCGAGCCGTCCTTGCCCTGCGCGCCGAAACCGCCCACCACCAGGTTGCCCTGGGCGATGGCGTAGACCTCACCGTCTGCGCCGCGCAGCGGCGCCATCAGCAGGCTGCCGCCGCGCAGCGAGGTGGCGTTGCCGATGGAGGACACGGTGATGTCGATCGGCTGGCCCGGCTTGGCGAAGGCGGGCAGGTCGGCGTGGATGGCCACGGCGGCGACGTTCTTCAGCTGCGGATTGACGTTGGCCGGAACGTTGACGCCCAGCTCGCCCAGCATGTTCTTCAGGCTCTGCACCGTGAAGGGCGCCTGGCTGGTGCGGTCGCCGGTGCCGTCCAGGCCCACGACCAGGCCGTAGCCGACCAGCGGGTTGCTGCGCACGCCGCCCACCTGGGCCAGGTCCTTGATGCGCTCGGCGCGTGCGGCCGGCGCCAGGCAGATCAGTACCAGGCCGATCCAGGCCAGCAGGCCCAGCAGCGTGTAGGTGTCGATGCGGCGCGGCTTCTTCGCCGGCGCATCGCTGGAACGTTCGGGGTTCTGCGGGTGCATGGCGGCGCTCAGTTCGGGAAGATCGGCGAGTTGAAGAAGCGGCCCAGCCAGCCCATCGAGTTGGACTGCGCGATCGCGCCACGGCCGCCGTAGGCGATGCGCGCGTCGGCGACCTTGCCGGAGGAGATCGTGTTGTCCGGGTTGATGTCGGCCGGACGGACGATGCCCTGGATCTGTACCAGTTCGTCGCCCTGGTTCAGGCGCATGTTCTTCTGCCCCTGCACGACCAGGTTGCCGTTGGGCAGGCGCTGGATCACGGTGACCGTCACGCTGCCCTGCAGCCGGTTGCTTTGTGCACTATTGCCCGCGCCGCTGAAACCGCGGTCGCCGTTGACTGATGCGCTGAGGATGTCGCGTCCGTTCAAGGTGACCGGCGCACCGGCGATGTTCGGCGCGGCCAGGCTGACTTCGCTCTTCTTGTCCACCGAGGTGGTGGCCGAGGTCTGCGCGGCCGTGTTCTCCACCAGGTTGATCGTCAGCAGGTCGCCCACGTCGCGCGCACGGCGGTCGGCGTACAGGTTCAGGCCCGGGCCGCCGCGGTAGATGGAACCGGCGGTGGCGGGTGCCTGCACGGCGACCACCGGCTGGATGGGTTGCATCGGCGCGTACGGTCGCACGTCGCCGTAGTAGCGCGCGCAGCCCGGCAGCAGGAGCAGGGCACAGGCGAGGGAAGTGGCGGACGTGGTGCGCTTCATGGCGAATCCCGGGATGCGTGGATCAGACGTTGTTGTTGAGGTAGCCCAACATCGAGTCGGTGGTGGAGATGGCCTTGGCGTTCATTTCGTAGGCGCGCTGGGTTTCGATCATGCTGACCAGCTCTTCCACCACGTTGACGTTGGAGCCTTCCAGCGAGCCTTGAACCAGGCTGCCCAGGCCGTTGAGACCGGGCGTGCCGTTCTGCGCCGGGCCGGAGGCGGTGGTCTCGACGTAGAGGTTCTCGCCCTTGGCCTGCAGGCCGGACGGATTGACGAAATCGGTCAGCGTCAGCGAGCCGATTTCCAGCGCCTGGGCCTGGCCGGCCATGGTCACGCTGACGGTGCCGTCGTTGCCGATGGTCATCGACTGCGCGCCCTCGGGCACCTGGATGCCGGGCTGCACGGGATAACCGCTGTTGGTGACCAGCTCGCCCTGCGCGTTGATCTGGAACGAGCCGTCGCGCGTGTAGGCCGGCGAACCGTCGGGCAGCAGCACTTCGAAGAAGCCGCGGCCGTTGACCATCACGTCCAGCGAGCGTCCGGTCTGTTGCGGGTTGCCCTGCTGGAAATCCTTGGAGGTCGACACGACGCGCACGCCGGTGCCGAGCTGCAGGCCGGACGGCAGCTGGGTCTGGGAGGAAGTGGAGCCACCGGGCTGGCGGACCTGTTGGTACAGCAGGTCTTCGAAGCTGGCGCGGTCGCGCTTGAATCCGGTGGTGTTGGTGTTGGCCAGGTTGTTGGAGACCACGGACATGCGCGTCTGTTGCGCGTCCAGTCCGGTCTTGGCGACCCAGAGGGCCTGGTTCATGGCGTGGTTCCTCGCGGAGTGGGAAGGGTGGAATCGCGTGCTGCGGTTCCTCGCCTCCTCTCAGGCAAGTCCTGTGCCGGAATGGGTGTCGTAAGTCCGGCGCGGGTGCGCGGCGGAAAGCTGGCGGGTGGCGGGGCCGGCAGGCGTTTTGGCGTTTTTGGGCGTGGTGCCGCTCGCCGCGGGGGCCTCCTTTCTTTGCTTCTGCAAAGAAAGGAGCAAAGAAACACACCCCAGGCGGCACGCCCTTCGCGCTGCGCGCTTCGGGTCCGCGAGCGGGCCGGGAATTTCCGTAAGGCACATCCCTGTGCCATACGGAAACGCCGTCATCCATGACGGCGCCCTTCGGGTTTTACCCGGCCCACTCGCCGCGCCTCATGGGGGCCCTGAAGAGCCAGGTCAAAGGCGGGCACGCGGGATCTGTCCGTGTTGGCTTTCGGGGCCCCTTTAGGTCCGGCAGTCCCGGCGGGTAAAACCCCGCAGGGGCGGCGCACAAGGATGTGCGCCGTTTTCGGCCGGGGCAGGAGGCCCCGTCCGAAAATTCCCGCCGTGACTGCGCACCCGCCGCGCAGCGGCGGGCGGACCGCCGGGGTGTGTTTCTTTTGCCTACTTTTCTTTGCACAAGCAAAGAAAAGTAGGGCCCCCGTGGCGAGCGGCACCATGCTTGAACTTAGTGAACGGATTCGACGAGAAAAGCGTCTTGCGCTCAAAGATCATGAGCGCATCGCGCCCATGATGGGTGTTGATGCTTTCGGAGTAGCCAGGACATACGGGCTTCGTTGCCCCTCACCCCAACCCCTCTCCCGGTGGGAGAGGGGCTCCCAATGCAGAGAGAAGGGCTTACGAGCATCAGCCGCCGAGGCGCAGCAGCTGGTTCGACGACTGCGCCATCTCATCGCCGCTGCGGATCACCTTCACCTGCATCTCGAACTGCCGCTGCAACTGGATCATCTGCACCAGCGCACCGGCCGCATCCACGTTGCTGCCTTCCAGAACACCGACCGTCAGACTGTTGCCCGTTGCCGGCGCCAGAGCCGGTGCCTGCGGATCGGAGGGGCGCATCAGGCCGTCGCCGCCGCGTGTCAGCTGGGACTGCGCCGCTTCCACGATGCGCATGCGGCCGACCACGGCCATGGTCTGCGGGCCTTCGCCCTGCGGGATGATCGACACCGTGCCGTCGGCGCCGACATCGATGGACTGCGCCGGCGGCACCGCGATCAGATTGCCGTTGTCGTCCAGCACCGCACGGCCACCGGCGGTGACCAGCTGGCCGTTCGGGGTGACGGTCAGCTCGCCGTTGCGTGTGTAGGCCGTGCCGCCGTCCGCGGCCTGTACGGCCAGCCAGCGGTTCGGCTGCAGCGAGATATCCAGCGAACGTCCGGTGACCATCTGCGAACCGGTACGGCCGTCGAAGCCGGGGTCGATCAGCACCGCGTCCACGCGCGAGGGAAAGCCCTGGCCCTGGATCTTGAACGCCTCGGTGCCGGCCAGTGCGGCCTTGAATCCCTTGGTGTCCACATTGGCCAGGTTGTGCGACACGGTGCCCTGCGCCTGCAGCGAAGCGCGGGCGCCGGTCATGGCGACGTAGAGGGCTTTGTCCATGGCGGCGAGGGTCCGGGGAAGGTAATGGGGCGGGAACGGGGAATGAACCGTTACGGGGTCGGTGTACTCAGGGACTTCCGGAAACTTTCATTCCCTGTTCCCCGTTCCCTTGTCATCAGCGGATATTGATCACAGCCTGGGTGATCTGGTCCTGCGTGGACAGGGCCTGCGAGTTCGCCTGGAAGTTGCGCTGCGCCACGATCATGTTGACCAACTGCTCGGTCAGGTCGACCGTCGAGGCTTCCAGCGCGCCGGAAGCCACCTGGCCGAAGTCCGACGTGCCCGGCGCGCCGATGCGCGGTTCGCCGGAGGCATAGCTGTGCGTCCAGGTGTTGTTGCCCTGCGACACCAGTCCCTGCGGATTGCTGAAGTTGGCCAGCGCGACCTGACCCAGCGCCTGGTCTTCACCGTTGGAATAGCGCGCGTAGACCACGCCGGTCTCGGACACACTGAACTCGTTGAGCTTGCCGGTGGCGTAGCCATCCTGGTTCTGGATGCGCTTGGCGAACTGTTCGCCGTACTGCGTAGTGCCGCTGATGTCCATCGTCATGTTCAGCACGCCGGCGCCGGTGCTGGGAGTGAACGGCCCCAAGGTCACCAGGCCATTGGCGGGCGCGATCAGCGTGCCGTTGTTGTCGAACTGCACCGTGGTCGGCGCGCCCATCGACGTCCCGTCCACGTACGTGTGCATCTGCCATTCGTTCGGGTTGGGCGTCTTA
Organism: Pseudoxanthomonas mexicana; assembly: GCF_014397415.1. Classification (NCBI taxonomy): domain Bacteria; kingdom Pseudomonadati; phylum Pseudomonadota; class Gammaproteobacteria; order Lysobacterales; family Lysobacteraceae; genus Pseudoxanthomonas; species Pseudoxanthomonas mexicana. The sequence continues at coordinate 3,117,683 of NZ_CP060731.1, read as the reverse complement.
ACGTAGTAGACCGTCTGCTGGTGGGCCACGCCCAGCGAGTCGTACACGGTGACCGAGGTGGTTTCGTTGTAGCTGGCGCTGTCGGTGGGGGAGAACGGCGCGATGGTCGGCTGGGCGGCGTTGCCCGGCAGGGTGACGCCCAGCTCGACGCGTGTGGTGGGCGAGGGCGGGCTGTCGGTGGTCAGCAGGCGCAGGTCGGTCAGGTTGCCGGTGTCGAAGCCGATGCCGTCGGCGCGCGGCGGGAACACCTGCAGGCGGTAGCCCTCCGGCGTGGTGACGTAGCCGTTGGGATCGCGCTGGAAGTTGCCGGCACGGGTGTAGACGTTGGTGCCGTTGTTGCTGACGGTGAAGAAGCCTTCCTTGTCCACCGCCATGTCCAGGTAGCGCCCGGTCTGGTTGATGTCGCCCTGGGAGAACTGCTGGGCCACATTGGTCAGGCGCACGCCGGCGCCGATGCCGTTGCGCAACAGGCCATAACCGGTGGACGAGAACACCTCGGCGAACTCCGCGCGCGACTCCTTGAAGCCGGTGGTGTTGACGTTGGCGATGTTGTGCGAGGTGACGTTGAGGTCGGCGTTGGCCGCCCTCATGCCGGACAGCGAGCTGTTGAATGCCATGGAAGACTCCTTGCGTTATGCGGTGGGAGCGGAGGTCAGGATGCCGACTTGCCGATGCGCAGCACGTAGTCGAGCGGTGCGGTGCCCAGGCCGGGCAGGTTGAGGTACAGGCCATCGGAGCCGATGGTCACGCTGTCGACCGTGGCGTCGACGTAGGTATTGAGCGCGGTGGCGGTACCGTCGCTGGCGGTATGGGTGGCCTTGATCGAGTACCTGCCTTCGGGCGCGCGCTCGCCGTTGGCTTTCACGCCGTCCCAGGCGAACGCGGTCTCGCCCTTGGCGTCGGCTTCGACTTCGATCGTGTCCACCACCACGCCGCTGGCGTCGGTGATCTCGAAAGTGACCTTGCCGGCCCCGGGCGACATCACCAGGCCGGTGGCATTGCCGGAGGCGGGCAGGGCGAGGGATTCGGAAGGCACCACCACCGAGTGTCCGACCAGCGAGGCGCCCTTCAGCACCTGGTCGCCGGTGAGCGAGGCGGTGAACCCGTTGACCGTGGTGTTGAGGTCGCTGATGCCCTGCACGGTGGAGAACTGAGCCAGCTGGGCGACGAACTCGCTGTTGGACAGCGGCTTCAGCGGATCCTGGTTGGCCAGCTGCTCGGTCATCAGCCGCATGAAGTCGGCCTGTCCCAGCGTGTCGGCCTTCTTGGCCGTGGTCGCCGCGCCGGTGGTGCCGGTATTGAGGGCGGCGAAGGGATCGCCGTTGACGGTGGTCATGTGCGTGTTCGCTCGGTGGCAGGCCGTCAGCGGCCCATGGTCAGGGTGGCCAGGGCCAGTTCCTTGGCGGTGTTCAGCACTTCCACGCCGGCCTGGTAGCCGCGCGAAGCGGAGATCAGGTTGACCATCTGCGCGACCGGATCGACATCCGGTGCGTAGACGTAACCGTCGCCATCGGCCATCGGGTGACCCGGTTCGTAGCGCTTGATCGGCGGTGCTTCGCTCTGGGTGATTTCCTTCACCTGCACCGAGGTCAGCGAACCATCCGCATTGAGCGGGCGCGCCTGGAAGATCGGTTCGATCGGCTTGTAGACCGCCTCGGGCGAGGAGGCGATGGAGTCGGCGTTGGACAGGTTGCTGGCGATGGTGTTCAGGCGCACGGACTGCGCCTGCAGCGCGGACCCGGCGACGTCGAAGATGGGCAGGTTGCTCATGGCGCGTCCCCTTACTGGCCGGTGATGGCGGTGAGCATGGTGCGCACCTTGGATTCGATGAAGCTCAGCGACGCGCGGTATTCCAGCGCGGCACGGCCGTAAGCGGCGCGTTCGGTGTCGGCATCGACCGTATTGCCGTCCAGGCTGGGCTGCACGCCGGCGCGCTCGAACACGCGTGGGCTGGCATCGAGCAGGGTGAGGTGCTGCTCGTGGGTGGTCTGCAGGGGCGCGGCCCTGGCGGCAGCCTGCTCCAGGGCGGCCTGGAAATCGAGGTCCTTGGCCTTGAAGTTCGGCGTGTCGGCGTTGGACAGGTTGCTTGCGATCAGCTGCATGCGCTGCTCGCGCAGCGGCAGCGCCGCGGCATGGACACCCAGGTAGTTGGAAATGGGATTGGACATGGCACCGCTCCGGCAGACCGTTGCAGGGGATGCTGCAAGGCGTGTGCCAGAACCGGGCGAGCATCCGCCCAAGCAGGGATAGGGATCCCCGGGTCGTCATCTCGGCGAATGCCGGGATCCATCTTGATCCTGCCCTTTACCCCTTCTGTCTTCTCGGGGAAGAGCACATGGGTCCCAGCTTTCGCTGGGACGACGATCAGGCTGCCATTTGCGCCGCGGCCACCTGGTTTAGTCGGAACAGCACATGCTCGGCCAGCTCGTGCGGGCTGTACTTGGCGACGAAGGCGTTGGCACCGACGCGCTCGACCATGGCGTTGTTGAACACGCCCGACAGTGAGGTGTGCAGCAGCACGTACAGGCCGGCCAGGCCCGGATGGCGCCGGATTTCCGTCGTCAGGGTGTAGCCGTCCATGGCGGGCATCTCGATGTCGGAGATGACCATGGCGTAGCGCTCGGCCGGGTTCTCGCCGGCGGCGTGCACCTGCAAGAGGTGGTCCAGGGCCTGGCGGCCGTCGGAGAGCAGGGTGGCGGTGACGCCCAACTGCTCCAGTACGCTGCGGATCTGCGAGCGCGCCACGCGGGAATCGTCCACCACCAGCACCTGCATCGGCGGCGCGTCGGCCGGCAGGGCCATTTCCGGCGCTAGGGTGGCGTCCATGCGCGACTGGCAGATGTCGGCCAGCACGCTTTCCACGTCGATCACCTGGATCAGTTCGCCCTGGAAGCGCGTCACGGCGGTCAGGTAGCTGTTTTCCGCGCCCAGCTCCGGCGGCGGGTGGATGTCTTCCACCGCGATGTTGACGATGCGCTCCACGCCGCTGACCAGGAAGCCCTGCACGGAGCGGTTGAACTCGGTGACCACCAGGTAGTTGGGGGCGTTCTCGGGGTTCGGGTCGCGCTCGGGGTGGCGGATGCTCAGGCCCAGGTCCAGCACCGGCACCGAGCGTCCGCGCACGTCGGCCACGCCGACGAATTCGCTGGGCAGCCCGGGCAGCTGGAACAGGCCGGGCCGGCGCAGGACTTCCTGCACCTTGAAGACGTTGACGCCAAAAAGCTGACGCCCGCCCAGGCGGAACAGCAGCAGGGCGAGGCGGTTGTGGCCGGCCAGGCGGGTGCGCTGGTCGATGCGGTTGAGCAGGTCCTGGGTCATGTCCAGCATATCGGCCGACTGCGTGCGGCCTTGAGCTGGAGGGGGCAGCTCAAAGCCCTTCTCCCAGCATCTGAGCCCCTCTCCCTGCGGGAGAGGGGTTGGGGTGAGGGACAACGGAGTCCGTGTCTTCAAGCCTCGCTCTGTTGTAACCGCTTCCGCTATGGGCTCTGGTTTTATGGCCTTGCGGGACGGGTCTTCCTCGCTTTGGAGATGGCGCCGCTCGCCGCAGGGGGCATTCTTTCTTTGCTTGTGCAAAGAAAGAATCAAAGAAACACACCCCAGGCGGCACGCCCTCCGCGCTGCGCGCTCCGGGTCCGCGAGCGGGCCGGGAATTTCCGTATGGCACATCCCTGTGCCATACGGAAACGCCGTCATCCATGACGGCGCCCTGCGGGTTTTACCCGGCCCGCTCGCCGTGCCTCATGGGGACCCCGAAGAGCCAGGGCAACGGCGTGCGCGCCGGATCTGTCCGTGCGGGCTTCTGGGGCCCCTTAGGTCCGGCAGTCCCGGCGGGTAAAACCCGCAGGGCGGCGCACAAGGATGTGCGGCGTTTTCGGCCGGGGCAGGATGCCCCGTCCGAAAATTCCCGCTGGGACTGCGCACCCGCCGCGCAGCGGCGGGCGGACCGCCGGGGGGTGTTTCTTTTGCCTACTTTTCTTTGCACAAGCAAAGAAAAGTAGGGCCCCCGCGGCGAGCGGCACCAAGCGTGTCCAGCAACGAGCTAGCGCCGAAAGCCATGACGGACAGGCTCCGTTTCTGGCACACCGCTTGCAGTTCCTCCGCCGATGAACCGACGGAGCCCGCCCATGCTGCTGCGCCTCACCACCGCCCTGATCGGCGGCCTGACCGCATGCGCCGTCATGGCCGTGGACTTCCAGCCGGTCGACACCATCAAGGCCGCGGCCCTCGGCGCCTTGCCTGCCGGCAGTGAAGCCGAGGCCACGCTCGATCCCGCACTGCGCCTGCCGCGCTGCGGTGCGGCACTGGTCGCGCGCGTGCAGGGCAGCAACAGCGTGGAGGTCGCCTGTCCCGACGGCTGGCGCCTGTTCGTGCCGGTACGCGTACGCCGGAGCCAGACGGTGCTGGTGCTGAGCCGTGGCATCGCACCGGGTGAAACGATCACCGCCGACGCCTTCGTTCCGGAAACCCGCGATGCCTCGCGCATCGTCGGCGCGGCCGTGGCCGATCCCGCACAGGCCGTCGGCCGCGTCGCGCGCCGCACGTTGTCGGCCGGTGCCGTGCTGTCGGCGACCGACCTGGTGGCCCAGCGCCTGATCCGCCGGGGCGACAACGTCGCGCTGGTATCCCGTCGCGGTGGGGTGGAGGTGCGCGTGGTCGGCAAGGCGCTGGGCGATGCCGGCGAGAGCGAACGGGTGACCGTGGAAAACCTCTCGTCCCGCCGCGTGGTGCAGGGCGTGGTGGGGCCGGGCGGTGATGTCTGGGTCAGCCGATGAAAAAAAGTTGCAATCGCCCCTCAAGTTGTCCCCCGGGGGGCCGATACCGACGCTGGGTCGAAGAACCGGCGACAATCCGGCCTTCTGCGGAAATGTGGAATCCGTCACTAAAGTTGGCGTAGCCACGGCCGATAACCTCGATGAACCCTGTTACAGGTGAACCAACATGAGCCAGAAAATCGAAGGCACTCCCCCTGCCGCCGTACGCACCACGGGCCCCGTAGGCGGCCGTGTCGCGCCGGCGGGTGCCGAACGTTCGCGGCCGGTGGAAGCCAGCGCCGGCGGCGACAGCCTGCGCCTGACCGGTGAGGCGACCAGCCTGCAGGCGATGCAGCGCGAGCTGTCCACCGCGCCGGCCATCGACCACGCCCGCGTGCAGGCCGTGCGCGAAGCGCTGCAGGCCGGTACGTACAAAATCAACGCCGAAGCCATCGCCGACGGCATGCTCGGCCTGGAAGGCCAGCTCGGCGGTTGACCACGATGACGCACGCCCCCCTCCAGCGACTGTCCGCGGCCCTGGAAGAGGAGCGTCGCGCCATCGTTGAGCACGACGTGGAAGGCCTGGTGCGCTGCACCCAGGAAAAGCTGGACGCGTTGCGCGCGCTGGAAGCGGCCGCCGCGGGCTACGGTTTCCCCGACGAACTGCAGGGGCGCCTGACCGAACTGGCCGAAATGAACCATGCCAACGGCATCCTGCTGGCGCGTCGCCGGCGGGAAGTGAACTGGGCGCTGCGCCACCTCGGCCGCACCGAAAGCAGCGGCGCCTACGACGCGCAGGGACAGACGTCCATGCTGTCCGCGCCGCGCCCGCTTGCGGTCGCCTGAGCCCGGTGCCCGATCCGCAAACTGCGACATCGCGCCTTGCCGCTGCCACGGGGGCGCCGGATACTGGCGCCCCGTCGCCGCCGTCCGATGCGTCCGTGGCCACTGCTCCCTCCCCGAACCTGTCCTCCCGCGCCTGTGCCGCGGACGATATCCCGACCTTCGCCGACCTAAAGGCGCTGGCCGAACTGATGGATGACGGGTACCTGCTGTGCCGTGGCGATGCGCGCCCCCTGCATGCGAACGCCGCCGCGCTGGCGCTGGTGAACGACGAACACGATGCGCTGGCTGCGCTTGCCCGGCTGCTGCCGGCGGATGCGATCGCCACCGCGCGCGCCGATGGCCGCTGGAACGGGGACCTGAGCCTGGACGACGGCCTGGTGCTGCAGGTGCGCGCCTATTTCCACGACAATCCCGGCGGCGGACACTGCCTGGTGGTCTTCCACGACGTCAGCGAAGCGCATGCGCGCCAGCAGGAGCTGCAGCGCCGCCACGCGCAGCTGCGGCAGACCCTGGTGCGCCTGGCCGGTGCGCAGGAACAGCTGGTGCAGTCGGAGAAGATGGCCTCCATCGGCCAGCTCGCGGCCGGCGTCGCGCACGAGATCAACAACCCCATCGGCTACGTGCACTCCAACCTGGGCTCGTTGCAGGAATACCTGCACAGCCTGTTCTCGCTGATCGAGGTCTACGAGCGCGCGCTGCGCCTGCCGGATCCGAAGGCGATGCTGCCCGAGATCGAGGAGATGCGCGCGCGCTACGACATCGACTTCATCACCGGCGACCTGCCGCAGCTGATGGCGGAGTCGCGCGAGGGCATCGAGCGGGTCACCGCGATCGTGCGCAACCTCAAGGACTTCTCCTACTCCGGCCGCGACGACAGCTGGAAATCCGCCGACCTGCATGCCGGCCTGGATTCCACCATCAACATCGTCTGGAACGAGCTCAAGTACAAGGTCACGCTGGAACGGCACTACGGCAAGCTGCCGCTGGTGCAGTGCCGGCCGTCGGAATTGAACCAGGTGTTCATGAACATCCTGCTCAACGCCAGCCATGCCATCGACGAGCGCGGCACCATCACCGTCAGCACGGGCGTGGAAGGCGACGAGGTCTGGGTCGAGATCCAGGACAGCGGCCATGGCATCCCCGAGGAGATCCTGCAGCGCATCTTCGATCCCTTCTTCACCACCAAGCCGGTGGGCAGCGGCACCGGGCTCGGTCTGTCGATCTCCTACGGCATCGTGAAGAAGCACAACGGCCGCATCGAGGCGCGCAACATCCCCGGCGCGGGGGCCTGCTTCCGCATCATGCTGCCGATCCGCCAGCCGAGCGCCGACGCTGCGTGAGCCGCGAGGGCGTCCCCCTGTAGGAGCGACGTGAGTCGCGACCCTGGGGCGCAGTTGGCTTGAGCGCATGGCCGGGCGATCAACCGCCCGGGATGGTTTGATTTCCGCGGTCGCGACTTACGTCGCTCCTACAAGACGCCTGGTCGAAGAACGCCAGCTTCTTCGACCTGGGCAACCGCTTGAGCTGTGCTTCCGCCCGTGACGCGGCGCTGCGGTCCGGATAGGCGCGACTCGCCACGACGCGTACCGGCGGATTCGCCCGCGTGTACTTCGCGCCGGTACCCGCAAGATGCGCGGCATAGCGTGCGTCCAGGCGATTGGTGATGCCGGCGTAGTACGCGCCGTTGCGGCACTCCAGCAGGTACAGGCACCACGGCGCCGCCTCAGGCATGAGCGCGGTGGTGGGGCTGGTTCTCATAGGCGGTGAAGGCCTGGCGGATGTGCTCGCGCAGGTCGTCGTCGTTCCACGGCTTGGTGAGGAAGCGGTAGATTTCGCCGCGATTGATGGCCTCGGTCACGGTGGCCAGGTCGGTGTAGCCCGACAGCACCAGGCGCACGGTGTCCGGATACAGCATGCGTACGCGGCCGAGGAACTCGGTGCCGCTCATGTCCGACATGCGCTGGTCGGACAGAATGACCTGCACGTCGTTGGTCGCCAGCAGTTCGAATGCGTCGGTGACGTTGCTGGCGGCCAGGATGCGGTAGCCGTCGCGGCGGAACAGGCGCACCAGCGAGCGCAGGATGTTCTCTTCGTCGTCGAGCAGCAGCAGGGTGCGGTCGGGCTTGGTGGCCGCGAACGCGTCCGCACGCAGGTAGCGGCGGCGCAACACGGCGCCCGCGTCCTCGGCGTTCATCGGCTCGCCGAACAGGTGGCCCTGGAACATGTCGCACTGGTTGCGGCGCAGGAAGCCCAGCTGCGTGTCGGTTTCCACGCCATGCGCGATGACCTTCATGCCCAGTTGGTGTCCCATGGCGATGATGGCGCAGGTGATGGCCACCTCGCGGTTGCCCGAGGGCACGCCCTTCACGAAGTTGCGGTCGATCTTGATCTTGTCCACCGAGAAGCGGACCAGCGAATCCAGGTTGGAATCGCCCATGCCGAAGTCGTCCAGGGTCAGCCGGACGCCCTCGCGGTGCAGCTGGGCAAGAGTACGGTGGACCAGGTTCATGTCCTTGGCCAGCGCGTTCTGGCGCACTTCCAGCACCACCATCTGCGGCGGTATGCCGGCTTCCTGCATCGCCTCCAGCACCTCGGCCACGAAGCTGGGCCGCAGCAGTTGCAGCGTCGAGACATTGACCGCGATCTCGAAGTCGTCGAAACCCCAGTCCCGCCAGATGCGCGCCTGCTTGAAGGCGTTGCGCAGCACCCAGTCGCCGATCTGCACGATCACGCCCAGCTTTTCGGCCACATGCATGAAGCGCTCGGGCACCAGCAGGCCCAGGGCGGGCGAGTACCAGCGCAGCAGCGTCTCCATGCCGACCACGCGGCCGTCGTGGGCGTTGATCTGCGGCTGGTAGAACAGGCGCAGTTCGTTGTGCTGGATGGCGTTGACGATCTGCCGGGCGATGATGCTGTCGCTGCGCGCGGTGATCGCGGCGCCGCGGCGGTACAGGCGCACCAGGTTCATGCCCTCGTGCTTGGCCTGTTCCATCGCGCTTTCCGCGCACTGCAGCAGGCCCGACGCCGTGTCCGCGTGCTCCGGGCACAGGGCGATGCCCAGCGTGCCGGTCAGGAACAGCGTGTAGGGCAGCACCGTCATCGGCAGTTCGATCTGCTCGCGCAGCGCGTCGCCGAAACGTTCGGGCGGCAGGGTGCCGGGCAGGCGCGGCACGGCCACGATGAATTCGTCGCTGCCATGCCGCCAGGCGCGCGACTCGGGGCCCAGCGCCTGCTGCAGGCGGTCGCTGAGGATGGCCAGCGCCTCGTCGCCGACTTCCACGCCCATGTTCTCGTTGATCGAGCGGAAGTGGTCGATGTCCAGGTACAGCAGCATCAGCGGCGTCCCGCCCGCGTTGGCGGCGTCGACCATCCGCTGCAGGTCGGGTTCGCCGGCACCCAGGCGGGGCAGGCGGGGCAGGTGGGCGTGCTCGGTGTTCAAGCGGGGTCGGGGGACGTCGCGGGTGCCGGCCCATAGGGTAGGCGAAGTCGCCAGTGGCTGCCCCCCTCGTCGTCGAGCCGGCCGCCGGCGGCGCTGGCCAGCGCCCGCCACAACGCAGCGTCGGGCAGGTCGCCGGGGATGTGGCGGGCGCTCAGCACGAAGGCATCGTCGTCGTCCGCCAGCGTCACCTGCGCGCCGCCGTCCGCGCGCGTGGCCGCCTGCCGGAGGAGGGCCTGGCCGATGCGGAACGCCACGAGGGCGAGGTCCGCCTGCGGTGCGCGGGGCAGCGGCGGCAGCGAGACCGAAAGCTTGCCCGGCGCAAAGTGGCGCTCGACCTCGGCGCGCAGCGCCGCGTCCAGGCCGATGGCGTCCAGCTGGGGCGGGTGCAGGCGGGCGTGCAGGTCGCGCAGGATCGCCACCGTCTCGTCGCTGGCCCGGATGATCTCGTGCAGGTCCTCCGCGCGCAGGTCGGCATCGTCCTCCGACTGCACCAGGTGCGCGCCCATCCGGATGGCCGACAGGGCCTGTCCCACCTGGTTGTGCAGGGCGCGTCCCACCCGCGCGCGCTCCTCCTCCTGCAGGCGGAACAGCTGGAGCAGCAGCGCGGAAGGAGACGGCATGGGCGTCGGCCGGTGCGGAGGGCGGTCGCCGCAGTATGCCAGCCGCGCCTTCCGGCGGACCACGTGGCGAGCGGCACAAACGGCACGGGGCGACCGCATCGCGATCGCCCCGTGGCGGTTTCTGCCGGGAATGGACGGCAGGCTCAGAACAGCTCCACCGTGCCGGCGCCCATGTTCTGCTGCGCCACCGGCTTGTGCGGCGGCCGCTCCCATTCCGTGCGCTGGTCGCGCAGGCGGTTGCCGATCAGGCGCAGCGCGCTGAGCAGTTCATTGTCGGTCGCGCCGCCCGAGCGGTGCAGCAGTTCCTGCAGGGCGACTGCTTCCTTGTTGATGGTGGCCAGACGCTCCAGGTGCGTCACCGCGCTGCCCAGCGACTGGGTGGCGATGTCTTCGAACTGCAACGAACGGACCGCATCGGCCACGCTGGCGTCGATGGCGTGGCCGCACATCGAGACCTCGCGCATGCCATCGCCCAGCGAGGCGTTGATAGCCGCCACCTGACTCAGCATGCCGGCGGCTTCGGCACGCGCTTCGCGGGAGCGGTCCAGGTCGCGCGAGGCCATGTGGGACACGGTATCGCGGACCTTGGCGATGGACTCCTTCGAGCTGTGCGCCAGCTTGCGGATCTGCTCGTTGAAGGCGGTGGAACGCTCGGACAGGTTGCGCACCTCGTCGGCGACCACCGCGAAGCCGCGGCCTGCCTCGCCGGCGCGGGCCGCTTCGATGGCGGCGTTCAGCGCCAGCAGGTTGGTCTGGTCGGCGATCGACTTCACGTCCTCCAGCAACGAGAAGATGCCGTCCAGGTGCTGGGCCATGTCGTCGATGTGGTGCACGGTGGTGCCGCTCTGGCCGGCCACCTGCTCCAGCGCTTCCACCAGCTGTTCCATGCGCTGGCTGGCGTTCTGGGCGAAGCGCGCCACATCCACGCCGGCGCGGTCGCCGTCGCCGTTGCGGTCGATGATGCGGGCGATGGCGGCGCTCTGTTCGCGCGACTTGCGATTCATCGCGTCGAAGCTGCCCCCCAGGCTGCCGACGGCCTCGCGGATCAGTTCGCGGGCGCGGTCGATCTCGTGGCGCGAGCCCTCGATCTCGTTGTTGACGAAGCGGCGCAGATCGGTGAGCAGTGCATCCTGTTCGCGCACGACGCTGGCATGCTCCGGCGAGATCTGGTGCGAGTTGACGACCGACAGCCAGGCGAAGATCAGCCAGGCCAGGGTCAGCGATGTCAGCAGGGCCCACTGCAGGGCATTGGGCCAGTCGAGACCGACCGACAGCGGGAACAGCAGGGTCAGGATGAGGGGTGCCGCCAGACGAACCAGGATGCGCGAGTACATGGGTGCTCTCTGATGAAGCTCACTGTGGAGTATCGGCCGTGCGGAACGGCTCTTTAGGCGGGAATTCGCGTGGTTTTGCTGTGGTGCGCGATCTGTGACCGGTGTTGCTGCCCCTGTAGGAGCGACGTGAGTCGCGACCGCGGCAGGGAAACAACAGCTGGCCTTCTCGAGCGGTGCGGCTGATCGTCACCGCGTCCTGCTTGTGTCTCGGGCCACGACGGTGGCAGGCGTGCGGTCGCGACTCACGTCGCTCCTACAGCAGGCCCGCAATGGGGATTCCGGAGGCTCAGGCGATCGCCGCCGCCAGGTCCAGCAGCCGCTGGGCGATGCGTTCCAGCGGCACGGTTTCCTTGGCCGCACCCAGCCGCATGGCCGCGCCGGGCATGCCCCAGACCACGCTGGTGGCTTCGTCCTGCACCAGGGTGGGCGCACCGGCCTGGCTCATCTCCAGCAGGCCGCGGGCGCCGTCGTCGCCCATGCCGGTCAGGATGGCGCCGACCGCGTTGCCGCCCGCGCTCTGGGCGACGGACCGGAACAGCACGTCCACGGCCGGCTTGTGGCGGTTCACCGCCGGGCCGTCGTCGATGCGGCAACGCCAGCGGGCGCCGTCGCGGATCACCCGCATGTGCTGGCCGCCGGGCGGGAGATAGGCGTGGCCTGGCAGGATGGCTTCACCATCGGTGGCCTCGCGCACGGCCATGGCCGAATGGCGGTCCAGGCGTTCGGCGAAGGCGCGGCTGAAGCCGGCCGGGATGTGCTGGGTCAGGACGATGGCGGGCGCGTCGGCCGGCATCTGCTCCAGCACCACGCGCAGGGCCTCGGTGCCGCCGGCGGAAGCGCCGATGGCGATCAGGCGGTCGGTGGTGCGGAAGCGCAGTGCGGGCGGTGCGGGCAGTGTCGTGTCCAGTCCGGTGCGTGGCGCGCTGGTGCGGGCCAGCGGGCGCACGCGCGCCTTGGCCGCGGTCTTTACCTTGGCGATGATCTCGTCGGCGTAGGCTTGCAGGCCGCTGGCGACGTCCAGCTTGGGCTTGGAAACGAAATCCACCGCGCCCAGCGCCAGCGCCTGCAGCGTGGTGTCGGCGCCGCGCTCGGTCAGCGAGGAGATCATCACCACCGGCATCGGCCGCAGGCGCATGACGTTTTCCAGGAAGGCCAGCCCGTCCATGCGCGGCATTTCCACGTCCAGCGTCATCACGTCCGGGTTCAGGCGCTTGATCTTGTCGCGCGCCAGCAGCGGGTCGGCGGCGGAACCGACGACCTCGATGCCGGGGTCGCGCGACAGGATTTCGGTCAGGATCTGGCGCACCACCGCCGAGTCGTCGACGATCAGCACGCGGCAAGGGGTCGTACTCATCAGAACAGCTCCACGCCCCCGGTGACCGGGGCCTTGGACAGGCGGGCGCGGGCGGCGGACTCGGCGGCCAGCACTTCGGCATCGTGCGCGTGCGGCAGGCGCTGGACGACGGCGCGCCCCGTCTGCGGGAAATACCAGACCTTGCGCGGATGGATGCCGCGCAGGTCCTCGGCCATCACCGGGATACGCTCGGCATCCAGGTAGCGGCGCACGAATTCGGCATTGCGCGTGCCTACCGGATTGCTGGTGAACCCCTTCAGTACGTTGGCGCCGCCGAACACCTTGGCTTCCAGCCGGTTGCGTGCCGCACCGCGCTTGAGCAGGTCGTTGATCAGCAGTTCCATCGCGTAGCTGCCGTACCGCGCCGGCGCACCGTCGCCCACGTTGCCGTCGGGGAGCAGGAAGTGGTTCATCCCGCCCAGCTTGAGCAGCGGGTCGCGGATGCACGCGGCCACGCAGGAACCCAGCACGGTGACCAGCGCGGTGTCGTTGTCGACCACCAGGTACTGGGTGGGCAGCAGCTTGGCCGCTTCGGTCTTGAAGCGGGCATCGTGGTACCGCATCACGCGGCCATCGGCGAAGGCGGCAGCGACGGCGCTCATGCGGCCGTCCCGGCACGCCGGTACAGCGTGCGCCCGCAGGGCTGGATGATGTCCGCTGCGTGCAGATAGTTCTCCGAATGCCCGGTGTACAGCATGCCGTCGTCGGCCAGGTGCGGGACCAGGCGCGTCAGGATGGCCCGCTGCGTGGGCTTGTCGAAGTAGATCATCACGTTGCGGCAGAACATCGCCACGAACGGGCCGGATACCTCGTAGCGCGGCGCGAGCAGATTCAGCGGCCGGAACTCGATCAGCTGGCGCAATGCCGGATGCACGCGGCACTTGCCCTCGTTGGGGCCGCTGCCGCGCTGGAAATAGCGGCGCTTCACCGCATCGTCCAGGCCGGCGATGCGTTCGATCGGATAGACGCCACGTTCGCCGGTCGCCAGCACCTGCGTGTCCACGTCGGTGGCCAGGATACGTATCGGGGGCGTCAGCGTGCCGTAAGCCTCGCAGGCGGTGATGGCGATCGAATACGGTTCCTCACCGGTGGAGGCGGCACACGACCAGATCTTGAGCGGACCGTCGTTGCGGCGTTTGGCCAGTTCTTCCTGCAGGCGCTCGAAATGGTGCGGCTCGCGGAAGAACGACGTGAGGTTGGTGGTCAACGCATTGGTGAAGGCCTGCCACTCGTCGCCGCCGTCGCGCTCCAACCGGTCCAGGTAGTCCTTGAAGCTGCGCAGCCCGAGCGCGCGCAGGCGCCTGGACAGGCGACCGTAGACCATGTCGCGCTTGCCGTCCGCCAGCGCGATGCCGGCACGCTGGCGGATCAGGTCGGCGACGCGGCGGAAATCGCGATCGTCGAACTCGAAGTCGCGCGCGCCCGATGCGGGAGCGTCGTCACGGCCGGCGGGAGGGGCGGGGGTCCGTCGGATCGTGGCGGCGGCGAGGGCCGGAGAGCGGGTGCTGACGGACATGGATGTCTCGAACGGACGGGGTGCTGGCGGGCTTCCGTCACCGGCGCCCCGTCGACGAGACGGAACACCGGTGACAGGTCAGGCAATGCAAACGGCGTGCCTCAGAACTCCTGCCAGTCGTCGCCTTCGGCCAGCGCGGGCTCCAGGGCGGCCGGGGCGGCGGGGCGTGCCGCCGGCTTCGCCGGAACAGAGGTGGCGGGCGCGGGACGGGCGGGCTGCCTGGCGGCCGCCACGGGCGCGGCGTGCGCATGCAGCTTGAACACCGAGACCGATTCGCTGAGGGCCTGCGCCTGCTCTTCCATCGAACGTGCGGCGGCCGAGGCTTCTTCCACCAGCGCGGCGTTCTGCTGGGTGGTCTCATCCATCTGGGTGATGGTCTGGTTGACCTGTTCGATGCCCGCGCTCTGTTCCTGCGAAGCAGCGGAGATCTCGGACATGATGTCGGTCACGCGCTGCACGCTGGCGACGATTTCGCCCATCGTGGCGCCCGCCTGGTTCACGAGCTTGGAGCCATCGGCGACCTTGTCCACGGACGTTTCGATCAGGCCCTTGATCTCCTTGGCCGCGTTGGCCGAGCGCTGGGCGAGGGTACGCACCTCAGACGCCACCACCGCGAAGCCGCGGCCCTGCTCGCCGGCGCGCGCGGCTTCCACCGCGGCGTTGAGCGCCAGGATGTTGGTCTGGAAGGCGATGCCGTCGATGACCGAGATGATGTCGGCGATCTTCTTCGACGACTGCTCGATGTCGCGCATCGTCGTGACGACCTTGCCGACGACCTCACCGCCCTGCGAAGCGACGCCCGCAGCGCCCTGAGCCAGCTGGTTGGCCTGGCGGGCCGATTCGGCGTTCTGCCGCACGGTGGAGGTCAGTTCCTCCATGGACGCGGCGGTCTCTTCCAGGTTGGCGGCCTGCTGCTCGGTACGGCGCGACAGGTCGCTGTTGCCGGAAGCAATCTCGCCGGCGGCGGTGTTGATGGAGGTGGAGGCATCCTGGATGCGGCCGACGATGTCGGTCAGCTGGGCCACGGTGGCGTTGGCGTCGTCGCGCATGCGGGCGAACACACCGTGGAAGTCGCCTTCCATGCGCGCGGTCAGGTCGCCGCGGGCGATGGCCTGCAGCAGTTCCGAGACTTCTGCCAGATTGCCGTCGGTCGTTTCCATCAACTGGTTCAGACCGTCGATCATGTCGCGGAAATCGTACTGGTACTTGTCCACATCGCCGCGCTGGCTGAAGTCGCCCGACGAGGCCGCCATCGCCAGGCGCTTGATCTCGCCGTTGATGGCCGACAGGTTGGCCTTGGTGGCGTCCATCGTCTCGGTCAGGTTGGCCTTCTCGCCCGGCAGCTTGGGCATGTCCAGGCTCAGGTCGCCAACCGAGTAGCGCTGCATGATCTTCAGTGCATCACCGATGGCCTGCAGGTGCGAGGCGACCAGGGCATTGGTATCGCGCACCATGCGGCCATACTCGCCGGGGAACGCGCTGTCGTCCATGCGGTAGCTGATCTGGCCTTCATCGTGACGCGCGGCCATCTCGCTCTGCGCGGCGATGACTGACTGCACCTGCGTCTGCATGCGCTGCATGGCGGACAGCAGCTGGCCCACTTCGTCCTGGCGGGTGGTGTCGATCTTGCCGTCCAGCTTGCCGGCCGACACGTCGTTGGCCACGCGCACGGCCTCGCCGACGGCGCGGGCGATGGCGCGGGCGAAGAACCACGCCAGCGCCAGGCCGCCGAGGATGCCGATCAGCAGCATGACGATCATCAGGGTGTTGGATGCGGCGAAAGTGCTGTCCGCGTCCTCGCTGGCGACCTTGGCTTCCGCGTTCACCACCGCGATCAACGCGCCCAGGGCGGCGGAGGCCTTGCGGTGCTGGTCGCGGGTGTCGCCGATGAAGGTGTCCACGGCGTCGTCGGCCAGGCCCAGGTCGACCATTTCCTGCACGTCGGCGTAGGACTTCTTGGCCGCCGCCCATTCCTTGACGAACAGGTCGTAGGCCTTCTTCTCCTCGGCGTTGCTGATCAGCGGCGCGTAGTCCTTGATCGCCTTCTCGATCCGCTGCACGGACTTGGCGGCTTCCTCCTTGGCCTCGGCCTTGACGCTGTCGCTGGCGCGCACGTGCTGGCGGTACGAGGTGCTGCGCAGTTCGCTGATCATGCTGCGCAGTTCGCCTGCGGCTTCGACCGAAGGCAGGACGTCGCCGGTGACCGTGGTGGTGGCGCCGTTCAGGGAGTTCAGGCCGGTGAAGGCGGTCACGCCCTGGACCAGCATCAGCGCGAGCACCACGCCGAAGGCCAGCATCATCTTCGTGGTCAGTTTCGAGTTCTTGATCCGCTGCATGGGATTTGTTTCCTTTACCGCGGTGCTCGCTGCACCGCCTTCAGATGCGACCGGGACATGGCAGGGCGGTGCGCCCTGCCGGCGAAGCGGGTCAGCGGATCGTGGCCAGCTTCAGGTTGGAGGGCGAATTGACCACGATCTCGGCGCGCGAGCTGTCGCGCTCGATGGTGCCGATCACGCACACGTCCTTGCCTTCCAGTTCTTCCGGCGCCGGCTTGAACTTGGCGCGGGCGTCGCCCGGGATGCGCGCGGTGAAGGTGTGGCGCGGGAAGCTGCCGCCCATGTACAGGAAGGTCGGCGTGCCTTCGGTGTTCTCCGCGTAGCGCGCTTTGCCGACCTTGCCGCACACGGTGCCGGCCTTGCCGGTGAAGCGGGTGGCCATGTCCGCCGGGATGGCGTTGTCGACCTGCGACTGGCTGTTGGCCGGCGAGGCGGGCATCAGCAGGGCGGCGCCGACGACGGCGATGGACAGGGTCAGGGCGGATGCGATTTTCATTCCAGTGGCTCCGGGTTTGCAGGGAGGGGTAAAGGCTCACTGCCTGAAATCGGCTTCACCTAACAAAACTTGAGGTGATGTCGCCCACCTGTCGCGTGCATGCATCCGAATGGGCGGTCGGTCACACTTTGCCCCCACGCGCCGTTTCAGGCCGCGTGCACAGGCGCGGGGCCGGCCTCGACCGCGGCGGTATAGCGGTGCTCGGTCAGCCAGCGCTCGAGCGGGGCAGGCAGCAGCGGCGGCGAGAACAGGTAGCCCTGTAGCACGGGGAAGCGCTGTTCGGTCAGGAATCGGTGCTGCGACTCGGTTTCCACGCCTTCGGCGACGACTTTCATGCCCAGGCTCTCGCCGATGCGCAGTACCGAGGAGGTCAGCGTGCGCGCGATGGCGCTGGTGTCGATGTCGCGCACGAAGCTCTGGTCCAGCTTAAGCTCGCTGATCGGAAGCCGATGCAGGTGGCTGAGGCTGGAGTAGCCGGTGCCGAAGTCGTCCAGCGACAGGCGCACGCCCAGCACGTAGATGGCTTCGATGTTCTCCAGCACGTCCGGGTCCGGGTCCAGCATCACGCTTTCGGTGATTTCCAGGGTCAGGTCGTCCGGCGACAGGCCGTGTTCGTCCAGCAGGCCGGCGATCTGCAGCGACAGTGCGGGTTCGCGGAAATTGATCGCGGAGATGTTCACCGACACGCGCGGGATGTCGATGCCGCGGCGGCGCCAATCGGCCATCTGCTTGCAGGCCTGGCGCAGCACCCAGAGACTGAGTTCGGCGATCAGGCCGCATTCCTCGGCCACCGGAACGAAGCGCGAGGGCGGGATCACCCCCAGGTCGGCGTGGTGCCAGCGCAACAGCGCTTCCACCCCGTACAGCTGCCGCTCGTCCCCGCCCCCGACCTGCGGCTGGTATTGCAGCTGCAGCTGATCCAGGCGCAGGGCGTCGCGCAGGGCGGTTTCCAGCGAGACGCGTTCCTGCGCCAGGCGGTTCATGTCCACGCTGAAGAAGCGGAAGCCGCCGCCGCCGTCGCTCTTGGCACGGTACATCGCCATGTCCGCGTGGCGGACCAGCAGGTCGATGTCGCGACCATCGTCGGGGAACATCGCCACACCGATGCTGGCGCTGGGGTGCAGGGTCATCAGGCCGGCGGCGGTGGGCGTGGCGATCGCGCCCAGCAGGCGCTCGGCCACGCTGCCCGCCTGCTCGGCGCTGCACATCGGCAGCACCGCCACGAATTCGTCGCCGGCCTGGCGGCCGACGATGTTGATGCCGCCCAGTTCCTCGCTCAGGCGTGCGGCGACGTCGCGCAGCAGGCCATCGCCCGCCGCATGGCCCTGTGCATCGTTCACCCGCTTGAAGCGGTCCAGGTCGATGAACAGCACGGCGGCCGTGCCGTTCGCCTGCGCGACGTTGGCCAGTGCCTGCTCGGCCTTGGCGCTGAACATGATGCGGTTGGGCAGCCCGGTCAGCGTGTCGTAGAAGGCCAGCTGGTGGACGCGTTCGTTGGTCTGTTCGCGCTCCAGCGTCAGCGAGCACAGATGCAGGCAGGTGTCGGCAAGCCGCTCGTGCAGTTCGTCGGGGCCGCGGTTCTCGCGGTAGTAGAACGACAGGGTACCGAGCACGCGCCCGCTGCTGGACTTGATGGGATGCGTCCAGCAGGCGCGCAGGCCCAGCGGGGAGGTGAGGTGGCGTGTGTTCGCGCACAGCGGGTCGCTGGCGATGTCTTTGACCAGCAACGCCCGGCCGCGCCAGGCGGCGGCGCCGCAGACGCCCGACCGTGGGCCGATGGCCATGCCGTCGATCTTGCGCGCCCAGGCTTCGGGCAGGCTGGGCGAGGCGAGCGTGCGCATCAACCCCTCGCTGTCCACGGTGATGATGGAGACGGTCAGCTCAGGCGCGATGTGCTCCACCTCGCGGCAGATCAGTGTCATCACGTCGGTCACGGCCCACTCGTGCACTAGCGCGTCCAGCACCTTGTTGTGCAGCACCTGGTGCATCTTGGTGCGGGTGATGTCGCTCAGCACGCTGACCAGGCCCAGCAACGCGCCGTCCTCGTCGTGCACGGGGTTGATCGCGGCGGACAGCCAGAGCGGCCGGCCGGACTTGGTGTACAGCAGCACTTCGGTCTGCAGGCCTTCACCGGCGGAGATCGCGCGGTTGATCCTTGCGTCCAGCGACGGGTCGGTGTGCGGGCCGGACAGCAGTTGCGCGGGTCGGATGCCGCGCAGTTCCTCCAGCCGGTAGCCCAGCATGCGGGTGAAGCCGCTGTTGACGTAGACGACTTCGCGGTCGGCCGAACTGATGAAGATCGCGTTGTCGCTGCTGTCCACCACGATGGACAGCTGGCGCAGGCGCGCCAGCTGGCGCTGCTGTTCGCTGGTGTCGCGGACGAAGGCCGTGTGGAAGGCGTGCGTGCCCACTTCCATCCTGGACATCGATACCGAGCAGGCGATCTCGCTGCCCTCCGGGCGTCGCAAGGTCGCGTCGCGGTGACTTCCGGTCAGCGCCGCCAGGGTCGCTTCGGGCGAGGCGGCGGTCTGGGGGGCGGCCAGCAGGCGCGTGAACGGCAGGCCGTGCACGTCCTCCCGGCGACATCCCCACAGCGCTTCCGCGGCCGGATTGAACAGCACCACGCGATGGCGGGCATCGACGACGAAGGCGGCATCGACGGACTGCTCCAGCACCTGCCAGAGACTGTCCTGCGAGGACGCCGTCGTCGCCCGTGCGTCGCGTCCGGGCGCCAGCGAGGTCAGCGTGCGTCCGAGCATGCAGTGTCCTTGCGGTGCGGGGGCGTCCGACAGAAGGCGTCGTCGTGGGTGGGGAGTGCGACGGTCATCGGATGCCAGGGGTGATGGGGCTTCTGGTCACATATCGACCAGGATCCGGATTACTTGAACACGGTCACGGGAGGGGCGCATCGGCGCGTCCGCCGCCTCAGAACTCCTGCCAGTCGCCGTCGGCGAGGACTGCTTCCGGAACCGTGCGCAGCGGGCGGTTGGCCGTCCGGGATCGGGCACGACTGGCAGACCCCGAGTCCGAGTCTGGCTGCGCGGCTCCTCTCAACGCGCGAATCGCAGCCACGGTCTGCTGTGTCAGCACGGTAAAGTCGCTTTCCAGCACGCGTTCCGCCCGAGGGCTGCCTTGCTTATGAAGGCGCAAGACGTCAGCGGCGCAGCGGTGGAAGCGGGCATGCAGATCCTTCAGCCGAACGTATTCCGGCAAGTGGCCGATCTTGGACTGCGCACTTTGCAGCCATCGACCTAGCTGGCACAGGGCATCGTGGCCCACTTCGGTCGCATGTAGACCTTCCCCCTTGCCGCCCAGTTGCTGCTTGAGTCGCAGTTTCCATTTCAGATGCGACGCGATCATGTCGTCGAAGGACGCGATGGCCGGCGGGACATCGTTCGCCCCTGGTTCCGCCTTCGCATGACGCACGGGACGGAACGCGCCCGTGGCCTGGGTACGGAACACCGAGACCGATTCGCTTAGCGCCTGGGCCTGCTCTTCCATGCTGCGCGCGGCGGCCGAGGCTTCCTCCACCAGGGCGGCGTTCTGCTGGGTGGCCTCGTCCATCTGCACGATGGTCTGGTTGACCTGTTCGATGCCCGCGCTCTGTTCCTGCGAAGCAGCGGAAATCTCGGCCATGATGTCGGTCACGCGCTGCACACTGGCCACGATCTCGCCCATGGTGGCGCCGGCCTGGTGCACCAGGGCGGAACCATCGGCGACCTTGCCCACCGAGGTCTCGATCAGGTCCTTGATCTCCTTGGCCGCGTTGGCCGAACGCTGGGCGAGGGTGCGCACTTCACTCGCCACCACCGCGAAGCCGCGACCCTGTTCGCCAGCGCGGGCGGCTTCTACCGCGGCGTTGAGCGCCAGGATGTTGGTCTGGAAGGCGATGCCGTCGATGACGGAGATGATCTCGGCGATCTTCTTGGACGACTGTTCGATGTCGGACATGGTGGTGACGACCTTGCCGACGACCTCACCGCCCTGCGAAGCGACGCCCGCCGCACCGATGGCCAGCTGGTTGGCCTGGCGCGCGCTTTCCGCGTTCTGGCGCACGGTGGAGGTCAGTTCCTCCATGGAGGCGGCGGTTTCTTCCAGGTTGGCGGCCTGCTGCTCGGTACGGCGCGACAGGTCGCTGTTGCCGGAAGCGATCTCACCGGCGGCGGTGTTGATGGAGGTAGAGGCGTCCTGGATGCGGCCGACGATGTCGGTCAGCTGGGCCACCGTCGCATTGGCGTCGTCGCGCATGGTGGCGAACACCCCGTGGAAGTCGCCTTCCATCCGCGCTGTCAGGTCGCCATCGGCGATGGCGCGCAGCAGGGCGGACAGTTCGGCCAGGTTGCGGTCGCTGGTGGCCATCATCGCGTTGAGTCCCTGCACCATGTGCAGGAAATCGTGGCGGAAGCCGGCCTCGTCGCCGCGTGCGGTGAAGTCGCCGGCAGCAGCGGCGGCGGCTAGGCGCTTGATCTCGCCGTTGATCGCCAGCAGGCTCGTCTTGGCCGCGTCCATCGCTTCATGCAGGAAGGCGCGCGTGCCGGGCAGGCGGCGTGCGTCCTGGCTCAGGTCGCCGCTGGCGTAGCGTTCCAGGATACCGACCGCATCGCGGAAGGCATCCAGGTGTTCGAACATCATGGTATTGATGCCGCCGGCCAGTTCGCCGTACACGCCGGGGAAGTCCTCCGGCATGCGGTGGCTGATGTCCTCGGCGGCATGCAGGCGGATCATGTCGCGCGTCTCGTGCGAGAAGCGCTCCAGCATGTGCACCATCTCGTCGGTGGCCTTCAGCATCTGGCCGACCTCGTCCCGGCCATGGTGGGCGGTGCGCACGCTCAGATCGCCGCGCGAAACCCCCTTGATGGCAGCCAGCGCGCGCGAGACCGGTTCCAGCACCGACTGGCCGATCACCCAGCCGATCGCCATGCTCACCAGCACCAGCAGGCCGCCGGCCACGGTCATGATGAAGGTGAACTGCAGTGCCTGGGCCTGGGTATCGTCGACGTAGACACCGGTGCCGATCACCCAGCCCCACGGCTGGTACAGCACCGCATATGAGGTCTTCGGCACTGGATCTTCCTCGCCGGCCTTGGCCCAGCTGTAATCGACATGGCCGCCGCCGGCCTGCGCCACGCGGACGAATTCAGGGAAGATGCGCTTGCCGTCCGGGCTGAGCACATCGTCCAGCGGCTTGCCGATCAGGTCGGGGCGGGTGGGGTGCATCAGCATGGTCGGGACTTCGTCGGTCACGAAGAAGTAGTCCACGCCCTTGTTGGCCTGCATCGTGGAAAGCGTGGCCAGCGCGCGCGCCTTGGCCTCGTCTTCGTCCAGCGCGCCGCGCTTCGCCTGCTCGGCGTAACCCTCGATCACGCCCAGGGCCATCTCGGTCTGCGCTTTCAGTCCTTCCTGGCGCGTGCCGGTCAGGTCCAGGTACTGCATGCGTGCGGCGATGACGGCCAGCGCGATGGTGCCCAGGGCGACCAGGGCCGTCTGGATCAGGAACTTGCGCTTGAGGGGAAGATGGGAAAGGGACTGGGCGAGGCGGGCATTGAGGTTCATGCGGAGATCTCTGGCGACAGGCGCGGTACGTGGGCGTTCGGGAGGCGGCAGCCGATGGCCCTCCCGATCGATATCGGCCTGTGTAGCCGAAATTTCAGTGCGTCTCGCATTCACGCGACCAAAGGCGTAGGCACGCGTCGCCGGGGCCGAAACGACAAGACCGCCGGCCTTGCGGCCGACGGTCTCTGGATGCCGTTCGCGGGGGTACGTCAGGCCGCGACCTGCTCCGGCAGCGGCTGGCCGAAGTCGGCGCTGTCGATCAGCGTCTCGATGTCCAGCAGGATCAGCATGCGGTCGTCCACGGTGCCGATGCCCGAGATGAAGCGGGTATCGACGCTGGCGCCGAATTCGGGCGTGGGCCGGATCTGTTCGGCATTGAGCGCGATCACGTCGGACACGCTGTCCACCACGATGCCGACCACGCGGTCCTCCACATTCAGCACGATCATCACGGTGAAGGCGTCGTAGCGGGCCTCCTTCAGGCGCAGCTTCAGGCGCAGATCGATGACCGGCACGATGGTGCCGCGCAGGTTGATCACGCCCTTGATGTAGTCGGGGGCGTCGGGCAGGCGGGTGACCGAGTCGTAGCCGCGGATTTCCTGGACTTTGAGGATATCCACGCCGTAATGCTCTTCTCCCAGGGTGAAGCTGAGGAACTCGTCCGCACTCGCTGCGGCCTGGGTCTTGTTGTCGCTCATTGATCGGGCTCCTGTGGCAGCCGGAAAGGGGCAGGGGTTCCCGGGGCGGAACCGGTCAAGGCCTAGATCGGCCCCGGGCAGGGTTTCTTTAGGGTCAGTAGGGACGGGGTTCGGACACGGCGCGGGGCGAGGCCGCCGACGCGATGCGGGTCACGCGCTCCTGGACCAGCCGGGCCACGTGTCCATGCTCGCCCAGCCTGAAGGTGGCGACGGCCTCGCTCAGGGCCTGGGCCTGCTCCTCCATGCTGCGCGCGGCGGCCGATGCTTCCTCCACCAGCGCGGCGTTCTGCTGGGTGGTCTCGTCCATCTGCACGATGGTCTGGTTGACCTGTTCGATGCCGGCCGACTGCTCCTGCGAGGCGGCACTGATCTCGGCCATGATGTCGGTCACGCGCTGCACGCTGGCGACGATCTCGCCCATCGTGGCGCCGGCCTGGTGCACCAGCGCCGAACCGTCGGCCACCTTGCTCACCGAGTTTTCGATCAGGTCCTTGATCTCCTTGGCCGCGTTGGCCGAACGCTGGGCGAGGGTGCGCACTTCGCTCGCGACCACCGCGAAGCCGCGGCCCTGTTCGCCAGCGCGGGCGGCTTCCACCGCGGCGTTGAGCGCCAGGATGTTGGTCTGGAAGGCGATGCCGTCGATGACGGAGATGATCTCGGCGATCTTCTTGGACGACTGTTCGATGTCGGTCATGGTGGTGACGACCTTGCCGACGACCTCGCCACCCTGCGAGGCAACACCCGCGGCACCGATGGCCAGCTGGTTGGCCTGACGGGCACTTTCCGCGTTCTGGCGCACGGTGGAGGTCAGTTCCTCCATGGAGGCGGCGGTTTCTTCCAGGTTGGCGGCCTGCTGCTCGGTACGGCGCGACAGGTCGCTGTTGCCGGACGCGATCTCGCCGGCGGCGGTGTTGATGGAGGTGGAGGCATCCTGGATGCGGCCGACGATGTCGGTCAGCTGGGCCACCGTCGCATTGGCATCGTCGCGCATGCGGGCGAACACGCCGTGGAAGTCGCCTTCCATGCGGGTGGTCAGGTCACCGCGGGACAGGGACTGCAGTACGCCCGACACGGCGTCCACGCTCCCCGCGATCGTCGCCAGCAGGCCGTTCAGCTGCTGCGACAGCGCCAGCAGGAAGCCCTGCTTGCCGGTTTCGGCGATGCGTCCGCTCAGGTCGCCCTGTACCGCGGCCTGGACGATGCGGGTGACTTCCTGCTCGACCATCACCTCGGCGGTTCGGTCGGCCCACTCCACCACATAGCCGATGCGCTGTCCGTCGCTGTCCGTCACCGGATTGATGATCAGCTGCATGACGCGGCCGCCGACATGGATCTGGGCGCGGTGCGTGCCCTGCAACTGCGACAGGATGCGCGACTGGTGCTCGGGCTTCTTGTGGAAGACGTCGATGCTGCTGCCCACCATGGTGCGCACGTCGAAGGCCGGCAGGTCGCGCCGCAGGTCCTGTTCGGCGTCGGCCAGCATCCTCATCAGGGGCTGGTTGGCGTAGACGATGGTGCGGTCGGCGTCGGCGATCATGACGTTGGTGGTCACCTCCTCCAGCGCGGTGCGGATGCGCAGGCTTTCGCGCGCGATGGCCTGATCACGCTCGATGCGCTCGCGCAGGTGGCCCTGCATGCTGCGCAGCGCCTTCATCAGCGTGCCGACCTCGTCGTCGCGGCCCACGCCGATCTCGCTGTCCAGCTTGCCGCCGGCGATGTCGTCGGCCACGCGTGCAGCGCCTGCCAGCGGAACACTGACCTGGCGACGCAGCAGCCAGAACACCGCACCGCACAGCAGGGCCGCGCCCAGTGCGCCCACGGCGACCACCGTCCACAGCACCGCACGGGCTTCGCGCATCAGGACCGCGCGCGGCACCACCACGCCCAGCGCGAAACGCTCCGCCGCCGTGCCGATCTGCAGCGGCACGTAGGCTTCGACCATCGCTTCGCCGGAGGCGTCCTCCACCTCGCGGAACACGGGCTTGTCCGCGGCGATCTGCTTCAGCAGGCCGGCTGCGTCGAGATCGGCGAACGGCTTGCCGAGCAGGGTCGCGTCGTGGTCGCCGATCACCACGCCGGCGGGGGTCAGCAGGCGGACGAAGCCGGCCTCCATCGGGGTGAGCTTGGCGATGCGTTCCTGCAGCGATTGCAGGGCGAAGTCCACGGTCATCACGCCGACGTATTCGTCACCGTCCAGGATGGGCGTGGACAGCGTCGTCATCAGCACGTCCTTGCCGGCGATCTTGTAGACGTAGGGCTCGGCGACGACCGCGCGCTTCAGCTCGCGTGGGCGCAGGTACCAATCGCCCGCACCGGGCACCTCGTAATCGCGCAGGGCCTCCAGCAGCGGCGCGCCGTCGCTCCAGGCCCAGTAGCTCATGAAGCGGCCGGTGTCGTCGTGGCCCTCGGCCGCCACATGCGCCGCGTCCTGGCCGTCGAAGGCGTCGGGTTCCCACAGCGTGCCCACGCCGACCCATTCGGGGTGCGCCTCCAGCTGGCGCCTGATGACGGCGCTGGCGGCCGCGCGGCTGACGCCGTCGCCGGCGCGCTGGGCGAGCAGCGCATGCGCCAGGGCCTCGTTACCGTCGAAGGCGCGCCCGAGTTCGCCCGAAATGCGCTGCGCCTCCAGGCTGGCCAGCCCTTCCATCGTCGCGCGCGCGCCCGTCAACAGGGCCTGGCTGCTGCGCAGGTAGCTGGCCGCGGCGGCAACGCCGAACGCCAGCAGCGCGACGAGCGCGACGCCGTACATCACCCGTGTGGCGATGCTGCGGGAAGAGGAGTGGGAAAGAGCGGATGACATGGCGGCCTCGTGCAGGTTGAGCGATACGGCGATAGCGCCTGCAGGAAGGGAGGCCGCTGGCGGCGGTCACGCCCGTGTTGCAGGAGTCATGCGGGATATCGGCGGGCGTGCGGCGAGGTTGAGTGCGGAAACGTGTGACATGAAGGGCTGCGACACGAAAACCGACGTGCATCACGCGGCGCCGCGCTCGCGGGCGCTGCGCTGGCGTTCCAGTCGGAAGATATAGCGCTGGATCAGCGCGTCGGCGCCGCGAGGCAAGTCGGTGAACTGGCAGCCGGCGCGCCAGCTTTCCGTTCCGTTCTGGTTGAGCTGGCTGTGCAGGCTCTTCACCATCAGGCGCAGGCTCAGGGGGCCGCCGTCGGGCAGGTAAAGCAGGCAGTCCGGAAACTCGCGGTAAGGCCGCAGCGTGGGATTCTCCGCCTGTACCGCCAGGGCGATACCGCCGCCGCTGATGTCGAGCACGCGGTAGCGCTCGTAGGTGGTCTCGCCATCGGGATGGTGCTGGGGGATGGCGCATTCCAGCGGTTGAGTGACCGGCACCTGCAACCGGTAGTACTCGCGTCGCTGCAGGCGTAGCAGGGTCTCCGGCAGGTCGGCGCGGAAGGCGACCTGTCCTTCGTGGTGCAGGCGTACCAACCCTTGCAGGCGGAACTGCACGTGGATGCGGTCCAGCCGGGACACGCAGGTGACGTGGGTCGCGTCCTCGATGCTGCGGTTGATGGTCTCGCTGGCGCTGCCGTCGATCAGGACCGCGTCGTCATCGTCCAGGACTTCGACGATGGAGGTCGGAAAGGTGTGGTTGCGCGGCATGGCGCAGCCGCTCACCAGGGCGCGCCGCTCGATGAGGGCCTGGAGGATGCGCCGGATCTCGTGTCCGTTGCGCACCAGGTACTTCTCCTCATCCTCGTACCGGATCGGCTCGGCCAGGGGGGAGTCGGTGGGCTCGGTCATACGGTCGGCGTGGGGCAGCAGGCCCGGCGGAAGGCGTCACAGACCGTATCGGCGTGCGTCGCATGATCTTTAGCGACGTTGGCGCGGTTGCAGAGTGCCTGGGTTTCGTCCGGCACGCGTGATCGACAGAGGACGGTCTTCGATCACGATCCGACGCGTGGGGCGCAGGCAGGCCCGGCAGAGGCGCATTGCGCGCCTATTGGCCTGGTGCCTGCATGCGCACGGCCCGGATCGACCGGGCCGTACGCGGACTGCATGTCCCCACCGCAGGGTTCAGAACTCCTGCCAGTCGCCCTCGGCGAGGGCCGGTTCCGGCTTGCGGACCCCGGCCTTGGGCGTGGATACGGTGCGCGTGGAGGTGGCGACGCCAGCGGGCTTGCGGACCGGCGCGCCGGCCGTGCCGTGGAGCTTGAACACGGCGACGGACTCGGCCAGCGCATGTGCCTGTTCCTCCATGCTGCGCGCGGCGGCGGTGGCTTCCTCCACCAGTGCGGCGTTCTGCTGGGTGGTCTCGTCCATCTGCACGATGGTCTGGTTCACCTGTTCGATGCCCGCGCTCTGTTCCTGCGAAGCAGCGGAGATCTCGGCCATGATGTCGGTCACGCGCTGCACGCTGGCCACGATCTCGCCCATGGTGGCGCCGGCCTGGTGCACCAGGGCGGAGCCATCGGCCACCTTGCTCACCGAGTTTTCGATCAGGCCCTTGATCTCCTTGGCCGCGTTGGCCGAACGCTGGGCGAGGGTGCGCACTTCGCTCGCGACCACCGCGAAGCCGCGGCCCTGTTCGCCGGCGCGCGCGGCTTCCACCGCGGCGTTGAGCGCCAGGATGTTGGTCTGGAAGGCGATGCCGTCGATGACCGAGATGATGTCGGCGATCTTCTTGGACGACTGCTCGATGTCGCGCATCGTCGTGACGACCTTGCCGACGACTTCACCGCCCTGCGAAGCGACGCCGGCGGCGCCCTGCGCCAGCTGGTTGGCCTGGCGCGCGCTTTCCGCGTTCTGCCGCACGGTGGAGGTCAGTTCCTCCATGGAGGCGGCGGTTTCTTCCAGGTTGGCGGCCTGCTGCTCGGTACGGCGCGACAGGTCGCTGTTGCCGGAAGCAATCTCGCCAGCAGCGGTGTTGATGGAGGTGGAAGCGTCCTGGATGCGGCCGACGATGTCGGTCAGCTGGGCCACCGTCGCATTGGCATCGTCACGCATGCTGGCGAACACGCCGTGGAAGTCGCCTTCCATGCGGGCGGTCAGGTCGCCGCGGGCGATGGCCTGCAGCAGTTCCGACACCTCGGCCAGGTTCCCGTCGGTCGTCTCCATCAGCTGGTTCAGACCGTCGATCATGTCGCGGAAATCGTACTGGTAATTGTCCACATCGCCGCGCTGGCTGAAGTCGCCCGACGAGGCCGCCATCGCCAGGCGCTTGATCTCGCCGTTGATGGCCGACAGGTTGGCCTTGGTCGCGTCCATGGCCTGGGTGAGCACCGCCATCTCGCCGGGAAGGCGATCCATGTCGACCGACAGGTCGCCGGCGGCGTAGCGCTGCATCACGTCCACCAGACGCATCTTGACGGCGATATGCGCGGCGACCAGCGCATTCGTCTCGCGCACCATCACGCCGTAATCGCCGGGAAAGGACGCTTCGTCCATCCGGTAGCTGATCATGCCCGCTTCATGCTGGCCCGCCATTTCCCGTTGGGCGGAGATGACGGCCTGGAGTTGCCGCTGCATGTCCCGCATCGCGAGCAGCAGCTTTCCGCCCTCATCCTCCCGCTCGACGTGGATGTCCATGTCCAGATCGCCCGCAGCCACTCCGCGTGCCACATCGATGGCGTGCTTCAGGGGGCGGCTGATGGCGCGTGCCATCAACAGGCCGAAACCGACACATGCCAGGATCGCCGCCAGGCCAAGGATCATGCCGGTGAGCATGGCGCGATCGGAGTTGTCCATGGCGGTCTGTACGGTCCGCCTGAAGCGCTGGTCGACCTGCTTCTGGGTCGAGGTCAGGTGCGTGCGGTAGGTCTCCAGAGCTTCCGCCATGCGGGTGACCTTGTCGGGATCGACGTCGGGATTCTGCTTGACGAAGTCTTCCGCAACCGAATACGCGATCGTGTAGTACGCATCGAATTCCTTGCGCAGATCGCCCAGGGCGGCTGCCTGCTCGGGATCTAGCTTCTGCAGCCTGGCATAAGTGGCGGTGATGCGTTCGGCCTCGGCACGGGTCGCCTGCAGCATGTCGGCGTCGCCGGCCGCCGCCGCACCGTTCAGGCCGTTGATCACGTCATCCAGCGCGGCGACGTTGCGCGTCATCGCGTCCAGCACCGGAAAATGGACGTCGCGTACCGCCTGAAGGCGCTGGTTGTTTTGCTTGAAGACGGAGGTGCTGAAAGCCAGGTAGGCCAGCAGGCAGAGAATCGAAAGGCCTGCAGGGGCCAGCAGCTTCCAGAAGAGGGGCAGGGCAAGAAGGCGTTTCATGTCAGTGCTCGGTTGGCGCCGGCGATGCCGCGGCAAGCGGCATCGCCATGCGGGCTAGGGCTTGAGGACCACTTTGACGCTGGCATCGACCGCAGCAGCGTCGATGTAGCCGATGGCGCCGGGGGTAGCGGCGACCGCCTTCTTCACCGCATCGTCGCCCGCCACTTTCTTCGGCTTCTGGGCTTTCCCGGTGAACATCAGCTGGGACCAGTACGCTTTCATCTGTGCGGCATCCTTTCCGGTGACCTGGCGGTAGAAGGCGTTGCGCACGGCGGAACCTTCGTCCTGGTCGATCGGTACCGCGGTGCCGCCTCCCGGCAGGGCCAGCGACTTGGCAAGGAAGATCTGCGAGACCTGGGCCTGGGTCAGGGCACCGACATCGCTCTTGGCCGACACGACCACCACCACCCCCGCATGAGCCAGGGCACAGACGGACATCAGGGCAGTGGCGAGGAGCGCGTTCTTGATAGGAGACATGTACATGGTCGGGCTCCGGTCAGAACACGAAATCGACGGATGCCGAAATCAGGTTGTAGCCGCGGCCCGGCTCGAAGCCCGGCTGCACGTTGCCCAACCCACCGAAGGAACCGGCGTGATTCTCGATACGACTGCCCTGCAACTTGAGCGCCACGTTGTCGTGCACGTCCCAGCGTACGCCGACCGTGTAGCTGTGGCGGCTGTTGTTGTTCGAAAGCACGGCCATGTTGAGCAGCCCGATGGGGTCGAGGGCGCCCGGCGGCTCGAGTCCGCTGGTCTCCACGTGCGCGAACGTCACCCAAGGGGTCCAGGCACCCTTGCGGATGCCGCCACTGACATAGCCCGACGTGGTCTTGCCGCTCAGGGACGGGGTGTAGTCCGCCTGGATCGCCTCGGCCCGCACGAACCAGGCGCCGGGGTCATAGCTGTAGCCCATGCCGCTGAAGCTCCCGTCGGTGCCACGCGGGTCGAGGCGATCGGCAGCGGCGACCAGCTGCGGGATCGGCAACGAGCCGTAGGTATCGAAGAGCTGGTTGATGGAGGGCGTCACGTAGGAGACGCGGCCACGGATGTGGCTGGCCCGGAACGTGGAGGCGCCGCGGTCCACCTGGACGCCGATCCCGCGCATGGCGGTGACTTCAGCCTTTTCCGAATCGATCCTTCCGTAGAACGCCTGCACGCCCACGACGGTGTCGCCTGCGATCAGCGTGTATTGGCCCTCGATGCCGTCCATGGGCAGCAGGTAGTTGTAGACCTCATGGGGCGGCCGCACCCACGGCACGGCATAGCCCACGCGCTGGTACTCCGACAGCATGTAGAGCGGTGCGGTGATGCGGCCGAGGCGCGCACTGAAAGACGGGGAGAAGCGGTACTTCACGTGGGCCAGCGAGATCTCGGGGCGATACGAGGCGGTGACGGCATACTCGCTGACGGCTTGCAGGACGCCGGTGAAATCGTCGGTGAAGGTCGCATCGACCTGCAGGGCGACGCGGGAATCCAGGCGCGCCGACGTGCTGTTGCTCGCTCCCACGCCTTCTTCGGACTGGAAATCCGGCGTGACGTCGGCCTGGTCTTCGGTGGAATGGGCTACGCCCAGGGTGCCGAAGCCACTCAGCTTGAACATCTGCTCGCGTTCCTGTGCGACCGCATTCTGCGTGCACCCGAGCACGATCGCGGTTGCGATCAGGCGGTGTCTGGTTTTCATGGGGTTTCTCTTGATCATGGTGTGGAATGATGCTGGCCGCGTCTGGGCATGACGGGTCGGATGTGAGGAGGCACATCGCGGCGTGACGTCGCGCCTGCGTTCACCGGAAGCAGTCCGGTTGCGCTTTAGGTATCGACTCTTCTGGATCGCGCTTAAGCGAAAGCGGTCACATCTGCCGCTAATGTGAGATCGGGGAAGGCAATCGCCTTCCCCGATGTCGGGTGTCGCCCATCGCGGAGTTGCGTTATGGCCTGCTCAGAACTCCTGCCAGTCGCCGTCGGCGAGGGCAGGTTCTGGCTTGCGTGCCACCGGCTTGCGAATGACGGCCTGTGGCATGGGCGAGACGCGCGGCGGCGTGGCCGGCTTCGCGGCTGAGGCGGGCGTGCGCGCCGGCTGGCTGGACGCGGCCTGCAGCTTGAACACGGCGACGGACTCGCTCAGTGCCTGCGCCTGTTCCTCCATGCTGCGTGCGGCGGCAGTGGCTTCCTCCACCAACGCGGCGTTCTGCTGCGTGGCTTCGTCCATCTGGGTGATGGTCTGGTTGACCTGCTCGATGCCCGCCGACTGCTCCTGCGAGGCTGCACTGATCTCGGCCATGATGTCGGTCACGCGCTGCACGCTGGCCACGATCTCGCCCATCGTTGCGCCGGCCTGGTGCACCAGTGCCGAACCATCGGCGACCTTGCCCACCGAGTTTTCGATCAGGTCCTTGATCTCCTTGGCCGCATTGGCCGAACGCTGGGCGAGGGTACGCACCTCAGACGCCACCACGGCGAAGCCGCGACCCTGCTCCCCGGCGCGCGCGGCTTCCACCGCGGCGTTGAGCGCCAGGATGTTGGTCTGGAAGGCGATGCCATCGATGACGGAGATGATCTCGGCGATCTTCTTGGACGACTGTTCGATGTCGGACATGGTGGTGACCACCTTGCCGACGACCTCGCCGCCCTGCGAAGCGACGCCCGCGGCACCCTGGGCCAGCTGGTTGGCCTGGCGGGCCGATTCGGCGTTCTGCCGCACGGTGGAGGTCAGTTCCTCCATGGAGGCGGCGGTTTCTTCCAGGTTGGCGGCCTGCTGCTCGGTACGGCGCGACAGGTCGCTGTTGCCGGAAGCGATCTCGCCGGCGGCGGTGTTGATGGAGGTGGAGGCATCCTGGATGCGGCCAACGATGTCGGTCAGCTGGGCCACCGTCGCATTGGCATCGTCGCGCATGGTGGCGAACACACCGTGGAAGTCGCCTTCCATGCGCGCGGTCAGGTCGCCGCGGGCGATGGCCTGCAGCAGCTCCGACACGTCGGCCAGGTTGTTGTCGGTGGTCTCCATCAGGCGGTTGAGGCCTTCCACCATGTCGCGGAAATCGTGCTGGTACTTGTCGACATCGCCGCGGTGGGTGAAGTCGCCCGCGGCGGCGGCGGCGGCCAGGCGCTTGATCTCGCCATTGATCGCCGACAGGTTGGTCTTGCACATGTCCATCGCCTCGGTGATGAGGGCCTTCTCGCCGGGCAGGCGCTCCATGTCCATCGACAGGTCGCCGACCGCGTAATGGCGCATCACTTCCACCGCGCGCATTTTCACGCCGATGTGCTGGGCCACCAGGGCATTGGTCTCGCGCACCATGCGGCCGTACTCGCCCGGGAACGCGCTGTCGTCGATCCGGTAGCTGATCCGGCCTTCGTCGTGGCGTGCCGCCATCTCGCCCTGTGCGGCGATGACCGCCTTCACCTGCGTCTGCATGCGCTGCATGGAGCCCAGCAGGTCGCCCAGCTCGCTGCGGTCATCGATGACGATCTGGCGGTCCAGCTGGCCACGCGCGACGGCGTCGGCGACGCTCGCGACCTCGGCCATCGGACGCACGATCGAGCGGGTGATGAGGACCGCGGCTGCGATGGCCAGCATCAGCGCCACCGCCACCAGCAGGCCGATGGCGCGGAGGTTGTTGGCATAGCCGGCCTGCTGGGCCGCAACGGCTTCGTCCAGCACCTTCATCTTGTCGTCCAGCATTACGGCGACGGCATCAGCGGTGGCCTGGCGCAGGTCGGCCGCGCCACTGGCGGGCGTCAGGTCGCCGACCTTGACCGATTCGATCAGCAGGCGGCTGTTGTCGAAATAGAGCGCGGACTTGGCCAGCATCTGCTGGTACAGCGCTTTCTGTTGCGGGTCGGTGATGGTGGCGCCGTACGCTTTCGAGAGATCGTCGAAGGCCTTGGCTCCGGCGACCAGCTCGCTGGTGTATTCGGCGACTTTCTCCGGGTCCTGATAGCCGGCGACGAGGCCGCGTTCGCTGACGCGGTACTCGGCCAGCATCGTGGCCATGCGTCCCAGATCGCGGATGGCAGGCACCTCCTTGTTGGTGATCTCGACCACGACGTCCTGCGCCACGCCCATCCGCTGCGCGGAGAAGGCGCCCGTCACGACAATGAGCAGGACGAGGACGGCGAAGCCGATGGCCAGGCGTTTTCCGATCTTGAGGTGCTTGAACATGAAGTCGAT
The DNA here is from genome assembly GCF_014397415.1 of Pseudoxanthomonas mexicana. Taxonomy (NCBI): domain Bacteria; kingdom Pseudomonadati; phylum Pseudomonadota; class Gammaproteobacteria; order Lysobacterales; family Lysobacteraceae; genus Pseudoxanthomonas; species Pseudoxanthomonas mexicana. Next base: position 3,084,352 of record NZ_CP060731.1, on the reverse strand, counting down.
CTCGATAGCGTTCAGTGGGTGGGACCAGCGCATCAGGGAAAGCAGTGGCGGTCCATGCCCGTGTTGCGATGTCTGTTCCGGAGTAACGGCGGAATGTGACAGTTCTGAATGACCGCTCGGCGGAACGGTAAGCGCGCTTACCTGCGGGTCGACCGAATGCCCGCGCAGACCGTGACCGGCTGCGCGGGCGAGGCGGCGTGCAGGGTCAGAAATGCATCTGCGCGCGTAGCTGGAACACGGACGGGTCGGCGGAAAGCGCGCCGCGCGTCGCATCGCTCTTCACGTAGTTGGCCTGGAACTTGAAGTACGGCGTGATGTACCAGTTGGCGCCCAGCGTCCAGTTGTGTTCGCGGCCGCCGGCGATGCCGTCGCTGTCCAGGTCGATGCGGCTGTAGCGGGCCAGCAGTTCCACGGCGCCGTAGTGGCCCTTTGGCTTGGGGTTGGTGACGTTGCCGCCGCTGTAGCCGCGCGATTCGCCGGTCACCAGCCAACTGGCGAGCACATAGCCGCCGTCCGCCGAGTAGGAGGGCAGGCCGAGCTCGCGGGTGGTCTTCTGCCGCAGATACTCGCCCTGCAGCGACCAGGGGCCGCGGATCCAGAGCGCTTCCAGGCCGGTGCGGTCGATGCGGTCCACGCGACTGAGCGTGCCGCTGTCCACGAAGCGGTAGGGCGTGAGCGTGGCTTCCGGCTTGGCACGCCAGCGCACGCTGGGATGCACGGTCACGCCCAGGCCGTTGACCTCGCTGTCGGGACGCTCCTGCGCCGCGGCGATGCCCAGGTGCAGCACGTCGCCCGCGGCCTTGCGCGGCGTCCACGCCAGGCGGAAGGCGGCGGTGTCGCCCTTGTTGTTGCCCTGCAGGTCGGACTCGAAGAAGTAGCCGACGTTGGCGATGTAACGCTCACGCTCGAACGCCCAGTCGATGCCGCTGCGACGTCCCTGGTAGAACGCCTGCGTGGGTAGCGACGGTTCCATCATCGATACGTGGCGGGTCCCGGTGTTGCCCTCGAAGCCCAGCGGCAGTTTCATCTGCCCGATCCGCAGCTTGCCGGCATCGCGACCGAACAGGGCCTTGGTCTCCAGGCGCAGGGCGACGTCGCTCCAGGTCTTGGCCTGGAAGTCGAAGGTCGCACCGAAGTCGTACACGCCCTTGCGACGCAGGGTCAGGCCGATCTCCTGGCGACGCCAGGCGTCGTCGTCCTCCAGCGCAACACCGGCATAGCCTTCGCCCGAGAACGTGGCGGCGTCGTATTGCAGGTTGCCGCCCAGGCTCAGCTCGGTGCCGCCGGCGAACGTGATCTTCGGCGGCCAGGCGGCGAGCTTGGCCTCGCCGTCGTCGGCGCGGGCGCCTGCATGCACGGCGAGAAGGGAGAGGGCGAGGCTGGAGAGGATGTACTTCATGCGTTTACCAGTAGGGTAGAGGCGTGCACCGCCGGGCGCCATCCATACGGAGGGCGCGATGGCGCGGGCATGCGAGGGACGATCAGGCCGCCTGCTGCATCCGGCGGGCGCGGACCAGGCCACCCACGTCGACGATGAGCGCCACCCGCCCGTCGCCCAGGATGGTGGCGCCGGAGATGCCGTCGATGCGGCGGTAGTTGTTCTCGAGGTTCTTCACCACGACCTGCTGCTGGCCGATCAGTTCGTCGACTTCCAGCGCGAGCTTCTGGCCATCGGCTTCCACTACCACGACCAGCTGTTCGGCATTGCGGTTGTCGCCGTAGCGGTAATACTCGTTCAGCGCGACGATCGGCAGGTATTCGCCGCGCACGCGCAGCACGCGGCCGTCGCCGCCGACGGTGCGCACGTCCTCGGCCTGCGGCTGCAGCGCTTCCAGCACGTAGGTGAGCGGCAGGATCAGGGTTTCGTCGCCGACCGAGACGGCCATGCCGTCGAGGATGGCCAGCGTCAGCGGCAGGCGGATCACCACGCGGGTACCGTGGCCGGCGGCGCTTTCCAGCTGCACTTCGCCACCCAGCGCCTGGATGTTGCGGCGGACCACGTCCATGCCCACGCCGCGACCGGACAGGTCGGTGACCGCTTCGGCGGTGGAGAAGCCGGGCTGGAAGATCAGGTCCCAGACCTGCGCGTCGGTGGGGTTCTCGGGTACGGCCAGGCCACGCTCGGCGGCCTTGGCGAGGATGCGTTCGCGATTCAGGCCGCGGCCGTCGTCGCTGACTTCGATGACGATGTGGCCGCCCTGGTGCGAAGCCGCCAGGGTGATGGTGCCGGTCTCGTCCTTGCCCGCCTGCGCGCGCACGTCGGGCATTTCCAGGCCATGGTCGATCGAGTTGCGGACCAGGTGCACCAGCGGATCGGCGATGCGTTCGATCAGGCCCTTGTCCAGCTCCGTGCCTTCGCCGATGGTGCGCAGGCGCACCTGCTTGCCCAGGCGCGCGGACAGGTCGCGGACCAGGCGCGGGAAGCGGCGGAACACGGCATCCACCGGCAGCATGCGCACGCCAATGACGGCTTCCTGCAGGTCGCGGGTGTTGCGCTCCAGCAGGTCCAGGCCGGCGAACAGGCGTTCGCACTGGGCCTGGTCGAGCATGCCGGAGACCTGCTTCAGCATGGCCTGGGTGATGACCAGTTCGCCGACCAGGTTGATCAGGCCGTCGATCTTGTCGACGCTGACGCGGATGGAGGTTTCGGCGGCATCGTTGGCCGCCGGCGCGGCGGCCGTGGCAGGCGCCTGCGTGCCGCTGGCGACCACCGCCGTCGCGGGCTGCGCGGCCACGGCGACGGCGTCGACCGGCACGGCGTTGCGCTGCATGGGCTGGATGTCCAGCTCGCAGTCGTCGACCACCCAGGCGAACACATCGTCCACCGCGCTGCGCGGCACCTTGCCGATCAGGCCCAGGTCCCAGGCTAGGTAGGCTTCCAGCGGATCGATCTGCTCGAAGCCGGGCAGGCGTTCCATGCGGCAGGCGATTTCCAGCGGGCCCAGGTGTTCCAGTTCGCGCAGGATGCGCAGCGGGTCGTTGCCGCTCATGAACAGCGACGGTGCGGGCGTGAAGCCGATCTTCCAGCCTTCCGGCGTGTCGTCGGTCTTCGTGGCCGCGGCGGCCGGCGGAGCGGCGGGCGCTTCCTGGCCGGACAGCACCGCGTTGAGGCGGTCCTTGATGGCCTGCACGGCGGCGGGATCGGCCAGCGTGCCGTGTTCGGCTTCGGCCAGCAGGGCGCGCAGCACATCGACCGAGGCCAGCATGGCGTCGACCGCGGGCGGGCTGACGGCGCGCTGGCCGGCGCGCAGTTCGTCCAGCAGCGTCTCCAGCACATGGGTCAGGCCGGCGATGGCATCGAAGCCGAACGTGGCCGACCCGCCCTTGATCGAGTGGGCCGCGCGGAAGATCGAGTTGATCAGGTCGCCGTCGCGGCTGCCCTGTTCCAGCGACAGCAGCCCGGCTTCCATCGCCTCCAGCCCTTCACGGCTTTCTTCGAAGAACGTGGCGTGGAAGCGCTGCATGTCCATGTTCATGGCGACGATGCCCTGGTGCGGTCGTAAGGGAGGCGGAGCGGGGAGGGAGGAGGATCAGCCCAGGACTTTCTGGACGGTGGCGACCAGTTGTTCCGGGTTGAACGGCTTGACCAGCCAGCCGGTGGCGCCGGCGGCCTTGCCCTCGGCCTTCTTGTCGGCGGCCGACTCGGTGGTCAGCATCAGCATGGGCGTGAACTTGTAGTCCGGCAGGCCGCGCAGCGCCCGGATCAGCGAGATGCCGTCCATGTTGGGCATGTTGACGTCGGTGACGACGGCGTTGAACTTCTGCCCCTGCGCGCGCCCCAGCGCCACCTGGCCATCTTCGGCTTCATCCACCGAGAAACCCGCCGAGCTGAGGGCGAAGGCGACCATCTGTCGCATCGAGGCCGAATCGTCCACTACCAGAATGCGTGCGCTCATGCGGCGTTCTCCACTTGTTGCGTGTTGTGTTCGTTGTCGTGGGCCAGACCCAGCTGCGGCGCCAGGCCCAGCAGGCGCGCGGCGTCGCGGAAGCTCTGGCTGACCGCACTGAAATCGGTGGCCAGGCCGGCCTGCTCGCGCTGGCGCACGAAGCTGCACAGCACTTGCAGGCTGGCGGTATGCACCCGTTGTACGGTGCCGGCGTCGAGCACCAGCGGTCCCGGCTGCGCGACATGCGGGGCCAGGTGCTGCTTGAGGTCGGTGGCGGCCTCGATACCGAGGTCGTCACCCAGGGGCACAGCGCTCATCGTGTCTCCGGAAATGCGGCTCTAGTCGAGTATCGGCGCGACATGGCCGGTCTTGAGCGATGAATGTGAATGTGTGATGGATTTCGGGAAAGGCAGGAGTGAGTGGAGAGAAGTGAGGAGTGAGCAGAGGCCGAGCGTGCTTTCGCTCACTCCTCGCTTCTCTCCGCTCGCATCTCGCCTCATTGCAGGATCCGCGACGCATCCAGCAGGATCACCGCGCATTCGTTGAGGCGTGCCACGCCGCGGAACAGCGGATTGGACATGCGGCCGACGCGCGCGTTGTCGGGCGACTCGATCTGCTGGTCGGCGAGGTTGGCCACGTCCTCCACCGCGGTGACGCGCAGGCCCAGGGTTTCGCCGTGTTCTTCGAGCACGACGATGCGGGTGGCGGCGTCGGATTCGATCGCGCGCCGGCCCAGGTACAGGCCCAGGTCGATCACCGGCACCACCTGGCCGCGCAGGTTCATCACCCCCAGCATGTGCGGTGCGGCACCGCGCAGCGGCAGCAGGGTGGCGGGGCGCACCACTTCCTGCACCTTGAGCAGCTCCAGTGCGTAGTGCTGCTGGTCGCAGCGCAGGCGCAGCCAGCGCGTCTTGCGCTCGGTGGCGCGACGGCGCTCGCCGGTATCCGGTGGCGTGGCCAGCAGGTACGGCGTGGCGGGCAGGGGCGCGAGCGCGCGCGGCGCAGCGGGCGCGACCGTCGGCGCGGGCGGCGTGGTCGGGGGAACAGAGGGGGTCGCCACGCGCGAGGTCGGTGCGGCGCCGCCATGCAGTTCGTCCAGCAGGGCTTCGAACTCTTCGTCGCCGATCACATCCGCTTCCGCACCGGCGCGCACGGGCGCGACGGCCAGTGCCGGCGCCGCAGCGACGGGAGGCGGGACCGCCGGTTCCGCAACGGGCGGGGCCACGACAGAGGTCGGCACGCCGTCGCCATGCAACTGGTCGAGCAGGGCCTCGAACTCGTCGTCGCTGATCAGGTCGGCTTCGCTGCCGGCGCGGATCGGTGCCACGGCGAGGACCGGCGCTGATGGCGTGGCGTCGACAACGGGGGGCTCGGCCGCTGTGGCGTCGTTCTGGTGCGCAACGGCATCGATCGTCGCGACCGCCACGACGTGGGGCGTCGATGGGGTGGCCGCCGGCGCGGCCGCATCGCCGAGCAGGTCGAGCAGGTAGTCGTCCAGGGCGGCCGGCGTGTTCATGCGGCCTGCTCCGTATCGCGCGCTTCGGTCAGCAGCAGCCAGTCCAGCGCGCGCCGGTAGGCGGACAGGCCACGGCCCGGGTACTGCGCGGCGGGGCTGGAGCGCGTCAGCGCGTCGACGCTGCAGATGCGGGTGTCGTTGGGAATGGCGTCGTTCCAGACGCGTTCGCCGTATTCGTCCTGCATCGCCTTCAGCGTGTCCGCGCCGGTGCGCGTGCGCTTGTCGTACAGCGTGGGCAGGATCGACACCGGCAGCACGCGATGGCGCGAGCGCTGGATCATGTCCGCGGTGCGGCACATGCCCTTCAGCCCGTGCAGCGCCAGCGGCTCGGTCTGCGTGGGAATGATGACGTGGTCGGCCGCGGCCAGCGCGTTGACCATCAGCAGGCCCAGCGTGGGCGGGCAGTCGAACAGCACGAAGTCCCAGGCATGGCCGCCGCGCGCCAGTGCGTTCGACAGCGCCAGGCCAAGGCCGGGCTGGGTGGCGCTGCGGCGCTCCAGCGTGGCCAGCGGAGTCTGCGCGGCGATGAAGGACAGGTTCTCGATCTCGGTCGCGCGCGCCAGGGTGGCCAGGGCGGGCGGCTGCTCGTCGAACAGGTCCAGCACGCCGGCCGGCTGCGGGTCGGTGGCCACGCCGAACGCACGCGTCAGCGAGGCGTGCGGGTCCAGATCGACCAGCAGCACGCGATGGCCGCGCATGGCCAGGCCGCGCCCGAGGGCGAGGGTGGTGGTGGTCTTGCCGACGCCTCCCTTCTGGTTGGCGATTGCCCACACGCGCATCACTGGACTCCTTCATGGACCTGGGGCGCCGGCGGCGCTCCGGGCATGGAGGTCGCGGCATGGGCCGGCAGCGGCGGCAGCGAGATCACTGACGGCGGCGCCACGGCTTCTCCCCCTACATGCAATTCCGGTGCCGGAGCGCCCGGGCTGGCCAGGATGATCAGCAGCACGCGGCGGTTGGCGTTGCGGCCTTCATCGCTGGCGTTGTCGGCGATCGGCCGGAACTCGCCGTAGCCGATCATGGCCAGCCGCTCCGGCGGGATTCCGTCGCGGACGAACAGGTGGACCACGCTGGCGGCGCGCGCGGACGACAGTTCCCAGTTGGAGGGGAACTGCGCGGTACGGATCGGGCGGTCGTCGGTGTAGCCCTCCACCCGCACCGAGTTGGGCACGCCGGCCAGCACCGTTGCGAGCTTGCCGACGGTTTCCTGGGCCTTCGGGTCCAGGGTGGCCGAGCCGGTGGCGAACAGGATGTCGCTGTTGATCTGTACTTCCAGCCACAGCGTGGAACGCTTGATGGTGACCAGCTTCTCGTCGATCAGCGGCGCCAGCGCGCGCTCCAGGTCGTCGGCGATGCGCTTGAGTTCGCCCTGGGCGCTCTGCAGGCCCTTGGCGTCCAGCGACATGTTCATCTGCGAGGCCATCGCCGCCAGCAGGGTGACGTTGGGCGAGGGCGAGGGTGCGGACGGGCCCTGCTTGGCCCCCGACTTGATGGGCGAGGGGCGGTCGAAGTCCGCGCCCTGCAGCTGGTGGTTGCCCACCTGCACCGGATTGATCGTGCGCGGCGCGCCGCCGAAGGCCGCCGTCAGTGCGTCGGCCATCACCCGGTACTTGCCCTCGTTGACGGTGGAGATGGCATACATCACCACGAAGAAGGCGAGCAGCAGGGTCATGAGGTCGGCGTAGGGGATCGCCCAGGCCTCATGGTTGGCATGTTCCTCGTGCTTGTGCTGCCGTGCCATGGTCGCCCCGGCTCAGTGCAGGAAGCCGGCCAGCTTGGCCTCGATGTTGCGCGGATTCTCGCCCTGCGCGATGGCGATCAGGCCTTCGATGATCATTTCCTGCTCGCGGCTGCGCCCGCCGATCACGCTCTTGAGCTTGCTGGCGATGGGCAGGAAGAACAGGTTGGCCGAGGCGATGCCGTAGATGGTCGCGGTGAACGCGGCGGCGATGCCGTGGCCCAGCTTGCTGGGATCGGCCAGGTTCTTCATCACTGCGATCAGGCCGAACACCGCGCCGATGATGCCCAGCGTGGGCGCATAGATGCCCATGGCCTCGAAGACCTTCGCGGCCGCCAGGTCCTGGTGTTCCTGACCGTTGAGGTCGATCTCCATCATGTGCCGGATCGCTTCCGGCTCCACGCCGTCGACCAGCATCTGCAGGCCCTTCTTCAGGAACGGGTCGTCCTGCTGGTTGACCAGCGGCTCCAGACCCAGCAGGCCCTGCTTGCGGGCGATGTTGCTCCAGTCGACGATCTCCGCGATCAGCGCCTCGCCGTCGTTGCCCGGCGGGCGGATCACCCAGCGGGCGATCGACAGGGCGCGCTTGAACACCGGCGGCGGCGTATGCACCAGGATCGCGGCGATAGTGCCGAGGATCACGATGACGAAGGCCGCCGACGACCACAGCGACGACAGGCCCGCGCCCTTGAGGATGCTGCCACCGACCAGCGCGACCAGTGCCAGCAGGAGTCCGATGAGGCTGAAGATATCCATGTGCTGATCTATCGGCCCGATGCAGGGGGACTTGAGGTGAGCTTCTTGTAGGAGCGACGTGAGTCGCGACCGGGATCACACCCGGCCCACCTCATCTGTAGGAGCGCCCTGGGGCGCGATGCTTTTCTCCCTGTGACACAAGAGCATCGCGCCCGAGGGCGCTCCTACAGGGAAACGGCGGCCAGATTCGTCACGCCGTCGCGCGCAGCCCGTCGACGTCCAGGATCAGCGCCATGCGGCCGTCGCCGATCAGGGTGGCGCCGGCATAGCCGGGCAGGCCGCGCACGGCGCGCGGCAGCGGCTTGATGACGACTTCCTCGCGGCCACGCACCTGGTCCACGATCAGGCCGAAGCGTTGTTCGCCCATCTGCAGCACCACGATGGTCAGCAGGGGCGCCATCACCGGGTCCACGCGCAGCCAGTGGCGCAGGTCGACCAGCGGAAGGGTATGGCTCTGGCGGTCGAGCACGGCCTGGCCGTCGAACCAGCGCAGGCTCTCGGAGGGCGCGTGCAGCACTTCCATCACGCGCGCCAGCGGCAGGGCGTAGACCGGGTCGCCCGCCTGCACCAGCAGCGTGGGCAGGATGGCCAGCGTCAGCGGCACGCGGATGACGAAGCGGCTGCCGCGGCCCACGTCGGAGTGGATGGTGATCTGTCCGCTGAGCTCGCGGATGCGCGACTGCACCACGTCCATGCCGACGCCGCGGCCGGAGATGTCGGTGACTTCGGCCTTGGTGGAGAAGCCGGGCAGGAAGACCAGTTGCAGGCACTCGTCGTGGGACAGGCGGGCGGCGGCTTCGGGATCGATCAGGCCCTTCTCCAGCGCCTTGACGCGCAGGCGTTCCGGATCGATGCCGGCGCCGTCGTCGCGGATCTCGATGGTGACGAAGTCGCCTTCCTGCTGCGCCGACAGGCGCACGTGGCCCTGCCGCGGCTTGCTGCAGGCTTCGCGCAGTGACGGCACTTCGATGCCGTGGTCGATCGCGTTGCGTACCAGGTGAACCAGCGGATCGGCCAGCGCCTCCACCAGGTTGCGGTCCAGCTCGGTGTCGGCGCCGACCAGTTCCAGGTCGACTTCCTTCTGCAGCTGGCGGGCGACATCGCGCGCCACCTTGGGAAAACGCGAGAACACCTTGCCGACCGGCTGCATGCGCGTGCGCATGACGGCGGTCTGCAGGCGGGCCGTGGCGATGTCCAGCCCGCTGACGGCGCGGTCCAGCTCTTCGTCGCGGATGCGCGCCCGCAGCGTCTTCAGCCGGTTGCGCGACAGCACCAGCTCGCCGACCAGGTTGACGATGGCGTCCAGCCGCTTGGTATCCACGCGGATGGTCTGTTCGGTTTCGCCGCCCGCCTTGGCGGCCGGCTTGCCTGCAGGCGCGGGCTTGGGCGCGGGTTGCGGACGGGGCGGCGGTGTGGGCGAGGGTGCCGCCACCGTCGTCGGCACGCCGTCGCCGTGCAACTGGTCCAGCAGCGCTTCGAACTCGTCGTCGGAGATCAGGTCGCCGCCCGACGAGGCGGCAGCGCCCGCTGCGGGCGGGGTCGCCGGTTTCGGTGCGGATGCGGCATGGCCCTGCACGTCGAACTGGTCGATCAGGATCTGCGGCGCATGCGGCGGGTCTTCGCCGGCACCGATGGCGTCCAGCATCTGCTGCAACCAGTCCAGCGACTGTTGGGCGGCATCGAAATGCTGCGGTTCCAGCGTCGCCTGGCCGGCGCGCACCAGGCCCAGGGTCTCTTCGGCGGCATGGCACAGGTTGACCATGGGCTGGATGCCCAGAAAGCCGGCGCCGCCTTTCAGTGTGTGGAAGCCACGGAACACCGCATTGAGCTGCTCGCTGTCGGACGGGTCCTGTTCCAGCGTGACCAACTGTTCGCCCAGCCGGTCGAGGATTTCCTGCGCTTCGATCAGGAAGTCGGCGGCGATTTCAGGGGTGACGGCGGACATGGGCGGGGCGGGTACCGGAACGGGCGATCAGCGGGAGGAATCGAGCAGGCGCATCGCATGCGCGTGGCGGCGGCGCAGGATGCGGCCGGCGATGACATCGCAGACCAGCAGCACGCCCACGAACAGCAGGACGACGGGATGGCGGGGGCGGCGGTCGGTGGAATCGGTCATGGCGGGTCTCCGGTGCCGCGTCGCGCTTCCGCCGGGCTACAGGCCCAGGCCGGACAGCAGGTCGTCGGCGTCGTCCTGCGAGAAGGCATTGCGGTCAAGACCAGCAACGGCCGGGCCGGCGAGTTCTGAACCCTTGCCGCTGTTTTTTTCCGGTGGCGGCAGGCCCAGCGCGCCGAAGCCTTCATGCACGCGCCGCACGATGCCGGCCACCCGGCGGATGATCTGGCCGGTAAGGTCCTGGTAGCTCTGCGCCAGCGCCATCTCGGACAGGCCCTTGCCGATGCGGTCCACCAACGCAGCCTGTTCGGGCGACAGATCGGTGCCCTTCAGCTGCGCGGCGTAGCCGCGGCACTGTTCGGCCAGATCCAGCGTCGTGTGGCTGGCCTGTTCGGTCATCTCGACCACGTGGTCCAGGCGCGCGCAGGCATCATCGAGCTCGCCGGCGTCGGTGGGGGGCAGTTCGCCGAGGGTCTGCGCCAGTTCGCGCGCCAGTCGCCCCAGGCCCTGCATCATGGGCTGGGTGCGCCAGGCGGCGATGGCGTCCAGTTCCCGGCGCCAGCCCGCCTCGTCGCCCTGTTCCAGGGCATCGAGCGCGTGCTGCAGCTTCTCCACCAGGGCCGCACGGGCGGCACCCACATCGGCGATGGCATTCATCAGGCGGCCGCTCCCAGGCGCTCGAAGATCTTGCCCAGCTTCTCTTCCAGCGTCTGCGCGGTGAACGGCTTGATGATGTAGCCGTTCACGCCGTTCTGCGCCGCTTCGATGATCTGCTCGCGCTTGGCTTCGGCCGTGACCATCAGCACCGGCAGGGTCTTGAAGCGGTCGTCGGCGCGGATGGCCTTCAGCAGCTCGATGCCGGTCATGCCCGGCATGTTCCAGTCGGTGACCACGAAATCGAAACTGCCCTGCGCCAGCGCGGTCAGCGCGGTGCTGCCGTCGTCGGCCTCGGCGGTGTTGGTATAGCCCAGGTCGTTGAGCAGGTTCTTGATGATGCGGCGCATGGTGGAGAAATCGTCCACGATCAGGATGCGCATGTTCTTGTTGGTCACGGGTGCTCCGGTGCTGCGTGGACGGTGGGTCTGGTGGCGGTATCGGCCGGGGGAGGGAAAGGTTTAGGGAGCCTGCGACGTTGCCTTTGTAGGAGCGCCCTCGGGCGCGATGCTTGTCGCAGAAATTCAAGCAAGAGCATCGCGCCCGAGGGCGCTCCTACAGGTATGCATCGTCCAGGGTCACTCGTCGTCGCCCAGCCCCGCGTCCGCCTTCTCGAACACCTGCAGGCGGCCGCGCAGGCGCACCATGGCCTGGCCGTGGATCTGGCAGACGCGCGATTCGCTGACGCCGAGCACCGCACCGATCTCCTTCAGGTTGAGTTCCTGCTCGTAGTACATCGACAGTACCAGCTGTTCGCGCTCGGGCAACTGGCCGATGGCCTTCACCAGCTGCTGGCGGAACTCGCTGCGCTCCAGGTGCTGTTGCGGCGAGGGACCGCCGGTACGGGTGGTGTTGGGTTCGCCATGGTCGTCGATGTGCGATTCCAGGCTCAGCACCTGTCCGCGCGCCGCGTCTTCCATCAGGCGCAGGTATTCGGGCAGCGGCATCTCCATGGCGCTGGCCACTTCGGTGGCGATGGCGGCACGGCCGGTGCGCTGTTCGATCTCGCGCACGGTGGCGGCGGCCTGGCGGGCGCGGCGGTGCACCGAGCGGGGCACCCAGTCGCCCCGGCGGATCTCGTCGATCATCGAGCCGCGGATGCGGATGGACGCGTAGGTCTCGAACGAGGCCCCCTGTTCGGCGTCGTAGCTGCGCGAAGCCTCCAGCAGGCCGATCATGCCGGCCTGGATCAGGTCGTCGATCTCCACGCTGGCCGGCAGTCGGGCGGCCAGATGGTGGGCGATGCGGCGCACCAGGTCGGCATGCTGGGCGATGACGTCGTTGGCGGCGGTGCGCTGCACCGCGCGGTATTGGGCGGCGGCGGTGTTCATGCGGCCACCCCGCGCTGGATCAGGCGTTCCACGAAGAACTCCACGTTGCCGCGGGCGCCGACCGGGGGTTGCCAGCGCGCCGTGGTGCGGGCGATCTCGGCGATCGCGCGCGCCGACGGGCTGCCCGGATAGGCCTTCACCACCGCCTGCTGGCGTTGCACGGCGCGGCGCAGCCAGTCGTCCTGCGGCACGGCGCCCAGGTAATGCAGGGCCACGTCGCCGAGGAAGCGTTCGCAGACACGCGCGAGCTTCTCGTACAGTTTCCGGCCTTCGTTGGGGTCGCGCACCATGTTGGCGATCACGTGCACGCGGTCCAGCCCGCGTTCGCGCGCCAGCACCTTGATCAGGGCGTAGGCGTCGGTGATCGAGGCCGGCTCGTCGCAGACCACCACCACGGTGTCCTGCGCGGCCTGGCAGAAGGTCAGCACGCTGTCGGTGATGCCGGCGGCGGTGTCGACCACCATCACGTCGAGCGCGCGTTGCAGTTCGGAAAACACATGGACCAGGCCCACATGTTCGGCGGGCGTCAGTTCGGCCATGTGGCGGAAACCCGACGACGCCGGCACCACCATCAGGCCTTCAGGGCCTTCCAGCAGCACGTCCTCCAGCTGGCAGCGGCCGGCGACGAGATCGGCCAGGGTGAACTTCGGCGACAGGCCGAGCAGCACGTCCACGTTGGCCAAGCCCAGGTCGGCGTCCATCAGCAGCGTGCGCTTGCCCATTTCGGCCAGCGATACCGCCAGGTTCACGGACACGTTGGTCTTGCCCACGCCGCCCTTGCCGCCAGTCACGGCGATGACGCGCACCGGATGGAAGGCACCGGGCAGGGGGGGCGTGCTGCGGGGGTTGGTCTGCAGCAGGGGGTCAGGCGACATGGGTGGCCTCGGTCGAGCAGGGTTCGTCGGCTTCGCGGCGCAGCTGGTCCAGCCGCAGCACGAGGTGGGCGCTGTTGGCGCGATGGAGGTCGTCGGGCACGCGCTGGCCGTCGGTCACCCAGGCCATGGGCAGCTGGTGGTCCACGACCACCGACAGCGCACTGCCCAGGCGACCGGTTTCGTCCAGCTTGGTCAGCACCACGCCCTGTGGCTGCACGGTGCTGAAGCGGCGGACGACTTCGTCCAGGTCGGCGAAATGGGAATTGGCCGGCAGGCAGAGCAGGGTCTGCACCTGGCCGGACGCGCGCAGCCAGTTGAGCTGGCCGACCAGGTTGCGGTCGCGCTGGCCCAGGCCGGCGGTGTCTATCAGCACCAGCTTGTAGTCGCGCAGGCGTTCCAGCACCAACGCCAGGCCCTGTGCGCTGTCGGCCTCGTGCACGGCGATGCCCAGTTGGCGGCCGTAGCCGTGCAGCTGCTCGCGGCCGCCGATGCGCACGGTGTCGGTGGTCACCAGGGCCACATCGCGCGCGTTGTGGCGCTGGGCGAAGCAGGCCGCCAGCTTGGCGATGGTGGTGGTCTTGCCGGCCCCCGTGGGGCCGACCAGGGCGACCACGCCGCCGGTTTCCAGCGGATCGGCCTCGGTGACGGGCAGTTTCTTCGACAGCAGTCCCAGCATCAGGCCGCGACCGCGATGGGCCTCGGTGTCGGCGGGAATCTGCAGGGCGATGTCGCGGGTGATGCCGGCGTCGAAGCCGTAGTCTTCCATCAGCTCCATCGCCTGCATGCGCACCGGCGACCCGCGCAGGCGTTCGTCGGTGAGGCGGTGCATCTCGCGTTCGATCATTTCGCGCATCGCCGCCAGTTCGCCGCGCATCTGCACCAGCTGCGCGTCGCTCTCGCGCGCGTCGGCGGCGTTGTCGGCCACCACGGTCAGCGTGGGCACGGTGACGGCGGCCGGGGCGGGGACGGTGTCCGCGGAGGGCAGGCGCGCACCTGGCAGGGTGGCGACCTTCGGCGCAGGCGCCGGTTCCGGCAGGGCGACCGGCGGCGCGATCGACGGCAGCATTGCGTCCAGGTCCAGGGTGTCGTCGATGTCCGCGCGCACGGCGGTGCGCGGACGCGGCGGCGCGGCGGGTTCGGCGTGCGGTGCGACGGCAGGTGCCGGTTCGTTGGCGGGCGCCGCGGGCAGGCAGGCGGCCAGCTTGGCGGCGAAGGATGTGGGTTCGATCAGCTGCGGGGCGATGTCGCGCAGGGGTTGGCCGGGCGCGAAGCGCGGCGGCGCTTCGTTGGCGGCGGCAACCGGCGTTGCGACCACAGGCGCCACCGGCATGCGCGGCGTGGCGACGGGGGTCTCGGGACGCGCCGATCCCGGCACGACAGGTGCCGGCGCGCTCTGGCGACGCGCGAAGTAATTAGCGGCGGCCTCGGCGGGTGACAGGGACGCTGCGGCCGTTGCGGGCACCGCGGCGTTCGCGTCCGTGTTCGCGGCCCGGTTCGGCGCGGCCGGGTCCAGCAGCGGATGCAGCGGGGCGGTCGCGGCGGCCGGGCGCATCGCCTCCAGCGTGTGCTTCACCAGCGCCTCGTCGTAGTTGCTGGCGGCGACGATCTCGACGCCGTCCTCGGTGACGCGGTTGGACAGGATCACCGCGTCCGGGCCGTGTTCCTGGCGGACCATGGCGAAGGCGGCGCGCATGTCGGGGGCGACGAAGCGTTTGATTTTCATGGGATGAGGGCCGGGAACAGGGAACGGGGAACAGGGAACGACAGAGGGCGGGCGAACCGCTTCCCACGCGTTCGTCGAGACATCTGCTGCTGAATTCGTGTCATCTCATTGCTCCTGCCGATTGCGACCAACCCACATTCCCCGTTCCCGCTTGCCACACCATCAACTGATCGTCCCCACCAGCTTCAATCGCTTGTCCTCGGGCACCTCGCTGTAGGCCAGCACCGACAGCGAGGGGACGCTGTGGCGGACCAGGCGGGCGAGGGCGGCGCGGACCGAACCCGGTACCAGCACCACTGCAGGCTCACTGCGGGCTTCCTGCTTGGTCACCACGTCGGCGAGGCTCTGGTGCAGGCGTTCTGCCAGTCCCGGTTCCAGCGCCGCGCCGGTTCCCTGGGTGCTGTCCTGCAAGACGCGTTCCAGATTCGGCGCCAGGGTGTAGACGGGCAGCTCCGGGGTCATGCCGGAGATTTCCTGCACGATGAAACGCCCCAGCGAGGTGCGCACGGCGGCGGTGAGTGCGGCCGGGTCGCTGTTCTGCGGCGCGAATTCCACCAGCGACTCCACGATGCGGCGCAGCTGGCGGATCGGCACGCGCTCGACCAGCAGGTTCTGCAGCACGCGCACCACGGTGGCCAGCGGCAGCGTCTTGGGCGTGAGGTCCTCGACCAGCTTGGGCGCGCTGCGTCCCAGCTGCGACAGCAGCTGCTGTACTTCTTCGTGACCAAGCAGTTCAGGTGCGTGTTCGCGGACCAGGTGGGAGAGGTGGGTGGCCATGACGGTGGCCGGATCGACCACGGTATAGCCGAGCGATTCGGCGGTGGCCTTCTGGTGGGACTGGATCCACACCGCATCCAGGCCGAAGGCCGGGTCCTTGCCGGGGATGCCGTCGATGGCGCCGAAGGCGCCGCCGGGGTCCAGGGCCAGCTCGCGGTCCGGATGGATCTCGGCCGTGGCGACGGGGACGCCGTGCACCAGCAGGCGGTAACCGTTGGAGGGCAGTTCCAGGTTGTCGCGGATGTGCACCGGCGGGATCAGGAATCCCAGGTCCTGGGTCAGCTTGCGGCGCACCGCCTTGATGCGCGACATCAGTTCGCCGCCCTGGTTCTTGTCGACCAGCGGAATCAACCGGTAGCCCACTTCCAGGCCCAGCGGATCGACCGGGCGCAGTTCGTCCCAGGTCAGCTCCGCGTTGCGGTCCGGTGCGCCGGGGGCGGGCAGGGCCGCGACATCGCCGGTGGCGGCTTCGGGCCCCTCCTGCGTGCGCTTCCACATCTTCCAGGCCAGGTAGCCCAGGATCGCGGCCAGCGTCAAAAAGGCGACGTTGGGCATGCCCGGCACCAGGCCGACCAGGCCCAGCACGCCCGCGGCCACTGCCAGCGCCTTGTGCTGGCCGAAGGCCTGACCCATCACGGCCTGGCCCATGTCCTGCGAACGGGAGGCGCGGGTGACCAGCATGGCCACCGCCGAAGACACCAGCAGCGCCGGCAGCTGCGCCACCAGGCCGTCGCCGATTGACAGCAGCGTGTAGGTGGACGCGGCCTCGGCCGCCGGCATGCCGTGCTGGGCCATGCCCACGGCGAAACCGCCGACCAGGTTGATGAACAGGATCAGGATGCCGGCGATGGCATCGCCACGGATGAACTTGTTGGCGCCGTCCATCGCACCGTAGAAATCGGCCTCCTCGCGGACTTCCTCGCGGCGCGCCTTGGCTTCCTCGCGGGTCAGGATGCCGGCGTTGAGATCGGCGTCGATGGCCATCTGCTTGCCGGGCATCGCGTCCAGGATGAAGCGCGCCGACACCTCGGAAATACGGCCCGCGCCCTTGGTGATCACCACGAAGTTGATGATGGTCAGGATGGCGAACACCACGATGCCGACCGCGTAGTTGCCGCCCACCACGAACTCGCCGAAGGCCGCGATGACCTTGCCGGCGGCGTCATGGCCGTTCTGGCCGTTGAGCAGGATCACTCGGGTGGAGGCCACGTTCAGCGCCAGACGCAGCATCGTGGTCATCAGCAGGATGATGGGGAAGATCGTGAAGTCCAGCGGGCGCTTCACGTAGATCACGGCCAGCAGCACCACCAGCGAGATGGCGATGTTGAAGCTGAACAGCGCGTCCAGGACCGGCGGGGCCAGCGGCACCACGATCATGGCCAGCAGCGCCAGCACCACCAGCGGCGCGCCCAGGCCGTTCTTCAGCATCTCCATCCAGCGCACGCCGCCGGCGGCCGGTTGCGCGCTCATGCCTTGCCCCCATGCTCATCCACGTCCACGGCGGGCATGTCCGGATGCGGGGCTTCGCCCACGCGCCAGGCGCGCAGCTGGTACACGTAGGACAGGATCTGGGCGACGGCGGCGTACAGTCTCACGGGGATCTCCCGGCCAAGCTGCCCCTCCCGATACAAGGCGCGTGCCAGCGGGGGCGCGGAGACGATGGCGATGCGGTGGGCGTCGGCCACTTCGCGGATGCGCAGGGCCAGTTCGTCCACACCCTTGGCGACCACGGTAGGCGCGCCCATCTGGCCGGCCTGGTACTTCAGCGCCACCGCGTAGTGAGTGGGGTTCACCACCACCACGTCGGCGGTCGGGACCTCTTCCATCATCCGGCGCTGCGACAGCTGGTGCTGCATCTGCCGGATGCGGCCCTTCACTTCCGGGCTGCCCTCGCTTTCCTTCATCTCCTCGCGCAGTTCCTGGCGCGTCATCTTCAGCTTCCGCATCCAGTTCCACTTCTGGTAGGGCGCGTCGATGGCGGCCAGCAGGATCAGCCCGCCGGTGGTGGCCAGCAGCAGGGTGCTGGTGAACGCCAGCCCGCTGCGCACGGCCTGTTCCAGCGGCATGGTCAGCAGTTCGCGCAGGGGGTTGAGCCCCAGCTTCACGCAGATCGCCGCCGCGCCGCCGATCAGGGCCACGCGCAGCAGCGACTTCAGCAGTTCGGCGACGCTTTCGGCGCCGTACAGGCGCTTGAGGCCGGCAGCCGGGCTGAGACGCTTGAAATCGGGCATCAGCGCCTTCTGCGAGAACTGCAGGCCGCTCATCGCCACCGGCGCCACCAGGCCGGCGAGCACGCAGATGCCGGCCACCGGCGCGATCACGGCGAGCAGCTTGAGCAGCAGCAGCCCCACGTGGCCGAACAACTGGTCCGGCTGGCGCATCAGTGCCGCATCGGGGGTCAGGGCGATCTTCATCCAGCCCAGCGCATTCCGGGCGAGGGAAGGCCCCATCGCGATGATCGCCAGCACGCCCGCCCCGAACACCGCTGCCGTCGCCAGCTCGCGCGAGCGCGGGATGTTGCCCTGTTCACGGGCTTCGCGGCGTCGTTTTTCGGTGGGGAGTTCTGTGCGTTCGCCGCTTTCGTCCTGCTCAGACATGGCGTGTTTCCGACGGGGTCGGAGCGGTCGTTGCAAGTCCCGTTCCACTCCGCGGACGCGGCGCGACATGGAATTGTCTAACGCTGTCCCGCGCAGCTAGCATCTGGCAGATGCTGTTCCGCGCCCTCCGCCGACCCCGCTGCCTGCTACTGCGCCTGCCTGCGCTGGCGCTGCTGTTGCTGGCGGTGCTGGCCAATCCGGTGCTGGCCTCGCTGGGCGATCTGCACGAACTGGGCAGCCGCGGGGAACACCTGCATGCCGTGTCCGAGCACGGCGATGCGGCATCCGGGCACGAACATGCCGATGGCGAGGCCGGCGAGGGCGACCTGCTGCATGCGCTGATGCATGCCAGCCATTGCTGCGGCCATCTGACCGCCATCGTGCCGGCGCCGATCGCGCTGCCCGGCATGCCGCCGGCGTCGGCGGCGCCCCTCGCCGACACCGTGCCCCTGCCGCCGTCGCGGCCGGCTTCGCTGCTGCGTCCTCCGATCGTCGCGTGACGGCCGTGCCGGGCCGAGCTTGCTCCGTCCGGCGTTCCATCACCGACTTTCCGGAGACTCCCCATGTGGTTGCGACTGGCGGCACTGGCCGCCCTCGCGATCGCGCCGTGCGTGCACGCGCAGGCGCCATCGCCCATTGTTCCCCCTGATGTCCTCACGCTCGACGATGCCGTCGCGCGCGTGGCCCGTACCCATCCCGACCTGCGCCTGATCGATGCCCGCCGAGGCGGACTGCAGGCGGATTTCGACGCCGCGTCGCTGCGGCCGGCCCTGCGCGCGGGGCTGGACATCGAGAACGCGCTGGGCAGCGGGGATGCGCGCGCCTTCCGCCAGACCGAGACCACCCTGACCCTGGCCGGCGTGCTGGAGCGCGGCGGCAAGCTGGATGCGCGGCGCACGCTGGCGCAGGCCCGCATCGACGCGCTCGCCCTGCAGCGCGAGACGCAGCGGCTGGACCTGCTGGCGGATGTGGCGCGCCGCTATCTTGCCTTCGCAGCGGCGCGCGCCCGGAAGACCATCGCCGAGCAGGACATCGCCCAGCGCCGGCGGACCGTCGCCGGTGCACGCCAACGACTGCAGGCCGGCGCATCGCCGGAATCGGTCGTGCTGACGGCGGAGGCGGCGCTCGCGCGCGCCGAACTCTCGCGGGCGCGTGCGGAGCAGCAGGAGGTCGCCGCGCGCCAGCATCTGGCCGCACTGTGGGGCGAACGCGCACCGCGTTTCGACATCGCGCCGGCCGATCCGCTGGCATTGCCCGACATCGCGGATGCGGCTGAATTGGCCGCGTTGCTCGACGGCACACCGGAACTGGCCCAGTTCGCAGACGAACGCCGCGTGCGCGAAGCGCGCGTACGCCTGGCCCGTACCGCGGCAACCCCCGATATCGACTGGCAGGTGGGCGTGCGTCGCCTGCAGGAGGGCGGCGACATGGCGCTGGTCGGCGGCGTGTCGCTGCCGCTGGGCGGCGCGCGCCGTGCCGGTCCGGAGATCCGGTCCGCCGAGGCCGACCTCGCGGCGCTGGAGATCGAGCGCGAATCGCGCGATATCGCGCTGTACTCGACCCTGGCCGACGCGCATGGCCGTTACCGGGTGGCGCAGCTCGACGTGCAGCGCACGCGCACCGATGTGCTGCCGCGCCTGTTGCGTGCCGAGCAGGCGGCCGAGCGCGCGTACCGCGCGGGCGCCATCAGCTACCTCGAATGGGCGCAGCTGCAATCCGAGACCACGGCGACCCGTCGCCAGCAACTGGACGCCGCGCTCGACGCGCAGGCGGCCCTGATCGAAATACAGCGGCTCACCGGACAGGCGTTCGTCGCCGTCCCTGCCGCTTCACCGGAAGGAACGACCCCATGACCCTGCGACCCCTGATCGGCGCGCTCGCGCTTTCCCTGTTGCTGGTCGCCTGCGGCGGCAAGGACGACCATGCCGAAGCTGGCCATGGCCACGAAGGCGAAGAACACGGCGCGGAAGAAGCCGCACGCGGCGAACACGGTGGCCGGTTGCTGACACAGGACGGCGTCACCGTCGAGCTCGCCATCGCCGAAAGCGGCACGCCGCCGACCTACCAAGCCTGGCTCTACCGCGACGGCAAGCCGCTGCCGGCGACGGCGGGCACGGTCGAGGTGCGCCTCGTCCGCCTGGGCGGCGTTCGCGAGCAGCACACGCTCGTACCGCAGGCCGATGGCAGCCTGCTCGCCAGGACCATGGTCGGCGAACCCCATTCCTTCGATGTCGAAGTGCTCGCCCGCGTGGAAGGCAAGGCCCTGCGCTGGACCTACGACAGTTACGAAGGCCGCACCACGATCGCCGCGAGGATCGCCGAGGACTCCGGCATCCGCGTCGCGCCGGTACAAGCCGGCGTGATCGCCGACGAGCACGAGGTACAAGGTCTGCTGACGCCGGTGGAAGGCCGTGTGGCCAACATCGCCGCGCGCTTCCCCGGGCCGATCCGCCGCCTCACCGCCCACGTGGGCGACCGCGTGCGGGCCGGCCAGGCGCTGGCGACGGTGGAAAGCAATCTCAGCCTGACCACGTACCCGGTGACCACGCCGATCAGCGGCGTCGTGCTGGCGCGCAACGCGAGCGTGGGCAGCGTGGCGACCGAAGGCGCGACGCTGTTCGAGGTCGCCGACCTGTCGTCGCTGTGGGTGGACCTGCACATCTTCGGCGCGGATGCCCAGCACATCGTGCCCGGCGTGCCGGTGACGGTGACGCGGCTCAGTGATGGCGTGACTGCGCAGACCACCTTGGAACGCGTGCTGCCCGGCACCGCGACCGCCAGCCAGAGCACGGTGGCGCGCGCCACGCTGGCGAATGCCGATGGTCTGTGGCGGCCCGGCTCCGCGGTGAAGGCGCGGATCACGGTGGAACAGCAGCCGGCCGCGCTGGTGCTGCCGGTGGCAGCGCTGCAGACATTCCGCGACTGGAATGTGGTGTTCGTGCGCGTCGGCGAGACGTACGAGATCCGTCCGATCGAACTCGGCAAGCGCGATGCCGAACGCGTCGAGGTGCTGTCCGGCCTCAAGGCAGGCGATCAGGTCGTGGTGGAGCAGAGCTACCTGGTGAAGGCCGATATCGAGAAGTCGGGGGCCTCGCATGACCACTGATGCCACGATCCCGACGCCGCAAGGTCTGCTCGAACGCATCCTGCGCTTCGCCATCGCGCATCGCTGGCTGATGCTGGCGCTGACGGTCGCGTTGATCGCCGTCGGCAGCTGGAGCTTCAGCCGGCTGCCCATCGACGTCACGCCCGACATTACCAACGTGCAGGTGCAGGTCAACACGCAGGTGGACGGGTACTCGCCACTGGAGTCCGAACAACGGGTGACGTTCCCGATCGAGACGGCGCTGGCGGGACTGCCGGGACTGGACTACACGCGCTCGATCTCGCGCTACGGGCTGTCGCAGGTGAGCGTGGTGTTCCAGGACGGCACCGACCTGTACTTCGCGCGCCAGCAGGTGGCCGAGCGCCTGCAGCAGGTCAAGTCGCAGCTGCCCGCGGGACTGGAACCGGCGATGGGCCCCATCGCCACCGGCATGGGCGAGATCTTCATGTACACGGTGGAAGCCGACGCGAAGGCGCGCAAGGCGGACGGCACACCGTTCACCGCCACCGACCTGCGCACGTTGCACGACTGGGTCGTGCGTCCGCAACTGCGCAACGTGCCGGGCGTGACCGAGGTCAACACCATCGGCGGCTTCGCGCGCCAGATCCACATCACGCCGGACCCGGCACGACTGGTCGCGCTCGGTTTTACCCTGCACGACGTGGTCACGGCGGTCTCCGCCAACAACCAGAACGTCGGCGCGGGTTACATCGAGCGCAATGGCCAGCAGTTCCTCGTGCGCGCGCCGGGGCAGGTCGCCGACCTGGAGGGCATCCGCGACATCGTGCTGGACCGGCGCGACGGTGTCCCGATCCGCGTGCGCGATGTGGCCCAGGTGGGCGAAGGCCCGGAGTTGCGGACCGGTGCGGCGACGATGGACGGCCGGGAAGTCGTGCTGGGTACCACCTTCATGCTGATCGGGGCCAACAGTCGCGAGGTCGCGCAGGCCACCGCGGCACGCCTGATCGAGGCGAACCGCAGCCTGCCTGCGGGTGTGCGCGCAGTACCGGTGTACGACCGCACCACGCTGGTCGACCGCACCATCCGCACGGTGGCGAAGAACCTGGTGGAGGGCGCGCTGCTGGTCATCGCCGTGCTGTTCCTGCTGCTGGGCAACGTGCGCGCCGCGCTCATCACCGCGGCGGTGATTCCGCTGGCGATGCTGTTCACGCTGACCGGCATGGTCCGTGGCGGCGTGTCCGGCAATCTGATGAGCCTGGGTGCGCTGGATTTCGGCCTGATCGTGGACGGCGCGGTCATCATCATCGAGAACTGCCTGCGCCGTTTCGGCGAACTGCAGCACGCGCTGGGCCGCGCGCTGACCGAGGAAGAACGCCTGGGCGCGACGGCGTCCGCGACCGCCGAGGTCATCCGGCCCAGCCTGTTCGGCCTGGGCATCATCACCGCGGTCTACCTGCCGATCTTCGCGCTCACCGGCGTGGAGGGAAAGATGTTCCACCCGATGGCGATCACGGTGGTGCTGGCCCTGACCGGCGCGATGGTGCTGTCGTTGACGTTCGTGCCGGCCGCCATCGCGCTGTTCCTGCGCGGCAAGGTGCAGGAGAAGGACACGCGGCTCATGCAGTGGGCGCGTCGCGCCTACGCGCCCGCACTGGCATGGGCACTGCGCCGGCGCGGGCCCGTGGTGGCCGGCGCGTTGGCGACGGTGGTGCTGTGCGGTCTGCTGGGCACGCGCCTGGGCTCGGAGTTCGTGCCCAGCCTGGACGAAGGCGACATCGCCATGCACGCGATGCGCATTCCCGGCACCAGCCTGGACCAGGCCGTGCACATGCAATCCACGCTGGAGGCGCGGATCAAGCAGTTCCCCGAGGTCTACCACGTGTTCGGCAAGCTCGGGACCGCCGAGGTGGCGACCGATCCGATGCCACCCTCGGTCGCCGATACCTTCATCATGCTCAGGCCGCGCAGCGAATGGCCCGATCCAGGCAAGACGAAGGCGGCGCTGGTGGCCGAGATCGAAAGCGCGGTGAAGCAGATACCGGGCAACAACTACGAGTTCACCCAACCCATCCAGATGCGCATGAACGAGTTGATTTCCGGCGTGCGTGCGGACGTGGCGATCAAGGTTTACGGCGACGACCTGGATACGCTGGTGAGGCTCGGCGAACAGGTGGAGACGGTGGCGAAGGCGGTGGACGGCGCGGCCGACGTGCGGCTGGAGCAGGCCACGGGCCTGCCGCTGCTGACCATCACGCCGGACCGCCAGGCGCTGATCCGCTACGGCCTCAATCCCGGCGACGTGCAGCACACCGTCGCGACCGCCGTAGGTGGCGAAGTTGCCGGCCAGTTGTTCGAAGGCGACCGCCGCTTCGACATCGTCGTGCGGTTGCCGGAGGCGTTGCGTCAGGATCCCGCAGCGCTCCATGACCTGCCGATTCCGCTCGGCGGCGACGGCAACCTGGACGAATCCACGCGCACGCCGGCCTGGCAATCCGGCGCGCCCGGCACCGTGCCGCTGCGCGAGGTCGCCACGATCGCGACGACGCTGGGCCCGAACCAGGTGAACCGCGAGAACGGAAAACGCCGCGTCGTGGTGACCGCCAACGTGCGCGGCCGCGATCTGGGCGGGTTCGTTGCCGAGCTGCGGCAGCGCATCGGCGCCAACGTCGAGATTCCCGCCGGCTACTGGGTCGACTACGGAGGCACGTTCGAGCAGTTGATCTCCGCCGGCCAGCGGCTGGGCGTGGTGGTGCCGGTCACCCTGGTCTTCATCTTCGCGCTGCTGTTCTGGGCGTTCGGGTCGGCCAAGGATGCGGCCATCGTGTTCACCGGCGTGCCGCTGGCGCTCACCGGCGGAGTGGTGGCGCTGGCCCTGCGCGGCATTCCGCTGTCGATCTCCGCCGGCGTGGGCTTCATTGCGCTGTCCGGCGTGGCGGTGCTGAACGGCCTGGTGATGATCGCCTTCATCCGCAAGCTGCGCGAGCAGGGCACGGATCTGGACACGGCCGTCGTCGACGGTGCGCTGGGGCGCCTGCGACCGGTGCTGATGACCGCGCTGGTGGCCTCGCTGGGCTTCCTGCCGATGGCGCTCAATGTCGGCGCCGGATCGGAAGTGCAGCGCCCGCTGGCCACGGTGGTGATCGGCGGCATCGTGTCATCCACGCTGCTGACCCTGCTGGTGCTGCCGGTGCTGTACCGGTGGTGGCATCGCCACGAGGAGGTACGCGGCTGACGTCGCCTAGAACAGGTCGTCCGCGATCACGTAGCTGTCGCGGCCGGCCGACTTGGCGCGGTAGAGGGCGGCGTCCGCGCGCGAGAACCAGTCGTGCCAGGTCTTTTCCTGTTCGCGCAGCATCGCCGCGCCCAGCGAGATGGTGATGCGGCCGCCGGGACCGCGCAGCGAGCTGCGGACGGCCTTGCGAAGGCGTTCGGTCGCGGCTTCCAGGTCTTCCGTGCCGTCCAGCTCCAGCAGGGCCACGAACTCCTCGCCGCCGAAGCGGAACACCTGGTCGTTGCGTCGCATCTCGAAGCGCAGGATGGAGGCCAGGTCGGCGATGGCCGCATCGCCGGCCGCATGGCCGTACTGGTCGTTGACGTCCTTGAAATGGTCAAGGTCCAGCACGACCAGGCCGAAGCGGCGTTCGCCGCGCTGGAACCGCCCCACCGCGTCGGCCAGGGCGCGTTCCATGCTGCGCCGGTTCGGTACGCCGGTCAGCGCGTCGATCGCGGCCAGACGTTCCAGCTGCACGCGGTCGTCCTGCGTGCGGGCCGCGAAGATCAGCGAGAACACGGTGATCAGGCTGGCACTGACAAGCACCGATGCGGCATGCACGCCGTCGTGGAAGAAGCCGGGGATCAGTTGCATCCCCACGATCAGCAGCGTGTTGCAGACCACCGCCATCCAGCGATGCGCGATGAAGAAGTTGGTCAGCAGCACCAGGTAGGTCCAGGTGAGCGCCGTATGGCCCAGCAGCAGGCAGGCACCGAAGGTGGCGGCGGAGTTGAGCGCCGCCAGCACGTTGCCGGCACGCAGGCTGTCGCCCCCGCGCCAGGCATGGATCACCGGTGCCGCCACCGCCGCCACGACGGCCAGGTCGAACCACGCCTTCGTCCATTCGCCGACCCACATCCGGTAGACACCGAACGAGGCGATGGTCGCCGCCGCGGTGAAGCCCAGCAGGACGATGATATCCAGGCGGAAGTCTCGGCGTTTCGGCTTCATGGACAGGGCCGGATGCGGGCGATGGGGATCGGGGTTCTCGCGGCTCAAGGCAAAAGTGAGAGGACAGGGCTGCGCCGCGCAGTGTAGGCGCTTGCCCGAAGTGGGGAGTGACGATGATCACGCTTGGCTGGGCCTGCGCGGGCGGCGGCTCGCATGCAACGCACATTCGGGCCACGATGTCACCAGCTGTTCAGGCGGACCTCCGAAGACTGCGCCCACACGTTCGAGGAGGAAGGACATGAAAGCACTGAAAACCGCCGTCATGGTGGCGTCGCTGGGCTGGGCGGTCGCATCGTCGATGCCGGTACAGGCGCAGACCGTGGGTTACAACATCCGCACGGGCGATGTCTGGGTGGATACGCGTCTGGGCGAAATCAACGATTACGGCCGCCGCTACCGCGATCCGTTCGTGTCGGAGATGACGGGCTACTACGGCGCGCCGCGCTCGCTGGTGCTGGATCTGCTGGATCGGCGGGGCTGGGCGCCGGCCGATGTGTACTTCGCTTGCGCCATCGCGCGTACGCTCGGGATTCCCTGCCTGGACGTGGTGCAGCGCTACGAGCGCAATCCCGGCGTAGGCTGGGGCAACCTGGCCAAGCAGATGGGCATCAAGCCCGGTTCGCGCGAATTCCACGCGCTGAAGAATGGCGCCGTGAGTACCTACGATCGCTGGGGTTACCCCATCCGCATCGACCAGCGCGTCAGCGTGGACTGGTCGAAGCACGGCCCGGGCCAGGGCAAGGGGGGCGGCAAGCCTGCGCAGGCGGGGTCCGCCAAGCCGGACCATGCGGGCCATGGACAAGGCAACAGCGGCAGGGGTCCCGGCAACAGCGGCAAGGGCAACAGCGGCAAGGGTAATGGAAAGGGCAACGGACGCGACTGAGCCTTTTCCCTGCTGAAACGGAGAACGGCCTCCTGATGGAGGCCGTTCCTGTTTGCGCCGCGCGTAGTCTCCGCCTCTGCCGCGCGGCGGCCTCAGGCCGACAGCGCTTCCAGCGTCTTGAACACCTGCGGGACCGCCATTGCCGGCGTGCCGCCATTGACCGATACGGCACGCAGGCCGTGCTGGTAACTCTGCCAGATCATCTCGTCCGCATGCTGGATGTCCACGCCGCGGAATTCGCCCGCGGCCATGCCCCGGCTCAGTTCCTGGCGCACCGGTTCGCGCATCCGCCGCAGTGCGGCATTCATCTCCGCCTCGACGGCGGGCGACCACTTCGCCGACACGCTCCACAGCGCGGGGAACGCGATGAAGTTGGCCGCATCCTCGCGTGCCGTCCAGAAATAGAAATCGAGGATGCGCTGGGCATGCGTCGACCCCTGCGGCCGTTCCACCAGCGGGGCCTTCCGCGCGGTGTAGTCCCGGATATACAGGGTGGCGATGATGTCGGCCTTGGTCTCGAAATGCAGGATGACGCCCCGCGCGCTGAGACCGGTTTCTTCCCCCAGGTCCATCAGCGTGGTCTGGTCGAAGCCCTTGGTAAAGAACAGGCGGCGGGCGGCGGCCAGCACGGCTTCCCGCGTTTCCTGGCTGGTGCGTCGTTTCTGGGTCGGACTGTGGTTCACGTGCGCTCTCCTGATCGCGGGGACGGACATCCCCCCTGCATCGGCCTGGACCTGCGTCCCTTCCGTGCGCCTGCGTATGTGGCGGTTCCCTCTACGACATTCTGCACAAATTCATGCATTTAGTGGAACCCGTGACGCAGGGTCCATGTGAAATGCGCACGTGGATGCGTGAAACGGCGCGACAACTCACGTTTCCAAAGAGTAACCAGATTTTCGTCAGTGAGTGAGTTGCCGCGCTGCATCAAACGACAGATCGAAGACCCGTTGCACCGGCGGGCCCAGTTCGCCGGCCAGCAGCGCCAGCAGGAACAGGCCCAGCAGCAGGGCCGTGGGCAGGCCCAGCTGGATCGGGTTGAGGGCCGGCGCGGCGCGGCCCAGCACGCCGAAGGCCAGGTTCACCGCCAGCATCGCCACCATCACCGGAAGGGCCAGCCCGACCGCCGCGCGCAGGACGTGGCCGAACAGCATCGGGGCGACTTCCAGCATCTGCTGCACGTCAGGCAGCGCCGTACCGATGGGCAGCGACCGGTAGCTGTCCACCAGCAGGGATACCAGCGCCAGATGGCCATTGGCGGTGAAGAACAGCAGGCCGAATGCCAGGTAGAACCACTGGCCGACGACGCCCGAGTTCACGCCACGCAGGGGATCGGACATCTGCGCGAACGCCAGGCCGGTGCCCTGCGAGATCAATTCGCCAGCCATCGCACCGGCCTCGAAGGCCAGCCGCAGCATGAACCCCATGCTGGCGCCGACGGCCAGTTCGCGCGCGACGTTGAGCACGGTGCTGGCGTCGAAGGCGATCCGGTCCGGCGTGCCCGGCAGCAGCGGCGTCAGCGCCATCGCCAGCGCACCGGCGATGATCACGCGCACACGCACCGACACGGCGCGCGTCCCGATCAACGGGGCGGCCATCAGCAGCGCGCCGGTACGCAGCATGGTCCACAGGATGGCGTTGATCATCCCGAAGGCCTGCTGGCCGTCGATCACCATCTGGGTGGCGGGATCCATGGGCGAGAGGTGAGGAGAGGCGTGAGAAGTGAGAGAAAGCGGGAGCGGTGAATGTCAGGCGTGTCGAGGCTGACTTCACTCATTTCTCGCATCACCCGATCAGATGCGGCAATCGTTGGAACAGCGTCGTCGTGTACTCCACCAGCACGCCCAGCAGGTAGCTGCCGGTGGCGAACAGGGCGGCGGTCAGCGCGATGGCCTTGGCCACGAAGGCGATGGTGGGTTCGTTGAGCTGGGTGGCGGCCTGGATCACGCCGACCACCACGCCGACGACCAGCACGACCAGCAGCAACGGGCCTCCGACCCAGAGAGCGATCTCCAGGCCGTCGCGCAGTTCGGTGAGGGCGGTTTCGGGACTCATGGCAAGGCCGGGAATAGGGAGTAGGGAACGGGGAATGGGAGAGATCGCAGGTGACAGGCCATGAGGGGGAGGAGACGGATCAAGCGGCTCACCACTCCCGATTCTCCGTTCCCGGCTTCAACGCGGTCATACCGCGTTGAAGCTCGCCGCCAGCGAGCCGACGATCAGCACCCAACCATCGACCAGCACGAACAGCAGGATCTTGAACGGCGCGGACACCAGCATCGGCGACAGCATCATCATGCCCATCGACATCAGCACGCTGGCGACCACCAGATCGATGATCACGAACGGGATGAAGATCAGGAAGCCGATCTCGAAGGCGGTCTTCAGTTCGCTGGTGATGAAGGAGGCGACCACGATGGGGAAGGGAACCTCGGCCGGGCTGGCATAGCTGCCGTGGCCGGCCAGGCCGGCGAAGGTCATCAGGTCGGTTTCGCGCACCTGGGCCAGCATGAAGTCGCGCAGCGGGCCGGTGGTCATCGTCCAGGCGGTGGCGAAATCGATCTGGCCATTGAGGTAAGGCGCCATGCCCTGCGCCCAGGCCTTCTCGCCCACGGGCATCATCACCAGCATGGTGAGGAACAGCGCCAGGCCCACCAGCACCTGGTTGGACGGTGTCTGGCCCGTGCCCAGCGCCTGCCGCAGCAGGCCGAGCACAATGATGATGCGGGTGAACGCCGTCATCGCCAGCAGCGCGGACGGGATCAGCGTGATCGCCGTCATCAGCAGCAAGGTTTGCAGCGGCAGGCTGACGGTGTTGTCGCCCACCTGGCCCACGTTGACCTTGGGCAGGGTCGGCAGCGTGGGGGCGGACGGAGCTGCTGGCGCAGCGGGCGTGGCGGCGGGTGCGGTCTGGGGGGTGGCCGGCGCGGTCTGCGCCAGCGCCAGCATCGGCGCCGACAGCCACAGCAGGCAGAGCAGGGAAAGGATCAGGCGACGCATCTCAGGACTCTTTGCGCAGGCGCTTGGCCAGCAGTTCGGCGAAGTTGGGCAGGGCCGGCGCGGGTGCGACGACCAGCGGTTCGGGCAGTGTGTGCAGCGCGGTGATGCCGCCCGCGGTCACGCCGATGAGCAGCTGTTCCTTGCCGACCTCGATCACCATCACACGCTCTTTCGCGCCGACCGACAGCATCGACACCACCCGCAGCTGTTCGCTGGGGCGGATGCCCAGGCCGGCGCCGGGCATCCGCTTGAGCAGCCAGGCCAGGCCCAGGATCAGGCCCAGCACCAGCAGCAGGCCGAACAGCGCGCCGCCGATGCCGGGCGTGGAGGGTGCGTGCTGGCCGATCTTCTGGGCGGGCGCGGCCGCGGCGGCGAGGATGGTGAAGGCGTGCATGGTCGGGCTCAGCGCAGGCGGCGGATGCGTTCGCTGGGGCTGACCACGTCGGTCAGCCGCACGCCGAAACGGTCGTTGACCACGACGACTTCGCCATGCGCGATCAGCGTGCCGTTGACGAACACGTCCAGCGGTTCGCCGGCGCCGCGCTCCAGTTCCACCACCGAGCCCTGGTTGAGCTGCAGCAGGTTGCGGATGGGCATGCGGGTGCGGCCCACTTCCAGCGACAGCGTCACCGGCACGTCGAGGATGACGTCCAGGCTCATGTCGGGTTCGGCGGCGTGCATGTCGGTCGACGGCTCATCGAGGGTGGCAAGGGTGTCTTCGGTTTCGGGGATCATGGCGTGGCGTCCTGGAAGGCGACGGGAGTCAGGGCGTGGCGTGGCGCGGCGGCGACGTGGTGGCCGCCGGGAGGATGCTTGGCGGTGATCTTCACGGCGTTCAGGCCGTTGGAGATGCCGAACTCGCCGGTGAACACCGGCACCTGTTCGACGCAGACCGGCACCGCCTTCGGCAGGTCGATCGGCAGGATGTCGCCGACCTTCAGGCCGGTGAGCTGGCGCAGGCTGATCTGCTTGTGCGCCAGCACGCTGGAGACGGTGACCTCGGCGCCGCGCAGCTGTTCGTGCAGGGTGACGCGGAAGCTGTCGTCGTCGTGCACGCGGTCGGACTGGATGCCGGCATCCAGCAGTTCGCGGATCGGCTCCAGCATGGAATAGGGCAGGGTGACGTGCAGGTCGCCGCCGCCGCCGTCCAGCTCCACGTGGAAACGGCTGACCACCACGTATTCACGCGGGCTGACGATGTTGGCGAAGTGCGGATTGACCTCGCTGGTGATGTACTCGAAATCCACCGGCATCACCGGCGCCCAGGCGTCGACGAGGTCGGCGAAGGTCTGCTTGAGCAGCAACTGGATCACCCGCATTTCGGTGGCGGTGAACTCGCGGCCTTCGATCTTGGCCGGATAGCGGCCGTCGCCGCCGAAGAAGTTGTCCACCATGGTGAACACCAGCTTGGGCTCGAACACGATCAGGCCCACGCCGCGCAGCGGCTTGAACTTGATCAGGTTGAGGTTGGTGGGCACGTACAGCGAGTGCAGGTATTCGCTGAACTTGATGGTCTCGATGCCGCGCACCGACAGTTCGGCCGAGCGACGCAACAAATTGAACAGGCCGATCCGCCAGGTGCGCACGAAGCGCTCGTTGATCATCTCCAGCGTGGGCAGCCGGCCGCGCACGATGCGGTCCTGGCTGGCGAAATCGTAGGTGCGCGCGACCGTGGGGTCGTGCGGCGGTTCCTCGGTCTCGATCGCGCCGGAATCGACGCCGTTGAGCAGGGCGTCGATCTCGTCTTGCGACAGCAGGTCACTGGTCATCATGGCGGCGGGCGTCCGTCACTGCATCACGAAGCTGGTGAACAGCAGCGACTCGGCGGACGGCTTGCCGGTCTCGGCCACCAGCAGGGCCTTCACTTCGCCCAGGGCGGCGTTCTGCAGGCGCTCCTTGCCTTCGCGCGACATCAGGCTGGCGGCGTCCTGCTGGGCGAACAGCATCAGCAGGCGCGCGCGGATCGCCGGCGCATGCAGTTCGATGGCCTTCAGCGATTCCGGGTCGCGGGTCATCAGCTGCACTTCCACCTGCAGGTAGCGGGCGCCGCCGGTCTCGCCGACCAGGTTGACGACGAAGGGCGGTTCCAGCGCGAAGTACTGCGCCGGGGCAGGCACCTCGCCGGGGCTCTTGGCCTTCGGTGCATCGGGCTTAACGTCCTTGCCGGCGTGGCTGGCGAAGTACCACGCGCCACCGCCGGCGGCGCCGGCCGCGATCACGGCCACCAGGCCGATCGTCAGCAGCGACTTGCCGCCCTTGGGCTTGTCGCCCTTGTCGGCCTTGGATTTGCTTGCGGTCTTGTCGGCGGCTGCCACGGCGCGGGATCTCCTGAGGGGTCGGTCCAGGGGATGCAAGCGGCGTGCCGGGGTTGATGGGGAAGGCCGACGGGGTTTTGACGGACGGGCGTTTCTGTAGGAGCGACGTGAGTCGCGACCGCGGAAACTCGGTGCCATGAGCGCCGGACCCCGCGGCCATCCCTGTGTGAACGATCTTTCAGGACCGCCATGACGTGCGGTCGCGACTTGCGTCGCTCCTACAGGAGAGACAGGTCGGTCATGCGTAGGCGTCCACCAGCCCGCGTGCGGTCATGCGGACGGTGCGGGGCGTCTCGGCGGCGGCTTCGGCGTCGGCAGGGTTTTCACCATGAGACGAGGCGGCCCCCTGCGGCGGCGGCGTGTGCTGCTGGCCGACATCGGCATGGGCGAGCTGGAAGCCGTGCTGGCCCAGCATGTCGCGCAGGCGGGGCAGGCTGTTTTCCAGCGCCTGGCGGACCTCGGCCTGGGCGCTGCTGAAGTCGGCGTGCACGCGGTCGCCGTCCAGGCGCAGGCGGATCTCCACCGTGCCGAGGTCGTTAGGGGTCACCTTGATGTGCGCGTGGCCGATCTTCTGGTCGGCCATCCAGCGCACGGCATCGCCGACGTCTTCGTCGAAGTGGCCGCCATGGAGGTCCGCACTGGGGGCCTCCATCGCGTTGACGGTCTCGGTGCGCGCCAGGCCAAGCGGTGCGTTGGAGGCACCGACGCCGGCCAGCAGATTGCCGACCGGCGTGGAGGCATCGCCTTCCTCGCTGCGGAAGGCATCGACCAGGTCGCGACCCAGGTGGATCGCATCAGGCACGGCCGCCGCCACCTGGCCCGTGGCCAGATGCGCGGCGAACGACAGCAGGTTCTGCAGCGGTGCCTTGGCGTCGGTCGCGGCAGACGTGGGCGGTTGCGACGTTGTCGACGTGCCGGCAGGCACGGGCGTTGTGCTGTCAGCCGAGGTGTCGGGCGGGATGCCGACCGACACGTCTGGCAGAGAGGCGGCCGTCAGCGCAGCGGGCATCGTCGTAGCGCCACCCGTCGGCAGGCCCTCGGCGTGGACGGGTGCGCTGGGCATGAGCTGGGCGCCCGCGAGCAGCGGATTGCCGATTGGTTCGGCCACCACCACGGCCGCCGCCGCCAAAGGCGTTGGCGCCTGGAGCGGCGGCAGCTCCATCAGGATCGGCGGCACCGAGGATGCGGCGGGCGCATCCTCGGCGGTGTCCTTCTCGGCGGACGCGGGTGCAGCCTCGTCCGGTCTGCCGGCGGTCCTGTCCGGACGCGGCGCGGCACGGTCCTTCGCTTCGCCGGCGCGCGAGGTCTGCGTGCGCGCTGCGTCGTCGCGCCTGGCGGGACGACGGACCATGTCGTCGAACGCAGGCTTCTTCGTCGCCGATCCATCGTCGTTGGACATCGTGGCGTTGGCCGACGTCGTCGCAGGCGCTGACGCCGGGGTGGCGAACGACAGGGCGGAGGTCGGCGACGGCATCAGGCGTCCTCGCTTTCCCGTGCGGCAGCGGCCAGGCGCGCGCGCCGCGCGCCCAGGTCGTCCATCTCGCGCTGGTCGCGCCGGTCAACGATCTGCCGCTCCTGCACGCGATAACTGGCGGCCAGTTGTTCCAGCACCTGCTTGTCGCGGCTGGCCAGCAGCAGGCGGTCGCGTTCGATGTCGACGCTGGCGCGGCTGCGGTCGACGTTCTGCAACTGCTGCTTGAGGGCCTGGTCGATGCGCTCGAGGAAGGCGCGGCGGTTCGCCAGCTGTGCCGGGCTGGTGGCCGCCATCTGGCTGTTGGCATAGTCCTCGGCGTACTGGCGCAGCTCTTCCAGCCTGGATTCGTGCTGCGCCAGCGTGCGCTGGCGCTCGGCCAGGTCGCGGGCGACGGAATCTTCGTGCTCCTGCGCGCGGCGCAGCAGGGGGTCGATTCGGCGGGACTGGATCATGGCGGGTTCCTTGCGTTACGGCAGGCCGGGCGGCACGGGGATGCCGGCGGCGGCGTTGCGTTGGATCAGGGCTTCGAGGGCGGCGCGACTGCTCGGCAGGTCCGCCGCGCGCGCCACGTCCTGGCCGAGGAATTCGACGATCTCCGGCCAGCGTTCCAGCGCCTCATCCACGGTCGGATCGTTGCCGCGCTGGTAGGCGCCGATGGCGATCAGGTCGCGGTTGCTGGTATAGGCGGACAGCAGGCGCTTGAGCTTGCGGATGCGGTCGCGCCAGGTTTCGTCGGCGATCTCGGTGACCACGCGGCTGACCGAGGATTCCACGTCGATGGCCGGGTACAGGCCGCTGTCGGCCACGCGGCGCGAGAGCAGGATGTGGCCGTCCAGGATCGCGCGCGCGGCGTCGGCGATGGGGTCCTGCGGATCGTCGCCTTCGGTCAGTACGGTGTAGAAGGCGGTGATGGAACCGCGCCCTTTGGCGCCATTGCCCGCGCGCTCGACCAGCGCCGGCAGGCGCGCGAACACGGAGGGCGGATAACCGCGTGTCGTCGGCGGTTCGCCGACCGACAGGCCGATCTCGCGCTGCGCCTGGGCGAAGCGGGTCAGCGAATCCATCAGCAGCAGCACGTTCAGGCCCTGGTCGCGGAACCATTCGGCAATGGCGGTGGCGCGGTACGCACCCTGCAGGCGCGCCAGCGGCGGACGGTCGGCCGGGCTGGCCACGACGACCGCGCGCGCCAGGCCGGACGGGCCCAGTGTGGTCTCGACGAAATCGCGCACTTCGCGGCCGCGTTCGCCGATCAGGCCGACGACGATCACGTCGGCGGCGGTGTAGCGGGTCATCATGCCCAGCAGCGTCGACTTGCCCACGCCCGAACCGGCGAACAGGCCTACGCGCTGGCCGCGACCGATGGGAAGCAGGGCGTTGATCGCGCGCACGCCGACATCCAGCGGCTGGGTGATGGGCTCGCGCGAGAGCGGGTTGATCGCCATGCCCGCCAGGCTGACGCTGCCCTCGGCGCGGATCGGGCCGCGGCCGTCGAGCGGCACGCCGTCGCTGTCGATCACGCGCCCCAGCAGGCCTTCGCCGACTTCCACGCCGCCACGGCGACGCGACGGCACCACGCGCGCATTCGGCAGCAGGCCGTGCAGTTCGGCGCTGGGCATCAGGTAGGTGCGTTCGCCGGAGAAGCCGACGACTTCGGCATCGACCCAACCGCCATCGACGACTTCCACCTTGCAGGTGGCGCCCATGGGCGCTTCGCAGCCGATGGCTTCCAGGGTCAGGCCGACGGCGCGCCGCAGGATGCCTTCGCGGATCAGGCCGCGGCCGCCCAGTTCGGGATTGATCTGCGACAGCCGCGTGGCCAGGCGCAGGTCGCGTGCGGTCAGCCACTCCAGGGGTTGGGCGCTCATGCGCGCGTGCTCCGGTTGAGCACGGTTTCCAGCGCGCCCCGCAGGCGCGCTTCCAGGGTGCCGTCGATGCGCACGCTCTCGGCATGCACGCGCAGGTCGCCGCGGGTGAGGCTGGTGTCGGCGGTCAGGCGGGTGTGCGCGGTCATGGCCAGCACGGGGGTCAGTGCGGCGATGTCGTCCGGATGCAGGCGCAGTTCGACTTCGCGCTGCGCGCCGCCGACGGCGTCCAGCGCGGTGGTGGCCAGTTCCTGCAGCAGGACCGGGTCGGTCTGGTAGGCACGGCCGACCAGGGCACCGGCGATACGCACGGCGAGTTCGGACAGTGCGGCGATGACTTCGTTCTCCAGACGGTCCAGGGGCCGCGAGAAGTTGTCCAGGATGCCTTCCATCTGTGCTGCGAGACGACGGACCTCCGCCTGCCCCTGGGCGAAGCCCTCGGCATGGCCTTCGGCGAATCCGCGTTCCAGGCCTTCGCGGTAGGCGGCGTCCTGGATGGCCTGGATCTCTTCCAGGGTCGGTGGCACCGGCGGTGGCACCTGTTCCTCCGGCGCCGTCGCCGACACCACCACGTCCAGCGGCGCGGGCATCCAGCGCATCGGGGAGGCCACGGTCATACCATTTCCTCGGCGCTGGCCATCAGCGAGATGACGCCCTGGTCCGCCAGGCGGCGGACGATGGCCAGGATTTCCTTCTGCGCGCCTTCAACATCGGACAGGCGCACCGGGCCGCGCGCTTCCATGTCTTCCAGCAGGATCTGCGCCGCGCGCTGGGACATGTTGCGGGTGATCTTTTCCTTCACCTTCGCGTCGGCACCGCGCAGGGCCAGGCCCAGGCGGTCGTTCGGCACTTCGCGCAGCAGCGCCTGCAGTTCGCGGTCGCCCAGGTCGGCGAGGTTGTCGAACACGAACATCAGGTCCTGGATGCGCGCGCCCAGGTCGGCGTCGACCTGGGTGATGCTGCCCAGGATCACCTGGTCCTGGCCGGAGTCCATGAAGTTGAGGATGTTGGCCGCCACCTTCACGCCGCCGATGCTGGAGGCCTTCAGGTTCTGGTTGCCGGCGAACTGGCGTTCCATGATCTCGTTGAGTTCGTTCAGCGCATTGGGCGGAATGCCGTCCAGCGTGGCGATGCGCAGCAGCACGTCGGTGCGCGTGCGCTCGGCCAGCAGCTTCAGCGTTTCCGCGGCCTGGTCGCTGTCCAGGTGGGCCAGCACGATGGCGATGATCTGCGGGTGCTCGTTGCGGACCAGATCGGCGATGGCGCGCGGATCCATCCACTTCAGCGTGTCCAGGCCGGTGGTGTTGCGTCCCAGCAGGATGCGGTCGATCAGGCTGCCCGCCTTGTCTTCGCCCAGGGCCTGCACCAACACCTTGCGCACGTAGTCGTCGGCGCCCATGCCCAGCGAGGTCTGCTTGTCCAGCGCCTCGCCGAAGGTGGAGATGACCTGCATGACCTGCTCGCGGCTCACGCCGGAGATGGTGGCCATGGCGATGCCGAGCTTCTGCACCTCCTTGGCGTTCATGTGCTTGAGGACTTCGGCGGCGTCCTCCTCGCCCAGCGAGAGCAGCAGCACGGCAGCGCGCTGGACGCCGGTCAGTGCGTTGTCGTTCGCGTTACTCATCGCTGGCCACCCAATCCTTGACGACCTGGGCCACCTGCTTGGAATCGGCCTTCACTGCCTCGCGCGCCTGGCGTAGCCGGTCTTCGTACGCGTCCGAGGGCAGGGCGCGCAGCGGCGGCGCATGCTCGTGCGACAGCGTGGCGACCGCGCCGCCCTCATCGCCATCGGCGTCGACCACGCTGATGTCCACGTCGTCCTCGTCGGCCTGCGCCTTCGGTTTGCCGGTCGGGTGGATGATCTGGCGCATCGCCGGGCGCAGCACGCCGAACAGCAGCGCGATCACCACCAGCGCACCCAGGCCGTAACGCGCGATGTCGCGCAGCAGCGGGTTGTGCAGCCACGGACTTTCCCAGAAGGGGACGTCCTCCGGCTTGTCGGTCTCGCGCACGAACGGGGCGTTCATCACCGACACCGAGTCGCCGCGCGCGGCGTCGAAGCCCACGGCTTCCTTCACCAGCGCTTCGATGCGCGCCAGGGTGGCGGCATCCAGCGCGGTCATCACGACCTTGCCGTTCTCGCCCGTGCGCGGCACGTGGTCGACCAGCACGGCGGCGGTGACGCGACGCACGCGCCCGGCAGGCTGCCGGGTGTGCTGCAGCGTGCGATCCATCTCGAAGTTGCGGGTGGCGCTGCTGCTGGTCTCCACCGGGGCGGCGGGGTTGGGCGCGGCCGCGGCGTTCGGGCCGGGCGGGGTGTTGCTGGTGGCGCCGGGGACGCCTTCGGGGCCGGTGCCGGCGACGGTGTTCTGGCTGACCTGTTCGCTGCGGATCTTGGCCGGATCGTTGGCGAAGGTCTCGCGGGCTTCCTCGGTAACCGAGAAATCCATGTCCACGGCGACTTCGGCATTCACGCGGCCGGGACCGGTCAGCGGTTCCAGCAGTTCGCGGATGCGGTCGTTGAAGGACGTCTCCAGCTTGCGCACGCGCTCGAACTGGGCGGCATTGAGCGCGGCCTCGCTGTTCGGATCGCTGATGGTGAGCATGCGGCCGCTCTGGTCGACCACGGTGACGCGTTCCGGCGCCAGGTCGGGGATGGACGACGACACCAGGTGCACGATGGCGTCCACCTGGTTGCGTTCCAGCATGGCGCCGGAGCGCAGGTCCAGCACGACCGACGCGCTGGCGACTTCGCGCTGGCGGGTGAAGGCGCTGGGCTTGGGAATGGCCAGGTGCACGCGCGCATCGCGCACCGGGCGCAGGGTGGTGATCGTGCGCACCAGCTCGGTTTCCAGTGCGTGCTGGTAGCGCGCGTTCTCGACGAACTGGCTGACGCCGAAGCCGGGATCGCGCTCCATCATCTCGAAGCCCAGGCGGCCGCTCTCGGCCAGGCCGGCGCCCGCCAGCTTCAGGCGAGCGTCGTGCAGGTTCTCTTCCGGCACGGAGATCGCGCCGGTGGCCTGGTCCAGCTGGAACGGGATCTGCGCCGCGCGCAGCATGTCGGTGGCTTCGGCGGTGGCCTTGGCGTCCAGGCCGGTGTAAAGCGGGGTGTAGGCCGGCTTCTGCGACCAGAAGAACACGAACAGGCCCAGCGCAACCGCGCCGGCGATCATCAGCAGCGTGCCCATCTGCTTGAACACGCGCGCATCCTGGATCTTGGTCAGCGCCGCACCGGCCTTGTCGGCGGTCAGCGATTCCTTCAGGGCTTCCTTGGACAGCGTGAGGGCCATGGCGACGGATCGGTTCGGTAGGGGGTCGGATCAGCGGGACCGCATCACAGCGGCATGTTCATGACGTCCTGGTAGGCCTGCACCAGGCGGTTGCGCACTTCGACGGTGGCGCGGAAGGCGACCTGCGACTGCTGCGCCGCCACCATCACCCGCGCCAGGTCCGCGCGCGGATCGCCCAGTTCGAAGGCCTGCGCCAGCGCGCCGGCGTTCTTCTGCGCGCCGTTGACGCCTTCCAGCGCGTTCTGCAGCGTCTCGCCGAAGCTGGGCGCCTTGACGCCCGGCTGCTCCAGACCGACCCGGTTGGGGGCGAAGGCGCCCGGATTGGGCTCCAGCGCGCGCGTCCCCATCTGGTGCTGGTAGCTGCGGATCTGCGAGAGGATGGAGGTGACGTCGGACATGGGCGGATGCTTCGGTCGTCGGAATGTCTTGCGTGATCAGTTGCAAGACCCGTGCCGGAACCGCGCCCCGCCGCCAGTCAGTTTTCCGTCGCCAGGGCCACGTCTTCGCGCTCCACGCCGTACTTGCGCAGCTTTTCCACCAGCGTGGTGCGGCGCAGGCCCAGCAGCTGGGCCGCGTGCGCGACCACGCCGCCGGCGCGGTCCAGCGCATCGCGGATCAGGTTGAGCTCGATCTGGGCGATGTGTTCGCGCAGGTCGATGCCCGCTTCCGGCAGGCGGTCGGCCGGTACCATGGCCGCGGCGGCGATCGTGGTCGGGGTGACGGCGGTCGCCATGGACGGTGCGGCAGCGGCGGGCTGCGCGGGCACGGCGGCGGCTTCCGTGGCCACGGCGTCCAGGTGCTCGGGCTGGTAGCGCTTGGGCAGGTCGGCCACGCGCACCAGTCCGCCCGGATGCAGCACCGCCAGGCGTTCCACCAGGTTGGTCAGCTCGCGCACGTTGCCCGGCCAGGCATACAGGCGCAGGGCCTGCAGCGTCTCGTTGGCGAAGCGCACCTCGCCGCGGCCGGTGCGGGACAGCTGCGCGGCGATGGTCATCACCAGGTCGGGCAGGTCGTCGGCGCGCTCGCGCAGCGCGGGCATCTCGATGGGGAACACATTCAGGCGGTAGAACAGGTCCTCGCGGAAGTGGCCATCGGCGATGCGCGCTTCCAGGTTGCGGTGGGTGGCGGCGATCACGCGCACATTGCAGCGGATGGTCTGGTTGCCGCCGACGCGCTCGAAGCTGCGCTCCTGCAGCACGCGCAGCAGCTTGACCTGCATCGGCAGGCTCATGTCGCCGATCTCGTCCAGCAGCAGGGTGCCGCCTTCGGCCATCTCGAAGCGGCCCTTGCGCGCGCTCAGCGCGCCGGTGAACGCACCCTTCTCATGGCCGAACAGCTCGCTTTCCAGCAAGTCGGGCGGGATGGCGCCGCAGTTGATGGCCACGAACGGTCCGTCGCGGCGCGGCGACTGGTCGTGGATGGCGCGCGCCACCACTTCCTTGCCGGTGCCGGATTCGCCCAGCACCAGCACGGTGGTGTCGAAGCCTGCGACCTGCTCGATCATGCGGCGCAGGCGGGTGACCGCGGGGCTGTTGCCGGTGGGGCCGCTGGTCGTGACCTGCTGGGCCTGGTGTTCGGTATCCAGGCGCTTGAGGCTGGCGCGGCGCAGGCAGGCTTCCAGCTGGGCATGGCGGATCGGGCTTTCCAGCGTCCACACGCCGGCTTCGTGCAGGCCGTGCGCAGCGGCGAAGGCCGCCGTGTCGCCTTCCAGCAGCAGCACCGGAGGGGGCAGCTGGGCCTTGCCCAGCCAGGCGAAGAAGGCGTCGGCGGCCTTCTGGTCGTCCACCGTGCCGACGACCACCGCCAGCCAGTCGTGCGGACGCTGGCGACGGACATCCACGTCACCGGCGCTGGCGACCCAGCGGGGTGTCAGGTCCATGAATTCGAGCAGGCCGGCCAGGCGTTCGGCACGCGGGGCGTCGGCGTCGATGACGAGGATGCGGGATTCACTCATGGCGGCGGTCTTTGAACTTCTCGAGGATGGGCAAGACTTCCTGGATGTAGGACAGCTTGCTGACGAAATCGTCGGCGCCGGCGCGCATCGCGTGTTCGCGGTGCTCGGCGTCGTCGAAATGGCTGGCGATCACGATGAACGGCGGAGCGTCCTGGGTCTTGATCAGGCGGGTGGCCTGCAGGCCGCCCATCTCCGGCATGGCCAGGTCCATCAGCACCACGTCCGGACGCAGGGTCTCGGAGCGCTCGATGGCTTCCAGGCCATTGCTGGCGCGGCCCACGATCTCCAGCCACTCCACCTTGCGCAGATGGCGCAGGGCGGCGTTGATGAAGCCTTCGTGGTCGTCCACCAGCAGTACGGTGATCTTGCTCATTGCGTTCGTGCTCCGTTATCCGGCCTTGGCCAAGACCGATACGGTAGCGCGTCGGCGTTCCCGGGCGGGAGCGATATCGAGCTGTTCCCGGTACTTCGCCACAGTTCTGCGGGCGATGTGGATGCCCTGGCGCGCCAGCAGGCCGGCGATGGCCTCGTCGGCCAGCGGCTTGCCGGCCGGCTCGGAATCGATCAGGCGGCGCACCATCGCGCGCACGGCGGGGCCGGACACGTTGGCGCCTTCCAGGCGCACGGCGAAGAAGTGCTTCAGCTCGAAGGTGCCGCGCGGGGTCTGCATGTACTTGCCGGTGGTGATGCGCGAGACGGTGGATTCATGCATGCCGATGGCATCGGCGATTTCCTTCAGCGTCAGCGGCGCCATCGCTTCATCGCCCTGGGCGAGGAAGCCGGCCTGGCGCTCGACGATGGCGCGCGCCGTGCGCAGCAGGGTGTCGTAACGGATCGAGAGGCCACGGGTCAGCCAGCGTGCTTCCTGCAGCAGTTCGCGCAGCTTGCCGGCGCCCTCGGACGGACCTGCCTGCTCCAGCGCGTGCTCCTGCAGGGCGTTCACGCGCACCCGCGGCGTGGTGGCCGGATTCAGCGCCACGCGCCAGGCGCAGTCGGCATGCCACGCCACCACGTCGGGCACGATGTAGCCCGTCGGCGCCGGGGCCAGCGACGCGCCGGGGCGCGCATCCAGCGACAGCACCAGGCGCACGCCTTCCATCACCTGCTCGCTGTCCAGGTCGAGCAGGCGGGCGAGGGCGTCGTATTCGTGCGCGGCCAGCAACGCCAGGCCGTCGGTG
Organism: Pseudoxanthomonas mexicana; assembly: GCF_014397415.1. NCBI lineage: Bacteria > Pseudomonadati > Pseudomonadota > Gammaproteobacteria > Lysobacterales > Lysobacteraceae > Pseudoxanthomonas > Pseudoxanthomonas mexicana. Next base: position 3,043,143 of record NZ_CP060731.1, on the reverse strand, counting down.
ACGATGCGGCGGGCGACATGACGCCCCGGCACGCGGCCGTGCAGGCAGTCCAGCTGCACCAGCAGGCACTCGCGCACGTCGGCGGCGGTGAGGCCGGGGAACTCGCCACGCAGCAGGCGATCGCGCAACGCGAGCACGGTGTCGGTGCTCAGGTCGAAGCGGGCCGACGCCAGCAGCGCCAGGGTCTCGGGCGCCTGCTCCAGATAGCCGGCGTCGTTGGTGTTCTCCAGCCAGAACGCGACCACGTCCAGCGCGCGCTCATCCAGTTCCAGCGCCAGGCGGTCGAGCACGCGCACGTGCGGGTCGCTGGATTCGCCGGCGGCCACGCGCTGCATGCGGTCGTCGTCGCCGTCCTGCCAGCTGGTACCCGGCACGTCCCACAGGTTGGACTCGGGCAGTTCGTCGAAGGCGGCGACTTCGGTGGCGGCGGCATCCTGCGCGGGCAGCACCTCGATCTCGCCGTTCTGTTCGGCGTCCTGCGCTTCTTCCACCTCGAGCAGTGGATTGAGGTCCAGCGCGCGCCGCACTTCCATTTCCAGCTGCAGGCCATCCAGCTGTAGCAGCCTGATCGACTGCAGCAGTTGCGGCGTCAGGTGGAGTTGCTGCCCGAGCTGGGTGGAAAGTCCCGTCTTCATTCCCGTTGTCCCCGATTCGATGGCATGCCGTGGTCGGCTTCACATCGTGTTGACACTTTGCGGGGCGGGTGACGGAAAAAAAATCAGGGCGTTTCTGGTCGTGATGCGGGCACGCCCCACGGGCTGTCAGGGTTTCCCCTACAGCGTCGGGTTATCGTCGATGGGAGGTGCCGTGTGAGGGCGGTGAGGCAACGGGAAACCGTCGCCGGCGGGGTCATCCACGCCGATACTGCAAGGCTCAGGCCAGTTCGTTCTGGTGGCGCGCGGCCAGCAGCAGCAGATCGTTCGCACGGCGGCAGCCCAGCGATTCCATCATGCGGGCACGATGGGTTTCGACCGTCTTGACGCTGATGCCGAGCTGCGCCGCGATTTCCTTGCTGCTCATGCCGCTGCCCAGCTGGCGCAGGATCTCCCGCTGGCGCGGCGACAGCGCCGCAACACCGGTGGGACGCTGCGAGTTGAGCATCGGGGCCAGCATCTTGGAAGACACCTGCGGGCTGAGGAACACCTGTCCGTCGGCGGCGGCACGCAGGGCCAGCTCCAGTTCCATCGGGGCGGCTTCCTTCACGACGAAGCCTGCGCAACCCCGGTCCAGTGCCACGCGCACCTGGGTGGGATCGTTGTGCATGGACATGATCACCACGCGCGTCTGCGGCAGCGACTCGCGCAGCAGGGGCAGCAGGTCCAGGCCACTGCGGTCGGGCAGGGACAGGTCCAGCAGGATCAGGTCGGGGCGATGGATCGCCGCCAGGTCCAGGGCTTGCTGGGCGTTGCACGCCTCCGCGACCACGTCGACGTCGGGCAACGCCTGGAGCAGCCGGCCGATGCCGGCGCGGACCAGGGTGTGGTCATCGACGATGAGTACGCGCACGGGAGAAGCCAGAGGTCGCTGTTGTCACGAGTCGTCTCACGATAACGGGGTGGACGGGGCGCGCCAATTCACAAAGGCAATGGAGATGTGAAAGCCCGACTTGAGTCACACTTGAGCTGGGCAGAGCGCCCGAAAACCCGCGACGTCGGCGCGGCGGCAGAACGATGAGTGCGCGAATCCTGGCGGACATGCAGGGTGGCGAGATGCGTCTATCCGCGGCCGGCCTGTTGCGACTGCCGGGCTTCGGCGATCTGGCGGCGGTGCAGGCGGAACAGGTGGCGGTCCATCGCTTCGGCCAGGCCTGCGTTCAGCGTCTCGAACTGAAGCCACAGATGATGCAGGCCGTGCGACCCCTGCACCTGGGCCAGCGCAACCACGGGCAATTCGATCTGGTCGCTGAGCCACGCGGCCGGCTGCACGACGACGATGCCCGGCGCGCCCTCGGTGCATGCCACCGGCGATGTCACATCAAGCCTCATTCCGCGGTGCGACCAGCGCAGCGCCGTGGGCGCTGGTGCGCCTTCGTGGCGGCGCGCCAGCCGTCCCAGCAACGACAGCACCAGGTCGAGCTTGGCCTCGATGCGCTGCTGGGTGGGGGTGGCTTCCTTGCGTTCATCGGGATCGTCGCCACGCACGTCTTCTGCGATGGCCAAGCCCTTGAGCAGCGCTTCGGAGGTCGCCTGCATCACCACGCGCGCGCCGGTGTCGAAGCGCGCCGGCAGCACCACGTCACAGGTGAGCGCACCATCGAACAGGACATGCTCGGCCGGGTGTTCCACCAGCACGATCGGTGTGGCCATGGCTCATCCCTCCACGACGGACAGGTAGGCGCGCGCCGCGCGGTCTGCGCGCTGGCTGGCATGCATGCGGATGCGGGCCTGCTCGCGCGCATCCTGCATGGTCTTCTGCAATTCCAGTTGCGCGCGCAGCAGCGATGCCAGGTCGTCGCAGCCGGCGGCCCGGCCGTCGTCCGCGTGCAGGAAGGCGCGCACGTCGTGATCGTGGCGGTTGAGCAGGCGCTCGACGTCCTCCAGATCGCCCGCGTGCAGGGCATGCCGCATGGCGTCCAGCTGGGCGAACAGGTCGTCGAGGGCCGGCGCGGCGCTCATCGTGCGGCGGCCATCGCCGGTACGTGGCGTTGCTCGGGCGGGATGGCGTTCCACGCCGATTCGATTTCGCCCAGCAGGTCCAGCGATTCGCTCAGGGCGGACGCATCGTTGTGCAGGTTGGCCTCGATCAGCCGGGTCTGCACGTAGTCGTACAGGGCCGACAGACTGCCGGCGATGTCGCCGCCCGCTTCGTGATCCAGCGATCCGTTGAGGTGCCCGATGATCGCACTGACCTCGCCGATCGCCTTGCCCTTGCGCGCCAGGTCGCCGCGCGCCACGCAGGCTTCTGCCAGGCGCAGGCGTTCGCAGGCCCCGGCCAGCAGCAGGGCCACCAGACGGTGCGGATCCGCTTCCATCACCGCGCTGCTGAGGCCGGTGTTGCGGTACTGCGCGGCATACGACTGAAGTGACATTACGTGATCTCCTGGGGCGGTGGCGCAGGCGTGCGCCGCACGACCACATTGCTTATCCGGTCTGGCTGGACAGAGAGGCCAGTTGCTGGGCGAGGTAGTTGCTGGTGCTGCTCATCTGGCCGACCAGCGCGTCCATGGCGACGAACTGGGCCTTGTACCGGTTCCCGACGGCTTCCATGCGCGCGTCCAGTGCGGCGCGCTGTGCCGTGACGTCCTTGATCTGCGCATTCAGTCCGTTGGTGCGCAGAGTGAAGGCGCCATCGGTGCCGATGTAGCTGCCCACGGCCTTCTGCAGCGTGCCGGCAAATCCGGTTTCGCCGGTGAAGGCGGTGCTGATCTTCTGGGGATCGGCGGTCAGGGCCGCGGTGAACTTGCTGCTCTCGAACACCAGCGTGCCATCGGAGGACGGGTAGCCCTTGGTCTGCAGGCCCAGCGTCTTAGCGTCCAGCCCCTGTGCGGCCAGGTCGCCGAGCAGGTTGCCCATCATGCTGCGCAGTTGCCCGGAGGCGCTGCGCATCTGCGCGTCGCCGGTCAGGGCGGAGGGCTCGTCGGTCTCGGCGTTGTATTTCGTCGACGCATTGATGGCGCCGATGGCGGTGTTGTAAGCGTTGACGACATCCTGGATCAGCTTGCTGGCGGCCGCGGTGTCGGTGGATACGGTGACGGTGCTGGTGCCCTTGGCCTTCAGGTCCAGGGTCAGCCCCGGGACGGCCTCGGTGATCTTGTTGCCGCTGGCGGTGACGGTCAGGCCGTCGATCCTGACCACGGCGTCCGCCGCCGGAACGCGCTCCTGCAGACTGCCGACAAGCGATTGCAGGTCGCTGCCGCCGGAGGTGAAGGCGAGGGTGATGCCGTTGGCCGCACCGGTCTTGTCCGAAGACACCGACAGGTACTGTCCATCGTTGGAGGTCAGAACGCTGGCCTGCACGCCCTTGCTGCGCGCGGCGTCGTTGATGGCGCTGCGCACGTCCTGCAGGGTGGCGCCCTCGGCGATATCGATGGCCAGCGACTCGCCGCCGACGGTCAGCGTCAATTGGCCGGCGCCGAAGGTCTGCCCGGCGGCGACCGGGGCGTTGGTGATCCATTTGTTGGCGGTGGCCAGCTCGACCACTTCCACGTTGTAGGTGCCGTTGGGCGTGGCGCTGGAGACGGTGGCTGCCGCGACGGTGTCGGTGGCCGACTTCACGGTGCGTACGTCGAAGGCCGTGGCGGACTTCAGGGCCTTGAGCGCGGTGTCCAGCGTACTGAACGCCGAGCTGACCGTGCCGATGGCGGACAGCTTGAACTTGGCCTGGCTCTCGATGCGGTTGAGCCGGTTGTCGGCGGGCTTGCGATCGGCGGCGACCAGCTGCTCGACCATGCCGCTGATGTCCATGCCGGAGCCGACACCGCCGTAACCCAATGAATAGTCTGCCATTGCCCTGTCTCCTGTCTGACCCTTTCCGCAAAAAGGGAGGCCGGGCGGGTCGCCATCCGGTCACGAATGGGACCCGCCCGTGCAGTACCAATAACGGCCCGCGGGATCCGTTCTTTAGCCCGCATTTCTCCGTCTCCCACCGCCGCCGTGGGTCCGGCGTGCTGGTGAGAAATGCAGGCTTGCAGGGTGATGCAGGGTTTGTGCCAGTCGAGCGGGGAGCAAAAAAAGACCCCCGCCGTTGCCGGCGGGGGCTGGGGTACTGCCAAACGGAGGGAGACGAATCCGTCCGTGACGACAGGTAACTAGGAGGAACTGCGGGTGAGGCGTGCTGCGTATCAGCGCAGCAGGGACAGCACGTTCTGCGGCACCTGGTTGGCCTGGGCCAGCATGGCCGTACCGGCCTGCTGCAGGATCTGGGTGCGGGTCAGTTCGGCGGTTTCCTTGGCGAAGTCCGTGTCGCGGATGCGGCTGCGCGAGGCGGCCAGGTTTTCCGAGCTGGTCTGCAGGTTGGCGACCACCGAGGTGAAGCGGTTCTGCACCGCACCCAGGTCGGCGCGGGCCGAGTTGACCGCGGTCAGCGCCTTGTCGACGATCTCCAGCGCCTGCTGCGCGCCCTTGAAGGTGGAGATGTCCAGGTTGGAGGCGTACTGCTTGGCCGTGGCGACCGTGCTGGCGGTGACGTCGGCCGGGGCGGTGCCGCCAGTCCAGGTACCGGTTTCGATGGCGATGCCCTTGAAGGCGCCGTTGCTGCCCACGCTGTCCTTTACCGAGGTCAGGTTGACCGCACCGGCCGCACCGACTTCGGCATACACGCCGCTTTCACCGATCTTGGCATTGATGGCCGTGACCAGCGCCTTGGCGGCGGCGTCGCGGGTGGCCACGGCCGTGCCCTGCGCCGCGACATCGACGGTGTCGATGGTGACGGTGGCGCCGTCGGCGTTGGTCAGCTGCAGGCCTTCGATCTTCAGGGCGGTCACGCCGTCGGCGGGCGTGGCGGTGGTGAAGGTGGCGGTGGCGAACATCGCACCACCCAGCGCATTGGCCTTGGCGTCGACGACCTTGTCGACGGCGATGGCCTGGCCGGCATTGGCGCCCACCTGGAACAGCTGGCTGGAGAACGAGCCGTCCAGCAGTTTGGTGCCGTTGAAGTCGGCCTGCTTGGCGACGCGATCGATTTCGGCCGTCAGCTGCTTGACTTCGGCGTTCAGCGCGGCTCGGTCGGACGAAGAATTCGTCGCGTTGGCCGACTGCACCGACAGCTCGCGGATGCGCTGCAGGTTGTTGCCGATTTCGGTCAGCGAGCCTTCGGCGACCTGGGCCAGCGAGATGCCGTCGTTGGCGTTGCGCACGGCCACGTCCAGGCCGCGGATCTGGGTGCTGAAGCGTTCGGAGATGGCCAGACCGGCGGCGTCGTCCTTGGCGCTGTTGATGCGCAGACCGGAGGACAGCCGCTGGATCGTGGTCGCCAGCGAGGCGCCGCTGGTGCCCAGATTTCGCTGGGCGTTCAGCGAGATGGTGTTGGTGTTGATGACCTGTGCCATGGGAAAGTCCTGATTGGGGCGAGGAAGGAGTGCCTGACCGGGACGGGCGGGAGAGGCGCCCGCCCCGGTGCCTGGCGCCGCGTCAGCGGAGCAGGCTCAGCACGTTCTGCGGCACCTGGTTGGCCTGGGCCAGCATGGCCGTACCGGCCTGCTGCAGGATCTGGGTGCGGGTCAGTTCGGCGGTTTCCTTGGCGAAGTCCGTGTCGCGGATGCGGCTACGGGACGCGGCCAGGTTTTCCGAGCTGGTCTGCAGGTTGGCGACCACCGAGGTGAAGCGGTTCTGCACCGCACCCAGGTCGGCGCGGGCCGAGTTGACCGAGGTCAGCGCGGCGTCGACGATTTCCAGGGCCTTCTGCGCGCCTTCGAACGTGGTGATGTCCAGGTCCTTGGCGAACGACGCGGTGGCCGTGGCGGCCGCCGTGGTGGTTGCAGCCGTCAGGCCGGAGCCTGCCACCGTGCCGCCGACCACCAGGTCCTTCCCGGCCTTGACCGAGTTCAGCGTCACCTGGTCGGCCGTGACCGAGGCGTACACGCCGGTCTCGCCCATCTTGGCGTTGATCGCCGTCGCCAGCGTCTTGGCGATATCGTCGCCGCTGGTGCCGTTGGTGTAGGCGACGGTGTCGATAGCTACCGAGTTGATCGTCAGGCCGGCGATGCTGCCGTCGGCGCCGGCATCGGCGATGGCCGTGCCGGTGACGTCGGCGGCGAACTTCACGTTGCCGAGCGACTGCGAACGCGCATCGACCACCTTGTCGACGGCGATGGCCTGGCCGGCGTTGGCGCCCACCTGGAACAGCTGGCTGGAGAACGTGCCGTCCAGCAGCTTGGTGCCGTTGAAGTCGGCCTGCTTGGCGACGCGGTCGATTTCCGAGGTCAGCTGCTTGACTTCGGCATTCAGCGCGGCGCGGTCGGACGAGGAGTTGGTCGCGTTGGCCGACTGCACCGACAGTTCGCGGATGCGCTGCAGGTTGTTGCCGATTTCGGTCAGCGAGCCTTCGGCGACCTGGGCCAGCGAGATGCCGTCGTTGGCGTTGCGCACGGCCACGTCCAGGCCGCGGATCTGGGTGGAGAAGCGCTCGGAGATGGCCAGACCGGCGGCGTCGTCCTTGGCGCTGTTGATGCGCAGACCGGAGGACAGCCGCTGGATCGTGGTCGCCAGCGAGGCGCCGCTGGTGCCCAGATTGCGCTGGGCATTCAGCGAGATGGTGTTGGTGTTGATGACCTGTGCCATGAGTTCGATTCCTTAGGCGTTTTCTGCACGGGGGATGATGTTGTCCAACGATTCCCCGCCGTGCCGCCGGGGACGCTAGGTTCAGCCTTGCAACAAGCTCAATACGCCCTGCGGCGCCTGGTTGGCCTGGGCCAGCATGGCCGTACCGGCCTGCTGCAGGATCTGGGTGCGGGTCAGTTCGGCGGTTTCCTTGGCGAAGTCCGTATCGCGGATGCGGCTGCGCGAGGCGGCCAGGTTTTCCGAGCTGGTCTGCAGGTTGGCGACCACCGAGGTGAAGCGGTTCTGGATGGCGCCCAGGTCGGCGCGTGCGCCGTTGACCGAGGTCAGCGCCTTGTCCACCACTTCCAGGGCGCGCTGGGCGCCGGCGAAGGTGGTGATGTCCAGGCCCTGGACGAAGCTGTTCGTGGTGGCCAGGTCGCCGCCGTTGGTGCTGGTCTCGGTCAGGCCGAGGTTGGCGGCGGTGGATACCGTGGCGCCGGCGACGACCGGGCCGCCGAACGCCAGGGCGAACTCCTGCCCGCCCTTGACCGAGGTCAGGTTGATGACGCCGGCCTTGACCTCGGCGTACACGCCGGTTTCGCCCAGCTTGTTGTTGATGGCAGCGGCCGCGGCCTGCGTGATCGACTGGCCGGCCTTCACGTCGAAGGCGCCGATGTCGACGGTGGTCGCGCTGCCACCGGTCGGGGTGACCGAGATCTGCAGCTGCGAATAGGTGGTGTCGGCGGCGGCCGCGTCGGTACCCAGTGCCGTGCCCGCGTAGGTATTGGCGAACGTCACGCCGCCCAGGGTCTGGGCACGGGCGTCGACCACCTTGTCGATGGCGATGGCCTGGCCGGCGTTGGCGCCCACCTGGAACAGCTGGCTGGTGAACGTGCCGTCCAGCAGCTTGGTGCCGTTGAAGTCGGCCTGCTTGGCGACGCGGTCGATTTCCGAGGTCAGCTGCTTGACTTCTGCATTCAGTGCGGCGCGATCGGACGCGGAGTTGCTGGCGTTGGAGGACTGCACGGCCAGTTCGCGGATGCGCTGCAGGTTGTTGCCGATCTCGGTCAGCGAACCTTCGGCGACCTGGGCCAGCGAGATGCCGTCGTTGGCGTTGCGCACGGCCACGTCCAGGCCGCGGATCTGGGTGCTGAAACGTTCGGAGATGGCCAGACCGGCGGCGTCGTCCTTCGCGCTGTTGATGCGCAGACCCGACGACAGGCGCTGGATGGTGGTGGCCAGAGAGGCGCCGCTGGTGCTCAGGTTGCGCTGAGCGTTGAGCGACATCGTGTTGGTGTTGATTACCTGTGCCATGTTCGTCTCCTCTTATTTGGATTCACGGCGTTGAAGGGAAAAGACGCTGCCGGTTTGTTTTGTTGGGCTAGTCGTCTTCGTGTTGCGAAATGAATAACGGCGCTGCCAAAAAAACCTTTAGGGCGGCTGCGAAAAAATGTGTTAGGCCCCCGGACTCCCTGCGGCGCAGGGGTTTGCCGGACGCGTCGGAAACGTGACAACCGCCCTAAAGATGGCAAGGAGCGGGCCGTTAAGGCCGCCCCGCGGGCACGCCTGTGCACGCCGGCGGGGGTTCGCGGCGGTTGATGCGTGCGGCGTGAGCCGGAGGATGGGACGCCATGCGCGCTGCGCGCGCGTCTCGGGTCACGGCGTCGGCGTGCGCCAGGCGTCGTCCGGATTGGCGAGCAGCGAGAGCCCGGGCATGCGGTACTCGCATCCGATCAGCGTGCGCTGCTGCATGCCGGGATGCTCGCCGGCGTAGACCACCAGCGCATGGAGATCATCGAGTGCGCCGGACAGCGGCGCCTCGCGACTGTCCGCCAGCGATTGCTCCAGGCGCATGCTGGCCGTATCGATGGGCGCGTCCACGAGAAGCAGCACGCGGTCGTCGGTGATCACGACGGCATCGCCTTCGTTGCCCCAGGCGTCCACCGATGCGTCGAGCCGGTAGAGATCCATTTTCGGCGTGCCGTACTGGCGCTCTGTCTGTACGAATTCACTGGGCCGTTCGCGCCGCAGCCTGGCCAGCAGGCCGGCGATGTCGCCGGCCGAGGTCCTGCAGGTCAGGGCGTCCAGCAGCGTATCGGTCGTCTGTACCGGCGGCGATGGGGCAGGGGGTGCGGGCGCGACGACCTGTGCCGCTACCGCCGCGCTCGCGGCGAGCAAGACCGACGCGAGCGCGAGCGAGGCGTTGCTATTCGATCTGCGCATTGGCATGCGCTGCGTCCAGCGCTTCCATGGCATCGTGCGGTTTCAGCTTGCCGGCCTTCTCGAACGCTGCGGCGGCGGCTTCCTCCTTCTTGTCGCCGTGCAGGAGCAGCATCACGTTGGCGTGCTCGATATGGGCGATGGGCGAATCCGGCGTCAGCTTCAGCGCGGTCTTGATATGCGACTCGGCCTCGGCTGCCTTGGCGCCGTAGGTCAGGCCGCCGATCATCGCGCCGATCTTGCCGATGATCTCGGCGTGGTAGAGCGCCAGCGCGGTATGCGCCTCGGCATGCTTCGGGGCCCGCTCGAGCGCGGCTTCCAGCGAGATCCTCACCTTGCCGGCGATGCCCTGCTTGAGCGCCTTGGCGATGCTGATGCCCTGGCTGTAGCGGCCCAGGGCGAAGGCATGGCGGTAGTGGCTGTTCGCCTCGTCCGGCAGCGCCTTGACCGCCGCCTCGGCGAGTTGGGCCGCGTGTTCGAAACGCTTGAGCTGTTCGGCTTCGTCGTCCACCAGATACGTGGCATGGATGCCGATCGCCTTCACCGCCACTGACGCACCGAGCGGCCCCAGCGCCTCGCCGGCCTCGTATGCCGTCCGGAAGTCGCCACGATGGAAAGCCCGCCAGGCGTCCTGCAGGCGCTGCGCCAGATCGTCGGCGGTCATGCCCTTGGCGGCCTTGCCTGCCGCGGCGATCAGGGCTTTCGCACGTTTCTCGTCGGGGTAGGGCTCCTGGTCGCCGGCGTGCAGGGCCGGCCATGCTTTCTTCAGCGCATCGCCCGCATAGGCGTAGGCTTTGGCGTCGTGCGGAAACGGGGCCCACTTCGAGAATCTGGCTGCCATCTGTCGTCCCTCCCAGGATGTGGCGAGCATCGCCGCGAACGCAGTCAACAGGCAACCCCTACGGAATGTGAGAGTTGAGCGGCCAATAGTGTGATTGCTCGACGCAGGCCGGACAGCATCGCGTCATGGAAGCCGGCCACCCGGGCCGGTATGTGGATGCCTGCTATGGCTGCCAAGAAGACTCGCCGCAAGACCCCTGAACCCACCCTGCGCCATGTATGGCTCGCCGGCCTTGGCCTGATCGCAGTGGCCCGTCGCGAGGCGGTCGGTGCGGCCAACGATGCCCTGGGCAAGCTGCAGTCCGCGCGCCGGCAAGCCGAAGCCATGGCCGGGCAGGCCCAGCGCGATGTGCTGGAGCGCCTGGCGGATGTCCGTGAACACGGCGAAGCCAGCGTGGAGCGCTTCAGCGCCGATGTCGAAACCCGGCTGCAGCCCGTGCTGGCCAAGCTGGGCCTGAAGCAGCAGGCCCGCAAGCCTGCAGCCCGCAGCCGCAAGAAGCCGGCAGCCAAGCGCACGCGTGCCGCCGCACCGCGCGCGAAAGCCGCGGCCAAGCAGCCGGCACGCCGCAAGCGCGCCTGACGCCCGCGCGCTGCGTGACGCACGCAGCGCCTCGCATGCCGGCGGTTGCTGCCGGGGACGGGCTCGCAGAGCCCCTCCTTGTTCTCTCCCATCGAGGTAGCAGGCCCTGGACCGCTGCGGTTCCGCAGCGTCCACGCGGCCCAGGCTCACCGAGGCATATCGGCCTGCCGTCGTGGCGGCTGGCAGCGGTGGGGCTGGACGGACGCGGACCCGGTGTTCCCTGCGGTGACGGCCCGGGTCCTATCGAGGACAGAATCCGCCCTCGATAGGCGCCATACTGCGCCGATGCTCAGCACCTCGAACCGTCTGCTTCGCCTGTTGTCGCTGCTGCAGTCGCGCCGCCACTGGACGGGCGCGGAACTGAGCCAGCGGCTGGACATCGACCGCCGTACGCTGCGCCGCGACGTGGAACGGCTGCGGGAACTCGGCTATCCCATCGATGCCTCGCCCGGCCTGGGCGGTGGCTACCGGCTGGGCTCGGGCAGCGCCATGCCGCCGGTGCTGCTGGAGGACGACGAGGCCGTGGCCGTCGCGGTCGCCTTGCGGACTGCCGCCGCCAGCGTCGGCCGCATGGAGGATACGTCGCTGCGGCTGCTGTCCAAGCTGGACCAGTGGTTGCCGGCGCGCCTGCGCAAGCGTGCCAGCGCGCTGTACTCGGTCACGCTCTCCCTGGCGGGCGGGGCTCCCACCTCCGATGTGGATGCGCTGCTGCGTATTGCGGCGGCCTGCCGCGACGGTTTCCGGCTGCGGATGCAGTATCGCGACCGCAGCCAGCGCGCCAGCGAGCGCCTGATCGAACCGCTGCGGCTGGTGCATACCGGCAGCCGCTGGTATCTGGTGGCGTGGGACCTCAAGCGCGAGGACTGGCGTACGTTCCGGGTGGACCGCGTGCAGGCGCTCCACGACACCGGGACCCAGTTCCCGCCCCGCGCGTTCCCGGGCGACGTGGCGGACTACGTGGCCAAGTCGATCACCCAACCTTTCACGCGCTACCAGGTGCGACTGCGCCTGCCCGGCTCTGTCGCCGAACAGGCCGCGCGCGTGCCGCCGTGGTGCGGGATCCTGGAGGCCGGCGACGACCGGCACTGCCTGCTCGAACTGGGTGCCGAATCCGTCGACGCCCTGCTGGCGCTGATGGCCTTGATCGGCCCCGATTTCGAGATCGTCGACGACCGCGGCCTGCTCCCGGAGTTGCGCGCGGCATCGTCGAGGCTGGGGGATGCATTGGCGGCCGCTTGAGCGGGGCTTTCATCGAAAGGCGGACGCAGGACGGGCTTCAAGCCCGATGCCTGCCGGTCGGTTTCACGATGATCCCCGGGACAGCGTGGGGCTGAAGCCCCTACGGCACAGGATGCCTGCCTAGGTGGCGTACGCCTGCGTGAGCGTGTTCAGGTGTACCCGTTCCGCATCACGCAGGAAGGGGGCCACCAGCATCATCACCTGCACGATGCCCTGGCGGATGGCGACCTGTTCGTCCTTCTCGCCGCGTGTGGAGGCGTAGTTCAACCAGAAGGTGGACACCACCAGGACGTTGGTGGCCGTGGCGGCCAGTTCCGCTGCCGATGCGCGCATCACACCGGCATGGCCCATGCCGCGCATCACCGCATGCGCGCTGTCGTCGGCGCGGCGCAGGATGCGCGCGAAACGCATTCGCAGGCGGCGGTTGCGGCTGAGGATCTCCACCAGGTCGCGGTACAGGAAGCGGTAGTCCCAGATGCACTCGAACACCAGGTGCAACTGCAGCCAGATGTCCTCCAGCCCCGGCAGGCGGTCGGTGGGCGGCGTCAGCGCCGCATCCATGCGCTCCTCGTACCGCGCGAAGAGCTGCTCGATGATGTCGTCCTTGTTGCGGAAGTGGTAGTACAGGTTGCCCGGGCTGATCTCCAGCTCGTCGGCGATATGGTTGGTCGTGACGTGGGGCTCGCCCTGTGAGTTGAACATCGCCAGGGCGGCGTCAAGGATGCGCTGGCGGGTATCGCGTGCCACTAGGCGATCAGTTTCTTCACCAGGTCCACATATTTCTTCTGGGCATCCTCGGGCGCGGTGCCCTTGAGCTTGGCCCAGGCTTCGTACTTGGCAGTGCCGACGAAGTCGAAGAATCCGGGCTTGTCTCCTTTCACATCACCTTCCGAGCCCTGCTTGTACAGCCCGTAAAGCCGCAACAACGTGTCGTTGTCCGGACGCTCGGACAGCGTCTGGATGTCCCTGGATGCTTGTTCGAATGCGCTCTTCAGATCGGCCATGGATGATCCCTCCCAGTGATCGAGGCCATCACACCACGGGTGGTGCAGGCGGTCAATCCGTGACGGGATTGTCGAAACCGGATGGCTCTGGCAAGTTACGGCGCAGGGCGGTCGGAGGGGCCGGCCCACACAACTTGAGGAATGGGGCAGTCATGAGCTATTTCGTCACGGGCGCCACGGGATTCATCGGTCGCTATCTGGTCGGCAACCTCCTCAAGCGCAGCGGGACGGTCTACGTGCTGGTCCGCAAGGACTCGCAGAAGAAGTTCGACGCCATCGCGAAGAAGGCGGGCTGGGACATGAAGCGCGTGACGGTGGTGCACGGGGACATGACCAAGCCCCGGTGCGGCCTCACGCCCGCCCAACTGCGCACGCTGACCGGCAAGGTGAAACACTTCTTCCACCTGGCCGCCATCTACGACCTCACCGCCACCCGTGAAGCCCAGCAGGCCGCCAACATCGATGGCACCCAGCATGCGCTGGACCTGGCAGCCGCGCTGAAGGCCGGCTGCTTCCATCACACCAGCTCCATCGCCGCCGCCGGCCTGTATCCGGGCATCTTCCGCGAGGACATGTTCGAGGAAGCCGAAGGACTGGACGACCCCTACCTGCGTACCAAGCACGAGTCCGAAGGGCTGGTCCGCAACGAGAAGCGCATCAAGTGGCGCATCTACCGCCCGGGCATGGTGGTCGGTCACTCGAAGACCGGCGAGATCGACAAGATCGACGGGCCTTACTACTTCTTCACCCTCATCAAGAAGCTGCGCGAACTGCTGCCGCAGTGGGTGCCGGTGCTCGGCATCGAGGGCGGCCGCATCAACATCGTGCCGGTGGATTTCGTGGCCGATGCGATGGACCACATCGCGCACAAGCCGAAGCTGGACGGCCACACCTTCCATCTGACCGATCCGGAACCGATGCGTGTCGGCGAGGTGCTGAACACCTTCTGCCGCGCGGGCCATGCGCCCGAGATGACCATGCGCATCGACGCACGCATGTTCGCCTTCGTGCCGGGCAGCATCCGCATGGCGGTGGGCAACCTGCCGCCGGTGAAGCGCTTCATCGGCATGCTGCTGCGCGACTTCAAGATCCCGAAGGAAGTGCTGAAGTTCATCACCTATCCCACGCGCTTTGACAGCCGCGAGACGGAGCGGGCGCTGAAGGGCAGCGGCATCGCCGTGCCGCGTCTGGACGATTATGCGTGGCGCCTGTGGGACTACTGGGAACGCCACCTGGATCCGGACCTGTTCATCGACCGCTCGCTGAAGGGCAAGGTGCGCACCAAGGTGGTGGTCATCACCGGCGGATCTTCCGGCATCGGCCTGTCCACCGCGCAGCGCGTGGCCGAGGCGGGCGCCACCACGATCATCGTGGCGCGCGGCGAGGAGGAACTTTTCAAGGCCCGCGACGAAATGAAGAAGGCCGGCGGCAAGGTGTTCGCCTACACGGCGGACCTGGCCGACATGGCCGACTGCGACCGACTGGTGAAGACGGTACTGGACGAACACGGCCACGTCGACGTCCTGATCAACAACGCCGGCCGCTCGATCCGCCGCTCCATCGAACTGAGCTACGACCGCTTCCACGATTTCGAACGCACGATGCAGCTGAACTATTTCGGCAGCCTGCGGCTGATCATGGGCTTCCTGCCGAAGATGACCGAGCGCCGCAAGGGCCACATCATCAACATCAGCTCGATCGGCGTGCTGGCCAACTCGCCGCGCTTCTCGGCCTATGTGGCGTCGAAGGCGGCCCTGGATGCGTTCAGTCGCTGCGCGCAGGGCGAGCTGTCGGGCAAGGGCATCAGCTTCACCACCGTCAACATGCCGCTGGTGAAGACGCCGATGATCGCGCCCACGAAGATGTACGACAGCGTGCCGACGCTGTCGCCGGAAGAGGCGGCGGACCTGCTGGTCAAGGCGATCATCGAGAAGCCCAGCCGCATCGCCACCCGTCTGGGCATCTTCGCCGCGCTGGTCAATGCGGTGGCGCCGAAGGCCTACGAGGTGGTGATGAACACCGCCTTCGAACTGTTCCCGGATTCGGCCGCCGCCAAGGGCGACCGCAAGGCACTGAAGGACGAATCGCCCAGCCAGGAACAGATCGCGTTCGCCGCGCTGATGCGGGGCGTGCACTGGTAGTGAACAGCGTCGTGCCAAGCGTGCTCGGCTACGCGGTCGCGTTTGTTCGATAGCAGCGGAGCAAGCTCCGCTCTACGCGTCCTGCGGGTCGGCCCACCGCAGCGGCACCGCCTGCAGGTTGCGCATGTGCAGTGCCAATGGCTCGATCCGCGACCACATGAAGTCGCGCAGCTCCGAGTCTTCGACGGTCTCGGTCATCGCGCCGTGGAAGCAGGCCAGCCAGCCGCTGGCTTCTTCCATGCCGATCCGGAAGGGCAGGTGGCGTGCGCGCAGCATCGGGGCGCCGTGCTTCTGGGTGAACAGCGGTGGGCCGCCGAGCCAGCCGCTGAGGAATTCGAACAGTTTCTGCTCGCTGCCTTCCAGTGACGATGGATGCTGCGCGCGCACGGCAGCGGCCTCCGGCAGGGTATCCATCAGCGCATACATGCGCTGCGTCATCCGGCGCAGGCCGGCTTCGCCGCCGATGCGCTCGTAAGGCGTGGGCTCGGGAACGTCGCTCATGGGATCGGCATGCAGCAGGGCGGTGACGCGATCATCCCGTTGCGCGTGGGCCACGCCCAGCGACGGAACGTCGCAGCGGCGTCACATGGTCTTGCACTGCCGCCAGCGCACGGGTTCGCTGCTGCCGGGAGGTGGGTTGAGCTGCACACGGCTCGTACGCAGTGCAGGGTAGCGCTCTAGCTCGCTGCAGATCCGCGGCCAGACGTCCCGCTCTCCGGCCGCAAGGTCCACGCTGAGGGTCAGTTTGGTCTGCCACACGCCGCGCGTGACGCCGGGGGTCCTGGCGAGTGCCTTGAGCACCTCGCGCATCTGGATTTCCAGCTCTTCGTCGGTGGGCTCGTGGAAGGCGGCGGGCTGTGGCGGGGCCGGTGCGGGGATCGCAGCGCCAGGCGCGGCGGGCGACGGGGCTCCGGCAGCCGGGCGCGCCGGCGCAGGTGTGTTGGGCCAGGCCGCCATCGCCAGGGCGCCAATGGCCACCGCCCCGAGCCAGGCGATGGCGATGTGACGCTTGGCACGCGCGGCGGCGTAGTCGATCACCTGGTCGCGCAGGCCCGGCTCGATCAGGTCCACCACTTCCGGCCACAGGCGTGGGCCGTCCAGCAGTTCGATGGTGTTGCCCTGGGCGGCGTCGCGGCCTTCCTTCTCCACGTTGCCTTCGGTCGCCAGGATGCCGCCGTGGGCCGCGCCCAGGCGGATGCTGGCAGCGAGTTCCTGTACCGGTGCGGCGGCGATGCGGTAGGCCGAACCATGCTTGCACGAGAGCAGCCAGCGTTCGTCGCCACGGGCGAGCAGGAAGGTGGACTGCGGCTCGCGGCTTTCCTGGGGGCCGGGGCTGGCTTCTACCAGTCCGCGACGCGCCATCGCGGCCAGGACCAGTTTCGAGAATTCGCGCCAGCGCAGTCCCGACAACGCATGCAGACCGTAGGACATCTCATCGCGGGGGCGGCGGACCAGCCAGAAATAGGCAGTGGCGGCCGCGCCACTCACGAGCGTGACGGCCAAGCCAAGGAACCAGATGGACATGCGGCGCGGGGCGTTGTTGTTATTTGACCGGCAATTCTACCGGGCCGTGCCTGCGGCTGTCTGTGCTGTCCACCGCGCGTCGCGTGGCGGGACGAAGCAGCCCGCCAGTCCGAAGCCGTAAGGGGAGGGGAGCAAACGAACTTCGGTGGACTGGCGGGCTGGAATGATTGTTACGCCATTGGATGGTGCCGCGCAACAAAAAAATGTTCAGGAAAGCGCAGGAAAAAGCCTATGCAACCTTATGGTGCGGCCTTCTTGCGCGATGCACGCTTGGCGGGCGTCTTCTTCGCTGACGGCGACGGTTTCTTGGCGGCGGCCTTGCGCGCCCGTGCCGGCTTCGCGGCCGGCACGCCGCCCAGCTTGCGCAGCTCGGCGTTCAGGGCATCGACGCGATCGATCAGGGCGGACAGGTCCTCGCGGCTGGGCACCTCGAGGCGGCGCAGTGCGCGATGCACGCGTTCCTCGAACACCTTTTCCAGCCGGTCCCAGGTGTCGGACGCGCGTTCGCGTGCCTGGCCCACGGTGCTTTCCACGGCATCGCGCATGGCCTGGGCCTTGCCACCGGCGGTCTTGCGCGTGATCTGCTCCAGCGACAGGCCTTCCTTGACCAGCGTCTCGAACAGCTTGGTGCCTTCGGCCTGCGCGCGTCCGAAAGCGCCGACTCCGGCCAGCCAGACCTGCTGGGCCGACTCGCCCAGGCGTTTGGACAGCTGCTCGGCCTGGGCCTGCAGGGTTTCGTTGCTGGAAGCGGAAGCGGTCTTCTTGCGTGCGGATTTCTTCAGCGTGGCCATGGCGTTCCGTCAGTAGGTGGTGTGGGGATTGCGCGCCAGAATCGGCGTCGCGTCTAGAGTTTTCACACCAGCGGGCGACGCAACCGCAGGCGCATCAGGAATGACGCGCCGCGCGGTGACGGGACACCAGCTGGTCGACATCGTCCAGGGCGCGACGCAGGCGGGCGGTGGTCTCGGTCATGCGCGGCGCCACGTCCAGACCGGCGAGGATCGACCGGTTGCGATCCTGGACGATGTCCTCGTTGTAGCGGATGCCGTGTGCGGCCAGCATGGGCTTGAGCGTGGTCGCGCGCTTGCGCAGGTCGGCCAGCGTGTTGCGGTAGGCCAGCTGGCAGACCCGGTGGCGCGAGGAGAAGCTGAAAAGGTTGGTGAAGAACAACTCGCTGTCGTCCGCGTTGGGCTCGAACACCAGCTGGTCGATGTCGGGATACCGCAGCGGGTACTTCTCCATGCCGATCTGCATGCGCGACTGCAGCAGGGTCCGCAGCGTCTGCGACAGCACCGCCGGCAGTCCGCCGCTGGCCAGGCCGACCTGTTCGGCCTGGTCGGCCTGGGGTGTCGCCTGGTTTGCGTCGAACGGCACCAGCGGGTTGATGCCGATCATCAGGTCGATGCCGCGGTCCAGCACGGTGCTGGCGTGCATCGTGCGGCGCAGCGCGCCATCCAGGAAGTGGCGGCCGCCGATCTCCACCGGCGGATACAGGCCGGGCAGGGCGGAACTGGCCTGCACCGCGCGCGAAATCGGGACGTCGTCCCAGCCCTGCTCGCCGAAGCGCACAGCCTCGCCGCTGTCCAGGTCCACCGCCACCACGAACAGGTCCGCGTCCAGCGTGCGGAAATCGTTGCTGCGGCCGCGTCGCGTGAAGATGTCGCGCAGGAAGCGTTCCACTTCCTGGTTGTCGAAGATCCCGGTGGGCACCAGGCCGCCGAAGCGCAGGAACAGGTCCGACCAGCGGGTGGCGCGGTGCGGGCTGCGCAGCAGGCGCGATACCCAGTCGGCGTACAGCCCCGGCAGACTGGCCGCCCGGCGCAGGTACTCGCCCACGTTCGGGCGCAGGAAGGTTTCCGGACGGAACTCCGCGTCGTCGCTGGTGCCGGTGATGAAGATGCGGCACATCTCGGCCGTGCTCATCCGGTTGGCCAGGCCGGCGGCCAGGAAGGCGCCGGAACTGACGCCCACGTAACAGTCCATGCGGGTCAGGTCCAGCCCGTCCAGTGCTTCGTCCAGGGCGCGCAGGGCGCCCAGCTCGTACATGCCGCCGATGGGACCGCCGCCGGCGATCGCCAGGCCGATCTTGCCGTTGTGGCCCCGCTGCCGCGCACTGTGAATCGAAAGCATGTACTACCCGTCGTGACCTCGCTGCCCGAGTGTAGCCGACCGGCCGCCGGGTTGCGGTGGTCTCCCGTCGTCAGGATCATGGCGCCCATGGCTCGAGCACATCCGCTGATCGCACGCGTGGGCAGGCGCCTGGAATGGCACCAGGCGGCGCACGATCCCGTACTCGAACCGCGCAACCGCCTGCGCTGGCTGTCCGAGCTCAGGCGCTGGCAGGCCGCCAGGCTGGAAACCAGCTTCGCGCATTTCCTGGCCGATCCCACCCGCCGCGCGGCGGCGATGTTCTTCCTGACCGACGTCTACGGCGACCACGACTTCAGCGGGCGCGACGCCAACGTGGCCAAGGTCATGCCGATGATGCAGCGCCTGCTGCCGCTCTCCGTACTGGAGACCGTGGCGCACGGGATCGAGCTGGGGGTGCTGACGCACGTGCTGGACATGCGCATGGCCGAGGCGCTGCAGCGGCTGGCGCCCCATCGGCGCAGGCTGGACGCCGATTTGTACGGCCAGGCGTACCGCGAGGTGGGCCTGCGCCGCCTGCGCCGGCACCAGATCGACCTGATCGCCGAGGTCGGCGTCGGGCTGGCGCGCGCGGTGAAGACGCCGGGCGTGGCCACCTTGCTGAAACTGTCGCGCGGGCCGGCCCGCGCCACGGGTCTGGGCGACCTGCAGGGCTTCCTCGAGCGCGGCTTCGCCGCCTTCGCCGCACTGGGCGACGGCAAGGCCTTCGTGCGCGATATCGAACGCGCCGAGCGGACGGTGTCGCGCCGGTTGTTCGCGGGCGACCCCGATCCGTTCCGCGACTGACCTCAGTCGAACTTCTCGCTCAGCACCCGGCGGATTTCCGCCTCGATCGGGCCCTTCATCGCCGAGAGCAGGAAGCCCAGGGTCGCGGTGACCTGCAGGTTGTTCGCCAGCAGGGCGATCTTGCCTTCTACGCCCGAGCGGCTGAAGTTCAGCGTATCGCCGTCCCAGCCATAGTCCATGTCGAAGCGCTCGGAGAGCTTCTTCGCCACGCTTTCGATGGCCTTCCTCGCCTGCGCGGGCGTCTTGGAATGCGGATGCTGGATGTCGATGCGGGCCATGCATGGGCTCCTGTGGCGTAGGGCTATTCTGCGCGGCCATGGCGTGCGCTGCCAAGCCGACTATCGCGTCCGGGCGGCAACCTGATAGGCTCCCGTCGCGTGCAGAACCTCAGACTTCATTTCACCAACCGTCCCGCACCGGACCGGCCGCTCACCACCGGCGTCCACCGCATCGTGCGCGAGGCCGCCGGCACCATCGGCGTGGGCGATGCGCTGCAGGGCGCCTTGCTGGCGCAGATCTGCGTGGATCGGCGCGGCCTGTGGCTGCAGGTGGCCAACGGCATGCGCGGGGTGCACATCAATGGCCGTCCGGTGAAGCGGATGGCGGTGCTGCGGCCTGGCGACGCGGTCTACGTGGAAGGCGTGGAGCTGCTGCTGCAGTCGGGGTTCCGCTCGGCCGCGGAGGTGCGCGACAGCGACGCAGGCCAGGGCGACGCCCGGGTGGTGCTGCGTGGCGTCGGTGGCAAATATCACGGCAGGAGCGTGTCGCTGGAGCACCCGCGCATCGTCGGCCGTGCGCGCGAGGCCAACATCCGCGTCGACGATCCCGCTTTCGCTGAGCGCCATGCCCGGCTCGAGTTGCGTGGCGATCGCGTTCTGCTGCGCGACCTGGGGTCGGCCGAGGGCACCCGCGTCAATGGCATGGCGGTGCGCGATGCGCTGCTGGCTGCGGGCGACCAGGTGGTGTTCGACGCCCAGCACCGCTTCGTGCTCGAGGTGCCATGGGCCCCCAGTGCACGGGCGGAGGAGTCGGCGTTGCCGGACGATGCCGGCCAGACGCCCCTACAGGGCGATACCCAGCCGGTGGTGACGGCGTCGGTGCGGCGTTGGCCGTGGTTGCTGCTGGCGGCCGTCCTGATGGCGGCCGCGCTCAGCGCGCTGCTGCTGTTCGGCGCCGGCTGAGCGATTTCCACAGGCGCCAGCCCAGCAGCGCCGCCAGGATGCCCGCATACAGCAGCGGCTCGCGGATGTCGGATTTCACCAGCCACCAGAAGTGCAGCACCGCCAGTACGCCGATGGCGTAGACCAGCTTGTGCAACTGGCCCCAGCGCCGGCCGAGGCGCCGCATCCACCCCTGCGTCGAGGTGATCGCCAGGGGCACCAGCAGCAGCCAGGCGCTGAAGCCCACGGTGATGTAGGGGCGCTTGACGATCTCTTCGAAAATCTGCGTCCAGTAGCCGCGCAGGTCCAGTGCCAGGTAGGCCGTCAGGTGCAGGCTGGCGTAGAAGAAGGCATACAGGCCCATCATCCGGCGGAAGCGCAGCAGGACCGGCTGGCCGGTCAGCTGACGCAGCGGGGTGATCGCCAGCGCCACCATCAGCAGGCGCAGCGCCCACAGGCCGGTACGGTGTTCGATCTCGGCCACCGGATCGGCGCCGAGCGCGTCGCTGCCATTCCGCCATACGTCGTGGAATTGCCAGGCGAGAATCGCGAGTGGGGTCAGGGCCAGCGCGTGGACGAGGGTCTTGGCGGCGACCAGGCCGGCGGATGCCTTGCGCATCGCCGGGTCAATACCACTTCTTCAGATCGAGGCCCGCATACAGCGAGGCGACCTGGTCCGCATAACCATTGAACATGCGCGTGGGGATGCGCTCGGCGAACAGCTTGCTCTGGGTGCCGGCGATGCGCCGCTCGGTCTTCTGGCTCCAGCGGGGATGGTCCACGTCCGGATTGACGTTGGAGAAGAAGCCGTATTCCGAGGGCTGCAGGTCGTGCCAGGCCGTCTCGGGCATGCGCTCGACAAACTTGATCTCGACGATCGACTTGATGCTCTTGAAGCCGTACTTCCACGGCACCACCAGCCGCAGCGGCGCGCCGTTCTGTTGCGGCAGCGGTTTGCCGTACAGCCCGGTGGCGAGCAGGGTGAGCGGATGCATGGCTTCGTCGATGCGCAGGCCCTCGCGGTAGGGCCAGTTGATGGACCGGTAGCGCACGCCCGGCATCTGCACCGGATCGGCCAGGGTGGTGAAGGCCACGTACTTGGCCTTCGAGGTGGGCTGGAACTTCTTCAGCACCTCGCCCAGCGGCACGCCCAGCCAGGGGATCACCATCGACCAGCCCTCCACGCAGCGCAGCCGGTAAATGCGCTCCTGCGGCGCCAGACCCTTGACGAGATCCTCCAGCGCGATCCTGCCGGGTCTGGCGCATTCGCCGCCCACCACCACCGACCACGGCGAAGTCTTCAGCGTCTTGCGCGCGGTCGACGGGTCGGCCTTGCCGGTCCCGAACTCGTAGAAGTTGTTGTAACTGGTGACGTCCTGGTAGCGCGTCAGCGTCTCGGTCGTCCGGAAGCCGGAGCGGGCCTGTTCCGGTGTCACGTTGACCTTGGGCGGCGGCGGAGGCTCGGCCTCGGCGCATCCGGCCAGCGCCAGGGCCGGCGCAGCAGCGAACGCCTGGAGCAGGCGGCGGCGGTCCCGATAGATCGATTCGTCGGTGATCTGGGAGGCGGGAATCCGCAGGGCGTCGCGCAGGGACATGGACATCTCCGGGAAGCGGGGGTCTTGGTTGGACGATACTCGCGCGCGAAAATTCCCGCTCGATCGCCCTGTCTTGAACCTATACGTCCCGGGATGGCCGCAGGATGCGCGGCGTGCGCGGTCCGCACCCGCGGGCTCGGCTTCGTTGCCCCTGCAACTGATGCGCTGCGGCATACTACGGGTCCTCCTGTTCAGGTGTCCCATGACGCGCGCGTTCAACTTCAGTGCCGGTCCCGCCACCCTGCCCGAATCGGTCCTGCGGCAGGCGCAGGCCGAGATGCTCGACTGGAACGGCGTCGGCGCGTCCATCGTGGAGATCAGCCACCGCAGCCAGGACTTCATCGCCGTGGCGGCCGAGGCCGAGGCGGACCTGCGTCGGCTGGTCGGCATCCCGGACGACTATGCCGTGCTGTTCCTGTCCGGCGGCGCCACCACCCACCAGGCCCTGCTCGCGCTGAACTTCGCCGCGCCCGGCGAGGTGGTCGACTACGTGGTCACCGGACACTGGGGCAAGACGGCGATCAAGCAGGCCAAGCCTTACTGCACGGTCAACATCGCCGCCGACGGCGAGGCCGGCGGCTTCCACGACATTCCGCCACGCGACACCTGGAAACTCACACCCGGTGCGGCCTATGTGCACATCACCGCCAACGAGACCATCCACGGCGTCGAGTTCCGCGATACCCCGGATGTCGGCGAGGTGCCGCTGTTCGCCGATTTCAGTTCGTCCATCGCCTCCGAGCCGCTGGATGTGTCGAAGTACGGCGTGATCTACGCCGGCGCGCAGAAGAACCTGGGCCCGGTCGGCGTGGCGGTGGTGATCATCCGCAAGGACCTGTTCGAGCGCAGCGGCCAGCCGCGCGCCGACATCTTCGACTACCGCTCGCACGCTGCGCGCGACTCCATGCTCAACACGCCGCCGACCTGGAACTGGTACCTGGCCGGCCTGGTGTTCAAGTGGATGCTCGCCGAAGGCGGCGTGGAGGAGTTCGCGCGCCGCAATGCGCTGAAGTCGTCGCTGGTCTACGACGCCATCGATGCCTCCGGGGGCTTCTATCGCAACGAGGTGGTGCCGGCGGTCCGGTCGCGGATGAACATCCCGTTCTTCCTGCCCGACGAGACCCTGACCTCGCGCTTCGTGGCCGAATCCAAGGCGGCCGGACTGCTGGCGCTGAAGGGCCACAAGGCGGTCGGCGGCATCCGGGCGTCCCTGTACAACGCGCTGCCGGTGGAAGGTGCGCAGGCGCTGGTCGATTTCATGCGCGATTTCCAGCAACGCAACGGATGAACCCGCTGCATTGCCCGATGTGGGAGCGACGTCAGTCGCGATGAAGCTTCACCGATAACCTTTCGCGACTTACGTCGCTCCCACAGGGAAGCGACGGGACTACGGAAAACCCCATGGCCTCCAAGCCCAGCAAACCCAGCAAGAAGCCTGCAGCCAGCAAGAAGACCGAAGCCACGCCCGCTCCGGCCCTCTCCGACGTACGCGCCAAGATCGACGGCATCGACCGCCAGATCCAGTCGCTGATCGCCGAGCGCGCACGCTTCGCCCACCAGGTCGGCAAGGCCAAGGGCAAGCTGGCTGCCGCGGTGGACTATTACCGTCCCGAACGCGAGGCGCAGGTGCTGCGCATGGTGGTGGACCGCAACGAAGGCCCGCTCAGCGACGAAGTGCTGGTGCACGTCTTCCGCGAGATCATGTCCGCCTGCCTGGCGCAGCAGGAACCGTTGAAGATCGGTTACCTCGGCCCGGAGGGCACCTTCAGCCAGCAGGCGGTGCTCAAGCACTTCGGTCGTTCTGCGCACGGTCTTCCGCTGGCCAGCATCGAGGAAGTGTTCCAGGAAGTGGCCAGCGGCAACGCCGATTTCGGCGTGGTGCCGGTGGAGAACTCGGGGCAGGGCACCATCCAGATCACCCTGGACATGTTCCTCACCTCCGACCTGAAGATCTGCGGCGAAGTCGAGCTGCGCGTGCACCAGTTCCTCATGTCGCGCACCGGCCGCATCGACGACATCGAACGCATCTATGCGCACCCGCAGTCCTTCGCGCAGACCGCAGGCTGGCTGCGCGCCAATCTGCCCAAGGTCGAGAAGGTGCCGGTATCGAGCAATGCCGAAGGCGCGCGCCGCGCCCGCGGCAGCGACGACGCCGCCGCCATCGGCGGCGAGAGCGCCGCCCATGTGTATGGCCTGAAGAAGGTCGTCATGAGCCCGATCCAGGACGACAAGGACAACACCACACGCTTCCTGGTGATCGGCCGCAGCATCTTCCCGCCGTCGGGGCACGACCGCACCTCGGTGCTGGTCTTCATCCACGACAAGCCCGGCGCGCTGTTCGACGTACTCAGCCCGTTCGCGCGCCACGGCATCAGCATGAACCGCATCGAGTCGCGGCCCTCGCACCACGCCAAGTGGGAGTACGGCTTCTTCATCGACCTGGCCGGCCACATCGACGACGAGGCGATGAAGCAGGCGCTGGCCGAACTGAAGCAGCATTCGGCGCAGATCAAGGTGCTGGGGTCGTACCCGGTTGCGGTGCCCTGAAGGCCGGGATTCGGGAGTAGGGATTCGTGATTCGCCACAACATCGATCACGGCCCAGCCCGCCCGTTGTAACGAATCTCCACTTCCGAATCCCGAATCCCCGCACTCATGAAACAAGATTGGATCGCCTCCGCCGGCCAACCGCTGCACGGCACCCTGGACATCCCCGGCGACAAGTCGGTGTCGCACCGCGCGGTGATGTTCGCTGCGCTGGCCGATGGCACCTCGACGATCGACGGCTTCCTGGAAGGCGAGGACACCCGCGCCACCGCCGCGATCTTCTCGCGGCTGGGCGTGCGTATCGAAACCCCGTCGCCCTCGCGCCGCGTCGTGCACGGCGTGGGCGTCGATGGCCTGAAGGCCGCGGAGAGCCCGCTGGACTGCGGTAATGCCGGCACCGGCATGCGCCTGCTGGCCGGCTTGCTGGCCGCGCAGCCGTTCGACAGCGTGCTGGTCGGCGACGAATCCCTGTCCAGGCGCCCCATGCGCCGCGTCACCGGGCCGCTGGCCACGATGGGTGCGCGCATCGATACCGAGGAGGGCGGCCTGCCGCCGCTGCGCATCCACGGAGGCCAGCAGTTGACGGGCATCGACTACACACTCGAAGTCGCCAGCGCCCAGGTGAAGTCCGCCGTGCTGCTGGCCGGCCTGTATGCCGATGGCGACACCGTGGTGCGCGAGCCGCATCCGACCCGCGACTACACCGAGCGCATGTTGAAGGCGTTCGGCGTCGACATCGAATTCTCGCCCGGCTTCGCGCGCCTGCGCGGCGGGCAGCGCCTGAAAGCCACCGACATCGCGGTGCCGGCCGACTTTTCCTCGGCGGCGTTCTTCCTGGTCGCTGCCAGCATCATTCCGGGGTCCGAACTGCGCCTGCGCGCGGTCGGCCTGAACCCGCGCCGCACCGGCCTGCTGCAGGCGCTGCGCCTGATGGGCGCGGACATCACCGAAGAGAATGCCAGCGAGCACGGTGGCGAACCGGTGGCCGATCTGGTGGTGCGCCATGCGCCGCTGCGTGGCATCGAGGTGCCGGAAGCGCTGGTGCCGGACATGATCGACGAGTTCCCCGCGCTGTTCGTCGCGGCTGCAGCCGCGGACGGCCCAACGGTCGTGCGCGGCGCGGCGGAGCTGCGGGTGAAGGAGTCCGACCGCCTGGCCAGCATGGCCAATGGCCTGCGCGCGCTGGGCCTGCGGGTGGACGAAACGCCGGATGGCGCCACGATCTTCCCGGGTCCGCTGCAGGGCGGCGCCGTCGATTCGCACGGCGACCACCGCATCGCGATGGCGTTCTCCATCGCCGGCCAGCGTTCCTCGGGTGAGGTGCGCATCGGTGATGTGGCGAATGTGGCGACCTCGTTCCCGAACTACGACGCACTGGCAACGGGGGCGGGATTCGCGTTGCGGAAGGTATAACGCTGCCGTTTCCTGTAGGAGCGACGTAAGTCGCGACCGCAGCTTTGGGGGCTCCAGCGTGCTTTCGTTCGTCACTTGCGGCTTCAGGGACTTGTTGAAAGGATCCGGGTAGCGACGAATCCCGGTCGCGACTTACGTCGCTCCTACAGAAGATCATGCGTAAAAAAAGGGGGACGCCTTGCCCGCGTCCCCCTTTCCTTTCCTCGTCAGCTCCGTATCGGGCGCGATGCAGCGCTTAGATGGGCTTGAAGTCCACCGGCACCTTCACGCTGGTGGCAATGGCCTTGCCGTTGCGCATGGCCGGCTCGAAGCGCCACTGGCGCACGGCGTTCACCGCGGCGCGGTCCAGGTCGCGTTCGCCGCTGCGTTCGACCACGCGCACGTCCACCGGATTGCCCTGGGCGTCCACCTCGGCCACCACCACCACCGTGCCGCCCACGCCCGCGCGCAGCATCGCGGCCGGATACTTCGGCTCCGCGTTGCCGGCCATCGGCCGGGCATCGCGGCTGATGGGGGCAGGGCGGGTCGCGGCGACGCGCTCCGCGCGCGTGCGTTCATTGGCGGCCGCCGCGCGCTCGCTCGCGGGCGGGTTCGCATCATCCATCACCGGTGCGGGCAGGGCGGCCACCGGCGCTTCCGTGGCGCGGCGCGATTGCGTCCACCAGATCAGCGCCGCGGCCGTCACCGCAAAGGCCAGCAGCATCAGCAACACGGGCGAAGTGGAACGTCGCGGTTCCACCGTGGTGTCTTGCTCGGTATTCGCCGTGCGGTACTCGTTGTTCGTGGGCATCGACATGTGAACCTCCGTTTCGCGTTGTGGGTTCCGCGTTGGAACGGTGCCGAGTCTTTGCGCGTCGATGTTTGCGATGCGTGATACCGCAATGAAGCGGGCTGGCCGAAGTTCAGCTAGCGGAATGACGGTTCAGCAATGCGTACGCGTCGTCAAAACGCGTCGGCGCAGCCATCGTCCTGCTTGAAGTAGACACCATCGGGGACGCGAGCATGTTGTTCGCCGCGTCTTGCCGGTGCGTCGCATCCCATCACGCGGATGGGCACCAGCTCCATCGCGATCGAACCCGATGCATGACGCAGTACGAACGCGTGGTCCTGCCGTGTCCATGTGCCCGACTGGATCGGTTCCGCGCAGATATCGCACTGCACCTGCATCGCGTAGCGACCGGAGTCCATCAGTCGCACCGCATGGGCGTAGCCACGGCCCTTCACCCAGGTCTGGCCGGGCTCGGCGCCCAACGGGTCGTCGACCGACGGGCCGCGCATGGACCATAGCCATACGCACGCGACGAGGACGATCAACGAGAGTGCCGACCAGGCGGCGATGCGTTTCAGCGATCGCGCCTGGCCCATGCGGTCACCGCATCTTGAAATCGATCGGTACCGTCACCGCACCCGCTACGGCCTGGCCATCGCGCTGGGCCGGCTGGAAGCGCCACTGGCGCACGGCATTCACGGCAGCGCGATCGAGGTCGCGCGAGCCGCTGCGCTGGGCCACCTCGACCGAGGTCGGCACGCCGTCCGCGCCTACTTCCACGCGTACCAGCACGGTGCCCTGGTCGCCACTGCGCATGGCGGCCGGCGGATACTCCGGCGCGGGGGTCTGGCCGGGGATCGGTACCGGCACGTCGCCGGGCGCCAGGGTCACGCCGGGAGCGACCGGGGCCGGGGGCTCGGGCGGAGTGGGGTCCGCGGCTTCCGGTACCGGCGTCGGCATCGGCTTTTCTTCCACCAGCTGCGGGCGCTCGTCGCTGGCGGCGCGGGGCGCCGGCTCTTCCATCCCACTAGCCCCGTCGCCGGTGGACAGCGGCTCGGGCAGTGCCTCGAGCGGCGCGGCCTTGCCGGGCAGGGTGGGCTGCGCGGTGTAGAAACCGTCGTCTCGCCCGGCCCACCACACGATCAGGAACAGCAGCAGGCCCACGCCGAAGGCGATGGCGGCGTTGCGCAGGGCGGTGCGGGGCAGGCGGAAGGTGAAGTGGGGTTCGTGCGGTTGCGGGGCCGACATGGGAATCACCGGTGAAGTCCCGCCGATTCTTGCACAGCCGGGGTTAACCGCGCGGGCAGGCGGTCGCAGATGGGCGATAATGCCGGCCTCCCTCGCCAGACCGCTGTTTCCATGCTCGATCCCGTCCTGCTCCGCACCCAGCCCGCCGAACTCGCCCAGCGCCTCAAGGAAACCCGCGGTTTCGACCTGGACGTGTCCCGGATCGCCGACCTGGAAGCCGCCCGCAAGCAGATCCAGAAGCGCACCGAGGAGCTGCAAAACCTGCGCAATACCCGCTCCAAGGCCATCGGCCAGGCCAAGGCCAAGGGCGAGGACGTGTCCGCGCTGATGGCGGAAGTGGCCGGCTTCGGCGACGAGCTGAAGGCCTCGGAAGTGAAGCTGGACGAGATCCGCGCCGAGATCGAAGGCATCGCCCTGGGCATCCCCAACCTGCCGCACGCCAGCGTGCCGGTGGGCAGCGACGAGGCCGGCAACGTCGAACAGCACCGCTGGGGTACGCCGCGCACGTTCGATTTCCCGGTCAAGGACCACGTGGAACTCGGCGCCCGCCACGGCTGGCTCGACGCCGACACCGCCGCCAAGCTGTCCGGCGCGCGCTTCACCGTGCTGCGTGGCCAGCTGGCGCGCCTGCACCGTGCGCTCGCGCAGTTCATGCTGGACCTGCACACGAACGAACACGGTTACGAAGAGACCAGCGTGCCGGTGATCGTCAACGCCGATTCCATGCGCGGCACCGGCCAGCTGCCGAAGTTCGAGGAAGACCTGTTCGCCACCCAACTGGGCGAGCACAAGCGCTACCTCATCCCGACCTCGGAGGTCCCGCTGACGAACATCGTCCGCGACGAGATCCTCGACGACGCCCGCCTGCCGCTGCGCATGACCGCGCATTCGATGTGCTTCCGTTCGGAAGCCGGCAGCGGCGGCCGCGACGTGCGCGGCATGATCCGCCAGCACCAGTTCGAGAAGGTGGAACTGGTGTCGATCACGCGCCCGTCGGAAAGCTACGACGAGCAGGAGCGCATGACCCGCGCCGCCGAGACCGTGCTGGAAAAGCTGGGCCTGCCGTACCGCCGCATGCTGCTGTGCACCGGCGACATGGGCTTCGGCGCGGCCAGGACCTTCGACCTGGAAGTCTGGCTGCCGTCGCAGGACACCTACCGCGAGATTTCCTCCTGCTCGAACTGCGAGGATTTCCAGGCCCGCCGCATGCAGGCGCGCTGGCGCAACCCGGCCACCGGCAAGCCCGAGCCCGTGCATACGCTCAACGGCTCCGGCACCGCCGTCGGCCGCGCGCTGATCGCGGTGATGGAGAACTACCAGAACGCCGACGGCTCGATCACCGTGCCTGAGGTGCTGCGTCCGTACATGGGCGGCGCCGAGCAGATCGCCTGAGGCTTTGATCCCTTCTCCCGGCGAACGGGAGGATGCTGAGTCCTTCTCCCCGCGGGCGGGGAGAAGGTGCCCGAAGAGCCTGCCCCGTACTTGATACGGGGGCGGATGAGGGCCCGCTGTTCGCGCAGGACTTTCCGCGTTTGGATGTGCGCGCCTGTGGGGCGCAGGCTGCGTGGTCCTTCTCCCCGCTTCGCAGGGAGAGGGGCAGGCAGCCACAGCGTCGCGGTATCGGTGTCCTTCCAGCCCCCCCAGCGGGACGAGGGGATGCGCAGGATCGGCGCACTCCTACACGTTCTTCTGCGCGCGTCCTTTGTCCGACTTCGCCACCTTGGCGCGCACGGTCGCGCGGCCCAGGTCGCGCAGCGCATCCTTACCCACCCAGCGTCGCGTCGGGTTGTCCGACGCCGCCAATGCGCTGGCATGGGCGATCGCTTCCGCATGCAGCGCGGCGTTGCGATGGCCGATGGCCCGCAGCGCCCAGCTCACCCCCTTGCTGACGAAATTGCGTGCGTCGCCGGCGGCTGTGTCCACGTGGGCCAGGCCGGCGAGGAAGGGGGCGTCGGGCGTGTGGCGGTCGTGCACCGCCAGTCCGGCCAGCAGCGCGAACGCCGCGCGTTTCTCGAACTCGCCGCGCCTGCGTGACCACCCCTCGATCCGCCCCCACGCATGCGGACTACGGTCGAACAGGTGCAGGCACAGCGTGTCGCAGACCGCCCAGTTGTCGAACTGCCGGCACCAGCGGTCCATCTGCGTGACGGAGAGCTGCGCGGGGTCGGCGACGAAGGCGACCAGCAGGCGTGCTTCGTAGATGCCGCTGTCCCATAGCGGCTGCGCCAGGGCAGGCTGGCGACCGATGCGTTTGCCCAGCGCCTGGATTTCGCGCATGGGGACACCGAGGGCGTGGGTGTCGGGGATGCCATAACGCGCCAGCCCGGCGCGATGGGCCGGGCGGGCGGCGTTCGTCAGCAGGGCGAGTGCCTGTGCCGGGTCGAGGGAGTCGGGCGGAGACTTCTTCGCGGCCATCGTCGGGGTGCGGGGACGGGTGCCGGCAGCATACCGGTCCCGTCCCGCGACCCGGGGCTCAGGCCGCCTGTCGCAGCGGCGTGGGGATGCTGGCCAGGGCAGCCTCGATGGCCTCTGCCTTGTGCTGCGGCGAATAGGCCACGCGCTCGGCGCGGACGAATTCCACATCGGTGATGCCCAGGAAGCCGAACACCTGCTTCAGGTAGGGCGCCACGAAGTCGATGGCGGTGCCGGCGTACTCGCCGCCGCTGGCCTCGGCCACGATGACCTTCTTGCCGCCGGCCAGGCCGATGGGGCCGTTCTCGGTGTACTTGAAGGTGCGGCCGGCCACGGCGATGCGGTCGATCCAGGCCTTCAACGTGGACGGCACGCCGAAGTTGTAGCGCGGCACGCCCACCACGATGACGTCGGCGGCCAGGAACTGCTGCATCGCGGCCTCGCCGGCTTGTGCGGCGGCGGCATCGCCCCCACCCAGTACGGCGTTGGTCAGGTGGGGGAGCGGATCGGCGTCCAGGTCGCGGTAGGTGACCTCCAGGCCGGGCACGGTGTCCTGCCAACGGGCTACGATGGCGGCGGTCAGTTGTCGGCTGACCGAGTTGGCGGCCAGGGCGCTGCTGTCGATATGCAATAGTTTCATGGTGGTTCTCCGGTCGGGATGCGGCCTCAACCGCGTTGGAGAACACTGTAGGTCGTTGCATTTGTGGGATAAACGTGTTCAAACGTCACTGATCGTTCCAAAGGTGGACTTAATTCATGCAGCACGACCTCAATGACCTCTATTACTTCGCCATGGTGGTGGACCACGGCGGGTTCGCCGCGGCCGAGCGGGCGCTGGGCATTCCCAAGTCGCGCCTGAGCCGGCGCATCAGCCAGCTGGAAACCGACCTGGGCGTGCGCCTGCTGCAGCGTTCGACGCGCCGCTTCGCGGTGACCGACGTGGGCATGAGCGTGCACCGCCATGCGCAGACGATGCTGGCCGAAGCCCAGGCCGCGCGCGAGGTGGTCGATCGCCTGAGCGCGGAACCGCGTGGCGTGGTGCGCGTCAGCGTGCCGGTGGCGGTGGCGCAGATGCAGTTGCCCAAGATCCTGCCGGCGTTCTTGGACAAGTACCCCAAGGTGCGGCTGCAGCTGCACGTCAACAATCGCCGGGTGGACATCATCAACGAGGGCTACGACGTGGCCCTGCGCGTGCGCGCCAAGCTCGACGACGACGGCAGCCTGGTGATGCGCAGCTTCGGCCAGATCCAGGAACTGCTGGTCGCCAGTCCCAAGTACCTCAACCGCGCCGGCCGCCCGAAGATGCCGGAAGACCTGGCCGAGCACGTCACCCTGAGCATCAGCGAGGACGAGGCGCGCCAGCGTTGGGAGCTGCACGGCCCCGATGGCGAGGTGCGCCGGATCGAGCTGAATCCGCGCCTGGCCGGCTTCGACTTCCCGCTGCTGCAGTCGATGGCGAAGGACGGTTACGGCATCACGCTGCTGCCGGAGACGGTGTGTGCGGAGGCGGTGCGCAAGGGCGAGCTGGAGGTGGTGCTGCCGGAATGGAGTCTGCCGCAGGGCATCTGCCATGCGGTGTTCGCTTCGCGCCGGGGCATGCTGCCGGCGGTGCGGGTGTTCATCGATTTCCTGGCCGAGCACCTGCCGCAGCAGATCGAGTCGTCGCGGCTGGATTGCGGTGGCAAGTGTTCGGAGGAGAAGGACAAGGCCATCGCGATGGCCATCGACAACACCAAGGCCGCCAAGGTGAAGAAGGCTTCGTAAGCCACGGCGGCGGGGTTCGTGCGAAAATGCGCCGCGGCCTGCAAGGGGCCGGGCGCGCCGCCGGGGCAGGGCGGCGATGCACCGCGGCGGGGTTGCGGGCAGTTCCAGACAACGGAGAGATGGCCGAGCGGTTTAAGGCACCGGTCTTGAAAACCGGCGAAGGGTCAAACCTTCCGTGGGTTCGAATCCCACTCTCTCCGCCACTTCGGTAACCATGAATGTAGGATGGGTTGAGCGCAGCGATACCCATCGCTTCGGTGTGCCTAAGCGTCCGCGATGATGGGTAGACCCGCTTCGCCGTTGAATGCCGCTGCACTCTACTCATCCTACGTATTGGAGGAACCGGTCATGCGTCGTCTCCTTGTGCTGGCATTGCTCCTTCTGCACAGTGCCGCATGGGCGGCCGGGCCGCCGGCACGCGTCATCCTCATCGGCACCTACCACTTCAGCAATCCGGGCCAGGACCAAGCCAACGTGGAGTCGGTCGACGTCACGATGCCCCGGCGTCAGGCGGAACTGCAGGCGGTGACCGATGCCCTGGCCGGGTTCAAGCCGACATTCGTTGGCGTCGAGTGGCCGGCTGAAGCGGCGCGCGACAACTACGCGCGCTATCTCGACGGCACGCTGCCCGCCTCCCGCAATGAAGTCGTGCAGTTGGGATTCCGCTTGGCGAAGCAGGTAGGGCTCGAACTTGTGCACGGGCTTGATGTTCCGGGTGACTTCCCATTCGAACCGTTGAGCGCGTGGGCGCAGGCCAATGGCAAGTCGGGTGATCTGCAAGCGCTGATGGCGCAGGCCCAGGGCATCACGGCGCGCATTACCGCACTGCAGACAACCCGCAGCATCGGCGGCGTGCTGCGCGAGATGAACACGTCGCAGGCGCTCGATGAGGCCGCGAGCTTCTACACGGAGTTCCTGCGCTACGGAAGCGGCGAGCAACAGCCAGGGGTCGAACTCAATGCCGCATGGGCGAAGCGCAATTTCGCGATCTGCGCGCGACTGCTGCAAGCCCTCAAGCCCGGCGACCGCGCGGTGGTGTTCTACGGGCAGGGACACGTACCTCAGCTGGCGGCCTGTTTGCGGTCTGCGCCGGGCGTCGAGCTTATCGAGGCGGGGGCGTTTCTTCCGTCCCCTTGACTGGAAGGAAGGTAGGATGGGTTGAGCGTAGCGATACGCATCGCTTCGGTGTGCCTGATCATCCGCGATGATGGGTATCGCTGCGCTCAACCCATCCTACGTGCTAAGGAAATTGCGATGCCGTTAACTAGCGTACTGACGATGGCTTTAACGTCTAGCGCCATGAGTGCCGAACTTCGTAAGGTGAATGGATACCTGTCGGTGGGTTCGGCGGCGATCGTCGCCGCCGTCATGGCCAACTTTTCTAGTGCCTCAAAATTTGCAGACGAAGGTAGTCTTCGCTTCACCATGTTTTGGCTATTGCTGGTGATCGTGCTATCGGGTGTTTCTTGGTTTGCGAGTTTGTTCGTTACGGCCCGAGTGACCGGCTTGCAGGTGGCGACCGAAGTCCCGAAAAGAGGGCATATCTGGAAGCCTGGAGAGTTGGAGAACTTCCAAGCATTGACCATGCGAGCGCTATTTCCGTTTCTGCGTCCCTTGGCGCGATGGCAGCAGCGAAAGTTAACGGCAGACTTCGACGAGGTCGGCATCTTAATTATGCGCTGGGCTCAGGTGCAGGGACTGGCCACCATGGCGCAATTTCTCTCCATCGCAATCGCTGCAGCGATTCTTTTTGAAGGCTTGAAGTTTGGATAGGTGCGGGGGCGTGGCATTGGGAAAAGTCAGTCCGTAGCCCGTAGGATGGGTTGAGCGAAGCGATACCCATCACTGCCGCTCTCCGAAGCTCGCGTCATCTCCGCCATCATCCGAATCCTTCGTCAACCCCCCATCCCGCACAAACCGATGGAAAGTGGAGTAAGGCCAATCCACAACACGCGCCACGTACCCATGCTTCACCGGATTCCAGTGGATGTAGTCCACATGCCGGGCGAAGTCGATCTCGTCGCGTATCAGATGCTCCCAATAACGTCGTTGCCAGATGCCGCGTTCGCCCTTGTCGACGCGACTGGCGCGTCGATGTTCGCCAAGCGGCAGATTGCGAGAGAACCAAGTCTTGATGAGGCGCCAGCGCAAAGAGAAGTCGGCATCGTCCCATGGTAGGGTCCAGATGGCGTGCAGGTGATCAGGCAGTACGACCATCGCATCGATGAGAAAGGGATGCCGTTGACGTGTGTACCGGATCGCGTCGCGCAGCAGGTCGATGTGGTCTATCAGAGGCGTCTTGCGACGGTTGGCGAGATTGACGGTGAAGAAGTAGGTGGCGCCGGGGATGAGGGTGCGTCGGTAGTCGGTCATTCCTTGACCTCGGAGATGACATTGATGGGTATCGCTTTGCTCAACCCATCCTACGACTATCCGCTAGCTTTTCGCAGAGTTGCACATTGCGCCCAGCCGTTAGACTTGGCCAGGGCTCTATCGGATACCACCCCGCATGAAACTCACCCCCACCCCCATCACCGCCGCCATCGCCGGCCTCTTTGCCGGCATCGTGATGCCGCTGATCTGGCCGAAGCTGGGGGACGAAACCTTGAACTGGGTGTTCGCGTTCCTGCTGGTCATCGCGCTGCCGATGCACGTACTGGTGGTGGGCTTCAAGCCGCCGCGCGAAGCAGGGCAGGGCGGATCGAACAGCGCGCTCATCAAGCGCGTGGCGGTGTGGCTGGCCTCCGCCTTGGCCGCCGTGGCGTTGACGAGAATCCTGTCGCTGTAACCCCGGTTGGCCTGGTCTACACTCGGCTCACCCGACGGAAAGGGGAATCCCATGCGCAAGACCGCCATCTTCTTGGCATTGATGCTGGCCGCCGGCACCGCCCTTGCCGACACCTACGCCTTCGGCAACCGCGTGATCAG
Source organism: Pseudoxanthomonas mexicana (assembly GCF_014397415.1). NCBI lineage: Bacteria > Pseudomonadati > Pseudomonadota > Gammaproteobacteria > Lysobacterales > Lysobacteraceae > Pseudoxanthomonas > Pseudoxanthomonas mexicana. The sequence goes on along the minus strand of NZ_CP060731.1, from coordinate 3,007,630 downwards.
CAGCGGCGACAGCATCGGCAGGCTCGTCGAGACCGCAGGCAAGCCCGACCTCGTCACGCCACTGGAAAACGAATACGGCGCACGCGAAGGCGAAAACTGGACCTACTTCCGCGATGGAAAGACCATTGTCTTCACCATCGACACCCGCGGCAGGATTCTTCGCATCACCGAATCCCGCTGATCCGAACGCCGCGTTGCGCAGGCGTACAGCGCATGGCGCCGCCGATATCGGCGGCGCATGCGTCTTGCCGCGCCCGTGCGCTGCTCGGGCGCGCGATGGACGCATCGCGCGGATCACAGCAGCGATTTAACGTTCTTAACATCACGTTGACCTGCGCGACGACGATGCGGACTACAATGCTGCATCGCATCAGTCGATGTCCGCGTCCATGCTTCGGGGACGGACGCACATCTGCAGCGCTTCTGCGCGTAGCGTGCCTCGCACGCGACACCCTGTTTACTGAGCCGTTCTGGCGCCTCCTTCCGATGCGATGAATCCCCGCCGGCGTCCGTGGACGCCTTCGCGTCGTGCCTTGTGCGCGGCATCTCCCCACCCTGGAGTGCACCTGCATGAGCCTGTTGAAACAACCCGCACAACCTCTTCTTCTCGCCACCGACCTGGACGGCACCTTCCTGGCCGGCGATGCCGATGCCCGCAAACGCCTGTACCACCTGGTGGACGCCCATCCCGACGTCAAGCTCGCCTGGGTCACCGGTCGCGGGCGCGAAGCGATCCTGCCGCTGCTGGCCGACCCCGGCCTGCCCACACCGGATTACGTGATCTGCGACGTGGGCGCCACGGTGCTGCGCACCGCCGACATGCAGCCGATCCAGCCGCTGCAGTCGCGGATCGAGGCGCGCTGGCCGGGCGAGCACGTGGTGGCCGAGGCGATGCGCCGCTTCCCGATGCTGGTGCGCCAGGAAGTGCCGCAGGAGCGCCGCTGCTCTTACTACTGCCATCCCGAACAGCTTTCCACGATCCAGACTGAAGTGGAGGCCGTCGCCGCCTCGCTGGGCTGCGAAGTGCTGTATTCGGCCGACCGTTACCTGGACATCCTGCCGCGCGGCACCCAGAAGGGCAGCACGCTGACCGCACTGGTGGACGTGCTGGCGCTGGAGCCGTCGCGCGTGCTGGTGGCGGGCGACACCTTGAACGACCTGTCGATGTACGGCGAGGGGTTCCCCGGCGTGTGCGTGGGCGAGTCCGAGCCGGCGCTGGTCGCCGCCACCGCCGACATGGACAACGTGCTGCATGCGGACGCGCCGGGCTGCGGCGGCATCCTGCAGGCGATGGCGCACTTCGACCTGATCGAAGCCGACGCCTACGCGCCGCCGATCCATGCGCCGGGCAAGGCGGAACTGGTGATGGTCTACCACCGCCTGCCGTACGAGGAGCACATCGTCGACGGCCAGCGCGTGCGCCGGCCGCACAGTTCGCCCAACGGCATCATCCCCAGCCTGCTGAGCTTCCTCGGCAAGGGTCAGCCGGGCTCGTGGGTGGCGTGGACGGTGGACGATCCCAAGGCGCCGCCCGTGGAGCCGCGCGCGCCCGTGGATGCCGAACGCTACCCGGGCCTGACGGCGGCGCACGTGCCGCTGACCAAGCATGAGGTGGACGTGTTCTACAAACGCTTCTCCAAGGAAGCGTTCTGGCCGGTGATCAACAGCTTCTGGGAACGCGCGCGTTTCAGCGAGGACGACTGGGCGCTGTTCAAGCGCGTCAACCGCCGCTTCGCCGAAGCCGCGGCGGCCGAGGCCGCGCCGGGCGCCACCGTGTGGCTGCACGACTACAACCTGTGGATGGTGCCGTCGGTGCTGCGCGAACTGCGGCCGGACGTGAAGATCGCGTTCTTCCACCACACCCAGTTCCCCTCGGCGGACATCTTCGCCATCCTGCCGTGGCGCCGCGAGATCCTGGGCAGCCTGCTGGCCTGCGACTACGTGGGCTTCCACATCCCGCGGCATGCGGAGAACTTCACCGACGCCGTGCGCAGCACGTTCCCGGTGGAGGTGACCCAGCGCGCATCGTGCGCACCGCGCTTCATGACCTTCGGCTGCGCCTTGGGCGTGGAGGACATGGCCACCGAACTGCGCATCGATGGCCGCACCGTCCGCATCGGCGCGCATCCCATCGGCACCGACGTGGGCCGTATCCGCGCCTGCCTGGAAAGCGATGAGGTGGCCACCGACATCGCCCGCATCCGCGACGAGATCGGACAGCGCAAGCTGGTGCTGTCGATCGAGCGGCTGGACTACACCAAGGGCATCCTGCAGAAGCTGCATGCCTTCGAACGCCTTCTGGATGGCTCGCCGGAGCTGGAGGGCAGGGTGACGCTGGTGATGGTGTGCGTGCCGGCGGCCAAGGAGATGACCGTCTACCGTCCGCTGCAGCAGCAGATCGAAGAGGCGGTGGGCCGCATCAACGGCCGCCTGTCGCGGCTGGACTGGACGCCGGTGCGCTTCTTCTCGCGCGTGCTGCCGTTCGCCAGCGTGGTGGCGCACTACGCGGCCGCCGATGTCATGTGGATCACGCCGCTGCGCGATGGCCTGAACCTGGTGGCGAAGGAGTTCGTCGCGGTGCAGGGCCTCAACGATGGCGATGGCGTGCTGGTGCTGTCGGAGTTCGCCGGTGCAGCCGCGGAACTGAAGGGGGCGGTGCTGACCAATCCGCACGACCCCGCCGATCTGGTGCGCAGCCTCAACCAGGCGCTGGCGATGACGCCGCCGGAGCGCGACGACCGCCAGCGCCGGCTGTACGACATCGTGCGCCATCACGATCTGTCGCGGTGGGGACGCGAATTCCTGGCGGCGGCGCAGGGGGCTTCCGATGAGGTAAATGCGGAAACGCAGACGCCGATCGCGGCGTAATGCATTTACGTTTGACGCGTCGCTTCGCGGGCGGCGATAGTCGGAGCGGATTCGGGACAGGAGACCCACCCCCATGCGCAACCTGCTGATGCGCAGCATGGCCTGGATGCTGATCGCGGCGACCGCGCTGGTGCTGTTCGGCCTGGCGCAGGCGCCGGAGCTTTGGCTGGGTCCGGGCGGGCGCTGAGACGCGCCACGACCGGCAAAAGAAAACCCGACCAGAGGCGGTCGGGTCTGAAAGGGGGAGTCCCCGGCTCCGGCAGTGCTGCTTGCTCAAGGCAGCGCCCGTTTCCGTTGCAGAGCGGCCGTTCGTGGCCTGCGCAGGGCGTGCTGCCGGGGACAGGGCGCATGGTCGCCCAGCGTGTCCGGGTTCGCAGTCGGGCGTCACCCCGGCGGGATGTAGGAAATTTCCTACCCTCTCCGTGCCGCGCGGCGTCAGCCGAACAGGGCGTTGACGGCGCCGTAGCCCATCGCCTGCGGGTCGGGCAGCGAGGTGGTGTCCGCGTGCAGGAACTCGTCCACCTGCGCGGACAGGCGACCGTACATCGATTCGGCCAGCGCCGACCCCGTGCTGACGCGGCGCACGCCGAGGGCCTGCAGGGCCGCCAGGTCCTGCAGCGCCGGACGCAGCATCACGTTGAGCGGCAACCCGCAGGCGTCGGCGACGGCCCGGATGGCGTCCACGTCGACCAGTCCTGGCACGAACAGCCCGTCCGCGCCGGCCTGCCGGTACAACGCCGCGCGGGCGAGGGTCTCGTCTACCCGCCGTTCTTCCGCGGCGAGTCCGCGCAGGTACACGTCGGTGCGTGCGTTGATGAAGACATCCGTCCCCTGTGCGACGCAGGCCTCGCGGATCGCACGGATCTTGGCGGCGAGCAGGTCGGGTGGGCCGGCGCCGTCTTCCAGGTTGATCCCGGCCGCGCCGGCGTGCACGACGCGCAGCACCAACGCAGCGACGCTGTCGGGGTCGTCTGAGTAGCCGCCTTCCACATCAACGGTCAGTGGGACGCAAATGACGCGGGCAATGCGCGAAACCGCCTGCAGCAGGACGTCCGGATCGAGCCGGTCACCATCGGCATAGCCCTGTGCCCACGCCAGACCGGCGCTGGTGGTGGCGACGGCGGCCGCGCCGCGCTGTTCGATCAGTCGGGCAGTGCCGGCGTCCCAGGCGTTGGCCAGGCGCAACAGACCTTGGCGGTGCAGGTCGCGGAAGCGGGCGGCGGCTTCTGATGAGGGCGGCATGCGGGCGTCTCCTGGAGTGAGCGCACAGCCTGCCATGCCGGGGGCGTCCGCGACGCGATGGGCGGACGACTTCAGGGCGGTGACGGCCCGCGTCTCACGCGCAGAGCCGCCATCCTTCGAACAGCCGCCAGCGCCCATCGCCGCCTTCGATGTTGATGGCGTAGTCCAGGCCTTGTTGCTGGCGTTGGGTGGCCAGCTTCACGGCGTAACTAAGCGCCGCGCCCCGGCTGGCGAAATGCAGGGGCGGCGATTCGTTGATGGACAGCGCGTACAGGCCATCCTGGGCAGGGGCGTGGAACAGATCGAAGGTCATCATGGGGCTGAGACGGGTTGCTGCCTGTGACACAACCTACGCATCGTCCCGTGATGCGGACGCATGCGCGCTGGCGCCCCTTTTCGTGGGGTTAAGCCATGTGCAACCGGCGTGAGAAATGTGCAGTGCGACTGAACGGCCTACACATGGTCTTCGCAACGGCCGGCGTAGAACGTGCGCCAGTGGTCGGGCCGGCGGATCCACCCCCTCCGTCGCCTGCGCAAACCCTGCTTCCGAGCCGCAAGGCTGACACCCAGGGCACCACGAGAGAACCGAACGCAGCGTACCGGACACCCCCTGTTCCTTGCTGCGCCTGGCGGTGGACCGCGAGTCCGACACCGTCGCCGCCCGGAGAGCCAGGCGTGTTCTCGCCCCTCGACGCGAACGGGCCCGCAAGGGCCCGTTGGCATGTCCGCAGGGCGGTGTCAGTGCGTGGCGGATGCGTCCCAGGCGCGCAGGCCCTGTTCGATCACGCGTAGGGCATCGTCCACGCGGGCGCCGTCGACTTCGGCCGTGGTGTCGCGCTCGCTGTGGATCACCTGCATCACCTTGGGCACCTGCGTCGGCTTGCCGCCGCCGAACACCGCGAGGATCGGGTCGATCTCGTCACCGCCGACCAGCGAGAACGACACCGCCGGCCAGCCCGCCCTGAGGAACGCCAGGTGGTCGGTGGGTGGGTACTGGTCCCCGGGCGAGAAACCCAGCTTCTCGTGCTGGCTGGCCGCCCGCAGCGCGGCGACCAGCAAGCTGTCGGCTTCGGCACCAGGTCGCATCATCCACAGCGTGTCGCCCCAGCCGAACACGTCGAAGTTGACGTACAGCGCGGGCCGCTCGCGTCCCGCGGTGGCGACCCACGCACGCGCGCCCAGCAGGCCCTTTTCTTCCAGGTCCCAGAATGCGACCTGCACCCGGTGGTTCGCCAGCGGCCTGGCTTTCAGTGCCTGCGCCAGTTCCAGCACGGCCGAGACGCCGGATGCGTTGTCGGTGGCGCCGTGGCCCACGTCGACCCGGTCGTAGTGCGCACCGATCAGCAGCAGGGGCGCGTCCGCCGGCCCGCCCAGGTCGGCGACCAGGTTGGTTCCGGACTGGCCGTCCTGCTGGAAGTCCTCGCGTTTCCACGCGATGCCCAGTACATCCAGGCGCTGGCCGATGGCGGCGCCACGCGCGGCGGTGTCGCTGCTGGCGCTCACGGCGGTGACCTGGGTGAGCCAGCGGGCGGACACATCGTCGGCCCAGGCCGGCAGGCTGGCGAACATCGACAGGAACAACGCCGCGCTCAGGCGGCGCCGGATATCGGTCATGGTGGCATCCCCTCGGAAAACCCGAGTATGCCGCAGCCGCCGCGCATCCTCGACCCGCCTACACGCATGTAGTTAGGGCGCATCGCTACAATGTTAATTGCGCGGCGACGGATGGCCCGCCTACGCTCGACCCGTTTCCCGAAGGCATCCGTGTCCATGACCATCCGCGTTTTCCTGATCGACGACCACGCCCTGGTGCGCACCGGCATGCGCCTGATCCTGGGCACCGAAGCAGACATCGAGGTGGTGGGCGAGGCGGAGACCGGCGAAGCGGCATTGCCGCTGGTGCGCCAGCTGAAACCGGACGTGGTGCTGTGCGACCTGCACCTGCCCGGCTACAGCGGCCTGGAGGTCACCGAGCGCATCGTGCGTGCCGATCTGGGCGTGCGGGTGATCATCGTGTCGGTGCTGGAGGACGGACCCTTGCCCAAGCGTCTGCTGGAGGCCGGTGCATCCGGCTATCTGGGCAAGGCCGGCGACGCGGCCGAGCTGATCCGCGCCGTGCGCGAGGTGTCGCGCGGCAAGCGCTACCTGGGCAGCAACGTGGCGCAGAACCTGGCCTTGCATACGGTGGGCGGCGATGCCTCGCCGTTCGACGCACTGTCGCCCCGCGAACTGGAAGTGGCCATGCTGCTGACCCAGGGCCTGCGCCAGGAAGAGATCGCGCGGCGGCTCAACCTGAGCGCCAAGACGGTGAACACGCACAAGACGCGCCTGTTCGAGAAGACCGGCGTGCAGGACAACATCGCCCTGGCACGGCTGGCCGCGCAGTGGGGACTGACGGATCCCACGCGTTCGCTGTAGCGGCCTGCGGCGCGCGGGTCGTCAGTCCCGCCCATCAGACAGAATCTCTGTCGAGCCGCGACGATCACCGCCAGACCGAGAAGGGGCACCTGCTTTCGCAGGGACGACGGTAATGAGGGATGCGCCCTCGATCCCGTCATTCCAAGGGAGGCCGGAATCCAGCGTGGATACGTGGATGCGCGCTAGTGCACAGGCCGCGCCTGTGCCTTCTTTTCCATTTGCCCGGTACATGTCTGCAACGCGTCCACCATCGTATCGGCCAGTCGCGTTGCGCGTGCTTCCAGCGCAGTGCGCGCTTCGCCCTCGGTCGGCACGCCCAGTACGGCGATTTCGTAGCGGCTGCCGCCGTGCACGAACAGGCGGTGTACCGAGAGCGAGTACAGCGGTTCGTCAGCCACGTTCAGCAGGGGACGCGCAATGGGGAAGGGTTCGTCCGGATCGTCTTCGCCGATATTGAGCAGGCGCAGCCGCACCGTGGGGCCGAAGGGCGATGTGCCCGTATCGACGCGATAGCGGTCCGCCGACGCGACCGCCGTGACGGCGCGCGCCGTAGCGTATTCGCGCTGCAGCAGCGCCTGGTATTCGTCCGCGGGACTGCGGTCCTTCGGCACGGTGGACGTGACCACATAGGCGCTCAGGTCGTTCTCGTAACGCAGGCGGTAGAACGAGATCGCACCGCCTCCCAACGTGCCGTGCACGACATCCTTGGCAGGTCGAAACGGCGGCATCTCGATGCAGTACACGTCGAGGAATTTCCACTCAAGCAGAAGCGACTGCGCACCACCCGTGCCCTTCACCTGATAAGGGCCATCGGCCCATCCCCGGACGCTGCGTTGCTGGGCGTCGACCTGGAACGGCAGCGCGGTAGACAGAATGGCCGTAACGGCGATCAGGACATGCCGCGCGCGTGCGGGCAGGGTGGTTCGCTTCATGACAGGCATCCATGCACTGGGAACATGGGTCGACTGTAGTCGCATCGTTCCTCCCTTGCCAGCCCGCGCGAGAGGGGGCTGAAAACGACACCGGCCGCGCAAGCGGCCAGTGTCTCTTTCATCCTCCGGAAGAGGCGCAGCGCGTCAGGCGCTGCGTTCTTCGGTGGTGTCGTCGTCCTGCTTGTCGCTCTGGGCGATGTCGTCGGCGGGCTTGACCGGCGTGACGGCGGGCTCGAACAGGCTGCGGGTGATGGACGGCGGTGTGTCCGCATCGGCGACGAAGAACAGCGAGCCGGTGGCGGGCGTGCTGACCGGCTTCGGTGCGGCCGGGGCGGGCGCCGGCGTGACGGTTTCGACCGCCGCCTCGGTATCGGCGGTCGCTTCGTTGACCGCGTCGACCAGGTCGATCTGCACCGGCTCGGTGCGCACGACGGCGGTCACCGGGGCCACGTCTTCCGCGACCGTGGCAACCGGTGCGGGGGTCTGTTCGATCGCGGGTGCCGGTTCGGCGGCGATCTCGGTCTTCACCGTCTGGACGATGGCGACCGCGGCAGGCGCTTCCTGCTGCACGGTGGCGACCACCTCGGGGCGGGCACGGGCCGCTTCGGCCTTCACGTCTTCGATGACCTCGACGGCGCGGGTGGCTTCGACGGCGACAGGCGAGGGCGTCTGCACCGGTGCCGCGTCCGCAGCGGGCGCCATCGCCGGTGCCTGCGCAGCGACCACGGTAGCCGCGACGGGTGCGGCCGCCGAGACGGCGGGAGCGGAGGGTTGCGCCTTCTGCGCACGCGGTGCACCGGCCGCCGGTTCGTCGTCTTCGAAGTCGAACTCCGGTTGCGAACGGTCGGCGACAGGCGTGTCGTCATCGCTGCCCAGGTCGTCGGCGATCAGGCCGTCCTCGCCCGTGGCACCGGCTTCACCGTTGCCACGGCGGCGGCGGCGGCCACCACGACGACCACGGCGGCGGCGACTGCCTTCGCCATTCTCGCCCGCGTCGGCGGACGGCGTTGCGTCGCCCTCGACCGTGGCTGCCGGGGTTGCGTCGAGCTCGGCGGCAGGTGCGTCGGAGATGGGCGAACCGATGGCAGCGGGCGGGACGGTGCGCACGGCTTCATCCGTGGTGGCGACCACGATGGCGGCCGTCGTCACCGCTTCGGCGGCAACGGGCTTGGCGGCGGCATCCTGCTGTGGTCCGCGCGGCGCCTGCTGGCGCTGGCCCGGATTGTCCTGCGATGCTTGCTTGCCGCCCTGCTGGGCCTGCGGCTGCTTGGGTGTCTTGGGCTGCTGGCCGCCCTGCGGCTTCGGCTGCTTCTGGCCCTGCGGCTGTTCGTTGCGTGGCTTCTGCTGCGGCGCATTGCCGGCCTGGGCGTTCTGGCCTTTGTTGCGCTCGTCGCGACGGTTGCCTTCCTGCTTGCCGCCACGACCCTGGTTCTGCTGGCCGCGGTTGTCGCGGTTGTCACGACGGCCGTTGCGCTCACTGCGATCGTTGCGCTGGCGGTTGTCCTGCTGCGGACGTGCCTGCGGGGCCGGCGCGGTGGCTTCACCGCCGCCGAACAGGCGCTTGAGGAAGCCGACCACGCCGCCGGAGGCGGGCGCCGCAACGGCGACGGGCGGTGCCACGGGCGCCGGTGCGGGCGCCGGTGCCGGCACTTCGCGTTCCTCGCGCACCGGGGCAGGCTGGGTGTGCTTGACGTGCGTCACCGCCGGCGCGGCCGGGATGTTCAGCTGCGCCTTGGTCAGCGCGTGCACCGGCAGCTTGCGCGGCGTGCCGCGCTGGTAGCTGGGCTTGCTGGTCTCTTCGCCCAGTTCGTTCTGGCGGATGCGGGTGACTTCGTAATGCGGCGTATGCAGGGCTTCGTCGGCGACGATGATGATGGGGGCATCGTGGCGCTGCTCGATCTCGCGCAGGGCGCCGCGCTTTTCGTTGAGCAGGAAGTTGGCGATCTCAAGCGGCGCCTGGATCAGCACCTGCCCGGTGTTGTCCTTCATCGCATGCTCTTCGGCCACCCGGATGATCGACAGCGACAGCGATTCGACGCTGCGCATGCGGCCATGGCCTTCGCAGCGCGGGCAGACGATCTGGCTGGACTCGCCCAGCGACGGGCGCAGGCGCTGGCGGCTCATCTCGAGCAGGCCGAAGCGCGAGATGCGGCCGATCTGCACGCGGGCGCGGTCGTACTTCAGCGCGTTCTGCAGCTTGTTCTCGACTTCGCGCTGGTGCTTGTTCGAGGACATGTCGATGAAGTCGATGACCACCAGGCCGCCCAGGTCGCGCAGGCGCAGCTGGCGGGCCACTTCCTCGGCCGCTTCCAGGTTGGTGTGGAACGCGGTTTCCTCGATGTCGCCGCCCTTGGTGGCGCGCGCCGAGTTGACGTCGATGGCGGTCAGCGCCTCGGTCTGGTCGACCACGATGGAGCCGCCGGAGGGCAGGCGCACGTTGCGTTCGTACGCGCCTTCGATCTGCGATTCGATCTGGAAGCGGTTGAACAGCGGGATGTCGTCCTTGTACGCCTTCAGCTTGCGCAGGTTGTGCGGCATGACCTGCTGCATGAACTCGCGGGCGGTTTCGTACAGTTCGTCGGTGTCGACCAGGATCTCGCCCACGTCGCTGCGCAGGTAGTCGCGCAGGGCGCGCACGATCAGGCGGCTTTCCTGGTAGATCAGGAACGGGGCCGGCTTGGTCAGCGCCGCTTCGGCGATGGCCTTCCACACGCTCAGCAGGTAGTCCAGGTCCCACTGCAGCTCTTCGGCGTCGCGGCCGACACCGGCGGTACGGATGATCACGCCCATGTCGTCCGGGATCTGCAGGGCGTCCATCGCCTTCTTCAGCTCGGCCCGGTCGTCGCCCTCGATCCGGCGCGACACGCCGCCGGCGGTGGGCGAGTTGGGCATCAGCACCATGTAGCGGCCGGCCAGCGAGATGAACGTGGTCAGGGCAGCGCCCTTGTTGCCGCGTTCGTCCTTGTCCACCTGGACGACGACTTCCTGGCCTTCCTTCAGCAGTTCGCGGATGCCGGCCTTGTTGTGGTCGACGCCGGCCTGGAAGTAGTCGCGGGAGATTTCCTTCAGCGGCAGGAAGCCATGGCGGTCGGCGCCGTAATCGACGAAGGCGGCTTCCAGGGAGGGCTCGAGCCGGGTGATGCGGCCCTTGTAGATGTTGGACTTCTTCTGTTCCTTCGACGGCTGTTCGATATCGATGTCGTACAGGGTCTGACCGTCGACGATGGCCACGCGCAGCTCTTCGGCCTGCGTGGCGTTGATCAACATGCGTTTCATTGTGCGTTCCTCGCGCGCTGCTACCGCGCGGAACGCCATGGGGTTTCGCCTCTGGAACGTTGCACCGCCCCTTGCGCAGGCGCAGCGGGGCGGGTCGGGTTTCCAGCGCTACGACACCACGGCAGGCCGCGGGAGCGCTTTCTTTCTAATAGGTGTTGCGGGGCCGGCGGCAGCTTCCCTGGGGAGGGGGCGCCGCGCGGGACATGTTCAGCATCAGGTGCCGTCACGCACCCGGCGGTATCCGGGCCTGCCGATCAGCCGCTAACATGGCCGCCCCTGGGGCGGTGGCCGCGCACTTGCCGGAATCGCGAGGAGACGGGCTTCTGGCCCAACTGCAACTCCCAGCGAAATCAAACCCTTATCTCGCCCCCCGAGTTTAACAGATTACCGTTCATGACCCCTAGCCCCCCCTCGGACAAGCCGGCTGCCCAGCCCAAGACCGCCGTGCGCACCGTCACGGTGCCCGAAGACCGGGCCGGGCAGCGGTTGGACAACTTCCTGTTGGGCCAGCTGAAAGGGGCGCCGCGCAGCCTGGTCTACAAGCTGGTGCGCAGCGGCCAGGTGCGGGTGAATGGGGGGCGGGCGAAGGCGGAGCGCAAGCTGGAAGGGGGCGACGAGGTCCGCATCCCGCCCGTCAGTCTCACCGAGGTGGGAGAGAAGGTGGCTCCGCCTTCAGGCTTCCTGAAGCGGATGGAAGCGGCCATCGTGTTCGAGGACGAGCGGCTGCTGGTCATCAACAAGCCGACCGGGGTGGCCAGCCATGGCGGCAGCGGCATCAGCCACGGCGCCATCGAGACCATGCGCGCGCTGCGGCCACACCAGTCCCTGGAACTGGTCCACCGGCTGGACCGCGACACCTCCGGCCTGCTGGTGATGGCCAAGAAGCGCTCGGCGCTGTCGGAACTGCAGGCGCTGTTGCGCGAGGACAGCGAAGAGGGCACGCGCGGGATCGAGAAGCGTTACCTCACCTTGCTGGTCGGGCGCATGCCCGATGGCGTGATGAGTGTGGATGCGCCGCTGCACATCGGCCTGCGCCAGGGTGGGGAGCGGCACGTGCAGGTGCATCGGGATGGCAAGCCCTCGCTCAGCCACTTCCGCGTGCTGGAGCGACGGGGCGGGCATTCCTACTGCGAGGTCCGCATCGAGACCGGCCGCACTCACCAGATCCGCGTGCACGCCCAGCACATCGGCCATCCCGTGGCCGGCGACGACAAGTACGGCGACCCGGCCGTCAACAAGCGCCTGCGCGAGCAGGTGGGGCTGAAGCGCCTGTTCCTGCATGCGGCCTCGCTGCAGTTCGCGCTGGATGGGGGGCGTACGCCCTATGTATTGACGGCGCCGCTGTCCGACGACCTGGCCGAGGCACTGGACCGGCTGGGCTGAGTGTCAGCCGCCCTGGGCGAAGCAACGGGTCGGCTTTTCCAGTACGGGCGGGAAGGTCACCGGCACGGTGATCGTGTGGGTGACCGGTTGGCCGTTGCGGGTGGCGGCACGGAACGTCCAGGTGCGCACGGCTTCCAGCGCCGCCCTGTCCAGCGCGGCATGGCCGCTGCTCTGCGCCTGTGCCACCTGCGCGGGCACGCCGTCCTTGTCGATGGTCACGCGCAGCACCGTGGTGCCGCCCTCGCTGTCGCACTCGGCTTCCGGCGGATAGGCGGGCGGCGGCGTGTCGATCGCGGCCAGTTCGGTGGGGGGGATCGCGGGCATCGCCGCCTCTTCCTGCTTCTTCGCGCAGGCGGCAAGCGACAGGGCCAGGATCAGTGTCGCCATGAGCGGCAGGCGGGTCGGACGAAGGTCCATCAGGCTTCTCCCAGCAGGGCGCTGGCCTTGGCAGCGCAGATGAAGTCGTTCTCGCTCAGGCCGCCCACGTCGTGGGTGGAGTAGCGTACGACGGCACGGTTGTAGTGCACGCCCAGGTCCGGATGGTGATCCTCGGCATGGGCGATGAACGCCAGCGCGTTCACGAACGCCATCGTTTCGTAGTAGTTCTCGAACGGGAACGTCCGCGACAGCGCGTGGCCGTCCTCCACCAGTTCCCAGCCGGGCACCTGCGGCAGCAGCTCGGCGATGCGGGCGGGCGGCAGGCGGTGCTCGCTGCCACGCAGCGGCACGCAGTGCGCCTGGGCGAGGGGGATCAGATCGGACATCGCGCGTCTCCTGGGCGGCCAGTCTGAATGAAGACCGACGACGGGCCTGTGAAGGTGAATGGCTGTCGGGCAGGGGGCTAGAATACCCGCATGATCCAGATTTCAGACAGCGCGCAGGCGCATTTCCGCAAGCTCATCGAGCGCGAGGCCCTGCCCGGACTGGGTGTGCGCCTCAGCGCCGTCCATCCCGGCACGGCACAGGCCGACGCACGCCTGGAGTTCTCCGAGCCGCGCGACCTGGCAGGCGACGAATGGGCCGTCGATTGCGACGGCTTCACGCTGTATGTCGACGCCGCCAGCGTGCATTGGCTGGACGGCGCCGAGATCGATTACGTGATGAAGGGTGCAAGCACGCAGCTCACCATCAAGGCGCCCCGCATCAAGGGCGAAGCGCCCGGCGACACCGCCTCGCTGGTCGAGCGGGTGCGCTGGGTGATCGACAACGAGATCAATCCGCAGCTGGCGTCCCACAAGGGGCGCGTGGCGGTGGAGGAAGTGGGCGGCGATGGCGTGGTGTGGCTGCGCTTCGGTGGCGGTTGCCACGGCTGCGGCATGGCTGACGTCACCCTCAAGCAGGGCATCGAGAAGACCCTGATGGCGCGCGTGCCGGGCGTGACCGCGGTGCGCGACGCCACCGACCACGGGACCGGCGCCGCGCCGTACATCCCCCGCGGCAACGCCGCCTGACGGACGCCAGCGCCGGTGACGAACGCCACCGACGTCATCGCCTACCTGCTGCCGCGCAAGGCGGCCCCCATCGTCGAACGCCAGACCGGCCTCCCGTTCGGTTGGGGCCTGTGGTTGCGCGCGCTGCCCGAACGGCTGGGCCGCATCACCCGTGAGCGTGCCGATGCCGTAGTCGCGACGCTCGCCGCACGCGCGTCACTGCGCGGGCCGGAGGCAGCACCGTTCGCGCCGGGGCGCTGGCGCGCATTCCGTTCGCTGTTCTATCAGGGGTGGGGACCGCCCCCGCGCGAAGAGCGCTGGATGCGCTGGCTGGCCGGCTTCAGCAGCAGCCTGCTGCACCTGCTGTTCTTCCTGTTCCTGTTGTGGGTGGCGCTGGTGCAGATACCGCCGCCGCCGGCCGAGCCTGGCGACAGCAGCCGGGTGCGACTGGAGATGATCGGCGACGGCAGTCCCGCGGAGCCGGGAGGCGAGGCGCAGGCCGGCCAGCCCGAGGCGGGGCAGTCGTCATTCGCCAGATCCGCGGCGTCCGTGCCCGCGCCGCAGCCGCCTTTGCCGCCAGCGGCGATGCCCGAAGCCGAGGCGGCCGCCCCTGCGGCGCTGGCGATGGACGTGCCCCCCATGCCTCCACGCGACGTTCCCGTGCCCGAACTGGCCCCACAGCCGTTGCAGGTCACGGAGGTGCCCGAACCGACGCGGGCCTTCGTACTGCCGCCGTCCACCGCGCGCCTGCCCGAGGTCACGCTGCCGTCCCTGCGCGAACCGGGGGTGCCGACGCGCGAGATCCCCGCGCCGGTGACGGCGCCGGCGGTGGTCCGTCGCGATCTTCCCGCGCGTGCCGATGTGCCGGCGGTGGCCACGCGGGACGCCCGCGTGCGGGAGCGGGAAATCCCGGCGCCGCTGCAGGCGCCGGAGGTCCGCGACCTTCCGCGTCGCGCGGCCGAGGTCGCGCCGCGCGATATCACCGCGCGCGAGCGTGGCGTCCAGCAGGCGCAGATCCGCGAACCCGTTCCCGGGCCCTCCACGGCCCCGCGTTCCGTTCCCGCAGCGCCCACGGCGGCCGACGCGGCTGCGTCCGCGCGGCCACGTGCACCGGCAGGAACCTCGACGTCGTCCGCCCCCCGCGGTACGGCGTCGGCAACGTCCTCCACCGCATCCCCTGCCGCGCCCGCGGCGCGCGCAGGCGGCTGGGACACCCCCGCACGCACCGACGAATGGGGCAATGCGCGGCGCAACGTGGCGGGCGACAGTGCGGCGGACGGACGAGAGAAGCCGGGTCTGTACAACGCCGACGGCAGCCTGCGGGTTCCCGGCGTCACGGGCCAATCCGAGCCCCCACGCGGCGCGCCGGGCGGGCAGAACGACCAGTGGACCCGGGAACAGCTGGCAGAGGCGGGCACCTGGCTGCAGCGGCCGCCTTACGACTACGAGCCGACCAGCTTCGACAAGTACTGGGTGCCCAGCGAATCGCTGCTGGCCGAGTGGGTGCGGCGCAACGTGCGCGAGATGGAGATCGCCATCCCCGGCACGAACATGAAACTGAAGTGCACGATTTCGGTATTGCAGCTGGGGGGCGGCTGCGGCCTGGGCAGCCTGTTCCCCGAACCACCGAAGGCGCGCCCGCCGCCGGACATCCCGGTCAAGCGCACGCCGATCCCGACCGACAGCTGAGGGCGGGAGGGCAAAAAATGCGTGGTGTCGGAGCGACGTGAGGCGCGGTGAACCACTGCGGTCCCGTCGCGACTGACGTCGCTCCCACGCCAGCCTCTCGTTTCCGCATACGAAAAAGGAGCCTCTCGGCTCCGTTTTCGCGTTCCCGACGAGGGACGTCTTACTTGTTGACGTTGTGCAGGTCGCGCAGCTGCGAGGGCCGCGAACCGAAATAGGCGGCCAGGTCGGAGATGTCCTGGTCGCTCAGGCCGGCGGCCTGCGGGCTCATCAGCGCGTGCTGGCGGTCGCCGCCGCGATAGGCCTGCAGCGCGTGTGCCAGATAGTCCGCGTACTGCCCACCCAGCTTGGGGTAGGTGTCGTCGATGGGAGCATTGCCCTCGGCGCCATGGCAGTCCACGCAGCTCTGGCCGGTGGCCTGGCCCTTGGCCTTGGCCAGTTCCTCGCCCTTGGCGATATGACCCTTGGGCAGGCCGGCCGACGAACTGGCGCCGTGCTCGCCGCTGGCGTGGCCCGGATCCTGGGCGGCGGCTTCAGTGTTTTCCTTCGAGCAGGCCACCAGGGCGAAGGCAGCGAACAGGGCGATGGCTAGACGCTGGGCGTGCTTGGCGTTGGGCATGGTGGGCTTACTTGACGGTGGAAAGGAAGGCGGCGATGTCGGCGATGTCCTGCTCGGAGAAGCTCTGCGCCTGGGCCTGCATGGTGGGGTGCTTGCGGTTGCCGTTGCGGTACTCGGTCAGCGCGTTGGCCAGGTAGTCGGCCGACTGCCCGCCGATCTTCGGCACCTTGAAGCTGGGATAGGCGTTCTTGTAACCCTCGATGCCATGGCAGCCCAGGCAGGTGTAGGTGAGGGTACGGCCAGTGTCGGGGTTGCCGACCAGCGGCGCCGGGGCGGCGGCGGGAGCGGCGGCAGGGGCCGCGGCTTCGACCGGGGCGGGCGCGGCCGGGGTTTCCTGTTGGGCGGTCAGGGCGGCCAGCGGAAGGGCGGCCAAGGCAAGGCAAGCGGCGAGCGGCAGCGGTCGCATCATTCTCGGGAAACTCTCAGGTTGCGCGCGCCACGTACCACCGCAGCGCTTGGCTGAACGCAAGTATAGCCTGCGACCGAATGTCGCGCACAGGCGCGCCGCCCCGGTACGCAGGGGGGTGCGACGCCGGCTCACCGTCGGACGGTTGCCTGCCCTGGGGGCGCCAGCGCGTTGGTAAGGCCGGCATGTACCTCCCGTCGCAACGAAGCGAAGCAACCCGCGGCCCTTGTCGCGCATCGAAGACGTGGCCGCCCCCTGGCCAACACCGGACGCTAGTCACCATGACCTTCGGCGCATGGAAGTCATTCAGGGGTGATATACCTTCATACAACACCACCACAACACCACCACGGTACCGTCCCATGTCCCGACCCCGCCCCCCCTCCGGCCGTTCCTACCTGCAGCTGGCACTGGTCCCCGTGTTGTGTGGCCTGCTGGTGCTGTCCGCCTGCAAGGGCGGCGGCCCGACGCCCGAGGCCCAGGCCAAGAACGGCGAGGCTGCGAAGGAGCCCGACGCCGTTCCCGTCGAAGTGGCCAAGGTCGCCCGTCGCCCCGTCGCGGCCAGCTACAGCAACACGGCTCCGCTGGAAGCACTGGGCGAGTCCCAGGTGATCGCCAAGACCTCCGGCGTGGCGCTGGCCGTGCTGGTCGAGGAAGGCCAGGTGGTGCGCGCCGGCCAAGCCCTGGTCCGGCTGGACCCGGACCGTCTGCGCCTGCAGATGGCGCAGGCCGAGGCGCAGATGCGCAAGCTGGAGAACAACTATCGGCGCGCGCAACAGCTGGTCGAACAGCAGATGATCAGCGCCAACGACGTGGACCAGATCAAGTACGACCTGGAGAACGCGCGTGCTGTCTATCGTGGCGCCGCGCTGGAGCTGTCCTATACGACGGTGACGGCGCCGATCTCGGGCGTGGTCGCGTCGCGCTCCATCAAGGTCGGCAACTTCGTGCAGATCAATACGCCGATCATCCGCATCGTGGACCAGTCGCGCCTGGAGGCGACGCTGGACGTGCCCGAACGCGAACTGGCCACGCTGAAGGCCGGTCTGCCGGTCCTGATGACCGTGGACGCGCTGCCCGGCAAAACGTTCCAGGGCACGGTGGACCGCATCGCGCCGGTGGTGGACGCCGGTAGCGGCACGTTCCGCGTGGTGTGCTCCTTCGCCAGCGACGGCGTGCTGCAGCCGGGCATGTTCAGCCGCCTCCGGATCGACTACGACCAGCGTGCCGATGCCCTGGTGGTGCCGCGCGTGGCGCTGCTGGACGACGGCGACCCGGCGGTGTTCGTGGTGCGCGACGGCAAGGCGGTGCGCGTGCCGGTGAAGATCGGCTACGTGGACGGCGAATGGATCGAGGTGCGTGAGGGTCTGAAGGCCGGGGAACAGGTCGTCACCGCCGGCAAGGTGGCCCTGCGTGAAGGCAGCGCCGTGCAGGTGATCGGCGCCGAGCCGGCCAAGGTGGCCGCCAAGGCCAATGCCGCCAAGACCGCCGGAACCAAGCAATGAGCGCGCCCGGCCACGCACCCGGCGAGCACCCGCCCCGCGCAGCCGGCGACGAAACGCTGGGCGGCGGCCTGGTCGAGTTCTCCACGCGGCGTCGCGTCACCGTCGCGATGTTCTGGATCACGATGTTCCTGTTCGGCGTGATCGCCCTGGGCACGCTGAAGGTCAATCTGCTGCCGGACCTGAGCTACCCCACGCTGACCGTACGCACCGAGTACACCGGGGCCGCGCCGTCGGAAATCGAGACCCTGATCAGCGAGCCGGTGGAAGAAGCCGTCGGCGTGGTGAAGAACCTGCGCAAGCTGAAGTCGGTCTCGCGCACCGGCCAGAGCGACGTGGTCCTGGAGTTTGCCTGGGGCACGGACATGGACCAGGCCAGCCTGGAAGTGCGCGACAAGATGGAAGTGCTGTCGCTGCCGCTGGAGGCCAAGGCGCCGGTGCTGCTGCGCTTCAACCCGTCCACCGAGCCGATCCTGCGCCTGGTGCTGTCCAACAAGCAGGAGCCGAAGAACGACGCCGACGCGATCCGCCTGCTGACCGAACTGCGCCGCTATGCCGACGATGATCTGAAGAAGAAGCTGGAGCCGGTCAGCGGTGTGGCGGCGGTGAAGGTCGGCGGCGGCCTGGAGGACGAGATCCAGGTAGACATCGACCAGCAGAAGCTGGCGCAGCTGAACCTGCCCATCGACACCATCGTCCAGCGCCTGCAGCAGGAGAACATCAACATCTCCGGCGGCCGCCTGGAGGAAGGCTCGCAGCGTTACCTGGTGCGCACGGTCAACCAGTTCGCCAGCGTCAACGAGATCCGCGAGATGCTGGTCACCACGCAGGGCGGCGGCGACAACGCCGCGGCGTCGGCGGCGGCGCAGATGGCGGCGATCGCCGCCACCACCGGCTCGGCGGAGGCGATGGCCGCGGCTGCCTCCGTGCAGAACGCGTCTTCCGGCGGCAGCGGGGTGGTGGCCGGCGGCATGCCGGTGCGCCTGAAGGACGTGGCAGAAGTGCGCCAGGGCTTCAAGGAGCGCGAGGCCATCATCCGCCTGGCCGGAAAAGAAGCCGTCGAACTGGCCATCTACAAGGAAGGCGATGCCAACACCGTGTCCACGGCCGAGGCGCTGAAAGCCCGGCTGGAACAGCTGAAGCAGCAGGTGCCGCCGGATGTCGAGGTCACCATCATCGACGACCAGTCGCTGTTCATCGAGCACGCGATCGCCGACGTCAAGAAGGATGCCGTGATCGGCGGCCTGCTGGCCATCCTGATCATCTTCCTGTTCCTGCGCGATGGCTGGAGCACCTTCGTCATCAGCCTGTCGCTGCCGGTCTCCATCGTCACCACGTTCTTCTTCATGGGCGAACTGGGACTGAGCCTCAACGTCATGTCGCTGGGCGGCCTGGCGCTGGCGACCGGCCTGGTGGTGGACGACTCCATCGTGGTGCTGGAAAGCATCGCCAAGGCGCGTGAGCGCGGCCTGGGCATCCTGGAAGCGGCCATGGTCGGCACGCGCGAAGTGAGCATGGCGGTAGTGGCGTCCACGTTAACGACCATCGCGGTGTTCCTGCCGCTGGTATTCGTGCAGGGCATCGCAGGCCAGCTGTTCCGCGACCAGGCGCTGACGGTCGCCATCGCCATCGGCATCTCGCTGATCGTGTCGATGACGCTCATCCCGATGCTGAGCTCGCTGAAGGGCCGTCCGCCGCTGGCATTCCCCGAGGAAGCCCCGCATCCGCAATGGAAGCCCGCCTCGCGCTGGCAGAAGCCGATCGCGGCCAGCGGCCGTGGCATCGGCGCGACGTTCCGCTACGCGTTCTTCGGCATCGCCTGGCTGGTCGTGCGCGTCTGGCGCGGCGTGGTCGCGGTGGTGGGGCCGGTGATGCGCAAGGCGTCCGATCTGACGATGGCGCCTTACCACCGCGCCGAGTCCGGCTACATGCGCCTGTTGCCGGCGTCGTTGCAGCGCCCCTGGCTGGTGCTGGGCTTCGCCGCCGCCGCGTTCGTCGCTTCGCTGGCGATGGTGCCGCTGCTGGGCGCGGACCTGATCCCGCAGCTGGCGCAGGACCGCTTCGAGATGACGGTGAAGCTGCCGCCCGGTACGCCGCTGGCCAAGACCGACGCCCTGGTGCGTGAACTGCAGAACCTGCACGCCAAGGACGAGGGCATCCATGCGCTGTACGGCGTAAGCGGCAGCGGCACGCGCCTGGATGCCAATCCCACCGAGAGCGGCGAGAACATCGGCAAGCTGACGGTGGTGATGGCCAACGGCGGCAGCGAGGCCCTGGAGGCTCGTGAAACGGAAGCGCTGCGTGCCAGCATGAAGCAGCATCCGGGCGCGCAGGTCGATTTCAGTCGTCCGGAACTCTTCAGCTTCTCCACCCCGCTGGAAGTCGAACTGCGCGGCCAGGACCTGGCCAGCATCGAAAAGGCAGGCCAGAAGCTGGCGGCGCTGCTGCGCACCAACCCGCACTACGCCGACGTCAAGTCGACCGTGGAGCAGGGTTTCCCCGAGATTCAGATCCGCTTCGACCAGGAACGCGCCGGTGCGCTGGGCCTGACGACGCGCCAGATCGCGGACGTGGTGGTGAAGAAGGTGCGCGGCGAAGTGGCTACGCGCTACAGCTTCCGCGACCGCAAGATCGACGTGCTGGTGCGCGCGCAGGAAGGCGACCGCGCCTCGGTGGAGAGCATCCGCCGGTTGATCGTCAACCCGGGCAGCGCCCGTCCGGTCACGCTGTCGGCGGTCGCCGACGTGGTGGCCACCACCGGTCCCAGCGAGATCCACCGCGCCGACCAGGTGCGCGTGGCCATCGTGTCGGCCAACCTGCGCGACATCGATCTGGGCAGCGCGGTACAGGAAGTGCAGCAGATGGTCGCCGAGAATCCGCTCGGCGCCGGCGTCGGCATGCACATCGGCGGGCAGGGCGAAGAACTGGCCGAATCGGTCAACTCGCTGCTTTTCGCCTTCGGCCTGGCGGTGTTCCTGGTGTACCTGGTGATGGCGTCGCAGTTCGAATCGCTGCTGCACCCGTTCGTCATCCTGTTCACCATCCCGCTGGCGCTGGTGGGCGCGGTGGCCGCGCTGTTCCTGACCCGCTCGCCGGTGTCGGTGGTGGTGTTCATCGGCCTGATCCTGCTGGTGGGCCTGGTCACCAAGAACGCCATCATCCTGATCGACAAGGTCAACCAGCTGCGCGAGGCCGGCGTGGCCAAGCGCGAGGCGCTGGTGGAGGGCGCGCGTTCGCGCCTGCGGCCGATCATCATGACCACGCTGTGCACGCTGTTCGGCTTCCTGCCGCTGGCCATCGCACCGCTGTTCGGCAGTCCGGGTGCCGAGGTGCGTTCGCCCATGGCCATCACCGTGATCGGCGGCCTGCTGGTGTCCACGCTGCTGACCCTGCTGGTGATCCCGGTGGTGTACGACCTGCTGGACCGCCGCGCCGACGACTACTACCTGGAACGCGGTCGCCGTGCCCGCAAGGCGGCGGCGATGCCGGCCGAAGGGGAGGGCGAACCCGCATGAGCGTCGCGGAGTTCAGCATCAAGCGGCCGGTGACGGCGGTGATGTTCTTCATCTCGCTGTTCGTGATCGGCCTGATCGCGGCGATCCGCCTGCCGCTGGAGGCGTTTCCCGAGGTCTCGCCGCCTTTCATCTTCGTCTCGCTGCCTTACACCGGCTCCACGCCCGAGGAGGTCGAGCGCACGGTGCTGCGTCCGGCGGAGGAAGCGCTCTCGACGATGGCCGGCATCAAGCGGATGGAGTCCAACGCCAAGGCGGAGGGCGCGCAGATCTTCATCCAGTTCTCCAACTGGGACCGCGATGTCGCCATCGCGGCCTCGGAGGCGCGCGAGCGGCTGGATGCCATCCGCGACGACCTGCCGGAGGACCTGCAGCGCTACTTCGTCTTCAAGTTCTCCACCACCGACCAGCCGGTCCTGCGGGTGCGTCTGGCCAGCAAGACCGACCTGACCGGGGCGTACGACATGATCGAGCGCGAGTTCAAGCGCCGGATCGAGCGTATTCCCGGCGTGGCGCGCGTGGACGTGTCGGGTGCGCCGCCGAACGAGGTGGAGATCGCAATCAACCAGGATCGCCTGACCGCGCACAACCTGAGCCTCAACGACCTGACCCAGCGCCTGCAGGCGGTGAACTTCTCCATCTCCGCCGGCGTCATCAGCGACGGGCCGCAGCGCCTGCGCGTGCAGCCGGTGGGCGAGCTGACCGACCTGCAGGAGCTGCGCGACCTGGTGGTCGGCACCGGCAACGTGCGCCTGGGCGACATCGCCGACGTGCGCCTGAAGCCCGCCCGCATGGACTACGGGCGGCGCCTGGACGGCCAGCCGGCCGTGGGCCTGGACATCTTCAAGGAACGCAACGCCAACCTGGTGGAGGTATCCAGCAAGGCACTGGCGGAAGTGGAGGCGATCCGCGCGCAGCCGCAGCTCAGCGACGTGCAGGTCAAGGTGATCGAGAACCAGGGCGAGAACGTCACCTCCTCGCTGCTGGAGCTAGCCGAGGCCGGCCTGATCGGCCTGGTGCTGTCCATCGTCGTGCTGTGGTTCTTCCTGCGCCACTGGCCGTCGGTGTCGATGGTGACGCTGGCCATCCCGATCTGCTTCGTGATGACGTTGGGTTTCATGTACTTCGCCGGGGTGACGCTGAACATCCTGTCGATGATGGGCCTGCTGCTGGCCATCGGCATGCTGGTGGACAACGCGGTGGTGGTGGTGGAAAGCATCTACCAGGAGCGCGAGAAGTACCCGGACAACCCGGTGTGGGCATCCATCGTCGGCACCCGCCATGTCGCCATCGCGCTGTCGGCCGGCACGCTGTGCCACTGCATCGTGTTCGTGCCCAACCTGTTCGGCGAGCGCAACTTCCTCAGCATCTACCTGGGCCAGATCGCGATCACCATCTCGGTGTCGCTGCTGGCCTCGTGGCTGGTCGCGGTGAGCCTGATCCCGATGATCTCGGCGCGGCTGAAGACGCCGCCGCTGGTGCGCACCGAAACTGGCATCATCCCGCGCATGCAGAAGCGCTACGCCGGCCTGCTGCGCTGGACGCTGGAGCACCGCGGCTGGAGCGTGCTGGGCATCCTGCTGATCGTGGTGGTCAGCTTCGTGCCCATCAAGTTCACCAAGTTCGACATGTTCGGCGGCGACAGCGGCGGCGAAGCCGAGCTGTACTACCAGTGGAAGGGCGCCTACACCAAGGAGCAGATGTCGGCCGAGATCCTCAAGGTCGAACAGTTCCTGGAGGCCAACCGCAAGAAATACCGGGTCACGCAGGTCTATTCCTACTTCAGCGAACAGGGCTGGGGCGGCACTCAGGTCAAGTTCGATACCGACAAGGCCAGCGAAACCAAGCCGATCATCGAGCAGTTGCGGAAGGACCTGCCCAAGTCGGCGCGCGCCAACATCGGCATCCGCGGCGAAGGCGGCGGCCAGGGTGGCGGCGGCCAGCCGGGGCAGGGCGTGTCCTTCCAGCTGGTCGGCGATTCCACCCAGACGCTGTCGGAGATCGCCAACGACCTGATCCCGATCCTGGCCAAGCGCAAGGAGCTGCGGGACGTGCGTGTGGACGTGGGCGATCAGAACAGCGAGCTCAACGTGCGCGTGGACCGTGAGCGTGCCGCGGCCTTCGGCTTCAGTGCCGAAGAGGTGGCGCGCTTCGTCAGCCTGGCGCTGCGCGGAGCGCCGCTGCGCGAGTTCCGCCGCGGCGAGACGGAAGTGCCGGTCTGGGTGCGTTTCGCGGGTGCGGAGGACTACGGCACGGACGACCTGTCGGGCTTCATGGTGCGGGCACCGGACGGCCGTACGGTGCCGTTGCTGGCGCTGGTGGACGTGGGCGTGCAGCCGTCGGCCACCCAGATCCAGCGCACCAACCGGCAGACCACGCTGTCCGTGCAGGCGAACCTGGCCGAGAAGGCCACCGTGCCGGAGGCGCGCAAGGCGTTGGAGGAGACGCTGAAGGGCATGTCTTTCCCGGCCGGCTACAGCTACTCGTTCGACGGTGGCGCGTTCCAGGAAGAGGACGAAGCCAGTGCGCAGATGATGTTCAACCTGCTGATCGCGCTGGTGATGATCTACATCGTGATGGCGGCGGTATTCGAGTCGCTGCTGTTCCCGGCGGCGATCATGAGCGGCGTGCTGTTCTCGGTGTTCGGCGTGTTCTGGCTGTTCGCGCTGACGGGCACGACGTTCGGCATCATGTCCTTCATCGGCATCCTGGTGCTGATGGGCGTGGTGGTGAACAACGGCATCGTGATGGTGGAGCACATCAACAACCTGCGACGACGCGGCCTGTCGCGTACCGATGCGTTGGTGGAGGGCAGTCGCGAGCGCCTGCGGCCCATCCTGATGACGATGGGCACGGCGATCCTGGCGATGATCCCCATCGCGATGGCCAATACGCAGATGGCGGGCGACGGCCCGGCCTACGCACCGATGGCGCGGGCCATCGCCGGTGGCCTGGCGTTCTCCACGGTGGTCAGCCTGCTGTTCCTGCCGACCATCTACGCCATCCTGGACGATCTGCGCAGCGGCACGGCCCGGGCGATCGCGCGGGCCCGCATGCGGCGGGGGGATGCCCCGTCGAAGGCCAGCGTGACGGCGCTGCACGTCGACTGAGGGAGCTGACGAAAAGAGCCGGGCAATGCCCGGCTCTTTTTCTGTTCTCCCGGAGCCCGGCTCAGCCGACCAGCTTGCCCAGCATCCTCAAGCCTCCCGTCCACACCCCGATGGCGGTGCCCAGGCTGGTGAGGAAGAAGTTGAGCAGGATCCGCGCCACCCGGTTCTTCCACCAGCCTTTCACCGTCTGCACGTCATCGCGCAAGGCCATGAAGTCCGCGTAGGTGGGCTTGCGCAGCGTCGCCTCGACGAAGGCGCTGACCGTGCCCGAAGCGAGTGCGGGATGCAGCGGCGTGAGCGGCGAGGAAATGAAGGCCGCGAGGATGCTGAGCGGATGTCCGCCCGCGATCGCGCAGCCGATGGCGCCCAGTACGCCGGTCGCCAGCACCCATTGGATCAGCAGGTCCGAGCCGACATCCACGCCGCCCTGCCAGAAACCCCAGGCGAAGCCGCCGACCAGGAACACGCCGATCACCAGCTCCATCCACGGCACGCGCGACTTGGGCTTCACAATCTCCAGCGAACGCCGCAGTTCTGCCGGATCCCCGGCATCGTCACGGAGGTGGCGGACCAGGCCGGGAAGGTGGCCTGCGCCGACCACCGCCAGGACGCGGTAGGGGGACGCGGCGCCGGCCGGCACGCCGGCCGCGACCTGGCGCAGCGCCGAGGCCATGTACTGGTCGCGCTCGGCGATGATGGCCTGGTACAGCTGCGGGCTTTCGGCGGCGAACTCGCCGAAGCTGGATTCCAGCATGTCGCCCTGTTTGAGCTTTTCGATCTCGTCGTCGCCGACCTCTTCGTCGCCGAACATGCTGGCCAGGATGCCGGCGCCGACCTTGGTGCGCTGCCACCAGCCCAGCGACTGAAGAGCACGCTTGAAGGTCAGTCCGACCTCGCGGTCGATCAGGTGCACCGGCAACCCGCGGGCCTGTGCGTCCAGCGCACCGGCCTTCAGTTCCTCGCCGGGCTCGACGCCCAGCTGTTCGGCCAGCCGCCGCTGGTAGGCGGCCAGCGCCAGATTGGCGGCGAACAGGTGCGTCTTGCCTTCGCGGATCACCTTCACCAGATCGAGCCGCGTGAGGGTGTCGGGATCGGTCAGCGACTGCAGGCGGCCCGGGTCCAGCTCCACCGCCACGCTGTCGTAGTCGCCACTGGCCACCGCCGATCGCACGGCATCGACGCTGGCGCGCGAGACGTGGGCGGTGCCGAGCAGGGTGTAGCGCACGCCATCCCGCTCGACGATCTCGTGGGGTTGTCCGCGCAACGGATCGGCGGGAAGGGGATTCGATTCGGTCATCGTGTCATTCGTCTTGCGGAGGCGCGCTGGTGCCGGCGCCGAGGGTGCGCTGCATCTGCACGGTGTCCAGCCAGCGGTCGTGCTTCCAGGCGATGCCGCGGAAGATGCCGACCAGGGTGAACCCGAACTTCTCGTGCAGGCGGATGGAGGCGGTATTGGAGGGTTCGCCGATCACGGCGATCATCTGCCGATAGCCGCGTGCTTCGCAGGCATCGATCAGTGCCTGCATCAGTGCCGCGCCGATGCCCTGGCCCTGTCGACCGGGAACCACGTAGACCGAGTTTTCCACGGTCTTGCGGTAGCCCGCGCGGGCGCGATAGCTGCTGGCGTAGGCGTAACCGACGAACTCGCCGTCCAGCTCGGCCACCAGGTACGGATAGCCGGCGTCGAGCACGCCCCGCATGCGGCGCGCCATTTCGGCGTCATCCGGCACGTCGTACTCGTAGGTGTTGACGTGGTCGCGGACTTCATCCGCGTAGAGGGCGGCGATGGCCGGCACGTCGGCCGGCGTGGCATCGCGGACGATCAGCGGCACGCGCACGCCTCAGTCGATGTAGCGCTTGAGCAGATCGCCGTACGCGTCGATGCGGCGGTCGCGCAGGAACGGCCAGATGCGGCGGACATGCTCGCTGCGCTGCAGGTCGACATCGGCCATCAGGAGGGTCTCGTCGCCGCCGGCTTCGGCGAGGAACTCGCCCTGCGGACCCAGCACGTGGCTGTTGCCCCAGAACTGGATGCCCGATGCGCCGAGCGGCGAAGGCTCGTGGCCGACACGGTTGCAGCTCAGCACCGGCAGGCCGTTGGCGACGGCGTGGCCGCGGTGGCTCAGTATCCAGGCATCGCGCTGGCGGTTCTTTTCGGCCTGTTCGTCGTCCGGATCCCAGCCGATCGCGGTGGGATACAGCAGCAGGTCCGCACCGGCCAGCGCCATCAGGCGTGCGGCTTCGGGGTACCACTGGTCCCAGCACACCAGCACGCCGAGACGGCCGACGGAGGTATCGATGGGGGTGAACCCCATGTCGCCGGGCGTGAAATAGAACTTCTCGAAGAAGCCCGGATCGTCGGGGATGTGCATCTTGCGGTACTTGCCCGCGATGCTGCCGTCCTTTTCGTAGACCACTGCGGTGTTGTGGTACAGCCCCGCAGCGCGGCGCTCGAACAGCGACGACACCAGCACCACGCCATGCTGCTTGGCGAGCCTGCCCAGGCGCTCGGTGCTGGGACCGGGGATGGGTTCGGCCAGGTCGAACTCCTGCACCGATTCGTGCTGGCAGAAGTAGGCGCCGTTGTGGAGTTCCTGCAACAGCACCAGGCGGGCCCCCCGCTTAGCGGCCTCGGCCACGCGGGCTTCGATCACCGACAGGTTGGCGTCGGCGTCGCCGTGGTTCTTCTCCTGGATCAGGGCGACAGGCAGGGTGGTGCGGTTCATCGGGCGCGGTCGGGCAGCGGCGGGGAAGGGGACGCATGGTACCGCGTCCACCCTTCACGCAGGCGCACGCGGCGTGAACACGCCGCGCCATACTCAGGAGGTCGTGACCTCCTCGCGACGGCGCTGCTGGCGCCCCAGCGCCACGCCGGTGGCCGCCCACGCCAGCGCCACGCCGGTGCCGATCAGCATGGCCACGGCGGGGTGTTCGGCCAGCACGTCCAGCGCGCGCTTCACCCAGCCGCTGAGCGCATCGCCGCCCCGGTATACCACCGTGTCGATGAAGTTCTTCGCCTTGTACTTCTGTCCCGGCGCGACCACCGTGTAGAGCATCTCGCGGCCGGGACGGACGAAGGCGTACTCGCCGGCGCGCCGCGCGACCATCACCACCACGAACACGCCGAAGACCGGCGCCAGCGCCAGCCACAGGAAGCCTGCCGCCATCACCAGCGGCACCGCGACCAGCAACACGCCCACGCCCAGCCGCTGGGCGATGCGGCCGGTGATGAACAGCTGGCTGAGGATGGCCAGCGCCTGCACCACCGTGTCGATGGTGCCGAACACGCGGGTCTGCTGCGCCTTGTCCGGGAACAGCTGTTCCACCAGCTTCGCCTGCTCGAAATAGAGGAAGGTCGTCACCGTGGCCAGCAGCAGCACGAACAGTGCGATGCCGGCCAGATAGGGCGACCTTAATACCTCGATGGCACCCGCGAACGGGTTCCCGCCCAGCGGAGCGCGCCGCTGCTCGGCCGTGCTGGCGCCCAGGGGCAACGGATGCCGGTCGCGCCACTGGTGGAGCCACACCGCGGTGACGCCGCTGGCACCCATCAGCAGCGAGGACAACAGCATCAGGCCCCCGAGCCCCAGATGGCCGACCAGCAGCGTGGTCAGCAGCGGGCCCGCCAGCCCGCCGAGACTTGCGCCGCTGGCGATCAGTGCGAACAGGCGCTTGGCCTCGCTGCTGGCCAGGACGTCGGCCAGTACGCTCCAGGCCAGGGAGATCAGCAGCAGGTTGATCACCGACACCCAGATGTAGAAGCCGCGCGCCAGCCACACGTCGTCCGGCCGCGCCAGCAGGGCCAGGCCGAACGCCAGCAGGCTGGCGACGACCGCACCGAACACCCACGGCAGGATCCGCCGGCGCGACACCTTCGACGCGATCCAGCCGAACAGCGGCAGTACGATCAGCGTGGCCACGAAGGTGCCGGTGAACAGCCATTGCAGGTTGTCCACGCCCCCGGTGACGCCCATCGTTTCGCGGATCGGCCGGAGCATGAAGTAGCCGGCGAACAGCAGGAAGAACATCAGCAGGCCGGCGCCCACTACAGGGGCCTCGTGGGGTGCGACGTTGAACAGGCGGGACAGCAGGCGCGTCAGCGCGCCGCGCGGGGCAGGTCGTAAGGTGTCGGGCATGGAAGGTTCAGGCGAAGGTGGCGATCAGCGCATCGCGCTGGGCGGGCGTCAGGTCCGGGCCGGTGCCGGCCTTCAGATTGTCGGTCTGCCGGTCCGGCTTCCCCGTTGCCGGGATCACCGCGGTCACCGCCGGATGGCTGAGCGCGAACTTCAGGAAAGCCTGGGGCCATGAGGTCACGCCGGTTTCGGTGAGGGCCGGCGGCAGGGGCTTGTCCTTGACCTGCGCGAACAGCCTGCCGTCCTCGAAGGCCCGATTGATCAGCACCGCCACGCCCATATCCTGCGCCAGCGGCAGCACGCGCTTTTCGGCGCCGCGGCTGACGACCGAGTAGTTGATCTGTAGAAAGTCCGGCTTCTCGGCCTGCACGACATCGGCGAGCTGCTCCTGCGCACGCTCGACGTAATGCGTCACGCCGACATACTTCACCTTGCCCCGCGCCTTCAGTTCGCGCGCGACCGCCATCTGCGTCTTCAGGTCGCCCAGGTTGTGGACCTGCAGCAGCGCCACCTTGTCGGTCCCGAGCCGGCGCAGGGTGTCGGAAAACTGCGCCAGACCCGCCTCGCGGCCGGTTACGCCGGAGAGCTTGGTGGCAAGCCACGCCTTGCCCGTCAGTCCCTGCTCGGCGAGCAGGGCGCCCATCACGTCTTCGGCCACGCTGTAGGTGGGTGCGGTATCGATCACGGTGGCGCCCGAGGCGAAAAAGCGCTTCAGCACTTCACGCAGCGGATCCAACTCGGCAGGACTTTGACCGACCTCGAAGCTGCCCGAGGTGCCCATGCCGATCACCGGGATCTTTTCGCCGGTCGAGGGAATGGCGCGCGTGTTCAACGGGCCGATGGCGCCCGATGTGCCGGCGGTGGACGGCTGGGCCAGGCCGATGCCGGCGGCAGCGATGGCGGAGGTGGCGAGGAACCTGCGTCGTGTGTACACGGCCGTCTCCTTTGGGGGAAACGGTCGTTATCGGGGATCAGCCCACGCAGGGTGTAAACGAAACGTTCAATCCGTGCCCAACTGATGTCACGGTCCCGCGCGCCGGGGTGTACTCAGCCCAGCAGGCCGGCCGGCAGCTGCATGGTGATGCAGTGCAGGCTGCCGTTCTGCCAGATCAGGGCGCGGCAGGGCACCTGCACGATCTCGCGGTCGGGGTAGGCCTGCGCCAGCACGGCGGCGGCGGCATCGTCCGCAGGGTCGCCATAGGCCGGCATCAGCACGGCGCCGTTGATGATCAGGTAGTTCGCGTACGAGGCGGCCAGGCGGCGCCCGTCGTCGATCACGGGCCTGGCCCACGGAAGCGGGAATGCGCGGTACGGGCGCCCATCGGCCGTGCGCAATGCGGCGATGTCGGCGGCCATGGCCTGCAGTTCGGCGTAGTGCGCATCCGAAGCGTCGTCGCATGCCTGGTAGACGATGGCATCGCCGGGGGCGAAGCGGGCGAGGGTGTCGATATGGGCGTCGGTGTCGTCGCCTTCCAGATAGCCATGGTCCAGCCACAGCACCCGCTGTTGCTTCAGCCAGCCAGCCAGTTTCCCGGTCAGTTCCTCGCGGCTCGCGTCGGGATGGCGCTCGTGCAGACATTGCCAGGTGGTCAGCAGGGTGCCCGCGCCGTCGGTTTCGATGGCGCCACCCTCCAAAGCAAAATCAATGCTTTGGACGAAATAGTTGTGAAACAACTGCATGCCGGACAGCTCGCCGACCAGGCGGTCGTCGCGACTGGCTTCGTACTTGCCGCCCCAGCCGGTGAAGCGGAAGTCCAGTAGCTTGAAGCGCTGCCCATCGCGCAGCGTGATGGGGCCGGAGTCGCGCAGCCAGGTGTCGTCGTACTCCGCCGGCACGAAGCGCACCTTGTCCATGTCCACCCGCGCGGACCGCAGTCGGGCCTCGGCATAGGTCTGCAGGTCATCATCAGCCACGCAGATCACGACCGGCTGGAAGCGGGTGATGGCGGCGACGAGGGCGACGTAGGTCTCTTCCACGTCGGCCAGGCGTTCGGCCCAGTCGGTATCGGCGTGCGGCCACGCGATCAGGACCGCGGATTGGGGTTCCCACTCCGCGGGGAAACGAAAGGCATCGGTCATGGCATCAAGGGCGCGGCCGCGCCGCGCGGTGTCAGCGGATGGGGGGCTTGGGGCCGATTTCCTCGGCGCTGGCCTTGTTGATCACCACGTCGATGACGCGGCTCTTTTCGAAGTATACGGTGAAACCTGGGTAGACCCAGCGCTGGATCACCGGCCACTGGCGCTTCTGGCCGCCGCGCGGTTCCAGCTTCTGCTGCGGGGCGCCGAAACGGGCTTCCACGTCGGCCGCGGTCTGGCCACGCACGGGGGCTGCGGCAGGGGTTTCCTGCGCACGC
Organism: Pseudoxanthomonas mexicana; assembly: GCF_014397415.1. Lineage (NCBI taxonomy): Bacteria > Pseudomonadati > Pseudomonadota > Gammaproteobacteria > Lysobacterales > Lysobacteraceae > Pseudoxanthomonas > Pseudoxanthomonas mexicana. The sequence continues at coordinate 2,976,759 of NZ_CP060731.1, read as the reverse complement.
TCGATCAGCAGGGTGTCGGCCAAGGCCGGGCGGGACAGGCCGAGCAGGGCGATCAAGGGCAGGACAAGGACGCGACGGCTCATGGTGGGTTCCCCTAGGTGACCCGCCTTTTATAACAAAAGGCCGAAAACAAAAAACGGCCGGGCCGCAAGGAATGGAGAGGGCCCGGACGGTGGGCGCGGCGCCGCCGGCCTGCACAACCGAATGGCCGGAAACAGAAAAGCCGCCTTGCGGCGGCTTTCTGCGCGTTGCCTCAGCCACGATGGCGTGGCCCGGCAGGCGGTCCGTTCTCAGCGCTGGCGCGCCTTGAAGCGGGGGTTGGACTTGCAGATCACGAAGACCTTGCCGCGGCGGCGGACCACCTTGCAGTCGCGGTGACGGGCCTTCGCCGACTTCAGGGAGGACAGGACCTTCATGAGTTGAAACCTCGGCGTGAATGTATGGAGTGAAGCGAAGCCCGCTATTCTAGCGGGGTTTCCATAGCCGGATCAAGCGGTTGCACGCCAGGGACGGCAACCCGGCGGCCGGCATGGGCTGGTGCTGACGCGTCCGGCGTCATAATGGGGCATCCAATCATCTGGAAAACCGCATGTCCGATCCCGTCCCCGTCCTGACCATCGATGGCCCCTCCGGAGCGGGCAAGGGTACCGTCAGTCGGATCGTCGCCTCACGGCTGGGCTGGCATTACCTGGATTCGGGTGCCCTGTACCGGGCGGTGGGGGTGGCGGCCAGCTGGGCCGATCTGGACGTCTCCGACCCGGCCGCCCTCGTGCGTTGCGCCTTCGACACGCGGGTCGGCTTTCGCGAGACGGAGGCCGGTTTGCGCGTGATCGTCGACGATCTTGACGCGACCGACGAGCTTCGTCTGGAAACGACCGGGGCCCTGGCATCGGCCATCGCGGCCATTCCGGAGGTGCGAGCCGCCCTGAAGGAGCGGCAGCGCGCGTTCCGCCAGGCGCCGGGGCTGGTGGCGGACGGGCGGGACATGGGCACGGTGATCTTCCCGGATGCGCCCTACAAGGTGTTCCTGACCGCCAGCGCCGAGGAGCGCGCCGAAAGGCGGTATAAGCAGTTGAAAGACAAAGGGGTTTCCGTCACAATCGACGGTCTGCTGCGCGAGATCCTCGCCCGCGATGCCCGTGACGCCCAGCGCACGGTGGCGCCCCTGAAGCCGGCCGACGACGCCGTCATCATCGACACCACCGGCCTCGGCATCGAGGCCGTCGTCGAACGTGTGCTGGCCCTGGTGCCGGTGCGCGCGGGCTAGCTCCCGCGCCGCAGAGGGTCCCGCGCGGAATCCGCCGCGCGGTTTTTCCAACCACAACACTCACGGCCACACGCAATCCCGCGCAGGCCGACAACGGGTGGACCGTTGCGCGCTCCCGCTCGCCGGTCTGTTTCATCAACCGAGTATTTTTTCAATGACCGAATCATTTGCCGAACTGTTTGAACAGAGCCAGACCCAACTGGCCAAGCTGAAGCCGGGCGCCATCGTCACCGGCGTCGTCGTGGAAGTCCGCAATGACGTGGTGGTGATCAACGCCGGCCTGAAGTCCGAAGGCATCGTGCCGATCGAACAGTTCCGGAACGACGCCGGCGAAATCGACGTGGGCGTGGGCGACGAAGTGAAGGTGGCCCTCGACTCGATCGAGAACGGCTTCGGCGAAACCGTCCTCTCGCGCGAGAAGGCCAAGCGCGCCATGGTGTGGGACGAGCTGGAGCAGGCGCTGGAGAAGAACGAGACCATCACCGGCCGCATCAGCGGCAAGGTCAAGGGTGGGTTCACCGTCGACATCAAGGACGTCCGTGCGTTCCTGCCGGGCTCGCTGGTCGACGTGCGCCCCGTGCGCGACCCGGGTTACCTGGAAGGCAAGGAACTCGAGTTCAAGCTCATCAAGCTGGATCGCAAGCGCAACAATGTGGTCGTCTCCCGCCGCGCGGTGGTCGAGAGCGAGCATTCGGAGGAGCGCGAGCAGCTGATGGACAAGCTGCAGGAAGGCGTGGTGCTGAAGGGCGTGGTCAAGAACCTCACCGACTACGGCGCGTTCGTCGACCTGGGCGGCATCGACGGCCTGCTGCACATCACCGACATGGCGTGGAAGCGCGTGCGTCATCCGTCCGAAGTCGTGGAAGTCGGCCAGGAGCTGGACGTCCGCGTGCTGAAGTACGACCGTGAGCGCAACCGCGTCTCGCTGGGCCTGAAGCAGCTGGGCGAGGATCCGTGGGACAACATCGCCCGTCGTTACCCGGCCAACAGCCGCGTGTTCGGCAAGGTCTCCAACGTCACCGATTACGGCGCGTTCGTCGAGATCGAGCCGGGCGTCGAAGGCCTGGTGCACGTGTCCGAGATGGACTGGACCAACAAGAACGTCAATCCGTCCAAGGTCGTGCAGGTCGGCGACGAGGTCGAAGTGATGGTGCTGGACGTGGACGAAGAGCGTCGCCGCATTTCGCTGGGCATGAAGCAGGTCGCCGCCAATCCGTGGGAGACCTTCGCGGCCACCCACAAGAAGAACGACAAGGTGTCCGGCCAGATCAAGTCGATCACCGACTTCGGCATCTTCATCGGCCTGGACGGCGGCATCGACGGCCTGATCCACCTGTCCGACATCAGCTGGAACACCACCGGCGAAGACATCGTGCGCAACTTCAAGAAGGGCGACACGCTGGAAGCCGTGGTGCTGGCCGTGGACCCGGAGCGCGAGCGCATCAGCCTGGGCGTGAAGCAGCTGGAGCAGGATCCGTTCGGCCAGTACATGGCGGCGCACCCGAAGGGTTCGAAGGTCGAAGGTACGGTGAAGGAAGTGGACGCCAAGGGCGCCACGATCGAACTGGCCGACGGCATCGAGGGCTACGTGATGGCGCGCGACATCAGCCACGACCGCGTGGACGATGCCAGCCAGCACCTGAAGGTCGGCGACAAGGTGGAAGCCAAGTTCATCGGCATGGACCGCAAGGGCCGCACGCTGCAGCTGTCGATCAAGGCCAAGGACGAAGCCGAAACCGCCGAAGCGCTGGCCGAGTACAACAAGTCCGCCGCCGAGGCCGCTGCCGGTACCACCAGCCTGGGCGCGCTGCTGCGTGCGCAGCTGGATGGCGGCAAGTCCGAGTAACCGGCAGGACGCTTGAAGTTCCACCTGCAGTAACGTCCCCGCCGGCCCGGAGTGTTCCGGGCCGGCGCGGGTACATCCGCCCGAACACCAGACGCGATGACCAAATCCGAACTCATCGAGATCCTCAGCCGCCGCCAGCCGCACCTCAAGGCCGAGGACGTGGATCTGGCCGTCAAGGCGTTGCTGGAAATGATGGGCGGCGCGCTTGCCCAGGGCGATCGCATCGAGATCCGCGGATTCGGCAGTTTTTCGCTGCATTACCGTCCGCCGCGTATGGGCCGCAATCCCAAGACGGGCGAATCGGTCGCGTTGCCGGCCAAGCACGTTCCCCATTTCAAGCCGGGCAAGGAGCTGCGCGAGCGCGTCAGCGACGTCACGCCCATCGAAGAGGCAGGGGAGTAGCGTCTCGTCGGACGCGTGTCGTTCCGCGCCGACTCCGCTAAGCTAGGCGCCGTCCTGCAAGGAGTCGCCTGATGAACATGTTCCGCCTGGTCGTCGCGCTGCTGTTTCTGGCCTACGGACTCATCATCGGCGTGCTCAACACGCAGCCGATCACCCTCAAGCTGCTGTTCACCGAATTCCAGACCTCGTCCGGCGTGGGCATCATGCTGTCGTTGCTGCTGGGCGTGGTGGTCGGTGGGCTGATCGTGCTGGCGACGCTGGTCTGGCCCCTTTACGCCAAACTGCGTAAGGCCACGCGCGCCGTTGCGCCGTCCCAAGACGCCGGCGCCTGATCCATGGCCTTCCTGACCGAGTGGTTCTGGTTCTTTCTCTTCCTCCCGCTGGCTGCGCTCAGTGGCTGGATCATCGGCCGACGTGGTGGGCAGCGGCACGGCGACACCCAGGTCAGCCGGCTGTCGAGTACCTACTTCCGAGGTCTGAATTACCTGCTCAACGAGCAGCCGGACAAGGCGATCGAGCTTTTTCTGCACATCGCCGAGCTCGACAAGGAAACCTTCGAGACGCAGGTCGCGCTGGGCCATCTGTTCCGGCGGCGGGGTGAGGTGGATCGCGCGATCCGCTTGCATCAGGGCCTGGTGCAGCGCTCGGACCTGAGTGACGCCCAGCGCGTGCAGGCCTTGTTGGCGCTGGGCGAGGACTACATGCGCTCGGGCCTGCTGGACCGGGCGGAGACTGTGTTCACTGATCTGGCGCGCATCGACCAGCGGGCGCCACAGGCGCTCAAGCACCTCATCGGCATCTACCAGGCCGAGCGCGATTGGGAAAAGGCGATCGACAACGCGCTGCGCTATGAGGAAGTCACCGGCGAGCCCATGGGCAAGCTGGTCGCCCAGTTCGAGTGCGAGCTTGCCGAACGCCAGCGTACCGCCAACAACGTCGAAGCGGCCCGTGCCGCGGTAGCGCGCGCCTACCAGGCCGATGCGGGCAGCGTCCGCGCCGGCATCATCGAAGGCCGGATCGAATCCGATGCGGGCAATCCCGAAGCGGCGATCCGTGCGTTCGAGCGGGCGGCCCGCCACGATCCCGATTACCTGCCCGAGGTACTGCCCAGCCTGTTGGCCGGGTACGAGCAGGTGGGCGACCTGTCGGGTGCGCGTGCGTTCCTGTCGGAGATGTGCGAGCACTATCGCGGCATCGCGCCCGTGCTGGCGCTGACCCGACTGGTGGAACGCCAGGAGGGCGTCGCAGCCGCCCGAAGCTATCTGGCCCGACAGCTGAAGGACCGTCCGTCGGTGAGAGGCGAGGCCGCACTGATCGACCTCACGCTGGCCGAAGGCGCAGATCCGGCGGCGACCCTGCACGATCTGAAGCACATCACCGACCAGCTGCTAGTGCGCAATCCCAGCTACCGGTGCACGCGGTGCGGATTCGGAGCACGCACGCACCATTGGCAATGCCCGAGCTGCAAGGAGTGGGGCACCATCAAGCCGCTGCTGAACTACGCGGTGGTCTGATGCCTCACGCATTCGTCTGGCTGGGGCTGCTGACCGCGGCCGCCGCTGTGGCGACATGGCGGGCGCGTCACTATGCGTTGCGCGGCAATCTGCTGGATCAGCCCGGCGAACGACGCAGTCACAGCGTCGCGACGCCCCGCGGCGGTGGGATCGCCATCGTGGGGGTGGTGCTGGCGGCGGGTGCCTTCCTTGCCCTGCGTCCCTCCGCAGGCGCGCTGTGGCTGGGGTTCCTGCCCGGCTTCCTGATTGTCGCAGGCATCGGCTGGTGGGACGACCATCGCCCGCTGTCTCCCTGGCTGCGGTTGGGTGTCCAGGCCATTGCAGCCCTGGCCCTGGCGGCGGGCGCCTGGGGCGAGAGCGGTCAGGTAGGGCCGGCCGTGCTGGCATTCGGCATCGCCATGGTGCTGGTCAATGTCTGGAACTTCATGGACGGCATCAATGGGCTGGCGGCCAGCCAGGCCGCGCTGGCGGCGCTGGCCTTTTCAACCCTGCTGACGGACGGCTGGCATTGGCTGGCCCTGGCCGTGCTGGCGGGTTGCCTGGGCTTCCTTCCCTTCAATTTTCCCAAGGCCCGCATATTCCTTGGAGATGTCGGTAGTGGAGCGCTGGGCTTCGCGCTGGCTGGCTTGGTCGTGGCCGCGGCGCTGGCGTCACCGCCCGGAAGGCTGCCCCTGCTGCTGTTGCCGCTCACGGCCTTCCTCGTCGACGCGGGCTTCACACTGCTGGAGCGCATGCTGCGCGGCGAGCCGTGGTGGACCCCTCATGTCAGCCACCTCTACCAGATGGGCGCACGACGCTTTGGACACACCCCCGTAACCGTGATTTACGCAGCGTTTGGCGGCGTTACATTACTGTTAACATGCGCCCTGTCCCAAGCGACACTCGGGGTGGCGCTCGCCGTGACGATCGCCGCTTACGGGGTATGTGGGGCGCTATGGTTTTCATTGCGCCGAGGATGGCGCGGCTAGCACAGGCACCTGGAGATGGAGCTGATGGAATCCTGGCGGGATCGATTGAGCGGTTTGATGCCACGCGTCCTCGTCGCGGCCCACGATCTGGCCATGGTGTGGATCTGCTGGCAGGTCCTGCACCGGTTGCGCTACGCCATGCTGGCGCCCGCCCCGGAGTTTCCCCTGTGGTCCAACGAGATCGCGATCGTTCTGCTGGCGCAGGGTGTGGTGTTCTGGTGGATGGGGCTCTACCGCGGCTTGTGGCGCTTCGCCAGCCTGCCGGACCTATGGAACATTGTGAAGGCTTGCGCCCTCGGGTTCCTGGGTGTGGTGCTGGGTCTGTTCTTCTATAACCGCTTCGGCTCCACGCCGCGCATCGTGCTCGGCTTCTATCCGTTCGCACTGGTCGGTTTCCTTGGTTTGCCACGCCTGGTCTATCGTGCATGGAAGGACAGCCAGGCGCAGCGCATCAATGAAACGGCCTCGCGCGTATTGATCCTTGGCGCAGGGCGTGCAGGCGAAGCCCTGGTTCGCGAGTTGCGCCGCACCGGCGTCTACCATCCGGTTGCCTTCCTCGATGATGCAGTGCGTCTGCATGGCTCCAAGCTGCAGGGCATTCCCGTGCTGGGTGGATTGGAGAGCGCAGCCGCCGTCGCGCGCGAAACCGCGGCGCGGATGCTCGTCATCGCCATGCCCTCGCTGGAAGCGCCCGCCATGCAGCGGGTGGTGGCGATCTGCGAGAGCACAGGCTTGCCGTTCCGCATGGTGCCCCGACTGATCAACGTGCTGGAAGGGCAGTCCATGCCGGGCGACCTCAAGGAGGTCGCGATCGAAGACCTGCTGGGTCGCAAATCGGTGACGCCGGACTGGAAACTCATCCGCGGCTGGCTGGGGGGGCGTACCGTCATGGTGACCGGCGCGGGCGGGTCGATCGGATCGGAACTCTGCCGGCAGTGCGCGCGGCATGGCGCCCAGCGGATCGCGCTGGTAGAAATCGACGAATTGGCCCTGATCACCATCCAGGGCGACCTGCGGCGCGCCTTCCCCGACCTGGAAGTCCTGCCGGTGCTAGGCAATTGCGGCGACCCCGCCGTCATCGCCCACGCGCTGGCGGTCGCCGAGCCGGACGCCGTGTTCCACGCCGCCGCCTACAAGCAGGTCCCCTTGCTGGAAGGCCATCTGCGCGAAGCCGTGGGCAACAACGTGCTGGCGACCGAGGCGGTGGCGCGCGCCTGCCGCGAAGCGGGCGTTGCCACCTTCGTGCTGATCTCGACGGACAAGGCGGTGGATCCGGTCAACGTGCTGGGGGCCACCAAGCGCCTGGCCGAGATGGCCTGCCAGTCGCTCGACGATGCCCGTTCCGGCACGCGCTACGTCACCGTGCGGTTCGGCAATGTCCTCGATTCGGCCGGCAGCGTGGTGCCGCTGTTCCGCGAACAGATCCGCAAGGGCGGGCCGGTCACCGTGACCGATCCCGACGTCACCCGCTATTTCATGACCATCCCGGAGGCCTGCCAGCTCATCCTGCAGGCCGCCTCGGGCGCGGCGCACGCCTCGATCTATACGCTGGACATGGGCGATCCGGTACCGATCCGGCTGCTGGCCGAGCAGATGATCCGCCTGGCCGGCAAGCAGCCGGGGCGCGACATCGCCATCGTCTACACGGGCCTGCGCCCCGGCGAAAAGCTGCATGAGACGCTGTTCCACGCCGACGAGCGCTACCAACCCACCTCGCACTCCAAGATCATGAAGGCGATCGCGCGTGAGGTCTCGAGCGAGTTCATCGATCTGGCCCTGCAGCGCCTGCGGGCGGCGCATGCCCGATACGACACCGCCGAACTGGCCGAAGTTCTGAGGATCGCCGTGCCGGAGTTCACGCCGATGTCGAACGAACAGAACGAAGCATCGGCTAACATCGTGGTCTTCCCCGGTCGAGACGCCCGCAGGACCCGATGACTTCGCCCCGCATCCGCAAGGCCGTGTTCCCCGTGGCGGGACTCGGCACCCGCTTCCTGCCCGCAACGAAGACCGTTCCCAAGGAGATGCTGCCGATCATCGACCGGCCGCTGATCCAGTACGCGGTGGATGAAGCGGTCGAGGCAGGTTGCGATACGCTCATCTTCGTCACCAACCGCTACAAGCATGCGGTGGCGGACTACTTCGACAAGGCGTACGAGCTGGAACAGAAGCTGGAGCGCTCGGGCAAGGTCGAACAGCTGGAACTCGTCCGCAACGTGCTGCCCTCACACGTTCGTGCCGTCTTCGTCACCCAGGCCGAAGCCCTGGGGCTTGGGCATGCGGTGCTGTGCGCCAAGGCCATCGTCGGCGACGAGCCTTTCGCGGTGCTGCTGCCCGACGACCTGATCTGGAACCGCGGGCCGGGCGCCCTCAAGCAGATGGCGGATGCGGCCGAGTCCAGCGGCGCCAGCGTGATCGCCGTGCAGGACGTGCCGCGCGAACAGACCGGCAGTTACGGCATCGTGGCGACGGACGCCTTCTCAGGACGCGAAGGACGCATCGGTGCCATCGTGGAAAAGCCCAAGCCGGAGGTCGCCCCCAGCACGCTGGCGGTCGTGGGGCGCTACGTGCTGGACGCGCGCATCTTCGCGCTGCTGGAAAGTACGGCGCCGGGCGCCGGCGGCGAAATCCAGCTGACGGATGCCATCGCGGCCCTGTTGCGCGAGAAGCCGGTGCACGCGTACCGGTTCCAGGGCACCCGCTTCGACTGTGGCACGCACATCGGACTGATCGAAGCCACCATCCGTTACGCGCTGGACCACGAAGCGCTCAGCGACGCAGCACGCAGCATGATGCAGAGTGCACTGAACGAACTGGGCGTCCGGGAACTGGGCTGACTCTCTCCAAAAGCCTGCGGCGCGACACGCCCTGGTGAAGGGTGGCCCGCTTCCCGCAGAATCGGCGCGTGCCCATGTCCAACCGCCACTATTACGCCGACACCGCCGGTAGCGCGCCCGCGCTCCCCACGTTGCATACGGCCCTGGACGCGGATGTCTGCGTGGTGGGTGGAGGCTTCGCGGGTCTGAACACGGCGCTGGGCCTGGCCGAGCGGGGACACCGCGATGTCGTGCTGCTGGAAGCGGAGCAGCCCGCATTCGGTGCTTCCGGCCGCAATGGCGGTTTCGTGTTCGGTGGCTTCTCCCGCGGCGAAGCGGCTCTGCTGCGTGATCTGGGGCGCGAACGCGCGCGCGCCCTGTACGCCGGCACCGTGGAAGCGGTGGAACTGATCCGCAGGCGCATCGCGCAGTATGGCATCGCCTGCGACGACACCCAGGCCGGGATCCTCTGGGCGAACTGGTTCGACGACCGCGACCTGCTGCGGCAACGCCAGGCGTTGCTGGCCGATGTCTTCGCGCAGGACTGGCACTGGGTCGAGCGCGACGAGTTGCGTCAACGGATAATCACTCCGCGATATCACGACGCGCTGTTCGAGCCACGAGCTTTCCACTTCCATCCGCTCAAGTACGCCCACGGCCTGGTCCAGGCAGCATCGCGGCAGGGCGTATCCCTGTTCGGCGATTCGCCTGCGGTATCGCTGCAGCGGCGGGAGGGAGGCTGGCGGGTCACCACGCCGTCCGGCCGCGTCGACGCGCGCGAGGTCGTACTGGCATGCGGCGGCTACCTGGCGCGCCTGCATCGCCGTGTCGACGCGGGGGTATTGCCGATCGCCACCTACGTGATGGTCACCGAGCCGCTGGGGGCGCGGATGGACACGGCGCTGCGCACGCGCGCGGCCATCTACGACACGCGCTTCGCCTTCGACTACTACCGGCCTTTGCCTGACTCCCGTCTGCTGTGGGGCGGGCGGATTTCGGTCCTGGATCGCTCGCCTCGGTCGGTCGAGCGCCTGCTGTACGGCGACATGTTGAAGGTGTTTCCGCAACTGGAGGGCGTGCGCATCGACCATGCCTGGTCCGGGCTGATGAGCTATGCCCGCCACGAGATGCCGCAGATCGGCCAGGTGGAGCCGGGCTTGTGGGTGGCGCAGGCGTTCGGTGGGCATGGCGTCGCGCCCACGACGTTCGCGGGCGAAGTCATCGCCTCCGCCATCGCGCAAGGCGATCGGCGATGGCGCGAGTTCGCCCCCTACGGCCTGGTGTCCGCGATGAAGCCTGCCGGCTTCCTGGGCGCGCAGGTGAGCTACTGGTGGGCGGAGGCCAAGGATGCGTGGAAGGCGCGGAAGGGAAGAAGGGAGGGTGCGTGACGGAGAGTGTGCAGGTGATCGGTTGGGAGGATTTCACGCGCGTCCAGCTGTGCGCCGGGACGGTGCTGCGGGTTGAGCCGTTTCCGGAAGCACGCAGACCCGCGTGGAAGCTGTGGGTCGACTTCGGCCCTCATGGCGTGAAGAAGACCAGTGCCCAGATCCGCGCGCTGTATGCGCCGGAGGATCTGGTGGGACGGCAGATCGTGGGCGTCCTCAATTTCCCTCCGAAGCAGGTAGGGCCGTTCATTTCGGAATTCCTGCTGACCGGATTCCACACCGATGACGGTGTGGTGGTGACGGCCGTGGAACGTCCCGTACCCGACGGCGCACGCATGGCGTAACGCCATCCAAGTAACCAAAAGAAATGGCGCCTTGCGGCGCCATTCCTGTCGGGTGATCGCTGAGGCTTACAGCGATTCGAAGATGCCGGCCGCGCCCATGCCGGTGCCGATGCACATGGTCACCATGCCGTACTTCTTCTGGTGACGACGCATGCCGTGCACGATCGTCGCGGTACGGATCGCACCCGTGGCACCCAGCGGGTGACCGAGCGCGATGGCGCCGCCCAGCGGGTTGATCTTCGAGGGATCCAGTTCGCTGTCGCGGATCACGGCCAGCGCCTGGGCGGCGAAGGCTTCGTTGAGTTCGATCCAGTCCAGCTGATCCTTGGTCAGGCCGGCCTGCTTCAGCGCCTTCGGGATCGCCGCGATTGGGCCGATGCCCATCACTTCCGGGCGCACGCCGGCGACCGAGAAGCTGACGAAACGGGCCAGCGGGGTCAGGCCGTAATCCTTGATGGCCTGCTCCGAGGCCAGCAGCACGCCGGCCGCGCCGTCGCTCATCTGCGACGAGGTGCCCGCAGTCACGGTGCCGCCGAACTGCGGATTGCGGAATACGGTACGCAGCTTGGCCAGGCCCTCCAGCGACGTATCGGCGCGCGGGCCTTCGTCCTGTTCGACCAGCAGCTTCTTCAGGCGCACCGTGTTACCGGCCAGGTCGGGCTGGCGCGAGATGACTTCGTAGGGGCTGATCTCGTCGCGGAACTCGCCCGCCGCCTGGGCGGCCAGGGCCTTCTGGTGCGAGGCGACGGCGAAGGCGTCCTGGTCCTCGCGCGAGACCTTCCATTCCTCGGCGACCTTCTCGGCGGTGATGCCCATGCCGTAGGCGATGGCCACGTGATCGTTGTCGAACACGCTGGGCGCCATGGCGATCTTGTTGCCCATCATCGGCACCATCGACATCGATTCGGTGCCGCCGGCCAGCATCAGGTCGGCATGGCCCAGGCGGATCTGGTCCGCCGCCATCGCCACGGCCTGCAGGCCGGACGAGCAGAAGCGGTTGATGGTCTGCGCAGCGATCGTGTTCGGCAGGCCGGCCAACAACAGGCCGATGCGCGCCACGTTCATGCCTTGCTCGGCCTCCGGCATCGCGCAGCCGATGATGGCGTCGTCGATGCGGCTGACGTCGATGCCGGGGGCTTGCGCCACGACCGACTTCAGCACGTGCGCCAGCATGTCGTCCGGGCGGGTGTTGCGGAACACGCCCTTTGGGGCCTTGCCTACCGGCGTGCGGGTGGCGGCGACGATGTAGGCTTCTTGGATCTGCTTGCTCATTTCGATGTGTCCTTGTCCGTCGCTTAGTTACGCAGCGGCTTGCCGGTCTTCAGCATGTGCGCGATGCGGGCCTGGGTCTTTTCCTGCTGTGCCAGTTCGACGAAGTGCTTGCGCTCCAGCTTCAGCAGCCACCCCTCGTCGACCACCGCGCCGCGGTCCACTTCGCCACCGCACAGCACGGTGGCGATGCGCACGGCGATCTCGTAGTCGTAGGGGCTGATGAAGCGGCCTTCCAGCATGTTCACCAGCATCATCTTGAAGGTGGCGATGCCCACGTCGCCGGCCACCTGGATGCGGCGCGCGGGCAGGGGCGGGCGGTAGCCGGTCTCGGCCAGCGCCAGGGCTTCCTGCTTGGCGATGTGCAGCAGTTCATAGGCATTGAAGGCGACCTTGTCGCCCGCGCGCATCAGGCCGAGTTCCTTGGCCTCGACCGCGGAGGCCGAGACCTTGGCCATCGCGACCGTTTCGAAGGTCTTCTTCAGTTCGGCGAACACGTCGCCGCCGGGACCAGCCGCCTGCGAGGCGCGTACCGCGATTTCCTTCAGGCCGCCGCCGGCCGGCAGCAGGCCCACGCCCGCTTCGACCAGACCGATGTAGCTTTCCAGGTGTGCGATGGTGCGCGCGCTGTGCATCTGGAACTCGCAGCCGCCGCCCAAAGCCAGGCCGCGCACGGCCGCCACAACGGGGACCAGCGCGTACTTGATGCGCTGGCTAGTGGCCTGGAAGTTGGCCACCATCGCCTCGAACTCGGCGATCCTGCCGGCCTGCAGCGCGCCCAGCGCACCGGCGAGATCGGCACCCGCGGAGAACGGCTCCTTCGGTTGCCAGATCACCAGGCCCTTGAACTTCCGCTCGGCGATGGCGATGGCTTCCTGCAGGCCGTCCAGCACGGCGTCGGAGACGGTGTGCATCTTGGTCTTGAAGCTGACCACGCCGATCCCGTCGCCGTCGGTCCACAGGCGGACGCCGTCGTTCTCGAACACGGTCTCGCCCTGCGGGAACGCCTCACCCAGCAGCGGATCCGGGAAGCGCTGGCGCTGGTACACCGGCAGACCGGAGCGCGGCAGCTTGGCGTTCTTCGCCGGGCTGTAGCTGCCCTCGGTGCCGTGCACGCCCTCGCGGCCATCGAACACCCAGTTGGGCAGCGGCGCGCTGCTCATGGCCTTGCCGGCGACGATGTCGTCGGCGATCCACTGTGCCACCTGCTTCCAGCCGGCCGCCTGCCAGGTCTCGAACGGACCCAGCGACCAGCCGTAGCCCCAGCGGATGGCCAGGTCGACGTCGCGCGCGGTCTCGGCGATGTCGGCCAGGTGGTAGGCGCTGTAGTGGAACAGGTCGCGGAACACCGCCCACAGGAACTGGGCCTGCGGGTGCTGGCTCTCGCGCAGCCTGGCGAACTTCTCGGCCGGGTTCCTGATCTTCAGGATCTCGACCACCTCGGGCGCCGCGGTGCGGTCGGACGCGCGGTAGTCCTGCTTCTCCAGGTCGAGGACCACGATGTCCTTGCCGACCTTGCGGAAGATGCCGGCACCGGTCTTCTGGCCCAGCGCACCCTTGGCGATCAGGGCTTCCAGCCACTTCGGGGACGCGAAGTAGGCATGCCACGGATCGTCCGGCAGGGTGTCGGCCATGGTCTTGATGACGTGGGCCATGGTGTCCAGGCCGACGACGTCGGAGGTGCGGTAGGTGGCGGACTTCGGCCGGCCGATGAGCGGGCCGGTGATCGCATCCACCTCGTCGAAGCCCAGCTTGAACTCGCCGGTGTGGTGGGCCGTGGCCAGGATCGAGAACACGCCGATGCGGTTGCCGATGAAGTTGGGCGTGTCCTTCGCGTACACCACGCCCTTGCCGAGCGTGGTGGTCAGGAAGGTCTCCAGGCCCTCGAGCACCGAGGCATCGGTTGACTTGGCCGGGATCAGCTCGGCCAGGTGCATGTAGCGCGGCGGGTTGAAGAAGTGCACGCCGGAGAAGCGATGCCGAAGTTCTTCAGGAAGAACCTCAGCCAACTTATTGATTCCCAATCCAGAAGTGTTACTGGCCAGCACCGCATGCGGAGCGACGTAGGGGGCGATCTTCCGGTACAGGTCCTGCTTCCAGTCCATCCTTTCCGCGATGGCCTCGATGATCAGATCGCAGTCCCTCAGGTGCTCAAGCCCCGTCTCGTAGTTGGCCGGCGTGATCGCTTCGGCCAGCGACTTGCTGGCCAGCGGAGCAGGGCTGAGCTTGGCCAGATTGGCGATGGCCTTGTGCACGATGCCATCCGGATGCCCCTCTTTGGCGGGCAGATCGAACAGCACCGTATCGACACCGGCGTTGGTCAGGTGCGCCGCGATCTGCGCGCCCATCACACCGGCGCCCAGCACGGCCGCCTTGCGTACAAGCAATGGATTGGACATGGAATTTCCTTGGATGACAGGGGTTTCAGACATGGTCGGCACGCAGGCCGGCCTCGGCGAAGCGGATCAGTTCACGGGCGGCACGCTCACGGTGCGCCGCCTCCGTGACACCCGGGGGCCGCTTGATCAGACCGAAGTCGGCCATGGCATAGGTCAGGGCGCCGGAGAAGAAGTCCAGCCGCCAGTAGAGCTCCTCCTTGCTCAGGCCCGGCACGCAGCCGGCAATGGCCTTGCCGAACTCGCGCAGCACGTGCCCGTAGTGGTCGGACAGGAACTTGCGTAGCCCGTCGTTCTTCTCGGCGTAGGCGCGGGCGATGACCCGGACGAAGGCACCGCCACCGTGGCGGTCCTGGGCCAGGGCGAGGGCGGGCTCGACGAAGGCGGCCAGGATCGGCTCCAACTGCCCCGGGCGCTGAGCCAGCGCCTTCTCGAGCAGGGACAGGCGGGCAGCGGTCATGTCGTCCATGCGCCGGCGGAACACCTCGTTGACCAGGTTTTCCTTGCTGCCGAAGTGGTAGTTGACGGCGGCGATGTTCACATCCGCCCGGCTGGTGACCTGGCGCAGCGACGTGCCTGCGAACCCGTGCTGGGCGAACAGCTCTTCGGCAGCCCCCAGGATGCGCTCCTTGGTGGAGAAATGCGTGGTGTTGCCCATGGCCCCTCCGGGACTGAATCAAACGCTTGTTTGATTGATTCTCCGCCGGCCCGCGGGCGCTGTCATGCTGCAGAGCAGCATTCGGTGAAATCCTGCTGCACTGCGGCGCCGGATGCTTTAGAATCTCGCTACGCTTTCTGGTCTAAGCCCGCGTTTCGACGCGGGTTTTTCATGTTAACCTCGGGTCTTCAGTGGCCCGCCCAACGGAGAAAATCCCCATGGCGCTGGAGCGCACCCTGTCGATCGTCAAGCCCGATGCCGTCGCCAAGAACGTCATCGGTGAAATCTATGCCCGTTTCGAAAAGAACGGCCTGAAGATCGTCGCCTCGAAGATGAAGCATCTGTCGCGTCGTGAAGCGGAAGGCTTCTACGCCGTCCACCGCGAGCGTCCGTTCTTCAACGCGCTGGTCGAATTCATGATCTCCGGCCCGGTCGCGATCCAGGTGCTGGAAGGCGAGAACGCCGTGCTGAAGCATCGCGAGATCCTCGGCGCCACCAATCCGAAGGATGCCGCGCCGGGCACGATCCGCGCCGACTTCGCCGATTCCATCGACGCCAACGCTGCGCACGGTTCGGATTCGGTCGAGAACGCGAACACCGAGATCGCGTACTTCTTCGCCGCCACCGAAGTGTTCTCGCGCTGAATGATCGCGTGATGAGCAGCCACGAACTGCCGCCGATCGAATTGAAGCTGGCCACGGACGCTCCGTCCGTGGCCGTCGGCGCGCCCGTGTCTGCGAAGCAGAACCTGATGGACCTGGACCGCGAGGGTCTGGAACATTTCTTCATTGAGAAACTGGGCGAACAGAAGTTCCGCGCCCACCAGGTGATGAAGTGGATCCACCACCGCTACGTCACCGATTTCGACCAGATGACCGATCTGGGCAAGAACCTGCGCGCCAAGCTGCAGGAACATGCCGAAGTCGTCGTGCCGCAGGTGGTGTTCGACAAGCCCTCCGCCGATGGCACCCACAAGTGGCTGCTCGGCATGGGCGTGGACGGCAAGAATGCCGTCGAAACCGTCTATATCCCCGACAAGAGCCGCGGGACGCTGTGCGTGTCGTCGCAGGTGGGCTGTGGCCTCAACTGCACGTTCTGCTCGACCGCCACGCAGGGCTTCAACCGCAACCTGACCACCGCCGAGATCATCGGCCAGGTCTGGGTGACGGCGCGCCATTTGGGCAACGTGCCCGCGCAGAACCGCCGCCTCACCAACGTGGTGATGATGGGCATGGGCGAGCCGCTGTTGAATTTCGACAACGTCGTGCGCGCGATGAACATCATGCGCGACGATCTTGGCTACGGCCTGGCCAGCAAGCGCGTCACGTTGTCCACGTCCGGCCTGGTGCCGATGATCGATCGCCTGTCCACCGAGACCGACGTGTCGCTGGCCGTCTCGCTGCATGCGCCCAACGATGCGCTGCGCGAACAGCTGGTGCCGCTCAACAGGAAGTATCCGATCGCCGAATTGATGGCCTCGTGCGTGCGCTACCTGCGCGCGAACAAGAAGCGCGATTCGGTGACGTTCGAATACACGCTGATGAAGGGCGTCAACGACCAGCCCGAACACGCGCGGCAGCTCGCCCAGCTGATGCGCAAATTCAGCAATGCCGCGCAACTGAAGGACGCCGGCAAGGTCAACCTGATTCCGTTCAACCCGTTCCCCGGCACACGCTACGAGCGGGCGCCGGAAGAGGACATCCGCGCCTTCCAGAAGCTGCTGCTCGACGCTCATGTGCTGACGATGGTCCGCCGCACCCGGGGCGACGACATCGATGCCGCCTGCGGTCAGCTGAAGGGGCAGGTGATGGACCGCACCCGCCGTCAGGCCGAGTTCCGCCGGCAACTGCAGGAACAGGGCATCGACGATGCGGCATAAGGCGCTCTGCCTGCTGCTGGTTCCCCTCCTGCTGGCGACCGCCTGCAGCCGTTTGACCTTCGTCCGCCCCAAGATGGAGCGCAAGGACGGCGAGCAGATTGCACAGGACTATTCCGTCAAGGACAGTCCCGAAGTGAAGCGGCGCCAGTCCGTGCAGATGATGGTGTCCCGCTCGGTACAGCGGCTGCAGGCCGGCGATCTGGAGACGGCGGAGAAGGAGGCGCGCGCGGCCCTGAAGCTGGCGCCGGATTCGGCGGATGCGGAAACCCTGTTGGCCGTCGTCGCCGACCGTCGTGGACAGTCCGAGCAGGCCGGGCAGCACTACCGCCGGGCGGCGGAGCTGGCGCCCGCCCAGGGCGCGATGCAGAACAATTACGGCACCTGGCTGTGCGCCAATGGCTTCCAGGCCGAATCCCTGGTCTGGTTCGACCGGGCGATGCAGGCGCCTGGCTACGGTACGCCGGCGGTGGCGCAGGCCAATGCCGGCAACTGTGCCCTGGGTACCGGACAGCTGGAGCGTGCCGAACGCGACCTGCGACAGGCGCTGTCGCGCGATCCGTCCAACGCGACCGCATTGGGCGCCATGGCCGAGCTGGAGTTCCGCCGTCAGCAGTACCTGCCGGCGCGCGCTTTCATCGAACGGAGGCTGGCGGCGGGACCCGCCTCCGTCGCAGTGTTGAAACTCGCATCACAGATCGAGGAAAGACTCGGCGACAAGGCCGCTGCCAGTCGATATGTTCAGCGCATTCGGGCGGAGTTCCCTGACGCGCGGGACGTCACAATCGGGGGAAATGCAGGGCCATGATGGATTCGGTAGGTGGGGGCATGTCGCCGCCGCAGGGGTGCGGTGAGGCGCTGCGGTCGGCGCGTGAGCAGTCCGGCCTGTCGTTGCAGGACGTCAGCCAGCGGCTGAAGATGCCGGTCAGGGTGCTGCAGGCGCTCGAGGCCGGGCAGTGGGACCAGTCCGGCGGCGCGGTATTCGTTCGCGGGCAGCTGCGCAGCTATGGGCGGCTCCTCAAGCTCGACGTGGAGCCGTTCCTGGCGCAATCGGAAGCGGTGGTGGCACCACCTGCGGTGCTGGTCAGCCACAGCCATACGCCGCGGTTGCAGTACGTCTTCGAAAGCTTCAAGCGTCGCGCGGTCTATGTCGTCCTGACGCTGGTGATCGCCACGCCGGTATGGATGGCGCTGCGCTCTTCCGCGGACCCGGCCCCCGAGCCCGCGATGGCATCGCTCGACGTCGTGCCCGACGCGTCGATGCCGGCACAGCAGGGTTCGACTTCGGCGCGCCCCTCCGGTCGTGCGCCTGCGGCGCCCTACGTGGCATCGATGGCGCCCGTCCCGCGGGCGACGACGCCTTGGTTGTCGCTGTCGTTCAAGGGCGACAGCTGGGTCGAGGTCGATGCGCCCGACGGTCGCAAGGTCGAGCACGCGCTGCTGCGCGCAGGCGATGAGCGCCGTTATGCGGCCGGTGAAGTCGGTCGCATCAAGTTGGGCGATGCGACGGCGGTCGAGGTTCAGCAAGCGGGTAGTACGGTGGACCTGGCGCCGTACCAGCGAGCGAACGTTGCGCGCTTTACGGTATCCTCTGAGGGTTCCCTAGCGCCGGTCGGTGACTGACCCGCGCGCGGGTCTGTCCACCTAGACCAAGACCCTGCCGAGACGGGGCAAGAGAGCGCATGGCGATTGACGATCTGCTCGACGAGCACGAACAAAGCGAACGTGTCCGCAGCTGGCTGAGGAACAACGGTGCCGGCCTGCTGGGCGGCGTGGCCCTGGGTCTGGCGGTGATCCTCGGCTGGCAGTGGTGGCAGAAGGACCAGGCCGGCAAGAAGGAACAGGCCTACCAGGAGTACCAGATGGCCGTAGAGGGACTGGCCAAGGGCGACCTTAAGCAGGCGAAGGCGGCGGTGGATGCGCTGTCAAAGAATGATGCCCTGTATGCCGATACCGCAGGCCTCCAGCTGGCCAAGGCGCAGGTCGAGGCGGGCGAGCGTGACGCTGCCATCGCCACCTTGCGCGCTCTGACGCCTGACGACGCGTTGCGTCCGCTGATCAACCTGCGCCTGGCGCGCCTGCTTATCGATGCCGGCAAGCACGACGAAGCCCTGAAACTGCTCGACGCGGCCGACGATGCGTCCAGCCTTGAAGTGCGCGGCGATGCGCTGCTTGCCACTGGCAAGGCGAAGGAGGCCCAGGAGGCCTACACGCGTGCGCTCACCACGCTGGATGCGGTGTCGCCGCAGCGCCGGCTGGTCGAGCTGAAGCTGATCCACGCCGGCGGCACGCCGCCCAAGACCGGGGGTGCGGCATGATGCGCGCCCATCCCGTGGCGTCCCGCGTCCTGGTGGCCGCCTTGCTGGTAGGGGCACTGGGCGGCTGCAGCACGATCAAGGGGTGGTTCGGCGGCAAGAAGGCGGACGAGAAGCCGACCGAGCCTGCCGAACTGATCGACATCACGCCGACGGTGTCGGTGGCCAAGCTCTGGAGCGCCAACGCAGGCAAGGGCGAGGGGCGCCTAGGCCTGCAACAGACGCCCGTCGTCGATGGCGGGCGCGTGTACGCGGCGGCGGTCGAGGGCGGGGTGCGCGCCTTCGATCTGCAGACGGGCAAGCAGGTCTGGCAGTACAAGTCCGATCTCCGCTTCTCCGGTGGCCCCGGTGCCGGGCAGGGACTGGTGGTGGTGGGTACGCTCGATGGCCAGGTGGTGGCCCTGGATGCGACCACCGGCGCGGAGAAATGGCAGGCCAAGGTGCCCAACGAGGTCGTCGCGGCGCCGGCGGTGGGCCCCGAGAACGTCTTCGTGCGCAGCAACGATGGGCGCGTCACCGCGTTCAGCAACGCCACCGGCGAGCGCCGCTGGTTCTGGACCAACGAACTGCCCAGCCTGACCGTGCGCGGCAATGCGCCCGTGCTGGTCGGTCCCGGCGTCCTGTTCGTGGGCAGCGACGACGGTACCCTGACCGCGCTGTCCGCCAATGACGGACGCGAGATGTGGACCCAGGCCGTCGGCACGCCCGAAGGCCGCAGCGAACTGGAGCGCATGGCCGACGTCGATGGTGCGCCGGTACTGGAAGGCACCACGGTGTACGCCACCAGCTTCAAGAAGGAGACCGTGGCCATCGAGGGTCCCTCCGGGCGCCCCCTGTGGACGCGCGACAATGGCGGCGCCGGCGGGCTGGCGGTGACCAGCGGCGCGGTGCTGGTGTCCGACCCCTCGGGTACCGTGTGGGCGCTGGACAAGTACAGCGGTGGTGCGCTGTGGTCGAACACGACGCTGGCACGCCGCTCGCTGACCGCACCCACGGTCCATGGAGACTATGCCGTGGTGGGCGACTACGACGGCTACCTGCACTGGATGAAGACGGATAACGGCGAGGTGGTGGCGCGCGCGCGCGTCGGCGGCAAGGCCGTGCGCGGCAAGCCGGTCGTGGCCGACGGCATCCTGCTGGTGCAGGACGTGGAGGGCGGGCTGACCGCATTCGGCTTCAAGTGAGCCTGCGACGGGAGCGGCTGTGCCGCTCCCGCGCCGTTACCCCGAAGGGCCGCCATGCGGCCCTTTTTCGCGGACGGGGGCGTATTCCGATACCATGTCGGCCCGTTTACAGACCGGAGCGGCCGTGCCACGTGCGCAGCGGCGCGCATCCGGCTTCCTTCCCATCCTTCGGTCGCCCCCTGCATGTTGCCCCTCGTCGCCCTGGTGGGCCGCCCCAATGTCGGCAAGTCCACCCTGTTCAATGCGCTGACCCGCAGTCGTGATGCCCTGGTGCACGACCAGCCCGGTGTCACCCGCGACCGCAACTACGGCGTATGCCGCCTGGATGCGGACGCTCCGTTCCTGGTCGTGGACACGGGCGGTATCGCCGGCGAGGAAGAGGGCCTGGCAGGCGCCACCGCGCGCCAGGCACGCGCCGCCGCGGAAGAAGCGGACCTTGTGCTGTTCATCGTGGACGGACGCGAAGGGCCTTCCGCGCTGGACGATGAAATCCTCGCCTGGTTGCGCAAGACCGCGCGTCCGACCCTGCTGGTGATCAACAAGATCGACGGCATCAACGAATCCACGGCGCTGGCGGACTTCGCCCGCTACGGATTCTCGGACGTCACGACCATCTCGGCCTCGCATCGCCAGGGCATCGATGACCTGTTGTCCGAGGTACACGCGCGCCTGCCGGAGGAAGGCGCGAGCGAGGCGCTGGACGAAGATCCCGCCCGCATGCGCGTGGCTTTCGTCGGCCGTCCCAACGTGGGTAAATCCACGCTGGTGAATCGCCTGCTCGGCGAAGAACGCATGATCGCCTCCGAAGTGCCGGGCACCACGCGCGATTCCATCGCGGTCGACATGGAGCGCGACGGTCGCCAGTATCGCCTGATCGACACCGCCGGCTTGCGCCGCAAAGGCAAGGTGGAGGAGGCGGTCGAGAAGTTCAGCGTGGTCAAGACACTGCAGGCGATCGAGCAGTGCCAGGTCGCCGTGCTGCTGCTGGATGCCACCGAAGGCGTTACCGACCAGGATGCGACCGTGCTCGGCGCCGTGCTGGACGCCGGCCGTGCGCTGGTGGTGGCGATCAACAAGTGGGACGGGCTGACCGCCTACCAGCGCGAGCAGGCCGAAGCGCTGCTGGCGCGCAAACTCGGATTCGTCGAGTGGGCCGAGGCCGTGCGGATTTCGGCCCTGCATGGCTCGGGCCTTCGCGAACTGTTCAAGGCGATCCATCGCGCGCATGCCTCGGCGACGAAGGAGTTCGGCACCAGCGAGGTCAACAAGGCGCTGGAAATCGCGTACGAGACCAACCCGCCGCCGAGCATCCGCGGCCACGTCTCCAAGTTGCGCTACGTACACCCGGGCGGCGCCAATCCGCCGACCTTCATCGTGCATGGCACCCGCCTGAAGGTGCTGCCGGAGTCGTACAAGCGCTATCTGGAGAACTTCTTCCGCAAACGCTTCAAGCTGGTCGGCACGCCGGTTCGGTTCATCTTCCGCGAAGGTGCCAACCCCTACGAAGGCAAGAAGAACGTGTTGACCGAGAAGCAGATCGCCAAGAAGCGCCGCCTGATCCGGCACGTCAAGCGCAAGTGAGCGCGTACCCCACCCGCATCGCCGTCGATGAAGCCATCGCGCTGATCCGGGACGCGGCGCGGTCGCGCCCCCTGGGTAGCGAGTCTCTCGCCCTCAACCGTGCCGGCGGCCGCGTGCTGGCCGATGCGGTTCGCGCGCCGATCGACCTGCCGTCGTTCGACAACAGCCGGATGGACGGCGTGGCGTTCGCGCATGCGAGCCTCGCTTCCGAAGGTCCGACGCGCCTGCGGCTGGTGGGACAGCAGTATGCGGGTGTGGCCCAGGGGCTGCGCGTCGGGCCCGGCGAATGCGTCCGCCTCACGACGGGCGCGCCCTTGCCCGAGGGCACCGACACGGTCGCCATCCGTGAAGACATCATCGAAATAGACGGTGGCATCGAAGTGCCGGCAGGCGTGCGGCCTGGCGCGGATGTGCGGCGTATCGGCGAGGACGTGACCGCAGGTACCGAGGTGATGCGCAAGGGCCAGGTGCTGACCCCCGCGCGGATCGGACTGGCCGCAGCCCTGGGCCTGGCGACGCTGCCGGTGGCACGGCGCCCCACGGTGGCCGTGTTCACCACCGGCGACGAACTGGTGGAACCCGGTCTGCCGCTGCGGCCCGGGCAGGTCTATAACAGCAACCGCGACCTGCTGATGGGCCTGCTGCGCACCGAGGGCCTGGAGCCGACCGCGTGGCCCACGCTGCCGGACGAACCCGAGCGCATGCAGGTCATGCTTGCCGACGCCGCTTCGGCGTTCGATGTGGTCATCACCAGCGGGGGCGTGTCGGCGGGTCAGAAGGACCATCTTCCCGGTTTGCTGGGCGCCCACGGCCGCATCGCGTTCTGGAAGGTGCGCATGAAACCGGGCATGCCGGTCCTTTTCGGTGAGTGGGACCGTGCGCTGTTCCTCTGCCTGCCCGGCAACCCGGTATCGACGCTGGCCACGCTGCTCACGCTCGGTCGTGCGCTGTTGGACGGCCTGCAGGGGCGTGACGACCCGCGACCTGCCTGGCAGGCGCATCTGGGCGCTGCCTGGCGCAAGGGGCACGCCCGTCTGGAATTCCTGCGCGGCGAGCTGATGCCCGATGGCCGTGGCGGCCTGCGCGTGCTGCCGAATGCCGCCGACGCGTCCCACCAGCTGCGGGCGGCCGCCGACAGCAATGCCCTGATCGTGCTGCCGGAAGGCGTGCATGACTATGCCGAAGGCGATGTGGTCGACGTCATCCCGTACTGACGGCGACACCGCGTTCCAGCCAGAGCGCCGCCGTCGTGCGTCCCGTGCGTGATAATCCCGGTATGACGATCCGAGCCATTTCCCCTGACGACGTCGCTTCATGGCTTGCCGAAGGTGCGGTGCTCATCGACGTGCGTGAGGATCACGAACGTGCCAGAGGGCAGGCGGCCGGCGCGCGCGGCGTCGCGAAGGCGCAGTTGCTGGCCGAACCGGACCGCCACCTTCCCGGCCGCGACGCGCCCGTCGTGCTGATCTGCCAGATGGGCGGACGCTCGATGGATGCCGCGCGTGCGCTCGAAGCTGCAGGCTACACGCGTCTGGCGTCCGTGGAAGGCGGTACACAGCGCTGGCAGGACGAGGGGCGGCCGATGGTTCGTCCGGACATGTCCGCTGAAACGATCGATTTCAACGAGCGTTACTCGCGACACCTGCTGCTGCAGGAAGTGGGCGTGGAAGGGCAGCGGCGACTCGAAGGCTCGCGGGTGCTGATGATCGGTGCGGGCGGCCTGGGATCGCCGGCGGCGTTTTACCTGGCGGCGGCCGGAGTGGGCCATCTTCGGATCGCCGATGACGACGTGGTGGACCGCAGCAATCTGCAGCGGCAGATCCTGCATACCGAAGCGCGCATCGGCGAACCGAAGGTGGCATCGGCGCAGGCCACGCTCGGTGCGCTCAATCCGCGGACGCAGGTCGAAGCGATGCAGGCGCGCGTCACCTCCGACAACATCGAGCGTCTGCTGGACGGCGTGGACGTGGTGCTGGATGGCGCGGACAACTTCCCGGTGCGCTACCTGCTCAACGATGCCTGCGTGAAGCTGGGCATCCCCTTGGTGTATGGCGCAGTGCAGCGGTTCGAAGGGCAGGTGAGCGTCTTCGATGCGGGCCGCCATCGTGGCGAACTGCCCTGCTACCGCTGCCTGTTCCCGGAGCCGCCGCCGCCGGAGTTCGCACCGAACTGCGCGGAGGCCGGCGTGCTGGGTGTGCTGCCGGGCGTGATCGGCCTGCTGCAGGCCACCGAGGTCGTGAAGCTGTTGCTTGGGATCGGCGATTCGTTGGCCGGGCGCCTGCTGCAGTTCGATGCGCTGTCCATGCGCTTCCGCGAGACACGCCTGCGCCATGATCCGGACTGCGCGGTATGCGCGGTTGGCCGGCCGTTCCCAGGCTACATCGATTACGCCGCATTCTGCCGGGCAGGCTAGTCAGTCCAGCGGGCGCATTCTCAGGCCCTCGCGGAACTGGCGGGGCGTGATGCCGGTGTCGCGCTTGAACGCCGCGCTCAGGTGGCTGTGGCTGGCGAAGCCGCAGGCGAGGGCGATGCCGGTGATGTCGTCGTTGCGGTTGAGCAGGTACCAGCGCGCACGCCGCAGGCGCTGCGCCAGGATGTACTGCGTCGGTGTGGTGCCGAAGGTGCGCCGGAACGCGATCAGCAACTGGTGCACGCTCATGCCGGCCAGCGTCGCCAGGTCCGCCAGCGCGATGCGCTGGGCCAGGGCGCTTTCGATATGGTCGCTCAGTCGCCGCGCGACGGCGGGTGCGAGCGCGGTCGGCACCGACGGGGGAAGGGCGGGAAGCCGATAAGCCGCGTACAGGTGCTGGAGCAGGAGCAGCTGCAGGCGCTCGGCCATCATGGTCGACAGGTCGTCGTCCTGCTGGCTGAGCCGACCCAGGCGCGCGACGCTGTAGTGGAGGAATTCATCGCGGTGGCACAGGCGCGGCATCAGCGCGTCGATGGGCGCGCGCCGGTCCACGCCGGTGTCCACGTTCGCCGCGGGCGAGATGCGCAATTCGGCGTACGTGATGACCTGTCCCGACGCCTGGCTGGCGTAGCGCTTTCCCGCCGGGACCAGCCAGATGTCGCCCGGTGAAGGTGGCATGTGGGTCGCGCCGACGCCGTCGATCTCGGTGTCCAGTTCGCGCATCGAGCCGCCCAGGTGGACGATGACGGTGTGGCGCGGCTCATCGATGGCCCAGAGCGTGCGTTGGCGTATGTCTTCCTTGCAGAGCAGCAGCTCCACGCCTGGCCAGTGCGCCTGCGCCAGCATGCGGTATTGCGGGATCTGACCGGGTTCCGGGTCGGCAACTGTCGCTGGTGCAGCGTGCGCTCCACCAATGTGATTTGAGGCCGGAGAATTTGATAGCGGACGGGACATCGTGAAAGCCGCAGGAATCCGTTCACCTCATCTTAGACGTGCCTCGTCGCGCTTGCCCACTCTGTC
Source organism: Pseudoxanthomonas mexicana (assembly GCF_014397415.1). Classification (NCBI taxonomy): domain Bacteria; kingdom Pseudomonadati; phylum Pseudomonadota; class Gammaproteobacteria; order Lysobacterales; family Lysobacteraceae; genus Pseudoxanthomonas; species Pseudoxanthomonas mexicana. Next base: position 2,951,508 of record NZ_CP060731.1, on the reverse strand, counting down.
GTTGGGTGTCGCCGCGAGATCCCGTCCCAAGCCAGGAGCCTTTCATGACTGATCATTCCATTCGGGGCAAAGTCGCCTTGATCGCCGGTGGTGCCAAGAATCTCGGCGGGCTGATCGCCCGCGACCTCGCGCAACAGGGTGCCGCCGCCGTCGCGATCCACTACAACAGCGACGCGAGCCGGGCCGATGCGGAGAAGACCGTCGCCGCGATCCGCGATGCCGGCGCGCGCGCCGTCGCGCTGCAGGGTGACCTGACCACGGCAGGCGGCGTCGAACGCCTGTTCGCCGATACCGTCGCCGCCGTGGGGCGGCCGGACATCGCCATCAACACGGTCGGCAAGGTGCTGAAGAAACCGATCACGGACATCAGCGAAGCCGAGTACGACGAGATGGCTGCGGTGAACGCCAAGGCCGCCTTCTTCTTCCTCAAGGAAGCCGGTCGCCACGTCAACGACAACGGCAAGATCGTCACGCTGGTGACGTCGCTGCTGGGGGCGTTCACGCCGTTCTATGCCTCGTACGCAGGTACCAAGGCGCCGGTGGAACATTTCACCCGGGCCGCGGCCAAGGAATTCGGTGCACGCGGGATCTCGGTGACCGCCGTAGGGCCCGGCCCGATGGATACGCCGTTCTTCTACCCGGCTGAAGGGGAGGACGCCGTGGCGTACCACAAGACCGCCGCAGCTTTGTCGCCCTTCAGCAGGACCGGCCTGACGGATATCCAGGACGTCGTGCCCTTCATCCGCCATCTGGTGAGCGACGGCTGGTGGATCACGGGGCAGACGATCCTCATCAACGGTGGCTACACCACCAAGTAAGGGGGAAGGGTGCGCATTGCCCTCTCCACATCCCGGCCATCGCTGCGCTACCGTGGGCGAACTCGCCCACTTCATGGAGCAAGCACCATGCGGACCCTGCTGTTCATCGTTGTCGGGCTGGTGATCGTGGGGATCGCCGTATGGTCGGCGGGCGCTGCCAGGCGTCGCCTCGCGGCGGCGCTGTTTACCGTAGGCTGGCTGGCGGCCGTGATCTGGAACCTGCGCACCGGCATGTCCCATGGCTATTCGCTGCAGGAGGAGTTGCCGATCCAGCTGCTGATCTTCGCGGTGCCGGTCGCGGTCGGCTGGCTGCTGGCGTGGAAGGCGCCGACCCGCTGATGCCTCCTGTCCTTCGAGGGAGCCGTCCTTGAGCGCTCGTATCCATCCCTTGCTGCGCACGCCGGGCCAGCCGGCGAAAGTCGCCAGCGTCGAGCTGTTCTTCGATCTGGTCTATGTGTTCGCCGTCACTCAGCTGTCCCACCACCTGCTGGAGCACCTGACACTTCTGGGCGTCCTGCAGACGGCGATACTCTGGTTCGCCGTCTGGCTCGGCTGGCAGTACACCGCCTGGGTCAGCAACTGGTTCAACCCCGAGCATCTTGTCATCCGCACCATGCTGATGGTGTTGATGGGCCTGGCGTTGCTGGTATCGGCGGCGATTCCCGAAGCCTTCGGCGAGCGCGGACTGTTGTTCGCGCTCAGCTTCGTCGCCATCCAGGTCGGCCGCACGCTGTTCGTGTTGGCCAGCCTCGGTCGTGGGCACGCGTTGACGCCCAACTTCCTGCGGATCCTGTGCTGGTTGCTGGTGTCGTCCGCCTTCTGGATCGCCGGAGGATTGAATGAAGGCGCGCCACGCCTGGTCCTATGGCTGCTCGCGGTCGCATGCGAATACGCATCGCCGATGGCGGGCTTCCCTGTGCCGGGCCTGGGGCGGTCGAGAACCTCGGACTGGACGATCAATGGCGGCCATCTGGCCGAGCGGTGCCAGCTGTTCGTCATCATCGCGCTGGGCGAATCCGTGCTTGCCACCGGCGCTTCGTTCGCGCATGCGCATCATCCCGGGCTCGCCGTGTGGGTCGCGTTCGCCATCTCCTTCGTCGGTTGCGTGGCGATGTGGTGGATGTATTTCGACACCTCCAGCGGCGATGCCACGCATGTGATCGAACACTCCGACGACCCGGGCCGCCTGGGGGCATATTTCCACTACGTCCATGTGCTGTTGATCGCCGGCGTCATCGTCAGTGCGGTGGCGGACGACCTGGTGGTGGCGCATCCGCTCGATCCGGTGTCGCCGAAGTACGCTGCCGTACTGATCGGTGGGCCGCTGGTCTATCTGTTCGGCAACGCGCTGTTCAAGCGCGTTGTTTACGGCCGCTTCCCGTTGTCGCACCTGTTGGGTATGGCCACGCTGGCCGCTGCGTGGCCGTTGCTGCCGCGGATCAATCTGTTGGCGGCGGGGGCATCGACCACCGCCGTGCTGGTGCTGGTCACGGTGTGGGGGGCGTACTACCGCCGCAGTGGAGATCGCGCCTCTTCGATGCAGCACGACTGAGACATTCGTGCCGGGCGACATCCGGTAGACTCGCGGCATGAGTGCAGAATCGGGTGCCAGCCAACTGGTGAGTGTCGTCGCCCTGCTGGGTGCGGCGGTGGTGACGGTGCCGATCTTCCGGCGCCTGGGTCTGGGCTCGGTGCTGGGTTACCTGGCCGCCGGCCTCGCGATCGGTCCGTTCGGCCTGAAATGGTTCAACGACCCGCAATCCATCCTGCACGTCGCCGAACTGGGCGTGGTGATGTTCCTGTTCGTCATCGGCCTGGAGATGCGGCCCAGCCACCTGTGGAGCCTGCGCAGGCAGATATTCGGCCTGGGCACACTGCAGATCGCGTTGTGCACGGTGCTGCTGACCGGCGTGGGGCTGGCGTTCGGCTATTCCTTGGCCGTCTCGTTCATCGGCGGCATGGGCTTCGTGCTGACCTCCACGGCGGTGGTAATGCAGCTGCTGGCCGAACGGGGCGACGTCGCCTTGCCGCACGGACAGAAGGTCGTCTCCATCCTGCTGTTCGAAGACCTGCTGATCGTGCCGCTGCTGGTGCTCGTCGCCTTCATGTCGCCGCAGGTGACGCAGCCGGAGGAAGGCTCGCGCTGGCTGGCGATCGGCATCGGCGTGGCCTCGCTGGCCGGCCTGATCGCGGCGGGCATCTGGCTGCTCAATCCCTTGTTCCGCGTACTCGCCACAGCGAAGGCGCGTGAAGTGATGACGGCAGCGGCATTGCTCGTGGTGCTGGGTGCCGCGTTGCTGATGCAGTTGGGCGGCCTGTCGATGGCGATGGGGGCCTTCCTCGCCGGCGTACTGCTGTCCGAATCCACCTTCCGCCACCAGATCGAAGCCGACATCGAGCCGTTCCGCGGCATCCTGCTGGGCCTGTTCTTCCTCGGCGTAGGCATGGCGCTGGACCTGGGCGTGGTGGCCAGCAACTGGCCGCTGATCGTCGGCGCGGTACTGGCGATGATGGTGGTCAAGGCGGCGTGCATCTACGTGGTGGCGCGGGTGACGCGCAGTCCGCATGCCGAAGCCCTGGATCGCGCGGTGTTGATGGCGCAGGGTGGCGAGTTCGCCTTCGTGCTGTTCGCCGCTGCCGCCGCGGCCGGCATCATCGACGCCACCGTCAATGCCAACCTCACCGCCATCGTGGTGCTGTCGATGGCGCTGACGCCGCTTTTCGTCCTGCTGCTGCGCCGCTTCACCCATCCGGAAGCGCCTTCGATGGAGGGCATCGAGGAAGCCAACGGTCTTTCAGGCAGCGTGCTGATCATCGGGTTCGGCCGCTTCGGCCAGGTGATGAGCCAGTCGCTGCTCGCCCGCGACGTGGACGTGACCATCATCGACACCGACATCGAGATGATCCGAAACGCCGAGGAGTTCGGCTTCAAGATCTACTACGGCGACGGCACCCGGCTGGATGTGCTGCGCGCCTGCGGTGCGCAGACGGCCCAGTCCATCGCGATCTGCATCGACGACAAGGATGCGGCCAACCGCATCGTCGAGCTGGTCAGGCACGAGTTTCCGCAGGCCCAGGTGTTGGCGCGCTCGTTCGACCGCGAACATTCGCTCGCGCTGATCGGCGCCGGCGTCGACTATCAGATCCGCGAGACGTTCGAGTCCGCGGTGGAGTTCGGCAAGGCGGCGCTGATGAGCGTGGGCGCGTCGCGCGAGGATGCGGAGACGATCGCCCTGGAGATCCGCCGGCGCGACGCCGAACGTCTGGAACTGGAGATCGCCGGCGGCGACCTGCGTTCCGGTATCCCGGCGCTCTACGGCAACGCGAAACACACCAAGCCGACCCCGACGCCCTTCACCAAGCCCAAGCGTGAAGCGAAGGCGCTCAACGAGGAAGCCGCCGAGGTCATCGGCGAAGAAGAGGAGTAGCCGGCGCGCTCAGTCGGGGCCGGCAGCCAGGAAAGCGCCGATGGCCGACCAATAGCCCGGATCGAGCGACAGGTCATCGTGGCTGGCCGAGGGGAACTCCACCACCTGTGCCGGCCGCCCGAGTGCCTTGAGCAGCCGGTCGGTGCGCGCGGGTGGCACCACCTGGTCCTGGCCCGCGCGCAGGACCAACAGTCGCCCCTGGTGGCGCGGCAGGCGCGCGGCCGAGTCGTACCGGTCGCGAAGCAGCAGGCCGACCGGGAACACCGGGTAGTGCGCCTGTGCGACCGCTGCCAGGCTGTCGAACGGGGTCACCAGCACCAGGGCGGGCACCCGGCGTTCGGCGGCGACAAAGGTCGCCACGCCACTGCCCAGACTGCGACCGGCTACCGCGACCTGGCCGCCGGCATGCCGTTTCGCGATGTCGTCATGCAGGGCCAGCGCATCGGCCAGCAGGTGGGTTTCCGTCGGTTCGCCATCGCTGGCCCCATAACCCCGGTATGCGACCAGATACACCGTGTGCGAGGGCAGGGCGCGCGTGAACGCTTCCCGGTTTCCCTCGACCGATTCGGCATTGCCGCCGAAGTAGAGCAGGGCGTCCCGGCGGCCGGGATTGACGACCCAGCCGCGCAGGACCACGTCCTGCCGCGCCACGGCGAAGTCCGTCTGCGCGGCGTTCACGCGGGTGAACTGGGGGTAGTAGATCAGCCGTCGCTGCTGCAGGTACAGCAGCGCGCACAGGGCGACATAGACAACGAGGACGGCGCCGGCACCCCACGCCAGCATCCGGCGCGGCCTAGCCATGCCGCTCCTGCGCGGCCTTGAACGCGGCCAGCTGTTCCGGGGTGGCCTCGCGCTGGTGGCGCGCCTTCCAGTCGGCGAAGGGCATGCCGTAGACGCGTTCGCGCGCCTGGTCCTTGTCCATCGCCACGCCGGCCTCGCGGGCGGCCTCGCGGTACCAGTCGGCCAGGCAGTTGCGGCAGAAACCGGCTAGGATCATCAGGTCGATGTTCTGCACATCGGTGCGCTCCTCGTTGAGGTGCTTGAGCAGGCGGCGGAAGGCGGCGGCTTCCAGGGCGTCGGTGTCGGTCATGGGGCTGGCGGGTCGCGTTGGGATGGGGGAATCGGGGACAATAGGGGCCGACTCTACACCGCGCTTCCCCATGACTGCCCGAATCCTGGACGGCCGCCGAATTGCCGAGAACCTGCTGGACGAACTGAAGGTCCGGGTGGACGCGCGGGTGGCGTCCGGCATGGCCCGGCCTGGGCTGGCGGTGGTGCTGGTGGGCGGCGACCCGGCCTCGGCCGTCTACGTCCGCAACAAGCGCAGGGCCGCGGAAAAGGTCGGCATCGAGGCTTTCGACTACGACCTGCCGGCGGGCACGTCCGAGGCGCAGCTGCTGGCTCTGATCGACGAGTTGAATGCCGATCCGAAGATCCACGGCATCCTCATCCAGCTGCCGCTGCCGGGCATTCCCGACGCCAGCCGCCTGATCGAGCGCATCGATCCGCGCAAGGACGTGGACGGCTTCCATCCGGCCAACGTCGGCCACCTGGCCCTGCGCCAGTTCGGCCTGCGGCCCTGCACGCCGCGCGGCATCACCACGCTGCTCGGCTACACCGACCAGCCAGTGCGCGGCCGCAACGCCACCATCGTCGGTGTCAGCAACCACGTCGGCCGCCCGATGGCGCTGGAACTGCTGATCGCCGGCTGCACGGTGACCAGCTGCCACAAGTTCACCCCGCGCGACGTACTGCAGGCCCGCGTCGGCGATGCCGACATCCTGGTGGTTGCGGCGGGCAAGCCGGGCCTGATTCCGGGCGAATGGGTCAAACCGGGCGCGGTGGTCATCGATGTCGGCATCAACCGGCTGGACGATGGCCGTCTGGTCGGTGATGTGGGATTCGATGCCGCCGCGCAGCGGGCCAGCTGGATCACCCCTGTGCCGGGCGGAGTAGGCCCGATGACGGTGGCCACGCTGATGCAGAACACCCTGGAAGCGGCCGAAGCCGGCATTTGAGGCGCGTCCCGGGCACGGGGAAAGCAGCGTTCCGCCAGCGGCGGACTGCGGAAGCCCCGCCGATCAGGGTATAATGCCGCGCTTCCCCAACTCTCCCGGGCCCGCCGATGCTGCGCATCCAGGCTGAAGCACTGACGTACGACGACGTCTCCCTCGTCCCCGCCCATTCCACCGTCCTGCCCAAGGATGTCAGCCTGGAGACGCGCCTGACGCGCGACCTGCGGCTGAAGCTGCCGATCGTCTCGGCCGCCATGGACACCGTCACCGAGGCCCGCCTGGCCATCGCCATGGCCCAGTTGGGCGGCATCGGCATCCTGCACAAGAACCTGACCGTCGAACAGCAGGCCGCCGAAGTGGCCAAGGTCAAGAAATTCGAGGCCGGCGTGATCAAGGAGCCCTTCACCGTCGGGCCCGAAACCACCATCGCCGAGGTGCTCAAGCTCACCCGCGCGCGCAACATCTCCGGCGTACCGGTCGTCGACGGCGGCCAGCTGGTCGGCATCGTCACCAGCCGCGACATGCGCTTCGAGAAGAAGCTCGACGATCCGGTGCGCCACATCATGACCAAGAAGGATCGCCTGGTCACGGTGAAGGAGGGCGCCAGCGACGACGAAGTGCTGCAGCTGCTGCACAGGCACCGCATCGAGAAGGTGCTGGTGGTGAACGACGCCTTCGACCTGCGCGGCCTGATCACCGTCAAGGACATCCAGAAGAAGACCGACAACCCCAACGCCGCCAAGGACAGCGCCAGCCGCCTGGTCGTGGGCGCAGCCGTCGGCGTGGGCGGCGATACCGACCAGCGCGTCGAAGCCCTGGTGGCCGCCGGCGTGGACGTCATCATCGTCGACACCGCGCATGGCCACTCGCAGGGCGTGCTGGACCGCGTGGCCTGGGTCAAGAAGCGCTTCCCGCAGATCCAGGTGATCGGCGGCAACATCGTGACCGGTGACGCCGCGCTGGCGCTGATGGATGCCGGCGCCGACGCGGTGAAGGTCGGCGTGGGCCCGGGCTCGATCTGCACCACCCGCATGGTGGCCGGCGTGGGCGTGCCCCAGATCACCGCGATCGACATGGTCGCCGAAGCGCTGCAGGATCGCATTCCGCTGATCGCCGACGGCGGCATCCGCTATTCGGGCGATATCGGCAAGGCGATCGCCGCGGGTGCGTCTACGGTGATGATCGGCGGCCTGTTCGCCGGCACCGAGGAAGCGCCGGGCGAAGTCGAACTGTTCCAGGGCCGCAGCTACAAGAGCTACCGCGGCATGGGCAGCCTGGGCGCGATGGAGAAGGGGTCCAAGGACCGCTACTTCCAGGACGCCAGCGACGCCGACAAGCTGGTCCCGGAAGGCATCGAAGGCCGCGTGCCGTACCGCGGTTCGGTCGGCGGCATCATCCACCAGCTGGTCGGCGGTCTGCGCGCCACGATGGGCTACGTGGGCTGCGCCACCATCGAGGAGATGCGCGCCAAGCCGAAGTTCGTGGTCATCACCGGCGCCGGCCAGCGCGAGAGCCACGTGCACGACGTGCAGATCACCAAAGAGCCGCCGAATTACCGGATGGGCTGAGGCAGGCCGCTTGCGCGGCACTGCCGCGCGGCCTGCCGAACGCCCGGCCATGGATGGCCGGGCCGGACGACCCGAAGCCGAGACGTCCCGCCACGGACGGCAGCGGCAACGTTCACGAAGCCATTAACGCCGCGAGCCCATGACGAACATCCACACCGACAAGATCCTCATCCTCGATTTCGGCGCGCAGTACACGCAGCTGATCGCCCGCCGCATCCGCGAGATCGGCGTCTACTGCGAAATCTGGGCGTGGGACCACGACCCGGAGGAGATCGCGAAGTTCGGCGCCAAGGGCATCATCCTGTCGGGCGGTCCGGAGTCCACCACGCAGCATGGCGCTCCCAAAGCGCCCCAGCAGGTGTTCGACAGCGGCCTGCCGATCCTGGGCATCTGCTACGGCATGCAGACCCTGGCCGCGCAGCTGGGCGGCGCGACCGAAGCCGCCGACGCACGCGAGTTCGGCCACGCCGAGGTGCAACTGGTTGCGCATGACGCTCTGCTGGGTGGCCTCAGCGACCATCAGGGCGAGCCGCGCATCGATGTGTGGATGAGTCATGGCGACCATGTCGCCAAGGCGCCGCCGGGCTGGACGATCACCGCCACCACCGACCGCATCCCGGTTGCGGCGATGGCGTTGGAGGAGAAGCGCTGGTACGGCGTGCAGTTCCATCCGGAAGTGACGCACACCAAGCAGGGCCAGACGCTGCTGCGCCGCTTCGTCGCCGAGATCTGCGGCTGCCAGACACTGTGGACCGCCGCCAACATCATCGACGATCAGATCGCCCGCGTGCGCGAGCAGGTGGGGTCGGACGAGGTGATCCTGGGCCTGTCCGGCGGCGTGGATTCCTCGGTGGTCGCGGCGCTGCTGCACAAGGCCATCGGCGACCAGCTGACCTGCGTGTTCGTCGATACCGGCCTGCTGCGCTGGCAGGAAGGCGACCAGGTGATGGCGATGTTTGCCGAGCACATGGGCGTCAAGGTTGTACGCGTCAACGCGGCGGACCGCTATTTCAAGGCGCTGGAAGGGGTCGCCGACCCGGAAGTCAAGCGCAAGATCATCGGCAACCTGTTCGTCGAGATCTTCGAGGAAGAGTCGAACAAGCTGAAGAACGCCAAGTGGCTGGCCCAGGGCACGATCTACCCGGACGTGATCGAGTCGGCCGGCAGCAAGACCGGCAAGGCGCACGTCATCAAGAGCCACCACAACGTGGGCGGTCTGCCCGAGCACATGAAGCTGGGTCTGGTCGAACCGCTGCGCGAGCTGTTCAAGGACGAAGTGCGCCGCCTCGGCGTCGAGCTCGGCCTGCCGCGCACGATGGTCTATCGCCATCCGTTCCCGGGCCCGGGCCTGGGCGTGCGCATCCTGGGCGAAGTGAAGCCCGAGTCTGCCGAGCTGCTGGCCAAGGCCGACGCGATCTTCATCGACGAACTGCGCAAGGCCGACCTGTACGACAGGACCTCGCAGGCGTTCGCGGTGTTCCTGCCGGTGAAGTCGGTCGGCGTGGTCGGCGATGCGCGCGCGTACGAATGGGTCATCGCGCTGCGTGCGGTCGAGACGATCGACTTCATGACGGCGCACTGGGCGCACTTGCCGTACGACTTCCTCGGCACCGTGTCCAACCGCATCATCAACGAGCTGCGCGGCATCTCGCGCGTGGTCTACGACATCTCGGGCAAGCCGCCGGCCACCATCGAGTGGGAGTGATGGCCGGTCTGGACGACGAGCAGTGGATGCGCCACGCCTTCGCGCTGGCGGACCGGGCCGAGCGCGAATTCGATGAGATCCCGGTAGGCGCCGTCCTGGTTGGTGCCGACGGACAGGTGCTGGGCGAGGGCTGGAACCGCAACATCGCCGACCATGACCCCACGGCCCACGCCGAGATCGTCGCCATGCGCGAGGCGGGGCGGGTGCTGGGCAACCATCGCCTGGTGGGCTGCACCCTCTACGTGACGCTGGAGCCCTGCGCGATGTGCGCGATGGCGCTGGTGCACGCACGGGTCGCGCGCGTGGTGTATGGCGCTTCCGATCCGAAGACGGGCGCGTGCGGCAGCGTCTTCGACCTGATCGCCGATCCCCGGCACAACCATCGGGTCGAGGTCGTCGGGGGCGTGTTGGGCGACGAAGCCGGGCGCCGCCTGACCAACTACTTTCGCGCCAAGCGCGGCCGCCCCTTGGTCTAGCCGGTCGACGGGGGCGCCTTGCGCCTCACCTTGCGGTGGTCCATCTCTTCGTTGATGGCGGTCACCGCCAGCGTGGATTCGCGCGCCAGCAGCAGGCTGGCCGCCAGCATCGCGACAACGCCGACCGCGGCAAGCCAGGTGGGCACCGAGCCCAGCCGGTGCCCGGTGAATGTATCCACTGCGACCGCCAGGCTGGTGCCGACGAAGCAGCTGATGGCACCGTACAACAGCTGGCCCGCGCGCAGGATGATCAGGCTGCGCTGACGCTGCAGGGCGATGCGCTTCTCCAGCAGCGAGCGTTCCGACTCTTCTTCCACGTCCGCCAACTCGCGCAAGAGGGTGCGTGCGCGGTCGATGATGCGTGCCAGGCGGTTGTTGGCGGAAAGCAACAGCGAGGCGGTCGCCGTCAGGAAGAACGCCGGGGCCAGCATCGCGGTGAGCACGGTGTGGTCGGTGGAAGGAGTCATGGGCCGGTCGAGGGGAGGGTCTGCGTTATGATGACATGATGCGGTTCGTCCGCATTCCCGGCGTGGATTCCCGGGCTCTTCTTCCGTCACGGACCGCTGCATGACCTCGCACAACGCGCATAACGATCGCCTGATCTGGATCGACCTGGAAATGACCGGGCTCGATACCGACCGCGATTCCATCCTCGAAATCGCCACGGTGGTCACCGATTCCAGGTTGAACGTGCTGGCCGAGGGGCCGGAATTCGCCATCGCCCACCCGGTGGCCGTGCTGGAGGCCATGGACGACTGGAACCGCAACCAGCATGGCAAGTCGGGCCTGTGGAAGCGGGTGGTGGAGAGCGGGGTGACGCTGGGCCAGGCCGAGGCGCAGACGGTCGCATTCCTTGCCGAATGGGTGCCGGCCGGCGCCTCGCCGATGTGCGGCAATTCGATCTGCCAGGATCGCCGTTTCCTGCACCGGTTGATGCCGCGGCTTGAGAAGTACTTCCACTACCGCAACCTGGATGTCAGTACCCTCAAGGAACTGGCCCGTCGCTGGGCACCGCAGGTGCTGGAAGGCGTGCGCAAGCAGGCCAGCCATACCGCCCTGAGCGACGTGCGCGACTCGATCGAGGAACTGCGCCACTACCGCAGGCACATGGCGGCGCTGGCCGGCGAGTGACGTAGCGTGCGCCGTGCGCACGACGATCCGAACCCCGGACCATGCGACGTGCGCAAGGCGCGCGCTACGCCGGCTTGGCCACGTCGCCGTCGTCGGCGACGCCCTTGGTGATGATGTCGGTCAGCGGCGTGCCGTCGCCATTGTGGTGGTACACGTGCAGGTCGCGCTGCGGGTACGGGATGTTCAGGCCGTTGCCGATGATCTCGGTGCGCACGGCTTCGGTGAGATCACTCCTGGTCTCGCCGAAATCCTTGGTCTTCGTCCAGGCGAGCAGGATGAGGTCGACGCTGCTTTCGCTCAGCTTGCTGACGATCACGCTGGGCGCCGGCTCATCCAGCACCAACGGGTGGTCGTTCGCCAGTTTCAGCAGGACGGCCTTGGCCTGCTTGAGGTCGTCGTCGTAGCCCACGCCCACGGGGATGTCGATCCGGCGGTGCGGCTTGGCGGTGAAATTGATGATCGGTGCGGTGGTGATCAGGCTGTTCGGCAGCACGATCAGGCGGTTGTCGAGCGTGCGCATCCGGGTCTGGAAAATGCGGACCTCCTCGATGATGCCCTCCAGTCCGGCCGCCTGCACGTAGTCGCCGTCGCGGAACGGACGCAGCACGATCAGCATCACGCCCGAGGCGATGTTGGACAGCGAGTCCTTCAGGGCCAGGCCCACCGCCAGGCCGGCGGCGCCCAGTACGGCCAGCATCGAGGTCGGATTCACGCCCAGCGAGGTGAGCGCGGTGATGATCACCAGCACCATCATCGCGGCGTAGCTGGCGCGACGCAGGAAACCACCCAGCGTGGCGTCCGCGTGGGTACGCCCCAGCACGCGTTCCAGGCCGGCGCTCAGGCGCTTGGCCAGCCACATGCCGACCAGGAAGATGACGACGGCGGCCAGCAGCTTCAGGCCCCAGGTCTCCAGCAACTGCAGCCAGTCGATGCCACGCAGTTCCTGCATGAAGGCGGCGGGCTCGGTGGGGATGTCGGGCAGGACGGGCGGAGTCTTGGCAGGGGTGGACATCGGGCTTCCGGAAATGAAGCACGCCCCGTCAGGGGCGTGCAGTGGCATGCGGCGATGGTAACCGCCTTCGCGTGAAGGCGGTTGCGTGCGACGTCAGCCGGCCTTGGTCTTCGCCAGGCGCAGCCAGGTGTCGACCACCGTATCGGGATTCAACGACACCGATTCGATGCCCTCGGCCATCAGCCATTCCGCCAGGTCCGGGTGGTCGCTGGGGCCCTGGCCGCAGATGCCGATGTACTTGCCCTTGGCGCGCGCGGCCTTGATGGCCATCGACAGCATCTTCTTGACGGCCGGATTCCGTTCGTCGAACAGGTTGGCGACGATGGACGAGTCGCGGTCCAGTCCCAGGGTCAGCTGGGTCAGGTCGTTCGATCCGATCGAGAAGCCGTCGAAGATGTCGAGGAATTCCTCGGCGAGCAGCGCGTTCGACGGCACCTCGCACATCATGATGATCTTGAGTCCGTTCTCGCCCTGGCGCAGGCCGTGCTTGGCCAGCACGTCGATGACCTTGCGGCCTTCCTCCAGTGTGCGCACGAACGGGATCATCACCCACAGATTGTCCAGCCCCATCTCGTCGCGCACGCGGCGCACGGCCTGGCATTCCAGCGCGAAGGCGGGTTCGAACGACGGGTCGACGTAGCGGCTGGCGCCACGGAAGCCGATCATCGGGTTCTCTTCGTGCGGCTCATAGCGGCTGCCGCCGATCAGGTTGGCGTATTCGTTGGACTTGAAGTCCGACAGGCGCACGATGACGGGATTCGGTGCGACCGAAGCGGTGATGGTGGCGATGCCTTCGGCCAGGCGGTCCACATAGAAACTCACCGGATCGGCGTAGCCAGCGGTCTTGGCATCGATCTTCCTGCGGACGTCCGGCTCCTGGCGGTCGTACTCCAGCAGGGCGAGCGGATGCACGCCGATGTGGCTGGCGATGATCATTTCCAGGCGCGCCAGGCCGATGCCGGCATTGGGCAGCTGGCCGAAGTCGAACGCGCGCTCCGGGTTGGCCACGTTCATCATGATCTTCAGCGGCGCCGCCGGCATGGCGGCCAGATCGGTGGTGGTGCGCTCGAAGGGCAGGGCACCGGCATATATGAAGCCGGTATCGCCTTCGGCGCAGCTCACGGTCACTTCGGTGCCGTCGGTGATGTGGTCCAGCGCGTTGCCGGTGCCGACGACGGCGGGCACGCCCAGTTCGCGCGCGATGATGGCGGCGTGGCAGGTACGGCCGCCGCGGTTGGTGACGATGGCGCTGGCGCGCTTCATCACCGGTTCCCAGTCGGGATCGGTCATGTCGGCCACCAGCACGTCGCCGGGCTGCACGCGGTTCATGTCGTCCAGCGAGCGCACCACGCGGGCCACGCCACTGCCGATCTTCTGGCCGATGGCACGGCCTTCGGCGACCACCTGGCCCCGCTTCTCCAGCGCATAGCGCTCGATCTGGGTGGCCTTGGCACGCGACTTCACCGTCTCCGGACGTGCCTGCACGATGAACAGCCTGCCCGTCACGCCATCCTTCGCCCATTCGATGTCCATGGGACGGCCGTAGTGCTGTTCGATGACCAGCGCCTGTTTCGCCAGTTCGTGCACGTCGGCATCGGTAATGGAGAACGTGTTGCGGAGTTCCGCGGGCGTGTCCTCGGTGCGCACGCGCTCGCCCGGCACGTCCGAATACACCATGCGCAGCGCCTTGCTGCCCAGCGAACGGCGCAGGATCGCCGGCTTGCCCTGCTTGAGGGTGGGCTTGTAGACGTAGAACTCGTCCGGGTTCACCGCACCCTGCACGACCATCTCGCCAAGGCCGAAGCTGGAGGTGACGAACACCACGTCGCGGAAGCCGGATTCGGTGTCCAGCGTGAACAGCACGCCGGACGCGCCCACGCCCGAGCGCACCATCAGCTGCACGCCGGCGGACAGGAACACGTCCTCGTGCTTGAACCCGTGGTGCACGCGGTAGGCGATGGCGCGGTCGTTGTAGAGGCTGGCGAAGACTTCCTTGACCTTGTGCACGACATCGTCGGCACCGGTGACGTTGAGGAACGTCTCCTGCTGGCCGGCGAAGCTGGCATCCGGCAGGTCTTCGGCGGTCGCGGAGGAACGCACGGCCACGGCCACGTCGCCACCGCCGTTCTCGGCGCACAGCTTCGCGTAGGCGCTACGGATGTCGGCATCCAGATCCGGCTGCAGGGGCGCGTCGATGACCCAGCCGCGGATTTCCTTGCCGGCGGCGGTCAGGGCGGGCACGTCTTCCACGTCCAGCGTGGCCAGCTTGTCGAAGATGCGCTTGGAGAGGTCGTTGTGGGCGATGAACGCCTTGAACGCCTCGGCCGTGGTCGCGTAGCCGCCGGGCACCGAGACGCCCAGGTTGGCCAGGTGGCCGATCATCTCGCCCAGCGACGAATTCTTGCCGCCCACGCGGGCCAGGTCAGCCAGGCGCAGCTCGTGCAGCCACAGGATGTTCTCGTTCAAGCGCATTGCTCCGAAATGGACCGCACCGCGCCGAGGACCGCCGGCGTGGGGCCGTGTCTAGGGGGAAGAAGCGATATGATGCAGTGCATACCAATTGCAGACAAGCTTGATTTGACAGGGGTTTCCATGGTGAAGCAGGGGAAAAGTGGCCATGTCTGAACTGCGCCCGGTGTTCTATGTGTCCGATGGCACCGGTATCACGGCCGAGACCATCGGCCACAGCCTGCTGACCCAGTTCGCGGGAATGCGGTTCCAGACCGACCGGCTGTCCTTCGTGGACGACGAAGAGAAGGCCCGGGATGCCGCGGACCGCATCCGTCGCACCGGCGAGCGGCTGGGCGCGCGCCCGATCGTGGTGAGCTCCTGCGTGGATCCGACCCTGAGCGCCCTGATCGCCGAGAGCGGTGCGCTGGTGCTGGACGTGTTCGCGCCCTTCATCGAGCCGCTGGAGCGCGAACTGGGCGAGCAGCGCCAGTCGCGCGTGGGCCAGGCGCATGGTCTGGTCGATTTCGAGACCTACCACCGCCGCATCAACGCGATGAACTTCGCGTTGACCCACGACGATGGCATGGCGGTGAGTTACGACGAGGCCGACGTGATCCTGGTGGCGGTGTCGCGCGCCGGCAAGACGCCTACCTGCGTCTACCTCGCTTTGCACTACGGCATCCGCGCAGCCAACTATCCGCTGACCGATGGCGACCTGGAAACCGACCGCCTGCCCGTGCGCCTGCGTCCCTACCGTCGAAAGCTGTTCGCGCTGACCATCGATCCGGAGCGCCTGCACCAGATCCGGCAGGAACGCCGGCCGAACTCCAGCTACGCGAAGATGGAAACCTGCAGGCGCGAAGTGGCCGCGGCCGAGGCGATGTTCCAGGTGGAACGCCTGCCCACGCTCAGCACCACCAACAAGTCCATCGAGGAGATCTCTAGCAAGGTCCTCTCCACGCTGGGCCTGCAGCGCGAGATGTACTGAGCGGGGAGGGTGCGGCGCGGGCCCGGAAATCCACGGGCGGCAGATCCTTAACTTAGGCCGCACGATGCTGCGCGTCAATGCTGCCGCGCAGGGAATTCCGCGTGTAGGATCGGGCCATGTCCCAGGCCCTCGCACGCACCGCACGCATTCTCCGGCTGAGCCGTTTCGGCTGGCTGATGGCGCTGTATGCGGAGAACCATGCGCGGCTCTCGCGCCTGTTCGCGCCCGAGCACCTGCAGGCGGGCAGTTACCTGTCCAGCGTCGGCGACGGACTGGACCTGCGCCTGGACGTGATCGAGACGCACCGCTACACGGTGGAACTGCGGCTGACCTACGACCTATGCGACCCGCTCACCGGCGAGCCCGACCCCTCGGCCTTCGTGCGGCTCTACCGCGACGCGCACCAGGCCGAAGCCACGCACTGCTATGTGGGCCGTCGCTGGCAGGACGTCATCGGCCTGTATCCGCCGCCGGCCGAGGTCATCAGCCACCGCATGCGGATGAATACCTTTCTCGGCAAATGGCTGGAGTACCTGGCCGAGCAGGGGCATGGCGTGGCGACCCTGCATCCGGCCGGATTCGTGCGCGACGTCGCCTGATTCCGCGCGCAGTCCGGCCGCTCAGGCCACGCGCACGAAGCGGATGGCGTTGAGCCGGCGCAGGCCGTTGCGGGCGTCGCGGCTCATGTTCATCACGTCGATCGCGCCCTGTGTTTCCAGTTCCAGCAGCCGCTGTGCGACCGCATCGAAGGCGGCCTCATCCAGCCCCAGCGAGCCCGCCGTCCATCGTGTATCGCGATGGAGCGGCAGTTGCGAGACGAGTTCGTCGGCGAGGGCATCGTGCGTCATGACGGCAGCTCCACGAAGGGGAACCAGCTTCGACCACACCATCTGTTGGCCTGCGCGACCGCGAGGGTCGGCATGGGCTGCCCAAGGTTCTACGCGGGAGGTGGTGAGATTCTTGTAAATGCCTGCGAAAGCAGGGTTACGAATGTGCGAGGCAAAAAAAGAGGCCCGGTTTCCCGGGCCTTCAAGATAAGTGGCGTCCCCACGGGGATTCGAACCCCGGTCGCTACCGTGAAAGGGTAATGTCCTAGGCCTCTAGACGATGGGGACACACGAAAGTGTTGCCAGATTTTCTTTCCGGACGGCCTATTGTCCAGAAGTTGGTGGAGCCAGGCGGGATCGAACCGCCGACCTCCTGCATGCCATGCAGGCGCTCTCCCAGCTGAGCTATGGCCCCACGTGCTGGCAGG
This sequence comes from Pseudoxanthomonas mexicana, assembly GCF_014397415.1. Lineage (NCBI taxonomy): Bacteria > Pseudomonadati > Pseudomonadota > Gammaproteobacteria > Lysobacterales > Lysobacteraceae > Pseudoxanthomonas > Pseudoxanthomonas mexicana. The sequence goes on along the minus strand of NZ_CP060731.1, from coordinate 2,934,661 downwards.
AGCGAAATAATAGCCAGCCTCTTTCCGATGCGCAAGCATCCGTTACGAAAATTTTTACGACTGGCGAACATCCGGGCATGCGGGTGAAATAGCGCGCACGGAATTCGACGGAGCGGTGCGCGCGGGATGATCGGCTTTTCAGTCAAGCAATGGGCCGCATGGGCGCCGGGTCTGGTGGATCGGGATGCATGGCGCGCATGGGCCTCGGCGCCGTGGGTACCCTCGGGGACCGAAACGCCTGCGCTGCAGGAGGTTCCCGCCATGCAACGGCGCCGCATCGAGCGGCTGGGGCGCATGGCCATCCAGACTGCCTGCTGGTGCCAGGAGGCCGAAGAGAGCGGGGTGCCGCTGGTGTTCGCCTCGCGGCATGGCGACGTGGCGCGCTCCATGGAGCTGCTGGAAGCGCTTGCCGCGGACGAACCCCCATCGCCCACCACGTTCGGGCTGTCTGTACACAACGCCATCGCCGCGCTCTATTCGATCCTGCGCCGGGACCGCGGCAACTACGTGGCGGTGGCCGGTGGCAGGGCGACGGTGGAGACAGCCTGCATCGAGGCCGCCGCTCTGCTGGCCGATGGCGCGCCGGAAGTGCTGCTGGTGGTCTACGACGCACCCTTGCCTGCCGTGTACGCGGACTTTGCCGACGAACCGGACGCAGGCTTCGCATGGTGCTGGCGCGTGGGTCCGGTGGGCGCGGAGGGGGATGCGGTCGCACTGGGGTGGAATGACGAAGGCGGGGCGGACGACACCCCTGCGGCATTGCCTCATGCACTGGATGTGCTGCGATTCCTGCTGTCGGGCGATCCTTCCCTCCAATGGCGGGGCGACGGCACCGCCTGGCACTGGCGGCGGAATGCGTGAGCGCATCCACCACGCGTGGCGGGTCGCGGTCACCGGGCTGAGCTTCCTGGCCTTCGGGCTGGGCGGCCTGTTCCTGGGCCTCTGCGTGCTGCCGCCCATGCTGTGGCTGGTGCCCGACCCGGAGCGCCGTCGGCGCTGGGCACGGCGGATCGTGCAGCGCAGCTTCGCCGCGCACGTGGAACTGATGCGGCGGCTGGGAGTGATGACCTACGAGATCCGCGGCCGCGAGCGGTTGGCGCGCGACGGCCTGCTGGTGCTGGCGAACCACCCCACCCTGATCGACGTGGTCCTGCTGGTTTCGCTGCTGCCCAATGCGGATTGCGTGGTCAAGTCGGCGGTCGCGCGCAATCCGTTCATGCGGGGGCCGGTCCGGGCCGCAGGTTACGTATCCAACGACGATGGTGCAGGGCTAGTGGAGGACTGCATCGCCGCCGTGCGCGCAGGAGGCGCGCTGGTGATCTTTCCCGAGGGTACGCGGACCACGCCGGGCCAGCCGCTGCGGTTGCAGCGCGGCGCCGCCAACATCGCCGTGCGCGGCGCGCTGGACATCACGCCGGTGCGGATCACGTGTTCGCCGCCGACGCTGGGGAAAGGGGATAAGTGGTATCGTGTGCCGCCGACGCGGTTCCATATGGTGATCGATGTTCAGGAAGACCTGCCGATCGCCCCGTTCCTGAACGGAACGGAGGGGGCGGATCCGTCGGCGGGGGGAGAGGCGCTGGCAGCCCGGCGGCTCACGGAACATCTGGCCAACTACTTTGCGGGAGATCCATCGCGTGCAGGCACTTGAGCACGAGATCAAGGAATTGATCATTTCGTCGCTGTCGCTGGAGGACATTTCCCCGGACGACATCGACACCGGCGCGCCGCTCTTCGTGGAGGGGCTCGGTCTGGATTCCATCGATGCCCTGGAATTGGGCCTGGCGCTGCAGAAGCGCTACGGAGTGGCGCTTTCCGCGGATTCGCAGGAAACCCGTCGGCATTTCGCCAGCGTGCGCGCATTGGCCGATTTCGTCGCCTCGCAGGGCAAGGCCTGAGCAGGGACGGCAGGACTGGCAAGATGACCAAGAACGAACTTTTCGACCGGATCGTCACGATCCTGCATGACAGCTTCGAGATCGAGCCCGCGCGGATCACGCCCGAGGCCCGGCTCTACGACGACCTGGACATCGACAGCATCGATGCGGTGGACCTGATCGTGCAACTCAAGCCCTTGCTGGGGCGCAGCCTGCAGCCGGATGCGTTCAAGTCGGTACGCACGGTGCAGGACATCGTGGACGTGCTGTACGGCCTGATCCGCGACCAAGCCGCCTGAGCGCAGGTCGCTCTCCCGTGTCCAGGATAGGCGCGGCCATGTTCGTGGCGTTGTCGGTGGCGTACCCGCTGGTGGTGTACTGGGCCATGGGCCGGTTCGAGCCCCGCTGGCTGGCGGTATTGCTGCTGGCGCTTGCGCTGTTGCGTGCGCTCGCGACCCGCCAGGCGGTGTGGCTGGTCGCGGCGGCCGGCGCGGCCGTGCTGGCGGCGCTGGCGACGGTGTTCAATCAGGCGCTGCCGTTGAAGCTGTATCCGGCGTTGATCAATGCGGTGCTGCTGGTCGTGTTCGCGGCCAGCCTGGCGTTCCCGCCGACGGCGGTGGAGCGCATCGCCCGGCTGAGCGAACCCGACCTGCCGCCGTCCGGCGTGGCGTACACGCGCCGGGTCACCCAGGTGTGGTGCGGCTTCTTCGTCCTGAACGGCACGCTGGCGCTGGCGACGGCGTTGTGGATGTCCGACCGCGCGTGGGCGCTGTACAACGGCCTGATCGCCTACGGGCTGATCGGCCTGCTGTTCGGCGTGGAGTGGGTGGTGCGGCAGCGGGTCAGGGCGGGGCACCGGCATGGCTGAGTGGCGCTGTCTGGCCGAGGTGGCGGTGCAGCCTGAGCCCGGTCGTGCATTCACGGCGGCCGGTCGGGATTCCCGCGACCATGCGCACTTCCATCGCGACGTGCTGCGGTGGCGTACCGCATTCGCTGCTTCGCCGGCGCATGCGTGGGCGCTCCATTTCGAAGATGCAGCATGCTTTGCTGCGGCCCTGTACGGCGCCTGGCACGCGGGCAAGACCGTGGTGCTGCCCGGCGATGCGCTGGCGGGGACGCAGGCGCGCCTTAAGGGGCGGGTGGATGGTTTCGCAGGCGATTGGCCGCAGGCCACGCTGGCGGCGCCCACCGACGATGTGTCCGCTACCCCGCTGCAACCGCTCGATGCGGAGGCGGCGCGGCTGGTCGTGTTCACCTCGGGCAGCACGGGCGAGCCGGTCGCGATCGAGAAGCAGCTGCGACAGCTCGATGCCGAGGTGCACGCGCTGGAAGCTGCGCTCGGTACGGGCCTCGAGGGCGCGACCGTACACGGGACCGTCTCCCACCAGCACATCTACGGCCTGTTGTTCCGGGTGCTTTGGCCGCTGTCCGCCGGCCGCGCGATCGTCCCGCGCGCCTTCTTTCCGGAAGACCTGCTGGCCGCGATGGACGGGCAGGACGCGGTACTGGTGGCCAGTCCGGCCCATCTCAAGCGCCTGCCGGCGCAGTTGGACTGGGCGTCGCTGCATGGACGGCTGCGCGCGGTGTTCTCCTCGGGCGGGGTATTGCCCGCCGAAGCCGCGCATGAGGTATCGCGCCTGCTGGGCGTGTCGCCGACGGAGATCCTGGGCAGCAGCGAGACCGGCGGCATCGCATGGCGGCGCTGGCGCGAGGAGCAGCCGGGGTGGCGGGCGCTGCCTGGCGTGGAGTGGCGCGTGCAGGAGGGCGTGCTCGAAGTGCATTCGCCGCACCTCTCCGATGCCGCGTGGTGGCGCAGCCAGGACCGCGCGGAGCCGGACGGCTGCGGTGGGTTCCGTCTGCTGGGGCGTGCGGACCGCATCGTGAAGGTGGAAGAGCGACGCGTGTCGCTGGATGCGCTGGAACGGCAGGTCCGGGCGCATCCCGCGGTCGGGGACGTGCGGGTGCTGTTGCTGGGCGGAAGCCGCAGTACGTTGGCGGCCGTGGTCGCGATGGCCAGCGGCCTGCCCGTACCCGAGGACGCGGCGGCGCGCCGTGCCCTGTCGCAGGCGTTGTCGCGGCATCTGGCTGCCAGCCAGGATGCGGTGACGCGTCCGCGACGGTGGCGCTTCGTGTCCGCGTTGCCGGCGAATGCGCAGGGCAAGGTGACCGAAGCGGCGCTGACCGCCCTGTTCCGTCCCGAGCGCCCGACGGCGACGTGGACGCTGCGCACGCCGACGCAGGCGCGGGTCGAACTGCCGCTGGATGCGTCGCTGGCCGTGTTCGATGGCCATTTCCCGCAGGCCGCGATCCTGCCAGGCGTGGCCCAGCTGGACTGGGCGGTCCAGCTTGCGCGCGAGGCGTTCCCCCTTCCATCGCGCTTCCTGCGCATGGAGGCGCTGAAATTCCAGCGCGTGGCACGTCCGGGCGACACGATCCATCTGGAACTTGAGTGGCAGGCCGAGCGTTGCACGCTGCAGTTCCGCTATACATCCGTACACGGTCCGCACGCCAGCGGCCGGGTGGTGTTCGACGATGGCGAGTGAGCAGGCGCCGGCCCGGCCCGGTTTCAATCCGCTGGTGGTGATCCCCGTATTCGACCACGAGCACGCCATCGCCACGATGGTGGAGGGCGTGCTGGCCGCCGACGTGACATGCCTGCTGGTGGACGACGGTTCGGGCGCCGCCTGCGCGCGCGAACTCGACCGGCTGGCGGCGCTGCATGCACCGCGTGTGGAGCTGCTGCGGTTGCCGGTGAACCAGGGCAAGGGCGGCGCGGTGCTGGCCGGATTCCGGCAGGCGGGCGGCGAGGGCTACTCCCATGTGCTGCAGATCGATGCGGACGGACAGCACGACCCGGCCGACATCCCGCGCTTCCTCGCGCGGGCCCGGGCGCATCCGGACGATGTGGTCTGCGGCGTACCGCGCTACGACGCCAGCGTGCCGAAGGGCAGGCTGTACGGCCGCTACCTCACCCATGTCTGGGTATGGATCAACACCCTGTCGTTCGCGATCCGCGATTCGATGTGCGGCTTCCGCGTGTATCCGCTGCCGCCGGTGCTGCGGCTGATGGACGAGGAGACCATCGGCCTTCGCATGGACTTCGACGTGGAGGTGCTGGTGCGGCTGTTCTGGCGCGGCATCGTGGTCCACAACCTGCCCACGCGCGTGACGTACCCGCTGGACGGGGTTTCCCACTTCGATGTCTGGCGCGACAACGTCCGCATCAGCCGCATGCACGCGCGCCTGTTCTTCGGCATGCTGCGCCGCCTGCCGCGACTGCTGGTGCGCCGTGCGGCGGTGGCGTCGTGAGCGGTCGCGGCCAGCATTGGGCCGAGATCGGCGAATCCACCTCGGTCGGCGGCATCCTGCTGCTGTGCGCGGTGCATCGCTGGCTGGGACGCTGGCCCTTTCGCGTCTGCGTGTATCCGGTGGTGCTGGTCCACTGGCTGCTCAACGGCACTGCGCGGCGCGCCTCGTTGCAGTACCTGCGACGCGCCCACGCGCACCTGGGCGTGCCGGCGGAGGCGCCGGGCATGCGGCACAGCCTGCATCACTTCGCCATGTTCGCCGAGACGCTGCTGGACAAGATCCTGGCGCTGGGCCAGCGCTATCCGGTCGACCGCGTGCGCATGCACCGCGAGGGCGTGCTGGCGCGGGTCAGGTCGGGGCAGGGCGGATTGATCGTCACCGGACACCTGGGCTGTCTTGAACTGTGCCAGGTGATGGCCGAACAGGTCCCAGGGCTGCGTCTGACCGCGCTGGTGCATACGGCGCATGCCGAGCGCTTCAACCGCATGATGCGCCGCCTCGACGCGACGACCCGGGTCGAACTGCTGCAGGTCACCGACCTGGGGCCGGCCGACGCGGTGAAGCTGGCCGAGCGCGTGGCCCGTGGCGAGTTCGTCGCCATTGCCGGCGACCGCGTGCCCCTGCGTGGCGGCCGCACGGTGAACGCGCCGTTCCTGGGCCGCCCGGCGCCGTTTCCCATCGGGGCCTATGTGCTGGGCGCCGCGCTGAAATGCCCGGTGTTCACCATGGCCTGCACGCACGAGGGCGATGGTTACAGCGTGCGCATGGACGCCTTCGCCGAACGCATCGAACTGCCGCGCGGCTCGCGCGACGCCGCGCTGGCCGGCTACGCTTCGCAGTTCGCGGCGTGGCTGGAACGGCAGGTCCGCCTGTCGCCTTATGACTGGTTCAACTTCTACCCCTTCTGGGATCAGGTAACGCATGACGCCCGCAATGAGTGAATCCGCAGCGCCGGTCTTCGGCGACGCACCGCTGCGCATCGAGGACGTGGTGGCGCTGTCGCGCCGGCAGGTGCCCGCCGTGCTCTCGAGGGATCCCGGTTTCCGCGCACGCATCGCGCGCGGGGCGGACTTCCTCAGCCGGTTGCTGGAGGAGGAGGGCGTCATCTATGGCGTGACCACCGGCTACGGCGATTCGTGCACGGTCAACATCCCGCCCGCGCTGGTGGCGGAACTGCCGCACCACCTTTACACGTACCACGGCTGCGGGCTGGGCCGCTTCCTGGACGAGGCCGAGACGCGCGCGGTACTCGCCGCGCGCCTTGCGTCGCTGGTGCGCGGCATGTCCGGCGTCAGCCTGCCGTTGCTGGAAGGGCTGGAAACCCTGCTGCGCCACGACGTGCTGCCCCTGATTCCGGCCGAGGGCTCGGTCGGCGCCAGCGGCGACCTGACGCCGCTGTCGTACGTGGCGGCCGTGCTGTGCGGCGAACGCGACGTCATGCACGGGGGTCGGCGGCGCCCCGCGGGCGAGGCGCTGTCCGAGATCGGCATGACGCCACTGACGCTGCGCCCCAAGGAAGGCCTGGCCATCATGAATGGCACCGCGGTGATGACGGCGCTGGCCTGCCTGGCGTTCCACCGTGCGGAGTACCTGTCGCGGCTCGCCACCCGGCTGACGGCGTTCAACGTGCTGGCCAGCAACGGCAATGCCCACCATTTCGATGCGGTGCTGTTCGCCGCCAAGCCGCATCCCGGCCAGTCGCGCGTGGCGCAGCGCCTGCGCGAGGACCTGCACAGCGACCGTCCGCAGCGCAACGAGCAGCGGCTGCAGGACCGGTACTCACTGCGCTGCGCACCGCATGTGATCGGCGTGCTGGAAGACGCGCTGCCGTTCCTGCGCCAGCTGATCGAGACCGAACTCAACAGCGCCAACGACAATCCGCTGATCGACCCGGAACGCGAACAGATCCTGCATGGCGGCCATTTCTACGGCGGGCATATCGCGTTCGCGATGGATTCGCTGAAGAACACGGTGGCCAACGTGGCCGACCTGCTGGACCGCCAGCTCGCGCTGATCGTCGATGCCCGCTACAACCATGGCCTTCCCGCCAACCTGTCCGGCGCCACCGGGTCGCGCGCGGCGATCAACCATGGCTTGAAGGCCCTGCAGATCAGCGTGTCGGCGTGGACGGCCGAAGCGCTGAAGCTGACCATGCCGGCGTCGGTGTTCTCGCGTTCCACCGAATGCCACAACCAGGACAAGGTCAGCATGGGCACCATCGCCGCGCGCGACTGCCTGCGGGTGATCGAACTGACCGAGCAGGTGGTCGCCGGCATGCTGATCGCCGCGCGCCAGGCCCTGGCCCTGCGCCAGCGCGTCGGCCTGCCGTCCACGCTGGGCGAAGGTCCGGCAGCGATGTACGCCGACCTGCAGGCGCGCATCGCGCTGGTCGAGGAAGACAGGGCACTGGACGGCGAACTGCGCCGGTTGCTGGCCGACATCCGCGACGAACGCTGGGCCGTCTATGCGGGCTGAACAGCGTGACGACTTCGCCATCGAGGTCGCATTGAGCCCCGCCTTCCACGACTGCGACGCCATGCAGGTGGTCTGGCACGGGCACTATTTCAAGTACCTGGAGATCGCCCGGTGCGCGCTGCTGCAGCGCTTCGATTACGACTACCCGCAGATGCATGCGTCCGGCTACATGTGGCCGATCGTCGATACGCGGGTGAAGTACATCCGGCCGCTGCGGTACGCGCAGCCACTGGTCGTGGCGGCCCGCATCAGCGAGTGGGAGAACCGCTTGAGGATGGACTACGAAATCCGCGATGCCGCCAGCGGCGAGGTGCTGACGCGCGCGCATACGATCCAGGTGGCGGTCGACGCCGCTTCAGGCGAGATGCTGTACCTGTGTCCGCCCGTGCTCTGGGAGCGGTTGGGAGTTCCTGCGCCATGACGTTCGTCCGTGACCTGCTGGTCGTCCTTGCCCTGGCCTTGGCTTGGGCCGGTCCGCTCTCTCCGGGCGTGGCGGCGGAGCCGCTGGCCCGGGTGCGCGCGCAGGTGGCGCAGGTGCCGCTGCTGCGCGGTGAATTCAGCCAGGAGAAACAGGTCGCGGGCTTCAGGAATCCGCTGCGCTCCAGCGGGCGTTTCCTGCTGGCACGCGACAAGGGCGTGGTGTGGACCACGCTGGCGCCATTCCCCTCGGAGACCGTCATCACCCAGGACCGCATCCTGAGCCGCCAACGCGACGGCAGTCGCCGTGTGGAGGTGGACGGGCGCCAGCAGCCGGGCCTGCGCAGCATCAACGCCATGATGTTCGCGTTGATGAGCGGCGATACGAAGGCGCTCACCGCCGCTTTCGACGTGAAGGAAGAGACCGGCGACGGCAAGGGCTGGCGGATGACGCTGTCGCCCCGTTCGCGCCAGTTGGCGCAGGCGTTCACGTCGGTACGGCTGGCGGGCGACCGCTACGTGCGCGACGTGGAGCTGCGCGAAGCCAACGGCGATGTCACCCGCCTGCATTTCGAGGCCATGACCGAGACGCCGGCCACCCTGACACGCGACGAGGCCGCCCGGTTTGACTGAGCCGCACGCATCGCCGGGGGCGGAGGGCAGGCTGCGCGGCTGGCGCTGGCTGGCGCTGGCGTGGCTGCTGGTGCTCGTGGCCGTGGCCTGGCATCACGTACGCTTCTGGCAGGCCCCGCGCATCGACAGCGACATCCTGGCGCTGTTGCCGATGGATGCCGGCGATCCTGCGGTTGCCGACGCCACCCGGCGGATCGCCGGCAACAGTGCGCGCGACGTGGTGGTGATGCTCGGCGCTGTCGATGCGGAAGCGGCGCTGCGCGCCCGTGACGCGTTCGAGGCCGCCGTGCGGGCATCGACCGGCGATGGCGCGGGCCTGCTGATGGCGGAGCGCTCGCCCGAGGACTGGTTCGCCCAGGCGCGCGCTGCGCTGGCGCCGTATCGCGATCGCCTGCTGACGCAAGCGCAGCGCCGCCAGTTGGAGCAGACCCCGGCCGATACGCTGGCCGAATCGGCGCTCGCCGCCCTGTACGGCCCCATGGGGGCGCCGCGGCTGACCGAGTGGCGCGACGATCCCCTCGGCCTGTGGCCGCACTGGTGGCAGGCCCAGGTGGCCGCCTCGGGCATGGCGCTGGATGCCGACGGCCTGCTGCAGGCCGACGGGCGCCATTGGGCGGTGCTGCGTTTCACCCTGCGCGACTCCGCGTTCAAGCTGGATGGGCAACGGCGGCTGCAGGACCTGCTGGACGCCGCCTCAGGCGCGGCCACCACCGCCGCGCCGGGACTGCGCGTCCTGAAGGCCGGCGTGCCGTTGCATGCCGAGTCCGCCGCGGTCCAGGCCAGCCGCGAGGTCAACACCATCGGCTGGGGTTCGCTGGCCGCCGTGCTGCTGCTGGTGTGGCTGGCGTTCCGTTCGTTCCGGCCGCTGCTGCTGGTCGCGCTGTCCCTGCTGGTCGGGTGCGCGGTCGCCCTGACCGTCACCGTGCTGGTGTTCGGCAAGATCCACCTGCTGACGCTGATCTTCGGCGCCAGCCTGGTGGGTGTCGCCGAGGACTATGGCATCCACTGGTTCGCCTCGCGCCAGGGCGTGGCGGCGGCGCGCCGCTGGTCGCTGTTGCGGCAGTTGTTGCCGGGCCTGTGGCTGGCGTTGCTGACCAGCGCGCTGGCGTACCTGGCGTTGGGGCTGGCGCCTTTTCCCGGACTGCGCCAGATGGCGCTGTTCTCGGTGGTCGGACTGTCGGCGGCCTTCCTGACGGTGATCTTCCTGTTCCCCTGGCTCGATGGCGGTGAGGTGCGCACCACGGGCTTCTCGCGCTGGCTGGGCGGCACGCTGGCGCGCTGGCCGCGCTTGGCGACGCGTCGCGGGGGCATCGCGCTCGCCGTCGTGGTGCTGCTGGTCGCCGTGCCGGGACTGATGCGCGTGCAGGGGAACGACGACCTGCGCAGCCTGCAATCGTCGCCAGCCGAGCTGATCGCCCAGCAACGCGAGGTGGGTCGCCTGCTGGGCATGCCCAGTCCGGCGCAGTTCTTCCTGGTGCAGGGCCGCGATGCCGAACAGGTCCTGCAGCGCGAGGAGCGGCTGGTCGCCCGGCTGCGCGACATCGAGGCCGACGGGTCCGTCGGCGGCCATCGCGCCCTGAGCGACTGGCTGCCATCGCAGCGCCGGCAGGACGAAGACGCTGCGTTGACCTCGCGCGTCGAACGGCTCGTGCTGGCGCGCCTGTCGACCGTCACCGGCGAGACGTTGGCGCGTGGCGAATTCGCGGCATCCGCGCTGGACATCGAGGCCTTCCTGGCGTCGCCCGCGTCGCTGCCCGTGCGCTCCCTGTGGCTGGGAAAGGTGGGGCAGGGCATGGCCTCGGTGGTGATGGTCAACGACCTGTCGCGACCCGATGCGCTGGCTGTCTTCGCCGCCCAGGCCAAGGGGCTGGACGGCGTGCGCTGGGTCGATCGGACCGCCGACATTTCACGCCTCCTGGCGTACTACCGCCACATGATGTCCTGGCTGCTGCTGGCCGGCGTGGCGGTCGTATTCGTCGTGCTGGCGATCCGCTACCGCACGCAGGCGTGGCGCGTGATCACGCCGACCCTGCTGGCCGGCCTGCTGACCGTCGCGCTGCTGGGGTGGCTGGGCCAGCCGCTGCAGCTGTTCAACGTGCTGGCGCTGATGCTGCTGCTGGGCATGGGCATCGACTACGGCATCTTCCTGGTCGAGCACCGCGGCGACGCCAGCGCGTGGCTTGCGGTGTGTGTGGGTGCCGCGAGCACGTGGCTCTCGTTCGGCCTGCTGGGCCTGTCGGCCACGCCCGCGCTGCGCGCCTTCGGCCTGACCCTGCTGTTCGGCATCGGCCTGGTCTGGCTGCTGTCGCCCCTGTTCCGGCCGGCGCCGGACGCTTCTTCCCTGCAAGGACACCCCTCCGAATGAAAACGGAACGCACCGACATCCTGATCATCGGCGCCGGCCCCGCCGGTTCCGTGGCCGCGGCGATGCTGCGCCAGCAGGGCCGGAAGGTCCTGATCGTCGAGCGCGAGCAGTTTCCGCGCTTCTCCATCGGCGAAAGCCTGCTGCCGCAGAGCATGGAGTACATCCAGGCGGCTGGCCTGCTGCAGGACGTGGTGGAAGCCGGCTTCCAATACAAGAACGGTGCCGCGTTCGTGCGCGGCGAACGCACCACCGAATTCGATTTCCGCGACAAGTTCTCGCCGGGCTGGGGCACCACCTACCAGGTGCAGCGCGCCGATTTCGACCACGTGCTGGCCAAGGGTGCCGAGCGCATGGGCGCGGACGTGCGTTATCGCCATGAAGTGCTTTCCGCCGAACCGGGCGAGACGCCGCGCGTCACCGTGCGTTCGCCGGAAGGCGAGGAGTACGCCATCGAAGCGGACTTCATGCTGGACGCCAGTGGCTTCGGGCGCCTGCTGCCGCGCCTGCTGAAGCTGGAGTCGCCCTCGAACTTCCCGGTGCGCGGCGCCATCTTCACCCACGTGCGCGACCACATTCCGCACGATGCGGGCTTCGACCGCAACAAGATCCTGATCACCACGCATCCGGAGCACGTGGACGTGTGGTACTGGACCATTCCGTTCTCCAACGGCTGCTGCTCGCTGGGCGTGGTCGCGGAAACGGCATTCCTCGACCGTTACCAGGGCACCGAACTGGAGCGCCTGCAGGCCATCGTCGGCGAAGACCCCAACCTCACCCGCCTGCTGAAGAATGCGGAGTGGGCCGTGCTGCCGGTGCGGCAGATTACCGGCTATTCGGCGAACGTGTCCTCGCTGTGGGGGCCGGGCTATGCGCTGCTCGGCAATGCGGGCGAGTTCCTCGATCCCGTGTTCTCCTCCGGCGTCACCATCGCGTTCAAGTCGGCGCAGCTGGCCAGCGAATGCCTGCGCCGCCGCTACGCCGGCGAGGCGGTGGACTGGGAAGCCGACTTCGCGGCGCCCCTGCGCGGCGGCGTGCAGACGTTCCGCCGGTTCGTGGAATCGTGGTACGCCGGCGGCTTCCAGCGGATCATCTTCCATCCGGATCCGCAGCCGGACATCCGCCGCATGATCTGTTCCATCCTCGCCGGCTACGCGTGGGACAGGAAGAATCCCTACGTCGCCGACACGCAGCGTCGCCTGCAGGTGCTGGAGCAGCTGTGCACCGGCTGATCGCGCTGCTGCTGTCCAGCCTGCTGCTGGCCGCGTGCGCAACGCGCCCCGTCGCGCCCGCGGTTCAACTGCCTGCGTTGCGGCTGGCGCCGGCCGCGCTGGGCCATGAACTGGCCGTGCAACAGCGGCTGGTGTTCCGCTTTGGTACGCAGGTACGCGAACTGGACGCGCTGCTCGAAGTCGACGCATCCGAGGTGCGCCTGGCGGTGCAGGCCATGGGCCGCACCGGCGTGCGCCTGCAGTGGGACGGCCAGAGTCTGATGGAGCAGCGTGCCGCCTGGCTACCGGACGCCGTGCGCAGCGAGCGCGTGCTCGACGATGTGCAGTTCAGCCTGTGGCCCGCGGACGCGGTGCGTGCCGTGTTGCCTGCCGGATGGGAGCTGCACGAGGCGGGCGACGTGCGCGAGCTGCGGCGGGATGGTCGTGCGTGGCTGGTGCGCGAACGCACAAGTGCGACAACGTTGCAGGTCCGCAACCGCGCCGATGGCTATGATCTGACCATCGAATCGGTGGCCGGTGGAGCGCCCAGTCCGTGAAAGGCGACGCCATCTTCCTGAACGATCTCGGCCTGGTGTGTGCGCTCGGCCATGGCACCGCGGCGATACGCGAGGCGTTGTTCCGCGACGATGCCCCTGGCGGCGTGGCGATGAACGAGACGCTGCTGCCGGGTCACCGCCTGGCACTGGGCGTCGTATCCGGTCCGTTGCCATCGCTCGACCATCACCCGGTGCCGTTGCACGGACGCAACAACGCGCTGCTGCGCGCAGCCTACCTGCAGATCCAGGGCCAGGTCCGACAGGCCATCGAACGCTACGGTCCGTCGCGGGTGGCGGTGGTGGTGGGCACCAGCACCTCGGGCATCGGCGAGGCGGAGCAGGCGATGGCGATGTGGCGCCGGCAGGGCCGCTGGCCGGAAGGCTTCCACTACGTGCAGCAGGAGATCGGTGCGCCGTCCCGGTTCCTCGCCGCCGAATCCGGCGCGCGCGGCCCCGCCTGGACCATCTCCACCGCCTGCTCGTCCAGCGCCAAGGCGATGGCGTCGGCGGCGCGGCTGCTGCGCACCGGGCTGGTGGATGCGGTCATCACCGGTGGCGCGGATTCGCTGTGCCAGTTCACCGTGCGCGGCTTCATGGCGCTGGAATCGGTGGCCAGCGAGCGCTGCAATCCGTTCTCGGCGCATCGCCGCGGCATCAACATCGGCGAGGGCGCCGCCCTGTTCCTGATGACGCGCGATCCGGGACCGGTGCGGCTGGCGGGCTGGGGCGAAACCTCCGACGCCCACCACGTGTCGGCACCGGAACCGGAAGGCCATGGCGCCATCGCCGCCATCGGCCACGCACTGGCGCGGGCAGGCCTGAAAGCGGCCGACATCGACTACGTGAACCTGCACGGCACCGCCACGCCGCAGAACGATGCGATGGAAAGCCGCGCGGTCAGCACGGCGCTCGGTACCGATGTGCCGGTGAGTTCCACCAAGCCGCTGACGGGCCATACGCTGGGTGCGGCGGGCGCGATCGAGGCGGGCCTGTGCTGGCTGGCGATGGTCGACAATCCCGGCCACCGGCTGCCGCCGCACTGGTGGGATGGCGAGCCGGACCCGGCGTTGCCGGCGCTCGCCTTCGTGCCGCCTGGCGCCATCGCCGCACGGCCGCTGCGCCACGTGCTCAGCCAGTCGTTCGCGTTCGGCGGCAGCAATGCCGTGCTGGTGTTCGGGGAGGGGTGATGCACGATCTGTATCACATCGAACGGGTGGTGCCGCACCGCGGCACCCTGCGCCTGGTCGACCGGCTGGTGGCCTGGGACGAGGACAGCGTGGCGGTCGAGCTGCGCGTGCCTCACGAAGGACCGTTCAGCCATGCCGAAGGCGTTCCGGCCTGGGTGGGCGTGGAATACATGGCCCAGGCCATCGCCGCCTGGGCGGGATGCCGTGCGCGCAGCGCGGGCCGCGAGCCGTCGATCGGCTTCCTGCTGGGCACGCGCCGCTACGAGAGTCGGGTGACGTGGTTCGTGGCGGGCGCATTACTTCGGGTGGAGGCGACGCGCGAGCTGCTGGGCGACAATGGGCTGGGAATGTTCCGTTGCCGCATCCTGGAGGACGGCGACGAACTGGCAACCGCCAACGTGTCGGTGTTCGAACCGCCGGACGCCATGGCTTATCTGGAGAGCACGCCGCAATGAGGGGAGAGACAACGGTCCTGGTCACCGGGGGGAGCCGGGGCATTGGGCGCGCCATCGCGCTGGCGCTGGCGCAGGATGGCTTCGATCTGGTCGTGCATTGCCGCAGCCGCGTGGACGAGGCCGAAGCCGTCGCCGCGCAGGCGCGTGCGCTCGGGCGCGAAGCCCGCGTACTGGCCTTCGACGTAGCCGACCGTGCCGCCGCCGCGCAGGCGCTGGAGGCCGACGTGGCCGAACACGGCGCCTATCACGGCGTGGTCTGCAACGCGGGCATCGCGCGCGACACCGCGTTTCCGGCCATGAGCGGCGAGGATTGGGACGCCGTGCTGCACACCAACCTGGACGGGTTCTACAACGTCCTCAACCCGTTGATCATGCCGATGGTGCGCCGGCGCAAGCCCGGCCGCATCGTCACGCTGTCGTCGGTGTCGGGCCTGGTCGGTAATCGCGGGCAGGTCAACTACAGCGCGGCGAAGGCCGGCATCATCGGCGCCACCAAGGCACTGGCGCTGGAACTGGCCAGTCGCGCGATTACCGTCAACTGCGTCGCGCCCGGCCTGATCGATACCGAAATGGTCAGCGGGGAGGTGGTCGACGAAGCCCTGAAGATGATTCCGATGAAGCGCGTGGGCAAACCGGAGGAGGTCGCGGCCGTGGTGGCGTTCCTGATGTCGCCGCAGGCGTCCTATGTCACCCGCCAGGTGATCTCGGTCAACGGAGGGCTGGTCGGATGAGCCGCATCGATCGACGTGTGGCGGTCACCGGCGCGGGCGCGATCAGCCCGCTGGGGCACGACTGGGCCAGCGTGCACCTGCGCCTGCGCGAGTGCCGCAATGCGGTACGGCACATGCAGGACTGGGACCGGTACGAAGGCCTGAACACCCGCCTGGCGGCACCGGCCGAGCCCTTCGAACTGCCTGCGCACTACAACCGCAAGACCACGCGCAGCATGGGCCGGGTGGCCATCATGGCCGTGCGCGCCACCGAACTGGCGCTGGAACAGGCGGGCCTGCTGGGGCACCCGGTACTGAAAAGCGGGAAGGTAGGCGTGTCCTACGGCTCGTCGGCGGGCAGCCACGAGGCCATCGGCGACTTCGGCCGCATGCTCAACGAGCACACCACCGAAGGCATCAATGCCACCACCTACCTGAAGATGATGAGCCACACCGCGCCGGTGAACATCGGCGTGTTCTTCGGCCTGACCGGACGCGTCTACACCACGTCCAGCGCCTGCACGTCGGGCAGCCAGGGCGTCGGCTCGGCCTTCGAGGCGATCCGCAGCGGCAAGCAGGTGGCGATGATCGCCGGCGGCGCCGAGCAGCTGGATGCGACGGCGGCGGCCGTGTTCGACACTCTGTTCGCCACCAGCGTGCGCAACCACGAACCGGACAGTACGCCGCGTCCGTTCGACGCCCACCGCGACGGCCTGGTGCTGGGCGAGGGCGCCTGCACGCTGGTGCTGGAAGACCTGGAACATGCGCTCGCGCGCGGTGCGACCATCCTGGGCGAGATCGTCGGCTACGGCACCAACAGCGACGGCCAGCACGTCACCCAGCCCAGCGCCGACACGATGGCGCAGGCGATGCGGCTGGCGCTGGAAGACGCGGGCCTGCAGCCGGATGCGATCGGCTACGTCAACGCGCACGGCACGGCGACCGACCACGGCGACATCGCCGAGACCACGGCCACCGCGTCGGTGTTCGGCCAGCGCATGCCGATCAGTTCGCTGAAGAGCTACGTCGGCCACACGCTGGGCGCCTGCGGCGCCTACGAGTCCTGGATCACACTGGAGATGATGCGCGAGGGCTGGTTCGCCCCCACGCTGAACCTGGAGGAGCGCGACCCGCGCTGCGCCGACCTGGACTACATCACCGGCGAGGGTCGCGAACTGCAGACCGACTACGTGATGAACAACAACTTCGCCTTCGGCGGCATCAATACATCGATCATCTTCAAGCGCTGGAAAGACTGAAACCCGCTATCCCAAGGAGCCCACCATGAAACGAATTCTCGCCACGGCCGCGTTGGCCCTGCTCACCGCCCCGACCGCCTTTGCCGCCGATACGCGCCTGGAACTTCCGCTGCGTGAGCTGATCGACTCGCCGCAGGCCAAGGCCGCCGGCATCGATGGCAGCGTGCGCTTCTACCTGGCCGGAGAAAAGACGCCTGCCGTGGCCGCCCGGATGGGCGAGGACGTCACCAACAAGAAGACCAACGGCGTGGGCAAGTCGGACGTGGAGTCCTGCAACTGGGTGGCGCTGTCGGCGCTGAAGGCCCTGCAGGAAGGCGCCAAGGACCGCGGTGCGAATGCCGTGATCGACATCGTCAGCTACTTCAAGAAGAACGAGTTCCGCAGCGCCACCCACTACGAATGCTACGCAGGCAACATCATGAGCGGCGTGGCCCTCAAGGCGACCTACGCCAAGGTCAAGTAAGCGCCCGCGCATCGACATGCGGCCGCCCTCGGGCGGCCGCATGCGTTTCAGCCGCCGGAGATCGCCGCGTGCCGCAGGCGCAGGGCGTTGCCGACCACCGAGGCGGAACTGAGGCTCATGGCCAGCGCCGCCAGCATGGGCGACAGCAGCGGTCCGCCGAACAGGCCCAGCAGGCCCGCTGCCACCGGCACGCCCAGCGCGTTGTAGACGAAGGCGAACGCCAGGTTCTGCCGCATGTTGCGCACGGTGGCCTCGGACAGCGCCTTGGCCCGCGCGATGCCGCGAAGGTCGCCCTTCACCAGCGTGACCTGCGCGCTGGACATGGCCACGTCGGTGCCGGTGCCCATGGCGATGCCGACATCGGCCGCGGCGAGGGCGGGGGCATCGTTGATGCCGTCGCCGGCCATGGCGACCCGGTGCCCGGCCTGCTTCAGGCGCGCCACCAGGGCCGCCTTGTCGGCGGGGCGCACGTCGCCGTGGACCTCCTCGATGCCCAGTCGCGCGGCGACCGCATGCGCGGTCCGTTCGCTGTCGCCCGTGGCCATCACGATGCGGAGGCCGCCCTCGCGCAGGGCGCGCAGGGCCTCCGGCGTACTGGCCTTCACCGGATCGGCCACCGTGATGCTGCCGGCGGGCGCGCCGTCGACCGCGAGGAACATCACGCTGCCGCCTTCCCCGCGGGCGCGGCCGGCATGCGCCTCCAGTGCCTGCACCGGAACCCGTTCCTCCTGCATCAGCACGGCATTGCCGAACGCGAGCCGGTGGCCGTCGACACGGCCGCGCACGCCGATGCCGCTGCCGGATTCGAAATCCTGCGCCGGCGAGAGCGTCAGTCCGCGACGGCGCGCTTCCTGCACGACGGCCTGTGCGAGCGGATGTTCGCTGCCGGCATCCAGGCTGGCGGCCAGACGCAGCACCATGTCCTCATCGAACGGCACCAGTGCGTGCACGCCGCTGAAGACCGGTCGGCCTTCGGTCAGGGTGCCGGTCTTGTCGACGATCAGCGTGTCGACCTTGCGCAGGGTCTCGATCGCCTCCGCGTCGCGGAACAGCACGCCGGACTGTGCGGCGCGACCGCTGGCCACCATCACCGACATCGGCGTGGCCAGCCCCAGCGCGCAGGGACAGGCGATGATCAGCACCGACACCGCATTGAGCACGGCATGCGTCCATGACGGCTCAGGGCCGAACAGGCCCCAGCCCAGCAGGGTCGCCAGGGCCGCGCCCAGTACGGCCAGCACGAACCAGAACGACACCCGGTCCGCCAGCCGCTGCATCGGCGCGCGCGTGCGCTGCGCCTGCGCGACCAGCTGTACGATCTGTGCCAGTACGCTGTCGCTGCCCAGCTTCTCCGCGCGGATCACCAGGCTGCCCGCCCCGTTGAGCGTGGCGCCGATGACATGGTCGCCGGGCGCGCGCGGCACGGGCATCGGTTCGCCGGTCAGCATGGATTCGTCCACATGGCTGCGGCCTTCCACCACCACGCCATCGACCGGCACCTTCTCGCCGGGCCGCACGCGCAGGCGGTCGCCGACGTGCACATGCGACAGTTCGACATCCTCTTCCTCGCCATCCTCGCGCAGGCGCCGCGCCGTTTTCGGCGCCAGGCCCAGCAGGGCGCGGATGGCGGCGGAGGTCTGCGAGCGCGCCTTCAGTTCCAGCAGCTGGCCCAGCAGGGTCAGCGAGACGATCACTGCGGCGGCTTCGAAGTACACCCCGACATGGCCGTGGTCGCGGAACGAGGGCGGGAACAGCTGCGGCGCCAGCACGGCCACCACGCTGTAGCCGTAGGCGGCGCCCACGCCGGTGCCGATCAGCGTCCACATGTTGGGGCTGCGGTGGCGGATGGACTGCGCCCAGCGTTGGAAGAAGGGCCAGGCGGCCCAGAGCACGACCGGCGTGCTGAAGGCGAATTCCAGCCAGATGCGCACGGTGGGCGGGATGATGTCGAGGTACATGCCGCCCATGGCCAGCAGCAGCGTGGCCGCGCTGAACGGCAGCGTCCACCAGAAGCGCCGGCGGAAATCGGTCAGCTCCGGATTCTCTTCTTCCTCCAGCGAAGGCAGCATCGGTTCCAGCGCCATGCCGCACAGCGGACACGTGCCCGGGCCGTCCTGCACGATCTCCGGGTGCATCGGGCAGGTGTACTGCGTGCCGGGCGGCGCCTGCGGAGCGGCCGCCTGCGGGGAAGGCTGCAGATAGCGTGCGGGGTCGGCGACGAACTTCGTGCGGCATCCGGCCGAACAGAAGTGATAGGTCTGGCCCGCATGTCCGGCGTGATGCGGGGTGGTGGCGGGATCGACCCGCATGCCGCAGACCGGATCCAGGACGCGCCCGTCGTCGGCCTTGGGCGCATCGCGATGGCCGCTGCAGCACGCGTGTGTCGCGGTGGGCGGCGCGGGCCGGTCGCCAAGGGAGTGGGGCGTGTGGTTCATGCCTCACCTCCCAGTGCACCGACGATAGGGCATTGATCCAGCGCGCCGTGGCCGGGGCAGGCCTCCACCAGCGTCCTCAGGCCGTCGCGCATGCGGGTCAGTTCCGCCAGGCGCCGCTCCACGTCGGCCAGCTTGTCGGCCGCGGCGGCGCGGATGGCGGCCATGTCGCCGTCGCGTGCGCTGCTCAGCGCCAGCAGGTCGCGGATCTCGTCCAGGGTGAAACCCAGCACCTTGGCGCGGCGGATGAAGTTCAGTCGCAGCACGTCGTCGGCCTCGTAATGCCGGTAGCCGCTGGCGCTGCGGGTGGGCGGGGGCAGCAGACGCTGCTTTTCGTAGTAGCGCACGGTGTCGATGGGGACACCGGTGCGGCGGGACAATTGTCCGATGTTCATGCGGGGACTCCTTGAAGTACCTGCAGTCTGCACCCTGGAGTACGCTCCAGAGTCAAGGGGTCGGGCGGCGTCCGTGCCGCCCTTTCCGGATCACGGCGAATGTTCCGCGTAGGGCGTGGTGCTGCCGTCGCGGTTCAATGCCAGCACGGTGTAGGCAGGCGCATCGACGCCTTCCACCTCCATCCCGGGAGAACCGACCGGCATGCCGGGCAGGACCAGGCCACGGATCGGCGGCTTCTCGCGCAGCAGGCGGCGGATGTCGGCGGCCGGCACATGGCCTTCGATCACGTAGCCGTCCACTTCGGCGGTGTGGCAGGAGGCGTGCTCAGGCAGGATGCCCAGCCGGTCCTTGACCGGGCTCATCGCGTCCTCCACGCGGTCTTCCACATCGAAACCTGCGGTGCGCAGGTGTTCCACCCACAGGTGGCAGCAGCCGCAGTAGGCATCGCGATGGACGGTGATCTCCGGCGCGGCAGGGGCCACCGTCTTGCCAGGCGCAGGCGCCGCCATCGCGGCGCGTGCGCTCTCCACCGGTGCAGGCACCGCCTGCGAGCAGGCGGCGAGGGTGACGACGAGCAACGGCAGGAGCAGGCGGGGCAGGGCAATGACAGGTTCCATGGTGTCCTCCGTCAGAACCAGATGCGGACGCCCGCGACGACGCGGGTGTCGCGCGTGGGTTCGCCTTCGGCGCGGCGCAGATCGGCGGTGTCGCCGAGCGCGCGTTCGTGCACCACACCAACGTACGGCGCGAAACGGCGCGTCACCTCGTAGCGCAGGCGCAGGCCCGTCTCGATGCCGGTGAATCCGCGCGCGGTGCCGTACGCCGGGTCGTCTTTCGCGGCGAGGTCCACTTCGACCAGCGGCTGCAGGATCAGGCGGTTGGTGATGCGCAGCGTGTACTCGGCCTCGACGTTGGCGGCGACCTGTCCTCCTTCACCGACGTAGGCGGTCGCCGAGACTTCGAAACGGTACGGCGCCATGCCCTGAACGCCGAACGCGGCCCAGCTGCGTGCGTCGCCGGGCTTGAAGTCGTGCCTCACGCCGGCCACCACGTCCCACCAGGGCGACACGCTGCGTCCGTACAGCGCTTCCAGGTCGGCGCTTTCGGTATGGCCGCCGACGCGCTCGCCTTCGCTGCGCAGCCACAGGCGGTCGGTATCGGTGCCGAACCACGCCACGCCTTCCCAGGCCTGGCCGGTGCCTTCGTCGGCGTCCCACGCTTCGAGCCGGTTGAAGGTCACCTTGTGGTTGAACGCGGGTGCGTGCTGCATGGCGTGGTGGTCGATGTCGGGAAACGCGGCTGCCAGGTCCTCCGCGGTGACGGCGGGGATCGGTTCGCGCGGCGCAGCGGATGCTGCCACGGGCGTGGCTTTGGACATGGCGCCGTGGTCATGATGCGCGTGCTCTTCAGGCGTGGAGGTGGGCTGCGCCTGCGTCGCATGCTGCCCATGGTCGTGGTGCTGCGCGATGGCGGGCGCAGCGACGCCGAGCATGGCGGCGAGGACCAAAGTGAGGCGGAGCGGGGCGGAGGAGAAGGTGCTCATGCCTCGATCCTCACTTCCCGCATCATGCCGGCTTCCATGTGGTACAGCAGGTGGCAATGGAAGGCCCAGCGCCCCAGCGCGTCGGCGCGCACGCGGTAGCTGCGTCGCGTGCCGGGTGGCATGTCGATGGTGTGCTTGCGCAGCTGGAAACCGCCGTCCGCATCCTCCAGGTCGCTCCACACGCCATGCAGGTGGATGGGGTGCTGCATCATCGTGTCGTTGACCAGCACGATGCGCATGCGCTCGCCGTACTTCAGCTTCAGCGGTTCCGCGCTGGCGAACGGGATGCCGTCGAACGACCAGGCGAACTTCTCCATGTGACCGGTCAGGTGCAGTTCCACGGTGCGCCCGGGTTCGCGTCCGTCCGGATCGTCGAACAGGCTGCGCATGGCGCCGTAGGTCAGTACCTGGCGACCGTTGTCGCGCAGGCCGATGCCGGGATCGTCGAGTTTCGGTTCGCTGGCCGACGACTGCATGTCCACCAGCGGATTGCCGGTTTCGCCGGCGGGATGGTTCGGTGCGTTCGACGGCGCGCCGTGCGCGCTGTGGTCCATGGCGCCCATGTTCGCGCCGCAGCCGCCTTCGCCCATCATCGCACCGCAGCCTCCCTCCATGCCCTTGTGTGCGCCGTGGCCACCCATGTCGTGGCCCATGTCGGCCATCGTCAGCAGCGGACGCGGATCGCGCGCCGGGATCGGCGCTTCCAGTCCGTCGCGGATGGCCAGCGTGCCGCGCGCATGGCCGGTGCGGCCCATGTCCTGCGCGAAGATCGTGAAGGCCTCCTGGCCCGTGGGCTCGACCAACACGTCGAAGGTCTCGGCCACCGCGATGCGGAACTCGTCCACGCTGACCGGGTGGATGTACTGCCCGTCGGCGGCCACGACGGTCATCTTCAGGCCCGGGATGCGCACGTCGAAGTAGGTCATCGCACTGCCGTTGATGAAGCGCAGCAACACCTTCTCGCCGGGCTTGAACAGGCCCGTCCAGTTGCCGTCCGGCGAGGCGCCATTCACCAGATAGGTGTAGGTATGGGCATTGATGTCGGAGATGTCGGTGGGTGTCATTCGCATGCGTCCCCACATGCCGCGGTCCTCGAGGGTCTCCTTCAGTCCGTCGCGGCGCGCGTCGCGCACGAAATCCACCAGCGTGCGCTGGTAGTAGTTGTCGTGCTCCGGCATCTTCTTCATGCGCCGGTACAGTGAGGCCGGATCCAGGTCGGTCCAGTCCGACAGCAGCACCACGTGCTCGCGGTCGTGGTGGTACGGCGGCGGATCGCGCGGGTCCACGATCAGGGCGCCGTACAGGCCGGCCTGCTCCTGGAACAGCGAGTGGCTGTGGTACCAGTAGGTACCCGACTGCTTCAGCTGGAAGCGGTACTGGAAGGTTTCGCCCGGTCCGATGCCGTTGAAGCTCAGGCCCGGCACGCCATCCATGTTCGACGGCAGCAGGATGCCGTGCCAATGGATGGAGGTCATGTCGCGCAGGCGGTTGCTGACGCGCACGGTGACCGTATCGCCTTCGCGCCAGCGCAGGGTGGGCGCGGGCAGACTGTCGTTGACGGTGATCGCGGGCCGGCGGCGGCCGGTGATGTCGACCGGCATCGCGCCGATGCTCAGGGCGAACGCGGTGCCGGCCATCTGTGCGGCGCCACCGCGGCGCGCAGGCGTGCCGGCGGATGCGGGCAGGCGCGCCAGCCCCAGGCCGAGCGCGGCGCTGCCGCTGGCCAGTCCGGTGACGAACTGGCGGCGGGTGGGACGGAACGCGCCCAGGCGTCCCGCGGTGGGTTCATCGTGTTTCATGCAAACGTATCCTGTCGGTCAGGACGCACGGCCGCCCGCGCGGCAGGCGCCGTCCGTCGTGTGAGGTAACCGGCGCGTAGGTGCGCGCCCGGCTTGCGGCGTCAGGCCGCCAGGATGGGAGGTCGGTGGCGGTGCGAAAGACGCGCGGAGGTTTGGGCGGCGGCGTGGTAAGCCGGTGCTTCGGTCCGGGCGTACCGTTGCGCAGGCAACGACGAAGGCCATGCGAGCGCGGGCGCGTGCTGGGTACAGAACCCATCGCAGCTGCCTGCCTTGCAGCAATCGGGCAGGCCCGCATCGCCGTCGGGGTGGCCGGAGGGATTGGCGCCTTCCTCGTCCATCGGCATCGCCATGTCCATGCCCTCGTGGCACGGGGGCGCATCGTCGTGTGCCTGTTCCATCGCCGCCATGCCGCTCATCGCCATGCGCGTGGCGGCATGCGCATACGCCGTGCCATTGAGCAGCAGCACCAGGCAGAGCAGGGCACGGAGCAGGGGGGCGAAGCGGGACATGCCGGCATGATACGCCATGGCCCGCGAGCGTACGTTTACGTAGGGTGAGTTGCGCCGTGTGCTGCACCGGGTGGTGCCCGGATCAGGCGACGACACGCTATCCTTGGCGCGTACTTCAGGCATTGGGTAGCGTGGTATTCGCATGGCAGGCACGGCAATGAGGGGCAGGGTGCCGACAGGCGATCACACGGATTCCTCCCAGGATGCCCCGGTTTCCACCCGCATCATCGTGGCGGATGTCGGCGGTACCTATGCACGGCTCGGCTGGATCGACGCCGACGGCGGCAACGAGATCCACGACTACCGCCGCTACGCCTGCGCCGACCATCCGGACCTGGCTTACATCCTGCACGACTATGCGGCCGGCACGCCGTGCCACGGCGCGGTCGTGGCCATCGCCGGCGTGCTCGAAGGCGACCGGCTGATCAATTCCAACCTGCCGTGGCCCGTGTCGGTGGAACAGACGCGCGCGGGCGCCGGGCTGGCGTGGGTGCAGCTGATCAACGATTTCGAAGCCGTGGCCAATGCGGTGCCCACGCTGGCGCCCGATACGCTGTCGCCGCTGACCCCGTCGATCGCGTCGAACGCCTCATCGCCGGCACTGGTGATCGGTCCGGGCACCGGGCTGGGCGCTGCGGTCTGGATCGAGGGCCAGCCGCCGCGGGTACTGCCGACGGAAGTCGGCCAGGCGTCGCTGGCGGCCGGCAATGCGCTGGAACTGGATATCGTGCGCCTGCTGTTGCGGGACCGCCCCTACCTGCACAACGAGCATGTGCTGTCCGGCCCTGGCCTGATGAACCTGTACCGCTGCCTGTGCGAACTGCGCGGGGCCTCGCCCGTGCATGCGGATGCCGGTGCGCTGGTGGCCGCTGCGGCGTCGGACGCGCTTGCGCGGGAAACGCTGGAAACGTTCTGCGGCTGGCTGGGCAGCGTGGTCGGCGACTTGGCGATCATCTTCGGCGCGCGCGTGGTCTACCTGGCCGGCGGCGTGACCGCGCATATACCGCAGTTCCTGCACGACGGCCGTTTCCTGCAGCGCTACCTCAACAAGGGCGTGATGACCGAGCAGTTGGAACGGGTGCCGGTGTGGCGGGTGGAGCATGGGCAGCTGGGGCTGCTGGGGGCCGTGGCCTGGTATCGGCAGAACCGGAAGTCCTGAGCGCGGTTCACGGGGTTGATCCGGATCAACGCGCGCTGGCTGCACGGGCCACCATAATCGGTCTGGCCCTTTGATTGGACGGACCTGACATGCGGCTCGGTTCGCGTTCCCTGATCATTCCCGTGGTACTGGCCAGTTTCGGCCTGACGGCATCGGCGGTTCCCGGCAGCACCTGGCCGACCACGGCGATGCTCAGCCTGGGTTCGGGTGTCGCGGCCGTATCGCTGATGGCGCTTGCGGCCGTCCTGGGAGCACGCTGGAAGGCGGTCGAATCGCTGTTCGGCGGTCTGGACCGCGTCTACGAGACGCACAAGTGGCTCGGGGTGTGGGCGCTGGTGTTCGCGTCGGTCCACCTGGTCTTCAAGGCGGGCACGCCGGCATGGGAGACCGCGGCCATCCTGCCGCTGCCCGGAGCGGTGACGCGGCTCGTCCGGCAACTCAGCTTCGTGTCGCTGATGCTCATCGTGTTGCTGGCACTGAACCGCAAGATCCCGTACCGGACCTGGCGGTGGTGGCACAAGCTGTCCGGTCCGCTGTTCCTGATCGTCATCGCGCATTGGGCCAGTTTCAAGTCGCCCATCGTGCTGGCCAGCCCGGCGGGCGCATGGCTGGCCGTGCTGTCGTTGCTGGGTGTGATGGGGGCGGCCTACAAGCTGGTGCTGTATCCCCTGTTCTCGCGGCATGCCCGATACCGCCTGCGCGCCGTGTCGGCCAACGGCAGTGCCGTCCATCTGCAGCTGGTGCCGGAAGGCCGGCGCATTCCCTTCCTTGCGGGGCAGTTCGCGTTCGTGTCCTTCGAGCACGAGGGCTTGCGCGAGCCGCATCCGTTCACCATCGCCAGCGCGGGGGACGCCGATGGCGGGATCGCCTTCACGGTGCGTTCGTTGGGCGATTACACGGAACGGCTGGTGAAGGAGGCCCGGCCGGGAATGGTGGCGCAGGTCTACGCACCGTTCGGCCGGTTCAAGCGAGTGCCTGCAGGGCGGAAGGAGATATGGATCGCCGGCGGCGTGGGCGTGACGCCCTTTATCGCGTGGCTTCACGACGCCGATGCGACCGGGCTGGACGGCGTGACGTTCTTCCATTTCTTCACCCCGGGCCGCCAGCTTCCCGAGGCCGTGGATCTGCCGGGCATGGCGCGTGCGCGTGGGGTGGACCTGATCGACATCGCGACGGGGCCGTCGTCGGCGGGGTTCCGCCAGCAGTTCGCGCAACGGGTCGAGCGCGCGGGCGCGTCCGGCGTGCAGATCAGCTTCTGCGGTCCGCAGGGCCTGCTGGACCAGGTGCGCCAGCTGATGCGCGAAACCGGCGTGGCGGAAGACCGGTTGCAGCACGAACTGTTCGAGTTCCGCTGAGGCGGCGGCATTCATGCGCTGCCCGGGAAGCTCCGGCGGCGCCACACGCTTCCGCGCTAAGGCGTCCGGGCGTCTTCCGCGAGGAAGGCCTCGATCGCCTGCGCATACGCTTCAGGCTGTTCCCACCACAGGATGTGCCCGGCACCGGCGACGAACCGGTAACGCGCGTTGGGGAACAGGTCCACGTACTCGTACGCTTCGGCGTAGGGCATGAAGTCGCACTGTCCCTGCAGTACCAGCACGTTGCCCGGAAAGCGGCGCATCTGCGGACGGGGATCGGCGACATCGCCGAACCAGTTCGCACCGGTGCGTACATACAGTCCCGCGCCTCCTTCTTCGGGCTGCACGTTGCGCGGATCGCAGACCATGTTGCGGGTGAAGCGCGCGGCCAGCGTATTCAACGCGGCATCCGCTTCCGTGTCCGATACGGTCTTCACGTTGAAGGCCATGGCGATCGCCTGCGCCAGGATCACCTTGGGCGGCATCGCCGACAATGCCGTGTCGCGGCGGTACTGCTCCGCATCCGGCGGACGGAAATCCAGCGCCTCAGGAACGGGAAACCGCGACTCCACCACGGCGCGTCCCTGATCATCGTACTGCGCAGGCTCCAGGTTCCCGGGTGCGCTCAACACCAGGCGCGTGACCGTGCCCGGGTACCGGGCTGCGTAGTACGCCGCGACGCGGGCGCCGTGCGAATGCCCGATCAACGCCACGCGCCGGGTGCCGAGATGCCGGAAGATGATTTCCCGGAGATCGTCGATCTGATCGTTGAATCCGCTGTCCTTGGGGTGGAGGAGGCGGTCCGAAAGACCGGAGCCGTGCTGGTCGTAGAGGTAGACCTCATGTCCGGCGTCGGCCAGCGGCCGCAATGCCCTGATGACCGACGAGTGCACGTAGCCGCCCGGTCCGCCGTGCAGGAACACGACCGGCATGGCGCGGGGAACGTCGGCCGGCGGCGCCAGTTTCGTGTAGGCGATGCGGTAGCCACCCTGCATGCGCCAGTATTGCGTGTCCGCACGCGGTTGAATGGGGGCCACGGTCGGATGCACCGGCACCAGGTACACCGCCGACACGGCCAGCGCCAACAGTGCCAGGCACGCGCCGGCCGCGCGGAACAGCCATCGCAGCCAACGTTTCATGCATCACGCTCCTTCATGTCCACCTGCGGGTCCGGCACTGGAAAGATCGCATCAGACGCCGTCGCAGGACGACGCGCCGTGACCGTGAGTTTCCCGTCGAGCAGCCTGCCGATCAGCGTATGCCGCACCAACGCCTGATAGCTGGCAAACGAAACCGCCAGCGTGCACACGGTGGCGAGTGCGAACTTGACACTCCAGTGCTGTCGCATGTCCAGCAGCCCGTACTGGATCGCGAACAGCACCGGAAGGTGCACCAGGTACACCCAGTACGAGGCGTCGGCGAGCCAGCGCAGGGTCCTGTTCCTCACGTCCAGCCATCGTCTCGCCACGAGCACGCACCACAGCGTCAACCAGCACCCCGCATACGCCTGAAGCAGGGCGTGTCCCCAGGACGAGGGCCGGACCGCCGCGGTGAAGCCACGGCTCGACCAGAACAGCAGCGCATAGGCCGCGACCGCGCCGTACAGCAGCCATGACGACAGCGGACGGAGGCGATCGAGCAGGTCGGCGCGCGTGTACATGCCGTAGCCCAGCGCGAAGTACGTCCCGAAGAACACCAGCGCCCACAGTGACGGGAGCAGGGCGTCGGGCGCAGGCCAGGGGACACCGGCCCAGACCAACGGCAGCGCCAGCCACACCGGCAGCACGGCGGGTATCAGGGCCGCCGGCAGCGACGCGAGCGAGTCGCCGATGCGCCGCAGTTCCAGCGCGGACGCAACCCAGACAAGCACCGTGAACAGCATCAGGTAGAACAGGAACCACAGATGCGCCCAGCCGGGCACGAACGGCATCGTGTCGTGCTGATCGATGTAGGCACGCAGCCAGGCCAGCACCGGCGATGGATGCAGGACCGTGGCAGCAGCGTGCTGTGTCAGCCCGTACATGCTGGCGGTGACCAGGGGCAGGAACAGCAGCAGCGGCAGCAGCACGCGCGCGCACCGGTTGCGGAACAGGCTTCCCAGGCCGCGGCGCGCCACCAGCAAGGCCGCGAAGAAGCCCGCGACGACAAAGAACAGCGGCATGCGGAACAGATGCAGGAACCAGGCGGCGCCATCGACGACAATGGATCGCCCCGTATCGGCCGTTGGCCAGATCGGATGCATCAGGGGGCTGTAGGCCAGCGCTGCATGGAACAGGACGCCGGCCAGCATGGCCAGCGCCCGCAGATGGTCCATGTAGTGGAGGCGGTCCTCGGCCTGCATGGCGATGCCCTAAAGGAAGGAGGCCTTGCGGGCGTGGATCCAGCTGGTGACGAGGATCGCGACGGCGATCACCGTCACTTCGGCCGCCAGCACGCCCAGCACGGGCGCGCTCCAGACGATGTCGTCGGCTTTCAGATACTGGACGATGCCGTCGAGGCGGCTCACCCAGTATAGGAACGGGCCGATCAGCGTCATCAGCGCGAGGATGGCGAAGATGTTCCAGCCTTCCGATTCGACCGCAATCGCCACGCACAGCGACACGCAGAAAATCGTCAGCATGAACAGCGCGACCACGGCCAGCCAGGGCACGGCGCCGTCAGGCCGTGGCGTGCTCAGGATCAGCGCCAGCAAGCCACCGGTGACCAGCAGGAACGGCACCAGATAGATCACCAGATTGGCGAGCAGCTTGCCCCAGTACACGTCCATCGGCGTCACCGGCAGGCTCATGATGAACGGCACGGTCTGCAGCTTCCGCTCGGCCATGATCGACGACTGAATCGCGTACGTCCCCACGACCAGCAGCTGCACCAACAACAGCAGCGCGCCGGCCGACGCCATCAGCGGCGTCCCCATGCCGACCAATCCGAGCGCGAGCAACATGCCGGCGACGAAACCGGCCAATTGTTTCTGATACACCTGCCAGTCTTTGACGACCAGCTTCCAGACCATTGCTGCATCGGATGCAAACCAGCTCATGGAATGCTGCTCCCCCGAACGGTGGTAACGAAAATATCTTCCAGCGACATCGGCTCGACCGATTTCACCGTCAGCCCACGCGCCTGCAAGGCCGGCAGCGTCGCGTCGTCGAAGCCACCGATTTTCAGTTCGATCATAGGCGCGCTGTTGCGTGCCGTGACCACGCTCGGCAACTGCCGAATGCCGTCGGTCCACTCGCCCTGACACAGCACGCGGCGCCAACTGTCCAGGAACGATTCCTTGTCACGCGAGGCAACGATGCCGCCGCCATGGATGAAGGTGATCGTATCGGCGATCTGCTCGATGTCGGCGGTGTTGTGCGAGGAGAACAGCACCGAGCGTTGTTCGTCGCGCAGCACGTCGGCCAACGCTTCGAGCACTTCGCCCCTTGCGACCGGATCTAGCCCCGTGGTCGGCTCGTCCAGCAGCAGCAGGCGTGGATGGCGGGCGAAGACCAGCAGCAGCAAGGCCTTGACGCGCTGTCCGTGGGAAAAGCCGCCGAGCTTCTGTTGCTCGCGCAGGTCGAACCGTGTGAGCAGATCCTGGGCGTAGCGCTCATCCCAGCCGGGATAGATGCGGCGGATGAAATCCATGTGCCAGCGCAGCGTCTGGCCCGGGTACAGGCGCATGTCATCCGATGCGTAGCCGATGTCCCGCTTCACCGCGACCTGCGCCTGCGGCAGGGGCTGCCCGAGCGCTTCCACCTCGCCGCCGTCGGCGCGGATGAGCCCCATCAGCAGGCGCATCAGGGTCGACTTGCCTGCGCCGTTCACGCCGACCAGGCCCATGACCTGGCCGACCGGCAGTTCCAGTTGGATGTCGCGCAGGGCGAACCCGTCGTACTGCTTGTGCACGCCTTTCAACGCGATGGCGGAACTCATTTCGGCTTCCTTTCGGTGGGGTCGGTGGGCGGTTGTGCGGTGTGCGGCGGGTCGGACAGCGCCTGTTCGACCCGATCCAGGATCTCGCGTGGGCTGAGGGCCAGCTTCCTGGCCGCGTCCAGCAATCCCTTCAACTGCAGCTGGAATTCTTCGGTGGCGAGGGCCTGCGTGGCGTCGAGTGTGTCGGCGACGAAAGATCCCTTGCCCTGGCGCGTGACGATCACGCCCGCCCGTTCCAGTTCCAGGTAGGCGCGCTTGACGGTGATCACGCTGACCTGGCTGTTGCCGGCCAGCTCGCGGATGGAGGGCAGGGCATCGCCAGCCTTCCACTCCCCCGTCATCACCTTGGCGACGACCTGCTCCACGATCTGGGCATACATGGGCGTGGCCGAGTGCGGGGACAGCAGGAGTTCGGTAGGCATGCGATCCTTCGAATCACGTGTGCATAGTCAATATACACAGGTATTCACGGTCGTCAAGCCGGGCCATGCCCGAGTTGGGTCCGGGAGGAAGGGTCTGCCGCCCGATCCGGCCACTCGATGTGGAACGGGACGATGCTGAGCGATCCTGCAGTCGGAAGCAGAGGTTGTGCTTACACGATTGGGCAGAGGTGGAAGTCGTTGGCCGACTGTCGGGGACACAGCCGAGGCGGCTTCGGCAGGCATGTACATTGGGCAGATCAAGGACTTGGACCCATGCGGTTTCCGGACGAGCTGTCCGCATTCATAACATCGCCCCTGATTAAATCGAATAAAAACAGCGACATAGGAACTTATAGATACAGAGTTGCGGTTGACATTGCGGACAGAAGTCTGTATCCCTTTCTGCGGGTCAAACCGGGGGCACGCTTGTGGTCGATGCCGGTCCGCAGTTTAAGCCGCGGAAGATCAGCGACGCCGAGTTCCGGCGCTCAAATGTCTTCGTGGCCTGGTCGGGAAAGGCTAGGCGCCAGGTCCAGCTGATAGGCCCGAATCAGTACGACTCGTGGCTGTTGATCGAGTTCGACCCCGACGTCGTTTGGTTTTGCGAGCGGCCGCCAATTTACATCGAACTATTGCCCTTGGAGGGCAAACGGCGCCCCCTCGATTTCTGGGTGAGGCGCAGTTCCGGCAGACAATCCGGTGTAGTGCTACATGACGTAGCGTTGGCCCGCGACAAGGCATGTCCGTTAGATCTTCTGAAGCGGTCGATCGAGGCATCAAAACTTAAATGCGAGATATGGCAAGCAGCCGATATGCGTAGCCGGGCGACCTACGTACGCAACCTCAAGGAACTGCAGCCGTTCGTCGCTATGGAGCAGCACTCGGACGACCAGATGGCGACAGCCATCGTAGCGCACTTGGAGCGGGTCAAGACGGCCGCTTGGTCAGAGCTGATTGCTTTATTTGCTTCCCGATTCGAGGGGAGCGTGAATATGGACATCGCCCGCCTGATCCACGCCGGCCGAGTTAAGGCCAATCTCGGAGACCACTTATTGGCCTCCAGTACAGTCCTCTGCCTACCATGAGCGTCGCCGAGCGCTTGGCCGTCGCCCCGGAACTTCGGGACACGACCAGATGGGATAGGCCACGCGAGTCGGACATCCCGAAAGATCACATTGAGGAATACCGGCGCCGGAAAATGGCTGTGACCGCGTATTTGAATGGCACGTCGTTTGCCACCATAAAGAAAAATCACGGCTACGCCAAAAGCCAGATCTATCGAATGCTTGGTCGATGCCTCACAGCACGGCCAAACGGAACGATTTATGGATTTCATGCGCTCATTCCTGGTGTCTCGATTGCTCCGTACAGGCGCAAGTCGCCGGTCAATCCCGAATTGGCGGCGCAGACCAAGGGCTTGGCTGGGGCCTTCATGCAGCTCATGGCTGAGCATGAAAGCTTGTACCGGTATGTCGAGAAGTACGCCCTCAATTCTGGGGGGAAATCTGCTGCGACCGTTGCTAAGGCGATTCGCGCAGAATTCCTTAAGAAATGCGCCAAGGTTCGTGCCCCGAACCAATACCCGTTCAATACGGATGATCAGGGCGCTCGCGCGCTCGTGCGCTTCATCGATCGAATGCGCGAGGAGCATTATGCGACGAAGAATGGTAACGAAGATGAAGGTGTCGGCGCCTTTGAGTCGCCGTTGACGGCTCAACCTTCGGGGGCGCAGCAATTGCGTCCCTTTGAAGAAGCCGAACATGATGGTCATAACGGCGACTTTTATTTCGTCATCAAGACCCACGGGCGGCGTGGGGAGTGGATCTATACAACACCGATGCGACTATGGCTGTTGATTCTTATCGATCGCGCCAGCAGAGCCATTCTGGGATATGCGTACCGATTGGGGAGTACGAACTATCCAGCAATATCAGTCATGCGTTCGTTCGTGCATGCCATGACTCCGTGGAAACCCAAGATCCTGACATTGCCCCACTTGGCGTATAAGGAGGGCGCCGGGTTTCCTTCGGGTGTAGCGCCTCGCGCTCGTGGGCGTATGGTCGACCTCGTGTGCTTTGATGGCGCCAAAGCCAATACTGCGAAAGTGACGATGCGCGGCCTCACTACGGTGTTGGGAGCCACAATCAATTATGGACGTGTGCGGTTTCCTATCGCCCGTCCATTTATTGAGCGTCTGAATCAGACACTGGAAACCCATGGGTTCCGCCGTTTGCCAATCGGCTTCAATCCAAAGGGTTCAAAGGAAGAACGGGAGCGTGCGCTGAAGGCAGCCAGCGAGCATGCCGTCACCTCTGATGAGCTGGATCAAATGATCGACGTTATGTTGGCCAACTACAACGCGGAGCCACACGAAGATCTTGTCAATCGTAGCCCCAATGAATACATCCGCATGTGGGACAGCCAGACGGCGTCACCGTTGAGACGTATCGAAAATCCGGAGGAGCTTGCGCAAAGGTTATTGCGGGTGGAGTACATCAAGACGATTCGTGGCGGAGGCGAATCCAATCGTCCGCCATACATCGAGCTTTGGAGTGCCCGCTACACGAATGACGTGCTGCGGAAGATGACGGATTCGATTAGCAAGAAGGTGCGCATCGTGGTTGATGTCGACGGTGATATTCGTTTGATCCGCGCCTACTTGCGAAAGGGGAACAAAGAGCTCGCTCTCGGCATTCTGAAGGCAGGCCCGCCTTGGCATTTGACGCCGCATACGCTAGAGCAACGACAGATGGTTCGCCGAGCCAACAAGCTTAAGAAGCTTGTCGTCAAGCCAGGGACCGACATGATGCAGACGTTCAAGGAGTTGCGGCAGCGTGAAGCACAAGAGCGCAAGTCGGCCACGAACCAGTTGGTAAAGGCTGGCAGGATAGCCGAGCCTCAGATGCCAAGCCGCGAGCGCGATGCAAAAGCGCGAGTAGCGAAGAGCGCTTGGATCAAGCTCCGATAGGAAGGAGACTGAAGATGCACCCGGTAGATCTCGACACCTATGTCGTGCCAACCAATGCGCTGGAAGCCTTTGTCAATGTGTGCGTCGGTTGGATTAATTCGAATCTCGTCGGCGCACTAGTGCCAGGCCTCCAGCGTATAGGCAAGAGCATGGCGGTGGACTATTTCGTAACGAACTATCAAAAATGGTTAGGCAACTCCGTTGGGGTGGTGTCGGCCGAAGTTCTGTTTCACAAGGGCGGAATTTCCGAAGGTGCTTTCTGGGGCGATTTATTGAAGTCGATGAAGCGGCCGACTAAGAAGCGCAGTCCGGAAGAGCGGCGCGAATTGTTTGTTGGGCGCTTGGTTGAGGCGGCATCTCGGTCCGAAAAGAAGAAGGTCATCATCTTCCTAGATGAGGCCCAGCTCCTGGACGATTCTTTGTTCAAGCTGATGATCGGAGTCCACAACGAACTCTGGCGCATCTATCGAATCAAGTGCGTGTGTATCCTGGTGGGCCAACCGGAGCTCGAGACGCTTGCGTCCACCTTCATTGCTGAAGGTAAGCGCCAAATTGTTGGCCGTTACATGGCGGATACCTACGTGTTCCAGCCGCTTACTGGAATTACAGATTTTGAGGCCGCGGTGGAATGCTACGACCTTCACCTGCATCACCCGGTCGGCGGCCCGTCCTTCACCGAGCATTTTGCGCCCATGCCGTGGGCAGCCGGCTATCGGCTGACATCCGATGCCGACATGATCTTTGAGCGCATTGTTCAGGCGCGCACGGACAATGGTCTGCCCGAAGGGCAGGGCATGACCATGCAGGGTTTTACGACTCTGATGAATCACATATTGATTAACTTACTGCCGAATCTGAAGCCAGGCGGCCATTTGCATCCCGATGACATCGACGAAGCCATCATTGCGACGAACTGCATGATCTTCGAGCAGCAGGAAGCTCTACTGGCGACCGCGTGATTTTGGGTCCTGTCATCCCTGAGCGCGAGTTGGTTCGCTTCTTGGCAATGTCTCAATGCTGGGCCACTAATCCAAGACGGGGCCCGCCAAGACTGTCAGTTATTGCAAGGAACCCCGGGCCAATACGCTTCGGAGCGTTTACGCTATGCGGCGAGAATGAGCGCCCTGTTGCAGCACTATGGACGCTCCGCGCTGCACAGCGGCCCATGCACAGTATTGTGCCAAGGCCAGCACGACGCTGCTGTCGCGGCAAGCAAAAATAGCGTGTTTTGAGCCCAGACAGCGGGAAAGCGATGTCTAACCAGGCGCTGCTTGAGGAATCGCTCGGCCTCGACCGAGCTCAATTGAGGCACTGCCGCTTACAAGGGATGGAAAGCCACGCATCCCAACGAGAAACTCCCCAAGTATCCGGGTGCCTAGCCCGACGTCACGAATCTCGGTTGCAGGGCCTCGGTGCTGGGCAAGGCGGTCCAGTAGGCGGGCCCGAGATTGAACCACTGACACGCTAGGCCTTGCGCCATCGCCGTCGGAGGCTGTGCCGAAGGCGGGGTGAAGCCACAGCGGCCGTAGCGACCGGCCGCCACCGCCGCGGCCCGTCGCAAAATCTCCCTATACATGCCTTCGCGTACCCGTGAAGCGGGTAGGTTGCCTTGGCGTGCCAATGTGGCACCCTGGCGTACCGCCGCCCACGCGCAGTACCGCCATTGCGAAGCACTGAGCGACAGCTTTGAGAGGCGTTGGGCAAAGGCCATGTCCTGCTGCCAGTGGGCATCGAACTGGCAGCGAGCCAGTTGCTCGGCATAGAACGCTTGGGCCTCATCGCGCACCAGGCGTTGCCACAACGCCGCGCCCAAGGTCAGGACTAGGTCATCACGAGGCACCGAGGTGAGAAAGTCCTCGACTGCCCGCAGGGCGCTATCGGCGTGATAGGCGCGCCAGATCCACCGCCATGCAATGCCCTCGATGGGGGTCTGGCGCTGGCCGATCGCCGAGCCAGATCCATCCTCAGGCAGCGCCACAATCTGGTGCGAGGCCAGGACCATTAGGGCTTCCATGGCCAAGTCTGCCGTCGGCGCTAAGGCGAGGCGATGCTGCTGGGCGTGGAGCAGGGCCCACAGGTACACGGCACCGGGCAACCCCAGGTCATCCAGCGTGTGAGGCGTCATTGAAGCCGGTCGCATTGCATGGATGCTAAGAATAACTTAGTATCCAGCGGCAGGCACTTCGGCCATCCTTTTCATCAGGATGTGACCCGAGGCCCGTGTGTCCGAATCAGCTGACAAGCGATCGAATTTCGCCAGGCGCCTTAAACAGGCCCGCCTGAGCCGAGGCCTGACGCAGGCTCAGCTGGGTGTCTTGGCCGGTATGGAGCCCGACGTGGCTAGCCCCCGCATCAACCAGTACGAGCGAGGCGTCCATGAACCGCGCTCGGCCACGGCCAAGCAACTGGCCGATGCCTTGGGCATTCCGCCTGCCTTTCTTTACACCGATGACGATCTGCTGGCGAAGTTGCTACTGCGTTGGGGCTCGCTAACCAAGCAGCAGAAGCGTGAGCTGATCAAGCTGATCGAAGGTACGCCCGAAAAGTAGATGTATCGCCGCGCAGGCGATGGTCCTTAGGTGGCGGCCTCGTTGACGCTCGCTGCTCGTAGTCACCATGCTGAATCCCGACGAGGGATGTCAGTTGCTGCTGGCGCGACAATTTTCGTCCAGCACAGACGCGCACGTCGTCGCTCAGCGAATAGGTATGAATGATTAGGGCACGTTATCGAGGGTCGCCGAGATAAGATCGCCCTTCCATTTAGTGGCCAGTGCGGCCGTGCTGGTCTGCGTGCGCCCGTGCAGGAATGCGTCCATGCCGAACAGCGGCGCGATCGCCACCGGCAACACGACAGCCTCTCTGCGTTCGCCCACCAGGGCGAACAGCCCAGCGCTGACCACCAGGAATCACAGCATCGGATCCGACAGGCTGGCTGCGAGCAGCCGCCAGACACCGCTTGGCATGGGCGGCAGGATGTCGTTGGCGCCATGCCACTCCCGGCGGTCGGCCGCCTCGGCTGTCGTGAGGCCGTCGCGCTGGCCGTCGACGAGCAGACCGGGGTCGATATCGTGCAGCATGGGTCGGGTTCCATCGCGTCGAAGGCGCCGAAGCAGGCGTGGCCTGTCCCTGGATACCCCTCGCATCCCGGGTATCGACCATCGCTAGGTACACGCCGCGGCGCCGGATGTCCAGTTGGGGGATCGGGAGACAGGCCGCAGGCGGCATGCCGGCCGCCAATCGGTGATGCAGTGCCTATGGCCCTGACGGGGTGCCGCGCCATCGGCTTCCCCGGTCCGGCCCTCCCCCGCAAGCCCGGTCCCGATTCGCCCTCGGGCACGCGCCGGTATCCGGTGAACTCGTCCATGGGGCGGATGCCGAATTGCCGTGTTTCCAAAGCGTCAACCAAGCATGAGGGCGCATGCTGTCGCCCTCGCCCTCGCCCTCGCCATGCCGAACCGTGCCGTGAATGCTAATGCTTCTGTTTCCTCCCCGGACTCGAAAGCCGCCGTACCCGTGTGGGATCTCCCGGTCCGGGTTTTCCATGGGCCTCTGGTCGCGGCCTTCTTCGGCGTCTGGTCGTCCGGTGAGGAGGACGGTGCCGGTCGACTGCATCTCCTTTCGGATTGGCGGCTGGCGAACAATCGGGCGCGGCCGGTGGGATCCTTGAGGGTCCTGCCAGCGCAAGCCATGATGAGCGCAAGCCCGAAGACGACGAATGAGCGGCCGCATGCGCATCCTCATTGTTGAAGACTCGCCGACGCTGGCAGACGCACTGGCCGCCAGTCTGGCGCGTGAGGGGTACGCCTGCGACCATGCGGGGGACGGCGCCAGCGCCGCGGCCTACATCGACCAGTACGACTACGACATCGTGGTGCTGGATTGGATGCTACCGCGCCGCGAAGGAATCGATGTGCTGCGAGAGCTGCGGCAGAAGGGCGGACAGGCGCGCGTATTGATGCTATCGGCGCGCGACCAGGTGATCGACCGGGTGACCGCGCTGGATGCGGGTGCCGACGACTACCTAGTCAAACCCTTCGCACTGGATGAGTTGCTGGCCCGCCTGCGCGCTTTGGCGAGGCGCCCGCGCGAAGGCGGGGAAACGCGGCTGGCGCTCGGCGGGCTGGAACTCGAACTGCGCTCGCACCGGGCACTCTGGCGCGGTCAGGACGTCCATCTCACCCCTAAGGAGTACGCATTGCTGGAACTGCTGTTGCGCGAGCGCGGCCACCTGCTGACGCGCGCGCAGATCTTCGATCGGCTCTACAACAGCCAGAGCGAGGCATCGGACAAGGTGGTCGAAGTCATCCTCAGTACCCTGCGCAGCAAGCTGGCGAAAGCGGGGGCGCCGGATGTCATCGAAACGCGTCGAGGATTCGGCTATGTCATCCCCTGAGGCCAATTCCCCACCCTCGCTCCAGCGGCGCCTCCTCTGGCGGCTGACGCTTGGCATCGGCTTGCTGCTTGGAATGCTCTTCGTCGCGCTCGATTCGCTGCTGGACCTGACGATGTACCAGCGTCTGGATCAGTTCCTCGAAGCGCGGGCGAGCGCGTTCTCGGTGCAGCTGGAACGGCGCGGCCACGAGGACATGGACACCCTGCTTGCCGCTTACGACCTGGGCGGACACACCGAGTTCTTCGCGATCTACGACGGAAACGGCCGGCTGCGGACGAAGTCGGGGAACAGCGCCGGCGGTGCGGTGTCGTTGCCGCAGCCGGCCGTAGCCAGCATTCATTACGATACGACGCTGCCCGACGGACACCGCGGGCGTGCGTTCGCCCGGCCGCTATCGACAGACGGATGGCTGGTGCTGGCAACCGAGCGCGAAAGCTGGGACCGTACCGAACGACGGATGCACGGGATCATGGCGGGCGGCATTGTGCTTGCCATCCTGCTGGCCGTGGCCATGTGCCTCTTGCTGGTAAGGCATGCGTTCCGCACGATGACGGAAGAGGGAAGTAGGTTGGCGGCGATGTCGCCCGACCAGGCGGCCCAGCTTCACGTCGACCATCTGCCGCGTGAGATGCAGTCGTACGCGCGCGCGGTGCGGGATGCATTGGAGCGTTCTCACCAGGCGCTCGAGCGGGAGCGCCGGTTCTCGCGCCACGTGGCCCATGAGTTGCGCACGCCGGTGGCGGAGGTCCGTCTCGCCGTCGAACACGCGCTACGCGAAGGCGACGCGCCGGCATTGCGGAAGGGAATGGAGGCCGCCTTGTGCGCGAATGCCCGCATGGAACGCAGCATCCATGCATTGCTGGCGCTTTCTCGTTGGGAATCCGGACTGGAGTCGCCCGAACCCGATCCGCTGGACCTCTCCATGCTGTTGCGCCAACTGATTGACGCCACCGCCGGCTCGCATCCGGGCGCGCCGCCGGTGCAACTGCAGGCGCCACCAAGCGCATGGGTGCATTCGGATACCGGCATGCTCGAACGGATTCTCGCCAACTTGCTGCACAACGCATTGGACTACGGAGACCCCGCGCGACCGGTGCGGGTAAGGCTGCGGCAGGAGGCCGACGGCTACCGTTTGCGCGTATCCAATGCGGCCAGCGGCCTGCATGCCGAAGACGTGGCGCATTTCGGCGAGCGCTATTGGCGCGGACGCGACCGCGGAGGCGATCGCCGCCACGCGGGATTGGGGCTGGCGCTTTCGCAAGCGCTGGCCAATGCCCTGGGCTTGCGGCTGGTTTTTTCTCTCAAGCAGGGCGAGGTCATCGCCACGCTGGGGCCGTTCGCTGCCTTGTAGCGGTCGGGTCCGCCTGTTCCGCGGGCGGGCAGCAGGAACCTTCATTGCCGCGGGAAAACGCGTTCGGCCTCCGTCTTAAGCGTTCCCCAAGCTTGGTCCGCCAGCATATGCGCAACTGGCTTGAGGATCCGCACGTATGCGTCTGCGCCTACTGTACTGGATGGCAACTGCGGCGGTTGCCGTGACGCTGCTGGCATGGTGGCTATGGCCGCATGGTGCGGAGGCGCCGGCGGCCAGTGTTGCGCCCACCGCCGATGCGCAGGGAAGGGTGCGGCTGACCCAGG
Organism: Pseudoxanthomonas mexicana; assembly: GCF_014397415.1. NCBI lineage: Bacteria > Pseudomonadati > Pseudomonadota > Gammaproteobacteria > Lysobacterales > Lysobacteraceae > Pseudoxanthomonas > Pseudoxanthomonas mexicana. The sequence goes on along the minus strand of NZ_CP060731.1, from coordinate 2,895,217 downwards.
AGCAGGAACGCAACCTCGGCATCAGGATCGAGCGGAGCCGCGCCGCGACGGACGTGCCGGTGACCGGTCTGCCCGCGGAAGCGATGCCGCCGCTGGCGACGAGTAGCCAGGTCACCGTTCCGTTTGCCGGCGTGGTCACGCGCGTGCTTGTGGACGAAGGCGAGCATGTGCGGCGCGGGCAGCCGTTGCTGCGAGTGCAGAGCCGGGATTTCATCGCAGTGCAGGGCGCGCTGGCGCGCGCACATGCCGAGTCGGGCGCGGCGCAGCAGCAGGCTCGCCGGGATGCGTTGCTGGCCGAAGAGGGCATCATTCCGACTGCGCGCAGGATCGAGAGCGAAGCGCGATCGGCAGCGGCGTCAGCCAGCGTGAGGGAGGCCGGCGCCATGTTGGCCCAGTTGCGTCGCCCAGCGGAAGGCATGCCGGGCGAATACGAGATCCTCGCCCCTCAAACCGGGCGCATCCTGCGTCGCGGCGTCAGGCCGGGACAGGCGATGGAGGCGATGGCCCCAGCGTTCTTGGTCGCCGGGGGCACCGGGCTGGATATCGTGTTCACCGCGCCCATCGGCCTGCATGGCGAGTTGCGGCCCGGCCTCGGCGTGCGTCTGCCCGATGGGGGCATGGCCACGGTGGTGGCGGTGGGCGCGGATACCGACGCGCTGAGCCAGGGCCTGCGGGTCCGCGCACGCGCGGAGCGCGCCGGCACCCTGGTCCCGGGCCAGCAGTTGGAAGTGGCGCTGTCGCTGCCTGCGCCGGCGGATGCGGTGGAGGTGCCGGCGTCGGCGCTGCTTCCGCAGGGGGAGAAGCAGGTGTTGTATCTCCTCGAGCAGACCGGCTACCGCGGGCAGGTGGTCGTGCCGCTAGGCAGCGACGGTAGCCGTGCCGTGGTCAGCGCCAAAGGCTTGCGTCCTGGCATGCAGGTGGTGGTCGCGGGCGCCAGCGTGCTCAAGTCGCTGGCGCCGACGGAGTAAGCGCTGTGCTCGCACGCCTGATCGAATTTTCGCTGCGCCAGCGCCTGCTGGTCCTGCTGGTCGCTTTCGGCATCGCCGGGGCGGGCATGCTGGCCTTCGCCCGCTTGCCGATCGATGCGTTTCCGGACATCTCGCCCACCCAAGTGAAGATGGTGCTCAAGGCACCGGGCATGACGCCCGAGGAAGTCGAGGCGCGGGTTATCGCCCCCCTGGAAATGGAGTTGCTGGGCGTCCCGCGCGCCGTGATGTTGCGCTCCACGTCCAAATACGCCATCGCCGACATCACACTGGATTTCGCCGAGGGGACAGACATCTACTGGGCGAGGCAGCAGGTGGCCGAGCGCTACGGCAACGTCGTCCCGCTGCTGCCTGCGGATGTCGGCGGAGGTCTTGCACCGATCTCCACCCCGCTGTCGGATGTCTACATGTTCACCGTCGAGGGCGGCAACCTGAGCCTGCAGGAGCGCCGCAGCCTGCTCGACTGGACCCTGCGTCCGGCCTTGCGCACTCTGCCCGGCGTCGCGGACGTGAATGTGCTGGGTGGCCATGCGCGCAGTTTCGTGGTGGTGCCGGACCGCGTCCGCCTGGCCGCGACAGGCCTGCGCCTGCGCGATATCGCTGACGCGCTTGAGCGGAACAACCGGAACGACGGTGCGGGTCGCCTGCAGGCTGGGGAATCGGCCCTGATCGTGCGCGCCGAAGGCGCACTACGTTCGCTCGAAGACATCGGCAACGTCGTGGTGCGCGCAGGCATGCCGCCGGTCAGGATCCGGGACCTCGCGCGGGTGAAGGTGGACGCATTGACTCGCTATGGTGCGGTGGCCAAGGACGGCGAAGGCGAGGCGGTACAGGGCATCGTTGTCGCGCTGCGGGGTACCGACGCTTCGCAGCTGATAGCGCGCGTCGAGGCACGGCTAACGGAACTCAAGTCAAGCCTGCCCGCCGGCGTCCGGATCGTGCCGTTCTACAACCGCAGTGCGTTGATCGAACGCGCGGTTGGAACGGTGACCCGTGCGCTGATGGAGGCCACCGTCCTGGTGGTGATCCTGCTGCTACTGTTCCTGGGCGAGTGGCGCGCCTCGGTGGTGGTCGCCTCCATGCTGCCGTTCGCATCCTTGTTCACCTTCCTGCTGATGCAGGCGACCGGGCAAAGCGCCAACCTGATGAGCCTGGGTGGCTTGGCGATCGCCATTGGCATGCTCGTCGACGCGGCGGTGGTGGTGGTCGAGAACACCGTGGCCCGGCTCGGCCCCCAAGCCGCCGGTGCGCACCTGCCCCGTCTGCACCGGGTCTATGCGGCGGCGCGCGAGGTTGCCACGCCGGTGGCCGCAGGCATGCTGATCATCGTACTGACCTTCCTGCCGCTACTGACCCTGGAGGGGCTGGAAGGCAAGCTGTTCAGTCCGGTGGCCCTGACCATCGTGTTCGCGCTGGGGGCTTCGTTGCTGCTGTCGTTGACGTTCGTGCCTGTCGTCGCCTCGTTCGTCCTGAAAGAACATGCGCACAGCGAACCTTGGCTGATGCGGAAAATCGACGGCTTCTACCGGCCATTGCTGGACAAGGTGCTGGTCAGGCCGGGCTTGGCCTTCGCTGGTGCGGGGCTGGCACTGGCGCTGGGCGTCGTCGGCTATCTGGGCGTTGGCAAGAGTTTCATGCCCACCATGGACGAGGGCGACATCCTGGTGCAGTTGCAGAAATCCCCTTCCATTTCGCTTGAGCGCTCGGTGGAGCTGGACATCGCGGTTGGACGTGCGCTTCGCAGCCTGCCCGAGGTCGAGCACGTCGTATCCCGCGTCGGTTCCGATGAGTTGGGCCTGGATCCGATGGGCCTGAACGAGACCGACATGTTCCTGAAGCTCAAGCCGAAGAGCGAGTGGCGCGAGCCGGACAAGGCCTGGTTGGTCGAGCAGATCCGCCGCACGCTCGTCGGGTTCCCTGGCATCGACTACGGCTTCACTCAGCCCATCGAGATGCGGGTGTCGGAGATGCTCACCGGCAGCCGTGGCGACCTGGCCATCAAGGTGTTCGGTCCCGACCTTGGAGTGCTGGGCGATCTTGCCACGCGCGTGGCGGCGACCGTGGAAGATGTGCGGGGTGCACGTGATGTCCTGACCCAGACGACCGAGGGTGTGGACTACCTCAAGCTCGACATCGATGCTGCCGCCGCTGGACGCTTCGGGCTGTCGGTGGCCGACGTGCAGGATGAGCTGCGTTCCCAGGTGGAGGGCGTGACGGCGGGGCATGTCATCGAGCCGGACCGGCGTACGCCGATACTTGTTCGCGGTGGCGACGAGGTACGGATGTCCGCCGAACGCTTCACGCGGGTCCGGATCAGCCTGCCCGCGGGCGGCGAGGTGCCGCTCTCGGCGCTGGCCCGGATCCAGCCGGGCAGCGGTCCCGTCAAGATCGGGCGGGAGGGTGGCGCACGCTTCGCCCTGGTGCAGGCCAATGTCGACGGGCGCGACCTGGTCGGATTCGTGGATGAGGCCAAACAGGCCGTTGCGTCGCGGATTGCACTTCCCGCGGGCTACTCGCTGCAGTGGGGCGGGCAATTCGAGAACCAGCAGCGTGCGGCCGCGCGCCTGGGACTGGTGGTGCCGGTGGCGCTGGGCTTGATCTTCGTGGTGCTGTTCATGACGTTCGGCTCTGCCAGGCAGGCGCTGCTCATCCTCTGCAATGTCCCCTTCGCGCTGGTGGGTGGCGTGCTCGCGCTGTGGATGTCCGGTCAGTATTTGTCGGTGCCGGCCTCGGTGGGTTTCATCGCGCTGCTCGGCGTGGCCGTGCTCAACGGCCTGGTGCTGGTGACCCAGTTCAACCAGCTTCATGCACAGGGCTTGCCGATGCAGAGGGTGGTGCGCGAGGGCGCATGGCGGCGCGTGCGCCCGGTGATGATGACGGCCAGCATTACCGCACTGGGCCTGGTGCCGCTGTTGCTCGCTTCGGGGCCAGGCTCGGAAATCCAGCGCCCCTTGGCGATCGTGGTGGTCGGTGGACTGGTATCGGCCACGGCGCTCACGTTGCTGCTGATGCCTTTGCTGTACTTGCGCTTCGGCCAACCCGATGGCCGGCGCACGCGTGGCGGCATCGCACCAGGTGAAGGAGCCACCGTATGAGCCTGTTGCGCCTGAGTGTGCTGTTTCCGCCGGGGCTGGAAGAGCCCATCACCGAAGCCATCAGCGCGGATGCCTCGATGCCCGGGTTCACCTTGCTGCATGCCGAGGGCCACAGCAGCGACTTCAGCCGTGCCTCCAGCGCAGAGCAGGTGCGCGGACGGATCCAGCGGCGGGTGTTGTGGATGGTGATGGAGGCCGATCGGCTGGACGACGTACTCCAATTGTTGCGCACGCATGTGGATTGCCGCGACGTGCGCTGGTGGACCGAACCCGTGCTGGCGATGGGAAGGCTGGGATGAAGATCGTCTTTATGGTGCTGCTGTCCGTTGCCGTCCTGCCTGCGCAGGCAGCGCAATGGTTGCCGGACCCCCAACGCGTGGCCCAGGCCATCGGCGCGCAGCCCGAAGTGCGGGCTGCCCGCGCTCGGGTCGACGCGGCGCGGGCGCAGGCCCGCGCCCGCGCCGCCGGTCCTCATGAGGTCACTGCAAGCGCCATCGTCCAGCAGCGCAACATCGACGAGGCCGGAGGCGGACGCGACTATCGTGAATACGAGTTGCAGGTGGGGCGCGCGTTCCGCCTGCCCGGCAAGGTGGCGTTGGACCGGAGTATCGGTGAGCAGGGCGTGCTGGCCGCGGAGTTGCGTTTGGACGATGCGCGCCACCAGGCGGCGCGCCGACTCCTGGACGACTGGATGGCCTGGTTGCGCGCCGACGCACAGCGCAGAGAGATGGACGGCCAGTTGGAGGCTCTGCGGCGAGAGCACGCTGCGCTGGCCCGCCGGGTGCAGGTAGGCGATGCCGCACAAAAGGATCTCGATTTGCTCGGGGTGGATCTGGCCCAGACCGAGGCCCAGCACCTGGCGGCCAGCACCGCGGTGGATGTGGCGCGGCAGGCGCTGACGACGGATTTTCCGTCGTTGTCGCTGCCGGAGCGGGTTCCTGAAGTGACCGTCCCGCAAGAGCTGACGGAGTCCGCTGAGGTCTGGGCTCGGCGCATCGTCGAGCGGAGCCACGAGATCGCCGCCCTCGAGGCGGATGCTGCCCAAGCCGAAGCCCTTGCCGCGCGCAGCCGCGCCGACCGCTTCGCCGACCCGACCATCGGCCTGCGCCTGATGAACGATCGCGGCGGTGCCGAACGGGCGCTCGGCGTGGTGGTGTCGGTGCCGATAGGAGGCCGGTACCGCAGTGCGACGGCCGCCGGGGATGGTGCGACGGCCGCCGCACTGCACGGGGATGCGGCCGCCATGCAGCGCGACATCCGGCGCGAGGCCGGGACAAGCGTCGAAACCGCACAGGCCCGGTACAGCCAATGGCTGGCCCAACGGCGCGCCCTGGATGCCAGCAGTGCCGCCAACCGGCGCGTGCATCGTGGTTGGCAGTTGGGCGAACTGTCGTTATCGGATTGGCTGATGGCCGAGCGGATGCAGCGCCAGATCGCACTGAACGAGGCGGAGGCGCGCATCGCGGCCGAGCAGGCCCGACTCCGCGTCCTGGTGGATAGCCATGAAATCTGGCACGAGGAATAGCGCGCCCGTTCACTGGCGTGACGGCCCGGCCCGCCGTCGCGTCTGGATCAGCGTGCTGACGGTCCTGCTGGCCTTCACCTTCCTCGGCATGCGCGGCATCTGGGATCCCGACGAGGGGCGCTACACCAACGTGGCACTCAACATGCTCGATAGCGGCGACTGGCTCGAACCGCATCGTCACCACGAGACCGGGCACTGGACCAAACCGCCGCTCACCTACTGGGCGATCGCCGCGAGCGTGGCGGCATTCGGCCGGGATCCGTGGGCGGCGCGGTTGCCGGCGGCACTGGCCTACCTGCTGAGCGCATGGCTGGCCTGGCGCATCGCGCGGCGGCTGACGCCCGGCGCCGAGGACATGGCCGCGCTCGCCTACGCCACGATGCTGCTGCCGTTCGGCGCATCCGGGCTGATCACCACCGACTTCCTGCTCGCCGCCAGCGAAACCCTGGCGGTCTGGGCCTTCGTCGAAGCGCGCTTCGGCCCGGGGCGGCGGGTGGCCGGGTGGCTGGTGCTGATGTGGGTGGGATTCGCGCTCGCCTTCCTCACCAAGGGCCCACCGGCGTTGCTACCGCTGCTGGTGATGGCGATCTACGGTTGGCTGGTGCCGCGCGAACGGGGTCACCGCCTGTTCGACAGCGCAGGGCTGGCGGTCTTCCTGCTGCTGGCGCTGCCGTGGTTCGTGACGGTGACGGTGAACAATCCAGGCCTGCTCGAATACTTCATCGGCGATGAGGTGGTGAATCGCGTCACCACCGACAAATTCGGCCGTCATGGGCAGTGGTACGGCTGGCTTGTCATCTACGTGCCGACGCTGCTGCTCGGTACCGTGCCCTGGACCGCCGATCTGTGGCGCTGGGCGAAGTCGCTGCCCGCCACCCTCCGCGCCTGGCGTGCGCCGGCCGTGCGCGATGCGCAGCGCGCCGACGTGCTGCTCGCGCTGTGGCTGTTGCTGCCGTTGGTCGTGTTCTGCCTGGCGCGCTCGCGGTTACCGTTGTATCTGCTGCCGCTGTTCGTGCCGCTGGCATTGTTGATAGCGCAGCGGCGGAAGGCCGATGGGCGCGGCATGCCGCGCTGGCCCCGGCTGCTGGTCTGGTTCGGCCTGCTGCTGGCGTTGCGCCTGGCTGCCGCTTGGTGGCCGACCCACAAGGATGCGGGGGCATGGGCCGAGGCGATACATGACCGCGCGCCCGGACCGATCCATGAAGTCGTATTCGTCGAAGACATGGCGCGCTACGGCCTGAACCTGCACTTGGGGGTCGAGATCGAGAGGGTCGCGCTGGATCCGCCGCCGCGCCAAGGCTACGCAGAGCGATCCTTCGACCAGGATCTGCGCAGCGAGTTGACCGAGCGCGAACCGGGCGTGGTGTGGATCGCCAAGCGCGAACGCTGGGACGAGCTGCAGGCGCGTATCGCGGCACTGGGCTATCGCACGCAGGCGGTGGGGCCGGATTACCACGGACGCGTCATCTTCCTGGTCCGACCGGCGGATGGATGAACGTCATGGCGGTCGCGTCCTCGCGGTCGGGCAAGCAATGCGCATCGATCCGGAGCGCTGCGTCAGAACGTCGCGCAGCGCTAGTACCCAAGCAGAACAAGTGCGGCGCATGCATGCTCCGACTCAAGAAGTGACGGGTTGGCGATCGTGGTATGCGGCAGCCGTTCCCGCCTGATCCGTCGTTTCGGCAGCGGTGTACTCGGCATGAAGGTCGGATGGACGGTAGGGAAATCTCCCCTCCGGATTGATCCGGATCAAGGAAGTCCCTCCGGATGGGCGAATGATGCGAGGCACATCCACACGCAGAGGTGTCGCATGACCAGGAAGCCTTTCTTCATCATCGCCGCTTGTCTTGTCCTTTCCGCCTCGGGCCTCGCTTACGCACAGCAGCGCGGCGGGCAAGGCGCCCCGGCGCAGCGGGGCCAGGGCGTCCAGCAACAGGACCGCTTGCGCGATCCCAGCCGGAATCTCGATCGCGACAGCACACAGACCCAGGTATACGGCTATCAGTTGATGACCGAGGAGGAGCGCACCGCATACCGCAACAAGATGCGGAATCTCAGAACCCAGCAGGAGCGTGAAGCCTTCCGCCTGGAGCACCACCAACTCATGCGGCAACGTGCGGTCGAGCGCGGCATAGCGTTGCCAGACGTGCCGCCTGGCCGCGCCTCCGGCAGGGGTCCCGGCGCACGTTCCGGTACGAGGATGGGGCCCGGTGCCGGCATGCAGGGCGGCCAGCAGCAAACGCAAGCGCAGACCCAACAGCAGATCGAACAGCGCACGCGGCAAGAACAACCGGCGCCACAGAGCCAACAGACGACACAGCAACAGGTCCAGGAGCGGAAGGAGCAGGAAAGCGACAAGGACGACTGACGGAGTCGGATATCCTCGACGCGAATCGTTGGGCGCCGCACTGCCCCTGCACGACAAGCCGCGCAGGGGCAGTGAGGCGCTTCTTCTCCTCCACTCAATCGCAGCCCAGTCAACGTCCGTCATCTTCTTGCGCTTGGCGGTCAGGCGCAGCCCCGGCCAAGCTGGATACAGGTCCTGAAGCGTGGCGGTTACAGCAGCCAAGTGAGGTGGCGAATGCCAGCCTCCGGCGGGCAGGGCGAGCTCTCTCGATGCCATTTCCGCGGAGAGCTCCACAACGATGGGAATCGTCGGCGGCACCCATCCGATATCCGCCACGGGGTCGCGAAGCGGACATCTCTAGTGGCCAAAACCGTCGAGAAGCCGACTGCGGCCGTGCTTGTCGGTCCGCCCAGTGAAACGGAAACGCCGTAGGCTCTGGGCGCCGACGGTGCCAACTCCGGGGCGCTGACCAGGCTCCTCGATTTGGCTTCGCTAAACTCATGGCAAACGGAGCCCTTGAACTGAGGTCACGTCATTTCGCCGGATCATCCGTGGCGCTCTGCCAGGATCGCCGTGAACGCGCGCACGAGCGGGGAGGGCGGGCGCTCCCTGAGTTGGAGCAGATACAGGGGCCGCATCTGGCCCGACACGGGATGGCGCAGGTACTTGAGCCGGCCCAGTTGAGCCAGGTCGCGGACGACGCACTCGGGGAGGATCGCCACACCAAGTCCCGCGGCTACGGCACGCGCAATGCCTTCGTTGCTGCCCAGTTCCACCCGCCGATCCGGTTCGATGCCGGCAGTCTGCATGATGTCTTCGGTCACCAGGCGGGTTCCCGACCCGGGCTCGCGCATCAGCCACGGCTGGCGGTTCAATTCATCGGTGCCGAGCTTGCGCCTGCGGGCCACGGGGGACGCAGGATGGGCGACGAGTCGCATCTGATCGTCCCGCCAGTGCGTGGCCACGATGCGCGGGTCGTCCACAACACCTTCCACCAGCGCCACATCCAGCTCGCAATCGATCAGCGTCTGCGCGATGGACTGCGTGTTTCCAACCACAACCCTGACGTCGATCGAAGGGAGCCCCGTCGACAGTGCCGCCACGTAAGGTGGTAGCCAGTATCCGGCAACCGTCGTGCTGGCACCGACCACCAGGCGACCCCGCTGGTTGCCGATGCGGGCACGGATGTCCTCCAGTGCCGCCCGTTCCAACGCGAAGATGCCGCGGGCGTGCTCGTACAAGGCGCTGCCGCTGTCGGTCAATCGTACCCCCTTCGTCCCTCTGGCACCGCCGGAACCACGCTCGATCAAGGTCAGGTCCAGCTGGCGCTCCAGCTCGCGCACCGCTTTGGAAACCGCGGGTTGGCTGACGTGCAGGACTTCAGCGGCGCGCGAGAAGCTGCGGTGATCAGCGACCATGAAAAAGATGCGCAACAGATGCAAGTTGATATGCATAACCGCAACTCATCCAAGGGTGAGAAGGATGTATTGGACTCACGTTAATGGCGGGCCTAGCGTTTGTGCATTCCCCGACCCCGAATGGTCCCTGAGAGATTCTGGTCATGCGTCACTACGTGCCTGTCGCGTTTGCGGTATTCCTTCGACCCTTGAGGGAGACATCCTGGTGGCTCGGACTCGCCCTGGCCGGTACGGTGGCCGCCGCCGCCATGGCCTTGGCCAAGTCGACCTGGGCCCAGCACCTGGGACTGAGTGCGCTGACGCTGGCGATAGTCTGCGGCATTGTTGCGGGCAATACGGTCTTTCCTGTAGTCGCTACCCACGTATCGACGGGAGTGGACTTCTCCAAGAACATGCTGTTGCGCGCCGGCATCGTGCTGTATGGATTCCGCATCACGTTCCAGCAGATTGCTGACGTGGGCTGGGCCGGCGTAACGACCGCGGTGATGATGGTCACCTCGACGTTCCTCCTGTCCGTTCTGGTGGGAACGCGCATCCTGAAGCTGGACCGGCAGACCGCCATGTTGATCGGTGCAGGAAGCGCCATCTGCGGTGCCGCAGCGGTCATGGCGGTCGAGCCCGTAGTGCGCGGGCAGGCGCACAAGGTGTCGGTGGCAGTGGCCACCGTGATGGTATTCGGCACGCTGGCAATGTTCGCCTATCCCTGGCTCTACCCGCACTTGGGCTTGTCGGAGCATGAATTCGGCATGTTCGCTGGATCGACCATTCACGAAGTGGCCCAAGTCGTGGCCGCCGCTCGGAGCGTCGGTGATGCCGCGGCGGCCACCGCTGTGATCGAGAAGATGATCAGGGTGATGCTGCTCGCACCCTTCCTGTTGTTCCTGTCGATCGCGTCGAGGGGCGCGAACGAGGCCGACGCCGGTGGCGCGCGCATCACGATCCCATGGTTCGCCGTACTGTTCATCGCCGCCAGCGCGGCAAACTCGCTCAACGTGCTACCGGTCAGACTTGTCGACGCGCTGATCGAAGTCGATACCATGCTGCTGTCCGTCGCGATGGCCGCGCTAGGCCTGCGCACCCATGTGGGGGCGATCCGTCAAGCGGGCGTGAGGCCGCTCCTGCTCGCCGCGGTGCTGTTCGTGTTCCTGATCGGCGGAGGATACGGGATAAACCGTACTGTCACGCGGCTCCTGACCTGACCTGACGAAGTCCCGGACTGCGTTAGTCGCCTTCCGAAGCGTCTCGGCGCCCCTGCTCGTGTTCCCCCCACATTGCGTTGAGGATGGCCAGCAATACCGCAAAGCCGACCCCGAGGATCCACGCGAAATACCACATAGCTGTTTCTCCTATTCAACCCTTTGGGTCGTCGTCGGTGCGACGCGACGGAGCCGGGTCTGATTGAGCGATTCGTTCGTTGTGTCCCGCGCAGCGACAGGTGCCGCCGTCTGCGCGGGAGGCTGCCGCTGGCAGGGGCGGCCGCACTTCCAGGTGGCCCTCCCGCCATGCCGCCAGTGCCTGCTCCGGGAGCAGGATGTCGGTCACGATCAAGTGGACGCCATGCCGTGCCAGTCGAGCCTGCAGGCCAGGGCCGGCACTGGCGGTGATGATCACGTCCACATCGCGGAGTGCGTCCGGAAGGCCTTCCGCACACGAAAAGAGCGTCTGTTCCTTCGCAAGGGCGCGCGATTCCCATTCGCCCTCGCAGCCATCGCCGACACGTTTGACCATGAAATGTCGGCAGCGGCCCGCATGCGGGGTGACGTGACGGCGGTTCTGTGTCGTGAGTGCGATCGTGGTCATCACGCGGGCCTCAGTATGCGGAATGCTCGTTGGCACGTATGTCGTCGACGGTCACCTTGCCGCGCATCACCCGGTAGGCCCAGCCCGTATAGAAGATGATGATGGGCATGAACACCAGCGTGGCCCAGAACATCAGCGCGAGTGTCAGATGGCTTGAGGTGCTGTCCCATACCGTCAGGCTGGAGCGCGGATCGGACGAGGAGGGCATGACGAAGGGAAACAACGCCGCGCCGGCGGTGCCGATCACGCCGACGATGGACAGCGAGGAGGCCAGGAAGGCCGCCAACGTACGGCCGGTGCGAACCAGCCCTGCAGCCGCAAGCGCTCCCGACGCGCCCAGGATCGGCAGCAGCCAGATCAACGGCTGCTTCTCGTAGTTCGCCCACCAGGCGCCGGCATCACGGACGACCGTCTTGGCCAGAGGGTCGGGCAGCGCGTCGGGTGCGAGCGCGGTCTGGATGCTGAAGCCCTCGATGCCCCCAAAGCGCAACCACAACCCGGCAGCCACGAAGGCCAGCACCATCACCAGGGCCGCGCCGACGGCGGCGGTCGTGGTGCGTCGTTGCACGTCGCCCACCGTCCTGTGAGCCAGGTACATGCCGCCGTGCATGGTGATCATGGCGCTGGAGACCACGCCGACCAGCAACGCAAAGGGATTGAGCAGCGCCCAGAAGGTACCCGTGTACGTAGGCATCAGGATGTCGTTGAAGTGGAAGGGAACACCCTGGAACAGATTGCCGAACGCCACACCGAAGATGAGCGGAGGTACCGCACCTCCGATGAAAAGACCCCAGTCCCATGTCCTGCGCCAGGCGGGGTGGGCGATCTTGCTGCGATAGTCAAAGCCGACCGGCCGGAAGAACAGGGCCCACAACACCGCCAGCATGGCCCAGTAAAAGCCCGAGAAGGCCGTCGCATAAACGAGGGGCCATGCAGCGAAGATGGCGCCCCCTCCGGTGATGAACCAGACCTGGTTTCCATCCCAGTGTGGACCGACGGTATTGATGACCACTCTGCGCTCTTCGTCGTTCCTTCCGACGAAGGGCAGGAGGGTGCCGACGCCCATGTCGTGTCCGTCCATGATGGCGAAACCGACCAGCAGGACGCCAACCAGGATCCACCAGATGACTTTGAAGGTGGGGTAGTCGAAGATCATCGGATTCTCCTCAGGGATGCGCCAGAGCATCGGCGACGTCGAGGTCGTAACGACCGGTGCCCAGGCTGCCTGGTCCTTGCCGGGCGAACTTGACCATCAGGTACATCTCGACCGCCAGCAGGACGGTGTAGAACACGACAAACCCTGCGAGCGAGCCGTACAGGCTGGTAACGCTCAGGTTCGACACCGACATGTGCGTCGGCAGTACGCCGTAGATGGTCCAGGGCTGGCGGCCGTACTCGGCGACGAACCAGCCAAGCTCGCAGGCTATCCATGGTGCGGGCAGCATCCACAGGGCCCACTTCAACAACCAGCGGCGCTCGGTGAAGCGTCCTTTTACCGTCTGCCAGAATGCCAGGGCGAACAGGACGAGCATCAGGAAGCCGAGCGCCACCATCAGGCGGAATGACCAGAACATGGGCGCGACGCGTGGGATGGTGTCATCCACAACGCGGTCGATGATCGGGGGCGTGACCTCGGTCAGGTCGCGTACGTACTGCCGAACCAGCAGACCGAACCCCAGGTCCGCCTTGTGCGATTCGAACCGGGACCTCGCTTCCAGGTCCCCGCGGTCCGCACGCAGGCGCTCCAGTGCTTCGACGGCCTGCATGCCGCTGATGATGCGCTCGCGGTTACGCGCCTTGATCTGCTTGATGCCGGGAATCGCCTGGTCGGTGCTCCGTGTTCCGATGAGGCCGAGGACCCAGGGGATCTCGATTTCCCAGTCGTTGCGCTGCTCCCGTTCGTTGATGCCTGCCACCAGCGCCAGCCCCGCCGGCGCTGGCCGGGTTTCCCACATCGCCTCCATGGCCGCCAGCTTGGTCTGCTGCGCTTCGCCCACGGTGTAACCGGATTCGTCGCCCAGCACGATCACCGACGCTGTCGCAGCCAAGCCAAAGGCTGCGGCGACGCGGAAGCTGCGCTTGGCGAACTCGATGTTGCGGCCGCGCAACAGGTACCACGCGGATATCGACAGCACGAACATCGCGCCGGTCACATACCCGGCCGATGCGGTGTGCACGAACTTGGCCTGGGCATCCGGGTTGAAGACCACATCCCAGAAGCTGACCATCTCCATGCGCATGGTCTGGTAACTGAACTCGGCGCCGACCGGATACTGCATCCAGCCGTTGGCGACGAGGATCCAGAGAGCGGACAGGTTGGTGCCGATCGCCATCAACAGCGTGACAAGGAGGTGTTGCCCTTTGCTCAAGCGCTCCCAGCCGAAGAAGAACAGGCCGATGAACGTCGACTCCAGGAAGAACGCCATCAGTCCTTCGATCGCCAAGGGTGCACCGAAGATGTCGCCCACGTAGTGCGAGTAGTAGGCCCAGTTGGTGCCGAACTGGAACTCCATGGTGATGCCGGTGGTGACGCCCAAGGCGAAGTTGATGCCGAACAGCTTCCCCCAGAAGCGGGTCATGTCCTTCCAGATGACCTTGCCGGTCATCACGTACACGCTTTCCATGATCACCAGGATCCAGGTGAGGCCGAGGGTGAGCGGTACGAAAAGAAAGTGATACATGGCCGTGACCGCGAACTGCAGTCGCGAAAGTTCGACCAGGTGTTCCGATATCACGGCGACTCCTCCGGTGCGGAATGGAAAGGGGGAGGGGATGGGTCGGCGGGCGGCGCATCCCCTCCCGCGGTGGCGTTGCAAGTCCGCCCCGCGTCTACCCGTACGCATGCAGCGTGCCAATCGCACCAAGCACCACGAAGACTGTTGAATCAGACAGTTACGGCGTAATGATGACCAGCCATGGCGCCGCGTGCGCCATTTATGGCAGCATGGCTCTGCCAAATATGGCGTTTTCAGGTGAAAGCGACTTGAGCACGAAGCTGCCCCCCTTACTGCTCTCTTACCTGGAAAGCCTGCCGGAGCCGCACGTCCTTTTCGATCGGCAGTACCGGATCTTGGCCGCCAATGCCGCCTATGTGGCCTTGTATGCGAGCGAGGCGCCGGTAGTGGGACGGACCTGCCATCAGGTTTCTCATGGCTCTCCGGTCCCCTGCGACAGGATGGGAGAGAGCTGCCCGCTGGCCGCTGCCCTGGCCAGTGGCCAGCGCGAGCGTGCCGTGCACCTGCATCACATGCCGGGCGGGGAGGAGTATTTCAATATCGAATTGACGCCCCTGTTGGGGGGCGCTGCGCGCGAAAGCTATTTTCTGGAAAAGATGGAGCCGTTGCGCGTCCTTGCGCGCGGAGGATCCGAGCGTCGGCTCATTGGGCGCTCCGCACCCTTCCGCTCCATGCTGGAATTGATCACGCGCGCAGGCGACTCGAACGTGAACGTGTTGATCCAGGGCGAGTCGGGCAGTGGCAAGGAAGTCGTCGCGCAGGCCCTGCATGATGCCAGCCCGCGGCGTACGCATCCTTTCGTCGTGCTGGAGTGCGCCAGCTTGTCCGAGACCTTGTTCGAAAGCGAACTCTTCGGACACGAACGGGGTGCTTTCACGGGCGCGCTCAGCACCAAGAAGGGGTTGGTCGAGGTCGCGCACGGGGGCACCCTGTTCCTGGACGAACTGGGCGATGTACCGTTGACGATGCAGGTCAAACTGCTGCGGCTCATCGAAACCGGCTGCTATCGCCGGGTCGGCGGCACCGAATTGCGGTTGGCTGACGTCCGTATCGTCTCGGCCACCCATCGCGACCTGCGCGTGATGGTGGAAGCCGGCAGTTTTCGTCAGGACCTGTACTATCGCGTGAGTACTTTCCCCATCCGCGTACCGCCGCTGCGCGAACGGATGGATGATCTTGAAGGCCTGGTCCGGAACCTGCTTCAGGGCATGGAGGCCGCACGCTCGTTGACGCTGACGCCTTCGGCCCTGGAGCGGCTTCGCCGCCACGACTTCCCCGGCAACGTCCGCGAGTTGCGCAATCTTCTCGAGCGAGCGGTGATCTTCTGTGACGGCCCCCGGATCACGGAGCGCCACATCCTGCGTGCTCTGACATTGGGAAGCGATACGGACACCCATGGAGCCTCGCCACAAGGGGCGACTCCGGCTGAAGGCACCTTGAAGGCCATGCAGACGGGCCTGGTGAAATCCGCGGCCCGCGCGCACACCGGGTCCCGCAAGGCGTTGGCGGAGAAGTTGGGCGTCAGCGAGCGTACGCTCTACAGGCGGCTGCGGGATCGCGACTAGCGCACGCGATGCCGGCGCGGGCGCCCGGCTACTACGCCGGCTGTATCGGGGCGCCACGGTGTGATGTGTTCGGCCGCCCACGCCTGGATGGACTGGCCGAGTTGCAGGAACGTGTCGGCGCGCGCCGAGTTCCGGCGCCAGCAAAGTCCTATCGTCCGGGCATTCGCTTCATCGGCCAGCGGCCTCACTACCAGATCGGTGTTCTGCAGGATGCCGCCCATGATGGCCAGGTCGGGCAGGAGGGTCGCACCCATGCCCTCGGCCACCATGGCCACCAGCGTGTGAAGGCTGGTGGAGGAGAAATTGGCGTGCTCGACCTCGGCAGCTCGCTGCAAGGCGGGAAGCGCATGGCTGTGCAGGCAGTGGTCGTGCTCGAGCAGCAGCAGATTCTGGCTGTCGAAATCGGACTGCACGGCGGTGGTGCACGTCGCCCCGGGCGATTTCGCCGGTGCCGCCGCGGCGACGTAGCGATAGGCGTCGTCGAACAGCATGAAGGTCTCCATGCCGGGGGTATCGTAAGGGAACGCCATCAGGACCAGGTCCAGGCGCCCCTCTGCCAGTTGATCCAGCAGATGGCGGGTCTTGTCCTCCCTCAGCGCCAGGCGCAATCGGGGAAACAGTGCCCCCAGCCTTCGGACCAGTTGGGGCAGCAGGAACGGGCCGATCGTGGGCAGTACACCCATCTCCAACACGCCCGACATCGGGCCTGCGTCGTCCTTCGACATGGCGGCCAACGCCTCTGCGTCGCGCAGAAGCAGGCGTGCCCGCGCGACGAGTCTGCGGCCGGCAGGAGTAATGACCACCGATCGCTTGGTGCGTTCCGCCACGTCCACGCCGAGGGACTCCTCGAGTTCACGGATACCTGCACTGAGCGTGGATTGGGTGACGAAGCAGGACTCGGCGGCGCGGCTGAAATTGCCGTGATCGTGCAGGGCGACCAGGTATCGAAGGTGACGCAGGTTTGGCAGCGGGTTCATGCGGGCATCCAGGGCCCCATGGCGGGGCTATATCGGAATAGACGATTACAGAAACCAGTTTAATTCGTTTCCGTCTGTCTCCGCGGGGCAATAAGGTGGCTCCACGCGCAGGGAGTTCCTGCCACGGGAGTCGACAAATGAACCCTAAGACCCTGCCTCTGCCTTCGGAAAGCCACCCCGAGGTCACCGCATTCTTCGACGAGGCGACCAATACCATCAGTTACGTGGTCCGTGATCCAGCGAGCCAGGCCTGCGCCATCGTCGATTCGGTGATGGACATCGACTACGCGGCTGGCCGCATCTCGTTCGAACATGCGGATCGGATCATCGATCATGTCCGCATGCGCGGCCTCGAAGTGGCGTGGCTGATAGAGACCCACGTCCATGCCGATCATCTGTCCGCCGCACCGTACCTGCAGCAGAAGTTGGGTGGCCGCATCGGCATCGGCGCAGGCATCGTCAAGGTGCAGGAGACCTTCGGAAAGGTGTTCAACGAAGGCACCGAGTTCCAGCGCGACGGCAGCCAGTTCGACCGACTGTTCAGCGACGGAGAGCGCTATCGCATCGGCTCGATGGAGGCGTTCGCGATGCACACGCCGGGCCATACGCCGGCCTGCATGACCCACGTGGTCGGCGATGCCGCCTTCGTCGGCGACACGCTTTTCATGCCCGATGGCGGCACCGCCCGTGCCGACTTCCCTGGCGGCGACGCGCGCACGCTGTACCGCTCGACCAGGCGCATCCTCTCTTTGCCCGAACGCACGCGCTTGTTCATGTGCCACGACTATGGCCCGGGCGGTCGCGAGATCCGCTGGGAGACCACGGTCGCCGAGCAGCGCACGAACAACATCCACGTCCACGACGGCGCCAGCGAGGACGCTTTCGTGCGGATGCGTACCGAACGCGACGCGACGCTGTCGATGCCCCGCCTGATCCTGCCTTCGCTGCAGGTGAACATGCGCGCCGGCCACCTGCCGCCAGCCGACGACGATGGTCGCATCTTCCTGAAAGTGCCGATCGACGCGCTGTAGTCCCGTTCCCGCGCCGGCGGGGCCGTCCTTCCCGACCCCCTGGCTTCGCCGGCGTCGTTCCACCCCCCCGCAAACCACGACACAGGAGTATTCCCATGAGCTGTACCGATTCCGATCCGAAGATCGTCGCCGCCGCGGCACTGGCCTCCACGCCGGTCTCCGCTGCTCCCGCTGCCACCCCGGCTCTCACCGGCCTCATGCCGGCCGCAATGCCGCGCATCAACGAACCCGCACCGGCGTTCAATGCCCAGACCACACACGGTCCGCGTTCGAACGAGGATTACAAGGGCAAGTGGCTGGTACTGTTCTCGCATCCGGCCGACTTCACCCCGGTCTGCACCACCGAATTCACCGCCTTCGCACGTGCCGCCGGCGAGTTCGCCGCACTCAACACCGAACTGCTCGGCCTGTCGATCGACTCGGTGTTCTCGCACCTGGCGTGGGTGCAGAACATCAAGGAGAAATTCGGCGTGGAGATACCGTTCCCGATCATCGAGGATCTGTCGATGAACGTGGCGCGTGCCTACGGCATGATTCACCCCGGCGCCGCGGACACCTCGGCGGTACGTGCGACCTTCATCATCGACGACAAGGGCATCCTGCGTGCGATGGTCTATTACCCGATGACCAACGGGCGCTCGGTCGCCGAGATACTGCGCCTGGTCAAGGGCCTGCAGTACAGCCTGGCAAATGGCGTGGCAACGCCGGAAGGCTGGCAACCGGGCGACAAGGTGTTGCTTGGCGCGCCCAAGACCGTCAGTGAGCTGGAAGCCCGCGCCGGGCAGGATCTGGAAACGACCGACTGGTACTTCTCGATGAAGCCCGCAAACTGAGTTCCCGTACCACGACGGTACCGACCTTGGCGTCGGTACCGTCGATCCTGTCCACGACCCTGAAGGCCCAGGACGCTGCCATGCCGATCATCACCCCCCTTTCCGACCGATATCACGTCTGCCCGCAGATCGAACCGCACGATGTGGCCGACATCGCGGCACGCGGGTACGCTGCGCTGGTCTGCATGCGTCCTGACGGAGAGTCCCCGGGCCAGCCGTCTTGGGAGCGGGTGGCGGCGCAGGCACACCGGTACGGTCTGGCATTCCACTTCATCCCCGCACGCTCGGGGCAGGTAACGCCTGAGCAGGCGCTGCAGTTGCGTGAAGTGCTGGAACAGGCCGGCGGTCCGGTGCTTTCTTACTGCGCATCCGGGAACCGGTGCACGCTGGCGTGGCGCATGGCCACGCAGTCACGGGCCTGATCGCGATGGATGCATGGCAGACGGTGGCCTCTCTGGCGTCCGGCGGCCTGGTCGGCTTCGTGCTGGGCCTGATCGGTGGCGGGGGGTCCATCCTCGCCACGCCGTTGCTGCTGTATGTGGTGGGCGTGGCGCAGCCACACGTGGCGATCGGTACGGGTGCGCTCGCCGTGTCGGCCAATGCTTACGCCAACTTCATCAGCCATGCGCTCCGACGCAATGTGTGCTGGCGCTGCGCGATCGTGTTCGCGCTGGTGGGCACGCTGGGCGCTCTGGCCGGCTCCAGCCTGGGCAAGGCGATTGACGGGCAGCGGCTCCTGCTCATGTTTGGGCTGGTGATGGTTATCGTGGGCGTCGCGATGCTGCGTCGTCGGCGCGAGAGCTCCCCGGGGCACGAAGTGACCACGTTGCGCAACTGCCTGCGCGCGGGTGCGCTGGCGTTGTTCGCAGGCGCCGCCTCCGGCTTCTTCGGTATCGGCGGCGGCTTCCTGATCGTGCCTGCCTTGATGCTGGCGACTGGCATGTCGATGGGCAATGCGGTCGGATCGTCACTGCTGGCCGTAGGCACTTTCGGCCTGGCCACCGCGCTCAACTATGCCGTGTCCGGCCTGGTCGACTGGGGAATCGCCGGTCTTTTCATTCTGGGCGGCGTGGCCGGTGGCGTACTCGGTACGCGCTTGTCGTTGCGCTGGGCACAGAGACGCACACTACTGACGCGGATCTTTGCGGTTCTCGTGTTTGCCGTGGCGATCTACATTCTCTATCGCAGTGCAGGGACCCTGCTTGCCTGAGGGGGGGACCCATCCCGTCATCAGGACGGGTCGCGAGGGAGGCCAGGGGCGCAATCGGGCGTCATTGCAGTGTGCTGGACGGTCCATGCGTTCCGGAGCCCAAGCGATCGCGCAGGGTATCGGTAAGGCTGGCGCGAGTCAGCTCGCCCATGTGGACGTCGACGAGGCGGCCGTTCGCGTCGAAGGACAGGGTAGTGGGCAGGCCGCGGGTACCGGTGGCGGACATTGCCTGCGAATGCGGGTCGAGCAGAACGTCTCCATGCAGCTCCAAGCCCTGGCGTTCCAGGAAATCACGGACGGTAGCTGCGTCCTCGCCCTGGTTGAGCAGCACGAACTCGACGCCGGGATGGCGCTTCGCCGCATCTTCGAACACGGGCATCTCGCGGCGACACGGCGGGCACCAGGTGGCCCAGAGATTGAGCACGACCGGCCTGCCCGTGCGTTCAGCCAGCGCCACCGGCTCACCATCGAGAGTGATTGCGGCGACATCGGGCAACGGCGATGCGGGGCGCAACAAGGTCAGCACACCGCTGGCGGCGAGCCAGGTCAGCAGGCCCGCAGCAATGCCGATCAGCAGCGGCCTGCGCAACTGCGTCTGCTTCCGGGTGCGCCACCACGCGAACGCGAGCGCAACAGGCAACCCGGTCCACCACTGGAAGCCGCCGTCGCCGATGGCGATGATCGATTTCGGCGCCGCGGCATACTCCGGCCACCAGCGCAGCACATAGCCGATACGCGCGGCCAGCAGTCCGACAAGGAAGATGTCGGCGAACAGACTGCCCGCAAGTTTCGGCACGGTCTTGTCATCGGAAGCTGTAAAGCGCACTGCCAGCAGGCGCACCAGCCACCATGCTGCCAAGGCGGCGCCGGCCACCAGCACGGCCCGCATCGGAAACGGACCCAGCGCGTTCATGGCGGGTTCCCTTCAGCAGGCATGCCTGCCGGCACGCAGTGCACGGACCGCACCGGCCGGGGGCGGACAGCATCGAAAGGGAACCGGCTGTCGGCAACGAAGACGGTATCGCACGACAAGGCGGATGGCGCCACGGGTGTGGCTTTGTCTCCCGTATCCGAGCGAAGAATCACGCGCGTTACGCCCGTGCCAACGGCGCTAGCGCCGACAAAGGTTCGCGCAGCTCGGTGCTCCATCCCATGGAGCGTATCACTTGGTTCAATCTAGTACCGCCCTGCGAGAGATCGCTTGCAAGAAACCCAGGGAAAATGAAGTGCATACCCTTTCCGCCATCCAGCGACCCATGCGGGTGGAACCTACCGATACGGCTTCAGGTAGCGTTCCTCGAACTTGCGCTTGAGCCAGTGGAACACGCGCGATTGCGGCGACGTGATGGTTCTGGATCCGCTGCGGTAGATCAGCAGGCCGCTGTCCAGCGTGTCGACGATGCATGCCAGTTCTGTCTTGAAGCCATGGCTGGCGGGTTCGTGGCGCAACTCGGCGGCAATGTTCCTGGCGACGGCTTCCGCCTGCAGGTCTGCCTGGTGCGCCTGTTTGGCCATCCAGTCCGGGCCGGGATAGCTGCCGACGTCGCCGGCTACGTACACGCGCTCCAGGCCGCTCGCGCGGCAGTGCGCATCGGCGGCCACGAAACCGCCCTCCGAACGCGGCAGGATGCTGTCGTCCAGCCAGGCCGGGCCGGTGAGGCCAGGCATGAACAGGATCAGGTCGGCCGCGAACTCGCCGCCTTCGGTCACCACCTTGTCCACATCGAATCGTACGGGCTTGTGGCCAAGATGGGTTTCGATGCCGAGCGCCCGCATGCGCGAGAGCAGCTTCTGCACAGCGGATGGGCCGAGTCGCTGGCCCGGTTCCTGGGAGGGGTTGAAGAACACGAGCTTGAATTTCCCGCGCCTGCCTTGTCGGCGAAGCAAGGTGTCGATGCCGAACAGGAACTCGAACATCGGACCTCCGCGTACCGCCCCGGGTTCCTTCGGGTTGCTGGCGAAGCCGATGGCGATCGTGCCGCCATCCATCGCCGCCAGTCGGTCGCGAATCGCCTCGGCGCTGGCAATGCCTTCGCAAGGAATGAGGGCATGCTCGATGCCGGGCAGCTTGCGCAGGTACCGGCCACCGGTCGCGACGATCAGGTAGTCGTTGCGCAGCTCGCCGTTGTCGGTGACCACGCGCCTCCCGCCTTCGAGCACCTGCAGCACGCTGCCGGGGTGCCAAACCACACGCTCACGGCGGAAGAAGTCCGCCAACGGGACGCGCAGATCGTCTCCGCTCCTCTCGCCGGAAGGCAGCCATATCAGGCTGGGCAGGTAGACGAGTTCGTTGCGGGGCGATACAACGATGATCTCGGCGACGACACGCAGCTTGCGCAATTGCCGGATGGCGGTGAGTGCGGCAAAGCCGCTACCAAGGATAACGATGCGGGTCATGGTGTTGCCCCGTCCTGTCGTTGCGGCGGTGGTTGAGGAAAACCGCAGAGGCTGTTTGCCATGGGATCCTGTCGTGGCGAGCCAGAGCGCACCGGGGCCCCCGACCAGTCGCAACAGCACGTGGCGAAATGCTTTGAGAGAGTCATCCTGCCTCTGCAGTTCATGCGGACATCTTGAGCGACCACACGAGACACTTGCCTTAGAGGAGCCGGAAGGGATGGTTACACTATATCACCACACTCTACATTAGCAATAGCTTATGTAAGCTTTGGCGGCCAGGGTCGGAGCCATCAACCGTGACGCAGAGCGGGACTTCCGCTGCTCTTTCCTGCTCGTGAAGCAGCGGGATCGGCCCAATGCATGGGTAGTCGAATCCAGCAGGTCTTGCTTGGAACGCACGCACATCAAGCCACGCCCGAACATACATCCAGTGTTATTCGTGGGCCAGTTTGAACCGCGGGAGGAAGGTCAAACCAATATCGCGCCCGTTGTGCTACTGATGCCTCTTGTAGGAAGCGGGTATCAGGGTGGGGCAGGGGATTAGGGATGTTTATCGGGGGTAGGGGGCATGGCAGCTTCCGACCCAAAGCGGACATCCTAGGAATGTCCGCCTCCCATGCTCAAGGCAGGTGCAGTCGATCAAGCGGACTGACCGTCTTACGGACGGCTTGCTCCACGTGGGTATAGATCATAGTGGTCTTGAGATTGCGGTGCCCTAGGAGCAGCTGAATGGTCCGAATATCCGTGCCCGACGCTAGCAAGTGAGTGGCAAACGAGTGGCGTAAGGTATGAACCGAGGCATGCTTGGTGATGCCAGCTTGGCGCACCGCTTCCTTGAAGGCCATCTGCACCCCGCTTTCAGACGCATGCCAGCGAAGTAGACGACCGGTCTGAGGGCAGGCCCGGACCACACGAGAAGGGAACAGGAATTGCCAGGCTAAGCTCTGGCTGGCACTTGGATACTTCCGCTCCAGCGCATTGGGTAGAGGAACAAATCCGGCGCCCCGGACGAGATCCCGCTTATGCGGCCTAGCCACCCCGAGCAGCTGGCGCCGTAGCTGGGCCTGCAAGCGATCAGGCAACAGGGTGGTCCGGTCCTTGCCTCCTTTTCCGGCTCTGATATGGATCAGCCCTGCCTGCAGGTCTACATCCTTGACTCTGAGGGTGATGCACTCGGTGACCCTTAGACCTGACCCGTAGAGGAGGTGCGCCATCAGGGCGACCACGCCATCCATCTGCGCCAGGGTCGAAACCACCTCGTCTGTGCTCAAGACAACCGGCAAGCGTTCCCTGCGCTGGACCCGCCGCAGGCCACTCAGGTGGCCGACCTCTGCTTCCAGCACGTCGCGATAGAGGAACAGCAAGGCATTGAGTGCCTGGGACTGGGTGGACGCGGCGACACCCCTTACCGCTGCGAGGTGATTGATGAAGGCCACAATGCCAACCGGCCCAACGGCACGTGGATGCTGGCGGTCATGGAAATGGATGTACCTACGGATCCAGAACCGATAGGCCTGCTCTGTGCGACGGCTCAGATGTCGGCGGCGGCACACCACGGACACTTGGTCCATGAGCCTGAGAGGGGGCGGAACGGTGACGGTCGGTTCACCCCATGAGGGTCGCTCCATTGGTGGTGAAACGACAGCAGCGTACCGCGTGTGCGCTAAACGTGGGTCCGGTTATACATCGGCTTGTTAGCCGGACCCAGTCGGCCTAAGATCGAGTTATATCAAGGGGATAGGCCACCATACGGTGCGCTGTGGATAAGTCGTATAACCGGACCCAGGGATCCGGCTATTAGGTAGTTAGGCCGCATGAGGAGTTCCATGGATTTCGACAAGTCATCTGAAATCATCATTAGCTTGGCGCGCGAGGTTGTCTCAATGGTGAGGCGCATCGACCCAGACTGGACTCGGGCCTACTGGCGTTTTGAGAGCGAAGAATCACGATTCGGCTCAAACGCTTCCTACGAAACGCGCTCGGGAGTTGAGTTGGTCTCCGCTCTTCGCGAGAGTTCAACCTACTCCCGACTGAATGATCTTGGCAGGCAACTTTGGGGCGCTGAGCCCGTTCCCGAAAAGCGATTTTTAGTCTGTCTCTTAATCGTAGACGCACAACTAGACTATGAGGTCATGTTTGAGCGCCAAGATCTTTCCAAGTGGCGCATCACCAAGTTAGATGGTGCCTCAGGTCGGCCAGCAGGTCTCGCTGCGGCCTAACAATTCATTCAAGCCGAACCCGCTTCGCGGGTCGGCTTAATTCAGGCGTTAGGGCGCTAGCTTCTTATCAAGGGGTTTCAGATGAAGAGCATTTCATTTTTTGCTTGGCTCCTGCTTCTGGCCACAGGTTGCTCGACATCCGGGGTTGCCATTCCTCTAGGCGCCAAGACTTACCCTCCTACATCCGCTGACTCTGTGGTCATTCTTGCGGAGCCGCCTACTAGGCCTTTCGCGGACGTAGCTCTAGTCGACGGCACTGCGGCGACAGACGACTATTTCACTCAAGAGCGAACCCAGGCCGCAGCCCTGAAAGCCATGAAAGAGAAAGCAGCTCAGCTCGGGGCGCACGCGATCATCATCACGGACAAGGGCAGTCGTCCCTATGGCGGCCCTCTGTGGGAAAAGCTGCAGATCAGCGGAAAAGCCATTAGGTACACGGACGATTCTGAGTGACGCGCCCTAACAATTCATTCAAGCCGAACCCGCTTCGCGGGTCGGCTTAACTCAAGTGTTAGGCCGCTCTCCAAACTTTCTCGGTACCCCATGCCAACATTCACGGACATCGGTCTGGACTTTCCGCTCTTCCAGGGCTTGGTGGAGGACGCAATCTTGGAGGAGCCGGGCGTTTGCTCGCGCTGTGCGGCCACGGCCCCGTTACTCCTCGCAAAGAAGTGCTACGACTGTTTCCGAGCCAGCGGACACACAATGAACACAGAGTACGGCATGGTGCGCCCGGAAGACGCGCGGGCAGGCGTGACACACGGCGTCCCGCTAGACCCGAAGAGGCTCCCTGATCTGCCGCTGGTTGCTCACCCTATTGATCCCGCATTTCCAGATGAGCACTGGTACAGCATCAAGTGTGACCCTCAGGACCTCGAAGAGCTAACTCGCACCCCGAAGTACCATACGTGGCAGGGAGAGCAATGGCTTTTCTGTTGTGGCAAGCCCGCCGTGTTTGCAGGCACGCTCAACAGCCGCTCGCTCGCGAAGTTCGCGCCCCGGATTGGGACATCGCCTCAGGACATCCTTGACGGCCTCGTCTCACAGCTGGGAATCCGCTTGCCTATCAGCTTGCAAGACCTAGACGGGGGCTCAGTTGGGGTATACGTCTTCCGCTGCCGGGAATGTCAAGGTTTGCTGAGCCATGTCGATTGCGATTGATCGGTGTAGCCTGTGCAGACGGCTGGCGCGCGCGTCGCGGCCTAACAATTCATTCAAGCCGAACCCGCTTCGCGGGTCGGCTTAACTCAGGTGTTAGCTTGCAATGCTCAGTTCAGCGCAGCCCGACAACGAAAGGATTCTAAGGCTTGTCGGCGCAATCGTGCTGGTAAGCCAGGACGCAGAGCGCTACCTGAAGATCACGTTGCCATTTACAGGCTCGGAAGACCCAAGTCTTACCGCAGCGCTTAAAAGGCACGAGAAATTGAAAAAACGAACTTTGGGTGAGCTAGCCGGGAAGTTCGTAGATTCAACCACCTCGGACTCGCTCGACTTTGCGAAACACATGGCCTATTTGGTCGCTACCCGCAATCAAGTGGTTCACCACTTCAACGAAACATACGGGGCACAACTCGGCGCCGGCTCCTATCAAGAGGTCTATGATTCTCTTGAGACATTGCTTGCCAACCTTAAGATCTTCCGCTCCGTTGTTGAGCAGCTTGCTCTGGTGGTATTTGAGGGATTGCGAGATGTCACGTTCCGGGATACACCTGAGTATGAGCAAATGGCTTCACTTTGCGCCTCGTTCCGCGCACGGATTGCAAGCTAACAATTCATTCAAGCCGAAGCCGCTTCGCGGCTCGGCTTGATTCAGGCGTTAGGCCTCATGAGAATACTCGTCGCTCTTGCAATTGCCCTCTTCTCGTCAGCAACCTCTGCTGGCACGCCATCAGAGTTGCAGAACATCCCAAGTTCGCTAGTACGCGTCACAGCATCGGCGGAATACCGGCTGCTAGGTTTCGCCAGTCTGGGGGACGATGGTATGCGATACACCTACTATCTCCAGCGCCTAGAGCTAGATGAGGTTATCTGCACGCGCAAAATCGACGAAATCAGTGGATCAAACGCAACTTTGCATGAAGGCTGGAAGGTTTTCCCTGCAGTACTACACCTCACACACGTTACAGGCCCAGCGCAGGCGGAGTTCGTCGCCATCACGCCCGCAAAGAATTGCACTTACAAGTTTTCCAGCAGGCCAGCTGAGGCCTAACAATTCATTCAAGCCGAACCCGCCACGCGGGTCGACCTAATTCAGGCGTTAAGGGGGCAATAGTGAGATTCGCGTACGGGGTAGTCTAAAGAGCTACCGTCTTCTGCAGCGGAAGGTGATGCATCCTCTTGAGCCAATGCGCATGCTATTTGCAACCTCACGGACCCTCAACCCAAGGGTGTGAAGAACACGAACTTCCGTCGTGTTCGACGACTCTATTCAGCGGGGTAGGGGCGACCGATCGCTCCCCTTGATAGGGAAGGCTCCCGATCACTTGCTCCCCGTAGTGTGCAATCTTGTGGCCCGCCGTCTCCTAGGACTAAGCTCTGAGCACTGATCGATCTGCGGGCGGGGGCCCGAGTTCGGTGGCACTCAGCCCGGGGGAGGGCTCATGAAAAGATTTGCTTATGGATTAGCCTTGTTGACGGTCATTACGCCGGCTAGCGCGCAGAGTCTAAAGGACGCCGCCGTGGCTTTTAGCAAGGGCAACTGGAAAGTGCTCAGATCCGTCGATCCGATGACAGACAAGACCAGTTGCACGGGCATTTACAATGGTGACTACAGCATCCAGCTGACGCCCGATACATTGTTCGTCTCCATCTCCGGCGGCATCGAGTCCGTTCTGCTGCGCTATGACGAACAGCCTCCCGCCCGCATGCGATTGGCTACGGAGATGGAGAAGAAGATCCGTTCGATGATTATCAGCGGGAACTCATTTAGCCAACTGACCACTGCTGGCCGGCTGCGTTATCAAGCCGCCACGATGGTTAGCGGTATCAAGACCGGTGAGATCGAACTGACGGATTTTAATGCCGTATTGGCGAACATCCAGCAAGGTTGTCCGAACACGGGCACTCCGGCCGCCGAGTCCAAGTCTGCTCCCGCGGCTGCGGGCGGGACCTGCAGCGTGGAACTTATCAATAAGATGAAGCAGCAGGGATTGGCGCCAGAGAAGATCTTGGCGATCTGCCAATAGATCCGTTCTGTGGCCTGACCGTGATCCATTGCGTTGATCATGCTCGCTTGATACGCGGCCGAGTATGGACCGGCCAGAGTTCTGTAGACACTCAGTCGCCGCTCTGCGCGTAGCGCCTTTCAAACTCTACCGGTGACAGTCCGCCAGCGGAACCATGCCGGCGGATCGGGTTGTAGAACATCTCGATGTAGTCAAACACGTCCGATGCCGCCATGGCGCGTGTCGGGTAGATCCGCCGCTTGATCCGCTCCTTCTTCAAGACGCTGAAGAAACTCTCGGCCACGGCGTTGTCGTGGCAGTTCCCGCGTCGGCTCATGCTCGGCACCATCCGGTGCGCTTTCAGGAACGACTGCCAATCGCTGCTGGTGAACTGACAGCCCTGGTCGGAGTGCACCATCACGCCAGGACCGGGCTTGCGCCGCCAAGCCGCCGCCACCAGTGCCTGCAGCACCAGATCGCTGGTCATCGTCGAAGCGGTTGCCCAACCCACGATCTGGCGCGAATACAGGTCCATCACCGCCGCCAGGAACAGCCAGCCCTCGTAGGTCCGGATGTAGGTGATGTCCGTGACCCAGACCTTGTTCGGTGCCTGTGGCCCGAAGTCCCGGTTGAGCACGTTGGCCACCACGCCCGCCGGGCCGCCGCGATGACGCGGCTTGCGGCCATAGCCGACTTGGGCACGCAGACCTTCTGCCCTCATCAACCGCAAGACGCGGTGCCGACTGCATTGCTCGCCGGCCTCGCGCAGGTCCAGGGTGATCTTGCGATAGCCATACACCGTGCCGCTGGCCAGCCAGTGGTGCTTGATCAGCCCCAGCAGACGCTGATCTTCGCGCTCACGAGCGCTGGCGCCATGGCGCAGCCAGGCGTAGTAGCCGCTGCGCTGCACGCCAAGCACCCGGCACATCGCCACCAAGCGGAACTCCCGGGCGTGCGCGCGCATGAACGCGTACTTCGCCCTTACCCCTTGGCAAAGTACGCGGCGGCTTTTTTTAGGATGTCGCGCTCCTCGGTCACCCGCCGCAGCTCAGCCTTGAGCCGTCGGATCTCGGCCGAGTCGCTCGGCGCAACCGTGGCTCCAGGGGCCGGTACCGTCTTCTTGGCCGCCTGCACCCAGCCATACAACGTGTGCTTGGGAATCCCGATCCGGGAGGCGACATCCACGACCGTGAAGCCACGCTCGATCACCTGCTTCACCGCTTCGGCACGGAACTCATCCGTGTACTGCTTGCTGTTGCCCATAAACACCTCGGTCATTGCCATGAATTATGGCAACCGGATGTCTACGAAAGGCTGGCCGGTCCAGTATTGCTTCGGCGCTCCTAACGAGCGCGGCGCAGAAGTTTTGTATTTACATTCCAAGGGGAACTTAATGAAGGTCGTTTTTCAAGGTGGCGTTCTGTCATTGGCTATCGGCTTAATGGCGTGCTCGGCGGGAGGAGATGGAGCAGGCTCCGCCGTGGCCTCAGATCTGGCTGGTGGTTGACCTGGCCTTCGCCGAGCGGGCCGCTCGTCTAGTGACCACCGCCATACAGCCCCTATGCTCAGATTTGGACGTCATCATCGACTTGGCGGTCCACGACGTATCGCAGCCTTTGCCGGCGGGCCTGGACGATCCCCAGATCCGGCCCATATTCACGAGAATCAAGCCAACTTGAGCGCAGCTCATCGGCCTATGAGCCCTGAAGACAAGCTACTTGCACTCCTTCCGGAATTGACCGAGGAAGAGAAGGATCGGCGGACCCGCGAGGGCATGGCCGACGTCGACGCTGGACGTACGATCCCGCACGAGCAACTACTGCAATGGATCAGGCGACGGTCGGAGCCTTCTTGAAGGTTTCCGCTGTGTCAGGAGCGTGGAAACTTTTGAATCCAATCTTCAAGAAGGGCACGCGTGCCTGAGCAGTACTCCAGGAATGCCTGTGTCACGCGGCTTCTGGTTCGATCAGGCGTAGGTCTGTAATCCACGAACTGCCTGACGTCGGTGGGTGTTTCCTCGTTGAATCATGGTGTTAGAGCCGATTCGGCTGTTTTTCTCGCGAATCCCTGCCGACCCTCATCTTGGGTTGGGACGTCTGCAACTCGCCGATGGGGTCGCGGATCGTGAGTTCTACCGCATCCAGTTCTTCACCATCCAGGACGATAGTGCCTGGGGCCAATTCACTGAAGCGTAACTGGGCGACCTGGCTCGGGGTCAGCCGGCACAAGAACAGGATGAGTGCAACGTCCATGGTACCTTCGCGATCATCGTTGCACACACCGAGTAACGCACTGACAGTGTTGGTCGCAGACATTGGCAACGCCATCGTAATCCCGAGCGCCGCGCGTTCGGCTTCCCAAGAGGCATAGATTTCCGGTTTCCGGCGACGTACCAATTCGCGATCAAAGCGCAGGTTGGACAGGCTATGGGCCCGTTGCAGCACCAGCAGGCGCCAATCCGAGGTAGCGGGAGCGACGCAGTCGACGCGCGCGTTGTACCCGGCCTCGCGCAGGCCATCGAAGATCGTGCTGGTCATGCGCATCCGCAGCCGCCCCCCGACCGCAATGGCGAGATGGTCATCGATGAATGCGTTCACCGCGTCCAAGCTCACCGCAGTGGGCGGGGCGGCGGACAAGGACAGCGGCATGCCGTATCGAAGTCGGTGCCACATATCCCAGTAGAGCAGGCCGGCGGCGTACTGCGCTATCGTCCGAGGCGCCAACTTTTGCTCGACTAGAAGCTGATCGATCCATTCCGCCATGTTGTCCCGACCCCCGCGTCCAACAGCCAGGAAACCAAGAGCCGGCCGAGCCAATTCAGCCGCCGCCGGCTGGGATATGTCATTACTGCGGAAAAGCATACAGATTGTGACGGCCACCGAAAGCTGGTGGCCGGTGACGACGGTAGTCAACCCTGAAGCGACCAACGCCTCGTGTCTATATCGAGAGACTCTCGTATTTTGGGATACATCGTTATCGCGGAAAAAGATACAGATTGGTGCGGGAAGGGATACAGATTTGCACCGGGCGGACACGAGCATTGGTGGATCAGTTCGCCCACCATCCCTGGCTAGTACTTACATAATAGGCATTATGCGAAATCAGGCGTGGCCCAACGGGCTGCCCTGAGGCGCTCCCCTTTGCAGCGTCGGCACCACGCTCGGCGCTTCCTGGAGGCCCGTCTGCGCCTCCGCATGACGCAGGCCCAGTGCGCCGATCTGCTCCAGGTCACGCCACGCACGCTGCGCTACTGGGAGGCCGGCAGCGTCCGAATTCCGCATGCGGCGTACCGGCTGCTGCGCATCCTCTGTGGCGGTCGCTACCTGGATCATCCGGCGTGGCGCAGCTTCACCATCCGTGAGGATGTGCTGGTGACCCCGGAGGGTCACGAGTTCCCGGCAGCGGATCTGGCCTGGTGGTCGCTGCTGGTCCGGCAAGCCCGTCAGTACCGGGCCGCACGTCGCCAGCTCCAGAGCCTTCAGGGCGCACCGCTTGTGGCGGAGGCGGACATCGCGTTAGCGATGCCGCCCCGTGCCCCAGGCGTTGCGCCTTGTTCGTCCTGCGCTGCCGTAGGCGCTCCGACCGGCGGAATTCCCGGACTTGTTGACCGCCAGCCGGGCCCGCTGGTAGCGTCGGCAGAGCAACTCGTCGCTGCGCCATTCGTTCAGCGGAAACTCCCCACGTCTAATAGGGGAGTCAGTGAAACTGAACCGTATGGTTCGGCTGTCCCCTCGCCTCCTTCCAGCGCTGCGGCCCTGCCGCAGGCGGGGGCTGCTGCGCCCACCAGTGCGGGGGTGACGGCATGAACCTGGCTGCTCGTATTGCGCAGGCGATGGCTGATAACGCTATCGGCCGGCTGCCTCGTTTGACGCGCCACGCGTCTCCTGAATTTGCCCGTGAGCTGCTGGAAGCCTACTACCGGCTTCGTGATGAGCTGCAGGAGATCAGGCGCATTGAGGGTGATGGCTGTTCGCTCACGGACCGCATTGCGGCCTCTTCCGTCTGCCTCCAGGTCGAT
This sequence comes from Pseudoxanthomonas mexicana, assembly GCF_014397415.1. Classification (NCBI taxonomy): domain Bacteria; kingdom Pseudomonadati; phylum Pseudomonadota; class Gammaproteobacteria; order Lysobacterales; family Lysobacteraceae; genus Pseudoxanthomonas; species Pseudoxanthomonas mexicana. Next base: position 2,863,897 of record NZ_CP060731.1, on the reverse strand, counting down.
GACGCGATCAGGCATACCAGAGCCTGGTTGTCGTTGACCGCGCGCCGAGGTGGCCGGGGTCTGCGGCTAAAGGCTCCAGCGGCACAGGAGTCAGTCAGTGTCCAGCAGTAACCGCCCCGGCCATCAGCGCAGTGTCGTTAGGCCGGGTCGGCCCGCACGGGCCGGCACTGCGCGCACGTGCCGAGACGGCTCTTGGAGGGCCGCAGGCCCGTCTATGGCGCATGGATGCGCCGCTCCTTCTCCAGCGGTTGGACCCGCGCCGGTAGCCCCTCAGCCGCTTTACATAATCCTCCTGCTGACCGCTTTTTTTTGTCTTTCAGTAGGCAATATTTGCCTCCAGAAAATATCTGAGTTAATAATCCATCCTCTGGGAGTTAATCCATGATCGGAAAGCCTGTTCCAACTAGGCATTATGCGAAATCAGGCGTGGCCCAACGGGCTGCCCTGAGGCGCTCCCCTTTGCAGCGTCGGCACCACGCTCGGCGCTTCCTGGAGGCCCGTCTGCGCCTCCGCATGACGCAGGCCCAGTGCGCCGATCTGCTCCAGGTCACGCCACGCACGCTGCGCTACTGGGAGGCCGGCAGCGTCCGAATTCCGCATGCGGCGTACCGGCTGCTGCGCATCCTCTGTGGCGGTCGCTACCTGGATCATCCGGCGTGGCGCAGCTTCACCATCCGTGAGGATGTGCTGGTGACCCCGGAGGGTCACGAGTTCCCGGCAGCGGATCTGGCCTGGTGGTCGCTGCTGGTCCGGCAAGCCCGTCAGTACCGGGCCGCACGTCGCCAGCTCCAGAGCCTTCAGGGCGCACCGCTTGTGGCGGAGGCGGACATCGCGTTAGCGATGCCGCCCCGTGCCCCAGGCGTTGCGCCTTGTTCGTCCTGCGCTGCCGTAGGCGCTCCGACCGGCGGAATTCCCGGACTTGTTGACCGCCAGCCGGGCCCGCTGGTAGCGTCGGCAGAGCAACTCGTCGCTGCGCCATTCGTTCAGCGGAAACTCCCCACGTCTAATAGGGGAGTCAGTGAAACTGAACCGTATGGTTCGGCTGTCCCCTCGCCTCCTTCCAGCGCTGCGGCCCTGCCGCAGGCGGGGGCTGCTGCGCCCACCAGTGCGGGGGTGACGGCATGAACCTGGCTGCTCGTATTGCGCAGGCGATGGCTGATAACGCTATCGGCCGGCTGCCTCGTTTGACGCGCCACGCGTCTCCTGAATTTGCCCGTGAGCTGCTGGAAGCCTACTACCGGCTTCGTGATGAGCTGCAGGAGATCAGGCGCATTGAGGGTGATGGCTGTTCGCTCACGGACCGCATTGCGGCCTCTTCCGTCTGCCTCCAGGTCGATGACGCGATCAGGCATACCAGAGCCTGGTTGTCGTTGACCGCGCGCCGAGGTGGCCGGGGTCTGCGGCTAAAGGCTCCAGCGGCACAGGAGTCAGTCAGTGTCCAGCAGTAACCGCCCCGGCCATCAGCGCAGTGTCGTTAGGCCGGGTCGGCCCGCACGGGCCGGCACTGCGCGCACGTGCCGAGACGGCTCTTGGAGGGCCGCAGGCCCGTCTATGGCGCATGGATGCGCCGCTCCTTCTCCAGCGGTTGGACCCGCGCCGGTAGCCCCTCAGCCGCTTTACATAATCCTCCTGCTGACCGCTTTTTTTTGTCTTTCAGTAGGCAATATTTGCCTCCAGAAAATATCTGAGTTAATAATCCATCCTCTGGGAGTTAATCCATGATCGGAAAGCCTGTTCCAACTAGGCATTATGCGAAATCAGGCGTGGCCCAACGGGCTGCCCTGAGGCGCTCCCCTTTGCAGCGTCGGCACCACGCTCGGCGCTTCCTGGAGGCCCGTCTGCGCCTCCGCATGACGCAGGCCCAGTGCGCCGATCTGCTCCAGGTCACGCCACGCACGCTGCGCTACTGGGAGGCCGGCAGCGTCCGAATTCCGCATGCGGCGTACCGGCTGCTGCGCATCCTCTGTGGCGGTCGCTACCTGGATCATCCGGCGTGGCGCAGCTTCACCATCCGTGAGGATGTGCTGGTGACCCCGGAGGGTCACGAGTTCCCGGCAGCGGATCTGGCCTGGTGGTCGCTGCTGGTCCGGCAAGCCCGTCAGTACCGGGCCGCACGTCGCCAGCTCCAGAGCCTTCAGGGCGCACCGCTTGTGGCGGAGGCGGACATCGCGTTAGCGATGCCGCCCCGTGCCCCAGGCGTTGCGCCTTGTTCGTCCTGCGCTGCCGTAGGCGCTCCGACCGGCGGAATTCCCGGACTTGTTGACCGCCAGCCGGGCCCGCTGGTAGCGTCGGCAGAGCAACTCGTCGCTGCGCCATTCGTTCAGCGGAAACTCCCCACGTCTAATAGGGGAGTCAGTGAAACTGAACCGTATGGTTCGGCTGTCCCCTCGCCTCCTTCCAGCGCTGCGGCCCTGCCGCAGGCGGGGGCTGCTGCGCCCACCAGTGCGGGGGTGACGGCATGAACCTGGCTGCTCGTATTGCGCAGGCGATGGCTGATAACGCTATCGGCCGGCTGCCTCGTTTGACGCGCCACGCGTCTCCTGAATTTGCCCGTGAGCTGCTGGAAGCCTACTACCGGCTTCGTGATGAGCTGCAGGAGATCAGGCGCATTGAGGGTGATGGCTGTTCGCTCACGGACCGCATTGCGGCCTCTTCCGTCTGCCTCCAGGTCGATGACGCGATCAGGCATACCAGAGCCTGGTTGTCGTTGACCGCGCGCCGAGGTGGCCGGGGTCTGCGGCTAAAGGCTCCAGCGGCACAGGAGTCAGTCAGTGTCCAGCAGTAACCGCCCCGGCCATCAGCGCAGTGTCGTTAGGCCGGGTCGGCCCGCACGGGCCGGCACTGCGCGCACGTGCCGAGACGGCTCTTGGAGGGCCGCAGGCCCGTCTATGGCGCATGGATGCGCCGCTCCTTCTCCAGCGGTTGGACCCGCGCCGGTAGCCCCTCAGCCGCTTTACATAATCCTCCTGCTGACCGCTTTTTTTTGTCTTTCAGTAGGCAATATTTGCCTCCAGAAAATATCTGAGTTAATAATCCATCCTCTGGGAGTTAATCCATGATCGGAAAGCCTGTTCCAACTAGGCATTATGCGAAATGGCTGATGGGGGAGCTGGGCTGGTGGACAAGGCTCTTGCGTTGGTGGCGGGTGTTCATCGCAGACATTCTGGGATCGCCGACGCAAAGATTCTGTCCTTCGACGCGGACAATTCTGCTTGGTCGGAAACCAATGCAAACAATTTCGGATGATCTCGCTACCAACGCAGAAAAAAGCGGTCAACTCGACGCAGTAGAACGTTTCTTCAGCCGCCTTACCCATTGCAACAGTTCCTCGTGCGGGATCGTCCGCCCAGCGTCGACGTCGGCCAAGCCCTCGCGGGTCCGACGCTCCTTCTCTGCCGCGGACAGCTCCGGCAGCAAAGCCAATAGTTCTTCTTCTCGTGTCATCTACGTTGAGAAACAGGTGCTTAGGTCGGACTGTACCTGGAGAAGATGGGACGGATCTTGGGATCAGCCAGGTGTTCGGGCAATGGTTGGCGGGCATCGTGGACCGCCAAGTCGACCACGACGTCCAGTTCTGCGCCTCGGGACTGAATAGCCGTACTCACCAATCGGGCTGCCCGTTCGGCAAAGGCTAGGTCGGCCACCAGCCAGATGAGTAGTCCTGGCTGATCTTCTGTGGGCGATGTAAAGGCATCCAGGAGATAGGCCGCCGTTACAAAGCTGGCGTCCTGGAGGCACTCGCTAATGAGTTGACCAAGCCACGCCGGCGCACTTTGGGCCGGACGGACGTGCACCTGGGCGTGAGGCGTCTTCTCTATCCGAGCCACGAAGCCAGTGTCCAAAAGGGAGGCGATCTCCTCCGGATATAAGACCGCCCCTCCATCGTTGGGGTTCATCATCAGGGTCGCCCCCTTGGTGCCGGCCAAAAGGTCGCGCCCTCTCACCTGCACAATCTTCACCGCCGATGAGGACGCGAACCGGGCCTTTTCCCAACCGGTAAAGAACGGGATGGCATCGAAGCCGTCGGGATGGCGGAATTGCACTAGGCGGGTCCTGCCTGAGTCGTCAGAGACGGGCACATGCACGTAGACCAGAGCGTCCAGCAACCGCCGAAAGAAGGCCGGTTCCTCGGCTGGATTGGTGCGTGACCGTTCCAGCCAAGCTTCCAACTCCCGTTCTGCCCGGCTCCCTCTGCCTGCACGCTGACGTGTCCGGGTCACGGTCAGAGCCTGTGCGGGCCTTGGGGATAGCCACGAAACCAGTCAGGATCGATCTTGCTGGTCAGATACGGCGTGCGAAAGAATGATTCGGTGCGCTGCCAGAGCTCTTCTTCGTGCTGGGCAATGGCCTCAATGTCGCTCAGTGTCGGGTAATGCCGCAGCAGCCGGTACGCTTCCTCTCGCACCTGCTTAGGTACGGCCTTGCTGGCGGCCAGCTCTTTCAGAAACGCGCCGGCTTGCAGTACGTTCCGGGTTCGCTCTTCAGGCATGGTCATGTACGGGACCAAGAAGACTAAGGAAAACTTAGTTTACCGCGTCCGGCGGTACAGGGAGCTTAAGGAGTAACGACCTTGCAAACGGAACTAAAGTCCAATATAATCAATAACTTACTTCGCATAACATTCCTTATGTCAAGCCCAGGAACGCCGGCTTTGCCCGTGTCGTCGTAACCTTTCGGCGGCGCGGGCCGTCGTCGAAAGCTCTATTGGAGGTGCCTAAGCACCTCTTCCTGCAACTCAAGAAGTGAGTGATAACCAAGCAACACTGAACTGTCCGCAGCATCTGTAAGGACCAGTCGCCCGCGATACGCCTCTGGATCGCCCAAGCCATCATCAAGTTCACCTAGGACATCGTACCTGTAGATGTGGCCAAAGTTGGGATCAAACGTCACTAGTTCGCTGGCTAAGACGCCCCCTTTGTAGTTGCTCAGAACATCGCGTGCGACTGCCGTTGACGGCAGTCCGGTCACGACGCCCGGATCAACTTTAGCTTCGTGAGCTGCAGCATTCTTCGGCGGCGAGCTAGGCTCAAAATCCACAGCGGTTGCCTCACGTGTCACTGTTCCAGAATCAAACTACTAGACGGTTGCAGGTATGTAGAGGCCCAGTTGGCGTGGCTTACTCGATCGTGCGCGTTACCAAGGTGGCGCCTTCACTACTCACGAGCTTCGTGCGGTCTGTATCGAAAGTGCGGCGCTCGCGATCATATGTCTTTACGATCAGAAGATCGCCAACTTTGCCTACGACAGCCTCATCTGAATCACCGAGGAAAGGAAAAGAGACTCGGTCTCGTTCGGCCAAGTAGCCATGGGTAGTCGCTATTCCAAGCACAAGAAGTGAACCAAAGAAGGTGGTAAGTAACCAGTTCGAAAGACGTTCTTTCGGATTCGCTTCTTTCTCGCGCTTCAGCCAGTAATCGATCCCGAAGATGATCATCCCTGTAAGCACAACGAGTATGACGCCGGGCCAAGAGATCGGTCGGTCAAAGTCCAGGTCGCTGAGCCAGAATGGCGACGTCACAGCCGCGGCGAAGATGAGATGAAACAGCAGGCGAACTGGTAATGGCGATTCCCGGGGGTCATAAAAGGTGGCGCCTACGTAGCAGACCGCCGTTCCCATGAAAAGCATCGAAAGGCTACTTATCAGAATCTTGTAGGCGTCCAATTCTAAGAGCTCAAACGGCACCCCGTAGAACATCAGGCGCCCAAGTTGATTGATGAGAACAAGGCCTGTGCCGAGGATTGGGACCAATGCAATGGCAATGGCCAGATCGAACTTCCCTCTCTCCATGTGGAGCCCCTTCAGTTCAATTGGGATAGGACCTCGATACTACGCTTAGCTTTGTCCGTAGCGGTCGCCCTATCCCGCATTGTCTGCCTCCCACAACGCACTACGACAGAGGTGTAGAGTGGAGGGGGGGGAAGTATTTCGGCTAGCGGACAGCAGGGGCTGACACGATGGGGCGGCGCAAGGGAAACGGGGGCGGTATCGGCGCATTGCTGTTGGGTGCGCTAGTTGTCACTTTGCTGATCCCCAAGGAGATCTGGATTGCGCTGTTTTGGATTGCGGTCGTGGCCCTCCTTTGTTGGGTGGGTTGGCGCATGTTCCGCAAATGGCAGTGTGCCCAACAGGCCTCTGTGTTGCCCCCTCCACCGGAGGAAACCGGCAAGACACTAGCAGAAATCCTGAGTGAGTCCTCCGGTAGGAGTCCTCCGACGGCACGCGGTGCGGGTGGATCCGCCTCCGTCCTGCAGGTTGCTCCTCCCCCACTCCCCTCGACGCCCGCGATCACGCTACCAGCCCCCAGATCGCAAGCTTCGACAGGCACTGGGAGGGTCGTCATCGAGCCTAACCCCCCCACGCCTGCACATGAACCAGTTCCGGTACGAACAACCTCGCCGCTTGGCAACTGGGCGGACAATCGGGACGCAGTTGCCGCTGTCAATCGTGTGCGCTCAGACGAGCTGCGCGCCAAGATCGCTGCGAGTGAAGCGGACCATAAGTCCCGTGCACCGCGTCTTCCTGCAGCGGAATTCACCAATACACAATCCGTTGAGGAACCGCCCGCGGATTCTGCAGCTAGCGCGAGCTCGCAACAATCGCCCTGGGAGATTGAACGAGATCAAGTTGCGAGCGAGAACCGTCAACGGGCGGAAAGGCTGCGTGCGAAGTTTCCACACGCGTCCGGCTTGTCAGAGGAGTCAACGGAACCTGGGTTCACGCCTACACCTGACGCGAGCGCTCGAAAGCCGTTAGGGGAGGCCAGTTTTTCATCCTCGCAGGAACAGGTCCCTTCCCCTCCTTCCCTGCCCCCAAGTCCCGTAGTTGAACTACCGCCGCTCAGAAGCCAGGTTTCGGACAGCGAAGCTCCAGCCGCCGTGTCGTACAGCCGCCCCGTTCCTGTGCAAGATCCCGTCCCGGTCCGGACGACATCACCATTGCGTGCGCTGTTGGATCTGGCCAGTCCGATCCGGCAACCGGCACCGCCGCGCTGGATACCGTTTGGCGAGACCGTTTCCATTCGTGGCCAAGAAATTGCCGGTGGCGGTTTCTATCTCGGTACGCCGCGAAACTATCAAGACAGCCGCTTGGCTGCGGTTGATCCGACCCTAGCCTTTTCGGGACAGGCCGATTGGCGCGGTGAAGGATTGGGCTACTGGCCCAGGTATGCCGGACTCAATGATCGTGAGCGAGGGACCTTCCTTGCATTCCTGAACTCGGAGCGACGAGCAGCTACCGTCGGTATCGGTTACGTGTTCCTGTATTTCTATGGTCTTGAGTACCGCTTGCTGCGCGGCCTGGCCGCCGGCGAAGAAGGCCGAACCGAAGGCCTGCGAATCCTGAGCGAAGTGGCGCGCCTGCAACAGCACTATGGCAGCCACGGCTCCTTTGGCTCCTACAGCCAGAAGTTCCTGGCGGTGGGGCGCTTCAAGTTAGGAGTGCCTGGTGACGTCACGGACAACGACTGGAGCCTGGCCCAGCACATCAAAGCAGCCCAGATGGTCATGCGCCATCAGGCGCTGAGTGCGGATCTGGCCTTCGCTTGGGCTCAGGCACTGACCGATGAGGCGCGCTCCACTACGTGGGATGTTGTTCGGCCGGAGATCAAAACCCGGTTTGGCCAACTTTACGCACAGCGCTTCGGTCAGGGCCTGATCATCAAGCCGGGACGCTCCAAGCTCACCCTAAGCTATCGCTGGGCGGGTCCCGAAGTAGGCACCGAGACAATCCAGACCGACCTGCCGGACATCACCCGCAGCCAAGCACCCATGCGGCCCCTGATCGCGCTGGTTCAGCAGGCGATGGGCGAGTTGGAAGCATTGCGACGGGTGCGACGCAGTAAGAACGGCACGCCGATGGCCGAGCTGGCGGCCATGCCCGAACCGTTACGTGGCAACCAGGTCCCGCCGACGTTCCGCGCCTTGGTATCGGACCTGGACGCGGCGTTGGCCCAGCAGACCGTGGCCGTGATGGCGACCTCTCGCCTGACCCAAGGATGCGGAATGGGCGCACCGGAACGGCTGGGCAAGCGCGAGGCGACCTCGCTGATCCAAGCGTTGGAAGCCTTGGGGTTTGCGATCGAGCCTGACGTCCGCTTCCATGGCCCTTCGCCTACGCCCGATGGCCACGTGGTGGTATTCCGATTACCTAACCAGGCCGCGCGCACGCCCAGCGCCGCGTATGCGGCCGCCTTGTTGATGCTGCAGGCCGCGCTTGCCGTGGCCGGCCAAGGCAGCGAGATCAACCAGTCGGAGCTGGATGTGGCCGTCGCCGCGATCGAGCGGCAGTTTGCCTTGCCAGAGAGTGAGCAGCGACGCATCGAGGCGCACCTACGGTGGTTGCAGCTCAACCCGGTCACCTTGGCGCGTCTGGAGAATCGGGTGCGTCTGTTGCCAGCCAGCGAGCGCGAGGCGTTCGCAGGCGTGTTGCTGGAGATCGCCGCGGCTGATGGCCATGTCAGTCCGGCCGAAATACGGGTGATCGAGCGATTCTACCGCGCTCTGGAACTGGATCCGGCCCGAGTACCGGCCGATCTGCACCACGCCAGCGTCGGCGGACGTCCCAAGACTGCCGCAGGCGGTGGACTCAACGCCGATGTGATTGCCCAGAAGCTTGCCGAAACCGGCAGGGTGCAATCGGTGCTGGCGCAGATCTTTAATGAAGCCGAGTCCGCTGCCACGGCCGAGATAAGCTCCCCTACTCCATCAGTCACTCCAGCGAGCGTATCCGCAGCACCAGTAGAAGGTCCAAGTGACTCAATACCTGGGCTGGATGATGAGCATATGGCCTTGCTGGAGCGGGTACTGGAGGTGGCCGGCGACCAATGGTCTCGTGCCGACTTCGAAGCCGCCTGCGATGCATTGGGCTTGCTGCCCGATGGTGCGGCCGAAATGCTCAATGAAGCGGCGTTCTCCCTCGCCGGCGAACCGCTGCTGGAAGGAGACGACCCGCTGTACATGAACGATTACGTGCGCGATCAGCTCGCGCAAACCCTGTCCGACCAGAAGAAGCTACGCCTATGACAAGCGCTGTTCGAATTCCGCCTCGTGATCGCGATGCCGTGCTCCAAGCCCTGCGGGCTGGCGTGGTGCCGCGTCGTGGCCTGCAGTACATCCAGGTGGGTCGCGCCCGTGAAGTCGAGGCCCTGATCAAGGATATTGATCGCATCAATCAGGCCGGCAGCGCGATTCGCTTTGTGATCGGGGACTTTGGCGCTGGCAAGACCTTCTTCCTAAGCCTGGTGCGTGCGGTGGCGCTGGAGAAGGGTCTGGTCACGATGACCGCCGATCTCAATCCGGATCGTCGCTTGTATGGCAGCGGTGGCCAGGCGCGCTCGTTGTACAGCGAGCTGACCCGCAACATCGCCACCCGGACCAAGCCCGAAGGCGGCGCGATGGCGAGCGTGGTGGAGCGCTTCATCACCACAGCGTTGCAACAGGCCAAGAGCACGGGCGAAGCGGTGGAATCGATCATCCAGCAGCGGTTGCAGTCGCTGACCGAGTTGGTGGGTGGCTACGACTTCGCTCAAGTCATCGAGTGTTATTGGCGTGGCCACGACCAGGGTAACGAGCAACTCAAAGCCGATGCGGTGCGCTGGCTGCGCGGTGAGTTCACCACCAAGACCGATGCGCGCCAAGCGCTGGGGGTACGCACCATCATCGAAGATGACCAGGTCTATGATGGGGTCAAACTACTGGCGCGGTTCATTCGCTTGGCTGGGTATGGCGGCCTATTGGTATGTCTGGACGAACTGGTGAACCTGTACAAGCTGCCGCACGCCACGGCACGCAATACCAACTACGAGCAGATCCTCCGCATCCTCAACGATACCTTGCAGGGCAGCAGCGAGGGCGTGGGCTTTGTGTTCGGTGGAACACCAGAAACGCTGATGGATGCCCGTCGCGGCTTGTACAGTTACCAGGCACTTCAATCGCGTCTATCCGAGAATGCATTTGCCGCCCAGCAAGGGCTGCAGGATTTCGGCGGTCCGGTAATCCGGCTGGCCAACCTCACCCCGGAAGATCTGTACGTCCTGCTCACCAAGCTGCGACACCTGCACTCCAGCGGCGATGCAGCTCAGTACGCGCTGCCCGATGAGGCCCTGCCCGCCTTCCTGAGCCACTGCAATCAGCGTATCGGCGCTGCGTACTTCCAGACGCCGCGCAATACCGTCAGGGCCTTTCTCGATTTGCTCAGTGTCCTGGAGCAGCATGCGGACCTGGATTGGAACCATCTAATCGAAGAGCTGGATGTCAGTCAGGAGCTCAATACCGATCGCGACATCGAAGAGGACGGTACGGCTCCTGCTCCGGCTGCACTGCAGGCGGGAGCGGCCGATCCGGACGATGAGCTCTCATCGTTCCGGCTCTGAGATGGCCATCGACCCGTTCGAGCAGCTGCATCCAGGGATCCAACGCTGGGTGTGGCAACAAGGATGGCCGTCCTTGCGGCAGATCCAGGCGCAGGCCATTCCGCTCGTGCTGGGGAGACAGAGTGATGTGGTGATCTCGGCGCCAACCGCCGGGGGCAAGACCGAAGCCGCTTTTCTGCCGATCATGAGTGATCTGGCGCAGTTCGAAGGCCCAGGACTGCGCTGTCTGTGCGTGTCGCCGCTGCGCGCCCTGATCAACGATCAGACCCGTCGCCTCACCTCGATGGCCGAGGCGGTGGATCTGCGTGTGCAGCCTTGGCATGGCGATGTGTCAGCTGGACGCGCGAGCTTCTGGAAGCGACCGGCCAATATCCTGATCACCACCCCGGAAAGCTTGGAGGCTCTGCTGATGCGTCGTGGCGCGCAATTCGGCGGCTTGCTGGGCGAGCTTCGCTATCTGGTTGTCGACGAGTTGCACGCGTTCTTCGGCAGCGAACGCGGGGCCCAACTGCGCTCGCTGCTCCAGCGCGTGGAACGCCTAGTGCCCCATCCCCTGCCCCGTATTGCCTTGTCGGCCACCTTGGGAGAGCCGGCACACGCCGGCCACTTCTTGCGCTCACGGGGAGGATTTCCATGCCAGGTGCTGGCTACGGCCTCCGACGGCGGCGAGCTGCGCTTGCAGGTGCGCGCCATCCAGCAGCGACGAGCGCATGACGATGGCCCAATGCCCACCATGGAGGCCGCTGGAGATGCGGTAGAGAAGCTACTAGCCCAGATCGCACGCCAGCCCATGGATGAGCGGGTGCCGCTGCCGGCCCCACCTGAGACCTTTGAGGAACTGGAGGACAACGAGCAAGCACCAGCCGATCGCTACACGACCGCGCTGGATGAGATTGCGGACCACCTGTTCGAACGCCTGCGGGGTCAGAGTCATCTGGTGTTCGCTAATGCGCGTGCGCAGGTGGAGATCGTGGCCGACCAGCTGCGCGAGCGCGCTGAAGGTCGTGCGCTGCCAAATGAGTTTTTCCCCCATCACGGCGCCCTATCGCGCGAGCTGCGCCTGAGCGTGGAAGAACGGCTGCGGGATGGGAAACTGCCCACGAGCGCCGTGTGCACGTCCACGCTGGAAATGGGCGTGGACCTGGGTGACGTCGTATCGGTGGCCCAGATCGGCCCGGCGCCCTCAGTGGCGGCCCTGAAACAGCGCATTGGACGCTCCGGACGCCGCCCGGGTCAGCCGCAGATCCTGCGCCAGTATGTTGTCCTACCGCCACTGACCTCACGCAGTCATCCCGTGGACTGGCTGCGCCTGAGCCTGCTGCAAGCTATCGCGGCGATCGAGCTGATGCTGGCTGGGCGCTTCGAGCCTCCGATGCAGGACGACCTGCATCTGTCGACCCTGGTCCAGCAGATTCTGTCATACATCGCGCAAATCGGTGGCGGCTGTACGGCTGCCGAGCTGTTCCGGGAACTGTGCCAGCGCGGCGCATTCTCCAGCATCGATCAAGCCACGTTTGCCGAGGTGCTGAGATCTTTAGGGAGCGCGCAGCTCATCGAGCAGGTCAGTGATGGCAGCCTGCTCCCGGGTGCGGTAGGTGAGCGGCTCATTGAGCACTTCAGCTTCTATGCCACCTTCTTCACCCCTGAGGAGTACCAGCTGCTGTGCAATGGCAAGCGACTGGGCACAGTGCCGATCATTGAGCCACTCGTGCCGGGGCGTTTGATGCTGTTTGCCGGTCGACGCTGGCGCATCCTGGAGGTCGACACCCAGGCTCGTGTCGTCCTGCTGGCGCCCTCCAAGGGGGGCAAACCTCCCAGCTTTGGCGGCGGTCCGCTGGGCGTACACCGCATCGTGCACCAGCGCATGCGGCAGCTCCTTGAAGAGGCCTCCATACCGGTCTATCTGGACGCAGCGGCTCAGCAGGGATTGATGGACGCTCGCGAGGCCTACAGCTTGTTCGCGTTTGACCAGAGTCCTCTGATCGCCTCTGGGGATGCCGTCCATCTCGCGCATTGGGCGGGCCACCGGGTTGGCCTGACCATCGCATTGTGGTTGCAGTGGCTGGAGGTTGAGGTGGAGGTCGTCAACGTGGGGCCGTTCGTAGAGGTGATTGGGGTGGCCGAACAAGATGTGTCCCAGCTGATCGAGGTGGCCCTACAGCGGATACCAGCAGATGCGACGATCTTGGCGGCGCGGAAGGAAGGTTTGGAGCGGAACAAGTTCGACCAATTCCTGCAGCCTGAGCTACTTATCCGTGGCTATGCGGCTGCCGAACTGGACTTAGAGGGTGCGATTGCAGTGATGAAACAGTGGCACGGGGCACTGATTAAGTGATCGCCGTACTCCGCCTTAACGCCTGGTTCAAGCGCACATCTCGTACAGGTCGGCCCAGGTAGCTCACTGGGGTTGGTCATTCTGGTCTTGGGTTCTTCAAGGGCGAAGGGTTGTTATCGATCAGTTTAAGGAAGTGGATCAGTGGCATGCCAGACCAGTTGACTACCGTCCCCGTTCCGTCAACAAGCTCTCCTGATACTGTCGTTACTGAGCTTGCGGGCCCGGGATAGAGATATTTGGGGTCAATGAAAGCGACGTACTCCTCGCCCTCAAAGGTAACAATTTCGATCGCGCGAAGAATCGCTTTTCCGGCATCGACACATTCATCTTCACTGTTAGTAGTGGGAAAGAAAACGTACTTTGCGCCTACCTTCATTGACTGCGATGTTCGTGCACAGCTTCTCTTAAGCTCTCCGCGGACGGTTTGCTCGGCTAGAATTCCAAAGTAGAGCGAGCCATCTTTCCCTGTACGCCCGGAGACAACCCTCGCTATCACAACGTCTTCAGACGCACGCGCGGTGTGAACGGAAGAAAGTGCTGCTGGTGGCCTAATTGCGTCCGCAGAGAAGGCCGGGGCTACTGCGAGATGGCTCGATCCCAATCCGAGAAGCACGCTTGTAAGCATTATGTTTCTCATAGAACCCTCGATCGTACGCTGCTGAAAAGCTCTCTCCAACGCCGTGCAGCCTCAAGTCCCGCGGCTTCGGCGTTTGGATGATACAGATGGCCGCCTATTCCGATATCGATGCCGCGTGCATGGGCGGCTTCATGTCCCAGAGTTCTAACCATTGCTTCGAACGCGGATACGCGGGACGTGATGCCGATGACCGCGCTCATTCCATCAGCACTCCGCATGACTCCGGTAGTGATGAAGGGCTGAACTCCTGCCCTAAAGACAGTTATCTCTTTGGTCCTCCTGTTGTACTGACCAAGGACAACTCCGTGTTCGTAGAACTGATCGTCGCAAGACGAATAGCATGGCAGGCGCTTGCCGCTCGAAGTCACGGATAGGTAGTAGTCCTCAAAACTAATGGTGACGCCCGCAGGTATGTTTATTCCGTAAAGTTCCCTGTTCTCAACGATCTGATCAAAGATTGCTCTTCTGGATGCGGGAGTTTCACCTGCTTCGGGCATCGGGAGAAGACCGTCATTCGTTTGAAAAAGGACTTCATTTCTTTGTGTCAAGGCACCTTGGATGGCTCCGCTGATGGCGCCATTTGCAAAGTTTCCGCCGGTAGCATCAGAGACGGTTCCGCCAACGATGGCTCCGACCACCGTTCTAACGAAATCGTTGTCGATGTAGCCGAGTTGCGGCATGACAACCGCCATGACGCCGGCCGCCACGAAGCCGTCCCCGAAGTTTCCGCCCTGAACTTCTGCTGTGATACCACCTGCGAAAGCGCTAACTAGAACCTTCTCATAGGAAAGCTCTCCACCATACTTGACGTCTATGCCATAGCTTATCGCAGCCGTGAATGCGCCGGCGACAGCTGCTTTTCGAGCTTCCTTGGGTGATGCGCCGAAGGTCCGAGCAAGGTCATAGCTCCCGCCCGCGGCACAAGCGATCGCCCAGGGGCCGGGCACATAGCTGCACCCGACTCCGACGACGAGTCCACTCGTTTTAGGCCCCAAGGCACGCATTGCGCCACGGATCAATCCCGCTCGGACCAGGATCCCTGCGCTTGGGCTTTGTCACCGAGGGCGCCCGACAAGGGATTGCCCTACCCGCTCTGATGGCGATGACCGAGCACCGGGCTTTGGCCAGCGTCACGGGCTATTTCCATGCCGGTAGCGCTAAACAGAATCCTGCTGCACGCCTGCTGGACGACGCGCGATCCGATCCCATGACCACGTCAGATCGCAGTTAGCTCTGCTCTTGTGGAATAGCGTACACATGGATGCGCGTGTGATCGGTCTTGCGTTCGCCAAAGATCGTCGCGTAGCGCACCGTCACGGTCATCAGCATCCAGTCCATTGCCGCGGATTTCTTGCAGCTGGCAGGCCGTTGGAATCCTGGATCCTCCGTCGCCACTGCGCAGATGGACTTTGATAGCAGCGCACCCAGGGTGTCGATGCCGGCCACAGGGACCTTCATCTGAGATCGCGCGGGAAGGGACAAGCGCCCTTGTGTCGCCTTGAACTCCTGCGACTCAAAACGAGGAAAAAAGGTGGTCCCATCCCCGAGATCGATCTCGATGTTGTCCACGGGAACGGGGGCGTCGTTGACCAGTGTCACGTTGATGCTGTCTTCTTGATCGCCCAGCCAGCGCATGAGCTCCACCCGCTCGATGCGCAGATGCACCGGGTTGGTACGGCGCACGTACTCGTCCGACGGCGTGGGCGCACTGGCGGGTGGATTGAGGTAGAAGTACACGCTTAGTCCACCCCCGAGTACGCCGATCACCAGGCCGGCCAAGCCCACCCAGAGGCTGACGTACGTGGCCTTGGAGGGCATGCTCCATTTGGCCCAGCGCTTGCCGTCTGGAATCATGCCGCGCTCCGCTCGAGCCATGTGGCCGCTGGTGTATGGCCGGAGTTGGCGTGATGGCTAGGTCCGTGCTGCATAAGACTCCTGTGCTGGGCATTGATGAATCGGAAGCCACCGTGTCGTTACGACCGCCCGGCTGCCCGATGGCCAGGGTGTCGTGGCGCGATACGTCTGCGGCGCGTTTGTCGCGCACTCAGGAAAACTATCGGCTCATTTCGCGCAGACATGAGGGCTGACGTACGCCGTCTGTACGGGGTTTGCGCAACAGTGCCATCTGGCGGTCGTCTTGCCGGCTCATGCGGCCATGACCGAAAATAGGACCTTGGTCCAAAGCGGCAAGTGGCCTGTGCCTGATGCTGCCACTCATATGCCGCCCTGCAGGACGCTCGCCCATGCTTGATCTGTTTGTTCCTGTGGTCCCCGATGAGCGTCAGCACCCAATCTTCCGGATGCTGCTTCAGCCCAGCAATGCACCGGAGCGGGCGGTCATCGATGCATGGGCTTCGGGCTTTGTGGATCGTTGCGGCAAGTTCACAAAGGAATTCCAGACCACCTTCGAGTCCAGCTTCTGGGAGTTGTATGTGCACGCCGCCTTGCGGGCTTCTGGAGCACAAATCGACTTTTCTCATGCCTCGCCGGACTTCGTGGTCAGTACCCCGACTTCCTTCGTCGTGGAGGCCACGATCGCTGGTCCAGCCCAAGGCCAGCCGCCCGCTTTCGGGCCCGGTCCGCCCGTCGTGCCAACCGATCTGAATGAGTTCAACCGCCAAGCGATTCTGCGTCTTTGCAACAGCCTATCTGCCAAGTCGACCCGCTTCTTGAGTTACTACGCCGGCTTACCGCATGTGAAGGACAAGCCGTTTGTCATCGCGCTGGCGCCGTTCGATCGTCCTTCTGCGCACCTGGCCTCCCACCGTGCATTGAACGCGGCTCTCTACGGTGTTTACGACGATGAAGAAGCCACGCTTCGAGAGCGGTCCGCAGAAATTCTGCGCTATGACATCAGTTCGGTCAGCAAGCATGCTGGCGCCAGCGTCCCGGTCGGGCTATTCACCTCGACGGCCTATCGGCAAGTCTCGGCAGTGGTGTACAGCGCGCTGGCAACGTGGGGCAAGGTGCGTGCGTTGGCCGATGCGCCTGAGCGGCACACGGCATACCAGACGTTACATCCCAATCCCACCAGCATCGTGCCCCGCTACCGGGTAAGCCAACAGGGTGCCTACCGCGAGCACCTGCTCGATGGCTTGTATGTCGCCCACAATCCTTACGCGGACTATCCGTTGCCGCTTGCGACCTTCGACTCCGCCCACGTCGCCCGGTTCGTACCCATAGCGGGCCGAGCCGTGGAACTGCACATGCCAGCGGATTTCCTGCTCTGGCGTCAGTTGTGGACCCTCCAGCCTCAAGGTGATGCGTCCACCCACCGCGGCCAACGCGACGGCTAGTCAGCGGTTCTGGCCGGATTTCTAGCCGTGCGGCACGGCGTGGGTCGCCGGAGCTATTTTGCTCCGCCGTCCCTGACATAGGTCAGCGTCTGGCTGGTCAATCGGTTGAGTACATCTGGGACTAGCCGCTCAGCCCAGCCAGCGGCGAAAGTCCACATGATCAGCCAGGTGTAGTCCCGGTAGAGGCCGCCACACGCTTCGTTTCCCGGACACTGGTTCAGATCAAGATGCAGTCCGCCGCGCTGCCAATGCTCCAACTCGAAGTCGGGAAACAAGGTGCCGCTCACCAAGCCTGAGCGCATCAACAGCAGGAAGAGCAGACCGAACAGAGCCCCGAGAATGGGCGATAGCCAAAGGGAGATGGCGCCTTCTTGCAGGCTCATCCACAGCATGAGGGGTTCTCGCCGCGTGTCCAACTTCTGCAGGCGCATCAGGGTGCTGACGGTGGCGCCGACCGAACCGGCGATCGCGGCGGTCAGATAAGCGATGGATACCGTTCCCAGCCAGGCCATCCCGGTATAGCGATATAGGAACAACAGCGCCCACAGGCCAAAGGCCGCCCCACCGACCCAGCGCAGCATGCGGCCGCTGATCGCCGAGCGCTGCTGCTCCACTTTGGGCAGAAGAACGTAGCGGCGATAGGCACGATCCAGCAGGGCTTTAGCCTCCTCGCGCAAGTACTGCAATGGATCCAGAGGCGAAACGGGCTGGCCGTCCAGTGGCGGCTGCGGTGCATTGGCAACCTGGGCTGCCTGGGCAGAACTGACCGCGGCCAACTGACGCATGAGATCGTCATAGTCGGGCGGACTCATCATCTCGCGTAGGTTCTGACGCAAGGCTTGGATACGCGCGACAAGCTCGGCGTGGCTCATGTGCCTAATAAGCACTACTTCACGCACGTAAGCGTCGGACTGGTCTTTGATTCCTCTGGCATTGGCAGGCGGCTGCCCAGTCTGATCCTCGTCCTTCACCAGGATCTCGGCATCCAGGTGTTCGGCGAACTCTTCAAAGACGGTTTTATCGCGGTCCGCGTAGCGAAGACGCCTGGTAGGTGGATCGACCTGTTCCTCGTTGTCCCGGGCATTCATGGCGTCCTGCGCTCCTTGAACGGTGTGGGTTTGCTGGATGGTGTCGAGCATTCGTCAAGCTGAACGAGGGGCGCTTTCCGAGAGCGGCCACCGCTCATCGGCGCATGAGCAACTGCACTGGTATCTGCGTTTACTTGATCCCGGTCCATCCGACGCGTTGGACTGCAGTGCGATCCTGCGAGAGGCGATATCGACCGTTCGCTACGGTGCGAGCATCAACCACCCTTCCAGGGCGCGTTCAAAGCGCTCGCTGGGCAATGGCCGCTTCTACCCAGCCAGGCAAGTTGGCCTTGATATCGTTATACGCGTCGCTGGCTTTGGGATCATAGACCGCAGGGGTCAAGACTTTGCCTCGTTGCTGGAACCTCAGTCCAGCAAACGGGTTGGCGCCCTTATGGCAGGTGCCGTTGTTAGGGCAGTTCAAGTTGTGGATATGGATGCCGAGCAGGCCTTTGCCATCCTCCCAGGCCTTCTTGATCTCATGGTTGACCCATGGCCGCTTGGAGGTATCGGTGCCGATAAGCACGATGACGCACGAGGTGCCCTTCATGTTGTTATCGATCCATCTCTCCACGGACGCACTACTCTTCTTGATCGTTTCCCAATCGTTGACGGACACCGGCGTATTGCCATCGACCAGTCCCATGTTGCGCACTTGCTGCACGCGCATCACGTCGTTGTTGAAGTGGAAGCTGTAGAAGATCTGTCGCTTGGCCATATCGTCCTCGGCGGTTGATGTGCTTCAGTCAGTTCGCATGTAGTTCAGTCGAGCACAGCGGCGGGCACCGCTTGCAGATGATTGGAGAACCCCTTCTCGTTCTCGCAGCGCCATGTTGCCCATAGCTGACTGCGTTGTTGCTGTTGAGTGTCGACATCCACTTCCAGTGCAAGCCAGTTCCGTGCCGCCATGACGTAGCGGTGATGGCCCGGGAACAGCATCATCTCGATGGTGTGCTGGACATCGATGGACTGCGCCTTGGCCGCCGTGCTATTGAGCAGTTGCAGGAACAAGCGCTCCATAATTCCGACCAATGAGGGGTGCACGACCGCCGAAGAGGTGAATTGGTGGATCTGCGCCCAGTTGGCTGCAGGTGGCGTGTCCTGCCGATAGATGCCGCCGCGAGCGGCTACATGGACATCACCCGAAACGATACAGGTGCGTAGCCGTTTCTTCTCTGCAAGCCGTGAAAGCGTTTCAATCAGGCGCTTGCGCTCACCTTCGTGATCATCATGAGACCAGTGGTCACGAAGATCGTCGGCGTTGCTATCAAGCACATGATCGTGGCCCAGAGAGTCGAGCAAGACCTCCGCTAGGGAGAGCTTTGGGTGCGCCACGGGTACGGACGAAAGTACCACCACGTGCGCGCAGCCCGCCGCGCCGTCCCGCTCGGAAGGCAGGGCTTCGAGCCAGTGCTGCAGGGAAGTCCAGGTTGCATTGCCAAGGATCTGCGTGCGGGAGCGCTCGGTACGCAGGTCCGCCACAACCAAGGCCAGCGTGCCGAGCAAATAGCACTGAGTGAACCCTGGCTGGCGCTCGAGAATGGGCAGTGCGAGCGCGTCTTGATCGCGGTGGGATGCCCAGAGAATGGGCGCGAACTGGGGATCTTGTTGGGAAACGTTTGGTCTAGGCGTTGGAGTCAGGGTCGGCAAGTGCTCCACCGCATGTTGCATCTGAAAGACCCAGAAGGCCCGTCGTGCGCATTGGAACAGCGTCTGGAACAACTCGCAGTGCTGCATCTCCGGGGTGTAGGAGCCCCAACCATCAAAGATGTCGTGATCGTCCCACATCATCACCGTGGGGATTCTTGCCATCGCATCGGCCGCATCGTAGAGGTCCGTCTGCTTGTCCCGGTCCCTCACCTGGCGTCGCTCCTTGTCCCACGCTGGCCGTGTGCGAGGGAGCCAACGTTGGCGGTAAAGCTCCATGTAGTACGACTCAATGCTTTGCCGCAGCGAAGGACTGACCTTGAAGTCCAATTGCTTCTTGCGCGAAAGACCGACCCATCGTTTCAAGGGCGGAAGATCTTCCCAGATGGAGTCGAAATAGATCTGGTCACCGCCCATGGTCAGCACGTGGAAGCGCTGAAGGCCTTTGTCGTGCACCTTGGCTTCATGCCAGAGTTGCTCCCGATCCAGTACGTAACCATCCGGCCGAAGCGCGGCTTGGTGATTGCAGAGCAGATCGGTCCATACCGCGTTCTGCGGCCTGACGAGCTTGCGCATGCCATTGGGATCGGAGAACCCATTGCATGAGACATAGGCCACGCGAGGCGCCTGGCCGCGAGCGGGCACGGTGAACGACCAGCGCATGTCTGCGCCAACGATCGCGTAGGTCAGTTTGCGCTCGCTGGCCTGCAAGTCGCAGCTGAGGTCGTACCGCCAGTATGCATCGTTCGCATCCTGGTACAGCAGTACCGGCGCCGCACAAGGCTGCCCCTCAAGCTCCAGGGACGGCGGCGCCTGGTTGCGTGCGATGCCAATCATCGCGGTGACGCCCCACTGCTGCGCCACGATGCCTCTGAAGGAGAGAACAGGTCCGATGCGAAGCATGATAATTCCCCGCCTGGGCAGACACGGAAATGAAGAGGGTCTGTGCCGTCAGTCTTACGGTTGGATGCAAACGTCGTAGTCGTCCCAGCTCTCGTTGCGCTCTATTGCGCGTGCGATGTAGGCGTTGACGTCGCGGGTGAAGTTGGCCCACGTGGCCAGCACCATGTAGGAATGGCCCGCGGCATACACCGGTGCCAGCCCTGTATGGTTTGAGCACGGCGCGGCCGGCTTGAGTTCCTTGGCGTTGAACAGGTTGTTCTTGAGAATCGAGAACATGTTGTCTCGATTGATGGTTTGACACTTGCAGGTCACGCAGCCAGGTTCTTTGAGGTGATAGTCATAGCTGCCCTGATTGTTCGGCAGCACGACGCCCAGCAACGCATTGGGATTGCGTGTAACGCCGTCGCGGGTCTTGCGTTTGAGCGAGTAGGAGACTTCCCACGGGATCCACTGCTCTGCTTCGAGCGTGCCGTCGTGCATGCCTGGCGACAGCAGCACAATGGTCACCGTGCTGTCGAAGATCTTGTCTCGAAGCTTGTCTTCAATAGACTCTTCGGAAAGGCCTTTCAGGCTCTCGCCATCTTTCTCGCCCTTGTTGACATGGTCCTCGTCGTCCAGGAGTTCTTGCAACTCGTCGACGTAATGCCTCGCGGTGGTGATCTGTGCGCCTGCGCTCGCCAGCTGCTGCACGAACGGATCGTGATACTTGTACGAGATAAAGATCTTTCGTCCCATGATCGCTTCCTTGGATTCTAGAGAGAGCTCAGTCCGATCTCAGACAAGCGTGAGCCGCCTGCTGCGCGGACCACGGGATGATCCAGGGCGTTGTGATCGATGTGCCGATAAAGCGCCAAGTACTCATTGCCGTGGATCGATGTGCCATCGCGCGTCGGCACCACCAAGATTGAGTCCAAGCTCTTCTTGCCGTCGGCAAACCCCAGTTCCCAGGGGCACCAACGCGAGGCCATCGAGTTGCTCGTGGCTAGGAACAGGAAAAAATCAGTCTCCAGGATCTTGTCCTGGATCTTGCGGGCGGTGGTCCGGTCTGGCGTGGGCGGCATCGAGGCGTCCTGCCAGTCGATGTACACATGCCAGCCCCATTGCCAGAGCAAGTGCGCCAACCCCTTCGCCAGTAACTCGTCCTTGTGGCTATGGCACAAGAATGCGGTGCGCCGCCGCGCCATCTTGGCCGAGTACAAGGAGGTATATGGCGGCGTTGGGCTGAAGCGCGCAGCCGTGCTGAGTTGGTCGGTCCGGATCATGTCCCTGCCCCCCTGCGCTGACAGCTAGCGCGGGCGTGTCGTCCCATGGGCGGGAGGGCGGGTATCCGTTCTTGCCAGCGTCTATCCATGACTGATCGCAGGTTAATACTTGTGAATACCATGTATACATCACATTATGGGGGTGCGCCAGTACCGATCTCACGCCTGCTTGCGACGGTCGCGGTGTGCCCTGACGAACTGCACAAAGGATTTGAGCAATGAGCGTTCTGTATGAAGTCGTGGCGTATGGGGACCCTCTGCTACTCCAGCCGTGGCGCGAGAAGGTGGAGGAATTGATCGCCCCTTTTGAGCTTCAGATCGGCCGGGACTTTGCCTGGACCGTGAATCCGCCGAACCTGGCGCTGGCGCAGACCGTTGCAAGCACCATTCTCTATCTCGGGCAGACTTACGCCCCGGCGCCAGAGGCGTTGCTCGAAGCGAAGGTCCCGATCCTGCCGGTGGTGCCGGACCTCACCCAGGTCCATGCGCTGATTCCCGCACCGCTGCAACATCTGAACTGCTTGGGGCTTGTCGAGCAGGGGTTGGATCGCGGCGCGGGCGTGCTCCTGGAAACATTGGGGCTTCTGCCCCGTCAGCGCCGCATCTTCCTCAGCTACAAGCGTACCGAGGCGCGTGAGGCAGCAGTGCAGCTGGCTGATGCGTTGGCCAATCGCCAGTTTGAAGTGTTCCTTGACACTCGCGGTGTCCCGCCGGCCGAAGAATTTCAGGCCCAGCTGTGGCACAAACTTTGTGACTGCGATGTCTTGCTGATGCTGCACACGCCAGGCTATTTCGAGAGTCGGTGGACATCGGCCGAGTTTGGTCGTGCACTGGCCAAACACATCCCGGTGTTGCGTGTCACTTGGCCCGACGACACGCCCGATGTCCGCACGCAGACCGCCGCTCGGGCCGAACTCGTTCAATCAGAGGTAGATCCGGTCACGGGTCGACTGGCCGATGCGGCGATCGAGCGCATTGCTCAGCAGTTAGAGACCTTGCGCGCTCGAAGCCACGCTATTCGCAATCTGAATTTGATCAGTCGCTTGCGTTCGGCGGTGCAGCAAGTCGGTGGTCAGATGTTGGGACAGGGCGTGCAAAGCAGCGTGCACCTGCAGTTGGCTGACGGCCGCAAGATCCGCCTGCTTCCCAATGTCGGTGTGCCCACCTCTGACGCCCTGCAATTGGCGGCGAACCAGCCTGGCGATGGTGCAGCGGCGGTGGCCTATGATGAGATTGGCATGTTGCCGAGTTGGGTGGCACATCTGGATTGGCTAGGGGACAACATTCCAAGCGTCAAGTGGGTCAAGGCCAGCAATGCAGCCTGGCAGTTCGCGGACTGGAGGGACTGAGCATGCGGATATTCCTGTCAGCCAGTGTCCCCAAAGTTGGCCGGGGGAACTTCTATGAGAACGCGGACCCTTTCCTGATTCAAGTTGCCGTTCGCGAACTAGTTACCACCATTGTCCGCCACTGCAGTTTGGTGTGGGGCGGGCATCCGTCCATCACTCCCATGATCTGGGCTGTATGCGAGGACCTTGGCGTTCACTACGCAGAGCGCGTGCGCCTGTATCAGAGTCTTCTCTTTCAGGATGATTTTCCAGAGGAGAATGCGCGATTCGACAACGTGGTGCACGTTGCCGCCGTCGATAACGACATGCCTGCAAGCTTGGCTCTGATGCGGCAACGAATGCTGACCGATGGACCCATCGATGCGGCCGTTTTCATTGGCGGAATGGAGGGTGTGTTTGCAGAATACGATTTGGTATGCGCCCATCGGCCCGAGGCCCGTCGCATCATTCTCACCTCGCCCGGAGGTGCTGCGCAGCAACTTGGCAGTCAGAGTAAGGATACTGATCTTGTCAGTGGTACCGTGGATTTTGCCGAGCTATTTGACCGTCTGTTCCAGGCGCCATTGCGGCGCTGAGTATCGCAACGGCAGCAGTGGCTATTCAGAAGTCGAGTTGACGGCGATGATGTTCTTTCAGTTGACAAGGACGTGTGCGTGATTCGTGCATTCAATATGCGGTGTGACGACCCAAGACGGTACTCTGACTGGGTTGATCGTGGCCAGAAATACTTTGCCGATACTTGGCCGAGAAGCGCACGCGGCTTAGAAGCCTTCGTTCAAGGCGGGGACATTTCTGGGGACGCTCTCAAGAAACATTGGTTTTCGAGTGCCGACACGCATGTATTCATATCCCATTCCCACCAAGACCGGGAGCTCGCGTTAGGCCTGGCGGGCTACTTGCACAGCATGGAGCTTGCCCCCTTCGTTGACTCCCTTGTGTGGGGTGACTCAAGCAAGCTTCTTAGAGGGATTGATGAGAAGTTCTGCAAGAGCGCCCAGGGCGAGAACTTTGACTATCAGAAGCGGAACTATTCGACTAGCCACGTCCATATGATGCTGGCCTCCGCTCTGACGGAGATGATCGATCGGACGGATGCAGTGATCTTTCTCAACACGCCTAACTCGATCCGCGCTAGCAGCTCTTCCGCTCCTGGTGATGCCGTCACCGCATCGCCATGGATTTATCATGAGCTCGTGACGACAAAGATTGCTCGTGAAGTGGGCTTCAAAGGCAGGAAACTCAGTCAGACAAGGCCTCTGAGGACATTGAGAGAGGTCACGGTGGAGGCTTCCATGACCATCCTCCATAAGCCTCCCATGGATCATCTTGCGTCATTAGCGCCTGTGGATCTTGATGAGCTCAAAGCTACCGGCGCCAAGGGGTTGGCGTTGCTGGACAAGCTGTACTGGCGCCGGCGCGCGTGAGCATGCGGCGCTGAGTACTGAACAAGATTCGTATGGCGTGGACTTCGAGAAGGAATAGATGGAGCAGGCGCACATAAAGCTGGTCGACAGGCTCTACAAAGAGCTCTTGTCCGGATCGTTGGGTATCTTCGCGGGTGCTGGCTTCTCGCAAGGGGCTGGTTACGTCAACTGGAAGGAGCTACTTCGTCCGATTGCTGTGGACTTGGATCTGGATGTCGATGAGGAGACAGATCTTGTCGCCCTAGCCCAGTACCACTTCACCAAGCATGGCGAAAACCGAAATAGGTTGAATCACCAGTTGGTCGAGGCATTCTCTAAGGATGCCGAGCCCACCGAGAATCACAGGATTCTGGCCCGACTGCCGATCGCCACCTACTGGACCACAAACTACGATCGATTGATTGAGAAGTCGTTAAAGGACGCTCATAAGGTCGTCGACGTGAAGTATTGCCTAGATCATCTGCCCATTACCAAGTACAGGCGCGACGCGGTCGTTTTCAAGATGCATGGTGATGTGGAGCATCCCAATGATGCTGTTCTGACGCGTGATGACTGCGAGCGTTACCACCTTGAGATGGCGCCGTTCATTGATGCATTGAAGGGCGATCTAATATCAAAGACCCTGCTCTTCATTGGCTTCTCTTTCACAGACCCCAATCTCGATTACATTCTCAGTCGTGTTCGCGTTCTGTACGAGAAGAACAGAAAGCAAAGCGAATGCATTCTACGTAGAGTGCATAGGGGAAATGGCGAGTCCCAAGAGCGCTTTGAGTATCGAAAGCGAAAGCAAGAGTTCTTCGAGAGGGAGCTGGTTCGGTACGGCTTGATCGTCACTCACGTCAATGAGTACGAGGAGATTACCGATATCCTGCGTGCACTTGAATCAAGATACAGAAGGCAGTCAGTCTTCATCTCGGGCGCCGCTTATGACTACGGTCCCTTCACGGCTCAAGAAGGCGAGCTTTTCGTGTTCGAGCTGGCCAAAGACTTGAGTCGTCGTGACAAACGAATACTCTCAGGATTCGGTCTTGGCGTCGGCAGTGCAGTCGTTGCTGGCGTCATTGAGGCAACAGTCAAGGCAGGTCACGCGCTGAATGACGATCGCCTTGTAGTGCGCCCATTCCCGCAAGCGGGTCCTGGTGAGATGGCCCTGGATGAGCTTTGGAGTGCATATCGGGCGGATATGTTGAAGCGCGCCGGAACGGCTATCTTCGTCTTTGGGGACAAACTCATTGACGGTGAGGTGGTGCCATCGAGCGGAATGCGTGAAGAGTTCAACCTTGCGCTGAAGAATGGCGTGTTCCCTATTCCCGTCGGTCGAACTGGCGCAATGGCAAAAGAGCTCTGGAACGAGGTCATCAAGCGCATCGATGATGGCAAGATGAAGGTGTCGCCTGAAATCAGGGAACTCTTTGAGCAGTTGGGGGACGATGCGAGAACGCTTGATGAGATTCGCATTTCGATCCTGAAGCTCGTCGCGCTGATCTAACCGTAAGCCCGCAGCCCCTATAGCAGGCTTCTACTCCGCCTTGCTTGCGGCAGCTAGCGCAGCTTCTAGCTCAAGAACGCGTGCTTCTAGCGTCTGAGTATTGGTGATGTCGCTGAAGACACCAAACCAGCGCGTGGGTCGTCCCTGTTCGATGTAAGGACGACCCCGGCTCAGGACCCAGCCCCACTGCCCCGGTCGCCACTGGACGCGAAAGCGGGTCTCAAAGGCTTCCCCGCGAGGCAAGCCGGCCAACCACTCATCACGGACCCGCTCCCGATCTTCGGGATCCATCCGTTCGTACCAGGTCTGAAGGCGCTGCTCCATGGACTGGCCCTCGGGCTCGTCGGCCAGCGGGCTGATGTAAGACAGCGCGCCGTCGGCTTCGGCGACCCACATCACCGTGGGGCTCAGTTCTACGCAGTGGCGGTAGCGCGCTTCGCTTTCAAGCAGTGCTTCCTCGGCGCGCTTGCGTGCGGTGATATCGATGGAGACGATCGACATGCCCAGCAACACGCCTGTGTCGTCCAGCACGCGCTGTGAATAGGCCAGGAACGTTCCAGGCCTGCCCGGCATCTGGTACTCCAGCGGCACGCTTGCAGGTCCGGCCATCAGTGCATCCAGCGTTTGCTCCACCAGTACAGCAAACGCGGGTTCGTAGACTTCGTGGATACTTCTGCCGACGACAGCTTCGGGGGGGTATCCGATCATGTCGCAGAATCGCGCATTGGCGCTTAAGTATCGCTTCTCGGGGTCCACGAAGCACAATCCCACGGGTGCATCGGTATAGAGGGCCTGCAGCTGATGTTGACGGCGGTAAGGGGAAAGCTGCAGATGCCCGCCCGTGGCGCTCACCTGGACGGGTGTGGCCAACAGCGCAGGCACCTGCTCACCAGGAATGGCCGTTCCGAACAGCCATCCCTGCCCGTAGTCGCACCCGAGTTGGCGAAGATAGTCCAGCTGATGCTGGTCCTGAATCGACTCGGCGACCACGGGGATATCCAGACTGTGTCCCAGTCCCACGATCGCTGAGACGATCCTGCGGCTTCCAGGATCACTCTCGATGGCACGCACAAAGCTGCCGTCGATCTTGATCTCATCGAAGTCGAACCGGTGCAGCCGGGTCATGCTCGAGAAGCCCGTGCCAAAATCGTCCAGAACGACGCGTATGCCCAATGACCTCAGGAACGCGATCGCGGCCCCGGCGGCAGTCTCATCCTCAATGACTTCCGCTTCGGTCATCTCGACGCGCACTCGGTGCGAAGGAAATCCACTGATCTGGATGGCGTCGGTCAGCAGATCAACGGAGGAGCGGTCCTGTAGAAGTGTGGGCGGGACATTGAACGCCAGGTAGAAGGTTCCTGGCCATGAAACGGCGGCCTGACACGCGCTGCGCATAAGATTGAATGTCATCAACCCCAGCAGCGAACGAGATTGCGCAGCCGGCACGAACACATCCGGCGACACTTCACCTAAAGTCACGTCGTGCCAGCGAGCTAACACTTCAAAACCGACTATGCGAGTTTCAGTCAGAGTCACAATGGGCTGGAACGCCGGCCGGATGCGCTCGAAACACACCGCCTCGGCTATCCGCTGGTCAACGTCATTGTGAATTGTTTTAGGCATGCGTCCTCGAGGCTGCAAGAATTGGGCCGCCACCAGGCGTCAAATAGCCTACGCCGCTCGGCCAACGCGGTCGCGAGGTCCAGTCCGCTTCCGGCTGCTGTGCGAATCCCGATCGCGTGACAGTCTTGTTACGCGGATGACATGCGGCGCAACGCTGGATAAAGCTGATCTAGAAGGATCTTTCCATCCATTCAGGACAACCAGACAGGACCAGTTCGGCGACGTCTTGATCCATCAGTACGGCTCCGTTGTTGCGCATGTGGTCTTCGATGAAGTGACGCCCCGCCGCTTGCCTTGAAAGAAGGTGTAGATCTGGGCGTTGGTTCTTCAACTCGGAAGCATGCGGTTCGGGCAGCGGGACATCGCCTCGGCAGAGGAGGTATCCACCATCGACCCGATAGAGATGTAATCGCATGGGGTCGGGCCTTGGGTAGACGGTGTCTGCGCATTTCGCAGGCTCACCCTATCACGAGGCCGAGGCCGCAGGCGTCGTCTTATCGCCTTAGTCGAGTGCCCGCATTGATGATCACCCGGCGCGAGAATGTCGGAAAGATGTCAGGCTGGTGAGGTGGGGTCCAATCCATCGGATGCGCCGGTGCCGCCGCGGTCTGGACAGGGTACCGGCTCGACGTGGTCGCAAGTGGTACCCCCTCCCGGCTGGCGTTTGATGGCGTGGCTTCGCTGGCCCGTTGACGGTATCAGGCACTGGCGTGCTCGCGGCCACGCCAACTTGACGCTTTCTTGTCGATGAGCCAGAAGATTGCAGGCATGGCAACAAGCACCATGGGGACGGCGACCAGCAAGCCTGCGATGATGGTGATGGCCAGCGGGCGCTGCATCTCCGATCCAGATCCTATTCCCAAGGCGAGCGGCATGAGGGCCAGGATCGCAATGAGCGAGGTCATCAAGATGGGCCGCAGTCGTGCGGTCGCGGCCTGCTTAAGATCCTCGATGTTAATTGGTTCAGAAGTCTCGAGCTCGGCGAAGTAGAAGATAGCCACCTCAGTAACGATGCCAATGATCATCGTCAGCCCGATCATCGAGGACAGGTTCAACTCGGTTCCCGTGACCCATAGCCCGATGAAGACAGCAGGCAGCGTCAGCAGAATCGTCGCTAAGATCGACAGCACGATCGATGCCCGCTCGTACAGGAACATCAGCAACGTCGCCACGATAAGGAAGGCCGCTACGAAGACCAGGGAGAGGTCGCGAAAGCTTTGCTTCTGTTGGTCGTATAGACCGCCGTACTCCACCACAATGGGCGCAGGCAGGTTCAGAGCCTGCACTTCGGCCTGCACTGCCTGCATGGCCGAGCCCAGGTCGATCCCTTCCAGACGGCCGGTCACGGCCACCATCGGCCGCAAGTTCTCACGCGCCTGTTGCATCTGCCCTTGCTCGATGGTGACGGCCGCCACCCGTGAAAGGGGCAAGGTTTGCCCGTCGGGTCCTCGAATAGGCAACCGGGCGATCTGGTCCAGACGTTGACGCAGGGATTCAGGCGTCCAGACCCTCACCGCCAGCATCTGCTCGCCTGTTTGTATGCTGCTGGAAGGCACGCCATTGAGCAGCGCATCGACCTGCTGGGTCACCTCATCAGGCGTCAACTTCTCCAGCGAAGTTCTCACCCGGTCGACCTTGATTTGGATCGCATCACCGGCGATGGTCGAGCCGTCAAACACTTCCACGACGCCTTGGATCTTGCTGATGGCCTGCGCCACCCTGCCCGCCTGGGCACGCAGGACCGTATCGTCGGGCCCGAACAGCTTCACTTCAATCGGCTGCGGCGTCGAGGTCAGGTCCCCGATCAGATCTTCCATCAACTGGGCGGTTTCCACCTGTAGACCGGGTACGCTCGCCTCTACCCGCGCTCTCAGGTCCGTCATCACCTCCTCGATCCCTCGCCGTGGCATGGGTTTGAGTTTGATGAACATGTCGCCTTCGTTGGACTCGCTCAGGCTTCCTCCCAGTTGCATTCCGGTCCGGCGGGAGTAGCTCTCGACCTCGGGCAAACTACGCACGATCGCTTCAACTTGCTGCATCAAGCGGTCTGACTCGGTCAGCGACGTGCCCGGCGCTGCACGGTAATCGAAGATAAAGCCGCCCTCGTCCATGCGCGGCATGAAGCCACTTCCTACCAGACGATAGGCGAAGGCCCCCACGACGACCAACAGCATGATGGGCACCAACAGGAAGACCGGGCGCTTGAATCCCAGCTGTAGCCCGCGCTGCGCCTGCCGCTCGATGCTGCGCTGCCAGCGTCCGGATTTCTCCAGGGACTCGGCATCCTCAGGGCGCACCAGCATCTTGGTCAGGATCGGCACCACGAACAGGGCCACGCAGTAGGAGACCATCAGGGTAAAAGCCATGGTGATGGCCAGCGGACGGAAGAACCCACCGGCCACGCCACTGAGGAATGCCAACGGAAGAAACACCCCCACGGTGGCGGCCGAGGAGCCCGTCAAAGGTCGAAACATCTCCATGGCGAACTTCAGCACCGGGGGGGACTGCCCTGTCGGTCCCTCATGCGTGTGCTGCACCAGGCGACGCGCCATGTGCTCGATCATGACTACCGCATCGTCCACCACCAAACCCACTGCGGCCGCCATGCCACCTAAGGTCATGATGTTCAAGCTCTGTCCGGCCAAGTGCAGCGCCACGCCCGATATCAACAGCACCATGGGCAATACCAGGCTCACGATCAGGGTGATGCGCTTGTTGCGAAGGAATACCAGCAGGACCAGTCCGGCCAATACCGCCCCGATCACAATGGCATCGCGTACGCTGCCCGCCGAGGAGACGATCAGCTCGGACTGATCGTAGTAGGGTCGGATCGTGATGTCCGGAGGCAATGACGCTCGCAGTAGAGCCAGTTTGTCTTGCACGGCGGTGACCATGGCCACCGTATTGGCGCCGCGCTGCTGCATGATGTTCAGCAGTACCGCATCCTTGCCATCGGCATTGACGCGGGTCCACTCAGGGGCTTGACCAAGCGCGACCGTGCCCACGTCCTCCAGCTCGACGATGCCGTCCTTGCCGCTGCGAAGGATGGTCTTGCCGATGTCGTCCTGGTTCTGCAGGCGACTATCGGAAAGAATCAGGTAGAGGCGATAACGATCTTCGACGCGGCCTACGGCGGTCACGACATTGCTGGCACTCAGGGCCGTGCTGACATCGGCGGGCGTGAGGCCATAGGACTGCAGCTGCACCGGATCAAGCAGGACGTGATACTCCGCCTGTCTGCCCCCCATGAGATCGACTTTGGCCACGCCACCGATGGCCGTGAGCTCGGGCGCGATCTGGTACTGGGCGACATCGCGCAGCGAGGTCTGCGAACGGGTTGGTGAGGTCAGGCTCAACCCCAGCACCGGGAACACGGTCGGATCCATGCGCCGGATGCCAAAACTCGTACCTGCCGGCAAGGATGACAGTGCGGCGTTCACTTCGGCTTGGGTCTGCAACAGGGCGGTCACCATGTCGGTGCCCCAGCCGAAGGAAAGCGAGAACTCGGCCGATCCGCGACTGGTGTTGGATCGTATGGTCTTTACATCAGGCACGCTGCGCAGGGCCTGCTCCAACGGGCGGGTGACCTCGACCACCATCCGATCGACCGGGCGATCACCGGCATCCACGCTGACCACGATCCTGGGAAAGTCGATCAACGGAAACAGTCCGACCGGCAATGCCCGCAGACTCATAATGCCCGCGCAAGTCAACAGCAGAAAGGCTAGGAGCACCGAGCCGCGGTGCCGCTGGATCCATTGCGGCATCATGGCGTCTGGGCTCCCTGCGGCGGTGTGCTCGCCACCGACATCCCGTCCTCGAGCTCGTAATTGCCGGCCACGACCACCTCCTCACCGGCTTTGAGTCCTTTCTGCACTTCGACCCAGGTGCCATCGTCGATGCCAGGCGTGACGAGCACGCGCCGGGCTGTGCCGCGCTCAACGATGAACAGATAGGCTTGGTCGCCCTCATAGAGCAACGCTGAGCGCGCAACCCGCACTGCTTGGTTGCGTCGCTGGATGCCGATCGCGCCCCGGACGGTGGAGCCAGGAAGCAAACCATCGGCCGCAGGCAGCGTGATCGTGGCCTGGAGCAGGCGCGTTTGTGGATCGACCTGATCCATCACCTCGGCGACCACGCCCTCCAAGCGCTGGGTGCTGTCGTAGACCGGAGAAACCACGACCGGCATGCCCGGTTTGACCGCGCTTGCATCGGAAGGCTCGATGCCAAGGCGCACCATGACCCCGCCCTTGCGGGCCAAATGAATCAAGGGCGCATCGGCGGCGACGATGTCCCCGCGGGCTACCGGAATGCTGACCACGGTGGTGTCGCTCTCGGCATACAGCACGCGGGTTCCACCGGCACCGACGCGGGTATTGGCGCTGGTCAGCGCGCTGCGCGCATTGCCCATGGCTTGCCGCGCCTGAGTCAGGTCGGCGTTGGTGGCCAGATGTTGGCCGAACAAGCGGGTCACTCGTGCCAATTCCTGCGTAGCGGCTGTGGCATCGTTTCGCGCGTTGTGGAGCTCTTGCAGTGCCGCGGCACTGGGCTTGATCCGGATCAGCGGTTCGCCGCGTCGAACAGACTGACCATTGGCCACGAGGATCTGCTCGATCGTGGCCTCTGACTGGGAAGAAACAGTGCTTTGGGATTGGGGCGGATACTCGACCGTGCCATAGGCCTGCAAGACCTGCTCGATCGGTCCTGAGGCGGCGCGCTGGACCTGAACGGTGGCCGTGGGTCCGGTTGCTTCCGACGCGGCCGATGGTGTGCGATTGCACGCACAAAGCAAGGTGGCGATGGCCATCACGTAGGCAGTTTTTTTCATGGTCAGGGGCCTTGGCTCAAGATCTGCGCGCCTGCCGCGGCCTCCAAGGCCACTTCGGCTTCCGATTGCGCCTGCTCAAGAGCAAGCAGGGTCAGGTGCTTATCCAGCATGGACGCACGCACCGTTTCATACGTCGTCAAAGGCAAGCTGCCTTCGCGCGTGGCCTGTGCGATGACCTTGGTGGAGGTCTCCAACATCGGCAGCTGCTCTTCGATCGCCTGACGTTGGGCGACCAGCGCAGCAAGGTCCTGCAGGGCCGCTGCGATGTCGGCCCGCATTTGGTGAACGCGGGCGGCGTATTCGGTGGCCAGTTGTTCGCGGGTGGCCGTGGCTGTCTGGATCTCACCTCGGCCCCGATTCCATAGCGGCAGCGTCAGGCCAATGCCCACGCCGTTGGACCAGATTCCGCCGGTATCCCGGGCACGATTGAGGCTCAGCTGCGGAAGCGGCAAGGACTGCCTCGTCGCCAGCTTGAGGTTTTGTTCCTGGCCGGCATAGCGCTCGCGCAAGGCCATCAAGTCCAAACGGCGCTCGGCGGCCGAGAGGGCAAGCGTCTGCGCCGCGGTGTCAGGTGCGGGCTTCAGCGGGGCCGGTGGCGCCAAGACAACCACCGTCCCTGGCGCCAGTCCCAGCATCGCATTGAGCTCATCGCGGCTGGCCTGCGCTTGCTTCTCATAGCTCAGACGTCGGTCACGCGCATCGAGCACGCCCAGTTGGTAGATGGTGACGTCGTCGAGCCGAACATCACCCTGCTGCATGGCCGCGTGCGCGCTGCTGTAGAGCTCCTGTGCCGTTGCTTCGGCTTGCAGCGCAAGCTGGGACTGGAGCTCCAGGTAGCCGATCCGGCGCACGAGCAAGCGGGCATGGTTGAAGGCAAGCCACTCCGTCCAGCCGACGTCCAGGCGAATGCCTTCGGCATCATGGCGCGCCGCTTCGACCTTGGCGCCCCTGACGAACACAGAGGCGATATCGAAGCTGGCGCCCAGCCCCACTGCATTGATCAGTCCGATCCCGGCAGGATGGTCCAGCGAGAGAGAGAGCTGGGGATCGGGTAGCAAGCCTGCGGCAAACAACTGGGCTTGCCCGACCCCCACCTGCGCGCGGGCGGCGGCCAGGTCGGGGCTGCCTATCAAGGCCAACCGCCCTGCATCGCCGTCCGTCAGCGGTTGATCCAGGGCGATTGAACCGGCGGACACCAGGGGGTGATCGGGTGAGGTTTGGGCCGTCAGGGTCGTCAGGTCCGGGGTCGCACCCAGAATCTCGGCCGTCGGGGGCAAGGGGGCGGACTGATAGCTGGCGCAGCCGCCCAGTACAACGCACCCCAGCAGGATGATGATTCTGACGGTGCGGGGCGATCGCACGAGGAGATCGAGGTCGGAGGAGCGTGGCATTCGCGCGGTCTTGCGATGGAATAGTCGGGCAACGAGGGCAAGCGGCAGGATCGGTGCCTGCAGCCTGATGCCCATGGTCTGGCGCACCGTGTCCGAAAACGGTCCTAGCGCTGTTCGGTTCTGGTTAAAGACATAAGCCGGCCCTGCGCCGCTGCGATACGGTCACTCGCCGGCAAGCCAACCTGCGGCCTAACGCCGTCCTGTATCAGTGCGCCCTGCTCCGCTCTCCTGGTGCCGGGGTCAGGTGGCCTCACAGTGACTAGGAGAACGTGGCCCGACGCGCTGGACTGTTAGTCTGGTCGCACTGCCTCTATCAGCAGCGGATGGCCCACCGCTTCGCTACCGATCGCATCGGTGGTGGGTCATCCCTGCTGACCCCGCGTGCTCGCCGATCACGACCCTCTCGCCCGCCTGGTGAGAGGTGCGGCCTCGGGGCGACGACCCTGACAGGGATCTGACAGGGCGTGCCAACAATGGGCGGGCCCACCTTCTTTCTGAGCCGCATGAGCGAGTCCCCCACACGGCCGTGGGCGTCCCATGAGACCTTCGATGGGACGAGCGCACGGTGCGCATTTGGTACTACGTAGTCGAGCGCGAGGGCCGCTGGTGGGTCAGCCGCGGTATGTCGCATGAGCTGATAAACCTACCGAGCGTGGAGACGGCCCTGGCTTACGCCGATGCCCTGGCTCGGTTGCTGCATGAGACTTACCAGCAGCCAGCCGGGGTGCGCGTTGCCGATCATGGGCGATGGCGCGATGCAGCCACCTACGGTTGAGTCGACCTGCGCACGATCAACCCTTCTTGATGACCAACAACAGCAGTCCAGCGGCC
This sequence comes from Pseudoxanthomonas mexicana, assembly GCF_014397415.1. Lineage (NCBI taxonomy): Bacteria > Pseudomonadati > Pseudomonadota > Gammaproteobacteria > Lysobacterales > Lysobacteraceae > Pseudoxanthomonas > Pseudoxanthomonas mexicana. The sequence continues at coordinate 2,829,424 of NZ_CP060731.1, read as the reverse complement.
ATGAGCGTAATGCCCAACCAATCTTTTGGCGCGGGTCGCTCTCCCAGGATGAAGAAGGCAAAGACCGCCACGAGCACCACACTGAGCTTGTCCACCGGCGCTACTCGAAAGGCTTCCCCGACCTGCAGGGCACGGAAGTAGCACAACCAGGATGCACCTGTGGCCACCGCTGAGAGAATCAGATATCCCAAGGTGCGTGCGGGCAGCTGCAAGGGGTTGCTCCACTTGCCCGTGATCCACACCAGCGGCAGAACCAAAGCGCATACCACCACCGTGCGCAGGGCCATTGCCAGATCCGCGTCCACGTCCTTGACGCCCAGCTTGGCCAACACCGCGGTCAGGGCCGCAAACACGGCCGATAGCAGCGCCCAGATCACCCAGTGTTCGGGCATCGGCATGGGGAGTCCTCCTTCGTGTGAGTGCTAGCGAAAGGCGTTTTTCGGTGGCGGGCCTGGCACCCCGGGTGGATGGGTCACTTCGAAGATCACGCGCCCCTGATATCGCTCGCCCAGCGGTCGGGCCACAAAACCATGCTCGCGCACCACCCGTTCCACTTCTGGCCAGAGGTCTTGCTTGGTGACATAAACCAGGCCGTCCTCCAGTCCGGTCTCTTTGATTTCATCCCACAGACTCTCGTCGTAGCTGGGATTGAAGCGTGCCTGGGGCGCCAGCTCGCGGGCTACGCGCTCGATCTCCACATCCAGGTGCAGGTGCAGGCCGTAGCGGGCCATGTCCTCCACGAAGATGACTTCGCGCACCGGGGCGTGGCTGCGCTGCTCCAGCATGCTGGCCCACGCTGAAGCATCCTTGTGGGTTGGGAAGTAGGCCGCTGCAAAGCGAAGCGCAAGGATGAAACCGATCCAGACCCAGAGCCAGGACAGCGAGGGCCAACGCCGGGCCGACCAACTGGACACGATCGCGATGGCGATCGGGGCAAACAGGGGCAACACATACAGCGGCAGGCGGGAGCGGGATAGGCAGAAGATCAGCAACGGCACCAGGATCCACAAGGCCAGCAATAGTGCGCCCGGCTCCACCGGCGCTTTGGCCGGGTCGGTCCGGAAAGCGGCCCGCAGCATGGCCGGTACCCCCTTGCCCCATCGCAGCAAACCGATCGTCCAGGGGGCCGTGCCCAGCAGCAGCGTCGGCCCGTAGACGGCCAACCAGCCATACCATTGCCCGTTCCTGCCGAAACGGTCGCTGGCGACGCGATCAACCAGTTCGGCGCCGAGGAAGTACTCCCACAGCCCTGCATGGCGGGTCCCCACCACGGCGTACCAGGGCAGCGCGATTCCCAGGAAAAGGACCACGCCGGCCAGATGCCAGAGCGGCGAGGCCGGCACCGGGTGCGGGCAACGCCAACGCAGCAGCAACAGCGCAAGCACGGGCAGCAAGGCCGGCGGACCCTTGGTCAGAAACGCCAGGCCAAACCCGATGTACATCACCAGCAGTCCCCAGGGCTGGGTCCGCTCCTGCGTGTTGGGGAAGCGATGGACGATAAAGCCGGCCATGGCCAGCAGTTGGAAGGCGCTGAGCAAAAAATCCGTGGTAATCAGCTGGGCGGCGCACACCGGCAGGAACATCGTGGCGTAGACCAAGGGCACCCAGCCGGCGGCCGGTCTTACCAAGCGCCTGGCGCATACCCACGCCAGTGCGATGCACGCCAGGTAAGCCAGCGCCACCGGCAGGCGTGCGGCCCACGGGGTTTGCCCGAACGTGGCCACGCTGGCGGCGATAAGCCAGTACGTCAGCGGGGGCTTGGTCCAGTGCCCGGTGTCTTCATTGCGCATCGGGTCCAGCCAGTTGCCGGTATCCAGCATGGTCAAGGCCACGTTGGTGTACCGGCCCTCATCGGGATCCCAGATCCCGCGCAAGCCGAGGAAGGCAAACGCCAGGATCAGACTGACGGTGAGCAAGGTGTACAGCGGCACCCCCGGCGGCGCGAGCGGGGTGACCATGCGTGGAGTTGGGGTGCGAACGTTGAGCACATCCCGCCCTTGGCCTTGGATGTGCTCATGGTCCGGATACGCAGGTCGGACTTTCGTCAGATTTGGTGTGACCGTTATGCGACAGCGGCGCCCTGCCCTGCGTGATCGTGCTGGCCCGCCTCAGCGTGCGCGCATGGCCGGCTCGGGGTAAGGCGCGTATCGCTGCAGGTGCTTGGGTACCTTCACCCGACGGGAAAGCACATAGCCATCCCGACGATCCAGCAACAGCTCCACCTTCATGCCTTGGGCGTCGTAGCCCTTGGCCTTGAGCAGCAGATCGCGCACCTCCAGTTGGGTCACTTGCGCCATCTCGCGCGCGGCGATGCGCTCGAGTTGCTCAAAGGGCAGTACGGCCGCGGTGGGGCGCGCCGTCTCGGTGTAGTGAGGGGGTGCTGGCGTCTGGGCGATGGCGATGTGAATGAACAGGCCCGTCAGTGCCGCCAATGCGACGGCGAATGTCAGCTTGGTGCGTGCAGTCATGGGTTACTCCTATGGCGTGTGCCGCTATCCGGCGCCTTATGTGTACGTCCGCGTCGCTGACATGCGCGCCATCGCCGTTGTCAGGTCCATGTCAGCGCAAGATCACCGCCGCTCAATGCTTGTACTCAAGCACCAGCTTGTAGGACGTTTGGGCAGCGCCTCGCTGGTTGCTTAGGCTGCGGCCCACCAGCGCCTGTACTTCAACGGCTTCGGTGGGGCGCCATTTGGCGGCCACGTTGGAGCGCAGGTGATAGCTGCTGGCATCGCCACGGGGCGTATCGGCAAAGACGTCGATGCCCAGCACCCATGCCGGTGATGGCACGTACTCCACCAAGCCCCCCATGCCCCACAGCTGCTGGGCACGGGGCGTGCCGAAGACGTGGGTGTAGCGCGCTTCGGCGGTATAGGTCAGCGCGCCGCTCGTCCGGCTGGTTCGCAACGGCACCTCCAAGGCGTAGCGGCCTCGACCGATGCCGGCACGCTCATCCCCGATCGGCACACTGAGCTTGGGCTCGACCAGCCAGGCCAACCGGGTCGGCGTTTGACTGGCCAGCTGATACTTGAGCTTCAGATCCAGATCGCGGGCGCCGCTGGTGCGGTGATCGCTCCGCTCGATCACGCCGTAGCCGTATGCCACCTCGACGGACATCGCCGCATTCAACGGCAGCGCATAGCCCAGCACCGGGCGCGACCAGACACGGCCGCCCGCATCCTGCTTGAGCGCGAGCTCGGCTTTGACCTTGCGTTTGCTATCAACGCCCGTGCCTCCGACCTCCCAGGGGCCAGCTTCGGCACCTGGCGTGGCCAACATGTAGGCGAAGGTGAGCAAGGGCGCAGCAGACGCGTGGCGCTTCCATCCCATGAGGCAGTCCTCTTTGATCCCGGCTGGTGCCTCTTTCTAGCGGCGCCAGCCTGATGCCGGGCTGATGCGCGCTGTCAGGATGACTCACCGCAGGCAAGCTGCTTTGGAAGCCTTATGCGACCTGATGCTCGAGGCGGGAGGCATTCATGAGCAACGCGGCCTGGGTTCTGGACCTGCATTCGAGTTTGCTCAAGATAGCCACTACATGGCACTTGACCGTGTTTTCTGCAGCGCCGAGCTCAGCACCGATCTGTCTGTTGGACAGGCCTTTGGCCACCAACTCAAGGACCCGCCTCTGCTTGGGGGTCAACTCCGCCATCTGCAGGGCCAGCGCGGCATCCTGCGATCCGGCCATGCGCTCCTGACTTCTGAACCAAGTGCCGCCGGACATGACCGTCGTCACCGCAGAGCGGAGCATGGATTCGGAACTTGTCTTCGACAGGCATCCGGAGGCGCCAATCTTCCTACATTGATCGATGATGTGAGGGTGACAATGGGTCGGCAAGACAATCGATGAGAGCTCGGGCACGGCCCTGTGAACCCTTGCCAGTTCATCCAGCCCGCTCGCGACCGGGCCGTTCAGGCTCAACAGCACCAGGCCGATGTCCTCGGCACGAAGCCTTCTTGCTTCCAGTTCATCCGCACTACCCAGTTCAAGCAGGCCGCGCGGGTGCTGAAACTCTGCCAGCACATGCGACAGCCCGAGCCGGAACACGGGCTGGTCATCCACGACAGCGAGCCTTAAATGCATGTGGCGAACCTCAGGCAGATCACATTGGGTCGGTCAATGCGAGCACGACACTACTTCTTGGCCCGCATCTTGTTCTCGAAGCGGTTCTGGTACTGACGAGCCGCCGCTTGTTTGAGCTGCTGGGTTTCCAGCGCGTCCCGTTTGCGGAGCTGCGCGTCCACCGCCGCAATAGCCGTCATGTTGACGATGCGGCGTGGGGTGGCGCTGGTGGTCAGGATGTGGACCGGTTTGGAGACACCCATCAGGATCGGACCGATGGCGGCCCCATCGGTCATCATGCGGACCATGTTGAAGGTGATGTTGGCCGCATCGAGCGTGGGAAACACGAACAGATTGGCGCGACCCTTCAACGTGCTGCCGGGCATGATGCGCGCGCGCAGGGCTTCATCCCATGCCGTGTCGCCCTGCATCTCGCCATCCACGTTGAGCTCGGGCTTGAGCTGGAACAACAGTTCACGGACCCGTCGCATTTTCAGCGCACCAGACGTTTCATGGCTGCCGAAGTTGGAGTGCGAGAGCAGCGCAATACGTGGTTCGATGCCGAAAAGCTTCAGGCGGTAGGCCGCCTGGAGGGTGGCCTCGGCGATCTGTTCGGGCGTCGGGTCTTCTTGTACGTGCGTATCCAGGAAGAAATAGGCGCCCTGCTGATTGATCACTCCGGTCATGGCCGAGGTCGACTGCAGGCCCGGGTCCAGCGGGATCACGCTGCGCACGTAGCCCAACTTCTTGTGGAAGCGGCCAACCAGCCCGGTGATCATGGCATCAGCTTCCCCGCGTGCGACCATCACCGCCGCGATCAGCGTCGGACGTGAGCGCATCAGGTTCTTTGCCGCGGCTTCGGTGACCCCGCGCCGGCAGGTCAGGCCGTGGTAGTGCTGCCAATAGTCGTTGAAGCGCGGATCGTCGAGGATGTTGGTGAGCTCGAAATCCTCGCCCGCGCGCATGCGCAGGCCCAGGCGGCGGATGCGCGCGTCGATCACGTCCGGGCGGCCGATCAGGACCGGGAGCGCCAAGCCTTCGTCGATCACCGTCTGCACCGCACGCAGCACGGTTTCTTCCTCGCCTTCGGCATAGACCACGCGCTGGCGTTCGGACCGCGCACGTTCGTAGACCGGCTTCATCATCAAGCTGGTGCGGTAGACGAACTGGCCCAGCTTCTCGCGATAGGCCGCCATGTCGGCGATCGGGCGCAGGGCCACGCCTGAGTCCATTGCCGCCTGTGCCACGGCCGCGGCGACCTCGACCAGCAGACGCGGATCAAACGGACGCGGGATCAGGTAATCGGGGCCGAAACTGGGGATGTCCTCACCATAGGCCGCGCCCAGATCGGTCGCCTCGCGCCGGGCCAGGGCGGCGATGGCGTGCACGCAGGCGACCTTCATCTCTTCGTTGATCACTGTGGCGCCCACATCGAGCGCGCCACGGAAAATGTACGGGAAGCAGAGCGCGTTGTTGACCTGATTCGGGTAGTCGCTGCGACCCGTGCCGATGATCACATCAGGACGCGCCGTCTTGGCCGCCGCCGGGGATATCTCTGGGTTCGGATTGGCCAGGGCCAGGATGATCGGTTGGCGCGCCATCGTGGCGATCATCTCGGGGGTGAGGATGCCGCCGGTCGACAGGCCCAGGAAGATGTCCGCCCCTTCGACGATCTCGGCCAGCGAACGCTTGCCGGTAGGACGCGCGTAGCGCGCCTTGTCTGGCTCCAGGCCAGGGCGGCCGGCGTACAGCACGCCCTCGTGATCCACAGACAGGATGTTGTCCGGATTCAGGCCCAATGCGACGAGCATATCCAAGCAGGCGATGCCGGCCGCGCCGACTCCGCTGGTGGCCAGCACAACCTCTTCGATTCGCTTGCCGACCACTTCCAGCGCATTAACCACGGCGGCACCGACGATGATCGCGGTGCCGTGCTGGTCGTCGTGGAAGACCGGGACCTGCATCCGCTCGCGCAGCTTGCGCTCGACAATGAAGCATTCCGGCGCCTTGATGTCTTCCAGGTTGATGCCGCCGAAGGTCGGCTCGAGCGAGGCGATGATGTCGACCAGTTTGTCCGGGTCGGTCTCGTTGATCTCGATGTCGAACACGTCGATGCCGGCGAACTTCTGGAACAGCACGCCCTTGCCTTCCATCACCGGCTTGCCAGCGAGCGCCCCGATGTTGCCCAAGCCCAGCACGGCGGTGCCGTTGGTGACCACGGCCACCAGGTTGCCACGCGCAGTGAGCTCGCTGGCGGTGTTCGGGTCTTCGACGATCGCCTCGCAGGCGTAAGCCACACCTGGGGAATAGGCCAGCGCGAGATCGCGCTGGGTCAGCATTGGCTTGGTCGGGGTGACCTTGATCTTGCCCGGCGGTGATTGCTGGTGGTACTCCAGCGCGGCCTGGCGGAATTCCTCGGTCATCTGCTTCAGTACTTTAGGGGAGTCGATGAAGATGGCCGCCCACCGTGGGCGGCGCGAGAGATGGAACAGAACGGTAGTGCTGGTGCTACAGCATCAGAACGCATCCACCACAGGGATCCGATGGGGGATGCATCGGAGGCCTGGGTGGATGCGTGTGTGACACAGGGCCCCTGATTACGGCAGCGGAACGGGCTTGGAGATCACTTCCGAGTAGTCGCGACGCAGTTCCTTCTTGGTGCCATCGATGTGCTGCCACACCGGGTAGTCGCCGCCCAGCAGCAGCTTCTTGTAGTTGCCCTTCACCGAGTCCTTGCGCTTGAACTCATCCTGGCTGGCGTACTGGGTCACCAGGAACGCCTTGGGCTTAGCCACGCCACCGGTGGCTTCGCGCTCCAGATACATCGTGTAGCGGGTCATGATGCCGGACGAGTACTGGTTACCCATGTTCGGATCGATGTAGTCGTCGGTGAACTCCTGGTACTTGTCCTTGTCCACCAGCGACTCGTACACGCCGGTGACGAACACCGACTGGCTCGGATCGTTCTTGCGGCTGCGCTTGTCGAGCAGCACATCCACGCGGCTGACAATCACATCCGGGCCCAGCGCGCTCGCGCTGTTGGCCTTGAACGTCTCGAAGGCTGCCTCGCTGGGGAAGTCCAGCAGCGCGAAATCGGCGAAGGCCTGGCTGTAGCCTTCCTTGACCTCATGCTCGACGTACTGGGTCAGCACCACGTCCGAGAGCGTGCCATCGGCCTTCCAGCCGGCCAGCTTCTGCGCCAGATCGGCCGGCGCCTTCTTGTCGGGCAGGACGAACAGCAGGGCGTGGGCCGGCGTCTCGGTGGCACTGGCCACCGGTGCGCTTTCACTGGCTGCCGCGACTGGCTCTGGGGTGGCCGTGGCGGCCTCTTTCTTGCCGCAGGCCACCAGGGCCACGCAGGCCAGCATCAGGCCCAGCCATGTCGACGTCTTGGATTGAAGCGGGTATTTCATCGGTCTCTCCACTTTCCTAAGGGGTGCCCCGCATCGGTGACGCGGGGGAGGTGCTCGTCATGTCGTGATGCAAGGGATCAGCGAGCCGGCACGGCCAGCGTCCAGCTCTGGGTGGTCCGCAGGGATTCCTTCAGCTCGTACTGGCGCGTGTACTCAGCGTCCACGCGCGCAATGTCCTCGCTGAGCTTTTCCTTGATCGGCTCGGCTGCCTGTTCGGTCTTGGCATCGGTGTACTCCAGTACCAGCAGGGCGCGCCCTCCCTGCCCGTGTTCCAGGTACATGGCATACCGGGTCAGGATCTTGTGCTTGTGTTGGGCTTCCAGGTACTTGGTCAGGTAACCGTCCACCCAGGCCTGGAAGGCTTCCCGTGAGGACGTCAGGGTGTAATAGCTGATCTTGTAGACCGGCTGGCTGCCGGCCGCCGGCGCACTGCCGCCTTCGGTGAGCACATCGGCTGCTATGGCTTTGATGGGGGCCGCCAAGGTCGCGGCATTCTTGGCCTGCCACGCCGCCAGCTGCGCGGCATCGGCGAAGTTCAGCACCGCCATCGCGCCAAAGCCGGAGGGCTTCTCGCGCTTGACGCTGTCCACCCACACCACGTTCTGCGCACCGAGTTCGGCGCGCCACTGAGCGACGTGGCCCGACAGCGCGGCCGGTTTGGCGGCGCCTTCAGGCACCACCAGGATCAGATCATCCGCGGCCTTGGCGACCTGCAGGCCGGCCAGCAGCAGGCTGGTGGTCAAAGCACTGGCCGCGAGCCAGTGGATGGGACGAGAGAGCGAAGCCGTTTTCATAGGACGTTCCTGCAAGGAGATGACGCCACAAGCGATGGAGGGTGCGCGGCGCCGGACGACGAGGACCGACGCCGCGCGGGGGGAGGATCAAGGAGTGGGCGGGGTGAGCAGCCACTGCAGCGCGGCGCCATAGACGGCCTGCCCTTCTTCGGTCAGGTCGGGAAAGCGCGGGGCATCGAGCGGAAAGAGGAAGCGGCGTGCCGGTGCCTGGCTCTCATCGGCCATCGTGGCGCCCTTCTCGAAGGCGAACATGGTGGCGTGCTCGGGCTGGTTGGGAATGGTAGCGATCACCTGCGCGCCGGCCGGCGGACGCGACCAGGCCAACACGCCCGGCGTGCGGTAGAGCTTGAGCTGGCCTGGCGAGAGGCCGGCGGCCACCGGATGGTACGAGCGCACAAGGTGCACGTAGTTTTCCGGTGGATACAGGCTTTCCTTGTGGTCGTTGACGCCGTAGTCGGTGTTGCGACGACGGCTGACCATGCCCAGGGCATCCACGGCCTTGGCTTCCAGCAGCAGCACCGGGATGTTGGCATCGGCGTACTTCACACCGAGCTTGTACTTGTTGGTGCTGGCCGAAATGATGACCAGGTCCATGCCCTTGGCGCGGCTGTCCGGCTCCATGTGATCGGCCGTGCTCACCTCAAAGCCCAGCGACTTCAACCACGCCAGCTGCGCCTGATCGGAGGCCTCGTTTTCGGGCCACGGCAGATCGTAGCGACGAACGAACAGCACCTTCTTGCCACGCGCGGTGCGTTCCAGCGCAGCGCGTTGCTCGGCCAGCGAGGCGCTCACGCGCGCCTGCGGCGGGCTGACCGCCCACTTGAGCGCCGCATCGAACAGGCGCCGGCCACTGAACCAGGCGTACTCCTTCGGATCTTCGGCCGCCGGACCCTGCGCATCGGACAGGATCGACCAGCTGTTGTGGCCGAGGAACAGACCCACTCGCCGGGCCGGGGCCACTGCATCGCCCATCATGGCGGCGCCGCGCTCGTAGGAGAACACCGCGGCCTGGTCCACATCACCACCAAACACCACCGCGATGTCGGCGCCGCGGCTGGGCTTGCCCCAGCTTGGATCGGTCACGCCACCACTGAACAGCAGCGGGGCGAACATGCCCTGCGGAATCTTGGCCGCACGCAGGATCGGATTGGTCGAGCTGGTGGCGTGGGCGTAGTAGTCGGCATGGTTCTCGTTGTGGAACGGCTTCTCGCGCACCACCGAGAAGTCTTCGTGCAACTTGTCCCCGGTCATGCCCAACAGCGGGAAGCTGTAAGCACTCCAGGTCACCACCGGCACGTTGGCGTCGCGGTACTTGCTGCCCAGCTCGCGTGCATTGACGGTGGAGGAGATCAGCACCAGGTCCTTGCCACTGACCTTGGCCGCGTCCGAAGCGGCCGCCGTGGTAACCGTTGCTCCCAGCGTACCCAGGTAGTCGCGGATCAACGGATCATCGTTGGGCACGTCTTTGGCGGTGGCGCCGATGACGAACAGGATCTGCTTGCCCTTGAGGGCATCATCGCGCACGGCCTGCTGTGCGTGGGCGTGCGTGGCCAGCAGGGCCAGCGACAGCACGGCCAGATGTTTGAAGGTCTTGATCATGGGATTGTCTCGGCTCGTGCTCACTTGCCCACCACTTGGATGCCGTTGGCACCGGCCACAAAGGCCCTGCCCGTCTTCTCGTCAAACGCCACCGCGGTACCACCAGCGACCTTGGGCACGGTGGCCTCCAGGGACGGCGTCAGCTTGGCGTTCTGCACCACGTCCAAGCTGCCGTCGGCATTGGGCATGTACAGGCGCACCAGACGCGCCGGGGCGTACTGGATCGCGATGCCGGCCGCGCCGGTGCCTTCGGTGCTGACCACATTGAGCATCTGGCCCGGATCCGGATCCACGACGATCATCTTGCTGTTGCCGGTGGCCACGTAGATGCGGCGTTCCTTGACGTCATTGACCAGCGCCGTGGGCGCCTTGCCCGGCCACACCGAGATCGTGCCCAGCGACTTGAAGGAAGCGGTATCCACCACGTGCAGCAGATCGCGCGCTTCATCGGCCACGAACAGATGGCCGCGGCCGTCGGCCGAGGCCTGGCGCAGGCGTCCGCCCAAGGCGAGCGAGCCCTTACGCGCGCCGTTGCGTGCATCCAGGGCCACGAGCTGGCCGCCCTTGGCGTTGGAGACATAGACCACGCCGGCCTTGGCGTCGAACTCCAGCTCACGCGGCTCACTGCCACCGGAGCTGACGGTGTTCACCGCGGCCAGCGACTCCAGATCAAAGACCACCACCGTGGCGCGATCCACGGCGGTGGCGTAGCCCCGGCGCAGATCTGGTGCCAGCGCCAGGCCACCCACATTGCCTTCGATGGCCAGCGTGCCCACCTTCTGGCCGTTGTCGATGTCATAGACATCCACCCCGCCCTGCCGGCCGGCGTACAGGCGGCGCGCTTTGCTGTCTACGGCCAGCGCCTGGGCGCTGCCGGGGCTGTCGCTACCCAGCGTACTGAGCGCCTTGTAGCCCTGCGCCATGGCCGGCGCTGGCATCCAAGCCGCAGCCAGCAACAGCGAAGTCAATGCGAGCGAAATGGGTTTCATGGAAATTCCTGTAGGAAGTTCGACGTGCTTTTCAGCGCGTCAGGGTCTGACGTCCGGGTGCAGCCTGCACCTCGCGCAATGGCAGGAAGATGCCGTGGTCGCGCACGACCTGCTGGCCCTCCTGGCTGAGCACAAAGCGCAGGAATTCATTGAGTGCGGGCGGCAGAGGCTTGCCCGGCGCCTTGTTGAGATTGAAATAGACCAGTCGGGTGAGCGGGTACTTGGCCATGGCCACGTTCTCGTAGCTCGGCGCCACCGGGTCGCTGCCAGGCGTGGTGACCAGCGGCAGCATGCGCACCGGGGCATCAATGTAGGCCAGACCCGAGTACCCGAGTGCATAGCGGTCCTGAGCCACGTTGGCTGCCAGGGGGAACACCACCTTCTCGAAGTGGATGTCTTCGCGCCACTCACCGCGCTTGCCGTCGCGATCCAGGATCTTCTGCCGGATGAACTCTTCGAAGCCGTTCCAGGGCTTGATGCCGTGCACGTTGATCTTCTTGTCGGCCCACTCCCCGGTCAGGCCCAGCTGGCCCCACGTGGTGATCGCCGGTTGACCGCTGTGACGAGTACTGGAGTAGATCGCATCGATCTGGTCGTAGCTCAGCTGCCGGATCGGATTGTCCGGATGGACGAAAAACCCCATCGCATCCAGGAAGCCGTAGTGGCGATAGCTGCCGCCGGAGATCGGAATGCTGGTCGGGCCGTACCCGAAGCGCGCGTTGAACTCGGTCAGATCCTCAGGCTTGAGCTCCCGGGAGACGAACACGAAGTCCACCGACTCCTTGATCAGTTCCTTGGTGCCCAGGCTGCCGGCGAACGGCGGCTCGATGCTCAGCTTCACGTCCGGGTGATAGGTCGCGAAGCGCTCGAACCACATGCCGACCAGGCCGACCAATACATCGGAAGAGGCGCCATTGAAGCTGCCACTGAGTTTCACGCCCGGGGTGGGCACGTACTTGGGCAGCTGCAGATCCACGCTGGGCTGCATCAGCTCCGGCGCAGGCGTACGACGCCCGCGCTGGCGTCCTGCTTCCTTCTCTTCTTCGGTTTGCGGTGCGTTGACCGGCAGCGGTGCTTCCAGCCACTCCACCGGACCGCTCAGCTGCGGACGTGGCTTGGCCGGACCGGCCTCAGCGGCCAGCGCCGCATTGGCCAAGGTCAACGCACAGGTCATCATCAGCAATGCCATGGCAAGGATGAGGACGGCAGCACTGCGACGGCTCACCATAGGGGGATTCTCACGGACAGGGTGATGTTGCGCGGCACGCCCGGCACGACGCCGTTCTCGTTGGTCGTGGAGTTCACGCCTTCGAAGTACAGCTTGTCGAACACGTTGCCGATCTTGAGGGTGAAGTCGTAGCGATCGGCCACGCGGTAGTAGAAGGCCAGATCGGCCACGGTGTAGGACGGCAGGATCAGGATGCGCTGATCGTTGGCGCTGGGCAGGCTGCCGGCGATCTCGCTGCTGTAAGACAGACCCGCACCGATGCCCAGGTTGCGCAGGGGACCTTCACTGAAGTCGTAGCGTGTCCACAGGTTGGCCGACTTCAGCGCCGAGTTGGTCAGGCGTGCACCGACCAGCGGCGCAGCACCGGCGGCGTAGGTCTCCGATACGTAGGCGTCGGTGTAGGCAATGCCGCCGATCAGCTGCAGGTTCTCGCTGACCTGGTAGTTCAGTTCGAACTCAGTGCCCTTGGAGCGCTCTGCCCCCACCTGCTGCGAGCAGGTACCGCCGACGCCGGCGTTACAGGCAATCGGGGCGACGGTGTTGGACTTTTCGATATCGAAGAAGGCCAGCGTGGCGGTCAGGCGGTTATCCAGCAGTTCGGTCTTGGCGCCGATCTCGTACTGGCGGCCCTCCTGGGGGTCGAACGGATTGGGGTTGCCGGCCGCATCCTGCACGCCGGCCGCTTGCGGGACGTAGGAGGTGGCGTAACTGGCGTACAGGGTCCAGTTGGGCTTGGGATGGAACAGCAGGCCAGCGCTGGGGAGCACGGTCGAGGACGAGGTGGAGTTGCGCGTCAACGGCGGGGTCTTGCGCTCCTCGGCATCCTGCTTCTCATCGGCATAGCGCAGGCCCAGGCTGACCTTCCAGCGCTCAGACAGGGTCATCAGGTCCGACACGTAGACACCCAGCGAGGTGTTCTCGGTGTAGCGGCGGTTGACCGGGCCGGTAGGAAAGCTACTCAGCGGCGGGGTCTGGCCCAGGATCGGGTTGTAGACACTGACGTTGATGCGGCCCGGGCCGGGCAGCGAAGCCGCACCGCTGGCAGGACCATCGAAGAACTGGATGCGCTCAAAGTCGGTGGTATCCACGCCGTAGGTAGCGCCGACCAGGAACTTGTGCTCGACCGGACCGGTGGCGAACGGAATGGAGAAGTTGCCATCGAAGTAGTCGTAGTCGCGCTGGTTGAACTGCTGGCGCGCGCGTCGGCGCAAGGTCACCCCATCGGCCAGCACGCCAACGTTGTCAAAGCCCTGGGCGTAGTCTTCCCCGCGCACACTGCGCGCGGCCAAGTTCAACGTGCTTCCATTCTGGAAATAGTGCGAGACGGTTACCGTGCCCGAGTAGGCCTTCTCATCGGCGGTATCACCTTTCTCCTGGTAGCGCGTGCGGATGTCGGCGATCCGGTTGGCGTCCTTGTTCGGCGCCACCAGCTGGTTGTTCTCGTAGGAGTTCTCGCGCTTGCGGTACTCGAAGGCGGCGGTGATCTGGGTGGCATCGGTGGCGTGCCAGGTCAGGCTCGGCGCGATGTACTGCGATTCGTCCCAGCTGTTGTAACGGAAGCCATCCTTATCGGCGTACTCGGCCACCAGGCGATACAGGAAGCGCTGCTCGCTGTCGATCGGGCCGGTGAAATCCACACCCAGGTTGTAGCCGTTGGCATCGCCGGCGGACAGGCCCGCACCGCTGTAGGTGCTGCCGCGCAGGTCGATCAGCGCAGCAGACTTGGCCTTGGGTTTCTTGGTGATGATGTTGACGAAGCCACCGGGCTGGGCGCCGCCGTACAGGATCGAGGCCGGGCCCTTGACCACTTCCACGCCTTCGGCGGCGAAGGTGGGCGGGGAGCCGAAACGGCCGGCCACGCCGGGCATGCCATCGACCATGATGGCGTTCTTGTCGGCCTGCGTGCTCTTGAAGCCACGAATCGAGATGTCGTAGCCGGTGTTGCCACCACGGCGCACGCCGGTCATGTAGCTGTAGAGATCGGCCACGCTGGTGGTCTCGATCGACTTCATGAACGAGTCGCTATAGGCGGCCACGGAGAACGGCGTCTCCATCACCGTGATGTCCTGTTTCATGGCGCTCTTGGCGCCCTGGGCGACGAACTTGCCCTGCACCTGGACCGCATCCAGGGTGGTGGCATCCTGGCTGGATGCAGCCGCTTCCGTGCTCTGGGGCTCCTCCGTCGGGGTTTCCTGCGCATACGCACCTTGCGCCAGTCCCATCACAACAGCGACAGCAAGTAGATTCTTACGAGCCATGATCTCCCCTCCCAAGGCGACCAAACACACATGGATTGTTGAGTTACGGAACTACCACAGATCAATTGCAACGTTGGCGCCGGATCCTCAGCGCACTACGAACGGGAACACCGCACAGGCCATGGCGGTGAACATCATCAGCAGGCAGATCAGCACCGCCCACTTCAAGGTGAACTTCTGGTGATCGCCAAACTCCACACCGGCCAGGCCCACCAGCAAGTAGGTCGAGGGCACCAGCGGGCTGAGCAGATGCACCGGCTGGCCGATCAGTGAGGCGCGGGCCATCTCCACCGGTGTGATCCCGTAGGTCTGCGCGGCCTGCGAGACGATCGGCAGCACGCCGTAGTAGAAGGCGTCGTTGGAGATGAAGAAGGTGAACGGCATGCTGGCCAGGGCCGTGATCGTGGCCAAGTACGGGCCCCACGCATCGGGGATGATGGCCAGGAAGCTGCCGGACATGGCCTCGACCATGCCGGTACCGGACAGGATGCCGGTGAACACGCCGGCGGCGAAGATCACCGCCACCACCGGCAGCGCGTTCTTGGCATGCTCGGAAATGCGCTCACGCTGCAGCTTCACGCACGGGTAGTTGACCACCACCGCGATCGAGAAGCCGACCATGAACAGCACCGACAGCGGCAGTACGCCCAGCACCAGGCACACCATCAGGGCAACCGTCAGGGTTGCGTTGAACCACAGCAGGCGCGGCCGCTTGAGCTGCAGGGCACCCTCCTCGGCCGGCAGCAGCGCGCTGTCCAGGATCTCCGGCGAACCATGCAGATCGATCGTGCCCAGGCGCTGGCGCTCGCGCTTGCCCAGCACATAGGCCAGGCCGAACACCCCGACGATGCCCACGATCATCGAAGGGATCATCGGCACGAACACGTTCGAAGGGTCCACGTGCAGCGCACTGGCCGCGCGAGCCAGCGGCCCGCCCCACGGCGTCAGGTTCATGACCCCGCCGGCCAGGATCGTCACGCAGGTCAGGCTCAATGCATCCATGCCCAGGCGACGGTACAGCGGCAGCATCGCGGCCACGGTGATCATGTAGGTGGTTGAACCATCGCCGTCGAGCGAGACGAAGGCGGCCAGTAGCGCGGTGCCTACAACAACTTTCAGCGGATCGCCGCCCACGGCCTTGAGGATGCGGCGGATGACCGGGTCAAACATGCCCGCATCGATCATCACGCCGAAGTAGAGGATGGCGAACATCAGCATCACGCCGGTCGGCGCCAGCGTCTTGATGCCTTCGAGCATCATCTTGCCCAACTCCGGTCCGCCGAAGCCGCCGATCAGGGCGAACAGGATCGGAATCGTAATCAGCGCCACCAGCGGCGAGAGCCGCTTGGTCATGATCAGCGCCATGAACGCGATCACCATTCCAAATCCCAGCAAGGTCAGCACTGCCTGCTCCTTATCCCCTTCCCCAGGGACCGTCGGGTCACGACAGGCGTCTGCCTTGCCGTCCACCCGGCGCCAGATTCAAGGCGGCGCTGAGCGTGGAGGGATACTAAGCAGACCTTACTGTCGAACACCTGACATTGCAGCGCAGCATTTTCAAGGGCGATTCCGTGCAAGGAACATGCAGGAAAGGCCTAGAAAATAGGGATATTTCGCACTAAAGCCGACGCGTGATAGGTCGGACTTTTGTCAGGGTTTGCTGGCGCCGTGACGCCGTCTTCCCGTATTCAGCGCGGCGGCTTGGCAAGAATGGCGCGCCAGGCCTCGAGCATCTGACGGCGCTTTTGTTGATCCAGATAAACCAGCAATCCGGGCCCGAGTGCGATGGGACGCAGCACACCAATCTGCGACTCGTTCACGCCAAGACGCTCGTAGATGCCGTCGAGCTCCTTGCGGATCGGTGGCAGTCCGCACTCGGCCGCCATGACACGTTGGCCGCGCACCGAAAGCAGGTAATCCAGGAAGCGATGGGCGAGCCCGGGATTGGGCGCGTTCTTGGAAATGACCACTGTTCTGGCCAGTACCAAGGTGTGGTCGCGGGGGTACACCAACAGGAAATTGCGCTCACTTCCCTTTCGGGCGCGCGCATAGGATCCCAACAAGTTGTAGCCAGCCACCAGCTCGCCGCTTTCAATACGTTCGAGCAAGGTGGCCGTGTGCTCTTCCACCTGCAGATCCACATCGCCGAAGGCCTCGACCAGGGCACCAAACTCATTGCTGTGGCGCACATCTTGCGAGGCCAACAGATAGCCCACGCTGCTCTTGGAAATATCGTAGGTGCCGATGCGTCCGCGCCAGAAACCGGGGTCCTTGCGGATCTGATCGATGAGTTCGGCGCGTGACTGAGGGATCGGGCGCCCCTGCATGGCCTGGCGGTTGAACACCATGACCGCCGGCTCGAACGTGAACCCGAACGCCTCGTCGCGCCAACGCGCCCAGTTGGGTAGCGCGCCGGCGCTCAAGGACAGGTGGCGGGCCGCGTAGCCATCGTTGACCAACTTGACCTGCAGGTCCATGGACGTGCTGATCAACAGGTCCGCCCGATGGGTGCCAGCTTTCTCTTCGCGTACGAACCGTTCGTATTGCGGGGTGGCATCCAGATTCTCGTAGCGCACGCCGATGCCCGGATGCAGGCGTTGGAAGTCCACCAGCAGGGGCTCAAAGACAGCCGTATCCAGGGTGCTGTACAGCGTCAGCGTGCCCTCCGGCGTGCCTTTCGCCGGGTACTCCTTGCCCCAGGCCGATCCCATCATCAGGCACAGCAGCACTGTCCATGCGCAGCGCGTCATGGGGTCCCCTTCAGGCACAGGCGAACGATGAGTCCCCCGCCCTCGCGATCGATGAGCTCGATCGTGCCGCCGTGACTGCTGACCACGCGTGAGACGATTGCCATGCCCAGGCCCGCACCAGAGGACTGGGTATCACCGCGCTCGAACCGTTCAAAGATGCGTTCCCGGTTCACTATGTCGATGCCAGGCCCCCTGTCGGCCACGGTGAGCGCGTAGAGATCGTTGTGCTCATGCAGTGCCACTTCCACTTCCGCGTCCGGTCCCAACGCCTCCGGCGTGCCGTGGCGAATGGCGTTATCGATGAGGTTCTTGATTGCCTCGCCCAGTAGGACCGCATCCCCACGCATAGGGGCGCGGGCCATGCTGCTGATGAAGCCCACCTGCACATCGCCGGACATGGGCACGGCATCGCGCATCGCGCGCTTGATCACATCCACCAGATCAAACTCCTCAAAGCGTCGGACATCGGCGCGATGCATCACCATCGCATCGCTGAGCAACTGGTTGACCAGACGGGTCAGGCGCGATGCATTGCGCTCCACCTTGAGCAAACCGCGCCGCATCTCGCGGGGATCATCTTCGTCCAGGGCCAACTGGGCCTGGGCGCGCAATGCCGCCAAGGGCGTGCGGATCTGGTGGGCCGCATCGCCGATGAAGGCGCGCAGGCCGGCCACGTTGCCTTCCAGACGACGCATGAAGCCATTCAAGGCAGTGACCAGGGGCTGGACCTCCGCCGGCACCGGGGCCTTCAACGCGCGTAGATCGGAAGGTTCGCGTCCGGCCAAGTCCTGGCTGAGCGATTCCAGGGGCCGCAGCGCCCGGCCCACGCCGAACCAGGCCAAGGTCAGTGCCAGCAACGTCAGGGCGGCGATAGGCACCAGCGCGCCCAACACCAGCTCGCCTGCCAGTTCCTCGCGCGCTTGTCGCGTCTGTCCAACTTGCACCCAGACCCAGCCGCGCAACTCGGGCTGGGCAATCTGCCGCCCCAAGACGACAAAGCGCACCACATCACCTCGATAGGTCGCATCGAAAAAGCGTGGCGCCGGCACTTCAGAGGGTCCTTCTCCGCGCGAACGCGCCAGCGGAATCGTGGGTAGGTCCTCATAGCCGGTCACGGTCTGCGCACTGGGGCCATACACCCGATAGAAGACCTTGTCCTCCGGCGCTGCCGACAGCATGTCCAGCGCCGCATACGGAATATCCACCCGCACCTGGCCCCCGTCCACGGACAACGTCTCGGCAATGGACAGCGCCGAGCCCGCCAGCAGGCGATCGTAGGAAAGATCAGCTGCGCGCAAGCCGTACGCGCGCGCAGCCAAGTACATCACCACCGTCCCGGCCAGGAACAGCAGCGCCATCGTGGTGACCAGTCGCGCCTTGAGTGAGCGCACGCGCTCAGGCATCAGCATCTACCCGAGGCTCAGCCACGTAGCCCAGCCCACGCATCGTGCGGATGTTCAAGTGATCGCCCAACTTCCGGCGCAGACGCCCGACGTAGACCTCGATGGCATTGGCACCGGCCTCATCATCGAAGTCGAACAACTGCGAGGAGATGTCCTCCTTGCTGAGCACACGCCCCAGGTTGCCAATCAGGATCTCCAGTAGCCGGTACTCCCGGCGCGGCAGATCGATCAGGGTGTTGCCGATCATCACCGTCTTGGAAGTGCGATCAAACACCAACTCGCCGATGCTCGTGCTGCCTGAAGCGATGCCTTGTGCGCGTCGCAGCAACGCCCGGCAGCGCGCATCGAACTCGCGAAAATCAAATGGCTTGGACAAATAGTCATCCGCGCCGACATCCAGCGCGCCTACCCGGTCTTCGACTTCCGAACGCGCCGTCAACATCAGCACCGGGGTGCGTTCGCCACGCGCGCGCATGCCCCGCAGGATCGAAAAACCATCCCGTCGCGGCAGCCCAATATCGAGGATGACCAGTTCATAGCTTTGATAGCGCAGAACTTCGTCCGCCGACTGGCCATCGCGTTGCCAGTCCGCGGCATAGCCTTCTCGTTTTAGCCGGCGCTGGACCGCATCGCCCAGATCCGCATCATCTTCAACCACCAAAATTCGCATGCTGGGACCCCTCCCCGCAGTGCCACGACTGACACAACCCATAGCTAACTTGTCAGCTTCACGACAGCTTCCGCATTTAGCTTTCCTGCATCGTACACGCAGGTGCAATGACGTGTGCAAGGGCTAAGGAATTCGCAGAGCGAAGCGTAAAAATCCTTGGTTTTCGCTGCTGCGATGCAGCACGTGATTTCCGTTCGCGCCGATGCGGCGCCCGTATACGCAAGAGGAGTTCGTTGAAGATGATCCGTTCTCACACCCTCGTCGCCAGGCCAGGACGGCTGCATAAGTTGGGCTTGAGCGTGGCCATCGCCATGAGCCTGAGCACAGGTTCGGCATTGGCGCAGAGCGCGAACGATAGCGAGGCTATTCGTCAGGAACTGCAGGCGTTGCGCCAGCAGCAAACGCAGATTTCCCAGTTGCAGCAACAGAATGAAGCGGCCATCGCCGCGCTGGAAGCGCGGATGGGGATTGAGACCCCAGCGGTCGCTGCTGCGCCGTCAGCACCGGCACCGCCCAGTACGCCGGCCGTGCCTGCGGCGCCCACACCGACCGATCGACTCAAAGTCAGCGGCGATTTTCGCCTGCGTAGCCAGTACGACCGCTCTGACGACGACGCGCGCGATCGCACCAGTGGCCAGGTGCGCGCGCGGTTAGGCGCGACCTATGCTGTCAACGAGCGGGTAAGCGTGGGCGCGCGCCTGGTCACCGGTGATTCGGATGACCCGAACAGCACCGATGTGCAGTTGTCCAACTGGAAGGACGATCTCACCATCAGCCTGGACTTGGCTTACGCGCAACTCAACTTCGGCGATCTCAAGCTCTATGGCGGCAAGTTCCCGCAGCCGTTCGCTCGCACGGACCTAGTGTGGGACGGCGATGTGAATCCACAAGGTCTGGGCGCGACCTACAAGCATGCGCTGGGCAACGGTGGCGCGCTGCGCACCAACGGTGTGTTCTTCGTGGTCGACGAGCAGGCCGGCGGCGTGGACAGCACCATGGGCGGCGTGCAGGTGGGCTACGACTCCCCTGATCTGAGTGGATTCAAGTACGACCTCTCCGGCGCCTACTACCGCTACAGCTTGGGCAGCCTGGCTGGGGCCGATGCCGGCGACTGGCGCACCAACCGCCTCAATCCCGATGGCACCTTCCTGTCCGACTTCGAACTGGCGAACCTGCTGGTCGGGGCGACATGGCAGGGTTCCAACGAGAAATGGCCGCTGCGCGTGGTGGGTGACTACGTCAAGAATCTGGGCGCGGTGGATGATCAGGATACAGGTTACGGCATCGACGTGAGCCTAGGCCGGGCCAGCAAGCCGGGCGACTGGCGCTTCACCTACGGCTACTCGCAGACCGACGTAGACGCGGTGCTCTCGGCCTTCTCGCACGACAATATCGGCATCGCGACCAACTACAAGTTGCATGCATTGACGGTGGATTACACGCCCATGCCCAAGACGCTGATCAGCGCCATCTGGTACCACTACAAACCCAACGATCCGGCTTACGCGGGCAGCAATGCGCCCAATGACTGGCTTGACCGCGTCCGGCTGTTCTTCCTGGTGAACTTCTGATGCGTTGGCCCGGGCGCGTATGAGATCCAAGTGGCGATGGCTGCTCGCGGTAGTGGCCAGTATTGCCGCCGGGGCGTGCCTGCATCTTGTGGGCGCGCCTTTGCCGTGGATGATCGGGCCGCTACTGGCCTTTGCGGCGAGCAACATCATGCACGCCAACGTGCAGGTGCCGCGCCAGGTGCGCTTTGCAGGGCAGTGGATCGTCGGCGCGGCGCTGGGCCTGTATTTCAGCGCGCCGGTGGTGGAGCGGCTGATCGACCTGTCCGGCTGGATCGTGCTGGCTACCGTGCTTTCCCTGGGCGCGGGCTTGGTGGCCTCCCAATTGTTGATCCGTATCGGTGGTGTGGATCCGGTCACGGCCTTCTTCGCCGGTACCGTGGGCGGGGCGGCGGAGATGGCCAATCAAGCCGAACGCTACGACGCGCGAGTCGATCAGGTCGCCGCCTCGCAAGTCACGCGCGTGCTGCTGGTCGTGCTCCTACTCCCACTGGGCTTCAAGCTCAGCGGACTACATGGCGATGATCTCTACCATGCCGTATCCGTACCCCTTCACCCGCAGGGGCTGCTCGGCCTTCTGGGCGCCGGTCTGGCCATGGGCGCGCTGGCGGCGCGAGTGGGTATTCCCAATGGCTGGCTGTTCGGGCCCTTGGTGCTCAGTGCCGCCCTTACTGCCAGTGGTTATGCGCCCTCCTCCGTGCCGGGCTGGTTGGTCAATCTCGGGCAGTGGTTGATCGGCTGTTCGCTGGGGGCACGCTTCACGCCTGCGTTCTTCCGCGGCTCGCCCCGCTTTTTGCTCGGCGTGCTGGTCAGTGGCGGCGCGTTGATCGCGCTTTGCATGGCCACCGGCGTATTGATTGCGCTGCTATCGGGCATCCCCTGGACGACCATGGTGCTGGCTACCGCGCCGGGCGGCATCGCCGAGATGGGCCTGACGGCCAAGCTGCTGCAATTGGGGGTGCCGGTGGTGACCGCCTTCCACATCATTCGCCTGGCCGTGGTGGTCAGTACCGTGGGCCCAGGCTTTCGCTTGCTGCGTCACCTGCAGCGCCGGCGCTGACTGGTGCATGAAGCGCCCCGTTGGCTTTACGGGTTCCCTACAAAGCTCGCACGGCACTCCGACATTGCGCTACCTACCCTGCGCGCACCTCCCCCCGCGCTCATTTCCCTATGGCAGGACACTATGGCCACATGCCCCGCGGCATGCTGGGCACCTTCAAAGCCTTGCGTTGGTCGCTACAAGGCCTGCGGGCGGCGTGGCTACATGAGGCCTCATTCCGGCTGGAGGTCGTGCTGGCGGTCGCCTTGGTTCCGCTTGCAGCCCTGTTGGGCGACACGGGCGTGGAGAAAGCCCTGCTGATCGGCGCGGTGATGGCCGTGCTGGCATTGGAACTGCTGAACTCCGCCATCGAGGCGGTCATCGAGCGTTACGGCGATGAGCACCATGAACTGGCCGGCCGCGCCAAGGACATGGGCTCGGCCGCTGTCTTTATCGGCATCGCGTCGGCCTTGGCCACCTGGGCTCTGGTGCTGTTGAGCTGAGGTGATCTAGGTCGGTGCCCGCTCTACAAACTGCGCCACGATGAAGGCGCCCACCGAGAACACCGCGAGCAGGAGGTAGAAGCTGAGAATATGCCAGCGCTTGCGATTACCCAGGATCGCAAACACGTGCCGTGCGGAGGGATACTGCAGCTTGCGTCCGAAGCTATGGGCGTAACCTTGCATGACAGCCGCGCTGTTCGCCCCACCAAGGTGCAGATCTATCCGTTGCGAGATGTCTGTGGTGTGCTCGATCGCGCTGTCCTGGAAAGACTTGTAGATCAGCTCCAGATAGATGAAGGCCACCAGCAAGGCCAGATTGGCCAGCGCGATGGGGTCAAAGTCTTGAGAGATGGAGAAGGCAATGACCGCCGAGGTCGTCAGTAGCGCCCAGTTCCTGACCTTGAAGATGTGGTCATCGCACTTGTCGATGAACCCAAGTGTCTGAGCGAAGTCGGTCTGCAATGTATCGATGGGCTGCATCGGGCCACCTCTCAGTTCTGCGCTACTGAATCACGTCCATAGCTCTCCCGTGTCATGTTCCCCTCCATCTCACCGCTAGCAACTCCTCGGCATGACCGACCATAGCGTAGATGCGCTCGGCAATCCTTCGTCCGGACGTGTTGCGCATGCGATCGAGCGTATGCTCCAGCGCGTGCTTCTGGATATCGCCTGAACTCGAGCGTTGCGGACCCCGTGCGGTCAAGGCGTTGAGAATGGATCGCCATTCCGCGCGCAGTGGGGCCGGTACTTCATCCTCACGCAGTCTGCGCAGCTGTGTGTAGGCATGGCGTAGGCGGGCGCGCACGTCGCCCTCGCCCACGGCTAGGTAATACAGGGCGGCATTGAACTTTTCCCGGTGACGAAGGCTAGCCATCCCTGCTCTTACCCCATAGGCGGTGAGTCGACTTGCCCCCCGCCGCGCTTCGACGACGGGCCAGACGTGATGGTCCTGATCCGCACCAGCGCCAGTAAGCCATCATCAGAAGGTAAAGCCTAGCCCGAGCAGGAGGCTATCGATCTCATCCAGCGTTTGTATCTTGTAGCCTTTGCGGAAGATGGCGGTGAGGGCCACATTGGAGGCAATGTCATAGGTGTAGGAGAGCTCGCCGTAGGATCTGGACTGCCCGGTATCGATATCGCGGACATGGGCCAAGTCCAGGCCGAAGGCGGCCCGACGATCCCAGCCATAGAGCCTCAGGCCCAAGGTGGGAACCACCCGCACATAGCTGCCTGCCAAGCGCTGTTTGTCCAATGTCGTGTTGCCGCTGGCATCACGCACGTCGCCGGCTTGTACGGACACCGAGGGCAGCCAGACCAGCTCCCAGCTGTTGGGGCCGCACACCTCGGACGACAAGCAGTGGTAGTAGCCCGGCCCTCCGAAGCGCGGCGTCGACACGGCATAGGTAGCGGTGGCCAACACGACATCGCGACCAAAATCGCCATCGGTCAGGTAGGACGGCGTCAACGAGAATCGGTGTATGGCATCGTTGTGCGCATCCCGGGTCTTGATCCACTCGATATTGAAGCCCAACGAAACATCGCTGTTGTTCTTGCCCTTGCTGGAGGTGAAGGAGTCCACATCCAGCCCGAGAACAGGGCCACACTGGACGATGGTGTCGCCCGGCATGGGTTGAGCCGCCGGAGGGCACAGCGAGGATCCCACGATGGTTCCCATTAACTGCACGCCTTTCTCGCCTTTGACATCATCTTCCCGGTAGCTGACCACGAAGGGCCGCGGCTTCAGGTCGCTTCCACCGCGGGGATCCAAGGGGTCGGTGGCTTTCCTGTTAACCTTGACTGGCAGTGACAGTTTGGCCTGCGGCCGCCAGTCGACGTTCCTTTCCTGGGCATGTTCCAGGAACGCGCTCGTTAGCCACTGGTTGGCGCAGGCAAGTCCTGAGTTCGGCTCGCAAGGGCCGTTACCAATTCCCTTGAGGGTTTGGTCAAGCAAACCGCGGTCTAAACGCTCCCTCAAACTGGCATCAGATTGCATGCCGGCCGCGCTGATGGCTGACTCGATCACGGCCACGGATTGGCTGTGGTCGAAATCACCTTCAGTTACATATGCACGGATCTCGGTCTCTTCCATGACGCCATTGCCATCGGCATCGGCCGCCAGAACACGTGCCTGCGTACAGGTGGGCCCAAAGTTCTTCTCGTCCTTGCATTGCTGCAGGGCATCGACCTGCGCCAGCGCGATGCTTGGAAAGCACAGGACGATCAGCATGAGAGTGCGGTTCATAGCCACGCTCAGAAGCACTTGGCGGAAAGCAGGTAAACGTCCCTGACGAGGGACGTAAGTGAAATAGCCTTCCACTCTTGGACTGTAAGGCCGCGCTTGAATCCCACTAAGCTGCTCAGCGCGTGGTTCACGTCCGGTAGCAACGTCACGACCGGACCTGGCGCGTAGCGCCCCACCTTGGATACGAAAGTCGCCTTGGTGTACGGCTTGTTCCACCAGTGCGCAACGGCGCCGCGGACGGCAGCCACATGAGCTTGCGGGGTTGCCATGGATGTTCTCCTTCAGTTACCTACCTGCATGTGATCGCGTGACCATCCAGTCCGCTGTGCTGCGTACTGACTCGGTAACCGCCATCCTTGAACCCGTAGACGACGTAGTGGCCATCCCAGCCTGTCCCGAACAAGGCTCGATTGGTGGTCATGGCTTCGTATTCGGCATCGCCGGCGTTGGCAGCCGGGATGCTGATGCGCGGGCGCCGCCCGCTGACACCAAGCTGATCGGAGGTCAGTAGCTTCAGCGTGTCCATCCGGGGGTGGCCATGATCGTGGGCCGTCCCCACCCCCTTATCGTTCGGATCCCCCACGCCCATCATCGCGATGCAAGGTCTGATGGCCTCCAGCCATGTTTGCTCGGTGCCGTTGGTGGCGCCGTGATGGGCGACCTTCAGGACATCCACATCAAAGGCCGTGAGGTCTCGCTCGTAGTCTTCAAGCAAATAATCCACGCCCCCGCGCTTGTTCTTGGTTTCGCCTACCTGCAGATCGCCAGTGAACAGGAATGAGGCTTGGCCAAAATCGATGCGCACCACGACAGAGTGATGATTTGGGTTGGGGTCGGCATCGCCCTGCTCATCCCAGCCGCCCCACAGCACCCGGATCAGCGGGTCGGTGGCTTCCTGCGGGCAAGCGCCGATGGGATCGATCACGGGCGAGGTTCCGCCCTCGTACCACTTGATCTGCTCGACCCGAATCGGGTGATAGCCCTGGGTAGCGGCCTCGCGGAGCAACACCTGCTTGTCGGCGCCGCCGGTGACGTCGTAGGCGTTATCCACGACGTTCTCCACGGTCAGGGCCACCTCGGCAGGGGCTTTTCCCAGTACGAACGGAAAGCCCAAGGCATGATCGTTGTGGCTGTGCGAGGACACGACCAGGTTGAGCGTGTTATCCAGATCCGGTCGGCGCTCCTGGAAGAACCACGTCAGGTAGTCGATCAGCGATTGCTTGTACACGATGCGGTTCTGATAACCGGCATCGATGAGCGCCACACCGCAGGCAAACTCCACCAGAAAGGCATCGCCTTGACCGACGTTGATCGCATGTACGGCCATCGACCCGCGCGGTAGCGCATCGGGTCGAAAGGCATCATCCCCCGCCAGCGCACGGGTCAAGGCGAAGCGACGGAGGTCTTCGCCTCCGCGCTGCTTCAGCGTTGGATGCGGCGTGGCCGGCTGCAGCACGGGCTCGGCGCTGACGGCGGCCAGGGTGTCGGCCGCCAGGGTGACCGCAGCAGCCGGTGCCGGGGGAAGTGCGTCGGCCGCCGGCGGTGGAGCGCTCGTGGTGGGGGCGTGCGCCTTGCGCACGGGGCCACTGGCGCAGGCACTCAACCAGCATGCGGCCAGCAGCAATACCGTCCTTGCCCGTCGTCCTCGGCACATAGCGCCTTCCCCGTGGGACTTTTCCCTTCATACGCGGGACTCTTCAGCGGGCGGCCACTGGTAAATACGATTACTTGCGACAGGTGCACATCCCGGCATCGCCCGCGCATCGCGGCGAGCTCTGATCGAGCACGGTCACTGCAAAAGCCACTGAACCTGTCGTATCAGGGCGCTCAGGCGCCGAGCGCGGGCGAGGTATGCTCCAGGCTAGGGCGTGCGCGCTTCGCATAGCCGGTCAGTCGCTCAAACGTCAGGAACAACACCGGTGTGATCAGCAGCGTGATCACCTGTGATACCAGCAATCCACCGACCACGGCCACGCCCATGGGCTGACGCAGCTCGGCGCCTGCGCCGAGCCCCAAGGCCAACGGCAGCGCGCCGACCAAGGCACAGATGGTGGTCATCATGATCGGGCGGAAGCGTTGCCGGCAGGCTTCGGTGATCGCCTGCTCGGCCGACCAGCCCCGGGTACGCTGCGCCTCGAGGGCGAAGTCGATCATCATGATCGCGTTCTTCTTGACGATGCCGATCAGCAGCAAGATGCCGATCATGGCCACGAAGGTCAGTTCCAAGCCGGTCAGGCGCAGCGCCAGGAGCGCGCCAACGGCCGCGGAGGGAATACCCAACAGGATCGTGACCGGGTGGATCCAGCTTTCATACAGCACGCCCAGGATCAGGTAGATAACCGCCACGGCGGCGACCAACAACAAGATCTGCGTGGTCTGGGATTTTTCGTACAGCGCGGCCTGACCATCGAAACTGCCGAAGATCGTATCGGGCATGCCGATTGCGGTCGTGGCCTCGGCAATGGCTTGCTGCGCATCGGAGAGCGATTTGCCCGGCGCCAACTCGAATGACAGCGTGTAAGAAGGCAACTGCGCCTTGTGCGCCACCATAGTCTTGCCGGTAGCACGGGAGACGGTGGCGATGGCGCCCAGTGGCACCATGGCACCATCGGTCGCGCGGACGTACACCCGGTTCAGCGCTTGCTCGTCCTGCCGCTGTATGTCGGCCAGCTCCATGATGACCTTGTAGCTGGCCTCCGGCGCGTAGATGGTGGAGACCTCGCGCGCACCAAAGGCGGCATACAGCGTGCTGCGAAAGGTGGCCATGTCCACACCGAGCATGGCCAGCTTGTTGCGATCCACCTGGACGGAGGCTTCCAACCCCAGATCCTCAGCGTCGGACTCGAGGTCGGCGAACACCTCGGTGCGCTTGAGCTGCGCCAACAGACGATTGGCCCACACGTCCAACTCGTTTGAGCCGATCGATTGCAGGGTGTACTGGTAGGCGCTGGCACTGGTGCTGGCGCCCACCTTGAGGTTCTGGACCGGACTGAAAGAGACCGAGATGCCCGGCAGGATGTTGGTGTCCTTGCGCATCTTGGCCAGTACCTGCTCCATCGATGCGCGCTCGGCGGGGGGCTTGAGGTCGATGTCGAACTTGGTGCTGTCGTGATCGACCTTCGAGGCCATCGTGGCCACGGCCGGATCGGCCAGCAGGATCTGCTGAACCTGGCGCAGCGCCTTGAGCCGGGCCGTGTAGGACATGTCCGGCGGGGTCTTGAGCTTGACCGATAGCTGGCCGGTGTCTTCCTGTGGAAAGAAGCCCTTGGGCGAGAGTTGGTAGAGCGCACCCGTCAGCACCAAGGTGGCCACACCGATGCCCAGTACCGTGCGCCGGTGGTCCAGCGCCCACTGCAAGGCGCGCGCATAGAGGGCCGCGCTCCAGCCCGGCGGTGCATCCTCGTGGGCGGGTGCGTGGGCACGGCTGGCGCCCAGGATGGTCGGGGCGATGGCCGGGATCAGCGTCAGGGACACCAGGGCCGAGACCAGGATCGCGGTGGAAACCACGATGGCGAACTCATGGAACAGCAGGCCCATCGTGCCGGGCATGAAGAAAATCGGGATGAACACGGCCACCAGCGAGATGGAGATGGACACCACGGTAAAGGCGACCTCACGACTGCCCTGCTCCACCGCCTGCCGGATCGGCATGCCCTGCTCGCGATGACGCATGATGTTTTCCAGCACCACTATGGCATCGTCAACGACCAGGCCAACGGCAATGGTCAGGCCCATCAGCGAGATGTTATTCAAGCTCAGGCCCAGCACCCACATCAGGGCAAACGTGCCCAACAAGGAGACCGGCACGGTGATGGCCGGAATTACCGTGGCCGAGAACCGGCGCAGGAACAGGAAGATCACCAGCACCACCAGCGCCACGGTCAGGCCCAAGGTTAGATTGACGTCATGGATGGCATGGCGGATGGACAGCGAGCGATCGCCCAACACACGCACCTGGATCGAAGCCGGCATCTGGCTCTGCAGCCGCTCGAGCGTGGACTTGATGCCATCGATGGCGGCGACCGTGTTTGCGCCGGGCTGACGGCGCACATCCAGCACGATGGCATATCGGCCATTGACCTCGCTGGTGTTCTGCGCATCTTCCACGCTGTCGATGACCTGGGCCACGTCTCGCAACTGGATCGTGCGCCCGTTCCGCGTGGCCACAATGACGCTGGAAAAGTCGGCCGCCCGCAGCAAGCCGGTGTCCATCTGCACCATCAACATCTGCCGATCGCCGTCCAACTGGCCCAGCGGTGTGTTGACGTTGGCGGTCTTGAGCGCGGTACCCACTTCCAGCAAAGTCAGGTCGAGTGCGGCCAGCTTCTGAGGATCCACGTGCACGCGCACCGCGTAACGCTTGCGGCCCTTGACGGTGATCTGTGCCACGCCCGGCACGGTGGACAACGCCGGCACCACCACTTCATCGATGTAGGTGTTCAGGCGAGCCATGGGCATGGTCGGTGAATCCAGCGCCACCGAGATGATCGGCGCATCGCCGGGGTTGATCTTCTTGTAGCTGGGCGGCGCCGGCAGTTCGGAGGGCAACGAGCGGCTGATGCGGAACAAAGCGGCCTGCACATCGGCCGCGGCGGCATCGATGTTGCGCGAGGCGTCGAACTCCAACTGGATCTTGGTCTCGCCCTGGATGCTGGAGGAGGTGGTGCCGACCAGCCCCGGCAAGGCGGAGAACTCCTTCTCCAGGGGCGTGGCGATGGAGGTGGCCATGTTCTCCGGGCTGGCCCCGGGCAACTTCGCTTCCACCTCGATGGTAGGCGTCTCATAGCGCGGCAAGGCCGCGATGGGCAGTTGCAACCAGCACACGATGCCCACGATGACCACCGCCAGCCACAGCATCAGTGTGGCCACCGGCCGCTGCAGACACAGCGAGGACAGGCTCATGGCTGACGTGCCGCGGTCAGTGGGGCGCGTGTACGTACGCGCGCGCCCGGGCTCAGGGTCTGATTACCCTCGGCCACCACCGACTGACCCGCAGGCAACCCGGTGACCACCGCTTGGCCATCCTGCAGGCCAGCAAAGGTAACCGGATGCATGCTGACCGCACCGTCGGCATCGACCTGGTAGACGAAATGCCCTTCCGGGCCTTCGAGCACGGCTTGCGGTGGCAGCACCACGGCGTTGTGCTTGATCCCAGCCTGTACGCGCAAGCTGACGAAGGCACCGGGCCACAGGCGCTCATCGGCATTGTCGAACTCGGCCTTCAAACGGATGGTACCGGTGGCCGGGTCGATCGCGTTGTCGGTAAAGATGATTCTGCCCGCCACCTGCCCTTGCTCGGTCTGCGCCTGCACCTGAGCCTGACCTTGTCGGAGCGCCTGGGTTAGTCCGGCCAGTTCGCGTTCGGGAAGGCTGAACTCCACCGCGATCGGGTTGATCTGCACGATGCGAACCAGACTGGTGGCATCGGAGGGGCCCACCAGCGCACCCCGTCGCACGGCGATGGCGCCGGCGCGCCCGGAGATCGGCGCGGTGATGCGGGCATACCCGGCCATGACTTGGCTACTTTCGATCTCGGCGCGCGCGGCCTGTTGTTGGGCCTGCAGCATGTCGACCTTGCTGGCGGCCGCATCCAGGCTGCTGGAAGAGATGTACTTGGAGGCCACCAGTTCCTGCGAGCGGGTGTAGTTGCGCCGGGCATCGGTCAACTCAGCCGTGATCTGGGCGTACTTGGCCTTGGCCTGTCGCACCAGCGCGCCGGTCTGACCAGGATCCAGCACGAACAGCAGTTGTCCGGCCGTCACGTCCTGGCCCTCTTCCAGGTGCAAGGAGGCCACAGCACCGTCCATTTGCGCGCGGACCTCGACCTCGTTGAGCGGGACCACATGGCCCTGGGCTTCGACGATGTGCGGCAGGTCCACGACCTTGCTGTTGACCAGTTCCACCAGCGGGGCGGCCTTGGCAGTGGGCGCCTTGGCGTTGGCGCCCTTTCCCAGTACGAGGTAACCGGCGGTCGCAGCACCGCCAAGCAACAGCAAGGCGGCAATCAACCAGCGAGGGCGAACAGCGGCAACAGCAACGGGCATCTTCAGGACCTGACAGTGAGGTCCGGGACGACGCATGGGGATGGTGTGCGAGACATGACGAGAACCCGCACGTGAGGGGGCGCTCCCATCCCCATGGCCGCCCCGGTGGGAGGCGATGGGGACGTTGTACCTGCTGGCAGCTGACATCGACCCGCATGGGCACGTCAGTTTCGTGTCAGCTAGAGGGTGGAATCCTAGCCGGCATGCATTCTCGTCTGCCTTTCCTGTTCCTGGCCTGCTGCGTGGCACTGGCCAGCGTGTGCGTGCCCGCCTTGGGCAAAGACAAGGACCGCAAGGCCGAAGAGCGCGCGGCCAAACAACAAGCCCAGCAGGCCGCCTTGGCCGCCTTGCAGCGCGGCGAGATCCTGCCCCTGGCGCGTATCATGCAGATTGCCACTACCCGGGTGCCGGGCGACATCATCGAGATCGAGTACAAGGCCGGCCCCAAGTACGAGGTCAAGATCCTCACGCCCGATGGACGCATCAGGGAAGTTAATCTGGATGCCAAGACCGGCGAGATCATCAAGATCGAGGACAAATGAGTGCGCGCCCTGCTGGTGGAAGATGATCCGGATGTGCGCGCGGACGTGGCCTCGGCGCTGAGCGCTAACGGCTTCGTGGTCGAGTGCGCCGAGGACGGCAAGCAGGCCTGGTTTCTGGGCGATACCGAGGACTACGATGTCTGCATCCTGGATCTGGGCCTGCCCAGCATGGATGGCCTGTCGGTGCTGAGACGCTGGCGCTCGGCCGAACGCCGCTTCCCTATTCTCATCCTGTCGGCGCGCGGGGACTGGACCGAGAAGGTCGAGGGCATCGAAGCCGGCGCGGATGACTACCTGTCCAAACCTTTCAAGATCGGTGAGCTGGTCACCCGTGCCCGTGCGTTGGTGCGGCGCGCCGCCGGACACACCAGCGCGCAGCTGGAGTGTGGGCGCCTGATCCTGGACACCCGGCGCATGAGTGCCACGCTGGATGATAAGCCCATCCAACTGTCGGCCCTGGAGTACCGCTTCTTCGACTACCTGGCCCATCAGGCCGATCGCGCGGTCTCGGCCGGCGAGTTGGCCGAGCACCTGTACGGGGCCAGCGAGTCGGGCGATACCAACGCCATCGAGGCACTGGTGCTGCGCCTGCGCCGCAAGCACGGCAGCGGCATCATCGTGACCCGACGCGGATTCGGGTACCAGATCGGGCGCGGTCCAGGCGCTGCGGATCCATGAGTTCTGGCTCGCTGCGATGGCGCTTGATGCTCGGCGCGGCGATCACGATGCTGGCCACGCTCACGCTGGCACTGTTTGCCATGAGCTTGCTGTTCTCCCGCCACATCGAGCGTCGTGTGGCCGAAGACCTGGAACGTGAAGCCCTGCGCCTGGTCGCCGAGATCAGCGTCGATGCCGCCGGTAAGCCGCAGTTGGCCGCGCCACCGGCAGACCCGCGCTACGACAGTCCGGTGGGGGGGCGCTACTGGCAGCTCACCACCGCAGGCGGAACCGCACGCTCGCTGTCGCTGTGGGATGAAGACCTGCCCTCCCCCAGCACGCCGCCCACGGATCAGTGGCGCGTGGGCGAAGCCACCGGTCCGTTCAACCAACGGGTGATGGTGCTGGAACGTGCGGTCAGCGTGCAGGGCGCGCGCGGTCCGGTCACCGTGCAGCTGGCGCAGAACATTGCCGACCTGAGGGTGGCGCGTAACCAGTTCCGACGCGAGTTGGGGCTGTTCCTGACCGGGCTGTGGCTGATGTTGATGGTGGCGGCCTGGCTGCAGATCTACCTGGGACTGCGCCCGTTGGGGCGCCTGCGCAAGGAGCTTGAGCGTCTGCAACGCAGCCCCAGCGAACGCCTGGATAGCCGCTATCCCAGCGAGGTCACACCGCTAACGATGGCCATCAACCGTCTGGCCGAAGCACGCGAGCGCGATGTAGTCCGCGCCCGCCGTCGCGCAGCGGATCTGGCCCACTCGCTGAAGACGCCGCTGGCGGCGATGGCGGCGCTAAGCCGGCGCGTGCGGGCTAAGGAGCAATCGGATCTGGCCGACGACCTGGATCGCGTGATCGCCACAGCCGGCGCGGCGTTGGAGGCCGAGCTTGCGCGTTCGCGCGCAGCGGCCATCCGCGATGGCATCACCACCGCCCACGCCCACCCCAACGAGGTGGCAGATCGCATCGTCGATGTGCTCCAGCGAACTGAGCGCGGCAGTGCGCTGGTTTACGACATCGACCTGGCCGCGGACCTGCAGGTGCCGATCGCAGCGGACGACCTGATGGAAGTGCTCGGCGCCCTGATGGAGAACGCCACCCGGTTTGCCCGACGGCAGGTGCGCGTGGCCGGGCACGCCGACGGCCAGGTCCTGGAACTGTCGGTGGAAGATGACGGGCCGGGCTTGAACATCAGCACCGAGGAAGCGCTCTCTCGCGGGGGCCGTTTGGATGAAACCGGCAGCGGCAACCACGGACTTGGGCTATCCATTGCCCGCGACATCATCGAAGCCACCCAAGGCCAACTCACGCTGGGTACTTCTACTCTGGGTGGCCTGCAGGTGACATTGCGCTGGTCGATGCTGGCACCGACCACCTAGTGGCCGAGAGGGCGATCCTGCGCGATCGGGGCAAAGGTGACGCTGGCCACTGTGCCGCCCTGTACCTGCGAATCCAGCTGCAGCTTCCAACCAAAGTGCTGGCAGATGCGCGCGATCAATCCCAGTCCGATCCCACCCGAGCGCACAATGCCGCCTCGGGTCAGGCGGGTGTACAGCGCGCTCATTTCTTCCCCGGACATGCCATGCCCGGGATCCTGGATCGAAAGTGTAGCCAGTCCGCTGGCCTGGATCAGGATCCTGCCGCGATCGCTGTTCTCGATGGCATTGCGTAGCAGGTTGCTAATCACCGCACGCACCACCTGTGGGGGCGCATCGACGCGGAACGGCGCCTGCAACTGCGACTCGATGGACAACTCCTTGTTGTCGGCCACCAGGGTGTGGTCTTCGATGATGCTGGGCAGTTCTTCGGCCAGGTCGACTTCACGCGCTTCTTTTTGAATTCGCGTCGGGTCGCGCGCCAGGGCCAACAGCATGTTGGACAGCTCGTTCATCTCCACCGAGGTGCGATGGGCGCGCTCCAGGTAGGGCCGCACCGTATCGGCGGTGTCCTCACGATCCAGCGCCACCTGCATGGCATTGGTGATCACGGCAATGGGCGTGCGCAGCTCATGGCTGGCCAGGTTGATGAACTCCTTCTCGCGCTCGATGTGATCGCGGATCCGCAGGCCGTAGCCATTGAGTGCGTCGGTCATCAGCGCGATCTCGCTCGGCGCCGAAGGTGCCACTTCCAGCGCGGGACCGCGCCCATCGGGCTTGAGCGTGGGAATGGTCTTGACCAGCTGCGTCAACGGCTTGATCAGCCTGTCCACGCCAAAGTAGATCAACGCCGACAACAGCAGCGCCACCAACAGCACCGAGGCGCCTAGCCGGGTGGCCAGCACCACTTCGTCCTGTTCCTGATCGGTGATGTCCAGCGCCAGCACCCGTTTGCCCGGCTGGCCCGGGACCTGTTCCACCAGCACTACATACTGGCGATGGCCGATGGCCAGTTCATCGTGGACGCCCGGGGCAAGTCGTTCGAAGGCTGCGGGCGCGGGTGTATTGCCATCAAAGAACTGCAGCAAATCGGTATTGGGGGCGAAGTGATCCGGATCCTGCGCGCGGCGTGTGGTGAAGAACTCCATCTCGCTACGCAGCAGCGACTCCCACACCGCCTGCTCGGTCCGTTCGTTCACCCAATAGCCGTGGGTGACAAACACCGCCGAAAGGATGGCGAGGTAAGCCATCAAACCCACGATCAGGCGACGACGAAGGCTCGGCCGGCTCATGGGGTGTCATCCGCGCTGTAAAGGCGATAGCCGACCCGACTGATCGTGTGCAACAACGGGGGCTCGCCCGGCAAGTCCAAACGACGCCTGAGTTCGTACACGTGGGTGCGCAACATGTCGCTGTCGGGTCGCTCCTCGCCCCAGATCGCCGCTTCCAGCCGCGCCTTGGGTACGACATTGGGGCTTTCGCGCATAAGGATTTCCAGAATCGCGCGACTGCCACTGTAGAGCTGCAGCGTGCGGTCGCCGCGGCTGATCTCGTGGGTGGACAGGTTGTAGGTCAGATCGGCCACTCTGAGCACGCGCTGGCGGCCTGAGCGACGCGCCGACAGGGCCTGCAAACGTGCCTGCAGTTCGGTGATGTCGAAGGGTTTGGCCAGGTAGTCGTCGGCGCCCGATTCGAAGCCGGCCAGCTTGCTCTCGATCTGATCGCGCGCGGTCAGCATCAACACCGGCACATCCGAGCCTGCGCTGCGCAGACGGCGCAGGACTTCGATGCCATCCATGCGCGGCAGCATCCAATCCAGCACGACCACGTCGTACTGCCCCTCCAAGGCCAACTGCAATCCCGAGGGCCCATCAGGGGCGGCATCGAGCACGAATCCGCGCTTTTCCAGGAAGTCGAACACGTTGGCCAGCAGGCCCTGGTTGTCCTCCACGAACAGCACCCGGATGGATGGCCCGCTCTGGCGCTGGGCGGCCGCGGCCCGCCGGGCCGCCACAGTCTGACAAGGATCTGACATATCTAAATCTGCCCTAATGCGAATCGTTCGCGTTTCTGTTTGCAACAACCCTTTCCCACTTGGAGTCCCTCCCCGATGTCCGGTCCTCGAACCACCCGAAAGACCCCCGTCAATCCGTTGTCCCAGTTGATCAGTCGCGCTCTGTACGGTGCGCCGCTGGCGCTGGTGCTCAGCACCAACGCGCTGGCCCAGCAGGCCACGGCGCAGGACGCCACTACTTTAGACGGCATTGAAGTTGTCGGTGACAAGGATGCGTATCAGGTCCTTCGCATCAGTTCAGCGACCAAGACCGATACCCCGCTGCGCGATGTGCCGCAGTCGGTGACGGTGATCTCGCAAGGCCTGATCCGCGATCAGGCCATGCAGAACATGGGCGATGTGGTGCGCTATGTGCCTGGCGTGCAGATGGCTCAGGGCGAAGGCCACCGCGATGCGCCGATCCTGCGCGGCAATACCTCCACGGCCGACTTCTTCATCGATGGCCTGCGCGATGACGTGCAGTACTACCGTGACCTGTACAACGTCGAGCGCGTGGAAGTGCTCAAGGGCCCGGGCGGCATGATCTTCGGCCGCGATGCTTCCGGCGGCCTGATCAATCGCGTCACCAAGCAGGCCGACTGGTCCAATGCGCGCAACCTGGGTCTGACGGTGGGTAGCTGGGACAGCTATCGCGTGACCGGCGATGTGGATCAGGCGCTCAACGACAGTGTGGCCGTACGCGTGACGGGCTTCTACGAAGACTCGGATAGCTTCCGTGACGAGGTCACCCTGGAGCGGTGGGCGGTCAACCCGACCCTGACCTGGCGCCTCAGCGATGACACCCAACTGGAAGTGGGCTATGAGCATTTCGAGGACGACCGCGTGACCGACCGTGGCGTGCCCTCCTACTTGGGCCGTCCCCTACGCATCGACGAGGCGACCTTCTTTGGCAGCGCCGAGCTGAGCCCCACCTGGGCCGAGATCGATGCCCTGACGGCGCGCGTTCGCCACGAGTTCAGCCCGCAGGTCACATTGGTCAATCAGACGCGCGTGGCCAACTACGACAAGTTCTACCAGAACGTGTTCCCCGGCGCGTATACGGCGGCCACCAACCGCGTGGCGATCAGCGCCTATAACAATCTGACCGAGCGCAAGAACATCCTCAATCAGACCGATCTGACCGCGAAGTTTGCAACCGGCGCGGTGCAGCACACGCTGCTGGCCGGTCTGGAGCTGGGCCGCCAGGAGACCGATAACTTCCGTCAGACGGGTTACTTCCCAACTGCGCCACAGCCCGCGCCCGGCCAACTGGCCACCTCACACTGGGTGACCCTTCCCAACACCTACTACACCGATCCTGTGGTGTTCACGCAAAGTGGTTCCGATGCGAACAACAACAGTGTGGCCAAGACCGCCGCGGTCTACGTCCAGGACCAGATCGAGTTCTCCCCGCACTGGCAGGCCTTGCTGGGCGTGCGCTTTGACCGGTTCGAGGCGGATCTGTACAACCGTCGCAACAACGCCACGCTGTCCAGCAGCGATGACCTGGTCTCTCCGCGTGCGGGCCTGATCTACAAGCCCACCGAGGCGACCTCCATCTATGCCAGCTACGCGATTTCCTACGTGCCGCGTGCCGGCGAGCAGCTCGCCTCGCTGTCAATCAGCAACCGTGCCCTGGATCCGGAAAAGTTCACCAACAAGGAAGTGGGCTTCAAGTGGGATATCCACGATGCCCTGTCCTTCACCGCCGCGCTATATCAGCTCGATCGCACCAATGTCGCCATCACCGATCCCCTAGATGCCACGCGACTGGTACTGGTCGACGGACAGCGGGTAAAGGGCCTGGAATTGGGCCTGGCGGGCAACCTGACCGAGCAATGGCAGGTCATGGCCGGCTATGCCTATCAGGATAGCCAGGTACAGACCCCGGGGGCCCAGAATGGCAATCAGCTGGGTCAGGTGCCGGAGAACTCGTTCTCGCTGTGGAACCGCTACGACTTCACGCCGCGCTTCGGCGCCGGTCTGGGCGTGATCTACCGCGACGACGTCTTCGTCTCCTCGGACCAGGCGGTGGTGCTGCCCAGCTTCACCCGCGTGGATGCCGCGGTCTATTACGCCATCACCCCCTCGTTGCGTCTGCAGGCCAACATCGAGAACCTGCTGGATGAGGAGTACTACGCCTCGGCCCATAGCAACACCAACATCATGCCCGGCACGCCGCGTGCGCTGCGCGTGGGCATTGATTGGCGCTTCTGAGTGCGCAAGGTGCAGGCCAGCGGGTCAACCGCTGGCCGCACGCGCGTTACCTCCTGGACATGAGATCGTCGTTGCACGTGCCCCGTTCTGAACGCCCGCACCGCCGCCCTGCCGGCCTGCCAGCCCAAGAAGCAGCTCCCGACATCCGGGATCCGAGCGTCCTGGCGGACCTGCGTCGCGCGCGGTTGCCGGCCAACCCCACCCGCGTGCGCATCCTCATGCACATGCGAGCGCTCGATCGCCCGGTCACGCCCAATGCGCTCTATCAACAGTTGGATGGTCGCCTGAGCCGTGTCTCGGTGTACCGGGCTTTGGCCGAGTTTGCGCGCGCGGATCTGGTCAACAGCTTTCGCCTACCCGGTGGCAAGATCGTCTACAGCGCAGGGCAAGCACAGCCTGCCCTGCGTCTGGCCTGCCCCCAGTGTGGCCAATCGGCCACGGCACCGGAGGCAATGCTGGGTCCGGCCTTGATGCAGACCATGAGCAACCTGGGCTACAGCGACCAAGAAGTCTTGATCCTGGCGCTGTGTCATCGCTGCACGGACCTGTAGCGCCATGCACGTGCGATCCAGATGAATGCCGGCGCAATGCGGGCAGTTCCAAGCTGGCCCCGGGGATGAATTAACACGATGGCGACAGCAGTCCGACCGCAATCGGACACCGTGTGCCTGAGCATGCGCACCATCGTTTCCCACCCCCTGTGTGCTCATGTTGGTTGTCTCCAGCTCGCGCGCGATGGCTTTGCCCGCACGTCGCTCCCTGCTGGCCTTGCTGGCCGGTTCCTCCTTCGTCCTGATCGCGCTGTACCTGCTAGCCCAGCGGGCCGACTTCCCGCTGGCGCACGCGTTGTTGGAGCTACAGGGCGGCCACTGGTCGCTCAAGCAGCATTGGCTGTTGGAATCGCTCCTGCATCGCGGCGGCCGCATGCTCAGCATGCTGGCGTGGGTGACCGCCTTGGCGCTGCTGCTGGTGCGCTGGCCGCAACGAGCGCGCTTGCGTTGGCACGCGCCATTGGCTCGCCTGCTGCTGACCACGCTGCTGTGCACGATCGTGATTGGAGTGCTCAAGGCCACGACCCACATGGACTGTCCGTGGGACCTCAGTGCCTTTGATGGCACCCGACCGTTCATTTCCCTGCTTACACCGCGCCCGGAAATCCTCGGCTCGCCCAAGTGCTTCCCTGCCGCCCATGCCGCCACGGGCTTTGCATGGATCGGCTTGTACTTCTTCTTTGCCGCGGTACGGCCGTCATGGCGCTGGGCCGGCCTG
This sequence comes from Pseudoxanthomonas mexicana, assembly GCF_014397415.1. Lineage (NCBI taxonomy): Bacteria > Pseudomonadati > Pseudomonadota > Gammaproteobacteria > Lysobacterales > Lysobacteraceae > Pseudoxanthomonas > Pseudoxanthomonas mexicana. The sequence continues at coordinate 2,790,753 of NZ_CP060731.1, read as the reverse complement.
GCCATCGGGCTGCTGCTGGGACTGAGCTTTGGCCTGGCCCAGCAAGTACGCGGGGCCCATTTCCTCTCCCACGACATCGCCAGCCTGACGCTGTGCTGGTGGGTGGCCTGCGCGGTTGAATTGCTGGCGCGCCCCTCTGAAAGGAGCGCGGTATGAGCGCGGCGCTCAAGACCTTGGCCCCGGCTGCTTGGGGCGATCATTTGCGGGCGGTGTGGGCCTGGCGCCTGCGCTTGAGCAGCGAAGCGATGATCCTGTGGGCCAGCGTGTACTTCACCTTGGCCAGCAATGCGATGTTCTGGAAGGCGGCCGTGCCCTCCCCGATCCAGATCCGCTGGGTCTTCTCCCTGGCGGTCCTGATCACCGCGGTCAACGGCTTCTTGCTGGCCTTGCTGCTGTGGCCTCGCCTGTGGCGCGCCACGCTGATGGTGCTGATCGTGCTGGCCGCCATGGCGGGCCACTACATGAGCGCCTACGGCATCTACATTGACGCCGATATGGTCCGCAACGTGATCAAGACCGATTGGCGCGAGGCGCACGACCTGCTGGGCTGGGACCTACTCATCCCGCTGGTGACGGCGGCGCCAGCGATACTGCTGGTGAGTCGCATCGAGCTGACCCGCCGACCGTGGGCCCGCGCGCTTCTGGCCCGCGTGGGACTGCTGGTGGCCATGGCCCTGCTGGGAGCACTAGGCGCGGCCACGTCGCTGCAGGCCTTGAGCTCGTTCCTGCGCAACCAGCGTGAAGTGCGCTACCTGGTGACTCCGGCCAACGTGGTGGTGTCCCTGGCCAAGGTCATCAGCGAGGAGCCTCCGGGCAAGGCCCGGGTGCAGCTACCGATCGGCGAGGATGCGGTCCAGCGTCCGGCCGCCGGCACGCGCAAGCCACGCCTGCTGGTACTGGTGGTGGGCGAAACCGCGCGGGCCGCCAATTGGGGACTCAGTGGTTACACCCGCCAGACGACCCCTGCCCTGGCCAAGCGCAATGTCGTGAACTATCCCCACGTGAGCGCCTGCGGCAGCAGCACCGAAGTTTCCCTGCCGTGCATGTTCTCTCCCTATGGGCGCAAGGACTACAACGAGAAGGCGATCCGCGGCCACCAGTCCGTGCTGCACGTCCTGCAACGGGCCGGGGTGCGGGTGCTCTGGCGCGACAACCAATCCGGATGCAAAGGCGTGTGCAGTGGTCTGGAGATCCAGGATCTGCACGCCCGCACCGACGCCGATGTCTGCGAGGGCAATCGCTGCTACGACCAGATCTTGGTCAAGGACCTGGCCCAGCAAGCGCGGACCCACCGCGGCGACCAGGTGATCGTGCTGCATATGCTGGGCAATCACGGCCCCACCTATGCCGAGCGCTACCCCCGCCAGTTCGCGCGGTTCACGCCCGAGTGCACGACCTCGGATCTGGGACGGTGTGAGCGCGAGCAGATCGTTAATGCCTACGACAACGCCCTGCTCTACACCGACCACGTCCTGGGCAACACGATCGATGCCTTGGCCCAGATGTCGGACTACGACACGGCGATGATCTACGTCTCCGATCACGGCGAATCGCTCGGCGAGAATGGACTCTTCCTGCATGGCATGCCCTACGCCATTGCGCCGAAGGAACAACTGCAGGTGCCGATGGTGGCCTGGTTCTCCCATGGCTGGCAGCAGCACACGCGCCTGGACCTACATTGTGTCCGCCAGAACGCCAGTGCCGCCTACAGCCACGACAACCTGTTCCATACCTTGCTGGGCCTGACTGATGTGCGTACGGCCCTGTACCAACCGGACCAGGACCTGTATCGGTCCTGCCGGGCGCCGGGGTCCTGAGGACAGCGCACTGGCCCAGCCGTCCTTGGCTACTTCTCCGGGACGGCTTCGATCAGCTTCACCAACTCGCGCTTCTGCTGCTTGGTCAAAGAGGCCCACCGCAGGAGCACTTTGGCCAGCAGGTCGTCGTTGGTGTACAGGAAGGCGGCCGGAACGCCCAAGGCCTGGGCCAGCCGCTCGGCGGTCTCCAGCTTGGGTTCGTGCGTGCCACGCTCGTACTGGTTGATGCGGGGGCTGGCCACGTGAGGATCCAGACCTGCCCGGATGCCCACGTCCTTCTGCGACAGGCCCGTGTACATGCGGGCTTGTTTCAGGCGTCGGGCAAAGGTCGGTAGTGAGTCGACGGACACAGGTACGCGCGCACCCTATGGAAACCCCATAAGGATGGCGGATGTACCCTGCCTTGCATACTAAGATATCCTTAGTTTTTGGGCAACCGCCACTGCCAGAGTTTTTGGTGTCATGACCCGCGCAACAGGCCGTCCCGCCGGCACCGGCACCGCTGGCTCGGCCAGCCACACCGCCAGGCCCGGCGGTATCGCCACGCTCGACGAGCTGGGGCTTCGCGGAGCGCTGTTCCTGGCCGCATTGCTCAAAGCCCAGGCCCAGCGCATCCCGTTGGCCCCCACGCGCAGTGCCGCGGTGCGTGTGCTCGATGCCCTGCAGAGCCGGGCGCTGATCCAGGTGCCCTGGCCGGCCGATCGCTGGCAGATCCGTCCGGACGCCGAGGTAACCCCCATGGAAGACCTGCAGTGGGCCTATGCGTGGTCTACACACGAACGGACGCACTTGCTGGCCACCCTGGAAGACCAGCTCGGCGAGCTGGCCGATGAGGATGCGCTCACGCAGGAACGCACTGCGCTGTGGGAGGAACTGGCGCTGTGGGAGACCGAACAGTTCTTCGAGCAGCAGCTGCGCAAGCACCAGTTCGATACGGGGTGGGCGCGTGATCTGGGCTTTGTGTTCGCCTCAGCGCCGTCGGGCCTGCCCATTGCGCGATGGCGGTACTGCTGTTGGGCCGCGGTGCGCCAAGGTGCGTCGGTGGCGCTACGTCAAAGCGCGCCGGATGGGGCCAGCGTCAGGGAAGCGATCTTCCAGGAGATTCACAAGCGCCTGCGCTATGTCATCAGTGGACCGCCGCACTTGGGCATGTTTACACCTTTCCAGCCTGTGCCGAGCTCCGCAGTAGCGCAACTGTTCATCGAGCGCGTCGTGCCGATGGAATGGACCTACTGGACGGGTCAACGTGGGGGTTAGCCCCTGCGTCGTACAAGCTGGCGGCAGGTGTCTTTATGCCTCCCGCACCATCCCGAAACCGAGCAATGTCAGCACTGTCCGCTCCCCAGACCGTCGTTGGTGGCCGATGCGTGGCGGCGGGCGCCCGCCCCACCTCGCCATCCGCGCCCGGACATCGCCGAGCGTGGGCGGATACTAAGCACGCGTTGCTGTCGAACAACTGACATTGCGATGCAACAAGCCGCGCCGGACGTGCGTCGTGTCAACGCGGGTGGTTTCGACGCGCAAGCGTTCCCGCCGGATTGCCGTCCTCAGCGATCGCAGGCCGGCGCGATGACGTCCAGCCGCCGCCTGTGTTCCGCCAGCTGGCGTTCGCGAAGCGGAAGGAACACGCCCTGCTCCGCCACCGCCCGCTGCCCTTCGCGGCTGAGCAGATAGCGCGCGAACTCCGCGAGCGCCGGATCCACGCCCCTGCCGGGCGCAGGATCGACCAGCAGGTAGAGCGGGCGTGCCAGCGGATACTCGCCGCTGGCGGCATGCCAAGCGTCCGCGGGCACGGAGCGCGCGCCGGGTTCGACCGCGAGGTCGAGCGCGCGCACGCCGGGCGCGAGGTGCCCGAGGCCGGTGAACCCGATCGCGTAGCGGTCGGCGGCCACCTGCTCCGGGATCTGCGCCTCGGTATGCGCGCCCGCGACCAGGTCCTGTCGCCAGCGCCCCTGCCCGTCCTTGCCTGCGGGTTCCATCACCTGTTTCCGCATGGTGAGCGCGCGCGCCGATTCCTCCGACCGCCACGCGGCCGCGCCGACCACGTGGACCGGCTTCCCCGCCCATTGCGCGACGCCGAGTTCGCCCCAATGGGTCACCGGCGGGTGGCCGCGCAGGCGGCTTTCGGAGAACAGCGCGTCCAGCTGCGCGAAGTCCAACGAGCGGACCGGGTTGTCGGCGTGCACGATGATCCCGACCGCGTCGACGAAACCGAAATGGCGCCAGCTGCCCATCGCCACCGGGATCGCCCACAGCGCGTGGCCGTGGTGCCGGACGAAGTTGCGCTGGTCCTCCACCGACGGCTCGCGCGAGAGGAAGGCGAAGTCGCGGCGGCCTTCCAGGAAGCCCCGCAACGCGGGGTCGAGGCGCCCCTGCGGCGGACGCCAGGGCGGGCCGATCTCGAATGACACGCGCGGCTGCCGCTCGCGGAACCCCGCGATCCAGGCTTCGACCAGCGCGGGCAGGATCGGCGGCGCGCTTCCCGACAGTACGCGCCGGTGCTCGTTCCGACACGGCACGTAATCCGGCAGGCGCTCGTCCAATGGCGGCCGCCAGGCTTCCGGTTCCGGCAACGCGCGCGGATCGCCTTGGGGTACCTCGGCGATCTCCGGCTCCGCCGCCGGTGCAAGGTTCGCAACCGGGGCAACGAACACCACCGCTGTCATTCCGAGCGCAGCGAGGAATCTGCTCTTGCGACCTGATCGTCTGGCGAGAAGCAGATTCCTCGCTGCGCTCGGAATGACAATTGTGGAGGCGTTCGGAATGACGATTGCGGAGGCGCTCGGATTGACGGTTGCGGAGGCGCTCGGCACGGCCGCCGATGGCGGCCATCCGCAGGCCAATCGTTTCGCCACGCCAGCGCCCGCGCCGATCACTGCGTCGCGGGCCGGGGCCGGCGCCACAAGCGCTTTCCGCATCGCACGCTCACGCCCGACCGGGCAGCATGCGGCGCAGCGTGTTGTCCTTCCAGAGGTAGTGGTGGACGAGCGCCGCCAGCGCATGCAGGCCGATGACCGCGTAGAACACCCTGCCCACGGTCGAATGGAGGTGCTCGACCGACTCCGCGAACGGCTTGTCCAGCCCCACCAGCGCGGGCAGGTGCAGGCCGAAGAACGGGATCGGCTTGCCGGCCGCGCTCAGCACGATCCAGCCCATCAGCGGCTGGGCGATCATGAAGGCGTACAGGGCGACCTGCACGCTCCCCGACGCCAGCCTCTGCCATGCCGGCACCGCGGGAACGATCGGCGGCGCGGGGTACCGCAGGCGCAGGAACAGGCGCAACCATACCAGCGCGAAGATCAGCAGCCCGAACATGAAGTGCAGGTTCTTCATGGTGTCGCGGGGCACGCTTCCCTTCTCGAACAGCACGCGCAGCTCGATCAAGGCGTACACCAGCACGAACAGGACGACCATCGCCCAATGCAGCGCGATGGACCAGCGATTGAACGTCAACGTCTTGTCTGCATCACCCATTTCGGTTGCTCCACGTCAATGTCCTGATCCGGGAGGGCCGGTACCCATGTGAATCCGTCGACATCGCTTCCGGGATTTCTTCGTCGCCGTCCCCCGGCACGACACCTGTTCTTTCCCCTAGTCGAACACGTACTCGATGCCGATCCGCGCGGAGGACGAGTCCCCGGCGTCGCCCGGATACAGCCCTTTCCCGTAGCCGCCGAACAGCATCCACCGTTCCGAGCGCTGCCAGCGCAGCCCGACCGCCATGCGCCGCTCCCGGTCGTCCTGTTCGCCCAGCCCATGGTCGTGCAGGACTTCCGCGCCGGCCCAGAGTCCGGTCGCCACTTAGTGCTCGTAGAGGACGCCGAGGCTCAGCATCCGTGCGTCGTCCGCGAACGCGTGCAGGTAGGCGAACTGCGCCGTCAGCCGGCCGCGCCCGAAGGATTGGCTGATGCGCATGGGCAGCGCCAGCTCCACGCCGTCCCCGCCCGTGCCCGCGGCCCGGTCGCCGGTGGGCAAGGTCACGTCCGGCTCGAACGCGATGCCCACGGTTCCCGGAGACTCCTGCCGGATGCCCCATTTCAGCGCCACCCGCGCGTCGTGATGGCCATGCCGTCGCGGCCCGCCCGTCGTCTCGATCCTGCCGTAGCCGGTGCCGACGGCAAGCTCGAGGGAATCGGCGAATCCCCAGCCGACTTCGAGTTCGGGATGGGACCAGCCCAGTTCGTCGCCGGACCGGAGCCTGGCCACCTGCAACTTCACCTTCCACCCAGCGCCGATGTCGGTGTCGCCGACTTCGTACGCGCTCGCCATCGCCGGACCCGGCGCCGTGAGTGCGGCCAGCCCGGGCGCAAGCATCATCAGGACGCTGGTGACGAACCGTCTCGACATGCCGCAGGCCTCCCGATACCCGCCACTGATGGGTGCGAAACCGGACAATGCATGCACGAAAGCCGGCGGATGGAGCGTATCGACCGATTCCTGACACCAGACCGACCTGCCCCGTCAGCGGTTTGTCAGCGACGGGACCTCGCCCGCGGCGAATCGTTCCACCTAAAACCATTGCGGGCGATCCCCCTCGCCCCGCGACCGGATCGGTTTCCCCGCCGTCGCCCGGAACGCGTCGCCGGGCCGCATCCTCGCCGCAACGAAGCGCGCCGCACGCGCATCATCGCGGGGAGGACCCCAGGATCGCGCGCCAGGCCCCCAGCATCTGCCGGCGCTTCTGCTGGTCCAGGTAGACCAGCAGGCCGGGACCGAGCGAGATCGGGCGCAGGACGCCGATCTGCGATTCGTTGACGCCAAGCCGCTCGTACACGCCGTCGAGTTCCTTGCGGATCGGCGGCAGCCCGCACTGCGCGGCCATCACGCGCTGCCCGCGCACCGACAGCAGGTAGTCGAGGAACTTGTGCGCGAGCACCGGGTTGGGCGCGTTGCGCGCGATCACCACCGTGCGCGACAGCACCAGCGTGTGGTCCCGCGGATATCCGAGCCACGAAGCCGGTGTCCAAGAGGGCGGCGACCTCCTCCGGATATAGAACCGTTCTCCAGGATGCTCTCAATGAGCTTCGTGTCCTTGCCTATCAAGGCTTTCGCCGCATCTTGCGTCAGGGCAATGCGCTGGAGCTGATTCACGCCAATGCGGAATTTCCCATCCGCCTGAAAATCTGCGTTTCTCGCGAGATAGGCGATCTCAAGCAGGTCGTCGATCTCGTTCCCGATCAAGGAGAAATGAGTGTTCTTGCTGGGAGCATCCTTCCCATCGCTCATGTCGAAGTTCTGCAGCGTCAGCGTCCTTATGCCGCGCGGGTCTTCGATTAGCAGCAACTTGACTTGCCGTTTGCCGGTCGGGGTGGTCCGCAATACCTGCTCGTGCCTCACGATGCCAAGTACATCGCCATCGATGTCGGGAAAAACTCGATCTAGATAGCGCGCTTTGCGTACCACCTTTTCCAGCGCCTGATCCGTGCGGACGTAACCGTCGACATTGAAAGCGCGAGACCCATAGATCCGCCCGGGAACCTTGTTGGCGACGTAGTGTTCGTCATCATCCCGACTCATTTGCTTCCTCCCGATCGTATTCGTCTCGCGCTGGGATTACCTACCCGTGACGCACCGCCTTTGCTTTCCTGGCCGACGACTTTCTGGCGGCAGGCTTCGTTTCGTTTCTGCGCCACGCCGCTTCAAGGGCGGCAGGCAAATCTTGCAGCTTGGCCAACTGCGCCTCAAGCGCATTCGCGCGGGCAAGTTGGGCGCCTGCCTCCCGCACAGCGTCGGCAGCCACCGACTTTGCATGCTCTGCGGTGTCCACGAGAGACTTCGTGATCGCCGCGTGCTCCTTCGTGACTGTTGCAAGGCGAGCTTCCAGTTCTTTGGCCTCTTGCCGAGCGCGATCGATCTCCGCATGGGCACGATCCTCGACCGCCCGCACATGCTGGGCGAGGCTTTCCCGTTCGGCGCTGGCGGCATCCTGGAGTGTCTGGATCCGCAGGTCGGCCGCCTGCCGTGCGCTCTCCGCCTCTCCTGCCCGCGCGAGCGCCGCATCGCGCTGCCGGGCCATTTCTTCGACTTGCCCCTCGAGTCGGCTGGCCAGCCGCTGCAGTTCGGTAGCCTGAGTAGACGCCAGGCGCTCAGCTTGGGCCGCCGCGTCCACCTGTCCACGCAAGGCTGTGACTTTAGCGGCGAAGCCGTCCCGTTCCTGCTGCAGGGCTTGCTGTTCCGCTTGCAGGGCGGAGCGATCGGCAGCAAGGGCCTCCAGCGCCGCGACGCTGGCATGTTCGAGCGCCAGACCCCACCACTCCCCCGCCAGGGTGGCGACCGCCTCTGGTGCGTCCGGAACCGCGAGGCGACCTTGCTGCGTCTGCAGCCGATCGCCGAGTCCCTGCCACCAGGTCTCCAGCCACCGGGTGACCGTATTCGGCGAGCCGGTGCCCAAGTGTGCGCGGATGCGCTCGACGGTCGGCCGTTCGCCGGCGGTGACCAGCGCGTCGGCGGCGGTGTGGACGTCGGATTCGGTGATGCCTCGAGCCATGGAAGTGCCTCCTACGCGGGCGCCCTACTCTGTTGATTCCGTACTCACGATAAGTGATGATTATCGTGGTTACGGGCTTAGAATCGTAGTAAAACATACATACTATGAAAGATATTCCCGCGATTCCAACTCTCGCGCAACCGGCGGTCAGCCTGACCCTGCCCGACCAATTGGCCCAACAGGCCGCCGACGCAGTGCGCGAGCTGCTCGCCGAAGCGGCCGCCGAGAACACGACCCGCAGCTACACCAGCGCGCTGCGCTATTGGGCCGGTTGGCACGCGGCGCGCTACGGGATCGAACTGACCCTGCCGGTGCCCGAGGCCGCTGTCCTGCAGTTCGTGGTCGACCATGTGGTCCGGCGCAACGCCGACGGCGAGCTGGCCTGGGAACTGCCGCCGGCCGTTGACCAAGCGCTGGTGGCCGCCGGCCTGAAGGCCAAGCCCGGTCCCTGGACCTTGTCCACGGTCCGGCATCGGGTGGCGGTACTGTCTACCGCGCACCGACTTAAGCAGCAACCCAATCCTTGCGAGCAGCCAGCGATCCGCACCGTGCTCAGCCGTGCGGCCCGTGCTTCGGTCAAACGCGGCGAGCGACCCCGCAAAAAGACCGCGATCACCTTGGCCGAGCTCGAGGCAATGCTGGCCACCTGCGACGACAGCCTGGAAGGGCTGCGCGACCGTGCCCTGCTCTGCTTCGGATTCGCCAGCGGCGGACGCCGGCGTAGCGAGATCGCGGCCGCCGACCTGCGCGATCTGCGTCGGATCGGTGACAAGGGTTATATCTATCGCCTTGAGCACAGCAAGACCCAGCAGGCCGGTGTCACAGCCTCCTCAACCCCCGATAAGCCGGTGCTCGACCGGGCCGCCCTCGCGCTGGAAGACTGGTTGGAGGCATCGGGAATCACCGAAGGGGCAATTTTCCGGCGGCTCTGGAAGCAGCGCATCGGCCCTGCCCTCTCCCCGGCCGCCGTGGGTGAGATCGTGCAGCGTAGGGCGCGCCTAGCCGGACTGGAGGGGGATTTTGGCGGACACAGCCTGCGTTCGGGGTTCGTGACGGAGGCCAGCCGCCAGGGTGTTTCTCTGCCGGCGATCATGCAACTGACCGAGCACCGGTCGGTGTCGAGTGTCGTGGGGTATTTCCGGACCGGAGGGGCGGCTGACAATCCCGCAGCTCGTTTGTTGGACGATTCGGCCTGAAGTGCGACGTCACAGGCAGATGAGCTGTCTCGCATCGAACTAAGCGAATCGGGACAGTTTCGATCGAAACTCGGTCTACATCCGTCGCAATAGCGCTGTGTAGGAACCTTCGGATGGCGCTTGACTTAGATACTCAGCTGCGCCGTTTGGCGACTTTGAGAACTCCACCATTCGCTTATGTTCGTCAGCCTTCTTCCGGATGAGAGCCGACAATTCCGGGCTGTCTTCTTCCATCTGCTCCAGCGCAAGGCGTGCTCGCTCAGGAAGAACGACCCAATATTGATACGTCACTGCCCCTTTCCTGATCACATGGTCCAGGACGACCAAGTCGCCGGGTGGCTGGGCATCGGGGTGCGACGTCCTGTGCAAGGAGATATCGATCTTCTTCCCTTCGTATTCGAGCCAAGCATGGGAGGTCGCGCCGTCCCACTGGCCATCATTGACCCATCCGACAATTACATCAAGCTCGATACTGTGCTGGAGGCGCATGTATTCGCGCAAGAAAAAAGCCAAGTGATAACAGCCTTCAGTCATGCCCAAACCTATGACAATGCCGTCGTAGGCCCGTTGTGCGGCATTGGCGATGAGATGTTCTACAGGTGACAATGACGCCAGCCAGAGGACGTTCCTGGTCTTTAGCGCTTCAATCGCAGCCTTTCGTCGTGCTGCTTCGCCCATCATCATTGTCCTCTCTTGCAGGTCTTTATTCAGGCATTAAGTAGCCGCCGCAGGCCGTTGAGCCGGATGTAGGCGGGGTCATCGACGACCCCTGCGTCACTCGCAACACATTCCTGCAGGACGGCAGGCAGATCATTCGGTACTGGGAACTTCGTCGGGTCGATCAGGGCATTGACTAGTCTAATGAACGCACGCGGATGCGCGTGGAGTAAATCCTGATGGTGACGTTCAAGCCGCAAGGCATGGGCGATCCGGTAGAGCTGATAGGGCACCAGGACGTCCATAATTGCGGACACGGCTTCAGGAAATGCAGCTCCACACTCCAAGGCCATCAACACGAGCCTTTCAGAAGAGGTCTCGCCGCGAGCCCTCACGTCCAAGGGCCACAGGTCGGAGAACAGCGGGCCTACCATTCCTCGCCAGTGGGCGGCCTTATCGACAATCGTTTCGTCAGCCATCATCCGCCATAGGTTCCAAGCTACGTTCCGCCGAACTTCGCTTGGCGCTATGCTCAGAGCATGCTTGAGCTGGGCCGGCGAGACGATATAGTCCCCGCCCTGCCCCTTGCGGTGCCAAATCGCGACACTCAGAAGCTTTGAGAAGACTCCCTCAAGTTCCTTCTCGGGCAGGCCCTTGCGCTCGAATGCATCCAGCATGGCGGGGCGAAGAGCATTGAACAGCCGCGCCGAGCCGATCTTGCCGTGAGCGAAGGCGCGCCACAGGGGAAATGCTTCTTGATGGGCCCAGTCCAGCCGCGGCAGCAGGTGGCGCGAGGTCCATTCGGGCGCTATCGCATCCAAGTAGGCTAAGGCTCGCATGATGTAAACGCGCGCTAGTAAGCCAGCATGGTTACCGGCAGCGATTAGACACTCGAACCGCGGGGAAAACTCAGCATTCAATTCGCTGCCGGCCTCGGGCTGGGTAGCGGCCAACGCATCGAGCAAGGAAGCCGCCAGTATGCCGCCGGATCGGTTCAGTGCCTCGGAAATCAGATCATCGCCAAAGCCATGCTCGACCGGGCCTGCATCCGGTGAGTTATAGGCAAGGTGGGAAAGGCTATCCCACACTGCGAAAAAACGCGCGTGACTGTCTGCATCCCCTTGCGATAGCGCCTCTCGCTGCCGTTGGATCCACGAACTGGCCGCCGACAGAAGCTCACCTAACGACTCCGGCGGCATCTGGAGGACTTGGTCGGCCAGGTCGCGCTGGAACCCCAAGTCTCCCTGTTCGCTCGCTGTCCACAGGAGGTATCGCCAAGCTTCCGGTGCCCATTGACCTCCCTCGCTTTCATGCTTGAGGCCGCGCAAGGCACGCTCAGGATCGGCGGAACAGAACACACGCCACAGATCTCCCTCGTCGTATTGCCGCTCCTGCTGAAGGCGGAATGCTTCCCGGACCAAATGGTCGTCTGCAATTCCCGCCAACAGCTCGGGATGGCCGTCCGGCCCCACACGCATTTCATGCCACGAGCCGAAGTCATCCCGGTCGCCCGCTTGCGGCTGCCACTTGGGGTGCCGCTCGGCGATTTGATCAAGCACGGTGCGCGTAGCGTCTGTCAGCAGGCCGCCTGCCGCCTCGATCCGTTTCAATCGCCGGAAGATGGAGTTGTCAACGATCGAGGACCAATGGTCGACGTCGGCTGCAATACCATCGACATACAACTGCGCAGGAACACCCCGACAAATACGTTGCTCCAGTGCCTCGCGTTCTACCTGGGTCCATTGCGGCCAACGGGCTATCAAAAGGCGCATGACTTCGACTTGGGCTTCGCTATCCCAAAAGGTCTCATCATCTAGAGCCAATATCGCCGTTGCAACCTCGCCGGAAGCGTAAGCCTCGTTGGCGAGTGCGAAGAGATAGAGACGTCGAAGCAACAGATAGGGAGCATCAGGCCAGTGTGCAATCAATACGCGCGCCAGCGTCGGATCGTGGCCTGCGACACGCTGCCAAAGCTCCGCTAAAACGCGGGTGATAGGCTGGAATCCAGAACGATCCGAGTTTTGGGGGTGGGGGGCAATAGACGGGACATCGTGGCTTGCCGTGTCCCAGGCATCGAGCAGTCCCAAGTCCGAAGCCTGCTCCAGAGCCTCGAAGATGGCTCGATCGAGCGTACGGAACAACGCACTGCCCTGCTCTGCCGTGTCGGGCCATACCTCCAAGATTTCGATCGCCCCGGGATGATCGGCCGGTTCAAGTTCGAATCGAAGCAGGTCGTGCAGCGTCTCACCGCCAGCGCCATCAGTGGCATCTTCATCGTGCCAATGAAAGACCTTGCCGATCTTCAAGCGAGGTTGCACGATGCGGGCCACGATCTGCCGCGCTTGCAAATGCGTTTGGCCACGACGGATCAATGGTACCCAGTCGTACCAGTCACTACTCGCGGCCCCACCGTCCGATTGCGGCCGCAGGCCCAGCAAGAGCCGCCACGCTCGCTCTTGGGCGGGCGTCAAAGCGACATTTTCTTGGTCCAAAGCCCGCTCGATCCGCCAACGGGTGGGTTCGTCGAGCGGCCCTAATCCGGCGCATGCTCGGATCATTTCGGAGTCGTTGATTCGGCTTGCAATCCAGACGTCGGGCAATTGGGCATTGTGCAACCCGGCTTCAACGATAATGGGCAGCCAAGCAGCCACTGGCGACAATTCGCCCAGAAGCTGCTGGGCGTCTCCCCGGTTCAACAAGGCGAGACAACGTTGGATCTGCTCGTCCGTAGTCGGCGGGGCATCCAGCATTCCTCTCAACTGTTCGCTTCGCCAGGCGGTGGGATCGTCGGCATAACGTCGCCATTCCTGCAACGTGTTGTAAAGCGCAGAGTGATCGTGATGCTCGACTTGATAGAGGATGGGTTCGACGCCTTTGGCGCGCCATAGCGCCTCGATTAGTTCACGCTCACCTGCTTCGTAGTGCCCAAAGGCGTAGACCTTCTTCAGGTCTGGGTAGCGTTCGCGATCCGCTTCCAACGCCTCCAGCAAGTAGCGCATGGGTGGGTCTTCGGCTTGATAGCCGACCAGAACCACCGTGTGCCCTCGCACCAGGTCATATACATACCGGGAGGCCCATCCCGAGCGTAGATAGGCATCACCGAACTCGGCGCTGGTCAGCACCCAATCGGTTTCTGTCACTTGGGCCGAAGCGTCGGCAAGTCGGCCGTGGAGGTGCAGTACTCCGCTGAACGCAACAGTCTTGGGCTGGGGAAGCGCCACGCCCGCGTGGCTGGGAATGTTGTTGTGATGGGCGGCCTGCCAAGCCCGTTCAAATAGTGTGTCGAAGTTGGTGGTGAGCAGACGCACTTGTCCTTCAGCGTCCCGTGACAGTTCCAGTAGAGCCAGATGATTGGATAGATCCGTCCCCTGCGGTGGCGCGAGAGCTTCACGCACTGCCGCGCGAATGCGTTCCTTCATATTTCGGTTGCGCGGCGCATCCGAGGCAGACAGCCGTCGTTCCAGGCATCGAAGTACACGGTCATATTGACCGTACAGCTTGCCGTCCGGAGCCATGCCCGCCCGTTCGGCGGGATGGTGGGTCCAGTTTTCCCCCAGCCGGCGATAAACGTCCTCCACCAGTCCATGAAAAAGCGGGAGGCCGGCGGTGCGTGACACGCCCGCACCGCAAACGAAGATAGTCTCGCCGCGTTCTTGACCCACGATCAGGTCGTACGGAATGTCAGGCCCCGCATCAACAAAGCGCATGCATCATCCTTGGTCGTTTGAAGCGTTGCTGACTGTAGTGTCCGCGAGAGAGGGAAAGGTCATCTTGGAGCAGAGCCATCCGCCACTGCGTAAGCGGTAAACAGCTCTACCGCAAAGTGGCGGAAGAACTTTAGGTAGCGCAGCAACAGGCCCGCGCCAGCGACAATTGCCACGCCGGCGAAGTAGACGTCTTTGCTACTGCCCCCGCCCCACTGGTAGTGAGCTACCAGTAACCCCGCATCCAAGAACGCCACCAGCGCGGTGTTACGGCAGAAGCCGTACAAGTTCAGGAAGTTGTCCAGCCGTCCCATCACCACCGGTGATGACCGAGCATGCCCATACGCCGCCCAGAACAGTGCCTCCCCGGCATCATCAATGCCCGCGGCTCGGGCGCGCGCTAGCGCAGCCCGTCGGGTTTCGTCGGGTAATGCGTGGAAATACCCCGGTAGCGCCCGACGCAGCCAACGACTCGCACGGGCGTTTCCGAACAGTACATTGCGCGGGTAACCCAGCCATCGCCCGACAAGGCCTCGTTCAAACATCCACGCCGAAGCGCTGGCAACCAACTGCCCCACCGCATAGGCAGCGGACACTGCCACAACTCCCTGTACCAGCGTCCACGACGTGCGGCTAAACATGTGCGCGCCGATTACGTAGTCCCCTACGAAAAGCAGCAAGAATCCCGCTGACAAGTAAGCCCAGAAGTCATACGAGGTAAACGGAATTTTGCTATCCATGGCCGGCCTGTTAACGAGGATGCGAACCGCAGCGGTTCACGGGTAAGGGACGGGTTCGCGCGCTGACATCATTCGCCGCTGCCAGATGCAAGCTGCGGCAAATACGGAATCAGCGCATCACGATTGACTAACACGATCTGCTGCTCGTGGGCTCGCGCCGGTGCGGGTGGCTGCGTCAGTCCCAAGCGCTTCAGCAGGTAAAAGCCCAAAGCTTGACGCGTCTTTACAATCAACTGCCCCTCGGCCATTCCATAATCCAGTTCGATGACGCGTTGCTGTGCGGCGGTCAACGCTGGATTGGGCGCAATAACCACGTCCAGGATGCGATGCCACTCGACATCCGCTTGAGCATCTACATCCGATAAATCTCCAACGGACAACGCAAGGATCCGCGCGAAGACGAAGTCGCGGTGGTCGCGTCGCAAATGGCAGTAGCCACGCACATGCCAGCGGTAGCCGTCGTAGCCCAATGCATGCGGGCTGATCACCCGTTCCGTGGGTTCCGCTCGTCCCATTGCTTGGTAGGTGATCTTGAGGCTGCGCCGCTCCCGAATGGCTGCCAAGGTTTGGCGGAGCACCGCGTGCGGAACCAACCGCGTCGGGTGGCGCACGATGTCGGCGCTGGGGGTCCAGCCGAGAAAGCTGATATCCGCCGCTAGCACGCCCGTAGTCAGTGCATAGAGTTCGGCCAGATAGCGGGCACTGCTCGGATCGGTGAAGACCGGCTGGAACTGCTCGGTCGCCAGATACGTCTTCTGGGACAGGTCATAGATGGTGTTGTTGGGAGCCACTCGCATGTACTCGGCGAGGTCCAGCGAGGCTTGCTGCACCGAAATGCCGAAGAAGTCGGTCAAGGCGCCCCGGTTGAGCCGCCCTTCCCAGTAGAGCCTGGAATCAATGAACTCTAGACGGCGCTCCTGCCCCCATCGCCCGCGCTTGCCGGGGGGTGATATCGCTATCTCATTGTTTTTCATCAATATTTCCTTCTTGCCTAAATTTCACATCCACTCACTAGACGCATCCAATGACTGGACGTATTATAGCCCGGACCGCGGCCACAAAGCCCGCTACATCCAAAAAGGTACTCGCTGAATGAGCGCTTCGATCACCTTCTTCCCCGTTGGCTGCGGCGACATGACCCTCGTTCGCCTGGCCGATAGCAACGCGACCGCTGTGCTCGTCGATGTGAACATTCGCACGGCGGCCGACGACCCGGATGATGCGGCCCGCGACGTTGCCGGCGACCTGCGCGAACGGCTGCCGCGTGATGCACAGGGCCGACCTTACGTGGACGCCTTCCTGCTGAGCCATCCCGACAAGGATCACTGCAGCGGCTTGGAGACCCACTTCCACCTGGGGCCGCTGTCGGACTACCCCGACGACAAGAAGCCCGACGCTGAGAAGAAGATCGTGATCCGGGAGATCTGGTCATCCCCGCTGGTGTTTCGTCGCGCCTCCAAGTACCACACGCTGTGTTCGGATGCCAAAGCGTTCAACCGCGAAGCCAAGCGCCGGGTCCAATGCTTCCGGGATGGCATCGGTAATGCCGACGGCGAACGCATCTTGATCCTGGGCGAGGACGAGAACGGTAAAACCGACGATCTCGGAGCGATCCTCGTGCGCGCGGGGGAGTACTTCAATCGCATCAACGGAAATGCGAATGCCCACTTCCAGGCTCATTTGCTGGCGCCCCTGCCCTGTCAAGACGACGATGACGAGGAGCTGTTGAGCAAGAATCACTCCAGCACCATCCTCAACATGCAACTGGCATCCTCGACACTGCGTCCGGACAGTTGCCGGTTCTTGACCGGGGGCGACGCGGAAGTGGCGATTTGGGAACGTGTGTGGGAACGTCACAAACACACCCCGGATGTACTCGCCTACGACGTGCTGCAGGCTCCGCACCACTGCTCCTGGCATTCCCTGTCATACGACAGCTGGTCGCAATTGGGTGAAGAAGCCAAGGTGGCGCCCGACGCGCGGGCGGCCCTTGGCCAGGCCCGGTTTGGCGCTTTTGTGGTGGCGAGTTCCAAGCCGATTAAGGACGATGACGCGGATCCGCCCTGCATCCGTGCCAAGCGCGAGTACCAAGACATTCTCTCAAGTGCCTCCGGCATGTTTCTCTGCACCGGCGAACACCCGAAGAGTTGGGCGCCGGAGCCGCTGGAGATCGAGATCACGGCGGCGGGGGCGCGAAAGAAGGCCGCACGATCTTCGGCCGTGGCTTCGGTTGCTGCCGCTGCAGCGCCTCGCGCGGGCTGAGGCATGGCGTACTTCGAGTTGGGGGAGCCGCTGCCGGAAGTCGACCCGGCACTGTTGCAGGATGAGCGGCTGCGGACATTGCTTAGTGCGTG
This sequence comes from Pseudoxanthomonas mexicana, assembly GCF_014397415.1. NCBI lineage: Bacteria > Pseudomonadati > Pseudomonadota > Gammaproteobacteria > Lysobacterales > Lysobacteraceae > Pseudoxanthomonas > Pseudoxanthomonas mexicana. The sequence continues at coordinate 2,773,798 of NZ_CP060731.1, read as the reverse complement.
CCAGACTCACCCCGATATCGAAGTGCGGGAGTTGCGGCGTGTCTCGGGTGATACGAGCTTCGACCTAATCGTGGTCGAAGCGGGCGATGGTACGGTGGCGCCTCGCAACGAGGCGGGCATCCATCGTCGGGAACGACTCGCTCTCTACTACCAGAACGAGAACGGGATCCCATTCCAGGTCCGTGCGCTGCGTCTAGACTTTCCCGATACATTGCATCAGAACGGAGTTGAGTCAGGTACCCCCAAATCCCTGTGCCTGTACGAACAGGATTGGGACACGGTCGAGCGTAGTTGGACGGCCCCCAAGCTGTTGGCGCAAATTCTGCGTTGGTTGGAAAAAACAGCAGACGGCACGCTCCACGCGCAGGATCAAGCGCTCGAGCAGGTGTTTTATGGCTCCGGCATCCAACTCGTATTACCCGCCAACTTCGCCGCTGAAATTGATAGCCCCAGACATGAGTTGCGACTGCACCGAGCACCCGGGAGTCCGCAGCGTATCGTGCTGATCGGTACGGTAGATGACCGCGATCCAGCAGTTTCCTCGGCCCTGCCCTTCCAGGTGTTGAGTATCGCACTCGATGGAGTCGCCCATCCGCCCATCCAGGCGCCGCCAACCACGCTGGGGCAGTTGCAAGGCCTACTGGAGCGAGTCGGCACCTCATTGTTTCCAGCGTTGACGGAAATTATTTGCGCGAAGGCACGCGACGGCGCGACTCCTGCCAAGGGAGAGACGCGCAAGAAAGTCATGTTGTTGCTGCGCATTCCGCGGCTACGCGAAAACGTCCGTGAACGCATCGATGTGCTGGGCTTTTTGTTGGACGCGGACCTCGCCGGTTTGGGCTTGGCACTGGGTGTGTTGCAGCAAACCCAGCCGAATGGCCCTGCATTTCCTTTCCATCAACTAAACACAGCGCAAACTGCGGCTGTCAGCGATGGGGTTTGGTCGCAAATCGGCCTGATGCCGGTGGACTTGCGGGAGAGTACTACGCGCGCAAGCGCGCGGCACTGGTCGGGTATCAGCGAAGGCGCTGGCGAGTTTCGGGGACTATTGGCTGGTGTAGGCGCGCTGGGCAGCACCTTGGCTGATCTCTGGGCCCGTTCGGGTTGGGGCTGCTGGGACTATGTGGACCCCGATCTGATCGAACCTCACAACCCCATCCGCCACCTTGCACGCCAAGGCGATGTGGGGCGACCGAAGGTCGACGTGGTTCGGGAGCTGACGGCGGCTACGCTGGGCGAATCATGCTCCGACTCGAACGATCTTCCAGTAAAAGCCAACGCTGGCGATGAGGCAGCCCTGGCGACCGCAATCGCTCGCGCCAGCCTGCTGGTTGATGCGACCACGACGCTGTCGGTACCCCGGGATTGGTCCGAGCGCGACGTTCCGCGCACGGCGTCGGTTTTTCTCACTCCGTCCGGGCAGGCATCGGTACTGCTGCTCGAAGATGCGGCGCGGCGCGTGCGAGCGGCTTCGCTAGAGGCTCAGTACTACCGGGCAGTATTGCGATCTTCCTGGGGTGCCGGTCATCTAACCACTGAATCTGCGGTACGACGCACAGGTGCAGGGTGTCGTGACCATTCTTTGGTGATGTCAGCAGAAAGTATCCTGCTTCACGCCGCGCTGCTATCGCGTCGCCTACGGCAATCGGCAAACGGTACTACTGCCTCGATCGGAGTCTGGAGCGCAGATAGCGAGAGTGGGGCCGTGTCATTCCATGACGTGCCCGTCCGTGACATGCGGCAGCTGGCATGCGGAAACTGGAAGATCTACTGGGACGACGGACTCGATGAGCACCTGCGCGCTCTGCGTGCGCGTTCGCTTCCCAACGAAACCGGAGGCATTTTGCTGGGCGTGACGGACCACAAGTTGCGCACGATCCACTTGGTGGATGCGCTAAGCGCGCCGTTGGATAGCTCCTCAAGCCCCGAAGGCTTCACGCGAGGACGAGATGGCGTCACGCAAGCCCGGCGGGATTGTTTGGCCCGGACGGCGAGGATGGTCGATTACATCGGCGAATGGCACTCCCACCCGCGCGGTGTCGTTGCCACTCCCAGTAGCTTGGACGTCGAACTCCTCGCGCATCTGGCCACGGCTTTAGCTTCAGATGGTATTCCCGGCGTCATGCTGATTGTCGGAGAGCGCGATTTGAGCATTTCATTAGGCTCTTGCATCGACGTATAGCCCAATACCGCGTCCTGCGTGGAAGCCCGCGGTGACTTCCCTCCCACGATTTAGGAGCGATCACGATGTCCAAACGTGAACAGTCCGGCCCCAAAGTCACCCGCACCGCTTCGTCGGTACTGCGAGATCCGGGAGCAAGCAAGACGGCCAAGTCACTGGCCGGTAGCGCGCTCGCCCAGGCCGGCACCGCTAAACAATCCTCATCTGCCACAGCGCGAACCGCAGGCAAGGCGCTTAATGACGGACGCACCAGGGCAAGCACTCGTTCTCTGGCTGGCAGCGTGCTGATGCCTTGGCGGACGCGATGCGGCGACAGGGCCAGTGTGAATCTGTCGTGGTCATTGCAGCGAGATCATTGCAGCTCCTCGCGTGCGTTGATCTGCTCGCAACGCTACGACGCCGCCCCTACGCTGGGAAGCTCTGACAACGTTGGCCAAAGGAGAAGGCTTATGCAAGTAGGCAGGCGCAATCGCACGATCCTGGCATTGCTCATCTGTGCAAGCCTGGCCAGTGGCTGCGCGAACCTCGGGGCAGTGAGGGAGTTCGCGGCCAGTTCGGCCACCATGACAGGCTACAAAGCCGTCACCGAGCATTACGTCAGTAGTGCCGATCGGCAACTGGCTGACCTTCCGCCAGACAAGCGATTCGATAGCACTCGAAAGAACCTTTGGACACTGAAGGCGGTCACCGCGCAGGACAAGGAAACCCTGCTCAAACTGCACGCGATCACGACCGGTTACATGACTGCATTGGCCCAGCTGGCCGGTGAGGATGCTTACTCGATCTCTCCGCAGATCAAGCAGGTGTCCGGCGCCATCCAAGCCTCGGAATCGCTGAAGATCAATGCAGACCATGTCAGCGCCTATAGCAACATCGCCCAGCGCGTTGCCGATTGGGCGTTGGCGGCCAAGCAGGCCAAAGACGTCAAGCAGATGGTCCGCCAGAACGGCGTAGACATGGACAAGCTGCTGGAGGCGATGCAACTGGCCACGCAGGCTTACCGCATCGTGCTGGAGCAGGAAATCCAGTCCTATGAGCTGGTGGCGGACTATCGACAAGCGCAGTGGTCGGCCAAGCTGCCTGGCGATGCCGGGCTGACCCCCGAACGGCGCGAGGTGATTGCCACCGTGCTGCGTCGGTCCACCCAGGCTGACCTTGCCGCCCAGCAACAGGCGTTGAAGGCACAGCAAGTGGCCGCGGCGGGACTGGACCGGGTCCGGCAAGCGCATGAGGTCATGCTGAAGAATGTGGACAGGCTCAGCGCCAAAGATGTCCAAGCCATCTTGCGCCAGGCCTCCTCCGACCTGAAGTCCATCCGTCAAAGCATCTCAGACCTGTAAGCCAAGGAGATCGATCATGGCAACCAAACTTGCAGCGACCAAGAAACCTGCCTTTGAGATCGCCAACCTGCTCGACGATGCGGCCGATGCTATCCGGGATCGCAGCAAGCAGGCCTATGGCGCCGGAAAGATGAGCCTGGATGAGTACATGGATGCACGCGCCCAAGAGCTGGAGTTGCGATCGGAGCTCCAGGTCATCGTGGCCACCAATCTGAGCGCGGCCCTTCAGCAGGCCACCGAGGCGGGGGAGAACATCGAGCAGGCCATCGTGGATGCCAAGACGCGTATTGAGACCATCCGCTCGGTCAAGAACGGGTTGAAGATCGTGGCCGCCTTGGTGACCTTGGCCGCTGCGCTGGCGTCCGGCGAGGTCAAGTCCATCGTCAAGGCGGGCAAGGCCGTGGCCGATCTCACCTAGCAATCCTTCGATGAGTCCATCCGGATCTGTCGTCGCTTGTCTCTAATCAATACAGGAGTCGTGCCTGGCATGCCCAAGAACATCCTGATCTTCGCTGATGGGACCGGACAAGCCGGCGGTGTGCGGCCCGATCAGCAGCTGAGCAATATCTACAAACTGTATCGTGCCACTCGCGTGGGCCCGGATAGTCCGATCAATCCTAACGAACAGGTCGCGTTCTACGATCCCGGATTGGGCACTACCGTGGCCGGGGGGCAGGTGCGCCTGAGCGTGTGGCAGTGGCTCAAATCGATCGCCGGGCTGGCGGTGGGCTTGGGTTTTAGCGGCAATGTGATCGACTGCTATGAGGCCATTCTCAAGCGTTACGAACCCGGTGACCGGATCTTCCTGTTTGGGTTCAGTCGCGGGGGATACACCGTGCGCTCGCTAGCGAATGTGCTCAACTTGTGCGGTGTTCCCACCACCGACGGACAGGGTGGACCCTTGCCACGCACAGGGCGCCGGCTACGCGCCATCGCACGAGAGGCGGTGGTGCGCGTGTACGAGCATGGCGCCGGGCATCCACGTAAGAAATTTGAAGCTCAACGCGAAGCCTTGGCTCGCGCCTTCAGGCTCAAGTACGGCGCGGGCAGCGACCCGTCACGGGGTGATGTCTTCCCGGAGTTCGTTGGCGTATTCGATGCGGTTGCTGCCCTCGGGCTGCCTTGGCGTGCGCGTATCGGGCTGGCCAGCCTAGGATTGTTGGCCCTCGCCGTAGCGAGCGGCGTACTAAGCTGGATCAGTACCGCCTGGCTTGGCGCCAACGGTTGGATCTCCTTCAGTGTACTCATGGCATTGGGTGTGCTGGGTGTCGGACTGGCGTACCTGCACACGACGTTGCGATGGGCCCCCGCGGATATCAAAGGCGATGCGCCCGGCTGGCATCTGGCCCTGTGGAACTCGGACAACTACGATCGTTTGCTGGACCCGCGCATTCCTCAAGTCCGGCATGCCTTGGCCATCGACGAGACTCGCGTGCAGTTCGGTCGCGTGACATGGGGTGGCTCTGCCAACCAGAAACAGGCGGTAGAAGAAAGGTTCAAGCAGCGGTGGTTCGCCGGCAATCACTCTGACATCGGCGGCAGCTATCCGGAAGAAGAGTCCCGGCTTTCAGATATTTCGCTGACATGGATGCTCAACGAGGTCTTGGCGTTGCCGCACCCTCTGTTAGTGGATCGAAGCAAGCTGCATCTGTATCCAGACCCAGCGGGGCCACAGCATTCTGAGGTCTTTGCCCAGCAGCAGGGCTCATGGTTCACCAGGTTGGTGGCGTGGCCTAGCGCACCTCGCACGATCAATGTTGAAGCGGATCTTGACCCCAGTGTGTATGAGCGCTTTGAGGCCAAGTGCATTCTGGATTGCGACACGAAGGCGCCTTATCGCCCGGAAGCACTGAGGCACCACGTCCATCTGAAACAGTACTACACCTCCGGCTAAGGGCCGCCGATTGTCGGGGCAGTGGACTAAGGCGCTTGTTCGATTCGTGATCGCCCATGCCTGCCAAAGCGGATGCGGGCGCGAGGCGTGGCTCAAGGGTGGCGCAAACAAACGCTGTAGGGAGGCCAGATGAAGTATGAGACGGGGCTAGAGGTAGTTCGGCGTGCCGAGAGTGCCTTGATCGGCAAACACATTGAGCATCCCGTCAAGCGAGTTCGAACGACTCCGCTTCCACCGGCTTGATGGCGTCTAGGAAATCTGAGAGATTCAATTAACAATGTAGCCTCCTACAAGCGCGCAAACCGGTGGGGCAAGCCCAGCGGTCCATTAAAAGCCATGTCGCCATCAACGCCTAATAGATCCAAACTCGTCTTCACAAGCACGATTCACCCCATCGACTTCAAGAATTTGTCAGGTCGCGACTTCGAGCGCATGGTCTTCGCAACGCTCTTGCGCATGCGCGCATGGCGCTCACTGAACTGGCACGGGCAAACCGGCGGCGACGAGGGGCGCGACATCATCGGTGTCTGCGAGGATGAACATGGCAACGAGGTCACTGTTGTGGTCGCGTGTGCGAACTGGCAGAAGTTCACGCTGACCAAAGCCAACAAAGACATCAACCGACTAACGAGCACGCAAGCTACACAGCCCCATGAGGTCATCGTGATAGCCGGCGGGGACGTGAGTGCCGGGACTAAAGACAAGTGTAAGACTTACGCGAAATCAAAGAAGATCAACGTTTGCCAGGTGTGGTCTGGCTCGGAGTTTGAGGAGAACCTGCGATTTCACGCGTCGTCAGTTCTTAACCGTTTCTTCAATGGCGACACCTTGCCAGACGACGAGGCAGAGCTTCACAGGTTCATGCTGGAACTCGATCCAACGACCGAGAAAGAGGCTGGTTTACTTGTCGCGCGCCTATTCAACCGGCCTGCTTTTCAAACCCCAATTCACTGCGAGAGTTCAATGCCGGCATTCAGGCAGGCCATCGCGGACACCATTGGGGCACTTAACACCGGCATTTGGCGCGACCGCGAGGGCGCGATCATTTCGCGCGTGCCGCCTAGCCACGCCTTTCCAAACTCGCGTGTCTCGAAGGGACTCGCAAATTGCTCGAAAAAGCTCAACACGCTGCGCATGACGCTCGACGAGGGCATCAAAGCGAACGCCATCCGACCCTGTCAATGCAATAACTCGCTTTGCACGACCTACATTATCGACCCGCCTTACCCCCAACGGCTCGAGCAGGAGCGAGCCGAGGCGCTTCGGCAGGCCGCTGACGCTCTCGCGCTGCTGGGCGTTCGACAATTCTGACCAAGCGCTTGCGTCGCTGAAGAAGCCGAACGCATTGGCGTCGCCGGCCCTCATGTGCGTTGGCGTGACTGCAGTCATTCAACTTCGCCGGACAACTGAAAGCAACTGGTCGATAGCAGATATGTCCTACCCGTGATAAACATCCCAAATCGCACGTCGCCCGTTCCCGGCGAGCAACGGTCGCTTGGTGTCTATGGAGGGCTGGTCGGTCCAGGTCCCCTCGAAAACATCCTAGCCTCCTGAACGATGCTGTCCCGAATCGTCAGGTGCTGGACGTGATCGCGGTAGTTGCGACCCGAGACCACCCGTTCGCCTGATTCCAACAGCAGTTCATAGCGTCCGGACCCCAACGACATCACCTGCCTGATCGCCGATGCTCTGACCACTGTCGACCTATGCACTCGAACGAACTGGGCTTGATCAAGATCAGAGATGAAATCGGCCAATGTTCGCCTGATCGTGAAGCGCCCTTGCGTTGTGATGATGTCCAGGTAGTTGCCGGATGCGCGAACCACTTCGATGTATCGCTCGGGGACAAACTGGGTTCTTCGGCCAATCGGCAAAGGGTGTCTCCGATCCTGGTCAATGGCCTCCATCCTTCCATCGTGCAAGGCCGCGCGCTCCTTGAGCCGCTGTACCGCATCACGAAGCCTATCAAGCGAAACGGGCTTTAGCAGATAGTCGACCGCACGATCCTCGAATGCACGAACACCGTGCTGACTGTAGGCCGTCACGAAGACTACTAATGGTGGCGGCCCTACCCACCGCCGCAAAGCAGAGAATCCATCCTCGCCCGGAAGTTCGATGTCAAGAAAAAGTACATCGATTGGCGTTTGCATTGCCTCTGTGAGGACATCATTGACGTCGACGCACTCAACTACCACTGTGATGTCACCGCTCGATGCGCACCGGAGAAGCCGGCGAAGTCTGCCTCGTGCCAATGGCTCATCATCGACAATCGCTGCTCTCAAGATCATGCTGGAACCTTGTTCATGCGCACCTCCCTTGTGCTCGACCCTTCCAGTATGGGAACCGTGATACCGACTCGGTAGCAATAGTCCTCGACCTCACCCCAACTGATCTTGGCCTTCTCGCCGTAAAGTAGCGCCAGCCGATCGGCAACTATCTTCAGGCCGATCCCGTTTCCGTCCTTTCGGGCGCCCTCAAGCGAAATGGAGTTCTCCACGGTTACACGTAGGTTGTCCGCCTGTCTCCAAGCCCTGATTACCAGCCATCCCTGGGTCTTACTCCTCGCAATGGCATGAATAATCGCATTCTCGATAATTGGCTGTAGCGTGAGGACGGGAATGCACAAACCAAGCACCTCTTCATCCACGTCGACCATAATCTTTAAGCGATCGCCAAGACGTATCTTCTCGATAAAGAGGTAGTTCTGTAGTTGCTCGATCTCATCCCGAAGTGAACGAACTTGCTGATCTTCACGGCTCAGACTGTCACGCAACGTCCCGGATATCGCCACGACCATCTTATCCGCAGTCTCCAAGTTCTCGTGCATCAGTTCGGCGACGGAATTGAGAGCATTAAAAAGGAAGTGCGGGCTGACCTGAGCGCGTAGCGCCTCGAGTTTCACGGAAATGATGCTTCTCGACAGCTCCGATAGGCGTTGGCCGCGCTCCTCCATCTTTGAGTAAAAGACGGCCCCGTGCGCAAGACCGACCACCATCCACCCCATCATCATGTTTATGCGCAAGCTCGTATCGAGAACTTCGATGAATGACGGCAATTCGTCATACCATCCGAAGTAGTCCCACGTGTAATACATATACGTCCCTTTCGCGATAATGAAGCCTGCAACCACGAGGCTATTTGCCAACAGTGTGAACCCGAGATTGGTCTTGCCAATCGGACGATGCAGCGCCAGGCAATAGCAGACCATGGTCATGGGAATCCACGTCCACGTTCCACCAAAACCGTATTTCAGGGCGAACGTCCAAGTGATGTACTGCCCGTTCATCCGATGGTAGTCAACCGCTTGGCTTGCTAGCATCACCGCATATGCGGCCCACCAGATGACAGCGGCAATGAAGAACCTCAGCGTTTTGGTTTTTCCGGTAGACATGGGTTTGGCCTCATCCGAGCTAGGCACCAAGGCGGCGCATCCTCGTCTTACGTTCGTCGCCTGATTGCTCTTGTCGACGGCTCAATAGGGGCCCAGGATATGCGTACGTAAACAGAGCAAGTGGCATGGGGAAATACCTACGCTCCGTGACTCAGATGTCGCTTTCCTGGAGGGTGACGATGCTGTCTGCTTGCACTACTGTTGCCTGGAATCGCCGGGCACCCAGCGGCCATCAGCTAACGCCTTGGCTGCCACAGTCGGAGAGAGTCGACCTGATTGAAGATGTTCTGCCGCGGCTCAAACAGCCGTGCTGTGCGGATTCAACCTTCCCAGTGCGCAAATCCGGTCGCAAATGCTCAGAGTCTCGGCGACACCAGATCTCGCCGAGACCTACTCTTCTCGCTGCCCCTGTTCTTACGTCGCGCTTTGTAAATTCTTCGGCCAGTGCCATGCTAGCCAAACCGCTTGCAACGTTAGAATAATTTCAATTGTTGCAAACAGCATGTAGAACGACCACGCCCCATTGAATAGAATAAGTAGCATTATCGCAGCATAGAAGAGGCCGACACACACATTGACCCAACGACATACTGGCAGGGGAAGGACAAGCGATAGAAGAATCATGAGACTTGGAACTGCCATTAGAACTGCCGTGCCAACTAACAGGCCTTGAGTTACCGCACCTAGCGCCATTTCCCCATTGAGCATGTCTTGCAGCTTCCCTGGCACGTACAGCTCAAAGTAGTCGCCATAAACGTAGCAGAACATCACGCACGTCCACATTGCGGCAAGCTTGCATCTTGCCGGAACTTTCGTATCTTCATATATGGCTGATGCCATTGCTGGTCTCTCCTATATCCTTTCGTGAACCGAACATTGCGTTAAATGATGGCGCGTAGCTTGAACAAGATGGCGTGATCTGTCATAGGTGTCGATGGAGATTTTGTGCGGCACGCAACTATCGAAGGCGAAGCTTCCCGCGCTAGTGGCGCATGGCATGTGGCTACTGACAACGCGCGGCGCGCACGCGCGTCGTACAGAAGAAGAGACCGATTCCGACCTTGACCAGCGAACCTTCGACAAAGATTCGTCGCAACTGGGAAGAATCTGACAATACCCCCGCTTGGCCCACCGCCCGAGTGGCTATAGATATCTGACACATGTCAGTCCCGGTTGGATTCCGTTGTCAAATGGCTCCCCGACCAAAGACTGCTTCGATTGCACGCGCGCCCCGAGGCCGTCAAGCCATTCGATGTCAACGATGGACTTTTCTTGGTAGATCACCTCGAAAGTCCAGTCATCATTCATTCGGAAGAAGGCGCATTGGCCCAGAGTGGCTACTACGAACCAGGTAGATAACCCCACGCGCAGAGTTTGAGGGGGGGTGAGGCAATGCGGTGCAGGGTCATTCTGGTGCGTCAAGGGCGGGGGTGAGCCACGAATTTGCCCGCCGATAACGTCGCCAATCTCGCCATTTTGCGAATCGACCAGCCGAATCGCCATTCCGTAAATCAATATTCACATTTGGTTTAGTTGCGATCTGTGACAGGTGAATCGCCTGGGGTTTCGTATACACCTACGAGCCTGATAGTTCTGCCTGCCGTTCGAACTCTACCGGAGAGACGCTTCCATCGGCCACGGCGTCGTCGTGGCGATTGCCGCGGCGGCCCATGCTGCAGACGATCCCTTGGGCCTTCACGAACCCTCCCACTCGGCGCCGGTGAACTGACTGCCTTGGTCCGAGCGCAGAGCCTACAGGACCAGATTGGCGTGCATCGGGCCTTGCATCGCCCAGCCCACGACCTGGTGTGAGTACAGATCCAGCACCACCGCCAGGTACCGCCAGCCCTAGTACGTGCGGATGTAGGTGATGTCGGTGACCCGGTGCGTGTTGGGCACGGCCACGTCGAACTGCTGATCCGGGTGGTTCGGCGCGACCGTCGAGACCCGGCCACCACGAGGCCGCGGACGAACCCGTAACACTTGCACCTGCAAACCTTCCCTCTTTCTCAGCCGCGCCACGCGATGCTTGCCACAAGCCTCGCCCAGGTCGCGCAAGTGTCGGTGACCTTACGGTAGCCGTAGACCGTGCCGCTCTCCAGCCATGCCTCCTTGATGATGCCCAGAAGACGTTGATCCTCGCGATGGCGATCGATCTGCGGCTGGCGCTGCCATGCATAGAACCCGCTGCGCTGCACACCCAGCACTCGATACATGCTGGCTACGCGGAACTCGTCCGGATGCACCTGCATGAACGCATACTTCGCTCTTACCCCTTGGCAAAGTACGCAGCGGCCATTCTTTAGGATGTCGCGTTCCTCGGTCATCCGCTTGAGCTCGGCCTGCACACGACGGTTCTCCTCCGCCAACGAAACATCCGCCTGCCGCGTAGCCGGTGCCTTGCGCTGTTCCCTGACCCATGCGTACAGCGAGTCGATGCTGACGCCCAGCCGGATCGAGACCTCTCGCACCGAGCGCCCCTGATCGATCACCTGCTTGGCCGTCTCGGCCTTGAACTCATCCGAATACCGCTTTCCGCTCATACACACCTCCGTGATTGCCGTAATGTACGGCTTGGAGATGTCTACTGAACCCGGGACGATTCACTCCTCATTGAAGGACAATTGAACATCCGTTTGATCGGGGGCCGCCCGCCATCTTCGCCGATACGGATCAGGTAAATACGCAAGCGGACACTTCTTGAAATATTGGCACGGTCGAGCTAGCTTTTTGGCTTGCAGCCTTATCCATCGTCGCATACCGCATCATTTCCGCGGCACTGGCTCCGATGGCAGGATCGGCTCGTTTTCTATCGGCTTGTCGCTTGGATGTGGCTGGCGAGGTCCAAAATTCACTTCGATACGAGTTCCGTCTGGCTTGATTATGGTTACAGACTCTGGCACGTAGTCTTCGCTAGAACCCGGATCCTCTCGATCAGTTTCTCCCTTTATGGACGACTCAGCCGCGTCATTGATGCGTGGCTTGATCACTTCCTTGTAGTACGACGCCAGGTGTTTACCAGCCACAGGCACTTTATCGAGAGCCCCTTCTACTGACTGATGGGCCAACCACTCTCCGGAATCGACCAAAAAATTGACCACTGGATCCTGATAATTATCTTTGACATAGCTCGCAACCGTAGTAAGGCCTTGCATGGTTTTTTTAGGAACACAGCTTCCGGGAGTAACACATGGCCAATATTCTCCCAATTCTCCATTCGGATCTATGAAAGTGAAGGGATTGTTGTTCCCATACCAGTATCGATTGAAGTTTGTTCCATTTGTTGCATTCGCAGGCATTGGGTCAACGGACAAAAATCTTCCAATCATTGGATCGTAATAGCGCTGGCGCATGTAGGTAAGACCGGTTGCGCCATCCATGAGATGACCGGTGTAGCCAACACCGCTGTACGCGGGCTTGCCGATAACACCACCCCATGGTTCGTAGTCTTTCAGCTCGATGATCCGTCCTGCCTCGCTTGTGATCGCTACGAGACTACCGGGACCGTCGCTGTGTAGGTACTTTACGGTCGCGCCCGCCGTTCCGACGGGAGTTTCCCGAGTGGCAATCATGCTTCCCGCCAGCGTGATGTACTCCAACTTGAGCGGCGTCGCCTGGCGTTCGTCCTGTTGATAGACCAACTGCCCACCTTGGCTGTACTGCGAATAGGTCGACTTCCCGGCCGGCAGCGAAGCCATGACTCGCCGGCCCAGCCCGTCATAGCGGTATATCTCCTTGTTGATCGCGCCACGCAAGCGATTGCTAAAGTCGAAGTCGTAGATCTGGCCGTTCTTGTTCTGTAGATTTCCTTGCGCGTCGTAGCCCAACCCCACGATGGTGGCTCCGACACTACTCTTGATGTTGCCCAGCCGGTTGCTGGCGTCGTATACGTACTCGGCGTAGTCCTTCACACCCGCCAGTTTCCATGACTTCAGGTTGTCCAGGGCATCGTAGGAGAAGCGGTGGGTCTGGTCACTGCCGCCAAACATCGGCGAGTTGGCGGTCAACAGGCGATCCAGCCCATCATAGGTCATGATGCGGTCATAGCCGGAACCGCGGGCATAATCCACGATGCTCGCAACATTGGCATTCTGATCGTAGAGATAATCGAAATCGGCCGTTCCCCCGCTACTTGTTATCCGCTCCGGCAACTGCCGGACGTTCTGGGCCATCGTGTGGACGATGCCGTTTCCGTAGGTGAATTGCCGAAGCGCCCCATTCGGAAAATACCGCGCACCCGAAGCGTAGGCCGTGCCGACCTGATCAACGACCTGCGTTGCCTGGCCCAGTGCGTTCGGCGCATAGTCCAGCGTCAGCCCTGTCGGATACGACTGCCAGCGCAAGTTGCCGTTGGCGTCGTAGTCGTAGCCCAGCCCCCACGCGTACAAGCCCGGAAGGCCCAGCGACTCGCCCGTCAGCAGGCCCCGATTGTTGTACTTGTAAGCTGTAATTACGGGCGAGGTATTGCCGCTGCCGTTGTAAGCTGTAATGCTGGCCGGCTTTCCGGCCTTGGTGTAGGTCCACACTTGGTCGCCGCGACCGTCGGGGAATTTGAGCTGCACCAACCGATTGCGCGCATCGTACGTGCGCAAGATCGTGCGTCCGGAATGGAAGGCGTCGACATGCTGGCAATCAGTGGTACCCCCAAAGATCTGCCTATCTAGGCCAGTCGCCGTCCACGTCGGATTGCCCACGCCGTCATAGCCTGTGACAGTAACCCCGGCTTCCGGTTCGATCATTTTGCACAGCCGTCTGTTGCCATCGTAGACATACTGTCGGATCGCAAACTGGGTGCCAGCAGAGTTCTGCTGGATGAGCTCGGTTGGCCAGCCAAACGCGGGATTGCGAATGATGCGGATGACCTTATCTTCGGGTTGGTCGCTGCGAATCGGGAAATCGTAGGTCGGCTGGTCCCAGGCCATGAAGCTGGTGGTGGTCTGCTGCCCGCGAGGGTTGGTCACACGCGTTCTCAGGCCCGACAGATATTCGGTGGTCGTAGCCAGCACGCCAAGTTCGCTGTCCTGCTCAACCCGAACGACACGATCGAGGGCATCGTAAAAAGTGCGGGTGCCCACAGCACCCGGAACATTCGTCGACGCGGGGAAGGACTGGAAGCTGACCCGACCTCTGCTGTCGTAGATGGTTTTTGCGGCACGCAATGTGCCCGCGGTGTTGGCCTCGTCGTACTCATTCGTCAGCACCGGCCGCCACATTGCATCCAAGTAGGTGATCTTACGGGCACTGCCCGTATAGGTCATCTGGACCCACTGGCCAGGAAGAATCCCCGCCGGCATCCAGTCACTGGCGGCCAGGGGCCGGAAAATGTAACCCGTCATGTTCCAGCGAGAGTCGTCGCATGTACCTGATGCCTTCTCGGACGGATATTTCACCGAGGCCATGCGTCCCATCGCATCGTAGGTGTAGCAGGTCTTGGCGCCCGTTTCATCGATTGCGGACACGGGCCATCCATTGTCGTCAACCGTTGCAGAGATCGTAGTTCCGTCGGCAAAGGAGACCAATTGCGGAACGCCCCGTTTCCAGTTAGTCAGCGAAGTGATGTTGTTGTTGCCATCTTTGACGGTTCTGAGCGTTCCGCGCTGCCCACTTTCCACGGTGGAGGCGGTGTCGTAGTGCAGGGTCTGCGTGACTTTTCCAAATGCCTTGTTCTGGATGGGCACCGCCCACTCCAAGTCATAGATGGTTTCGGATTCAATGGAGCCGCTTCCGCCATTGCAAGACGGATCGACCGGCAGTGAAGCCGAGCATGTCGTCGATGCTAACTGGCCAAGCACCCATTTGGACGTGTTATTGCTGTAGGTGAAGGCCTCGGTCTTGCTGAATGTCTGTGCCTGTACCGCGCCGGCAGGCAGTGCAGCCATCACTACCATCCACAGATGAACGGTCTTCCGCATACTTCTTCCATCACTTTTTATGTGGCTGGGATTCATCTCAGGTTTCTCCTTCTTCCCGATTGGCTTGTATGACCATCCTCGCGTGCCACGCTTCTTTGCATCGCGTGTAGCTAGGGTTTGATTATTGTTCGGAAAGGCGAATGTTCTAGTTGGGTTTGCTGGACTTGATCACTCGGGTGGGCTTGCCGTAGACATCAAAGCAATAGATCCCGGCTCCTCCGCAGGCACTGCCGGAATCAGCCTGCATGGTGAAGGTGGCAGCGTCCTGCTGGGTCGTCTGCGAAACGACCGGACGGACGACGGCCGTCGACGGATCATCGCCATTGATGATCACGCCATAGCGCGGGAAGAATCGCTGTCCGCTGGCGCTCGACTCAGGCAGGTACGTCGTCGATTCAGTCCGTTGGACCGCTCCCTTAGCATCGATGACGCTACTCCCCAGCAAGCGGCCTTCATTCAGCGCATACAAGAATCCATAGCGATACTGGCGAAGCGTCCCATCTGACTGCGCGACGGTTACTAGCTTCTCCGTATCGCATGTCCCGCAGGGGTAGTTCCCCGCCTGTGCGTTCGTCCCCCAAAGGCCTTCCCTGGTGATGCCGTAGTCGTAAATCCATGTCATGGGGACAAGCCCCGGACCACTCATGGTCTTGCTCTGCAGACTCATAACATCGAAGTAGTTCGGGATGGCAAGAACGTACGTATGGACGTAGGTCGATCCGTCCGATGGAATCACGTGGTCCTGGCAGGCACTCGCGTGTATTCCGGAACGATAATGGCGAGCGTTGGAGAAATGAAATGCACCGATTGCGCCACTCGGATGGGTAATCGTCAGACCGAAGTCGTTGACAATGGCCGGTGGTTTCAAGGTGCAGCCGGAATTGCTGCCGCCATCCCAGGGTTCGTAGTTGGGCGACAATGTCCCGTTGTAGGCGTACTTCCACTGACTGGCATCCGGACGTACCACAGTAGTCAGCAAGCCTTCGTCCGTGCCGGTTTCGTACTGGTATCGCCATTCGCGTCCATTGGCCCGCGCCGCAGACAACCGGCCGTTTGCATAGGTCAAGGCGATCAAGCGACCATCGCTCGAAGAGATGCTTGTTGGATACCCGGCATCGTTGTATTCGAAGTTGACCGTATTTCCGAAGCGGTCGGTGATCTTGCTCGCCAACAGGTAGATCTTTGTTCGAACGACCGTTCCACCATTTGGAAGTTCGAAGAATAGGCCATGGACGTAGTAATTCATCGTTCCTCCGGCACGGGTGACTGCCACATCGAAGTCGTATCGAATGCCAGAGGTCGTGGTCACCGCGAAGCCTTCTCCACTCAATCCCTTCTTCATCGGTATGCACGTAAATGCGTCGCGCTCGCGCGTCGTCCAACGGTGTAGCTGACCATCGCTAGGGACGAGGGTCTTAGGCTCGGTCAACAACATCGTGCGATCACCGCTGCCCGGAATGTGGACCGTATTGCCCTGCCAGATGTCGGTGGTGTTGAACGCACCGTTGACTTGCGGTGCGCCAAGCAATGAGCATCGCTGACTCGGGACCGTCGAGGAGCCCCATCCGTACCGTGAGTCGAACATTCCCGAGATGTGGGGGACGTCCAGATCCCAGTTGCCCGCTCCTCCCAGATCCGGGTTGTAGCTGGTAACACCGGCGGGCTCGATCTTGATGTGAAGGCGACGCGTGAGTTGGACCGGTAGCGCGTTGTTTCCTGCAATGTCGATATCGGTCAACGAGAACTCGGTGGATCCGTTGTAAAGACTGATGCTGTCGCCCATCATTTGATCAGTGAATGCGGTCAGCCTCTGCGACGATTCGATCCGCTTGCGATACTCCTGGTAGGGCTCGACAGCGTGTGCACACGTGGAGAGCAGCCCCATGCCAAGAGCCATCAGTACGGCGTACGATTGCAACTTCATGCCTATCCTCCCGGTTTTTTGTCAATCCCCTGACTACAGGCTTTTGGCTTATCGCATGTGCCAAAGATCCCCGCTTGATCGAGCGCTACGTAGCTGTCCTTCTATCGAGAACATGGCTTTGTTCGCTATCGCTTTGTCATCGGCTTGGCTTGACCTACGCCGAGCCTGCACTTGAGCGAGAACCAAAGCGCATCCCTTGGGATGAACAGCACAATCAGATGGATGAACACCAGCGGCGACAAGTCTTACTTTTTTTGGTCACGCTATAAGCAGCGTCGACATCAGGGTTCGAGTTACTCATTCTTCGGCGCGCGAAGGAGAGCCCTGGCACCCACGTTGTCATAGAATTTTGAGTTCACACGATTTTCATGGACAGACCTAGCTTCTATCTGGAATAACCTCGAGAGATCGACCGCGCCATACACCCAGGCGGTGCTTTTATCGATTTTGGACAAACGTAATCGGTCGGCGATCTAACTACTTGTTCACGGCAAAGCGTCACTAATCTGTAAAAGCAAATGTACTCCGCGCCTAAGGCCGCGTCGGTCGCTGAAGAATGGTCGGGGATCGAGCAACTGGCTGGCACAGTAGCCTTCAGCGCCTTTTGCGACCGATCTCCCGGCTGATCATGGAAGGGGCCCGCGCCAGCGATACCGCTATCGTGCGGATCGATTGTTCCGCCGCCAAGCCGCGGGAGATTTCCTCGCACTCAGCCAGGCTCAACACCCTTCGAGACCTTCGCCTCACCTGCGGACGAATGCCGCCGTGCTCGGCCAGGATGTTTCGGACGGAGCGGCGGTGCCGATCGACCAGGGACGCGATCTGGTACAGGGACTCGCCTTGCTGCCAGCGATCTCACATCAGTGTCATCTGGGGGGTCGGTGTAGTAGATCTTCTTCCTGCGCTTCACCCGCAACACTCCTGCTGCATATGCAGCTATCCGCGTCTCGCATCGATCATATGAATTCGCGGGCAGAAGCGGACATCGAAAGAACGCTTGAGCTGATCCGAGGCAGGAACCAGCATCAGCGTGAGAAAGTTGTTATGCGGCAACTTGTCCGCACTCATGGTCTCGGCTCTACTCGCTTCGCCCTAGCAGCGCCGCGACCGCCAATCCGGGCATAGGTGATGGTTTCAGCCGGCCCATTAGCCGGTGAGATGGCTTTAATGATGATGCCGCTATCGGCACCCACCAGCCCTTCGTTTGACGGATACAAGGGCTCCCGGTGTCCATCGCCGCGGTCGAAGGTGAAACTGCCGTTGCCAGTCGAAATGATCTTGAATGGCGCGACACCGGAGATGTCCGTAAAGCTGTAAGTCCCCTGGAATCTAGCGACTGAAATTGGGCTTTGCGGATCCAGCTTCATCACAGTTGAAGCCATGGCGTCAGGCCAGTGATAGGTATCGGCGATGCCTCGAAGAAGCTCCGCGATAAGCGGCTTTGCATTGTCCGAGTTGGCCATGATTGCCGCGCCTTGACATGTTCCTGGATAGAGGATGAGTGACGAGTTGTAACCTTCGTTTGTGCCATCGTGCCCAAAGTGGCGGGCTTTGCCTTCACCACCAACTTCAAAGCCCAAGCTGCGTGGTCCAGATTGCACAGTAGCCATCTGATTGGCGAGTGCTGGGCTGAGTAGGGTGTTGGGCTCTTCGCGGACGGCCTTCATTACCGCCAAACCAAAACTAGCCAGATCGGGTGCCGTGCTCCACAAGCCAGCAGCAGCGAGCTCCGGGTAAACGTGCCAGCCCCCCGGAACCATCGAGCCATCTGCGACGTGGCCTGCGGCGACGTCGGCTCTCGCGCTCGCGGATGGTTCCGCAAAGCCACTCCGGATCATGCCAGTCGGCTCTAAAACTTGATCATGGACGATCTTGTCGAAGCTCTGGCCGATCTTTTCGGTCATCAGCAGTTGCGCAACGAGATAGCCGCCCCCGGAGTAGCGCCAGTCCGAACCTGGCACATAAGCGACCTGCACTGGTTTCGGCCGGGCTGGCTCGACTCCATTAAGGGTTTGGAGCAGCGTTGGTATCAGTTCGCCGTGGGAATACCCGCCATATCCGCCGGGGATCAGGCCAGCGCTGTGACCAAGGATGCCTCGCAGCGTAATTGGGTGCCCCTCAAGAAATGGGCTCGCAGGTACCTTCCAACTCTGCAATTCGACATTCACATCACTGTCGAGCGATAGCAACCCCTGATCGACGAGTCGGAGAGCGGCAAACGCAGCCACCGGCTTGGTCACCGATGCGGCCTGAAACAGCGTGTCACTCCGGATCTTGGCACCGTCCTTCCGGGTGATGCCGAAGCCATGTCTATCTACAATCTTGCAGTTGTCGATGACAGCAACGCTTATGCCCGGGACTTTCCATCGCTCCATGCGATCGGTAAGGGACAGCTTGTTGCCAGACTCATTCTCAAAGACGACCGCTCGGCGCAATGTGTCAGCGTAGGCGGGCATACTTTGCTCCGCCTCTGCCGTTTGAAAGATAGCGCCAGCGCCAGAGAAAGCCATCATCATCGAGATGACAAGAATTTTCGTCACAACCTGCCTTTGTGTTCCCTTAGTCGAATGGCCCACAAAATCTCCTTTTCGCTTGACACGTTAGTTGAGCTAGGTTGCGCAGCTGACACGGCGACAATTCAATCTTGTTCGCCAGCGCCGAGGCCGCGAAGTGAATCGGCTTGCACGAATTGTTAGGCCTCACCAGCCTTGTGACCACTTCCGCTTGTTGCGTTCCCTGCGGCGTGGCGGATCGCGGCTTCTCGGCGAGCAATCCGGAGCGATCCTTCAACCCAGAGTTAATGCTGCCTTCTGTACGTGCCGTTAGGACACGTTCCTGCCGGACGGCGCGGCTCAACTGGTCGGCAACCGTTGGGTTAGCGTAGATCTTGCACCCGATGTTTATGGCCTTGTGCATACGCCGTGACGCTAAACGAGCCCACTCCACGATTTGATCGAATTCAGTCTTTCCAGTGACGTTCATGGTGTGGGAAAACTGCCGGCGAGGCATTTCTTGAGCTCATTGCGGGCCATGAGTCCATCGTGCCACTCGATGTTTGCGATTGACTTACCCTCGTAGCCGACGTCGAAACTCCAGTTGTCTTTCATGCCGGCCATCAATGCCTCGATGTCGGGCACGGCGAACGCCAGCAGTGGGGGTGATTTCGGGCCGGTTTGCACATAGATCGCATTAAGCGTCACGGGCTTGATGTCGCCCTGCGTCAGCGTGACGCGAACCGGCTTCCCATTCTCCAGCTTTGGGAACGCCGCGACCGAGTCTTTGCCCAGCGGCGAAAAGGCCAGCAAGGCACCTCGGTAGTTTCCGCCGGGACCGAACAAGGTGACGACGATTCCTTCCTTCAGCCCGTCGCCCTTGCCGGGTCGTGTCTGGCGCTTGGCACGCAGGAATGACGCCGCGCAATACTCTCCCGGCCCGGCCTTCGAACTGGCCTGCATGAACTCCCACCAGCCGGCGATTACTTTCTCTCGATACTGCTGCGCCTGCTTCCGGTTCGAGTCTAGGGCATCGTTGGCGTTGATCTCCGTGTCGTGGGTTTCCATGACAGAGGCCAGTACGTCGAATGCTCCGCCCTCCACCTGGGCGAACGCTTGCATGGACGCCGTTGCGGCCAGCAAGCCGGCTGCCAGAACGACACGTTTGATTATCGCCATAAGTCCCTTAGAGTCAGGCATCTGATCGCTGCAGGATGGTGGGTTGGGATGACAAAACCCTGCCGAATGGGGTGGGAATGGCCGAGGCATCAGCGCTTTGGCCTCGTGGCATCGTTGCAAACAAGCCGGATTTCGCGTGACCCCGTCCCTTCGTAGTCTCCCTGGACGATAATGTCGTACACACGCCAGTCACCGTAGGCATCCTGACGCGTGTTGAATTCGGCGTAGCACTCGGCATACCCGCCCGACTGGCCACCGATAACCCCGTAGGCACCGTAGACGATGACGCCCTGCTCTTCCCACCAAGCGCTATAGCGCAGGAAGCGCGAGCCCGCGCCCTGGTAGAAGTCATCGGGATTGCCCATGGTCGCGACCACCTCCTGCTCGGTCCTACCTCCGAAAGCGGCCATTAGCCTCGCTTCACGCTTGTTCATTTTCGAACCATCGGGATGCTTGCCTGCGCTAGGAGCGGCTGCCAGATCCGACGTCATCTTGGACCGGTTGCTCTTGATGCGCCCAAGCAGACTGGCCTGCATAGACGCAGGGCCGGCATCCGGTCTTTGCTGTTCTTTGTTGACCGCCTCCATGACGGCATGACCGCTAGCTCCGGAGAGCGCCTCAGCCCACTTCCCGGTGGGATCAGGGCGCTTCTTGGCAACAACCTTGTCCCACCAGAACGTCTCCCAGGCGAAATCCATGTACTCCGATGGCAAGTGCTCGCCGATCACGGCCATGTCGGCCGGAAGGCCGAGCTTGGCGATGCGCTGACCGAAGCCGTCGAAGTCGAAGCTATCATCCTTGATGGCTGCCCTTAGTGCCTGGTCGATCTCCAAGTGGTTGCAGGCAAGGATGGCCGCTTTGGAGAGCATGGGGGCGTTGGATGTCTTCCAGTCGCTCTGGGGAACTTCTTCGGTCTTCAAGTCGATACGCCGCAGCATGTAGCTGCCCGGACCAATCTGAAATGTCACTGCATCGCTCGTACCCGTGGCCTTCTTGTCCTCGGAGGTTGTCCGCTGCTCGTGATCTAGACTGAACCGCTCCGGGCATTTGAAGAACAACTCCATGTGCACGAACTCTGGTTTGTTCGGGTTTTCGTACACCACCGTGACGGGGAGGGCTCGAACTTGCATCCCTGTTGCCTCCATGTCCGCCGGAGGCTGGTTCGAGACCGAACGCATGTCGGCGAAATACACCTCGCGATTCTCGACCGCGCCCTGGTATTGCACGATCACGCTCAAGGCGAAGACCTGCGTGGGAAACACAAGGCATGCAATGAGGCACGGCAACAGTATCTTGGCTGCTTTCATCACGCTCTCGACAGTTTCGGCGACGCGCCGCAGGTTAGTCGCACTTGTGCGCCGCACGCAGTAGGGCGTTGCAGTTGGCCTGGTTGGTCTTGCCTCGATCGGGGGAACCTTTGGTGAAGTCTGTGCATAGGGCATCCGCGCCACCGGCGGTCCCAAAACTCACAATCTTTCCCAGCTTCGAAGGCTCCAGGACCTGGCATTTATAGGTCCTCCCGCCGTTCGTCCTGACCGTGTATTCGGTGCCGTTCATGCCCACGGAAGATTCCACGTCTTCCTGCATTGTCACCACGAAGCGGTCGGTATCCTCGCCGATAGCCATCGAGATCTTCTTCGCGGCCTTGGCGCTGATTGTGACCGGGGCAACTGGTTCCGACCTTGAGCTGGAACTGGCGCCCTTTCCACCTGCGGTGCTCGCCGTTCGTGTCTCGTTGACGTTCGAGCCAGTGAATTCTGTGCACAGTGCATCCGCGCCTGCAGCAGTACCGAACGAGAAGAACTTTCCAGCGCGGGAAGGCTCGATGATCTGGCACTTGTAGTTTCCGCCGTCGGACGTCCTCACCGTGTACTGGGTGGTTGTTGATCCTGCGGCCGACTCGACATCTTCCTGCCTGGTGACGACAAAATCATTGATTTCCATGCCGAGCGCCATCGAGATCTTCCTCGTGGCCTTGTCGCTGACGTCGATCGCATCCGTACCGCGGGGTCCGCCGCCATCGGTCCGCGTGTCCGCATCGCGCGCGTCGGCGTTCGAGATAATGGGACCGCTACCGGCAAGCAGCAGAAAAAGGACCGCCGTGGTTGCAGCATTGCGTTTCATTTTCAGTCTCCTGGCATTTCACAAAGAAAGTTCTGGTCTAGTCCCTGGCCGGCCGACCAGTGGTCGACCACGCTGTTTCGCGGAGGGGTAGTGCGTAATTGGGGCCGACTCAACGTGTTCTGCGGGAACTATGGCGCGCTCCCCGGGCTCAGCGCCGGTAGCCACATGAAGGCGACGGCCGCAGCACTGCCAGTCAGTATCAACAGCGCGAGCACGCCAAGGGTCCCGCCCATGGCGTATCGGGGCGCAGCCCGCTGCGAGCGTTCGACGCGCAGGTACAGCTCCAGCACCGCCAGCGGAAGCACCCAACTGGCGAAGCTGACGCCGACGAAGACCACCCCCTGGTAGTTGATCTCGACCCCGAGCGGAGCCAGCACCAAGCCAGCGAGCATGATGCCAATGCGCAGGAACCAGACACCATTGACCAGCAGGAACGCGCGCAGGGCGTGCCTGCGGTGCCGAACGAAATCGCGTTTCAATGCGCTGCGCCAGGCCATCGTGGCGAAGACGAGGATCAGCAGCCCGTTCAGGGTGATCGACACGTTGCTTCCCGTCCCCAATCGGGATCCACGGATCCAGGTGAGATACAGCCCGGACAATGCGCCCAGCAGGGAGATGCCCAGGAACAGGCGTCCATTCCAGCGATGGATGTGCGGCCAGCGGCGTCGCAATGCAGGAATGAGCTGCCACGTGCCGCTGAAGGTCACGATGCCCCCCATCAGAGCGTGTGCGATGAATTGGAGGTTGCCGAACGTATCCCCGGGGACGTAGCCGGTCACGTGCGGCTTGTCGTTGAGGCCGGCCAGGTCGCCACCCAAGGTGTGCCCGCCGAAGAACGCCAAGATGAAGAGGACGAATGCCCACTGGCCCAGTGTTGCGGCAACAAACCAGGCCGAGGCGCCAAGTTGCAAGGCACGCGTGGGGGAGAGGGTGGGGATTGGGGTCATTCGACGGGCGCAGGCATGGGCGGATATGGCAGAACCTTGCCGGGTTACCCCCCCCTGCATCTCGCCGTTTCGCGAATCGGCTAATCGAATTGCGTGAACGGAAATCGTCGTTCAAGCGCCGTTTAGCAGCCACCCCTGGCGGATGCAGTCCAGTCTGTCTGCTACAATTTCCGCTCAGGCGCTCGGGGGGACATGGCGATGCACGAAGTGGCGATTGCGATGACCGCGGTAGCGGTTGCGATGTCGCTGTTGTCGTTGTTCATCTTGCTGCTGCGACGGGCCAAGCGGGACGCTGAGGTTTTGTTTGCGGTGGTTAGCGGATCGCTGGCGCTGTCCTTGATGTCGCCCTGGATTGGAGATGCGCCGGCATGGATCAGATGGTCCGTCGCGATTGGGGGTTCGGCGACCTGCAATGGTTTCTGGCTCGTGTCGAGGGCCCTGTTCCGCGGCGAGCAGGGCGTCCATCTACGGCATCTCCTACTGGCGGTTGGGGTCGCACTCCTGATCGCCATCCACCGCGGCACCGCCATGCAAGCGAACGCCTCGCCATCGATGCTAGTGGTGGCAATCGATGCCATGCTCACCCTGACGAGCACATCCCTGCTGGCGTTGAGTTTTCTCGAGCCGCTGCGCGGCTGGTCGATGAAGTGGACGCCCTCTGAACGACGGCTGCGTCTGTCGTTCATGGTGGTTTATGGCAGTTCTGTGCTGTCCACCACCCTACTCGGTGAACTCGCGCATGCATTCCCGACATTGGCTCCGTGGCGCGCCGGCATTGTAGCGCTCTGCGCATCCGCGATGATCACGTTCACCCACCTTGCTTTCCGCTATCGGCGCCAGGTTCCCGCACCATCCAATCATCGCGATCGCCCCGCCCCGACCAAGCAGGCCCCGGCCCCATGCGAAGACGATGCGCGGCTGGCGACGCTGCTGAAACAACAATTAGAGGTCCTGCAGGTTTACCGCGAGCCCCACCTAAAGGTGGCCGAACTCGCGGCGCGGCTGGGTACTGCCGAGTATCGCCTGAGCAAACTGATCACTCGGCAACTGGGCGAACGAAATTTCAATCAGCTGCTCAACCGGTACCGCGTCGCTCATGCCTGCAAACTGCTAGCGATGCCCACAGCCGTCGATAATATCTTGCATGTCAGTGGTGAGAGTGGGTTTGCTTCGCTAGGGCCCTTTAATCGCGCGTTCAAAGCGCTCATGGGAATCACGCCTACAGAATATCGAACGGCATGCCTGAAGGGCGAACCGCCGCAGATTCCGAACGGCGAATTACATGGGGCTGCGCTTGGAGAATATCCATTTTCGCTCGATGGCGGGACTCTTCCATAAGCAACCTAGTGTCTGAGTTAAGCTGTGCCGCGAAGTGGCGGGCAGCTCCTACGGAACAGTGGACACCGATTCTCTAGCAACACTGCTCGAACTCCACCGGCGAACGATAGCGCCGAGTTCAGGCGCTGGCGGTTGTAGAACTAGATGTAGTAGTTGATCGCCGAGCGCAGCGAACGTTCGCTGTCGAAGCGGTAGCGGTGATACATGTCCGACTTCATCGACTTGTTCCATGACTCCATGTGCACGTTGTCGTTCATGCGGTGCGGCCGGTTGACCGACTGCGCCAGCCCGGCCCGCGCCAATCCCCGCCTGAAGCCGTTGGCCATGAACTCGATGCCCCGATCACTGTGGACAGCGTACCGCAGGCCGGCGCGCGTGTCCGCAGGGCAGCAGCCAGGGCGCGACGGGTCAGCAAAGCCGTGCGCTCGGGCTCCAGCGACCAGCCCAGCAGACGGCGGGAGTAGCGATCCATCACAGTCGCCAGGTAGCGCCACTGGCCGGCTACCGTGCCCATCCGTAGGTAGTAGCCGGCACCACTGACCCACAACTGCCCTACCCTCGATAACGATCCCTAATCGTTCAATCCGATTCATTGCCCAGAATCTCGGAGGTTATTCCGAACTGGTCTTTTCGCCATCAGCAGATGACGACCCCATGTCAGGGCTCGGTAGGGTGAATGAGCACGCTGGCGGAGTCAGTGCCCGACGGGACACCTCCCCAAGGCTATCGCCCATGCGATTGTCCCTCTACTTTCCGGGCGTGGCCTCGACCAGCTTGACCAGCTCGCGCTTCTGCTGCTTGGTCAGTGATCCCCACCGAAGCAGCAGCTTGGCCAGCAGATCGTCATCGGTATAGAGAAAGGCGGCCGGAACGCCCAAGGCCTCGGCCAGCTGCTTGGCCGTGGCCGAGCGCGGCTCATGGACGCCACGCTCATACTGGTTGATGCGGGTGCTCGCCACGTCGGGCTCCATACCAGCCAAAACACCCAGCTGAGCCTGCGTCAGGCCTCGTCCCAGGCGCGCCTGTTTCAGGCGCCTGGCGAAATTCGATCGCTTGTCAGCTGATTCGGACACACAGGCCTCGGGTCGCATCCAGATGAAAAGGATGGCCGAAGTGCCTGCCGCTGGATACTAAGTTAATCTTAGTATCCCTGCAATGCGGCCGGCTTCGATGACGCCTCACACGCTGGATGACCTGGGATTGCCTGGTGCCGTGTACCTGTGGGCCCTGCTTCAAGCTCACCAGCAGCGTTTGGCGATTGCGCCCACGACAGAGCTGGCCATGGAAGCCCTGCAGATCCTGGCTTCCCATCAGATCCTGGCCCTGCCGGGGGAGGCATCAGTTTCGATGCTAGGAGCGCGGCAGACGCCGCTGGAGGGCATTCCATGGAAGTGGACCTGGAGTTCCTACCAGGCCGAGAGCGCCTTGCCGGCGATCGAGGATTTTCTGGCCTCGGTACCTTGCGACGAACTGGTCCTGACCCTAGGTGCGGCGTTGTGGCAACGCCTAGTGTGCGATGAGGCCCAAGCGTTCTACGCCGAGCAGTTAGTCCGCTGCCAATTCGACCTTCACTGGCAGCAGGACATGGCCTTTGCCCAGCGCCTGTCGCGCCTGTCGCTAAGCGCCGCGCAATGGCGATACTGCGCGTGGGCGGCGGTCCGCCAAGGCGCCGCGTTGGCGCGCCAAGGCACCCTGCCCGCCTCCCGGGTACGCGAAGGCATGTATGGCGAGATCCTGCGACGTGCCGCGGCAGTGGCGGCCGGTCGTTACGGCCGCTGTGGCTTCACCCCATCTTCGGTGCGGCCGCCGACGGCGCTGGCGCAAGGCTTTGCGTGTCAGTGGTTCAATCTCGGACCCACCTACTGGACCGCCCTGCCAAGTACCGAGGCCCTGCACCCTGCACTTATGACGTCTGGCTAGGCGCCCGGATACTTGGGGAACTTCTCGTTGGGATGCTTGGCCTTCCATTCCTTGTAGGCCGCGGTGCCCTCCCAGGCGGTAAAGGAGCGTGGCGGGCGCCCGCGGCCGCTCCACGTCTCCTGCGTGTGTGGCAACCAGTACTTGGGCGCCACCCCCTGATTGCCGGTGGACTTTTTGACCCGAGCGGCGTTGCTAGCCCCGACCGCTGCCACTATCTCTGCCTTTTGCTTGGCGCTGAAATGCGCGTTGTACTGGCCCACCAGATTCATAACCTCGGCAAAAGCATCAGCCGCCTGTTGTTGGCGCAGTTGGACTTCCTGCCGTTCCAGGTTGCGAAGTTCTTCTTCCAGCTTGGCTTTGGCCGTGGCGATGGAGTCCAGGGTGGGCTTACTCATGCGGTGTGGTGACCTTTGGAAAAGAAAGCAGCGGGAAATGGAGTGTAAACACCCTGCTGTGAGTGTGCTTGATGCCCGCTTGGATCGATCGCATCCCTACCGAGAAGCGGACTCCTGGTCCGGCTGAACTGCGTGACCATATTGCCGCGCGAAATCACGACGCTCGCGCTCAGCAAGCTCTCCTAGTGCAGTATCGCAGGTACGACGCTCCTATGAAACAGCCATATCGCGCAGACGCCGCGATCGAAACGCAGCGCTGGCTTCACCGCCACATACTCTCAGGCGCACCGCTCTAGGCGGCACACTCACGGCAGGGCCCTGCCCCAATACAGCCAGCGCGCAGGTCCGATAGATTCGACAGCGCCTAGCGTACAAGTGAGCCTCCGGATTGCTGGCCCCTTCGCGGACGCCATAGTGGGGACCGAGCCCAAGGCGCATATCCCAGCCCAAACTTCCCTCAAACAACGCGTAGCAAGACGAGGAATCGCCATGGTGGACAGGCTCGACGGTTCCACTGTCCTCGTAGAGCCAGCGGACCTCATCAAATGCCTCGGCGCTCTCCAATAACTGCTGGGGGTCAGGATTTAACGTCAGGTCCCTGCCGCTGCAAAGCGGGAAAACAAACTCGAAGAAGAAGGCCATCAACGTGTAGCGGATGCAGTGCAGCTCTTTCGATGCCAGCACCATCAGCAGGATGGAGTGAAGATACTCCCCGATGCTCAGGTAATTATCCTCATCTCCGGCATGCAGAGCCTCCCTAAGCACCCAGACGGCCGCCACCAACGCTTCCAAGCCGCTGGCTCGCTCACATAGGCGATCGAGCGAGTCATCCCAAGATCGGGCGATGACGACTCGACCTTGTTCGAGGACAAACATGCAGTCGCGTATCGGATAAGGCAGCGAATCCAGCATCGCCACATCCATATGCCTCGGCCGCTTGCAATCGAGCATCCACCATAACCGCGAATTCAGCACTGCAGCGCTTCCGGGCACATGAACCTCAATCTTGCTGAGAGTGAGAGCACTTGGAACATGTTGTCCCTGCGCATACTTCGCCCAGAGGTTCTGGTGATGCGCTCCCTCCTTCACATAGGTTTCGGGCTGAAGCAGTCTTCCTACCGCATAGGGTGTAAGCGGTGCATCGCCAGGCAAATTGGCGCGTAAAAACTCAAACCATGCACTGACCCGTAGTACACCGATTACCTGCTCCATCAAGTAGGCACTATTTCCGGCATCAATCCGCCTGTAGATTTGCGCAATGCGCTTGGACTCGTACTCGGACATCAGTAGGCCGCCCAGTGGCTTATGACACCGCTAGAGTAAACCCTTTACTCCTACCTTCCCACGGAGCAACGCGCTAGCGTTGTCATGACATAGACCCGAAGGAGCATGTGTGTGGCGGAGCCTGCTGCATCTCCACTGGGACCAACACCTGAGGCGTTGGAAGACCTGCTGACGCGCGATCTGCTCCGTACCTATGGGCCCTTGATCGGCCAGGAGGAGCTTTGGCGGGCTCTCGGATACAGCTCGCTGGACGCTTTTCGCCAGGCGCAATTGCGTGGCACCGTGCCTGTGCGTGTGTTTGCCGTGGAAAACCGGCGCGGCAAGTTCGCTTTGGCCCAAGACGTCGCCAATTGGCTGGCGCACCAGTATCGCCGTTCTGGCGGCGACCGTCTTTTCACTTTTAGCTCAACCCAGTAAGTGCATCCGGGAGCTATGCCGCACTCCCGCGTCCGCGATAGGTGACAGTGCCGACCTCACGCAGGCACCTCAAGAGTATTTCAGACCAGCGGCCTAAGCCAGAAATGTTGACGCCCGGTGGCGACCGGGCGTCTTTAGAGCAGCGAACAGCACGAACGCGCTGATCCTACTCCCATTTCGCCACTTGGTACACCTCTTCCTATCTGGAAGTTCGGGTGCGGGAGAGAACTGCTTGGAGTAGCGCCATGAGCCCTATCCGTTCAAAGGTCGAGCCCCGGTATCTGGTGTTTTCCAGATCTGAGCCGCGTCCCTATCACTTGCCCGAAATGTATGTGCACCGGGTGGAAGTGATCCACGACGATACCTCGCCCCGTCCCCAGCTTGGCCGACGTCAGTACGAAGGCTACGCGGTCTATGACGTGGCCCGAAACCGTCTGGTTCGATTGTTTGTCTACCAAGAGCCAGAGCACGTGCTGACTGAGTGGCGACTGCCATTGCCCGATACCGTCATGGACATTCCGGTCCTCTCGACACAGGTCCGCCCAACCCTTGGACTATTCACGACCGGAGCTCAGTCTTCCTCACGTGCATCTACCGAAGGTGGGGAAGCACGTGACTAGCCCCCTGAACCCCGAATCGCGTGCGTATTATGCAGAGGATCCGCACCCACCCCTAACTTCTCGCGCTCTTACCCCCCGTGAAGAGCGCAAGAACGACGTGTATTACTACCTGTCACCCAAGCACAAGATGCGGGTCGTTTCCGTCGTAGAACCCTGCCGACTTGCACTCGCGCTGGAGTATGAGTTCGATCCCGATGTGGTGAGCTACGTCGAGCGACCACGGTTCCTTTCAGTCGAGGATCGTCAGATCGAGTTGTGCTTCTGGGTCAGTCGGAGAAGCGGCGCCGAGAGTTTTTCCATCTTTCGCCGCCAGTCCAAGCCCAGCATTCAGGCTGTACGAGCCGAAGAACGTGTATGCAGCAGGCTCCTGGAAGCGGCCCGAACCGCCGGGTTGACACTGGCCATCCGCAAGCCCCAGTCGCTGATCTTGGCCAGGGTCGCAAATGCCACGCGCTTGGAATTGCTGCCTTACGTACAAGCGGCCGATGCCTTGGCAGGTCTCACCGTATTCACCGATGCCGTCCTTGAGCATATGCGGACCCATCCCTTCAGTTCCTTCCATGCCATTGAAAGAACCCTGTGCGGCCCGTTTGACTGGCGTGACGTGCGCAGCGCGACGTGCTGGCTCATCCATCGCGGCCTTCTCCATCTCGATGTGAACCAGCGCCTCATGGTCTCCACACGGGTGTCCTTGCCGGAGGCAGCCCATGCATGAGCTGAACCTCTTGGAGATTGGACAGTGGGATCAGTTTGAGCCCAGCGAATTGCTGCCTGATCAAAAGAATGCCTTCGACGCTCGGCGCAAAGCTGTACGCGCCGTCGCGGCGGGATCGTCCATGACGTCGGCCGCCAAACAGTATGGCGTCCACGTAAAGACGCTGGCAGCGACCATAGAGAAGGCCCGCACGATCGCACCAGACCGCAAGCCTTGGGGCTGGCGCGCCTGCATTCCCCATCGCGTCAGGCATACCAACACCGCCGAAGCCGATGAGTACCCAGCCTTTGCCGCCCCTGGTGCGTTCAAGGCTTTTCTGAAGAAGGCTACTGCCTTCCAGGAACTGCTGACCGACTACTCCGGTCCGCTTCCAGGCCGCAATGCTCCCAGCAGGAGGTTCGAATCCTTCTTCAAGAACCTGTGCAAGTGGATACGGGACAACGTGCCTAAAGATCGCTATCCCGCCAACGACAAGACCTACGCGCGTCGCAGCATTCTCGCATTCTTGCATGTGCAGCGCGAAGGACAACCGTTCATCGATGAGGACTTTGAGGTCGAGGATGCAAATGCAGCGGGCCAACTGGGCGAGGTGTTTGCCCTGCAGCTCACCGACTGGGCACAGTACGACGGACATGCTTTGGACTGCCCGTTCTATATTGAAGGTGAGGATGGCAACGGCCAGCCCTTTCTGCAGCAGATCCTCCGGTCCTGGCTGATCGTCGGCTACTTTGCGCTGTTGCGCTTGTGCTCGAGCTGGACGCTGTCCTTCGGCCTCAATTATAGCGGCACTGACTTCAATGTGACGTGCGCTAACAGTCTTCGGCAATGGGCGCCACGCGACCTGGTTGCGCCGACGATGGTTTACGTGCCTGGCAGTGGCATTGGCACGGCACCGGCGATCGGCGTCGTGGCGATGCCATCAATAACCAGCGCAGACAACGCAATGGCGCATCGGCTGGACGTCAATCGCCAACGTATGGCGAGCCAGCTGCTGGGAGTCATCCACTTCGGTCGCGCTCACGTTCCGGAGACGCGCGGTCACTTGGAAGCGTGGAACAAGAGAATCGAAGAGACTGTCATAAGGGAAATTCCCGGAGCCTATCGCCCCGCGGGTGAGAACAGCGATACGGCCACCAACACAAACACGTCCGATCCTCAGGTCTACCCCGCCGATACCACTGCGCTTGAGGATCTGATGGATGTCACGATCAGCGGCGCAAACGCTACGGAACTGGATGCGCTACAGAATCGCTCCCCCATCCAGGTGCTTCAAACATTTGTGGGAACGGGTGGCTGGGTGTTCGCCGCGCGTGACCATGCGGAGCGTGCCAACATGCTGTCCACTCTGCAATGCTCGGTCAAGATCTCGGGATCTAAGAAGCGCAAGCGACAACCCTACGTGAGATTCCGACATGCGCGATACCGCTCCATCTCTTTGCGGGGCCGTTGGGATCTAGTGGGAAAGAAGTACTCTGCAACGGTCGACATCCTCGATGCTAGGTTTATCAACCTGTATGACGAAAAGGGGGAGTTGTTTGTTGTCCTTCGAGCCCTGCGGCCATGGAGCCGCACGCCGCATAGTTTAGGACTTCGAAAAACGATCCACCGTCTGTCGCGCGCGGGCAGGCTTGAGATCAAGGGCGCCGCCTGCGCCGTCTATGCACTGAAGCACTACTTACGTGAAAAGTTCTCGGAAAGTCGAGAGGCCGCCACCCTGATGGCAAAACACCGTACGGAGCTGGCTGCCGCAGGTTCATTTCCCTCTCCTACCCAGCTGGTCACAGAACCCGCTTCCAGTACTGCTTCCGCCAAACCAGCCTCCCGTCTGGTCGACGTGTACGTCCCGCTCACGGGACGGGTGAATCTTGGCAAGAAGGCAAGTCCGCCATGACCACCTTCTTCGATCATGAGGGGCGTCCCATCATCCCGACGGCGGCAATGGAGGATCAGCTCACGCAGGTTGCATCAGCCATAGAGGCGGAATACCACGGGATGGGGTTGCATTCTTTCACCCGCTTTGGAAAGAGCACGCTTGCAGAGTTTATATGCGTCTACCACGCCTGGCAGAGAGTGGCTTACGTGGCCAAACATCTCGATCTGCGAGCGGTTGGAAGCGGTGAGGGCGCCGTATTCGACTGGTTCCTAACGCAGATCGGAGTAAGAACTGTTGCTCGACAGGGTAGTGATCAGAAGCTCGAAAGAATTGTGAGCAATGTCCAGATGCAGCTCCAGCCCACAGGAGCACGTCGCTTCATGCCGATATTCGACGACGCCAACCTACTGGAGGCTGATGCTTTCAACCACATCTGCACGATCGACAAAGCTCTTTACAAGAACGGAGTTTCATTTTTCGGAATATTCCTCTTTCAGGACGGCCATACCTCTGGAAAGAAAGAAGGCATCAACACACTCATGGTTCCGCCGCAGATTCGAAGTCGCTATCTGACACGCTACCACCGCATGCACGGAATTCGTGGCCCAGACGACCTCTATGTATTTCTACAGCGATTCGAGGACGAAGTAGAGCATGCAGCGGGAGCCGGTGTTTCTTTACCAAGGCACCTCGCCCCGCGAATCTATGAGGGCGAGTTCCGCATGTGTAATGAGAGCGCTCGGATATGGGAAGAGGGCTGCATCCAGAGAGTGGCTGCTCGTCGATCGCAGTTTGATGATTGGCCCATGAAGGCAACCAGCTTGATCGCATACTTCCTTTCGACTCGAGTGATCTGCTCCCCTGGCTTTTCTGGACTTACTCCTGAGCACATCGGCGCGGCCGTTCGCTTCTCGGATCTGGCCCTGTACAACGCCGAATCAGGCGAGGTGGTTTTCAGTGATGACCTCTGATTGCAGCAGCCTACCTACCATTGGTCACCGCGATGTCTGTGATCTCGCTGGCATCTCCTCTTTTGGATTTGTCGTCCAGAACCTACGGATCAACTACTTCGTCCCATCGGACGCCTTCGCCACAATGGGCGTGCGCCTGACTTATAGCGAAGACTGGAGCCAGCGCTTATGCCGATCACGGAAACTGATTGATTCGCTACTAAAGGCGGTGCCATCTGCATCGGCGTTGCGTCCTTCGTGGAATGTTGAACAGTGGCAGGCATTCGGTAATGCGCATATCCACTGGCGCACAACATTGACTGTATGTCTCGAATGCCTTCAGACCGGATATCACTCGCTGCTGTTTCAAATGCCTTGGGTCAATCGCTGTCCCTGGCATGATGTCCCACTGACATCACGCTGCCCTACCTGCGCTGCGCCCCTCTGGAAGAGCATTCGGCCCGACGTATCGCCTCTAGTGTGCGTGTGCGGAATGGATTTTGTGGATGACCGGCAACTGCTCCAGGAACCTGCGAAGCTGATAAATGCCAGAACCAGGCACGTGGGGCGGTATCTGAAGTGGGCCCGCGAAAGCCGTATCCAGCGAGACGTATTCGGATTGGAGCAGGACTTGCCCCTCTGGGAGGATGCGGCGATGGGGCTTTTCAAGACCAAGCTCCCCTGGCGCCACCCCTCACCGACAGCAACGGATGTCCTGACCAGACGGTCGACCGTTCAACATCAAGCTAAGAGAACCGAGAATGCTGAACGGGCTAATCTCTTACGGATAGCAAGTGACACAGGTAGAGCCAAGGATCTCTTCCTGGAGCTACCCCTTTCCTTCGAACTGCCCATGAAGCGGGTGTCGCGCTGTGTGGCTTCCAAGTTTCCGGCCGGCAGCTTCTCCGAGCGCGAGCGAATCTGCTTGGGGATCGATGGCACATCCGAGTATGAGGAGTGGCAGCCCCGCCCCTCTGTAATTCTGGTGAGGGCATATAGTGTTAAGGACAGGCTCTATTTTGACGGGC
The DNA here is from genome assembly GCF_014397415.1 of Pseudoxanthomonas mexicana. Taxonomy (NCBI): domain Bacteria; kingdom Pseudomonadati; phylum Pseudomonadota; class Gammaproteobacteria; order Lysobacterales; family Lysobacteraceae; genus Pseudoxanthomonas; species Pseudoxanthomonas mexicana. The sequence continues at coordinate 2,739,873 of NZ_CP060731.1, read as the reverse complement.
GCATCCTTTCTCGGCCCGTCCAAGCCATTCTCCGGCAGATCTGCCTGACGATGGCCCAACACGCGGACTGTGATCGCCTCGACGACTACATGCGTGCCTACGGACGAGTATTGTTCCGAGGATACGCGACCGCGGCCTATCACACCTTGGCCAAAATCGAGTCCCCCCATACGCCACCGGGAGTGGCCTGGAAGCCGGTCGTCTTCGTTCGCAGAAGGTGGCAGCGAAGCCGATTGGACTTCCTCTGGTTTGGAGACCAGCCTACTGGTTAGAAAGGCAGACACTCTACAGCCCGAAAAATCTCTGCGATGGGCACCAAAGCGGTAAGAATGTCTACATTGGTCCCGAGAAGTCCCACATTGCTTGCAATGGTCATTGCAAGCCCAGTCGCTCTGGTGCGCCGAGGCGTACCAAGAAACAGTTACTTAGCGGCTACCAGTTTCTCTGCGATGAACAGCGGGATCGGTATATCTGTTACATCCCGGCCGGTAAACCTGTGACATTTCCCGATCTAGGCCACTCCAGGAAATGTCACGGCTTTACTGGACGGCCCAGGTTCTTGCACGTCGCAGCCTGATGCCGCCCCGATTTGGAACGGATCCATGACCTCAAGTCCAGGCGTGCCTGACCCAACATCGATCTTAGCGATGGCCGCAGCACGGCGCACCGAGCTGTCCAGGAACTGGGCCACGGCAGAAGACCTTGGCGCGGGCGCTACCGAGATGCGGAAGTCTGGGCAGCTGCTCGGGGTGTATCTCACCGACCCCCAGCCCCACTACCGATTCCCCGCGTGGCAGTTTCAGCAAGACGGATGGCCCGTTGCTCACTTCTCAGAGATGCTGCGCATCATGCGGGACCACGGCGGCTACCTCGACAAGGACCGCTCGCCCACCGGCTGGAGTGAAGTCGAATGGTTTCTTACCCCGCATGTGCTTCTCAACGGGGAGTGTCCGGCCGAGGTGCTCGCACACGATCCGCAGGCTGTCCTTGAAGCGGCCCGCATTGAGTTCATTGAAGATGGCAATGCGGGTGGGTTCTAACTCACATACTCAGCTACTGCGCCCCGCTTCTACACTCCTGAGCCTTAAGAAGGCGCCGACAGCCGCCTGACCCATCGCAGCAGTTCCTCGTGCGGAATCGTCCGTCCGGCGTCGACGTCGGCCAAACCCTCGCGGGTCCGGCGATCCTTCTCTTCCTCGGTCAATTCCGGAAGTAGTGCTAGTAGCTTGTCTTCAGGGCTCATGGCACGGGTGAGCTGCGCTCAGGTGGGCGGGATTCTCGTGAACACGGGCAAGATCTGGGGATCCTCCAGGCCCGCCGGCAGCGGCTGCGAGACGTCGTGGACCGCCACGTCGATGATGACGTCCACCTCGGCGCACAAAGGCTGTATGGCGGTGGTCACTAGCCGCGCGGCCCGCTCGGCGAAGGCCAGCTCGACCACCAGCCAGATCAACAGCCCAGGCGGCTGTTCGGTGCCCGCTGACGCGTGCGTTTCCAACAGATACGCCGACGACACGAAGGTGGCGTGCTCGAGGCTGCGGCTAATGGCAGGAACGAGCCAAGCCGGTGCGCCGATGGCAGGTCCCACCACGAACTCCGCCGGCGCCAGCCGTTCTACCCTGGCCAGAAAGCCCCTATCCAGCCACGTCGCGATTTCCTCCGGATAGAGGACAACGCCACCGTCGTTGGGATTGAGCATCAAGGTGGCCCCGCGCGTACCGGATAGCAGCTCACGGCCGGACACGCCCAGAATTTTGACCGCCGCCGAGCTGGCTACCTGCGCCTTGCCGAGCGAGGTAAAGAAAGGGATCGCATCGAACCCGTCAGGATGGCGGAACTGGACCAGTCGCGGTGTTCGCGCATCGTCCGACACCGGCGCATGCACGTACACGATCGCATCCATCAGCCGCTTGAAGAAGGCGCGTTCCTCGCCCGCGCTGTCACGGGCGCGTTCAAACGAAGCCTCCAGCGCCGCTTCGGCCGCCGTGGCCCCGCTTCCCCGCGGCCTGCTCGATCGCTTCATCGTCAGAGGCGATGGGGGCCGAGCGGGTAGCCGCGGAACCAGTCCGGCTCGATCTGACTGGTCAGGTAGGGCCGCACGAAGGCCGACTGGGTCAGCGTGCGCAACCGTTCCTCGTGCTCGGCAATGGCCTCGATATCGCTGACGGTGGGATAGTGGCGCAGCAGGCGGTAGGCCTCTTGCCGCACCTGTTTCGGCACGGCCTGGCTGGCGGCCAGCTGCCTGAGGAAGGCTCCCGCTTGCAGCACATTCCGCGTGCGCTCGTCCGGCAGCGTCATCGCTGAGCTCCACCATCCAGTACTAAGGAATTCTTAGCTTACCTGCGAAGCGAGAGGCGAGCCAGCGCCCGGCGTCAGCTCGCGGGCGCGCGACGGCGGGCGCTCGTGGCCGTCTTCTTTGCAGGGCGCGCTTTCGATGGCGCCGCGGCAGCAAGCGCGTGCACGCGGGCCTGGGCTGCGGCACTGCTGCGCTCGGCCACGTGTTGGGCTTTCTCCGCGGCCCGCTGGGCTTGCTCGGCGGCGCGCAACGCGCTGGCATGCTCGCGTGCCTGCGTACTGAGCTGGGTCTTGGTCGCCTTGAGCTCCTGCCGCAGCCGATCGATCTCGGTGTAGGCGCGGTCTTCGCTCTGGCGCAGATGCGCCTGCAGCGCCTCACGCTCGCGCGTGGCCGTGCTCCGCTCCTGCTCGGCCTGGGTGAGCGCGGCCTGCAGCTGTGCGTGTTGCGCGGCCTCGCGCTGGGCTACCTCCTCCAGGTGCCGCTGCAGCTGGCGGACCTGGCCGCTGAGATCGTTGGCGCGTTGCTCGCTGATGGCCAGCGCAGCCGTCGCGGCCTGGACCTCGGCCGTGGCCTGTTGCTGGCCCGCTTGGGCCAGGGCGACGGCCTCGCGTTCGGCGGCCAGGCGCGCATCGAGGGTGGCCAGCACCTGCGCCAAGGCCGCCCGCTCCGGGGCGATGTCGGCCTCGGCCAGGGTGCGCCCCGCCTGCAAGGCCAGCTCCCACACCTGGGCCAACGCTACGCCGACGTCCTCGGGCACGGCCGGCAGCGTCAGCCGGTGCTGCACACGCGCGGCCAACTGGGCCCACCAGGCGTCCAGTAGCGGCCCAATCGTGTTCGGCGAGCCGCGACCCAGGCGCAGGCGCACGCGCTCGACCGTGGGACGCTCGCCGGCGCTAAGCAAGGCGTCGGCCGCCTCGAATACCTCGGTTTCCTGTACGCCTCTGGCCATCTCACTGCCTCCTACGCGCGCGCCCTGCCCCGTTGCTGATCTACCGCCGATAAGGGATAGTTATCGGCAGTAGATGCTCTATTTCGTACAAAGTGATACATACGACATATGAAATCTAACACACTGGTGCCGCGCCCCGACAACCTCCCTGCCCTCGCCCCGGACCGGCTGGCCGCGCAGGCGGCCGAGGCCGTGCGCGAGCTGCTGGCCGAGGCCGCCGCGGCCAATACCACCCGCAGCTACGCCAGCGCACTGCGCTACTGGGCGGCTTGGTTCCAGGGGCGCTTCGGCCAGCCGATCGCGCTGCCGGTGCCCGAGCCGGCCGTGGTCCAGTTCGTGGTCGACCATCTGGCCCGGCGCGGCAAAACCGGGCTGGCCTGGGAGCTGCCGCCGGCGCTGGATGCGCAGCTGATCGCCGCCGGCCTGAAACAGAAACCCGGGGCCTTCAAGCTCAGTACCGTCGTGCACCGCGTGGCCGTGCTCTCGGCCGCCCACCAGGCGCACAAGGCGAGCAACCCGTGCGAAGCGCCGGCGGTGCGCCAGTTGCTCAAGCGCGGGCGCCGGGCCTCGGTCAAACGCGGCGAGCGGCCGCACAAGAAGACCGCCATCACCCGCGCCGAGCTCGAGGCGCTGCTGGCCACCTGCGATGACTCGCTGGAGGGCCGGCGCGATGCGGCGCTGTTGCTGTTCGGCTTCGCCAGTGGTGGGCGCCGGCGCAGCGAGATCGCCGCGGCGGACTGGCAGGACCTGCGTCGTGTCGGCGCCGCCGCCTTCGTCTACCGGCTGGAGCACAGCAAGACCCAGCAGGCCGGCCCCAGTGCGTCCGCCACGCCGGACAAGCCGGTGCTGGGGCGCGCCGGCGCCGCGCTGGACGCCTGGTTGCGGGCGGCGAACATTGCCGAAGGTCCCCTCTTCCGCCGTCTCTGGGGCGATCGGGTGGGCCCGGCGCTCTCGCCCAAGGCGGTCGCGGCGATCGTGCAGCGGCGGGCGGTGCTGGCTGGATTGAGCGGCGACTTTGCCGGCCACAGCCTGCGCTCGGGCTTCATCACCGAAGGTGGCCGCCAGGGCATCGCCCTGCCCGCCTTGATGGCGCTGACCGAGCACCGCTCGGTCGCCCAGGCGATCGGGTATTTTCAGGCTGGCAGTGCCGAAGCCAATCCGGCGGCGACCATGCTGGACCGGGAGGCGTAGTGTGTCGGCTCCGCATCAAGCAGCGTTTGTCGCCGCTGAAGCGTTAGTTCTTGTCTTCGACTAGAACCGGTGGATCCACCTCGTCGATCGTCAATTCCTCGATTGCATCCTCAAGTTCGTCCCCGGGTTGATAGTCGTCAGCAAGCTTGATGCGCAACCTGCCATTGACCCACAGGGCGGCTTCCTCGTCGGCCTCCACTACGTAGTCGTTGTGGTAGCTATAACTGCCGCCTCGGTTATCGATCTCCTCCACGTCCCATTTCGGCACGTAGTAGGTGATGTTGAACTCCCCTTCCCCTGAGAAGGGCACCACGAAGACCATGTCGCCGTGATAGCTCGCACTGTCCCAATCGAATTCGATGTCGTACAAGCTGCCAAACATGTAGATGTAGGCTTCGCGGTCATCACCGGGAATGCTGGGCGAGCTGAAGTGGGTGCTGGCCAAATCTTCAGCGCCGTGATCGGAGACATACTCGGTTAGTGCGTTCGGTAGGTCGGCTGCAAAGGCCTTAAGCCGTTGCAACAACTTTGTCGCATTCTCCGCAGCCTCTTGCTGGGCTATGACGGCTTGAATCTGCGGCGACGCCACAAAGCTGTTGAGGTCGGCGTAGTGCGTAATGTTGGCGATACCGCCGACAGACGCGGAGAGAGTCGCGTCCTTGCATACAAAGACGATGGGGCCTTGCTGTGCCAGGTCGACTACCTGTTGGTACAGCAGCGCATCAGGAATGTCATCTCGCTTCTTGGCTGATTTGAACGGTGGGCCGCCGGTGAAGTAGTTCAGCATGGCCGCCACGGCATGGTCGCCATTGAGCGCCAGTTCGCTCACTCCATGGGCCTGCTGCCACTCGGCAAAGCTCGCTGCGTGGGAGCCGATTACTTCCGGCTTCCGTGTCTTGAACTTTTCCCGAAGGGTATCGAGTTCAGCTCGAAGATCCTTGGGAATAGGGCCGCGTGCCAACTGCTTGCTGGCCTTCTCGAACTCTGCGATTACTTTGGCGGCGTTGGCATCGAGCTGCGTCTCGAATTCGCGCTTTACGATGTGAGGAAGCAGCACCTCCGTGTGCCCGTTGGTGCACAAGGTACTCAGCGTCTTGAACCCCTGCCCTTGCCGGAATCGGTCGCTGGTGTACACGTTTGTATCCAGGATGACTTTCAGTGGCATGGTGAGGGGCGTCCTGATGTCGGCTACTAGCAATGATAGAGCGTCCTGGCACATCACCGCATGTGAGTCGTGTTGGGCGGCTTGCCGAGAACGCGAGCCGGGGGGCTGTGTTCGATTGAAAACACGCTGTCGCCCCGCTAGTGTCTGCTCCACTGCGCTAACCAACTGCCTGCATTCATGGAAGCCGAAGCCCAGCTCTACTGTGCATTAATGACCGATGCCAAACAGCGCGTCGGGCTCATACGTCAGTTGGATGCGGGCGAGTTCTCCACCTCGCGTACCGAATTCGACCTTGAGTTGGCCTGCCTCAGTCTGCGCCGTGTGCTCGAGCTCATCGCGTTTTCGTCCTTGGCCGCGAACAAGGACGCCTACGCCAAGCATCACCAGGACTTTGGCCATCATTGGAAGGCCGAGCGCATCTTGAAGAAGCTGGAATTGATCAACCCGGACTTCTTTCCGGTTCCCGTCTCGGGTGTAGGCTCCGGGCATCTGGTCCCAGTCGATACTCCCGCCCTGACACGCTCAGACTTCACCCTGCTCTATGACGTCACCAGTGAAGTCCTGCATACCTGGAATCCATACAAGCCCGGCCCCCGAGTGATCGATCTGGTCCGGCCCGTCAAAGAATGGGCGGAACTGATCTGGCAATTGCTGAGCGTGCACATGTTGCAGGTGGCGGAGAGTGAGAAGCGACTGATCGTACAAATGCATCACCCCGACGATGGACAGGTGCATGTGTATGTAGCCGAGCCGCGTTAAGTCTCCGCCTCCGCGCCCGTGAGGTGCCGGGCAAATCCAGCCCGCCCCGCTATCAAGCTCTCAGTGTGGGTTCGTCCCTAGCAGGCCGTGGGCTTACGTGTGCCGGACGCCTTCTCGAGGCTCTTCAGCACGTCCTTTCTCTGACGAAGCGAGAGCCCATTCCACTGCAGCAGCAGCTGCGCCAACAGCTCGTCCTCGGTGTAGAGAAATGCTGCAGGTATGCCCAGTGCCTCAGCCAGTTGCTTGGCTGTCTTGAGCTGGGGCTCATGCTTGCCCCGTTCGTACTGGTTGATGCGCGGAGAGGCCACGGCGGGGTCCATGCCGGCAAGGATGCCGAGCTGTTTCTGCGACAGCCCGGCACGCTCGCGCGCAAACGCGAGCCGTTGTGCGAAAACCGGGTGTTCTGCTGTCCGCCTGGCCACTTTTGCCCCCTCAAGGAAGCAATAAGGATGGCGGAAGTGACGGGCACTTGGATACTAAGATATTCTTAGAGGGTAGGCAACGGCCCTCCCGGGCCAGCAGCCCTGAGATCGATCGGCCTGGGTGCCTTTGTCGGATCATGAACAGCACAAAGCCGCTCCTTGCTGACGCAAGCCGCCCCGACGCGCCGATCATTAGCGATGTCCAACACCTGGGCGCCCGTGGTGCGCTCTACCTGCTTTCGCTCGTACATGCCCACAACACGCGCGCTCGGCTAGCGCCCACGCCTCAGGCGACTCATGCCCTGCTTTCCGTACTGGTGATGCTGGGCCTGATCCGCGTCGACCCCCAGTTGCAGCCAGATAGCAACATCGTGGCTGGCGAGAAGATCGCATGGACCTACACCTGGACCCAGACCCCCTTCACTGAACTGGAGGGCTGCCTTAAGCACTACCTGACGAGCAATGGTCGTCAATCGGCATACGCGACGAGTTGGCTGGAGATATGGCAGGAGCTGATACCCCAGGAAGTAACGGCCTACCTCCAGCATCAGTTGCGTATCCACCAATTCGGTGACGTCTTTCTCTCTGAGTTGGCTCCGATCCTGGCGCGTGACGAAAGTCAGTACGGCTTGGGGCATTGGCGCTATGCCTGCTGGGCGGCCGTGCGCAGCATGGCTTCCGTGTCGCTGCAGTATCCAGGCAATGCGGAGATATTGAAGTTCACTCTGAGCAGTGAGCTGCCGCGTCGGCTCAGGTACGCTCGGGCCGCGATGGACGGCAAGCTATGCTTCTCACCCTCGCATTCGCTCCCCGACAGTGCACTTACTCAGGTGTTCTCGACGATTGCGACTGATCTTGGCGATACCTTCTGGATGTCTCCACCGGCACTAGGGTTGATCTGAGACGGAACCTACCCAAGAGGGTGTCAGGACCGGCTCCCTTTGCCCGATTTGAGTCGGCCCCTGGGTTTGCCTTGCCTACGCTGACTTCTAAGGTCGGCCGCCTGCTTGGCCTTCAGCGTACGCAACTTACTGTTCGTGGCCTCCGCTACGGCTGCTAGTTCGTCGTATAGCCCAGGTCTTCCGCCTCTAAGCTGCAAGAACAACTGGCGATGGGTTTCCGAAAAGTCCAAACGTCCGCCTGCTACGAGGTAACGCGCTTGCTTCCCGCCCACATAGAGCGTCCAGCCAACAGCGAAGATTGAGAGCTGCAACCAGAGCGAGGCAGGGCCTGAGAACTGCCCCGAATGGATGCGCACAAGCAGAAGGCAGCACGCCGTCATCAGCATGACGTGGACGGCCGCCATCAGCCAGATCATGCGCTTCTTGGGACGAAAAGCCAGCGTGGCGGAATGAGGCAAGACCAAGGCGTAGATGCCGGCCAAGAAGAACGGCACTGCCGAGAGCCCGATATCGATGTTCGATAGGACGTATTGCTGGGCAGAAGCGCTCAGGATCACGTAGATCACCAAGCTGTTACTTGCTGTTATCAGAAGGTCATAGTGCAGCGACTTGTAGAACTTCTGCAGGTAGACCGTGTTGCGGCCTCGCGCAGACGAAACCATATCAGTGGCGTAAAGGAAGGCGGTGGTGGCCGCGAGCGTGCCAGACAGTGGACCGGCCAGCCTTTCGTAGACATCCGGTTGCCATAATTCATGGCAATGACCGAGGTGTTTATGGGCAACAGCAAGCAGTACACGGATGAGTTCCGTGCCGAAGCGGTGAAGCAGGTGATCGAGCGTGGCTTCACGGTCGTGGATGTCGCCTCCCGGATCGGGATTCCCAAGCACACGTTGTATGGCTGGGTGCAGGCGGCCAAGAAGACGGTACCGGCCCCTGGAGCCACGGTTGCGCCGAGCGACTCGGCCGAGATCCGACGGCTCAAGGCTGAGCTGCGGCGGGTGACCGAGGAGCGCGACATCCTAAAAAAAGCCGCCGCGTACTTTGCCAAGGGGTAAGGGCGAAGTACGCGTTCATGCGCGCGCACGCCCGGGAGTTCCGCTTGGTGGCGATGTGCCGGGTGCTTGGCGTGCAGCGCAGCGGCTACTACGCCTGGCTGCGCCATGGCGCCAGCGCTCGTGAGCGCGAAGATCAGCGTCTGCTGGGGCTGATCAAGCACCACTGGCTGGCCAGCGGCACGGTGTATGGCTATCGCAAGATCACCCTGGACCTGCGCGAGGCCGGCGAGCAATGCAGTCGGCACCGCGTCTTGCGGTTGATGAGGGCAGAAGGTCTGCGTGCCCAAGTCGGCTATGGCCGCAAGCCGCGTCATCGCGGCGGCCCGGCGGGCGTGGTGGCCAACGTGCTCAACCGGGACTTCGGGCCACAGGCACCGAACAAGGTCTGGGTCACGGACATCACCTACATCCGGACCTACGAGGGCTGGCTGTTCCTGGCGGCGGTGATGGACCTGTATTCGCGCCAGATCGTGGGTTGGGCAACCGCTTCGACGATGACCAGCGATCTGGTGCTGCAGGCACTGGTGGCGGCGGCTTGGCGGCGCAAGCCCGGTCCTGGCGTGATGGTGCACTCCGACCAGGGCTGTCAGTTCACCAGCAGCGATTGGCAGTCGTTCCTGAAAGCGCACCGGATGGTGCCGAGCATGAGCCGACGCGGGAACTGCCACGACAACGCCGTGGCCGAGAGTTTCTTCAGCGTCTTGAAGAAGGAGCGGATCAAGCGGCGGATCTACCCGACACGCGCCATGGCGGCATCGGACGTGTTTGACTACATCGAGATGTTCTACAACCCGATCCGCCGGCATGGTTCCGCTGGCGGACTGTCACCGGTAGAGTTTGAAAGGCGCTACGCGCAGAGCGGCGACTGAGTGTCTACAGAACTCTGGCCGGTCCAGGAGCGCGGCTGGCTCGCCGCGGCCTGCGGTTGCTACGGCTTGCTCGCCGGCATCGGTTGCCTGACGGCTTATGCGACAGGGCTGATTTCACTGGACGTGGCGGGGATGACGGCGGTGGTCCTTGCCCAAAGCCTGTGGTCATCCCTACTCGGTCTGTGGGTAGTGCGGACGCCAACGGCTTGAGCGGCCGCCAAACAGTCAGGCCTAGGTCCGCTAGCGCGTCCCTGCCCTTCTTTCATAGACAGCTCGAGCGCGACACGGTTGACCAAAAAAAGACCCCCGGCATTTGCCGGGGGTCTCGGTAGTTACGCATCTATGACGTTGAGTCTTTCAGCTACTTCAAGCGACCGACATCACCAACCGCTTGCCCATCGCCGAAAGTGCATCGGAAATGGTATCGATCTTTGTTGCGTGATGCAGGTCAACGATCCGGTTCACAACTTGCGGGCTTGTTCCAAGCTTACGTGCCAGTTGAGCCGCGGTGACCTTCTCCCGAAGCATTTCGTTCAGGAGAAGAACTTTTGCAGACAGACTCGCGGAAAGGTCGATCTCGACCTCTCCACGTTTTGCTTTTGAGGGCGTTGGGACTTCTCTGCGGTCTTCAAAATAGAAGTCCATCGCGGTCGCGAGAGCATCGCGAGCCATATCGATGGCTTCCTCCATTGTTGATCCTGACGTTAGGGCTTCAGGGATATCCCTAAAGCTGACGACGTATCCGGTGCCGTCAGGAAGGATCCTGGCGGGATAGCGATACATGGGGACGGCTCCTCGGTTTTCTCTCTTGTCTGGTTGACATGCCGGTTTGCTAACGCCGCCCCCTTATGGGGGCGGCTCCACAATTCCCAATTGCTTCAGTATTGCCTTAACAAGTACATCAGGAATCTGAGTATGGCGAGGCAACGTAGATTGCTTGCCTTGGTAGTACAGCTTCGTGTGCCTGGATCCTTCAATCATCTGCACACCCAAACTGACCAACCACCGCCGTAACAAACGGCTGTTCAATGGTTCCTCGAATTAAGTGATTGATTGGACTGGGAAAGGTTCGGCCATGGGTTAGGTTCCGGGAAAGGGTGACTGACAGAATACGCAAAAATGCTTATGTGTCAACATTTTTGCTTATGGCGTCAGATCAGGCTCGGTCATGCCATCTGAGGCCCACGCTTCGACGCGCAAGAATGTCAGGGCGCTGGCACATCGAAAGGTTCTAACGCAGGCAAGACATCATCGAATTCCTGATGCAGTGTGGCCATAAAGTCCGAAACGTCAGGATCCAGCGTGATCTCGACCAGAACGATCAACGTCAGGAATGAGAGCGCGTTGGAGTTCTTCTGCATGTCGATCAGCAGGCTGATCGGATAGCCATCACGATTGCGCGCAAAAGGATGGATGCCGCCGTGCACGAAGGAATTCAATCCATCCCCCAACCGCGAACGCGCTTTGGCGAGCAGGGCCGCCGTGCCGCGCGGCCCACGCTTTTCCAGTCGCGCCAGCATCTCGGGAACGGCGGGCAGCTTCTTGGCGGCCTGCTGACTTTGGGCGCTCAGAGGCGCGATCAGGCGATCCAGATCCGATGGGCTTGCCGCATGCTTCGCCCATACGGCCCGTACCAGGCTTTCGAACTGGGGGCGAATCAGGGCAATGGCCGACGCCGGGAACGCGCCCAAGAGAGACTGGATCGCCACGGCATGCTCAATGGCCAGTGAGCACAGGCCTTCAGCGGCATGTGAGGGCGGATCATTCGGCCGCTCCACCGATTGCCAGGCCGAGACGATCAGGGCGGTCAGTTCCCCCGAGCGCTGGATGATCTGAGCAAGATCTTCGGTGGGCCCGACGTGGGGTGAATCGGCTGTCATTCGGCGCAGGTTCTAGGAAACGATCAGGGACATCAGATGGTAGCCCCCGAATGTCATGAGCAGAGAGCCCACTACATGGGTGACTACGGTCGCGGCTGCCCAGCCCGTGCGTCCCTGCTGCAGCATGAGAACAACCTCGGCAGAGAAAGCCGAGAAGGTCGTCAGCCCGCCGCAGAAGCCGGTGGCCACCAGCAGCTTCCATTCCGGGCTGGCGGCCGGGAACTTCAGGAAGAATGCCATCGCCATGCCGACGATGAATCCGCCCACAAGGTTTACCAGCAGCGTACCCAAGGGAAGGTTCGGGAGCAGGTGATTGAGCTTGATGGCCAGGAGCCAGCGAGCGACACATCCCAGTGATCCGCCTACAACGACGGCAAGAAGAGAGCTGTACATGAGATTTTCCAGGCAGGGAGTGAGTGCTGGAAAAGGACGCAGTAGCCTACGACCCTTCCCAGGGTTACGTAGGCATCATCAGCCAGAGGCGGTTTAGGAGGAATGCCATCTCCTTTGTCTCATCTTACGCCATGGCGATCTCGGCGAGGCGATCGCACACGCCGGCGCCCTGCCCCTGAGCCGAGAGCCCCACCCAAGCGCCTGCGGCAACGTCCGCCAACGCCGCTAAGTGATCCTCGTCGACAAGCACTGAGCTCTAATCGCTGGGCATTGGCGGTAAACCCAAATGTGGCCACACCGTCACAACCGCGATGACACATGCAAGGAAGGACACGATACAGACGCCCGCAAAGCAGCATGCAACCAGTAGTAGCTTCCGTATAGATAGACCACTGAGGCCATGTTGCTTCAGATCTCTGGCAAGGATCCACATCACAGGAAGGAAGATGCCGGCCACGAGCGCCATCGAAATGACGACAGCAGATGCCGTGGCCGACAGGGAAACTGCGAGGACCCCGTACATCGGTCCAAGGATCAGGCCGGCGGCCAGGATGCGGCCGGTCGGGAAGCCATGCCGATCAGAGGATATGGCGGCAGCCGCCGTCGATGAGGGTGCCCCGCTTTCTGGTGAAGGATCCATTGGCCCCCTATCGAGAAGGATGGCGGGAATCTGTATGAGTATGCCGGACGCGTTGCTCTCACCAGCGCTTGAAGGGTGATCGATGGTGATAGATCTTGTTGGCGTGGTGGTCGAAGATGACGGAGTAATGGTTACGCAGTCTTTCGAACAGGGTGACCGCCAGTGAGCCCTCTTTTCCGTCTTTGCGAGAGACAGCATAGCGATGCAGTGCGCCCAGTACGGTGTCGGGTACACAGCAGCAGGGTGTCGCTCCCTTGGACACGATGTTGACCTCCGGCGCCTGCAACGGTCGACGCTGGTTCTTGGTTTCCAGCTCCGTGTAGGCGCGGGTCACCGCCCCCTGCACGTCTGCCTTCGAGACCTTTGAACGGTTCTCCTCAACGTGTATCGCGATCTCTGCATCATCAGCAATCTTCAGGGCTGTCTCGAGAATCTCGCAAAGCAGGTCGGTGTAGGTCGTGGTGTACTCGCTTGGGCTAGTCAGCGGCGCCATAGCGACCATGACCCTGACAGGCGAGGCGGCGATAAGCTTGACCACGGCCTCACGCTGGGACCACGTCGCATCGCTCCAATGCAACCCCTTCTGGATGATGGACAGCGGATCGGCTGTCCCGAACGCATCTCCGGCCTCTTCGGCGAACAGCGTCCGTAGTTCTGTATCCAACCGGCCAGGCTCCAGAACGTCGGCAAGGCAGAGCGCGAGAAGCCGTGTGCCATCCGGATGGACGATCTCGGCCTCATCAACGAACCACGAAGCAGGTCGCAGCTGGATGACGGGCCTGGGCTCGAATGATTTGGCGATGTCATTCTCGTCGCATACCTTTTTCCAGGCAGCGCGCAGTCGATGCGCCAGACGCGGTTCGATGCTGGATACATAGTTGACCGTGCCATCCAGACGATTGACGTTGTGCTGCTCGGTGCCCCCCTCGCCGCCCCGCGATAGATGCTCCAGGAAGCCGAACTTCTCGATGTAGTAGAGCTCCTGCCTGAGCTTGTGCTTCATCGCGCGCGGGGCGTGGGGCGCGGCCTTGTCGGCCACGCTCAGGCCGGTGACGTAGTGCTTCTGGCCGAGCTTTGAGGTGCGGAACTTGCTCTTGTTCAGTCGGAAGAAGTGACGCTTGAGTACCGTTTCGATGATCTCTCGTGTGGGCAGCTCGCCATCGCCGGACAACGTAATGTCATCGGCATAGCGTGTGTAGGTGAGCCCCCACTCCTTGGCCAACGCACTCAAATCGTGGTCCAGGGGCGTTGCCACCAGGTTGGCGATCATCGGGCTGGCGTTAAGTCCCAAAGGAAGCGAGCCTTCGATGGTCAGGAAGCGCCCCAAGGCGTTGGTCACTGCCGGCTGCAAGCCTGCCGCTTCCAGGGCGAGCTCGACGCGCGCCAACGTGATGGAGGGAAAGAAGTCCTGAATATCTGCGCTAAGTAGCCGCTTGGCACCCACGTGGCGTCTTGCGTTGTGTCGTGTGGAGCGGCCTTTGACGTAGCCAAAGGCGGCCTCATGGGGAAACAGGGCGCCGGGCCGGGAGAGGTAACGCTCCAGAACCCGGGCGGCAGACTTGTGGGCATGCTTGATGACCGGGCTGTGCGCTTCCCACACGACGCGGTACTTGCTCAGATCAAAGCTATCGAGCGAGAGCGTGACGATCCCCCGAGCGTCCTCAACAGGCACCGAGGGCAATGCACGGACGGCCCGCTTGGGGATCAGATGCCGGCGATAGATGCGCTCAGGCTCGCTGTTGTCTGCGATGAACGTGAAGATCTGCGTCGCAACGCCCAGCGCTTTGGCCAGTTGCTCAACGTTGGCCGGTCGAGCCAACTGCGGGATGTAGTCATCAAGGCTCATAGCAGGGGTGGGCGCCGTGCTGGAGAAGCAAGTGATACCGCGATGGCGGACGCGACTCGCGCCCTGAACCACAGGCAGGGACGCCCACCCCTGAGTCGATAATATCAGCCGACGGGGCTCCCGCTAGCTGCATGCATTCGGCTGTGCCGGAAGAGGATCGCAACGGCACTCAGGGCCTGCGCGGCGGCGTTGATGCATCTGCGACAATGCGACTTCCTTGACCCGGAGATGCCAGCTGATGTCCTTCAAATCCCTCCTGATCGCGCTTGGATTCAGCCTGCTCGTTGCGGTGAGCCCGGTGATGGCTCAAACCCCTACCCGCGCCGCCGCCTTGGCACCTGCCGGCGCACCGGCTCTGGGACCGGTGAGTGCGCCGGTCACGATCGTGGAGTTCTTGGACCCGGCCTGCGAGTCCTGCCGTGCGATGTATCCCCACGTGAAGCAACTGCTGGCCGCCCATCCTAAGGACGTGCGTCTGGTGATCCGCTATGTGCCCTTCCATGGACAGGTCTCCAAGGAAGCGATTGGTGTGCTGGAAGCGGCCCGGGAACAGAAGAAGTTTGAGCCGGTGCTGGAGACCTTGATGCGAAACCAGCCTGTCTGGGCCAGCCATGGCGCGTCGGACCCGAAGAAGGTGTGGGAGTTCGCCGTCGTCGCGGGCCTGGACCGTGCACGCGCAGAGCGCTATCTGGCGACCGGGGTCGTCGAGACCCTGATCAAGCGCGAAGTGGCCGCCGTGGAAGCGGCCGACATTCGCGGCACGCCGACATTCTTCGTCAACGGCAAGCTGCTTTCCGAACTGGGTCCTCAGCAACTGAGCGCGCTCGTGGCAGCCGAACTCCAGCGCACCCGAAAGAAGCCCTGACCTTGGCGCGGCCTGCCGACGTATTCGGCAGGCCGTGACGACGTGGAGAAGGATCTCGACATGGCACTGCCGCGACCGTGAGGTCATCAGCTTGAGGCTGTGGCGCTAGGACCTGTCCTTATAGGCCAACAGACGCAGTGCGTTGAAGACCACCAACAATGTGGAGCCTTCGTGCACGGCCACCGCCGGACCGATGCCGAGCCCGAAAATCGTGGCCGGCACCAGGAAGGCGACGATGCCGAGGCTGACGAAGACGTTTTGGCGGATGATGCCGCGCGTGTGACGACTCAGGCCCACGGCGAATGGCAGGTGCTTCAGGTCATCGGCCATCAACGCCACATCGGCCGTTTCCAGGGCCACGTCCGAGCCGGCCGCGCCCATGGCAATGCCGACAGTGGCGTTGGCCATCGCAGGCGCATCGTTGACGCCGTCGCCAACCATGGCGACCTTGTCCTGATCGCGCAGCTTGCGGATCGCCTCGACCTTGTCTTCGGGCATCAGGTCGCCCCACGCCTCGTCCAGGCCGACCTCCTTGGCCACGGCCTGGGCCACCTTCTGGTGATCGCCGGAGATCATGATCATGCGCTTGATGCCCATTGCCTTCAGGCGCACCAGCGCCTGCTTGGCCGCCTCGCGTGGCGTGTCCATCAAGCCGATCGCGCCGAGCTCCCGATCGCCCAACCGCACGACCATGGTCGTCCTGCCCTGCTCGCGTAACGCGGCGATGGCCGCTGCCGCGGCGGCGCCCAGGGCGGGAACCCCGTCTGCGCCGAACATCTCGGCCTTGCCGATCCATACCGGCTGATCGCCCAGACGGGCTTTGACGCCGCGGCCGATCAGGTTTTCCAAGTCCGAGGCCGTTGGCAACTTGCCCGCATCCAATCGGCTGCGACCATCACGCGCGATCGCGGCCGCCAGCGGATGATCACTCAGCGACTCCACCGCGACCGCCACCTGCAGCAGCTCGGTCTCCGACGCCCCGTCCACCGGCACCACATCGGTGATGCGCGGGCACCCTTCGGTCAGGGTGCCGGTCTTGTCGAAGGCCATCGCCTTCAACGAACCCAGATCCTCCAGCGGCGCACCGCCCTTGATCAGCACGCCCCCACGCGCCGCGCGGGCGATACCGGACAGGACCGCGCTCGGGGTGGCGATGGCCAACGCGCACGGACTGGCGGCCACCAGCACGGCCATGGCGCGATAGAAGCTGTCGCGGAACGGCTCATCCACCACCACCCAGGCAAACAGCAGCAGGAACGCCAGCGCCAGTACCGCAGGCACGAATATCCGCTCGAAGCGATCGGTGAAGCGCTGGGTGGCCGACTTGCGTGTCTCGGCCTCGCTCACCATCTTCACCACCCGCGCCAACGCGGAGTCCTCGGCGCGCTTGGTCACTTCCACTTCGATCGCACCGGCCCCATTGATGGTGCCTCTGAAGACCCGACTGGCCGCATCGACGCTGTCGGGCCGGCTTCGTGCCAGCGCGGCATCTTCCACCGGCCGCTTGTCCACCGGAATGGACTCGCCGGTCACCGGTGCCTGGTTGATGCTGGAGTTGCCCTTCAGCAGGAATCCATCGGCCGGCAGGCGCTCGTTGGGACGCACCAGTACCCGATCACCGAGCTGCAGGTCGCCGACCGGAATCTCGGTGGTGGACTCGCCGCGGATGACGATCGCCGTATCCGGCGCGAGTTCGGCCAGCGCTTCGATGGCGCGCTTGGCGCGTCCCATCGCGTAGTGCTCCAGCGCGTGACCCAAGCTGAAAAGGAACAGCAGCAACGCACCTTCGGCCCAGGAGCCCAGCGCGGCGGCGCCGGCGGCGGCGACCAGCATCAAGGTGTCGATTTCAAAGCGCTTGAGCTTGAGGTTGTCGTAGGCCTCGCGCAGCGTGTAGGCGCCGCCAAAGACATACGCACCGATATAGCAGGCGGTGGGCAACCACCCCGGCAATGAAGCGGCGAACCTCTCGATCAGAAAGCCCACCAGCAGCAACACACCACAGGTCAGGGCGAAGATCAGCTCGGTGTTGGGGCCGAGCAGGCCGCCGGTGTGGTCGTGGTCGTGCTTCTCCTCTCCGTGCTCCCCTTGTTTGCCGTCATGAGCATGACCGGCATGATCCTCGTGCTGGGACGGCTTGCCCGTCACCACGCGTGTAACGCCCATGCGCTTGAGAGAGGCCTCCAACCCGCCCTCGTCGATCTTCTCGCGCTCGAACTCCAGGTACACCGTGCCGGCCGAGCTGGCGCGGGCCTCCAGCACGCCGAACACCGAGCTCATCTGTTCGGCCACCGTGCGGGCGCGTCGCTCATGTCCGATGCCGGTGACCGTCCAGGTGAGGTGGCCGAAGCTTTCGGTGACACGTGCGCCCGCGGCCTGGGCCAGCTCGCGAATGCGGGCCAGCGACATCACCTGCGGATCGAAGTGCACGCACAGCTGGCCCAGCCCCTCCCCTTCGGCAGGTCGAATGTGGACGCGATCCACACCGGGGCGTGCGAGCAGTTCGCTCTGCAGGCGCTCGATGCACGCATCGGCGGCATCCCGCACGTGGGGAAGCACAACGGGAATGTCCAGGCGCAACTTGCCAGGGGAGGTATCCATATCGATCTCGTAAGTGCTGCGCAGATGAACCTGAGTGTCCACAGCGCAAGTGAGTGCCACGCGACAGCACGGTCGTTGCGACCGGCGCACGCGATCCCGAAGCAGCGGCTACGCCAAGGCGGCGTGCGCTGGCGCGATCACGCGATGGGTGGGCGTAAGGGGTGCGTAGAGCGCTGGGCCAGCGCCAGGACCGCGGCGATGGGCGTATAGGCCTGGCCGGGGATGAGCGGCCCAGGGGCCGGGAAGTCCGGCAGGATCACCGCGTGTGCGCACACGTCCGAGTGATGGAACAGGCTGTGCGCTCCCTTGGCGTGCTCATCGGGCACCTCGCCCTTGGCATCGTGCGCATGCGCGGCTGCGCGCAGGTGCGGCGCGCTGTGCTCCAGACCATGCAGCTGCCCGAGCTGGGTCAGGACCGGATGGGCCAGCACCGCCGCCACGATCAGCCACAGCGCGCCCAAGGCGAGCCAGGATCGGGGATGGGCGGTCAGAAGGCGCACGCGGGGGTCCCGGGCTGCACGAATGGCCCGACGATACCCAACCCGGTCGCGCACGCCAAGCGCTGTTACACCCTAACGCTGCAGCGCGATGACAGTTTCCTGAATTGCGTGATTGTCTAACGCGCAAGGGACTGACTACCATGCGCGCACCATGACGCGTGCCCTACGCCAACTCAGCCGATTCCTGCGCCTGCCGGCGCTGGCACTGCTGTTGTTCGCGGTGGTGGCCAATCCGGTGCTGGCGGCCGTGGGCGATATCCACGAGTCGGCCCAGGCCGTGGCCGATCATGCCGATCCCGAGCACTGCGATGTCAGCGATGACGCCACCAGCGCGGTGGTTGATCAGGATGCCGGCGATCAGGACGAGGGTTCGGCCGGCGATCTGCTGCACGCGCTGGTCCATGGCGCCCATGCCTGCGGCCACCCGGTGGCTATTCCCTCGCCCGCCCTTGTGGTCGAACCGCTCGCTCCTCAGGCGATCGCGCCTGTGCACGAGATCCAGCCGCTGGATTCCCTGCAGCCGCTGTCCCTGACCCGTCCTCCGATTACGGCCTAACGCTGCACGCCGGCTTGCCGGTGCATCGTTTTTTCGCCTAATCGGAGATACCTCATGTGGTTGCGACTGGCAGCATGCGCTGCCTTTTTGGTCGTGCCCGTTGCGTACGCGCAGACGGGGACGGCGCCTTCTTCTACCCTTTCGTTGGACGACGCCATCGCGCGCGTTGCCACGACACACCCTGACCTGCGCATCTTCGACGGACGTCGTCAGGTCCTGGATGCCAACTTGGCATCGGCGGCCCTCAAGCCCCCGATGACACTCGGCGCAACCATCGAAAACACGCTCGGCACCGGCAACTATCGCGGTTTCAGCGAGGCCGAGCTCACCGTCACCCTGGCCGGGGTGATCGAGCGCGGCGGCAAGCTCAATGCCCGGCAAGCCCTGGCGTTGGCCAACATTGATACGTTGGCGCCGCAGCGCGAAATGGCACGGCTGGACCTGCTGGCCGAGACGGCGCAGCGCTATCTAGCGGTTACCGCGGCGACCAAGCGCAAGAGCATCGCCGAGTTGGACATCGTCCAACGCAGGCGCGCTGTCGATGCGGCACGTACCCGCCTGACCGCCGGTGCCTCGCCCGAGTCTGTCGTGCTCACCGCACAGGCTGCCTTGGCCACGGCCGAGCTGGATCGGGATCGTGCCATTGCCGATGAAGCGGCCACGCGCCAGAACCTGGCGGCCCTGTGGAATGAGCGCACGCCCAGCTTCACCGTGGCCGCGGGCAATCCCTTGGTGCTGCCGGAACTGCAGAGCTTCGATGCACTGAGTGACTACCTGCAGAACACGCCCGAACTCGCTGAGTTGGCGGGTGTGGAGCGTGTGCGTGAGGCTCAGCTACGCCTGGCCCGCACGCAAGCAACGCCTGATCTGCAGTGGCAGGCCGGTGGACGCTACAACCGTGCCACCAGCGATGTGGGGTTCATGGCCGGCATCAGCATTCCGCTGGGGTCGGCACGCCGTGCCGCACCGGGCATCCGGGCGGCTGAAGCCGAACTGGCCATGACGCCGATCGAACGCGAGTCCCTGCGCATCGATCTGTACTCCGCGCTCACCAACGCCTACGGCAATTACTCCACGGCACGGTTGGAAGTCGGTCGCCTGCGTACCGACGTGATCCCGCGCTTGGAGAAGGCTGAGAAGGCCGCCGAGTACGCGTGGAAAGCCGGTGCGATCAGCTATCTGGAGTGGTCGCAGCTGCAGGCGCAACGCGTGGAAGCCAGCGTGCGCCAGCTGCAAGTGGCCGTCGATGCACAAGCTGCCCTGATCGAGATCCAGCGCCTGACCGGGCAGCCGATCGTCGCCAGCGGCACCACCACCCCATAAGGATTTCCACATGAAGAACGTTGCAAAGATTGCAGCTCCGACGTTGCTGCTGGGCGCTGTCCTGATGCTGGCCGCTTGCGGTGGTTCCAAGGACGCCACGGAAGAGAAAACGGCGCCTGCCAAAGAGGCCAGCGCTAAGGGCGACGATCACGGCGCCGAAGGCGAAGCCGGGCACGAGGAAGGGGAAGCTGGCCACGGTGAGGAAGCCGGCGGTCATGAAGAAGAAGGTGCCGAGAAGACCACGATCCCGCAGGAAGAAGCTGACAAGAGTGGCGTGAAAGTGGCCAAGGTCAGTGAGGGTGCCATCAAGAACGAACTGGAAGTCCAAGGCGTGCTGACGCCGATGGAAGGCGGCGTGGCCCAGGTCACTGCGCGCTACCCGGGCGTGGTGCGTGCCCTGCGCGCCAACGTGGGCGATACCGTGCGTCAAGGCCAGGCGCTGGCCGTGGTGCACAGCAATCTCAGCCTCACCACCTACACCATCACCGCACCGATCAGCGGCGTTGTCCTCAGTCGACAAGGCAGTGTCGGTGGCGTAGCCGCCGAAGGCCAGCCGCTGTTTGAGATCGGCAACCTGTCCAAGGTGTGGGTCGACCTGCACGTGTTCGGGGCCGATGCGCAGTACCTGCGTCCGGGCGTGGCCGTCACGGTCAGTCGCCTGTACGACAACGTCAGCGCTACGACGACCATCGAACGCGTGCTGCCTAGCACGTCAACGGCGAGCCAGAGCCTGGTCGCCCGTGCCGCACTGCCCAACGAGGATGGCTTCTGGCGTCCAGGCACTGCAGTCAAAGCGCAAATCACGATGTCCACCAGCGATGCGGGCGTTGTGATTCCGCAGTCGGCCATCCAGAGCATGGACGGCAAGGACGTGGTGTTTGTGCGTGACGGCGATACCTACACGGCGCGGCCGGTGAAGCTGGGTGATCGTGACTCCACGCAAGTGGCCGTGCTGGAAGGCGTGAAGGCCGGCGAGGACATCGTGGTGACCCAGAGCTACCTGGTCAAGGCGGACATCGAAAAGTCCGGCGCGACACACGCGCACTAAGGAGACCGTCATGCTCGAAAAAATCATAAAAGTCGCGATTAATCATCGCTGGCTGGTCATGACGTTGACGGTGGCCTTGATCGCCATCGGCATCTGGAGTGCCCGTCAGATCCCTATCGATGTCACCCCCGACATCACCAACGTCCAGGTTCAGATCAACACCGAAGCGGCCGGTTACTCGCCGCTGGAAGCGGAGCAACGCGTCACCTTCCCCATCGAGACGGCCATGGCCGGTCTGCCGAAGATGGAGTACTTCCGCTCGATCTCCCGCTATGGCCTGTCCCAGGTCACCGTCGTGTTCAAGGACGGGACGGACATCTACTTTGCTCGTCAGCAAGTCTCCGAGCGCGTGGCGCAGGTGAAGGCGCAAATGCCCGAAGGTATCGAACCCACCCTGGGTCCGATTGCCACCGGTATGGGCGAGATCTTCTCCTACACCATCGATGCTGATCCCAAAGCCCGCAAACCCGATGGCACGCCCTACACCGCCACCGATCTGCGCACGCTGCAAGACTGGGTGATTCGTCCGCAGCTGCGCAACGTTCCCGGTGTGACCGAAGTCAACACCATGGGCGGCTTCAAGCGTGAGGTTCACGTCACGCCCGATCCGGCCAAGCTGCGCTCGCTGGACCTGACCTTTGAAGATGTAGTGACGGCCCTGCAGGCCAACAACCAGAACGTGGGCGCCGGCTACATCGAACGTAACGGCCAGCAGTTCCTGGTGCGTGTACCGGCCCAGGTCTCGGACATCCCCGCCATCCAGAAGATCGTCGTCACCCGTCGTGATGGCGTGCCGATTCGGGTTCGTGATCTGGCCAATGTGGCCGACGGTGAAGAACTGCGTACGGGTGCGGCGACCCAGAATGGCCACGAAGTCGTGCTCGGTTCGGTGGTCATGCTGGTGGGTTCCAACAGCCGTGACGTCTCCCAAGCCGCGGCCGCCAAGCTTCAGGAAGCGGCCAAGAGTCTGCCCAAGGGCGTGACCGCCACGCCGGTGTACGACCGCACCTCGCTGGTGGATCGCACGATTACCACGGTCGCCAAGAACCTGATCGAAGGCGCGCTACTGGTCATCGTCATCCTGTTCCTGCTGCTGGGTAACTTCCGTGCGGCGTTGATTACGGCCGCGGTGATTCCGCTGTCGATGCTGTTCACCCTGACCGGTATGGCGCGTGGCGGCGTGTCGGCCAACCTGATGAGCCTGGGCGCCCTGGACTTCGGTCTCATCGTGGACGGTGCCGTCATCATCATCGAGAACTGCCTACGTCGCTTTGGCGAACGTCAGCATGAACTCGGGCGTGAGATGACGCTGGAAGAGCGCTTTGAAGTGGCCTCCAGCGCCTCGGCTGAAGTGATCCGTCCGAGCTTGTTCGGTCTGGGCATCATCACCGCCGTCTACCTGCCGATCTTTGCCCTGACCGGTGTGGAAGGAAAGATGTTCCACCCGATGGCCATCACCGTGGTGCTGGCGCTGACGGGCGCGATGATCCTGTCCCTGACCTTCGTACCGGCTGCCGTGGCGATGTTGCTCGGTGGCAAGGTCGAAGAGAAGGAAAACTGGCTGATGCGCTGGTTCCGCGGGCGCTATGAGCCTTTGCTGGATCTGAGCCTGCGTAGCGGCAAGCTGGTGGCCGTCGGCGCGATCGCCCTGCTGGTTGGCAGTGGCCTGCTCGCCTCTCGCATGGGTAGCGAGTTTGTTCCCAGCCTGGATGAAGGCGACTTCGCGCTTCAGGCCATGCGTATTCCCGGTACCAGCATGACCCAGTCCTTGGGCATGCAACGCATCGTGGAAGAACGCCTGCTGCAGTTCCCGGAAGTGGAGCGCGTGTGGTCGAAGATCGGTACGGCTGAGGTCGCCTCCGACCCGATGCCGCCCTCGGTGGCGGACACCTTCGTGATGGTCAAGCCGCGTGATCAGTGGCCCAACCCGCGCAAGCTCAAGGCGGATCTGGTGGCCGAAGTTGAGGCGGAGATGAAGAAGATCCCCGGCAACAACTACGAGTTCACCCAGCCGATCCAGATGCGCACCAACGAGCTGATCTCGGGCGTGCGTGCGGACGTGGCGATCAATCTGTACGGCGATGACCTGGACACGTTGTTGGAAGTGGGCCAGAAGCTGGAGGCGGCGGCACGGACCGTACCGGGTGCGGCCGACGTGCGTCTGGAACAGGCCGCTGGCCTGCCCATGCTCTCGGTGCTGCCCGATCGGGATGCCTTGGCGCGCTATGGCCTGAATCCGGCTGACGTGCAGCGCAACGTGGCCACCGCCATCGGGGGTGAAGTCGCCGGCCAGCTGTTCGAGGGCGATCGACGCTTCGACATCGTGGTCCGTTTGCCAGAACAGCAGCGACTGGATCCCACGGCGCTCTCCGCCTTGCCCATCTCGCTGACGGCGGCCATTGCGGCCAACCAGGCTGATGAGTCGGTGGGTACGCAGGCCAACGCCGCGCAGGCACAGGTCGTACCGCTGAGTTCGGTGGCGCGCGTGGAGATCTCCGAGGGAGCCAACCAGATCAATCGTGAGAACGGCAAGCGGCGCATCATCGTGACCGCCAATGTCCGTGACCGCGATCTGGGCAGCTTCGTCTCCGAACTGCAGTCCACCATCGACAAGCAGGTCACCGTGCCTACCGGCTACTGGATCGAATACGGCGGCAGCTTCGAGCAGCTGATCTCGGCCAGTAAGCGTCTGTCCATCGTGGTGCCGGTGACCCTGGTGCTGATCTTTGCCCTGCTATTCATGGCCTTTGGTTCGGCCAAGGACGCGCTCATCGTCTTCAGCGGTGTCCCGCTGGCCTTGACCGGTGGCGTGCTGGCGTTGGCGCTGCGCGGGATTCCGCTGTCGATCTCGGCCGGCGTGGGCTTTATCGCGCTCTCGGGTGTGGCGGTGCTCAACGGCCTGGTGATGATCAGCTTCATCCGCAGCCTGCGTGAGAGCGGTCAGCCGATGGCCGAAGCCATTCGCGAAGGCGCGCTGACCCGCTTGCGACCGGTGCTGATGACCGCGCTGGTGGCCTCGCTGGGCTTCGTGCCGATGGCGCTGAACGTGGGTGCCGGCTCGGAGGTGCAGCGTCCGCTGGCCACCGTGGTCATCGGCGGAATCATCTCCTCCACATTGCTGACGCTGGTGGTACTGCCGGTGTTCTACCGGTGGGTGCACACCCGCTTCAATCGCACCCCGGCGCACATGAAATCGTGACAGGGCACGGCGGCGGTGTACGCACCGCCGCCCTACCCCGTTCCTCGCCGCTCTTTTGCATCTGTTCCCAGGAGAACACGCATGAGCACAGGGCATGATCATGGAACGTCCGAGATCCGGTACGAGAAGCCCCTATGGTGGGCGCTCGGCCTGACTTCCACGTTCCTCATCGCCGAGATCATCGGCGGTCTGGTAACAAATAGCTTGGCGCTGCTGTCCGATGCGGCGCACATGATGACCGATGTCATCGCCCTCACCGTGTCCTTGATCGCGGTGCGTATGAGTCGACGTCCGGCCGATGCTCGCCGTACCTATGGCTATGCCCGTATGGAAGCCATCGGCGCGATCATCAACGGCGGCCTGTTGTTCGTGGTCGCCGGTTACATCCTGTGGGAGGCGGTGGGACGTTTTCGTGAGCCGCCGGAAGTGGCCTCCACGGGCATGTTGGTCATCGCCATCCTGGGTTTGATCGTCAACCTGATCTCCATGCGCCTGCTACGCGCCGGCAGTGGCACCAGCCTGAATGTGAAGGGTGCCTACCTGGAGGTGTGGAGCGACATGCTCGGGTCGGTGGGCGTGATCATTGGCGCGATCGTCATCAAGGTCACGGGTTGGACACTGGTCGATCCGATCATTGCGGTGTTGATCGGCCTGTGGGTGCTGCCCCGTACCTGGACCCTGCTCCGGCAGGCCGGGCATGTCCTGATGCAAGGCGTTCCGGAAGGCATGGATGTGGCGGCCATCCGTAAGCGGCTGATCGAGATGCCGGCCGTGCAAGAGGTCCACGACCTTCATGTGTGGTCGTTGGGCACGCGCCAGGTCGTGCTGACGGCCCACATCGTGCTGGCCGCCGATGTGCCCGATCCGGAGACGATCCAGGTCGAGCTCACCCGGGTGATCGAGCAGCAGTTCGATATCCACGACGTGACCTTGCAGGTGGAACGCACCTCGTGCAAAAGCGAGGTGGGCCATGCCTGACCGGAATCGAGCGAGTTTCCGCAAGGTGTTCGCCCGATTCCAAGACGCATCGCTCCGAGGTTCAACAAGCGCACACCGTCCGCGTTGGCGGGTGGCGCTGAGCCTGGAGCTGGTCATCCTGATGGTTGCCATCTTCTTTGCGGTCAGCGCGAACGGCGCCTTCTGGGCCAGTGTCAAAGAGTCAGGCGTCCTGAGCGGCGCGCGAGAGCTGCGTTTCTACATCGGGGTGACCGCCGCCCTGGTCGGCTTGCATGCGTTGCTGTTCGGCGTGGTGCTCAACCGCTGGATTGCCCGACCTGTTCTGGCGGTCCTGCTGGTGGCCACCGCCTCGGCGGCTTACTTCGCCAGCACGTACGCGGTCTATCTGGATCCGAGCATGGTCCGGAACGTGATCAGGACCGATACGCAGGAGGCGCGCGAGCTACTGACGTGGGACATGCTGGGGACCGTCCTGTTGATGGGCGTGCTGCCTGCCGCCGCGCTGTGGCTGGTGCACTTTCCTCGGGTGTCGATCAAGCGAGCGTTGTTGCGGCGCACGTTCTTCCTGGGCGCGATGTTGCTGATTGCCTGCGTCGGGGTGATGGCGACCTTCCAGGACCTGTCATCGCTGATGCGCAATGACAAGGCGCTTCGCTATCTGATCGCGCCGGGCAATTACATCGTCTCCATCTCCCGCGTACTCAGCGAGGAAGCCAAGAGTCCGAAGGGCCCACGGAAAGTGGTGGCTGCCGATGCCAAGCAACAGGTGCATGCGCCATCGACCAAACCCCACCTGCTGGTGGTTGTAGTCGGTGAAACCGTGCGCGCCCAGAACTGGGGACTCAACGGCTACGAACGGCAGACCACGCCACAGCTGTCGAAGTTGAATGTCATCAACTTCAGCGACGTCACCGCGTGCGGGTCCAACACGGAAGTCTCCGTGCCCTGCATGTTCTCCCTTGCGGGCCGGCGCAACTACGACCGCGAGAACATCGTGGGCTCCGAGTCGCTGCTGCACGTGCTGGAGCGGGCCGGCGTCAAGACGTTGTGGCGGGACAACCAGACCGGCTGCAAGGGCGTCTGCGATGGCTTGTCCTTCGAGTCCTACCGCAAGCCGCCGGACAGCTCGCTGTGCGATGACCAAGCCTGCCGTGATGCGGTGATGCTGCAGGGCTTGCACGATGTGATCGATGACAACCCCGGCGACACGGTGGTGGTCCTGCATCAACTGGGTAATCACGGGCCGGCGTACTTCAAGCGCTATCCGGAAGCGCTGCGCCAGTTCCGGCCTGACTGTCGTTCCGCGGATCTTGGCAGCTGCACGCGGCAGGAGATCGTCAACGCCTACGACAACGCCATCCTGGAAACGGATGACTTCCTGTCCAAGACGATCCAGATGCTCTCGCAGGACACCACGCACGACACGGCGATGATCTATGTCTCCGATCACGGCGAGTCGCTGGGCGAGGGCAACGTCTATCTGCACGGCTTGCCCTACTCCATTGCGCCGGACACCCAGATCAAGGTGCCGATGGTGGCCTGGCTCTCACCGGGCATGGCCAGCGGCAAGGGCGTCAACACCGCGTGTGTGCGCAGTCGGGCAAGCCAGCCGATCAGTCACGACAACTTGTTCCATTCGGTGCTCGGTCTGATGCAGGTCAGCACCACGGCTTACGACCCGAAGCTGGATGTGTTCTCGGGATGCCAGACCACGGCAGGAGCCTCGCCATGAGGCTCCCGTATGGCCCCTCACCTCTTGCCCGGCATCTGTTGCCGGGCCTTCGGCCGCTTCGCGCCTCGCGCTTGGAGCAGGCACCCACTTCTTCTGAAGGAATTTCCCATGGCTGACGGTTATGGCCACCTGCCGCGTGGTCCCAAGCGTTTGATGATGGCGGCACGTTGGTCTGCTCAAGGACTGCGTGCGGCCTGGCTGCATGAGTCGTCCTTTCGGCTCGAGGTTGTGCTCGCCCTGGTGCTTGCCCCTTTGGGCCTGCTGCTGGGCGAGACCGGTGTAGAGCGCGCCCTGCTGGCCACCACGGTCTTGCTGGTGCTGCCGGTCGAACTACTCAACTCGGCGATCGAGGCGGTCATCGAGCGCTACGGCCCCGAGCATCACGAACTGGCCGGTCGTGCCAAAGACATGGGCTCGGCTGCGGTTTTCATGACGTTGGCGGTTACCGCCCTGACATGGCTGGCCATCTTGGCCAGCTGATGTCATCGGGCTGGAGGTTGATATGGCGTACATCCTTTTAGCAGCACTGATCTTTGCGGTGGGCTGGGGCCTCAAATCGGCGATGTCGATTCCCCACCCCGATGGCCTGACCGTCATCCTCAGCAGCACGGTGGTGCTGACCGGCGCGCTGTTCTGGGTGGTGGTCACCCTGCATGCGCTGGATCTGCTGGTGGCGTTCAAGCGCGACGATCGCCGGTATCTGTCCGAGTTCGCGGCTGCGATGCGGCCACGCCCGCGTGAGTTGCTGGTGGCCGCCCCGGTAATGGTGCTGGGCTTGCTCATCGCCTATCGGTCCGTGGGCACTGCCGGCACGGTGGTCGCCGCTTTGGAGGCGCCGTTCTATGCGCTGGCCATCGCGGCAGCGCTGATGGCCAGACCCCTGCAGGCCACGCAGGGGCGTCGGCGGCGCACGGGCCTTGTGCTGAGCGTGATCTACGGCGCCCTGTTCGCCATCACCGCGGTCCTGCAGTCGGCTGTCGCCACCCGCACGGGCATGCAGGGCGCCGCGCCGTGGCTGGGGGTGACGTCGGCCCTGGCAGCGATCGCGGCCTGGGTGTCGGCCGCCAAGTTCAGAGCTTCGATCGAGCAGGCACGCGCCCTGTCATCGCCGGTGATCGAGAGCTTCGGCAATCCCTTTCCCCGCCATCAGAACCGGCCGTCCCCACCGGACGGGACGTCGCCGCGTTCGCGCAAAGGCCCCTCCGGGCCGCCGCAGGGCGGACGAAAGCGTCGACGCCGCTTCTAGATCGCGCGGTCCCGCACCGAAGGTTCCTCTTTTTTCCTCTGTTTGCACGAGCGATACGCCGATGCGTCATTCCCTTAGCGACCTCTCCTCTGGCCAGACGTGGCTGCTGATCTTGCTGGTCATCGCGGCGCTGCTGGCCGGCCTGGGCTTACGCGAGCCGATGCCCGCAGACGAGCCACGCTTCGTACTGGCGGCCAAGACCATGGTGGAGACCGGCCAATGGCTGTTCCCGCAGCGCGGGATTGAGCTCTACGCCGAGAAGCCGCCCACCTTCATGTGGCTGCAGGCGGCCAGTTATGTGCTGGTGCGCAGTTGGGATGTGGCATTCCTGCTGCCGTCCTTGCTGGCCGCGCTGCTGACGCTGTGGCTGACCGGCGATCTTGCCCGGCGCCTGTGGGGAAAGCGCACGGCCGACTACGCCGTGTTGGGCCTGTTCGTCTGCCTGCAGTTCGTGCTGCAAGCCAAGCGCGCGCAGATCGACATGGTGCTGGTGGGCATGACCACGCTCTCGCTATGGGCGCTGGTGCGCTACCTGCTGGAAAAGCCCAGCCCCTGGCTGCTGATGGTGGGCACCTTCGCCGCCGGCCTGGGCACGGTCACCAAGGGCGTGGGCTTTCTGCCGTTGTTGGTATTCCTGCCTTGGCTGTGGGTGCGGTGGAAGTCGCCCCACCCCCTGCCCTCGCACCGAGGGGTGCATGTGCTGGCCGGCATTGCGGGTTTTGTGCTGGGCGCGGGTGTGTGGCTGGTACCGATGCTGGCCACGGTGGCGGCCTCATCGGATCCGGCCCTGCACACCTACGCGCGGGAAATGCTGTTCAAGCAGACTGGCACCCGCTACGCCAATGCCTGGCACCACGTAAAACCCGCCTGGTACTACCTGCAGACCATGCTCACGCTGTGGCTGCCGGGTGTGCTGCTCGCGCCGTGGTTGCTGCCGGCGTGGTGGCGGCGTTTGCGTCGCGTGGATCCGCGTTACGCGCTGCTGCTCGGTTGGACGCTGCTGGTGCTGGTCTTCTTCAGTGCCAGCCCGGGCAAGCGCGAGGTCTACATCTTCCCGATGCTGCCTGCCCTGGCGCTCGCCGCATCGCCGTTGTTGGCCGGCTTGCTACGCCGGCATGGCGTACGCGCGGTGCTGTGGTCATACCTGTCGGTCGTGGTCACCCTGACGGGCGCTTTGGGCTTGTGGTTGCTGACCGCCTCGCCCGAGCGGGTGCAAGGCCTGCTCGACGGACGCGGCATGGACATGAGCACCGTCAAGCAGGTCAGCGGCTGGCTGCTGGCCTTCACCGTCGTGAGCCTGGTCGTGATGGTCGCCGCACGCCGGCGGGTGGTGTTTGCGCTGGTGGCAGTCACCGCCTCGCTGTGGATCGCCTATGGCGTGGGATTCATGCCGGCGCTCAGTCCTGACAGTTCTGCCAAAGCGCTGATGCAGCGCGTGGAGGCCACCATCGATCTGGATGCGGAACTGGCCATGCTCGGCTGGCGCGAACAGCACCTGCTCCAGGCCGACCGACCGGTTACCGAGTTCGGTTTCAAGAAGCCCTGGGTAGAGCAATGGCAGCAGGCGCACACCTGGCTGCTGCAGGACCCCACGCGACGCTGGCTGTTCCTGCGCAAGGAAGCCATTGGGCCTTGCCTGGATCCAACGCAGGTCATCGACATCGGCGCCTCCAATCGACGCGCCTGGATTCTTGCACCGGGCACGGCCTGGATCGCGGACTGCGAAGTCCCGGCCACGTGGTCAGCCGATGTCAGCGAAGACTGACTTCTCCCCTCCTTTCCCGCACGCCTCACTGCTGAGTCCTTCGCCATGCAAAGCCCGTCACTGCCCCGGATGCCCAGTCTGTCGGTCGTCATTCCCGTCTTCAACGAACGCGGCAACATCGGGCCGCTCGTGCAGGAGGTGGTTCACCACCTGCGCGGCAAGATCGCCTTCGACATCATCTGTGTGGATGATCGCTCCGACGATGACACACGCGAGGTGCTCGGCTGGCTCAAAGTCGAGGTACCCGAACTGCGGGTGTTGCTGCACCATCAACGCAGTGGGCAAAGCACCGCCATCCGCAATGGCGTCAAGCACGCGTTCTCGCCCTGGATCGCCACGCTCGATGGCGATGGCCAGAACGATCCAGCCGATATCCTCAAGCTGCTAGCGGCTCGCCAGGCCGCGTCACCGCAGGTACGGCTGTTCGCCGGCTGGCGCACCGAGCGCAAGGACACGGCCAGCAAGCGCTGGGCTTCGCGCTGGGCCAATCGCATCCGGCAATCGCTGCTGCGGGATGACACGCCCGATACCGGCTGTGGCATCAAGCTGTTCGACCGCGCTGCCTTCCTGGACCTGCCGTACTTCGATCACATGCACCGCTACCTGCCGGCACTGATGCAGCGCGCCGGCTGGAAGACGCTCAGTGTGCCGGTCACTCACCGACCGCGGGGATCGGGCCAGTCCAAGTACACCAACCTGGGCCGTGCCCTGGTGGGCATCCGCGACCTGATGGGCGTGGCCTGGCTGATCCAGCGCAGCCACGTGACCGCCACCAGCGAGCTTAGCGCCGGCCCCAAGTCATGAACGTCATGGACCAGGAAATCCTGTGGCTGAGCTGGACGGGCTTGCACACCACGCCGTGGAAGCTCATTGGTCTGACCGGCGCGGCCTTGTTCGGGGTGCGGTGGCTGGTCCAGTTCGTAGCGTCCAGGCGTGCGGGCCGACCGGTGATCCCGCGCCTGTTCTGGTACATGAGCTTGTGCGGTAGCTTGATGGCGTTGAGCTACTTCCTGTTCTCCTCCAAACAGGACGCGGTCGGTGTCCTGCAGAACCTGCTGCCGGCTTTCACGGCCGCGTACAGCTTGTATCTGGATCTGCGCACCGGTCGAGGAGGGTCAGATTCAAGCAACGCGCGGCCTGAAGGTGATCTGGGGGGGCGCGACCGTTGAACGCGGCGAGGGTCAACCAAGGCCACTACGCGCGAGAGCGTCAATGATTGAAGAGACCTGCGCCCAGACCGCCTGCGCCCGCCTTGCCGTGGATGCAACCGGTACGCTCGAGCGCGGCCATCCAACGGCAATTCACTTTAGTGGATGGCTGGGCCTGGTGTTGCCTACCGCTGTGCTCACGGCGCTTGCCCTCGTTCTAACCGGTGAATGGGATATGAGGATCGCCTCGTGGATCTACTCGTCCGGAGGAAATGAGTGGATCTACAAGAACGGATTCTGGACGGAGCGGATCATCCACAAAGCCGGCCGGCTGATGACCGGGCTGGGAGCACTGTCGGTTCTCATCCTGATCGCGCTGAGCTACTTGCGCCCCCTGCTCACGCGGTGGCGCGGGCCTGCGATCAGGCTGTTGTTGGCCCTTGTCATCTCCACAGCGCTTGTGTCCATTCTGAAACGGTACTCAGGGTTGGACTGTCCGTGGAGCATCGTGGGGCTTGGCGGAACGCATCCCTACATCACGCTGTTTGATTCCCGGATGCTGGCAGGGGGTTGTTTCCCTGCCGGACATGCAAGCAGTGGATACGCATGGCTTGCGTTGTACTTCTTCTTTGCCGAAGTCGCCCCCCGGTACCGATGGATGGGGCTGGCGCTGGGCGCGGGTATCGGTCTGGTGTTTGGCATTGGACAACAGCTACGGGGTGCGCATTTCCTCTCGCACGACGTCGTAACCGTGCTCATTTGCTGGGTCGTGTCCGCAGGACTATTCGTGCTGCGGACCCAATGGTTGAGAGCGGGCCGGATTGGGCCGGCTCTCCTTCCACGCCGCGCGTAACACCCGGGTTGCCGAACGCAGGAACAGAATGAGCAGCGCGGCCGCGATCAGCAGATCGGGCCATCCTGCGCCAAACACCCAAACCAGCAGCGCGGCCAGGATGACGGCGAAACCTTCGTAGATGTCGTTGCGCGAGCATTCCCACGCCGAGGCCATATTGATGTCGCCTGAGCGATACGGGGTCAGCAGCCACAGACATACCGCGTTAGCGCCCAGATTCAGCAACGCGGCCACGCCCATGCTCTCAAAGAGCGGGATCTGGGGATTGGCCAAGCGCCATACGATCTGCACACCCACCGCTATAGCGGCCCCCAGGATCAGAAAGCCCTTCAGCAATGCGACGCGACCCTTCATTTGCGCAGACGCACCCACCACAGCCAAGCTGACAACATAGGTCAACGCATCGCCCAAGTTGTCCAGACTGCCAGATAGCAACGAGGACGAATGGGAGCGCCAGGCCGCCAAGGCCATCATGGCGAAGGTCGCAAGGTTGATGATCAGCACGATGACCAGCACCTGGCGCTGCTTGGCTTGCATACGCGCCACATCCACGACCTTGCCGCAGCCACAGCATTCAGACATTGCACGCTCTCCGTCGAGGACCTATGGGCACAGTGGGACCGGACTAGCGTAAAGTCTGTAGCAACTACAGAGTCAAGCCCGTCTCCCATGAAGATCAGCCAGGCCGCCGAGGCCAGCGGATGTCACCTTGAAACCATTCGCTACTACGAGAAGATCGGACTGCTACCCCACCCTACGCGGACGGACAGTGGCTATCGGGTATATACGAGCGTCGACATCGAGCGACTGAGGTTCATTGCACGGGGGCGTGATCTGGGCTTCAGCCTGGAAGAGATCCGCAGCCTCCTGCAACTGGCCAGCGATGAGCGCATGTCGTGCGACGACGTCGACCGTCTGGCGCGGAAACATCTGATCGATATTCGCGCGCGCCAGGAAGATCTTCGCCGGATGGCCGATGAACTGGAGCGCGTCATCGTTAGTTGCCGTGGCGGACAGCGGGCCGATTGCGTGATTCTTTCGACGTTACGCCAGCCAACGCAGAGCTCCAACGCCTAAGGAACTCGCGGATGTCTACTATCGGCCAATAGCGAGCCATCAAGAGTGCCGACGGTCAAGCTGCGCCATAAAGCGGCGTCGGCTGGAAAAAAATTGATAGCGCTGACTCACATGTTGATTGCTCTAGCGGCTTTTAACATGCCTAACAACACTGAGCTCACCCGACTTGAAGTGCTTCATGACAGCAGGATAGTCAACAGAACGCCTTCCTTCGTCTAGGCTTGAGTCGATCTTTTCTAGCAAGTGCTTGAAGCTTGCGTGATCAATTGATACGCCGTCCCGCTCAGAAATTCGACGAATCTCGTCCTGTTCGCCTATGAGGTGAGAGTCTCCAATCTGCGAAACGTCTTGATTCGATAAATGTGTCAGCTCGAAAACGGGATTGAGATATCCATCTTCACTTATCTCACTCTTCATATCAAAGCGCGCCAGTTTGGCTTGTCTTCTTGCCGGGTCGTACGCTGCGGCAATAAATGCTGTAGTCAATGAGTTATATCCATCCTGATCCAGCTTGTACTTTCGGGCTGAAGAAATGGCCTCATTTACGCTGTATAAAATGATGTCAAAGATCAGGTCGCAGGTCAGGAGTCCTTGAAAATCACTCTCCAGAAACATTGATTCGTCCCACAGGTGCCCATCCTTGAATAGCTCATTCCTGGCGTCGCAGTGGCGCAGGATCACGTACGAAGCTTTTGTTGAGCACCAACTAAGTCTCAGCTTCGATAGATGCGAAGTGATGCTATTGAGAAGATGTTGTGCAGTTAGCGTGTTTCCAGAGAATGTAATCACGCACTGAGTGGAAGTGTGCTCCTGCAAGTAGTCTTTGAACGTTTCCCCAATGAAGTAGGGCTGCCATGCTATGACTGGAATTGAGTAGATTTTTCGAAATCCGCCCAGCAAGGTTCTTCCATTACTGGAGATGGTGCTATCGGCACAGAAGAATGCCGTTTCATTGTCTTTCATTCCTGCAATCACAAGTGTCATGTCATCCCTAACTATCTTAGAACCGGGTCCACGGACCCGAATATGCGACTTATTCACAGCGCGTCGTATGACGGGCTGTCCCTTTGTACAGTTCGATCTTATGGTTGGCTGGGTCGCCCAACAAGTAGACGTGCAACCCAACCGAGAGAAGCGAGGCGCGCCAACTGCGGGGGCTGCTTTGGGTCGAAAGCGGGCGTCCGTGAATGCCGGCCAGCTTTTGCGATGGCAAGTGGGACGCTCAGCCCTCTCTATTAAGGGCTCGCCGGCGACTAACCATCGAAGGACGCCAGAATCGGGCAAGGTCCAGACGCCTTCGAGGTGCATTGCCGAGCCAGCTTTTGCAGGTAGTTGCGCGCCTGTTCCATCTGCGTGATCTGTTCATTGAGCTTGGCGATCCTGGTCTGGGCCAGTTCGCGCGCCCGTTGCCGATCCTGACCTGAGTCCAGCGCCAACAACTCCCTGATTTCCTCAAGCGTGAATCCAGCGTGCTGCGCCATGCGGATGAACCTCAGGCGGCGAATATCTGCCTCGCCGTAGCGGCGCATGCCGACCTCTTTTCCAGGCGTCTCCAGCAGCCCTTTGCGCTGGTAGAAGCGGACGGTCTCGACGCCGACGCCCCCTGCTTCGGCGTACTTCTTGATCGATAGGCTCATGGGCTTGACTCCGTACTATGGTACGGAGTTTAGGATGACTGCCATTCGAGGCCAAACGCTCGCCGGAGAAATCAATGAACGCTCAAAGCCCACCGCACCCCAAGCGCGCCACCTTGTATCGCATGGTGATGGTCCAGCATGTCTGCCCTTACGGTCTGAAGGCGAAGGATCTACTGCGCCGCCAAGGTTACGAAGTCGAGGACCGCTGGCTGACCACGCATGAGGCGGTGGACGCTTTCAAGGACGAGCACCAGGTCAAGACAACGCCGCAAATCTTCATCGAAGGCCAGCGGATCGGTGGCTATGACGATCTGCGTCGCTACTTCGGCAAGCCCGTAGCCGATCCCAAGGCAACCAGTTATCAGCCGGTGATCGCGCTCTTCGGCATGACGCTGCTCATTGCGCTTGCGACGAGTCTCGCCATGTACGGCACACCCTTCACAATCCGTGCCGGCGAATGGTTCATCGGCTCAGCATGGCCGTACTGGCGCTGCTGAAGCTGCAGAACATCGAGTCCTTCGCGACGATGTTCCTCAACTACGATCTTCTGGCCAAGCGTTGGGTGCCGTATTCCTACCTTTATCCCTTTGCCGAGGGCCTGGCGGGGATCCTGATGATTGCCGGCGTGTTGAATTGGCTCTCGGTGCCCCTTGCCCTGTTCATCGGCACAGTCGGGGCGATGTCGGTGTTCAAGGCGGTGTATATCGACCGTCGGGAACTGAAATGTGCCTGCGTGGGTGGATCGAGCAACGTGCCGCTGGGCTTCGTTTCGCTGACCGAGAATCTAATGATGGTCGCCATGGCGGTCTGGATGGGGCTCGGTGCCCTCGGGCTGATGCCTGCGTGGGCGCATGCGATGTAGGGCCTTCGCCTTCCCCGTCGCGGATGGCAATTGACAACGATTCTCACTATCATTTGGGGGTAGATCCGGCTGGACCCATCCGCCCATGCCCCACCAACATCACCTGGTCGAGACGCTCTATCGCGACCACAAATCCTGGCTGCACGGCTGGCTGATGGGGCGTTTGGGGTGTCGGGAGACGGCGGCGGACCTGGCACAGGACACCTTCCTGCGAATCTCGAGTGGTCGGGATCTGGGCGGTCTTCGCGAGCCTAGGGCCTTTCTCACAATTGTGGCCAAGGGACTGGTGGCGAACTGGTGCCGCCGGCAGTCGCTGGAGCGTGCCTACCTCGAACAGCTGGCCGCCTGCCCGCAAAGCGTCATGCCTTCGGTCGAGGAGCAGGCGCTAGTCCGTGAGGCACTTCTGCAGATCGACGCCATGCTCGATGGCCTGCCAACCGTGGCGCGGCAGGCGTTCCTGCTGTCGCAGCTCGAGGGTCTGGGTTACGAGGACATCGCCCGCCGCCTCGACATCTCACTCAGCACGGTCAAGCGGCACATGAAACGTGCCTTCCTCGGTTGTTTGGCCGCGATCTGACCGATGACATCTCTCACGGACGAACCGTTGGACCCGCTCGTGCTAGATCAGGCCGTGAACTGGCTGCTGCGCCTGAACTCCGGCAGCGCCACCGACGCAGAGCGTGCAGCCTTGGCTCGCTGGCGCGACAGTGATCCTGAGCATGCACGCGCGTGGGAGCGCGCGGAGAAGCTGCGAAAGTTGCTCGATCAGATTCCGCCGGCGCTGGGTGCACGCGTCCTCGACCGTCCCTCCTCCCCTGGCCGACGCTCGGCGATCAAACAGCTGGGGCTGCTGCTGGCGTGCGCGCCCGGTGGCTGGCTGGCGTTGAAGGCGTGGAATGAGGCTGCTTGGACCGCAGACGCGCGCACGGCCGTCGGTCAGCGCCGCGCCGTGCCCTTGCCCGACGGCAGCCATCTCGAACTCAATACCAATACCGCAGTAGACATCACCTTCGATGTCCGCCAGCGGCGTTTGGAACTGCGGCGGGGTGAGATCCTGGTGGAAACCTCCCCCGATCCTCAGTCCCCCGCACGTGCCTTCACCGTTGCCACGCCTCACGGCCTGCTGCACGCCCTGGGCACCCGTTTTAGCGTGCTGAGCGAGCACAGCCAAAGTCGTGTGGCCGTGCTGGAAGGTGCCGTGCGGGTCACCAGCATCGCCGGCATCGGCGCAACGATCATCCAGGCCGGGCAGCAGGCCTGGTTCGATGCGCACCGCGTGGCCACCGCTACCGCGGCAGATGAGCGTTTGGTCGCCTGGCGCCACGGCATGCTGGCAGCGGACCGACTGCCCTTGGGCGAGGTCGTGGCAGAACTGGGGCGCTATCGCCGCGGCTTGCTGCGCTGCGACCCCGCGGTGGCCACGCTCCCGGTCTCGGGGGCGTTTCCGTTGGACGACACCGAGCGCAGCCTGACGATGCTGACCTCTACCTATCCGCTGGACATTCGGCAGGCCGCGGGCGGTTACTGGACCACCGTCGGGCCACGGTGAGACGTCTGGCGACGGTTACTGCACGCGAGCTGAGAACGCCGTTGCGGGCCGGGTGACCCTTTTTCTGTTCTCGCGTGGCAAAGCAACGAATCCCTGCCACTCGACCCTCCCCACATGTCCCGTACCTCCCGCTCCCGCTACCTGCCCGCCACCTTGCTGGCGGCGGCTCTGTCTGCCGCCCTGCCCCTTTACAGTGCACCCGCCCACGCAGCTCAGGCCGCGGGCGAGCGTCCGGTCAACCTGCCTGCCGGTCCGCTTGGACGTTCCTTGAGTTTGTTCGCCAGCCAGCGTGGCATCGCCCTGTCCTTCGACCCGGCGCTGACCACGGGTCTGCAAGCCCCGGCGCTGCAGGGCAACGTCAGTGATCAAGAAGGTCTTCAACGCCTGCTCGCCGGATCGGGCCTGCAGTTGTCGGCCCGGGCTGATGGGAGCTACACCTTGCTAAAAGCCGCCAGCGATGGCGCGATCCCCGTGCCCACCCTGCGCGTAGGCGGCGGCCAACCCGGCATCGCCTACCAGGGCGGGCTGGCGCTGGATGAGCGCTACATCGCCAGCCAAGCCAGCGGCAACGGCGATATCACCAGCCTGCTGAAAATCCAACCGGCCGTGCAGTACGACAATGCGGCGCAGAGCAGCTTCACTCCCGGCGAAATCAAGCCGGCCGAGATCAGCATCAATGGAGCCCACTTCTATCAGAACGCCTTCATTGTCGATGGCGTGAACTTCAACAACGACATCGATCCGGCCCAGGAAGAGACGCCTTACCGCAACTTCGCCGTGCCCGGCTCCAGCCAGGGCATGGCCCTGGATACGGATCTTCTGCAGGACATCGTCGTCCTCGACAGCAACATTTCAGCCGCTTTTGGCGGCTTCAACGGCGGCGTGGTGGAGGCCACCACGCGAAACCCCTCGCGAGAGCTCAGCGGCAAGTTCTCGATGCAGCAGTCGCGCTCGGAATGGACCAACTATCACATCGACGAACGCATGCGGGAGAGCTTCGAGCACGCCTCCGGCTGGGGCGACCAGCCCGAGTTCGAGAAGACAACCGTGCGCGCCAGCCTAGAAGGCCACGTGACCGAGAACTTCGGCGTGTTGGCCAGCTATGTGAGCAAGCGCTCGGTGCTTCCGACCTACCTGTACCAGGAGAACTACCAGGATACGATCAGCGCCGAGAAGAAGAACTCGGAATTGCGCATCGACAACTGGTTCGTCAAAGGCGTCTGGCAGGCCAGCGACCGTTGGAACGTGGAAGGCAGCGTGACCTATGCGCCCGAGCGCAATCGCTACTTCCGATCGGGCATGCAGGGGTCGGATTTCGAGATCGTGCGCGATGGCCTGCAGGCCAACCTGAAAGCATTCTGGCAGGCCGATTGGGGCGAGTTGGAGCAACAGCTGGGCTGGAGTCGCTACGACCTCTCGCGCGACACCGAATCCAGTAATTGGATGACCTGGCGGCGCTCGACGTCCAAGCCCTGGGGCACCTCCCCGACGCTCACGTTGGAAGGCGAAAATGGCGACATCGAACAGCAGCAGAAGACGCTCAGCTACAAGCTGACTGCCGGGCTGAACCCGCTATCGCTAGGCACCTCGACGCACCGCGTGCGCGCCGGCCTCGAACTGGCCACGCAGACCACGCACTACGCGCGCCTGGATGAGACCAGCACCTACACCACACCTAGGACCACCACGACCTGCACCAACAGCGCGGGCGTGACCGACACGCTGACGTGTGCCATGGGCCTGACGGAGAGCGGCAACTGGCCCGGCCAGTTCCTCACGCGCCGCACCCGTGTCACCACCGGGCGCTTTGCCTACGACACCAACAGCGTCGGACTCTGGGCCGAGGACGATATCCAGATCGGTCGCCTGCAGGTCCGCCCGGGCCTGCGCGTGGACAAGGATTCGTACATGGACCAAACGACCGTGGCGCCCCGACTGGCCGCCAGCTTCGACGTCACCGGCCAGGGCACCACGCTGATTAGGGCCGGTGCCAACCGCTATTACGGCCGCAACATTGCCGCGTGGCGCCTGCGCGAGGGACTGGGTCAGCTGACCTGGCGCAACGAGGCCCGAAACTCGCTGGATGAGGCATGGTCCGTAGGAACGCAGTCACCCAACAGCGTGAAGTTCAGCGAACTGGACATCGCCTACAACGATGAGTTGATGCTTGGTCTGGCGCAGCGCTGGCAGGGCATGGAATTCAACTTCAAGTTCGTCAACCGCAAGGGCCGCGACCAGGTCATCCAGGTCAGCGGCACCACCCTGGGCGAGCCTGCCGACGATCCCACCTTGTCCAACAGCTACACCACCTGGACCAACGATGGCCGCAGCGAGGCCGACATCTACAGTTTGACGGTGGCCCCGCTCAAGAGCATCGACTTTGCGGGCACGCGCACCACCGCCCTGCTGGCGTTGGACTACACCGACGTCAAGTACGCCTCCCCGACCTACTTCGACGATGCAGAAGGCAATCGGTACTTCGACAATCCCGTCATCCAGTACCGCGGCGCGTTCATTCGCTATTCCGACCGGCCGGTCGAGAACTTCAATCGTCCCTGGACCGCGCGCCTGAGCACGATCACCGACGTACCCAAACTGCATCTGACCTGGAGTAACTTCCTGCGCTATCGCGCTGGCTACATCGACATCGGCGACACCGGCGTCAACACCGAGTACCAGGGAGCGCAGGTTGATGTGTGGGATCGGCGTGAGTTCGGCGCTGCCTTCACCTGGGATACGCGCCTGGCCTTTGAGTTGCCGTTGGCCGGACGCCATGCGCTGTTCGCCAACATCGACGTGTTCAACGTGTTGGACAGGGTCAATGTGTATGCGCAGTCCAGTTTCACCAGTGCCAACGCCTCGCGCTACTACGAGACCGGCCGCTCGTTCTGGCTTGAGCTGGGTTACAAGTTCTGAGCAAGCGCCTCACCCGCGCGCACTACGTACGGCGTAGGCGCGCGGCTTACTTCCCGGCACGCCGCTTCCCATGAAGCGAACGCCCGCCTGATCGCCTCCCATGAAGCTCAGACACCTCCCTTTCCTTCTCGTCTTGGCCGGCTTACCGCTGGCCCTGGGTGCGGCATTCGTCCATGCGCAAACCCAGAACGGTCAGGTGCTCGAGCGCTTGCCGTGCGATGAGCGCCTAACCACGGGCGCCTCCCTGGAGATCGCCTGTCTTCGACTGCTCTACGCGCAACCGACAACGCAGTGGCCGGCCCCGCACATCGATACCGGCGTGGCCTGGAAAGAGCTGGCGACCTTGCCGAGTACGCCCCCCGCGCCTGCGGACAATCCGGCGACACCGGAAAAGATCGCCCTGGGGCGCAAGCTGTTCGAAGACCCTCGCCTTTCCCTCTCGGGCCAGATCGCCTGTGCCAACTGCCACGATCGCCAGTTGGGCTGGAGCGACGGGCGCAGCGTCTCCTTTGGACACGACCGCCAGCGCGGCAGACGCAATTCCATGGGCCTGGCCATGTCAGGCTACGCCACATCGCTGTTCTGGGATGGCCGCTCGTCCTCACTGGAGGAGCAGGCGCTTCATCCCATCGAAGACGCCAAGGAAATGGCGTTCACCAGCAAGGAGCTGGAGCGGCGTCTGAACCGTGATAGCGCCTACCGTAATGCGTTCGCCCGTGTGTTCGGCGTGCGCCGTATCCAGACCGAACAGATTGCGCAGGCCTTGGCCACGTTTCAGCGCAGCCTGGCGCCCCGCAACAGTCGTCTGGATCGGTTCCTCGCCGGCCGTCGTGATCTGCTCAATGACCAGGAGCTGCAAGGCCTTCATCTGTTCCGCACCCGCGCCCGATGCATGAATTGCCACAACGGCGCGACGTTGAGTGACGACAAGTTCCACAATCTGGGCCTGCATTTCCGCGGCCGCGAGCTGGAAGATCTCGGGCGCTACGAGGTCACCGGCATGCCCGGCGATAGCGGCACATTCCGTACGCCATCCCTGCGCGGCGTGTCCCGCAGCGGACCGTGGATGCATAACGGCACCTTCCCCCAGCTGCGCGGCATCGTGAACTTCTACAACGCCGGCGGGGCGCATCCTCGCCCTAAGCCGGACCAGCTCGACGATCCGCTGTTCCCCAAGACCGATCCCTTGTTGAAGCCATTGCAGTTGAACAAGGACGAGCGCGCTGCACTGGTCGCCTTCCTCGAGGCGTTGTAAGCCGCAGCATCAGCGCAGGAAGAACTCCACCGGGACATCCAGTTCCACCGGGTCCGGCAGGGCCGGCGGCGGTGGCGGCAGCGATCGCGCGCGACGGAAGGTTTCCAGCGCTTCTTGGTCCAGCAGTGCATAGCCGCTGCTGGAACGCATCTGCACGGCCAGCACCTTGCCCTCTCGGCTGATCCGGGCGCGGACATACACCACGCCCTGCTGCGCGTGCATCTGCGCCGAGCGTGGGTAACGCCTGAACTTCTCCAGTCGTGCCAGCACCTCGCCGACCCAATCCGGCTCGCTCATGCCTGCCAACGTTGGCGCGGGCGGCAGCGATGGCGAGGGGGGCGCTGCCGCTTGCGAAGCCACTGACGCCACTGAGGTCGACGAGGCTGGGCCGTTGCTCGATTGCGTGCTGGGCCCGACCTCCTGCGCTGCCGGCATCAGCAGCGCATGCTGAGGCGGCAGCACGGGCGCCGGTGCCGGCGCGGGTGCGGCCTGCTCCGGTCGATCCTCTGCCGCCGAACTATCGGGCGTGAGTACGGGGGCTTCTTGGGGAGCGACGGGGACCGGCGGCGCGGAGGGCGGTGCCAGGTACATCTGGATCCGGACGCGGTCTTCGATCAGGACCGGTAGCTGCGTCTGCAGGCGCCATTGGCCAAACGCGAACAGCAGCAGCATCAGGTGCAACGCAAGGCTGCATGTGACCGCCACCAGGCGCGTGTGTCGATGCAGCCACGCGGTGGCGCGCATCCGGTGCCCGGAAGGCTGGCTAGGGTTCGAGTGCATCGTCAGCGCGTTCGCGGTACGAGCGCCAATGGATCAAGTGCAAATGACAACCATTATCATATCAGAATGGCGGACGCCGCGTGACGTCATGCGCTTGCGTACCACGCGTCCGCAGCTGCAGAGCTGTCGTCAGCCACTGACCGCAGGTGCGGGCGAACAGCGTGAGGGAGGGAAATTCGTCCTAGAACCCGAGAATGCGTTCGATCTCGGTCCGCTCGACCTTCTTGCTCGATTGCAGGGCACGGGCCAGTGCCTCGATGTTGGCAAAGGACGGCTGAAGCTTGCCGGACAGGCGTATTCCCGCCGTCATGAACGCGTCGTCCTTCTCCGCTGGCCACCTGCCCGTGGCGTCATTCAAATCCACACCAAAGTAAGAAATCTTGTCTTCCCTAGCGTTGTTCATTGCAGCATTGATGAAGGCGCTCTCAGTAATCGGTACACCATCTTCATCGACAATGCGATCTCGCATGAAAAGCAGGTACTCCACAGCGAATCCGCCACATGCAATGGCCTGCTTGCTCGCCGGTGGCCGATTGGCCCGGGTTCTTCCTTTGCACTTTCCGTCTGATTCAACAGACAACTCCACGAACTCCACATACCCCTTTTCAAGGTAGGTAACCCATGCATGTCCGGCTTCGTGCAGGCATACATAGATCTCGTCCGTGAGCTTGATTGGGTTCGTCATGGGTGGATTGTGATGCACTGCTTGCCCGGAAACATCGTAATCAATGAAATGCCTTCACGAAGGCTTCCTCGAAGTTCGCCAAGGCGAACCTGAGCGCGTTGTACTTATCGACGCTGAGCTCCTTTGCAACGACAACCCGCGTTCCCATACATGTATTGAGCACTCCCCCGTCGCTCCAGATTGGCAGTACCCCGACCAAACAGGTGCCGTGCGAGACGTGCTGATGCTTTGCATTCAGGGTCTCCAGGTTGTTCCCATTGCGCACAACAAGCCGTTGGAGAGAATTTCTTATCTCATCTCTTGCCTCAATCCGAGTCTCGACCATCGTACGAGCATCGGAGGCAATGCAGGCCGAGACATCGACAAAGATCAGGCCGATCTCGCCCTTCTCCGCGTCAACGACCTCCTCAAGCTGACCGGCGGCATATTTGATGCGTTTGACCAGTTGCGCTTCCGAGACCAGCCGCTTGCATTCGGCGCGGACGAGGACCGGACCGCGTCGCGCGACGACATCCCCTTTCTCACCAAACTCGATGGCATAGCCGGCCAGGTGAAAGCGGGCAGCTACCAATAGCTCAAACAGAAAGTTGCGCGACGCCGCTGCGTCATGCGGGTCGGGAACATCTTGACCGGATATGACGTGGGAAAGTGTCTTGATCAGGCTCGGGTGTCGCACATCCTTGAAGCATCTGTAGACCAGGCAGATATCGAGACACTCGCGGTAGGCCTGGGTGAGATGTTGCCAGCGCAGCGCGCCCTCCTCCGAGGCCGGATCGTATCCCTGCTTGAAGAACGCGTTGATGTGCTCCTCGTAGCGCGCATAGCGTGAATTTCTGGCGCGAAGGCCCAAGCTCGACATCCAGGCGATGACCTCTGGGATCTGCCCCATGATGTTGCTTTCTTCGGTGAGAGCTCTAGCCATTACAAGAACCGCTGCATGTCAGGGCCTCAATCTTAATGGCGAGGCCTTCCGCATGGCCATGGCGCTTGCGTACCGATGGCCGGCGGGCTCCTCGATCCCAAGTCACATCCACCCCGGCAGTCTGAGGCCAACGATTCCTCGAAACGGGTCTTCAGCCCGCGCCGTTGGGATCAGATCGAGGATCTGCCGCACGGCGCGCGCCTCAGTTGTCGAAGCCCACGCGGTCGACCAGCTCGCTGGCCTTCTTGCGCTGCGCCACGATCTGCGGCAACGGCAGCGGATCGCTGGTCAGCTCGCCGAAGCTGGCCACGACCGGATCCAGTGCCACGCCCGCCTTCACCGGGTACTCGTAGTTGGCCTTGGCGTACAGGCTCTGGGCGTCGTCCGAGACCAGGTATTCGAGCAGCTTCACTGCGTTGTCGCGGTTGGGCGCGAACTTCGCCACCGACGCGCCGCTGATGTTGACGTGGGTGCCGCTGGGCGTGGCCGAGGCGAACACCGGACGCACCACCTGGATCTCATCGCCCCACTGGCGCTGCTCGGAACCCGCCTCGCTGTTCTTCATGCGGCCGACGTAGTACGCGTTGGCGATCCCGATCTCGCAGATGCCGCCGAGGATGTCGCGCGCCACTTCGCGGTCGCCACCGGCGGCCTTGCGCGCCAGGTTGGCCTTTACCCCGCGCAGCCACTGCTCGGTCGCCGCTTCGCCGGCGTGCGCGATCATCGCTGCGATCAGGCTGACGTTGTACGGATGCTGGCCGGAACGGATGCAGACCTTGCCCCTCCATTCCGGCTTGGCCAGGTCTTCGTAGGTGAAGCCTGCCAGCGACAGGTCCTTGCGCGCATACAGCACGCGATCGCGCAGCG
Organism: Pseudoxanthomonas mexicana; assembly: GCF_014397415.1. Taxonomy (NCBI): domain Bacteria; kingdom Pseudomonadati; phylum Pseudomonadota; class Gammaproteobacteria; order Lysobacterales; family Lysobacteraceae; genus Pseudoxanthomonas; species Pseudoxanthomonas mexicana. The sequence continues at coordinate 2,695,166 of NZ_CP060731.1, read as the reverse complement.
ACAGCGCGAACCACTGGCCATCGGCCGCACGCAGGTGTGCGGGAATCGCCGCACTAAGCACCTCGGAGGTCACCGGCTGGGTCAGTCCGCCATCGACCAGCTCGATCAGGTTGCCGCTGTCCACGGTCATCAGCACGTCGGCCGGCGAGCGCTCGCCTTCGGCGCGCAGGCGTTCGGGCAGGCCGTCTTTGACGAACACCGTGTTGACCTGGGTGCCGGTTTGCGCGGTGAACGCATCGAGCAACGGTTGTACCAATGAAGGTTCGCGCGTGGTGTACAGGTTGACCTCGCCCGCGGCGGCGGCCACGGGTTTGAGGTCCTCATCGCTTGCCTGCGGTGGCTTACTGCAGGCCGCCAATGCAAAGAGGCAGGCCGCCAGCAGCAGCGGCATCGGCTGCCGCGATACACGCGATGAAGTCTGTTGTGGATGCAGGCGCATGAGGGTTTCCTCGTAATGATGAAAGGTGCTCTGGCGAGGCGGCAGCGCGCTGGAGCGTGGATACGGCCTATCGGCCGCGCGGTCGTCGGGGTCGTTTGACCGGCCGCTTCCCGAGGGGCGGCAACGCGTCCTGCGTGACCCGCTTGCCCTTGGGATCGGGCGTGGCGATATCGCCCATGCCTACCGCGGACAGCTCCTTGAGCATCAGCATCACGGTGGGGGATCGCCGAATCTCACCGGTGGCCATGGCCACTTGATAGTTGGAGGCGGCGATGTAACAGCACAGCGCGCTCACCAACTGCAGCGCGATCACCCAGGCCTTGGCCAGCACCGGCACATCGCCGGCGACGACCAGCCAGATCATGTACAGGCTGCCCGCGCTCATCATCAGCAGCGCGGCACACAGGACAAGGGCCCGTGCCTTGGGCGCCGCCACGTGCGGGCGTCCGAGCTTGGTCGCGATCCGGGCCACGGCCAGCAGGTACACCGGCAGGCCCGACACGGCGATGTGTAGCAGCGAGAGCGAGGTGGCCGTGCGTGCCAGCCAGAGGCCGGCGATCGTCAGCACCCCTGCCAGTAGCGTATCGGCCAGCGAAGGACGCAGTGCGTGCCAGAAACGCTTCAGGGAGGACAGATCCCCTTGCGTGGCCGCGAGCCTGACGTCCCATCCGTGCAGCGCGAGCAAGGTAAGGAAGACCGCCCCGATCACCGATCCCAGCCAGGCCAGCGCGAAGTGCATCCCGCTCCACGGCATGACGAAGACGCAGACCGTGCCCAGGCCCACACCCAGCACGAAGATGGCCGACAGCGCGTAGATCACGTCGCAGTTCCTGACAGGACGCGCACGTACGCCTTCACTGCGGCCACCGCGAGTGCAGATCGTCGATGACATAGCGATGGGCATGTTGCTTTCCGCCCTGCCCCAGATGGGCGTGGCCCTCGGGCAGCTCCTCGTGGCTATGCGTGATCTGCTCGGGATCACTAGAGCCCCACACCCAGCGGGCCAGCACTGCGCTCAGCAAGGCCACCATGGACAAAATCCCCAACGCTGCTGCAAATCCCAGCTTGGCGCCCAGGAAACCTGCGATCGGGTACGCCAGCAGCCAACACACGTGCGAGAGGGAAAACTGTGCGGCGAACAGGAACGGCAGATCCTCTTCGGCGCCGGAACGACGGATGAGCCGGCCGCCGGGCGTCACCAGGCCCGCGTACGACATGCCCAGCAGCAGCCAGATGGCTGCTACGACCGGCCAGGCAGGCTTGCCGCCGACACTGAACCAGTACACGGTGGCCGCGCTCAGCACCAGCGTCATCGCGGTGGCGGCCGAGAGCATGATGCGGCGATCGGCGATGCGATCGAGCAGGCGCGGCAGGCACAGGGCCACCAGCATCGAGCCCACGCCGAAGGCGGCCAGCAGCCAGGCCACCTCACGCTCGCCGCCTTGCAACACTGTGCGCGCGACCACGACCGTGTTGACGAACACCATCGCCCCGCCGGCAGCGGCGCAGAGATTGAGCAGCAGCAAGCCGCGCAGGCGCGGGGTACGCAGGTAGATCTTCATGCCACGCAGGGCCCGATCGTAGGGCCCACCGGCGCTGGTGCTGCGCGTACCGGCAGGAAACGTCGTCCACATCACCAGCAGTGCCGACAGCAGGAAGCCGGCCGAGGTGCCCACGAACAATCCCTGGAACGCGATCACCGTCAGCAGCGCGGCAGCCAGGGCCGGACTGAGCAGGCTCTCCAGGTCGTAAGCCAGACGCGAGAGGGACAGGGCCCGCGTGTACTTGGCCTCGTCGGGCAGGATCTGCGGGATGACCGACTGGAACAGCGGGGTAAAGCACGCCGAGGCCGACTGCAGCACGGCGATCAACACGTAGATCTGCCAGATCTCGGTCACGAACGGCAGTGCCAGGGCGACCAGGGCGCGGATCACATCCAGGCCGATCAGCACGAGCTTGCGACGGTGCGGCGGCACCACCGCACCGGAGACTGGTGAGAGCAGCACGTACACGATCATCTTGATGGCCAGGGCCAGGCCGAGCACCTGCCCGGCCTGATCGCCGGCCAGGTCGTAGGCCAGCAACGCCAGCGCCACGGTCGCCAGGCCGGTGCCCAGCAAGGCGATGACTTGGGCGGCGAAGAGCTTGCGGAAAGTGAGATTGGTCAGGACGTCCAGCATGGGAAGACCTCAGGGGTGATGGCGATCGCGCGATGACGGTTACAGGCTCTGCCGCTGGAAATAGATGCCGAAGTAGGCGCTCACGTCGTAGTCCGGCGCGAAGGGCACGCGCAGGTGGCGCTCGGGCAGCTCCCAGCGATCGCGTATCTGGTAGCCGCGTTCGGCCATCTGTTGCACCAGCGCGGCATCGGACTGGACCCGATACGGACACACCGCCACGCCCAGGTTCTGCAAGGTGAAAAACTCGCGGGTGGCATGCAGCGGCGTGAGGTTGAACAGGACATGGCGCGGCGGCGCGATCAGCCGGTCCAGCAGCTCGGGCAGGCTGTACTCCAGGTACTGCAATGCACCGGTGCTGATCAGGACATCGCACCCATCGGCCGCTTCCGGAATATGGACGAAACGCAACTGGCCTGAGGGATCTCGTCGCGCCGATAACAACCGACCGGCCTGCAACACTTTGTCCAAGTCGTGGACGTTCCAGATCAGGCCGGCCGGATAGTCGATGTAGCGACCAAAGCCGTAGTAGGCCAGGCCTACGTGTCCGCCCAGATCAAAGATGCGTCTGGCCCCATCGGCGATGAGCTGATCGATCCAGTACAGCGCCGGGTAGTCGCAGGCGCGCAGCCGGTTGAGCTGCTGGCGATACATGATCGTGACCTGATCCAGGTCGTAGCTGGCAGGCAATCGCTCCGAGGACAGACGCTCGGCATCGAGCAGCGCATCCTCATAGCTGCCGTAGATGCCGTAGTACAGGTTGCCGTGCTCGTAGGGCTTGGAGAAATAGCGTCGATACATCGGCTTGCCGATGCGCTGGAGCCCGGGCAGCTCCATCACCTCGCGTGCCAGGCGAACCAGAGCGTGCTGGATACGCCCCTGACCTGCGCTGGATTGGGCGGACATACCTCACCTCGACAGAGAAAATGTCCCCAGGCGGTCGGAAGCCGACCGCCCGGGACGGCGAACGATCAGTTGGTCTTCTTGGGTTCGGCGGCGGGCTTCTTGGCGCCCTCGGCCTTGGCCGGCTTCTCCGGCACGCCGCACTTCTGCTTGAGCGCCTTGACCTCGGGGAAAGCCGAGTCGTCGGTGAAGCGCTTGGTGTCCTTCAGATCCTCACAGGTCTTGGGGATTTCCTTCTCTTCGTCGTGCGCGCCCGGATGGGCCAGGGCCGACAGCGAGACCAGCGACATCGCAACCAGGCCGGCAATGGACAGTGAACGAGCTTTCATCTTCAGTTCCTTCGTGATCGGCGCGTGGCCGAGGATGGGTAGGTGTCGCGAGGACCCAGGCTCGCGACGGTGGGTCGCGGCAGTGCCACGACCCGCTTAAGGCGCCTGGCCGCCACGGGGTTACATCACGCGCTTGATCTGGGCGTAGTCGCCGGCCGTACGCAAGGTGATCGTCACCGTGGCCTCGCTGCGGTTACGCCAGAACCAGCCATGGCTGCCGTTGAAGGCCGCTTCCAGCACGCCCTCGTCGGCGGCTACGCCGCGTCCTTTTTCGTAGCTGGTCGATTCGCCGCCGGTACCGCCATCGCCATGGGTATCGAAGTTCACGACACCGCCCTGCGCGGTCCAGGTGAAGTTCGCCTTCTGACCGGCCGTCATCGCCAGCTTGACCTCGGCGCCTTCTCCTGGCGCCAGAACGACCTGCATCTGATCGCGCCATTGCGTGGCGTCCACGGCCGGCGCGGCCGCCGGTGCGGCCGGGCTGGCGGAGGTAGCGGCCGATGAGACCGGCGCGCCTGCTGCGGCCGCGGCCGCATCACGTGCGGCATCGGCGGCGGCTTCTTCGGCCAACTGGCCTTTGATCTCGCCCATCTCGGTCAAGCCGAGCATGCGACCAATGCCGGTCGGATCAATGGCGTACTCGGAAGGCAGCACGACGGTGACCAGCAGCACCACCGCGACGATGAAGGCGATGATGGTCGAGCGCAGCAACTGGCGCGAGGACGGCAGATCGGTGTTGAGAGGCTTGCTGTTGTACATGGTGTGTTCTCGCAATGTCTTGAATTAGGAAACGAAGTAGCCAGTGAGCTGCATGCCGATCAGGATGAAACCGGCGCACATCATCGCGACGTTGGCGGTATAGGCGTGCTTCCAGAAGCCGCGCGAGCGGCGCCAGTAGCCCATCACGATCAGGATTGCGCCCAGGGCCAGCAGCTGGCCGATTTCCACGCCCACGTTGAAGGCCAGCAGGTTGGGCACCAGGCCATCGGGGGAGATGTCGTACTCGATGATCTTGGTCGACAGGCCAAAGCCGTGGAACAGACCGAAGATCAACGTGGCCGCCTTGGTGTTGGGCTGGAAACCCAGCCAGCGTTGATAGGCGCCCATGTTGTCCAGCGCCTTGTAGACCACCGACAGGCCGATGATCGCGTCGATCAGGAAGCTGTTGATGCCCACGTTGAAATACACGCCCAACAGCATCGTGGTGGAGTGACCCACCGCGAACAGCGTGACGTACAACGCGATCTGCTTCATGCGGTACAGGAAGAAGATCACGCCCAGCAGGAACAGGATGTGGTCGTACCCGGTGGCCATGTGCTTGGCGCCCAGGTAGGCAAACGACAGCAGGTGCACCCCGCTGATTTCCTGGATGTAGCCCTTATCGCCTTCGGCTACGGCATGGGCCAAGGCGCCATTGGCGGTGAACAACAACAGCAGCAGGCCTGCCAACAGAACCAGCGTGCGCGTGGTGGAAGCGGAGATCATGCCGCCCCATCCGGAGGGTTTGTAGAGAAGTGAGTTCATTCGCATCTATAGGTATGTGGAAGGGATCAGGAGGGGGTGGAGCGCACGCGCGCCCCACCCCACTGGATTACGGGGCGCTCGGAACGTGCTCGACTTTCGGCGGCGCCTCGGCGCGCGGCTCTTCCTTGCGATGGACCATGCGGTACAACGCCGGCAGGACCAGCAAGGTGAGCAAGGTGGAGGAGATGATGCCGCCGATGACCACCGTGGCCAGCGGACGTTGCACCTCGGCACCGGTGCCCACGTTGAGCGCCATCGGCACGAAGCCCAGGCTGGCCACCAGTGCGGTCATCAACACCGGCCGCAAGCGCGTCAACGCACCCTCGACCACCGCCTCGTGCAAGGACTTGCCGTCCTCGCGCAACTTGCGGATGAAGGTGATCATCACCAGGCCGTTGAGCACCGCCACACCGGACAGGGCGATAAAGCCCACGCCTGCCGAGATGGAGAACGGAATCCCGCGCAGCACCAATGCCAGCACGCCACCGGTCAACGCCAGCGGTACACCGCTGAAGACGATGGCCGAGTCCTTGCCCGATCCGAAGGCCATGAACAGCAGGCCAAAGATCATGACCAGCACCACCGGAACCACGACCGTCAAACGCTCGCTGGCCGAGATCAACTGCTCGAAGGTGCCGCCGTACTCGATCCAGTAGCCGTCCGGCAGTTCCACCTCGCTGGCCACCTTGCCGCGCAGCTCCTCGACAAAGGAACCCAGATCGCGACCGCGCACGTTGGAAGTGATCACCACGCGCCGCTTGCCGTTCTCGCGACTGACCTGGTTAGGTCCCAGCTCGATGGCGATCTTGGCCACCGCCCCCAGCGGAACCGAAGACGGCAACGCCATGCCTTGGGTGCTGGCATCGCGTTGTGCCGGCACCATGATCGGCAGTGCGGCGAGCACCTTCAGATCCTGACGCTTGCCTTCGGGCAGTCGCACGACGATGTCAAAACGTCGATCACCCTGGAACAGCTGGCCTGCGTTGGCACCGCCCAGGGCGGCGGCCACCGTGTCCTGGATGTCGGCCACCGCCAAGCCGTAGCGCGCCAAGGCGGCACGGTCCGGATCGATGACCAACAACGGCAGACCGGTGACCTGCTCCAGCTTCACGTCGGCATTGCCTTCGATCCGACTGGCCACGTCCTCGACCTGGGAGCCCAGGGCTTCCAGTTGCTCCATGTCATCGCCGAAGACCTTGATCGCCACTTCCGCACGCACGCCGGCGATGAGCTCGTTCATGCGCATCTGCACCGGCTGGGTGAACTCGTAGTTGTTGCCGGGAATGGCGCGAACGGCCTTCTCCAACTCGGCCACCAGTTCGGCCTTCGGCTTGCGCGGATTGGGCCACTCATCCCGATCCTTGAGCATGATGAAGGTGTCGGCCACCGAGGGCGGCATCGGATCGGTGGCCACCTCGGCCGTACCGAGCTTGGCCACGACCTTGTCGACCTCCGGGAAGGCCTTGATGACCGTCTCCAGCTGCTCCTGCATGCTGATGGCCTGGGTCAGGCTGGTGCCGGGAATGCGCAGGGCGTGCAAGGCGATATCGCCCTCGTCCAGGTTCGGAATGAACTCCGTACCCAGTCGCGTGGCCAACACCCCACACAGCACCACCAACACCGCCGCCGCCGAGACCACCGCCACCCGCATGGCCAACGCCTTTTCCAGCAATGGGCCGTACAGGCGCGACATGCCGCGCATGATCTTGGTTTCCTTCTCCTCGACCTTGCCGGTGACGAACTGGGCCACCGCGGCCGGAACGAAGGTCAGCGACAAGGCCATCGCTGCGGTCAACGCCATCACCACGGTGATCGCCATCGGGTGGAACGTCTTACCTTCCACACCGGTCAGGGCGAAGATCGGCAGGTACACCGCCGCGATGATGAACAAGCCGAACAGGCTGGGCTTGATCACTTCGGCACTGGCCACGGCGGCCAGATCGAACCGCTCCTCGCGGGTGAGCAGACGGCCCAACTGATGCTGCCGCTCGCCGAAGCGACGCAGGCAGTTCTCCACGATGATCACCGCACCGTCCACGATCAGACCGAAGTCCAGTGCACCCAGGCTCATCAGGTTGGCCGAGACCCGGTTCTGCACCATGCCGGTGATGGTCAGCAGCATCGCCACCGGAATGACCGCCGCAGTAATCAGCGCCGCGCGGATATTGCCCAGCAGCAGGAACAGCACCGCGATGACCAGCAGCGCGCCCTCCAGCAGGTTCTTCTGCACGGTGGCGATACTGCGATCGACCAGGTTGGTGCGATCGTAGATCGCCTTGGCGGTCACGCCCTTGGGCAGGCCGGCTTCGATCTGCTTGAGCTTCTCGCCGGCGCGCTGGGCCACTTCGCGGCTGTTCTCGCCTACCAGCATGAACACCGTACCCAGCACGACCTCGTGGCCGTCCTTGGTCGCCGCACCGGTGCGCAGTTCCGAGCCGATATGCACATCGGCCACGTCCTGCACCTTGAGCGGCAATCCTTCGCGGGTCGCCACCACCACCTGACGCAGGCCGGCCTCATCGCCGATCTGACCGGGGATGCGGATCAGGTTCTGCTCACCGCCGCGCTCGATGTAGCCGGCGCCGGTGCTGGCGTTGTTGCGCTCCACCGCCGTGAGCAGGTCATCGATACTCAGATCGAAGGCCAGCAACTTGGCAGGGTCAGGCGTGATGTGGAACTGCTGGACATTGCCACCGATGGTGTTGACCTCGGTGACGCCTTTCAGATTACGCAGCTGCGGGCGGATCACCCAGTCCTGCAACGTACGCAGATCGGTCGATGTCCACGCGGTGCCATCGGGCTTCTTGGCGCCGGCATCGGCCTCGACCGTGTACATGAAGATCTCACCCAGACCGGTGGCGACCGGACCGAGCGTGGGCTTCACGTCAGCGGGTAATTGCGAGGCGGCTTGTTGGAGCCGTTCGCTGACCTGCTGTCGGGCGAAGTAGATGTTGGTGCCGTCTTCGAACACCACCGTGACCTGGGACAGGCCATAGCGGGAGATCGAGCGGGTGTACTGCATGCCGGCCATGCCGGCCAAGGCGGTCTCAACGGGAAACGTGACCCGTTGCTCGGCTTCCAGCGGTGAGTAGCCGGGCGCCTCGCTGTTGACCTGGACCTGCACATTGGTGATGTCAGGCACGGCGTCGATGGGCAGACGCCCATAGTTCCAGACGCCTAGCGCACTGACGGCTAACACCAACAGCAGGACCAGCCAGCGATGCGCGATCGCGGCTCTTATGACGCGTTCTAGCATTGTCCTGTCCTCAGTGGTCGTGGCTGGCGCCAGACTTGTCGACGTCGGCCTTGATCAGGAAGCTCTGCTCACTGACGTAGGGCGTATTGGGTTTCAGACCCTCAAGCACTTCGACAAACTCACCATCGCGCGCGCCCAGTTCGAGCATGCGCACCTCGTAGGTCTCCCCTACCTGGGCAAAGACCACGGTGAAATCGCGAAAGCGTTGAAGGCCCGACTCTTTGACCGCCAGCGGGACCTCGCGCGAGGCCACGGTCACCTCGGCCGAGACCGCCATGCCCGGGCGCCAGCGCCCTTCGGCATTGGGCAGGGTCACGCGTGCCACCACCGTCTGACCGGAGGCCAGCGGCAGCAGCGTCTCGATCGTGCCTTCGGCACTGGTACCGCCGGTGGCCGAGGACACCTTGACCGCCTGGCCGGGCATGATCTTCTCTGCATCCGGGCCGATGGCCCGCAGATCCACCCACACATCCGACATGTTGGCAATCTCTACCAGCGTGTTGGTATCGGCCACATCGCCCACGTTGGTCGGGCGCTGCAGCACGATGCCATCGAAGGGGGCGGTGACCGCGTAGGTGCGCATGCTGTCGTTGCCCTCGACCGTGACTAGCGTCTGGCCACGCTTGACGCGATCGCCTTGCTGGACCTGAACCGAGCGCACGATGCCGGGGAAGCGTGCCTTGACCTGCGCGCGCCGGTTGTCATCCACGGCCACGTTGCCCATCACCTGGATGGTCTCGCGGATCACAGCCGGCCCGGCGTTCTCGGCCACCACACCGCCGGCTTTGGCGGCCTGGGCCGGGATCGTCGTGCGGCCTTCATAGGAATCGTAGGTCCAGGTATGCGTCTTGCCGGCGTACTGGGCTTTGACTTCCACATCGAAGGAATGCGGCTCGGTCACCTGGCCGCTGCCGGTCAGGTACTGGCCTTCCGGCTTGAAGGTAAACACGTTGGTTTCCCCGTCCAGTCGCTTGAGCGTGACGGTGGGAACCACTTCGCTGGCATTGACCGGCTTGCCGTCCTTGTAGGCATACAGACGGAACTGCGGCGGGACGTTGGTTTCGAAGATGGTGACTTCGATGGCGAAATCCCCATCGCGCAGCATGCGGCCGCGATTGGGGCCACGCTCGTAGTCGCCGCTGGCCGGGGCCGCTTCAGCGGCGGCTTCGCCGGCCTGGGATGCCGGTTCACCGCCGCACGCCACCAACAGCAAAGGCAACAGCAAGAGAGTGAGATGACGACTCATGGAAGGGTGTCCTGGGTGGTTGCGGTGAGCCGATCGAGCTCCACCAGCAAGGTGTGGTAGCGCGCATAGGCCTCGACGAGGCGCTCGCGCAGTTCAAAGAGCGTGGTCTGCGCCTGGGAGAGCGAGAGGAACGAGAACCGCCCTGCTTCGAAGCCGCGCCGGGTGAAGGCCAGGGCTTGCTCGGCTTTGGGCACCACGCGTCCGCGCAAGGACTCCACTTCGGTGCGGGCGTGGCCCAGTTCCTGGTACTTCTCGAAGACCAGCTGATGGCGCTCGAACTGCTCGGCCTTGCGGCGTGCTTCGATGGCCGCCAGTTGCGCGTCGGCCTCGGCGATGGAGTACCCCGCCCGCGTGCGGCTGCCCAACGGCACGGACACCGACATCACCAGACCTTGATCGCTGGGCCCTTCCAGGCGACGCACGCCGACGTTGAAGTTCAGATCGGGTTTGCGCGCGGCCTCGGCGATCCGACGCCGTGCTTCGGCCAGACGGGCCTCACGCGAGAAGGCTTGCTGATCGATCGTGTTGGGCAAGCGCGCCAGCAGCGTGTCCAGCGGTTCGACCTCGGGCAGATCGGTCAGATCGGCCGCCACCGTGTCAAAGTCCGGGATCGAGTCGCCCCAGCTCGCGGCCAAGGTGGTGCGTGCGCTGCTGAGCTCGTGCTCGGCATGCTCACGATCCAACTCGGCGTTGGCCACGACGATTTCTGCCGCACGCAGATCCGATTCGGGATTGCGCGCGGCCGAGACCCAGCCGGCTACCTCGCGACGCGTGCGCTCGGCCTGGCGAACGCGTTCGTTGGCAAAGTCCAGGCGTTGCTGATCCACGGCCACTTCGATGAAGCGCGCCGCGGTGCGACTGGCCAGTTCGATCCGCGTGGCATCGGCCGCGGTTTGTTGCTGATCGATCTCCGCCGCACCCAGGGCCTGGCGTGCGGCGCGCTTGCCGCCCAACTCGATCAAACGGCCGACACGGAGCGTGCTTTCGGCCGAGTTCACCCCGCTGAGCGAACCGGTACCGCCCAAGTTCTCCAGTTCGCCGGTGACGAAGTACTGCGGAGCCAAGCCCTCGCGCTGGGCGCGGGCACGGACGGCATCGAGTTGGGCTGCTTCGGCCGCCAGGGCCGGATTTGCACCTAAGGCGCGGGAAACCGCCTCCTGCAGGCGCAGAGGTTCAGTGGCGTGTGCCCATGGCACGACACCACAGGCTCCGGCCAAGGCCAGAACCCATGCATAACGCAAGTTCACGGAATATCTCCGATTGGTTGATGGACAGACGTACTCAGGCCGCGCTAACGGCGGCCGGCCCTGTCATCAGGCAATCGGAGGTCTAAACGGCGATGAGAGTCGCTGGGGCAGCGAGGAGACCGGCGTCCACTGCAGACGCGGGGAGGCTGCCACCACGACGGGCGGTAAGCGGAAGCTGGTGAGCAGGCCGGAGGAAGAACCCGAATCGGCCTGGTGCATCAGCAGGTGCGTGCCCGAGGCGTGGTCCTGATCGTGATCGGCATCGTGGCCATCGCCGGGATGGCCATGGCCGTGCTCGCTGGCGACTTCGGCCGCGTGCGCGGCGCCGTGGATTTCACCGACGAAATTCAGCGCCGGCCGCACGAGAACGCCCAGCACCAGCAGCAACAGCATGCTGATGTGCAGGACACTCTGGGCGCGGGCGGAGAACCGGATCACTGCATTAGCCTACGGGGTCAAGGACGGGCCTGTCCAGCACAGACGTTCGGGAAAGCACCACCCACCAACGGTCTGCGATCAACGGGCATAACGGGTCAGCAAGTCCATGATGGCGCCGGCTTCTTTGGCCCGCTCGGCCTCGGTTTCGGCGGCCACCACATGCTCGCTCAGATGACCGGCGAGCACTTCCATCATCAACGCATGCATGGCGCCCTTGGCCGCGGCGATCTGGATCAGCAGATCGCCACAGTCGCCCTCGGCTTCCAGTGCACGCTCCAGCGCCGCGACCTGGCCGCCGATGCGGCGAACGCGGGTGAGCAGCTTCTTCTTGTCGCGGTGGGTATGCGCCATGGACGCGATCATATACCCTTAGGGGGTATCCAGCAACCCGCCCTGCCCCGTCATGAACCTCGATGCTTTGGCCGCTACGCGGCGCCATTCCCACGCCTTCGACCAAGGCAATCCACTGGCCGAGCGCAACACCCGCCGGGCCATGATCCTGACCTTGATCATGATGGTCGTGGAGATCACCGGAGGCTGGTGGTACAACTCGATGGCCGTGCTGGCCGACGGCTGGCACATGAGCTCCCACGCGTTGGCCCTGGGCCTGTCGGTGTTTGCCTACGCCTGCGCGCGCCGCTTCGCACAGGACCGTCGCTTTGCCTTCGGCACCTGGAAGATCGAAATCCTGGGCGGTTACACCAGCGCCATCCTGCTGCTCGGTGTAGCCGGTCTGATGGCGTTCCAATCCATCGAACGCCTGTTCCGCCCCAGCACCATCCACTACGAACAGGCCATTGCAATCGCCCTCGTGGGCCTGGCGGTCAACCTGCTGTGCGCCTGGTGGCTGCGGGATCATCATGATCACGGGCATGGTCACAGTCACGGCCACGACGATCATCATCACCATGAGCATCAAGCTGATCACGGACACAGCGCGCATCACGATCTGAACCAGCGCTCGGCCTACCTGCATGTCATCGCCGATGCAGCGACCTCGGTGTTGGCGATCATCGCGCTGCTGGGCGGCATGTACTTCGGCGCGGCCTGGCTGGATCCGGTGATGGGCCTGGTCGGCGCGGCCTTGGTCTCGGTCTGGGCCTGGGGCCTGATTCGGCAGACCAGCAAGGTCTTGCTCGATGCGCAGATGGATGCCCCGGTAGTGGAGGAAATTCGCGAAGCCATCGAACAAGGCCCGGTGCCGGCACGGATCAGCGATCTGCATGTCTGGCAGGTGGGACGTGGCAAGTTCGCCTGTGTGGCCGAAGTGGTGACCGAGGCGGCCGTGCATCCGGATCACTTCAAGAACGCCTTGGCCATTCACCAGGAGATCGTGCACGTCACCATCGAGGCGCGGACCGCGCTCAGTGAAACGCCGCGATGAGCCGCCCCTCCCCTTGCACGGACATCTGCCAGTTCGATCGGAAGACCGACGTATGCGTGGGCTGCTTTCGCACCACCGAGGAGATCCGCAGTTGGCGCAAGTACACCGAGCACAAGCGACGCAGCATCCTGTCGGACGTGCCACGGCGGCGAGCCAAGATCCAGGCCCGTCGCGGCCAAGGGGCATGACGCTGCGCGAGCGCAGCGATGGCTACAGCACCTGCAGGGTAATCAGCGTCAGCACGAGGTAACGGCCCACCTTGGCCAGCGTCACCAGCAGCAGGAAGCGCCAGAGCGGCTCTTTCATGACCCCGGCGGCCAAGGTCAGCGGATCGCCAATGATCGGCACCCAGCTCAGCAGCAACGACCAGCTGCCATAGCGTTGGTAGTGGCGCTGGGCGCGCTCCAGGGCTTGGCCCGATACCGGGAACCAGCGATGGGTGCGAAAGCGCAGCAGTTGCCCGCCCAACCACCAGTTCACCACCGAGCCGAGCACATTGCCGGCGCTGGCGACAAGCAGTAATGCCCACACCGGATAGCCGGCGACCAGCAGACTCACCAGCACGGCTTCGGACTGTGCCGGCACCAGCGTGGCGGCCAGGAACGCAGCCAGAAACAAGCCCAAGTAGATCATCAGGTCAACAATCGATGGGCCTGGGAATACACTCTCTGTTGACTGACAGCATAGCTCACGATCAGTAGCGCCCGAGAGTGGCACGTTCTGACTTGTTGTAGGAGTTCTCTCAGCTACGAGTGCGGTGTTGTCCGACTTGAACGTGACAACCGATGCAGGTGAGTCTGGCTTTGCCCAGCGCAGCACCGTTTCGGTCGCTCAGTTGCGTCATGCACCCCGTGAGCACCGGTGACGGGTACTGATGTGTTGTCGCAGTTGTCTGCTTGCGATCTGAATTCACGCATTTATGTTGCAATGAGCTTGCCAGAGCGCCTCTCTTCGCTCTAACAGTTCTACTCCTGCGCGGGCCGCAAGCTACCGCCTACTGGCACATTCGCGGCTAAGCAGGCGCTAGATGGCGATCATGCGTTCATGTAGGTGTCTGGCCTACCACACATCACTAACATCAGCGAACTAGCGTGCTGTGTGCTGGACAGGCGACGGGCTCCAGCAACTACTTCCAACGTCGCATGGAGGAACTAACGATGAGCCGATTCATTACGGTACTAGTTGGTCTACTCGCCGTCTTGGCCTCTAGTACGTCATTACACGCACAGAATGCCAGTGTCGAACCCACGCATGTCAACGGCGTCACACAACAGCAGGAGATGCTGCAACAGGATGTGGCCTTGCAATTGGCCCCGATCAAATCGCGTCGGGATCTCGAGCAACATCTACGCAACTCGGGAAGCGCTTCGCCGCTGGCCGCGCTTTCGGAATCGGGCAAGCGCCGCTTCATCGCTAGTCTGAAGTTCAGTGACAGCGGCATCACGAGCTTCAGTTACGGCGACCTGCAGGCTGAACTCAACGCCTCGCAGATTTATCAGGTGATGAGCCTGTTTGGTGCCCAGCACACCGTGGCCATGATGCGGAATGTGCGCATCCAGAACACAGTCGATGAGCAGATCATGCGCCCATTGGGCGGCCCGCCCGGTCCCGTGTGCCCATCTCAGCCTTGTGACTACGAAGGCTACGAGTGCGCCAAGAAAGCGACCTGTTCCTACAACATCAACACGATCTGCATGAGAAATTGCTAGTCTGTCGGCTACCGGATGCTCAGGAAGATCCATGCACAGGATCCAGCGGCAGTTCTGCGCCCTGCTACTCATCGGCATCGGTGCCTTGAGCGCTTGGCCGGCCCATACGCTGGCTGGCCAAACGCTTGATGGGCGCTACGACCGTTTCATGGAGGTCCACGAGCAGACGCGCGGGCAGTCCACGGCCGAGCGTGCGACGGCGATGTCGGTCGCCTTCGACAACGGCTTCGCCGCCGCGCTGGCGCGTGATCCGGCCAGCATGGATAGCCAGGATCTGGCGACCCTCTTCAATTCGGCCAACATCGCTCACGCTTACTCGATCCAGGCCACGCACCTGCAGGCGATGCAGCGCGCCTTTGGTGAACTCCAGGCGCGGGGTTTGGTCGAGCAGCGCAGCTTCTCGGATATGCACGCGGCCCTTATGGCCTCGCGTCAGTTTGAGCAGGCCTCGGCTCTGGAGAAAGAATTTCCCCAGTGGGATGTCGAGACTGCGCCGACACTGGCGGCCGCATCGAACTCGGGAAAGACCGCGCTTGCAGTGCCGGCATCGGGCACCACCGTCACGCGCACCCCATTGGATGTGGATCGGGGCGCTCGGGTGGTCGTCATCTCCCACCCGCTCTGCCACTTTTCGCGCAATGCCATGGCCGCCATTGAGGCGGACCCAGCCCTGTCCAAGGCCATGGCCCGCTCGCTATGGCTGGCCCCGGTGGACCGAAAGCTCAACCTGCAGATTCTTCAGCAATGGAACCGCGAACATCCCGAGCACCCCATGGTCATCGCTTTCGATCGGGCGGAGTGGCCTGACTTCGATTCGTGGTCAACACCCACGTTCTATTTCCTCCAGGATGGAAAATTGGTATCGACTGTTGAGGGGTGGCCTAGCGAAGGCAACCGGGACCAGTTGCTCAGGGCGGCCGCGCGCGTGGGGCTGTAGGAACTGTCTGCTGACAGCTTTGCGTGGGCACCCAAGCGTCCCTTTCCGGCAACGTGCTCGGGGTACGAGACAGCGCGGTGCTGATACGTAGCAACGCCAGGGACGCACTGCGGGGAACCGGTAGCGGCTTCATCAGCGAAGAAACCCCTCCAACCGCATGAGCGTGAACGGCATCCGAGCACGACCCTCTGCCGGCGGCTCGACGTCGACGCCATACAGGGGCCCTCCCGCGAAGTTTTCCCGTGGCGCTGCTTCCTCCTCGCACTGCCTGCGCAGGCGCGTGGCGTAAGCGGCAAAGCCGTCGCAGGGCACATCCATCCAGCGCCATTGCATCTCGTAGCGCACCAGCGTTGATGAGACTGAGCGCAGGGTACTGAACTGAAGGTCCTCCACAGACATGGCGCACACACGATGCAGTGCCCGCACTCTCAGCTGATCATCGAGATGCCTGAGATCGGTGTGCAGCATGCGCTGCGCCACGTGCAGGCAGTAGTGCAGATGGCTCTTCAAGGCTTTGTAGAGGATCAACAGGCGATGGCGCCTGATGGGCGCATCGTCAGATGGCGGCTGCCTGAGATAGCGTTCCAGTTGTCGGCAATTTGAGAGCCTCCACAGCCAGAAGCCAGCAGCCACCGGGCAACATCCAAGGATATCCTGCGCATTCCGGATACTGAGGCCGAAGTCAGGCCCAAACATCCGAAGAGGGGAATCCAGACACTGCCCGTGCGATCTGCCTTTGGCCTTGACGAACCAACGAACGATGCAGGACATCGCCAACTGGAACTCTGCCATGCTGCAAGCTTCTATCAGACCTCCGGGATGGGCGGCCCGATCGTCTGCGGTTCTGAACTTGACCGACTCCGTTTTCAGTTCCACCTTCGGAATGTGCAGGCGTTTGAGCGCGGGATGGACGCCTGCCTGTGCACAAACGCTATCCAGGCGCAAATGACTCATATTGGCGCATGATCCGGAAGATGAAGGTCTCAGTACCGAGTCGACATGCGGCCCTATGATCTTGCGCACTTTCAGCACCGAGCTTCTCACAGCTCGCACAGCCGTCTGGACGGCCTGGCGCTGGGTCTCCGGGCGCGGCATACCGAAGACATGGCCAGCTGTCAGTGGAGCACTGCAACGAGGACAACAGAACGCTTCCGTACGCCGAGCGTAGGAAAGGGTCAGATGACCGAAACAATGTCCGCACGTACTATGCAGCGGCTCCATGTGTAGCGGACATTTGTGGACCGCCAGGTCCTGGTGAATTCTTAGATGCACCCCGTCGGCCAAGCAGTGATCACACACGCGAAGGCTGCGACTTCTCCACGCGATCGGCGTGTCCACCTTCTCCGTGAGTACCCATTCGGCTATCCCGTCAGCGAACGGCAGACCTCCTACGTCCGGCGCCATGTGATGGTCCCGAATGGTGGACAACCACTTTTCGGTAGGACCCAGTACAAGGCCTTCAACGTGGCTGCGCCCGAGAATGGTCGACAGATAGCGGAGTGGCGGCATGGCTTGGAACCAGGCGATCTTGCTGATCACCGAGTACAACGACTCCTCGGGAAGCAAGCAGTCATCGCGCCACGGGACGATACGCTTGCTTGTCACGACAGGGTCTCCTTTGCCGCCTCTTCCAGCAGCCCCAGATCCAGTTCCATATCCGCGCTGTCCAGGTCCTTGTGTAACAGGCATATCTGGGCCAGATATGACGAAATGGCTTCCATGGGTATGCCGCGCTGGACTTCGGAAGCGCTGCGCTGGGCTGTGAATGCCTGCCATAGCACCTGAGCTTTGGCTTGCAAGCGCAAGCCGTTTTCGTAGGCGCGCGGGAACAAGAACATCGTGTAGCTCCAACCGCTCCCCTCGGGATACTCGGATTTGATGTCCATCGCCTCGCACAACGTGGCCAGGTCCTCGACGGTACGGCACCCCTTGAACTCGACCACGCGCTTGAAGAAGCGCTCCAACAAGTCCTGCCGACCCGCCGCCTTAAGTTCATCGATGCGGGTGAGTAGCTGTTTCTGTCCCATCAACACCACGGTGACCTTTACCTGCTTTAGGATCACCTTGTTGATTACCCCTTTGAGCCAGTTGAGCTCTCTGATGTGCAGCTCTTGCGCTTCATCGATCAGCATGTACAAGTGCATGTCCACTCCGGCAAGGGCCAAAAGAGCACGCGTCAGCTGGTCACGCTTTCCCGCCAGGCTTCGCGCGATGGGCGCGGCGATCGCCATCTGTAGCAGGATGTCTTCCAGCAACCGGCCTTCCGCAGAGGATTCCTCCCGCATGGCTTCATAGCGAAGCACCCCACTGCCGGGATGCTCCTGTCGAATGAAGTTCTCGATAGCCGTCAGACAGCTGGACTTTCCGGTAACCGGATCAGCCCAGGACGCATAGGAGAAGCGCGTCTTCCTGGCCCCTTCAATGACCGCCCAAACGGCATTCTGTACCGATGTCGACGGCAGCACCGCTGCCTCACAGATGATCGGATGCACGGCCCATAGTCGCTCACGCTCAACGATCAACTCCTCTATCACCGCTGCCCCCTGTTGAAGGCCCTCAGCTGCGGCATGACAAAGCGCCGCTCTTCTTTGCCATCCCTTGCTGGCTCCTTCTTGGCGTTCTCAATGGCCGCGGTGACGGCCGCCTGCGCAACTGAGTTGGCGCTTTGTTGGCGTGAATGTTCGTTCTCGGCGTGCGCGGTCAGTGTCTTGATCTGGTCAGCCGACAGCGGCGTGTCTTTTGCAGCGTCGTGCGCAATCTGCGCCAAGTGCGCTGCGATTGGATCTTCGTCGTAGCCAATACGCAGCTGTCCGTCGCGGATGAGCTTGTTGGTGATGATGCGTTGACTTAGCGTATGAGGGGGATGCCGCCACCTCCCCGTCACCGTGGCCGTGCCCAGGGATTCCCCTTTCAGGGTAAACAAGCGCATGTACCGCGCATCGTGACGGTTCATGTGGACCATGACCCACTGACCGATCAAGTCCCAACGCTCAGACAGCACCTCTCCCGCGTAGGATTCCTCCTGGAGGTAGAGGTGCGCTCGCACGCCGGTCTGCTCACTGCCCTTGACCTTGAGCCGAGTCACGCTGACATCCAGGCTGGGCAGGTGATCCAGGGGCGGTGGAAGCATGGGGAAGATCAGACCCTGCTCGGTGTCGTTGACCCAGCCTTGCAACTGCTCAATGCGCCGCACGCCGTACGCACCGCTGGAGCGTTTGCGGTTGTGGAACCGGACGCTGCGATAGATCAACGCAATGGCAGCGGCCTCGGTCATCTGCGGTTCCCGGGCCGGCGGCGCCTCGATCCGGATGGGATCCTGCGGGCCCGAGCCGGTCGTCTCATCGAGTCTGTGGAAACCCAGGCGTTCCAGATCACTGAAAAGCCCTTCGACGTTGGGTCGCCGCTCCGGGCGTCGCACAGGACCAAAGTTGATGTCGCATCCCAAAAGGGCCCGCGCGCGGCCTTGGATCTCTTCGGCAAGATGGGACAAGGCGTTGTCGACCAGAAGTTGATTCAAGCCGCACCATTCGAATGGCACGCCCAGATCGATTGGCATTGCAGGCTCGTTCGCTTCCCCCTCCGCAGACGCATCAACCAGCACCCCACCCCCAGTGCACGCGTGATGCAACACCTCAAGAATGTCATCGCCCCGAGCCTGGGATCGAAAGATGATCTTTAGTCCGACCACCAAACCGATCAAGCGATCGACCATGGCAATCAGGCTCAGTCGAGGGCTCTTGACCCAGCGTTTCCCACCGGGAGTCTCAAAGGCGATCCAGCCCTTGAAATGGCACAGGTGCTCGTCCAGTTCGACCACGTCGAGGAACTGACTTGCACGCAGGCGAGAGAATGTGCCGGTGCCACTGTGCGATTTCGTCTTGGCCTTCTGGCCGTACTGTGTCGCCACGATGGCATCGTAGTTCGCAGCCAAGTAGAGGCGGATGTATTCGCTGATCGCGCCCCTGCCGAGCTTGTCGGTATTCAAGGGCCACTGGTTCTCAGGGATTCCCTGCTCTCGGCAGTGAGCAATGAACCACTTGTGGGCAATACCGGGGCGAACCTTGTTCTCGTGCGCCACTTGGCGGGTTGCGGTCTTGAAAAGGTACTTCTTGAAAGCAGCTTCGATTTTCGGATGCTGATTCATAAACAAGGCGCATGCACCGGTGAGCCCAGATTTTCCGTTTCTCCCGCTGGGCGCCAGCGGTTTGACGCGCGCCGGCGCGCCGATTCGAACGCCTGGCACAAGTCCCAGCCATCCGACCAAGCGGCCATCCGGCCGTCGTGTGATACAGCGATTGAACGCACGAATGAGCGCCTCACGGGAGTAGCCCTCGTCGTCCTGAATCTCCTGGACCTTGTCTCCCTCCATGTACCGTATCAGTGCCTTCTTGAGCGCCGTGAAGCGCGCAACCGCCTCATCATCCAGCGCGCTCAGGCTGACCTCGGGCCATTCGTCGTACTTCAGCAGGTCAACGGGTGCGTTGCTTCGGGTGTACCGGTTCATGCTGGCCTCCGCGCCCACACCCGGGTATGCAACGACCATAGGCGTTGGTCGACGTCGCCCTCCAGCTGTCGTTGGCGAAGAAGAATGCCCACGACGCCAAGAACCAGCGCAGGAGGGTGTCCGATCAGGGCCGAGAGAATGTCTGCCACCGACATCTTGCTGCCTTTGCTCAGCAGCGTGATCATCTGGCGTTCCAACGCGTCGGTGGGATGAGCGCTCACGCGGCGAATGGCCGGCGCAATGCGCCGCCAGTTGTCTATCCGCATAACGTTGGCGTCCAGGTCCGGAATGCTCAGGTAGAGATCCGATGGCGCCAACATTTCTGGGGGTGGCGGCTGCGTCCCTCCCCAGAAAACACGTCCTTTGACTCCGGAGCGCACGACATCTGCGAAGTGCTCGGGCTGCTCGGATGCGCTCAGACGCTTGGCTTTTCGCTCTTCGTCAGGTGCTCTCCGCAAAGGGCCGTAGTCGATCTCTTCCAGCGTCGGATCACCCTCCAACAGATAGACAAGCTCCATCTTTGGATCGGAGTTGACGATGATGTCTTGCTGTTGCAGAGGTGGACGGATGATCCACAGGTTGTAGGGACTCTGCCCTCGCCTGCGAACCGCGTCCGCGATGGCGCTTCGCCCCTTTTGCGCGGGCGATTTTGACGTCTTCATACCTTTCCTTATCTAGGGATTAGGGAAAGGCAGGCGTAAAACGGAGGGCATCGTCCGGCGCAGCAGAGCCTGTTGACACAGGAAAACCCGCGCGCTAGAGTCAAGTCGTCAATCGTTGTGCCAATCCGCTTCAGAAAAAACCCGGCCCGCCAGCCGGTTTTTTTTTGCCTGCCGAATGGAATACATTTCGATCAGCTCATCGCCTTGCCTCCGTTGCGCGCAATTGACGGATGCTAGGACAGAGCTCGGGTAGCTGTCAGAGATGGATTGAGCCGCAATCCATTCCCTCGTTGGTCAGAGAGTCTTATGGCCCAGAAGAAGCAGTCGTATTCGGACACCATCGGCCCCCTGCTTTGGGTGCGATTCCTCTTGCACCGGTTCTCCTGCGAACTGGGTGCGCTCAACGCGCAGCTGGCACTGCAGGTCGTCGAAACAGAGGGGACCTTCGTTTTCGGCGTGACGCCGAACCCGGACCCGTCGATTCCCGACATGTTTAGGCGAACCTATGAGCTCGGCAAGAATCCTGACGGCGCCTACTTCAACGAGCCCGATGGTTCAGGGCAGAAGTTCAATCTTTTTCAGCGCGTAGTGGCGCGTGTACCTGAGTCCCAGCCCTGGCTGCTGAGTGAGGCAGATGCGTACTTCAGCGGTGAGCCAACCATCGATCAAAGTGCACAGAACGTTGCCGCGATGCTGCAAGCACGGTCGATGGCCCTATTGAGTCCCGAGAGCGTCCACGCCTGGCGTGAGCACGATCCAGAGGGGCTGGCCACCGCGGAGCGCCTCTCACTGGATGGGTTGGCCGTCGATGCTACCCCCGAAGCCCTGACGCTCTTACTGGGCCTGCTTCATATGGCGGTCTGGCACTTCTTGCCGGACCGCCGCGATGAGACCTCGGATGCGGGGCTGATTGAAACGCTCGAAGAGTGCTGCCGACGGTCAGCCGCTTCGATTGGCCAACTGGAATGGGTAAGGCATAGCGAAGGGGGCGCTGACGTGGCAAACAGCCTGCACAGCGCGGTAGAAAGTGCCCTGCTTTGGCTAAAGCGCGTCGGACACCGTAGTCACAGTGGACGCGAAATGTTGCGAAGATTCCCGACGAGGATCGTCCTTGTCCACGATACCGTGGAGAATAAGCAACGCATGCGTGCACTGAGTCTTCGCTCTTCGATCTACGGTTTTGAGCCCATGCTGGATCCTGAGGACTACGCCACCCTGTCCTCTGACTGGGCCGGCGTGAAGAACGGGCTCCAGGCGGAGGCCGCCGCGGCCGCATTTGGCATGAGGCCTGGCTGACACTCAGTTGATCGACCAATGCAGCGGCGACGCGTACTGCCGCACATCCACGAGGAAGGCTTCGACGAGGTCCTATCAACCCTGCAGCCCTCGCAGCGGTCAGCCGTCGATGTGTCCCACTAACGGCGGGTGACGATGCTCATCGCCCTGCACGGCCCCCTTCCACAGGCAGGCTCAGGACCATGGGGTCGGCGGCCGTGCGTGCAGCGCGCTTGGGGAATGTCTCAAATATGCCGGCAAGCCCAGAATATGTAACAGTTTTACCGATCTCAAAAATCGGGAGAGCTGTGACATTTCGGATCGGGATCGCTCTAAGTCATTGTTATTTATGAGGCGCGCTTGTCACGGGTTTACTGATCCCGCCAGTTGGTTCCTGAAAGGCCCTGCCCGTGCCGATACCCCCTCCAAAGGATCCTTGGAGGCTTTCGTATGATGGACCGCCCGCCATGCTGGCAAGACGGCAAGAAGCAGAATCCCTGCGCCTTGGCGCACTACGAGCGCGTTGTGCATGGTCACACCGATCTGCGCGCGGACTGGCTCGGTTGGAAGCAGCGCGGCCGATACCTGGTCGCGCCGGACGGCCAGCGGATCAGCCCGGAACGCATGCGCGGAATCATGTGGCGGCTTGATGCTGAGGCCCGCCTAGACGCTGCCAGGGCCCGGAACGCCAAGCGCAAGGTTTCGCAGGGACCGGTCAAGGTCGTTGTCGTGGAACTGGCCGACTGGCACGCGCGCCACTTCGGCAGCCGCGCCGGGTAAAAAGCCCGCTCTTTCCAGTCGCTTCCACTGTAGGGGCTCGCGCCCCTACTTTCGCTATTGGCTAAGAACTCCATTCTTATGAAGCCGACGAAATAGATCTTCGTAGGCACTGAGCGCCTCATAGTGATCTTTCTGAATCAACGCACCATAGTCGCAAAGCGCGGCATACCTCTCTCTTCTCACCCTTTCGTCCGACTCTAGTCCGGTAGCCGCCGCCAGTTCCTCCGCGCGCTCAAGCTCAGCCAGCATGTGATTGTTCATCCTAAAGGTGTCGACAAGCCCTTTTGCCAATACGTAGGTGCGGACTAGGGACCGCCTCAGATCGTGATCCTTAATCTTACCAACCAGATGGGCGTTCCCATTGAACACGGTGAAGTAGTCATTGTTAACCGGGAAAAATAGCGCAAATGGCGTATTTGGCTGCAGCGCTTCCACCTGAGGCGCGACGTGCCGCCGATAGCGTTCAAAAACAACTTCCAGCTCGTCGTGGATTGCATGCAGAAGCGATCGAACCAATCCAGCTTCGTTCTCAGCGGCACTGGATTTCGCAAACGTTTCGGTGCGATTGATCGCATAAATGGTGAATCCCCCCGTGATCAACCCACCGGCAAGTGCGCCGATCAAGCCGGACATCAGTGACTCAACGCTCATCCTCTTTCTCCGAAATGGAATTTACTTGCAGGCGTTCCAGACGAGATTGTCCCAATAGCGCGAGGCCTCAAAGGTCCGACTGACTCCCATAGCTTCGTACGCTTTATCGCGTGCGCGCTTCGCGTCAGCACAAGCGTTTGCATTGGAAGAGGTGACGGCGGTCCCAACAGGCCCTCCGCCGGCGGAAATATCCCGCGCTCTTGCCCGCATGTGCCGACGATCCGCCGCAATCTTGCGATCAGCCGCTTGGCGCTTGTAATAGTCGTCCCACGTCGTGGTAGACGGCTGGGTGTCCCAGCGCTTCTCGGCGTCCGGGCACGGGTCAGACTGATAGACCGGCTGCCCTTTGGCATCCCGACACTTGTAGACAGATTGAGCCCCAGCACTGACCGCAAGCCCGGCCAGCAGCACTCCAAAAATCCATTTCATTGCGCACCCCTACGCTGCTGGGCGCGAATATACCTTCAAATCGACCGGCCTAGAGCCCTGTAGTCAGCCCCGTGTAGGTATTTCCCGGATCGTAGCCGGGGCTGCGCGGGAACAAGTCGCCACGCGATCCGGGGCGGTAGCCGACCACGGTGCCAGCGGAGGCAGGCTCAGCTTGCGCGACGGGCGCAACCGCCCATGATGATGGCTTTCTTTACCAGCGATGCCCTGCAGTACTTAACGGAGCATCTTCAGTCTGATGCAAGCCGATGAGCATGGCTGTAAACCACATATCGACCCGCGCGCAGAAACCCCACCAACGTCATTCCGCATCCCGTCGCCAGGTCCACTGCCAATGCCGTCGGCGCCGACATCGCGGCCAGCAGCGGGATGCCGGCCGTCGCGGCCTTCGCCACCATCTCGTAGCTCGCGCGGCTGGTGACCAGCGCGAAGCCCGATGCCGGATCGACACCTTCGCGCTGCATGGCGCCGATCAACTTGTCCAGCGCGTTGTGGCGCCCGACATCCTCGCGGACCAGGACCAGCGAGCCATCCACCCTCGCCCATGCCGCCGCGTGGATCGCGCCGGTGGCCGCATTCAACGGCTGCCGCTGCTCGATCTGGCGCAGCGCCACCTCCAGCGCGGAAGATGCAATGGCACTCCCCTGCCCCACGGCCGCAGGTTGTCTGACCACATCCTCCAGATGCCGGTGACCGCAGATGCCGCAGCCACTGCGGCCTGGCAGCCAGCGCTGCGGATCCAAGGCGCGTGCAGGCAAGGGATCGCGTGTGCGGAGATCCAACTGGATGCCCTCCAGCAACGACTGCAGGACCACCGAAACGAGATCGGCCGGCCCCAGCCCGAGTTCGGTCAGCGCGAAGCCGTGCGCGAAATCCTCCAGGTCGCACGGCGACACCATCATCACCGCCAACGGCTCGCCGTTGCAGTGGATCGCCAGCGGAACCTCCTCGGCCACCTGGTCACGGCGCACGGCCGACACGCCGCCGGCGACATCGACGACCTCGCGCCAAGCCACTCCGTCGACGCGATCAGCCGGCATGGACGGCCGGATCGTCGAGCTTGCTCACCATGACGGGAATCGACTTGTAGGCCGGCGTGCCCGAGTGCGGATCGTGGCTGTCCAACGGCACCAGCCGGTTGCCTTCCGGGTAGTACATCGCCGCCGAGCCGCGCGGCAGGTCGTATTCGACTGCGATGAAGCCCGAGAGCCGGCGCACGGCGTCACCGACGCGCGATTCCACTTCGATCCGGTCGCCCGACTGCAGGCCACGCGCCCGCATGTCGTTGCGGTTGAGGAACACCACGTCGCGCCGCCCACTGACGCCGCGGTAGCGGTCGTCGAAGCCGTAGATGGTGGTGTTGTACTGATCGTGCGAACGCACCGTGGTCAGCGTCAGCAAGGCGTCCCCGTCACCTGCCGGATCCTCGCCCAGCCCGGGCGCGACCAGGAAACGCGCCTTGCCCGCCGCGCCCCAGTCGCGCTCCGATGCGCCGATGTACAGCCGGAACCCACCCGGCTCGCGCACGCGCCGGTTGAAATCCCTGAAGATGGGGAACACCGCTTCGATATCGTCGCGGATGCGGTCGTAATCGCCGACCAGCCCATCCCAGTCCACCTTCGTCTGCGGCAGCGTGGCCTTGGCGATGCCGGCGACGATGGCGGGTTCGGACAGCAGGTGCTCGGACGCCGGCGGCAACCCGCCCTGCGAGGCGTGCACCATCGACATCGAATCCTCCACCGTCACCGATTGCAGGCCGCTGGCCTGCACATCGCGCTCGGTGCGGCCCAGGCACGGCAGCAGGAACGCCTGCCGGGCGGGGATCAGGTGCGAGCGGTTCAACTTGGTGGCGATATGCACGGCCAGGTCAAGATTGCGCATCGCCGGGATCGTGGTGTCCGGGTCCGGCATCGCCACGGCCAGGTTGCCGCCCATGCAGACGAGCGCACGCGAGCGCCCGTCGCGGATGGCACGCACGGCGTCCACCGCATCGTGGCCATGGGTGAGCGGAAACGCGAAGCCGTAACGCTGCCTGATGGCATCGACCAGCGCCTGCGTCGGCTTTTCCGTGATGCCCACCGTGCGGTCGCCCTGCACGTTGGAGTGACCGCGGATCGGTGCGATGCCGGCGCCGGGCTTGCCGATGTTCCCGCGCAGCAACAACAGGTTGGCCATCTGCTGCACATTCTGCGTGCCGCGGCGGTGCTGGGTCATGCCCATGCCGTAGCAGAGGATCACCCGCTCGGCCTGCGCATAGAGGCGTGCGGCCGCGGCGATGTCGTCGCGCGACAGGCCCGACTGCGCCACCACGTCGTCCCACGACGTCTGTGCCAGGTCGTCGCGAAGCGCGTCCAGGCCCTCGGTGTGTTCGGCGATGAAAGCATGGTCCAGCACGCCGGCACCGCCGGCAGCCAGATCCGCCGCGTCGGCCTCCAGCAGCCACTTCATCATGCCTTTCAGCAGCGCCAGGTCGCCGCCGATCTTCACCTGGTAATAGGTCTGGGCGATCGGGGTGGCGGTGTTGGTCAGCATCTCCCCGGGATGCTGTGGCGAGGTGAAGCGCTCCAGGCCGCGTTCGCGCAGCGGATTCACCGCCACGATGGGCACGCCCCGCTTCGATACCTCGCGCAGCGTGGACAGCATGCGCGGGTGGTTGGTGCCGGGATTGTGGCCGAAGCTGAAAAGCGCGTCGCACAGGGCGAAATCGTCCAGCGTCACCGTGCCCTTGCCCACGCCGATGGATGCGGGCAGCCCCACGCTGGTGGCCTCGTGGCACATGTTGGAGCAGTCGGGGAAGTTGTTGGTGCCATACTCGCGCACCATCAGCTGGTACAGGAAGGCGGCCTCGTTGGACGTGCGGCCGGAGGTGTAGAACTCGGCCATGTCGGGATGCGGCAACGCCCGCAGCGCCGCGCCGATGCGGGCGAAGGCTTCGTCCCAGCCGATCGGCACGTAGCGGTCCGCATCGGCGTCGTACGCCATCGGATGCGTCAGCCGGCCTTCGTCCTCCAGCGCGTGGTCGCTCCATTCCCACAGTTCCGCCAGCGTGTGGCGTGCGAAGAAGTCCGGAGTCGCGCGCTTGCCGGTGGCTTCCCACGACACCGCCTTGGCACCGTTCTCGCAGAACTCGAACGACGAGGTGTGCTGCGGATCCGGCCAGGCGCAGCCCGGGCAGTCGAAACCGGTGGGCTGGTTGACGCGTCGCAGGGCGGCGGTTTCGCGGCCGACCGCCATCTGGCCCTTCACCGCGCGTGCGACGGCGGCGAGTGCGCCCCATCCGCCGGCTGCGCCGTCGTACTCGTCGATGCCCGGGACCTTGCGCTCACTCATCGGATCCCTGCCCTTGCGTGCCGGAGAAAGAGACGCCTGCAGGATACCCGATGGCTTCGCACGGCATGCATGCGTCATGCATGCGTGGCGCCCGTGAACCGGACGCTCAGCATCGGGTTGCTAGCATGTGGACCTCCCCTGCCCCGGTACCGCCTGCCTCCCGTGATCCGCCTCCTGCTTCCGCTCACTGCCCTGCTCGCCAGCGTTGCGCTGCTGCTGGGTGGAAATGGCCTGCTTGGAACGCTGCTGGCCATGCGCAGCCAGGCGGAAGGTTGGGGCGAGCGCACGACGGGCCTCGTGATGTCGGGCTACTTCGTTGGCTTCTTCCTGGGTACGTTCACGGCGCCGCCTCTGATCCGGCGCGTTGGCCACATCCGTGCTTTCGCGTTCCATGCCGCGCTCGCGGCGGCGGCGGTGCTGGTGTACCCGCTGTGGAGGGAGCCTGTCGGGTGGATGCTGCTGCGCGTGGTCACCGGCATGTCGCTGGTCGGACTGTGCACGGTGATCGAAAGCTGGTTGAACGCGCAGGCCGCGCCCGAGCATCGCAGCCGCGTGTTTGGCGTGTACATGGTGGTCTCGCTGCTCGCCCTGGCGGCCGGCCAGCTGTTGCTCGACCTGCAGCCTCCGCGCAGCCCGGTGCTGTTCAGCGTCGTGGCGATCCTGTTCGCGCTGGCCATCCTGCCGGTCAGCGCGACACGGCTTTCGCCGCCGGTGATGACCGTCGCTCCGAAGGTGCACCTGCTGGAGATCTGCCGGGCAGCGCCGAGTGCGGCCGCCGGCGCGGTGCTCGCCGGCCTGGCGCTGGGCGCGTTCTGGGGCATGGGCGCCGTGTATGCGGCCTCGCTGGGGCTGGATCGCGCAGGCGTCGGTACCTTCATGGCCGTGAGCATCATCGGCGGCGCCGCCCTGCAGTTGCCGATCGGCCGCCTGTCCGATCGTGGCGACCGCCGCAGCACGTTGGCGCTGGTCGCCGCCGCAGGCGCGGCTACCGCCCTGCTCGCGCTGCGCTTCGAGAGTCAGGCGCACGCCCTGTTCTTCCTGTTCGGCGGTCTGGCATTCGCGCTGTATCCCCTGGCCGTCGCGCACCTGCTGGATCGTCTGCCGGGCGAACAGCTGCTCGCAGGCTGCAGTGCGTTGCTGCTGCTCAACGGCATCGGCGCCGCGATCGGGCCCGCCGTGGCCGGTGCGCTGATGCAGCGCTTCGGTGCGGAGGCACTGCCGCTGTTCTTCGCCTGCACCTTGGGCCTGTTGGCACTGGTGGCCGGCGGCCGCCGCCTGTTCAAGGCGCGCCGGCTGCTGCATCCAGGCCGGTTCCACCCCATGCTGCGCACCACGCCGACCGCGCTGGAGATGCTGCCGGAGATTCCCGATACGGCCGACCACGGACGCGGGGAACCGGCGCGGAATTGATCCCGATCAATGCGGGGGAAGATGCGGCGCCCTAGCCTGTGCCGCATGGGCAAAGTCTCCCCTTCCCCCCTGTTCGATGCGGACCTGCTGCGGCGCTACGACACGCCGGGCCCCCGCTACACCTCCTATCCGACCGCGCCGCAGTTCAGCGGCAACTTCGGTGCACAGCAGTTGCGCGAGCATGCGCGGGCGAGCAACCAGCAGGAACACGCGCGGCCGCTGTCGCTGTACGTGCACATCCCGTTCTGCACCAGTCCGTGCTTCTACTGCGGCTGCAACCGCGTGATCACCCGCGACAAGGCCCGCGGCGAGGTTTACCTGGACTACCTGTACCGCGAGATCGCGCGGATGGCGCCGCTGTTCGACAGTGGCCGTCCCGTGGTCCAGCTGCACTTTGGTGGCGGCACACCGAATTTCCTTACCCCGGCCCAGATCGCGGACTGCGTGGCCGAACTGCGCAGCCAGTTCAGCTTCGCACCGCGCGAGACGATGGATTTTTCCATCGAGCTGGATCCGCGCTTCGTCACGCCGGATGACATCGCCGAACTCGCGAAGGTGGGCTTCAACCGGGCCAGCCTGGGCGTGCAGGATTTCGACCCGAAGGTACAGAAGGCGGTCAACCGCGAGCAGAGCGTGGAGGACACGCTGGCCATCGTGGCCGCGTGCCGCGAGCACGGCATGCGGTCGGTCAACATCGACCTGATCTACGGCCTGCCCAAGCAGACCCGCGAAGGCTTCGAGCGCACGCTGGACATCGTGGTGCAGGCGCGTGCGGACCGCATCGCCGTGTACAGCTATGCGCACCTGCCGCAGCTGTTCAAGCCGCAGCAGCGCATCGTGCTGGAGGATCTGCCCAGCGCGGAGGACAAGCTGGCGCTGCTGCAGTGCGCGATCGAGCGCCTGGGCGCGGCCGGCTACGTGTACATCGGCATGGACCATTTCGCGCTGCCGGAGGACGAACTGGCGCGCGCGCAGGCACGCGGCGACCTGCACCGCAACTTCATGGGCTACACCACCCATGCCGACAGCGACCTGATCGGGTTCGGCGTGAGCGCCATCAGCCACATCGGCGACAGCTTCAGCCAGAACCCGCGCGACATCGCCAGCTGGGAACGCGCCATCGACGACGGTCGCCTGCCGGTCTGGCGCGGGATGCCGCTGGACCGTGACGACGTGCTGCGCGCGGAGGTCATTCAGGAATTGATGTGCCACGGGCGACTGGACTACGCACGCGTGGGACGGCGCTATGGCATCGACTTCGCGGAGTACTTCGCCGACGCCCTGCCCCGCCTGCAGGCGCTGGCCGACGACGGCCTGCTGACCTTCACGCGGGTGGGTTTCCAGGCCACGGCCAAGGGCCGCCTGCTGCTGCGCGTGATCGCGATGTGCTTCGACCGCTACCTGCCGGCCACGCCCGCCCCCGACGCGCCCCGGTTCTCCCGCACGGTCTGATCCGGCCGACGCCGACGTTCAGCGGCAGGCGTCGTGGACGCGGTCGTCCAGGCGACGGCTGGTGGCGAAGTCCCGGCGCAGCCCCAACCGCGCGTGCGCCCTGTCGCGGGCCTGCCGCGCGCGTTCGCAGGCGGCCGGGTCGCGATACAGCGAGATCACCGCGCCCTGGGCCGCCGCGCCACGGCGTGGCCTGTGGTCAGCACGTCGGCTAACGGTTGGGTGTGGCTGCTCCGCCACGCGGGCCGCAATGGGGCGGGTGTCCGTCTGCGCAGAGGGTTTGTCCGGATACTCGCGCCTCCATTCCGTGTGCTGCGTGGCCGGGCATGGACTGGCCTGGTAGTGCGCCTGGCCGGCGTGGTCGCGGCACTTGTAGACGGGATCGCTGCCCCACGTGGACGAGCCCAATGCGATGAGCACGCAGGCCAGCAGCAGGCGTCCTGCAGGGGCATGGGAGCGGGACATGGCGCGTTCCTTGAGGGCGGGCACGCAGGATCGCGTGGATCATCCGGGCGTGGCATCGGCGCACACCGCATGCGGGCATCGGATTTCTCCGCGCATTCACTGCGCCATCACCCCCTGCCATGCGAGAACCGCGTCATTCCATTGCAGGAGCAACACCATGACCAGCGCCTATCTGTACCTCAACGCGGCGATCTACCTGCTGCTGGCCGTGTGGTGCACGCTGGCACCCGCGCGCACCGCCGCGGCCGTCGGCTACGCATCGCTGACGCGGTCCGGGCAGACCGAGTATCTGACCATCTACGGTGGCCTGCAGCTGGGCCTTGCCTTCCTGTTCGCGTGGTTCGCCTGGACCCAGCAGATGCGCACGGGCCTGGTCCTGGCGATGGCGCTCTACCTGCCCATCGTGCTGTTCCGCAGCGTCGCCCTGCTGCGCTGGTGGCCGGTGGAAACCGCTACGCTCGCGCTCGCGGTGACCGAGTGGCTGATGCTGGCGGCGGCCTTTGGGTTGTGGTGGCAGGGCCGGTCCGTCTGAACCAGGCGCGGCGAGCGCGCCTCAGAAGTTGATCGGAACGCGCGCGGTGAGCGTCAGGTCCGGCGTGTCACGGGTGACGCCCACGCCGAGCGCGACGTTCAACGACATGCGGTCGCTGAAGCGGTACGTGCCGCCCAGCAGCAAGGTGCCCAGCGTGGTGCGCACCGCACCGGCGACTTCCCGCCCGTCCTGCTTGGTCTTGCCGACGATGCTCTGGTCGTAGCCGATGCTGATGGCGGCCTTCTCGTTCAACGCCAGGCCCATGCCCAGATTGAAGCCGATGATGTCGCCGGCCTTGATGTCGCCCAGGAATTCGGTCTGCCCGCCCAGCACGCGGCGCGAGACGTTGCTGCGCTTGAAGTTGTGCAGGTAGCTGAAGCTGCCGAAGAACACCACCGGGTCGGAGGGATACAGCCAGGTCAGGCCGGGCTGTACCGCGTTGAAGCCACTGCCTGTCGGCAGGTCCAGCGGCAGGCCGGTGCCGGTCGTGTTGGCCACGCAGCGGGTCACGCAATCGGTGGTCACGTCGAACAGGTCCTGTCCCGTCCTGCTCTTGTAACGCAGCCAGGCGATGTAGAACGGCTTGTCGGGGCCGCCGCGGTTGAGCTGGTAGCGGCCGGTGACTTCCACGTCGCCGATGCCGCTGCCGCGCGCGTTGAACACGCGGTCCTGCGCCGAGCCGGTGAAGATCTCGCGGCTGACGGTGTCGCTGTGGATGTAAACGTACGGCACCTTGGCTTCCACCTCCATGCGCCGGCTCACGCCATAGCGGCCGGTCAGCGTGGCCACGGCGGTGGTGGTCTTCACCTGGCGCACGTCGATCAGGCCGATCAGGATGGCCGGGATGATGGTGTAGCCCACCAGGGCGACGCGGTCGTTGGCCGAATAGCCGTACTGCAGGGCCGGCTCCAGCACCAGTTTGTTCTTGGGCGTCAGCACGCCGGGCTGGTCGAAGATCTGCGCCACTTCCGGCGGGCGCGAGTCGCTTTCGGGCGCCTGCCCCACGCGCTGCGGCGCCTGCGTGCCGTCCGTCTGCTGCGCAGGCGCACCGG
Source organism: Pseudoxanthomonas mexicana (assembly GCF_014397415.1). NCBI lineage: Bacteria > Pseudomonadati > Pseudomonadota > Gammaproteobacteria > Lysobacterales > Lysobacteraceae > Pseudoxanthomonas > Pseudoxanthomonas mexicana. The sequence continues at coordinate 2,663,020 of NZ_CP060731.1, read as the reverse complement.
CCTGCGCGACCTGCACGCCCTGGCCGGCGGATGCGACCGGCGCAACGGCAGCGGACGCAGGTGGCGGCGAGGGACCGACCACCATGTAGGTGGGCTCGGGCGCCGGCGTGTCGCGGAAGGTCGGCGCCTGGTTCAGCGACGGCACGATGACCGGCGCCGGCGCGCCGCGTGCGCGTGCATTGGCCAGGATTTCCTCGTTCAGCGCATTCTGCAGGCTGAAGATCTGCTGCTCCTGCGCCAGCATCGCCTCGCGCATCTGCTGCAGGCGCTGGGTCTGTTCGTTGAGCTGCCGCTGCAGCGCGTCCAGGCGTGCGTCGGCGGTGATTTCGTAGGGCTGCAGGGGGACCGGCGATACTGGAGGGGCGGGATCGACCCCCACCTGCGCCCTCGCCTGTCCGGCCTGCACGCCCAGCCCCACGGCAAGCGCCAGCGGTGCCACTTCGATCAGAGACGTCCCTTTCATGGTGTTCCCCTTCGTGTGCGTGGAGGACGGCGTGCGGATCAGGGGCCGCCCGGCGCGCGGATCAGCGCATCGGTCAGCGCGCCGTTGGCATTGAGGCTCTGGTAGGCGCCCAGCGTGTCCACGCCCACTTCGATGCGGGTGAGCGTGCGGATGTCCTGGTCGTCCAGCGTGTTCTGGATGACCAGCCCGCCGGCGACCTGGGCCGGATCGAAGCGGTTGCCCTCGCCGATCTGCACCACCATGCCGCGGTTGAAGTCGGCCAGGGCCTGGGCCTGCTCGGGCGTGATGCGCGCCACGTCGGGAATCTGCACGGCGATGCGCGCGGTCAGTTCGCCATTGAGGAACACCACGCGCTCGATGCCGAACGACAGCATCATGCCCGACGGCATCTGGAAGCCGCCGCGCATCTGCGCCAGCCGCGCCGGATCCACCGGCTGCCATTCGGTGCCCAGTTCGCCACCCTGCCCGCGCGCGCCAGAGGGAACCAGCAGTACCGCCAGCAGCAGCGCCAGGCGAAGGGCCGGGTGTCGTCTTGCGTCCATGTCAGATGTCTCCTGGACCGCGCCGGGGCACGGTGACGTTGCGCAGGCCGTCGCGCTGGATTCCCATGTCGAGCGGCGCCGGAGGAGCGGTCTGCCAGTCACGGGCCTGGTTGAAGCGGGCGCGTTGGCGCTGGTTGTGCACCACGAACATCACCCGGTTGTCCCACAGCGCTTCGAAGCGCGAGCGCGGCATCGCGCGCGTGCCCCGTGCCGGATCGCCCAACAGCACGCGGCCGTCGCGCAGCCCCTTCACCACGACGAAGTGGCGGTAGCCGCGATCGTTGAGCAGCACGATCGCCGGGACGTTCTCCTGCTGCAGCTTGTCCAGCGGAAGCTCGAAGCCATCCGCCTCGTAGCCCTTCGAGCGCAGGTAGCGGCGCATGTCCAGCAGCGAGAAGCCTTCCTTGCGGATGCGCGCCTGGTCGCCGTTGTTGTACATCTGCACGAACACGTCCACTTCGCTGACCGGATGGCCGTACTGGTGCGTCAGCAGCGTGGCCGTGGCCGCGGAGCCGCAGCTGAAGTCGTACTGCTGCGGCAACGTGGTCTTGAAGCGCGCTTCCTTCAGGCTGGTCAGGCGGACGTTGTAGGCGCCGCCGGGCACGCGCACGTCGCTGGTCGCGGCCGACGCGCCGCCCAGTACGGCGAACGCGCAGGCCAGTGCCGCGTAGGCAGGCCATCGCCAGGACCGGACGCGACGTTTCATTGCGGGCCGCCGGCGAAGTCGACGGTCACGATCATCGCGTTCTGGATCAGCACGTTGCTGCCGGAATTCTGGATGACCGTGTTGATGCCGCTGGCGTTGCTGAAGGCGCCGTCGGCGATGCTGTTGGTGCCGCTGGTGATGTGGTGCGCCGTGTTGTCGTCCACGGAACCATCGACATTGATGAGGTTCTCGGTCTGGCTGCCGTCGCCTCCCCGCAGGGCGGACAGCCGGTCCACCGCGACGGCGTGGCCCAGTTCGCTGACCGCCACGACCGGGAGCTCCGGTACGGGGGATTCGAGCACGAGTACGGGTGCCTGTGCGGCGCCGGTCGCGATGCCGTCTTCGGCCGAAGCGGCGAACGCCAGGACGAGCAATCCACAGGTTGCGATGCGCAACCCGGCCTGTTGGTGCGTATGCATGGTCAGTCTCCCTTGCCATGCGTCCACCGTGCGGCCTCAAGGCGCCCCGCCGCGAAGCGGGGCGCCCGACGTCCGCGCGGAGCGCCCCGGCCGTACGGGCCGGGACGCCGGCGGATCGCTTATGGGCCTACGGTCAGGTTGGCTTGGACGGTGATGCCCTGCTGGATCAGCGAGGCCATGCCGCTGTTCTGCGCCGCCACCATGATGCCGGCCGCCGACTGCCCGACGCTCGTCATGTTGTTGGACATGTCGAACGCACCCGCGTCGACCGCGACCGAACCGCCTGCGCCGCCGGCTCCGCCGGTCGCGCCGTTGCCCACGCCGCCGTTGCCGTCACCGCCGTTGCCGTCGCCGCCGTTGCCGACGCCGCCCGCACCACCGGTCGCACCCACCGCACCACTGGCGCCGTTGCCGGCCGTGGCGTCGCCATTGCTGGCACTGGACGACGCGCCGCCGTTGGTGGCATCGCCGTTGCTGGCATCGCCGCCGTCGCCGCCGTTGCCTGCGGTCGCGGTCACGCTGCCGCCGGCCCCGCCCCAGCCATTGCCTGCACCACCGGTGCCGGTGGCATCGCCACCCGTGCCGGAGCCTGCACCGCCGGTGCCGGAGCCGTCGCCGCCCGTACCCGTGCCGTCGCCCGAGGTGCCCGCACCCGCGGTCGCCGTGCTGGCGCCACCGGTCGCAGTCGCGTCGCCCGAGGTCCCGGCACCGCCGGTGGCCGTGCCGTCGCCGCTGGTCCCGTCACCGTTGCCGCGCTCGCGCACGTTGCCGCTGCCCGCACCGGCGTCGCCACCCGAGGCCCCCGCAATGGAACCGGTGTCGCCGCTCATGCTGCCGGCATCGCCGCCGGACGCACCACTGGCCCCGCCGCCGTCACCGCCCCAGCCGCCGGCATCGCCGCCGCGGCCGCGACCGTCGCCGGCCGTCGCGTTGCCGTCCGCGCCCCATCCCTGGCCGTCGCCGCCATTGGCGCCACCGGTATCGTTGGCGTTGCCGCCGCGGCCGCCGTTGCCCGCAGTCGCATCACCGATGGTGGCGCTGCCGTTGGACGAGTCGCCCGCGGTCGCGCTGCCGTTGTTGGCATCGCCACCACTGCCGCCGCTGCCACCGTTGCCGCCATCGCCGCCGTCACCGCCATTGCCGGTGCCGCCGGCCGCGCTTCCGCCGTATCCCTTGCCGCCGTAGCCGGCACCGCCTTTGCCGCCGTCACCGCCATTGGCGTCGCCCCAGTTCTGCGCGACGTTGCCGATGTCGTGCACGGTGACGCCCGACACCGAGCCCATGAGCTTGGTTTCGGCGACCGCCTTGCTGTGGTTGAAGGAGTTGGAGAAGGTGGATGTGGCCGTGCTGCCGTTGTTCGCGGCGGTCGAGCCGAATCCTTCCGCATTGGCGCGCCCCCGGTTGTCGCGGTTGTCGCCGTCGTGGGAGCTGTTGTCGCTGTGATCGGAATTGTCGGAGTTGTCCGAGTTGTCCGAGTTGTCGCTGTTGTCCGTGTTGGTGCTGTTGTTGCTCATGTCCACAGCGAGGTTGACAAGGATGTCGTCACCCCGTCCGCTCTCGTTGTTGGTCTGTTGCGCGAGTGCCTGTCCCGTCGTACCGAGTGCCAGCAGTACCGCCGAAGCGATCAGTGTCTTGCGAATGCACATGTTGATTCTCCTTGTGGTCGATCCGGAGCCCAGGGGAAGCCCCTAAAGAGCGACGCGGGTCACGTTTGCACGGGAATCGTTAGGCGTATCCGCCTCAGGCGTTAAATTTTCGTTCCGGCACGCGCCGCTCGTCCGCAGGCGGACCGGGCCTGTCATGAGCGCATGGGAGGTGGCCGGACGCGTCCGGCGTGGACGTTGTGCCGCTACCAGGCGGAGCCGCGGAGCAGGCCGGCAAGGCGTGCGCCAAGCCAGACCAGCGCCAGACCGCCCACCAGGGTGACGGCCAGATACGCAGGCACCAGGCCCTGCCGGTCACTGCGCGCGAACAGCAGGCATTCCACCATCAGCGCCGAGTACGTGGTCAGAGCGCCCAGCACACCCACCATCAGGAATGCACGCCAGTACAGCGCCGAGGGGCCGCGCGATTCCAGCCAGATCGCCAGGAAACCGGCCGCGAACGAGCCGATCATGTTCACGGCGAACGTCCCCCACGGGAACCCGCTGCCGAGGTGCCGCATCAACACGCCGCCTAGCCAGAAGCGCGCGGCGGCACCCAGCGCGCCGCCGGCCATCACCAGCCCCAGTTGCTGCCACCATACCCAGGCCTGTACCGGCATGCGTCGTGCTCCTGTCCGCTCAGTCTTCGCGCCCGGACGCGCGGCGCGCCTGCACGCGCGCCTCACGCAGGCGGTCGAGTTTTTCCTTGAGCTTGATCTCCAGCCCGCGTTCGACCGGCGCGTAGTAGATGCGCTCGCCCATCGCATCCGGGAACGCCGTCTGGTCCAGCGCGATGCCGCCCTCGGCATCGTGGTCGTACTGGTAGCCGGTGCCGTAGCCCAGCGACTTCATCAGCTTGGTCGGCGCGTTGCGCAGGTGCATGGGCACCTCCTGCGTGCCGTGCTCGCGCACGTCGGCCTTGGCGGCGTTGAACGCCCTGTAGCCGGCATTCGACTTGGCGGTGCTGGCCAGGTAGATCACCAGCTGCGCCAGCGCCAGGTCGCCTTCCGGACTGCCCAGGCGCTCGTACGTATCCCAGGCATCGATCGCCATCTGCAGGGCGCGCGGATCGGCCAGGCCGATGTCCTCCACCGCCATGCGCGTCATCCTGCGTGCCAGGTAGGACGGATCGCAGCCGCCATCCAGCATGCGCGCCAGCCAGTACACCGCGCCATCGGGATTGGAACTGCGTACCGACTTGTGCAGCGCGGAGATCTGGTCGTAGAACTGTTCTCCGCCCTTGTCGAAGCGTCGCGTCCGGTCGGCCAGCACCTGCACCAGCGTCTGCGGCGTGATGCGTCCGCCTTCGTCGGCCGCCAGCTCGGCGGCGATCTCCAGCAGGGTGAGCGCGCGCCGCACGTCGCCGTCTGCGGCGGCAGCGATCTCGAGCAGCGCGGCGTCATCGACCTGCAGGCCCAGGCCGCCGAGTCCATGCTCCGCGTCATCCAGCGCGGCCTGCAGCGCCTGACGGATGTCGTCGGGCGAAACGGCTTCCATCACGTGCACGCGGCAGCGCGACAGCAGCGCGGAATTCAGTTCGAACGAGGGATTCTCGGTGGTCGCACCGACGAAGATGATGGTGCCGCGCTCGATGTGCGGCAGGAACGCATCCTGCTGCGCCTTGTTGAAGCGATGCACCTCGTCCACGAACAACACCGTGCGCCGCCCGCTGGCGAAGCGCTGCGCGGCCTCGGCCAGTACCTGCCGCACTTCCGGCAGCCCGGACAGCACGGCGGAGATCGCCTTGAACTCGGCGTCCGCGTAGCGTGCCAGCAGCAGTGACAGCGTGGTCTTGCCGCAGCCCGGCGGGCCCCACAGGATCATGGAGTGCACGCGGCCGCTTTCCACGGCGCGGCGCAGCGCACTGCCCGGCGCGAGCAGCCGGCGCTGGCCCACCATGTCGTCCAGCGTGCGCGGACGCATCCGCTCGGCGAGCGGGCGCAGCGTTTCGTTGTCGACGCTCAACAGGTCGGTCGACGGTTCCAGGGGCGTTTTCGATCGGGCCACGGCCCATTGTAGCGGCGCCGGGCAGAAGCCGCGGCGCACGCAATCATCGGCGGCGGCTCACCACGCCCGATGCACGATCATGTCCGCATGCGGGGGCGGCGTTGCATGCGCCCGCCAGAATGCGTTCGGGCTTACGGGCCGCCGACCACGTCCACACCCTTCGCGGGCGCGTACTTGAACGTGCCCGTCGCAAACGCCGGGTTGCGCTTCCAGCCGGAGAACCGGATCTCGGTGCGCTGGCCTACGGCGTCCTTCACTTCCATGCTGACCAGCGTCCCGTTGGCGAACGCCAGGCGGGCAGTCTGGAAGCTGGCCTCGCCTTCGTTCTTGGGCGTGAGGGTGAGCCACTGCACACCACCCTGCCCGGCTGCTTCGGCGACCTTGAACTGTCGGTCCAGCTTGCTGGGGTCGATCAGCGCCGCCAGCGGGCTGTTTTCTTCTTCAATGCCCTGTTCGCGTACGGTCGCCTGCTGCAGGTCGGGGTCGTAGACCCACACCTGCTTGCCGTCGGCGACGATCAGTTGCTCGTACGGCGCGTTGTACTCCCAGCGGAACAGGCGTGGCGCGGACAGCGCAACGCGGCCATTCGAGGTTTCCTTGAGCTTGCCGCCTCCGTCGTAGACCTTCTGGGTGAACTGGCCATCCAGGCCTTTCAGGCCGGTGGTGAACGTCTTCAGCTCATCGCGCGCACCGGCGAGCGCGGTGGTCGCGAACAGGGCCGTGGCAAGGAGGGCGTAGCGGGCGGTACGGAGCATGGGCGTTCCGGTTGTGGGGACGTGGTGAGGAGTGTGCCGTGGCGAAACTGAACAGGCTGCAGACCACGGGCGGCCCCAACCCCGTCCATTCAGGCGGCGTCAGCGCGGCGGAGGCGGCGCCAGCACCTGGCGGTCGCCGTTGTGTTCCGGCGGACTGACCACGCCCGCGGCTTCCATGGCTTCGATCAAGCGCGCGGCGCGGTTGTAGCCGATCTTCAGGCGGCGCTGTACCCCCGATATCGAGGCCCGGCGGCTCTCCGTGACGATCTTCACCGCCTCGTCGTACAGCGGATCGGACTCGTCGCCGCCACCGCCGCCGGACTCCGGCAGGCCGGTCGGACCGACGACGATGCCATCGCCCATGGTCTGGACTTCCTCCAGCACGCCTTCGATGTAGTCCGCGCTGCCGCTGGCCTTGAGATGCTCGACGACGCGATGCACTTCCTCGTCGCTGACGAAGGCGCCGTGGATGCGTTCCGGCATCGCGGTACCCGGCGGCAGGTACAGCATGTCGCCGTGGCCAAGCAGCGTTTCCGCGCCGGACTGGTCCAGGATCGTGCGCGAATCGATCTTCGAGCTGACCTGAAAGGCGATGCGGGTGGGGATATTGGCCTTGATCAGGCCGGTGATGACGTCGACCGACGGACGCTGCGTGGCCAGGATCAGGTGGATGCCGGCGGCGCGTGCCTTCTGCGCCAGGCGGGCGATCAGCTCCTCGACCTTCTTGCCGACGATCATCATCATGTCGGCGAATTCGTCGATGAAGATGACGATGAACGGCATCGGCTCGAGCGGGCGCGGCGCCTCGGCCAGATCGGGATTCGGCTTGAACAGCGGGTCCATCAACGGCTGGCCCGCATCCATCGCGTCCTTGACCTTCTTGTTGAAGCCGGCCAGGTTGCGCACGCCCACCGCACTCATCAGCTTGTAGCGGCGCTCCATCTCCGCCACGCACCAGCGCAGGCCGTTGGCGGCCTCCTTCATGTCGGTGACCACCGGCGCGAGCAGATGCGGGATGCCCTGGTAGACGCTGAGCTCCAGCATCTTCGGGTCGATCATCAGCATGCGCAGGTCTTTCGGCGAGGCCTTGTACAGCAGGCTCAGCACCATCGCGTTGACCGCCACCGACTTGCCCGAGCCGGTGGTGCCGGCGACCAGCAGGTGCGGCATGCGTGCCAGGTCGGCCACGGTCGGGCGGCCGGCGATGTCCTTGCCCAGCGCCAGCGTGAGGACGCTGCCGGACTTGTCGTATTCCTTCGAACGCAGCAGTTCGGACAGGAAGATCATCTCGCGGCTGGTGTTGGGGATCTCCAGGCCGATCACCGACTTGCCGGGAATCACGTCGACCACGCGCACCGATTTCACCGACAGACCGCGGGCGATGTCCTTGTCCAGCGAGCTGATCTGGCTGACCTTCACGCCCGGCGCGGGCTCCATCTCGAAGCGGGTGATCACCGGGCCCGGATAGGCGCCGACCACCTGGGCGTCGATGCGGAAATCCTTGAGCTTGAACTCGATCTGCCGCGACAGCGTTTCCAGGGTCTCTTCCGAGTACCCCTTGGTCTGCGGCTTCGGATCGTCCAGCAGCGACAGCGGCGGCAGGCCGGATTCGTCGCCGCCGGTACCGTGGAACAGCGGGATCTGCTGCTCGCGCTTGGCACGTTCGCTCTTCTCGACGACCGCCGGCGCCGGCGGTTCGATCTTCACCGGCTCGCGTTTGGCGCGCGCGATGGCGTCGGTCTTGCGGACGGTCTCGCGTTCCTCGCGCATGGCGCGGGTCTGCTGCCACTCGTTGGCCTGCTGGCTGCCGCGGCGGAACAGGTCCGGCAGCATCAGCACGTACTTGCCGATCCGCTCCATCACGGCGAACCACGACAGGCCGGTCGCCAGTGTCACCGAGGTCAGGAACAGCACGAGCAGGAACAGGTTGCCGCCCAGCCCGCCGAACAGCTTCAGCAGCGACTTGCCGACCAGCGTACCGAGGATGCCGCCGGCACCGGCCGAAAAATGTTCCGCCGGCACGCCGCGCAGGTGCAGCAGGCCGGTGGCGGAGATCAGGAAGCCCACCATGCCGATCAGGCGCAGCGCCGGGCCGAGGTCGGCTTCGCCATCACCGTCGGTATCCATGCCGAACAGCGCGATCCAGGCTACCGCGCCCAGGATCAACGGCAGCAGGAAGGCGACGTAGCCGAACAGCCACAACAGCATGTCGGCCAGGTAGGCGCCGGCCAGTCCGCCCATGTTGTGGACCGGCGCCGTCAGGCTGCCCGCCTGCGACCAACTGGGGTCCTGAGGCGAAAACGTGAAGAGGCTGGCCAGCAGATAAAGCAGCAGCGGCGCGATGGCGATCAGCGCCAGATCGCGCCACAGGCGCTGCCTGCGCGGGTTCGGCGGTGACGCCTGCCTGCGCGCGGCGGCGTTGCCGCCCTTGGATTTGCCGTTGTCCGGGAGCTGCTTCGCCACCTTGGGACCAGACCTTAGGAAATTTCTGTTAGTGATTGATAGTAAACGAATCGTCAGTACGGCAACAGCGGTCCGTTCTCACCGTGGGTCTGCCCGGATAGCAAAAACGCCGCGCGGTGGCGCAGCGTCCTGGATCGAGCCCGGCATGGTCCCGGCTGCATCGCCGCATTCCAGCAGCGTGCCTTGATTCGCCGGATACGCCCCGCCACTCTATGTGCCTGCGGATGATGCGCCAACGCGTCGTTGCCTGCCCGATCACCCCTTTTCGCGAGTATACATGAGCACTTCCAAGCACTGCCGCCTGTTGATCCTGGGCTCCGGCCCCGCCGGTTGGACCGCGGCCGTCTACGCGGCCCGCGCCAACCTCAAGCCCGTCGTGGTCACCGGCCTGCAGCAGGGCGGCCAGCTGATGACCACCACCGAAGTGGACAACTGGCCGGGGGACGCGCATGGCCTGATGGGTCCGGACCTGATGGCGCGGATGCAGGCGCATGCGGAGCGCTTCGAGACCGAAGTGATCTTCGACCACATTCATACCGCCGACCTGTCCAAGCGGCCGTTCAAGCTGATCGGCGACAGTGGCGAATACACCGCCGACGCGCTGATCATCGCCACCGGCGCCACGGCCAAGTACCTGGGCCTGCCTTCCGAAGAGGCCTTCAAGGGCCGCGGCGTGTCCGCCTGCGCGACCTGCGACGGTTTCTTCTACCGCGACCAGGACGTGGCGGTGATCGGCGGCGGAAACACGGCCGTGGAAGAAGCGCTGTACCTGTCCAACATCGCCCGCAAGGTCTATCTGGTGCATCGCCGCGACACCCTGCGCGCCGAGAAGATCATGCAGGACAAGCTGTTCGCCAAGATCCAGGCCGGCAAGATCGAGCCGGTGTGGCACCACACGGTCGACGAGGTGCTGGGCAACGATGCCGGCGTCACCGGCATCCGGGTGAAGTCGGTGCAGGACGGCAGCACGCGTGACATCGACGTGCACGGCTTCTTCGTGGCCATCGGCCACACCCCGAATACCGGCCTGTTCGAAGGCCAGCTGGACATGAGCAACGGCTACCTGAAGATCCGCTCCGGCATCGAGGGCAACGCCACCGCCACCACCATCCCGGGCGTGTTCGCGGCCGGCGACGTCACCGACCAGCACTACCGCCAGGCCATCACCTCGGCCGGCTTCGGGTGCATGGCGGCGCTGGATGCGGAGCGCTTCCTGGACAAGGACGGCTGATCCGGGCAGCGACACCCGCCAAGGATGGACAAGCTGCTGATCAAGCAGTGCCTGTTCCACGGGAGCTGGCTCGTCGTGCCGTTCATGGCGTGGCTGGGATGGCGACTGCGCGAGCGCCGTGGCCGCTGGCTGGTCGCCCTGCTGCTGGCCGGTTGCCTGGTGTTCGCATGGGCGCGCTTCGTCGAGCCCCAGCGTATCCGCGTGCAGGAAACGGTGCTGACGGGCACCGGCGCGCAGGCAAGGCTGGTGTTGATCAGCGACATCCATCTGGGCGTCTACAAGGACCGCGCCTACCTGCAGCGGCTGGTGGACCGCATCAACACGCTGCGGGCCGACGCGGTCGTGATCGCGGGCGACTTCACCTACGAGCCTGACGGCGAGCCGCTGGAGCGCATGTTCGCCCCCCTGGAGACCCTGCAGAAGCCGGTCTACGCGGTGCTGGGCAACCACGACCAGCAGGCTCCCGGCCCCGACATCGATGCGGAGCTGCGTGCGGCGTTGGCGACGCACGGCGTGCAGGTCATCGAAGGCCGGACGGTGACCGTGCGTGGCTTCGGCGTCGCCGGGTTGGGGGATCGCTGGGCGGGCAAGGACGATCCGGGCTTCCTTGCGGCCGGTCCAGCCCCTGGCCCCACCCTCGTGCTGGCGCACAATCCCGACAGCGCCATCGCGCTGGACCCTGCCCGCGTCGCCCTGGTACTGGCGGGCCATACGCACGGCGGACAGATCCGCATTCCCTGGCTGTACCGGCACGTGATTCCCAGCCAGTACGGCTTCGATCGCGGCGAACAGTTCCTGCGCACGCCGCACGGCCGCGTCCGCGTGTACACCACCGTGGGCACGGGGGAGATCGGCCTGCCGATGCGCCTGTTCAATCCGCCGACCATCGACGTGCTGGACCTGCGCCCTTAGCATCGCGGACGATGTACGACGCCCGCTTCCTTCCGTCCCTGGCCGACGTGCGCGCGCGCGACTGGGACGCCCTGCACGATGGTCGGAATCCCTTCGTGACCCACGCCTTCCTGCACGGGCTGGAGTCACAGGGATGCCTGCGCCGGGACTGGGGATGGACACCGCACCACCTGACGCTGTGGGAGGGCGACACGCTGGTTGCGGCCGCACCTGGCTACCTGAAGGACAACTCGCACGGGGAGTTCGTCTTCGACCATGCCTGGGCGCATGCCTATGCCCGTTACGGGCGGGACTACTACCCCAAATGGCTCTGTGCCGTGCCCTACTCGCCGGTCACCGGACCGCGCCTGCTGGCGCAGGACGCCGCGCACCGCAAGGCGCTGCTGACCGCGGTGCGCGATGAGGTGCTGCGCCTGGGATTGTCGTCCGCGCACGTCAACTTCCATGCGGAAGACGAGGACGATGCGTTCGCTTCCGACTGGCTGCCGCGGATCGACGTGCAGTACCACTGGCGGAATCCGGGGCATTGGCGAGACTTCGACGGCTTCCTGGCCGATTTCGACCACAAGCACCGCAAGAACATCCGCCAGGAACGGGCGAAGGTCCAGCGGGCCGGCGTCGTCATCCGCACGGTGCACGGCGACGAGGCGACCGCGGCCGACCTGGAGGCCATGTTCGGCTTCTACCTGCGCACGTTCCAGGACTACGGCAATTCGCCTGCGCTGACGCTTCCGTTCCTGCAGCATCTGGCGCAGACGATGCCGCGGCAGCTGGTGATGTTCCTGGCCGACCACGACGGCCGCACCATCGCAGGCGCGCTGTGCCTGCGCGGGCACGACACGCTGTACGGCCGCTACTGGGGGGCCGAAGCGCCCCTGCCGGGACTGCATTTCGAGACCTGCTACTACCAGGGCATCGCCTACTGCCTCCGCGAGGGTCTGGCCCGGTTCGAGCCCGGGGCCCAGGGCGAGCACAAGATCGCACGCGGTTTCCTGCCGGCCTGGGTACGCTCGCGACACTGGATCGCCGACCCGGAGTTCGCCGGTGCGCTGGCGCACTGGTGCGACGAGGAAAGCCAGGCGGTACGCCGTTATGCGCGTACGCTGCAGTCGCACTCGCCGTTCAAACAGCAGGACCGTGCCTGAGCGCGCGGCCCGAGCCCAGGATCACCCGATGCGCCAGCGGCCGTTCGTCCTTTCCTCCGATCCCCGCGCGCCCTTCCCGCCGGCGGACAGCGCCATGCAGGAGCCCGACGGCCTGCTCGCGATCGGGGGCGACCTGTCGCTGCCGCGCCTACTGAATGCGTATCGTCACGGCATCTTTCCCTGGTTCTCGCCCGGCCAGCCGCCGCTGTGGTGGTCGCCCGATCCGCGCATGGTGTTCGCCACCGATGGCGTGCGCCTGTCTTCCCGCTTCCGCCGCGGCCTCCGGCACAGCCCGTGGGAGGTCCGGGCGGACACCGCGTTCGAGCAGGTGATCACGGCCTGCGCCAAGGCGCCACGGCCGGGCCAGCACGGCACCTGGATCACCTCGGGCATGCGCCAGGCGTACATCGATCTGCATCGCCACGGGCACGCCCATTCGGTCGAAGTGTTCGAGGGCGACGCCCTGGTGGGCGGCATCTACGGCGTGGCGATCGGGCGCATGTTCTTCGGCGAGAGCATGTTCAGTGGCCGGTCGGGCGGTTCCAAGGTCGCGCTGGCCGCGCTGGCGGCGCGGCTGCACGGGTGGGGCTGGCCGCTGATCGATGCCCAGGTGGAAAACGACCATCTGGTCTCGCTGGGAGCCGTCCGGATGCCCCGATATCGTTTCCTGGCCGAGGTCGCAGGCCTGGTGGACCTGCCGGCGCCCGCAGGCCCCTGGACCCTCCGATTCGGACGCATGCCGGCCGCCGAACTGGCGCAAGCATCGGTGCCATAACGGAATTTTTGCACCTGGCGCGCGCGGGGCGTACAATACCGGGCTTCATGGCACCCGCCATCCCTCGCGGCACACACAGGTTTACATGTCGAAAGACGATTCCATTGAATTCGAAGGCACCGTCGCCGAGACGCTGCCCAACACCATGTTCCGGGTCAAGCTGGAAAACGGGCACGAGATCATCGCCCACATTTCCGGCCGCATGCGCAAGAACTACATCCGCATCCTGACCGGCGACAAGGTGAAGGTCGAAATGACCCCCTACGACCTCACCAAGGGTCGAATCACCTACCGCATGAAATAAGCTTCTTGATGCGTCTGATCGGAAAGCGGCCCTGGGCCGCTTTCTTCGTTATTGCGGTCGCCTCTCAATGACCTTCGTCATTGGGTCGGTGGTCATGGCGACTTTGGGCAGATTCGCGTCGGCAGCGTGATCCCTAGCATGGATGTCGGCCGATACGGGCTGCCTCCAATCACGACTGCCATGAAACCTCGTCATCTCTCCATGACCGCCCTGCTGGCTTTGGGCCTCTCTCCGTTTTTCGCCATGGCTGGCGAACCGGTTGCCGATTGCGTCGCACTGGGAAGCAGCCAGGAGATCGTCCGTGCCGGCGGCGGCGGCCAGATCTTCCTTCGCGATGGTCAATCCCATTACCGCCTCGGCTTCGCCCGCAACTGCGATTCGGTGACGATGACGCCGACCATCCAGATCAGCGCCGATGGCCAGGCCGACCGGCTGTGCCCCGCCGGCACCAAGGTGCGTACCAAGACCTCGACCTGCGATGTCAGCGTCGTCGAGACGATTTCCGCCGAAGAGTTCGCCAAGCGCAAGCAACGCGCGCGGCGTTGAGGCGGCGATCGAGCCGCGGGAAGCGATACGAGAAAGGCGGCCCGCGGGCCGCCTTTTTTCTCGCCTGCAATCGATTCCGGCAGTGATCTACACGGTCGCCGGCAACAAACGCTCCGGTTCTGCCTGCGCATCGACCACCAGCTCGCCATCGCGTACGTCGATACCGACCCGCCCGCCATTGACCAGCTTGCCGAACAGCAGCTCGTCGGCCAGCGGCCGCTTCACCTTGTCCTGGATCAGGCGGGCCATCGGACGCGCCCCCATCAGCGGATCGAAGCCGTGCTGGGCCAGCCAGTCGCGCGCCGCCGGTGTGGCCGACAGGCTGACGTGCTTCTCCTGCAGCAGCATTTCCAGCTCGATGATGAACTTGTCCACCACCCGCAGGATGTGGTCGAAACCCAGGCCCTGGAACTGCACGATGGCATCCAGTCGGTTGCGGAACTCCGGCGTGAAGCTGCGGCGGATCACTTCCATCGCATCGGTGGAATGGTCCTGCTGCATGAAGCCGATCGTCCGCCGCGACGCCTGCGCGGCGCCGGCGTTGGTGGTCATCACCAGGATGACGTTCTTGAAGTTCGCCTCGCGGCCGTTGGTATCCGTGAGCACCCCGCGATCCATGACCTGCAGCAGGATGTTGAAGATGTCGGGGTGGGCCTTCTCGACCTCGTCCAGCAGCAGTACGCAGTGCGGCGTCTTGACGATCTTCTCGGTCAGCAGACCGCCCTGGTCGAAGCCCACGTAACCCGGGGGCGCGCCGATCAGGCGGCTGACCGAATGCGGCTCCATGTATTCGGACATGTCGAAACGGACCAGTTCGATGCCCAGCTGCAGCGCCAGCTGCTTGGTCACCTCGGTCTTGCCCACACCCGTCGGACCGGCGAACAGGAAGCTGCCGATCGGCTTCTCCGGGTTGGCCAGGCCGCTGCGGGCCAGCTTGATGGACGACGCCAGCGTCTCGATGGCGGGATCCTGCCCGAAGATGACCATCTTCAGGTTGCGCTCCAGGTGCTGCAGCACGTCCTTGTCGGACGAGGACACCTGCTTGGCCGGGATGCGCGCCATCTTGGCGACGATGGTCTCGATTTCCTCGACGTCGATCAGTTCCTTGCGCGTTTCCTGCGGCAGCAGGCGCTGGCGGGCGCCGGCCTCGTCGATGACGTCGATGGCCTTGTCCGGCAGCAGGCGGTCGCCGATGTGCTTGACCGACAGGTCGACCGCGGCCTGCAGCGCATCGTCGGCGTAGGTGACGCCGTGGTGCGCCTCGTACTTGGGCTTGAGTCCCTGCAGGATCTGGTAGGCCTCGCCCACCGTGGGCTCGACGATATCGATCTTCTGGAAGCGGCGCGCCAGCGCGCGGTCCTTCTCGAAGATGCCGCGGTACTCCTGGAACGTGGTCGAGCCGATGCAGCGCAGCTCGCCCGACGCCAGCGCCGGCTTGATCAGGTTGGAGGCATCCATCGTGCCGCCGCTAGCCGAGCCGGCGCCGATGATGGTGTGGATCTCGTCCACGAACAGGATGGCGCCCGGGATCTTCTTGATCGATGCCAGCACGCTCTTCAGGCGCTTTTCGAAGTCGCCGCGGTATTTGGTGCCCGCGACCAGCGCGCCCAGGTCCAGCGAATAGATGACGGCATCCAGCAGCACGTCGGGCACCTCGCCCTCGACGATGCGCTTGGCCAGGCCCTCGGCCAGCGCGGTCTTGCCCACGCCGGCCTCGCCCACGTAGAGCGGATTGTTCTTGCGCCGGCGGCACAGCACCTGGATGGTCCGCTCGATCTCGTCGCCGCGGCCGACCAGCGGGTCGATCCGGCCCTGGCGCGCCAGCTCGTTGAGGTTGCTGGCGAACTCGGCCAGGGCGTCGCCCTTGCCCTCGCCTTCCGCACCCTCGGCCTTGCCCTCGCCCTCCGGATGCCCGGAGGCCTCGTTTTCCTCGCCCTGCTTGGCGATGCCGTGGGACAGGTAGTTGACGATGTCCAGCCGGGTCACGTCCTGCTGGTTGAGGAAATACACGGCGTGCGAATCCTTCTCGCCGAAGATCGCCACCAGCACGTTGGCGCCGGTGACCTCCTTCTTGCCCGAGGACTGCACGTGGTAGACGGCACGCTGCAGCACGCGCTGGAAGCCCAGCGTCGGCTGGGTATCGCGGCCATCGTCTTCGGCCAGGCGCGAGACCGAGGCCTCGATGGCCTGCTCCAGGTCAGCGCGCAGGCGGTTGGCATCGGCACCGGTCGCCTTCAGGACGGCCTGTGCCGAGGGATTCTCCAACAGGGCGAGCAGCAGGTGCTCGACGGTCATGAATTCGTGCCGAGCTTCACGGGCGCGCTTGTAGCACTGGCCGATGGTCTGCTCGAGGTCTTTGCTGAACATGGTTGCCTCCGGGGCCTATGCCGACAATATGCGGCCTGGCGGGCGGTTTTCCATCAGCCTACCGGATTTCAGTGTTCAGGGATCGTTGCCTTGCACCAGGCCACGACGCCCCCAGACCGCTCGGGCCGGTCCGGCCTGCCCGTGCCGGAATCCCTCAGGACTTCTCCATCGTGCACAGCAAGGGATGCTGGTTCATACGGGAAAACTCGTTGACCTGGGCCACCTTGGACTCGGCCACCTCGCGGGTGTAGACCCCGCACACGCCGCGGCCGCGCGTATGCACGTGCAGCATCACCTGGGTGGCCTTCTCCAGGTCCATGGCGAAGAACTGCTGCAGCACGGTCACCACGAAATCCATCGGGGTGTAATCGTCGTTGAGCAGGAGCACCTGGTAGAGGGGCGGCGGCGCGACCTCGGGCCGGCTGGTCTCCACCATGAGGCCGTGGTCGCGTTCGTTTTCGTTCTTGCGGGGCATGTGCCGATTATAGGCGCTGGCCGCTGTCGCCCGCATGGACGCCATGCGTGACCCCGGCCACAATGCGCCATTCCATCCACCCCGAGCCGACCATGATCCCGACGCTGTCCCGCCTGCCCATCCCCGCCCTGCTGTGCGTCGCCGCCGCCGTCGCGGCACCCGCCACCGCCGCCGATGCGTCGGTCGAGGCCCGGCTGAAGGCGCGCGGCATCCAGTACGAGATCGATGCCGACGGCGACTACAAGGCCACCTATTCGTACGACAAGGAAAACCGCACCCAGCTGGTGTTCGTGTCGGGCGGCACCGAGCAGATCAGCGGCCTGAGCATCCGCGAAGTGTTCTCGCCGGCCGGACGCATCGCGGCCGACGGCATCGACGGCGAACAGGCGCTGGCGCTGCTGGCGGACAGCCGCACCAAGAAGCTGGGCAGCTGGGAGATCGCCGGCGACGTGCTGTACTTCGTCATCAAGCTGCCGGACAACGTGGATGCGGCGGCGCTGGAAGCGGCGATGGACATCGCGGCCGAGACAGCCGACAACCAGGAGATCGAACTCTCCGGCGACCAGGACGACCTGTAAGTGAGCTATCGCGAGGGCCGGTTCTGGCAGCCCGACGTCACCGTGGCCACCGTGGTGGTCCGCGACGGCCGGCTGCTGATGGTGGAAGAGCGCGCTCAGGGCCGGCTGGTGTTCAACCAGCCCGCCGGCCACCTGGAGCCGGACGAAAGCCTGCTGGACGCCGCCCGTCGCGAAACCCTCGAGGAAACCGGCTGGGAGGTGGCGCCGACCGCCTTCATCGGCGCCTACCAGTGGAAAGCCGAGACCGGGCGGCATTACCTGCGCTTCGCCTTTTCCGCCGATCCCGTTCGGCACCTGCCCGACCGTCCGCTGGATGACGGCATCGTCCAGGCCGTGTGGCTGACGCCGGCGGAACTGCAGGCGCAGGCCGACCGCCATCGCAGTCCGCTGGTCTGGCGGGTCGTGCAGGACTACCTGGCCGGCCGTCGTTCGCCGCTGTCCACGCTGCAGCACATCGCATGAGCGCTCCGCGGGTCATCGTTGGCGTGTCCGGTGGCGTGGATTCGTCGGTGGCCGCGCTGCGCCTGGTGCAGCAGGGCGAGGCCGTCGCCGGGCTCTTCATGCAGAACTGGGCCGACGACGGCACCGGCGAGTGCCGTGCCGAAGACGACCGCCGCGATGCCGTGGCCGTCTGCGGCCGGCTGGGTATCCCGTTCCATTTCCGCGATTTCTCGGCCGAGTACTGGCAGGGCGTGTTCGAACATTTCCTGGCCGAGTACGCCGCCGGCCGCACCCCGAACCCGGATGTACTGTGCAACCGGGAGGTGAAGTTCAAGCATTTCCTGGACGCCGCCCGCGAGCTGGGGGCCGAGAAGATCGCAACAGGCCACTACGCCCGCGTGGGCGAAGCGGGCGGACGCTGGCGGCTGCTGCGCGGCATGGACCGCGGCAAGGACCAGAGCTATTTCCTCCACCAGCTGGGCCAGACCCAGCTGTCGGCCACGCTGTTTCCCATCGGCGAACTGCAGAAGTCGGACCTGCGCCGGATCGCGCGCGAGGCGGGGCTGCCCACGCACGACAAGAAGGATTCCACCGGGATCTGCTTCATCGGCGAGCGCGATTTCCGCGAGTTCCTGGGGCGCTATCTGCCCGCGCGGCGCGGCGAGATGCGCGACCCGCAGGGCCAGGTGGTCGGCGAGCATCCGGGCGTGTTCTATTTCACGCTGGGCCAGCGCGAAGGCCTGCAGATCGGTGGCGTGCGTGGCCGTCCGCAGGCGCCGTGGTATGTCGTGGGCAAGGACGTGGCCCATAATGTGCTGTACGTCGACCAGGACACGCACAGTCCCTATCTGATGTCCACGCGGTTGTGGACCGAAACGGCGCACTGGGTGTCGGGCAGTCCGCCCGCCGGGCGCTTCGACTGCACCGCGCAGACGCGCTATCGCCAGCCAGACGAACCGTGCCGGGTGCAGGTGATGGAGGATGGCAGCGTCATGGTCGAGTTCACCACGCCGCAGCGTGCCGTCACGCCGGGACAGTCGCTGGTGCTGTATGACGGCGACGAATGCCTGGGTGGTGCGGTCATCGCGCGCACCGACGCCCCTCTGGAAACCCGTTTCGCGGAGCAAGCAGCTTGAGCAACCGATATTCCGACCGTGTGCTGGCCCTGGCCGGGCTGGCACAGGCCCTCCACCAGGTGCGGCGCATCGCCGAAACGGGTCAATCCGAATCCTCGGCCGTGCAGGCGTCGCTGGAGAGCGTGTTCCGCATCGAAGCCGCCACGCCGTTGGCGGTGTACGGCCGTCTCGGCGACATCGCCCCCGGGCTGCGGGTACTGCGCGGCTATCTGGCCAAGGAGGCGCAGGACGACGGCCTGCCACGCCTGGCGATGGCGGTGTTGCAGTTGGAGCGGCGGTTCGTGCGCGAAGACGACACCGTGCACGCCGTTACCTGCGGCCTGGCCGACATCGCGCCGCGCGCCGAGCAGCACGGCAGCACGCATCCCGATGTGCTGTCGGCGCTCGGCGGCCTTTACGCCGACACCATCAGCCACCTGCGCCCGCGCGTGATGGTCCAGGGCAACCCGCACTACCTCGGCCAACCGGGGGTGGTGGCGGAGATCCGGGCGATCCTGCTGGCGGCGGTGCGTTCGGCCGTGCTGTGGCGCCAGTTGGGCGGCAGCATGTGGGACTTCGTCTTCAGCCGCCGGCAGATGCTGGACGCCGTCGACGACTGGCTGTCCTGACCCATCCGCCACCGTCCCAAAGAAGAGGCCCGGCATTGCCGGGCCTCTTCGTTGCAGCGGGCGATCAGGCGGCGACCGTCTTCGCCACGTCCTGGTACTCCTCGATCTGGTCGAAGTTCATGTAGCGGTAGATCTCCGCGCCCTTCTCGTTGATCACGCCGATGTCGGCCATGTACTCGGCCTTGGTCGGGATCCTGCCCAGGCGCGAGCAGATCGCGGCCAGCTCGGCCGACCCCAGGAACACGTTGGAGTTGCGGCCCAGGCGGTTGGGGAAGTTGCGGGTCGAGGTGGAGAACACCGTCGCGCCCTCGCGCACCTGCGCCTGGTTGCCCATGCACAGCGAGCAGCCCGGCATTTCCATGCGCGCGCCGGCGGTGCCGAAGGTGCCGTAGTGGCCTTCCTTGGTCAGCTCGGACGCGTCCATCTTGGTCGGCGGCGCGACCCATAGGCGGGTCGGGATGTCGCGCTTGCCTTCCAGCAGCTTGGCGGCCGCACGGAAGTGGCCGATGTTGGTCATGCACGAGCCGATGAAGACTTCATCGATCTGGGTGCCGGCCACGTCGGACAGCGTCTTCACGTCGTCCGGATCGTTCGGGCAGGCCAGCAGCGGCTCGTGCACCTCGGCCAGGTCGATCTCGATGACGGCGGCGTACTCGGCGTCGGCATCCGGTTCCAGCAGTTGCGGGTCGGCCAGCCATGCTTCCATCTTGGCGATGCGGCGGGCCAGCGAACGGGCGTCGGCATAGCCTTCGGCGATCATCCACTTCAGCAGCGTGATGTTGCTGGTGAGGTACTCGATGATCGGTTCCTTGTTCAGGCGCACCGTGCAGCCGGCCGCGGAACGCTCGGCCGAGGCGTCGGACAGCTCGAACGCCTGCTCCACCTTCAGGTCCGGCAGGCCTTCGATTTCGAGGATGCGGCCGGAGAAGATGTTCTTCTTGCCCTGCTTGGCGACCGTCAGCAGGCCAGACTTGATGGCGTAGTACGGGATGGCGTTGACCAGGTCGCGCAGGGTCACGCCCGGCTGCATCTGGCCCTTGAAGCGCACCAGCACCGATTCCGGCATGTCCAGCGGCATCACGCCGGTGGCCGCGGCGAACGCGACCAGGCCCGAGCCCGCCGGGAACGAAATGCCCACCGGGAAACGCGTGTGCGAATCACCACCGGTGCCGACGGTGTCGGGCAGCAGCATGCGGTTGAGCCAGCTGTGGATCACGCCATCGCCCGGACGCAGCGAGATGCCGCCACGGGTGGAAATGAATTCGGGCAGCGTGTGGTGCGTCTTCACGTCGACCGGCTTGGGATAGGCCGCGGTGTGGCAGAACGACTGCATCACCAGGTCGGCCGAGAAGCCCAGGCAGGCCAGGTCCTTCAACTCGTCGCGGGTCATCGGGCCGGTGGTGTCCTGCGAGCCCACCGAGGTCATCTTCGGTTCGCAGTAGGTGCCCGGGCGCACGCCCTGGCCTTCCGGCAGGCCGCAGGCGCGGCCGACCATCTTCTGCGCCAGGGAGAATCCCTTGCCGCTGTCGGCCGGCTGCTGCGGCTGGCGGAACAGGTCCGTCGCCGGCAGCTTCAGCGCTTCGCGCGCCTTCGCGGTCAGCCCGCGGCCGATGATCAGCGGAATCCGGCCACCGGCACGCACTTCGTCGAACAGCACCTCGGACTTGACCTGGAACTCGGCGATCACCTGCCCGTCCTTCAGTGCCTTGCCCTCGTACGGGCGCAGCTCGACCACATCGCCGTGATTCATCTGCGACACGTCGAGTTCGATCGGCAGCGCGCCGGCGTCCTCCATGGTGTTGTAGAAGATCGGGGCGATCTTGCTGCCCAGGCAGACGCCGCCGAAGCGCTTGTTCGGAATGAACGGGATGTCCTCGCCGGTGAACCACAGCACGCTGTTGGTCGCCGACTTGCGCGAGGAACCGGTGCCGACCACGTCGCCGACGTAGGCGACCAGGTGACCTTTCTCCTTCAGCGACAGGATTTCCTGCACCGGACCGCGCTTGCCGTCTTCTTCGGGTACGAACGGCGCGTCGGGGCGCTTGTTCTTCAGCATCGCCAGCGCGTGCAGCGGGATGTCCGGGCGCGTGGTCGCGTCGGGTGCCGGCGACAGGTCGTCGGTATTCGTCTCGCCGGGCACCTTGAACACGGTGATGGTGAGCGACTGCGGCACTTCCGGCTTGCTGGTGAACCACTCGGCATCGGCCCAGCTCTTCAGCACGGCCTGGGCGTGGGCGTTGCCCTGCTCGGCCTTCTCCTGCACGTCGTGGAAGCTGTCGAACATCAGCAGCGTGTGCTTCAGGCCTTCGGCGGCGGTCGCACCCAGCTCGGCGTTGTCGAGCAGCTCGATCAGCGGGTGGATGTTGTAGCCGCCCAGCATTGTGCCCAGCAGCTCGGTGGCGCGCTTGGGCGTGATCAGCGGGGTCTTCTCGGTGCCGAATGCGACGGCGGCCAGGTAGGACGCCTTGACCTTGGCGGCATCGTCGACACCGGCGGGCACACGGTGGGTGATCAGCTCGACCAGGAAGTCTTCCTCCCCGGCCGGCGGATTCTTCAGCAGTTCGATGACCTCGGCCGTCTGCTGGGCCGACAGCGGCAGCGGCGGGATGCCCAGCGCGGCGCGCTCGGCTACGTGGTGGCGATAGGCTTCCAACATGGGTGGCTCCGGTCGTTCGTTGATGCGGTGGAATGGGAAAGCGGGGTGCTGCTTATTCGTTCGCGGGCACGATCAGTTTCAGGCCCTTGAAATAGTCGCGGTGGAAGGCGGTGTCGAAGGTGATCAGGCCGTCGCACTGCAGCAGGGCGTGCGCACCCACCAGGAAGTCGGCGATCGGCCTGGCGTCGCCCTCACGCTGGCGGTGGCGGCGCTGCATCTCGCCCGCGCGCAGCGCGGACTTGGCTTCGACGGCATTGAAATGCACACCCATCTCCTCCAGCGCCGCCAGCGCTTCCGCGCCATTGCGCAGCGACGCGCACAGCTGCGCCAGCGCGGCATCGCAGACGACGACGCGGCCGCTGCCCAGGCTCTGGCGCAGCCCGGCCTCGACGGCGTCCGCGCGCGGACCGTCGGTCAGCAGCTCGATCAGCACGGGGGCATCGACGGCGATCATTCGCTGGCGGCGCCTTTCGCGACGTCTGCATCGAGGGCGAACTTGCCACGCACGCGCGAGATCGCGTCGTCGACGCTCTTCCGCAACACGATGCGGCTACCTTCCAGCTCGACCTTCAGCACACTGCCCTTGGTCAGGCCCAACGCATCGCGCACGGCCTTGGGGAGGGTGATCTGTCCGCGTTCGGCAACGGTGGCTTCCATCGTCACGCCCTCTTGAGTATGGATGAATTATACATACTTTCATTGACGTACCGCATGCCTCCCCGGTCCGCCACCCCATCCGTTGGTCGGGTCCCGGCCCGCGCCTGGGTTGGCGGATAATCCGGGCAAGCCTCGACAAGACGCGCGGGACGGACGCTTTATGCTGCCCTCGCACCCTTTTCCCCCGCTACAGGAGCCTCCGCGATGAGCGATTCCTTCGCCACCCGCCGAACCCT
The DNA here is from genome assembly GCF_014397415.1 of Pseudoxanthomonas mexicana. Classification (NCBI taxonomy): domain Bacteria; kingdom Pseudomonadati; phylum Pseudomonadota; class Gammaproteobacteria; order Lysobacterales; family Lysobacteraceae; genus Pseudoxanthomonas; species Pseudoxanthomonas mexicana. The sequence continues at coordinate 2,639,955 of NZ_CP060731.1, read as the reverse complement.
GGACGTCAACGGCACGTCCTACGCCTACTACAGCCTGCCGGCGCTCGCCGAACGGCTGGACCCGCAGGGAGGCTTCGCCCGCCTGCCCTACTCGCTGAAGATCCTGCTGGAGAACCTGCTGCGCTGCGAAGACGGCGTGACCGTGCTGCCCGAACACATCCAGGCGGTGGCGCAGTGGGAGGCGACCCGCGAACCGGACACCGAGATCGCCTTCATGCCGGCCCGCGTGGTGCTGCAGGACTTCACCGGCGTGCCCTGCGTCGTCGACCTGGCCGCCATGCGCGACGCCGTGGTCAAGCTGGGCGGCAGCCCGGACCAGATCAACCCCCTGATTCCGTCCGAACTGGTCATCGACCACTCCATCCAGGTCGATGTGTTCGGCAAGCCCGACGCGCTGGACCTCAACGGCAAGATCGAGTTCGACCGCAACAAGGAGCGCTACGGGTTCCTGCGCTGGGGCCAGAAGGCATTCGACAATTTCAAGGTGGTGCCGCCGAATACCGGCATCGTCCACCAGGTGAACCTGGAGAACCTGGCCCGCGTGGTGATGACGGGCGAGCGTGACGGCCAGGCCATCGCGTATCCCGACACCGTGTTCGGCACCGACAGCCACACCACCATGATCAACGGCATCGGCGTGCTGGGCTGGGGCGTGGGCGGTATCGAAGCCGAGGCCGCGATGCTGGGCCAACCCTCCTCCATGCTCATCCCGCAGGTGGTCGGCTTCAAGCTGACCGGCAAACTTCCGGAGGGTGCCACCGCCACCGATCTGGTGCTGACCGTCACCCAGATGCTGCGCAAGCTGGGGGTGGTGGGCAAGTTCGTCGAGTTCTACGGCGACGGCCTGCAGCACCTGCCGCTGGCCGACCGCGCCACCATCGGCAACATGGCACCGGAGTACGGCGCCACCTGTGGCATCTTCCCGATCGACAGCGAGTCACTGAACTACCTGCGCCTGTCCGGTCGCAGCGAAGCACAGATCGCGCTGGTCGAGGCCTACGCCAAGGCGCAGGGCCTGTGGCACACGCCGGACAGCCCGCATGCGGAGTACAGCGCCACGCTGCACCTGGACATGGGCGACGTGAAGCCCTCCCTCGCCGGCCCCAAGCGCCCGCAGGACCGCGTGCTGCTGCAGGACGTCAAGCAGAACTTCCGCGACAACCTGGCGCCGTTCGCCGATGCCCGCCGCAAGCGCAACGACCTGGTGCAGGAAGACCGGCTGAAGAACGAAGGCGGTGGCGGTACCGCCGTCGGGGCCAAAGAGGCGGCGCATGAATCCTCGCCCGACAGCGGCGCGACCAAGCTGCGGGACGGCGACGTGGTCATCGCGGCCATCACGTCCTGCACCAACACGTCCAATCCGGCGGTGATGCTGGGGGCCGGCCTGCTGGCCCGCAACGCTGTGGCCAAGGGGTTGAAGGCGCAGCCTTGGGTCAAGACCTCGCTGGGGCCGGGCTCGCGCGTGGTCACCGACTACCTGGAGAAGGCCGGCGTACTGGACGATCTCGAGAAGCTGGGCTTCTATGTCGTCGGCTACGGCTGCACGACCTGCATCGGCAATTCGGGTCCACTGCCGGACGACGTCTCGGCCGCGATCGCCGCCGACGACCTGGTGGTGGCCTCCGTGCTGTCGGGCAACCGCAACTTCGAGGGCCGCGTGCATCCCGAAGTGAAGATGAACTACCTGGCCAGCCCGCCGCTGGTGGTGGCCTACGCCATCACCGGCACCACCGACATCGACCTGACGACCGAGCCGCTGGGTATCGGCAGCGATGGCCAGCCGGTCTACCTGAAGGACATCTGGCCGACCAACAAGGAAATCGGCGACTTCATCGCTGCGACGATCGGGCCGGAGATGTTCGCCAAGAACTACGCCGACGTGTTCAAGGGCGATACGCGCTGGAACACCATCGCCTCGCCCGATGGCGACCTGTACGCGTGGGACGGCAGCTCGACGTACATCAAGAACCCACCGTACTTCGACGGCATGTCGATGGCCGTCGGCAGCATTGATGACGTGCACGGCGCGCGCGTGCTCGGCCTGTTCGGCGATTCCATCACCACCGACCACATCTCGCCCGCCGGCAACATCAAGAAGGACTCGCCGGCAGGGCGCTTCCTGATCTCGCGTGGCGTGCAGCCGGTCGACTTCAACAGCTACGGCAGCCGCCGCGGCAACGACGACGTGATGGTGCGCGGCACCTTCGCCAACATCCGCATCAAGAACCTGATGTTCGGCGGCGAGGAAGGCGGCAACACGCTGTACTACGGCAGCGGCGCGCCGAAGAAACTGTCCATCTACGATGCAGCGATGAAGTACAAGGCCGACGGCGTGCCGCTGGTGGTCATCGCCGGCAAGGAATACGGCACGGGTTCCTCTCGCGACTGGGCGGCCAAAGGCACCAATCTGCTGGGCGTGAAGGCGGTGATCGCGGAGAGTTTCGAACGCATCCACCGCTCCAACCTGGTCGGCATGGGCGTGCTGCCGCTGCAGTTCGTCGATGGCCAGAATGCGCAGTCGCTGGGCCTGGATGGATCGGAAACGTTCGACGTCACCGGCCTGCAGGACGGCGCCGCGAAGGTAGCGACGGTCACGGCGCACAAGGCCGACGGCAAGGCGGTGGAGTTCCAGGCCAAGGTCCTGCTGCTGACGCCGAAGGAAGTCGAGTACTTCAGGCACGGTGGCCTGTTGCACTACGTGCTGCGCCAGCTGGCTGGGCGAAGGGCCGCCTGACAGCACTGACACGGAAAGAAAAAAGCCGCCCTCGGGCGGCCTTTTTCATGCAGGTGCGTCCGAGGTCAGCGAGCGGCCGCTGGTGACGCGCCGGTGGCCTGCCCCTTGTTCTTCACGTAGCGCTCCAGCCACTGGTCCTGTTCCCACAGCAGGTGAAGCACCGATTCTTTCGCTGCGTAGCCGTGGCTCTCCTTCGGTAGCAGCACCAGTCGCGCCGGCGCGCCGAAGCCCTTGAGCGCATTGAAGTAACGCTCACTCTGCATGGTAAACGTGCCGGAATTGTTGTCGGCCTCGCCGTGCACCAGCAGCAGCGGCGTCTTCATCTTGTCCACGTGCATGAAGGGCGACATGTCGTTGTAGACGCTGGGAGCTTCCCAGTAGTTGCGTTCCTCCTGCTGGAAGCCGAATGGCGTCAGCGTGCGGTTGTAGGCGCCGCTGCGCGCGATGCCGGCCGCGAACAAGTCCGAATGCGTCAGCAGGTTGGCCGTCATGAATGCTCCGTAGGAATGCCCCCCCACGGCCACGCGCGAACGGTCGATGTAGCCGAGGCCGTCGACGGCGTCTATCGCCGCCTTTGCGTTGGCCACCAGCTGCTTGATGAAGGTGTCATTCGGCTCGTCCTTGCACTCGCCCACGATCGGGAACGCGGCATCATCGAGCACGGCATAGCCGCGCGCGACCCAGTACACAGGCGAGCCGTAGCTCGGGAAGATGAACTCGTTAGGATTGGTGGTGTTCTGGCCGGCGCTGTCGCGGTCCTTGTACTCGGTGGGATACGCCCACATCACCAGCGGCAGCTTCTCGCGCCTGGCCTTGCGGTCGTAGCCGGCCGGCAGGTACAGCGTGCCGGTCAGCGGCAGGCCATCCGCTCGCGTGTACGCGAGGACTTCCTTGTAGACGCCCTGCAACGCCTTGAACGGATTCTCGAAGCGCGTCACCGGCACGGGTGCGATCCGCTGCTTCAGGTGACGAACGTAATAGTTAGGGAACTCGGTCGGCGATTCGATGCGTACCAGTACCGTGCCCTGCTGCAGATCCAGCAGCGCCTGGATGCTCTCCTTCTGGCCTTCCAGCCTCGACGTGTACAGGCGCTCCTTCTCGCCGGTGGCCAGTTCCATCCTGTCGATGAAGGGGAATTGACCCTCAGGCGTGAAACCTTCGCCGATCAGGTGCACCTGCCCATTATCCAGTGCAAGGACGGTCTCGCCGGCTGCATTCTTCCGCGTCTCGAACTGGCCCGGATCGCTGTATTGATCCTGGTAGCTGCGACTGACGAGTTCGCGCAGTGGTGCGCCCGGCTTCGACGGATCCAGCACGTAGGTCCGCGTGTGGCGCGTATTCCACCAGTAGTCGGTGACGATCGCATGCGTGTCGTCGCCCCACAGGATGCCCTGCACGCGATCGACGGTCTTGAACAGCGATTGCGGCGTGCTGGAGAACGGCGCCTGCCAGGCAAAGGCCTCGTCGCGGAACGGCACTTCATTCGCCGGGTCGCCCTTGTCGAGCGCCTCTGCCCACACCAAGGTCGCGGGTTGGTCGGCGCGCCATTCGATGTCGCGACGCCCCGCGCGCACGGCCATGAAGCCCTTCGGCAGGTTTTCCGCCAAGGGAGCATCGACGACGGTCACCACCGGCTTGCCCGTGGTTTCCACCACTTCCGCACGGTAAGGGAAGCGGCCATAGGGCACCAAGTAGGAGAACGGCTTCTTCAGCGTGTGCAGCAATACATAGCGGCCGTCCGGCGAGAACGACTCCCCCGTGTACATGGCCGCCGCACGCCAGAGCGTTGGGCGGCCCTTCAACGGCACGCGGTGCAGCTCGGAGGTGGCAAGCACGGCGAAATTGCTTTCATCCGAGGGATTCTTCAGTAAGTCCTGATAGGTGCGGTTCTGGGCCTTGCTGCCATCGCTTACCGAAACCGTCGGTCCCGTCGGGACGGCGCGTGAAGTGTCGAGCAGCGCCGGGCGCTGTGAAGGCAACATGCGGACCAGCAACGCCTGGTTGTCGCGGAACCACGTGAGCGGATTGCCGACATTGGCGTTGACGCGGGCTTCCGTCAGGCGTGTAGCATGCGCGGTCGCGAGTTCCATCACCCACGCTTCCACACCGGTCCGTGTCGTGTGCGTGAACGCCAGCCGGCGCTCGTCGGGCGACCAGGTGAAATTTGCCAGACGCGGCGAGGCCGGCAATCCCGTCACATGCCGCGCGCTTCCGCCCTGCAGCTCCTGCACCTGCACGTGGTTGTAGTAGGTCGTGGTGCTGGCGATGTTGGTGCGCGGATTGACCCGTAGGCCACCGAGACGGAGCTCCTCGTCGGACAGTTCCGCCAGCGACTTGAACGTATCGCGGTAGAACAGTACGAGGTGCTGCTTGCGGCTGTCCGTCACAACGGTGGGCGGGCGTTGCACGTCGGCGAGCTGCAGGATCTCGGCGGGGGGCGTCTGGTACGGCAGCGCGTCCTGCGCGAGGGCATTTCCAGCGGCCAGCCACAGGCACGCCAAGAGTTTCCAGCGAATCGACATGAGCGGTTTCCCCATTTGGACGAGCCGATCATCATGGCTCCTCCCCTGCCAAGGCAAGACCACGCACGGGAAGGTTGCCGGTTGGGCGCGCTTACGGCGTTCGGGACGTTGAAGGCCTTCGCTGGAGGTCAGCCGAGACGCCGCTATGGGAATCCCTGTCCTGCGTTCCACCTGCCTGCTCCTTTTGCTCGCCGTCCATGCCAACGCACGCGCCGCACCACCCGACGCCGACCAGGCCAGGCGTATCGCCGAGCAGTTCCTGGCCACACAGCAGGCAAGCGCGAGCCCGCAGGAAGCCTATGAAGCGGGCGACATCGCCGTGGCCGACCTGGATGGCGACGGAGAGGCGGAGGTCGTCGTGCTGTGGACGATGCTGGGCCCCACCTATTGGCACCACGGCGTCACGGTGCTGGCGCACAAAGGACAGCGCTATATGCCCGCCGGCGAGACCGGCGAGCCGCTTGGTAGCGTGGAAGGCATGCTGGTACGCAACGGCACCATCGAGCTGAAGACCAAATGGCCAGGTCCGAACGATCCCCGTTGTTGTCCCTCCGTCGCCAAGACACTGCGCTACCGCTGGACGCCCGGGAAGCTCACGCCGGTGAAATGATCAAGGCGTGCCGTTCCAGCGCGCATGGTAGACGCGCCACTCGTCGTCTTCCGTCCGCCACGCGGTCGTGACCCGATAGGCACGTGCCTGATCCGGCAGCAGACGCCCGTTGCCTGCGGTCAGCACCACATCGAACGCGACGGTTGCGTTGTCGCCCTGCACGACCACCTCCAACGGCCCGGTGGTCACGCCCAAGTGTGAGTCGGCCAGCATGCGCGCCCGCAGGAGATTGTGCAGCGCCGCACGATCCATCCCGGACTCGCCCGTGAAATCCGGGCTGACGCCTTCCATGAAGTCGCCGGCCTGCCCTTTTTCCACCGCCGCCTGCATCTCGCCGAAGCGCGCCCGCAGCCTGTGCTCGGGCGCTGCGGGTGCGCACGCCACCAGTCCCAACAGCAATGCCAGCGCGGCGACCCGCATCTTCTTTTCCGTGACTGCCATCGAAACCTTCGCCTTTTCCATCCGGAACGGTATGCTCCCGAAAGGCGCCGCGACCGGGCGCCGGCCCACAGTACGCCGCAACGAAGCCAGAAGACCCTGGGGAGGGAGCAGAACGATGAGTCAGGAACGTCCGTGGTTCAAGAGTTACCCGCAAGGCGTGCCCCACGAAGTGGACCTGGAGCAGTATCGCTCCATCGTGTCCGTCTTCGATGAGGCGATCAGCAAGTATCGCGACCGCCCCGCGTTCCGCAACTTCGGCAAGACCCTGACCTACGGCGAGATCGACAAGCTCAGCCGCCAGTTCGCGGCGTACCTGCTTGGGGAGCTGAAGCTCAAGAAGGGCGACCGTGTCGCCATCATGATGCCCAACTGCCTGCAGTATCCCATCGCCATCTTCGGCGTGCTGCGCGCGGGCCTGACGGTGGTCAACGTCAATCCGATGTACACGCCGCGCGAGCTAAAGCACCAGTTGGTGGATTCCGGCGCCAGCGTGCTGCTGGTGGTGGACAACTTCGGCAAGACCGCGCAGGAGGCCCTCGCCGGCACCCAGGTCAGGCAGGTCATCACCACGGCGCTGGGCGACCTGGTCGGCTTCCCCAAGGGCGCCATCGTCAACTTCGTGCTGAAGTACGTGAAGAAGATGGTGCCCGACTACGACATCGCGGGCGCGGTGCGCTTCAAGGACACGCTGACCCTGGGCCAGTTGCATGCCCTGCCCGACGTCGACATCGATTCCGGCGACATCGCTTTCCTGCAGTACACCGGCGGCACCACCGGCGTGGCCAAGGGCGCGATGCTCACGCACCGCAACCTGGTGGCCAACATGCAGCAGGCCGGCGTGTGGGTCGGTACCGGCCTGGACTACGGCAACGAAGTGATCATCACCGCGTTGCCGCTGTACCACATCTTCGCCCTGACGGCGAACTGCCTGGTCTTCATGAAGCTGGGCGGCCTGAACCACCTGATCACCAATCCGCGCGACATGCCGGGCTTCGTCAAGGAACTGAAGGCCACGCGCTTCACCGCCATCACCGGCGTCAACACGCTGTTCAATGGCCTGCTCAACACGCCCGGCTTCGATGAAGTGGATTTCTCCAACCTCAAGATGACGCTGGGCGGCGGCATGGCCGTGCAGCGGGCGGTCGCCGAGAAGTGGAAGAAGGTCACCGGCGTGACCCTGGTCGAGGCCTACGGCCTGACCGAGACCTCGCCGGCGGCCTGCATCAACCCGATGAACCTGCACGACTACAACGGCGCGATCGGCCTGCCGGTGCCGTCCACCGATGCCTGCCTGAAGGACGACGACGGCAACATAGTGCCGCTCGGCGAAGTGGGCGAGCTGTGCATCAAGGGTCCGCAGGTGATGAAGGGTTACTGGCAGCGTCCCGAGGAGACGGCGAAGGTCATGGACGCCGAAGGCTGGCTGCACACCGGCGACATGGCGAAGATGGACGAGAACGGCTTCTTCTACATCGTCGACCGCAAGAAGGACATGATCCTGGTATCCGGCTTCAACGTGTACCCGAACGAGGTGGAAGACGTGATTGCCGGCCTGGACGGCGTGCTGGAGGTGGCGGCGGTGGGCGTGCCTGACGACAAGTCCGGTGAGGCGGTGAAGGTCTTCATCGTGAAGAAGGACCCGTCGCTCACCGTCGAGCAGATCAAGGCGTACTGCCGCGACAACCTCACCGGCTACAAGCAGCCCCGCTACGTGGAGTTCCGCACGGAACTGCCGAAGACCAACGTGGGCAAGATCCTGCGCAAGGAACTGCGCGAGCCCGCCAAGGTTGGCTGACCCCTGTTCAGCTTTATGGAGAAGGCCGGCCCTGTGCCGGCCTTTTTCTTTTGGTTCAGGACTTTAGGGGTGGATTCTAGACGCTTGTCACAAATATCGAGACTGATGCCTTCCTGCCCCCGGCATCTTGCCGCAAGCGCGCGTGTGCACTGGATTTTAATTATTCGTTCAGGTGTAGGATCGGCGCGTGATGCCACCTGCGTCACATTAATCCGTCACCCGCTTTCCCCTGCCGCGGGCAAGAAACCCCTCCAAGGAGCTCTCCATGAACAACGTCGAAAAACTGCAGCGCACCCGTTCCTTCCCGACCATCCGCGTCGAGTCCGAACCCAGCGGCGATGCCCACTGGATGTACATGCATTCGGATGTCGCGCCCGGCGTGCGTCCGTGCTTCCGCAGCCAGATGCTCGACGACGTGCTGAGCTTCATGAACTCGATCACCCTGCGCGAATCGCAGCGCCAGCCGGGCAAGCTGCGCCACCTCGTCGTGGCGTCCGATGCGAGCGCCTTCAACCTCGGCGGCGATCTCGAACTGTTTTCGCAGCTGATCCGCGAGAACAACCGCGACCGCCTGCTCAGCTATGCGCGACGCTGCATCGACGGCGTGCATCATCTCAACACCGGCCTGGGCGGCGACGTACGCACCATCGCGCTGATCCAGGGCGACGCGCTGGGCGGCGGCCTGGAGATCGCGCTGTCCTGCCACACCATCGTGGCCGAAGAAGGCGTGGACATGGGCCTGCCGGAAGTGCTGTTCGGCCTGTTCCCGGGCATGGGCGCCTATTCCTTCCTGTGCAAGCGCGTGTCGCCGCAGGTCGCCGAGCGGATCATCCTGGAGGGCAACATCTACACCAGCGACGAGCTATACAAGATGGGCGTGGTGGACGTGCTGGTGCCGAAGGGCCAGGGAGCGGCGGCCGTGCAGACGATCATCGACAAGCAGCGCCGTTCACCCCATGCGCACCTGGCGCTGAATGCCTGCCGCAACCTGGCGCAGCCGGTCGGCTACGACGAGCTGATGGGCATCACCGAAGTCTGGGTGGATACGGCCCTGACGCTGGGCGACAAGTCGCTGAAGATGATGGAGCGCATCGTCCGCGCCCAGGAAAAGCGCTCCATCCGCGCTGCCTGAGCGGCACCCGCACGTCTGCTGCAAGTACAGGGGACTACAGGGGCATCAGGGGTTGGAGCGCGCGCAGGCGCCTTCAAGGGCGAGTCCGGGACACCGTACTCGCCACGGGCCTGGCTTTCTGCCGGTGCCCGGTGAGCTATCCCGCCGGATCGCGCTCGCGCCACCCGCATGACGGAACCACGCGCGGTCAGGACGAGGAGCCTTCGCCGCCCTTCTCCGTCGCGCCGCGCACCCGCTGCCGCGCATCGAGTGCCGCGCGGCCATGGCTCAGGTGGGAGTTGAGCGCGGCCAGGCGGTGGCGCCATTCGCGCGAGATCTGCCAGTCGGCCAGACCCATCATCTCGCCTGCGGCCGCCGCCAGCTTCACCAAGCCCAGATTGCTGGCTACGCCTTTCAATGCATGCGCATGTTCGCGCAGATGTTCGCCGTCGCCCCGCTCCATCGCATGGGCCATGGCGCCGATGCAGCCATCGGCGTCGTTGAGGCACTGTTCGATGAATTCCCGTTCGAACGCGTCCCCCATGCCCAAGGCAGTGAGTTCGTCCAGCACGCTGACGTCCAGCACACCGTCGGACACCTCCGGCCGCACGGGCGTGTTCGAAACCGTCGTCGCGGCCACGCGACCCGACGTGGCGACATCGGCCAGCGCATCCAGCAGCCGGGTCGCGACCACCGGTTTGGCGAGGAATGCGCGCGCGCCCGCCTGCTCGCACCGCTGGATCGCCTCGGGCGTGACATCGGCGCTCAGGATCAGTACCGGGGTGCGGCTGCCGCTGCCCGCTTCCATCACGCGCAGCTGCTTCAGCAGGTCCAGGCCGCTCAAGCCCGGCATGTGCAGGTCGCAGATGACCGCGTCGTAGGACGAGGATTCCAGCGCGTCCAGCACCTCTTCGCCGCCGTTGACGCAGGTGATGCGGTGCCCCGCCTTCTGCAGCAGGCGCTGCACGACCATGCGGTTGGCCTCGTGGTCGTCGGCCACCAGGATCTGCATGCTGCGCACGCGCGCGCGGTGGCGCAGGAACGGATCCGAGAACGCGATGATGTTCTCGGCGCTGGCCGTATCCGGCGTTTCCTCCAGCCATTCGGCGTGGCCCTGCACGGCGGGCACGATGACGCGCTCCGGGACCGCGTCGAACGGCAGCTCGACCCAGAAGCAGCTGCCGCGCTGCTCGTTGCTCTCGAAGCCGATGGTGCCGCCCATCGCCTCGGTGAGACCCTTGGCGATGGTCGTCCCCAGCCCCGTGCCGCCGTAGCGGCGCGACAGGCTGCCGTCCGCCTGTTCGAACGCCTCGAACAGGCGCTCGCGCAACGCCACGGGGATGCCGATTCCGGTGTCGGTGACGGTGAAACGCAGGCGCAGGTGCTGGCCGTCCACCAGCGTGGGGGCCACCGTCAGGCGCACCTCGCCTTCGTCGGTGAACTTGACCGCATTGCCCGCGAGGTTCAGCAGGACCTGGCGCAGGTGACCCGCGTCGCCCCGCAGCTTGGCCGGAATGGCGTCGTCCACCCGCCCTTCGTAGCGCACCTGCTTGCCGCGCGCCTGCGGCATCAGGATCAGGCCGATGCTCTCCACCAGTTCGCGTGGAGAGAACTCGACGACGTTCAGCTTGACCTTGCCCGCCTCGATCGCGGAAATGTCCAGCACGTCTTCCACCAGGCCCAGCAGGGTGCGGGTGGACGCCTGGATGGTGGACAGGCATTCGCGCTGTTCGGTGTCCAGGCGCGTGGTGGCCAGCAGTTCCGACATGCCGGCCAGGCCGTTCAGGGGCGTGCGGAACTCGTGGCTCATGTTGGCCAGGAAACGGCTCTTGGCCTCGTTGGCGCGGCGCGCTTCGTCGGTGGCGCGGGTCAGGTCCCGCAGCAGGCCTGACAGGTACATGGGCACGGCGATCAGACCCAGCACCAGGCCGACGCCGAGGGTGGCGTTGGCGCGCCAATAATCGTTCATCCACACCACGGCGGCGAAAGCCGTGCTGGCCATGGTGACCGCGACCACCAGGTAGCGGTTGCCATAGCGCAGGCCGTTGCCCACGGTGATCCACATCAGCACCACGTAGGCCCACGACAGCGGCTCGCCCATGCCGTTCATCGCGGCGGCCAGCAGGCCATAGTCGGCGATCATGCCCAGCCCGCGGCGCACGTGCGACTTGCCAGGCTGCACCAGCAGCCAGGCAATGATGCCCAGCCCGTTGACCAGGCCCGAGACGATGATGGTCAGGACGATGGAATACTCGTCGGTAGGCAGCGCCGCGCGCGACGAGGGCAGCAGCGCGTAGACCAGGATGATGGAAATCAGCGCGACACGGATCAGCGCCTGGCCGTGCTCGCTGTCGCCGCGATGCTCAAGGCGGGATTTGACCCAGGTAAGGACGTTGGACATGGCTCACTCCATCCCTGGACGGCTCTGCACCGTCGAGTAGCGTTCGCAGATGTCGTCCAGCCGCGCCCGCCCACGGATCAGCGCGTCGACACATGCGGGATCGAACAGGCGACCGCGCTGGGCATACAGATAGGCCAGCGCCGCGTCCTTGTCCCACGCCTTCTTGTAGGGGCGCGGCGAGATGAGGGCGTCGAATACGTCCGCCACCGCCACGATCCTGGCTTCCAACGGGATTTCCTCGCCCACGAGGCCATCGGGATAACCGCTGCCGTCGTAGCGCTCATGGTGCCGCAGCGCGATCACGGCGCCCGCCTGGATGAAGCGGTTCTGGCTGCCGGAGAGCAACTGGTGCCCGATCTTCGGATGACGGCGCATGACATCGGTCTCGTCCGCGGTCAGCGGGCCCGCCTTCATCAGCACCGAATCGGGAATGGCGATCTTGCCCATGTCATGCAGCGGCGCGGCCATCTCGATGGTCCGCACCTCGTCCTCGGGCAGGCCGAGCTGCTCGGCGATCAGTCCCGCCACGTGGGCCATGCGCTCGAGGTAGGCGCTGGTGCCGCTGTCGCGGTACTCGATGGCGCGGGCCAGGCGCGATAGCGTTTCGCGCTCGCGCTCTTCCACCTCGTGCATGCTGGACAGCAGGCGCTGCTCCAGCGACAGGGCGCGCTGCTTGACGTTCTCGGACTGCTGGCGCAGCTGGAGCAGATTGCGGCAGCGGGCACGCAGCTCGCGCGGACGCACCGGCTTGACCAGGAAGTCGATGACACCCGCTTCCAGCGCGGCCTGACGGATGGGTTCATCGCCGACCACGGTGATCAGGATGATGGCGATGTCGCGGTGCATCGGCAGTCGGCGGAACCGGCGGGCGAACTCCAGCCCGTCCATGCCCGGCATGCGGTAGTCGAGCAGCAGCAGGTCGGTGCGGTTCTTCTCGCACCATTCCAGGGCCGCCAGGGGATCGCCGAAATCGTGGACGGCCAGCTCGGACGCGATGTCCTCGATGACATGGCGCAGCATGGTACGCGCGGACGTCTGATCGTCGACGATGACGATGTTCAATGCGTGCCCCACCCCTTGTGGCCACGTGACGTGGCTGTCGGGCAAGGATACTCCGGCGGTGGCGACGCTCGCATCCAGCATGGTGGCAGTCCTGTTCGGCGGCCCGGCCCCAGGCTGGGACCGAGATCCACGAAGGGAACCGATGCCGATCACGGAGCCCCCTCCCCTGATCTCTATCGGCGCGGGCGGCGAAGAATTGACCGACCTGCGTGGAAATCCACGCAGGAAGCGTGCCAGCCGCCTCCAGGGTGTTTCAGGGTTCCGCACGTTGATGTTCGTCACATATTTCGGCATGTCCGGTCCCGTGTCCACCCGGGGTCCGCCGCCCGCGGGCTGGGGCCCCGCCAGTGTGGTCCCGTCGCGTCATGCCATCATGTGCCCATTCTGCCGCGCAGCGTCACTCTTTTGACGCTCACGGGGACCGTGGGTCACCCCTGGGCTTCCGGACGCATGTAGGGGAACAGCAGCACGTCCCGGATCGAATCGGAGCCGGTCAACAGCATGACCAGCCGATCGATGCCGATGCCCAGGCCGCCGGTCGGCGGCAGCCCGACCTCCAGGGCGCGGATGTAGTCGGCGTCGAAATGCATGGCTTCGTCATCACCGCCCTCCTTCGCCTGGACCTGGGCCATGAAGCGCGCGGCCTGGTCCTCGGGGTCGTTGAGTTCGGAGAAGCCGTTGGCCAGCTCCTTGCCGTTGATGAACAGCTCGAAGCGGTCGGTGTAGCCGGGGTCCTTGTCGTTGGCGCGGGCCAGCGGCGACACCTCAACCGGGTGGTCGGTGATGAAGGTGGGCTGGATCAGCGTGTGTTCCACGGTCTTCTCGAAGATCTCCAGCAGCAGCTTGCCCCAGCCGTAGGACGGCTTCACATGGATCTTCAGCCGCTCGCAATGGCGTACTAGCGCCTCGCGGTCCGTGCAGTCGGCAAGGCTGATCTCGGGGTTGTGGTGGCGTACCGCCTCATCCATGCGCCAGCGGCGGAACGCCGGCTCCAGGTCGATGTCCTGACCGTCCCAGGTGACCTGGCCGGTGCCCAGGACCTCGTGGGCGACATCGCGGATGACCCCCTCGGTGAGGTCCATGATCTCGGTGTACGTGGCGTAGGCCTCGTACAGCTCGAGCATCGTGAACTCGGGGTTGTGCCGCGTGCTGACGCCTTCGTTGCGGAAGTTGCGGTTGATCTCGTAGACCCGCTCCAGTCCGCCGACGACCAGGCGCTTCAGGTACAACTCCGGCGCCACGCGCAGGTACAGGTCCAGGTCCAGCGCGTTGTGGTGCGTGGTGAACGGCTTGGCCGCGGCGCCGCCGGGGATGTAATGCATCATCGGCGTCTCGACTTCCAGGAAACGCCGGGCATCCAGCCACTCGCGGATCGCACGGATGATGCGCGAGCGCTTGATGAACACGTCCCGCGCTTCCGGCGTGACGATCAGGTCCACGTAGCGCTGGCGATAGCGCTGCTCGACGTCGGACAGGCCATGCCACTTGTCCGGCAGCGGGCGCAGCGACTTGGTCAGCAGGCGAAGGACGTCGGCCTTGACCGACAGTTCCCCGGTGCGGGTCCGGGTCAGGCTGCCCTCGACGCCGACGATGTCGCCGATGTCCCAGCCCTTGAAGGCGTCGTAGGTCTCGCCCAGCGTGTTCGACTGCAGGAACAGCTGGATGCGGCCGGATTCGTCCTGGATCTGCACGAAGCTGGCCTTGCCCATCACCCGCTTGGCCATCAGGCGGCCGGCCAGCTTCACGCGGCGGCCGGCACCTTCCAGCGCTTCGACAGTCCACAGCTCGGCATCGCCGTACTGGGCCTGCAGGTCGCCGGCGTAGTCGCCACGACGGAAATCGTTGGGGAACGCGATGCCCTGCCCGCGCAGGGCCGTCAGTTTGGCGCGGCGCTCGGCGATGAGGCTGTTCTCGTCGGCGGGAGGCGTTGCGCTGGTCTGGTCGGTCATGGCGTAGGCGAGGAGTGAGTGGGGAGGAGTGAGAAGTGAGGGGGGCCGGAATGAGGAGCGAACCTGACGCTCACTCCTCACTCCTCTCCCCTGACTCCTGCTTTCAAGCGTCGATGCGTTTGGCGCCCGCTTCCAGGCCGGATTTCAGGCTGGCCTCGACGAACTCGTCCAGGTCGCCGTCCAGCACCTTCTGGGTATCCGAACGCTCCACGCCGGTGCGCAGGTCCTTGATGCGGCTCTGGTCCAGCACGTAGTTGCGGATCTGGCTGCCCCAACCGATGTCGGACTTGGTGGCTTCCACCGCATCGCGCTCCGCGTTGCGCTTCTGGATTTCCAGCTCGTACAGCTTGGCGGCCAGCATCTTCATCGCGTTGTCGCGGTTCTGGTGCTGGCTGCGGCCGGTCTGGCAGGCCACCACAATCCCGGTGGGCACGTGGGTGATGCGCACGGCCGATTCGGTCTTGTTGACGTGCTGGCCGCCGGCGCCGGAGGAGCGGTACACGTCGGTCTTCAGGTCGGCCGGATTGATGTCGATGTCGATGTTGTCGTCGACTTCCGGCGACACGAACACCGAGGTGAAGCTGGTATGGCGGCGGTTGTCCGAATCGAACGGCGACTTGCGCACCAGGCGGTGCACGCCGGTCTCGGTCTTCAGCCAGCCGTAGGCGAAGTCGCCCTCCACGCGCAGCGTCGCCGACTTGATGCCGGCCACGTCGCCGCCGCTGGCTTCCATCAGCTCGGTCTTCCAGCCGCGCGATTCGCACCATCGCAGGTACATCCGCAGCAGGATTTCCGCCCAGTCCTGCGCCTCGGTGCCGCCGGCGCCGGCCTGGATGTCGACGAAGGCGTTGGCGCTGTCCATCTTGCCGGAGAACATGCGCTGGAACTCCAGCTTGTCCACGTGCGCGGCATAACGTTCGACGTCGGCCACCACGGCGTGCGCGGTATCCTCGTCGTTCTCCATTTCCGCCAGCTCCAGCAGCTCGCTGGCGCCGGTCAGGCCTTCCTCGATGTCACGGATGCCGTTGACCGTCTTGTCCAGCAGGGAACGCTCGCGGCCCAGTTGCTGCGCGTACTCGGCGTTGTTCCAGATGTCCGGGTTTTCCAGCTCGCGGTTTACTTCTTCCAGGCGTTCGCGCTTGGCATCGTAGTCAAAGATACCCCCGGAGCGAGGCCAGCCTGTCCTGCAGGTCGGCGATGCGCTGGCGGATGGGATTGAGCTCGATCATGGGGTTGTGACGGGGGAATGGAATCGGTCGGCAAGGATACCAGAGGCGTGCAGCTACCCGTCCTGCGCCGGCATGGAACGGGATTTGCATTCGATATGCGCGCCCCTGTCCGAGAGCCGACCGCTCATGCCGACCCCCTTCACCGCCCGCCTGTTGCCCTGCCTGCTGGGCCTGGTGCTGCTGGGCCTGCCCTCCTCGCGGGCCCAGGGCACGGTTGCGGCCGGCACCGAGCGGGCCAGCCAGGTGGCCCGCTGCCTGAAGCTGCGCCGCGATGCGCCCCCCGTGGCGGCCGCGCTGGCCGAATCGCTGCTGCGCGAGGCCGACCTGACCGTCGAGGACGAGCTGAAGACCCTCAGTTGCCTGGGCATCGCCGCCGGCCTGTCCGGCGACCGGAAACGCGCGGTGGAGGCCGGCGCCCGCATGGAGCGCCTCGTGCTGGCGCATCCCGAAATGGCCCTGGCGTTCCGCGCCCGCGCCTATTCGCAGGCAGGATCGGTCTTCCACGGTGCCGGCCAGATCCATCGCGCCGAGGCGGCCTACCTGCGCGTGCAGGACCTGGCCAGGCAGTTGCCCGCCGACGAGGCCGCCCTGTTCCAGGCCACCACCCTCAGCAACATCGGATTGATCCACGCCGATTACCTGGACTCGCCGGAAGTGGCCGACGGCTTCCATCGCAAGGCATTGGCCATCGCCGCGTCCGTCGGGCTGGAAGATCCGGCGATCCTGCATAACCACGTGCTCAACCTGGTCAGGTTGGGCCGAACGGCGGAGGCCCTGGCCGTCATCGACCAGGGCGAGGCCATGGCGCACCGCAGGCAGGCATTGGCGGTGGTGGAACGCCTGCGCGCAGAGCGTGCGGGAATATGGATCACGCAGGGGCGCCTGGGGCCGGCGCAGCAGGTGCTCACATCCGTTATCCGGGCGCAGCAGACGAGTGCGGACACGCCGGGATTGGCCGGCTCGCTGGCCAAGCTGTCGACCCTGCAGCGCATCGCCGGCGACCCCACGGCCGCGCTGGCCACGGTACGCTTGGCCTGGTCGCACGTGGACGGCACGCCGCAGCCGCAGAAGCAGCGCGAGGTGCTGCGCGCCTGGATGGCCGCGCATGCCGCGCTTGGCCAGGCGGACGGCGTCATGGCGGTCGGCGCACGCCTGCACGCACTGGAAATGGAGACGCTCAAGGCGCAACGGCTCGCATCGCTGGCCGAGCTGCAGGCGCGCAGCGAGAGCGCCGCCGCGCAGCGCGAACTGCAGGCCATGCGGCACAAGGCCCAGATCCAGTCCCTCAACGAGGAGAGAACACGCCTGCTGCGTAACGCCGGCGTCGCGGCGATGATCCTGCTGGTGATGGCGGGGGTCGGCTTCGGCCTGCTCCAGCGGCGCAAGAACCAGCAATTGCGCACCGTCAGCGCGACCGATCCTCTCACCGGCCTGCGCAACCGCCGCGCGGCCGGTACCGCGCTGCAGGCGATGTCAACGCAACGCGCCACGCCCGGCATGCGTCATGTGCTGTTCCTGATCGACATCGACCACTTCAAGCAGGTCAACGACGGGTTCGGCCACCATGCCGGCGACGACGTGCTGGTGGACATCGCCGACGCGCTGCGCACCCTGTGCCGGCCTGGCGACGTGATCGCACGGTGGGGCGGCGAGGAATTCCTGATGGCCTGCCCCGATCTCACGGCGGCGCAGGCATGCACGGTCGCCGCGCGCCTGCACGAGCGGTTGGGCGGCGCCCGCGAGCTGGCGCCGGGGCGGGCCTGGGATCTCACGGTGTCGCTGGGCTTCGCGCCGTTCCCGTTCTTCGAGGAGGGACGCGAAGGGTGGGAGTACGCCATCCGCCTGGCCGACCGTGCGCTCTACGCCGCCAAGGACCGTCGCAACGCGTGGGCCGGCCTGTGGGGCCGTACCCTGCCGGAAGGCGCCAGTGCGGCCGGCGTTCTGGAAGAACCAGAAAACGCCGTGCGCAGCGGCAACGTCGACCTGATGGCGAGCTACGCCATCGAACGCTTGCCGAAAGCGGCCCTGCGGGCGGCCTGAGAACTAACCCGGCTCGGCGCCGGTGCGCGTCCTCAGGTCCTGGCGGTAGCGTCGACTGCAGGGCAGCACCGTACCGTCGCGCAGATGGACGCGCGCGTCGCCGGAATCCAGCGGCTCGATGGATGCGACGTGGTCCAGCGCCACCACGTAACTGCGATGGATGCGGGCGAAACGGCGCGGGTCCAGGCGGGATTCGATGCCGGCGATGGTGCTGCGCAACGGATAGTCATGCCCGCGCACCCGCAGGTTGACGTAGTTGCCTGCCGCCTGCAGCCACTCGATGTCGTTCGCCGCGACCAGGAATTCGCGCCCCAGTTTGCGGATCAGGAACCGTTCGGGCCGGTCCACCGGTTCCAGCGGCGGGCCCTCGTCCGGCTCCGCCAGCAGGCTGGCCTCGCCCTGCCAACGGCGCAGCAGCAGGCGGTAGGCCTCCATCGTCAGCACGATGGAGGCGAAACTGCGGACATCCTTCAGGTATTCATAGACCAGTTCGCGCGGCCAGGGGCCGAAGTCGTAGGTCATGCCCTGGGTCCGGTAGGCGAGCACCCGCAACCCCACCATGCCCACCACGTGCACGAGGCAGACGACGATGCTGGCCCCGGCATACCTAGCGAGCTGTCGCCGCCAGTCGCCCCACTGGAAGGGATAGCGCCGAGTGAACCAGGCCATCGCCGGCAACACCACCAGCAGCCACATCACCGCGCTGCTGGTTTCCCAGACGGCCGGCTCCCAGGCCTGGATGGACGAATCGCCGCGTCGCAGTTCCATCAGCGTGGTGATGCTGTTGGCGACGCAGTTGACCCCGGTCACCGCGATCCAGAAGCCGGCCTCGATCACGCGTTTCCAGGGCTGGTAGCGTTCGTAGGACAGCACGGCGCGTTCGGTCATGCGCGCATTCTAGCCCTCGGCGGTCCTGCGCCCTTCGCGATTCGTCCCCGCATGCCGGCCGTTGGCCCCCTGCCCGCCCCGACATGTCCCTTCGTGGTGGGTGCTGGCGAGCGGACCCGACACGCTGGCGCCTTCACAGGACGAGGAAACCCCCATGCAACGCCGCCACGATCTGGACTGGGTCCGTGTTTGCGCCTTCGGGCTGCTGGTGCTGTACCACGTGGGCATGTACTACGTGACCTGGGACTGGCACGTGAAGAGTCCAGCGGCCAGCGATGCGCTGGAGCCCTTCATGCTGCTCAGTTCACCGTGGCGGCTGGCGCTGCTGTTCCTCGTATCGGGGGCCGCCACGGCATTCCTGCTGGAACGGCAGCGACGCAGTGCCGAGGTGGCCCGCCGCCGGCCGGGGTTCCTCGCCAGCCGGTCCTGGCGCCTGTTGGTGCCGCTGGTGTTCGGCATGCTGGTGATCGTGCCTCCGCAGTCCTACTACGAAGTGGTCGAGCAGCTCCCGGGGGGCTATCACGATGGGTACCTGGCCTTCTATGGCCGCTACCTGACCGGCTACGACGGTTTCTGCGATGCAGACGGCTGCCTGGACATGCCCACCTGGAACCATCTCTGGTTCGTTGCTTACCTATGGGTCTACACCATGGTGCTGTGGCTGCTCTGGCGCATGGCGCCGCGCGCCCTGATCGCCGCGGGGCGTGGTCTCGACAGGGCGCTGGCCGGAATCGGCATCGTGGTGTGGCCCACCTTGTTCCTGGGCCTGGTGCGCATCCTGCTGGTCGGTCGCTTCGAACAGACCCATGCGCTGGTCGACGACTGGTACAACCATGCCCAGTACTTCGGCGTGTTCCTGCTGGGCTTCCTGATCGCACGCAGCGAGGGGGTCTGGGCGGCGATGGTCCGGGCGCGCTGGGTCGCCCTGCTGCTGTGGCTGGCCACCTGGGCGGGCCTGATCGCCTACTTCGTCCGCTTCGCCGATGGGCAGCCGCCCGAGCTGCTGCGGACCGCCATGCGCATGGTCTGGGGACTGGACCAGTGGTGCGCGATCGTGGCGGTACTCGGCTTCGCCCGCCACTGGAATCCCGGCGACAGTCGCGCGCTCCGGTACCTGGTGCCGGCGGTGTTCCCGGTCTACATCCTGCACCAGACCGTCACCGTCGTCCTCGCCCACCACCTGAAACCACTCGCGATCCCGCCGCTGGTGGAAGGCATCCTGCTGGTGATGGTCACCTTCGCCGCCTGCTTCGCTGGCTATGAAGTCGTGCGCCGGGTCGCTTGGCTGCGACCGCTGTTCGGACTGAAGCGTCTGCCCGGCGCGCGAACCGACGGCTCGCCGGCGATGGCCGGCTCCACCGAGTCGTGAGCACTCACTCCGCGGCCTGCCAGTAACGGATCAGCAACTGGATGCCGCGGCGGTTCTGCCAGTCGTCGGTGTCCAGCTGGTAGGCCGCATGGATACGGGCAGGTGGGGCCTGGTCCTGCCAGCCATTGAAGTGGATCGCATTGAGCGCTGCGGCATGACCCGGCAGACGCAACGAAAACTTCAGGTGCTTCTCGCCGATCACGCGCCAATCCAGCACATCGAAACGGCCATCGAACATGGGCTCGGGGAAGCCCTGTCCCCACGGCCCGGCGCCGCGCAGCGCTTCGGCATGGGCGCGATCCAGTTCGTCCGACCGCAACTCGCCGTCGCTCAACAGCACTTCCTGCAACATCGCCTCATCGAGCAGCTTCGAGGCCTGCTCGTGGAAGGCTTCACGGAAGGCAGACAGTGCGCTCTCGTCCAGCGACAGGCCGGCCGCCATCGCATGACCGCCGAAACGCTGCATCAGACCGGGGTTCGCCGCATCGATCGCCGCCAGCGCATCCCGGATGTGGAAACCGGGAATGGAGCGTGCGGAACCTCGCAACACCATGCTGCCCGGCTCGGCGGGCGCGAACGCGATCACCGGGCGATGCAGGCGTTCCTTGATCTTCGAGGCTACCAGGCCGACCACGCCCGGATGCCACTCCGGATCGAACAGACACGGCGCCAGCGGCACGGCGCCCTCGACGTCGACACGCGCCAGCGCCGCCTGCGCTTCGTCCACCATCTGCTGCTGCACGCCGCGGCGTTCGGCGTTGATGCCGTCGAGCACGTGCGCCATCTCATCGGCTTGGCTGGCGTCGTCGGTCAGCAGGCACGCGATGCCCAGCGCCATGTCCTCCAACCGGCCCGCGGCATTCAGGCGCGGGGCGACCGCAAAGCCGATGTCCGCGGCCGTGAGCCGTGCCGGGTCACGCCCCGCCACGCGCACCAGCGCCTGCAGGCCCGCACAGGCCTGGCCTGCGCGCAGGCGACGCAGGCCCGCGCCGACGAGGGCGCGGTTGTTGGCGTCCAGCGGGACGAGATCGGCGACCGTGCCCACCGCGACAAGATCCAGCAAGGACGAAAGGTCGGGTTCGGGGCCATCGAAAGCCCCCCGTTCCCGCAGCACGCGTCGCAGCGCGAGCAGCACGTAGAACATCACGCCCACGCCCGCCAGCATCTTGCTGGGGAACGGATCGCCGCGCAGGTTGGGATTGACGATCGCATCGGCGGGCGGCAGCACGTCACCGGGCAAGTGATGATCCGTGACCAGGACTTGCCAGCCGCGCGCCTTGGCCGCCGCGATCCCGGCATGACAGGCAATCCCGTGGTCCACCGTGACCAGCAGCTCGGGCGCCAGTGCGCCCAGTTCCTCCACCAGCGAAGGCGACAGTCCGTAGCCATGGACCATGCGGTTGGGCACCGCTGGCGTGACACGCCGTGCGCCCAGCAGGCAAAGCCCACGCACGCCGACGGCGCACGCGGTGGCGCCGTCGCAGTCGAAATCGCCGACGATCACGATATGGCGGTTGGCCGCGATGGCATCGGCGAGCAGCGTCGTCGCTTCATCGATGCCGCCGAGCAGGTCGGGGGGAAGCAGCTGGGCGAGCCTAGGCTGGGCCTGCTCCATCGAACCGGCCCCCCGGGCTTCGTAGACGCGTTGCAGCAGCATGGGCACATGGGCAGGCCATGTACCGGCCGCGCCCGCCTCGCGTCGGCGGATCCGGGCCGCCGGCGTCATGCCGGCACGTGATCGGGCCGGCCTGCATCCAGGCGCGGCAGGGGCCTGCGCCAGAACCGCCAGCGCTGCTCGCGACGCAGCGCGAACAGGCCGCCATCCTCGAAGTCGAGCGTGAGCGTGTCCAGTTCGCCCTTTTTCAGGGCCTCCAGCAGCGGGCGCAGCGCATCGCGGCACAGCAGGTCCAGATTGCGCAGGTGACGCAGGTCGATCAGCGCGTCCACACCGCCCTCGCCGCCGGCATGGCTCGCGTCCACGCCCGCCGCCTGCGCCAGGGCCTGCAGCAGCACATCGTTGCCCTTGACCTGGCGGAAGCCGGTGCGGACGAAGTCCGGCAGCGCACCCGCGCCCCAGAACCACAGCGAATTGACCGGTGGTTTGCCCTGCGACACCCGCTGCGCATTCCAGGGGTGGTTGTGCAGCAGCACCTGGGCCTCGCTGAGCAGGGCCCGCCAGCGGCGGCCGGCATCGCCGTGCGGCAGGTGCGCGAACAGATCGTCGCCCAGCACATCGTCCACCGGCGCGAACTCGGGCAGCTGCGCTTCCAGCGGGAGGCGCAGATACCAGCGCGCCGGGTGCGGTGCATCCAGCGGCATGCCGGCATCGCCGAACAGGGGCTTGAGCGCGGGCAGAAGATTCGCCGCGTCCTCCGCAGACAGGCCCAGCGATTCGCCGTGGGCGAGCATGCGCGCCCCGGTCATGTCCGGCGACACCCGCACCGGATCCGCACGCAGCCAGCGGGCACCGGCGGCATCGCCCGCATCACGCTGGCGGGTAAGCGCGGCGATGGGCCAATGGTCGGGCACCAGCTGGAACTGCCGCCGCAGCTGCGCGCGCTCGCCGGCATCCGTGTCGCTGCGGTCGCTGCGGCCCAGCGCCCGCGCCACGTCGTCGGGCAGCGCCAGCCCGACCAGGCGGGTGCGCGCAGGCAGCAGCAGTGTGGCCTGGGCCATGGACTCAGTCGGCGTAGGAAACGCTGACGATTTCGTACTCGCGCTGGCCGGCCGGGGCATCGATGGTGACGCTGTCGCCCTCGTGCTTGCCGATCAGGGCGCGGGCCAGCGGCGAGGAGATCGCGATCAGGCCCAGTTTGATGTCCGCCTCGAGGTCGCCGACGATCTGGTAGCGCTTCTCTTCATCGGTATCCACGTCGGCCAGCACCACCTTGGCGCCGAACACGATGCGCGAGCCGGCATTGAGCTTGCTGACGTCGATGATCTCGGAGTGCGACAACTCGCTCTCCAGCTGCTTGATGCGGCCTTCGATGAAGCCCTGCTGCTCGCGGGCGGCGTGGTACTCGGCGTTCTCCTTCAGGTCGCCGTGCGCACGCGCCTCGGCGATGGCAGTGATCACCTCGGGACGCTTGACCGTCTTCAGAAGGTCCAGTTCCTGGCGCAGGCGCTGCGCGCCCTGCATGGTCAATGGGGCTCTCACCCTTGAAGCTCCTTGTGCAGTTCCTGCAATGCCAGCACCGGGCCCGTGCCGCGGTATTCCAGCGAATGCACCAGCGCCTTGGCGCCGGCAACGGTGGTTGAATAGGTGACGCGGTGCTGCAGGGCCTCGCGCCGGATCGAGAAGGAGTCGGCGATGGCCTGGCGTCCTTCCGTGGTGTTGACGATATACACGATTTCGCCGTTCTTGATCAGGTCCACCACATGCGGACGGCCTTCCAGCACCTTGTTGATCTGGGTGCAGTCGATGCCGTGCTCACGCAGCCACGCGGCGGTGCCGGCGGTCGCGACGATGGAGTAGCCGCGGCCGACCAGTTCCTGCGCTACCGGCAGCACGCGCTTCTTGTCCGGATCGCGTACCGAGATGAACACCTTGCCCACCGGTGGCGCCTTGATGCCGCCGGCCTCCTGCGCGCGCGCCATGGCCGCGCCGAAGCTGCGGCCCACGCCCATCACCTCGCCGGTGGAGCGCATTTCCGGTCCGAGGATCGGATCCACGCCCTGGAACTTGGCGAACGGGAAGATCGCTTCCTTGACCGAGTAGTAGTCCGGCACGATTTCCTTCGTGGCGCCCTGCCCGGCCAGCGTCTTGCCGGCCATGCAGCGGGCCGCGATCTTCGCCAGCGGCATGCCGGTGGCCTTGGAGACGAATGGCACCGTGCGCGAGGCGCGCGGGTTCACTTCCAGCAGGTAGACGATGTCGTCGCTGCCGTCCTCGCTCGCCTGGATGGCGAACTGGGTATTCATCAGGCCCACGACCTTCAGTGCCTTCGCCAGTTCGACCACCTGGCGGCGCAGTTCGTCCTGCGTCTTCGCCGACAGCGAATACGGCGGCAACGAGCATGAGGAGTCGCCCGAGTGCACGCCGGCTTCCTCGATGTGCTCCATCACGCCGCCGATCAGCACGTGGCCTTCGGCGTCGGCGATGATGTCCACATCGACTTCGACCGCGTTGTCGAGGAAGCGGTCCAGCAGCACCGGCGAGTCGTTGGAGACCTTGACCGCGTCGCGCACGTAGCGGGCCAGGTCGGATTCGCCGTACACGATTTCCATCGCACGGCCGCCCAGCACGTAGGACGGACGCACGACCAGCGGATAGCCGATCTCGCGCGCCAGCAGCAGGGCTTCCTGGTCGTTGCGGGCGATGCGGTTCGGCGGCTGCTTCAGGCCCAACGAATCGACCAGCTGCTGGAAGCGTTCGCGGTCCTCGGCCAGGTCGATGGAGTCCGGGCTGGTACCGATCACCGGCACGCCATTGGCTTCCAGCGCCCGTGCCAGCTTCAGCGGGGTCTGGCCACCGTACTGGACGATGACGCCCTTGGGCTGCTCCAGCTCGACGATCTCCAGCACGTCTTCCAGCGTCAGCGGCTCGAAGTACAGGCGGTCGGAGGTGTCGTAGTCGGTCGAGACGGTCTCGGGGTTGCAGTTGACCATGATGGTCTCGAACCCGTCCTCGCGCAGCGCCAGCGCCGCATGCACGCAGCAGTAGTCGAACTCGATGCCCTGGCCGATGCGGTTGGGACCGCCGCCGAGGATCATGATCTTGTCGCGACTGGTGGGCTGCGCCTCGCACTCGTCCTCATAGGTCGAATACAGGTACGCCGTGCTGGTGGCGAACTCGGCCGCGCAGGAATCCACGCGCTTGTACACCGGCTTCACGCCCAGCGCCTTGCGCAGCACGCGCACGGCGGCTTCGTCGGTGCCGGCCAGCTGGGCCAGGCGCGCGTCGGAGAAGCCCATCCGCTTCAGGCGGCGCATGCGCGTTTTGTCCAGCGACCCCAGGCCATCGGTAGCGAACTGCTGCTCGGCCGCGATGATTTCTTCCATCTGGTCGAGGAACCAGGGGTCGATGAAGGACAGCGCGTGCACCTGCTCGACGCTCATGCCGGCGCGGAACGCATCGGCCACGTAGAACAGGCGCTCCGGGCCCGGCGCCTTCAACTCGCGGCGCAGCGTGGTCAGGTCGTCTTCGCTCGCCAGATCCAGGCCGGTCGGGTCGAGGCCGACCTTGCCGGTTTCCAGGCCGCGCAGCGCCTTCTGCAGCGACTCCTGGAAGGTACGGCCCATCGCCATCACCTCGCCCACCGACTTCATCTGGGTGGTCAGGCGGGCGTCGGCCTGCGGGAACTTCTCGAACGCGAAGCGCGGGATCTTGGTGACCACGTAATCGATCGCCGGCTCGAACGAGGCCGGGGTCTTGCCGCCGGTGATCTCGTTCTTCAGTTCATCCAGCGTGTAGCCCACGGCCAGCTTGGCGGCGACCTTGGCGATCGGGAAGCCGGTGGCCTTGGATGCCAGCGCCGACGAACGCGACACGCGCGGATTCATCTCGATGACGACGACGCGGCCGGTCTGCGCATTGATGCCGAACTGCACGTTCGAACCACCGGTATCCACGCCGATCTTGCGCAGCACCGCGATGGAGGCATCGCGCAGGCGCTGGTATTCCTTGTCGGTCAGGGTCTGCGCCGGAGCGACGGTGATGCTGTCGCCGGTGTGCACGCCCATCGGGTCCAGGTTCTCGATGGAACAGACGATGATGCAGTTGTCCGCAGTGTCGCGGACCACCTCCATCTCGAACTCCTTCCAGCCCAATACCGACTCCTCCACCAGCACCTCGGTGGTCGGCGACAGTTCCAGGCCGCGCGTCACGATGTCGACCAGTTCCTCGCGGTTGTAGGCGATACCGCCGCCACTGCCGCCCAGCGTGAAGCTGGGGCGGATGATGGTGGGGTAGCCGACGCGGGTCTGGATCTCCAGCGCTTCCTCAAGCGTGTGCGCGACCGCGGCCTTCGGGCATTCCAGCCCGATTTCCTGCATGGCCACGCGAAACAGTTCGCGGTCCTCGGCCATGCGGATGGCATCGCGCTTGGCGCCGATCAGCTCGACGCCGTACTTCTCCAGCACCCCGTTGTCGGCCAGGTCCAGCGCACAGTTCAACGCCGTCTGCCCACCCATGGTGGGCAGCAGCGCATCGGGCTTTTCCTTGGCGATGATCTTCTCGACCGTCTGCCAGTTGATCGGCTCGATGTAGACCGCGTCCGCCATCTCCGGGTCGGTCATGATGGTCGCGGGGTTGCTGTTGACCAGCACCACCCGATACCCCTCCTCGCGCAACGCCTTGCACGCCTGGGCGCCGGAATAGTCGAACTCGCAGGCCTGGCCGATGACGATCGGGCCTGCGCCGATGATCAGGATGGTTTTTAGGTCGTTGCGCTTGGGCATGGGGGACTGCTTCCAGGGTTACGGGGCCGAGGCGGTCTTCGCGTTCGGCCCGATGTACTTGTCAAAGAACGCCAGCATCTTGGTGTAGAGGTTGACGTTGTTCTGCAGGTCGCGGAATCCGTGCGCTTCCTTCTTTTCCACGATCACGTCATCCGGCTTCTTGCCGACCTTGGCCAGCTGCGAGATCAGGAAATGCATGTTCTTGATCGGCACGCGCACGTCCTTCTCGCCGTGAACCAGCAGGATCGGCACCTTGATGCGCTCGACACCGTAGGCCGGCGACTGCGCCATGCGCTCGGCGGCGGTGGGCGGATACACGTCCTTCAGGTAGTTGCGGCCGCTCTCGTGCCCCATGAAGTCGGCATCGCGCTGCGCATCCAGATCGTAGACGCCCACGTAGCCGACGGTGCAGCGGTACAGGTCCGGCTCGCGCACCACGCTCATCAGCGCCGCGTAGCCGCCATAGGACGCGCCATAGATGCAGACACGATCCGGGTCCGCAATGCCCTGCGCGATCGCCCACTTCACCGAGTCGGTCAGGTCGTCCTGCATGGTCGTACCCCATTTGCGGTAGCCCATGCCTTCGAACGCATTGCCGTAGCCACCCGACCCACGGTAGTTGATCTGCAGGACGGCATAGCCACGATTCGCGAACAGCTGGACTTCGGGATTGAAGCCCCATTCGTCGCGCGGACCGTGCGGGCCGCCGTGCGGATTGATGATCAGCGGCAGCTTCTTGCCGTCGCTGTTCTTCGGGATGGTGATGTAGCCGTGCAGCGGCAGACCATCACGTGCCTTCACCACGATGGGCTTCATCGGCGACATTTCCTCGGGCTTGATCCAGTCCATGCTGGCCGCCAGGAACTTGGCCTTGCCTGATTCGCGGTCGAACAGATAGGCCTCGGAGGGCATCGTGTCGGCGAAGACCCGCATCGCGAAGTAGCGCCCGTCCTGTGACGGTCGGAGGAAGCGCACGGCCTTGCCGGGGAACGCTTTCACCAGGCCCGCGTAGACCTTGGTCTCCGGGTGGTCCGGCGCGACCCAGTCCCAGTACGGGATGCCGTCCTCGTACCACACGCCGAGCAGGGTCTTCTCGTCGCTGCTCCACAGGTAGCCAGACGGACTGACCGTGCCATTGCTGGATAAGGGTGTCTCCTCGCGCGTGTCCAGGTCCAGCAGGACGATGGTCTCCGGCTTGCCCTGCTCCCCCTTGGCCATGTACACGCGCTTGTTCTCCGCGTCGAACCCGAGGGGGAAGTACGTGGCGCCATTGCGCTCGCTCTCGTGGACCAGCGTCCATCTGTCGCCGTCGCGACGGTAGGTCACGTTGCGACCATCGTTCATCGCACCGGCGACGAAGCGCACCTTCCGGTCATGGTCCACGAGGAAGCTGCCCTGCTCCACCGGTGCCGAAGCGACCGTCGTCGTCCGGCCGTTGTTGATGTTCAGCTTGAACAGGAACGAGGTTTCGATCGAGCGCTCGACCAGGATGGTGTCAGGATCTTCCGGGGTGAGATCGACGATGTTGTAGTAGTTGCCATTCGGGATGTCGATACGGCCCGTGCCGTCGATGTTCGACGCGTACAGGTCGCCCTTCGCGGTCTCGAAATCGAATCGACCGGTCTTGAACGTCACGAAGAACAACAGGCGGTTGTTGTTGGCCCAGTAGACTTGACGGAAATGACGGTCCTCGCCGTAGTCCCACTTGCCCACGACGCCCTGATCGGCGACACGCAACACCGCCAGCACCGTACGGTCGGCCTGCGGAACGGTGACGGCCATGTGCTTGCCGTCAGGGGACACGCTGATCGAGGTGAATTCCGGATCCTTGAAGAAATCCTGGATCGGCACCTCACGCGCAAGAACCTGCAGCGGCAACAAGGCCAGCAGCAACAGCAGACGGACCAACACTTTCATCTTCCACTCCCTGAGATGGGGCGGCGACCCCCGCCACCCCGTACGGACAATCGATGGCACGGAGCCATCCCCCTCACGATGACCGTGCCTGCTCCATGCAGGCGACGAACCGGTCGAACAACGGTGCGACATCATGCGGCCCCGGCGATGCTTCCGGGTGGCCCTGGAACGAGAACGCCGGGGCGTCGGTCAGTTCGATGCCCTGGTTGGTGCCGTCGAACAGCGAACGGTGGATCACGCGCACGTTGGCCGGCAGCGTGGTCTCGTCGACCGCGAAGCCATGGTTCTGCGAGGTGATCATCACCCGGCCGGTGTCGAGGTCCTGGACCGGATGGTTGGCACCGTGGTGGCCGTGGCCCATCTTCATGGTCTGTGCGCCGGCCGCGAGCGCCAACAGCTGGTGGCCCAGACAGATCCCGAAGGTCGGAGTCTTCTTCGCGATGAACTCGCGGATGGCGGTGATGGCGTAGTCGCACGGCGCCGGATCGCCCGGGCCGTTGGACAGGAACACGCCATCGGGCTGCAGCGCCAGCACGTCGGCGGCGCTGGTCTGCGCAGGCACCACGGTCACGTCGCAGCCGCGTTCGGCCAGCATGCGCAGGATGTTGTGTTTCACGCCGAAGTCGTAGGCCACCACCTTGTACTTCGCCGGCACCTGAACGAAGGCATTGCGGTCCAGGTCCAGCTGGCCATCGCGCCACGGGTAGGCCTTGTCGGTGGTGACGACCTTGGCCAGGTCCATGCCCTTCAGGCCAGGGAACTTGCGTGCCGCTTCCAGCGCCTTCTCGACATCGATGCCGTCGCCGGCCATCAGCGCCCCGTTCTGGGCGCCGCGCTCGCGCAGGATGCGGGTCAGCTTGCGCGTGTCGATGCCGGCGATGGCCACGATGCCGCGGGTCTGCAGCCATTCGGGGAGCGCCTGCTGGTTGCGCCAGCTGCTGGGGCGGCGCGGCACGTCACGCACGATCAAGCCAGCGCACCAGACCCTGGACGCTTCATCGTCCTGGTCGGTGCAGCCGGTGTTGCCGATATGGGGGTACGTCAGGGTGACGAGCTGGCGGGCGTAGGACGGGTCGGTCAGGACCTCCTGGTAGCCGGTCATCGCGGTGTTGAACACCACTTCGCCGACCGAAAGGCCGTCTGCGCCTACGGATTCGCCCTCGAATACGGTGCCGTCTTCGAGTACGAGGAGTGCGGGTCGAGTCACGGGGTTCGCCTTGGGGTGGAGGAACCCTGTCCCACCGGCTTGCGGCTGCAAGAAACCGCGGACGCGGCGTTCATCCGGTCCGTGGCGATGGGTAACAGGCGAGCGGGAATTGTACGGAGAAGCCCTGTTCAGCGCCACCGTTTTTTGCGTTCTGCTGCGGGCCGCACCGGACAAGGGCGCCGCGCATTCAGATTCCAAACGCCGGCATGATGAATGGGCGCGTATCAATCCAGAAGATCGCGTACGCGATAGGCCCCGGGTGGGCGCCCCACCAGCGACCGCGCCACATGCAGCGCACCGCGGGCGAAGATGTCGCGATGGGTCGCCCGATGGGTCAGCTCGATCCGTTCCCCCAGCCCGGTGAACTGCACCATGTGCTCACCCACGATGTCGCCGGCCCGCAGGCTGGCATAGCGCACCGCCTGCCCCGCGCTGCCCGCCGCCTGTCCCAGGGTCAGTGCCGTGCCGGACGGCGCGTCCTTCTTGTGCACGTGGTGCGATTCGACGATATCGACGTCCCAGCCCGGCAACGCCGCCGCGGCGCGCTCCACCAGTTCGGCCAGGACGGCCACGCCCAGGCTGAAGTTGCTCGCCCAGACCACGGGGATGCGGGTCGCCGCCGTGGCCAGTGCGTCCTGCTGTGCCGCATCGATGCCCGTGGTCCCGGACACCAGCGGACACCCACGGTCCACGCACAGGGCCAGAACGGCATCGAAGCCTTCGGGCAGGCTGAAGTCGACGGCCGCGTCGAAGGCCGGAACGCCGCCCAGCTCGGTGGCGGCGAAATGCGGCACGCCATCGACGACACGCTGCGCGGGGGCACGGCGTGTCACGGCGGCGACCACGGTGCATGCGGGCTGCTCGGCGGCCAGGCGGAGCAGAGCCTGGCCCATCCGGCCGGAGGCACCGTGGATCAGCAAACGGGTCGGAGAGGTGTCCATCCGGTCATGGTAACGGCCGGGTGCCGCGTGGCGAAGCCCGGCGTTCAGGTGCCATGCGGATGACCAAGATGGAACCCCTGTCCCAACGGCACACCGAGCTGCTTCAGAGTTTCCAGCTGGCGCGCGTTTTCCACACCCTCGGCGATGAGGTCGGCACCCGTGCCCTGTGCGAAGGTCAGCAGCGCGGCGATCAGCGTCTGCATGCGCGGGCGCTGATCGACTTCGCGGACCAGGGTGATGTCGAGCTTGATGATGTCCGGCGCCAGCCGCAGCACATGGCGCAGGCTGGCGAAGCCCGCGCCGGTATCGTCCACGGCGATGCGTACCCCCTCCTCCTGCAGCGCCGACAGTCGCTGGTTCAGGCGTCCGTAGTCGTCCACCGGCGTGTGCTCGGTAACCTCCAGTACCAGCCGCCGAAGGTCATGCCCGGCGATGAGCTGGCGCAGGCGGTCGCTGCACGCGGTTTCCGGCGACACGTTGACCGAAAGAAACGTCTCCGGGGGCAGCGATGCGAACCGCGCCAGCGCGGCGGCGGCGGCGGCGAGTTCCAGCTCCACGCTGAGTCCGGTGCGCGCGGCATCCTCGAACCAGCGCCCCGTCGACAGGTCGTACTCCAGCGGAAACCGCGCCAACGCTTCATGGCCGACGACGACACCATCGGCCAGCCTGACGATCGGCTGCAGGGCGATCACGATCCGCCCGTGTTCCAGCACCTGCAGGAGGCGCTCCCGGACATCGCGCAGATCCCTGCGTTCGCGCTCGCCCTGCCCCATGCGAGCCTGGAGCGTCGCGCGCATCTGCGCATGCTCGATGGCCATGTACATGCTGGCGGCCACCAGCGTGCTCAACTGTTCCAGCGTGCTGCAATCGGTGTCGTCGTAGGCCCCGGGCGAGGCGGACAGCACCTTCAGCACACCGACCACCTGGTCGCGGAAGCGCAACGGCGCCACCAGCATCGAGCGCAGGCCCACCGTGCGGCAGGCTTCGCGATTGACGCGGGGATCGTCCTCACTGTCGTCGCAGCGCAGCACGCGGGCCTCGCGGATGCAGCGCCCCGACAGGCTGCCTTCGACAGGCAACGCGAGACCGACCTGGCCCTGCGCGATGCCGCTGGCCGACCAGTAGCGCATCAGGTCGCCGTCGCGGATCTCGAGTACCGCCCCGGCGGAGCGGGTCAGCGCCTGCGCGCGGGACGTGATGGCATCCACCACGTCCTGCGGGTCGGGGCCGGCGGCGGCAATCTCGCCCTGCGCCGCCACGATACGCCTCAGCAGGGCGACGGCGTCGGCGGACGCGCCCTCGCCCGACGTGGGCGCTGGCGGACGGACCGACGACAGGGACGTCACTTTTCGATCCCGACTCATCTCCGACACTCCTTGCGGATGATGAACATGATGCATACCCCCCTGCATCCACGCCGTGATGCTAGGGCGGTACGCGGGGCGATGTCGAGTAAACGCGTTTATGAGGTCTTGCGCGTCACCCGTCCGTCGCGACGCCTGTCAGACGCTTGCTCCAGTCCTCCACCGCGCCGCGCTCGAGGCGCCGCTGGAACAGTACCCGCCACGAAGGGACCAGCGGCAGTTCCAGTACGTCATGCAGCACGCCCAGGTCGATGGCCCGCTGATACAACAGCGCGATGAGGCGGGACAGGGGCCATGCCGGGTGGGGACGGTCTGCGAGCACCAGTGCATCGCCCTGCTGCACATGCCCCTCCTCGATCACCCGGTAGTACCAGCCCGTTCGACCGGTGTCCTGCACACGACGCGCCATGTCGGGAATGGCGAAGCGATCGGACAGCTTCCAGCACTGCTGGCGCGACTGCGAGACTTCCACCAGCGCCGTGCCCATGCGGTAGCAGTCTCCCAGGCACACGGTGTGCTCCAGCATGCCGTTCGTGCTGATGTTCTCGCCGAACGCACCGGGTTGCTCAAGCAGGGGGTGGAGCCCGATGTCGGCGTGCCAGGCGCGATAATGGTCGCGCGGATAGTGATGGATGGCCTTGTCGGGCCCACCGTGGACACGCAGGTCACCCTGCTCGTCGTCGGCGATACCCAGCCGAGTGACGCGCTGTGGGCCGGATACAGCGGTCTTGGCGATGGCGCTGACGCTGCCCGCACGCGTGAAAGGCACCGCCTTGCCGGTCAGTACGACGTCGACGACGATCCTGGATCGCTCGGCCACGCTCATGCCAGCACTCTTCCCAGTCCGCTCGCGTCGATCTCTTCCGCGGCGCGCGCCAGTACCGCGGCATCCACGTCCGCGTCGAATCCGATCCTGAAGTGCACGTCGCCTTCCGGCGTTCGCGAGGAGTGGATCGACGACAGGCTGATGCCATGCCGTTCGAACACGTGCAGCAACGCCCGCAACGAGCCGGGGCGATCCTCCGGCAGGTGCACGCTGATCGCCTCACGGCCGGCGAGGTCGGCCAGCAGGTAGCCGATCCGTTCGTAACTGTAGTTGCCCTGGGCCAGCATGTCCGGACCGATGGCGGCGTGGTTGTCATGCAGGAACTCGCGCCGGAACGCGGCGCGGGCCGCATCCGTGCCCTCACCCACCAGGTTCGCCATGCGCTGGATCTGCCGCGCCAGCGCCTGCAGCACATCGCTGGCATGGGGATTGCCGAACTGGATGTCTTCGTAGATCGCCGGATTGAGCGACAGGATGCGCGCGATGATGGCCGCATCCATCTCGAACGATGCGGAACGGAACGGCATCAGCGCGTCCAGCGGGCCTGCGCGCGCCGCTTCGCTGCGCAGCACACCCGCCTGGGCCAGATGGGCGGCATGGACCATCGCCTGCACCAGCGCCATCACGCGATCGTGCTGCTCGGGCGTGGCCTGCACACACTCGGCCTCGAGCGCGGCGAGCAGCGACGCCATCCAAGGTCGCCATGCATCGAGGCGCGCTTCGCAGACCACCATCACCCTGCCCTTCAGAGTCGGCGCCTTGGGCGGGGCGGTCATCGGATGCAAGCCCACGACCTCGGCGCGTGAGGCCAGCATCGCCGCCACCGGCGCGGCCTTGATCGAAGTGACGTCCAGCCACAAGCGCCCGGCTTCGCCACCGGCGGCAAGCTCCGCATAGCGCGCGATCAGCGCCCCGGTGCGGCGGATCGGGGCCGAGAAAACCAGTACGTCCGCCCGCTGCACGAGCTCGGCTTCGTCTCTCGATGCGGGGTCGGCGGGGTCGTGGCCGATGACCTCCAGGCCCATCCGTTCCTGGAAGAAGTGCTGCAGCCAGCGGCCATAGGCGCCCGCGCTGCCGACGATGCCGATCAGGGGAGATGGGTTGGGCGTCACGCGCTGCACCGGCCGGTACTCACTGCTGCACCGCACCTTCCCCTGTCAGGTAGACCACCTGCGCGCGCAGGTCGGGCATGATCTTGCGCATGACCCGGGCAAAGCCGTCGTTGTATTCCGGCGAACACACCGGGCCGGGTGTGCGGTCGTCCAGCGTGCGGCGCACGTGCAGGCGCGCGCCGTCCTGCCGGAACGTCGAGACGTAGCTGAGCGTGCCCTCGCGTACGCTGACGTCCTTCGGCACGGCGACGATCCGCATCGACGCCGGGAACTCGAAGGTGTACTCCTCGTCCGAATGGTACGCACCACAGCTGCTCTCGCCCGCGGGCTGGTCCGGATCGCCGATTTGGGAAGCCACCAGCATGGCGACCGGGGTGAAGCTCAGAAACCAGGGTTGCACCTGGAAGCCTCCGCTCGTCGGGAGCATCCGTTCGACTTCGAAATCCGCCTCCATGTTGAAGGTCTCCAGCATCGGCACGGGATCGTCGTACTTCACTTTGCCACTTGCGCTCAGTGCGCTTCCCCGGAAGTAATTGCGCACCAGCTTGTCCGCATCGCTGGCGCCGACGTTGCGGAACTGTGCGCGTGCCGCCACCGCCATGCGTCCGCTCAGTTCGACCTGCTGCGCGCCCTTGATCGAACCGTCCGGCTGGATGCGAAGCGTCGTGCGCAGCTTCTGCCATTCCGAACCGACCTGCGTCACCGGCGTGGTGGTGCCGTCGCGATGACCATCCACCAGCAGCACGGGTTTGCCTGCCGCCCCGTCCGGCAGACTGCCGAAGGGCACCGTGGCCGCGGTCGAGTCCACGTAAAGATCCAGGCCGGGGATGTAGTTGATCACGTGGTTGACCACAGACGCGACCGGGATATCCGGCAGCGTATAGGTACCGCCCGCGTTGATGAGCGCCTGGGTACTGTCGATGCCGCGGGCTTTCAGCAACGCCTGCAGCAGGGTCGCGTGGTCCTTGCAGTCGCCCATGCGGTTGTCGAGCACCACGTCCAGGTCGCGCGGGACCACTGCGCCCAGGCCGATGCAGTTGCCGGCATAGGTGATCTTGGTGGAAACCCATTCGTAAAGCTTCTTCGCCGTCTCGCGCGGGTCCGTGCTCTTGCCCGCGATCTCCGCGGCGAGCGTGCGCAACCTGGGCGTCAGCGTGGCCTTGGCGTTGGCCGGTCCCCCGTAGGCCGCCGCGATGTCGGCGTAGCTGGCGAAGGTGGAGAACGCGTAGCCCGGATAGCGATCGGCGGTGAAGACCGTATCGCGCAAGCTTTCGCGGCCGACTGGCTGGCGGTTGCTCCAGCGCCAGCGCACGATCCGGCGCCCGTCGCGGGTTTCGACGGCGGGCTGCGTCATCTGCCAGTTGCGCCACGCGGCCTGCATCGCCTCGGGCGCATCGATGGTCA
Source organism: Pseudoxanthomonas mexicana (assembly GCF_014397415.1). Classification (NCBI taxonomy): domain Bacteria; kingdom Pseudomonadati; phylum Pseudomonadota; class Gammaproteobacteria; order Lysobacterales; family Lysobacteraceae; genus Pseudoxanthomonas; species Pseudoxanthomonas mexicana. Next base: position 2,604,634 of record NZ_CP060731.1, on the reverse strand, counting down.
CCTGCACGTCGCCGTAGTACGCGGCCGGGCTATAGTTGCGGATCACCGAGAAGTGGCCCGGGAACATCGGCTGCGTCGCCGTCACCCGATAGGTAAACACCGTGGTGTCGCCGACGGCCAACTCGGGGAACACGACAGTAAGCGTCGTCTGGTCGGAGTAGATGGGCGAATCGCCCTCCCGTCCCGAACTGCTGCTGACCTGGTAGTTGCCCTTGGGCACATCGACGCGGCGGCCGTCGGGCTTCAACGTGTAGGCTTCGATCACCTCGGCCTTCTGGATGCTGGTGCTGTAGCTGACCGATGCATCCTTGGCCGCTTCCAGCGCGCTGTCTTTCAGCACCTTGATCGCGGTTTCCTGTTCCTGCACGAAACTGCCGTCGGCATTGAGCACGAAGCGCGTGGACTCGCGCTCGACCTGCAGGGGCCGGTCATCGGCCGCCCATGCGGGCGCCATCACGAGCAACGCCCACCATCCCCACCTCTTCCCCTTGTTCATGCGCACGCGAACTCCCTTCTTCGTGGACGTGAATGAAAACGGCCCCGGGGTCGCCGGGGCCGTCGCAGGATGCCACAAGCCGCTCACGTCCGCGGGCGGCGGGATGTCACAGGGGGTCAGGAGGTCATGCGGTCCCAGAACCCCTTGACGCCGTCCAGGAACGTGGCCGACTTCGGCGAATGCTTGCGCGCTTCCTCTCCGATGAAGGTGGCCTCGAACTTCTCCAGCAGCTCCCGCTGTTCCGGGGTCAGGTTCACCGGTGTTTCCACCACCACGCGGCAGTACAGGTCGCCTTCGCTGCGGCTGCGCACGGACTTCACGCCCTTGCCGCGCAGGCGGAACAGCTTGCCGGTCTGCGTCTCGGCCGGGATGCGGATCTCCGCCTCGCCCTTCAGCGTCGGCACGCGCACCGTGTCGCCCAGCGCGGCCTGCGAGATGCGGATCGGCACCTCGCAGTGCAGGTCGTCGCCATCGCGCTGGAAGATGTCGTGCTCACGCACGCGCACTTCCACGTACAGGTCGCCCGGGGGCGTGCCGGGCGGGCCTGCCTCGCCTTCGCCGGTCAGGCGGATGCGGTCGCCGTTGTCCACGCCGGCCGGGATCTTGACCGACAGCACCTTCTCTTCCTCCACGCGGCCGGCGCCATGGCACTCGGTGCAGGGATTCCTGATGGTCTGGCCGCGGCCGCCACAGGCCGGGCACGCCTGCTGCATGGCGAAGATGCCGCGCTGCATGCGCACGTTGCCGCGACCGCCGCAGGTGCCGCAGGTCTCGACGCGGCCGTCGGCCGAGCCCGTGCCCTTGCAGGGGTCACAGGCCACCAGTGTGGGGATCTCGATGCGTTTCTCGATGCCGGCGACGGCTTCTTCCAGGTCCAGTTCCATCACGTAGCCGACATCGGCGCCACGGCGTGCCGCGCGTGCGCCCCCGCCGCCGAAGATGTTGCCGAAGATGTCGCCGAAGATGTCGCCCATGTCCGGGCCGCCGGGACCGCCACCGCCCATCCCGTGCTCGAACGCGGCATGGCCGTGCGCATCGTAGGCGCGGCGCTTGGCCCCGTCCGACAGCACCTCGTAGGCTTCCTTGCACTCCTTGAACGCCGCCTCGGCGGCGGCATCGCCGGGATTGCGGTCGGGATGGTGCTTCATCGCGCAGCGCCGATAGGCCTTCTTCAGGTCTTCTTCGCTGGCGTCGCGGGCCACGCCCAGGACTTCGTAGTAATCGCGCTTGCTCATGTGTCGTCAGGCTGGTCTGGCAGGGTCGCCGGATGGCAAAACGGGAGGCCGTGGCAGGCCACGTCTCCCGTTCGCCGCATCCCGTGGGCCGGGATTACTTCTTGTCGTCCTTGACTTCGGTGAACTCGGCGTCGACGACGTCGTCGGCCGGGGCCGCACCACCGCCCGCCGGACCCGCACCGGACTGGTCGCCCGACGCGGCCGCCGCATACAGGGACTGCCCGGCCTCCTCCAGCGCCTTGGCCTTGGCCTCGATCTGCGCCTTCTCGTCGCCCTTCATCGCGGTTTCCAGATCCGCGATGGCCGATTCGACGCGGCCGATCACGTCGCCCGGCACCTTGCTGCCGTGCTCGGTGATGGCGCTGCGGGTGGCGTGGATCAGGCCGTCGGCGTGGTTGCGCGCCTGCACCAGCTCCTGGAACTTCTTGTCTTCCTCGCGGTGCGCCTCGGCATCGGCGACCATCCGGTTGATCTCGTCCTCGGACAGGCCCGAACCGGCCTTGATCTCGACCTTCTGTTCCTTGTTGGTCTTCTTGTCCTTGGCCGACACGTGCAGGATGCCGTTGGCGTCGATGTCGAAGGACACCTCCACCTGCGGCATGCCGCGCGGCGCCGGCTCGATGCCCGCCAGGTCGAACTTGGCCAGCGACTTGTTGAAGCGGGCCTGTTCGCGCTCGCCCTGCAGCACGTGCACCGTCACCGCGGACTGGTTGTCCTCGGCGGTGGAGAAGGTCTGCGAGGCCTTGGTCGGGATGGTGGTGTTCTTCTCGATGATCTTGGTGAACACGCCGCCCAGGGTCTCGATGCCCAGGCTCAGCGGGGTCACGTCGAGCAGCAGCACGTCCTTGACGTCGCCGGCCAGCACGCCGCCCTGGATCGCTGCGCCCAGCGCCACGGCCTCATCGGGGTTGACGTCCTTACGCGGTTCCTTGCCGAAGAACTCGGCCACCGCCTGCTGCACCTTCGGCATGCGGGTCTGGCCGCCGACGAGGATGACTTCGCCGATGTCGCTGGCGCGCAGGCCGGCGTCGTTCAGCGCGATACGGCACGGCTCGATGGTCTTCTTCACCAAGTCTTCCACCAGCGCTTCCAGCTTGGCGCGGGTCAGTTTGATGTTGAGGTGCTTTGGGCCCGAGGCGTCGGCGGTGACGTACGGCAGGTTCACTTCGGTCTGCTGCGAGCTGGACAGCTCGATCTTGGCGCGCTCGGCGGCGTCCTTCAGACGCTGCAGGGCCAGCGGGTCCTTGCGCAGGTCGATGCCCTGGTCCTTCTGGAACTCCTCGACGAGGTAGTCGATGACGCGCTTGTCGAAGTCCTCGCCGCCCAGGAAGGTGTCGCCATTGGTGGCCAGCACCTCGAACTGCTTCTCGCCATCGACGTTGGCGATCTCGATGATGGATACGTCGAACGTGCCGCCGCCCAGGTCGTAGACGACGATCTTGCGGTCGGCGCCGCCGTCACCCTTGTCCAGCCCGTAAGCCAGCGCGGCCGCGGTCGGCTCGTTGATGATGCGCTTGACGTCCAGGCCTGCGATCTTGCCGGCATCCTTGGTGGCCTGGCGCTGGCTGTCGTTGAAGTAGGCCGGCACGGTGATGACGGCTTCGGTGACGGTCTCGCCCAGGAAGGCTTCGGCCGTCTTCTTCATCTTTTCCAGCACGCGCGCGGAGATTTCCTGCGGCGCCATCTTCTTGCCGTCGCTGGTCTGCACCCAGGCATCGCCATTGTCGTGCGCGATGATGCCGTAGGGCACCAGGTCCAGGTCCTTCTTCACTTCGGCGTCGGTGAACTTGCGGCCGATCAGGCGCTTCACCGCGTAGAAGGTGTTCTTGGGATTGGTGACGGCCTGGCGCTTGGCCGAGGCGCCGACCAGCACTTCACCGTCCTTCGTGTAGGCCACGATGGAGGGGGTGGTGCGGTCGCCTTCCGAGTTCTCGATGACGCGGGCCTTGCCGCCGTCCATGATCGCCACGCACGAATTGGTCGTGCCCAGGTCGATGCCGATGATCTTGCCCATGATGGATTTCGCTCCCTAGCAAATTCTGATGTTGGACCCGGCGATCGGCCGGGTGGATGGTCCCGATATAGGGATGCGATGGCGCCGTTCAAGCGCCACCCGCGTGTCGTTCAGTCGTGCTTGGCCACCACCACCAGGGCGGGACGCAGCAGGCGGCCGTTGAGCACGTAGCCCTTCTGGAACACCTGCACCACGCTGCCCGGCGCCGCATCGGGCGCATCGGCCTGGCTGATGGCCTGGTGATGCTCGGGGTTGAAGGCCTCGCCGGCCGGGTCGAGCAGGCTCAGGCCGTTGTCGCCGGCCACCTTCAACAATTGCTTGAAGGTCAGCTCAAGTCCGTCCCGCAGGGGGCTGGGCTCGCTGCCGGCGGCGGCCAGGCCGGCGTCCAGGCTGTCGAACACCGGCAGCAGGTCGCCCAGCAGGCGCTCGTTGGCGAACTTGCGGGCCTGCTCGATGTCGCGCGCCACGCGCTTGCGCTGGTTCTCCAGGTCGGCGCGCTCCAGCAGCGTGGTCGCCCGCAGCTGGTCCAGCTCGTTGCGCAGGGTTTCCAGCTCGGCCAGCAGGGCGGCGTCGGTGTCGGGGGATTCGGGCGCCTGGCCCGGGGTGGCATCGTGTTCGTGCTGTTCGTTCATTTCGGTTCCCTGGCGGCGGCTCCTGCCGCCCAACCGGGAACCTATGGGGCCGGCGCGTCGGGATTCAAGGCCGCGCCCAGCACATCGGCCGCCGCCTGCACCACCGGAATGACCCGGTCGTACGCCATCCGCGTGGGCCCGATGACGCCCAGCACACCCAGCACCTGCCCCGCCGCCATGTAGGGCGCGGTCACCACCGACACCCCGTCGTGCGGCGCCAAGCCGGTGTCCTCACCGATGAAGATGCGTACGCCGGGCGCGCGGATCGTGCGTTCCAGCAGCTGCAGGATCTCGCGCTTGCGGGCGAAGGCTTCGAAGAGGTCGCGCAACCGCTCCAGGTCGGCCAGCTCCTGCACGCCCATCAGCCGGGTCTGCCCAGCCAGCACCAGATCGTCGTTGGGCGGCGTCAGCGCCTGCTCCGCCAGTTCGATGGATTCGGCCAGCAGGCCCTCCATCTCGGTCTGCGCCCGGCGCAGGTCGCGCAGCAGGCTGGCACGGATGTCCGCCAGCGATCGGCCGGCGAACTGGGCGTTGAGGTAGTTGGCGATGCGCTCCAGTTCGGCGCGCTCGTACGGACGGCGGGTCTCGATGACCCGGTTCTGCACGTCGTTGTCGGCGAACACCAGGATGGCCATCACCCGCTGGCCGTCGAGCGGCACGAAATCGATGTAGCGGAAGGCGAACTGCTCGCGTCGCGGCACGCTGACCACGCCCACGAAATGGGTCATCGCCGACAGCAGCTCGGACGCATTGCCCAGCAGGGCCTGGGTTCCCGCACCGCTGGGAAGCTCGGCGCGCAGGCGCGCCACTTCGCCCTCGCCCAGCGACTTCACCTGCACCAGACTGTCGACGAACACCCGGTAACCCTGGGCGGTGGGAATGCGCCCGGCTGAGGTATGCGGGGAACTGAGCAGCCCCACCTCTTCCAGTTCCGACAGGATGTTGCGGATGGTGGCCGGACTGACTTCCAGCCCGGCATGGCGGGCCAGGGTCTGCGAACCCACCGGTTCGCCGTCGCGGATGTAGCGCGAGATCAGCGTGCGCAGCAACTGGCGGGCACGGGGGTCCAGCGAGGGCGACGGGGATTTCATGCCCGCTAGATAACGTCGTCCCCGCGGCTTTGCAAGCCATGCCCGTCCGTCTCAGAACTTGCGCCGGCTCCGCTTACAATCCGCCGCATGCTCAGACATCTCGCCATCAAGGACTTCGCCGTCGTCCGTGCCGCCGAACTGGAGTTCGGCGAGGGCATGACGGTCATCTCGGGTGAAACCGGCGCCGGCAAGTCGCTGCTCGTCGATGCCCTGGGTTTCCTGTCGGGTCTGCGCGCCGACAGCGGCGTGGTCCGCCATGGCGCCGAGCGCGCGGAACTGTCGGCCGAGTTTTCCGCCCCCTCGGGCTCGCCCGCCCAGGCCTGGCTGGCCGACAACGAACTGGACGACGAGGGCCAGTGCCAGCTGCGCCGCGTCATCCGTGCCGACGGCGGGTCCCGCGCCTGGATCAACGGGCGCAGCGTGACGCTGTCGCAGCTGGCCGACCTGGCCGGCCGCCTGGTGGAGATCCACGGGCAGCACGAGCACCAAGCGCTGCTGGCACGCAACAGCCAGCTCGATCTGCTGGATGCATTCGCCCGCAACGACGCCGAACGCGCCCGGGTGCGCGACGCGGCCCGCGCGTGGTCGGCCCTGCTCCAGGAGCGCGAGCAGCTGTCGGGCCAGGGCGACGTCTCCGACCGCATCAACTATCTGGAACACCAGCTGGCGGAGCTGCAGCGCGAGGACCTGTCGCCCGCCGCGCTCGAACAACTGGTGGCCAGCCACCGCCGCCAGGCCCATGCCACCGGCCTGATCCAGGCCTGCGACGCCGCACTGGGGCAGCTCGCCGGCGACGACACGCCGTCCCTGACCCGCCAGCTGCAGCAGGTGCGGGCCGATCTTGCCCGCCAGGCCGAGCACGAACCGCGCCTGCGCGATGTCGACGGCCTGCTCGACGGCGCCGCCATCCAGATCGAGGAAGCCCTGTCCCTCTTGGGCCAGGTCCGCGACGACCTGGACGGCGAGCCCCTGCAGTTCGACGCCCTGGAGCGCAAGCTCGCCCGAGTGCACGACCTGGCGCGCAAGCACCGGGTGCCGCTGGAGGGCCTGCAGGAGCAGCACGACCGATTGGCCGCCGAACTGGACGGTCTGCGTGGCGCCGGCGAACGCCTGCTGAAGCTCAGCGACGAGATCGGCGCCGCCCGCCAGCAATGGCGCGATGCGGCGGGCGCGCTCAGCCGCACCCGCCAGCGTGCCGCCCGCGCCCTGGGCGATACCACCACCGCCCTGATCGCCGAGCTGGGCATGGGCGGCGGGCGTTTCGAGATCGCGCTGGAGCCGCAGGACGGCGAGCGCCCCGACCCGACAGGGGCCGAACGCGTCGAGTTCCTGGTGTCGGCCAACGCGGGCCAGCCGCCGCGCGCGCTGCGCAAGGTGGCGTCCGGCGGCGAGCTGGCGCGCATTTCGCTGGCCATCGAGGTGGCGGCGCTGGGGCTGGACGCGGTGCCCACCATGGTGTTCGACGAAGTGGACACCGGCATCGGCGGCGCCGTGGCCGAGATCGTCGGCCAGAAGCTGCGCGCCCTGGGCACCCAGCGGCAGGTGCTGTGCGTCACCCATCTGCCCCAGGTCGCCGCACAGGGGCACGCGCACTACCGGGTCAGCAAGGCGCCGGTCGAGGGGATGACCCAGAGCGCGGTCGAGAAGCTCGGCGCGAAGCAGCGGGAAGAGGAACTGGCCCGCATGCTGGGCGGCGTGGAAGTCAGCAAGGAAGCCCACGCGGCCGCGAAGCGGCTGCTCGCCAACGCGGTCTGACTCACTGCTGCCGCCGCGGGAGCGACGTCAGTCGCGATGAGGCTCTACCGGTGCGGCTTCGCGACTGACGTCGCTCCCACGTCCTTGAACGGCGAACTGCCGGTCCTCAGCGCTTCTTGCGCACGTACAGCACCAGCGAGTGTTCTTCCAGCTCGTAGCCGTGCTTGGCGGCGATCTCGCGCTGCAGCTTCTCGATCTCGCTGCTCTCGAACTCGATGATCTTGCCGGTGTCCACGTCCACCATGTGGTCGTGGTGGCCGCCACGGTCCAGCTCGTAGACCGCCTGGCCGCCTTCGAAGTTGTGCTTGAGCACCAGCCCAGCCGCCTCGAACTGGGTCAGCACGCGATAGACCGTCGCCAGTCCGATCTCGTCGCCATGGTCCAGCAGCTGCCGGTAGATGTCTTCCGCGCTCAGGTGGTGCTGGGCGCTCTTCTGCTCCAGCAGCTCCAGGATGCGCATCCGCGGGTGGGTGACCTTGAGGCCGACTTTGCGTAGATCCTGCGATTCCATGGCGTCTCCGTTCACTCTCGGTTTAGCGCCAGCTGCCTGAAGCTCGGTTGCGGCGGTCCGCGGAAGTGTATCATCGGCCCGGTTTCCCACCGTACCTGTCCCAATGCGCAAATTCCTGCTGGTTGCCGTCCTCGCTTCCGCCACCGCTGGCTGCGGCATCCTCTACAAGCAGCCGATCTACCAGGGCAACCTGATCGAGAAGACGGCCGTGGACCAGCTGCAGGTGGGCCAGAGCAAGCAGCAGGTGCAGTCGCTGCTGGGCAGCCCGTCGATCGCCGATCCGTTCCATGCGGACCGCTGGGACTACACCGCCAGCAACCGCACCAACCGGCGCGGCACCACCGAGATCAAGAACCTCACGCTGGTGTTCAACGGCGACACGCTGGCCAGCTGGGAAGGCGAATACTTCCCCGAAGCCGACCTGCAGCTGTCGCGCGACGTGCGCAAGTTCGGCCCCAACCTGGCCAAGGAAAAGAAGAAGGGTCGCCGCCGCTGAGGCGCGGCTCTTCTCTTACCTGAGCGCGCGCCGCCGGCGCGCCTCCTTCGGATCGATAAACAACGGCCGCAGCACTTCCACGCGGTCGTTTTCGTTTAATGGCGTGTCCGGCGTGGCGATGACGCCATGGACCGCCACCGCCGGATGGCCGGCATCGACGAAACCGCTGGCCGCCAGCGCGTCGCCGACGGTGGCCCCCTCCGGCAGATCCAGCCCCACCGATTCGAACCTGTGGGGCCAGGCACGGATCACGTCCACCCGCACGTCATTCCCCGCGATCGGCGGCGCGCACGAAGTCGTCCACCATCCGGTCGGCCAATCCCTGGAAGCCCAGGGCCATCGCCGGACCCAGCAGGCGGCTGGAGGGCTCGAACTCCAGGGTCAGGGTCACCTTGCAGGCCGATTCGTCCAGGGCATGGAAATCCCAGCGCCCATGCAGCTTGCGGAACGGGCCGTCGACCAGGTTCATGTCGATCCGGTGGGGCCGGTCCAGGGCGTTTTCGGTGGTGAACCAGGTACGCAGCGAGCCCAGGCCCAGATCCAGGCGCGCCACCAGCCGCGCTTCCCCCTGTTCGATCAGCTCGGCGGCGCTGCACCAGTCGAAGCGGCGCGGGTACGCGGCCACGTCGTTGACCAGGTCGAACATCCGGGTGGCCGAGTGTTCGACCAGGGCGCTGCGGCGGATCGTATGCATGTGGCTCGCGTGGGGTTCCGCCTTCGGCGACAATAGGACGGATGGCAAAGAAACCCGACAAGAATAAAGCAACAGGCACGATCGCGCTGAACAAGCGCGCCCGGCACGAGTACCACCTTGAGCAGCGATACGAAGCGGGCATCGCCCTGCAGGGCTGGGAGCTGAAGGCCATCCGTGCCGGCCGCGCCAACATCACCGAGGCCTACGCGGTGATCCGGCATGGCGAGCTGTTCCTGTTCGGCGCGCAGATCACGCCGCTGATCCAGGCCTCCACGCACGTGGTGGCCGACGACCGCCGCACGCGCAAGCTGCTGCTGCACCGGAACGAGATCGACAGCCTGATCGGCAAGGTCGAGCGCGACGGCTACACGCTGGTGCCCACGTCGCTGTACTGGAAGGGCAACAAGGTGAAGGCCGAGCTGGCGCTGGCCAAGGGCAAGCAGACCCATGACAAGCGCGCCAGCGAGAAGGACCGCGACTGGGCCCGCGAGAAGTCGCGCGTCATGCGCCAGCACAACAAGGACGCGTAGCTCCATCGCTTCGCGATGAAGCCCCCAAGATTTGCTTCGCAAATCTCGGGCCCCGACGCGCGTTGCCGATCCCCCATTCGCGCTGACGTGCGAATTCGCCCCCTTACCAAGGGGGCATGTCAGGACTGCTCTGCGGACCTCAAGCCTGAACGCGCTGGCAGCGGCGCCTTGTGAAGCGGGGTGCCCGCCCCTACACTGGCCCTTGTCAGGAAGTTTCTGACTCCCGGGGGTGCACTGGCTTCGACGGGGGTTGCAAAGTTTCCTGGTGCATGCCGAGGGGGCAGCTTTCCTCGTAAATCCAGCGGCAAAACTCTAGTTGCCAACGACGACAACTACGCTCTGGCCGCTTAAGGCCTAAGCCCTGAAACTGCTTGTGTCCGTGCTCGCAGCGTAAGGTCATCATCACGGAATCGCCGGGAGTGGTTGCCTGTCAGCACCCGGTTAACCTAAAACAGGCTGGTTCTGCGGTGCGCTTGGCCCACCGTGCTGCTGCAGGACGAGACTCAACGGCGGGATAAGCATGTAGTACCGGGGATGGAGTGCCTTCGGACGGCGGTTCAATTCCGCCCACCTCCACCATTCAAGCGTCTCAGGACGTACAAAAAAGACTGGAAAGCCTAGAGAAATCAAAGCTTCCCGGTCTTTTTTTTGTTTCTGGCTGCCCAGCGCAGCTGGAGGCCCAGAGCGTCCCATACGTGTTGCCCCGCGCTCGGCGGTGCCCGACGACCAAGAATGGTGTTTCGGCCTCTTTCCCGACCGCAGTGAATAGCAAGCGCACCCCCGTAAGAGATCAGAACGCGCGCGCCTACGACAAAACCCATCACTTGGCCGGGCGGTGGGAAATGATGCAAACATCGAGCGACTACCTTCAAACACCGCAGACGGGCGAACCATGGACTTCACCCAGCTAGAGGCTGACGCCGAGACCATTCGGAACTCACACGACTTGGAAGCACTGGATCAAGCTCTGGACCGTGTCATTGGCTACTGTTCCCTAATCACCTTTGGCATAACCTCCGGCTCTCTTTACTATCGAGCAAGGAAAATCAACTCGGGTGATCGACTAAAAGCGGCATCCGATCTGTCCTATCCCCCCAAACAGTTTGCGGGCCCTCAGCGGCTAAGCGACCCTCAGGTCCCCAATCTGTACGCAGCGCTTCGGGAGGAAACCTCACTCTCGGAGATAGGCGCATGCAACGGGGATCTGGTGCAATTGACAGCTTTTGCCATTAAACCCGGCAGAGAGCTTCGTCTAACATCCCTTGGGCAGTTCACAGGCTGCTACAAGAATGGCCACCTCCCGATGATCGGGCCTGATCCAGGCCATACCATTGCGCGGCTTCTGAATCAGCGAAAGCCGCTGGACCGGCAGATGCTGGTCTTCGCCGACTCGCTCTTATCGGAAGTACTTGCTAGCCCCGAAGCGCGGGAGAATGACTACCTTAAAACGCGACTGCTCGTCGCGAAAATCTACGGCAAGAACGTATGCAGTGGGATGCTGTATCCGAGCGTTCGCAATGCCGGGGCGGCAAACATTGCGATTACGGCGGCTGCCTGTGATCAAGTCATGCAGCCGATCTCCAGCAGAGTCATTGAAGTAAATGCGCGGCGCGACTTCAGCCTCTACGAGTTCACAGTATTGCGCCACGTCGTCGGCATTAATGCCGAGGGCCTTCTTGTGTATGACGAGGGAGGCAGCCGGTACGAACCCCGTAGCTTTGGAGTCACTGAAGAAGAACTCAAAGTGATGTTCGCCGAGTGATCTCACGTGATGAGGAGCAGATCCAAACAATTGCCTGATGCCCGAGGCCACCCCGCTACCGGCTCCCTCTCCACCAGCATGGTCTACCTTCGGAGCCCTCGGATGTAGCCCGGCCGGTGACAATCGCCTCAATCGAGCGTGCCAGCCTTGATCCTTCAACCAATGGCCAGGCCCCAAAAGTCCCCAGCCTATCCGCTCGCCAGTTCCGTGAAACGGCTCATCACCCAGCCCCTTCCTGTAAAATCTCTGCTCTTTTGAGCCACTGTGTGACCACTGTGCAGTACCGGACGCCCACGGCGGCCCCCGCCTTCGTCCGTCTCCTCGCCCGCCTGGGCGGGGCCGACCTGCCCGATGCCGGCCCGGTGCTGTCCGAGCGGCTGGGCCAATGGATCGACTGGAACCGTGCGGTCTCGCTGTCGCGGGCGCTCGATGGCGCCGTTGCGCCTGCGGCTGGCGCCGCGCCGGGTATCGACGCGCATGCCGAGGCCATCGCCCGGGTCCGTACCTCGCTGACGGACGCGATCCAGCGTGGCGCCCCCGCCGACGCGGACGGCGACGACTTCGCACCCTTCCGCCGCTACTGCCTGGAACGCCAGCGCGCCATGCTCACCGGCACCGGCCCCCTGCGCGGACGCCTGCGCGATGCCCTGGTCCAGCGCGGCGGCGACCTGGCCCGCCTGGCCGAGGTCGACGCCGTGATGGAAATGACCCTCAGCCCGCGCGAACAGACCCTGCTGGCCCACACCCCCACCCTGCTCGGCCTGCACTTCGAACGCCTGCGCGCCGCCGCGGACGGCAGCCCCGACAGCGCGTGGCGGGCGCTGTTCCGCCGCGACCTGCAGGACGCCCTGCTGGCCGAACTCGACCTGCGTTTCCACCCCATCGACGCGCTGCTCGCCGCGCTTCGTACCCCGTGATGCCTGGATGCCTTTGATGAAACAGCCCTTCTCCACCGCCCTCTTCCTCGCCGGCCTGGCCATCGTCGGCTGGATCGGCGTCGGCTACGTCGGCACGCACGCATTGGGCGTGGTGGTCACCCTGGTAATCGGCGCGTGCTACGTGGTCGGTGTCGTGGAACTGCAGCGGTATCGCCAGGCCACCGCAACACTCGCCCACGCGCTGGACGACACCGCGCCCGCGGGCAACGGCCTGCAGGCCTGGCTGGCACCGCTGCATCCCAGCCTGCGCCAGGCCGTGCGCCTGCGCGTGGAAGGCGAACGCGTCGCCCTGCCCGCCCCTTCGCTCACGCCGTACCTGGTCGGCCTGCTGGTGCTGCTGGGCATGCTGGGCACGCTGCTGGGCATGATGGTGACCCTGCGCGGCACCGGCCTGGCGCTGGAAGGCGCCACCGACATCGACGCGATCCGCGGCTCGCTGGCCGCGCCGGTCAAGGGGCTGGGCTTCGCTTTCGGCACCTCGATCGCGGGCGTGGCCGCGTCGGCCATCCTCGGCCTGCTGTCCGCGCTCAGCCGGCGCGAGCGCGTGCTGGTCGCGCAGCGGCTGGACGATGCGATCGCCACCTCGCTGCACGTGCATTCGCAGTCGTTCCAGCGTGAGGAATCGTTCCGCCTGCTGCAGCAGCAGGCCGCGCTGATGCCGGAACTGGTGGAACGCCTGCAGGCCATGGTCGCCGGCATCGAACGCCAGACCACCGACGCCGCCGCGCAACAGGCCGCGCGCCAGGAAAGCTTCCACGCCCGCACCGAAGCGGCGCAGGCCCAGCTCGCCTCCACGCTGGTGGCCACGATGCAGGCCGGCGTGGACAGCAGCGCACGCGCGGTCAGCGCGGCGCTGCAACCTGTAGTGGAGGCCACGCTGGCAGGCGTGGCGCGCGAGACCGGCGCCCTGCAGCAGACCGTCGGCACCGCCGTGCAGCAGCAGTTGGAGGCACTGACGGCCGGCTTCGGCACCGCGACCACGGCGGCGTCCGCAGCATGGCAGGCCGCCCTCGCACGCCAGCAGGACGCCCACGACGCGCTGGTCGCGCGCCTGGAAGACCACGCCCAGCGCCAGGCGACCCAGTTCGACCAGCGCTCGCAGGCCTGGCTCGATGCGGCGGCCGGCCAGCTCGAACACACCGCGACCACGCTGGCGGAGGGCTGGTCGCAGGCGCTCAGCCAGCAGGCCAGCACCGCCGACGGCATCGCCACGCGCCACGCGGACGCCCTGTCCGCGGTCGGCGCCGATTTCCGCACGCAGGCCAACGCCCTCGTCGAAGCGGTCGACGCCTCGCATGCCGCGCTGCAGCGTACGCTGGCCGAACAGGACGATGCCCGCCTGGCCGCTTGGGCCGAGCAGTTGGCCACGATGAGCGCCACGCTGCGGGGCGACTGGGAGCGCACTGCCGCCGAAGCCGCGCGCCTGCAGCAGGACATCTGCGACGCCCTGGCCCGCAGCGCGAACGACATCACCGCGCAGGCACAGACCCACGCGCAGCAGACCATCGCCGAGATCTCGCAGCTGGTGCAGGTGGCCTCGGAAGCACCGCGCGCTGCGGCCGACGTGGTGGCCGAACTGCGTCAGAAGCTCTCCGACAGCATGGTGCGCGACACCGCCCTGCTGGAAGAACGCACCCAGATGATGGGTACGCTGCAGACACTGCTGGATGCGGTGAACCACGCCTCCACCGAACAGCGCACCGCCATCGATGCGCTGGTGGCGACGTCCGCCGACCTGCTGGAGCGAGTCAGCACCCGCTTCACCGACCACGTGCAGGCCGAGACCGGCAAGCTGGAACACGTCGCCGCGCAGGTGGCCGCCGGCGCCACCGAAGTCGCCGGCCTGGGCGATGCGCTGGGCAGCGTGGTGGAACGCTTCGGCCAGACCAACGACGCGCTGCTGGAACGCCTGCAGGCCATCGAAGGCGCACTGGAGCGCTCGCTGGTGCGCAGCGATGAGCAACTGGCCTACTACGTGGCGCAGGCGCGCGAAGTGGTCGACCTCAGCCTGTCCGCACAGCGCCAGATCACCGTCGACCTGCAGCGCCTGGCCGGGGCCGACGCCGCATGAGCGTGGAAACCGGAGACGACGCCGACCTGGGCGCCCCCGTCTGGGCCAGCTTCGGCGACCTGATGTCGGTGCTGCTGGGCGCGTTCGTGCTGGTGCTGGTGGGCGTGATCGCCGTGCAGGCGCAGCTGGCCCAGCGCCTGGACGAGGAAACCCGCCGGCGCGAACAGGAAGCGCAACAGCGCAAGGCACTGGAGGACGCGCTGGCCGCGCCGCTGGCCGAGGGTCGGGTGACGCTGGTGGACGGCCGCATCGGCATCCGCGGCAACGTGCTGTTCGCGCTGAACTCCGACCAGTTGCAGCCGGAGGGTCGCGACCTGCTGAAGAGCCTGGCCGCGCCGCTGGCGGGCTACCTGCGCACGCGCGAGGAAATCCTGATGGTCAGAGGCTTCACCGACGACCGCCAGGTCAGCGGCAGCAACCGCCAGTTCGACGACAACTGGGATCTGTCCGCGCAACGCGCCCTCACCGTCACCCGCACCCTGATCGCCGAAGGCGTGCCGTCCTCCTCGGTGTTCGCCGCCGCGTTCGGCGCCGAGCAGCCGGTGAGCGCCAACACCAGCGAGGAAGGCCGCGCGCGCAACCGCCGCGTCGAGATCGCGCCCATTCCCCGCCCCGCCAAGCGCCGCGGTAACGATGGACGGTGACGCGCTGCCACCGCTGGCGCAGCTGCAGGCGTGGCGCGCGCAGGGCCTGGACCGCGCGGCGCCGGCACGCTTCGACATCCTGCAGGCCTTGGCCGCGCGGGTCGGCACGCACGAGGGCGAAGCCCGCCGCCTGCTGGAAGCGCGACTGGCCGGCCTGATGCGCGCCTATGCCGAGGGCCTGGCACGCAGGCCCACGCCCGCCGCGCCCGCCCCGGCACGCGACAGCGGACTGCGGGGCCTGGTCGCCGCACTGCAGGCGCGCCACGGCGATGCCCCCGCGCCCGGTCCGTCGCCGGTGGCGCCGTCCGCGCTCACCGAGGCGCGAGAGGTCTGGGCGCAGGTGCGCATCGACAGTCAGTTGCGCGCGTCGCTGCACGATGTGCCCGCCGACGCCGGTCCGCTCAACTCCGGCATGCTGGTGCATCGCGCCCTCCATCTGATGCGCGCCGCGTCGCCGGGCTACCTGCAGCACTTCATCGCCTATGCCGACACGCTGTCATCGCTGGAGCAGCTCCAGCAGGCGGTGGCGCCGCTGATCACGGCCACCGACACGCCGCGCCCCGCCAGGCGCGCACCGCGCAAACGGAAACCTGTCGCGACCTGACGCGCGAATTGCCGACCATTGGCGTCGGCGAGGGTGTGGGAGCGACGTCAGTCGCGATGAAGCGTACCGGTGCCTCGTCGCGACTCACGTCGCTCCCACGAGGCCTGAGGCGCCCCGATCCCACCGCGCAACCCGTTCCACGCGGGCCACAACAGGCCACGCTGGCGCCTGTTTGGAGCTGTGGGAGCGACGTCAGTCGCGATAAGGCGTTACCGCGACCGCGCGGCGCGTCTGTAGGAGCGGGCCATGCCCGCGATGCTTTCGCCTCATCGAATGAAAAAGCATCGCGCCCAAGGGGTGCTCCTACAGGATGGGGCAATGGGCGAGAAGCTTTAACGCCTCATCACGACAGACGCCGCCCCCACGGCTTCGCCGGTCCAGCTCAGGGATACAGCAGATGCTGCCTGCGCAGCGCCTCGAACGCCGACAGCCCCGGCTGCCAACGCGCTTCGATGGCCTCCAGCGTGTCGCCGCGTTCGATGGCGGCACGCAGGTCGCCCACGCCTGCCAGCCGGTCGAAGAACGGCGGCTCGCCCGGCAGGAAGGCGAAGTCCTTCGGGTGCTGGTCGTGCAAGGCCTTCAGCACGGCCAGGCCGGTGCGTACCGGGCGGAAAGCGTTGCGGTCGGTCACGTGCAGCTGTACGCCGGCACAGGCCTGGCCGGCATGCTTGGAGAATGTCGGCGTAAACCACGTGGGCCGGAAGCGCACGCCCGGCAGGCCCATCGCGTTGAGTCGCGCGGCCAGCGCGGGCGCATCCACCCAGGGCGCACCCACGGTCTCGAACGGGCGCGTGGTGCCGCGGCCCTCGGATACGTTGGTGCCTTCCAGCAGCCCCATGCCCGGATAGACCAGCGCGGTGTCGGGGGTCGGCATGTTCGGCGACGGCGGCACCCACGACAACGCGCCGCGCAATGGTTCGTCGCCGCGCCGCCAGCCCTGCATCGCCACCACGTGCAGGTCGGCGCCGATGCCGAACGCCGTGTTGAACAGGGTGGCCAGTTCGCCCAGCGTCATGCCGTGGCGGATGGGAATGGGGAACTGCCCGACGAACGAGGCCAGCGCCGGATCCAGCACCGGTCCTTCCACCCGCACGCCGCCCAGCGGATCGGGACGGTCGGCCACCACGACGGGAATGCCGGCGCGTTTCGCCGCGCGCATCACCCCGGCCAGCGTGTACGGATAGGTGTAGAAGCGGGTGCCCGCGTCCTGGATGTCGAACACCAGCACGTCGATGCCATCGAGCATCGCGGGCGTGGGTTCGCGGTGTTCACCGTACAGGCTGTGCACGGGCAGGCCGGTGGCCGCATCGCGCGCGGAGGCGACGTGATCGCCGGCCTGCACGTCACCGCGCACGCCGTGTTCGGGACCGAACAGCGCGACCAGGGTGAAATCCGGATGCGCGGCGAAGCGGTCGACATCACTGCGCAGCTCGCTGTCCAGGCCGGTGGCATTGGTCACCAGCCCCACGCGCCTGCCGCGCAACAGGTCCAGACGCTGCTCCAGCAGTACCTCGATGCCCAGCTTCGGCGCCACGCCCGTGCAGTCGCAGCCCGGGGCAGCAACGCCGGAGGGCGCAAGGCCAAGACCCAGCAACAGCAGCAGTCCCAGACCCAGGGGGCGCAGTGCAGCATGCAGCGGACGGGGGAACCGGGGCATAGTGTCACGACCGTTTGCTATCGTTGTCATGACGATAGCAGCCTGCGTGCGGCGTCGGGCAGGCGAAAACGCTGCCGGACACGCCGCATTCTTCCGTTGTCAGTGGGGAACCCGATGTCCCGTATGGCGAAACGCATCATGCGCAGCATGTCCTTCCTTGTCATGGCCGGCGCCACCCTGCCCCTGGGCGCGCAGCCCGTACCGAACCGCCTGGGCGTCACGCCGTCGGCGCAGTCCCGGGACTTCGTGGCGAACAAGCAGCAGTTCCAGCTGCACAGCCTGCTGACCGAGCAGCGTCATCCGCGCAGCTTCGACCTGAGCACGCGCATCGCCGCCGACACCGCGGACGGGCTGGCCGCGCTGCTGTCGGTGGATGAGGACATCTCGGCCGCGCTGCAGGGCGTCGCCGACGATCCTGCGCGGCTGGCGGCGCTGGAACACGCCAGCCGCGAGATCACCCGCGCCCTGCGCGAGGGCCACCGCCTGTATTTCTACGGCACCGGCTCCACCGGACGCCTGGCCGAGACCATCGAAAGCGGGCTGTGGCGCCCGTTCTGGCAGCGCACCGCGGCATCCCCCGCGATGGCGAAGATCGAGGCGCGCTTCCCCGGCCTGGGCGAACGCGTGCGCGGCGAGATCACCGGCGGCGACCGCGCGCTGATCGCCTCGCTGGAAGGCTTCGAGGACATTCCCGAGATCGGCCGCCTGCAACTGCAGGACAACGGCATCCGGCCGCAGGACCTGGTGTTCGCCGTCACCGAAGGTGGCGAGACCTCCGCGGTGATCGGCACGGCGCTGGCCGCGGCCGACCAGGCCGGCGCGGACGCACGCCGCACGTGGTTCGTCTACAACAATCCCGATGAGGTGCTGCGCCCGTTCGAACGCAGCCGCCGCGTGCTGGACGATGCGCGCATCACCAAGATCCCCTTGCCCACAGGGCCGCAGGCGATCACCGGCTCCACCCGCATGCAGGCCACCACCACCAGCCTGTACGTGCTGGGCGTGGTGCTGGAAGACGCGACGCATGCGCTGCTGCGCGAGGTGCTGACCGGCGATGAACTGGCCGCGTTGGGCTTCAACGATGCCGGCATCGCCGAGCGCCTGCGCGGCTTCGCCGCGATCCAGCGCACGACCGCCGCGGCCGCGCAGAAACTGGCCGCGTGGACCGACCGCGAAGCCGCCAGTTATGCCGCCGGCCGCCATGCCACCTATCTGGCCACGCGGGCGCTGATGCCGGTGTTCGTCGACGTGACCGAGCGCGCACCGACCTTCCGCCTCAGCCCGCTGGACCCCGTGGACGCGGCCGAACGTCGCTCATGGATCCAGGTGTGGACGCCGGCCGCCGATGGCGCACAGGCCTGGCAGGCCCTGCTGCACCGGCCATTCCACGGCCTGGACAAGGCGCTGTACCTGCCGCCGTTCGAGAACGGCATCGACGACCCCTACCTGCGCGAAGCGGCGCTGCGTGGCCTGTCCAACGCCGGCGACGAACAGCAGGCGCTGTACGACCTGTCGTTCTCCGACGCCAACCTGCAGCGCAGCGGCCCGCAGGCCGGCGACACCGGCGCGCTGATCCTGTTGGGCGACGAAGCGCATGCCGATGCCAATCGCCGGTGGCTGCAGGCGTTCGCTGCCGCCGGTGCGGAGCCGGTGCTGGTGTCCGTCTCGGCGCGCCCCCTCGCCAGCGACGCGCTGGCCGACGTGGCCGCCCTGCCACGGCCGGTGCCGGTGATCGCGGTGACGGTGCCGCAGCGTGATGCGTTCGAACTCAACCAGACGATCGCCCTGAAGATGCTGCTCAACGCGCATTCCACCGGCGTGATGGCCAAGCGCGGGCGCGTGGTCGGCAACACGATGACCAGCGTGCAGCCGGGCAACCTGAAGCTGATCGGCCGCGCGACCTGGCTGATCCTCTCCCACGTCAATGCCGTGCTGGAGACGCCGGCGTGGCGCACGGCGCGCGGCAGCACCGCACCGCTGACCTACGCCGAGGCCAATGCGGTGCTGTTCGAGGCCATCGAGCAGCGCCGCAGCGCACCGGGCGCGAGCGGCCTGCCGGAAGTGGAGCTGTCCGTGGTGGCCGTGCTGGACGCGCTCAAGGCCGACAGGCCCATCGACTGGAATGCCGCAGTCACGCAGCTGCGCGCCGGCGGACTGAGCCGCTACCTGGCACCCTACGCAACGGCGACCGGAGCTCCCGGCCGCTGATCCGCTGCGCCCCTGCGGGAGCGCAGCCCAAGTCGCGAACGCCCTGCCGAGGGCGGGCGTTCCCGAAGCAGCGCGCGAGCGCTTCCCTTGCAGTGCGATAGCGACTCACGTCGCTCCCACGTGTTCCCCTGAG
The DNA here is from genome assembly GCF_014397415.1 of Pseudoxanthomonas mexicana. Classification (NCBI taxonomy): domain Bacteria; kingdom Pseudomonadati; phylum Pseudomonadota; class Gammaproteobacteria; order Lysobacterales; family Lysobacteraceae; genus Pseudoxanthomonas; species Pseudoxanthomonas mexicana. The sequence continues at coordinate 2,585,163 of NZ_CP060731.1, read as the reverse complement.
CGCGGCGCTGGTTCAGCCCTGGCCCTTCGCCCGGGCGAACGCCGCCGCCAGCGCATTGTCGGCCGGCGGCGCGCCGGACTTCGCCGCTGCGGGACCACGACGCTGATCGCGCGGGGGGCCGCGGTCGGGGCCGCGCGGCGGACGCGGATCGTTCGCCCGCGCGTCGCGCGGGGCCTGCGGTGCCGGCGCGTCGTCCAGGCGGCGCGTGAGGGCGATGCGCTTGCGGGCCACGTCCACTTCCAGCACCTTCACCTTGACGATGTCGCCGGCTTTCACCACCTCGCGCGGATCCTTCACGTAGCGGTCGGACAGCGCGGAGATGTGGATCAGGCCGTCCTGGTGCACGCCGATGTCGACGAAGGCGCCGAATGCGGCCACGTTGCTGACCACGCCTTCCAGGATCATGCCTTCGCGCAGGTCCTTGATGTCCTCCACGCCGTCGGCGAAGCGCGCGGCCTTGAACTCGGGGCGCGGATCGCGGCCGAGCTTCTCCAGTTCCTTCAGGATGTCGCGGATGGTCGGCACGCCGAACTTTTCGTCGGTGTACTGCTCCGGCTTCACCCCGCGCAGGAACACGATGTCGCCGACGATCTGCTTCACCTGCCGGCCGCTGCCGGCCAGGATGCGCTCCACCACCGGATAGGCTTCCGGATGCACGGACGAGGCATCCAGCGGTTCGTCACCGTCGGCGATGCGCAGGAACCCGGCGCACTGCTCGAAGGTCTTCTCGCCCAGGCGCGGCACGCCCAGCAGCGCCTTGCGCGTGCGGAACGCGCCGTGTTCGTCGCGGAAACGCACGATGTTCTCGGCCACCGTCGACGACAGGCCGGACACGCGCGTCAGCAATGCGGCCGAGGCGGTATTCACGTCGACGCCGACGGCGTTCACGCAGTCCTCCACGCGCGCATCCAGCGCGCGCGCCAGGCGGAACTGGTCCACGTCGTGCTGGTACTGGCCCACGCCAATGGCCTTGGGTTCGATCTTCACCAGCTCCGCCAGCGGATCCTGCAGGCGGCGGGCGATGGAGACGGCGCCGCGGATGCTCACGTCGAGATCGGGGAACTCCTTGGCCGCGAATTCCGAGGCCGAGTACACCGAGGCGCCGGCTTCGCTGACCACGATCTTCTGCATCTTCAGCTCGGGGGCAAGCTTGATCAGGTCGCCGGCCAATTTGTCGGTCTCGCGGCTGGCGGTGCCGTTGCCGATGGCGATCAGCTCCACGGCGTGCTTCGCGCACAGCGCACGCAGCACGTGCAGCGACTGATCCCACTGGCGCTTGGGCTCGTGCGGATAGATGGTGGCGGTGTCGACCAGCTTGCCGGTGCGGTCGACGACGGCGACCTTCACCCCCGTGCGCAGGCCCGGGTCCAGGCCCAGCACGGCCTTCGGCCCGGCCGGCGCGGCCAGCAGCAGGTCCTTCAGGTTGTCGCCGAACACGGCGATGGCTTCGGCTTCGGCCTTCTCGCGGGCCTGGTTGAACAGGTCCAGCAGCAGGTGCATGTGCAGCTTCGCGCGCCAGGTGAGGCGGCAGGCATCCAGCAGCCACTTGTCGGCGGCGCGACCCTGCGCGGAGACGCCGGCATGCTTGGCGACGCGGCCCTCGGCGGAAAGATGGCCGGCGTCGGCGTCCATGCCCGGGTCGAGGTCGAGCTGCAGGATCTCTTCGCGGCGCGCGCGGAACAGCGCGAGCAGGCGGTGCGAGGGGATCTTCGCCAGCGGCTCGGCATGGTCGAAGTAGTCGCGGTACTTCGCGCCTTCGTTCTCCTTGCCTTCGGCGACCTTGGCGCGGATCACGCCGACCTCGGTCATCCACTCGCGCAGTTCGCCGACCAGCGCGGCGTTCTCGCCCCAGCGTTCCATCAGGATGGCGCGTGCACCGTCGAGCGCGGCCTTGGCATCGGCCACGCCCTTCTCGGCATCGATGTACGCGGCAGCGGCGGTTTCCGGGACCAAGGTGGGATCGGCCAGCAGCCCATCGGCCAGGGGTTCGAGGCCGGCTTCGCGGGCGATCTGCGCACGCGTGCGGCGTTTGGGCTTGTACGGCAGGTAGAGGTCTTCCAGGCGCGCCTTGCTGTCGGCGGCTTCGATCTCGGCACGCAGTGCGTCGGTCAGCTTGCCCTGCTCCTCGATGCTGGCGAGCACCGCGGCGCGGCGGTCCTCCAGTTCGCGCAGGTAGGTCAGGCGCGTTTCGAGGTTGCGCAGCTGGGTGTCGTCCAGGCCGCCGGTGACTTCCTTGCGGTAGCGGGCGATGAAGGGGACGGTGGCGCCTTCGTCGAGCAGCGCGATGGCGGCCTTGGCCTGCGCGGTCTGGGCGCCGATCTCGGCGGCGATGGTGGCGGCGATGTGCTGGGCGATCTGGGGATTGCGGTCTTGCATTGCGTCCGTACTGGAAAACCCGATACACCGGGTGGGACCCGGATTGTGGCAACGGATGGCCGCGCGGGAAACGGGTTGACACGCGCGTCCGATGCGGGCTGACGGACGGGGCGTCGCTGGCTATGCTCGGACACCTCGCAAGGACCCCTGCCCATGCGCACGCTGTATCCCGAGATAGCGCCGTACCGCACGCACCGGCTTGCCGTCGATGCCCTGCACACGCTCCATGTGGAGGAATGCGGGAATCCGGACGGCATTCCCGTGATCTTCCTGCACGGCGGACCGGGCGCGGGCCTGTCGCCGGTGCATCGTCGCTTCTTCGATCCGGCGCGCTACCGCATCGTCCTGTTCGACCAGCGCGGTACCGGCCAGTCGACGCCGTTCGGCGAGCTGCGCGACAACACCACCGCACACCTGATCGGGGACATCGAAGCCGTGCGTGCGCTCGCGGGGATCGAGCGCTGGCTGGTGTTCGGCGGCTCTTGGGGTTCGACGCTGGCGCTGGCCTACGCGCAGGCGCACCCCGCGCGTGCGACCGGGGTGATCGTGCGCGGCGTCTACCTCGGCCGCGAGGAGGAGAACCGCTGGTTCAACGAGGCCGACGGCGGGGCGCGCTGGGTGTTTCCGGAACGCTGGGCGCGCTACGAGGCGCATATTCCGGCGGGCGAGCGCGGCACGATGATCGAAGCGTACTGGCGTCGCATGGACGATCCCGATGCGGCGATCGCGATGGCCGCCGCACAGGCGTGGCTGGGCTGGGAAGACGGTGCGGCCACGCTGCTGCACGAGCCGGATGCCACGTCGGACGAAGATCCCGCCAGGGTCCTGGCCAAGGCGCGGATCGAGGTGCATTACTTCCGCCACAACGCCTTTCTCGCGCACGGACAGTTGCTGCGCGACATCGACCGCATACGCCACCTGCCGGGCGTGATCGTGCAGGGCCGCTACGACATCATCTGCCCGCCACGCAGTGCCTGGGATCTGGCGCAGGCCTGGCCCGAGGCGCGCCTGGAGATGGTGCTGGCCGGCCACGGCGCCACCGAGCCGGCGATCACCGATGCACTGATCCGGGCGACGGACGCGTTCGCGGACCGCTGAAACGAAGACGGGCCGCGCGAGGCGGCCCGTCCATGGTGCAGCGTGCGGGGGTACTTACGAACGCACCGGCAACACGCGGATTTCGACGCGACGGTTGAGCGCACGGCCGGCGTCGGTGTCGTTGCTGGCGACCGGATAGCGCTTGCCCATGCCGACGATCTCGAAGCGCTCGCGCTGCAGGCCCTGGCCGATCAGGTAGTTGCCCACCGACGCGGCGCGCTGTTCGGACAGGCGCTGGTTCACCGCTTCGCTGCCGATGCTGTCGGTGTGGCCGCTGACTTCCACGATGGTCTGGTTGTACTCGCGCAGGGTCGAGGCCACGTTGTTGAGGGCCGGATAGAACTGCGGCTTCAGTTCGGCCTTGCCGAAGTCGAAGGTGACGCCGTCCGGCAGGTTGAGCTTGATGACGTCGCCGTCGCGGCTGACATCGATGCCGGTGCCGGCGGTCTGGCGGCGCAGTTCGGCTTCCTGGCGATCCTGGTAGGCGCCGATGGAACCGCCCGCCAGCCCGCCGATGCCCGCGCCCACGAGGGCGCGCTGGCGACGCTCGGTGGCGTCGCTGCCGCTGAGCAGGCCGGCCACGGCACCGATACCCGCACCGATCAGGGCGCCTGTACGGGTGCGGTTGGGATCATTGGGATCGTTGGTCTGGCCGGTATAACTGGCGCAGCCACCGAGCAGCGTCACGGTGAGCGCCGCGAGGGCGCCGGTCTTCAGCATCGCATTCATACATCCTCCTGGGCGGTGCGCGGAATGCACCGGAACGGCCGCAAGCCTACCCAGCAAAATGTTCACAACATGCGATTTGAGCCCTGTTCATTCAGGTAGCGTCGGGGATCACGCCATCAGCGCGACGGCCCCCGGCGCATCCAGCGTCCGCTCCCAATCGCCCATCAGCGCCAGGTACAGCAGCTTGTCGAACTCCGGACCGAAGCGCCGGATGACGGCATCCGGATCGGGGATCAGCTTGGCGTCGGCGATCAGGCCGAAATGCACGCGCCCGTTGTAGCTGAGGATGGACACGCCGATGCCGATGGAACCGGTCTGCGGCACCCAGAACATCATCTCGCGCACGCGGCTGCCGCCCATGTAGAGCGGCTGCTGCGGGCCCGGCACATTGGTCGCCACCGCAGTCGCCTTGCGCGAGAACAGCTCCAGCGCCACGCCCTGGACGGCCGCCGGCGCCATGCCAAGTGCCGCAAGAAGTCCAAATGCAACAATGGCTTGTCGCGAATTCTTCAGGTCACGCATGCAGTCGGCCACGCGCTCCAGCCGGCGGATCGGATTGTCTTCGCCCACCGGCAGGTCCAGGAACACCAGACCGAAGTGGTTGCCCAGCTTGCGCGCGTGCTCCAGCGGGCGCAGGTTCACCGGCACGGTGGCGCGCAGGGTCACCCCTTCGAGCTGCTCGCCACGCTCCAGCATGTAGCTGCGCAGTGCGCCGGCGGCCGCGGCCATCAGCACGTCGTTGACGGTGCAGTCGCAGGCGCGGCCGACCGCCTTCACGTCTTCCAGGTCCAGCGGCTCGGCCCAGGCCACGCGCTTGCTGACGCCCAGCTTGCCGCGCAGCAGCGTGGGTGGGTCGTCGGACAGGGACAGCGCGTGCAGCAGCTCGCGGCCGATCTCGCCGCCCTCCTTCGCCAGCATCGTGGCCAGCGTGGGGTCCTGCATCATCTCCATGCCCTTGCCCAGCATCTTTCCGCCGATCTGCACGTAGCGATCGATGGCGCCGACGCGGCGGACGACCTCGGCCCCGTCCTTTTTCAGCCACGCCGATCGCAGGTCCTTGCCGGCATCCGGCTTGCGACTGGTATCGGTCAGCGACAGCAGCACCTGCACCAGCGCGATGCCATCGGCATAGCTGTGGTGGATGCGCGCCACCAGCGCGGAGCCGGTGCCGTAGCGTTCGATCAGGTGGAACTGCCACAGCGGCTTGGTCTTGTCCAAGGGCGTGGACGCCATCTGGCTGGTGAAGCGCTCCAGCGCCTTCTTCTCGGACTTCGGATCGTGCCGCCCCGGCAGCGCGGATAGGCGCACGTGCCAGTCGAGGTCGAAGTCCGGATCGGTGACCCATGACGCGCCGGCCGGCGTATCCACCGCCTTCTGCAGGAAACGGGGATAGGCTAAGAAACGCTTCCTGATGACCTGCTTCAACCGGTCGAGCGTCATCGGCTCGTCGAACATCAGCACGCCGGTGATCATCATCGGATTGGTCGGACGACACATCCGCAACCAGGCGGTATCCACCCGCGACATCGGCTCGCGACGCGGCTTTGCCTGCGCCTTCTTCGTGGCCATGCTTGCCCTCCTCTCCCGCGTCGAGTGAAGCATGCGGCGCGGAAAGGCGTCAACGCAGTTCAGTCGCCCGTCTTGCTGTAGGCCGCCAGCGCACCCTCGCGCCCTTCTGCCAGGTCGACCAGCGGCCGCCGAGGGTAGTCGGGGGCAATGCGTGACATCACATCGGGCTTCTCCCACGGCGCGAAACGCAGCGGGACCGGTACGGCCGCCAGTTCCGGCACCCAGTGCGCGATGTACGTACCTTTCGGGTCGAACTTCTCCGCCTGCGTCACCGGATTGAACACTCGGAAGTAGGGCGCGGCATCGGCACCGGTGCCGGCGGTCCACTGCCATCCCAACGTGTTGTTGGCCAGGTCGGCGTCCACCAGCGTGTCCCAGAACCAGCGCGCTCCCTGCAGCCAGTGATAGCGCAGGTGCTTGGTCAGGTAGCTGGCGACGATCATGCGCACCCGGTTGTGCATGTAGCCGGTGGCCCACAACTCGCGCAGGCCGGCGTCGACGATGGGGACGCCGGTGCGACCGCGCTGCCAGGCCTCGAGGGCTTTGGGGTCGACCTTCGCCCAGTCGAAATGCGCGAAGCGCGGGTTGAGGTTCTGCGTGGTGGTCTGCGGGAAGTGGTGCAACAGGTGGTAGGCGAACTCGCGCCAGCCCAGCTCGCGGATGTAGCCGTCCATGTCGGCGCTGTTGGCGGCCGTGCGCGCGCGCTCCAGTTCGGCCGTGATCCGCCAGGGCGCGATTTCGCCGAAATGCAGGTGCGGCGACAGGCGCGAGGTGCCCGTGCGGTCGGGACGGTCGCGGTCCGTGCGGTAGCCGTTGAGCGCGCCATCGATGAAGACCTCCAATGCCTCGCGCGCACCGGCCTCGCCCGGCGTCCAGACCTTCCAGAAGCCGGCATCCCAGCCCAGTGCCGGTGCCAGGCGCCAGGCATCGAGCGATTCGCCCGGCAACGCGTCTTCGAACGCGGGCAGCGCGCCGGGCGCATCCCACGTCGCCGGTGCGCGCCGCTGCGCAAGCGCCGACCGCCAGAATGGCGTGAACACCTTGTACGGCCCACCTTGCTGCGTGGCGAGGTCCCAGGGTTCGAACAGCAGGCAGCCATTAAAACTTTCCACCTGCAGGCCCTGCTCACGAAGCCGCTTCTTCAGCGAGGCATCGCGCGGCTGGGTGGCGGGTTCGTACTTGCGGTTCCAGAACACCGCCACCGCACCTGTCTGCTCCACCAGCGCCTGCAGCGCAGGCGCACTGGGCCCCGCGCGCAGGAGCAGGCGCGACCCGCGTGACCGCAGGTCCGCATCGAGCGCCGTCAGCGACCGGTGCAGCCACGCAAGGGAAGCGGCACCGGGGCTCCATTCGCCCTCTTCCTGCGGCGCATGCACGTAGACGGGAATGGGGGTGAATCCCTGGTCCAGGGCCGCGCGCAGGGCGGGATTGTCGTCCAGGCGCAGATCGTGGCGGAACCAGACAAGGGCGTTGGGCATGGGCGCGGCTTTCGGACGTCGTTGCCGATTACGCAGCCGGCCCGCCGCTGGATGCACCGCCGACGTATTCGCGGGGGATGCGCGCGTTGAGACCGGTCAGGATCTCGTAGGGAATCGTGCCCGCCGCATGCGCGACAGCTTCGCAAGAAATCGCGTCGTCGCCTTGCGCGCCGATCAGCACCACTTCGTCCTCGTTGTACGCGGTTCCGCCAGGGCCCAGGTCGACCATGAACTGGTCCATGCACACCCGGCCGATGATGGGACGGCGCTGGCCGCGTACCAGTACTTCGCCGCGCGACGAAAGCGAACGCGGGTAACCGTCGCCGTATCCGATCGGCACGGTGACCACGCGCGTGTCCGCCGGCGCTGTCCAGGTGGCCCCGTAGCTGACCGTCCTACCGGCCTTCACCACCTTGAAGTAGACCACGTGCGACACCAGCGACAATGCCGGCTTCAGGGCCACCGTGGCGCGCGAGGCGGGGTCCGGCATCACGCCATACAGCGCGATGCCCGGACGGACCATGTCCAGGCAGGTGTCGGGGAAATGCAGCACGCCGCCGGAATTGGCCAGGTGACGCAGCGGCATGGGGGCGCCGATGCGGTCGAAGTGCCGACATGCATCGAGGAAGCGGTGCCGTTGTTCGTGCGTCATCGGCGAGGCCGGATCGTCCGAACAGGCGAGGTGCGAGTAGATGCCTTTCACGGTGCACCAGCGCGAGGCGACGGCGGCTTCGATCAAGGGCCCCGCATTCTCGCTGTGTACGCCGATCCGTTCCATGCCGGTGTCGACCTTCAGGTGGATCACCGCCTGGCGTCCCAGCGATGCCGCCGCCTGTTCCACCTGGCGCAGCTTGGCGATCGAGGAGACGGTCACTTCGAGATCGCAGGCCAGGAACTGGCCGACCTGCGGCGCGTGGATGCCGCCCATCACCAGTATCGGCACCGTCACGCCCGCGCGCCGCAGCGCGATGCCCTCCTCCACCAGCGCCACGCCCAGCTGTCCGATGCCCTGCGCCTGCAGGTGGCGCGCGACCGGCACCAGCCCATGTCCGTAGGCATTGGCCTTGACGATGCCCATGACGGGCACACCGGCGTGCGCCTGCAGCGCGTGGAAATTGTGGCTCAGTGCGTCCAGGTCGACGCGGATGCGCGTGGGCCGGTCATTGGCTTCAGGGCGGAACGAAGCGGCGGCGTCGAAAGCATCGGATCCGTGCATGGCGCGATTGTAGCGGCGCGCGTGTGCTCTGCCGCGCCGGAAGGGTGACGGAATGCTAGGTGAGCGGACTTGCGTCGCGCTGGCCTAAGCGCGGTGCCGCCCCATCCGGCGCCGCCACCAGGCGGTCCGCGGGCGATACGCCACGGCAGCCGGTACCTGCACCTCCACGCGGGTCCCCTCGCCGGGACCGGATGCGATGTCCAGGCGGGCGCCGATGCGGGCCGCGCGTTCGCGCATGCCCGCCAGACCCCAATGCCCCTCGCGGCCTCCCCGGTCCAGCACGTCAGGATCGATGCCCCGGCCGTCGTCATGCACGCTGACCGCCAGGTAGGCGGCGTTCTGCGCGATGGCGATGTCGATATGCCGGGCCCCTGCGTGGCGGCAGGCGTTGAGCATCGCCTCGCGTCCGATCTGCAGCAGTTCGTCCTGCACGATGGGGTCGATCGGCATCCGGTTTCCTTCCTCCGACACACGGATGGACAGCTCGGGACCGGCCTCCAGTTCGGCGGCCATCCTCGCGAACATGTCGGCGAGGCAGCCGCCGCGGGCGGTGGCGCGCAGGTCGAGCACCCGGTCGCGCGCCTCCACCATCACGTCGTCGGCACGCTCCAGCACCGCGTCCAGCGCATCGCGTGCAGGCGCGCCCGGTCCCAGCGAACGGGCGACGGCGTGGAAGCGGAGGATCAGCCCCTGCACGCTCTGCAGCAGCGTATCGTGAAGCTCGCGGGCGATGCGCTCGCGTTCACGGTGGCGTTCCTGCAGGCGGTCGTGGATCTGCCTCGACACCCGTCGGAGGCGCAGCAGGTAGGCGACCCACAGCAGTGAGGCCGCTACGGTCACGCAGGCTGCCGCGAACCAGCGCGTCTGGTAGTAGCGCGGCGCGATCGAGAACGCGATGCGCGCACCCGTCTCGTTCCAGACGCCGTCGTTGTTGGCGGCCAGCACGCGGAACACGTAGTCCCCGGGCCCCGGGTTGGTGTAGTAGGCCACCCGGCGCGTTCCGGCCTCCTGCCATCCCTGATCGTAGCCCTCCAGCCGGTAGCGGAAGCGCACCCGCTCCGGGATGGCCAGGCTCAAGGCGGCGTAGCCGATCTGCAGGTTGCGCGCGCCGGCGGGCAGGCGCAGCGGACCGGCTTCCAGGCGATGGGGACGGCCATCGACGGACAACGAATGGATGCTGACGGGGGGCGGCAACGGATTGCGCTGGATACGGTCCGGATCGATCGTGACCACGCCGCTGGTGGTGGCGAACCAGAGCCGGCCGTCCCCGGCCTGGAGCGCGGTCGGTATGGGACGGAACTGCGCGGGAACGCCAGGCAGCCCATCGAGGAAATCGAACAGATCGTAGGCAGCGGCCGAGGTGCCGGCGAACACCGCTTCGATGGATGCGGCCGGAATCCTGACGATGCCCCGCGCACCGTTCAGCCACAGGTCGCCGTTCGCTGTCTCCACGATGCCGGAAATGCCACGGAAGGGGCTGTCGGCCTGCGCGCGCAGCGTCTGGATACGGTCGCCGCGCATGCGTGCCAGTCCGCGCTCGCCTCCGATCCACAGGCCTGCGCGCCCCTGCTGCAGCGCACTCACGTTGCCCACATCGAGGCCTTGCGGAAGTCCGAAGACCTGCAGCCTGCCCTCGCGCATGCACGCGATCTGGTTGTGCGCGAAGCCCATCCACACACGGCCGTCTGCTCCGGGAAGCAGGGTCAACGGCGACGCCCCCTCGCGCGTGCCGGGCAGGTCGCGCAGGTGAGTCCAGCGGCCGTCCTGCAGGCGGTGGAGACCGGGTGTGTTCAGTGATACCCACACGGAGCCGTCGGAAGTGCGGGTGATGGCCTGCACGCCCGAGTAGCGGCTCACCGGCAGGGGAACGCCGGGAGCGAGCGTTCCGTCGCGCAAGGTCCAGATTCCCTTCGGACCGCCCAGCCACACCATGCCGGTCGGGTCCCGGTAGGCTGCCGTCAATGGCGGGGCCAGCGACAGGGTTTCCTGCCGGCCTCCCTTCAGTCGCAGCAGGGGACGGTTGCGGCTGCCCACGAGCACGGCCGCGCCCTCTTCCGCCACGATGGCGAAATCGTGCGCACCGTCAGGCAGCGGGGCCAGCACCACGTTCGCATGGCGGAAGCGGTCCAGGCCGCGGCTGCTGCCTATCCAGAGCGTGCCTTCCCTGTCCTCCAGCAGCGGCAACGCATAGTCGGACGTCAGTCCCTCGCGCTGACGGAAGCCTTCGAACGGTGAGGCCGCCTCGCCGGTCCAGCGGTACAGACCGTCGCCCAACGTGGTGGCCCAGAGCGCGCCATCCCGATCGAACAGCAGCCCGGCGGAGGCCAGCGGCAACCTCCGTGCGGGCGTCGGCCGGCCTGGCACGGGCAGCGCACGCACCGCGCCATCGGCTTCCGCGATCCAGATGGCGCCATCCGGTCCCTGGGCGATCTGGCTGATCCTGCCCACGCGCGCCTGCACGCGCTGGAACTGCGTGCCGCCGCGCGGCAGGTAGGCGACGCCCTGCTCGCTGGCCACCCACAACGTGCCTTCGGCATCGACGAACACGGTTCGCGCCTGTCGGCCCGGATATCGCCATCGTGGCCCCAGCGCATGCCATCGCCCGCCCTGCAGATAGACCAGCCCGGTGAACGTGGCGGCCCAGAGACGACCGTCCGCATCGCGGGCGAAGCTGAAGACGGTGCCGCTGGGCAGGCCCCGCGCCTGGCCGTAGTGGCTCAACCGCGCCCCGTCGATACGGCTGACCGCACCGTAGCGGAAGCCGACCCACAATCCTCCGTCGGGCGATGCATGCAGGGCGGAGACGCTGGTGGCGGGCAGCGCCTCGCCCGCCGGAGGTTCATAGCGTTCGAACTGCACGCCGTCGAAGCGGTACAGCCCGATCTGCGTGGCCAGCCAGAGATATCCGTCCGTCGTCTGCGCAAGCGCGGTGATCTGGCCCGGCGCGCCATCCTGGACCCGCCAGGCGGTGTGGTGGAGTTGGGCCAGCGGGCGGTGGACATCGAGTGCGGCCGCCGCTTGCACCAGTGCAAGCCACAACAGCACGACGAGTACGACCTGCCCACCATGCAAACGCCCCGTGCCTTCGCCCGACCGACTGGCCACCCGATTACCTGCCTCAAGTTCGCTGGCGGTCATGTCCCGCCGTTGTCGCCCGACCGCGGCGAGTCCGTTGGCATCCTTGGCCTATCCGCGCCACGCCGCAGCCGATGCCAACCTCCCCTACCTGTCGGCATCCCCCGGTGGGCGCGGCGCGCGTGTCGCCCAGCGTACTACGCCCCGCGCCTCGCGTTGGGGGCTACGGCCTACTCGAATGCGCCGATGCTGTCGTGGCTCAGGTTGTCGAAGCGCGTGTACTCACCGAAGAACCGCAGCTTGCACGAGCCGGTGGGGCCCGAGCGCTGCTTGCCGATGATGATCTCGGCCAAACCTTTGTCGGGCGAGGTTTCCTTGTTGTAGTAGTCGTCGCGGTAGATGAAGACGATCATGTCCGCGTCCTGCTCGATGGCGCCCGATTCGCGCAGGTCGGCCATCACCGGGCGCTTGTCGGTGCGCGTCTCCAGCGATCGGTTGAGCTGCGACAGCGCGATCACCGGCACGTTGAGTTCCTTCGCCAGGCCTTTCAGCGAGCGCGAGATCTCGGAGATCTCGGTGGCGCGGTTCTCGTTGTTGCCCGGCACGGACATCAGCTGCAGGTAGTCGATGACGATCAGGCCCAGGTCGTGCTCGCGCTTCAGCCGACGCGCCTTGGAACGCAGCACGTCGGGCGACAGTCCGGGCGTGTCGTCGATGAAGACCTTGGCCTGGTCCTTCAGGATGCGGATCGCGCTGGTCACGCGGCTCCAGTCCTCGTCTTCCAGCTGGCCGGTACGCAGGCGGGTGGCGTTGATGCGGCCGACCGAGGAGATCAGGCGCATGGCCAGCTGGCCTGCCGACATTTCCATCGAGAACACCGCTACGGCCTTCTTAGACTTGATGGCGGCGTACTCGGCGATGTTCAGCGCAAACGTGGTCTTGCCCATGGCCGGACGTGCGGCCAGGATCACCAGGTCGGTGGGCTGCAGGCCAGCGGTCATCATGTCGAATTCGGTGTAGCCCGTCGGCAGCCCGGTCACGGTGCCGCCGCTCTCCGAACGCACGCGCAGCACCTCGAAGGCGTCCTTCAGCGCATCGTTCATCGCCACGAAGTCGGTGCGGCCGCGCGCGCCCTGTTCGGCGATGGCGAACACCTTCTGCTCGGCGATCGCCAGCATCTCATCGCTTTCCTTGCCCTCGGGCTGGAATGCGTCGTTGACGATCTCGGTGCCCACCTCGATCAACTGGCGCATCACCGCCTTGTCGCGGACGATCTCGGCGTAGGCGGCGATATTGGCGGCGGACGGCGTGGTGCTGGCCAGTTCGACCAGATAGGCGCCGCCGGCGACCAGGTCCATGTGGCCCTGCGACTCGAACCACTCGCCCAGCGTCACCGCGTCGAACGGGCGGTTCTTCTCGGCCAGTTCCGCGATGGCGCGGTAGATCAGCTGGTGGTCGCGGCGATAGAAATCGTTGGCGGTGAGCTTGTCGTTGATGCGGTCGTAGGCTTCCGGGGCCAGCATCAGGCCGCCGAGCACCGCCTGTTCCGCCTCGATGGAGTGCGGCGGCACGCGGAGTTGTTCGATGCGGGCGTCGTGGGGATCCTGGCGGAAACCGGTGCGTGCGGACATGGGCGGTACGAGCTCCTGCGGCGCATGCGGGGCGATGGCCGCACGGCCGGACATGGTAGGCAGTCCATGCCCTTGGGTGTTGCAGATAAGTGTGTGGATAACCGGTGGGCATCTCAGCGTCTGCGACGCAGCGGACCCACCAAACAGAACGGGCGCCTTGCGGCGCCCGTCTGTCGGCATCATGCAGCGATGCGCGGATCGATCAGGCTTCGGCCTGCACCACGACCTTCACGGTCGTCTGCACGTCGGCGTGCAGCTTCACGACGATCTCGTATTCACCGACGTTGCGCAGCGCACCTTCGCCCATGATGACCTCGCTCTTTTCGAGCGGCAGGCCGGCGGCGGTGAAGGCATCGGCGATGTCGCGCGGACCGACCGAACCGAACAGCTTGCCTTCGGTCGCGGCATTGGCGGTGATCGTGACGCTGGCGCCTTCCAGCTTGGCGGCGCGGCCTTCGGCCTCGTCATGCACGGCCTTGGCCTTGGCTTCGTACTCGGCGCGCTTGGCTTCGAACTCGGCCACGTTGGCGGCGGTCGCCGGCACGGCCTTGCCCTGCGGCACCAGGTAGTTGCGGCCGTAGCCCGGCTTGACGTTGACCTTGTCGCCCAGGACGCCCAGGTTGGTCACTTTCTGCAGAAGAATCAGTTCCATCGTGTATCTCCGATTCGTTAGCGGCCGCTTTGCGGCCGCAACTGTTGCTGTCCGAATGGACGGGATTTGAAGCCAGAAGTGAGTGCGGAGGAGTGAGAAGTGAGGAAGAACACCCTCATCGCTCACTCCTCGCGGCGAAGCCGCTACTCACTCCTTGCCCTCAGACGTCGTGGTTGTCCGTGTACGGGATCAGCGCCAGGAAACGGGCGCGCTTGACCGCGGTGGACAGCTGGCGCTGGTAACGGGACTTGGTGCCGGTGACGCGGCTCGGCACGATCTTGCCGTTCTCGGTCAGGTACTGGCGCAGGGTGTTGAGATCCTTGTAGTCGATCTCTTTCACGCCTTCGGCGGTGAACTTGCAGAACTTGCGGCGACGGAAGAACTTGGACATGGGTGGTCTCCTCAGGCGGCTTCGGCGTTGTCGGATTCGGTCGAAGCGGCGTTGCCGGCCTCGCCTTCCTCGTCGTCACGGCGACGACGCTCGCCACGCTCGGGCTTGTCGCCCTTCTCGTCCTTGTTCTTCATGATCAGGGACTGCTCGGTGTCCGGGCCATCGCGCTTGATGACCAGGTTGCGCAGCACCGCATCGTTGAAACGGAAGCTTTCGACCAGCTCGTTCAGCACGGCCTGGTCGGCCTCGATGTTGAGCAGCACGTAGTGGGCCTTCACCAGGTTCTGGATCGGGTACGCCAGCTGGCGGCGGCCCCAGTCTTCCAGACGGTGGATCTTGCCGTTGCCGCCTTCGATCAGCGCCTTGTAGCGCTCGATCATGGCCGGCACCTGCTCGCTCTGGTCCGGATGGACCAGGAACACGACTTCATAGTGACGCATCGTTTTTACCTTTCGGATGTGGGCCCGGCGGGATATCCCGCGGGCGGAACAGCCCCCCGGACGCCCGGAACGGACGCGGTGGGGCAAGGACCCGGCCGCCTGTCAGCGGTCGGAAGCAGGAAAGTATGGCAGGTCAGTCACTTAGGGGCAAGTCCTGCCCCTGGACATCGCTCAGGCGGCGTCCGCCGAGGTGGTGAAGCTCTCGCCGCAACCGCATTCGGCGGCCGCGTTGGGGTTGCGGAAGGTGAAGGTCTCGGACAGGCCCTGCTTGGCGAAATCGATCTCCGTGCCATCGACCAGCGGCAGGCTGGTCGCGTCCACGTAGATCTTCACTCCGTCGAACTCGAACACCGTGTCGCCCGCGCGCTCGTCGCGCGCCAGGTCGGCCACGTGGCCCCAACCGGAGCAGCCGGTACGGGTCACGCCGAATCGCAAGCCCAGGGCGCCCGGCGTCTGCGCGACGAAACGCTGCACACGTTCAAGGGCGACGGGGGTAAGGGTGATGGCCATGAGCTGCTCCTGTGCGACGCTGGGAATTATAGCCGCGGGCGCACCGTCGGCCTTGCGGCTCTTGCTAAACTCCGCGTTCCATAAATATGTCTGTTACCGAAGGATTCAAGCCATGACGGTGGTGAGCGTCGAACATGCGCTGGCGGGCAAGCTCCCGGCCGGCGGCGAGGTCACGGTGCGCGGCTGGGTGCGCACGCGGCGCGATTCCAAGGCGGGCCTGTCCTTCGTCAACGTCAGCGACGGCTCGTGCTTCGCGCCGATCCAGGTGGTGGCACCCGATTCGCTGCCCAACTACGAATCCGAGATCAAGCACCTGACCACCGGGTGTTCGGTCATCGCCACCGGCACGCTGGTGGCCTCCCAGGGCCAGGGCCAGAGTTTCGAGATCCAGGCGTCGTCGATCGAGGTGGTCGGCTGGGTCGAGGACCCGCTCACCTACCCCATGCAGCCCAAGCAGCACTCGCTGGAGTACCTGCGCGAGTTCGCCCACCTGCGTCCGCGCACCAACCTGTTCGGCGCGGTCACCCGCATCCGCCACTGCCTGGCGCAGGCGGTGCACCGGTTCTTCCACGAGCGCGGCTTCTACTGGATCAGCACGCCGATCATCACGACCTCCGACGCCGAGGGCGCCGGCCAGATGTTCCGCGTCTCCACGCTGGACCTAGCCAACCTGCCGCGCAACGGCAAGGGCGAGGTGGACTTCTCGCGCGACTTCTTCGGCAAGGAGACCTTCCTGACCGTGTCCGGCCAGCTGAACGTGGAGGCCTACTGCCTCAGCCTCAGCAAGGTCTATACCTTCGGCCCGACCTTCCGCGCGGAGAACAGCAACACCACGCGCCACCTGGCCGAGTTCTGGATGATCGAACCCGAGATCGCGTTCGCCGACCTGACGGCCGACGCCGACCTGGCCGAGGACTTCCTGAAGTACCTGTTCCGCACGGTGCTGTCGGAGCGCGCGGACGACATGGCCTTCATCGCCGAGCGCATGCAGAAGGACGCGATCACCCGGCTGGAGTCGTTCATCAACGCGCCGTTCGAGCGGATCGACTACACCGACGCGATCGACCTGCTGCAGAAGTCGGGCAAGAAGTTCGACTTCCCGGTCGAATGGGGCCTGGACCTGCAGACCGAGCACGAGCGCTGGCTGACCGAAGAGCACGTGGGCCGTCCGGTGGTGGTGATGAACTACCCCGAACACATCAAGGCCTTCTACATGCGCCTGAACGATGACGGCCGCACCGTCGCCGCGATGGACGTGCTGGCACCGGGCATCGGCGAGATCATCGGCGGCAGCCAGCGCGAGGAGCGCCTGGACGTGCTGGATGCACGCATGGCCCAGTTCGGCCTGGACCCGGCGCACTACCAGTGGTACCGCGACTTCCGCCGCTACGGCGGCGTGCCGCACGCCGGCTTCGGCCTGGGCTTCGAACGGCTGGTGGTCTACGTCTGCGGACTGTCCAACATCCGCGACGCGATCGCCTACCCGCGCGCGCCCGGCAACGCGGAGTTCTGATGCTCCTGTTCTTCGCGCTCTGCTTCGTCGGCGTGGCCATCGCGGGCTTCTGCGCCTTCGTCATCTTCTGGCCATTGACGCTGGTGCACGTCCGCGACCGCCATGCCGCCCTGGGCGCACAATGGGGCGAAGGCGCATTCCTCAAGCCTGTCGCCCTGCGCTGGCTGCTGTCGGGGGACTACCGCCGCATCCCGGATACCTCGTTGTCAGGGCTGGCGACACCGGCACGCATCTCGCTGTGCGTGATCTTCTTCGGGCTGGCGATGGCGGGCCTGTTGGCGCTATGGGCGGAGGCCTTCGCATGACCCCGTTTCTCCGTGAGGACTGGTACCTGGCTTCGCTCGGCCGCACGCTGATCTGGGCGCGCCTGCGCCTACTGGAAGCCGGTACCGCCGAAGTACTGGACAGCGACGGCAATACGCTGCCCTACGACAGCGAGGACAGCGCCCGCGCCGCGTTGTTCGATGCCGAATTCGTCGCCTTCGACGGCCTGGACGAGGACGACGCCCTGGCACGCGGCTTCTCGCTGGCCGGCGTGCAGCCGCCGCAGGGCGACGACGATGCCGCGCTGGTGCCGCTGATGGTGCAGTCGCTCGGCGCCCGCGCCTGACCCGACGATGTACACGCCGCGCGCGTTTGCAGAAACCGACCTGACCGGACTCGACCGGCTCATCGAGCGCGACGCCTTTGTCACCCTGGTCACCGTGGCCGATGGACTGCCTTTTGTCAGCCATCTGCCCGTGCTGTATGCGCGCGACGGCGACCGGATCGTGATCGAAGGGCATTGGGCCCGGCCGAATCCGCAGGCGCGCCACGCGGGGCCCGCACTGGTGATCGTGCATGGTCCGCACGCTTACCTGTCGCCGGGCTGGTACGCGGACAAGGAAGAGGCGGCCCGTGTGCCGACCTGGAACTATGCCGTCGCCCATCTGCACGGCACGCTGGAGAGTACCGAGGACACCGATCGACTGGCTTCGATCGTGGATCGCCTGAGCCAGGCGAACGAGGCCCGCGTCGGCAACGACTGGCGCTTCGAACACGACCGCGACGATCATGTCCGTCAGCTGCGCGGGATCATCGGCTTCCGCTTCACGGTCGACCGCGTCGAGCTGAAGTTCAAGCTCAGCCAGAACCATCCGGTCGCCAATGTCGAGGGGGCCGCCGCCGCGCTGCACCGGCTCGGCGGCGAAGACAACGTAGCGGTCGCCGACCTCATGCGCGAGCGCCTGGTCCCTCGGGCAGACGACATGGGCGCGGCGTAAGTCGCGAAGCGGTATCCCGGCCCCGCGCCTGGAGGGAGGGAGATCATCGCGACTCACGTCGCTCCCACAAGGCTACACTCGCTTCAGTTCCGTCCTGGACCTTCGCATGGACCTCAACCTCACCGGCCGGCATGCCCTCGTCTGCGGCGCCTCCGAGGGCATCGGCCGCGCCGCCGCCCATGAACTGGCGCTGCTGGGCGCCAGCGTCACGCTGCTGGCGCGTCGCGCCGATGTACTGGCGGAGGTGATGGCTGCCCTGCCCCGTACCCCCGGCGAACAGCACCATGACGGCATCGCCGTCGATGTCGCCGACGCCGCGCCCGTGCAGGCCAAGGTGTCGGCACTCGCCGCGGCCCGCCCGATCCACATCCTTGTCAACAATACCGGCGGCCCACCCGGCGGACGCGCCATCGACGCCGTTGCCGACGACTACCTGGCCGCCTTCCACCGCCACCTGCTCGCCAACCAGTTGCTTGCGCAGTTGACGGTACCCGGCATGCGAGCCGCCGGCTGGGGCCGCATCATCAACGTGGTCTCCACTTCGGTGAAGGAACCCATCGCCAACCTCGGCGTCTCCAACACGATCCGTGGCGCCGTCGCCAGCTGGGCCAAGACGCTATCGAAGGAACTGGGGGCCTACGGCATCACCGTCAACAACGTGCTGCCCGGTTACACGCGCACCGGGCGCCTGGAGCAGATCCTGCGCGACCGCGTGCAGGCCACCGGCAAGGACGAAGCCGCCGTCAGCGCGGCGATGCTGGCCTCGGTGCCCGCAGGCCGCTTCGCGGAGGCCCATGAGGTGGCGGCGGCGATCGCCTTCCTCGCCACGCCCGCCGCAGGCTATGTCAACGGGGTCAGCCTGGCCGTCGACGGCGGCCGCATGCAGTCCATCTGACCCCACCAGAAGGGGCTTGCCAGCCGGGTTAAGCTAGTGGGCATGGAACGCTACAGCCACTTCATCGATGGCGAACCGCGCCCCGCAGGCGCCTGGCGTCCCGTCTTCGAGCCGGCGTCGGCCGAGGTCTACGCCGAGGTCGCCGATGGCGGCGAGACCGAGGTGCTGGAGGCCGTCGAGGCCGCGCAAGCGGCCTTTCCGTCGTGGGCCGCACTGGCGCCCAGCGCCCGCGCCCGCTGGCTGGAGCGGCTGGCCGACGCGCTGGAGGCCAGGCTGGCGCTTTTCGCGGCGGCGGAGTCGCGCGATGCCGGCAAGCCGCTGGCGCTGGCGCGCGACATCGAGATTCCCAGGGCGGTCGCCAACCTGCGCTTCTTCGCGCATGCGGCCACGCAGTTCGCTAGCGAATCGCACCACGGCGAGGCCGGGCTCAATTACACGCTGCGCGCACCACTGGGCGTGGTGGCCGCGATATCGCCGTGGAACCTGCCGCTCTACCTGTTCACCTGGAAGATCGCGCCCGCGCTGGCCGCCGGCAACACCGTGGTGGCCAAACCGTCCGAGATCACACCCGCCACTGCGACGATGCTGGGCGCGCTGGCGGCCGAGATCGGCCTGCCGCGTGGCGTACTGAACATCGTGCACGGCAGCGGGCCGGCCGTGGGCGAACCGCTGGTGCTGCATCCGGCCGTCAAGGCCGTGTCGTTCACCGGCAGCACCGCGGTGGGCCGGCGCATCGCCGGACTGGCCGGGCCGCAGCTGAAGAAGGTCTCGCTGGAACTGGGCGGCAAGAACGCCACGCTGGTGTTCGCCAACAGCGACTGGCGCGCACACCTGGACACCCTGCTGCGCTCCGCCTTCCAGAACGCCGGCCAGATCTGCCTGTGCGGCTCGCGTCTGCTGGTGCAGCAGGCGATCCATGACGAATTCCGCGAAGCCCTGATCGATCGCGCCAGCGCGCTGCAGGCCGGGCCGCTGGACGAGCCGGCCACCCGGCTGGGCGCGATGGTGTCGCAGGCGCACTTCGAGAAGGTGCTCGGCTGCATCGCCCGTGCCCGCGTCGAAGGCGGGCGCGTGCTGACCGGCGGGCACGCGCTGGACCGGCCCGGCTGGTTCATCGCGCCCACGGTGATCGAAGGGTTGGGCCCGCAGGCCGCCACCAACCGCGAGGAGATCTTCGGACCGGTGGTGACGCTGCAGCCCTTCGAGGACGAGGCGCACGCGCTGTCGCTGGCCAATGCCGGCGACTATGGACTGGCGGCGACCGTCTGGACGCGCGACCTGGACCGCGCCCATCGCCTGGCCGCGCAGCTGCGCGCCGGCATCGTCTGGATCAACACCTGGATGACCCGCGACCTGCGCACGCCGTTCGGCGGCATGGGCGCGTCCGGCCTGGGCCGCGAGGGCGGCCTGGAGGCCATGCGGTTCTTCACCGAACCCAAGAACGTCTGCATCGCATTGCGCTGAGGAAGAACCGAACGAATGAGCGAACTTTCCGAACTCGAGAAACTGCTGCAGAACAACCGCGACTGGGCCGACCGCATCAAGCAGGAAGACCCGGGCTTCTTCAAGCGGCTGTCGCAGCAGCAGTCCCCCCGCTACCTGTGGATCGGCTGCTCCGATTCGCGCGTGCCGGCCAACCAGATCCTCGGGCTGGACCCCGGCGAGGTCTTCGTCCATCGCAACATCGCCAACGTGATGTCGCACGGCGACCTCAACGCGCTGTCGGTGATCCAGTTCGCCGTCGACATCCTGAAGGTCGAACACATCCTGCTGGTCGGCCATTACGGCTGCGGCGGCGTGCATGCGGCCATGACCGGCCTGCGCGTGGGCCTGGCCGACAACTGGCTGCGCCATGTGGCCGATGTGGCGATGAAGCACGCGGACCTGCTGGGGCAGGTCGATACCGAATCCCTGCGGCACGCGCGCCTGTGCGAGCTGAACGTGATCGAACAGGTCTTCAACGTCTGCCAGACCACTGTCGTGCAGGATGCGTGGGCGCGTGGACAGCCGCTGGCGGTCCATGGCTGGGTCTACAGCCTGTTCGATGGGCGCGTGCGCGAGCTGGGCATGGATGTGGCCGCGCAGGACGAACTGCAGCCGGCCTACCAGCGTGCCCTCGCCTCGGTGCCGCCCAAGGGCAAACGCGATGAATGAGGGCGTGCAGGTCGCCGCCGCGCCCAGGCCGGTCGGCCACTACCCGCATGCGCGGCGGGTCGGCGACCTGCTGTTCCTCTCGGGGATCGGTCCGCGCGATGCCGCCACGAACGCGATTCCTAACGGCATCGAGGCGCAGACCCGCGCGGTGTTCGCCAATGTCCGGGCCGTGCTGGAAGCCAGCGGTGCCTGCTGGGGAAGCCTGGTGGACGTGACGGTGTACCTGACCGACATGGCGGGCGACTTCCCCGGATACAACCGGGTCTGGGCCGACCATTTCCCCGATCCCGCGGTGGCCCCGTGCCGTACCACGCTGGGCATCACGGCACTGCCCACGCCCATCTCCATCGAACTCAAGTGCGTCGCGCACGTGCCGGAGCGCCGCTGACATGCTGCCGAACCCGCTCAACCTGCAGGCCTGGATAGAGGAACACCGGCATCTGCTGAAGCCGCCCGTCGGCAACAAGTGCATCTACGACGGGGATTTCATCGTGATGGTGGTGGGCGGCCCCAACCAGCGCACGGACTACCATTACGAAGAAGGCCCGGAGTGGTTCTACCAGTTGGAGGGCGAGATGGTGCTGCGCATCCAGGAGGATGGCGCCCCGCGCGACATCCCGCTCCGCGCCGGGGAAATCTTCCTGCTGCCCCCGCGCGTGCCGCATTCGCCGCAGCGGATGCCGGGCTCGGTCGGACTGGTGATCGAACGCAAACGCCTGCCGCACGAGGACGATGGCCTGCTGTGGTTCTGCGAGCGCTGCAACCACAAGGTGTACGAGGAGTACTTCCACCTCAACGACATCGAACAGGACTTCTTCCGCGTGTTCGAAGCGTTCTACCGCAACGACGACCTGCGCACCTGCAAGGCCTGCGGCCATCTGAACCCCCGGCCGAGCCGTTACGAGATGCAGGCGGATTCGCAGGCCGACATCACCTGAGCTTGCACTTGCCCAATCTGGGCATTATCGTGCCCGATATGGGCATGAACGACTCCCTCCGTCCCGGGAAGGTCAGCGAGGCCGCGGCGCGTTACGCCGCCGCCAGCCTGTCCGGGGCGCTGTTCACCACCACCCAGCAACGCGTCCTGGCCTGCCTGTTCGGCGAGTCAGGGCGCAGCTATGCGGTCAATGAGCTCATCCAGGCCACGGGCGCCGGCAGCGGCGCCGTCCAGCGCGAGCTGGCCCGTCTTGCCGGCAGCGGCCTGCTGACCGTCGAGCATGTCGGCAACCAGAAGCGCTATCGCGCCAACCCCGACGCCCCGATCCACGACGAACTCGTCTCCATCGTCCGCAAGACCTTCGGCCTGGCCGAGCCGTTGCGCGAAGCGCTGGCACCGCTGTCCGACCGCATCCATGCCGCGTTCCTGTACGGTTCGATCGCCAAGGGCAGCGACACCGCCCGCAGCGACATCGACCTGATGGTGATTGCGGACGACCTGGCTTACGCCGAGATCATGCTGGCACTGCATCCCGTCGCCGAACGGCTGGGCCGGCCGATCAATCCCACCGTATACGCGCGCGACGAACTGCGCAGCCGCCTGGATGCCGGCAACAGCTTCGTCGGCCGCGTACTGCAACAGCCGCGGCAATGGTTGATCGGAGGCGAAGATGACCTCGCCGCTTGAGAAGCTGGCCGCCCACAGCGGCCCGCTCAGCCCGGAGCCGCCCGACAAGAAGGAAACCGCCGGCCTGCTCCGCTCGGGACTCGCGCGCCTGGCCGACGCCCACAACGAGGCGCTGTCGCTGGAGAGCCGCTTCGACCTGGCGTACAACGCCGCGCACGCGATGAGCCTGGCGGCGCTACGCCGCGCGGGATTCCGCGCCCGCCACCGCTACATCGTCTTCCAGGTGCTGCCGCATACCCTGGGCCTGGGCCCTGAGGTGTGGCGCGTCCTGGCCAAGGCGCACGACCTGCGCAACCTGGCCGAGTACGAGGGCCACGTGGACGTCGACCGACGCCTGGTCAACGATCTGATCGCCGCCTGCGAGCGCGTGTCCGACGCGCTGGAACGATGACGGCGAACGCCCTTTCCGTGACGGGTCGCGTTCGGCACTGCAGCGCGAATTCCGGGCACGTCACCCCTACAATCCCACGATGCTGAAGATCGACACCCATGCGCATTTCCTGCCCCGCGACTGGCCCGACCTGGCCGCCAAGTACGGGGACGTGCGCTTTCCGGTGATCCACCACGGCGACGACGGCCGCCACCGCATCTACAAGGACGGCAAGTTCTTCCGCGAAATCTGGCCCAAGACCTGGGACCCGGAAGAGCGCATCGCCGATTACGCCCGCTTCGGCGTGCAGGTGCAGGTCATCAGCACCGTGCCGGTGATGTTCAGCTATTGGGCCAAGCCGCATCACGCACTGGAACTGCACCAGGCGCTCAATGACCACACCGCCGCGGCCTGCCGCGACTATCCGCGCCACTACGCCGGCATCGGCACGGTGCCGCTGCAGTCGCCGCGCCTGGCCGTGCAGGAGCTGGAGCGCTGCATGGACCAGCTGGGCCTGCAGGGCGTGCAGATCGGCAGCCATGTCAACGACTGGAACCTGGATGCGCCGGAGTTGTTCGAGTTCTTCCAGGCGGCGAGCGAGCTGGGGGCGGCCATCCTGGTGCATCCCTGGGACATGATGGGCGCGGCGTCGATGCCCAAGTACTGGTTGCCGTGGCTGGTCGGCATGCCGGCGGAGCAGTCGCGCGCGGCCTGCTGCCTGATCTTCGGCGGCGTACTGGAGCGCCTGCCCGAGTTGAAGGTCTGCTTCGCCCACGGAGGCGGCAGCTTCCCGTACACCATTGGCCGCATCGAGCATGGCTTCAACATGCGCCCGGACCTGGTGGCCACCGACAACCCCCGCAACCCGCGCGACTACCTGGGCCGCGTGTACTTCGACTCCTGGGTCGCCGATCCGCGCGCGCTGCGCTACCTGCTGGACACCGTCGGCCACGAGCGGGTGATGCTGGGCACCGACTATCCGTTCCCGCTGGGCGAACAGGAGCCCGGGGCGGGCATCGCGGCCCTCGGGCTCGACGACACGCAGCAGGCACGCCTCTATCACGGTACGGCGCTGGAATGGCTGGGCCAGCCGGCGTCGAGGTTCCTTTGACCAGCCCTTGTGGGAGCGACGTAAGTCGCGATCGCAGTTCCAGAGTAGAGCCTCATCGCGACTCACGTCGCTCCCACAACGACAACCTCAGTCCATCCACGCCTCCATGACCGACCCGCTGTCCCGTACCCACATCATCGCGCTCGACGCCGCCGACCCGCTGCGGCCGCTCCGCAACGATTTCCTGATTCCGCGCCACAAGCACAACGACCAGGTCTATTTCTGCGGCAACTCGCTGGGCCTGCAACCCAAGGGTGCCCGGGGCTACATCAACGAAGTGCTGGACAAGTGGGCGAACGAGGCGGTCGAGGGCCACTTCAACGGCAGCGCGCAATGGATGACCTACCACGAACTGGTACGCGAACCCCTGGCGCGACTGGTCGGCGCGCAGCCGTTGGAAGTGGTCGCGATGAACACGCTGACCGCCAACCTGCACCTGATGATGGTGAGCTTCTACCGGCCTACCACGGAGCGGCCGGCCATCCTGATGGAAGCCGGGGCGTTTCCCTCCGACCGGCATGCGATGGAGTCCCAGATCCGCTTCCACGGCTTCGATCCTGCGACGGACCTGATCGAAGTGGAGCCGGACCAACAGGACGGCACGTTCTCGATGGCCGCCATCGAGCGTGCCATCGCCGAACACGGCCCGCGCCTGGCGCTGGTGCTGTGGCCCGGCATCCAGTACCGCACCGGCCAGGCGTTCGACCTGGCGGAGATCGCGCGGCTCGGCCATGCGCAGGGTGCCGTGGTCGGCGTCGACCTGGCGCACGCGGTGGGCAACCTGCCGTTGCGGCTGCACGACAGCGGGGTGGATTTCGCGGTGTGGTGCCACTACAAGTACCTCAACTCCGGACCGGGCGCCGTCGCCGGCTGCTTCGTGCATGCGCGGCACGCGGAGACGGACCGTCCGCGTTTCGCGGGTTGGTGGGGCCATGAAAAGAACACCCGTTTCCGCATGGGGCCCGAGTTCGTGCCCACGCCGGGCGCCGAAGGGTGGCAGCTGAGCAATCCGCCGATCCTGGGACTGGCCCCCCTGCGCGCTTCACTGGAGCTGTTCGACAAGGCCGGCGGCATGGAGGCGGTGCGCACCAAGTCGCTGAAGCTGACCGGCCTGCTGGAGGCCCTGATCCGGGCACACCTGGCCGATGTGCTGCAGATCGTCACACCCGCCGATCCGGCGCAGCGCGGCGCGCAGTTGTCGCTGCGCGTCGCGGGCGGGCGCGACCGCGGGCGCGAGCTGTTCGAGTACCTGATGTCCGTGGGCGTGGTCGGCGACTGGCGCGAGCCGGACGTGATCCGCATTTCCCCTGCCCCGCTGTACAACCGCTACATGGATGTCCACCGCTTCGTCGAGGAAGTCGAGACGTGGCGGGGGTTCTGACCCGGAGGCAACAGCGTGGGCACTGATGCTCGGCGACACATCACTATCATCGGGGCCGGCCTGGCCGGCGCCCTGCTGGCCACGCTGATGGCGCGTGCGGGCTGGCGTGTCGACGTGCATGAGAAGCGCGGCGACCCGCGCGTGAAGGGCTACGAGGGCGGCCGCTCCATCAACCTGGCCCTGGCCGAACGTGGCCGCCATGCGCTGCGCATGGCCGATGCCGATACCGCCGTGATGCGCCAGGCCGTGATGATGCGCGGACGCATGGTCCACGCGCTGGACGGCCGCCAGCAGCTGCAACGCTACGGGCGCGACGATTCCGAGGTGATCTGGTCCATCCATCGGGGCGACCTGAACATCACGCTGCTCGATCTGGCCGAACAGGCCGGCGCACGCCTGCATTTCCACCACCGGCTGGAAGGCGTCGATTTCGACGCCCATGTCGCGTGCTTCGTCGATGACCGAGATGGCCGTCGCATCGAATGCACCTTCTCCGCGCTGGTCGGTGCCGATGGCGCCGGCTCCTCGCTGCGTGCGGCGATGCAGGCACGCGAGGACCTGGGCGAGCGGACCGAGTTCCTCGACCACGCCTACAAGGAACTGGAAATTCCGCCCGCCGCGGATGGCGGTTTCATCATGGAGCCCCATGCGCTGCACATCTGGCCGCGCGGCCATTACATGTGCATCGCCCTGCCCAACGACGAACGCACCTTCACCGTCACCCTGTTCCTGCCGAACGAGGGCGACCCCAGCTTCACCAGCGTGCGCACCGGGGCGGAGGCGAAGGCGCTGTTCCTGCGCGACTTTCCCGACGCCGTGCCGCTGATCCCCGAGTTGGAACAGGATTGGGAAGCCAACCCGGTCGGACTGCTCGCCACGCTGTATCTGGACCGGTGGCATCTCAGCGGCCAGGCCGTGCTGCTGGGGGACGCGGCCCACGCGATGGTGCCGTTCCACGGCCAGGGCATGAACTGTGCGTTCGAGGACTGCGTGGCCCTGGCACGCCACCTTCAGGCCACCGACGACCTGGCCACCGCTTTCGCTGCGTTCGAAGCCGAGCGCAAGCCCGATGCGCTGGCCATCCAGCAGATGGCGCTGGAGAACTACGTCGAGATGCGCGACAAGGTGGACGACCAGGGCTTCCTGCTGCAGCGCGAACTGGAACTGGCCCTGCAGCTGCGCCACCCCGGCCGCTTCGTCCCCCATTACACGATGGTCAGTTTCATGCGCATTCCGTATTCCCTGGCCAGGCACCGCAGCGAGCTGCAGCGCGACCTGCTGGTTCGCCACACGCAAGGGCGCGCGACGCTGGAGGGGCTGGACTGGACCGCGGTGGACGCGGATGTCGTGGCCACCCTGCCCCCGCTGGAGGACATTCCGGGATGAGCACAGGCATCGCCCTCGGCAGGCATGCCGTTCTTGCAGCGATTTCCATGCGGGTCGCGCAGCACACCATGTCCACGAACCGCTGAAGGCAGGCCCGCGATGGCTGGAAGCTTCCTGTTCTACGACCTGGAGACCTTCGGCGCCGATCCGCGGCGCAGTCGCATCGCCCAGTTCGCCGCGGTGCGCACCACGCCGGCGCTGGACGTGATGGAGGAGCCGCTCAGCTTCTTCGTGCAGCCGGCGGACGACCTGCTGCCCTCGCCCATCGCCACCCTGATCACCGGCATCACGCCTCAGCGGGCGCTGCACGAAGGCGTGAACGAAGCCGAGGCCTTTGCGCGCATCGCCGACGAGATGGGGCGCCCCGAGACCTGCACCCTCGGCTACAACAGCCTGCGCTTCGACGACGAATTCATCCGCCACGGGCTGTTCCGCAACTTCCACGAACCCTACGAGCGCGAGTGGCGGGGCGGCAACTCGCGCTGGGACCTGCTGGACGTGATGCGGCTGATGCATGCGCTGCGGCCCGACGGGATCGTCTGGCCGCGGCGGGAGGATGGCGCCACGTCGTTCAGGCTCGAGCACCTGGCGCTGGCCAACCGGGTCCGCGACGGCGATGCCCACGAAGCGCTGTCGGACGTGTTCGCCACCATCGGCCTGGCCCGGCTGATGCGCCAGGCGCAGCCGCGCCTGTGGGACTACGCGCTGCAGCTGCGCGACAAGCGCTTTGCCGCGCGCCTGCTGGATACCACCGCGATGCTGCCGGTGCTGCATGTTTCACAGCGCTACCCCGCCAGCAGGCTGTGCGCGGCGCCGGTGTTGCCGCTGGCGCGTCATCCGCGGATCGACAACCGCGTGGTCGTGTTCGACCTGGACAGCGACCCGGCACCGCTGCTGGCGATGGCGCCCGCCGACATCGCCGACCGGCTGTATACCCCGGCGGCCGACCTGCCGGAGGGTGAACAGCGCGTGCCGCTGAAGGAAGTGCACCTGAACCGATCCCCCGCCCTGGTGGCGTGGTCGCACCTGCGGCCGGCCGACATGGACCGCCTGGGCATCGATCCGGCGCGCTGCGAGCGCCACGCCGCGACGCTGCGCCAGGCCGGCCCCGCCCTGGCGGAGAAGGTGCGCCAGGTGTTCGCGGGCGAACGCATCAGCACACCCGGCGACGTGGACGCCTCGTTGTACGACGGCTTCCTGGGCGATGCGGACAAGCGGCGCTTCACCGACGTGCGCACCACGCCGCCTGCCCTGCTCGGCCAGCGCGATTTCGGGTTCCGCGATGCGCGCCTGCCGGAATTGCTGTTCCGCTACCGGGCACGCAACTGGCCCGGTACGCTCGCGCCGGAAGAGCGGGAACGTTGGGATGCCTACCGTCGCGACCGCCTTGCAGCGGGCAGCAACCTGTCGGAGTACAGCTTCGAGAGCTTCGATGCCGAACTGTCGGCCTTGCGCGCCAGCCACGGGGGCGATGCCGGGCGGCTGGCCCAGCTGGACAAGCTGCAGCAGTGGCGCCAGGAGTTGGAAGCGGGCCTCTAGCGCGCATCGAGGACAATCCTGTCGGTCATTTGACGCCGGCCTGACTACAATCGGCACATGGCCACCTACTTCTCGGATGCCAGCTTCAAGTTCCTGCGCGGACTGGCCCGCCACAACGACAAGACCTGGTTCAACGCCCACAAGGCGCAGTACGAAGACCATGTACGCCAGCCATTCCTGCGCCTGCTGACCGACCTGCAGCCCGACCTTGCCGCGGTCAGCCTGCACTTCCGCTCGGACCCGAAGACCGTCGGCGGCTCGCTGTTCCGCATCTATCGCGACGCCCGTTTCTCCAACGACAAATCGCCGTACAAGTCGTGGCAGGGCGCACGCCTGTTCCACGAGCGCCACAAACAGGTGCCCGCGCCGTCGTTCTACCTGCACCTGCAGCCGGGGGAGTGCTTCGTCGGTGCCGGCCTGTGGCATCCGGAGCCCGACACGCAGCGCCGGGTGAGGCAGTTCATCCTGGACAATCCGGGAAGCTGGAAGAAAGCCGCGCACGATGCGTCCTTCCGTCGGCGCTTCGAGTTCGAGGAAAGCGAGAAGCTGGTGCGGCCGCCGCGCGGATTTCCCACCGACTTCGCGTTCATCGAGGACCTGAAACACCGCAACTTCGTGTTCTGGCGCTCGCTCGACGATGCCACGATGACCGGGCCGCGCCTGCGGCAGACCGTGGCGGGCGACCTCAAGGCACTGGGGCCGTTCGTGGACTACCTGTGCGCCGCACTGGACCTGGAGTTCTGAACCGGAGGCCCCGCCCATGAAGAAGCCCCTCGTGATCGGCCTGCTGCTCGCCGCGATCGTCGCCCTGGCCAGCTACGTCGCGGCCGGTCCTTACCTGGCCCTCCACGGCATCCGCACCGCACTGGCCGAGCAGGACACCGCCAGGCTGGAGCGGCACGTGGATTTTCCCGCACTGCGCGTCAACCTGCGCGTACAGGTGGAGGACTATCTCGCGCGCCAGGCCGGGCCGGACGTCTCGTCCAGCCTGTTCGGCGCAGCCGCGCTGTCCCTGGCCAACCAGGTCCTCGGCCGGGGGGTGGATACGCTGGTCACGCCGATGGGTATCGCCGCCCTGTTGCAGGGGCGGGCGACCTGGAAGCGCGCAGTCGGCGAGACGGTCGGCGGCGACACCTATGCGCCCGCCGTGCCGGCCGAGCCCCTGAAGCACGCCGAGCACCACTACGAGTCCCTGTCACGCTTTACCGCCACGGTGCAGGACGGGGATGGCGACCCGATCGTCTTCGTGATCACGCGCCAGGGGCTGCGCTGGCGTCTGACCGATATCCGCCTGCCCCTCTGATCCGCCCCATGAAGGGCTGCCAGTCGCTTGCGGAGCCCGTGCCCACGCGGCTCGCGCATCCGGCAGCGCCAAGCGGAACAGATCGGCGATCGTGTGCACGTCGTCAAGCAAGGCATCACGTGCGAGTGCCTCGGCCTCGTCCCGGGGCTCGGTGTCGTGCCAGAGCACCGCCAGCAGACTGATCTTCTTTTCGTAGGCATCAACCGGCGTTGCACCGCTGACGCGTTCGATCCGGCGGGTCCAACTGCTTTGCCAGTAGAAGTCGCGCTGGTCGGCGAAATGCTCGCAGCGCGGCAGAAAGTACGGCGGCCCGTCGGCGACTTCCAGCACGTCCAGCCCTTCGGTGATCGTGAAGGCGTAGACGCGTTCGCCATCGTGGGCGAAGCGGGTTTCGGGTATCAGTTGGAACCGGTCCGCGTCGGCCTCAGGCACCCAGGCTCCCCTGCAGTAAAGCCGAGTGCCGACACGCGCGTAATGCGGTGACAGCACCTCGAATGCAGCAAGTGCCTCACGCGGCACGCGCATCAACCGGATCTTGTTGGGCAGCCAGTAGCTGACGTAGTGCAGTCTTCGCCCATCGTCCACGTACGCCCAGAAATCCGGCCCTTCACCGCCCTGCTTCAATACGCGGCTCCGGGCGGCAGGCAGTTCCAGGTCGTAGACCTTCTCTTCCAGGATCCGTTGGCTGCCCCATTCCCTCCGCCGGTGCAGCAGATGCAGGCGGCCTTCGCGTTCTTCCAGGCACACGACGCATTCTCCCCGAGACTCCGCGCGGCTGCGGAGTGGCCTTCGCCTATACCTATCGAGGCACCCCCCCGCGCCCGGACAGGCGCATCGGGATAGGCATCACGGATTGGCAATCCCATGCGGTACGTGGCCAGCGGCGACGTGATGGCGCGCACTGTCTATGTTGTGCTGCGAGTCGTCGAAGAAGATGTCCGCCCCGAAGGCTTCCAGGAACGGCCCCTTGTGGCGGCCGCCCAGGAACAGCGCTTCGTCCAGGCGCACACCCCACTCGCGGAGCGTGCGGATGACCCGCTCGTGGGCTGGCGCCGAGCGCGCGGTGACCAGCGCCGTGCGGATCGGCGAACGTTCATCGGCCGGGAACACCTGCTGCAGCTGGTGCAGCGCCGACAGGAAGTTGCGGAAGGGGCCACCGGACAACGGCTCGCGCGCACGCGCCTGCTCATGCTTGCCGAAGGCTTCGACGCCCTGCTCGCGCGAGATGCGTTCGCTCTCGTCGCCGAAGATCACCGCGTCGCCGTCGAAGGCGATGCGCAGCTGGTGCTCGTGGCGTTGCTGCTGGGGCGCACTGGCCGGCAGGATCGTCGCCGCCGCGATCCCGTGTTCCAGCGAGCGGCGCACGGATTCGGGGTTCGCCGACAGGAACAGATCGGTGCCGAACGGCTTCACGTAGGGCCAGGTGGGTTCGCCGGCCGTGAACGTGGCGCGCACGATGCCCAGGCCGTAGTGCTGGATGGAATTGAAGATGCGCAGCCCGGTGTCGGCCGAGTTGCGCGACAGCAGTATCACCTCCACTCGCGGCGTATCGGGCGGCGCGCCGGCGTTCAGTGCCAGCAGTTTGCGTACCACCGGGAAGGCGATGCCGGGCGCCAGCACGTCGTCCTCGTGCGTGCGCTGGTAGTCGCTGTAGGCCTGCACGCCCTCGCGCTCGTACAGGGCGTGGCTCTCTTCCAGGTCGAACAGCGCACGCGAGGTGACGGCGACGGTAAGCAGGCGGGGAGTGTTGTCGGCCATGCGCACAGTATCCGTCATCCGCGCGCACCGCGTGAGACGCTAGCTCCCCGGCGGCGCCGCGATGCGCAACTGGGCCGGCGGTCCGCGCCGGTTGTCCGGCGTGACCGCACGCATTTCCACCACCAGGTCGATCGGCTGCTGCTGCGCCGGTGGCCCGTCCTGCCAGAGGAAGACGAACTCGCTTCGCCGCCCGTCCACGCGGCCGGTCACCGGGGCCTTCGGGAAGATGGACAGCCTGTCCTCGCCCCCTACCACGCGGAACTCGAAGCCCAGCTCACGCAGTTTGTAGTCCGTGCCCCGCGGCCACTCCACGCTCAATGTCAGCAGACCGCTGGCGTCACAGGATGCCCGGCCATTGATGCCGCGTGTCAGGCTGACCATCTCCAGCGCCGGCGCGCGCAGGGCAACGCCCGCCTCCGCCTCCGCCTCCGCCGACGGAGCGGCGGCGATGGCGAACGGCGCGGTGCCGGTGGACAGGTTGCAGGCCGCTGCATCGGCCACAATCAGACAGGCGAAGATCGCCAACGTGCATGTCAACTGCATCGGAACCCCTCCCCGGGTGGATGCGAACCGAACCGCTACGCGGCGCTGGATAACATGCGCCGGCAAAGGGCGGCAAGCCGCAGTGCGGCGGAATCGCGCTGTCCCGGAGACATTGCGACTCAGGTCATGAATTGCTCGCTGAGGATGCGCTCTTCGAGGTTGTGTTCGCGATCGAACAGCAGGGTGACCATGCGGTCGCGGGATTCGCGGATGGTCACTTCCACCACATCACGCACCTCGTGCGAATCGGCGGTGGCACTGACCGGCCGCTTGTAGGGGTCGAGCACACGGAAGCGGACTTCGGTGTCGGCCTTGAGGATGGCGCCCCGCCAGCGGCGCGGACGGAACGGCGCGATCGGCGTCAGCGCGATGGTGTTCGACCCGAGTGGAAGGATCGGCCCATGGGCGGAGAAGTTGTATGCGGTACTGCCGGCTGGCGTGGCGGTCAGCACGCCATCGCAGATCAGTTCGTCCAGCCGCGTCTCACCGTTGAGGTCGATACGGATGTGCGCGGCCTGGCGGGTCTGGCGCAGCAGCGACACCTCGTTGTACGCGAGCGACGAGATCGATGTACCGGATTCGGTCATTGCCGTCATTTCCAGCGGGCGCAGCTTGGCAGGTTCCGCCGCGGCGATACGCTCGATCAGTCCGTCGGGCCGGTACTGGTTCATCAGGAAACCGACGGTACCCAACTTCATCCCGAACACCGGCCTGCCCAGCGCGCCATGCCGGTGCAGCGTCTGCAGCATGAAACCATCGCCACCGAGCGCGCACAGGACATCGGCCTGGTCGGGCGCATGCGCGCCATGCTCGGCCTGCAGCACGGCCAATGCCTGCTGCGCCTCCGGCGTGGGGCTGGCGAGGAAGGCGATGCGGGGTGTGGTCATCCGTGGCTCCATCGTCGGGCCTGCACAGCGTACATAAAAAAACGTCGGGAGCGCTTTCTGACGACGCGTCGCGTGGGCCCACCGGGTGGCTGCCATGAAGGGCGGCCACAAAAAAAAGGCGGCCCGAAGGCCGCCTTGTCGACACATGCAGGCGATGCTCAGCCCTGCGAGGCCAGCTGCCCCAGGCGCTGCACCGCCACCGATGCGGTCGGGTAGTCCAGCGTCTTCTGCGCCGCCAGCTCGTCGAGCATGTTCAGCGTGAAGCGCAAGCCCGCATCGTCGCGGCCCAGCCAAGCCCTGACCTTCGCGTCGGCGTTGCCGCCCGGCAGCGACAGCACCTGGTTGGTCAGGGTGCGCTGGTGGGCGGCCAGTTCGTCGCGCAAGACGCCTCGCGCCACCGCATGCCAGCGGCCATCCACCTTCAGGGCCTCGATCTGGTCCTGCAGCCAGGGCAGGTGCAGCGCCTCGCCCAGGCGGTAGTGGACCTTCGATACCTCGACCGGCTTGAGCTTGCGCGCACGCGCCAGCTCGATGATGTCGCAGGACGGCTCCAGATACGGCAGCGCCGCGATCTGGCCGGCCAGCCCAGCAGGCAGGCCCTTGTCCTTCCACGCCTGCAGGCTGGCGTTGTACGCCGGGCGCAGCGAGTCGGGCAGCACGCCATCGGCCGCGCGGATCTCGTTGAAGCCATCGTGGTAGCGCTCCACCGCCGTGGCGATAGCGGGGATCGGACCCTGCCGGGTCAGCAGCCAGCGGGTGAAGTTGCGCTGCACCTGCCAGATGACCTGCAAAGCGTCGATCTGCACCGACTCCGGCACCTTGCCGTCCAGCGCGTCGATCTGGTTCCACAGCGCCCGCGCATCCAGCGTCTCGCGGGTGATGGTGAACGCCTTGGCCACTTCCGCCGGCGAACGGCCCGTGTCTTCCTGCATGCGCAGCAGGAACGTGGCGCCCATCCGGTTGATGGTGGTGTTGGTGACCGCCGTGGCGATGATCTCGCGCTTCAGGCGGTGCTTCTCCATCTCCGTGGCGTACTTCTTCTGCAGCGGCTGCGGGAAGTAGCGCTGCAGCTCCTTGGACAGGTACGGATCCTCGGGGATATCGGATTCCAGCAGCTGCTGGAACGCGACCAGCTTGGAGTACGACAGCAGCACCGACAGCTCCGGCCGCGTCAGCCCCTGCCCGCGCGCCTTGCGCTCGGCCAGCTCGGCGTCGGATGGCAGGAACTCGATCTGGCGGTCCAGCAGGCCCTGCGATTCCAGGGTCTGGATGAAGTGCTGCTTGGAACCCAGGCGCGACACGCTCATGCGCTCCATCAGGCTGATGGCCTGGTTCTGGCGGTAGTTGTCCCACAGCACCAGGTCGGCCACTTCGCCGGTCATGTCCGCCAGCAGCTTGTTGCGGGCGTCCATCGACAGCTTCTTCGCCTGCACCACGCCGTTGAGCAGGATCTTGATGTTCACCTCATGGTCGGAGGTGTCCACGCCGGCTGAGTTGTCGATGAAGTCGGTATTGAGCAGCACGCCGTGCTGCGCGGCCTCGATGCGGCCCAGCTGGGTCAGGCCCAGGTTGCCGCCCTCGCCCACCACCTTGCAGCGCAGGTCGCGGCCGTCGACGCGCAGGCCGTTGTTGGCGCGGTCGCCGACGTCGGCGTGCGTCTCGTTGCTGGCCTTCACGTACGTGCCGATGCCGCCGTTCCACAGCAGATCCACCGGCGCCTTCAGGATGGCGCTCATCAGCTCGTTGGGCGTCATGGACTTCACGCCGTCGGCGATGCCGAGCGCGGCCCGCACTTCCGGCGTGATGTCGATGGACTTGGCGCTGCGCGGATGGATGCCGCCGCCCTTGGAGATCAGCTTGGCGTCGTAGTCCGCCCAGCTGGAGCGCGGCACCTTGAACATGCGGGCGCGTTCCTTGAACGACCTGGCCGCATCCGGGTTTGGATCCAGGAAGATATGGCGGTGATCGAACGCCGCGACCAGGCGGATGTGCTCCGACAGCAGCATACCGTTGCCGAACACGTCGCCGGACATGTCGCCGATGCCCACGCAGGTGAAGTCCTGCGTCTGCGAATCGCGGCCGAGCGCGCGGAAGTGGCGCTTGACCGATTCCCAGGCTCCGCGGGCGGTGATGCCCATGCCCTTGTGGTCGTAGCCCACCGACCCGCCGGACGCGAAGGCGTCGCCCATCCAGAAGCCGTGCGCAAGGGCCAGGCCGTTGGCGATGTCGGAGAACGTGGCCGTGCCCTTGTCGGCCGCGACCACCAGGTACGGGTCGTCCTGGTCGTGGCGCACCACGTCCACGGGCGGCACGATCCTGTTGCCCACGATGTTGTCGGTGATGTCCAGCAGACCCTGGATGAACAGCTTGTAGCAGGCGATGCCTTCAGCCATCACCGCATCGCGGTCGCCGCCCACCGGCGGACGCTTGACGAAGAAGCCGCCCTTCGCACCGACCGGGACGATGACGGTGTTCTTCACCATCTGGGCCTTCACCAGGCCCAGCACCTCGGTGCGGAAATCCTCGCGTCGATCGGACCAGCGCAGGCCGCCACGGGCCACCGGACCAAAGCGCAGGTGCACGCCTTCCACGCGCGGGCCGTACACGAAGATCTCGCGGTACGGACGCGGCTTGGGCAGGTCCGGCACCTTGGCCGAATCGAACTTGAAACTGATCGTGTGGGCCGGCTGGCCGTCCTTGCCGCGCTGGTAGAAGCTGGTGCGCAGCGTGGCTTCGATCGCGCCCATGAAACCGCGCAGGATGCGGTCGTCGTCCAGGCTGGACACCCGGTCCATCAGCTTCAGCAGCGCCCTGTGCGCGGCTTCGATCTGCTGCTCGCGCTTGCCGCCACGGGCTTCGACCAGGGCCGCCAGCGTCTTGGCGGCCGCCTCGTCGTCGCCCGCCAGCGCCTTCAGCTGCTCGGCGAAGCGGTCCTGGCCTTCCTTGATCTGGGCCTTGCTCTCGCTGCCGGTCGCCGGATCGAAACGGGCCTCGAACAGCTCCACCAGCAGGCGGGCCAGCAGCGGATAGCGGTTGAGCGTTTCTTCCACGTAGCTCTGCGAGAACGGCACGCCGGTCTGCAGCAGGTACTTGCAGTAGCCGCGCAGCAGCGCGACCTGGCGCCAGGCCAGCCCGGCGGCCAGCACCAGCTTGTTGAAGCCGTCGTTCTCCGCGTCGCCGCGCCAGATGCGCGCGAAGGCCTCCTCGAACGCAGGCGCCAGGCGCTCGACATCGAATGCGCCGTTGACCGGCTCGACCTCGAACTCCTGGATGTAGCGCGCACCCTGTGCGGTTTCCAGGCGGAACGGATGCTCGGAGATCACGCGCAGGCCCATGTTCTCCATCAGCGGCAGCGCGTCGGACAGGGGGATGTCCGTTTCCTGCCGGTACAGGTTCAGGCGCAGGCGCCCCTGCCCCGGACGCTTGCGGCGTGATTCGTGCAGGCTCAGGCGCAGGTCGTCCTTGCCGGTCAGCGCGGCCAGGTGCTCGACGTCGCGCGCGGCGCCTTCCGGCGACACGACTTCGATATAGCCCGCCGGCAGCGCACGGCCATAACCGCCGGCCAGCAGCAGGCCCTTGGATTCGCCGTGACGGGCGATCAGGGTTTCGCGCAGGTCGTCCTGCCAGTTGCGCAGCAGGTGGGCGATGTCGCCTTCCAGCGCCGATGTGTCGACCTCGACCTGCTCGCCCGCCTTCGGACGGATGGTGATGTGCAGCTGCGCCAGCGGCGATTCGCCCAACAGCACGCTGCTGTCGACATACTCGCCCCGCATGGCGTCCTTCAGCAGCGACTCGATGCGCAGGCGCACGTCGGTATTGAAGCGCTCGCGCGGGATGTAGACCAGCGCCGAATAGAAACGGCCGTAGCGGTCGCGGCGCAGGAAAAGCTTGCTGCGCACGCGCTCCTGCAGGCCCAGGATGCCCATCGCCGTGCGGTAGAGCTCCTCATCGCTGGACTGGAACAGCTCCTCGCGCGGGAGCGTTTCCAGGATGTGGCGCAGGGCCTTGCCGCTGTGGCCGCTGGGCGACAGCCCGGACTTCTGCATCACGTATTCGTGGCGCTCGCGCACCAGCGGGATCTCCCACGGGCGGCGGTTGTAGGCGCTGGAGGTGTACAGGCCGATGAAACGCTGCTCGGCGATGGGGTTGCCCTTGGCGTCGAACTCGAGCACGCCGATGTAGTCCATGTTGCCCGGGCGGTGCACGGTGGAACGGCGGTTGGTCTTGGTGAGGATCAGCGCGTCCACCGAGCCGCCCTGCGGCAGGTAGTGCGCGGCCAGCGTCTTGATGTTGCGCGGCGGCGTGGTGTCGCCCTCACGCAGCAGGCCCAGGCCGCTGTCCTCGACGGCCGCCAGGATTCCCGTGCCCTTTTCCACGCGGTACTCGCGGTAGCCGAAGAACGTGAAGTGATCGGCGGCGGCCCAGCGCAGGAACTCCTGCGCCTCGCGACGCCCTTCGTCATCGGCCGGCATGCGGCGGGTGGCCATGTCGTCGGCCAGGGCCAGCATCTTCTCGCGCATGGCCGACCAGTCGCGCACGATGGCACGCACTTCGTCCAGCACGCTGCGGATGCGCTTCTCGACCTGCGCCATCTCCTCCGGCGGCAGGCGGTCGATCTCGAGCAGCATCAGCGACTCGTGCTTGCCCTCGCCCACGGCAGTGACCTTGCCGGCCCGGTCGCGGGTGAAGCGCACCAGCGGATGCCCTAGCACGTGCACACCCACGCCCATCTCGGCCAGCGCCATGCTCACCGAATCGACGAGGAAGGGCATGTCGTCGTTGACGATCTGCAGCACCGTGTGCGGCGAATCCCAGCCGTGCGATTTCTGCGTGGCGTTGAACACGCGCACGTTCGCCGCGCCCGGCTTGCGGAGGCGCGCGAACGCCAGCATGTCCGTGGCGATGGCGGCCCAGCCCTCGGCGCCGTGGTGCGGGTACTCGTCCTCCTCCATGCGCTTGTAGAAGGCTTCGGCGAAGGTACGCGCTTCCGCCTGGGCGCTGGCGCCGGAAATGCGCTTGCGGATCGCGTCCAGGATGGGAGCCAGCGTGAACGCCTCCGCCGTCGTGGCCACCCCTGCCTTGCCCTTCGCGGCCTTCGCCGCCTGCACCGGTCGGGCGGCCACCTTCTTGGTGGGCGTCGCCTTCGGGGTCACCGCTTGGGTGGCCTTGGAGGCTTCCGGTTTGGACGTCTGTTTCGAGGCTTTCTTCGGGCTGCGTGCAGCGTTCATGCAGAGAGTGGCTCAACAAGTGGTAGTCGAATGGTCATTGTATCCCCCGACACCATGACAAGACTTGTTGCGCGGCCACATAAGCAATGCTTGCAAACCTTGGCCGGATTTGTTTGCCCGCGCATGGACGGCAGGATGCGCGCGCCTGCGGACACCATGCGGTGGCGCATGGCGGAAGCCGCTGTCGCCTTGATGCTTCGACGCGCGTGTGGCCCGCGCTGTGCACGGAAATGGCGCGGAATCAAGGCTGTTAAATTTCTAAACTGGACGGTATAGTCCAATCCGCATGCGCCCTTCCTCCCCCCTCTCCGCGCTCGATCGACGTCGCAGCCGTGTCCACCAAGCCGTGCGCGAACTCATGGCCAAACAGGGCTTCCGCATCAGCATGGAGGCGGTCGCGGCGCGCGCCGGTTGCTCCAAGCAGACCCTGTATGCGCATTTCGGCAGCAAGCAGGAACTGTTGCGCAGCGTGATCGCCGAGCACCAGGAGCTGGCCACCGCACGGTTGTCCCCCACGCCCGAGGCGCCGCGCGAAGCCTTGCTGGCTTTCGCGGAAGAGCACCTGCGCCACCTGTCCGATCCTTCCGTGGTCGCCGCCAGTCAGCTGCTGGCCGCCGAAGCGCACCAATTTCCGCAGGAAGCGCGCGACCTGTACCGCGACGCCTGCGATACTCTCCTGCGGCGCCTGGCCACCTGGCTGCAGCACGCGATGGACCAGGGCCGGCTCAGGCATGACGATCCTCACTACGCCGCGGAGCTGCTGCTCAGCATGATCGTGGGAACGGATTTCGAGCGACAGCGCTTCGGCGTGCCCCATCGCGCCGGCCGCCTGGCGCGTCAACGGTGGTCCACGTTCGCGGTGGACACCTTCCTGCGTGCGTTCGCGCCGCGCGACGACGAGCACGCCAGCTCGCCAAGACCGGTGCCGGGTCGCCGGATCCACCCGCTGCACCCCCTCCCCATGTCTCCAAGAAAAAGAAACGGAGCTTCCCCATGACGTCCCCCATCCGTTCCCTCGCCCTGGCCAGCGCCCTGCTGGCGGTCCTGGCTGCCTGCAGCAAGCCCGAACAGCCGCAGATGCCGCCGCCGGAGGTCGTGGTGATGACCGCCACGCCAAAGGACGTGCCGCTGCAGCGTGACCTGGTAGGCCGCCTGTCGCCCTACCGCAGCTCCGACGTGCGCGCCCGGGTGGC
This sequence comes from Pseudoxanthomonas mexicana, assembly GCF_014397415.1. Lineage (NCBI taxonomy): Bacteria > Pseudomonadati > Pseudomonadota > Gammaproteobacteria > Lysobacterales > Lysobacteraceae > Pseudoxanthomonas > Pseudoxanthomonas mexicana. Next base: position 2,545,851 of record NZ_CP060731.1, on the reverse strand, counting down.
CGGCGTGGTGCAGAAGCGCGTGTACCAGGAAGGCAGCGACGTGAAGGAAGGCCAGGTGCTGTTCCTGATCGACCCCGCGCCACTGCAGGCGTCGCTCAGCGCGGCACAGGCGAACCTGGCCTCGGCGCAGGCCACCTATGCCAACGCCAAGGTCGCCGCGGACCGCGCCCGCCAGCTCGCGCCGCAGAAGTTCGTTTCCAAGTCCGACCTCGACAACGCCGAGGCCGCCGAACGCAGCGCCGCCGCCGCCGTGCAGCAGGCGCGCGCCAACGTGGAGACCGCCCGCATCAACCTGGGCTATGCCAGCGTCACCGCGCCGATCGCCGGCCGCGCGGGCAAGCAGCAGGTCACCGAAGGCGCGCTGGTCGGCCAGGGCGACGCCACGCTGCTGACCACGATCGACCAGATCGATCCGCTGTACGCCAACTTCTCGATGAGCTCCAGCGAGCTGCAGGCGATCCAGCAGGCCCAGGGCGAAGGCAAGGTCGAACTGGCCAGCGCGGGCCAGCGCACGGTGCAGATCGTGCTGCCGAACGGGCGGGCACTGGACCGGACCGGCACACTGGACTTCTCCGACACCGTCGTCGACCCCGCGACGGGCAGCGTCTCGTTGCGCGCCACCGTCCCGAATGCGGACCGTACCCTGCTGCCGGGCACGTTCGTCACCCTGCGCGCCACGCTGGGCGAGCAGAAGGGCGCGTTCCTGATCCCGCAGGGTGCGATCCAGCGCGATACCGTCAGCGCCTACGCGATGGTGGTCGGCAAGGACGGCAACGTGGTGCGCAAGAACGTCGTCACGCAGCAGGCGCTCGGGGCCGACTGGCTGGTCACCGAAGGCCTTGCCGCTGGCGACCAGGTCATCGTCGAGGGCCTGCAGAAGGTCAAGGAAGGCGCGCCGGCCAAGGGCGTGACCGCCGAGCAGGCCGCCGCCGCGAAGGCGGCCCAGGCCAAACCTGCGCCCACGCAAGGCAAGGCCGAGTAAGAAGGACCCTCCCCCATGCCCAAGTTCTTCATCAACCATCCGATCTTCGCCTGGGTCGTGTCGATCCTGATCTCGCTGGCCGGCGTGATCTCGATCCTCAATCTGGGCGTCGAATCCTATCCCTCGATCGCGCCGCCGCAGGTCACGGTCAGCGCGACCTATCCTGGCGCCAGCGCCGAAACCACCGAGCGATCGGTCACCCAGGTCATCGAGCAGCAGCTCACCGGCATCGACAACCTGCTGTACTTCAGTTCCAGCTCCAGTTCGTCGGGCCAGGCCTCGATCACCCTGACCTTCCAGACCGGAACCGACGCGGATATCGCCCAGGTGCAGGTGCAGAACAAGGTGTCGCTGGCGACCCCGCGCCTTCCCAGCGAAGTCACCGCCCAGGGCGTGGTGGTGGCCAAGGCCAACGCCGGCTTCCTGATGGTGGTGGGCCTGCAGTCCGAGAACGCCAGCATCGACCGCAACCGCCTGAACGACATCGTCGCCTCGCGCGTGCTGGACCAGATCGCGCGCGTGCCTGGCGTCGGCAGCACCCAGCACTTCGGGTCCGAGTACGCCATGAACCTGTGGCTGGACCCGGGCAAGCTGCAGGGCTTCAACCTGTCGGCCACGGACGTGCTGACCGCCGTGCGCGCGCAGAACGTGCAGTTCGCCGCCGGTTCGATCGGTTCCGATCCCGCGCCCGAAGGCCAGGCGTTCACGGCGACGGTGTCGGCCGAAGGCCGCTTCACCTCGCCGGAGCAGTTCGAGCAGATCATCCTGCGCGCCAACAACGACGGCTCGACGGTCCGCCTGAAGGATGTCGCCCGGGTCGAGTTCGGCGCGCAGAACTTCGGCTTCGACACCCAGTTCAACGGCAAGCCGGTCGGCGCGTTCGCCATCCAGCTGCTGCCGGGCGCCAACGCGCTGAACGTGGCCGAGGCCGTACGCGCCAAGATGGACGAGCTGCAGCCCAGCTTCCCGCCGGGCGTCACCTGGTTCTCGCCGTACGACACCACCACGTTCGTGAAGATCTCTATCGAGGAAGTGGTCAAGACCCTGATAGAGGCGGTGATCCTGGTGTTCCTGGTGATGCTGGTGTTCCTGCAGAACTTCCGCGCCACCATCATCCCCACCCTCGTCATCCCGGTCGCCCTGCTGGGCACGTTCTGGGGCCTGAGCGTCATCGGTTTCACCATCAACCAGCTGACGATGTTCGCGCTGGTGCTGGCGATCGGCATCGTGGTCGACGACGCCATCGTGGTGATCGAGAACGTCGAACGCATCATGGCCGAGGAAAAGCTGCCGCCGCGCGAGGCGACGATCAAGGCGATGGGCCAGATCACCGGCGCCGTGATCGCGATCACCGTGGTGCTGGCGGCGGTGTTCATCCCTTCGGCGCTGCAGGGTGGTGCATCCGGCGAGATCTACAAGCAGTTCGCGTTGACCATCGCCATTTCGATGGCGTTCTCCGCGTTCCTGGCGCTGGGCTTCACCCCGGCGCTGTGCGCGACCTTCCTCAAGCAGCACGAGCACGACAGCCACGAGAAGAAGAACGTCATCTTCCGCACGTTCGAGAAGTACTACGGCAAGCTCGAAAAGACCTACGTGGGCCACATCGGCGCGGCGATCAAGCATGCGCCGCGCTGGATGATCGTTTTCGCACTGCTGACGGTGCTGGCGGGCTTCCTGTTCACCCGGTTGCCCAGCAGCTTCGTGCCCGAAGAGGACCAGGGCTACGCACTTGCCATCGTCCAGCTGCCGCCAGGCAATTCGCTGCAGAAGACCAAGCAGGTGTTCAACCAGGTCCGAGGTACACTGCAGCAGATGGACGGGTTCGACGGCGTCATGGAAGTGGCCGGCTTCAGCTTCCTCGGTCGCGGCGAGAACGTCGGCATGGCGTTCATCCGGCTCAAGCCCTGGGACGAGCGCGATATCACCGTGCCGGAGTTCATCCAGCAGGCCAACCAGCGCTTCTACGGCATCAAGGGCGCGCAGATCTTCGTGGTGAACCTGCCGACGATCCAGGGCCTGGGCCAGTTCGGCGGCTTCGACATGTGGCTGCAGGACCGTGCCGGACTGGGCGAGCAGGCCCTGATGGCGGCGCGCAACCAGTTGCTGGGCGCGGCCGCGCAGGACCCGAGCCTGATGGCGGTGCGCCCGAACACGCTGGAGAATGCCCCGCAGCTGCAACTGCACGTGGACCGCGTGCAGGCGCAGGCGATGGGCATGTCGTTGAGCGACATCTACAACGGCATCCAGCTGATGCTGGCGCCGGTATACGTCAACGACTTCTTCTACGAAGGCCGCATCAAGCGGGTGAACATGCGCGCCGACGCGCCGTACCGCACCGGTGCCGAATCGCTGGCGAGGATCTACTCGCCCAGCAACCAGCAGACCGATGCCAGCGGTGGCCGCGCCATGATCCCGTTGTCCAACGTGGTGCAGTCATCGTGGGCGTCGGTGCCGCCCTCGCTGTCCCGCTACAACGGCTACTCCGCGGTGAACATCAATGGTTCGGCGGCGCCGGGCAGTTCGTCCGGCCAGGCGATGACGACGATGGAGAACATCGTGACCGACCAGCTGCCGCAGGGCTTCGGCTACGACTGGAGCGGCATGTCGTACCAGGAGATCCTGGCCGGCAACAGCGCCACGCTGCTGATGGTGCTGTCGATCGTCGTGGTGTTCCTGTGCCTCGCGGCGCTATACGAGAGCTGGTCCATCCCGGTGGCCGTATTGCTGGTGGTGCCGCTGGGCGCGTTGGGCGCGGTGCTGTTCACCATGCTGCGTGGCCTGTCGAACGACCTGTTCTTCAAGATCGGCCTGATCACCATCATCGGCCTGGCGGCCAAGAACGCCATCCTGATCGTCGAGTTCGCGGTCATGGAGCGCAAGCAGGGCAAGACGCTGCGCGAGGCGGTGATCTCGGCGTCGCACCTGCGCTTCCGTCCCATCCTCATGACCTCGTTCGCCTTCATCATGGGCGTGCTGCCGATGGCCATCTCGACCGGTGCGGGCGCCAATGCCCGCCATGCCATCGGCACCGGCGTCATCGGCGGCATGTTCTTCGCCACATTCCTCGGCCTGCTGCTGATCCCGGTCTTCTTCGTATCGGTCCGGCGGATGCTGGGCGACCGGATGGACGAGCCGTCGAAGGAATACCTGGAGGAACAGGGCAAGCCGGCTTCCCGCTGATGCCGGCCCCGGCCCATGAAAGAGCCCCGGCGCTGCCGGGGCTTTTTTTGCATCCAGGACAGCCTAGCCTGACGTTTGACCGCGATGACCCGTTGTCCGCGTGTCGTACGGGGCGCCCTCGCCTTACATGAACTGAAGGCGGCGCGGGCCGGGTAAACCATCCGCACTTCTAGCCGGCGTCTCAAATCGTGATAATCCGGCGCTTCATGCTGTCGAACCGGCCCCCGCCCGTTCGTCGCCCCGACGACCTCCCCTGACTGCCGAAGACCTCCCCGATGACACGGAAAGACCCCAACGCACGGAAAACGCCCTCCACGACCAAGCGCATGATCCTGATGCTCGTGGGCGTGGTGGTGATCTTTGGCGGCGTATTCGCCGTAAAGGCCATCATGGGCAAGGGCATGAACGACTTCTTCGACAACATGCCCCAACCCGCCTCCACGGTGACCGACTGGACCGCGAAGGAAGAGGAATGGGTCGACGCGCAGCAGGCCGTGGGCACGTTCGTGGCCGTCAACGGCACCGACGTCACCACCGAAGCCGGGGGCGTGGTGCGCAGCCTGTCCATCGACGTGGGCAAGCCGGTCAAGGCCGGGACAGTGCTGGCCCAGCTCAACACCGCCAATGAACTGGCCGTGCTGAAGTCGCTGGAAGCCTCGGCCAAGCTGGCCGCGGTCCAGCGCGACCGCTGGCAGGCGCTCGCGCGCGACAAGCTGGTCTCGCAGGCCGAAGCCGAGGAGCGCGCCACGGTGGCGGCGACTTCGCTGGCCCAGGTGGAGGCGCAGCGTGCGCTGATCGCGCAGAAGACCATCCGCGCGCCGTTCGACGGCGTGCTCGGCATCCGCCAGGTCAACCTGGGCCAGTTCATCAACCCGGGCGATCCCATCGTGAGCCTGCAGGCGCTGGACCCGATCTACCTGGACTTCACCCTGCCCGAGCGCCAGGTCGGCCAGGTGTTGCCGGGTACCGTCATCCGCGCCACGGTCGATGCGCTGCCGGGCCAGGTCTTCGAAGGCAAGGTCACCGCGGTGGAGCCGCAGGTCGATGCCGCCACCCGCAACTTCAAGGTCCAGGCCACGCTCGACAACCCCGAGTACAACCTGCGCCCCGGCGCGTTCGCGCACGTCGGTTTCGACACCGGCGACAGCCGCAAGGTGGTGGTGGTGCCGCAGACCGCCATCAGCTTCAACCCCTACGGCAATGCGGTGTACGTGATCCAGGAAGTGCAGCGTGCCGAAGGCGAGAAGGACATGCAGGGCAAGCCCCTGACGGGCAAGAAGCTGGTGGTGCGCCAGCGCTTCGTGAAGACCGGCGCCACCCGTGGTGACCTGATCGCCGTCACCGAAGGCCTCAAGCCGGGCGAACGCGTCGCCACCAGCGGCCTGCTGAAGCTGCGCAACGATGCCGAGGTGGTGGTCAACAACAAGGTGCAGCCGGTCAGCGAGGCACAGCCGAAGCCCGAGAACCGCTGACGGAGCGCCGGCATGAAATTCACCGACATCTTCATCAACAAACCGGTTCTGGCGATCGTCGTCAGCCTGTTCATCCTGCTGTTCGGCCTGCGCTCGTTCACCGAATTGAACGTGCGCCAGTACCCCGAACTGCGCAACGCCGTGGTCAACATCAGCACCGTGTACTACGGCGCCGACGCGGACCTGATCCAGGGCTTCATCACCACGCCGCTGGAGCGGGAAGTCGCCAGCGCGGAAGGCATCGAGTACCTCAGTTCGACCAGTTCGGCCGGCGTCAGCCAGATCCAGGCTTACATCCGCCTGGACCAGGACCCGAACGAGGCACTCACCCAGATCGCCGCGAAGGTCAACAAGATGCGCGGCCAGCTGCCGCCGGAGTCGGAAGACCCGGTGATCGACCTGCAGCAGGGCCAGCAGATCGCGGCCATGTACGTGTCCTTCGCCAGCGAGACGCTGGACAACAACCAGATCACCGACTACCTGACCCGCGTGGTCCAGCCCAAGCTGGTCACCGTGTCGGGCGTGCAGCGTGCCGACATCCTGGGGGCGGGCACGTTCGCCATGCGCATCTGGCTGAAGCCCGACCGCATGACCGCCCTGCAGGTGACGGCCAGCGATGTGTCCAACGCCCTGTCGTCGAACAACGTGCTGGCGGCGGTGGGTTCCACGAAAGGCCAGATGGTCGCCATCGACATGACGGCCCGTACCGACCTGCGCAACGCCGACGAGTTCCGCCAGCTGATCATCCGCGAACAGAACGGCGCCATCGTGCGGCTCGGCGATGTGGCCGACGTGCAGCTGGGTTCCGAAAGCTACGGCACGTCGGTGCGCATCAACGGCGAGGCCGCGACGTTCATGGGCATCTTCGTGTCCCCGGACGCGAACTCACTGGACGTCATCAAGAACGTGCGCACGCTGTGGGACAACGAGATCGTCCCGCAGCTGCCGGAAGGCATCAAGGCGACGATCCCCTACGACAGCACCGAGCAGATCCAGGACGCCATCGACGAGGTGGTCAGCACCATCGTGGAAGCGGTGGTCATCGTGATCGTGGTGATCTTCCTGTTCCTGGGATCGCTGCGCAGCGTGCTGATCCCGGCGGTGACCGTGCCGCTGTCGTTGGTCGGCTCGCTGTTCCTGATGCTGCTGATGGGCTTCACCATCAACCTGCTGACCCTGCTGGCGATGGTGCTGGCGATCGGCATCGTCGTGGACGACGCCATCATCGTGCTGGAGAACATCCACCGGCATATCGAGGAGGGAATGTCGCCCCACGACGCGGCGATCAAGGGCGCACGGGAACTGGCCTGGCCGGTCGTGGCGATGACCACCACGCTGGTCGCGGTGTACCTGCCGATCGGCTTCCAGGGCGGCCTGACCGGCGTGCTGTTCACCGAGTTCGCCTTCACCCTGGCCGGCTCGGTGCTGTTGTCCGGCGTGATCGCGCTGACGCTCAGCCCGATGATGTGCGCCAAGATGCTCAAGCCCCACAGCGAGGGGGGCAAGGGCAAGCTGGAGAAGTGGCTGGACACGCGTTTCGACAAGCTCAACGCCGGCTACCAGCGGCGCCTGCACGGCACCCTGGAAACGAAGTCGGTGGTCGGCGTGTTCGGCCTGCTGGTACTGGTCTCGTGCGTGTTCCTGTACATCACCGCGCCGAAGGAGCCCGCGCCGCTGGAGGACGAGGGCTTCATCTTCTCGGTCGCCAGCGCGGACCCCTACTCCACCCTGGACTATGTGGAGCGCTACACCGAGGAGGTCACCCAGATCGCCAAGGGCGTGCCCGAGGTGCAGGACTATTTCCTGTTCAACGGTGGCTTCGGCGGCAGCGGCGGTGGCGCCAGCCCGATGGCGATGGCCGGCTTCGTGCTGAAGCCGTGGAGCGAGCGCGACCGTTCCACGAACGCGGTGCTCCAGCAGGAGCTACAGCCGAAGATGAGCCAGGTCAGCGGCCTGAACATCTTCGCGCTGGTGCCCCCCTCGTTGCCGAGCGCCGGCGGCGACGGCGGTGGCGGCGAGTTCGTCATCGGCGGCGTGGGCGAGCTGAGCCAGCTGGCCGAACTGGCCGACCAGATCCTGATGAAGGCGATGGAGAGCAAGCGCTTCATCTTCCTGGACAAGGACCTGAAGATCGACAAGCCGCGCATCGAGGTCAACATCGACCGCGACAAGGCGGCCAGCCTGGGGATCGACATGCGTACGCTGGCGGCCGACATGGCGGCCATGCTGTCCGGCGGCTACACCAACCGCTTCGCGATGCAGAACCGCTCGTACCTGGTGATCCCGCAGGTGCAGCGCAGCGACCGCCTCAATGCCAGCGACCTGGAGAACTATTACACCCGCACCCGCGACGGTGAGCTGATCCCGCTGTCGACTATCGTGACCCTGAAGGAAAGCGCGCAGCCGCAATCGCTCAAGCGCTTCCAGCAGCTGAACGCGGTGTCGATCACCTTCGCCCCGCGCCCCGGCGTGAGCAAGGGCGAGGCGCTGGCCATCCTCGACCAGGCGGCAAAGGAGGTATTGCCGCAGGGTTACTCGGTGGATTACGCCGGCGAGTCGCGCCAGTTCAAGCAGGAAGGCGCGGCGATGCTGGTGACGCTGGCACTGGCGCTGATCGTCATCTTCCTGGTGCTGTCGGCGCAGTTCGAGAGTTTCCGCGATGCGCTGATCATGCTGCTGACAGTGCCGATGGCGATCTGCGGCGCGCTATTGACGCTCAACGTGCTGGCGCTGCTCAGCGGCATCCTGGGATTCATGCAGATCGAAGCGTTCCCCGGCATGAGCATCAACATCTATACCCAGGTAGGCCTGGTGACGCTGGTCGGCGTGATCTCCAAACACGGCATCCTGATCGTGGAGTTCGCCAACAAGCTGCAGGTCGAGCGTGGCCTGTCCAAGCGCGAGGCCATCGAGGAGGCGGCGGCCATCCGCCTGCGCCCGGTGCTGATGACCACCGCGGCGCTGGTGTTCGCGATGATCCCGCTGCTGATCGCCAGCGGCCCGGGCGCCGCCTCGCGCTTCTCGATGGGCGTGGTGATCGCCTCGGGCATGACCATCGGCACGATGTTCACCCTGTTCGTGCTGCCGGCGTTCTACCTGTACCTGGCGCGTGACCATGCGCACGACCGCAAGGATGCCGACGAGACGGCGCCGTCCGTGGAGGGCGAAACCGCGCCCGGACACTGACCCGTCGTGCGGTCGATGCAATGAGAAAGCCCCGGCATGCCGGGGCTTTTTTTGCGCCTACTTCGGCGCGTTCGCCACCGGCGCCACGTAGGCCTTGCGTGCGGCGCGGACCTCGTCGTGGTGATCGGCTGCCCACTGGGCCAGCATTTCCACGCGCTCGAAGAAGGACTCGCCCAGCGGTGTCAGCGCGTAGTCCACGCGTGGCGGTACCGTCGGGAACACTTCACGGCGGACCAGGCCGTCCTGCTCGAGGTGACGCAACGTCTGCGCGAGCATGCGTGGCGATATGTCCGCCACCCGCTTGCGGATCTCGGAGAAGCGCAGTGTTCCGGTCGCGAGTTCATGCAGCACCAGCACGGTCCAGCGGTCGCCGAGGCGGTCCAGCACGTCCCGGATCGGGCAATTTTCGACGAGGATCAGCGATTGGCGGTGCAGGGTCATGAAGGACTCCGGGATCGGTTACCGCGCAGTAACCGGGTTACTTCCAACGCCCTGCTTGTGGGCTCAGACGCCTTTACTACCATAGGGTAACCAATGTCCTTTTCGTTACCAAGCCAAGGAGTTTCCATGTCCGCCCCCACCCTGCTCGTCACCGGCGCGTCCGGTCATCTCGGTCGCGCCGTCGTGCGCCACCTGCTGGACACCCTGAATATCGACCCGGCCCGCGTCATCGCCACCAGCCGCAAGCCCGAGGCGCTGGCCGATCTCGCCGCCCAGGGCGTGACCGTGCGCGCTGCCGACTTCGACCGGCCCGACACGCTGGCCGAGGCGTTCCGCGGCGCCGACCGCCTGCTGCTGGTCAGCACCGATACCCTGCTGGAGCCGGGCAAGCGCCTGGTGCAGCATCGCGCCGCCGTGCAGGCGGCGGTGGAGGCCCGGGTGAAGCATGTCGTCTACACCTCGCTGCCCTCGCCGGACATCTCGCACGTGTCGTTTGCGCCGGACCATCTGGGCACCGAGCAGGCACTGGCGGCGTCGGGCCTGGGGCGGACGCTCCTGCGCAACGCCTGGTATGCGGAGAACCTGGCCTACGCACTCCCGTCCGCGCTCGCATCGGGCGAATGGGTCACCGCCGCCGGCGAAGGCGGCGTGTCCTACATCGCTCGCGATGACCTGGCCCTTGCTGCCGCCGTCGCGCTTGCCTCCGACAGCAACGGGAACCGCACCCTCACGCTGACCGGCACCCAGGCGCTGAACGCACGCGAGATTGCCGCGAAAGTCAGTGCCGCCACGGGCAGGCCGCTGACCGTCGTCGACGTCACCGCGGAGCAACTCGCAGAGGGACTGCGCGCGCATGGCTTCCCGCCCGTGTTGGCGGACGTCTTCACCTCGTTCGATGTGGCCACGGCCGCGGGCGACCTGGCCGAGGTGACGGATGATTTCGCCACGCTGACCGGCCGTGCGCCGTCGACTTTCGATGCATGGCTTCCTTCGAACCTCGCCCTCCTCAACAAGGCGCACTGACCGCAGAAACAGGAACCCCGGCCGAAGCCGGGGTTCGTGTCTGGTTGCACGGAAAACGGATCAGGCCTGCTTGGCCTTCTCCTTCGCGATCCACTGGTCCACGCGCCGCTCCAGCAGGATGAGCGGCAGTGCGCCGCCGCCCAGCACGGTGTCGTGGAAGCCCTTGATGTCGAACTTCCCGCCCAGCTCGGCTTCCGCCTTCCGGCGCAGTTCCTGGATCTTGATCATGCCCACCTTGTAGCCGGTGGCCTGGCCAGGATTCGTCAGGTAACGCATCACCTCCGACTCGATCGCGGCACGCGGCACCGCGCTGTTGGCGTCGAAGTACTCCACCGCCTGCTGCTCGGTCCAGCCCTTGGCATGCAGGCCCGTATCCACCACCAGGCGGATGGCACGCCACATCTCCGAACTCAGGCGGCCGAATTCCGAATACGGATCCTGGTAGGTGCCCGGCATTTCCTTGGCCAGCCATTCCGCGTACAGGCCCCAGCCCTCGGCGTAGGCCGTGGTGTTGTACTGGGTGCGGAACTTCGGCACGCCCGTCAGCTCCTGCGCGATGGAGATCTGCATGTGGTGGCCCGGCAGACCCTCGTGGTAGGCGATGACTTCCAGCTCGGGCTTCGGCATCGCATTCATGTCGGACAGGTGGGCGTAGTAGATGCCCGGGCGCGAACCGTCCGGCGTGCCGGGGTAATAGTGCTGCGCGGCGCCGTCCTGTTCGCGGAACGCCTCCACGCGCTTCACCACCAGGTCCGCTTTCGGCAGCAGGCCGAAGTACTCCGGCAGCACCTTCTTGATGTTGTCGATGGCGCGCGTGGCATCGTCGATATAGGCCTGGCGGCCCGCATCGGTGTTGGGGTACTTGAACTGCTTGTCGCTGTCGATGAAGGCGAAGAAGGCATCCAGGTCGCCCTTGAAGCCCACCTTGTCCTTCAGTGCCGTCATCTCGCCCTTGATGCGCTCCACTTCCTTCAGGCCCAGCGCATGGATCTCCTCGGCCGTCATGCCGGTGGTGGTCATCTGGCGCAGCTGGTACTCGTAGTAGGCCTTGCCGTTCGGATGCGTGCTGCCCACGCCGCTTGCGTTGACCGCCGCCTTCGGCAGCTCCTCCTCGCTCCATGCGATCACGCGATCGTAGGCAGGCTTGAACTGCTCGAGCAGCGCCTTGCGCGCCTCATCCTTCAGCGCGGTGGCGCGGGCGGCGTCGATCTTGCCCGCCTTCACCAGCGCGTCCGCCTTGGCCTGGGCGTCGGCCCAGATCGCCGCGTCCTTGCCCGCAGAGAAGGGGGCGCCGGTGATGACCTTCTTCGCCTGATCGATGACGCCCTCGTAGGCGAACTTGGGCGGACGGATCCCCTGCGCGGCCGAGGCGCGCGCACGTTCCAGCAACTGGTCGAATGCGCGACTGGTGGCGTTCAGGCGTGCGATGTAGGCGGTGTAGTCGGATTCCTCCTCCACCTTGTGGAAGCTGATCAGGAACGTGGGCCAGAAGCCCTGCGCGCCGTTCATCTGGTCGAAGGCGTAGCCGTCCACCATGAACGGCAGGCCGTCGCGCGCGTTCTCGTACTGCAGCTTCCACAGGTCGTAGGACAGCTTGGCTTCGTCGTCGAGCTTGGCGTAATCGAAGGTCTTCTCCATCTCTTCGACGCTGGCCTTCTGCCAGGCGACCTGGTCGCGCTGGGCCTGCTCGGACATGTCGTCGACCTGGTCGTACAGGTCCTTGCGGCCCTGGAAGGTCAGCTGGATCGGGCTGAACTTCAACTGTTCCTCGTACTTCTTGTCGAACCACTCGTTCAGCCGCTTGCTCTCGGCGGCGATGTCGGCGGCGGACGCCACCGGGGCCGCGGTGTCGGCAGCGCCGGCCGCCGGGGCATTGCCCTTGTCGCAGGCGGCGAGCGCCAGGGTGAGGACACAGACGATCAGGGTTTTGCGCATCGGGGTCTCCAGGAGGAAAACGGGGGACGCACCCCCGCATCGGGCCACTCTAGCGGACGGTCGGCCCCGTGGTCCCATGACCAAAGACGGGGGTCGTGCGTACCCGTGCCACCGAACGAAGAACGCCGCCCTGCGGGGCGGCGTCCTTCTTCGGCGGATGCGGGCAGACCTCAGCGCAGGCCGGTCTCGTTGCGGGCGATCACCAGGCGCTGGATCTCGCTGGTGCCCTCGTAGATCTCGGTGATCTTGGCATCGCGGAAGTAGCGCTCGATCGGCATTTCCTTCGAGTAGCCCATGCCGCCGTGGATCTGCAGCGCCTGATGGGTGATCCACATGGCCGCCTCGGAGGCGGTGAGCTTGGCGATGGCCGCTTCGTTGCTGAAGCGCTGACCCTGGCCCTTCACCCACGCCGCACGCAGCGTCAGCAGCGTGGCGGCGTCCAGCTTGCACTTCATGTCGGCGATCTTCGCCTGGGTCATCTGGAACGTGCCGATCGGCGCGCCGAACGCCTTGCGCTCCTTCACGTAGGCGATCGTGGCCTCGTAGGCGGCCCGCGCGATGCCGATGGCCTGGCTGGCGATGCCGATACGGCCGGCATCCAGCACGCCCATGGCGATCTTGAAGCCCTCGCCTTCCTTGCCCAGCACGTCTTCCGGGCCCACCACGTAGTCGGTGAACTCGATCTCGCACGTCGCCGATGCGCGGATGCCGAGCTTCGGCTCGGTCTTGCCGCGGTGGAAGCCGGCCTTCTCGGTATCGATCATGAACGCGGTGATGCCGCGCGCGCCCTTATCGGGTTCGCTCATCGCGAACAGCACGATGTACTTGGCCACCGGGCCGGAGGTGATCCAGCTCTTCTTGCCGTTGACGACGAAGCTGCCGTCGGCGTGCTTCACGGCGCGGCAACGCATCGCGGTGGCGTCGGAGCCCGACTGCGGTTCGGTCAGCGCGAACGCGCCGATCTCGCGGCCCTCGGCGATGGCGCGCACGTACTTCTGCTTCTGCTCCTCGGTACCGAAGGTCAGGATGCCGTTGCAGAACAGGGAGTTGTTGACCGACATGATGGTCGAGTGCGCGGCATCGCCCGCCGCGATCTCGATCATGGCCAGCACGTAGGCGATCGGATCCATGCCCGCGCCGCCATATTCGGCGGGGACTTCGATGCCCATCAGGCCGTTCTCGCCGAGCAGGCGGATGTTCTCGAGCGGGAACTCGCCGGTCCTGTCGTGGTGTTCGGCGCTGGGGCCGATCTTCTCCTGGGCGATCCGGCGCGCGACGTCCTGGATCATCAACTGTTCTTCGTTAAACGCGAAATCCACGGCTACCCCTCGACAGACAAACATTGAATACCAATTGTAACCCGCGACCATGCGTGGCCGTATGCCGTGGGTTGACCCGGCCCGGGGCAGGCCGTCAAAATATCTCTATATCGCGATAGGAAGATATTCATGGATCTGGAAGCCTGGTCGACCCGGCTGAAGGTGTTCGCCGACGCCACCCGCGTCCGCCTGCTGGCCCTGCTGGCCCGCGAGGAGCTGACGGTGGCCGAACTGTCCGCCATCACCCAGCTGGCACAGCCGCGCGTATCCACCCATCTGGCCAAGCTGAAGGAAGCCGGCCTGGTGCGCGATCGCCGCGCGGGGGTTTCGGCCTACTACCGCTTCGACGAGGACAACCTAGACACGGTCCAGCGCGAACTCTGGCGCAGCCTGCGCGACGGCAGCGACGATCCGCTGCTGCGCCAGGACGCCGAACGCGTGGCCGGCGTGCTGGCCAATCGTGCCGCCGACCAGAACTGGGCCGACAGCGTCGCCGGCGACATGGAGCGCCACTACTCCCCCGGGCGCACCTGGGAAGCGCTGGCGCGCACCGCGCTGCCCTTGCTGGAGACGGGCGACGTGCTGGACATCGCCTCCGGCGACGGCGTGCTGGCCGAACTTCTGTCGCCGCACGCCAAGCGGTACATCTGCATCGACACCAGCGCCCGCGTCGTCGCGGCCGCCGGCGAGCGGCTGCGCCGTTTCCCCAACGTGGAAGTCCGCGAGGGGGACATGCATGCCTTGCCGTTCAAGGACGCCAGTTTCGATCTGGTGGTCCTGATGCATGCGCTCACCTATTCCACCAAGCCGGCACAGGCCGTGGCGGAAGCCGCGCGCGTGCTGCGCAGAGGGGGCCGCCTGCTGCTCAGCAGCCTGGCCAGGCATGAGCACCGCTCGGTCGTGGAAGCCTACGGCCACGTCAACCTGGGTTTCTCGGAAAAGGAATTGCGCAAGTTCGCCGAGAAGGCCGGGCTGGAGATCGCCAATGCCGAGACCGTCACCCGGGAGCGCCGTCCGCCCCATTTCGAAGTGCTTTCGTTGACCGCGGTGAAGCCATGAAGACCCTCCCCTGGCTGCACCCTGCCCGCGCCGGACTGCTGCTCCAGGCCCTGGAAGAACGCATCCTGGTCATCGACGGCGCCATGGGCACGATGATCCAGCGCCACGGCCTGCAGGAAGCCGACTACCGCGGCGAACGCTTCGCCACCGGCTGCGATGCGCAGCACGCGCATGAACACGGCGCCGGCTGCGATCACGACCTCAAGGGCAACAACGACCTGCTGCTGCTCACCAAGCCGGAAGTGATCGCCGGCGTGCATACCGCCTACCTCGAGGCGGGCGCGGACCTGGTGGAGACCAACACGTTCAACGCAACGTCTATCAGCCAGGCCGACTACCACCTCGAACACCTGGTGTACGAGCTGAACAAGGCCGGTGCGCAGGTCGCACGGGCGTGCTGTGACGCCATCGAGGCCACGACGCCCGACAAGCCGCGCTTCGTGATCGGCGTGCTGGGCCCCACCAGCCGCACCGCGTCGATCAGCCCGGACGTCAACGATCCTGGCTTCCGCAACACCAGTTTCGACGAACTGCGCGGCACCTACCGCGAGGCCATCGAAGGCCTGATCGACGGCGGGGCGGACACCCTGATGGTCGAGACGATCTTCGACACGCTCAACGCGAAGGCGGCCCTGTACGCCATCGAAGAAGTGTTCGAGGCGCGTGGCGGGCGCCTGCCGGTGATGATTTCCGGCACCATCACCGATGCGTCGGGACGCACGCTGTCGGGCCAGACCGCCGAGGCGTTCTACACGTCCGTGGCGCACGGCCGCCCCCTGTCGGTGGGGCTCAACTGCGCGCTGGGCGCCCGGGACCTGCGCGAGCACGTGGAGACGCTCGCTACGGTGGCCGATGCCTATGTCAGCGCGCATCCCAACGCCGGCCTGCCCAACGCTTTCGGCGAGTACGACGAGACGCCGGAGGAAATGGCGGCCACGCTGAAGGAGTTCGCCCAGTCCGGCCTGCTCAACCTGGTCGGAGGCTGCTGCGGCACCACGCCCGCCCACATCCGGGCCATCGCCGAGGCCGTCGCCGGTCTGCCGCCGCGGCGGCTGCCCGCCAGCCTGGAGCAGGCCGCATGAGCGCGGCCGCACGCCATACGCGGCTGTCGGGCCTGGAACCGCTGGTCATCACCCCCGACCTGCTGTTCGTCAACGTGGGCGAGCGCACCAACGTCACCGGCAGTGCGCAGTTCCGCAAGCTGATCAAGGAAGAACGCTACGAGGAAGCCGTCGAGGTCGCGCGACAGCAGGTCGCCAACGGCGCCCAGATCCTCGACGTGAACATGGACGAGGGCCTGATCGATTCCGAGAAGGCGATGGTCCGCTTTCTCAACCTGATCGCCTCCGAGCCCGACATCGCGCGCATCCCGGTGATGGTGGACTCCTCCAAGTGGAGCGTGATCGAGGCCGGCCTGAAATGCTTGCAGGGCAAGGGCGTGGTCAACTCGATCTCGCTGAAGGAGGGCGAAGAAGCCTTCGTCGAGCATGCCCGCAAGGTGCTGCGCTACGGCGCGGCCGCCGTGGTCATGGCCTTCGACGAGACCGGCCAGGCGGACACCTGCGCGCGCAAGGTCGAGATCTGCACGCGTGCCTACCGCATCCTGACCGAAGAGGTGGGCTTCCCGCCGGAAGACATCATCTTCGATCCGAACATCTTCGCGGTCGCCACCGGCATCGAGGAGCACGACAACTACGCCGTGGACTTCATCGAAGCCACGCGCATCATCAAGCGGACGCTGCCGCACTGCCACGTGTCGGGCGGCGTCTCGAACGTGTCGTTCTCGTTCCGTGGCAACGAACCGGTCCGCGCGGCCATCCACTCGGTGTTCCTGTACCACGCCATCCAGGCCGGGATGGACATGGGCATCGTCAATGCCGGCGGCCTGCCCGTCTACGACGATCTGGACGCGGAGCTGCGCGAGCGGGTGGAAGATGTGATCCTCAACCGCCGCAAGGACGCGACCGAACGGCTGCTGGAGATCGCCGACCGCTACAAGGGCAGGAAGGGCGAGGCGCCGGTCGAGAACCTGGCCTGGCGCGAGAAGCCGGTGCGCGAGCGCCTGGCGCACGCACTGGTACACGGCATCGACGCCTTCGTCGACGAGGACACCGAGGAAGCGCGCCGCCAGGCCGCGCGTCCGCTGGACGTCATCGAAGGTCCGCTGATGGACGGCATGAACGTGGTCGGCGACCTGTTCGGCGCCGGCAAGATGTTCCTGCCGCAGGTAGTGAAGTCCGCGCGCGTGATGAAGAAGGCCGTCGCCTACCTGCTGCCCTTCATCGAGGCCGAGAAGCTGCGCACCGGCGATGTCGGCAAGTCCAACGGCAAGATCGTCATGGCCACCGTCAAGGGCGACGTGCACGACATCGGCAAGAACATCGTCGGCGTAGTGCTGGCCTGCAACAACTTCGATGTGGTGGACCTGGGCGTCATGGTGCCCACGCAGAAGATCCTCGACACCGCGAAAGCCGAGAACGCCGACCTGATCGGCCTGTCCGGCCTGATCACGCCGTCGCTGGAGGAGATGACCCACGTGGCGCGCGAAATGCAGCGCCAGGGCTTTGACACGCCGCTGCTGATCGGCGGCGCGACCACTTCACGCGCGCACACGGCGCTGAAGATCGATCCGCATTACCAGGCTCCCACCGTCTGGGTGAAGGATGCCTCGCGCGCGGTCGGCGTGGCGCAGTCGCTGATCTCGCGCGACATGCGTGCCGCCTTCGTGGCCGCCAACGACGCCGACTACGCCGAGATCCGCGAACGCCACAAGAACCGCGGCGACGCCAAGCGCCTGGTATCGCTGGAGAAGGCACGCGGACAGAAGTTCGATGGCGGCTGGGCCGACTACACGCCGCCCGCGCCCCGCCAGCCCGGGCTGCACGTGTTCGACGACTACCCGCTCGACGAACTGGTGGACTGCATCGACTGGACGCCGTTCTTCAATGCCTGGGAACTGTTCGGCAAGTATCCGGCGATCCTGACCGACGACGTGGTCGGCGCGCAGGCCAGCGAACTGTACCGGGATGCGAGGGCGATGCTGGCGAAGATCGTCGACGAGCGATGGCTGACGGCGAAGGCGGTGTTCGGCCTGTGGCCGGCCAACAGCATCGGCGACGATGTCGAACTGACGGTCGACGGACGCAGCGAGCGCCTGCACTTCCTGCGCCAGCAGGTCGACAAGCCGGTCGAACGCCCGGACTTCTGCCTGGCCGACTTCATTGCCCCGAAAGACTCCGGGCGGCAGGACTGGATCGGCATGTTCGCCGTCACCGCCGGCATCGGCATCGACGCGCACGTGGCCCGCTTCGAGGCCGACCACGACGACTACAACGCCATCCTGCTCAAGGCCCTGGCCGACCGCCTGGCCGAGGCGCTGGCCGAACGCCTGCACCAGCGCGTGCGCACCGAGTTCTGGGGCTACGTCGCCGACGAAACGCTCGACAACGAAGCACTGATCGCGGAGAAGTACATCGGCATCCGCCCGGCACCCGGTTATCCGGCCTGCCCGGAGCACAGCGAGAAAGCCACGCTGTTCCGCCTGCTGGATGCGGGCAGCCATGCCGGCATGTCGTTGACCGAGAGCTTCGCGATGCTGCCGACCGCGGCCGTGTCCGGCTATTACTTCAGCCATCCGCAGAGCCAGTATTTCGTGGTGGGGCGGGTGTCGAAGGAACAGGTGGCGGACTATGCCCGGCGCAAGGGCGTGGAAATCGCGCAGGTGGAGCGCTGGCTGGCCTCGAACCTGGACTACGATCCGGAATGAGGCGGCGCGCGCCCGGCTAGAATGCGCCACCTTCTCCGTGGTCGTCCCGCCATGCCGTCGCCCCTCCCCTGCTGCCCCATCCGGATGACGTCCGCAGCGGCGTCCGCGGACCGGGCACCATGAACGCGACGACCGGCATGTCGGACTATCCCGCCGCGCGGCTGTCCAGCTTCTATTTCTTCTACTACGCCGTGCTGGGCGCGTTCACGCCGTACTGGAGCCTGTACCTGGAATCGCGCGGGCTGGGCGTCACCGCCATCAGCGTGCTGATGAGCCTGTGGTACGCCACGCGCATCGTCTCGCCCTCGTTGTGGACGACGCTGGCCGCCCGCTCGCCGCAGCCGATCCGCTGGCTGCACCTGGGGTGCGCGCTGGCCGTGGGCAGCTTTGCGCTGTTCCTGCTGCCCTTGAACTACGTGGGCCTGTTCGTCGTGATGACGGCGTTCTGCTTCGCCTATAACGCCGTAATGCCGCAGTTCGAGTCGATCACCATGTCGCACCTGGCGGCGCGCAGCGATCGCTACGGCCTGATCCGCGTATGGGGGTCGATCGGCTTCATCGTGGTCGTGGCCTCGTTCGGCTGGCTGATCGATGCAAGACGGCTCGGCATCGGCGCCCTGCCCTGGCTGATGCTGCCGGTGCTGGCGGCCGTGCTGGGGT
The DNA here is from genome assembly GCF_014397415.1 of Pseudoxanthomonas mexicana. Classification (NCBI taxonomy): domain Bacteria; kingdom Pseudomonadati; phylum Pseudomonadota; class Gammaproteobacteria; order Lysobacterales; family Lysobacteraceae; genus Pseudoxanthomonas; species Pseudoxanthomonas mexicana. Next base: position 2,526,828 of record NZ_CP060731.1, on the reverse strand, counting down.
CGGCGCTGATCAACCGGTACGCGCACGACCCGGACGCCTCGCGGACGGCAGCGGACGAAGGCTTCCGCGCACGCCTGCGCCAGCCCCACGTCATCGCGTTCTTCGTCGCCGCATTCCTGACCCAGGTGTCGTTCGGTCCGTTCTACACGTTCTTCTCGATCTACCTTTCCGAACACGGCTACAGCACCGCAACGCAGGGCGTACTGTGGACCGTGGGCGTGCTGGCCGAGATCGCCGTGTTCTTCCTCTCCAGCCGCATCTTCCGTCGCTGGGATGCTGCGCGCGTGCTGATGTTCGCCCTGCTCAGCGCATCCGTCCGCTGGCTGATGACGGCGCTGTTTCCCGACAACACACCGCTGATGGTGTTGGCCCAGCTGACCCATGCACTGAACTTCGGCGCGTTCTTCGCGGCCGCCATGCAGTTGCTGGTGCGATTCTTCCCGGGTCGCCTCAACGGCCATGGCCAGGGCGTGTTCTATGGATTGTCGTCAGGCGTCGGCGGGGTGTGCGGCGCATTGCTGGCGGGACAGCTGTGGCGCTTCGGCGGCGAGACCGCCTTCGTGGCGTCGTCGGCCACCGCCCTGCTTGCCGCCGTCATCGTGTGGCGGTGGCTGGTGCGTCCGGCGCCTTCTCGCACCGCCTGATGCAACTGACCGGTCGATTCAGCGCAGCTGACTGAGGAAGCGCCGGATCGCCGCTGCGGCTTCTACGGGAGCGAGTTGAAACAGGAAGTGGGGGGCCGCGATCGTCTCCCGTCGTGCGTTGCGCGCCAGACGTGCGATGTCGCGTCCCGCACGGGGCCGGATCAACCGGTCGTGCCCGGCCTGCAGATAGAGCAGCGGCATGGTCAGGCCCGCGAGCTCATCACGTACGTCCACCCGCAGGGCAGCCAGCGCGCGACGCCGCAGCACATCCACCGGTATCGCGTCGAGGATAAGGTCCAGTTCTTTTCGCAGGTCCGACGGCATACCCTCACCGGCCAGCAGTCGCTCAAGCGCGAATACCGGTGGCGTGATGGCCGGCATCCGCTGCAGCACGTTGGCCAACAGGGCGCTGACCGGAAGCGGGTTGTGCACGAAGCTGGCCGCCAGCACGACGGCCCTTACCCTCGCAGGGTGCCGGTGCGCGAGCATGACCGCCAGCGGTCCGGCGAAGGACTCGGCCACCAGCACGACATCCGCATGGCGCCGCATTGTGGACTCGAACGCATCGGCCAGCGCGGCATAGCTGTGGAAATGGCCGCTGTCGTACGTCCAGGGCTCGACCTCGACCGCATCGCCAAATGCCTGAATCAGCGGCGCATACAGACGACCGGTGCCATCCAGCCCCGGCAACAGGCACAGGCGCATGCCGTCACCCGCCCGGGTCACCACACCAGGTCGTCGGGCACCTGGTATTTCGGATCCGCGTAGGGGTCTTCCTCGGCGGTCGCGTTCGGGTCGACCTTCAGCGCCACGGCCGCCGCGAAGATCGCTTCGGCTTCGGCCAGCACGTCGGATGTCACCAGCAGGTAGCGTCCATTCTGCTGCACCACGCCCAGCTCGCCGGCATTGAGCGCCTTCAGCTGCTCGGCGTTGACGTAGATGCGCTTGATCTTGCCGCCGTAGGGGAAATGCCGGGCGATGTCGGCCTCGGCATCGTTCAGCGCCTTGTCCTTCAGGAAGGCCTCGAGCTTGGCCTTCGCCTCGCGACGCAGGCGGGCCTCCTCCTGCTTCACGCGCTCGGCTTCGATCCGCTCGTCCTTCTCGCGCTGGGCGCGGATGGCGTATGCCTTCGCCAGATCGATCTCTTCCTGCGAACGCGGCTTGCGCGACTGTCCCTGCGACGGCCGCGGCTTGCCGCCCGGGCCGGTGCGCGGCGGCGGCGCAGCGCCCTTGCCGGGCGGCCGCGGGCCGGGCCTGCGTGCGTCTGGCTTGCGTGCTTCCGGTTTGCGTTCGGGCTTGGGCGCCGGCTTGAAGCCCAGGCCCAGCAACTGGTCTCGAAGGGAATCGCTCATGAGTCGTTCGTGGGGACGTGCCGTGGCGGCAGCGTATCAATAATGGGGCGGCGGCGGCTCGCTGGCCGGGTCCTCGAACAGCGAGGTACGCACCTTGCCCAGCTCTTCCACCATGTGACGCAGGAGCAGCGCCGTACGCTGGTTCTCCGCGCGCGCGTCGGCCAGGGCCTCGCTGAGTTCATTCAGCGAGTGCTCCTGGAACGCAAGACGGGTTTCCAGTTCCACCAGTCGGCGTTCCAGTGCATCGCCCTGTCGTGTCGGCTCAGCCTGCATGCACGGACCTCCCGCGCCCGATCCCGTAATACGCAATGCCCGCGGCCTCCACCTCGACCGGGTCGTAGAGGTTGCGGCCATCGAAGATCACCGCGTCGCCCAGCGCATCGCGCAGGCGGACGAAGTCCGGGCTGCGGAACTGTTTCCACTCGGTCACCACGAACAGCGCGTCGGCGCCTTCCAGCGCGGCGTACGCATCCCGGCACAGCACCAGGTCGTCGCGTTCACCGAAGATGCGCGACGCCTCCTCGTGGGCTTCGGGATCGTAGGCGCGGACACGCGCACCGGCCTCCCACAGCTCGGACAGCAGCCTACGGCTGCTGGCTTCGCGCATGTCGTCGGTATTGGGCTTGAACGCCAGCCCCCACACCGCGAAGGTCTTGCCGCGCACGCCTTCGTCCTCGCCGCGGTCGTAGTGGCGTTGCAGCAGTTCGAAAAGATGGCCCTTCTGGCGATCATTGACGCCTTCTACCGCCTGCAGGAGCTCGGGCACGTAGCCGTGCTGCTGCGCGGTGCGCGCCAGCGCCTGGACATCCTTCGGGAAGCAGGAGCCGCCGTAGCCGGCGCCCGGGTAGATGAAGTGCCAGCCGATGCGCGGGTCGGAACCGATCCCCTGGCGCACGTGCTCCACATCCGCCCCCACGCGTTCGGCGATGTTGGCGATCTCGTTCATGAAACTGATCTTGGTGGCCAGCATCGCGTTGGCCGCGTACTTGGTCAGTTCGGCCGAACGCACGTCCATGACCACGATGCGTTCGTGGTTGCGGTTGAACGGCGCGTACAGGCGCCGCAGCCGCTCGACCGCCTGCGGGTGCGCCGCTCCGATCACGATACGATCCGGACGCATGCAGTCGTTGACCGCATCGCCTTCCTTCAGAAACTCGGGGTTGGAAACCACGTCGAAGGCGACATCCGCGCCGCGCGCGGCCAGTTCGACCTCGATCGCGGCACGCACCTTGTCGGCCGTTCCCACCGGGACGGTGGACTTGTTCACCACCGTGCACGGGCGCCCGATGTGGCGGCCAATCGTCCGTGCCACCGCCAGCACGTACTGCAGGTCGGCGCTGCCATCCTCATCGGGCGGCGTCCCCACCGCGATGAACAGCACGTCGCCGTGGGCGATGGCCGACGCGGCATCGGTGGTGAAACGCAGGCGCCCCGCGGCGTGGTTGGCCTTGACCATGGGCGACAGGCCAGGCTCGTAGATCGGCACGATGCCCTGGTTGAGCCCGTCCACCTTGGCCGGGTCGATATCGACGCAGATCACGTCGTGACCGACCTCCGCCAGGCAGGTGCCCGTCACCAGACCCACATAACCCGTGCCGAAAATTGCGACGCGCATCTGCTGACTTCCTGCCCTTGGGAACCGTTATTGGATCAGGGGCTTATTGCAGGATGCCCATCAGTTCCACGTCGAACGTCAGCGTGGCGTCCGGTCCGATCTTGCCGCCCGGCGCGCCGCCCTCGCCGTAGGCCAGGTTGGACGGGATCCAGAAACGGTACTTGGCCCCGACCGGCATCAGCGACACGCCTTCGGTCCAACCGGCGATCACGCCGTTGAGCGGGAATTCCGCCGGCTCGCCACGGGCGTAGGAACTGTCGAACACCTCGCCGTTCAACAGCTTTCCTTCGTAGTTGACGCGCACGCGGCTGGTCGGCATGGGCCGCTGGCCATTGCCCTGCCGCAGCACCATGTACTGCAGGCCGGACGGCGTGGTGATCACGCCCGGCTTGGTCTTGTTCCCGGCGAGGAACTTGGCGCCCTCTTCGCGGTTGCGCTGGGCAAGGCCGGCCTGGCGCTTGGTCATGTAGGCCTTCATCTCCGTCTGCGCCTGTTCCACGGTCAGCAGCGGCGTGCCGGTCTTGCCGGCCACGGCGCGCACCGCCTGCGCAAGCACGGCCGGATCGATCTCGTCCTTGAACGGCATCAGCGAGGGGCCGACGACGTACGTACCCAGGAACAGGCCCACCTTGGTCTTGTCCACCGGCGGCGGGGCGCTGCCCGGCGGCATGCCGGGGATAGGCTGGCCGTCGGCCACCGCCAGGTTCACGCGCAGCAGCTGGTCGGTGGCCTGCGCTTCCTGTTCGGAAATCAGCGCCGGCTTGCCCGCGAACGTGTTGACGATCGCCCGCTCGAACGCCGCGGTGTCCATGAACGGACCCACCGGCTGCAGCGAATTGCCGACGTCCACGCCGATGGCGTAGCTGACCTTGTCGCGCTCGGTCACCAGCGCGGTTTTTTCCTGTGCAGCCACGCTGCCTCCCAGCATAGAAAACGAGATTCCCAACAACGCGGCTACGCCGCGGACCGACCGCTTCATCCTTTCACTCCTGGAGCCCGCGCCGGGAAGATGGCGCCAAACGCCTATTGTGGCACGCCTGTCGCCCTGCACGGCAGCGTCAGCGCGCCGCACGCGGAGCCGCAAGCTCGCGCTCGATCGCGGCCACCAGCGCCGGATCGTCAGGCTTGGTCTTGCTGGGGAACTGGGCGACCACGCGCCCGTCGCGCGAAATCAGGTACTTGTGGAAATTCCATCCCGGCGCCGTGCCGGTCGCCTGCGTCATTGCCTTGTACAGCGGCGTGGCGTTTTCGCCGACCACGGAGACCTTCTCGAACATGGGGAACTTCACGCCGTAGGTCAGCGTGCAGAATTCCTGGATCTCCTTTTCGGTGCCGGGTTCCTGGCCCCTGAAGTCATTGGAGGGAAAGCCGAGCACGGCGAACCCCTTGGGCGTGTACCGCTGGTGCAGGGCCTCCAGGCCCTCGTACTGCGGCGTGTAACCGCATTTGCTGGCCGTATTGACCACCAGCAGTACCTGGCCGGCATAGCGTTCCTTCAGGTTCACGGGCGTCTTGCCGGTCAGCGGCCGATAGCTGACATCCAGCAAACCCGCCGCCAAGGCCGCTGACGCGGCGCCCAGAAGCGCAACAAAAGCTATTGATTTCAACAACTTAGATGCCATGAGCCACTCCACTAGTACGAACATGACAAGTATGCCTTCAGTTGGGTGACAAAACCCCGCAACCCAGTTGACGGCCTGTGTTTTGGTGTTATAGTTGAATACAACACCACTCACCCAACTCAGGGGGGGATGCCATGAACCAGAAACTGACCCACACACTGCCCAGCCTGGCCGTCGGCGGCCTGCTGCTGGCCATCGGCGTGCTGGCGACCGTCACCGGTGCGCGCACGGCCGACGTGGAATCCACCGCGCTGGTCGGCGCGCTGGAATCCGATGCCGCCGAGGTCGCCGGCGATGACGGCAACCCGCAGGCACGGCAACACAAGCGTCGGGCCCGGGCCTCGCTGGCCATGCCCTACTTCTCCTTTGGCCAATCGCTGCGTCCGAGGAGCTGAGCCATGACATCCATCCAATGGAGCGACGGCGCCCCCATCTACCGCCAGCTGAAGGATCGCGTGATCGCCATGATGCTGGACGGGATCCTGAAGCCGGGTGACGCCCTGCCCTCCGTGCGCCAGGTGGCGGCGGAGTACCAGCTGAATCCGATCACCGTATCGCGCGCCTACCAGGAACTGGCCGACGAGGCCCTGGTGGAGAAGCGCCGCGGCCTGGGCATGTTCGTCACCGACGAAGCGTCCAAGAAGCTGCGCGGCAGCGAGCGCGAGCGGTTCCTGACCGAAGAATGGCCGGCCGTCGCCGAGCGCATCGAGCGCCTGGGCCTGTCCATCGAAGATCTGCTGCAATCCAAGGGGAACAAGTGATGAACGCCGCAATCGCCAATGCCGTGGTGTCGGCCCACGGCCTGCGCAAGGCCTACAAGAACAAGCTTGCGCTGAACGACACCAGCTTCCAGATCGAGGCCGGCAAGATCATCGGCCTGATCGGTCCCAACGGCGCGGGCAAGACCACCGCGTTGAAGGCCATCCTGGGCCTGATTCCGTTCGAAGGCCAGCTGAAGGTACTGGGCCTGGATCCGCGCAAGGATCGCGACGAGTTGATGAAGGACGTGTGCTTCATCGCCGACGTGGCCGTGCTGCCGCGCTGGATGAAGGTCAAGGAAGCCATCGACTTCGTGGACGGCGTGCACCCGCGCTTCGACCGCGCCAAGTGCGAGCGTTTCCTGGCCAATACCCAGCTCAAGCCCAACCTGCGCGTGCGCGAGATGTCCAAGGGCATGATCGTGCAGCTGCACCTGGCGCTGGTGATGGCCATCGACGCCAAGCTGCTGGTGCTGGACGAGCCCACGCTGGGCCTGGACATCCTGTACCGCAAGCAGTTCTACCAGCGCCTGCTGGAGGACTACTTCGACGAACAGAAGACCATCATCGTCACCACCCACCAGGTCGAGGAGATCGAACACATCCTCACCGACGTGATGTTCATCCGCGACGGCAGGATCGCGCTGACCGCGCAGATGGACGAAGTGGCCGAGCGTTACACCGAAGTGCTCGTCAGCGGCGAGGCGGTCGAGCAGGCCCGCGCCCTGAAACCCATCGACGAGCGCGCCCTGCCCTTCGGCAAGACCGTCCTGCTGTTCGACGGCGTGCCGCAGGCGCAACTCGCCCCGCTGGGCGAAACCCGTACCCCTGGCCTGGCCGACCTGTTCGTCGCCATCATGAAAGGAACCTACGCATGAACGCCGTGACTTCGACGTTGGGCAAGCCCTCCAAGCCGGGCGCGTTCAAATGGCTGATCAAGCGCGAGTTCTGGGAGAACCGCGGAGGCTTCTTCTGGGCGCCGGTGATCACCGGCGGCATCTTCCTGGTACTGAACCTGATCCTGGCCGTGATCGGCAGCATCGCCGCACGGCGGTCGATGGACGGTGGCGGTTTCGTCATCGACGATGCACCGGAGAAGGCGCACCAGATCGTCGGCGGCATCGGTGACGGCATGCTGCTGGGCGGTGTGATCCTGGCCTGCGTGGTACTGGCCTTCGTGGTGTTCTTCTACGCCCTGGGCACCCTCTACGACGACCGCCGCGACCGCAGCGTGCTGTTCTGGAAGTCGCTGCCGGTCTCCGACACCCACATGGTGCTGTCCAAGCTGGCCTGGGCGCTGGTCCTGGCACCGCTGCTGGCCATCGGTATCGGCATCCTGATCGGCGTGGCGATGTGGCTGATCTCTGCCCTGACCATCACCGTCAACGGCCTGCCGGCCGGTGGCGCGATGTTCACCCACTCCCACCCGTTGCGTGTGATCGGCGGCGTGATCAGCTCGCTGCCCGTGTACATGATGTGGTCGCTGCCTGCGGTCGGCTGGTTGATGTTCTGCTCGGCCTGGGCGCGCAGCAAGCCGTTCCTGTGGGCGGTGCTGGTGCCGGTGCTGGCCTGCGTGATCGTCAGCATGACCGACATCCTGCCGGGCCTGGATATCCGTCACGACCTGGTCTGGTACACGGTGGTCTACCGCGGTCTGCTGAGCGTGGTGCCGGGCGCGTGGTTCCCGACGCTGGAAGGCGGCGCCGCCAACCCGCACACCGAGATCAACACGCCGGACGAACTGGCCAACGCCATCGACCTGACCCGCAGCTGGCACGCTTTCGCCACCGCGGACCTGTGGATCGGCGCCGCCATCGGCGTGGCCCTGATCGTCGGCGCGATCCATCTGCGTCGCTGGCGCGAAAGCGAATAATCGCCAGTCAGCCTTTCCAGGCGGGCCCACCCGGGCCCGCCCCTTTCAGGAACCGGACATGCACCTTTCTCTTTCACGGACGCGCCCCCTCATCGTGCTCGGCATGATCGCCCTGGCGGCGTGCCAGCCGACCGACAAGAACCAGGCCCCCACGGGCGTGGTGGCCAAGGCGATGGACGAAGCCGCCAAGGGACTGGGCGAGGCCAGCCAGGAAATGGACAAGGCCCGCGAAGAGATCGCCACCGCACGCGACCGCCTGGCCCGCGAGAACATTTCGCTCAACCGCAACGAGAAACAGCACCTGCCCAAGGCCGAGATCACGCCGGCCGGTGACCTGCTGATCGAAGGCAAGGCCGTCGCGACCACCCCGGAACAGAAGGCGCTGGTGCTGGCCTACCGCGGCGAACTGCTCGGCGTGGTCGGCGATGGCATGGCGATCGGGATGGAGGGGGCCCGTGTCGGCATCGACGCAGCCGCCTCCGCGCTGAAAGGAGTCCTGGCGGGCCAGGACGGCGACCAGATTGGCAAGCAGGTCGGCGAGCAGGCCAAGGCCAAGATCCAGCCCATGGTCGCGCAGCTGTGCACGCGCCTGCCCGGCCTGTTGTCGGCACAGCAGGCGCTTTCCGCCGCCCTGCCCGAGTTCGCGCCCTACGCCACGATGGACCAGGCCGATGTGGACGACTGCGGCGACGCCAATGGCGACGGCAACTGGACCTTCTGAGGTTTCCCGCCCCAACCCGCGCGTTAGCCCGCGTATCAACGCCACCGACATCGATCCAGACGACGAAGAGGACACGCCATGCACTCCACGCGTAAACCACGCATGCTGATGACGATGTTCCTGGCCAGCCTTCTTCCGCTCGCGGTACAGACGGCGAACGCCGGGGATACCCGCATCGACAACGAGATCAGCGCCGACCTCGCCGATGCCCGCAGTGAAGTCCGTACCGAGCTCGCCGCTGCCCGTCGCGAACTCGACACCGGCAACCTGCAACTGGGCGACAGTCTTCGCTTCGGCATGTCGGATGCGCGCGCCTCCCATGCGGATCGCGCGTTGCCCCAGGCGGAAATCACTCCGCTGGGTGATTTCCTCATCGAAGGCAGACCGGTCGCCATCGACCGCCACCAGCGCCAGGAACTGCTGCTCTACCGTGGCGAGGTCATCGCCATCGCCAAGGCCGGCATCGACATCGGCGAGCGCAGTGCCCAGGCGGCGCTGGATGCGGTGGACCGCGGCCTCTTCAGTCTGATGTTCGGCGCGATGACCGGCAGCCTGGAGCGGCGCATCGAGAAGACCGTCCGCGAGACCGTCGAACCCGGCGTGCGGCAGATCTGCCTGAGCCTGCCGGCGCTGCGGGACCGCCGGCAACGCCTGTCCGCCACGCTTCCCGCGTTCCGTCCTTACGCCACGCTGGAGGCGGACGATGTCGAGGACTGCGAGAACGAGATGCGCCGCGAGTTCGCGAGCCGATAGCGCGCGTTCGCCGGCAGTCGCGGCCCCATCCGACACGATCACTCCCGGAGACTCAGAATGCGTACCGTCCTGATCGCTTCCTCCCTGCTCGCCGCGCTGGCGCTGTCGGCGCCCGCGTCGGCCTCCGACCGGTACTGCAAGCACGAATCTCCCCGCCAGCTCGTACTGGACACCGGCGATGCCAAGGCCGTGGTATTCGAGGTCGGGCCCCACGACCTGACGGTGGAATCGCGCGCAGGGGCCCCCGCCGCGATGAGCGGCCGCGCCTGCAGCAGCCATGCCGACCGGTTGGCGCGGCTGAAGATCGAACAGCGCCGCGCCGGCGACAAACTGATCGTGCGCCTGTACCAGGAGGGCAGCTTCAGCGGCATCTCCTTCGGCAGCAACTACGCCTACATGAACCTGACGGCGACCCTGCCGGACCATCTGCCCGTGCAGGTGAAAATCGGGTCGGGTGAGGCCAAGGTCACGGGCGCCCCCGTGTTCAGCGCCGACGTGGGATCGGGCCACGCCGTGGGGCGCGATATCCGCGGGCTGGCCGCCGTCTCGGTGGGCTCGGGGGATATCGACATCCACGGCGCCGGCAGCCTCAAGGTCGTCTCGATCGGTTCGGGCGACGTGGAGGCCGACAGCGTGCACGGTCGCACCCGCGTCGGCAGCATCGGCTCGGGCAGCTTCAGCCTGTCGCGCGGTGGCGGTGCCGAGATAGACTCGATCGGTTCCGGTGGCGCCGAGCTGCGCGACATCACCGGCGATGTGGTGGTCGGCTCGGTTGGCTCCGGCGGCGTGGAAGCGCGCAATGTCGCCGGCGCACTGACCGTCCGCTCGCTCGGAAGTGGTGATGTCGACCACGAAGGCGTCACCGGCACCCTCGATATCCCGAAACATCACTGAAATTCCAGGAAAGACCATGACCCGATTCGCACCGCTCGCTCTTGCACTGTCCCTCGTGCTGCTGTCCGCCTGTTCGGGCAAGGACAAGGCGCCCGACGCCGGGGAAGGAGACGACGTCGCCGTCTCGCGCGCGCTGTGGGGCCAGAACCTCACCCTGAACGCGACCGGTCATCCACAGGCTGAAATTTCGGCAAAGGGCGACTTCATCGTCGGCGGCAAGAAGGTGGAAGTGAGCGATACGCAGCGGACGCTGTTGGTCGCCTATCACCGCGAGCTGGGCGGCATCGCCGACGCCGGCATCGCCACCGGCAAGGAAGGGGCCAAGCTCGCCGGCAAGGCGGTGGGCGCTGCGGTGAAGGGCGTCTTCAGCGGCAATCCGGACCAGATCGACAAGCAGATCGAAGCCGAGGCCAAGAAGGTGGAGGCTGAAGCGATGAAGATCTGCGACCGTCTGCCTGGGCTTTACAAGGCACAGCAGGACCTCGCTGCCGCGCTGCCGGCCTTCCAGCCCTACGCGTCGATGGACGAAGGCGATGCGGAAGACTGCCGCACCAGCCACACCGAAAACCATGAAGCCGGCAAGGACATCGGCCGGGCCATCGGCCGCGCGGTCAAGGGCGACAACAGCGATGCAACGAATGCGGCGGCGGAAGCCGACGCCGCCGCTGCCGAGCCCGCCAAGCCCTGATCCGGCCGACACGTCTGCCGCGGCATCGCGGCAGACGGACTCTCAGCCGCCCCCGCCGCCCGCCTTGCCGTGGATGCCGCCCTTGGCGAGCACGGCAGGATCCAGCAGCGGTTTGAGCGTCTTGTCCGGCAGCCCCGTGATCTCGCGCGCGACCTCCAGCACCGGCCGGTTCTGCTTGTAGGCCTGCTTGGCGATGGCGGCGCCCTTTTCGTAACCGATCACCGGGTTGAGCGCGGTGACCAGGATCGGGTTGCGGTCCAGCGCTTCCTTCACCCGCGCTTCGCGCACCCTCAGGCCGGCGATGCAGTCGTCGGCCAGCAGCCGTGACACGTTCGACAGCAGCTGCATCGCGTCCAGCAGGTTGTGTGCGATCAGCGGCAGGGTGACGTTGAGCTGGAAATTGCCGGTCTGCCCCGCCACCGTCACCGCGGTGTGGTAGCCCATCACCTGCGCACAGACCATCACGGTGGCTTCGGGAATCACCGGGTTCACCTTGCCCGGCATGATCGAACTGCCGGGCTGCAACGCGGGCAGTTCGACCTCGCCCAGCCCCGCCAGCGGTCCGGAGTTCATCCAGCGCAGGTCGTTGGCGATCTTGGTCAGGGCGACGGCCAGCGCACTGAGCTGGCCGGACAGTTCCACGGCATCGTCCTGCGCGGCCAGCCCCTCGAACTTGTTGGCGGCGCTTTCGAAGCGCGTGCCGGTGGCGGCGGACAGCGCCTTCGCGACGCGCGCGCCGAAGCGGGGATCGGCATTGATGCCGGTGCCGATAGCGGTACCGCCCAGCGGCAGCCGGCGCACCCGCTTGAGCGTGTCCTCGATGCGCGCCTGTGCCGATGCCAGCTGCGCCGACCACGCCGAGAACTCCTGACCGAAGGTCAGCGGCATGGCATCCATCAGATGGGTCCGGCCGGTCTTCACCACCTTGCCCAGCGCCCGGCCCTTCGCATCGACGGTCTTGCGCAGGTGCCCGATGGCCGGCAGCAGGTCTTCGACCGCGGCAAGTTGGGCCGCCACCCGAATCGCCGTCGGGATGACGTCGTTGGAGCTCTGGCCGAGGTTGACGTGGTCGTTCGGGTGCACCTGCGCTTTCCCTGCGCGAGAAGCGAGGGTGGCGATGACCTCGTTGGCGTTCATGTTGGACGACGTGCCGGAGCCGGTCTGGTAGACATCGATCGGGAAATGCGCGTCGTGCTCACCGCGCGCGACCTCGTTCGCGGCCGTCTGCACGGCCTTGGCGACGCCCTTGGGCAGCAGGCCCAGGCCTGCATTGACTTCGGCCGCCGCCGCTTTCACCAGGCCCAGGGCGCGGATGAAGCCACGCGGCATCGGCCGTCCGGAGATCGGGAAGTTCTGCACGGCCCGCTGTGTCTGCGCGCCCCACAGGGCTTCCGCGGGCACCTGCAGTTCGCCCATGCTGTCGTGCTCGACGCGGGTGCGGCCCGCCGTCTTCTTGCTGGTCATCACCGTCTCCTTGAAGGATTTCACGGCTTGCGCGCCGGCGAAGGCCGGTGGCTGGCGGAGCGACAGGATACGCCAGGCCGGTGGGGTGCCTTCCCGGGGTAAAATGGAACGCTCCCTTCCAGCCCCCTGCCCCGCCCATGTCGGATTCGTCCCTGCTCGCCCTCTCTCCGCTCGACGGCCGCTATGCCGGCAAGGTCGACGCGCTGCGCCCCATCTTCTCGGAGTACGGCCTGATCCGCGCCCGCGTGAAGGTGGAAGTCGAGTGGCTGCTGGCGCTGGCCGCGGAGCCGGGCATCACCGAACTGGCCGCCTTCTCCGAAGGGGCGAAAGCGCGCTTGCGGGCGCTGGCCGACGGCTTCAGCGTGGCCCACGCCGCCCGCGTCAAGGAGATCGAGCGCACCACCAACCATGACGTCAAGGCAGTGGAGTACTTCATCAAGGAGCAGCTGAAGGACGACGCCGAGCTCGCGCCCGCGCTGGAGTTCGTCCATTTCGCCTGCACCAGCGAGGACATCAACAACCTGTCCTACGGCCTGATGCTGGAACAGGCGCGCCGCGAGGTGCTGCTGCCTTCGCTGGACGGCGTCGCATCCACTCTGCGCGCACTGGCCCACGCGCAGGCCGCGCAACCCATGCTGTCGCGCACGCACGGCCAGACCGCCTCGCCGACCACGCTGGGCAAGGAGATCGCCAACGTCGTGGCCCGCCTGGAGCGCCAGCGCGCTCAGATCGCCGCGGTGGAGCTGACCGGCAAGATCAATGGCGCGGTCGGCAACTACAACGCCCACGTGGCCAGCTACCCGGACGTCGACTGGCCGGCCTTCGCCCAGCGCTTCGTCGAAGGCCTGGGCCTGGTGTTCAACCCGTACACCACCCAGATCGAGCCGCACGACAACGTGGCCGAGATCGGCGATGCCGCGCGCCGCGCGAACACCATCCTCATCGACCTGGCCCGCGACATCTGGGGCTACATCTCGCTGGGCTACTTCAAGCAAAAGCTCAAGGAAGGCGAAGTCGGCAGCTCCACCATGCCGCACAAGGTCAACCCGATCGACTTCGAGAACGCCGAGGGCAACTTCGGCATCGCCAACGCGTTGCTCGAACACTTCAGCGCCAAGCTGCCGATCAGCCGGTGGCAGCGCGATCTCACCGACTCCACCGTGCTGCGTGCACTCGGCACGGCGTTCGGCCACACCCAGGTGGCGCTGGATTCCCTGGCCAAGGGCCTGGGCAAGCTGGAAGTGAACCCGCAGCGCCTGGACGCCGACCTCGACGCCGCCTGGGAAGTACTGGCTGAGGCCGTGCAGACCGTGATGCGCCGTCACGGCCTGCCCAACCCGTACGAACAGCTGAAGGCGCTGACGCGCGGCCAGGGCATCACGGCGGATTCGATGCGCGCCTTCATCGAATCGCTGGACCTGCCGGCGGACGCCAAGCAGCGCCTGCGGGACATGACGCCGGGCAGCTATACCGGCCTGGCCGAGCGTCTCGCACGCGGCATCTGACCTCGGAGGCGGGTACGGCGATGCATCTGCTGATCAACATCGACGTACCCGACCTGCCGGCCGCCCAGGCGCTGTATACGCGTGCCTTCGGGCTGACCGCCGGGCGCCGTTTCGGTGAAGGTGGCGTCGAACTGCTGGGGGCGCAGGCACCGATCTACCTGCTGCAGAACGCGGCCGGCTCCACCGCCGCCGCCGATGCGCGCCGCGATTACATCCGCCACTGGACGCCGGTGCACCTGGACGTGGTGGTGGATCACCTTGAACCTGCCCTCGACCGTGCCCTGCAGGCTGGCCTGGTGCAGGAAACCGACATTCGCGACACGGACTGGGGCCGCATCGTCCGCCTGGCCGATCCCTGGGGCCATGGCTGGTGCCTGCTGCAGTTCGTCAATCGCGGCTACGACGAGATCGCCACATGAAACGTCGCTTCACCCTGCTGGGCAGCGTAGTCGCCCTCGCCCTCTCATCCACAGCCCTCGCCTCCGATGCGCCTGCCTCCAGGGGCTGCGCCGACGATGCGGGCTGGAACGATCCGGCAACGCCCCTGAAGGTGTATGGCAACACCTGGTACGTCGGCACCTGCGGCATCAGTGCGCTGCTGGTCACTTCCGACGCGGGCCATATCCTGGTCGATGCCGCCACGCCGCAGGCGGGCCCGCAGATCCTGGCCAACATCCGCGCACTCGGTTTCAGGCCGGAGGACGTACGGGCCATCGTGTTCTCGCACGAGCATTTCGACCATGCCGGCAGCCTCGCCGAACTGCAGAAGGCCACGGGCGCACCGGTGTATGCGCGCGCGCCCGCGGTCGACACGTTGAAGCGCGGCCTGCCGGACCGCACCGACCCGCAGTTCGAGGTGGCCGAACCCATCGCGCCGGTCGCCAACATCGTCGCCCTGGCCGACGACGGCGTGGTGAGCGTCGGTCCGCTGGCCCTGACGGCGGTCGCCTCGCCTGGCCACACCCCGGGAGGCACCAGTTGGACCTGGCGCTCCTGCGAAGGCGACGACTGTCGCCAGATGGTCTACGCCGACAGCCTGACGGCGATCTCGGACGACGTGTTCCGCTACAGCGACGACGCCGCGCATCCCGGCTACCTGGCGGCATTCCGCGACACCCTCGCACGGATCGCAGGGCTCGACTGCGAGATCCTGGTCACGCCGCATCCCTCGGCGAGCGGCCTGTGGAACCGGATCGGCCCGAGGGCCGCCGCGCCGCTGATGGACACCAGTGCCTGCCGCCGCTACGCGCAGGGCGCGATGCAGCGGCTGGAGAAGCGCCTGGCCGAGGAAGCCGCCACCTCCCCCGCCGGCGGCGCGCGGCCTTGATGCGCATCAATGCCCCGCGCGGCGTACCCCGCCACGCTGGCCTCCCTTTCCCATGCGCGGCGTGACGCTGCGCGGATCCCACACCATGAAGAAGAACCCGTCCCGCACCGCCGCCCTGCCCTTCGAGATCGTCGCCACGCGCGAACATCCGCTGGGCATGCCGGCCGAGCGCTTCCTGCGCGACTACTGGCACAAGCGGCCACTGCTGATCAGGAACGCCTTTCCCGGCTTCGAAACGCCCGTGCAGCCGGAAGACCTGGCCGGCCTGGCCTGCGAAGAGGGCGTGCTGGCGCGGATGATCAGCCTGGATCGCGCCACCGGGGCCTGGGACGTGCGCACCGGCCCGTTCCAGGAAGAGGATTTCCCCGGCCTGCCCGACCACGACTGGACCCTGCTGGTGCAGGACGTGGACAAGTGGGATGCCGATGTACGCGAACTGCTGGCGCAGTTCCGTTTCCTGCCGCGCTGGCGGGTGGACGACATCATGATCAGCTTCGCGGCCACCGGCGGCTCGGTGGGCGCCCACGTGGACCACTACGACGTGTTCCTGCTGCAGGCACAGGGCGAGCGCCGCTGGATGATCGACGCCAGCGTGGCGCTCGGGAAGCCGGCGCCGGACCTAGCCTTCCAGGAGGACGTGGCGATCAAGCTGCTGCAGCGGTTCGCCCCGACCCACGAATGGGTGCTGTCGCCCGGCGACATGCTGTACCTGCCGCCGTTGGTCCCGCACCATGGCGTGGCGGAGAACCCGTGCCTGACTTTCTCGGTGGGCATGCGCGCACCGTCGTCGGCGGAACTGATCGCCGACTACCTGGACACCCTCGTCGCCGATGCGGACGAGGCCGTGCGCTACCACGACGAGGACCTGACCGCGCCCCAGGACCATTACGAGATCGACGCCCGCGCCATGGAACGCGTGGTGGAGGCGCTGAATGCCCTGCGGATGAACGACCCGGACCGGCTGGGCGACTGGTTCGGCCGCTTCATCACCACCTACCGGGCGTCCGGCGACGTGATGCCGGGCCCCGAGGCGCCGTCACGCATCGAACTGGAATGGGACCTGCAGCAGGGCGCCCGCCTGCTCCGGCACCCTTTTTCCCGGTTCGCCTGGCGCCGCCGCCGCACGCAGGCCACGCTGTTCTGCAGTGGCGTGGACCATGTGATGCCGGTGAAGGATGCCCGCCTGCTCGCAGCCGCCGAGTCGATTGATGGCGAGGCCTACGCATCGCTCAGCGACGCCGGCCGCGATGCCGTCATGGCGCTCGCCGCGCAGGGCCACTACCAGCTCGCCCTCGACGATGACGAGCCAGGCGCCGGGGACACGCAGTCGTGAGCACGGCCGACTATCGCGTCGAGGCGGTCGACTACACCGCCGCACAGGACGATCTCCGCCGGGTCCGCGAAGCGGTGTTCGTGGAGGAACAGGGCGTTCCGCGCGACCTCGAACGGGATGCGCTGGACCCGCTGTGCCATCACGTGATCGCCCGCAACGCCGAAGGCCAGCCCATCGGCACCGCCCGGCTCACCCCCGACCACCGGATCGGCCGCATGGCCGTGCTGTCGGCCTGGCGCGGTCGGGGCGTGGGCGAGGCCTTGCTGCTCGCGCTGCTGGCCGAGGCCCGCCGACGCCAGTGGCCGGCGGTGTCCCTGCACGCACAGGTGGGAGCCGAAGGGTTCTATGCCCGCCAAGGGTTCCTGCCCGAGGGCGAGCGTTTCTTCGAAGCCGGTATCGAGCACCAGGGCATGCGCCGGGTGCTGGGCGCCACGGCCACCATCGCCCACCGGGCAGAAGCCGTCGCCATCACCACCGCCATCATCGTGCAGGCCCGCCGCGCACTGGCGATCTACAGCCGCGCCCTCGATCCTGGCCTGTGGGATGCCCCGCCGGTGATGGAGGCGCTGCGCCGGTTCGCCACGCACCGAACCGGCGTGCAGGTCCAGATCCTGTTGCAGGACGCGGCCGCGCCCCAGCACGCGTTGGCCCCGCTGATCGGCCTGGCCCAGCGCCTGCCCAGCGTCTTCGGCTTCCGCGAAGTGCAGGACCCGGTGGACCTGCCCTATGCCGCCGCCTTCGTCGCCAACGACGACCATGGCTACTACTACCGGCCGCTGGGCCACCGCTTCGATGGCGAAGCCGGCCAGGAACATGCCGGGCGTGCACGGCAGCTGCGCGAGGAGTTCACCCAGATGTGGGAACGCGCGCGTCCGGTCTCCGAATACCGCGCGCTCGGCCTCTGATCGCGGGTCCCGCGGCGCGGGCAGCCTGCGCCTTTAGTCCAATCCGGTTACGCCCCCTTCCCGGCATGGGGGTATAATTTCCCGGTTTTCGTCCATGTCGCCGAGACATTGCGCGACATGGACCGCAAGCGCCCCTCGACTACCCCACAGCACGCCATCGCCATCGTGGACAATCTCCTGAAGCAGTTCGCGCAATCCTCGCAGCTCAATGGCGGCAACGCCTCCTACGTCGAAGACCTGTACGAGCAGTACCTCGTCGCCCCGGACAGCGTGGGTCCCAAGTGGAAGGCCTACTTCGACGGCTTCAAGGGTCGCGAGGCCGGGGACGTCCCCCACTCGGTGGTCATCCAGCAGATCACCGACGCCGCGCGCCAGGCCGCCAACAACGGCCATGTCGTGACCGGCGGCGGCGACGAACGCGAGCGCAACATCGGCCGTCTGATCACCGCCTACCGCTCACGTGGCCACCTGGGCGCACAGCTCGATCCGCTGGGCCTGACCCCGCCGGTCAATCCGCCCGACCTGGACCTGGCGTTCCACAACCTGTCCGAACGCGATCTCGACAGCGAGTTCAGCACCGGCAACGTCGGTGGTCATTCGCGCATGAAGCTGCGCGATCTGCTGGCCCGCCTGAAGGCCACCTACACCGGCCCGATCGGCGTGGAGTTCATGCACATCCCCGAGGTCGAGCAGCGCCAGTGGCTGTACCAGCGCCTTGAAACCGCGGGCGGCCAGTTCGGCCTGTCGGACGAGGCCAAGCGCCGCACCCTCGAGCGCCTGACGGCCGCCGAGGGCCTGGAGCGTTACCTGCACACCAAGTACGTGGGCCAGAAGCGCTTCTCGCTGGAAGGCGGCGACGCGCTCATTCCGCTGCTGGACACGACCATCCGTCGCGCCGGCGAGGGCGGCGTGAAGGACATCGTGATCGGCATGGCCCACCGTGGCCGCCTGAACGTGCTGGTCAACACGCTGGGCAAGAACCCGCGCAAGCTGTTCGACGAGTTCGAGGGCAAGTTCGAGCACGACAACAGCCTGGCGCACGCCGGCGACGTGAAGTACCACATGGGCTTCTCGGCCGACATCGCCACCCCGGGCGGTCCGGTGCACCTGGCGCTGGCCTTCAATCCGTCGCACTTGGAAATCGTCGACCCCGTGGTGGCCGGCAGCGCCCGCTCGCGCCAGGAGCGCCGCAACGACGCCGCGCGCCAGGCCGTGCTGCCGATCATCATGCACGGCGACGCCGCGTTCGCGGGCCAGGGCGTGGTGATGGAACTGTTCCAGATGTCGCAGGCGCGCGGTTTCGCCGTGGGCGGCACGCTGCACATCGTCATCAACAACCAGATCGGCTTCACCACCAGCAACAAGGAAGACGCGCGTTCCACGCTGTACTGCACCGACGTGGCCAAGATGGTCGGCGCGCCGGTCTTCCACGTGAACGGCGACGATCCGGAAGCGGTGGTCTTCGTGGCGCAGCTGGCCTACGACTTCCGCCAGCAGTTCAAGAAGGATGTGGTGATCGACCTGGTGTGCTACCGCCGCCACGGCCACAACGAAGCCGACGAGCCGGCCGCGACCCAGCCGGTCATGTACCAGACCATCCGCAAGCACGCCACCGCGCGCGAGATGTACGCCGCCAGGCTGGAAGAGGCGGGCGTGATTCCCGCCGACGGCGGCAAGGCGCTGGCCGACGCATTCCGCAACAAGCTTGACTCGGGCGACTACACGACCGAACTGGCCAAGCAGAAGAGCGACGAGCTGGCGATCGACTGGTCGCGCTATGTGTCCGGCAAGCTCAGCGACCCCGTCGACACGAAGGTCAAGCGCAAGGCGCTGGATTCGCTGGCCAAGATCATCACCACCATCCCGGCAGGCGTCGCGCTGCACCCGCGCGTGGCCAAGATCTACGAAGACCGCGTGAAGATGGCCGCCGGCGAGCTGCCGGCAGACTGGGGGTTCGCCGAGAACCTGGCCTACGCCACCCTGCTGGCCGAAGGCCACGGCCTGCGCCTGGTGGGCCAGGACGCCGGGCGCGGCACGTTCTTCCACCGTCACGCGATCCTGCACGACCAGAAGACCGACAGCTACTACCTGCCGTTGCGCCAGTTGGTGGAGCAGCCCGAGCAGGCCACCGTCATCGACTCGCTGCTCAGCGAGGAGGCGGTGATGGCGTTCGAGTACGGCTTCTCCACTACCGATCCCAACACCCTGTGCATCTGGGAAGCGCAGTTCGGCGATTTCGCCAATGGCGCGCAGGTGGTGATCGACCAGTTCATCGCCGCCGGCGAAGCCAAGTGGGGCCGCATCAGCGGCCTGACCCTGCTGCTGCCGCATGGCTACGAAGGCCAGGGTCCGGAGCACAGCTCGGCGCGCCTGGAGCGTTTCCTGCAGCTGTGCGCGCTGGAGAACATGCTGGTCTGCGTGCCGACCACGCCGGCGCAGGCCTACCACATGCTCCGTCGCCAGATGCGCATGACCACCCGCAAGCCGCTGGTGGTGATGACGCCGAAGTCGCTGCTGCGCCACAAGCTGGCGGTGTCCACGCTGGATGAACTGGCCAATGGCGAGTTCCAGCACCTGATTCCCGACGCCACCGCCGATGCGAAGAAGGTCAAGCGGGTCGTCGCGTGCTCGGGCAAGGTCTACTACGACCTGCTGGAAGACGCGCAGAAGCGCGGCCAGGACGACGTGGCCCTCCTGCGCGTCGAGCAGCTCTACCCGTTCCCGCGCGAGCAGCTGACCGCCGAACTGAAGCGCTACGGCAAGGCCACCGAGGTCGTGTGGTGCCAGGAAGAGCCGCAGAACCAGGGCGCGTGGTACCAGATCAAGCATCACCTGCAGGCCTGCCTGGCCGACAAGCAGACGCTGCACTACGCGGGCCGTCCGCGCTCGCCCTCGCCCGCCGCCGGCCATTTCGCCGAGCACGTGGAGGAGCAGCTGAAACTGGTCGCCGACGCGCTGGTCAACAAGCTCGGCGCCGACCACGTCGCCGAATAAGCCCGCCCTTTTCCAACGAACAACAACAACACCAGGACGCCCCATCCCATGGCCACTGAAGTCAAAGTTCCGGTTCTTCCCGAGTCCGTCTCCGACGCCACCATCGCCGCCTGGCACAAGAAGGTGGGCGACGCGGTCAAGCGCGACGAGAACCTGATGGACCTGGAAACCGACAAGGTCGTGCTGGAAGTGCCCTCGCCCGTCGACGGCGTGCTGAAGGAGATCAAGTTCAAGGAAGGCGACACGGTGACCAGCCAGCAGCTGCTGGCGATCATCGAGGAAGGCGCGGCCGCCGCGGCACCCGCCCCCGCCGCAGAGGAAAAGAAGCCGGCCGCCGGCGCCCAGGAAGTGCAGCCGAAGGCCGACGCCGCCAAGGCCGACGCGGCCGCCCCGGCCAGCACCAAGCCCGCACCGGCCGGCGCCGACGCGCTGCCCCCGGGCGCCCGCTTCACTGCCATCACCCAGGGCATCGATCCGGCCGCCGTGGAAGGCACCGGTCGCCGCGGCGCCGTGACCAAGGAAGACTTGGTCAACTACGCCAGCGGCAAGACCGCCGGCGTGTCCGGCGGCGCGCGTCCGGAAGAGCGCGTCCCGATGACCCGCATCCGCACCCGCATCGCCGAGCGCCTGATGCAGTCCAAGAACTCCATCGCCATGCTGACCTCGTTCAACGAGGTCAACCTGGCCAAGGTCATGGAAATGCGCAAGGAGTTGCAGGACGACTTCGTGAAGGCCAACGGCATCAAGCTGGGCTTCATGAGCTTCTTCGCCAAGGCCGCGGCCAACGCGCTGCAGCGCCATCCGATCATCAACGCCTCGGTCGACGGCAACGACATCATCTATCACGGCTATGCCGACATCTCGATCGCCGTGTCCACGGACAAGGGCCTGGTGACGCCGGTGCTGCGCAACGTCGAGCGCATGGGCTTCGGCGACATCGAGAAGGGCATCGCCGAATACGCCAAGAAGGCGCGCGACGGCAAGCTGGGCCTGGAAGACCTGCAGGGCGGCACCTTCACCATCACCAACGGCGGCACCTTCGGTTCGCTGATGTCCACGCCCATCGTCAACCCGCCGCAGAGCGCCATCCTGGGCATGCACGCCATCAAGGACCGCGCCATCGTCGAGAACGGCCAGGTCGTCGCCGCGCCGATGATGTACATCGCGCTGTCCTACGACCACCGCATCATCGACGGCAAGGACGCGGTGCTGTTCCTGGTGGACATCAAGAACCAGCTGGAAAACCCGCACCGCATGCTTCTCGGTATGTAATCCGCTGCGGCTCCCCCCGGGGAGCTGGAAAGGGGCCCTGCGGGGCCCCATTTCCTTCCACGAGACACTGCCACCGTCCGCTGACGGACGCACAAGGCAAAGGACACTGAAATGGCTGAACAATTCGACGTCGTCGTCATCGGTGCCGGTCCGGCCGGCTACCACGCCGCCATCCGCGCCGCGCAGCTGGGCATGAAGGTCGCGTGCATCGATGCCGCGCTGGGCAAGGACGGCAAGCCCGCGCTCGGCGGCACCTGCCTGCGCGTCGGCTGCATCCCGTCCAAGGCGCTGCTGGATTCCTCGCACCAGTACCACAACCTGACCCACCAGTTCGAACAGCACGGCATCAGCGTCAAGGACGCGAAGATCGATGTCGGCACCATGGTCGGCCGCAAGGACGCGATCGTGAAGCAGTTCACCGGCGGCATCGCGCAGCTGTTCAAGGCCAACAAGGTGACCGCGTACTACGGCTTCGGACAGTTGCAGCCGGGCAACCTCGTCAAGGTGAAGCAGCATGACGGCAGCGACGTCGAACTGAAGGGCACTAACGTCATCCTTGCCGCCGGTTCGGACTCCATCGAGTTGCCGTTCGCCAAGTTCGACAACGAATACATCGTCGACAACGTGGGCGCACTGGACTTCACCGAGGTTCCCAAGCGCCTGGCGGTGATCGGCGCAGGCGTGATCGGGCTGGAGCTGGGCAGCGTATGGAAGCGCCTCGGCGCCGAGGTCACCATCCTCGAAGCCCTACCCGATTTCCTTGCCGTCGCCGACAGTGAAGTGTCGAAGGTCGCCGCGCGCGAGTTCAAGAAGCAGGGCCTCGACATCCGCCTTGGCGCCAAGGTGTCGAAGACCGAAGTCACGGGCAAGGGCAAGAAGAAGGAAGTCGTGGTCACCTACAGCGACGCCGAAGGCGAGAAGACGCTGACCGTGGACAAGCTGCTGGTCGCCGTGGGCCGCCGCGCCGCGAGCAAGGGCCTGCTGGCCGATGGCACCGGCGTCAAGCTCAACGAACGCGGCCAAGTGGAAGTGGACGCGCATTGCCACACCGGCGTCGACGGCGTGTGGGCGATCGGCGACTGCGTGCGTGGGCCGATGCTGGCGCACAAGGGCTTTGAGGAAGGCATCGCGGTCGCCGAGCTGATCGCCGGCCTGCCGGGACACGTCAACTTCGACACCATTCCGTGGGTCATCTACACCTCGCCCGAGATCGCCTGGGTCGGCAAGACCGAGCAGCAGCTCAAGGCCGAAGGCGTGGCCTACAAGGCGGGCTCCTTCCCGTTCGCCGCGGTGGGCCGTGCCGTGGCGATGGCCGAGCCCGCAGGCTTCGTGAAGGTCATCGCCGACGCCGAAACCGATCGCGTGCTGGGCATGCACCTGGTCGGCGCCAACGTGTCGGAGCTGGTGCACGAGGGCGTGCTCACCATGGAGTTCAAGGGCTCCGCCGACGACTTGGCCCGCATCTGCCATGCGCACCCGTCGCTGTCGGAAGCGGTGCACGACGCCGCGATGGCCGTGCACAAGCGCGCGATCCACAAGGCCAATTGAGGCCCGCACGGCGGCGAGGCCGCCGCCGTGATCCGCATGCGCCAGGCCAAGCCTGGCGTTTTGCGTTTCAGACAACAGGCAACACAGGACCCCGACCATGAAGAGCATCTGCGTCTACTGCGGCTCCAACGCCGGCAGCAAGCCCGCCTACACCGAACGCGCGATCGCCCTTGGCGACCGCATCGCGAAGGAAGGCCTGCAACTCGTCTATGGCGGCGGCAACGTCGGACTGATGGGCATCGTCGCCGATGCGGTGCTCGCCGCAGGCGGCGAGGTGGTCGGCGTGATTCCCGAGCAACTGGTCAATTGGGAAGTCGCGCACAAGGGCGTGACCAGGCTGGAAGTCGTCGCCAACATGCACGAGCGCAAGAAGCGCATGTTCGACCTGTCAGACGCCTTCGTCGCCCTGCCCGGCGGCTTCGGCACGCTGGACGAGATGTTCGAGATGCTGACCTGGCGCCAGCTCGGCATCGGCGACAAGCCCTGCGCCTTCCTCGACGTGGAAGGCTTCTACACGCCGCTGATGGGCATGATCGACCGCATGGTCGAAGAACGCTTCCTGCACCCGGAACAACGCAACGACCTGTGGCATGGCGACGACCTCGATGCCATGGTCGCCTGGATGCGCGCCTACACCCCGGCCCAGGCGGACAAGTGGATGGATGAGAAGCGGCGGAAGTCGTTGCGCTGACACTCACTGTGCCGGTTCGCGTTCAGCCGGAACCTGAAGTCACTGGGTCCCGGCTTTCGCCGGGATGGACGGTCGGTGCGCTGTACTGCACGGTGTAGCCGTCACGGGTCTGCACCAGCGAGGCTCATCCACCCGCGAATGAATGACATCGTCATCCCGGCGAAAGCCGGGACCCAGCGACTTGGCTTGAAGGTGAACCGCATCCAAGAGGAGGATGGCCTTGACCTCATCCAGGCAAGGAATGCCCCATGCGAGAACGCACACCATGCGTCTACATCCTGGCGAGCCAGCGCAATGGAACGCTCTACATTGGCGTCACCTCCAACCTTTCCGCACGCATCTGGCAACACAGGAACGATCAGGTATCCGGCTTCACTCGCCGCTATGGCATCCACACGTTGGTCTGGTACGAGGCGCACGAGACGATGGAATCCGCCATCGCACGGGAGAAGGCGCTGAAGCAGTGGAAGCGAAGCTGGAAAATCGAGCTTATCGAGGACACGAACCCCTACTGGCATGATCTGTATGGCGAAATCGCATGAACCTGCCTGCCTTACCAATGTCGGCATCGATGTTTTGGCTTTTGTGCCGTGAAGACCGCAAAATCCAAGTCACTGGGTCCCGGCTTTCGCCGGGATGACGGAGCACATGCATGACCCTGTCCACCCCCTTCACCGCCTTCCGCATCCACAACGACGCCGCCGGCTACCGCAGCGGTATCGAGTCCATCGCCTTGGACGCATTGAACCCCGGCGAAGTCGTCATCAAGACCGCCTACTCGTCGGTCAACTACAAGGACGCGCTGGCCGGCACGGGCGAAGGCAAGATCCTGCGTCGGTTCCCGCTGGTGGGTGGCATCGATGTCGCAGGGCATGTGGTGGCTTCCACCGATCCCGCCTTCAAGGAAGGCGACGCCGTGCTCGTCACGGGCTGCGGCCTGAGCGAGACCCGTGACGGCGGGTACGCGGAGTACGCGCGGCTGGAGGCCAGGTGGGTCATCCCGCTCCCTTCCGGCCTCACCCTGCGTGAGAGCATGATCCTGGGCACGGCCGGCTTCACCGCGGCGCTGGCCCTGTTCCGCATGTGCGAGAACCGGCAGACCCCGGACCTCGGGCCACTGGCGGTCACCGGGGCGACCGGTGGCGTGGGGTCGCTGGCGGTGGACATCTTCAGCAAGGCCGGGTTCGAGGTGCATGCCATCAGCGGCAAAACGGAGAATGCCGGCTATCTGACCGCCATCGGCGCGCGTAAGGTCCTGCCGCGCGACGCGCTGGCCACCACCCGGCCAATGGAAACCGCCCGTTTCGGCGGCGGCCTGGACAACGTCGGCGGCCCCATGCTGGCCAGCCTGCTGGCGCAGACCGTCCCTTACGGCAACGTAGCCACCGCCGGACTGGCCGCCAGCGCCGACCTGGCGACCACGGTGATGCCCTTCATCATCCGCGGCGTCTCCCTTCTGGGCGTGGCGTCCGCCGGCACCGCCCGCGACATCCGCGACACGGTGTGGCAACGGCTGGCCAGCGACTGGAAGCCCGCGCACCTGGACACCATCTGCACCCGGGAAACCACGTTGGAGGGCCTGCCGGAGGTGTTCCGGACCATGCTTGCCGGCGGCTCCTTCGGTCGCACGCTCGTGCGAATGGGATGAACGGCAGTCGCGGCACGACGGGCGTCACCGCCTGACCGCCTTTGCCATTTGTCTTGTCCCGAACACGTTCTACAATCGACGCCGGGGACAACTGGGGAACTCCATGGCAAAGATTTTGATCGTCGACGATTCACCCTCGCAGTTGCTGGGCATCCAGCGCATCGTCGAGAAACTGGGGCACGAATCCATCACCGCCGAGGACGGCGCCGCGGGCGTGGAAGTCGCCAAGCGCGAGCTGCCGGACATGGTCCTGATGGACGTGGTGATGCCCAACCTCAACGGCTTCCAGGCCACCCGCACCTTGAGCCGCGAGGCCACCACCAAGCACATCCCGGTGATCCTGGTGACCACCAAGGACCAGGACACCGATCGCATGTGGGGCCTGCGCCAGGGCGCCAAGGCCTACCTGACCAAGCCGTTCTCGGAAGACGAGCTGGCCGAAGTGATCGAACGCATCTTCAACGCCCGCGAACTGCCCTCGCCGCCCGCAGCCTGACGGGAAGGCCGCGCAGCACGCACGAAGAGCAGGCCCCGGCCTGCCCTTTCCGTTTAGGGCCCTTCAGCGCGGCGCAACGTAGCCGCCCCGCACACCGCGCGGCGACAGCACCAATTGCCACAGCTGCGAACGACGGCTACGGAACGTGGCCATCGATGCGCCCAGATAGAATCGCCACATGCGGCGGAAGCGCGCGTCGTAGCGCGCATCCAGGCGGTCCCAGGCGGCCTCCACGTTGTGGCGCCAGGCCTGCAGCGTGCGGTCGTAGTCGGCACCGAAGCCGTGCCAATCCTCCAGCACGAACCGCCCTTCCAGCGCATGGGCGATCTGCGCCGCAGACGGCAGCATCGAGTTGGGGAAGATGTAGCGCGCGATCCAGGGATCGGTCCGCTGCACCGAGCGGTTCGTGCCGATGGTGTGCAGCAGGAACAGGCCATCGGCCGGCAGGCAGCGGCGGACCACATCGAAGAAGGTCGGGTAGTTCTTCACCCCCACGTGTTCGAACATGCCCAGCGAGAACGCGGCGTCGAACCGCTCGTCCAGGTCGCGGTAGTCCTGCAGGCGGATCTCGATGGGCAGCCCGGCGCACAGGCGACGCGCATAGTCCGCCTGCTCGACCGAGATCGTCACACCGACCCCACTGATCCCGTAGCGTTCGGCGGCGAACTTCAGCGCTTCGCCCCAGCCGCATCCCACGTCGACCACCCGCATGCCCGGGGCCAGCCCCAGCTTCCTGCACACCAGGTCCAGCTTGGCTTCCTGTGCGGCATCCAGATCCTGCGCATTCCGCCAATAGGCGCAGCTGTACACCAGACGGCGACCCAGCATGGCCGCATACAGGTCGTTGCCCAGGTCGTAATGGCGCCGCCCCACCTCGCCACTGCGACGGCGCGACTGCAGATTGGTCAGGCGGGCGCGGAGCGCATCGAACAGTTCGCCGGCCCCATGCACCCGCTCGTCCAGATGCGCATCGAGCAGGCGGGTCAGCAGGCCGTCCAGCGCCTCGGCGTCCCACCATCCGTCCATGTAGCTCTCGCCCAGACCCAGCGAGCCCTGACCGAGCACGCGTGCGTACACGCGAGGATCGCGGACCTGGAAGTCCCACGGCCGGTCGCCACCGATCCGCACATCCGCTTCGGCCAACAGGGATCGCATCCTGTGCTCGAAGCGGACGTGCGGCATGGCGGACTCAGCGGGCGAACAGCCCCGCGTACTCCGGCGCGATGTGGGGCAGCAGGATGGCCGCTGGCACGTCGACGGTCTGCGTGCCATCCGCGTAAGGGCCCACCTGGTAAGGCGGGAACACGAAGCGCAGCGCGCTGATGCGGCCTGCGGTGTCCAGCACGGGCACGAACTCGCTGAAGTTGCCCGCTTCAGGCTTGGTGCCCTCGTCGATCATCCGGAACGTGCTCTTGATCAGCGCCGCCCGATCGGCCGCGGGCAGTTCGTCCTCGTCCGCCCGCGTCACCACGGCCGTATGCAGCTGCTCGCGCACGTAATCGCTGATGGCCTGCCACCCCTTGGCGTCGGGCACCAGCGCAGCCGACGTCAGGCGTGCGTCCTGCTGCGGCAGCCACACGAACCGTGCGATCAGCGGTTGGCCATGCGCGCCCCCGGTGTAGCGGCTGCCATCGGCGGCGATGGCGACGATCTGCGGCGTGTCCACCACCTGCTCGAAGGCCAGCGACAGCTCGTACGGTGCGCTGGGCTTGTCGTTGCCGAAGGCTTCGACCGCCTGCATCAACTCGGCCCGCTCGGCGGCGGCGTAGTCGGACAGCGCCTTCGCCAGGCCGGGGTAGCGATTGGCCGAAGCCGGAAAACTGATGCCCACCACGTAGCGGTCGGTCGTTTCGATGACGTCCTTCAGGGCTACCGGAGCGGCCGGCGCATCGGCCGCGGGTGACGATGCGGCGGGGGCCTGCGCCGGCGGCGCGCCGGGGGCGGATTCGCGCTTGCATGCCGCCAGCGCGCTGGCGACCAGCAGGGCCAGGCAGGCGGTCCGCAGGATGGGGGGGGACTTGCTGGGGGACACTTCGGGCTCCTTCCGCGTGTGATGGCCGTCATTCTAGGGCGCGCCACCGGCGTCCTCCAGCGGGGTCAGCCCTCGATCAGATCGGCGTACTCCGGATGCCGCTGGACGTAGGCGGCGGAGTACGAGCACGCCGGCACCACCCGCCAGCCCCGCGCACGCGCCAGGTCCAGCGCGGCCTTCACCAGAATGCCGGCGATGCCCCGGCCGCCGATCGCATCGGGCACACCGGTGTGGTCGATGACCATCCGGCCGCCGCGCAGCGAATACCGCAGTTCGGCCTCATGCCCTTCCACCCGGGTGTGCAGGCGGCGGGCGTCAGGGTCGTGATGCACATCCGGGGTGAGCGCGTCGTGGGTCATGGGATCTCCGTGGCAGGGGGCTCATGGGCATTGTGACCCAATGCCCAGGGTGGACCGGGCAAAACTGACGCTGAGCGTCACATTCATGCTTGTGAAGGGATTCTTCGCGGACCTGAAACGTGATGGGTTTCGCGAAATACAGGTTGGCACGATTGCTGCGTCTGCAGGCTCATAGACTTCACTTGGGAGTTCCACCATGAGCCTGATCGAAGCACTGCCCGACGTCGCCAGCGCCAGCGATTTCACCCTGCTGGAAGGCCTGTACCAGCTCACCGTCACGGGCCATACCAGCGACTGGGAGTTCGAGCGCCTGAACAACGCCGTATACGAGCGCCTGATGTCCACCTACTCCAGCGCCGAAGTCGGCAGCGTGCACGCCGTGCACTCGCTGGTGGACTGAGCCGCTAGACACCGTCTTCATCGGGTGCTCCGGCGCGGCGCAGGGGTCCGCCTTCGGGCGCGACTGCCGCGCCGGAGTCCCGTCCCTCGCTGGCCACGCCGGAGGGTCCATGGGCGTCCTCCAAGGTAGGCCCCTATTCGCCCCGATGATCGCGCTTGCCCTGGTTGCGCCGGTCCTGCGTACCCAGACTGCCCTGGATCGCCTTCATCCGGCTCTCGGCCGCGTGCAATTCCAATGCCTTGCCTGCCGCTTCCGGTGATGCGAAGCCAGCGCCCTGCACAGCCCCGTGATCGTGGTCGTCGAGTTGCTGCCAGGGCGCGGGCTGCCGGTCTTGCTCCTGCTTCTGTTCCAGCAACGCGCGCGCATTCGCCAGCGCCCGCGCAGGCGTGATCTTCTTCGTTGCGCGCTTGCGCGCTGCGGTCTTGCGGGCCGGGGACGAGGCCTTGCTCGCCGTTTTCTTCTTCGCTTTCGCGACCGGCGCCCGGGAGGCGCTGCCTGTCGCCTTCTTCGCCGCCTTGCGGGCAGTCTTGCCGGCGACGCGGGTGCCCGTGGCTTTCAGCGCATCATCTCGCGAGGCGGTGGTCTTCCTCGTCGTCGTCTTCGCAGCCGTCTTCTTCGTGGCTGTTTTCTTCGCGGCTGTCTTCTTCGCGACCTTGCCGGCCGTCGCCTTCTTCACGGCTTTCCTGGCCGCGGTACCGGCCGCCTTCGGCGTGCCCTTGGAGGTCGTCGCCGCCGTCTTGCGGACGGCGTTCTTCGTGGTCTTCTTCACCGCCTTGCTGGCGGCCTTCTTGCCCTGGGGACTGCGGACCGCCTTGCGTGCCGTTGCCATGCGCTGCTCCTGGGACGGGACATGGTGTCGGGATAGCACGGCCCACCTTCAGCGCAGGTGAGCGAAACCACAAGGACCGCTTAACCGAACGAGGGGTGCGACAGTTCTTCCAGGAAGTGGCCGATCACGCCGGCATCCATCACCACCAGGAACAGCACGCCGTAAGCCGCGCCGGCCAGGTGTGCGCCGTGGTTGATGTTGTCTCCGCCGCGCTTGTCCATCCAGATGCTGTAGGCGATGTACAGCACGGCGAACACGATGGCCGGCATCGGGATGAAGAACACGCCGATCGTGGCCCAGGGCGCGAGCAGGATGAAGGCGAACAGCACCGCGGACACGGCACCGGACGCGCCCAGGCTGCGGTAGTTGGGATCCTTCTGGTGCTTCAGATAAGTGGGCAGGATGGACACCACCAGCGCCGAGAAATAGAACAGCGGGAACACCCACGGCCCTTTCTGCGCCGCCATCCAGCCCTCGATCTGGCGGCCGAAGAAGAACAGCGTGAACATGTTGAAGAACAGGTGCCAGAAATCGGCGTGGATGAAGCCGTACGTCACCAGCCGGTCGTACTGGCGGTGGCGGTCGATCGCCGGTGGCCACAGGATCAGCCGCATCAGCAGCGATGGCGTGCGGAAGGCGACCAGGCTGACCACGCAGGTGGCCGCGATCAGCAGCAGGGTGATGGGCGCGCTCATGCGTGTTCCTCAGGCCGCGGTGCGGTAGTTGTCCTGCATCGGGTAGGTCCTGGCGTACAGCGCGAACGCCAGCGCCGCGACGAAGGCGAAGCCGGCGAAGAAGAACATCAGGAACGCGTTCTCCGTCCATCCCTGCGCCTGGATCCAGCCGATCACGGCCGGGTCGCGGACGCTGGCATTGGTCAGCAGCACCCACAGGCCGCCGAAGGTGCTGGTCAGGTACCAGAAGGCCATGATCACGCCCTTCATCGCCATGGGCGCCTGACTGTAGGCAAACTCCAGCGCCGTCGCCGACACCAGCACCTCACCGAAGGTCAGCAGCAGATAGGGCAGCGTCTGCCAGGCCAGCGACACCTGCTGGCCTTCGTCCATCTGCAGCTGCAGCACGCCGGCCACGATCCAGGAGAGCGCGGAGATGGCGATGCCCCAGCCCATCCGGCGCAGGGCGGTGACGTTGAAGCCCATCTTCCGCAGCGCCGGGTACAGCACCAGGTTGTTGAAGGGAATCAGCAACATGACCATCAGCGGATTCAACGCCTGCATCTGGGTGGCGTCCTTCACCAGCCAGCTGGGCCACCACCACAGATCGTGGGGGATCACCATCGCCTTGCCCTGGATCACCCACGTGGACGCCTTCTGGTCGAACAGCGACCAGAACGGCGTGACCAGCGCGAACACGATCAGGATGCGCAGCACCGAACGCACGCCTTCGATGGCGGCATCCGGATGCAGGCCACGCGCGCGTTCCAGTTGCAGCGAGGCGCCGAAGCCGACGCCGGCGATGATCGCGCCCAGCGCAAGGCACGCGGTGATGACGAAGCCCCACGCTTCGGGCCAGATCGTCACCCCCGCGAACTTGAGCGCCCACAGCAGCAGCATCGCCGCCGCACCCACCATGCCCACGGCAGCGACCAGCGTGCCAGGCCCGAAACCCTTGCCCATCAGCGCACTTCGCACGATGTTGAGGAATGCGTCCGGATCGTTGCCGCGCGACGGCGGTACGTTGACGTACTTGTGGCGACCTAGCCAAAAGATGAAGGTCGCGATAAACATCAGGATGCCCGGGATACCGAACGCCCATGCCGGACCCCAGCTGCGCAGCACCAGCGGCATCAGCAGCGACGCGAAGAACGACCCGAAGTTGATGATCCAGTAGAAGGCATCGAAGACCACCTTCGCCTTGCTCTTGTTGCTCTGGTCGAACTGGTCGCCGCAGAACGTCACCACCAGCGGCTTGATGCCACCCGAGCCCAGCGCGATCAGGAACAGGCCCGTGTAGAACCCTGTCGCGTTGCTCTCGAACAGCGCCAGACACGCATGGCCGGCGCAGTAGATCAGCGAGAACCACAGGACGGTGTTGTACTTGCCAAAGTAACGGTCCGACAGCCAGCCACCCAGCAGCGGGAAGAAGTACACGCCGATGACGAAGCTGTGGAAAAGATCCTTGGCGGCACCCTCGCGCGCGGCCTGGTCCGGCAGATAGGCCAGCAGCACCGAACTGATCAGGAACGGCACCAGGATGTTGCGCATCCCGTAGAAGCTGAACCGCTCGCAGGCCTCATTGCCGATGATGTAGGGGATCTGGCGGGGCATGCGGCCCTGGCTGGCTTCTGCGGTCGTGCTCATCCGATCTTCCGGCGAAAAAGTCCCGGAAGGTTACCGTATCCGCCCGCGCAGGGTCGAACCGCCGGAACTCCTCGCGCTGGCGAACGGGGACTGGGACTGACCGCGATTGCCGGGCATCATGCGCCCCTGCCCTGTTCAGGAATTCCCCATGCTGCGTCCGCTCTGCGCCTCCTTCCTGCTGGCCCTGGCATCGGCGGCGAATGCCCAGTCTGCATTGACCACCGTGGCCGAACGATCCGGGTTCAGCGAGACCGGACGCTACGAGGAAGTCACCGCGCTGTGCGACGCCTTCGCACGCCAGTATCCGAAAGCCGTGCGCTGCACCACGTTCGGGACCACGCCCGAAGGCCGCCCGATGAAGGCCCTGGTCGCCTCCACCAGCGGCGCCTTGACGCCGGAGCAGGCGCAGCGGCGCGGCCTGCCGGTAGTGTTGATCCAGGGCGGCATCCACGCCGGTGAGATCGACGGAAAGGATGCCGGCTTCCTCGCGCTGCGCGAGGTACTGGAAGGCCGGGCGGCCAACGGTGCACTGGACAAGCTGGTCTGGGTGTTCGTACCCGTCTTCAACGTGGACGGCCACGAGCGGTTCGGCGCCTGGAACCGTCCCAACCAGCGCGGGCCGAAGGAAATGGGCTGGCGCACCACCGCGCAGAACTACAACCTCAACCGCGACTACCTGAAGGCCGACACGCCCGAGATGCAGGCGATGCTGCAGCTGGTGCAGCGCTGGGACCCGCTGGTGACCGTGGACCTGCACGCCACCAACGGCGCTCAGTTCGAACACGACATCTCGATCCAGGTCGAGCCCGTGCATGCCGGCGATGCCGGGCTGCGCACGGCCGGCCTGGCATTGCGCACGGGCGTCATCGACGATCTGGCGAAGCAGGGATCTCTGCCCCTGCCCTACTACCCCTCCTTCGTGGTGCAGGACGATCCCACCTCGGGCTTCGAGGACGGCGTGCCGCCGCCGCGCTTCTCGCATGGCTACTTCCTGCTGCGCAACCGCATCGCGATGCTGGTGGAGACGCACTCATGGAAGGAGTATCCGGTGCGCGTGCGCATCACCCGTAACACGGTGGTGTCCGTGCTGGAGCACGTCGCCCGTGATGGGGTGTCATGGCTGACCACAGCGAAGCAGGCGGATATCGCCGCGGCCAGCCTGGGCGGCCGGCAGGAACCGCTGACCTACGTCGCGGCACCTGCCGCGCGCACCGTGGAGTTCCGTGGCTATGCCTACACGCGCACGACGTCGGACGTGTCCGGCGCCCTGATGACGCGTTACGACGAGACCACGCCGCAGGTATGGAAGGTGCCGCTGAAGGACGATATCCGTCCGGGCATCGTGATCGAAGCGCCCGGCGCGGGCTACCTGGTGCCCGCCGCTGAGGCCTCCTGGATGGCGGCCGTCCTGAAGATGCATGGCGTGGAGTACCGCCTGCTGGGCAAAGCGTGGCAGGGCGACGCACAGGTGTTCCGTGCGACGAAAAGCAGCTTCGGGAGCGCGTCGGTGGAAACCCACCAGCGCCTCACGGTCGAGGGCGACTGGACGCGCGAATCCCGCGCCACGCCCGCGGGCGCACTGTTCGTCCCCATCGCCCAGCCCAGGGCGCGCTTGGTGATGGCCCTGCTGGAGCCCAAGGCGCCGGACTCGCTGCTGGCGTGGGGGCGGTTCAACAACGCCTTCGAACGCAAGGAGTACATGGAGGACTACGTGGCTGAAGCCGTTGCACGCGAGATGCTGCGCGACCCCGCGGTGAAAGCCGAGTTCGAGCGCCGACTGCGCGAAGACACGGCGTTCGCGCAGAGTCCTGCCGCACGCCTGGAGTTCTTCTACCGCCGCCATCCCTCGTGGGACGAGCGCTACCAGCTGTACCCGGTGCTGCGAGTGGATGCTGCGCCGTAAAGGCCGACCTGCTTCATGCAGAACGGCAGGGACTGCTTCACCCCAACCGCATCACCCCGTAGCGCGGCGCCGCATCGCCGTACGTCGTTTCGGTCAGCGGCGCGCCCATCTGCGCAAGCACGGCGCGCTGTTCCGGCAGCGGCGTGCGCAACGTGCGGTCCTCGAATGTCGCCAGCCTGGCGAATGCCGGCAACGCCAGCGCACGCGCCACGAACGCCGCCGTCCGCGGCCATCGCAGCGGATCGACCTGGTACCTCACGAACGTCGCATTGCGGAAGAAGCTGGCGATACTGATGTCGGCGATGGACAGCTCGCCGAAGATCCAGCCGTTCCCGGGCAATCGCGGCTCCAGATAGTCCAGCGCGACCGGCAGCTCCTCCTCGCGCGCCCTGCGCACCACTTCTTCGTCCGTACCCTGGTTGAACAGGAAGCGGCGCACGCCTTTCTGGAAGAACATCCGCCAGATCACCACGTCGCCGAGATAGGAATCCGCATACTCCTCCAGCCAGCGTGCCTTCGCGCGGTCCACCGGATCCGCGGGGTACAGCGATGGCGCAGGGAAGCGGTCCTGCAGATATTCGCAGATGACGGTGGAGTCGTTGAGCACCAGGTCGCCCTCGATCAGCACCGGGATGCGGCGGAGCGGACTGAGCCTGCTGAAGTCCTCGTTGCCCACGAACGGCGCGATGGGATCGATGCGGTAGGGAATGCCCTTCAGCTCAAGGCAGACCAGCACCTTGCGCACGTACGGCGAGAGGTAGTTGCCGATGACCGTCAGCGTCTCCGCCATGTCCCTGCTCCGTCGAAGTCGCATGCAGGGTGCGCAGTCCATGCGGCCTGGTCAACCCGGCACGCGCGACCGACTCACCGCCAGGCGCGTGTTGACGCTTCATTACAGGAAACGCCGTTAAGCTGGCCGCCTCCACCGCACCCTAGGAGCCTGCGCGATGCTACGTCCCCTGCTGACCTCGGCCTGCCTGCTCGGGCTGGCGGCATGCCAGTCGCCGATCACCGCGCCACCGCCCGCCGACGGGACATCGACGCCGCGACCGGCCGCGCAGATCCAGGGCCGGGCTTCCTATCTCGAGCGCATCGCGCCCCCGCCTGGCGCGGTCCTGAGCGTACAACTGGTGGACCTGCAGTTGGCCGACACGCCTGCCGCCGTGATCGCCAGTGCCGACTTCCGCGATCTCAAGGGGCCTCCTTTCGCCTTTGCCCTGCCCTACGATCCGTCGAAATTGCGACCAAACGGCATGTACGGACTGCACGCCGGTGTGCGCGACGCGCAGGGGCGCCTGTGGTTCGTCATCGACACGCAGGTGCCCGTGACACCCGGTGCGGCTGCCCCCGTCGAATTCCGCATGGTCCGTGTCACCGGTGAACCGGCCGCTGCCACGTCGACCCCGTGGCAATGCGGGGATCAGCGCGTCGGCGCACGCTTCGATACGCCGGCACGCGGCATGATGCTGGAGATCGACGGCAATACCCTGCACCTGGCGCAAGCACCTGCCGCCTCGGGCGCACGCTATGCCGACGCCGCCGGCAACGCGTTCTGGAGCAAAGGGGATGAGGCGACGCTGACCCTCGCCGGCCGAGCCGCCGTCACCTGCCGTCAGGCAAGCCAGGGCTCCCCTTGGGATGCAGCCAGGGCACGTGGCAGCGTGTTCCGTGGACTGGGTACCGAGCCCGGCTGGACCGTGGAGATCGGGGCCGGCCCAACGCCGCGCCTGCTGGCCGAGCTGGACTATGGCGAACGCAGGATCGACGTGGTGCAGGCGAGCAGGACCGAAGAGGGTTACGTCGGCAGCACCGCCGAAGGCCTCGCCGTTTCGCTGACCACCAAGCGGGAAGTCTGCAACGACGGCATGAGCGACATCCGCTACCCGGCGTCGGCGACCCTGACCGTGGGTGGCCGGACCTACCGTGGCTGCGGCCGCTTCCTGACCGAATGAGGGCTGCATGAGCCGACGTTCCCGCCGCCGTCAGTCCGCTGGCCTGCGTCTCCCCCTGATCGCCTTCGTGGCGCTGCTGTTGGTCGGTGCCGGCGCCTGGTGGTGGTCGCAGCGCGATGATGCGCCCGATACGACGGCAGCCGTCGCCACGCACGAAGGCGGTGATCCGCAGCGCATCAAGGAAACACTCTCGCTGCCGCCGGTCGAGAACACACGTCCCGGTGGCCTTGCCGGGGACGTGCCCACGCCGCCTACAAGCGCACCCGCCACCCGCGCCCTGCCCGCCTTCCTCCCGCCCGAAGCGCGTGCGACGCTGGCGCTGATCGCGCGCGGCGGCCCCTTCCCGCACCGGCAGGACGGCGCCGTCTTCCAGAACCGCGAGGGTCGCCTGCCTCGTCAGGGTCGCGGCTACTACCGCGAGTACACGGTGGACACGCCCGGACTGGCGCATCGCGGCGCGCGCCGCATCGTCACCGGCGGCGATCCGCCGCGCGAGTACTACTACACCGACGACCACTACGAGAGCTTCCGCCGGTTCGAAATGAGCCAGGACACCACGCCATGAGCGATTCCGGCTTCGACCCCGGCCTGGCCGACCCCGCACGCGCGGGCGTGTTCTTCGTCACCGAGGACGATCTGGGCCCGCTGGCCGCCGTTGGCCGCGATGCCGGTCTGCTGGCACGGCGCATCGACCTGTCCGGCTGCGACGGCAAGGCGGCCTTGCTGCTGCGCATCGCCACGGTGCTGGACTTCCCGGACACCTCCGGGCGCAACTGGGACGCCTTGTCGGACAGCCTGCGCGATCTGTCCTGGCTGCCCGCGTCGGGCTACGTGCTGCTGTTCGAGGAAGCCCACGCTCTGCGCGAGCGCAACGAGACCGACTTCGACACCCTGCTCGACATCCTGGACGAAGCCTCGCAGGCGTGGGCGGCGGACGAGGTGCCGTTCTGGGCCTTCATCGCCCTGCCGGACGAGGAGTTCCCCGACCTGCAGTAGGGCGACGGGCGGCGGTCGCGCCGATCTGCGAAAATGCCGCATGCTCGATTTCAAACATCTCCCGCTGGCGCCCGGCCTGCAGCAGGGCGTCGACGCGCTCGGCTACACGCAACCGACCCCCATCCAGGCGCAGAGCCTGCCCGCCATCCTCGACGGCCGCGACGTCATTGCGCAGGCACCGACCGGCAGCGGCAAGACCGCCGCGTTCGGCCTGGGCCTGTTGCACCGGCTGGACGTGGCCTCCGTACGTACCCAGGCGCTGGTGCTGTGCCCCACGCGCGAACTGGCCGACCAGGTGGCGCAGCAGCTGCGCAGGCTGGCGGTGGGCCTGCCCAACCTCAAAGTCCTGACGCTGTGCGGCGGCCTGCCGCTGGAGCCGCAGATCCGTTCGCTGGAAGCGCACGATCCTCACGTGGTGGTCGGCACGCCGGGCCGCATTCAGGAACTGCTGCGCAAGAAGGTGCTGCACCTGGGCAGCGTGCGCACGCTGGTGCTCGACGAGGCCGACCGCATGCTGGACATGGGCTTCGAGGAGCCCATCCGCGAGATCACCGGCAAGACGCCGAAGGACCGCCAGAGCCTGCTGTTCTCGGCCACCTTCACCGACGCCATCCGCGACATCGCCCGCAATACCCTGCGCGAGCCGCTTGAAGTCACGGTGGACGCGCCGCAGGAACAGGCTGTCATCGAGCAGCGCTTCGTACGCGTCGAGCCGGAGCGCAAGCAGACGGCGCTGGCGGGCCTGCTGGCCCAGCGCGGCGTGGAGTCGTGCGTGGTGTTCTGCAACATGCGCAAGGACGTGGACGAAGTGGCCGGCTCGTTGCAGCACTTCGGCTTCTCCGCGCTTGCCCTGCACGGCGACATGGAGCAGCGGGACCGCGACGAGGTGCTGGTGCGTTTCGCCAACCGCAGCTGCAACGTGCTGGTGGCCAGCGATGTGGCGGCGCGCGGACTGGACATCGAGGATCTGGCGCTGGTCGTCAACTACGACATGCCCAGCGACGCCGACACCTACGTGCACCGGATCGGCCGCACCGGCCGTGCCGGTCGCGAAGGCGTGGCGATCAGCCTGTGCACACCGCGCGAGCTGCCGCGGGCCGCGGTGATCGAGGAACGCCTGGGCGCGCCGCTGCTCTGGGACCGCAACGTCCCGTCAGCGCCCAAGGCCCACACCGCGCCACCGGCCACCATGACCACGCTGCGCATCGACGCGGGCAAGACCGACAAGCTGCGCCCCGGCGACGTGCTCGGCGCCCTGACCGGCGAGGCCGGCCTGTCCGCGTCCGCGATCGGCAAGATCAACGTCTTCGCCACGCGGACCTACGTGGCCGTCGCGCGGGACAAGGCCGGCGCGGCACTGGCGCGGCTCAACGCCGGCAGGATCAAGGGGCGCAGCTTCCGGGTGCGGAAGCTGTGACATCCACGCCCTCGTGTGCGTGGGAGCGACGTGAGTCGCGATGAAGCGCCAATCAGGCTTCCGGCGCCGGTGATCGCGACTTACGTCGCTCCCACGACAGGCAGAAAGAAGCCCACAAACAAAAACGCCGGCGCTTGCGCACCGGCGTTTTCTTGAACCAAGGGTTCAGGGCTGGATTACAGCGCCTGCACCTGGTCGGCCTGCATGCCCTTCTGGCCCTGCACGGCGACGAAGGAGACCGCCTGGCCTTCCTTCAGCGACTTGAAGCCATTGCCCTGGATCGAGCGGAAGTGCACGAACAGGTCGGGGCCGCTCTGCGGGGTGATGAAGCCGAAGCCCTTGGCGTCGTTGAACCACTTGACGGTACCGGTCTGACGATCAGACATCTTTACTAACTCCTGAAACATGGATGAAAGGACCACGATTCCGGCATGGACCGGATCGGGACTGGGTTTGCAGGCGTTGGTAAAGCGGGAAGATGTAGCAGATGTATCTACCGCATCAGGCTCACGATTCACGGTGACCCTGGCAAGCACAGTGGGGCGCACTCTACCGGGGTTTTCGCGTAAAAGCGAATCCCGGCCTCCTGGGAGCTGAACAGGGGTCTCCCCGGCCTGCGGCAAAAACGCCTTCGACCGGCCGGCCGGTGCTCCCGGCGTATGATGGCGCCCCTTTCGCAGAACCCCCGCCATGGCCCTCAAGTCCACTGTCGTCAAAGCCGAACTGCAGATCAGCGACATGGACCGCCACTACTACGGCAGCCACGGCCTGACGCTGGCCCAGCATCCCTCCGAGACCGATGAGCGGCTGATGGTGCGCCTGCTCGCCTTTGCGCTGATGGCCGAGGACCGGCTGGAGTTCGGCAAGGGCCTGAGCAATGAGGAAGAACCCGACCTCTGGCGCAAGGACTACACCGGCCTGATCGAACAGTGGATCGACCTGGGCCAGCCGGACGAATCGCGGGTCCGCAAGGCCTGCGGGCGCGCCCGCGAGGTCGTGGTGGTCAACTACGGCGGCCGCGCGGCCGATCTCTGGTGGGACAGGAACGCGGCGCTGCTGGCGCGCCATCGCAACCTGACCGTGCTCGACATCGCACCCGAGGCGGTCGACGCCCTGACGGCGCTGATGGTCCGCAGCATGCGCTTCAACGTGATGGTCCAGGACGGCGAGATGCAGTGGATGACCGACGACCGCGTCGTCAGCGTCATTCCCGCGATCCGCCAGACAGGACTCGCACGGGCCGCCTGAGCGCATGGCCCCCACCCACGACGTCCTGGTGATCGGCGGCGGCGCGGCGGGTCTCATGGCTGCACTCACGGCCGGCCAGCGTGGCCTGCGCGTGCTGGTCGTCGAGCACGCCAACAAGGTCGGCAAGAAGATCCTGATGTCGGGCGGCGGACGCTGCAACTTCACCAACACCGGCACCACGCCGGCCAACTTCCTGTCGGCCAATCCGCATTTCTGCAAATCGGCGCTGGCGCGCTACACGCCCGGCGACTTCATCGACATGGTCGAGCGCCACCGCATCGCCTACCACGAGAAGGAACTCGGCCAGCTGTTCTGCGATGTCTCGTCCAAGCTGATCGTGAAGATGCTGGTCGACGAGTGCCTGGCCGCCGGCGTGCGCATCGAGACCGGCTGCAGCGTGCACCAGGCCGAACAGGCCGACGGCGTGTTCCGGCTGGACACCAGCCTGGGCCGCTTCGCGGCGCCCTCGCTGGTGGTCGCCACCGGCGGCCTGTCGATCCCCAGCATGGGCGCCACCGGCTTCGGCTACGAACTGGCGCGCCAGTTCGGCCACGACGTGCTGCCGACCCGCGCCGGTCTGGTGCCCCTGACCTTGAGCGGCAAGCACCAGGAGCGGCTGGCCGACCTGAGCGGCGTGTCGTTCCCGGTGGAAGCGCGCTGCGGCAAGGTGCGCTTCCGCAACTTCATGCTGCTGACCCATCGCGGCGTGAGCGGGCCGTCGATCCTGCAGATCTCGTCGTACTGGCAGCCGGGCGACGACCTGCGACTGGACCTGCTGCCCGACCGCGATGCGCTGGACTGGCTGGAAGCCCAGCAGAGGCAGCGACCCGACGCCGAACTGAAGACGGTCCTGTCCGACGCGCTGCCGCGCCGTTTCGCCCAGCGCCTGTGCGAGGTCTGGCTGCCCAACCGGCCGATGAAGCAGTTCAATGCGCCCCAGCTGAAGGAGGCCGCCGCGTTGCTCGCCGACTGGCCCCTGGTCGCCAGCGGCACCGAAGGCTACCGGACGGCGGAGGTGACGCTCGGAGGCGTGGACACCGACGGCGTATCCAGCAGCACGATGATGTCCAGGCACGTGCCCGGCCTGTTCTTCGTCGGCGAAGTCCTCGACGTCACCGGCTGGCTGGGCGGCTACAACTTCCAGTGGGCCTGGGCTTCGGGTCACGCGGCGGGCACAGCGGTCTGACGCAGTGCGGCGTTCCTGGCAGGGCCGCCTTTGCTAGCCTTTGGAAACCGGTGTCATCACAGGTGTTCCGTGCCGCTGCAACCGCCTTCTCCCTCCCCGCGCCGCGATTTCCTGCGCCTGCTTGCCGGCACCGTCACGATGGCGGGCATGGTCGGCCCCGGCCTGTACGCTGCCCGAGCGGCTTCCGGACCGCCGCTCGCGACCACGCGCAGCGGGCGCATCGCCGGGCTCGTGGAACGCGGCATCCACGTGTTCCGTGGTGTCCCCTACGGCGGCGACACCGCCCGCCGGCGCTTCCAGCGAGCGGTGCGTGAAGCCGCCTGGACCGGCACGCGCGATGCCACCCGTTTCGGCGCCTCGGCCCCCCAGCGCGGCGATGCCGACGGACAGTCCGTCAGCGAGGACTGCCTGTTCCTCAACGTCTATACGCCTGCCCTGCGCGACGGCGGCAAGCGTCCGGTCCTGTTCTACATCCACGGCGGCGGCTACAACAACGGCTCCGGTTCGCATGCCCTCTACGACGGCGTGAACCTGTGCCGCCGCGGCGATGTCGTCGTGGTCACCGTCAACCACCGGCTCAACGCGTTCGGCTACCTGTATCTCGGCGAGAGCGGCGACGAACGCCTGCGCGACGCCGGAAACATCGGCCAGCTGGACCTGATCGACGCCCTGCGCTGGGTGCGCGAGCATGCGCACGAGTTCGGCGGCGACGCGGGCAACGTCACCGTGTTCGGCCAGTCCGGCGGGGGTGCCAAGATCGCCACGCTCATGGCCATGCCGGAGGCCAATGGCCTGTTCCACAGGGCGATGACGATGAGCGGCCAGCAGGTCACCGCGGCCGGCCCGCGCGCCGCCGCGCAGCGCACTGCGCTGTTTCTCGCCGAACTGGGGCTGGGCCCGCGCGACACCGCCGCGCTGCTGGCAATGCCGATGGCGCGCCTGCTGGAGGCGACGCGTGTGCGCGATCCGTCGCGCGTGGAGGACACCTCACTATACTTCGGGCCCGTTCTGGACACGCACAACCTGCCGCGGCATCCGTTCTATCCGGATGCACCCGCACAGTCGGCACGCATCCCGATGGTCATCGGCAACACGCGCGACGAGACGCGCGCATTCCTGGGCAACGACGAAGCGAACTTCGCACTGACCTGGGACCAGCTGCCGCAAAAGCTGCGCGAGCAGCAGTACGTCGACCTGTCGCCGGAGGTGGTGATCGCCGAGTACCGACGGCTGTATCCCGACTACACGCCGTCCGAGGTGTTCTTCGCCGCCACCACCGCGGGCCGCTCCTGGCGCGGCGCCATCATCGAGGCCGAGGAACGTGCGAAGCAGGGAGCGCCCGCCTGGGTCTACCAGTTGGACTGGCGTTCGCCGGCCGAAGGCGGACGCCTGCGCGCGTTCCACACGCTCGACATCCCGCTGGTGTTCGACAACGTGGCGGCCAAGGGGTCGAAGACCGGCGATGACGCACGGGCACGTGCGATGGCCGCGCGCATGAGCGAAGCCTTGATCGCCCTCGCCCGCCATGGCGACCCCAACCACGCAGGCCTTCCCGACTGGGCGCCGTACACGTTGCCTCGGCGGCAGACGATGGTGCTCGACGACACGCCCAGGATGCAGGACGACCCGCGTGGCGGCGAACGCAAGCTCTATCAGCGCGTGCCCTTCGTCCAGCGCGGCACGATGTAGCGTGCGCCGAGCGCGCGACCGCAAGGATGGCCCGGCCGCCGGTCGCGCGCGCGGCGCACGCTACGCCATGACCTCCGCAGCGATCTGGAACGAGCGCAGGCGCTTGTCGTGATCGAAGATGTTGGCCGTCAGCATCAGTTCGTCCGGACGGTGGCGCTGGATGAAGTCGGCGATGCCCTTGCGTACCGTATCGCGGCTGCCGACGACGGCGCAGGCCAGTGCCTGGGCCACGCCGGCCTTCTCGTGCGGCTCCCAGAACGCTTCGATGTCATCGATCGGCGGCGGCACCAGGCCGGCCCGGCCGCGCCTCAGGTTGACGAACGCCTGCTGCTGGGTGGTGAACAGGTAGCGTGCCTCCTCGTCGGTCTCGGCCGCCACGACATTCAGGGCCAGCATCGCATGCGGCCTGGCCAGCCGCTTCGACGGGCGGAAATCGCGGTGGTACAGCAGCAGCGCCTGGTCCATCGCATCGGGCGCGAAATGGGAAGCGAACGCGTACGGCAGCCCCAGGGCGGCGGCCAGCTGCGCGCCGAACAGGCTCGAGCCCAACAGCCACACGGGCACGTCGAGACCTGCACCGGGCACAGCACGCACCGCCTGGCCCTCCTGCACCGGCTCGAAATAGCGCAGCACCTCCTGCACGTCCTGCGGAAACTGCTCGGCGCTGTCGAAATAGCGCCGCAACGCACGCGCCGTCGCCTGGTCGGTGCCTGGCGCACGGCCCAAGCCCAGATCGATGCGGCCCGGATACAGCGACGCCAGCGTGCCGAACTGCTCGGCTACCTGCAGCGGTGAGTGGTTCGGCAACATGATGCCGCCGGCACCCACGCGGATCGTGGACGTCGCACCAG
Organism: Pseudoxanthomonas mexicana; assembly: GCF_014397415.1. Lineage (NCBI taxonomy): Bacteria > Pseudomonadati > Pseudomonadota > Gammaproteobacteria > Lysobacterales > Lysobacteraceae > Pseudoxanthomonas > Pseudoxanthomonas mexicana. Next base: position 2,483,542 of record NZ_CP060731.1, on the reverse strand, counting down.
CGACGTGCCCGATCAGCACCGCCGTCGCGGCGCTGGCGATGCCCGGCATGTTGTGGTGTTCGGCCAGCCAGTAGCGGGTATACCCCCAGCGCTCGGCATGCTGCGCCAGATCGCGCATGTGCACGAACGCCTGGGTGGTATCGCTGCCCTCGCAGACAGGCGCGAGGTCGAGGAGCGAGTAAGGGATCATGGGGACACCGGCAATGACGATGCCATCGTCATGGGGACGCAGGCGATCCGGTTCCACCCGGTGGCATGGGATGCTGCATCCCGCCTAGCCCAGCAGGTCGAACGGCCCGCCCTGCTCCAGCGCACGCTGATAGGCCGGCCGTGCATGGATGCGCTGCAGGAATCCGGCCAGGTTGGGATAGGTGTCCAGTCCGGCGCGTACCGCCGCGGCTTCGACCGGGAAGCTCATCTGGATGTCGGCGGCGCTGAACTGCTCGCCGGCGAACCACGGCGCCTTGCCTAGTTCGCTTTCCATGTAGCCCAGGTGCAGCTGTACCTGCGGACCGACGAAGGTCCGCATCGCCTTGTCGGCGATGCCACGCGCGATGGGGTGGGCGAAGAACGGCATCGGCGCCTTCTTCAGGCGGGAGAACACCAGGCTGAGCAGCATCGGCGGCATCGCCGAGCCTTCGGCGTAATGCAGCCAGTAGCGGTAACGCAGGTGTTCGGCCGTGCCGGGCGAAGGCGCGAACCGGCGCGCGGTGTCATAACGCTCGACCAGATATTCGAGGATCGCACCGGATTCGGCCAGGACGTGTTCGCCATCCACCACCACCGGGGACTTGCCCAGCGGGTGGATCTTCTTCAGCTCCGGCGGCGCGAGCATGGTCTTGGCGTCGCGCTGGTAGCGCACCACGGTGTAGTCCAGGCCCAGTTCCTCGAGCAGCCAGAGCACGCGCTGGGAACGGGAGTTGTTGAGATGGTGGACGGTGATCATGCCGTTACTCCGCGGGGATGGGCCATGCTACCGCGGCTCTCATCCCTGTAGGAGCGACGTCAGTCGCGACCGGATGCAGCAGCCGTGCGTGACTCCGCTGCAGACGCGAGGGCTCGCTGCCAAGTGTCCGCTCCCGCGAGTGTGGGCCGTGCGGTCGCGACTGACGTCGCTCCTACAGGGAAACGATGCGACTCACGAACTGCACGACAGCATCGAGCACCCTGCCCGTTGCCGCGCCCAGTCGGGACGCCGTTGCGCGAAACGCGCGCGACCCGGCTGGTCGTCGTACGGCCAGCGCATGACGTCCAGCAGTTCATGGACGCCGGACAGGTCGCCGGCCTCGGCGGCATCGATGGCCTGCTGGGCCAGATAGTTGCGCAGCACGTAGCGGGGATTGGCCAGGCGCATGCGTTCGCGGCGCACAGCGGCATCGAGCGCGTCCTCGTCGCGACGGCGGGCGTACGCGGCCAGCCAGTCGCGCAGCGCAGGCGCAACGGCCTCGCGCTTGGCCGGGTCGTAGAAGGCGTCGTCGAAGGCCGACAGCGACGCGTCCATCGGATCCGCGTCGATCAGCGCACGGAAGAACAGCGTCATGTCGATCTCACCCTGTGCCAGCAGCTGCTGCAACGTGTCCATCCGTTCCATGTCCTCATCCCGGCAGTCGGACAGCCCCAGCTTGCGTGCGATATTGTCGCGATCGGCCCGCGCGTAAGCGTCAGCGAAGCGCTGCAATCCTTCCTGCAGCGCCTCCACTCCGTCGAACAGCGGCGACAGGGCCTGCGCGAAGCGGCTCAGGTTCCATCCCGCCACCCGCGGTTGCCAGCCGAAGCGATAGCGACGACCCTGGGCGTCGGTGGTGTTAGGCGTCCAGTCCGGGTCGTAGTCGTCGATCCATCCGTAGGGGCCGTAGTCGATGGTCAGGCCGAGCACCGACATGTTGTCGGTGTTCATCACGCCATGCACGAAACCCACGCGCATCCAGTGCGCCACCATCATCGCCGTGCGTTCGCAGACCTCGGCGAACCACGCGGCATACAGCGCCTCGCCCTCCCCCGACAGGTGCGGAAAATCGCGCCGGATCGTGAAGTCCACCAGCGTGCGCAGAAGGTCCGTGTCGCCGCGCGAGGCCGGCAACTGGTAGTGGCCGAAGCGCAGGAACGACGGTGCCACGCGGCACACGATCGCGCCCGGTTCGGGTTTCGGATGGCCGTCGTAGAACATGTCGCGCACGACCGGCTCGCCGGTACCCACCAGACTCAGGGCCCGCGTGGTCGGTACGCCCAGATGGTGCATCGCCTCGCTGCACAGGAACTCGCGGATCGAGGAGCGCAGCACCGCGCGCCCATCTGCGGTGCGCGAGTACGGCGTCGGGCCGGCCCCCTTCAGCTGCAGCTCCCAGCGTTCGCCCTGCGCATTGATCGCCTCGCCCAGCGTGATGGCGCGGCCGTCGCCGAGTTGTCCGGCCCAGTTGCCGAACTGGTGGCCACCGTAGTTGCCCGCGTACGGCTGCATGCCGGCCAGCAGTGCGTTGCCGCCGAACACCTGTGCGAAGGCGGGAGACGCGACATCGGCGTCGTCGAGGCCGAGCAGCGCCGCGACTTCACGCGAATGCGCCAGCAGCGTCGGCGCAGCGACGGGCGTGGGCGCGGTCGGCGACCACAAGGCGCCACGAACCTCCCGACGCCGATGGTCCTGCTCCGGATCTCCCGGCAGTTCGCGGACGAAGCGGTTGTCGAAACGCAGGGCGTCCAGGCCGCTCATGCGGCGTCCGCGGCCTGGTCCACCAGTGGCGTCAGGTCCGAACGCAGCGCCACACGTTCGTCGAACACGAAGCAGGCGCCTTCGTAGCCGAAGCCGCCGACCTGCTCGAAATAGCCGAGGATGCCGTCGTCCAACTGCAGCACGTTGTCCATGCCGTCGGCCTGCATCCACAACGCGGCCTTCTCGCAGCGGATGCCGCCGGTGCAGAAGCTGACCACCGTGGCGTCCTTGAGCGCCTGGCGGTGCGGTTCCAGTGCCGCCGGCAGGTCGGTGAACTTGTCGATCGGCAGCGTCAGCGCACCGGCGAAGGTGCCGTAGGCAACCTCCTGCTGGTTGCGGGTATCCAGCATCACCACACGACGGCCGGCATCGTCGTGCCCCTGTTCCAGCCAGCGGGCCAGCGTGGTGGGTTCGACGGCGGGAGCCCGCGCGTGTTCCGGCGTGGTGCCGGGACGACGGAAGCTGATGATTTCCGGCTTCACCTTGACCTTGAGGCGCGCGAACGGGACCTCGCGACTGGTGCTGTATTTCACCCGCAGGCCGGCGAAGCGCGCGTCTTCACGCAGCGGGGCGAGGAAGGATGCGATCGCGCCGGCATCGCCGGCCAGGAACAGGTTCAGCCCCTCGCCCGCCACCAGCACCGAGCCGCGCAGCGACAGCGCTTCAGCACGTGCATGCAGAGTGGCCGCGAAATCGGCGGGCGCTTCGATGGGCGTGAAGTGGTAGGCGGCGATGTTGGTGACCATGCAGGGATTTTACCGTTCGTCGCTCGATACCCACTTCATTCAACCAATTGGTTGACAATCACTGAGCCGGCGGAGATATTCAACCGTATGGTTGAACAAGATACTGACCGGCTCGACGCCCTCTTCCACGCACTGGCGGACGGCACGCGGCGCCGCATGCTCCGCAGCCTGGGAGGCCAGCCGCGCAGCGTGGGTGAACTGGCCGCGCCCTTCTGCATCTCGCTGGCCGCGGCCTCGAAACACATCAAGGTGCTTGAGCGCGCCGGCCTGGTCACGCGACAGATCCGCGGCCGCACCCACCTGTGCCACCTGCAGCCGCAGGCGCTGGCCGAAGGCGAGGCCTGGCTGCGGCATTACGCGCAGTTCTGGACCGCCCGCCTGGACGTGCTCGATGCGGTCCTGCAGGCGGCCGCGCCCTCACCTTCCTTCCCGACCGAGGACCCATCATGACGCCCCCTCCCGTCGCCTGTACGATCGATGTCACCGTGCACCGCCGCTTCGCCGTACCCGCCGAACGTGTGTTCGACGCCTGGCTGACGCCCCGTCTGCTGGGCCAATGGATGATGGGACCGGACGTGCGCGAGGAAAAGCTGCTGCGCCTGGACGTGGACCCGCGGGTCGGCGGCCACTTCTCGATGCTGGTCGAGCGCGATGGCGAGCGCATCGACCATGTCGGCGAGTATCTGGTCATCGAGCGGCCGCATCGGCTGTCCTTCACGTGGACCATCGCCGGCGAGGCCGACCAGGATGGCAGTCGCGTGGACATCGTGATTTCCCCGACCGACGCCGGCTGCGAACTCCGCCTCACCCACACGCTGCCGAGCGCCTGGGCAGACTACGCCGACCGCACGCAACAGGGCTGGTCGCGCATGCTGGACGCCCTCCACGCGATCTTCTGACACTGTCGCCGGTCGCCCAGTGGGACGATCGACGCCTTGGCGCTCAGAGCAGCAGCCAGGGCAATGCCAGCGTCACTGCGAGAATGAAGAGCACCGCTGCCAGCACGCCGACGACGTACAGTGGCCGGTCACGCAGCAGGCCGGCGAAGGTCTCGGCGCGTCCCTCTCGCTCGGCGATGGCGCGCTCGGACCGTGCGTGGTCGCGGCGCCGCGTCTGGTAGTCGGCCATCAGGGTCTTGGCCCGCGTCAGCTGGTCGACGTCCTCGATCCACAGTCCACCCGCGGAAATTCCCCACGGGCTGGGCTGCGTCTCATAGAAGTCGATCGCGTTCGTCCGCAGCAGGTCGCGCACGTCATCGGCCTCGTCGGCTGGCACGTTGCGCAGGTTGAGGAAGAGTTTCGCCATCGCGACAGTCTAGCCGGTCAGCGCCGCACACACGCTCGTGCGGTACCCTGCACGCCCCTCCCATCCGGACGACCGATGCGCGCCCTGCTGCTCGCCCTCTCGCTGACCCTGCTCGCCGCCTGTACGCCCCCCGGCCCGCCGCCCGGTGGCAGCGTCGCCGAACTGCAGCGCCTCGATACCCGCGCAGGCATGGGCACCGTCGCCACCAGCGGCAGCGATGTCACCGTGCACTACACCGGCTGGCTGTACGACGAGAAGGCGCCCGACAAGCACGGCATGAAGTTCGACAGTTCGGTCGACCGCGGCCAGCCCTTCACCTTCCTGCTGGGAGCCGGCCAGGTGATCCGCGGCTGGGACGAAGGCGTGGCGGGCATGAAGGTGGGTGGCAAGCGCACGCTGCTGATCCCGGCCGACCTCGGCTATGGCAGCAACGGCGCGGGCGGCGTGATCCCGCCCGGCGCCTCGCTGGTGTTCGACGTGGAGCTGCTGGACGTTAAGCCGCACGAGTGAGTGCCACTACTCCCCTGTAGGAGCGACGTAAGTCGCGACCGCACGGCTTGACCACCTGGGGCGGGAATTCGTGCGCGACGTGGCAGGTCTGCTTACCTTTATTTCTCGCGGTCGCGACTCACGTCGCTCCTACGCAAAGCACGGACTACTCCACCGGCGCCAGCCGCAGGTCGTGGAAGTCGAAGCTGAAATCCGTCAGCGGCGATATTGCTTCCATGCGCGCCTCGCGGATGCCGCCGTCCGGCTTCAGGGAGAAGGTCAGGAACGCGTCGGCGTTGAGCCAGCGCTCGCGCCAGCGCACCACGAAGGTGTCGTGCTGCCAGGGTTGCAGGTCGCCCACCAGTTCCGGCGTACGGCTGAAGCGCAGCACCAGACCATCGCCTTCCTGCGCCACCACGACATCGCCATACCACGGGTCGCGCAGCGTGCCGGCGTACTTCGCCAAAGGCAGCGACGGCTTCGACGTGGCATCGCGCGCGGCCTGCAGCTTCTGCCAGTGCGCATCGGCATCACCCTTGGCCTGGGCGACCTGCGCCCTGTAAGCCGCCAGCCAGTCGGTGCCGCTGTTGGCCAGATAGGCATCCAGCACTTTCAGGGTGATCGCGTGGAAGGCGGCGCCGACTTCCTGGTTGGTCAGCACCACCACGCCGAGCTTCTGTTCCGGCACCAGCGTCACCCGTGAGACCATGCCCGGCCAGCCGCCGGTATGCCACACCAGCTTGCGGCCCTGGAAGTCGGAGACCATCCAGCCTTCGCCGTAACCGAGGAAATGGGGCTTGGCGGCCTTCAGCGCTTCCACCTTCGGTTCGGAAATCGGAATCGGCGTGACCAGCGACCACATCGCCTTCTGCCGGGCCGGCGTGAACAGGGCCTGCTCCCGCCCCCTCGCGTCGCGGTAGGTGCCGCCGGCGAGCTGGGCGTTCATCCACTTCGCCATGTCGCCGACGCTGGAATAGATCCCGCCCGCGCCCGCGACGTTGCGCCATGTCATCCGCGGCGCCGGCTGCAGGGTGGTGAAGTCGGCCATGGCGTGCCCGGTTGCGACATTGTCGCCCGGCTTCAACGCATCGCTGTTGTAGCGCGTCTCGCGCATGCCCAGCGGCTGGAAGATGCGGGTGCGCAGGAACTGATCGTACGTCTGCCCGCTGGCCTGTTCGATCACCAGCTGCGCCACGCCGTACAGGATGTTGTCGTAGGCGTAGCTCTCACGAAAGCCCCCGCTGAGCGGCACATCGCGCAGGCGCTCGGCCACTTCGCGGTTGCTGTAGGTGGTCGTGGGCCAGTACAGCAGGTCGCCCGCCCCCAGCCCCAGCCCGCTGCGGTGGACCAGCAGGTCGCGGATGCGCATCTCGCGGGTGACGTAGGGATCGGCCATGCGGAACCACGGCAGATGGTCGATGACGCGATCCTCCAGTTCGAGCTTGCCCTCGTCGGCCAGCATCGACAGCGAGGCCGACGTGAATGCCTTGGTGTTGGAGGCGATGGCGAACAGGGTGTGCGCATCCACCTTCGCCGGCTTGCCCATCTCGCGCTCGCCCCATCCCTTCGCCAGTACCACCTCGCCATCCTTCACAACGGCGACCGCGATGCCGGGCACATCGAAGGCCTCGCGCACGGATTCGACATAGGCGTCGAGATCCTGCAGTGCCGGCGGTGGCGCGGCTTCCTTCGCAAGGGCCGCGGGCGCGACCAGGCACAACAACAGCAGGGCGCGGCGCATGGCCGCGGGCGACAGTGGATGCATCAGGAGTCCCCGTTCGAATCTGCGCGCGACGATACCGCACCTGGCCTCGCCGGTGCGCCCGACGAAAGTCCGTATCGGTGCACGGCATACTATGCGGATGCCTCAACCGCAGCCCGACACCACCGCTCCCGCAGCCACCGTCGCCGTCATCGGCGGCGGACCCGCGGGCCTGATGGCGGCTGAAACCCTGCGTGCGGCGGGCCTGCAGGTCGACCTCTACGACGCCAAGGGCTCGGTGGGGCGGAAGTTCCTGATCGCCGGCAAGGGCGGCATGAACCTGACCCACTCGGACCCGTTCGATGTCTTCGTCACGCGCTATGGCGAGCGCGCGCACGAGATCGCCGCGTGGCTTAGGCACTTCAATGCCGATGTGCTGCGCGCCTGGGCGCGGGGGCTCGGCGTGGAGACCTTCGTCGGAACGTCCGGCCGCGTGTTTCCCATCGATCTCAAGGCTGCACCCCTGCTGCGCGGCTGGGTACGACGCCTGCGCGAACAGGGCGTGCGCTTCCACGTGCTGCACCGTTGGCTGGGCTGGGACGAGGGCGGCGCGTTGCGCTTTTCGACGCCGCAGGGGGATGCCTCGGTGCGGGCCGACGCGGTGGTGCTGGCCCTGGGCGGCGGCAGCTGGCCGGAGCTGGGCTCGGACGGCGCATGGGTAGGTGTCCTGCGGGCGCGCGACATCGACATCGCACCACTCCAGCCCTCCAATTGCGGTTTCGATATCGGCTGGAGCGAACACCTGGCCAGCCGTTTCGCGGGCGAGCCTCTGAAGCCGGTCACCGCGCACTGGCGCGACGACGACGGCAACCCGCATCAACGCCAGGGCGAGTGCGTGATCACCGCCACCGGCATCGAAGGCAGTCTGGTCTACGCACTGTCGCCTATGCTTCGCGATGCCATCGCACGCGACGGCCATGCCACGCTGGTGTTGGACCTGCTGCCGGGTCGCGAGGAAAGCGATCTGCTGCGCCGGCTGGCCAAGCCACGCGGTTCCCGCAGCCTGAGCGAACACCTGCGTCGGGAAGCCGGCGTCAGCGGCGTGCGTGCGGCACTCCTGTACGAAGTGCTCGACAAGGCAGCGTTGGCCGATCCCGCGAAGATCGCCGCGACCCTGAAGCGGTTTCCGTTCCGGCTGCAGCGCACGCGTCCCATCGAGGAAGCCATCAGCAGCGCGGGTGGCATACCCTTGGAAGCGCTGGACCAGGGACTGATGCTGCGCGGATTGCCCGGCGTGTTCGCCGCCGGCGAGATGCTCGACTGGGAAGCCCCCACCGGCGGCTACCTGCTGACAGCGTGCTTCGCCAGCGGCCGCCAGGCCGCACAGGGCGTGGTCGACTGGCTGGCGCAACGCAACGCCTGACTGGTCGTCCGCAGGGGCTGCGGCGCGCACCCCGGGAAGTGCGTGCCGCAGCGGCTGCGGAACGTGGCGCGCACGATACGCGAGCCGTTGTTGAAGTCAGGTTAGCGTTTTAAAGCAGTTTTATTACAGACATTTACGGCCTGATATGCATGCTGCATCTCAGGCCGCTGAATCGTCATTCAGCCTCGTCCAGCGCGACGTCTCCCACCCGATCTTCGCGCCGCGCCTTGGCAGCGACATGCATGTTGTCGACCAGATTGGGATAGCGTCGCCCCGCCGCCCGCGCACGTGCGCGGGCCTCTTCCACTTGGGCTGGGGAAAGTTTGAGACCACCATCTCCCCGCTTCGGCGTGGGACGTCGCCAAGGACCCGGCGTGCGGCTGGCCACGGATCAGACAGCCGCCGTCACCACGATCTCGATCAGCCAGCCCGGGCGCGCCAGATGCGCCTGCATGGTCGCGCGCGGAGGCGCATGGCCTGCCGGCACCCACGCATCCCACACCCGGTTCATCGCTTCGAAATCCTGCAGGTCCTTCAGGAATATCTCCGCGCGCAGGATCTTCGCCTTGTCACTGCCGGCGCGCGCCAGCAGCGCGTCGATCTCGGCCAGCACCTGCTGGGTCTGGCCGGCGATGCCCTGGGTGGCGTCCTCGGCCACCTGGCCGGCCAGGTAGACCACGCCATTGTGGACGGCCATTTCCGATAGCCGCGGGCCTACGTCGAAGCGCTGGATCATGAAGTCGTTCTCCGGTGTGTCATCGAAGCTTAGCGCCCCGCCCCGCCGTCCGCACGACGGGCGGCCTGGTGCAGCCAGGCGCCCGCCAGCAGCATGGCCGCGACGATCAGCGCGATCAGCAGTTTCTGCACCCATCCCCGCCCGGCCGGCGGCCACAGTGCATGCACCCACAGCAGCACGAAGCACGCGCCCGACCAGGCGGCGGCCAACGGAAAGTGGCGGCGCCACGCCGCATCCAGACGGAAGCGCCACGCCTGCACTACCATGCCGCTCACCACGCACAGGAAAGCCGTGATCGCGCAGACATGATGGAACATCAGGTGGAAGTCCGGCGCCACCTGCGGCAGCCATGAGTCCCCGATGGCCACGCCCGCCAGTGCGAGCGAACCGGCGCACAACAGGAGAACCGGCGCTGCACTGCGGGCCCGCGGCGCCAGTTGCACGTACAGGCCCATCGCCAGCGCCACGATGGCCACGGCCAGCAGGCAGTACATCGTGCGCAGCAGCAGCCCGTACGGACCCCGCAGGTACTGGCTGAGGGTCGCCTGCTGCCAGGCCAGGTCATCGCGCACGAGTTGCAGGCCACCCGCCACGCCCAGGAACAGCAGCGCCCCGAGGATCGCCAGGCGCGCCGCCAGCCCGGCAGCGCCGCCATGCAGGGGTTCCGGGTGCAGGGGAGCGGTATCGGACATGGGCGGGCCGGTGGCGGGAGGGTCCGGATTATCCCGGAACTCAAGAATCACGGGCACCGGCCGCTGGGGTGGCAGACCTGCGCGACGTGCCTGCCGTCACGCTTTGACCTACACTCCGGCTTCCCTCGGCGTACCGGGGATGGCCGCCATGAGCAAGGGGACTCTTCGCGCCAATGCCTTCCGATACACCGCCGCCCGGGACCGATCCGGCACGCCACGCCCAACGCCTGCCGCGCCGGATCCACCGGTTGCGCATGCTGGGCATGGGCCTGGCGGCGTTGCCCATCGGCATGGTGCTGATGGAGAACCAGGCCGGCGCCGGCCACTGGGGCTTCCTGCTATTCACCACCATCCTGTGGCCCCAACTGGCGCTGTGGCTTGCGCTGCGCCACCGCGAGCCCTTCCGCGGCGAGATCCGCAACCTGCTGCTGGATTCGATCCTCGCGGGGATGTGGGTGCCGCTGATGGCGTTCAATCTTCTGCCCAGCGTCATGCTGGTGACGCTGGCCACGGTGGACAAGATCAGCACAGGCATCGACAGGCTCTGGTACTGGTCGCTGCCGCTGATGCTGGCCGGCGGCATCGCGGCCGGGCTGGCCACCGGTTTCGAACTGCAGCCGGTCACCAGCATGGCGGTGATGATCGCCTGCCTGCCCATGCTGCTGATCCACTCCATTGCGGTCAGCCAGGCCAGCTACCGGCTGGTCCGCAAGGTGAAGCGCCAGAACCGCCAGTTGGACGAGCTGAGCCGGCGCGACACGCTGACCGGCCTGGACAGCCGGCGGCACTGGCAGGAGCGCGCGTCCGCGCTGCTGGAACAGTGCGCGGCGACGGGCGATCCGGCTACGTTGCTGATGATCGACATCGACCATTTCAAGGCGATCAACGACCACCACGGCCATGCGGCCGGCGACGACGTGCTGCGCGCCACGGCGGACGTGATACGCCACAGCATCCGCGGGCAGGACGATGCGGGCCGGCTGGGCGGCGACGAGTTCGCGGTGGTGCTGCGCCACACGGACGTGGAGGCGGCCGCCACGGTCGCGCGGCGCATACGCGAGGGCGTAGAGGCCCTGCGCGTGCAGAGCGCGCCGGGACTGCGACCCACGGTAAGCCTTGGACTGGCGCAGGCCATGGCGCCGCAGGAGGGGTTGCGCGCCTGGATGGAAGCGGCCGACCGCGCGCTTTACCGGGCCAAGAGCGCGGGTCGCAACCGGCTGGCAGTACACGACGGCCTGGAGGCCGCCATCGACACGCCCTGAGGCCGAACGTTACGCGCCGAGGTGCTCGCTGCGTTCCCGCTGGGGCAGTTCCAGCACGTTGCTGGCGGCACGCACCGCTTCGCTCTCGTTCTCGTGCACGCACACGCGGTTCCGCCCCAAGTGCTTGGCACGGTAGAGCTGCCGGTCGGCATGGGAGAGCAGCCGTGCCAGGCTGTAGCCGGACTGCACGCTGGAAGTCACGCCGAAGCTGCCGGTGATGGCGAACACGTGGCCGGTTTCGCGGGTGTCGATCTGGGCCAGCCTCACGCGGCAATCCTCGGCCACGCGGGCGGCGGCGCGCAGGTCGCAGCCGTACATCAGGATGGCGAACTCCTCGCCCCCCAAGCGGCCCAGCACGTCGATGCGGCGGCAGAAGCCCTTGCTGGCCTCGGCCACTTCCTTCAACGCCCAGTCGCCGGTGCCATGGCCGAAGCGGTCGTTGATGTTCTTGAAGTGGTCCAGGTCGTACATGATCAGCGCGGCCTGTTCGCCGTTGCGGGCGCATTCGGCCAGCGCGCGCTCGGCGCGGATGGTGAAGTGGTGGCGGTTGCAGATGCCGGTCAGCGCGTCGGTCTCGGCCATCTTCTTCAGCGACAGCTGCACACGCTTGATCTTGAATGCCCAGTAGCCGATGGAGGCCACCAGCACGATCAGCAGCATGACGATCAGCCGGTTGTTCTGCGCCGCCTGCTGATCCACCTTGCGCTGGAGCTGCAGCACCTGGTTCTGCTGGTCCAGCAGGTTGATCTGCTGGTTCTTCTGAACGATCTGCTGACGCACCAACTGGTAGGCCAGTTCGCGCGTCTTGATCTCGTTGAGATACGCCTTGTCGGCCTCGGCGTATTTCTTGTACTGCTCCAATGCGCGAACGGGATTACCTTGGATGCTCGCGATTTCGTAAAGCACGCGATGTGCCATGACCAGCGGGAGTGAACCAGCGATCGAATCGCCCTGAGCGACTGCAGCTCGCGCGTGTTTCTCCGCCCCCTGGATATCGCTCATCTTCAGGCGATACTCGGCGAGCATGGAAAGATACTCGGCCACCAGCACCGGATAACCGGTCTTCTCCACACCCGGGAGGTGCTTCTCAAGCAAGGCGATGGCGCTGGCCGTCTTGCCTTCGCCATGCCATTTCCGGGCCAGGAACGTGCGGGAGAATCCTGCGAGCAAAGATTCATTCTCTCTCTCGCAGTGCTCGATGGCCCGAAATATCTGGTCTTCCGCCAACTCCTTACCTTGACCCTGCATCGACTCGATGATCAGGTTTTCAGCAATGCAACGATTCCGGCCCGAGGGACCGTCTCCAGCGACCTGGCTCGCGTACTCGCCCGCGAGCTTGAACTCGCCCACTCGGTTGTAGAGGATTCCGGCAGCCAGCAAGCCATGATGCCTGGCGGCGCGATCCTTCACTTCCGGTGCCAGAGGAAGCATCTCGTTCAGCGTACTCAGGCCTTGCTCGAACTTGCGATTGCCCGCATACGTGTTGGCCAGCATCGCTGCGGCCCGATACTTGATTTCCACGTCTTTGGCGCTTACCCGCACCTCTTCCAGATCGCGTATCGCAGAGTCTGGCTTTCCCTCAAGCAGATAGCCGTGCGCTCGCATGAGGCGAATCTTCATCCGCTCCTCGGGCGAAGACCTCTCCTCGAGGGCCTGAAGTTCGTTTAGTACTCTGAAGAACTCTTTCGGTTGCGACGTACGTATCGCATCCGCCTTTTCAAACAAGGCGTCGAATGACGCGCCCGCGTACGCGGGCGCCGCCAAGAAGAACGCGACCAGGGCCAGTAATCCGTACCGATGCTTGCTAGAACTCATCCTGTCAGCTCCACCTCATCGCGCTCCCGACCGAGCGAGGATCGACTACTCCTCGCGTTGCTCCTCACCGGGCTCGGGAACATCGTCCTGCTCCGGCAGATCCTGTTCTTCTGCACCATCCGGCGTCGCGATCATGCAGAACATCACGTCCCTGGCCTTCTCGAACTCGCAGATGGCCCGGATGTCACGGTCCAGCAGCGCCTGACGGGCCGCTACCGGGACATGGTACTTGTCCATCGCGGCGACGAAGTCGTCGGCCGACGCGCCCGCGAGATGCGGCGAGCCCCCAAGGGACTCCATGAAACGGATTAGATTCGACACGAACTCATTCCCCTGGATCAAGATGGATGACCCGGCGCTTTTCCGCCCTCCGACGGGCGGCCCCTTGCGCCAGCGCCGCCCTGGAACGGGCTGCGACCAGACAATACCTGCTTTCGAGGGGGTTCTCTACCTGTTTGAAGCACCTACCATCCGGATTGCCCCAGACCGGATAGTCGCCGTGAAACCGCCAGATTCGGTTCCATCCGGCGCGCGGGCGGTATGACCAAGGTCGTTTCAAGACGGAGTTCGGCCTGCAGCAGGTCCCCCAGCGCCAACCGCTCCATCCGGGGAGCCGCGATCGGCAGGGTGGCAGCCTCATAAGCGATGGCTTCGTCGGATAATACATACCCCTGCTCCTGGAGCAGGTCCAGCAGCACGGCGCGGAGCTCGGCACCCGTGGCGGAGAAGCGGGCCAGGGTCCTGTCCCCCGCCACCCCGATCTGCCACAAAATGAGGTAGGCCGAGGGATCGATCCGCCGCTTGTAGAACATGAACTGGCTGGCCTCGTAGTGTTGGCAGCCATAGGTGCCAGGATCGATCCCAAGGTCGGCATACAGGCAATCCTCGGCGGATACCGCGGCCTCCATGACCGCCTCGTATCCTTCTTCCCGTGCCTGAGCCACCGACCGGTGCGGCACGACGGCGAACACGCCAGGATGACCATAGAACGCGCCGCAGACGCGGCGTCCCGCCCGAACCTCCTCCATCATGGCCGCCACCATCTCGCGGTAGGTCTCGGTCCGCGGCTTGCCCTCGGCATAGAACGGCTGGAGGCTGCGCACATCCTGGTTCATGCCCTGTACCCAAAGCTCGACCAGCGGATCGGATACCGCCACAAACACCACGTCGGCTTCTTCGATATGACTGCGCGCGCGCGGCCCGATATGCGCGCCCAGCATCATGCCGGTGCCCACGCAGGCCAGACTCCCCTTCTTCATCTCATCCCCTGTTTCAGATTATTTGGATGGCGCAGTCATGGGCGCCCTCGTTTCCAGACCCCGGGCGCATTGCCAGCGCTGGCGGGTCCTCTCCCAGCGCACTTCCCCCTCCTTGCTCCCCTCGGCAGGAATGCGCCGGAAATCCAACTTCCGCATCAGACCTTCCGCGCCCCCGTTCACCGCCCGATGGCGGGTGAACACCGTGTCCACCCCACCCTCGGCGAACGCGAAGTCCATCAGCCGACGGATGATCTCGGTCGCGACACCCACATTGTGGTACTGCGGCCAGATCAACGCACCGATCTCGGAGCCTCCCTCCCGCGCGACCAGTGCAAGCAGACCCCATTCCTCGCCCGTCGAACGATCCACGACCACCCAGGCCTGATACCGGCCGTCCGTGCGCTGACTGAACGCCACCACTTTGTCAAAGGCGCTACGCGCTGCTACGGCTGCCATGGGCTCGCCGACGTGCCGCATGACCTCCTCGTCCGTGTAAAGCGCGATATAGAGCCCGTCGTCGTGCGCCTCCAGGGGGCGAAGCCGGAATCGAGCGGTTTCAAGCGGGGGCGCTCCCAGTGGCGAGGCAGCGACGATGCATCCACTCACCCCACCTGCCCCCTCGCCCAGCGCACGATCGCCTCCGCCGGCATCGCGCCGCTCTGGCGCGCGATCTCGCGGCCGCCCTGCAGCAGCACCATGGTCGGAATGCTGCGGATGCCGAACCGGTTGCCCAGTCCAGGGCTGGCCTCGGTATCCACCTTGGCCAGCCGCATCGCCGGTTCCAGCAACCCTGCGGCGCGCTGGAAGTGCGGCGCCATCTGCAGGCAGGGCCCGCACCAGGGCGCCCAGAAATCCACCAGCAGCGGCAAGGTGCTGCGCAGTGCGTGGCGATCGAAATCCGCTTCGCCCAGGGCCAGCGGCACGCCGGTGAACAACGGGTGGTGACAGCGTCCGCAGGCCGGCGCTTCCGCCAGGCGCGCTCGCGGCACCCGGTTCATCGCGGCGCAGTGCGGACAGGCGATCAGGGGGTCTTCGGCGCTCATGCCGGCATCCTACCGCCCGCGCGTCGGCCGCGTCACCGCGCGACGCGTCAGCCGCCCCCCACCGCGTCGCACGGCGGGCGCGCAACTGAGCCAGGGCGAAGCCCGGCAGCTCTACCAGGCGAAGCTGGACGTGCTGCGCACGGGCGAACGCTGATCGGCCCGACGCGGGGCCGCGCTCTTGGACGCGGCCCCGCGCGGAACTATTTCAGCTTCAACTGCCGGATCAGGTTGCTGCCCAGGATCTGCCGCATCTTGCCGCGATCGGCGTAGGCCGCGTTCGCCTGCGTCGTGCTCTGTCCGGTGACCTTGCTGGACACCGCTTCGGACCGGTCGCGAAGGCCGTCGAAGGCGGCCATGTTCGGGTACACGACGGTCAGGTAGAGATCCGGCTCGTCCGGCCGGCGCGCCTGCGTGGAGTACACCGCGTAGTCCAGGATGATGCCGGCCTCCTTCTGCGCCTCCATGACACGCTTGTACGGCCCCTGCAGGTGCGTCATGTAGTGGTCGAACTGGCCGTCCATGACCTTGACCGCGGTGACCTCCATCACCGGCCCTTCGGTATAACTGCGGTCCTGCGCGGACAGGGGGAGGCACAGCGCGCACAGCAGCAGCGCCCACAGCAATGGCAAGCGTTTCATGTCGGATTCCTCGTTGGGTGCTCACCGGATGATTCCGGGTGCCCAGCTGAACGCGGCGCGGCATCCTGCGCCGGCCATGCAACCAGAGGAATCCGGCGCCCGGCCGACGAACGCATCCCGGGGGCGACCCTGTATTACGCCGTTGCACCCCGCATCGCGTCGCGCCGCCCTGCGCGCCGGGCTAATCCGCCAGCGACCACTCGCCCAGGCACTGGTAGTCCGGCTCGCCCTCGATCCCCTGCAGCAGGTGCACGGCCTGCGGATGCAGCACCACCGGCGTCACGTCCACCGGCGCGGTGCGCGGGGGGACATAGGCCAGGGTCAGGTGTGGCACGAAGCTGCGGCCCAGCGGTTGCCGGAAGCCCGCCCGCAGCAGCCGTTGCTGCAACCCGCGCCAGAAGGCCACCACTGCCGGCGACGGATGCAGCGCCGCCAGCGTCAGGGCCGGGTTCTTCGGATTGCCCAGGCACAGCAGGTGGTCAAGCGTGATGCCCAGCGGCTCGGGTTGCCAGTCGCGCATGGCCTCACGCGCCGAGGCCACAAGGTCCTCGCGCGGCCCCTCGCTTTCGCCGAGGAAATGCAGGGTCAGGTGGTAGCGCTCCGGACGCACCCAGCGCGCCTGCGGATAGTCCGCCTTGAGGTCTTCGGCCCGGTGCCGCAGCGCCTCGCATTCGCCGGGCGATGGCACGAGCGCGAAGAACAGGCGATGCAACCGGCCCGGCTGCGGGCCGCCGAACAGATCGCCTTGCTGGGATGACGCGGGTGTGGCGGGCATGACGCAAACGGCGTGGGGACGACGACGATGGCCTGCATCATCGGCGCGATGTCCATGCCGTGCAACCCGCGGTGGGCGGGACGTGCGCGTCCCGTCTCTCTGCCCTCACCGCATCACCAGATCCGCACGCGGTCCTGCGGGGCGATGTACAGCGCGTCGCCGGGCTTCACATCGAAGGCGTCGTACCACGCATCGATGTTGCGCAGCGGGGCGAAGGCGCGGATGTGGCCCGGCGAATGCGTGCCGTTGACCAGCTGCTGGCGCAGCGCATCGTCGCGCCACAGGGTGCGCCATACCTGGCCCCAGCCCATGAAGAAGCGCTGGTCGCCGGTAAAACCGTCGATCACCGGCGCCGGCTTGCCGCCCAGCGAGCGGTGGTAGGCCTCCAGCGCGATGGTCAGGCCACCCAGGTCGCCGATGTTCTCGCCCATCGCCACACGGCCGTTGATGCGCATGCCCGGCAGCTGCGGGAACTCGTACGCCTCGTACTGCGCGCCCAGCTTGGCCGCCTGTACTTCGAACTTGGCCGCGTCCTCGGCCGTCCACCAGTCGCGCAGCACGCCCTGGCCGTCGGACTTGCGGCCCTGGTCGTCGAAACCGTGGATGATCTCGTGGCCGATCACGCCGCCGATGGCGCCGTAATTGACGGCCGGGTCCGCATCCGGGTCGAAGAACGGCGGCTGCAGGATCGCGGCCGGGAATACGATCTCGTTCTTCACCGAGTTGTAGTACGCGTTGACCGTCTGCGGGGTCATGCCCCACTCGCCCTTGTCCACGGGCTGGCCGATGCGGGCGCGGCGGAAATCCCATTCGAACTGGCCCGCACGCTGCGCATTGCCGAACAGGTCGCCGTTCTTCACCACCAGCGCGCTGTAATCGCGGTATGTGTCGGGGTGGCCGATCTTCAGGCCGAAGCCGGCCAGCTTGGCGTGCGCCTCGGCCTTGGTGGCCGGGCTCATCCAGGCCAGCGTGTCCAGGCGCGCGCCCATGGCCGCCTTCACGTTGGCGACCAGCGCATCCATCTTCGCCTTGGCCTCGGGCGGGAAGTACAGCTTCACGTAGTCGCGGCCGATCGCCTCGCCCATCGCGGATTCGGCGAAGGCCACGCCGCGCTTCCAGCGCTCGCGCTGCTGCGGCTGGCCGGACAGGAACTTGTCGCGGAATTCGTACTGCGCCACCGAGAAGTCCTTCGACAGCAGCGGTGCCGCATTGTCGGTCGCGTGGAAGGCCTGCCAGGCCTGCAGCGTGGCGATGTCGGTGTCGGCGAAGATCGCCGCGATCTTCGGGATGGCGCTGTCCTGACGGACCACGGCGCGGCCGGCGCCCTCGACGCCGGCGGCCGTGAAGAAGTCCGCCCACGGGAACCTCGGGGACTTCGTCGCGAACTCGGCCATCGCCAGCGGGTTGTAGGTCTTGTCGCGGTTGCGGCTCTCGGCGCGCGTCCAGTGCGCCTCGGCGATGTGGGTTTCCAGCGCCAGGATCGCCTTCGCGTTCTCCTGCGGCTTGTCCCAGCCGGCGAGCTGCAGCATCTGCGCGATGTAGGCCTGGTAACGCTCGCGCTGCGGCGCGAAGTTCTCGCGCAGGTACATCTCGCGGTCGCCCAGGCCCAGGCCACCCTGGCTCAGGTACAGCGTGTAGCGGTCCGGATCCTTCTGGTCGTCGCTGACGCCCAGGTTGAAGAACGTGTCGTAGAAGCTGCCGCGTCGTCCCATCAGCCTGGCCAGCGCGTTCCTGTCCGTCGCCGCACGGATGTCGGCCAGTACGGGTTGCAGCGGCTTGGCGCCCAGCGCATCGATCGTCGCCTCGTCCATGAAGCCCCGGTACAGCGCTGCGATCTTGGCCGCGTCTCCACCGGTGGCCGGATCGCCCAGCGCATAGCCTTCCACCAGCACGCGCAGGCGCGCTTCGGACAGGTCGCGCAGGATGGCGAAGCCGCCGTAGCTGGAACGGTCGGCCGGGATCTGGGTGGTATCCGCCCAGGTGCCGCTGACATAGCGGAAGAAGTCCGTGCCCGGCCTGGCCTGGCGGTCCATGCCCGCCGTATCGATGCCCCAGCTGCCGAAGCGCCTGGCGGCGATCGTCGTGCCGGCGGCCGCCGCGCCCCCGGCATCGGCTTCGGCGAACAGCGACTGCAGCGTGCAGGCGTCATCCAGGCACGCGCGGTCTTCGTGGGCCGCCAGCGGGGCGGCGGCGGCCAGGGCCAGCAGGGTGGCGACGGACAGCAGGGTCTTCTTCAAGGCGGATCTCCGTGGACGGGCGCGCGCGCGCAGCGCGCGCGCGTGCCCGACAGGATATCCGCGCCACCGGGATCGGCCCTGTGCCGGAAGAAATGGCAGGCGGGAGCATTCGCCCCGCCCGGCCAGGGTGATCCGCCCGCCCCCGCCTTCGCTCGATGCGCGCTGGCGACGGCGCCGCTCAGGCGGCATCCGCCTGCGGCACGCCCTCCAGTTCGGCACTGGCCTGCGCTGCCGCGGTTGCCAGAACCCGGGCCAGCGGCCCCATGGCCGCGGCACCCTGGTCGCGTTGCCCCGCCAGCGCCTCGATCACGGGCGCCGACAGACCCCAGGCACGGGCGATGGCACCGCCCATGCGGGGCGACCAGCGCTGGAGCAGCCGCTGCAGCGAGGGCGCATCGGGCAGCGCACCACCGGCGTCCGCGCAGGCATCGCGCAGTGCCTGCACCACGACGATGGCGCCCAACCCCTGCTGCAACGCCGCCAGCTGGGCGACGAACACCTGCTCCCTGCCGCTGGCGCGCGCCAGGCCGGCCGCGATTACCGCCGTATGCTGCGTGTGGTCCCAGATCAGGTGCGGCAGGCGTCCGAACACACCGCTCTCCGTCCGCATCACGGGCTGCATCAGCGCCACGGCCACGAGATGGCGCAGTCCTTCCACACCCACCACCGCCACGGCACGGTCCAGGCTTTCGATCGCCGCGGCATGCCGACGGTACAGTGCGCTGTTGGCCAGCTTCAGCAGGTTCGCCGCCAGCGCCGGATCGCGCGCGATGATGCCGGCGATGTCGCGGCCCGATGCGTCCGGATCGTTCAGGGCACCCAGCAACTGGGGCAACATCTGCGGTCGTCGCGGCAGGCGTTGCGGGTCGTCTGCGAAACGCGCGAGCGCGGCCCTGGCCACGCCGATGATGGGGAGACCCTCCTGGGGCGCCAGCGTGGGCACGCTCTCCACCCCGGCGAGTCTGAGCAGGGTGCCCGCCCATTCCTTCGGGATCTCGCTCCGCTCGCCACTCTCCGGCAGCCGGCCCTCTTCATACGCATTTGCCGGCGAGGCGGAAGACGGCGCGGTCGACCGCACCTGCCTCCACCAGCCCGTCATCTTCTTCAGCAGTGGCACGGCAGCCGCCATTCTTCTCCGGTCCGACGCCATTCTATCGGCCGTCCGGTGCCGGACTTGAACGCCTTGAACGGTCGTCGACGGAATGTGCTCACGTCCCCCTTACGTCCGCTTCGCAAAGCGCGCACGTTGGTGAACGGTTCCATCGCGCGGTCACGCGATGTTGATGCCGCGTGCGCCACGGTGTCCTGCACGGGCACCGCGACGTGTCCCACACATCCCCCCAAAGGAGTTCTGATGAACACGCAGAAGAAGATCCAGCATAGCCTCAACGACCTGATCGAGATCGCACGCGACGGCCACGACTTCTATACTGAAGCCGCAGGCAAGGTGAAGGATGCCGAACTGTCGGCGCTGTTCATGCGGATCGCCGGCGTCAAGCAGGACATCGTCACCCGCCTGAGCGCCGTGGTGGCATCCGCGGGCGGCAAGCCCGCCGAGCACGGCACGATGGTGGGCAGCATGCAGCAGTTCTACGGCAAGGTCCGCGCCGCACTGGGCGACACCACCTATGGCTACGTGGCCGAACTGGAGGAGTCCGAGGACCGCCTGCTGAAGGCCTTCAACGAGACCATCGGCGACGAGGACACCCCCGCCGCCGCGCGCGCCGAAGCTCAGGCGCTGCTGCCCAGCGTGCGCGAATGCCACAATGTCATGCGCGACCGCAAGCAGGTGCTCAAGCGCGCCAGCTGATCCCTGCAACGGCCGCAGAACGCAGAAGCCCCGCATCGGCGGGGCTTCT
The DNA here is from genome assembly GCF_014397415.1 of Pseudoxanthomonas mexicana. Classification (NCBI taxonomy): domain Bacteria; kingdom Pseudomonadati; phylum Pseudomonadota; class Gammaproteobacteria; order Lysobacterales; family Lysobacteraceae; genus Pseudoxanthomonas; species Pseudoxanthomonas mexicana. The sequence goes on along the minus strand of NZ_CP060731.1, from coordinate 2,462,854 downwards.
GCTTTGCGCATGGCGGCCGCTCACGCATCAGCGCAACTGGCTGTCCTTGCTGCCGCGGCGGTTGTAGGTCGCGGCACCCTGGCCCTCTGCGTCCGCCGCCTCCTGACAGGCCACGCACAGCCGCACGCCTGGCACCGCCTTCTGCCGCGCAGGGGGAATCGGCTTCTCGCATTCCTCGCAGCGGGTCAGGCTGGGGCCCTTGGGCAATGCACGGCGCGCACGTTCGATGCCGTCCTTGACGGTCGCGTCGATCTGGTCCTGCACGGCGCCATCGCCGGCCCATCCGGTTGCCATGGTCGTCTCCTCATGGATCCTGGTCGCCGGCCCAGCTTACGCCGCCGTCGACCCCCGATTTTCATGAAGCAGGATGGGGTCGCAACCGCCCCGCTTCAACCGTTCGCCAGCGCGTAGTCGATCGCCGCCACCACCGCCGCCACCTGGGCATCGTTGCACTGTTGCGGCGTGGCCTTCGGGCTGTCGGGATAGACCTCGGTGACGGTGGTGTAGCGCGCGTCGGTGATGCCGGTGCACAGGCCGAGCGATCTCACCGGATACTCGATGACGCCTTCGGCCACCACCGGCGAACCGATGATCTCGCCCTGCGCATCGGCCGGCGCGATGTGGGTGACGGCGGCGACCGCGGCGATCACCGCGCGCTGGAACTCCGGCTGCCGGCGCTCGCTGTCGTCCACCAGATAGAACCCGTCCGGGATCCCGCCCGGCTCGAACGGCTTGCCGTCGCGCGCGGCCAGCGCGGGCCGGAACTCGGATTCGTCGCTGTCGGTGGTTTCATGCAGGTCGATGTGCATCAGTACCCGCTCCCTTAGGGGCGCGACCAGGGCGATCAGCGCCGCCGATTCCTGCGCAGGACTGTCGGCGCGGAACGAACGGTTGGGATCCAGCGCATCGGCATTCCAGCGATGGATGCGCTCGTAGCCCCACGGACTGACGCACGGCACCACCAGCAGGTTGGCCTTGCCCGCGTAAGCTCCGGCGCGCTGCTCGAGGAACTGCAGCGCACCGTGCACGCCACTGGTCTCGTAGCCATGCACGCCGCCGGTGACCAGCATCGTGGGCAGGCCGTCGTCCCAGTCGCGGCTGCGGACGGCGTACAGCGGGTAGGTTTCGCCGGGACCGTAGTCGATCGTGCCGTACTGCTGCACGTCGAAACGCCCGCGCAACGCATCGATCGCCACGCCGACATCGTCCACGTAGCGGCGCCGCACGCGCTGCTGCGCGCGCCACTGGGCTTTTTCTGCCGCGCCCCAGGGCTGGCCCGGGGTACCGATGGGATGGAAGCGCGCTGGCAGGTTCATGGCGACGGCAAGGTGTGGACAAGGGGTCGGCACTATACCAGCGGGGTCCGCGATGCCCGCTGCCCTGTCATCCGCAGGCCATCGCGGCGAAAATGCGGACCTGCTACCTGCGCACGACGTCTATGCCCCGCTACGCCGGCCCCCTGCTCACCCGTGACACCGCCCTCGTCCTGCTTGCCGCCCGCGAGCGTGGCGAGGCGCGCTGGGCGGGCTCGCTCGACCTCGGACGCACCCAGGGCGAGGCGTTGCTGGAGGACGACGGCTGGCGCTGGCACGGCATCGCCTACCCGTATCCGGGCAAGCTCAAGGACCGGACGCTGTATTGGTGGGATGGTGAGGACTTCGCGCCGGTGTCGCGCTATGCGGGCTCGCTGATCAAGCTGGTGCCCACCGAATGGGGCGTGCCCACGTTCGAGATCGACGGCATCAAGATGCTTCCGACGTCGAGGGAGTCGCCGCTGGACGATGCGCAGCGCAAGGTCGCGCTGGTGGAGCCGCGGGGCAAGGTGGTGCTCGATACCTGCGGTGGCCTCGGCTACTTCGCCGCCTGCTGTCTGGCGGCCGGCGCCACGCGCATCCGTTCGTTCGAGAAGAACGGGGACGTGCTCTGGCTACGCACCCTCAATCCTTGGTCGCCGGACCCGGATGCGCCCGAACACGGTGGTCGCCTTGAACTGGCGCATGCCGATGTGTCGCATGCCATCAGGGACGTCCCGGATGCATCCATCGATGCCGTGCTGCACGACCCGCCGCGCTTCGGCATCGCCGGGGAACTGTATTCGCAGGCGTTCTACGACCAGCTGGCGCGCGTGCTGCGCCGTGGCGGCAGGCTGTTCCATTACACCGGCAGTCCCAACAGACTCACCAGCGGGCGTGACGTGCCGGGCGAAGTGGCGAAGCGGCTCGAGAAGGCCGGATTCAAGGCGCAACGGGCACTGGATGGCGTGGTCGGCCTGCGGCGCTGACGGCCTCCGTACCGGGCTTCAAGCCGGCTGACCGCGGCGTGGCGCCCGTAGGCCTGGGGCGGATGGCGTCGGTCGCCCGCGTGGTTCCGCTGGCCGCGCGGGACGGATAGAGTCGGAGCGACGCCTGGCGCAAAAACGGCAACCGGATGCCGACGCGCCCGGGCCTGTCCACCGCAAGGGTCATCATGCGTCACGACGACATCGTTCCTGCGTGGGAAGCGCTCGGCACCCGCCTCGAGGTCGACGGCGCGAACAGTCGCATCTGGCGGGAAGGCAAAGGGGAACCCGTGGTCTGCCTGCACGGCGTTCCCGCGTCGAGCTTCGTGTACCGCAAGCTGCTGCCCGAGCTGGCGACACGTGGCATGGAAGGCATCGCATTCGACTTCCCCGGCATGGGGCTCGCCGATCGGCCGGCGCATTTCGATTACACGTGGAGCGGCCTGGCACGCTGGACCCTGAAGGCCGTCGACGCTGCCGGCCTGGACTCAGTCCATCTGGTGGTCCATGACATCGGCGGCCCCATCGGGTTCGACGTCATCCGGCAGATCCCGGAAAGAATCCGTTCGCTCACCGTGCTGAACTCGCTGGTGAAGGTGGCGCGGTTCCGCCGGCCGTGGGTCATGCAGCTGTTCGTGTATCCCGTCGTCGGCGCCCTCTGGACCGCATCGACCCGGACACCGCTGATCATTCCCTTCATGCGCAGGATGGGGGTGCATGACGGCCCGCGCAATCAGGAACTGCGGGCTTACGGCGACCTGCTGACCAGGCAGGACGGCGGAGCTGCCTTCCGGAAGATCATGCGGGGATTCGAGCGAACGCCCGAGTTTGAGGGAAGAATCATCGCCGCTCTCCGCGGCAGGACGTTCCCCGCGCAGGTGATCTGGGGCGCGCAGGATCCCGCCCTGGACATGGCACGATTCGCGCCCGATCTGTGCGATGCGCTAGGACTGGAAGCGTGGCACCAGGTACGGGGCAAACACTTCCTGCAGGAGGATGCGCCTGCCGAGATCGCGCGACTCATAGCCCGTTACAGGGAACACGCGCCGCCTTGAGTGCGACCTCCTGCGATCGCATGCCGACGGCCCCGCGCTGCCGGGATCCGTCGCCGCCCGCCACCGGATCCTGCCGTCGCATCACGGCGGCGGCAGGATCTTCCAGAAGATGCCCGCGCCCAGCTTCACCGACTGCAGCGGTTTGCGCTGCGCGGCGGGCTGGTTGGCGCGGAACATCTCGCGGATGTCGCCCATCACCTTGTCCGATTCCATGAAGTAGGAATGCGCCAGCACGCTCTGGTCCACGCCGGAGACATCGATGGTGTCCACACCGGGCACCAGCACCACGCCTTCGCTGGTGTCGCCGGCGCGCGGGCCGCGGTTGACCTGCCTGGAGGCCTTCAGCGCCAGGTCCTCGGAGGAGGCGTAGAGGGTGACGCGTCCGCTGGCCTGGCGCAGGACGGGGGCCAGCTCGGTGCGGAAGACCTTCGCGTCGATGTCCGGCGCGGCCAGGATGATGCCGCGGAAGCGGCCGCGCAGGTCGGGCCGCTTCGCCACCAGGTTGCGCAACGCCTGGGTCAGCCCACGCGTGCCCATGCTGTGGCCGATGATGTAGAGGTTCTGCGCGCCCGAACGGTCGGCCATGTCGGCCAGGAAGCCTTCGATCATCGGCACCGAGCGCGCGATCGTCTGCTCATCGGTGAAGTAGCCCGCCAGTGCCGCCTGCGACGGCCAGCTGTAGAACACCGGCGCGCCATCGAAGCGCAGGTCGTACGCCAGCTGCGCCGTGCGCCGGGCGGCATCGCGGAAGCTGACGTTGTAGCCGTGCACGAAGACGAAGGCGTTGCGGCCACGGGATGCGCCCACGCGGTCGTACAGGCGGGCGAAGAATGGCGACTTCTCCAGCCGTGCCACGTCCTGCAGGATGACGTGCTGCTTGGGATCTTCCTTGAATTCCAGCAGGTACCAGCGCGGGGATTCCAGCTCGCCGGCCACGTGCGACTTCGGAATGCTGATGCGTGCCGTGCCGTAGGCCAGCTGGCGCGCCGGCGTGGCCGTGAAGCGGTCGCCCGGCGGCAGGCTGGCGAACGTCGCCGCAGGTGTGCGGTTGGTGGCGTAGAACACGTCGACGTTGACGAAGTCCTGTCGCGGCGGCCTGCCGGGCTGCGCGGCTTCGCGTTCACGCGCCGCCCGCTCGGATGCCTGCCGCTCGGCATCCGCCGCACGTTCCTGCCGGGCGCGGGCTGCCGCTTCCGCGGCGGCCCGTCTCGCGGCCTCGGCGCGCGCAGCAGCTTCGGCGGCGCTGCTGGGTGGCGGTGGCGGTGGCGGTGGCGGTGGCGGTGGCGGTGGCGGTGGCGGTGGCGGTGCCGGGATCTCCTCGGGTGGAGGCGGCGGCAGCTCCTGGACGACACGTTTCGAACAGCCGGCCAGCACCAGGGCCGCCAGCAACAGGCAGAGCATTCGCCGCATTGATCACCCCATCGAAAGACGCCATGGCCGTCCACGTCCCCCGGGACGGCCCGCGCGGTGATGGTATAGCAGCCCGCAGGGGCGGCGCGAACCTCGGCGCCCCTGCCTCCTGGGCGGCCTGCCCGCGCATTCCGGCGACCTGGCGGGTGGCCGCGGCGGCGCGAAGGCCTTGAAAACAGGCGCTGAGGCCCTTTCCCTCGCACGCCCAACGGTAATGCGGGCTATCGTGTACGCCTGCGGACCGCGCTCCTGATCCGTCTCCCCTTTCCTCCGGATACCCTCTGCCCATGGCAAAACCCAACTACTCCTTCGAAAAACGCCAGCGCGAACTGGCCAAGAAAAAGAAGAAAGACGAGAAGGACGCCAAGAAGCGGGCCGAGCGCGATGCCGCCCGCCCCGACGCCGATCCCGCCGCGACCGGATCCGACGCCGCCTCCGAATGAGTGAGGGCATCCCTACGCCGCCGCAGGTCTGGGTGGATGCCGACGCCTGCCCGGGCCCCGTGAAGGAGATCCTGTTCCGCGCCGCCGAGCGCGCACAGGTGCAGGTCACCCTGGTCGCCAACCAATGGCTGCGTACCCCGCCCTCGCGCTTCATCCGCGCGCTGCAGGTGCAGGGGGGCTACGACGTGGCCGACGATGCCATCGCCGAGCGGGCGCGCAGCGGCGACCTGGTGGTGACCCAGGACATCCCGCTGGCGGCGCGCGTGCTGGCCAACGGCGCCCAGGCGATCAACCCGCGCGGGGACTGCTACACGTCCGACAACATCGCCGAGCGCCTGTCGATGCGGAACTTCATGGACGAGCTGCGCGGCGCCGGCGTGCAGACCGGCGGCCCGGCCGCGTTCAACGCGCGCGACCGCCAGGCGTTCGCCAGCCAGCTGGACCGCTGGATCGCCTCGCGACGCTGATGCCTGAACTGGAGTTCCGTCCCGTATTCCACCTGCTGCTGCACGTCATCGTGCCGCTGGCAGTAGCACGCCTGGTCTGGCCGAAGGACTGGAAGCGCGCGGCGCTGTGGATGCTCGCTGCCTGGGTGATCGACCTCGATCATCTGCTCGCCGACCCGGTCTACGCACCCGGCCGCTGCAGCCTGGGCTTCCACCCGCTGCACACCTGGCCGGCCATCGCCGTGTATGCGGGCCTGAGCGTGCCGAAGAAGACGCGCTGGTTCGGCGTCGGCCTGCTGATCCACATCGTGCTGGACGGCATCGACTGCCTGCTGATGTAGCGCCTCCACCCCGCGCGCCGGGCCGGAATCTGACCGGCGCGTTCAGGTCCGGGCGTCCCTGGCGGGCGCCGGGGGCCGCAAGCGCGTAGGATGGCCGGGCTTAACTCTTTGCGTCCCGTCCGACCGCCGACAACGTTCGCCCGCTGCGCTTTCCTCCATGCGTCAGGCCCCGCCGGGCAGACGCCCTTCCGGGAGCGCCCGATGCCGGCCACACCGTTATCCCTCGTTTCCCGTCCCGTGGCGGGCGCCGCCTCATCGCGTCGCCCCCCGGTGCCCGAATGAACGCCGTCGCCGTCCCCGCGGTCCCGCTGTGCGCGCGCTGCGACGCGGTGTGCTGCCGCCTGACCGTGGTGCTGCAGCCGGAAGATCGCATTCCCGCGCACCTGACCACGCATACCGATGCCGGGCTGCACGTGATGGCGCGCGACGAGGAAGGCTGGTGCGTGGCCATCGACGCCGCGCACATGCACTGCTCCATCTATGCCACACGCCCGGACACCTGCCGACGCTTCGTGATGTCCGGCCCCTACTGCCGCGACGTGCGCGAGGACTACCTCGACCGCACCTCGCGCGGCATCCCTCTCATCTTGTACTGACAGGAGCCCCCATGGCCCGCCCCCGCAAGACCACGCCGGATGGCGTACCCGCAACCGATGCCTCCCGCGGCGCCAGCCGCGCCTTCGCGCGCCGCTCCGCCGGTGATCGCGGCGCCCTGACCCACGATGTCATCGCCGCGGACCTGGACACCTTCCGCCAGGCCGGTGGCACCATCGAGGTCCTGGGCACCACGCTGTCCTGGCGGAAGAAAGCCGTCTAGCGCCGCCTGACCGGGGCTAACCCGCGAACACCGGCTCCAGCATCCGGAACGTGCCCGCGTCCGCGTCCATTTCCACCCGGCCGCCGACCGGCACGATGAACTGCTGGCGGATGTGGCCGATCATCGCGCCTCTGTAGGCGGGTACCTTCAGCGGCTTGAAGTAGTCGTCGAAGATCTGCGGCAGCGTCAGCGAGCCGTAGCCGTTGCCCGGGTCGCACTCGGTGCACTCGCCGAAGATCACGCCGGCCACCTGGTCCAGCGCACCCATCAACCGCAGCGTGCTGAGCATGCGGTCGATGCGGTACGGCGCTTCGGACACGTCTTCCAGGAACAGGATCTTGCCGCGGAAATCCGGCAGGTACGGCGAGCCGGCCAGCGCCACCAGCACCGACAGGTTGCCGCCCACCAGTTCACCCTGCGCCTTGCCGCCGGTGATGGTGACCGTACGGTTGCGTCGCTGCACCAGTTCGTCGCCCTTGTCCGCGCTGTTGCGGTATTCCATCTGTTCGCGCTGGAAGAACACGCGGCGGAACTGGTCCGCATTGAAGCTGTTCCAGCTGCCGATGCCGATGGGGCCGTGGAAGCTGACCAGTCCGGCCTGCGACAGCAGCGCGTTGTGCAGCGCGGTGATGTCCGAATACCCGAGCAGGATCTTCGGATGGCGGCGGATCGCCGCGTAGTCCAGCAGCGGCAGCAGGCGCGCCGCGCCGGAACCGCCGCGTGCGCAGACGATCGCCTTGACCTCGCGGTCGGCGAACATCGCGTTCAGGTCGCCCGCGCGCTCGGCGTCGCTGCCGGCCAGATGCCCGCGGCGGGCGCCCAGGTGCGGCCCCACCTTCACCTTCAGGCCCAGGGCCTCCATCGCTTCCTGCGCCAGCTGCAGGTCCAGCGGCTCGTCGGTGGCGGCGGACGGGCTGACCAGGCCGATGGTATCGCCGGGATTCAGTGCCGGCGGCAGCAGGCGCCTGCGCGGCGCCGCCGCGAACGCCTGCGCGCCGCCGACCCACGGCAGCATCAAGGACGTGGCGGCCAGTGCCGCGCTCCCGAGGAAATGTCGTCTTTGCATGGTGCTGCCTGTCGATGGACTGCAGGCAGCTTAACAAGCCGGCGTGGCCGCGTGCCGCGTCAGCGCTTGCAGGTGTTGACGCCCAGCAGACCGTACAGCGGGCAGAAATTGAACAGGCCGGTGACCAGCGGCACCACGCCGACCCACGCCCAGACTGGTCCATCGGCCAGCGCCCAGCCGATCAGCAGCACGCCCACCACGATGCGGGCCCATTTGTCGAAACCGCCTACGTTCGCCTTCATCTGCGCACCCTCCTCATCCGATGGAGGCAGCATGCGCGCGCCACGACCGGCCGGCATTGATCGCGATCAACTCCGCGCGCCGTGTCGAATCCGCCCCGCCCCGCTCGTCGCTCATGCAAGGCGGACTCCACCGATCCGCACGGAAACCTCCCATGCGCAAGCTCATCGCCGCCGTCATGATCAGTCTGGACGGCGTCATCCAGGCCCCCGGCGGCCCCGGCGAGGACCGCAGCGGCGGTTTCGCCCTGGGCGGCTGGGCCTGGCCCTATGCCAGCGAGGGCGAAGCGATGGACGGGCTGTTCACCCGACCCTTCGCGCTGGTGCTCGGACGCCACACCTACGACATCTTCGCCGGCTACTGGCCGCAGGTCGCCAGCGACGCCCCGCACGGCGCCATCGCCGACGCCTTCAATGCGGCGACCAAACACGTCGCCACGCATCGCCCGGACACCCTGGCATGGGCCCACAGCCATGCGCTGGACGGCGACGTGGTCGACGCGCTGCGCGCGCTCAAGCGCACGGACGGCCCCGACCTGGTGATCCAGGGCAGCAGCGTGCTGCTGCATCAGTTGCTGGCCCACGATGTCGTCGACGAACTGCGCCTGCTGGTCTATCCGATCGTGCTGGGCGGCGGCAAGCGCCTGTTCGATGACGATGCGCAGGCGGCCGCCTTCCGCCTGGCCGGCACGCGCGCCACGCCGACCGGCGTGATCGTCAGCCGCTACGAACGCGAGGGCGATGTCCGCACCGGCTCCTTCGCCGCCGGCTGAGCCCGTTGCCCGCTTCACCCTGTCTTTCCCCACGGACGCAAGGCGCCGCCTCGCCTCCCCAACCCTGGAGCATGCCATGACCCCGAAGAACACCCTCTGCCTGTGGTTCAACCACGACGCCGAAGAAGCCGCCCGCTTCTACGCCGCCACCTTTCCCGACAGCCGGGTGAACGCCGTCCACCGCGCACCGGCCGACTATCCCAGCGGCAAGGAAGGCGACGTGCTGACGGTGGAGTTCACCGTCTGCGGCATTCCCTGCATCGGCCTGAACGGCGGCGCTGCCTTCACCCACAGCGAGGCGTTCTCGTTCCAGATCGCCACCGACGACCAGGAAGAGACCGACCGCCTGTGGAATGCCATCGTCAACAACGGCGGCCGCGAGAGTGCCTGCGGCTGGTGCAAGGACAAGTGGGGCCTGAGCTGGCAGATCACCCCGCGCGTGCTGACCGACGCCATGGCCCATCCCGACCGCAGCGTCGCCCGGCGTGCGTTCGAAGCCATGATGACGATGGGCAAGATCGACGTCGCCAGGATCCAGGCCGCTGTCCGCGGCTGAGACGCGTCGCTCAAAGCCCCAGATGCTCGTGCAGGGCGCACCGCACGCGTTCAGCGTAGGCCTGCGAGCCGTAGCAGCCCGCGTCGAACACGCCGCCCGGGCCGGCGGTGGCGGCCAGGCCCGAGAACGTGGGCCGCGGCACGATGACGACCTGCCATGGCGCTTCGTCGTGGTCGCTGTCCTGACTGCGGCGCACCTCGACAGCCGCCACGTTCGTCGCGCTCAGGCGGGTGCTCGTCGACCGGCCCCACGCGCGGCGCTCGACGACGATGGTGTGGGGCGCGTACGTCCAGCTGTCACCCCAGCCGGACAGCCCGGCGCGGATGAACTGCACGCCCACATAGCCTGCACCGCCCACGATGACGGCGAACACCGGCGTGGCGATGCTGGGTGGCCACAGCCCGCGGCCCAGTTCCCACAGCGGCATGACGATGGCGAACGCACCCGCCGCCACACAGCCCACGCGCACCGGCCACGGGAACGCGCGCCGCACCAGCGGCAGGTCGGAGTCCAGGGCGTCGATGTCGTCGTGGGCCATGCAGGATGGTAGCCAGAATCCGCCTTGCCCCGTCATCCCGGCACGCGCCTGGCCGGGCGACACGTTGCCCCCGACTCACATGACCTCTGCGCCATGACGGCCGCATACCGCTCTGTATACTCGGTCACACTCGGCGGGTGCCCCTACCCGCCTCGAATCACGGAGCGATGTCATGGGTCTTGTACAGGCGGTGGTGGGTGCGGTCGGTGGCGTGCTGGGCGACCAGTGGAAGGATTTCTACACGGTGCCGCAGGGCCTGCCTTCGACGGCGGCGCTGTTCGCCGCGGTGCCTCAGGGCACCAATGCCGGCCGCGGATCCAACACCAGCGGTTCGACCAACATCATCACCAACGGCTCGAAGATCGTCGTGCCCGAGGGCTACGGCCTGCTGCTGATGCAGGACGGCGCCATCACCGCGTTCGTCGCCGAGCCGGGCGGCTACGAATGGCGTTCGGACGACATCAACTCCAAGTCGATCTTCGCCGGCGACGGCCTGGTCTCCACCTTCATCACCCAGAGCTGGGAGCGCTTCAAGTTCGGCGGCCAGCCGGGCTCGCAGCAGGCAGCGTTCTTCGTCTCGCTGAAGGAACTGCCGGACAACCGCTTCGGCACCCAGTCCGAGATCTACTGGGACGACGGCTTCCTCAACACCCAGGTCGGCGCGATCACCCGCGGCACCTACACGCTGAAGATCGTCGACCCCATCCTGTTCGTGAAGAACTTCGTGCCGGCCAGCTACCTGCAGCCGGGCAAGGTGTTCGACTTCACCGACCTGGACAACGCTGCCGCCAGCCAGCTGTTCAACGAAGTGGTGGGCTCGCTGGCGCCGGCTTTCAGCCTGTATACGAACGATCCGTCCAAGGGCAACCGCATCACCAAGATCCAGCAGGACTCGCTGGGCTTCGCGCAGAGCCTGTCCGCTGCGGTGGAACAGGGCTACCACTGGAGTTCGGACCGCGGCCTGGCCATCGTCAAGACCGCCATCGTCTCCATCGAGTACGACGCCAACACCCGTGAACTGCTGAAGACGGTGCAGCGCGCCGATGCGCTGTCCGGTTCGCGCGGCAATTCCAACCTGCAGGCCAGCGTGGCCCAGGGCATCCAGTCCGCCGGCGAGAACGGCGGCGCGGCCGGCCTGATGGGCATCGGCATGGCGTCCGGCATGATGGGCGTCGGCGGGCTGCAGCAGCCGGCCACGCCGGCCGCACCCGCCGCCGAAGATCCGGTCGCCAAGCTGCAGAAGGCCAAGCAGATGCTCGACCTGGGGCTGATCACCCAGGCCGACTACGACGCGCTGAAGGCGAAGGCCCTGGGCCTGTAATCCGCCTGCCGTCCATGTCCACCCCGAACCGTCCGGCGCCCCCGCCGCTGCCGCCGGCCCCGCCCACGGGGCCCGGCTCGCCGCAGGAGGTGCCGCCGCTGCCCGGCACCTTCCCGATCGATCCCGCCACCCTGCCCGATGCGATCCGCGAGGAGATCGAGGCGCCCGATCCGGTCGCCATCGACACCGCCTCCGCCGAACTGCGCGACGGGCAGAACCATTGCCCGAAGTGCGGCGCCACCGACATCCGCCACAAGATCGGCAGCGACCTGCTGGTCTGCCTGTACTGCCGCCACGAATGGGACGGCGCACGCGTGGAGGAAGCCTTCGGCTTCGGTACCGGTCACGCCGACCTGCGCGGCACGGTCATCGCCTCCGGCGCGCGCGACATCGATGCCGATGCCGCTGCGCTGATGACCTTCAAGTGCACCGGCTGCGGCGCCGAGGTCACGGTCAACACCGAGAACGCGATGACCGCGCGCTGCCACTGGTGCCGCCACGTGTTCGGCGTGAACGAGCAGATCGCCAACGGCGCCGTCCCCGATGCGGTGCTGCCGTTCCATATCAGGAAGGACGATGCGGTGGCGCGCATCCGCCAGTTCGTCGACAAGCGGCGGATGTTCGCGCTGAAGGCGTTCAAGGAACAGTTCACCCCCGAGAACGTCGTCGGCGTGTACTTGCCCTACATGATCGTGGATGGCAACGCGAGCGCCGGGGTGTCGGGCAGGGGCGAGATCCTGATCCGCCGCTACACCCGCGGCACCGACAAGAACAAGAAGACCTACTACGACGCCGACCTCTACCAGGTCGAGCGGCAGGTGGACTTCACCGTGGACGATCTGCCGCTGGAATCCTCGCGCGAACGCGGCAACCTGGACACGTCCGTCAACACCCAGAACATCATCAACACCATTCTGCCGTTCGACACCAAGAACGCGGTGAAGTGGAACGCCTCTTACCTGTCCGGCTTCACCTCGGAGAAGCGCGACACCGACGTGGAACAGCTGCGCCCGCGGCTGGAGGACCAGTTGCTGTCCATCGCCCGCGCGCAGGTGGAGGATTCGGTGCGCCGCTACGACCGCGGCGTGCGCTGGGAACAGGAACGCCTGGACGTGCACGGCACGCGCTGGGTGTCCATGTACCTGCCGGTGTGGCTCTACTCGTACCACCAGCCGGGCAAGAACGGCGGCCTGCTGCACTACATCGCGGTCAATGGCCGCACCGGCGAGACCATGGGCAGCGTCCCGGTGCAGCACTGGAAGCTGCTGCTGGCGGCGCTGACGGTCGGTACCTTCCTCGAGGGCATCGCCCTCGCCATCCTCTGGGCAGGCGCATGAGCGACGACAACGGTCTATGGCTGCTGGCGCTGGGCCCCGCGGGTGCCAGCGCGCTGTACTGGGCGCTGTACCGCTACTACCGCAACACCGACAAGTCGCACGCCTTCGAGCGCGAGACCGACGTCGTCGCCCAGCCGGTCACCGGCTCGGACCGCAAGATCGACGAGATCCGCGGCACCCAGCGCAGCGGCATCGACGGCGACAACGTCCACGCGTACCGGCAGCGCGTGCATCGCGTGCGCGGCGACAGCGGCTAGCGGGGCCACGTGCGGAGGCGGGATACCGCTTGCGTAGGCTGGGTTGGCTCCATCAACCCAGCATCGCGCAATCCTTGAGATCGCAGGATTCCTGCGACACGCAGGTCGGCTTGCCAACCCAGGGGCCGCACTCGTCGACGAAGGGCGCCGAGTTTGGCAACCCGGCCTGCGACAAGCGCTGCCCCGCTACGACAACTCCAGCTCGGCGCGCGTGGTGGTGCGGTGCGCGGCGCGATACGCCGTCGGCGTGCAGCCCGTCGCCGCCTTGAATGCGCGGTTGAACGGGCCCAGCGAGGCGAAGCCGGCATCGCCGCTGATGTCGAGGATGGTCGCGTCGTCGTCGGCATCGGCCAGCCGCGCGCAGGCATACGCGATGCGGTGGCGGTTGATCATCTGGTTGAAGTTCTTCTCGCCCAGTCCCTGGGTGATCAGGCGGCTGAGCCGGTGTTCGGCAGTGCCAAGGCGATGGGCGAGATCGGCGACTTTCAGTTCGGGCTCACGGTACACCTGCAGCGTGTCGAGTTGGCGCTGCAATGCGCGCGCCAGCCGCGCATCCTCGTCGCTGAGCGGACCGGGCACCGTGCGCGGTGTGGGCTGCGACGCGACCGTCGCCACCGGGACACGGCGGCGGTGCCACAGCGCGGCATGGGTGAACAGGATCATCGCCATCGCGCACAGCGGGATCACCCCGGCACGCACCGAGGCCAGCGACGGCCAGGCGGCGGCCAGCGCCCCCAGCAGCGTGACGGTCAGCACGCAGGTGGCGAACAGCAGCATGAAGGCCACGCGCAGGCGGCGTTCGGCGCGCGGCAGCGACGACCAGCCGCCGCGCAGCGCTTCCAGGAAGGTCAGTGCCAGCAGGGTGGAACTGGCCAGCGTCAGCAGGCTTTCCACGCCCGCCACCCACGGCGACACCGCGCCGTGCGTCCCCAGCGTGCCGCCCCGGTAGGCCGCGATCAGCAACGCCACGCCGCCGGCCACCAGCACGTGCACGCGGGACACCCCGCCGTCGCCGCGGAACAGCGCCCGCGACACCAGCCAGAAACCGTTGCAGGTCGCACTGCCGCCGATCGCGACCGCCCAGCGCATCCACGCGGGCGCGCCGTCCATCCAGGGCGACATCAGCGACAGCGCCATCGATCCGCTGACCACCGCGAACACGATCTCGGCATCGCGCCGGGTGCGTTGCCCCACCAGCACCAGCAGCGACGCCACCGCCACCGCGACGGCGGCACCGGTGGTGATGGCCTGCCATTCCTGCATGTTCGCGCCCTCCTGATGACGGCCGAAGCGTGCACCGGCGCGGCACGGGCCGCCAAGCGCCATCGGTCATGTCCGGCCCCCCGCTGAATGCCGGATCGACACGGGCGATCCGGCTGGCCGAATTCCGAATCGGCAGGACGCAGGCGGGCGTCGCCTTCCATCGTGCGGGCCTTTCCCACCGGAGCCCTGCCATGCCTGCCCCTGCATCCCTGCCGTTCCCCTCCCGCCTGCTGTCGCGCGGCGCCACCGCCTGGTTCATTGCCGCCACCCTGGGGCAATGGGCGTTCGTGGCCTTCATCGTGCTGTTCTTCGGCGGGCCGGTGCTGGACGGCGATCTGGCACCGCTGAACGCCAAGCCGCACGTCACCGGCTACGTGCCGGGCGATGTGGTGGGCAACCTGCAGTTCGTCGGCCACGCGCTGCTGGCCGGGCTGGTGACCTTCGCCGGGGCGTGGCAGCTGGTGCCCGCACTGCGCCGGCGCTGGCCCACGCTGCACCGATGGAACGGGCGGGTGTTCCTGTCGGTGGCGCTGGTGGTGACCCTGACCGGCTTCTATCTGGTCTGGGTGCGCGGCTCGCAGCTGGGGCCGGGCAGCAATCTGTCGATCTCATTGAACGGCCTGCTCATCGTGGTCTTCGCGCTATTGGCCTGGCGCAGTGCGCGGGCCAGGGATTTCGCCGCGCACCGGCGCCACGCGCTGCGTGCGTACCTGCTGGTGAACGGGGTGTGGTTCCTGCGCATCGGCATCATGCTGACCGGTCTGGTCCTGGCGCCGCTGGGCATCACGATCGACTACACCGGCGCGCCCTTCATCCTGGTCAGTTTCGGCAGCTGGATGGTGCCGATGGCGGTGCTGGCGCTGTACTTCCATGCGGAGCGGTCGCACCGCGCGGGCATCAAGATCGCGATGGGCGCCCTGCTCTGGCTGCTCGCCCTGCTCACCCTGGCAGGCAGCGCGGCGGCGATCGCCTTCATGTGGTGGCCGGTGTTGTGAGCCGAGACCTCGCTGCTCCGCAGGCCGGGTTGCCGAACCCAGCGCTCGGGATTGCACCGCGCTCGGCCGGGCTTGCACTCCAGCCTGCGCGGCTTAGGGGGCATCGCCGGGAACCCCGGACAGGCAGGCCTGCATCCACGGCTCCGCCAGCAGCGCGTCGCGCCGGTCGTCCGCCATGCGCACGGCGTGGTAGTAGGCGAAGCAGGAGCCGTCCGCTCGCGTCAGGTCGGAAAGCTTGCCCTTGCAGATCCGCAGCGGCTTGTCGATGCGCTGCCAACCGTCTTCGCATTCGATATCGGACTCGACGCTTTGACGACCGCACACGTGCGTGCGCCGCGCCTCCGTGGACGAGTCGGCGCGCGCGACGATCCTGCCCGAGTACTCTTTTCCGGAAGCGAAATGAAACCAGGTGCCGCAAATGCGGCTGCCACGTTGCAGTAGCACGTAGCGACTACATTGATCGGATGGGGTCTTGCCTGGGCACGCCTCCCATTCGCCCGCGAACGTGCCGCTTGTGGCAGTCGCAGCCGGGGCCGCTTCATCGGGCGTCTGCCCGACGCGCATTCCCGTGCATGCCACCAGACCCAGCAATGCCACCATCGTCCATCTACGCATCCAGAATCCCTCCCGACCAGCGTTGACCGATGCTACGACGCGATCCGATCGCCCACAACCGCATGCATTCACGGTCGCGATGAACCGCCTGAGCTTGAAGGTGACAGCGACCCGTCACGACGCGCGTTGCTGCATGCGTTTACCTCGGTGAATGTTGCTCCCTCGCGAACAAAACACACGCATGCGCACTTCCCTTCTCCCCGTGCAACGGGGAGAAGGTGCCGAAGGCGGATGAGGGGCGCTGTTCCGTCCGCGCATGCGCTGCACGCAGCCCCGGGTGAGCTGCGCTTACCCTGGCTACGAAATGCAAGCGTCAGCGCCCGAACAGCTTCATCGCATTGCCGCTGCGGATCTTCGCCTTCTCGTCGGCGGTCAGGTCCAGGCGCTCGAACGCCTCCACGGTGGTGTCCAGGCCGATCTGTGGGTAGTCCGAACCCAGCAGCACGTGGTCCAGGCCCACGTTGCGCAGGGTCCAGATGAACTCGTCTTCCAGGGGCGAATCGGCCGTCAGCAGCACGGTGGCGGAGATGTCGAAGTAGAGGTTGTCGAAGCCGAAGCCGTCGGCGGTGCGGGCCAGGGCCAGGACGTTCCAGAAGCGGAAGTTCAGGCCGCCGATGTGGGCCAGGATGAAGTTCGTCTTCGGTACGCGCACCACCAGGTTGAACAGTTTTTCGGTGTCGCCGGGCAGGATGTTGGCGTTGTCCATCAGCACGGTGATGCCGAGTTCGCCGGCACGTCGCGCAAGGGCCTCCACGCGCGAGTCGGACACGTCGAAGCGCTGGGTATGGGCGTGGATCTTCAGCACTTTCACGCCGGCGGCGGCCACGCGGGCCAGTTCGGCCAGGGCGGCGTCGCCGTCGTAGGGGTGGACGGTGGCGATGGGCAGCACGTCGGGGTGAGCGGCGGCCAGGGCGATCACCTTGTCGTTGCCGGCGCGGATCTTGGCCAGGTCGCCCTGTCGGGCTTGGTGGGGGCCGCCGAACCACATGGCGCCGATGCCGGACAGCTCCAGGCCGGCGGCGTGGACCTTGTCGCGGTATTCGCGCAGGGAGGTTTCGCCTTCGCGCAGGTGGACGTGCACGTCGAACACGGGTGTGGCGGCCAGGGCGGTGGGCGGGGCCAGGCAAAGCAGCAGGAACAGCGTGCGCAGCATGCGTCGTCTCACAACAAGGGGATGCGCGCATGGTGCCATGGGCGTGCGGGCGAAGGCTCTGACCGCGCTCGGGCCGCGGCCACGCAGGCGTGACATCGGGTTGCATGGGCTGGATTCGTCGCCGTCCCGGGTCGCCCTGCCCGTCTCGGGGATGTATCGGTGTGGGGATGGACGCGTTGGGCGGTGCGGTGCGCGGGGTTCCCGGGGCTGGGCTCGGGATGCCCGGCGCCGGTTTTGAGCCTTTTCGGCTGTCACGAGAGGCTTTTCGGGTCTCGCGAGGACCTTTTTGGGTCTCGCGAGGACCTTTTTGATGGAACGTTGGACCTAAGTGAGAGACGAGAGACCCTTTTTGGTGGAACGTTGGACCGTAGTGAGAGAAGAGAGACCCCTTTTGGTAGAACGTTGGGCCTTAGTGAGAGATGAGAGACCCTTTTTGGTCGAACGTTGGGCCTTAGTGAGAGAAGAAAGACCCTTTTGGTCGAACGTTGGGCCTTAGTGAGAGAAGAAAGCCCCTTTTTGGTCAAACGCTGGGCCTTAGTGAGAGAAGAGAGACCCTTAGTGTGAGAAGAAACACCGTCGGAGGGTCATGCGAGACCCTTTTCGGGTGTTGCGAGGGTGTTTGTGTGAGAAGAGAGGCGCGTTGGCGGCCATGGCAGCCGGATGCCGGGGGTCTCCAGGCATCGCAAGGCGAAAGCAGGTGGGCCAGGGCCCACCCTACGCGACCCGACACATGACAATCGGCGGGCGTAGGGCGGGCTCACGAGTTGACCCAGGGCAATCGGCCGTAACAGTGTCGCTGGCGAGCATCAGCACCCCCACCCTCACAAGCCTAAGAAGCAGTAACTCAAGAGTCCCCGTCCGGCACGTCATCCAGCTGTTCCGAGAAGGCTCGCATGGTACGAGCCAGCACTAGAAGCTGAGAATCTCGCACTGAAAGTTTATCGATAGAACTTAAACTAGACTCCAACGCATCAGCGACTTCAATAAGAGTCTTCTTCTCCGCCGCAAGCCTAGTACGGAAATCCGAAAAGCGGGATCTCGACCCAAAAAGCCGTACAACCTCCTGAATTCCGGCAGGGGAGAGAGCTAGAATTCCAGAAACCGCTGTACTGGCATCACCAATGAAAAGCACCTGATTTCGCCATTCGCGAAGTCTTGCAGCGAGGCCTTCTTCGTCGCTCCATAACCCCAGTCGCATAGCTTCCAACTTTGCGTCTCGAGCCTGTGATCGCTTCGACTCTATTGCGTCCCTGACCTCATCAATCTCTGCATCCGCGCCTGTCATGTACCAAAAATCTTCACCCGCATAAGGATCTTCAACATTCTCAGAAGGAACTAGATCTATAGCACTAAGAACAACTTCCTTGACCTCTGAAGAGGTTAGGGCTATGGATCGCTTATCAGCCAAGAACTTGAGGGAAAGATAGATACGAGCTACTTGAGCCATTGAACTAACGCGTCCAGCCTTAAGATCGGAAATTATCGAATCGTACTCTTCATCGAACTCCGCCTGACTCAGGGACAGATACTCGCGTAAGAAAACCTCCCTCTTAGAAACGGTTTCCACTTGAGGTGCAAACGCCGCAATCATCTCTTCAGCGGAAATATCGCCAGTCCTGAAGAATCTTAGAAATGCAATTCCGCCCGGAAACAAGGAAAACTCGAATGACGGATAACGCTCGATCATCTGCTTTACGAATGCACCCTCTTCCGAGAGATCATCAGAACCCAAAGACGCACCAGCGAGCGCAGCCTGAGCATCCTCGCTCAAACCTTCGTGTGAAAACATTCTCCCTATCGTGGCAGCAGCCCTCGCGCTACGCCGAACCTCAAGAAGACCGAGAAATATCCCGCAAAGGAGAATCTTGTCTAGGTCTTTGAGTCGGTCAATATTTTCGCCAATCTCATCAATAACTAAGGCCAACTGCTTTATCGCAAATCGCAAGCTTCGAAGGTTACTCAAATTCCACTCAATCGCTATGCGCTCAAGATCCTTCTGACGACTAACCAATCTAGATCTAGTCGAATCACCCGGTATCTCCTTGATAAACACATCAACCATCTTCGGAATGTCAGGCTCAATTAATACTGTCTGCCCTACGATCTTTTCCTTCCACTCTGAATATGCAACATGCGAGAACAGCTTATCCTCTGCTGCAACCAGAATCGTATGCACTTTGGATTGATCAACGAGATCGACCACAAGTCCAAATAGAACCTTCAGATCCCCGAAGAACCTATCAATGTCCTCGATGACTACGACAATCCTGTTCTCGTTAAATTCCGCCTTCAGATTGAAATCCTTGGGCTCAATCTTAAGAAACCTAAGGGCCGCCTTTGCAAAAACTCCAGCAGCTTGAACATGCCCATCCAGAAGCCAGGGCGCTGAGGCCAAGAAGAGGGCCTGATCCAACTCCTCACGAGTAGACAGCCCAGCGACCGAGAAGGTGACGAACTTCTTCTTCGACTTCTTCTGAAAATATTCCTTCTTCGATCCAATTAGGTACGTCTTTCCTGCACCCCATTCGCCACTAACCAAAATGGCTGAGTTTGGGCTCTTATCTTTCAGGTAGTTTTCAATAACTTTCAAAGCAACTGAGCTGCCCCCAGCGCCAGCTTCTTCATGGCTCTCTGTTTGCATCGGTTCCTCGTTAGCTTTCATCCCCCCCCCCAACTAGAGACGTCAGTTCTGCAGCGATCCGCTTCAAACGCTTAGCGGATGACTCCATCACATGAATGCTTCCCTTCCATAGGCCTTTCAAGACCCCCCCTATCGGATACGCATCCGCTCGCCATAGTCGATCAGACTCGCTACGCTTCAGCAGAATAAAGCCAATGGCTGCGACAACTCTCGTGTAGGGTGTTGACCAGCGCGACTGATACTCCCCCCCATGAAGTCCCCCACCTCCGCCGCCCTCCCCCAAACGCGAGCGACGTGCGACCCCGCATGCTCACCGCGTTGATTAGCCCGCTGGACAGGGAAGACCGCTACATCAGACGGAACGAGCGCAGCATCGCCTCGCTGGTGAGCCTGCTGGTGCACCTGCTGTTCGTGCTGGCCCTGCTGTACTCCTCCAAGCTGGAACTGGCCCAGACCGAGAGCAGCAGCAGCGGCGGCGCCCGCGTCAAAGTCGACTTCCTGGGCGACGCCACCCAGGACGACACCCAACCGCCCGTGCCCCCCACCGGTGCCAAGACCCCCCGCGAACGCCCCAAACCCCTCAAGCCCCTGGTGACCACCCCCGTCACCTCCCCCGTCGACACCACCCGCGTCACCGAAGCCGAAAACCCCGTCGCCCCCGACGAAACCCAACCCCAACCCCCGGCCAGCCAACAGGCCATCGCCCCGCCCCAGAACCGCCCCCCGTCCAACCCACCCGCCTGGCGCCGCTCCGCCCAATGGGGTCAGCCCCCCGGCATGCTGGCCCAGGACACCGCCCCCGACAACTACGGCCGCACTGTCGGCACCGGCCAGCGCCAGGGCAACAACCAGGGCAACGCCGCCGCCCCCAGCATGGAAGTGGACGGCCACCAGATCTACTACGACCTGCGCAACGAACTGAAAGTCGCCGACTGGCAGGCCCAGGGCATGAAGGAAATCTCCTTCCCCCTGCCCGGCCGCCGCGAACTGATGGTCTGCGCCCTGGAGATCGTGGCCACCCGCGGCTCCGGCGGCTGCCGCCTGATGCAACCCAACGACCCCGCCCTGGCCACCATCGGCGACGCCCGCGACGTGGTCAACGTAATGCGCATCTACCGCCGCGGCGAACTGATCTGGCGCGGACCGGGGGCGTACCGGTAAGCGGTGGCGCGCATTCCCTTCTCCCTGCGCAGCGGGGAGAAGGTGCCTAGCGGGCGGATGAGGGGCAGCGCGCGGTAACGAGACAGGCGCCGACACTTTCACCACTCTACTCGCCCCTCACCCGCCTTTGGCACCCTTGACTCGCCACGCAGGCCGATGGAGCGCAGCAAAGCAGGCGACGGGCCGGGACGAGGACGAAAATCTCCGTCGATCACCAACACCGCCCCCGGAGTCTTCGCAAAACAGACTGAGGCCGCTTTAATCGAACTCCCGTCAAAATTAACGAGAAGGATAAATCTGCCCAATCAACATTTCCGTAAAGTCTGACGATCGCACTGGCGAATTTCCTCGCGAGAAGTCCCGCTCCCTAAGAAAATCCTTCTCAGTTCTTTCTGCGAGCAGGAACGCAGTACCAACAGCCTTAGAAAACCTACTTTCATTAAGCGAAACATCAATAATCTGGTCACAAAATTTGTCGGCCAACTTTGAGTCAGCGCTCGGCAAACTTCGAGAACCGGCCATCGTCGCGGCAATCAACATTGCGACATGATACCGAAACCTCATTAGATCGGCAGATGACGCACTCCTATTGGCATGCTCGTTAATCTTATATACCAGCATGGCGGATGCAAGATAGGGTGAGAATTTATGTCCACCACCAAAGACATGAACATTCTCTCTCAGAATAGAATTAGGATTGTTGGCCATAACCATGTGCGGCCTCTGCAAATAGACCGCAGCAAAAGCTCGAACCATTGCATGAAGACCAATAACCCGTTTTTTCTCAGGAGCACCATCAAGCAGGGAGAATTCGCGAGAGCGCCGCTCATAGAAAAGACTCTCACCCAGTCGGCGTGACTCCAGCAAAACATACTCCTGCAAATCCTTGTGCCACTTGTCGAGCGTCAGGAAAGCCTCGTTTGGCACAGGCGTTTGGCGATTGTTGGCTCGAATAATCTTCGCCACAACATCCGCATTAGATGTATGAACAATCTTAATTGGAATCAGCGCCCGGGCAAAGGCAGCTTCATCCTTCTTCGTAAACAAGACATTGCTAGTCTGGCATCCATTTACAATCTGGTAGTTCCTTAGAATAAATCTATGTGCGCCCAAATTCTTAAGAAATGAAGATACTACCGTGACGCCATTATTATAAAGAACAAATTTGTCGGCAGAATCCGGATCCGAAAGAGCCGAAGCAATCTCCTGATTTACAGAATTGTCGAGCCCTTGGAAATCGCGGACGTTGTCGTAGAAAACATTTCTCCTAATTTCTCCATCAGGCGCCGTAATAAGTTTGATAAATTCATCAGCGCGCAAATACCCAATGTATGCCTGATCAACCCCATCGATAGTATCTAACGCTAGATTATTCTGGATGCGAAGCTCCACCTCAAACTGATTTTCAACTTGCTTAAAAGAATGAATCAGTCGATCCGCATTCCAAAACTCAAAAGAAAACTCACTGAAGTCGGCAACTTGAGCCTTCAAATCGATGCAACACGACGTTACCAAGCCGATCTGCTGCGCTGATGGCTCATGACTTCCTCCGTAAGCAAACACAAGTCTGCAAACAGGGGAATTAGCGGATAGATAACGTGCCACGGAAGACGAGAACACATAGCTCAATATTTCTGCCGGCCTACGCAAACACTCGTCACCACTGATGGAATACTTCTCCAATCCTCGCAAGAAGTCTTTTGATCCTTCGACAAATTTCAGGACATCACCAGAATCAATACTCTTTGAAGTTTTCGACTGAATCAGAACAACTTCAACATCAAGGTTTCTTGACTTTATCTGATCATCAACGTCCGCCGTCGTCCTTATCAGACTTTTGTTAATGAACACCGCAACAGCATCGAGCCCGAAAGTTCCATCCCTATCAACATCAACGTCGGCAAGGTTTGCTACTTCGGAGAATGCCTCAGGGTGAACCTGAGACATAACCGTGTAGTTGGTGAAGTACTCAAATCTTTTATGCTCTGGAAGACGATCAACCTGAGCGTTTTGACTAAATGTCTCAACGTGTGATGCTAGAATTCGGTGTTCCACTTACCCTCCTTGTATTAACCCAGCGAACATTTGGATCAAGCGCATAAAGCGAGCGAAGCAGGGGGCTACATATTCCTTCGGTACTCCCCGCCCACATCGTACAGCGCGTGGCTGATCTGACCTAGGCTGTGCGTCTTCACCGCTTCCACCAGCGCCTCGAACACATTGCGGCGCTCGCGGGCGGTGCGCTGCAGGTAGGCCAGGCCGTGGCCGTCGTGCACCTCGGGCTCGGCGTGTTCTTCCATCGCCGCGGCGTGGCTGTGGTCGGTCTCGCCTTCCGGTGCCAGCCCATTGCGGCTGGCCTGCCACGCGCGGACGTTGGCGATCTGCTGGGCCTTCTCTTCTTCGGTCGAGCGGATCAGCTCGATCTCGGTGGCGATCTCGCCGCCGTGCTCGCGCGGCAGGAAGGTGTTCACGCCCACCAGCGGCAGGCTGCCGTCGTGCTTCTTGTGCTCGTAGTACAGCGACTCTTCCTGGATCTTGCCGCGCTGGTACATGGTGTCCATCGCGCCCAGCACGCCGCCGCGCTCGCTGATGGCCTCGAACTCCTTGTAGACCGCCTCTTCCACGATGTCGGTCAGCTGGTCGACGACGAAGCTGCCCTGCCAGGGGTTCTCGTTGAAGTTCAGCCCCAGCTCCTTGTTGATGATCATCTGGATGGCCACCGCGCGGCGCACGCTTTCTTCCGTCGGCGTGGTGATCGCCTCGTCATAGGCGTTCGTGTGCAGGCTGTTGCAGTTGTCGAACAGCGCATACAGCGCCTGCAGCGTGGTGCGGATGTCGTTGAACTGGATTTCCTGCGCGTGCAGCGAGCGGCCCGAGGTCTGGATGTGGTACTTCATCATCTGGCTGCGCTCGTTGGCGCCGTAACGCTCGCGCATGGCGCGGGCCCAGATGCGGCGGGCGACGCGGCCGATGACGGTGTACTCCGGATCCATGCCGTTGCTGAAGAAGAACGACAGGTTGGGCGCGAAGTCATCGATCTTCATGCCGCGTGCCAGGTAGTACTCGACGATGGTGAAACCGTTGGACAGGGTGAAGGCGAGCTGGCTGATCGGGTTCGCCCCGGCCTCGGCGATGTGGTAGCCGCTGATGCTCACCGAGTAGAAGTTGCGCACGCCGTTGTCGACGAAGTACTGCTGGATGTCGCCCATCATGCGCAGGGCGAACTCGGTGCTGAAGATGCAGGTGTTCTGCGCCTGGTCTTCCTTCAGGATGTCGGCCTGCACGGTGCCGCGCACGGTCGCCAGCGTCTCGGCCTTGATGCGGGCGTAGGTGTCCGCGTCCACCAGCTGGTCGCCGGTGATGCCCAGCAGGCCCAGGCCCAGGCCGTTGTTGGTCGGCGGCAGTTCGCCATGGTACTGCGGACGAACACGGCCCTCGAAGAAGGCGTCGATCTTCTTCTGCGCCTCGGCCCAGCGCACATCGTCGGACTTCAGGTATTTCTCCACCTGCTGGTCGATGGCGGTGTTCATGAACATCGCCAGGATGATCGGCGCCGGGCCGTTGATGGTCATCGACACCGAGGTGGTGGGCGCGCACAGGTCGAAGCCGGAGTACAGCTTCTTCATGTCGTCCAGCGTGGGGATGTTGACGCCGGAGTTGCCGATCTTGCCGTAGATGTCCGGACGCGGCGCCGGGTCTTCGCCATACAGCGTGACGCTGTCGAAGGCGGTGGACAGGCGCGCGGCCGGCTGGCCGACGCTCAGGTAGTGGAAGCGGCGGTTGGTGCGCTCCGGCGTGCCCTCGCCCGCGAACATCCGGATGGGGTCCTCGCCGGTGCGGCGGTACGGATACACACCGCCGGTGTACGGATAGCTGCCCGGCAGATTCTCCTTCTGCAGGAACGTCAGCAGCTCGCCCCAGCCCTGGTACGGCGGCGGCGCGATCTTCGGGATCTGCTGGTGACTGAGCGAGGTGGTGTAGTTGTCGATGCGGATGGTCTTGCCGCGCACCTGGTACTCGTTCACCGGGTCGGTCACCGCCTTGTGGCGCGCCGGCCATTCGCGCAGCAGCTTGAGCGCTTCGGACGACAGCGACTGGATCGCATCGTTGTAGCGCTGGCGCAAGGTCAGAAGCGAGCGGTCGGGGCCGTTGTAGGAGCGGGCCATGCCCGCGATGCTTTCCTCCACAGCCGACGGAAGAGCAGCGCGCCCATGGGGCGCTCCTACAAGAGCGTCGGTGGCGTAAAGCTCCAGTGCCTTCGGCAATGCCGGGTCGCCCAGGTCCTTCAGCGCATTCCAGTAATGCTGCGCGCGGCTGGCCGTCTCGGCTTCGGTCTCGATGCGGCGGTTGATGCCGCGGCCCTGTTCGGCGATCTCGGCCAGGTAGCGCACGCGGCTGCCGGGGATCAGCACGGTGGCGCGTGGTTCCTTCAGCTCCGTGTCGATGGCGGGCGTCCACTTCTCCGCCGGGAGTTGCAGCTTGTCGCGCAGCAGGCGGCACAGGTTGGCGAACATCCAGCTGACGCCGGGGTCGTTGAACTGGCTGGCGATGGTGGGATACACCGGCACGTCGGCGTCCGCGGTCTGGAACGCCACGCGGTTGCGCTTCCACTGCTTGCGCACGTCGCGCAGGGCGTCTTCGGCGCCGCGCTTGTCATACTTGTTCAGCACGATCAGCTCGGCGAAGTCGATCATGTCGATCTTCTCCAGCTGACTGGCCGCACCGTAGTCGCTGGTCATCACGTACATGGGGAAGTCGACCAGGTCGACGATCTCCGAATCGCTCTGGCCGATGCCGGCGGTCTCCACGATCACCAGGTCGAAGCCCAGCGACTTCAGGAACGCGATGCAATCCTTCAGCACGGCATTGGTCGCCACGTGCTGGCGGCGGGTGGCCATCGAACGCATGTAGATGCGCTCGCTGCGCAGCGCGTTCATGCGGATGCGGTCGCCCAGCAGCGCGCCACCGGTGCGGCGGCGGGTGGGATCAACCGAGATCACCGCGATGTGCATCTGCGGGAAGCACGACAGGAAGCGGTTCATCAGCTCGTCGGTGACCGACGACTTGCCCGCGCCGCCGGTGCCGGTGATGCCGACCACGGGCGTTCCGCCCGTGCGGGAATGGGAAACGGGGAATGGGGAATCGGAGCCGGCGGCAGCCCATTGCTTACGCAGCCTGGCCAGCTCCTGCTCATTGAAAACGCCATCCTCGATGGCGGACATCATGCGACCGATGGCGGCTTCGTCGTGGAGATCGGGCCTGACGGCGTGCAGGGATTCCCCATTCCCTGTTCCCGATTCCCGCGCGTGCTGCGCACGCGCCACCACGTCCTGGATCATTTCCACCAGGCCCATCTTCATGCCGTCGTTCGGGTGGTAGATGCGCTCCACGCCGTAGGCCTGCAGTTCGGCGATCTCTTCCGGCGTGATGGTGCCGCCGCCGCCGCCGAACACACGCACGTGGCCGGCGCCGCGTTCCTTCAGCATGTCGACCATGTACTTGAAGTACTCGACGTGCCCGCCCTGGTAACTGGACAGCGCGATGCCGTCGGCGTCTTCCTGCAGCGCGGCGCGCACGACATCCTCGACGCTGCGGTTGTGGCCCAGGTGGATCACCTCCGCACCCTCGCCCTGGATCAGCCGCCGCATGATGTTGATGGCGGCGTCGTGCCCGTCGAACAGGCTGGCCGCGGTCACGAAGCGCAGCGGCGTACGGTCGGTCTGGGCGGCGGGAAACTGGCTGGCGGGTGTACTCACGCGTGCTCACTCACGGTACGAATGCAGAAGCGGGATTGTAGCCGCTCGTGCGTGAGCACCTCACCTTTTGCATACCAATGGACCTGGCCATCTCACGATACGCCCCCGTATCCTCGATGTGTCAGACCCCTGCTTCGTCGAGCGCCGTCTGCATCGGCTGCAGGTGGTGCGCGTACCGGCGCCATTGGCCCACGTAGCGCGCGTGGATGGGTTCACGCACCTGCGCGGCACTGGCTGTCGCGACCGAAGATGTGCGGGGCCCCATAGACAGTACGTCCGGGTCCCATGCGAGGCCGCAGAAATCGAGCACACGACGCGCTGCCGCCTCTGGCGCGCGGACGAGGTCTTCGTAGGAGATATCGAGGATTCTGCCGGGATGACGCGAGTGCCAGTGCCGCATCAGGCCCCGATAGCGGATGAAGTGCGCCGCCATCTCGCGCTGGTCGTACGTATGCGGATAGGCGTCGACGAAGAGTTCCTTGAGATTGGAGAAGCACACTTCCATCGGATCGCGCACCATGTGCAGGATCCTGGCCTGTGGCAGCGCACGCGCGATGTGATCCACCAGCAGGAAGTTGGCCGGCATCTTGTCGGTGAAGAACGCTCGCCCATTGGCGCGCCATGCGGTCTTCTCGAGATAGCGACGACCGAGCAGTCCCATATCGGCCTGTTCGGCCGCGACGCACAGCGCTTCATCCAGGTGCGGCCCACCCACACGGTCGCAGACCCAGCGCAATTGACACAGCATGTCGCGCAGTTCGCCCGCATCCTGGACGTGAGGATGACGCGCCAGAATCTGCTCCAGCAAAGTGGTGCCCGATCGCGGCATGCCAACGATGAAAATGGGCGTGGGCGCGGTGGTGGACACGGCGACACCGGTCGCGGGAACAGACCGAGCTTGAAGACGGTCGAACAGGCGGGCCTCCGCCACGGCGTCGTAGGCGACCTGGCGACGCCTGGCCTGCATGCCCTGCACGAGCGCCTGCCACGCGCCTTCGATGTCATCCATGTCGTCCAGTTCCTTGAACAGTGCGTAGTGCAGCCAAGGCGCCTCGGGATGCCCCTGGGGCATGCGCGCCACCGTGGCGCGCAAACGGTCGATGTGGTTGCGCGCAGGCGTCTGCCTGCGCAGCTTGGCCAGCAACCGGTGCACCGGCGGCATCATCGGATTGCGCTGCAGGGCAGCTTCCCAGGCTCTTTCGGCCTCCGCTTCGTCCCCCTGGTAGAAGGCGGCCAGTCCAAGCAGGTATCGCGCCGGCGCTCCACCGTCGCGGATGCGTTGCGCTCGCTGCAGGAATGTCTCGGCCAGGTCAGGGAACGACTGCGACAACAGTGCCTGACCAAGACCGTGCAACACGTCCGGATCGGACGCCGAAGACAGCGCAGGAGCCTGGGCGCATGCAAGGCCCGCCTCGATCTCACCGAGATCGAACAGCTGCCGGGTGAGCGCTTCCAGGAGCGCGGCGTCGTCCTCATGCTGGCTTGGTGCCGACGCCCGCAACGCGAACGCCACGGCGTCGCGCATGCGTCCCAACCGGGCGGCGAGTGTGGACAGCCGAAGCGCTGCCGGAGACTGCCACCCGTCCAGATCGATCAACTGCTGGTAGCGCACAGCCGCGGGCTCCGATTGCCCCGCGGACATCAGGTGCTCGGCTTCCTGCCAGACCTGCAACGGATCGATGGGCATGGGGCATGGCGGCACGGAGGAGCGCCGAGTCTAGCAAGCGCCGCCCGTCGGAGGCCTCACCCCAGCCCGAACGGCAACTCAAGCGTAGAGACGACGCGCTGCCCGACGGTGTCGCCACGCAGGAAGCGCAGCGACGCATCGAGCGTTTCCAGCGCGATCGTCACGCGGTGGTGGCCCAGGCCGGTGGTGCTGAGCAGCGTGGCCTGCGGCCAGTAGCGCGCGTAGCGTTCGCCCTCGCACCACGGCACGTCGGTGTCTTCCAGGTCGTGCACGATCAGGCCGGGACGACCGATGCGCGGGGCCGTGGCGTGGGCATGCAGGTCGCCCACGTCATGGGCGGTGAGTTCCTGGTACTCGTCGAACAGGCGCCGGCTGAGGAACTGCGCCAGTCCCACCATGCCGCCGAAGCGGCGCGCGGCGTCGAAGGGATCGGCCGCGGGCGCCAGCAGGATCACCCGTTCGGCCTGCAGCCCGCGCGCCATGGCGATGGCGGTCCCCGCCCCGCCCAGCGAATGGCCGACGACGGCGGCCAGCGGGCCGACGTGTTCGCCTACGCGGGCAATCGCCTCAGCGAACATCGGCAGCGTGGCGCGGCGGCCGCTGCTGCGGCCATGGGCGGGCTGGTCGAACGTCACCACGGCATAGCCGGCGCGACGCAGCGGTTCCACCCACGGCAGGAAACGCAGGCCGAAGCTGGACCAGCCATGGGCCAGCAGGACGGCCGGTTGGCGGGTGGGATCGCCCCACGTATAGGTGGTCAGCCGTTCGCGGCCGAAGACCAGTTCACCCACGCGCGCGCCGCCGGTATCGGCCTGCCTCGCCCGCGTGCGGGCACCGGGCATGGGCGTGCAGAACAGCTGGAACGCGCGGTTCAGCGTGCTGCGCGGGGCGAGCCAGCTGCCGACGGCCAGGCGGACGCTCAGCAGGCGCAGCGCGAGGGGTTTGCGAACGATCGTGCTATTTTGACGGACAGTGACAGCGGCCATGGCGGCGGACCTCGGGAGCGTCAGGCGGGGGTGGAGGCAGCGGGGGCGCCGTAGGACGCCAGCAGGCGGTCCAGGGAACGGCGGGCGAGCAACGGCGCCTGTTCGGCGTCGTAAAGCCGGGCGTCGTGCAGGCCCTGGGCGACGGCGAACAGTTCGAACGCGAGCAGGACCGGGTCGGTTTTCGGCGACAGTTCACCGGTGTCGATGCACATGCCGATTGCCTTCACCAGCTGCTGGCGCAGCTGCAGCAGCCAGTCGACGACACGATCGTGCAGCAGGCCCGGACGGGCGTCGTATTCGTGTGCGGCCGCCAGGATGACGCAGCCATCCGGGTTGTCGCACACCCAGCGGAACCAGTTCTCCATGATCGCGCGCAGGCGCGGCAGGCCGCGCGGCTGGCCGATGGCCGGGGCGATCACGGCGCGGGCGTACCGGTCGGCCGTCCATTCCAGCACGGTCAACTGCAGGTCCTCGCGCGAGCCGAAGTGGGCGAACACGCCACTCTTGGACATGCCGGCCGCCGTGGCCAGCTCGCCGATGGACAGGCCCTCCAGACCGTGCCGGGCGGCGATGTCGTAGGCCCGGGCGAGGATCATCTCGCGGGTGGCGTTGCCCTTGTGGGTGGCGGCTTGAGGGGTCATGCGGGCAGAAATAGCACGACCGTTCGATTTGCACAACCAACCTCGCGGCCGATGTGCCGTGGCGGCATGGTCATGGCGCCCACCGCCGATTGCATTAAACTGCCGCCCTGCGACGACCACGGCCGTGTTCCGGAAACGTCGCTTTTTTCTTTTCTGACAACCCGTTAGCCGTGAAGGCAAGCCCGCGCCGGCCCCCACCCGCGCACCGGAGCCCACCCATGATCTTCGAAACCCTCGACACTTCCGGCCACGAACAGGTCATCTTCTGCCACAACCCGGATGCCGGGCTGAAGGCCATCATCGCCATCCACAGCACCGTGCTGGGCCCGGCGCTGGGCGGCGTGCGCATGCGGCCCTATGCCGACAGCGCGCTGGCGCTGAACGACGCGCTGCGGCTGAGCCGCACGATGACCTACAAGAACGCCCTGGCCGGCCTGAACGTGGGCGGCGGCAAGGCCGTGATCATCGGCGACAGCACCGTGGACAAGACCGAGGTGCTGTTCCGCAGCTTCGGCCGCTACGTGGATTCGCTGGGCGGCCGCTACATCACCGCCGAAGACGTGGGGACCGACGTCAACGACATGGAGAACGTCTACCGCGAGACCGAATACGTGGTGGGCGTGCACCAGGTGCACGGCGGCTCCGGCGACCCGGCGCCGTTCACCGCCTACGGCGCGCTGCAGGGCCTGATGGCCACGCTGAACCGCAAGTTCGGCAACGAGGAGATCGGCAAGTACAGCTTCGCCGTGCAGGGCCTGGGCCACATCGGCATGGAATACGTGAAGCTGCTGAAGGAACGCGGCGCCAAGCTGTTCGTCACCGACCTCAATCCGGCGCTGGTCGAACACGCGGTGGAGGAATACGGCGCCGAAGCCGTCAAGCCCGACGAGATCTACGACCTGCCGGTGGACGTGTTCAGCCCGTGCGCGCTGGAATACGCCATTAACGAGCAGACCCTGCCCCGCCTGAAGGCCAAGGTGATCTGCGGCACCGCCAACAACCAGATGTCGCACGTCACCGGCGTGGAAGCGGCCAAGCGCGGCATCCTGTATGCGCCCGATTACGCGGTGAACGCCGGCGGCGTGATGAACGTGTCGCTGGAGATCGACGGCTACAACCGCGAGCGCGCCATGCGCATGATGCGGACCATCTACCACACGGTCGGCAGGATCTTCGACCTGGCCGACAAGGAAAACATCGCCCCGCAGTACGCCGCCGACCGCATCGCCGAGGCGCGCATGACCGCAATCGGCAAGCTCAAGCTGCCGCTGGGCCGCACCGCGCCGCGCTTCATGGGGCATCTGCGCGGCGAACACTGACGTAGGACGTTCCATCGACAACATGGATTGGCCGCAATAGGAGGGAGGACCGAATGCGACCGGATACCGTCAGCGGGTTTCCGCTGGGCGAAGAACTGGATGCGCTGCGCGAGGCCGTGCAGCGGTTCGCGCAGACCGAGATCGCGCCGCGTGCGGCGCAGATCGACCACGACAATGCGTTCCCGCAGGACCTGTGGCCCAAGCTGGGCGAACTGGGCCTGCTGGGCATCACCGTCGACCCCGAATTCGGCGGCAGCGGCATGGGCTACCTGGCCCATCTGGTGGCGATGGAGGAGATCTCGCGCGCCTCGGGCTCGGTGGGCCTGAGCTACGGCGCCCACTCCAACCTGTGCGTCTCCAACCTCTACCTCAACGGCAACGCCGCCCAGCGCGCGAAGTACCTGCCCAAGCTGTGCAGCGGCGAGTGGAAGGGCGCGCTGGCCATGAGCGAGCCGGGCGCAGGCTCGGACGTGGTCGGCTCGATGAGCTGCCGTGCCGATCTCAGGGACGGCGTGTGGGTCGCCAACGGCAACAAGATGTGGATCACCAACGGGCCGGAAGCCGATGTGCTGCTGGTCTACATGCGCACCGCCGGCAAGGACGCGGGCAGCAAGTGCATGACCGCCTTCATCGTCGAGCGCGGCATGAAGGGCTTCTCCACCGCGCAGAAGCTGGACAAGCTGGGCATGCGCGGCAGCAACACCTGCGAACTGGTGTTCGAGAACTGCGAGATCCCGGCCGAGAACGTGCTGGGCGAGGTCAATCAGGGCGTGCGCGTGCTGATGAGCGGCCTGAACACCGAGCGCCTGGTGTTGAGCGGCGGACCCATCGGCCTGATGCAGGCCGCGCTCGACATCACCCTGCCCTACGTGCGCGAACGCAAGCAGTTCGACGCGGCCATCGGCACCTTCGGGCTGATGCAGGGCAAGCTGGCCGACATGTACACCGCCCTGCAGTCCAGCCGCGCCTTCGCCTACCAGGTGGCGCGCGGTTTCGACGAAGGCCAGGGCTCGCGCGCCGCGGCGGCCGGCTGCCTGCTGCATGCCTCCGAAGCGGCCGTGCAGGTCACGCTGGAAGCCATCCAGTCCCTGGGCGGCAACGGCTACATCAACGAGTACCCCGCCGGCCGCCTGCTCCGCGACGCCAAGCTGTATGCCATCGGCGCGGGCACCAACGAGATCCGCCGCATGCTGATCGGGCGGGAACTGTTCGACGGCCGGGGCTGATCTGGAGGTCGTCGTAGGGTGGGCCCCGGCCCGCCGTTACGTACGTGCGTCCATCGCGAAGGCGGGCTTGAGCCCGCCCTACGCCGCGCCTTGAGCACCCCAACGCCCCGCACGCCGCTCACTCCAGCGCCGGCCACGCGGCGGCATCCAGCGTCTCCCGGTACCCATGCCAACTGGCGTAGGCCAGCCAGGGCATCAGCAGGCCCAGGCCCAGCAGCGCGGTGGCGAAGCCGATCGCCGTCAGCACCACCAGCAGCAGGCCCCACACCAGCATCACGCGCTTGTTGCGCATCACGGCATGCACGCTGGAGACGGCCGCCGTCACCATGTCCACGTCGCGGTCGGCGATCATCGGCAATGAGAAGGCGGTAACGGCGAAGGTGAGCGTGGCGAACACCGCGCCGACCGCAGACCCCAGCGCGAGGAACTCCCAGAACGCGCCCGGATCCCCGCCGTCGAACGGGAAGAACGCACCGACCATCATGCCGGCGCGCGACCACAGCAGGATGATCACCCCCTGCCCCAGCGCGAACACCCCCGCCTGCCCCAGCACGCGGCGCGCAAGCACGAACGAATCGCGCAGGCGCGGCGTGCGCCCCTGCTCCAGCGCCCGGCTGACGCAGTACAGGCCCACGCAGATCAAGGGCGCCACGAACACGAAGCCCGACAGCAGAGTCGCGAGCAGCGCGAAGCGCCCCAGCGCATAGGCCAGCCATGAGATGCCGGCACTGACCAGCACGATCACCACCCCGAACAGCAGGCTCAATGCCGGCGCGCGGCGCAGGTCCCGCCAGCCCGCACGCAGCCAGCGCCAGGGCGCGCCCGTGTCAAGGTCGGCGCAGGGCACGACGAAAGGACGCGCCGCCGGGTCTGTCGCTGGTGGTTCCGCCATGCTCCCCTCCCGCCACCAGCATACGCCGGCGCGGCCCTGTACCAACGGCCGATTTGCCCGCCGTCGGGCGGGGGCGGGATAATCGGCGCCTCACTCCACGCGGGAACCCCCCATGTCCGACATCGTCATCGCCGCCGCCAAGCGCACCGCCATCGGCTCGTTCCTTGGCCAGTTCAACGGCGTTCCCACCCCGACGCTGGGCGCCGCCGCCATCGCCGCGGCACTGGAGCAGTCCGGCATTCCGGCCGCGGACGTGTCCGAGGTCATCATGGGCTGCGTGCTGCCGGCCAACCTGGGCCAGGCGCCCGCTCGCCAGGCCTCCCGCGCCGCGGGCATCCCCGATGCGGCCGGCGCCACCACCATCAACAAGGTGTGCGGCTCGGGCATGAAGGCCATCATGCTGGGCCATGACCTGATCAAGGCCGGGTCGGCCAGCATCGTGGTCGCCGGCGGCATGGAGTCCATGAGCAATGCCCCGCACGTGATTCCCAACTCGCGCACCGGCAACCGCTACGGCAACTTCCAGGCCGTCGACCACATGGCCTGGGACGGCCTGACCAATCCCTACGACGGCCAGGCCATGGGCGTGTTCGCCGAAGCCACCGTGGCCAAGTTCGGTTTCACCCGCGAGGAGCAGGACGCCTACGCCATCGAATCGGTCACCCGCGCCCAGGCGGCACAGACCTCGGGCGCCTTCGACGGCGAGATCGTCCCGGTCAAGGTCGCCACCCGCAAGGGTGAGGTGGAAGTGGCCTCGGACGAACAGCCGGGCAAGTCGGATGTCGCCAAGATCCCCACCCTGAAGCCCGCCTTCAAGAAGGACGGCAGCGTCACCGCGGCCAGTTCGTCCAGCATCTCCGACGGCGCCGCGGCCACCGTGCTGCTGAGCGCCGACGAAGCGGCCCGGCGCGGCATCCAGCCGCTGGCCCGGATCGTCGGCCACGCCACGTATTCGCAGGCGCCGGAGTGGTTCACGACCGCGCCGGTCGCGGCGATCGACAAGCTGCTCAAGCAGGTCGGTTGGACCGTGGACCAGGTGGACCTGTTCGAGGTCAACGAGGCCTTCGCCGTCGTCGCCATGGCGCCGATCAAGGAACTGGGCATCCCCCACGCCAAGGTCAACGTCAACGGCGGTGCCTGTGCGCTGGGCCATCCGATCGGCGCCTCCGGCGCGCGCCTGGTGGTCACCCTGGTCAACGCGCTGCGTGTCCGCGGCCTCAAGCGTGGCATCGCCACCCTGTGCATCGGCGGCGGCGAAGCCACGGCCGTCGCGGTCGAGATCGTCTGAGTTCTTGCGCAAATATGGGGGGCGAAGCGGCCGTGCTTCGCCCGCCCCATAAGGTTTAACAACGGATTGACAAAGATAACCGGCCAGGCGCTTGACACGCGTAATGGGCTTGTCATCATGTTGCAGGCGCGCAATTGCGCGTTGCCTAACTAACGACGAGGAAATTAAACGATGACCATGAACAAGGCTCTGATCGCGCTGGCTCTGGGTTTCGCCCTGGCTGCGTGCTCGAACCAGGAACAGGCCGCCGACGCCGCTGCTGACGCCGCCGCGACCGCGACCGAAGCCCAGGCTGCCGCCGACGCCGCCGCCGCCACCGGCGAAGCGACCGCCGACGCCGCCCAGCAGTCGGCCGACGCCGCTGCCGCTGCCGCCGACGCCGCTGCCACCGCCGCGACCGACGCTGCTGCCGCCACCACGACGGAAGCCGCTGACGCTGCTGCCGACGCCGCTGCCCAGGCTGCCGACACCGCCGAAGCCGCGACCGACGCTGCCAAGGAAGCCACCAAGCAGTAATCTGCTGGCGGTTGCCTGATTTGGCGTTAAACTGAGAGAGCCGCCAGTTCGCTGGCGGCTTTTTCTGTATCCGGGACCGGGCTCTCTTCCGTGTCGCGCCTGTTCGCGATCGGATGCAGGGGCCTTGCCCGACACCATCTTCCACACTACCGATTTGGGGATCCACCATGAAGATCAAGAGCACCGTCCTGCTGGTCGCCGCCGCCCTGGCACTGAGCGCCTGCACGAAGAGCGAGAACACCGACGCCGCCGCTGCCGACGCCGCTGCCGCCGCCGACCAGGCCGCCGCCGCTGCCGGTGACGCCGCCACCGCCGCTGGCGACGCCGCTGCTGCCGCGGGCGACGCCGCCGCCGCCGCTACCGCCGACGCCGCTGCCGCCGCCACGGCCGCTGCCTCCGACGCCGCTGCTGCGACCGAAGCCGCCGCCACCGACGCTGCCGCCGCCGCTGCTTCGGCCACCGCCGACGCCGCCCAGGCGACCGCCGACAAGGCCGCCGAAGTGGCCGAGAAGGCCGACGCCAAGGCTGAAGAAGTCAAGAAGTAATCGACTCGCGTTCGCGCGAATCGGAAAAGGCCCGCGCAAGCGGGCCTTTTCTTTTGCACTGCGGTTTGGCGCGTGCCGGGCTTTATGGTCTGATGCCGCCTTTCCTGCCTTTCCGTACCGCATGCCTGCCATCGCCTCGCAACTCGATCCGCGCTCGCCCGACTTCACCGCCAACGCGGCCTATCATCGTGTGCTGGTGCAGGAACTGGACCGCCGGCTGGCGCGTGCCGCCGACGGTGGCGGCGAGAAGGCCCGCAACCGGCATACCGAGCGCGGCAAGCTGCTGGCACGGGACCGCATCACCGCCCTGCTCGATCCCGGCTCGCCCTTTCTCGAGATCGCCCCGCTCGCCGCCGAGGACATGTACGACGGGGCTGCACCCGCCGCCGGCATGGTGTGCGGCATCGGCCGCGTGATGGGCAACGAGGTGGTGATCGTGGCCAACGATGCCACCGTCAAGGGCGGCACCTATTTTCCGATGACGGTGAAGAAGCACCTGCGCGCGCAGGAGATCGCGCGCGAGAACCGCCTGCCCTGCATCTACCTGGTCGACTCCGGCGGTGCCTTCCTGCCGCTGCAGGACGAGGTCTTCCCCGATCGTGAGCATTTCGGCCGCATTTTCTACAACCAGGCGCGGCTGTCCGCGGAGAACATCCCGCAGATCGCCGTGGTCATGGGCAGCTGCACCGCCGGCGGCGCCTACGTGCCTGCGATGTGCGACGAAAGCGTCATCGTGAAGGAACAGGGCACGATCTTCCTGGGCGGGCCCCCGCTGGTGAAGGCCGCCACCGGCGAGGTGGTGGATGCCGAGGCGCTGGGCGGCGCGGAGGTGCATACCAGCGTGTCCGGCGTGGCCGACCACTTCGCCGAGGACGACCGCCATGCGCTGGAGATCGCGCGCGGCATCGTCGGCCATCTCAACCGCCGCAAATCCGTGCCGATCGCGTTGCGCGAGGCCCGCGAGCCGCTGTATGCCGCCGAAGAGCTGTACGGCATCGTGCCCAAGGACACGCGCCGGCCGTTCGATATCCGCGAGGTCATCGCCCGCATCACCGACGGCAGCGAACTGGACGAGTTCAAGGCACGCTACGGCAAGACCCTGGTGACCGGCTTCGCCCACCTGCATGGCTATCCGGTCGGCATCGTCGCCAACAACGGCATCCTGTTCGGCGAGAGCGCGTTGAAAGGCGCGCATTTCATCGAGTTGTGCAACCAGCGCGGCATCCCGCTGGTATTCCTGCAGAACATCACCGGCTTCATGGTCGGTCGCAAGTACGAGAACGCCGGCATCGCCAAGGACGGTGCCAAGATGGTCACCGCCGTCGCATGCTCGTCCGTGCCCAAGTTCACCGTGGTGATCGGTGGCAGCTTCGGCGCCGGCAACTACGCCATGTGCGGCCGTGCCTATGGCGCGCGCTTCCTGTGGATGTGGCCGAATGCGCGCATCAGCGTGATGGGCGGCGAACAGGCCGCCAGCGTGCTGGCCACGGTGAAGCGCGACGGCATCGAAGCCGCGGGCGAGGCCTGGAGCACGGAAGAGGAAGATGCCTTCAAGGCGCCCATCCGCGACCAGTACGAGACCCAGGGGAGTCCCTGGTACGCCACCGCGCGGTTGTGGGACGACGGCATCATCGACCCCGCCGATACCCGCCGCGTGCTGGGCCTGGGCATCTCGGCCTCGCTCAACGCGCCGATCGAGCCGGCGAAGTTCGGCGTATTCCGGATGTAGCATCGGGCGCGCGCTCGTGCAGCGCCTCCTCTTCATCGTTGTGAGCGCCGCGTGCACAAGCCCGACTCCAGGGTGAACCACGCCCACCTGGCCTGTGCCACGCCATCAATCGGCTGCGCAGGTCACAGTGCGCGCGCGAAAGGGCGGCGATAGTCCAAGGTCCCTGCCACCCGGAGCATCCCCTGCATGTCCATCTGGAAAGACCAAGGCCCCGCGAAGAAAGAGGCCGTCGCGCCTCCCACCGAACCCACGCCCGCCGGCATGCGTGAAGCCCCGGCCGTAGCCGATTTCTCGCCGACGGTCACCGCTCCGCCGGGTACCCGCGCACCAGAACGCACGCCGCAGGAGACGCTGAAGGAGTCGCTGATCGCCGCCGACCTGACCATCGAGGGCAAGATCGAAGGCACGGGTCACATTCGTATCGCCGGCAGGTTCAAGGGCGATGTCAACGTGCAGGGCGACCTGACCATCGAAACCGGCGCCAAGCTCAACGGCGGCGTCCGCGCCAAGAAGGTGACCATCGCCGGCGAACTCGAGGGCAACATCGAATCGGCCTCGCGCGTCGAACTGCTCGCCTCCGGGGTCCTGGTCGGCGACGTCAAGGCCGGCTCGCTCACCGTGGCGGCAGGTTCCCGCATGCGGGGACAGGCCGACTTCGGCTGGGACGAACCGGCCAAGGCCGGCAAGGGCGGCGGCACGGAGCCCGGCACCGCCGCATGAGCCAACCCCGCCCCGGCAGTGCCGGCGCCACCCGCACCTGCCCGCACTGCAAGGCGACCATCCTGGAGAGTGCGGCGGTCTGCCCCGGCTGCCGCCATCACCTGCGCTTCGAACCCGGTGCGGGCGCCAACGCGGTGCCTGCGCTCACCCCTTTGCGCATCGAGGGCACGCTGCAGCCACCCGCCGAGGGCGCAGCGTGGGAATACAGCGTGGTGTTGTCGATCCGCAACGACCGGGGTGAGGAAGTCACCCGCCAGGTCGTCGGCGTCGGCGCCATGCAGCCGCACGAACGGCGCAGCTTTGTCCTGTCCGTGGAACTGAACCCCGCCACCGGCAAGGCCGCAGGGCGGCGCACGCGGCATTAAGACGCGTGGTCAGCCCTTCTTGTCGGGTCCGCACCCGTTGCAGCCGCCACAGGCGGCATCGTTGGCCGAGGAGCCCCCCGCCGGGGCGATCCAGCGCCCCAGCCTCTGCTGCCACGCCGCCCTGCCCTCGCGCAGCAGCGGCAGCGCCAGCGCGATCCGCGCCTTGCGCACCGGGCCGGGAAACTGCTTCTTCAGCACCACCCACGCGCTGACCACCACGGCGATGGCGATGATGGCGTACTGCAGGGCGAGCGAAGCGTCCATGGTTCAACCGGCGCCCAATGCGCTGGCGACTTGGTAGGTCACCAGCGAAGCGAGGTAGGCCAGCGCGAACAGGTAGAACGCGGCGAAGCCCATCTGCTTCCACGAGTTGGTCTCGCGCTTGATCGTGGCCAGCGTGGAGATGCACATCGGGGCGTAGATGAACCACACCAGCAGCGACAGCGCGGTGGCGAGCGACCAGCCATCGCTGATCACCGGGGTCAGCGCCTGGATCGCCGCGTCGTCGTCGGCGGCCGACAACGCGTAGATGGTCGCCAGCGACGACACCGCGACCTCGCGCGCCGCCAGGCCGGGAATCAGCGCGATGCAGATCTGCCAGTTGAACCCCAGCGGCGCGAAGAATGCCGCCATCGCGTGGCCGATGCGCCCAGCGAAGCTGTAGTCGATCGCCGGACCGATCGCGCCCTCGGGCGGCGCCGGGAAATTCAACAGGAACCACAGCAGGATGGTCAGCGCCAGGATGATGCCGCCGACGCGCTTGAGGAAGATCATCGCACGCTCCCACAGGCCGATCAGCAGGTCGCGCGGGTGCGGAATGCGGTAGGAAGGCAGTTCCAGCAGCAGCGCATGCTCGCTCTTGTCGCGACGCCACTTCTTCATCACCCACGACACGACCAGCGCACTGAGGATGCCGGCGGCATACAGGCCGAACAGCACCAGGCCCTGCTGGTTGAAGATGCCCCACACGGTCTTCTGCGGAATGAACGCGCCGATCAGCAGCGCGTAGACCGGCAGCCGTGCCGAGCAGGTCATCAGCGGCGCCACCAGGATCGTCGCCAGGCGATCGCGCGGGTCCTGGATGCTGCGCGTGGCCATGATGCCGGGGATCGCACACGCGAAACTCGACAGCAGCGGGATGAACGAGCGGCCGGACAGACCGGCCGAGGCCATCACGCGGTCGAGCAGGAACGCCGCGCGCGGCAGGTAGCCGCTTTCCTCCAGCGCCAGGATGAAGGCGAACAGGATCAGGATCTGCGGCAGGAACACGATCACGCCGCCCAGGCCGGCGATGATGCCGTCCACCAGCAGGCTGCTGAGCGGCCCTTCAGGCAACAAGCCGCCGGCCCAGCCACCGAGCGCGCCCGTACCCGCTTCGATCAGGTCCATGAGCGGCGTCGCCCAGGCATAGACCGCCTGGAATATCAGGAACATCACCACGGCCAGCGCCAGCAGGCCGAACACGGGATGCAGCAGCCAGCGGTCCAGTGCGTCATCGATCTTCGCCGTGCGCGTGGGCATGGTCACGGCCAGCGACAACAGCCGGCGCGTTTCGGCGTGCAGGTCCGCGCCCTCGGCGAGGCGCGCGCTGGGTTCGTGCGGGTGCGCTGCCGTGCGATCGATCTGTTCGACCAGCGCACGCGCGCCGTTGTGCTTCACCGCCACGGTCTCGACGACCGGCACGCCCAGTTCGCGCTCCAGTGCAGCCAGGTCGATGGCGATGCCGCGGCGCTGCGCGGCATCCATCATGTTGACCGCCAGGATCATCGGCTTGCCGAGTTCGCGCACCTCCAGCGCGAAGCGCAGGTGCAGGCGCAAGTTGGTGGCGTCCACCACGCAGACCAGCACGTCGGGCGCGGGCTCGCCCGGATAGAAACCGCGGCAGACGTCGCGGGTGACCGCCTCGTCCAGGCTGGCCGCGTGCAGGCTGTAGGCGCCTGGCAGATCGAGCACCGCGTAGTGGCGGCCGGATGCGGCCGAGTGCAGCCGCCCTTCCTTGCGCTCGACGGTAACGCCGGCGTAGTTGGCCACTTTCTGGCGGCTGCCGGTCAGCTGGTTGAACAGCGCGGTCTTGCCGCAGTTCGGATTGCCGACCAGCGCCAGCCGCAACGTCGAGGCGTCCGCGGTGCTCATGCGGAGGCTCCGTTGCGCAGGCGGATGCGCGCGGCTTCGGAACGGCGCAGTGCGAAGCGGGTGAAGCCCACCTGCACCAGCAGCGGTTCGGCACCCAGCGGGCCTTTCGCCACCACTTGCACTTCCTCGCCATTGACGAAGCCCAGTTCACGCAGGCGCCGGGCGATGGCGTCCTGCGGACCGTGCTCTTCCACGGACTCGACGATGGCGGGGATACGCGAGGGTAGCTCTGTGAGGATCACGCCAGGCTCTCAAATGCGAACTATTCTCATTGTAGCATCGCCGCAGTGCAGGAAGGCGGCAACGCAGCGTGCCGGTATCATTCGGCGACTTCGCAAGGAACGGCCGCAATGGCGGAAGCCCCGCAGGAACATCCCCTCGCACTGGAACGCGTCGGCGCCGTGGCCCGCCTGCGCCTGGACCGCCCCGCCCTTCACAATGCGTTCGACGCCGGCCTGATCTCGGCCCTGACCGACGCCCTGGACCGACTCGCCGACGATCCCGAGGTGCGCGTGGTGGTGCTGGAAGGCAGCGGGGCGTCGTTCTCGGCAGGTGCAGATTTGAACTGGATGCGCGGCATGGCGTCGGCCAGCGAGGCGGAGAACCGCGACGATGCCCTCGCCCTCGCCCGCCTGATGCGCACCCTGGACGAACTGCCCAAGCCCACGATCGCCCGCGTGCAGGGCGCGGCCTTCGGCGGTGGCGTGGGCCTGGTGGCCTGTTGCGACATCGCCATCGGCGTGCCCGAGGCGAAGTTCGGTCTGACCGAAAGCAAGCTGGGCCTGCTGCCGGCGGTGATCTCGCCCTACGTCATCGCGGCGATCGGCGCGCGCGAGGCACGGCGCTGGTTCGCCACCGGCGAGATCTTCGATGCCGCCACGGCACTGCGGATCGGCCTGCTGCACACGGTGGTCGAAGCGGATGCGCTCGACACCACCATCGAGCGCCAGATCGCGCTGCTGCTGAAGGCCGGACCGGTGGCCGCAGCGCACGCGAAGCAGCTGGTCGCACGCGTGGCCGCCACGGCCGACCGCGATCGTGCCGACCGCGACAACGCCGACCTCATCGCACGCCTTCGCGTGTCGCCGGAAGGACAGGAAGGCCTGTCCGCCTTTCTCGACAAGCGCGCGCCCCGCTGGGTGGAGGACTGAACCGATGATCGACCATCTGGGCATCGAAGTTGCCGACTACGCGCGCAGCCGTGCGTTCTACGAGCGCGTGCTGGCGACCTTGGGGTATGGCGTGGTCATGGAGGTCACGCGCGACATGACCGGCGGCTACGAGGGCTGCGGGTTCGGCCCGCCCGGTCGCCCGCACTTCTGGGTCGGCAAGGGCGACGGCGAGCCCGGTCACGGTGCGCACATCGCTTTCACGGCTGGCAGCCGCGCGCAGGTCGACGCGTTCCATGCCGCGGCGCTGGCCGCGGGTGCGCGCGACAACGGCGCGCCCGGGCTGCGCCCGCATTACCACCCCCACTACTACGGCGCCTTCGCCATCGATCCGGACGGCCACAACATCGAAGCCGTCTGCCACCTGCTCGCGGATACCGACGCCTGATGTTCTCGAAAATCCTGATCGCCAACCGCGGCGAGATCGCCTGCCGTGTCATCCGTACCTGCCGTCGGCTCGGCATCCGCACCGTCGCGGTGTATTCCGAGGCGGACGCCGATGCCCAGCACGTACGCCAGGCCGACGAGGCCTACCTGATCGGCGGGCCGCGTCCGGCGGACAGCTACCTGCGCGGCGACGCCGTGATCGCGGCGGCCCGGGAAGCCGGCGCTGAGGCCATCCATCCCGGCTACGGCTTCCTGTCGGAGAACGCCGACTTCGCCGATGCCGTCGCGGCGGCCGGCCTGGTGTTCATCGGGCCCTCGGGCGCGTCGATGCGCAAGATGGGCAGCAAGGCCGGTGCGAAGGAACTGATGGCGGCCGCAGGCGTGCCCGTCGTCCCCGGCTATACCGGCGAGGACCAGTCGCCGAACACGCTGGCCCGCGAAGCCGCGCGCATCGGCTTCCCGCTGATGATCAAGGCCGCCCACGGTGGCGGTGGCAAGGGCATGCGCGTGGTGCACCGGCTGGAGGACTTCATCGCCCAGCTGGAAAGCTGCCAGCGCGAGGCCGCCAACGCCTTCGGCCGCGACCGCGTGCTGCTGGAACGCTACGTGGCGTCGCCGCGCCACATCGAGATTCAGGTGTTCGCCGATGCGCACGGCCACACGCTGCACCTCAACGAGCGCGAATGCTCGGCCCAGCGCCGCTACCAGAAGGTGCTGGAGGAATCCCCCTCGCCGTTCCTGACGCCCGCGCTGCGCGCGGCGATGGGCGATGCGGCGGTGAAGGCCGCGCAGGCCATCGATTACGTCAACGCCGGCACCGTGGAGTTCATCGTCGATCCCGACGGGCAGTTCTATTTCATGGAGATCAACACCCGCCTGCAGGTGGAGCACCCGGTCACCGAGCTGGTCACCGGGCTGGACCTGGTGGAATGGCAGCTGCGCGTGGCCGCGAGCGAAGCGCTGCCGCTGGCCCAGGACGACGTCCGCCAGCAGGGCCACGCGATTGAGGCGCGCCTGTACGCCGAGGACCCGGAGGCGGGCTTCCTGCCCGGTTCCGGTCGCCTGGAACGGCTTGCGCTACCCGAGGCGTCCCCGGGCGTGCGGATCGACGCCGGCGTGGTGGAAGGCGACACGGTCACAATCTTCTACGATCCGATGATCGCCAAGCTGATCGTTCATGGTGCCGACCGGATGGAGGCGCTCGCCCGCCTGCGCGACGCCCTGGCGCGCTGCGACATCGCCGGCCCCAAGTCCAACATCGCGTTCCTGGAGAGGCTGGTCCGGCATCCGGCCGTGACCGGGGGCTGGATCGACACCGGCTACCTCGACCGCCACCTGGACGAGTTCATGCCCGCCCCGTCGCTGGCATCCACGCAGCAGGTGGCCCTCGTGGCCGCGGAACTGCTCTGGCAGGAAGCCCGCGCCCGCGCTCAGGCCGGGGATGGCGACGAACCCGATTCGCCCTGGGCCATCGCCGACGGCTGGCGGCTGGGCCATGCCGGCGCGCGCCCCCTCGCCTTCGCCCACCTGGGGCAGA
Organism: Pseudoxanthomonas mexicana; assembly: GCF_014397415.1. Classification (NCBI taxonomy): domain Bacteria; kingdom Pseudomonadati; phylum Pseudomonadota; class Gammaproteobacteria; order Lysobacterales; family Lysobacteraceae; genus Pseudoxanthomonas; species Pseudoxanthomonas mexicana. The sequence continues at coordinate 2,419,253 of NZ_CP060731.1, read as the reverse complement.
CCTGGACGGCGCTGGCGCACGGCCATGGCGGACGCTATCGCATCGAGCTGGCCGATAAGGTGCACGAAGTCGAGGACGCCCGCCTGACCGGCGACCTGCTCGGTTTGCGTATTCATGGACAGGCGCGACGATTCCGCATCCTGCGGCATGGCAACCGCCTGACGCTGCACGATGGGGAACAACGGACGGCGGTGGAGACGGTGCCGGCCTACCGGCGCACGGATATGGCCGAGGCGTCGGGGAGCGGAAAGATCGTCGCACCGATGCCGGGACGCGTCGTGCTGGTGAAGGCGCGGCCCGGCGATGAAGTGGTGGCCGGACAGGAGCTGCTGGTGATGGAAGCGATGAAAATGGAACTGGCCGTCAAGGCGTCGCGCGACGGCGTCGTTGCCGACGTGCGCGCGGCGGCCGGCGATTTCGTCGAGGCCGATACCGTCCTCGTGGCGCTGGAATGAGGGCCGCCGTGGCGCCGCTGCGTCCGTGGGCCGTCGTGCTGCTGGCGGCCAGTCTGCTGGCCGGATGCGTCATGTTCGAACAAGCCCCTGCCCCGCTCACCTGCGACCCGGCCCTGGTCGGACACTGGATTCCGCTGCCCGACAGCCCGCAGGATCGCGTGCCCCTGGGCAAGGACGACTATGCCGACGTCGACGCGACCTGCCATGTCCGCCTGCGCGACAACAATCGCCAGGACGAACCCGGCTTCGATGCGCTGGGCTTCGAAGTGGACGGCGACCGCTACCTCGCCCTCGGGTTCAAGGAACTGGAAGGTCTGTTCGGTACCGGCAAGGAGGCCGCGCCGCCGATACCCAAAGGCATGCCCGCGGGTGCCGTCACGTTGCTGAAATACCGCATCCATGACGATACGCTGCAGATCGCGATGCTCGACACGGTGGCCATTATGCAGCGGGTCCGACAGGGCGGCCTCAAGGCGCGCGAGACTGACGCCAGCACTTACCTGTTCGAAGGCAGTCCTGCCCAGCTGCGCGACCTGCTGCGCAGGCATCCGGAACTCTTCGACGCATTCGACGGCAAGGCCAAGACCCTGCGCATGCGTCGCGCGAAGGCGGGCAAATGACGCTGCCCTCGCCTCCTCCCGACGCCGACTTCGTCCGCATCGTCGAAGTGGGGCCGCGCGACGGCCTGCAGAACGAGAAGACGCAGGTCGCGACCGCCGACAAGGTGGCGCTGATCGACCGCCTGTCGCGCACCGGCCTGCTGACCATCGAAGCCACCAGTTTCGTCAGTCCGAAATGGGTGCCTCAGCTGGCTGATGCGGCCGAGGTGTTTTCGGCCATCCAGCGGCGACCGGGCACGGCGTATCCGGTGCTGGTGCCGAACGAAACAGGCTACGACCGTGCGCGCGCCGTGGGCGTGGAGGAAGTAGCGGTGTTCACCGCCGCGTCCGAAGCGTTCAACCAGAAGAACATCAATGCGTCCATCGATGCCTCCATCGAACGTTTCCGCCCCGTGCTGGCACGCGCCGCCGCCGATGGCGTGAAAGTCCGTGGTTACGTCTCCACCGTGCTCGGCTGTCCCTACCAGGGCGAGGTGCCGCTGGCGGACGTGGTGCGCGTGGCGAAACGGCTGCATGCGCTGGGCTGCTATGAAATCTCGCTGGGCGACACCATCGGCGTGGGGACGCCGCGCAAGGCGGCCGACATGCTGAAGGCGGTCGCCGCCGAAGTGCCCCTGCCTGCGCTGGCCGTGCATTTCCACGATACCTACGGCCAGGCGTTGGCGAACCTGCTGGCCTGCCTGGACGCGGGCGTGCGCGTGGTCGATGCCGCGGTCTCCGGCGCCGGCGGATGCCCCTATGCGAAGGGTGCCAGCGGCAACGTCGCCACGGAGGACGTGGTCTACCTGCTGCACGGCCAGGGCCTGCGCACCGGCGTGGACCTGGACCTGCTGGCCGAAACCGGGCGCTGGCTGGCGACGCGGCTGGGCCGCGAGACCGGCAGCCGTGTCGGCAAGGCACTGGCGGCCGCCACATGAGCCATGACGCAGCCAGCGAAGGTCTCGACCTGCCGGCGCTCGTCGCCGCGCTGGAGCGCGCCGCTGCCGAACGCGCCCCGGATGACGCCACTGCCCTGCTCCTGCGGCAGGCACGCGACGCCCTGCTCGCCAAGCAGCAGGAGGCCGACACCGAACGTTCGCGCTATCGCAACCTGTTCGACGCCGTACCCGACCCGGTCAGCATCATCGCCGAGGACGGCACCGTGCTGGACCTCAACAAGGCAGGCATGCAGGCCTACAAGCGGCCACGCGAGGAGATCGTCGGGCGCAACATCAACGTGCTCAATCCGGACCTGCCGCGCGACCACCTGGTGCCGGTCTGGGAAACGCTGAACCGCGGTGAGACCTACGTCATCGAAGTCACCAACATGCGGGGCGACGGCACGCGGTTCCCGGTGGAAGTGCATTCGGCCAATATCAACTTCGACGGACGCAAGAGCATCGTCGCCGTCGCGCGCGACATCAGCAGCCGGCGGCTCGCGGAACTCCGCTACCGCGAGCTGATGGAGACCATCGACAAGGGAATCGTGGTCAACAACCGCGAGTTGGTGGTGCAGTACTGCAATGGCGCGGCCATGCGCATCTTCGGGATCCGCGAGGACCAGCGCGTAGGCCAGGAACTGGCGCTGGACCGCTGGCACATCGTCGACGAGCACGGGCGCGAGATGCAGCGTCACGAACTGCCTGCGCAGCGTGCGCTGGACGCCGGGCAGATGGTGGAAAGCGTGCTGTTGGGCATGTACCACCGGGAGCGCAAGCACCTGATCTGGCTGACCGCCACCTCGGTGCCGCAGTTCGCCCCCGGCGAAAGCCAGCCGTCGCAGGTGACCACGCTGTTCAGCGACGTCACCGAACTCAAGCGCGACAGTGCGCTGTTCGACCGCGCGCAGTCGCTGGCCCACATCGGCGGCTGGGAATGGGACATCGGCCGCGACCGTGTCTACCTGACCGACGAGGCCCAGCGCATTCTCGGTGCCGCGCGCCCGCTGGTGACGCTGGACGACGTGCTGTCCTGCCTGCGCGAATCCGACCGCCGCCGCCTGCGTGGTGCGCTGGACCTGATCACCGCCGGTGGCCAGGGCTTCGACCTGGAGCTGCAGGGCACGCAGGCCGACGGACACCCGTTCTGGATCCGCGTGATCGGCGACGCCGAACCCGGCGATCCGGGGGCCTCGCGCATCACCGGCACCATGCAGGACATCTCGCAGGACAAGCAGGCCGAGGAGACGCTGCGCATCCAGGCGCGCACCGACCCGCTGACCGGCCTGATGAACCGCGACGCCGTGCTGACCGAACTGGGCGCGCGCCTGGCCGATCCGGAGCGCGCGCAGGTAGCGGTGCTCTACATCGACCTGGACCGCTTCAAGATGGTCAACGACGTGCTGGGGCACAACGCCGGCGATGAACTGCTGGTGCAGGCCTCGGACCGCATCCGCGGCGCGGTGGGCACCGACGGCATGATCGCGCGCTTCGGCGGCGACGAGTTCCTGGTGATCTGCGATGCGGGCGTGGATCCGCATCTGCCGGAAAAGCTGGCGCATGCGGTGCTGGGGGCGTTCGCCGACGCCTTCCGCTTCGGCAAGGACGAGTTCGCCATCACCGCCAGCATCGGCCTGGCCGTTTCCCCCAGCGACGGCCTGCGCCCGCAGCAGCTGATCCAGAACGCCGACATCGCGATGTACGACAGCAAGCATCGCGCGCGCAATGGCTGGCAGAGCTTCACCCAGGAGCTGGCGCAGCGCCAGCAGGACCGCCTGCAGATCGAGACGCAGCTGCGGCGGGCGGTGGACAACGAGGAATTCCGCTTGGTCTACCAGCCCCAGGTGGACCTGCGCAACGGCCGCATCATCGCCGGCGAAGCGCTGATCCGCTGGCAGAACCACCAGCTGGGGGAACTGCGGCCGGACGTGTTCATCAGCCATGCGGAGACGACGGGCGACATCGTCCGGATAGGCAGCTGGGTACTGCGCGAGGCGTGCCGGCAAGTGGCCGCGTGGCGCGACCAGGGGCTAGGCATCGTGCGGGTGGCGGTGAACGTGTCGTACCGCCAGTTCGCCGGCGACGACCTCGCCGACCGCGTGCGCGCGATCCTGACCGAGTTCGACCTGCCCGGCGCGGCGCTGGAACTGGAATTCACCGAGCGCGTTCTGATCGAGGACGCCCCCGCCACGCTGCGCACCTTCGCCGACCTGCGCCAGTTGGGGGTGATGCTGACCATCGACGACTTCGGCGAAGGCTACAGCGCACTGAACTACCTGCGCCGCCTGCCCATCCATGGCCTGAAGCTCAGCCCGCTGTTCACCGAGGGCGTGCCCAACAACCGCTCGGACGTGGCCGTCTGCCAGGCCGTCTCGGCCATCGCCCGCAGCCTGGGCCTGGGCCTGGTGGCCGAAGGCGTCGAGTCGGAGGCCCAGCGGCAGTTCCTGCTGAATCTCGGCGTCCCCGTCGGCCAGGGCTTCCTGTTCGCGCCCGGCCTGTCGCCGGACGAATTCGCGCGGCGGCTGGCCGACAGCCCGCTGGAGCGGGCGCTGCACGCCTGAGCGTGATGATCCCTGTAGGAGCGACGTGAGTCGCGACCGGAGACCTTCCGCTCCCACGTCCTCATTCGCAGGCAACGAACCCCGGCGCGCCTTGCTTACGGGCCCGACAAGGGGCACTGCCGGTCATGGTTCGCGGTCGCGACTGACGTCGCTCCTACAGTGGGTCCATGGCGCCCTCGCCACCCGCCATCGCGTAAAATGCCGGCTTTTCCGCAGCAGGTCCGCCGCATGCAGCTTTCCGATACCCGTGCCGTCATCACCGGCGGCGTCTCCGGCCTGGGGCTGGCCGTCGCCCGCCATCTCGTCGCCCATGGCGGCAAAGCCGCGCTGTTCGACGTCAACGACGACAAGGGTGCTGCGGCGGTCACCGAGCTGGGCGAGGCCAACGTCCGCTACTTCCGCACCGACGTGACCGATGAGGCCGGCGTGGCCGCCAACATCGCCGCGGCGAAGGACGCCCTGGGCGGGCTGAATGCCGCGATCAACTGCGCCGGCATCCTCGGCGCCGGCCGGGTACTGGGCAAGGAGGCGCCGATGCCGCTCTCCACCTTCCAGACCACGGTGATGGTCAACCTGGTGGGCAGCTTCAACGTGGCCAAGGCCGCCGCGGACCTCATGCAGCACAACGCGCCGAACGCGGACGGCGAGCGTGGCGTGATCGTCAACACGGCGAGCGTGGCGGCATACGAAGGCCAGATCGGCCAGGCGGCGTACTCGGCATCGAAGGGCGGCGTGGTCGGCATGACCCTGCCGATGGCGCGCGAGCTGTCGCGCTTCGGCATCCGCGTGATGACGGTGGCCCCGGGCATCTTCTGGACCCCGATGGTCGATGGCATGCCGGAAGCGGTGCAGCAGTCGCTCAGCGCGTCGATCCCCTTCCCGTCCCGCCTGGGCAAACCGGAAGAATTCGCCGACCTCGTCGCCTACATCCTGGGCAATACGTACCTCAACGGCGAGACGATCCGCCTGGACGGCGCCGTGCGTCTGGCACCGAAGTGAGGCGGAAGCGGGAATGGACAGCGGGAACGGGGAACAGGGAATGACAGTTCACCGCCGCCTACCGACCCGCAGCGCACCCTCGTTCCCCATTCCCTGTTCCCCATTCCCGCTTTACATAACGGACATCCCATGAAGGCTTTCGACATCAAGAAAGGCAACGTCGTCGAACACAACGGCGGCGTGTACCAGATCCGCGACATCGAGCGCAGCTCGCCGCAGGGCCGCGGCGGCAACGTGCGCTTCCGTTTCATCATGTACAGCGTGCCGGGTGGCAACAAGCTGGACGCCAGCTTCGACGCCGATGACAACCTGTCCGAAGTGGAACTGCTGCGCCGCCAGGCGACGTATTCCTACAAGGACGGCGATGCGTTCGTGTTCCTCGACGACGAGGACTACACGCCGTACACGCTGGACGCCAACGTCATCGGCGACGACGCCGGTTACATCACCGACGGACTGAGCGGCTGCTACGTGCAGGTGATCGACGAACTGCCGGTCGCGCTGCAGCTGCCGCAGCACGTCACGCTGGAAGTGGTGGAAACGCCGCCGGAACTGAAGGGCGGCACCGCCACCAAGCGCCCGAAGCCGGCCAGGCTCAGCACCGGCATCGAAATCATGGTGCCTGAGTACATCACCACCGGCGAGCGCATCCTGGTCAACACGACCACGGGCGAATTCGGCGGCCGCGCGGACTGAGTAGCGTGCGCTGCGCGCAGGATCCGCCGACTCCCGCTGCGCCATGAAGCGCTCCGTGGTCGTGCGCATGGCGCACGCTACGGGTGGCGCAGGCGCGCACCAATCGTCTCGAGATTCGCCTCGATGCCGCGCAGCACGTTGCGCTGGTCCGCCGGTAGCCAGCGCTCCAGGTCTTCCCGCAGCGCCCCGTCCTGCTCTCGCAGTCGGGCTACGCGCAGTTGCGCTTCCTTCGCCACGCGCACGCGTTCCTCGGACTGCGGGAGTCCATAGCCGTCCGGCAGAAGCTCCGACGGCCTGCTGACGAACCCGGTATCCCCCAGCCACGTACGCAGGGCCTGCAGTGCGGGCGCGATGTCGTCCGGTGCGTCGCGACCGAGGTAGCGTCGCTTCAGCGCATCGCGCAGCAACAGCTGCTGGCGACGCTGTGCGGCGTGCTCCAGCACTAGCAGGGCCGCGCTGGTACGCAGGTCCGCCTGCGGCAGCCAGGGGGCGCGTCCGGCGGGTGGCAGGACCAGCCAGGCCTGCGCATCCGGGTGCGGCAGCGCCAGCGCGTCCCGTGCGACGGCATACAGGGCGTCGTAGCGCGCGCTCATCGGTTCGAAGTAGTAGCCGAGCCGCCGCGCTTCACCGGCGTCTTCCAGCACGGCGGCATCGGCCACGCCCTGCCGTTCCAGCTTCTTCAGAAGACCGGTGGGCGTGATGCTGGCCAATGGCGTGTCGGCCAGCCGCGGCACGCCGTCGTGAAGCAGCTTCCATGTTTCCACCGCGCAGTTGTTGCCGATGAAGTAGTAGCGCCCGTCGTAGCTCCAGTGCAGTTGCGCGGCCCGCTCCAGCAGCGATGCAATTTCGTCCTCCTGCAAGCGCAGCGGGATGGACTGCAGGCCACGCAGCTCGACCCGGGTGTACTCCTCGATCACCTGGTCCAGCGGCAGCAGGAACAGGCGCGACGGATACGAGCCGGTCAATCCGCGCCAGCCGGAGATCTGCACGTCGCCCACGAAGGCGCGGAACGACAGCACGCGATGATGGGCCAGGTCCAGCCTGCAGTCGGGCCCCGGCATGCGTCCCGGCGCGCACACGACCAGCCTCAGCATGCTGTGTCCCCAGCGGCTCATCGCCTGCGTGTTGCCTTCGGCCAGCAGGTAGTCCACCTCGTAGACGCGGGCGGGATCCAGCGCCAGCAACGAGGCCTCGCCCGCCTCGGCATTCACGTCCAGGAACGGCAACCCGGGTGCGCAGGCATGCGCCGTCGCCGGCACCCTGAAGTGGGCCGCGAAGTGGCGATGCAGCGCCGGACGCCGACAAGCGTAGGAAGGGTCGAGCACGAAATGCTCGAGATTCACCGCTACGAATTCGGAAGGGCGTTCCAGCTCATAAGGATCGGGCGTACGCGCGACGAAATCGTTGCGGGAACGACGCCCCGCGACGGCAAACACGCTGCGCTGCCAGCCCGCCAGATCGCGCAGGCGCGGATCGCCGGACAGGACATTGCGCTGCGCACGGTCGTAGGCGTGGGCCAGTTCGTGCACCAGCGCATGACGGACCACACTCAACCCGGCATCGTCCGGCGACACGCCGTCGCGCGACCGCCATGCCTGCAGCAGCCGGCGCGGCAGCAGGATGCGATGGCCGACCCGTCGGCCGGCGACGTACGCGGGCAGGCCTTCACGCCATTCCAGGACGAGCCCCGCTGGCAAGCCGTCGCGCCATGCCTGCGGCAGACGCGACAGAACTTCGTCGACCAGTGCCTGCGTCGCGACGACATCGTCCGTGGCGAGATGTGTGGGATCGATGACGAGTGCGGATGCTGTCGCCACCGGTCCCAGCCACGCCCACAGCAGGAGCGCGGCGATGCGCCGGCCCCGGGGCCGACGCGGGTGCATCAACGCGCCAGGATGGCCTGCGCCAGCTGCATATCGCTGGCGCGACGCGCGGCTTCGTCCGTCTCGCGCAGGTGGCGCAGCGCGGCTTCCAACTGGGCCCCACGGATGCGGCCATTGCTGGCCACGAAACTGGCGGCATCCTCGCGAGCCTGGACGACGATCTTGTCGTCGCCGGAGGAGCTGTCGGACGAGGCCGACGAACCGGCCGAGGAAGCGCCTGCCGACGAACCGGCGAAGCTGCCGGCGAGTACCGGCACGGAGAACGCCAGCAGCACGCCGGCCAGGATCAATCGGGACATGGAAATTTCCACACGGGGGAACGCCGTGACCGGCGCGGAGCGCAAAGAGTACCCGCAAATGCCCGGCGAGCACCTGAATCCGGTCGCTCGCAAGAGCATCGCCCGTATCGTCGCTCCTGCAGGGTTGCGGGTGCCGAACGCGGGTCAGGTGTCGAACAGCTTGCCCGGATTCATCAGGCCATGGGGATCCAGCACCCGCTTGATGCCCCGCATCACCGCGATCTCTTCGGCGCTGCGCGTGCTCTCCAGATAGCCCTTCTTCACCAGGCCGATGCCGTGCTCGGCCGAAATGCTGCCCTCGTGGCGCTTCAGCGAGGCCGCCAGCAGCTTGGTGACCTGCTCGCACTGGGTGACGAAGTCCGCGTTCTCCATGTCATCGGGCTTCAGCACGTTGATGTGCAGATTGCCGTCGCCGATATGGCCGAACCACACCACCTCGAACTGCGGATACGCCTCGCCCAGCAAGGCCTGGGTCTCGGCCAGGAAAGCCGGCATGGCCGAGATTCGCACCGACACGTCGTTCTTGTACGGCACGTAGCGGGCCAGGGCTTCGGTGATGCCCTCGCGCAGGCGCCACAGCTGCGCGGCCTGCGCGTCGGACTGGCTGATCACGCCGTCGCTGACCCAGCCCTGCTCCAGGCAGGCCTCGAAGGCGGCCATCGCGGCGGCTTCCTTCGCCTCGTCGCCGATGGCGAACTCGGTGACCACGTAGTACGGGTGCACCTCGTCGAACGGCTTCTGCGCACCGTGCGCGAGCACATGTTGCAGCGCGCGGTCGGTGAAGAACTCGAACGCCTCCAGCTGCAGGCGCTCGCGGAATGCGGCGAAGACCTGCATCAGCACCTCGAACGACGGCAGCGCCAGCAGCATGACGTTGGTCGGCGGCGGCGGATCGGTCAGCCGCACGGTGGCTTCCACCACCACGCCCAGCGTGCCCTCGGACCCGATGAACAGATGGCGCAGATCGTAGCCGCTGGAGTTCTTAATCAGTGCCTTGTTGAGCTCCAGCACGTCGCCCGCGCCGGTGACCACCTTCAGGCCGGCGATCCATTCGCGCGTGTTGCCGTAGCGGATCACGCGGATGCCGCCCGCGTTGGTCGCGATGGTGCCGCCGATGGCGCACGAGCCCCGCGAGGCGAAATCCACCGGATAGACCAGGCCCTGCTCGCGCGCCGCATTGTGCACGGCCTCCAGCGGCATGCCGGCCTGCACCGTCAACGTGCGGTCGACCGCATTGAAATCGATCGCCTGGTTCATGCGTTCCAGGCTGAGCACCAGTTCGCCGTTGGCCGCCACGGCGCCGCCGGACAGGCCGGTGCGGCCGCCCGACGGCACGAGCGCGACGCGATGCGCGTTGGCCCACTGCACGACGGCCTGAACGTCCTCGACGGTGGCCGGCAACGCGATCGCCAGCGGCGCGGGCGTCCAGCGCCGGGTCCAGTCGCGGCCGTAGTGTTCGAGGTCGGCGGGATCGGTCTTCAGGCGCAGCCCGGGGGCGGCGTCGAGCAGGGTTTGCAGGCGCGGATCGCTCATTGCACGGGTGGGTTTTCGGGGGCGCTCAGGGTGCCAGCGATGCCGTGCGGCGTCCAGCCGATGGCGAGGTCGTTTCAGAGGCAACCAAGCCGGGAAATCGGCAACCGAGCATTCCATTCCGCGCCGCAGCATCGACGGCGCGCATCTGGCATAGTGACGACCCCTTTCCATTCCCCGCACGACCTTCCGGCAATGTCGAACAAGAAGACCTCGTACCCGAAGCAGGACATCCGCGTACTGTTGCTGGAGGGGGTCAGCCGGACGGCGGTGGAGACCTTCCGGGCGGCGGGCTACACGCAGATCGAGTTCCACGAAAAGTCCCTGCCGGAAGACGAACTGAAGCGCCGCATCGCCGAGGCGCACATCGTCGGCATCCGTTCGCGCACGCATCTGACCGACGATGTGCTGGCGCAGGCGCGCCGGCTGATCGCAGTGGGCTGCTTCTGCATCGGCACCAACCAGGTGGACCTGGACGCCGCGGAGCTGGCCGGCATTCCGGTCTTCAACGCACCCTACTCCAACACCCGCAGCGTGGCCGAGCTGGTGATCGCCCAGGCCATCCTGCTGATGCGCGGCATTCCGCAGAAGAACGCCGAATGCCACCGCGGCGGCTGGAGCAAGTCGGCCGCGGGCAGCCACGAGGTGCGCGGCAAGACGCTGGGCATCATCGGCTACGGCCATATCGGCACGCAGGTCGGCGTGCTGGCCGAGGCGCTGGGCATGCACGTGCTGTTCCACGACATCGAGACCAAGCTCTCGCTGGGCAACGCGCGCCCGGCCATCGGCCTGGACGACTTGCTGGCGCAAAGCGACGTGGTGACCCTGCACGTGCCGGAAACGCCGGCCACCCAGGGCATGTTCGGTGCGGCGCAGATCGCCGGCATGAAGCGCGGCGCGCACCTGATCAACGCCTCGCGCGGCACGGTGGTCGACATCGACGCGCTGGCCGATGCGCTGAAGTCGGGCCAGGTGGGCGGCGCGGCGGTGGACGTGTTCCCGGTCGAGCCCAAGGGCAATGCCGAATCGTTCGAGTCGCCGCTGCGCGGGCTGGACAACGTCATCCTCACGCCCCACGTCGGCGGTTCCACCCTGGAAGCGCAGGACAACATCGGCATCGAGGTGGCGGCCAAGCTGGTGCGCTACAGCGACAACGGCAGCACGCTGTCGGCGGTGAACTTCCCCGAGGTCACCCTGCCCGGCCATGACGGCAGCCGCCGCATCCTGCACATCCACCGCAACGTGCCGGGCGTGCTGTCGCAGATCAACGACATCTTCCGCGACCGCGGCATCAACATCGACGGGCAGTTCCTGCGTACCGATCCCAAGGTCGGCTACGTGGTCATCGACGTCACCGCCGACGAGGAACAGACCACCAGCCTGCGCGAGGCGATGGCGGCCATCGACGGTACGCTGCGGGTACGCGTGCTGTACTGAGCAGCAAGCATTGGCGTGGCAAGGCTGGCGCTCCTGAGTTTCGTCGCGCAGGCGACTGTAGGAGCGGGCCATGCCCGCGATGCTTTTCCACATCCGCCGACAGCAGCATCGCGCCCATGGGGCGCTCCTACAGAGCGGCATCCTCGCCCGCGAGGGCCTGCATCGCCAGCCACTTGCGGGCCATGCGGCTGATCGACACGTCGGCATCGCCCGCGAGCGGGGCGATCTCGCGCCAGGCCAGGTCCAGCGACTCCTCGCTGACCACGTAGGCCTCGCTGCCGCCTGCGCGCACCACGTAGCGCACGTCGTAGTGCCAGTGCCCGGGAACGCCCTTGCGCTCGGGGATCCAGTGGCGGTCCAGATCGAAGATGCCGCCCTCCACCGCCAGGTCGGACAGGCCCGACTCCTCCTCGGCTTCCTTCAGTGCGACACGGGCCATGTCGGTGTCGCCATCGGCGTGCCCGCCCAGTTGCAGCCAGCGGTCCAGCTTGCGGTGATGGGTCATGAGGATGCGCCGGCCATCACCGCTGACCAGCCACGCGCCGCCGGTCAGATGGCCTTCCAGCCGCTCGCGGACGAACGGGTTGGCCGGCTCGTCCAGCAGGGCCAGGAACTGGGCGATGACCGCTTCTTCGTCGGGCCAGCGGCGGCCGTAGTCGGCCAGGTGTTCTCGTAGCGAAGCATAAGCGGCTGACACGACGTGCTTTTCCTTTCCGCGATGGCGAAGACGGCGCCGATTATCGCCGGCCATGCTGCACCTGCGCTTGTGATCCCCCGCCCGCTTTGGCAAGGTACGGCCTTCCGTGGGGACCGTCCCCATGACCGTTGTCACCGCCCGGTGGGCCTGTCCATCGGCACTCAGTCATCTCAGGGGACGCTGCGAATGCTCAAAGCTCTGTTCAGGGTCAAGCCGGTCGCGCCGGCAGGCCACGTCGATGCCGGTGAACCCTTCGAAGGCAGCCTGGACGGCGAAGCCACCCTGAAACGGACGCTGACGGCCAAGCACCTGGTCATGCTGGGCGTGGGTGCGGTGATCGGCGCGGGCATCTTCGTGCTGACCGGCCAGGCCGCCGCCAACCATGCCGGCCCCGCGATCATGCTGAGCTTCGTGCTGGCCGGCTTCGCCTGCGCCATGGCGGGCCTGTGCTACGCCGAATTCGCTTCGATGATGCCGGTGTCCGGCAGCGCGTACTCCTATTCCTACGCGACCCTGGGCGAAGCCGTGGCGTGGTTCATCGGCTGGTGCCTGGTACTGGAATACCTGTTCGCCTCGTCCACCGTCGCGGTGGGCTGGTCGGGCTACCTGGTGAGCTTCCTGACTTCCACGCTGGGCGTACCCTTCCCCGAACAGCTGGCCACCGCGCCCATCACCTGGGCCGACGGCGGGTTCGTCGCCACCAATGGCATCATCAACCTGCCCGCGGTGCTGATCGTCGCGGCGGTCAGCGGCTTGTGCTATGTCGGCATCACCCAGTCGGCCTTCGTCAACGCGATCATCGTGGCGATCAAGGTGCTCGTCATCGCGGCGTTCCTGGGCTTCGGCGTGCAGTACGTGGACCCGGCCAACTGGACGCCCTTCATCCCGGAGAACACCGGTCCCGGACAGTTCGGTATGGACGGCGTGTTCCGCGCGGCGACCATCGTGTTCTTCGCCTACATCGGCTTCGACGCGGTCTCCACCGCGGCCGGCGAAGCGAAGAATCCGCAGCGCGACATGCCCAAGGGCATCCTGGGTTCGCTGGCCATCTGCACCGTCATCTACATCGCCGTCTGCGCGGTGCTGACCGGCATGACCCACTACAGCCTGCTCGGCACCGCCAAGCCGGTGGCCACCGCGCTGGAAGAGGTCCTGAAGGCCGATCCGGGCGCCAGCGTCGGCTGGCTGAAGACAGCGGTGGAGATCGGCGCCATCGCCGGCCTGTCGTCGGTGATCCTGGTGATGCTGATGGCACAGCCGCGCATCTTCTATTCGATGTCCCGCGACGGACTGCTGCCGCGCCTGTTCGGCAAGGTGCACCCGAAGTTCCATACGCCCTACGTCGGCACGATCATCGTCGGCGTGCTGGCCTGCCTGCTGGCCGGTTTCATGCCGCTCAGCGTGCTGGGCGAACTGGTCTCGATGGGTACCTTGCTGGCCTTCGCCACCGTCTGTCTCGGCGTACTGGTGCTGCGCTTCACCCGCCCCGACCTCGCCCGTCCGTTCCGCGTGCCCATGTTCTGGCTGATCTGCCCGCTGGGCGTGCTGGCCTGCCTGTTCCTGTTCATGCAGTCGTTCATGGAACACTGGCAGATCTTCGTGGGCTGGACGGTACTGGGGCAGGTGATCTACTTCGCCTACGGCTTCCGGAACAGCAAACTCAGGCAGCGCGCCTGATCGTCTTCAAGGCCGGCGGGCACACCGCCGGCCTTTTTGGTTGTACTCCTCGATAACGTCCCGAGACCACGCACGATGCTCCGACAGCTCCTGGCCACCAAGCACCCCCACGCCGCCCATACCGAAGCCGAAGGGCTCAGCCTGCGCCGCACGCTCGGCCCGTGGGGCCTGACCGCGCTCGGCATCGGCGCGGTGATCGGCGGCGGCATCTTCGTGATCACCGGCCAGGCCGCGGCCAACCACGCCGGCCCCGCCATCATGCTGTCGTTCGTGCTGGCCGCCATCTGCTGCACGTTCTGCGCGCTGGCCTATGCCGAATTCGCGGCGATGGTGCCGGTGTCCGGCAGCGCCTATACCTACACCTACGCGACGCTGGGCGAACTGACCGCCTGGTTCATCGGCTGGATGCTGGTCCTCGAATACGGCGTATCGGCGTCCGCGGTCGCGGTCAGCTGGACCGGCTATCTGCTGAGTTTGCTCGAACACGCGAATATCTATCTGCCCGAAGCCTTCGTCAGCGCGCCGCTGGACGCGCAATTGCGCCCCACCGGCGCGATCGCCAACGTGCCGGCTGCCCTTCTGGTGTTGCTGCTGACCTGGCTGTGCTACGTCGGCATCCGCAAGTCGTCGGCCATGAACATGGCGATGGTGGTGCTGAAGACCGGCCTGATCATCTTGGTCATCATCGCCGGCTGGCAGTACGTCGACCCGGGCAACTGGCAGCCCTTCATTCCGGCCAATGAAGGCCCGGGCAAGTTCGGCTGGGACGGCGTGCTGCGGGGCGCGGCGATGGTGTTCTTCGCCTACATCGGGTTCGAGGCGGTGTCGGTGGCGGCCCAGGAATCGCATCGCCCGCAGAAGGACCTGCCCGTCGGCATGCTGGCCTCGCTGGCCATCTGCACCATCCTCTACATCGCCATGGCCGCGGTGATGACCGGCCTGGTGCCCTATACCGCGCTGGGCACCGCCGAGCCGGTGGTCACCGCGGTGGCCGCCCATCCGGAACTGGGCTGGCTGCGGGTGACGGTGGAGATCGGTGCGCTGATCGGCCTGTCGTCGGTGGTGCTGGTGATGATCATCGGCCAGCCGCGCATCTTCATGATCATGGGGCGCGACGGCCTGCTGCCGCCGGTGTTCACCAAGATCCATCCCGAATACCGCACGCCGCACATCAACACGGTCATCACCGGCGTGGGCATCGCCCTGCTGGCGGCACTGTTCCCGCTCGACATCCTGGGCGAACTGACCTCGATGGGCACCCTGATCGCGTTCGCCTCGGTCTGCGTGGGCGTGCTGGTGCTGCGCCGCACGCAGCCGGACCTGCCGCGTCCGTTCCGCATCCCCGCGGCCTGGCTGGTCTGCTCGCTGGGCGTGCTGAGCTGCATGGCGCTGCTGTCGGCGATGACGGCGCACAACTGGATGCTGATGGGCGTCTGGACGGCGGTCGGCTTCCTGATCTATTTCCTGTACGGCTACCGCCACAGCCGGTTGCGCACGCCGCGCTGAGCCGGTTCCGGGGACCGGACATGGAAAAGGCGCGGGTGACCGCGCCTTTTCGCTTTCCGTGAACCGGATGTATCAGGGCTTCTTGGCCCAGGCGCTGCACCAGCCCTTCGCGGCGACCGAGTTCTTCGGGAACAGCGTGCACGGGCCATAGGCCTGGCCCGCCGGCGCCTTGAAGAAGTTGCAGTTGGCGCAGTGATCGCCCGCCTTGTGCTTGGGGTGCTTCACGGTGGCGGCGTTCTCGCTGTAGGCCAGCGCCTTGGCGGTGGGGTTGTTGGCGTCCAGCTTGGGGAGGGCGGCAGGCGCGGCAGCCTCGGCACGCACCGCGTGCCAGGCCAGCGGGGCCACGGCGGCGGCGGTCAGGGTGGTGGTCAGGAAACGGCGGCGGGAGGCATCGTGGCTCATCTGGCTGGGCACCTGCGGGAAGGAGGCTGCAGTGTCGCGCTTCCGGCCCGCCGACCGCATTGAGCAGGATCAATCAGTCGGGCCGCCGGACGGGTTCCGTTAGAATGCGCGGCATGAACGCCCTGCCCTACGACGCCGACCAGCTGCGCGACCGCGCGCAGTCCATCATCTCCAACGTGCGCGAACTGTCGCAGCTGGGCTGGACCCCGGCCACCAGCAGCAACTTCTCGCAGCGGCTGGACGAACGGCATGCGGCCATCACCGTCTCCGGCCGCGACAAGGGGCGGCTGGTGGAGTCGGACATCATGGTGGTGGACTTCGAGGGCAAGGCCGTCGGCAGCGACCATCGCCCCTCGGCGGAAACCCTGCTGCACACCCAGCTCTATCGGCGTTACCCCGAGATCGGCTGCGTGCTGCACACGCACTCGCTGGTGCAGACGGTGGCCTCGCGCCTGTTCGCCGGCGCCGGCCATGTCCGGCTGGAGGGCTTCGAACTGCTGAAGGCCTTCCACGGCAACCACACCCACGAGATGGCCATCGATGTGCCGGTGTTCGCCAACACCCAGGACATGCCGACCCTGGCAGCGCAGGTCGACGCCCTGCTCGACCGGCAGCCGTTGTGGGGCTACCTGATCGACGGCCACGGTCTGTACGCATGGGGCCGCACCATGGCCGAGGCGCGCCGGCACCTGGAAGCCTTCGAATTCCTGTTCGCGGCCGAACTGGAGCTGCGCAAGCTCGGCTGCCGCGGCTGATAACCGCCGGTTATCCCCGCGTTACCTTTCCGCCACAGGGCGTCCGGGCCGGGTTTGCTACCCTAACGTTCCCCCCGCCGCCTCACGCCATTGCCATGAGCCGCCTGCGCATCTTCAAGGAATCCGACCCGGCCACTCCGGAGTTCTCCAGCTACGACCCCGATTTCATCGCCACCGAGCTGAAGAAGATCGGCGTGACCTTCGAACGCTGGAAGGCGAACAAGCCGATCGAGCCCGGCGCCTCGCCGGAAGAAGTGATGGACGCCTATCGCGCCGACATCGACCGCTTGGTGGCCGAGCGCGGCTT
This sequence comes from Pseudoxanthomonas mexicana, assembly GCF_014397415.1. NCBI lineage: Bacteria > Pseudomonadati > Pseudomonadota > Gammaproteobacteria > Lysobacterales > Lysobacteraceae > Pseudoxanthomonas > Pseudoxanthomonas mexicana. The sequence goes on along the minus strand of NZ_CP060731.1, from coordinate 2,402,512 downwards.
CAAGACCGTCGACGTGGTCAGCATCGCGCCGGACAACCCGCAGCGCGAGGCGATGCGCGCCAAGTTCCTCGATGAGCACTACCACAAGGAAGACGAGGTGCGCTTCTTCGTGGCGGGGTCGGGCCTGTTCACGCTACACGTGGATGGCAGGGTCTACGAGATCGAGTGCGTGCAGGACGACCTGATCGCCGTGCCGGACGGCGCGCTGCACTGGTTCGACATGGGCCCGGAGCCCCGCTTCGTCGCCATCCGCTTCTTCACCGAGCCGGATGGCTGGGTGGGCCACTTCACCGGCACCACCATCGCCCAGCAGTTCCCGCGCTACGACGGTCTGACCGACGGGCATTGATCGATCCTGCCGCCCCGGGGCCTGCCCGGCGGCACGACCCTATCCAGAACAAGAGCAGCGGAGCGCGCTCCGCTCTACCGTGACCGTGAACATCGCCATGCCCGTTTCCGCCATCCTGACCGACATCGAAGGCACCACCAGCAGCATCTCGTTCGTGAAGGACGTGCTGTTCCCGTACGCACGGCGCGCCCTGCCCGGCTTCGTGCGCGACCACCGCGACGACCCGGACGTCCGCCGCTGGCTGGACGTGGTGGCCACCGAGCACGGCAGCATCTGCAGCGACGACGTCATCGTGGAGACGCTGCAGGGCTGGATCGACCAGGACCGAAAGCACACGGCGCTGAAGGCGCTGCAGGGCATGATCTGGCAGGCGGGCTACCGCGATGCCGACTTCACCGCCCACATCTATCCCGACGCGGCGCCCGCGCTGCGCGACTGGCACGCGCGCGGCTATCCGCTGTACGTGTACTCGTCCGGCTCGGTGCCGGCGCAGAAGTTGTTCTTCGGCCATAGCGACGCCGGCGACCTGACGCCGCTGTTTTCCGACTGGTTCGACACCGAAGTCGGCGGCAAGCGCGAAGCCGACAGCTACCGCGTGATCGCCGGCCGCATCGGCTTGCCGGCCAATGTCATCCTGTTCCTGTCCGATGTGGTGGAAGAACTGGATGCCGCGCGCGAAGCCGGCCTGCAGACGCGCCTGATCGACCGCTTGGACGACTACCCTCAGCCCCGCGAGGGCGAGGCCGCGCACGGGCATGCGCGCGTGGCGTCGTTCGCCGACATCGCGCTGCCCGACTGAATCCGAACCATGGCGTCGCAACGCACGGCTACGCTGACGGGGCTGGCCGCCATCCTGCTGTGGGCTTCGCTGGCGGCACTGACGACCGCGACCGGCAACCTGCCCCCGTTCCAGGTGCTTGCGGTCAGTTTCGGCATCGCGGCGCTGCTGGGGCTGGCGCGCGCGGCACTGCGCGGCGCCGAGGGCTGGCGCGAGCTGCGCCAACCCGGCGCGGCGCTGGCGCTGTCCACGCTGGCGTTGTTCGGCTACCACGCGCTCTACTTCATCGCGCTCAAGCGCGCGCCGGCGGTGGAGGCGAACCTGCTCAATTACCTGTGGCCGCTGCTGATCGTGGTTTTCGCCGGCCTGGTCGGCGGGGTGACGGTGCGTGCCGGGCAGTGGGCAGGCACGCTGCTCGGCTTGGTGGCCGCGGCGCTGCTGGTGACCCGCGGGCATGGCCTGCAGGTCGACGGTGCGCACGTGCCGGGCTACCTCGCCGCACTGGGTGCGGCGGTGATCTGGGCCGCGTATTCCGTGTTCAACCGCCGCTTCGCCGAGGTCCCCACCGCCGCCATCACCGTGGCCTGCGCGGGCGTCTCGGTCCTGGGCGCTGCGGTCCATCTGCTGTTCGAACGCACGGTCGCGCCCGATGCCACCCAATGGCTGGTTCTCGCCGTGATGGGTGCCGGCCCCGTAGGCGCCGCGTTCTGGCTCTGGGACCACGGCACCAAGCGCGGCGACATTGCCCTGCTGGGCAGCCTCTCCTATCTCGCGCCCTTGCTGTCGACGTTGCTGTTGGTCATTTCGGGTCGCGCGGAGCCGCATGGGATCCAGGCCGTCGCGATCGCGATGCTGTTGGCCGGGGCGTGGCTCAGTGTGCGATCCAGCCGCGCCGCCCGCTGAGATTTATTCGAGAGCGATTCGCGTTTCTACACGCATCGTGCGGATTGCCTAGACTGCGCGCCACGTCGCCCGCCCGCCTTCGCCAGCCAGCCACGTCAACCTCGCCCGCCCGCCTTCGCTCGCCCGCCAGGTTCCAGGACGCCTCCTTCGGGAGGCGCTTCCGTTTCAGGCCCCGTGGATCTTCTCGCCCCGCGCGAGCATGGCCAACAGCTTTTCTACGCGTGCCTGCCGGGTCTCCGGCTTAACCGCTGTCTGCACGCGCCAGCACACCGCGTACCGGTTGGTCTTGTCGAGCGTGTCGAAGAAAGCATTGGCCTTTCGGTTCTTCGCCAGGGCCTTGGCGAGTTCCAGCGGCACCTCCATCGACTTCGCACCGTCGTAAGCCGCGTCCCAGCGACCATCGGCCCTGGCGGCCTCGACTTCGCGCAGGCCTGCGGGCCGCATGCGACCCGCCGCTACCAGGCTTTCGATCCGGGCGACGTTGATCTTCGACCATGTGCTGCGTGCACGCCGGGGCGTGAAGCGCTGCAGGAAGCACTGCGCGTCGTACCCCTTCTTCTGTCCGTCGATCCAGCCATGGCACAGCGCCACGTCCAGTGCCTCGCTGTAGCTCACCGACGCGACGCCCGAGCCCTTCTTGGCGATCTTCAGCCACACGCCCGTGGATTCCGGATGCTGCTCCAGCCAGCGCTCCCACGCCGCAGCATCCATGAAGTGCTCGATGGGAAGTTCCGCCCCAGCCATGATCAGGGCTCCGCAACCTGCAGGCGGTACGAGGTGCGGGCCGATCGCTCGCCCTGCCACCGGTCGAAGGCGCGCACCTCGACCGCATGCTCGCCCTCGGCCAGGTCGGTGGGCAGCGCGCCACGCCACAGGTGCTGGGACGCCTCCGCTTCGGGCGAGCGGTCGTAGCCACGCAGCGCATCGGCCGTGTCGTCGCGCATGTTCTCCACCAGCAGCCTGGGGTCGGGCTGCTCCACGCGCTTCATCGGTTTCCATTCGCCACCGTCGATGCGGTACTCCACGCGCGTCTCCGCATCGCCCATGTAGACATTGGCGAACACGCCCCACGCCGGATACGCCCCCTTCCGCAGCACGCGCGGCGCGTGCAGGCCGATGCCGCTGTCGTCCGCACCGCGCGCCGGATGCCACGACAGCGCGTAGGCGCCGCCGGTGTCCACGCGCAGTCGCGCATAGCCATTCGGCGTACCGTCGGCCATCATCGTGTCGGGAATGCCCTCGGCATCCTTGATGCCCGACCAGTAGGCGCCGCAGGCCGCGCCGACGTTGTACTCATGCAGCGGCCGCATCCCGTGCCAGCCGGTGGATGCGTCGTGGTACCAGTGGCGCTGGGTGTGGGTGTGCCCGCTGAGCAGCAGCACATGCGGGAAGTCCTCCAGCATGGCGAACAGGCGCTCGCGGTCCTGCGGGCGGAAGCCGCGCGCGCCGGGTTCGTAGAACGGGATGTGCACGCCGATCACCAGCAGGCGATCCTTGCGCACCGTGGGCAGGTACGCCTGCAGGAAGGCGAACTGGTCCTCGCGCAGCCCGCCGAAGTACGCAGGCGTGCCGCCCGGCTGGTAGATCACGTCGTCCAGGCCGATGAAGGTCGCCGCCTCTTCTTCCCACGCAAACGTGTCCGGTCCCAGATGATGGCGGAACGTGCGCAGCGAATCCTCATCGCCGGCGGCATCGAAATCGAGATCGTGGTTGCCCGGGATGAACAGCCAGGGCACCTGCAGGCTCATCGTCGTGCGCAGGATCTGCGGATACAGCGACAGGTCGTCGTTGGTGACGTCGCCCAGGGTCAGGCCCAGCGCGGCGCCGTGCCTGCCGACCAGCGGCTGCACGATGTCGCGCCAGTAGTAGTCCACGTCCTTCACCGAAGACGTTTGGCTGTCGGCGAACAGCAGTACGTCGAGTGCGCTGTCCTTCGCCGCCGCCCGTGGATGCAGCCCGAAGTGCGTGCAGTCGGGCTGGCGCTCCGGGATGCCGCCGTACTTCAGCGCGGGCCCGGCGTGGTACTGCAGGTTGCGCCAGCGCGCCGGCAGGCCGTCGGGGCGCACCGCCAGATCGTAGCCCGCCGGCTTGATGATGAAGAGCGTGCGGCCGTCGACGTAATCGAGGCTGTACTCGCCCTGCCCGTCCGTCACCGCGATCTCGATGCCGTTGGACACCTTGACGCCCGGGAGGCCCGGCTCCCCCGCGTCGCGGGTCCCGTTGCCGTTGCGGTCCTCGTACACCTGACCCCAGTTGCACGGCGGCGGCAGCGCATGGGCGGGGACCGTCAGCAACGCCAGGACGAGGGCAGTCAAAGAAGCGCGCATGGCGACTCCAGCCGGAAGGACCGGAGGATTATGGCGCAGGGCCGATGCGCTTGTAGGAGCGCCCTCGGGCGCGATGCTTTTTTTTCAGCAGCAGCGAAGAGCATCGCGCCCGAGGCCGCCCCTACAGTCGGTGGGGATGCGTCATCGGGGGGCGTGCCGCTCCCGCAGCACATCGACGGCATCGGCCAGCGACAGGCCGCGTGCGCGCAACAGCACGGTCAGGTGGTAAAGCAGGTCCGCACTCTCGCCGAGCAGCGCGGTTTCGTCCTGGGCGACGGCGGCCAGGGCGGTTTCCACGCCCTCTTCGCCCACCTTCTGGGCGACGCGGCGCACACCGGCCTCGAACAGCCGCGTGGTGTAGCTGTCCGCCGGTCGTTCGCGCTCTCGCTGCGCAACGAGGGCATCCAGTTCCGACAGGAATGCCGACGGTGCCGACGGGAAGCAACTGGCGCGCTGCAGGTGGCAGGTGGGACCATGCGGATGCGCGAGGACGAGCAGCGTGTCGTCGTCGCAATCGGCCTCGACCGACACCAGTTCCAGCACGTGGCCGGAGCTCTCTCCCTTGGTCCACAGCCGCTGCTTGCTGCGACTGAAGAAGGTCACGCGCCCGCCGGAGAGTGTGGCCTGCAGCGCTTCGCGGTTCATGTAGCCCAGCATCAGTACCCGCAGCGTCGCGGCGTCCTGCACGATGACGGGCAGCAGGCCGTCCCCCTTGTCCCAGTCGAGACGGGTGGCGTCGAACGCCGGTCGCCGGTTGTCAGTCGCCACGTCTCACCTCGATGCCTTGCTGCGCCAATGCCTGCTTCAGTGCCGGAATACGGATGTGCCCGCTGTGGAAGACACTGGCTGCCAGCGCGCCATCCACATCCGCCTGCTGGAACACGTCGATGAAATGCGCCGCTTCGCCCGCGCCGCCCGAGGCGACCAGCGGCACTTCGCAGATGGCGCGTACCGCGCGCAGCTGCATCAGGTCGTAACCCCGCCGCACGCCGTCCTGGTCCATGCAGTTCAGCACGATTTCGCCGGCGCCCAGGCGCTGCGCCTGCACGACCCAGTCCAGCGTCCTCAGTCCGGCACCCTGCATCTTCGAGGGGTCGCCGGTATAGCGGCGCACGCGCCATTCGCCGTCGGCTTCCAGGATGGAATCCACGCCGACCACGACGCACTGTACGCCGAAGGCCTGCGCCAGCTCGCCGATCAGCTCCGGACGCTCCAGCGCGGGCGTGTTGACCGACACCTTGTCGGCCCCGCTGTACAGCACGCGACGGGCGGTCTCCACGTCGCGGATGCCGCCCGCCACGCAGAACGGAATATCCAGCAGTCGCGAAACACGCTCGATCCAGGCGTAGTCCACCGAACGGCCTTCCGGACTGGCGCTGATGTCGTAGAACACCAGTTCGTCGGCCCCCTCGTCGCGGTAGCGCAGCGCAAGGTCGGCGATATCGCCCATGTCGACGTGGTCGCGGAATTTCACGCCCTTGACCACGCGGCCTTCGCGCACGTCCAGGCAGGGAATGATGCGCCGGCTCAGCATGCCAGCGCTTCCGGCAGGGCGAAGCGGCCTTCCAGCAAGGCGCGCCCGAGCACGATGCCGGCGCAATCCGCTTCGCGCGCTCCGACGATATCCGCCACCGCGCTCACGCCGCCCGAGGCCTGCACCGCCAACGCCGGCACGGTGGCGCGCAGGTAGGTGTACAGATCGAGGTTGGGCCCACTCAGCATGCCGTCGCGGGCGATGTCGGTGCACAGCAGATGGCGCAGGCCGGCATCGGCGTAGCGCGTGGCGAGCGCGTCCAGGGTCTCGGACGCGGTCTCGGTCCAGCCATGCACCGGCAGGCGCCACGCACCACCGGCATCGAGCCGCGTGTCCAGCGCCACGGTGATGCGCTCGCTGCCGAATTCGGCCAGCCACGACAGCACCGTATCCGGCTCACGGACCGCCAGTGAGCCGACCACCACCCGCTGTGCGCCGGCGTCCAGGATGCGTGCCACGTCGTCGCGCTGGCGTACACCACCGCCCGTCTGCACCTTAAGCGCGGTCGTACGCGTGATCTCCCCCAGCAACGGCGCGAGCGTATAGCCGCCGGCGCGCGCCGCATCCAGATCGACCAGGTGCAGCCATTCGGCACCCTGTGCCGCATAGCGCTGCGCGACCTGCAGCGGCGCGCCCTCGTACCGCGTCTCGCGGGCGTAGTCGCCCTGTGCCAGACGGACCACGCGGCCATCGCGCACGTCGATGGCGGGATATACCGTGAAACCTGTCATTGCAGTCCGTACTCGATGAAGTTCTTCAGCAGTCGCGCGCCGACGGCGCCCGAGCGCTCGGGATGGAATTGCGCCCCCGCAACGTTGCCCCGCTGCACGACGGCGGCGAAGCGCTGTCCGTGCTCGCTGCTGCACAGGCAGTCGTCGTCGACGGCGGCGGCATAGCTGTGGACGAAGTAGGCGTGGTCGCCGTCGGCGATGCCCTCCACCAGCGAACCGCCGCGTCGCCACTGCAGGGTGTTCCAGCCCATGTGCGGCACGCGGATGCCGGGTGCGGCGTGCAGCTTGCGCACGCGTCCCGGCAGCAGGCCCAGGCAGGGGGTGTCGTCCTCCTCGGAATGCGCGAACAACAGCTGCACACCGACGCAGACGCCCAGCAGCGGCCTGTCCAGCGTGCGCAGCACGTCGACCAGGTTCAGTTCCCGCAGCCGCGCCATGCACACGGCGGCGGCGCCCACGCCGGGCAGGATCACCCGGTCCGCAGCGCGGATCGTCGCCGCGTCGCCGGTCAGTTCCGCGTCCATGCCCAGGCGCTGCAGCGCGTAGCGCACCGAGCCGATGTTGGAGCCGCCGGCATCGACCAGCACGACCTTCGTCACAGGGCCCCCTTGGTCGACGGCAGTTCGGCACCCTCGCGCTTCACCGCCTGGCGCAGCGCGCGCGCCAGCGCCTTGAAGCTGGCCTCGACCTTGTGGTGGTCGTTGTCGCCTTCCACCTTCAGGTTGAGGTTCAGGCCTGCCGCATCGCACAGCGAACGGAAGAAATGCGGCACCAGTTCGGTCGGCAGGTCGCCGACGCGCTCGCGCCGGAACTCGCCGGTGAAGACGAAGTATGGCCGCCCACTGAAATCCAGCGCGGCGCTGGCCAGCGTCTCGTCCATCGGCAGGGTGAAGCCATAGCGGCCGATGCCACGCTTGTCGCCCAGCGCCTCTTTCAGCGCCTGCCCCAGCGCGAGGCCGGTGTCCTCGACGGTGTGGTGCTCGTCGATGTGCAGGTCGCCATCGGCGCGCACGTCGAGTGCGAACCCGCCGTGTTTGCCGATCTGTTCCAGCATGTGGTCGAAGAAGGGCAATCCCGTCTTCGCGACCGGCTCGGCGATGCGGTCGAGGTCCACCTCGACGCGGATCTTCGTCTCCTTGGTGTTCCGCTGCACCACCGCACGTCGCGGCGCATCCGCGAGTTCATGCGCAATGCCGGCCCAGTCCCACTCGCCGCCGAACTGCGCGGTCTTCAGCTGGAATGCCCGGATGTTCAGGTTCTCGGCGAACTGGTTGTCGGTCTGCCGGTCGCCCACCATCGCCGAACGCGACCAGTCGACGCTGCGGTCCTGCAGGTAGGGGATCACCAGACCGATGCCCGGCTTGCGCGTGGGACGATTCTCGTGCGGCCAGCTTTCGTCGATCAGCACGTCGCGGAAGCGGATGCCCTGGCTTTCGAAGACCTGCATCATCAGCGCGTGCGGCCCTTCGAACGAGGGGCGCGGGTACTGCTCCGAACCCAGGCCGTCCTGGTTGCTGACCATCACGAACTGGTAGCCCGCGTCGCGCAGCTTGAGCAGCGCCGGAACGACCCCGGGGACGAAGCGCAGCTTCTCGTAGGCGTCGATCTGGAAATCCTCGGGCTCCTCGATCAGGGTGCCGTCGCGGTCGATGAAGAGGATCGGTGTCATGGGGTGGGATTCGTGTTCAGGGCCGACAGCACGCGATCGTTCTGTTCCGGCGAGCCGATGGTGATGCGCAATGCGTCGTCCAGCTGGGGCGCGGCGCGCTGGTCGCGCACCACCACGCCGGCGGCGAGCAGTGCATGGAAAGCGCCATCAGGATCATCGAAGCGCACCAGCAGATAGTTTCCCTGCGAAGGATAGACGCGGCGTACGCCGGGTATCCGCGCGAGCGCGTACAGCAGCCGTTCGCGCTCACGACGCACGACCGCCACGCGTTCCCGCGTCTGCTCCAGCGCCGTATCGGACAGGCCTTCCAGCGCGAGGTCGGCACACGGCGTGGGCACCGGATACGGTGCCTGGCAGCGCTGCAGCACGGCGACCAGTTCCGCGCCACCGACGACCACGCCGATGCGCGCGGCGGCCAGGGCATGCGCTTTCGACAACGTACGCAACACGGCGACGTTGGCGTGCGCACCCAGCAGCTTGGTCGCGGACGCACCGTCGGCGAATTCGCCGTAGGCCTCGTCCACCACCACCAGCGCGTGACCTTCCAGCGCGTGTGCCAGGGCCTTGATGCCGTCCAGCGGGATGGCCGAACCCGCCGGATTGGAGGGCGAGCACAGAAACACCAGCTTGGCCCCCTGACCGAGCGCCGCCTCGCGGATGGCGTCGAGATCGGCGACGAAACCGGCGTCGCCATCGACCAGCGGCACCTCGATGATGCGTGCGCCCTGCAGCCGTGCGCAGACCACGTACATGCCGAACACCGGCGGCGTCACCACGATGGCGTCCTGTCCGGGCACGCACAGCGCGCGCACCAGCAGGTCGATGGCTTCGTCGCTGCCGCGCCCGACCAGCAGTTGCTCCGGGGCCACGCCATACAGCTGTGCCAGGCGCGCGCGAAGCGCCGGTGGCTGCGGATCCGGATAGCGGCGGCTGCGACCCTGCCCGTCGGCCGGATTGGCCCACGCCGATTCGTTGGCGTTCAGCCACACCTCGCCACGCAGGGCTTCGCTGCGGGCCGACTTGTAGCCCGCGAAGTCGCGCAGGTCCGGACGCACCAGGGGCAGGACGCTGCTCATGCGGCCTCCTTGCGCAACCGCAGCGCGACGGCATGGGCGTGCGCACCCAGCCCTTCCGCCCGCGCGAGCGTCAAGGCGCAGTCGCCGATGGCGGCGATGCCCGCGCGGCTGGCCGACTGCACGCTGACGAAATTCTGGAAGCTCGACACACTGACGCCACTGTACGCACGCGCCGCGCCGGCGGTGGGCAGCACGTGGTTGGTACCGCTGCAGTAGTCGCCCAACGCTTCCGGCGTGAAGTCGCCGAGGAACACCGAGCCGGCGGCTTCCACCTTGTCCAGCCACGCGCGCGGTTCGCGCAGCGCCAGGATGAGGTGTTCCGGCGCGTAGCGGTTGCTGATGGCGAAGGCATCGTCGAGCGTGGCGACCTTGACCAAGCGCGAGGCCGACAATGCCTGCTGCGCGATATCCGCCCGGTCCAGCCGGGCAAGCTGCGTGGCGAGTTCGTCCTGCACCCGGGCGATGAGGGCGTCGTCATCGGACAGCAGCAGCACCTGCGAGTCCGGGCCATGCTCGGCCTGCGAGAGCAGGTCCGCCGCGACGAAGGCCGCGTCGGCGCCCGCATCGGCGATCACCAGCACTTCCGAGGGACCTGCCGGCATGTCGATGGCGGCGGCGCCGGCCTGCGCAACCTGCTGCTTGGCTTCGGTCACGTAACTGTTGCCGGGACCGAACAGCTTGTCGCACTTCGGCACGCTGTCCGTGCCGAAGGCCAGCGCGGCGATCGCCTGCGCGCCGCCCAGCTTGAACACGCGGCGCACGCCGGTCAGCTGCGCGGCCACCAGCACGGCGGGATCGGCGCTGCCGTCGCGGCGTGGCGGCGTACACAGCACGACTTCGCGGCATCCGGCCAGGCGCGCCGGCACGCCCAGCATCAACGCGGTCGACGGCAACGGCGCACTGCCCGCGGGCACGTACAGGCCGACGCGCGGGATCGGCCGGATCATGCGTTCGCAGACCACGCCGGGGGCGGTTTCCACGGCATATGGCTGCGCCATGCCGGCACGGTGGAAGGCCTCGATCCGTTCCGCCGCCTCCTGCATCGCCTGGCGCAGAGCAGCCGGTACCGCCGTGTGGGCAGCGGCGAATTCTTCTTCGCCCACCTCGAACGCGGCCAATTCCACGCCGTCGAAGCGTGCGGTGACCTCGCGCAGCGCCACGTCGCCGCGCGCCTGCACGTCGACCAGCAGGCCGGCCACGGCATCGCGCGTACGTTGCGCGACCGCCTGCACGGGCCGTGCGAGCACGGCGTCGCGCCCGGCCGCATCCAGCGCATTCCAGTCGTACACCGGAGCGGGCGAAGCGCTCATGCCAGCGACCTCTCGACCGAAAGCACCATCAATCCCTGCGCGCCGGCGCGCTGCAGTTCCTCCAACCGCTGCCAGGTGACCACGCCATGGCACATGGCCTGCAGCGACAGGGGGCCGTCCTCGCCGCCCGGAAGCGTGACCAGGCCCTCGCTGTCGGTCAGCAGGCGCGACAGCGCCGGCACGGTCTCGCGTTCGGCACGGAACATCAGCAGCTTGCTGTCCTTGAGTTTCAGCACGCCGTCGAGGCGGCGCAGCAGCATGTCGGCCAGACCGGCACGGGCGTCGTCGAACTCGCGCGCCGGACCGGCCAGCACCGCCTCACTCTCGAGCAGCGTTTCCACCGGCTTCAACTGGTTGGCGGCCAGCGTGGCACCGCTGGAAACCAGATCGCAGATCAGGTCCGCCGTGCCCAGCTTGGGGGCGATCTCGACCGAACCGGACAGCTCGACGACGGCAGCATCGATCCCGCGCGCCTGCAGCCACTGCCGCAGCACGGAGGGATAGCTGGTGGCGATGCGCAGGCCCTGCAGCTGCTGCGGACCTTCCCATTCCCAGCTTTCGGGAATGGCCAGCATCAGCCGGCAGTTGCCGAAGCCGAGCGGGCGCAGTTCGCGGTAGGCCTGTGGCAGCCCGATCAGGGCACGCTCGCCGGCCTGCTCATCCAGTTCGTTGCGGCCGACGATGCCGAAATCGCACACGCCGTCGGCGATCAGGCCGGGAATGTCATCGTCGCGCACCAGCAGCAGGTCGACCGGCAGGGATTCGCCGTAGCAGAACAGCTTGTCGCGGCTTTCGCGCCAGCTCAGGCCGCAGGCGGCCAGCAGGGTGCGGGCCGGCTCGGCCAGCCGTCCGCTCTTCTGGATGGCGATGCGCAGACGCTCGCGCGTCGCGGGGGTCAGGGAGGGGCTCATGGAAGGACTCAGTGGGAGGCGGAAGCCGTCGCCGCCTGCTGACGGTGGACGGCGGCGGCGTAACCACCGGCGCCCCGCTCCAGGGTGCGGGCGACGCGGCCGATCGTGGTCACGCTGACCTGGGTGAGATCGTGGATTTCCCGGTAGGGCACACCCTTCAACAGGAGCGGCACCACACGCCAGCGGTCGGCCATGGCCTCCAGCTCGGCGGGCGTACACAGGTCTTCCAGGAAGGCACGCACCTCACCCGCTTCCGACAGCGCCGCCAGGGCCTCGGCGAGGGCCTGCAGCGGCGTGTTGTCGGCGACTTCTTCCTGGGGAGAGCGGCGCTTCATGTCGGGGATGCATGCACTAATGTATTAACGTGTTAATACATTAAATGAACAACAGAGGAACCGTCAACCCGGACGCTGGCTGGAATGGGGGTCGCTTTCCGTTACTTCCGGCATGGGCACGCCAGGGGACCGACGATGGGCTGGAGCGGGCAAGGACGATGAGTACACTGCCAAGGACGCCGGAAGGCGCCGCGGGTAACCGCCGCGGCGCCCTGACCGGCCACCCGGGGGGGACGGGCATGGGGCAACGGGACGACATCACATGGCATCGGCGGCTGGTGCAGTGGGTCCTGCTGCTGGCGTTATGGCCACTGGGTGCCGCGGCCGCGACGCAGGCGCACATCGCGCACGACGCCAGCTACCTGCCGCTGGCACCGCATTCCACCTACCTGCATGACGCCGGCGGCGCGGCCACGGTCGAGGACGCCACGCGCCTGCTGGCCGAAGGCCGTTTCGCCCCCCTGCCCGATGGCGATGCCTCGTTCGGCTTCCAGACCGGCGCGTTCTGGTTCCGGGTGAACGTCGTCAACGGCAATCCGCGCGAGCAGCGCTGGCTGCTGGTACAGCAGTACGCGCTGAGCGACCGCATCGACGTGTACGCGCGCTATCCCGACGGCCACATGGTCCACCACGCCGGCGGCGACACGTTCCCGTTCGAGCAGCGCAGCATCCGCTACCGGCATCCGAACTTCTGGCTGGACCTGCCCAGCGGCCAGCCCGTCGAACTGCTGGTCAGGGTGCAGAGCCAGAGTTCGATGCAGGTGCCGCTGTTCCTGTATACGCCCGCCGCCTTCGCCGAGCTCTCCCGTGACGGGCAGCTGGGCATCGGCATCTACTACGGCATCCTGCTGGCGCTGTTCTTCTACAACCTGGTGCTGTGGCTGGTGCTGCGCGACGGCAGCTACTTCTGGTACCTGTTCCACATCACCGCGTTCGGGCTGGTGCTGTTCACCCTGAACGGGCTGGGCTTCGAATACCTGTGGCCGCATTCCACCTGGCTGGCGGACAAGTCGGTACCGCTGTCGGTCTGCCTGGCCCAGATCGGCATGCAGCAGTTCTCGCGCACCTTCCTCGACCTCAACACCCGATGGCGTTGGGGCGACCGCATCAGCAAGGCGATCATTTCGTTCTTCGTGCTGCTGGGCATCGCCGCCACCCAGCTGCCCTACCACGTGGCCACGCCGATCGCGTCGGCGGCCGTATTCCCCAGCATCGTCTGGATCGCGGTTGTCGCCCTAGTGGTGGTGCGCAGCGGTTATCGCCCGGCGAAGGTGTTCCTGCTGGCGTGGGCGATGTTCCTGCTGGGCACGGGCATCTTCGTGGCGCTGGCCTTCGGCCTGCTGCCCAAGACCTTCCTGACCGAATACGGCGTGCAGATCGGCTCGGCGCTGGAGATGCTGCTGCTGTCGGTGGCGCTGGGCTACCGCTATGCCGCGCTGCGCAACGAGAACGAGCGCATCGTGCGCGATGCGAAGAACCTGCTGGAGGAACAGATCGTCGTCCGTACCGGCGAACTGCGGCAGGCGATGTCGGAACTGCAGACGGCGCACCACCGCCTGCGCGAGTCCAGCCGCCTCGACGGCCTGACCGATCTGTACAACCGCACCCACTTCCGCGAAGCGTTCGAGCACCTGCTGTCGCAGTCGCGCAACTCGCGGCGCCCCATCTCGCTGCTGATGATCGACCTGGACCACTTCAAGCGCATCAACGACACCTACGGCCACCTGGTCGGCGACGACTGCCTGCGCTGCACGTCGAACACGCTGGCCGAGACGCTGCGGCCGCACGGTGCACTGCTGGCACGCTTCGGCGGCGAGGAATTCATCGCCGCCCTGCCCGGCATGGGCCTGGGCGAGGCCAGCGTGGTGGCCGAGGAGCTGCGCCAGGCGCTGCGGGCCGCGCCATGCCGAAGTGGCGAATTGGAGATCGCCGTTTCGGCCAGCATCGGCGTGCACTGCGTCGACCTGGAGGCCCGCGACAGCCTGGAGTCCGCGCTGCAGGTGGCCGACCAGGCGTTGTATGCGGCCAAGGCCGAAGGACGGGATTGCGTGCGGACGTTGTGAGGCGACAGGGGCTACTGTAGGAGCGACGTCAGTCGCGACCGTGAATCGTAGGCGCACGGAACTCGTGTCAACCTATCGCCTCAACCACCGCTCCGTCACTGGTTGCCTTGGCATCAGGGCAGATGTGTTCGTGCGGTCGCGACTGACGTCGCTCCTACAGCTTCTTACTCAGCGATTGCGCACCGCCGCCAGTATCTCGCCGGACTCCACCAGGCGCACGGCGGTGGCGACTTCGCCATCCAGCGCGCGGTCGCGGTCGAGGAACGGGATCTTCGCGCGGATCGCCGCATGCGCGGCGGCCACGGCATGACCCGGATGGAAGGCCTCGCTGGCCGCCAGCGCGGCGCGCAGGGCATCGACCTCGGCCAGGAACACGTCGCGCCCCTCGGCGCCCGGCGATGGGCCACCCGATACCTTGGTGGCCAGTCCTTCCGCATCGGTTCGGACCGACAGCGCGCGCGCGGCATTGATCATGTCGCGCCGCAGGTCCAGCGCCTGCGCGGCGGTGTACAGCTCCAGCGCCAGCACCTTGCCCAGGTCCTGCACCATCGCCAGCACGTGGCGCGCCTCGTTGGCGCCCATCGACACGTGGTCCTCCGCGTTCGCACTGGTCGGCACCGAGAACACGCTGGCCGGATGCGCGCGGCTGGCCAGGTCGTTGACGATGGCTGCGGCGGTGTACTGCACGATCATGTGGCCCGACTCGGTGCCGTCCTCGTTGCCGATCAGGAACGCCGGCAGACCGTCGTTGGTGGCCGGATCGACCAGCTTGTTGAGGCGCCTCTCGGAAATCGAGGCCAGCGTGGGGATGGCCGCCTTCACATAGCTCATCGCCAGCGCCAGCGGCATGCCGTGGAAGTGTCCGGCGGAGATCACCTGCTCCTCGACATGCTCCGCTTCGCGGTCGGGGAACACCAGCGGATTGTCGGTGACCGCGTTGAGTTCGATCTCCAGCACGCGCTTGGCCTGCTCCACCGCATCGCGCACGGCGCCATGCACCTGCGGGATGCAGCGCAGCGAGTAGCTGTCCTGCGGCTGGTGCTTCTTGCCGCCACGAAACGGCATGAAGCGCTGGTAGAACTTCTCGCGGCCGTGGCGTTGCCCGGTGGGCACCCAGTCCCAGCCGATGTCGAAGCGCAGCGCCTGCGCTTCGGGCGTATCCCAGCTGTCCGGCAGCCAGGTGCGGAAGCGCGGCACCAGATGATAGGGAATGTCGGCCAGCGTGGAGCCGTCGAGCAGGTCGCGCAACCGTGCCGCCACATGCACCTGGCCCGGGTGCGGGCGCAGGGCATGCACCTCCTCGGCGAAGGCGCCCAGGCGACCGGCGAAGGCATCGATGGTCATCGCGGCGGCCAGGTCCGCCGTATCCAGCAACTGGTCCAGCCGGTAGGTCGCCAGCACGCCCATCGCCAGCATCTGCGCCGTGCCGTTGTTCAGCGCCAGCCCTTCCTTGTACGACAACGAGACCGGCGACAGCCCGGCACGCTTGAGGGCTTCCGCACCCGGCATGCGCTCGCCGTCGTAGAACGCCTCGCCGCCGCCCAGCAGCACGATGGCCAGGTGCGACAACGGGGCCAGGTCGCCCGATGCGCCCACCGAGCCCAGCGACGGCACCACTGGCACGATGCCGGCATTGAGCATCGTGGCAAGCGCCTGCAACGTCTCGACGCGGATGCCGGAGTGTCCTTTCAGCAACGTGTTGATGCGGATGCCCAACATGGCGCGGACGATCTCCGGCGCCATCGGCTCGCCCACGCAGACGGCATGGGTGACGATCAGGTTGTACTGCAGTTCCTCGTGCAGCGAGCGGCCGGACTTCGTCGCGCCCGGCAGTTCGTCGCGCAGCGGATGCGCGCCCAGCAGCTTGTCGGCATTGCTGCCGAAGCCGGTGGACACGCCGTAGATCGGTTCCTCGCGGCGGACCTGTTCGGCCAGGAAGTCGGCCGCGCGTGCGACCGCCTTCAGCGCGCCCTTGTCCAGTTCGACGCTGGCGCCGAACGCGATCTCGACCAGCTTGTCGCGGGTGAGCGAGGCACCATCCAGCAGGATCGGCTTCATGTCAGCGCCCCGCCAGTGCGCGTGCCTGTTCCAGCTCCACCTTCAGGCTGCTGGCCAGTTCCTCGCGCTTCACGTCGAACTGCTGCTCGCGCAGCAGGTCCTTCACCGTCACCACACCACGCGCCAGTTCGTCCTCGCCCGCCAGCACCACGAAGCGGATGCCCGCGCGTGAGGCGTACTGGAACTGCTTGGCCAGCTTGCGGCTTTCCATCTGCACTTCGGTATTGATGCCGGCCGCGCGCAGGCGGCGGGCGATATCCAGCGACTCGGCCAGCTGGCCCTCGTCCATCAGGGCGACCATGGCCTGCACGCTGCTCTCGTCGCTGCCGGCGATCAGGCCGGCTTCGCGCAGCTGCCAGAACAGGCGGGTCAGGCCGATGGAGATGCCCACGCCGGGCAGCTTCGACTTGGTGTAATGGCTGGCGAGGTCCTCGTAGCGGCCGCCGGAGCAGATCGAGCCGATCTGCGGGTACCCGTCCAGCTGGGTCTCGTAGACGGTGCCGGTGTAGTAGTCCAGACCACGGGCGATGGAGAAGTTCAGGCAGTACGCGCTCTCGGGCACGCCCAATGCCTTCACCAGTTCCAGCACCTCGCGCAGTTCGGCGAGGCCCTGGTTGAAGGTGTCGCTGCCCTGCCCCAATGCGTCCAGGCGCGCCAGCGCATCGGCATGACCGGTGCTGCGCACGGCGACGAAGTCCAGGATGCGGTCCACGCCCTCGGCCGACATGCCGAAGCCTTCGCCGGTCAGCGTCTCGCGCACGTAGTCGGCCCCGCGCTTGTCCAGCTTGTCGACTTCGCGCAGCACCAGCGCCTGCTGTTCGCCGTCGGTGACGCCCTGCGCCTCGAAGAAGCCGCGCATCAGCTTGCGGTTGTTCAGCTGGATGGTGAAGTCGCCGATGCCCAGGTCGCTGAACACGGCATGGATCACCGCCAGGATCTCGGCATCGAAGCGCACGCTCAGTGCGTCCTTGCCGATCACGTCGATGTCGCACTGGTAGAACTCGCGGAAACGGCCGCGCTGCTGGCGTTCGCCGCGGTAGACGCGCTGGATCTGGTAGCGGCGGAACGGGAACGTCAGTTCGTGTTCGTGCTCGGCCACGTAGCGGGCCAGCGGCACGGTCAGGTCGAAGCGCAGCGCCAGTTCGGGCAGGCCCTCGCCTTCCTTCGCCAATGCACCGGTGGACTGGACGAAGTAGACCTGCCGCTCGGTTTCGCCGCCGGACTTGGTCAGCAGGGTCTCGGACAGCTCGAAGACCGGCGTTTCCACGGGCAGGAAGCCGAAGCGCTCGTAGTTCCTGCGGATGGTGTCCAGCATGCGCTGGAAGGCGATCTGCTCGCGCGGGAGCAGTTCCATCACTCCGGGCGGGGTACGGGGCTTGATCAAGCGGGCAACTCCGACATGCGTAGACCGCGCATTTTACGTGTCCGGCGCCATCGGCCGCAGCCTTCCGGTGCCGCGGACCCGCGTGTGGCGAAAAGTCGGCCCCGGGTCTTGCCGGAACCGGGGCCGGTCACTACAATGGCGCGCTCAGTCGGGGTGTAGCTCAGTCTGGTAGAGCGCTACGTTCGGGACGTAGAGGTCGCAGGTTCGAATCCTGTCTCCCCGACCAATTGAAAAAGCCGGCCCTGGGCCGGCTTTTTTGTGCCTGAAGGAACGGTTCTCATGCAACCGGAACCCGCGCCGTCGCCTTCAGAACGCCACAAACGCCTGCAGGCGCAGATATCGGTACGAATAACTGTCGGTCCCCGTATCCGTCAGCACCGGCGTATCCGTGTAGCCGGCATCCAGCCGCAGCCATGTGTCCTTCCAGCGCGGCGTCTCCACGCCCACTTCCAGCATGCGCGCCCGCTTGGACGTGTCGCCCGCGCTGCGCTGCCGGCCCAGGCCCGCGCGCGCCGTGTACTGATAGCCACCCACGTGCCGGCGCCAGCCCACCACGCCCAGCGCCTCGCCGTACCAGCGCGGCGAATAGTAGTCCGCCTCGCGCGGCTCGCTGTTGCGGTAGTAGCGCGTGCGCAGCTGCAGGCTGAGACCCTGCTCCGGCGCCACCGCGAACACCACGTTGCCGCGCAGGTGCGTGCGCAGGTTGTCGCCCACCCCGAAGTCCTGCAGGCCCGCCACGCCGCTGGCCGACCAGCGCTCGCCCATCGGCACGTCGATGCCCGCGCCCGCGAAGGTCTGCACCCAGCCCTGTGCAACGCCGTTGCGCGTCTCCAGCACGTCGCGCTCGATGAAGAACTCCTTGCGGTAAGCGTCCAGGCTGTGGATCGAGGCACGGCCGATCAGGTCGTCCCCGTTCGTGCCCACATCGCCGTCCCACCGCCACCGCTCGCCCGCATCGCCCGCGCCGCTGACGAACACGCGGTCCTGGTCGTCGCGCCAGCCACGCCCGGAAAAGCGCGCGCGCTCCACCTTCACGCCCCACCAGTGCTCGATGTCGCGATGGTCCACGTCCCAGCCCAGCGCCAGCTTGCGGGCCTCGTTGCCATCCGCGTCCGATCCCACCCACAGATCGGTGCGCACGGCCTGCGTGGTTCCGTCGGTTTCCGCCTGCGCCAGGGCAGCGGGGGCCGCGGCGGCCAGGGCCAGCGCGGCGGTCAGCAGATAGGGCTTCATCATTTGGTCCCCCAGGTCTTGCGCAGGCGCAGCAGTTCGGCGGCATAGCCCATCACGCACACCGGCTGCAGGATCATGGTGTAGGCCAGCGTGTAGAACACGAAGCCGGAGATGTTCCGCCGGACCCGCAGATCCTGGCTTTTGAACATACGCGACTGCACCCGGAAGATGACGATGTTCCACAGCGCCGCCAGCGGCAGCACCAGCAGGGTCATGATGCCGGCGATCCAGTAATAGCCGAAGAAGGCCAGCACGATGCCGGGAATGAAGGCGAACGTGTACACCAGGTCCAGCGGCAGGAACAGCAGGTTCCACCAGATGAACAGCGTGGTCATGCGCGGCTTCACGAGCAGACGGCCGTGGCGCGCGAAGGCTTCCATCAGGCCGCGCGACCAGCGTTGGCGCTGGCGGGCGAACTGGCCCACCTTCGTGGGCACCTTGGTGAACAGGCAGGCCTCTTCGCAGTAGCCGATGCGCGCACCGGTTTCCAGCAGCGCCCACGACACCACGATGTCCTCGCCGACGCACTCGGGCCAGCCGCCCACGCCTTCCAGCGACGCGCGGGTGTAGAGCGAGAATGCGCCCTGCGCCACCAGCGTGCCGTGGTACATGCTCTGCATGCGTTTCACCGCGGCGATGCCGTGAAAGTAATCCCACTCCTGGCTGCGTGTCAGCCAGTTCTCGCGCGAGTTGCGCACCAGCACCGCGCCGGCGACGGCCACCGTGCCGGGCGGATCGGACAGGAAGCGTTCCACCAGCTTGCGCAGCGCATCGGCGCGCAGGTAGGAATCGCCGTCCACGGTGACCACCAGCGCCTGGCGCGTCTCGGCCAGACCGCGGTTCAGCGCCTTGGACTTGCCGCCATTCTTCGGCTGCGCCAGCACGCGGATCCGCAGGCCCGGGCGCGCGAGCTGGACGGACATCGCACGGGCAATGGCCAGGCTGTCGTCGGTCGAGCCGTCGTCGATCACCACCACTTCCACGCTGCCCGGATAGTCCTGGCGCGCCAGGCTGGTCAGGGTATCGGCGATGTTCTCGCTCTCGTTGTAGCAGGCGACCAGCACGCAGACGTCCGGCAGACGGTCGTACTTGCGCAGCACCGGGCGGCGGTCGGACAGGATGGAACCGATCAGGAAGGCATTCATGAAGCCCGGCACGTACGCGATGAATGCGATCACGAACAGCGCCAGCCCGAAGCCCAGCGGCTTGGAAAGCTCGTTCAACCAGGGCTGGGACAGCTTCACCGACATCGCGGCCCAGGCCAGCGACGCGAGCAGGATGAAGCTGTATTTCACCCGGACGGGCACATAGAAGCGGCGGCGCGCGGGCGCGGCATCGCCCACGGGCTGCCAGGACGGCTCGGCGACCGGTTCAGGCGGCGAGGTGTCCGGCAGCGGGAGGGACGTCTTGACGTCGTACATGGGGGATTGCATCGACAGGGGGGGCGCCCCTTTAATGCAATTGCCGTGCCACACGTCACATCACGCAATAACGGAGATTTCACCGCATTTTGCGAAGTCCATCACAAAAACATGACGCTTCGCGTCACTTTTCGCCCTCGGAGACCCCCAGCAATCCGGGGTGCCGCACCTGCCCTTCGCCGCGCACCACGAAGCGCTCGACGGTTAGTGCTTCCAGGCCCATGGGGCCGTAGGAATGCAGCCGGGTGGTGGAGATGCCGATTTCCGCGCCCAGCCCCAGTTCGCCGCCATCGGAGAAGCGCGAGGACGCGTTCACCATGACCACGGCCGAACGCAGGGCGTGCACGAACGCGTCCGCGTGGGCGGGATCGCGGGTGACGATCACTTCGGTATGGTCCGACGTATGGCGGCGGATGTGGGCAATGGCGGCGTCGAGGTCGTCGACCACGCCGATGGCGAGGACCAGGTCAAGGAACTCGGCGGCGAAGTCCTCTTCGGTCGCCGCCGCCGCATCCGGTATCCATGCCCTGCCCGCCTCGTCCACGCGCAGGTCCACGCCGCGCGCGCGCAGCGCGGCCGCCGCCTTCGGCAGGAAGCTCGGCGCGATGTCGCGATGGACCAGCACGGTCTCCAGTGCGTTGCAGGCCGACGGCCGGGACACCTTGCCGTCCACCAGCAGCGCCAGCGCCAGCTCCTCGTCGGCGCCGGCATCCACGTACTGGTGGCAGACGCCCTTGTAGTGCTTGATCACCGGCACGCGCGCGTGCTCGGCCACGAAGCGGATCAGCCCCTCGCCGCCGCGCGGGATCACCAGGTCGATGATGTCGCTGAGCTGGATCAGTTCCAGGATGGTCTCACGGCGCAGGTCTTCGACCAGCGTCAGCACCGCCTCCGGCAGACCGGCATCACGCAGCGCGCGCTTCAGCGATGCCGCGATGGCGGTATTGGAATGGATCGCTTCCGATCCGCCGCGCAGGATCACCGCGTTGCCGGCCTTCAGACACAGCGCGGCGGCGTCGGCCGTCACGTTCGGGCGTGATTCGTAGATCATCGCGATCACGCCCAGCGGCACGCGCACGCGCTCGACATGGATTCCGTTGGGCCGGTCGTAGGCACGGGTGACCTGGCCCACGGGGTCCGGCAGCTCCGCCACTTCGCGCACGGCAGCGGCGATGCCCTGCAGGCGTGCCGTATCGAGCCGCAATCGATCCAGCATGGCGCTGCCGATGCCTTTTGCGGCGGCCGCTTCGATATCGCGTGCATTGGCGGCCAGGATCACGGCTTCGTCGGCCAGCAGGGCACCCGCCATCGCGCGCAGCAGGGCGTTCTTGGCTTCAGTGGGCAAGGATGCGATGGCCGTCGCTGCGTCGCGGCATTGCAGGGCCAGCGTCTTGATGTCGGTCATTCGATTTCCTTGCTCATGATCGGTCATGGAACCCATGCCCTTGTAGGAGCGCCCTCGGGCGCGATGCTTTTCGATCTGGATTCCCGAGCAGGAGCATCGCGCCCGAGGGCGCTCCCACAAAAGCGTGTGGTACCGGGCGGCGATGCCTCACAGCAGCACCAGATCGTCGCGATGCACGACGTTCTCGCCATAGGTGTAACCGAGTATGCCTTCGATCTCGCGCGAATGGCGCCGGGCGATGCGGCGGATGTCCACCGCCGAGTACTGGCTGACGCCCCGTGCGATGCGGCGTTCGCCTGCATCGTCGCGCAGCACCAGCTCGACCATGTCGCCGCGGCGGAAGTCGCCCTCCGCCGTGGTCACGCCGCCCGGCAGCAGCGAGGCACCCTTCTGCCCCATCGCGTTCGCCGCACCGGCATCCACCACGATGGCGCCGGCCTCCACCGGCACGTTGCGCAGCCAGTACTTTCGCGCAGCCAGACGGTTCTGCGCGGGGCGGAAACGCGTGCCGATCAGCGCACCACGCGCCAGGGCGGACACGGTGCCCGCCTGCGTGCCGTTGAACAGGAAGGTCTCGATGCCGGCGGCGGCCGCCTTCGCCGCGGCTTCCAGCTTGGTGTGCATGCCACCGGTACCGACACCGCTGCCGGCGCCGCCGGCCATGGCGAAGAACTCGGGCGTCAGCGCCTCCACGTCCAGGATCGGCTGCGCCCCGACCTGCGTGCGCGGGTTGGCGGTGTAGAAACCGTCGATGTCGGTGGCGATGAACAGGGCGTCGGCATCCACCAGCGCAGCCACGACCGCGGCGAGGTTGTCGTTGTCGCCCAGCTTGAGCTCGTCGACGGAGACCGTGTCGTTCTCGTTGACCACAGGCAACGCGCCGAGCGCCAGCAGTTCCTGCAGCGTCGCGCGCGCATTGAGGTAGCGACGCCGGTTGCGCAGGTCGTCGTGGGTCAGCAGGACCTGCGCGACGGGCCGATCGAAG
The DNA here is from genome assembly GCF_014397415.1 of Pseudoxanthomonas mexicana. Taxonomy (NCBI): domain Bacteria; kingdom Pseudomonadati; phylum Pseudomonadota; class Gammaproteobacteria; order Lysobacterales; family Lysobacteraceae; genus Pseudoxanthomonas; species Pseudoxanthomonas mexicana. The sequence goes on along the minus strand of NZ_CP060731.1, from coordinate 2,380,040 downwards.
AACCGCTGCCACAGCGCGATCAGCTGCGCCTGCCCGAGTGCGGCCAGCGCCTGCCGTTCGGCCATCGCGGCGCCGGCCTGCGGCTTGCGGTGCAGCAGGCCGCGTCCCGCCGCCACCGCCCCTGACGACACGATCACCACTTCGCGCCCGGCCGCGATGCTGGACGACACGAACTGCGCCAGGTTCAGCGCATGGCGCGGACTGAGTCCTTCGCCCTCGCCCGCCAGCAGGCTGCTGCCGACCTTAAGCACGGCACGGCGCCAGGCCGGCAAGGGTTGTTCTGCGAACGGAAGCGGCGAGGCGGGCGTCATGGTCGGATCAGCGGGTGTTCCATTCGTACACGGTAAGGTCGGAAGTGCCGGTCAGCGCCAGGGGATCGCGGGCCGCGACCGCCCGCGCCTCGTCCAGCGAGGATACGTTCACCAGCACGTAGGCGCCGCCCGACCTGTCGCTGAAACCGCCGGTCATTTCCAACTGCCCCATCGCGCGCAGTTCTTCGAGGAAGGCGAGGTGCGGCGCGATCACCGCTTCGTCGAACGACGGCCGACGCATCGCCATGACCAGGTAGCGCGTCACAACGCCTCCCATCGCACGATCAGGGCATCCAGGCGCAGGTCCGCCGCGGCGCCCGGCGATGTCCGCGCGGCCAGGCTGCCCTCCGGTGTGCGCCCCTGCCCTGCGCTGTCCGCGGATGCGGCGGCCGCCTTGTAGGCCTCGCGGAACGGGACCCCTGCCACCGCCGCTTCGACGGCGACATCGGTGGCATACATGCCCGAATCGATCGCCGCACGCAGCCGGTCCCCGCGCCATTCCAGGTTCGCCAGCAGCGCCGGCAGCAGTTCCAGCGCCGGCAATCCACGGCCGAAGCCATGCAAGATGGCGCCCTTGCTGGCCTGCAGGTCGCGGTGGTATCCCGACGGCAGCGACAGCAGCTGTTCGATCTCCATCCGTGCTGCCGCGACGCTGGCATGGGTGGCGCGCATCAGTTCGATGACGTCGGGATTGCGCTTGTTCGGCATGATCGAACTGCCGGTGGTGTACTGCGCCGGCAGCGCGACGAAGCCGAACTCGGCGCTGGTGAACAGCGACAGGTCCCACGCGATGCGGCGCAGGTCCAGCGTGGCGCCGCCCAGCGCTTCCAGCGCAGCCAGTTCGAACTTGCCGCGCGAGAGCTGCGCGTAGAGGGGGCTGACCTGCATGCGCGCGAAGCCCAGCGCGGCGGTGGTGTGCTCGCGGTCCAGTTTGAGGTTGACGCCGTAGCCCGCCGCGGTGCCCAGCGGATTGGCATCCACCAGCTTCAGCGTGTCGCGCGCGCGCATGGCATTGTCGATGAAGGCTTCCGCCCAGCCCGCCCACCACATGCCGGCAGACGATACGACGGCGCGCTGGATATGGGTGTAGCCCGGAATCGGCAGGTCGCGTTCGGCCTGCGCGCGGTCCAGCGCCACCTTGGCGATCTCGCGCGACAGCACCGCCACGCGGGCCAGCTTTTCCTTCAGCCACAGCCGCGTGGCCACCAGGATCTGGTCGTTGCGGCTGCGTCCGGTATGGATCTTGCGGCCGGCATCGCCCAGACGTTCGGTCAGCCGCGCCTCGATGGCGGAGTGGCCATCTTCGAAACGCTCATCCAGCACGAAGTCGCCGCGCTGGAAATCCTCGGCAAGGATCGCCAGTTCGCGCTTCAACCCGGCCAGTTCGTCGCCCGACAGGATGCCGATGCGCTGCAGGCCTTCGGCATGCGCGGTGCTCGCCTGGATGTCGTGCAGGAAGAACTCGCGATCCAGCACCACGTCGTCACCTGCAAGGAAACGCTGGATCTCCGCATCCACCGCCACGCCGGGCTTCTGCCACAACAGATTCGTCATCGAAATCTCCATAGAACTGTAGGAGCGCCCTCGGGCGCGATGCTTTTCTACGACCCATGATCGCGCCCGAGGGCGCTCCTACAAAGGCACGCCTTCGAGCTCTTCATGGCCGAACGCCAGGTTGAGGTTCTGCATCGCCTGCGTCGCCGCGCCCTTGAGCAGGTTGTCCAGGGTCGCGGCCACGACCAGACGCTTGCCGCCGGGGGCCAGGGTGAAGCCGCCGATCTCCACGCCGTGCCGGCCGGCGATGCGGCTGACCCAGGGCGCCTCGTCCAGCACCTGGATCAACGGTTCGCCCGCATAGCGCTCGCGATAGAGCGCGCGGATGTCCTCGATCTTCATCGCCGTCTGCAGCCACAGATTCACCGTCATGGTGATGCCACGGAAGTGCGGCGCCACGTGCGGCATGAACTCCACCGGCAGACCGAGTTGGCGGCTGACCTCGCGCTCGTGCAGATGGTCGGCCAGCGCGTAGGGCATCAGGTTGTCGCGCAGCAGTTCGATGTTGTTCTTGTCCGACGGCGTGGTGCCTGCGCCGGAATAGCCGGACACGCCGAAGCACTGCGGCGGACCGGCTAGGCGGTCCTTCAGCGGGGCGATGGCCAGCTGCATGGCGGTGGCATAGCAGCCCGGATTGCTGATGCGTTTCTGTCCCGCATACTTCTGCCGGGTCAGTTCGGGCAGGCCGTAGTACCAGCGCTCGTCGAAACGGTAGTCGGCGGACAGGTCGACCACGACGGTATCCGGCGCCTGCGCGTCGATGGCCGCGACAAGCTCAGCGGCCTTGCCGTTGGGCAGCGCCAGGATCACCGCATCCGCGCCGTTGCCGCCCACCTGTTCGTGGCTCAGGTTCTCGTAGCGCAGTTCGCCGGAGAACTCCGGGATATGGTCGCTGACCTTCTGTCCATCGAGCTCGCGCGAGGACACGAACGCCAGTTCGAGGTGCGGATGGCACGCGATCAGGCGGATCAGCTCGGCGCCTGTGTGCCCGCGGGCGCCGACGATGCCGACGGTCTTGGAGGTGCTCATGGGGAATCCTGTTCGTGCCGTGCCAGCTTGGCCAGCAGGTTGCGTTTCACCGCCGGCCATTCGCCGTCGATGATCGAGAAGACGACGGTGTCCCGCGGGGAGCCGTCGGAGTGGCGCTTGTGGTTGCGCAGGACGCCGTCCTGCTTGGCGCCCAGCCGGGCGATGGCGGCACGCGAACGGTGGTTGAACCAGCTGGTCTCGAACACCACGCTGATGCAGCCAAATGTCTCGAACGCATGCGTGAGCAGCAGCAGCTTGGCTTCGGTATTGACACCGGTCCGCTGCACATCCGGCGCGTACCAGGTGTAGCCGATGCTGAGCTTGGGCACGTCCGCTTCCATTCCGTAGAACCGGGTGCTACCAACGACGCGTCCCTGCGCATCGCGCACCACGAACGGCAGCACGCGCCCATCGGCCTGCGCCGCCAGCGCAGCGTCCACATATGCGTCCACACGGGCCGCCGTCGGCACCTGGGTGAACCACAGCGCGGCAAGCGCGTCGCCCGCCAGGGCCGCACGCAGGCCGTCGACGTGCGCATGCGCCATCGGCTCCAGGTGCGCATGCCGCCCCGCCAGGGTGGGCACCTCACGCCATGCGGGCGGCAGGTCGTCGATCGCCATGGTCAGTCCTTCAGCGTCGGCAGGCGCGTGCGGCAGTGGGCCACGCAGCGCTCGATGTCGGCGAAATCCTCGATGCCGTACCAGAACACCTTCCACTTCTCCTGCTTGTAGCAGCCATCGGATTCGGCGTAGTAGAAGATGTTCACCTGGTTGTTGTGGCGCGAGCGCCAGAACAGCTGCGGATTCTCCTCGCGCATCACGTGCCAGACGGCGCGCCCCAGGCCCTCGCCCTGTGCATCGTCCAGCACGGCGAACTTGTCCAGGTAAGCGAAGCCCTCCTCCCGCGTGAGGATCAGCGCGGTGCGGTAGTTCTCACTGATGTAGACGCGGTAAGGCGTGGTGCGCTGGAAGTAGTCCGGCACCAGCGTGCGGCCGAAGCTGGATTCGATCAGCGTCTTCAGTCGTGCCAGGTCCACGCCGTCCCAGCTGCCTTCGAACCGCAGCACGCGCTCGCCGCGCCGCACCAGCGTTCCGGAACCGCGATGGGTGAACAGCTCCTTGGCCAGTTCGGCAGGCTTGGTGATGGACACCGACGAGGTCAGCGGCAGGCGGTCCAGCAGATCCTTGATCTGCTCGATCTTCACCCGCATCCCGCCGTTGATCCACGGCTGCGCCATCAGTTCGTCGTATTCGGTCGACAGGTTGATCGAATCGATCACCCGGCCTTCCGCATCCAGCAGGCCACCGGTGCCGGTCAGGAAGATGATCTTGTACGGCTGCAGCACCTGCACCAGTTCGTTGGCGGCGAAGTCGGCATTGATGTTGAGGATCTGCCCGCCGACGGTCTCGCCCATGCTGGCGATGACGGGAATGGAGCCCGCCTTCAGGCTGGCCTCGATCGGGGCCTGGTTGATGCGGGTGACATCGCCGACCAGCCCGTAGGTGGCCTGGTCCTTGTACTCGGCCTCGAACACGCCGGACACGATGGAGGTCGCGCGCGCACCGACCTGCTGCAGCGCTTCCACCAGGGCCAGGTTCTGCTGCAGGAACACCTTGCGCACGATGGCCAGCACCTCCGGCGTGGTCACGCGCAGGCCGTTGACGGTCTGTTTGGTGATGCCCGCCGCCGTCATTTCCTCGTCCAGCTGCGGCCCCGCGCCATGCACAACGATCGGCGTCAGGCCGACTTCCTGCAGGAAGGTCAGCGAGGACGTCAGCGATTCGAGATCGTCGCGCAGCACGGCCCCACCGACCTTCACCACGGCGAAACGCTTGGCGTCCAGCTGCGAGAAGCGCTTGACGTACTGCGAGATCTCCTTCGCGCTGGCCATGCTGGACAGCAGGCGAATGATGGTCTGGCGGGTTTGCTTGTTCGATTCCATGTCTCTTGCTTTCGTGGGGCGGGCCTCGGCCCGCCGTCATCATCATTGCGCATGACGGGCCGAGGCCCGCCCTACGGTGTTATTGGAGGATCCTTGCCACGCTCTCGGCGTACCGCTGCAACTGTTCCAGCGATACCCACTCGTCGGCGGTATGTGCCTGGGCGATGTCGCCGGGACCGTAGACGAAGGCGGTCAGGCCGGCCGCGGAGAACAGCGAGGCTTCCGTCCAGAAATCCACCGCATTGCCGATCGGCAGGCCCAGCTCGTCGGCCAGGTCCCGCGCGGCCAGGCGGCGTTCCTCCGCACGGGCCACATCGCCCGATGGCAGCGACGGGCCGCGGAAGGTCTCTTCGTACTCGGCCAGCGCATCGGCATTGGCCAAGCCACGGAACGTGGCGTGCAACTCGGCCGGATCCTGCGACGGCAGTGGGCGGAAACCGAAACGGACTTCGGCACTGGGCGCGATCATGTTCGCCTTGATGCCGCCTTCGACCCGTCCGATATTGAAGCGCAGGCCGGTCAGGCCGCCGAAACGCAGGTGATGCTGGGCCTGCACGAAATCCAGCGCCGATGTGCCCCAGCGCATCGCATTGTGGAGCGCACTGAGCGAGAGCGCATTCTCGGCGGAGGCGTGCCCGGCCTGGCCCTTGAACGCCATGCGAACAGCGCTGATGCCGCGATGCGCCAGCACGGCCTGGCACTGCGTGGGCTCGGCGATGATGGCTTCGCCGAATCCGTGGTCGCGCGCCAGGAAGGCCGCGATGCAGCGCGCATCGTTCGCTTCCTCGTCCGTCGTGAACAGGAACGCAGCGTCGCCTTTCGTCACCTGCGCGGCGGCCACGAGCGCGGCGGCTGCGCCCTTGATGTCGCAGGCACCCAGGCCGATGGCACGGTCGCCTTCGATGCGCAGCACGTGCGGATCGGCGCTCCACGCCGGCGAGGACGGCACGGTGTCCAGGTGCACGTTGAACACCCGCTTCGGCCGCCCGCGCACGGCGAAGAACGACACCGCACCGGCGCCGTGGTCGGTTATCTCGATGCGGAAATCCGGCAACTGCGTGCGCAGATAGTCGAAGATCCCCTCGGTGCCGATGTCGCGCGGCGGGTTGCGGGTGTCGAAGGACACCAGCTTGTCGAGGTGCTGGAGAACGGATGGCAGCATGGTGTGTGTCCGTGGACCGTCGTCGTTTCGAACGTCATCCCGGCGTACGCCGGGATCCATCTTGTTTTTGCTTCTGGAGCGTCCGAAGCAGAATCAAACTGGATTCCAGCTTGCGCTGGAATGACAGCAGGGCTTTTCCCGAAGACTCAGCGGTTGATCTCGGCCCACAGGGTCGAGCTCATGCCGAACAGCTTGATGAAGCCCTCGGCCTCCTCGACCCCCCAATCCGCCGACTGCGCGTAGGTCGCGCCCTTGGCGTTGAGGATATGCGGGGACTTCACCGCCACTGCGTCGACGCGGCCGCCGCGGGTCTCCAGCATCACCTCGCCGTTGACGGTAGCCTGCGAGGACTGCAGGAAGGCTTCCAGATCCGCCTTCAGCGGATCGTGGTAGAAGCCTTCGTACACCAGCTCGACCCACTTGCGTGCGATCTCGGGCTTGAAGCGGTTCTGCTGCTTGGTCAGCACGGCTTCTTCCAGCGCGCGGTGCGCGGCCAGCAGCGACACCAGACCCGGCGCTTCGAACACGATGCGCCCCTTCAGGCCGATCACGGTGTCGCCCGTGTACACGCCGCGGCCCACGCCATAGGGCGCGAACAGCGCGTTCAATTTCGCCAGCAGCGCGGCGCCGGCGACGGGCTGTCCGTCCAGGCTGACCGCCTCGCCGTTCCTGAAGCCGACCGTCACCCGCAACGGTTCCACCGGCCATTCGGCACGGGGCGCGCACCAGCCACGGGCGCCCTCGCCCGGAGCCGACCAGGTGTCGATCTCGCCGCCGGACATGGTCAGGCCCAGCAGGTTCTCGTTGATGGTGTAGCTCTTCTGCTTGGCGCGCACACCGAAGCCGCGCTCTTCCAGGTAGGCCTGTTCGTAGGCTCGGGTCTGCGTGTGTTCCTTCTGGATCTCGCGGATCGGCGCCACGATGCGGTAGTCGCCGCTGGCCTTCACCGCCAGATCGAAACGTACCTGGTCGTTGCCCATGCCGGTGCAACCGTGCGCGATGGCGTTGGTGCCCAGCTCGGCGGCCCGCTTAAGCGCGGCGTCGACGATCAGGTAACGGTCGGATACCAACAGCGGGTACTGGCCCTGGTAGCCCTCCCCCGCCCACACGAACGGCTTGACGAAGCCCTCCCAGATCGCCGGGCCACCATCGACGGTGACGTGACTGGCCACGCCCAGCTCAGCGGCGCGCTGTTCGATGAAGGCGCGTTCTTCGGCATCCACGCCGCCGGTATCGGCGAACACGGTATGGACGTTCCAGCCGCGTTCCTTCAGGTAGGGCACGCAGAAGCTGGTGTCGAGGCCGCCGGAGAAGGCGAGGACGATGTCTTTGGACTGGTTCATGGGTGTGGGAGGAGTGCGTGGAGAGGAGTGAGGAGTGAGTAGAAGCGGGGTCGCGGGGGGAGCGGCGGGCGAGCGCTTTCGCTCACTCCTCACTCCTCTCCGCTCACTGCTGCATCAGGGCGGCCATGATGGCCTTCTGCACATGCAGGCGGTTCTCGGCTTCGTCGATGGCGATGCACTGCGGCGAATCCATCACGTCATCGGTGGCCTTCACGTTGCGGCGCAGCGGCAGGCAATGGCTGAAGACGCCGTTGTTGGTCAGAGCCATCTTCGCCTCGTCGACGATGAAGTGCTTGTACTGGTCGCGGATGGGCTTCTCCGGCTCCCAGTTCCCGAAGAACGGCAGCGCACCCCAGCTCTTTGCGTAGACCACGTCGGCACCGCGATACGCGCTTTCGATGTCGTGGCTGACACGCAGCGAACCGCCACTCTCGGCCAAGTTCTGCTCGGCCCAGCCCATGTAGCGCTCATCCAGCACATAGTCCGGCGTGGGGCACAGCAGGGTCACGTCCATACCCAGCCGCGTGGCGATGGTCAGCGCGGAGTTGGCCACGGCGGTGTTCAGCGGCTTGGGGTGGTAGGTCCAGGTGAGCACGTACTTCTTGCCGCGCAAGTCTGACGTGCCGAAGTGCTCCTGCAGCGCCAGCGCATGCGCCAGCTCCTGGCAGGGATGGGTGATGGTCTCCATGTTGATCACCGGCACGGGCGAGTACTTGGCGAAGGACTTCAGCACGATGTCCTGACGGTCGTAAGCCCAGTCGATGAACTTCGGGAACGCGCGTACGCCGATCAGGTCCACGTAACGGCCCAGCACCTTCGCGACCTCGGCGATGTGCTCCTCGGTGTCGCCATCCATCACCGTGCCCAGGTTGAACTCGATGGGCCATGCGTCCTTGCCCGGCTGCAGCACCACGGCGTGACCACCCAGCTGGAAGGCGCCCAGTTCGAAGCTGGTACGGGTACGCATGGACGGATTGAAGAACACCAGCGCGATGGACCGGCCCTTCAGTGCGTCGCCCAGCTTGTGCTGCTTGTAGAGAGCAGCCTGGGTCAGCAGCGCGTCGAGGTCGCTGCGGCTCCAGTCCTGCGTGTTCAAGAAGTGCTTCATGACGGCATCCTGGTGTCGGGAATGTGGCAAAACGGGCTTCAGAAACGAAAAAACCCAGCCTCTGGCTGGGTTCCGGCGAACAGGCGAAAACGTCCGGGCTACCCAGCTAGATGCAGGATTCCGGTCGACGCGCACGCGACGTCATGCCCGAGGCCTGTCGGGCCGCGCTGTCGGCATGGGCGTGTGCGTTCATCTTCATGGGCGCGAATGCTCGCATGTGCTGCGGCGCAGCGCAAGGACGGATTCGGTTGCGTGTGCAACCGTGCTCGAAAATCAGGGCCCGCTGGCCGTCGGCTGGGCCGGCGCCACGTAGGGCACCACAGAGATGCGGATGCGCAGGCGGTTGCCCGGGTCTTCCGCCAGGCGTGAGCGGTACTTCACGCCCTTGTAGATGTAGTCCACGTCGTAGGCGATGGGTCGCTGGAATTCGCGTTCGACCGGCACCACCCTGCAATTGACCTTCACCGTGGGTGTGGGCGGCGCCACCGGGGGCGCATCCGCCTCGTCCTCACCGCCGAACCAGCCCCGCACGGAGCTGACCACCTTGTTCCAGCGACTTTCTTCCTGCGCAGGCCGTTCCGGCTTGGGCGCAGGCACCTCGTCGCAGCGCTGCTCGGTGCGGGTGGCCCGAAGGGTCTGGTACACCGGCTCGACGCTCAACACCTGCGCGTAGTCCAGGCGGACGTTTTCGGCAGGCACCACCCGCTCCTGCGCCACGACGGGCGCGGCGAGCAGCAGGCAGGACAGGGCGAAGGCGGAGCGGAGGCGGTGCATGTGGCCTGAAAGTGGTATCCCGGTGTCACAGTGTAGGGACCGCGCCTTGAGTGGGGCTGAACATCGGCGTCGCCAGCCCGCACCGACCCCTGGCTTCGACGCAGAAGGTAGAATCGACCGGCTTTCCCCCTGCCCCGCCTCCATGACCCTGCGCCTGCACAACAACCTCACCCGTCGGGTCGAGGATTTCGAACCGCTCGGCCCCGTTCCCACGATGTACGTGTGCGGGCCCACCGTCTACAACTACGTCCATATCGGCAATGCCCGCGGGCCGGTGGTGTTCGGCGTACTGGCCGCGCTGCTGCGCCGGCGCTACGGCGGCCTGCGCTACGCACGCAACATCACCGATGTGGACGACAAGATCAACGCCGCCGCCCGGGAACTGGGCGTGCCGATCTCGGCCATCACGGGCCGCTACGCCGCCGCCTATCGCGAGGACATGGCCGGGCTGGGCGTGACCGGCGAGTTCGCGCCCGACATCGAACCCGCCGCCACCGACCATATCGCCCACATCATCGCGATGATCGAGCGGCTGATCGCCGGCGGCCACGCCTATGCCGCCGAAGGTCACGTGCTGTTCTCGGTGGCAAGCTTCCCGGACTACGGCAAGCTCTCGCGCCGTGATCCCGACGAGATGCTGGCCGGCGCCCGCGTCGACGTGGCCCCTTACAAACGCGACCCGGGCGACTTCGTGCTGTGGAAGCCCTCCACGCCGGACCTGCCGGGCTGGGACTCGCCCTGGGGCGTCGGCCGTCCCGGCTGGCACATCGAATGCTCGGCGATGGCCGCCGCCCACCTGGGCGAGACCATCGACATCCATGCCGGTGGCGTGGACCTGCAGTTCCCGCACCACGAGAACGAAGTGGCGCAGAGCGAATGCGCGCACAAGCACGCCGACGGCTCGCACAAGACGTTCGCGCGCTTCTGGGTGCACAACGGCATGCTCAACTTCGGCGGCGCCAAGATGAGCAAGTCGCTGGGCAACATCGAGAAGGTCCACGACCTGTTGCAGCAGCACCCGCCGGAAGCGCTGCGCTACGCGCTGCTCTCTGCCCATTACCGGCAGCCGCTGGACTGGTCCGAAGCGCTGGTGGAACAGTCGAAGAACACGCTGGACCGGCTTTATGGGACGTTGCGTGATCTTGGCGATGTGGACGCAACGCCTGCGACACCCCCGGTCATCGAGGATGCGCTGGACGACGACCTCAACACGCCGCAGGCGCTGGCCGAAGTCGCACGCATCGCCGCCGAGGCGCGCAAAGCCTCCACCGATGCGGACAGGCAGCGCCTGAAGGGCGAGCTCCTCGCTGCCGGCCGCGTGCTGGGCCTGCTCCAGCAGGATCCCGCCGCATGGTTCGGTCGCGGCGCGTCCAGCGACGACGACGCCCGCATCCAGGCGCTGATCGACGAACGAGCAGCGGCGAAGAAGTCCCGCGACTTCGCCCGTTCCGATGCCATCCGCGACCAGCTGGCGGCCGAGGGCATCCTGCTGGAAGACACGCCGCAGGGCGTGCGCTGGAAGCGGGCGTGGATGCCTTCTTTTCCTTCTCCCGCCGGGGGAAAAGAAGCTCTGAACGCCGGACCTGACCGATAACACCATGACCGACACCGTCTTCCCGCTCGAACCCACCGCCGCCGACGCGCAAGCGGCCATCAAGGACGAGTTCGCCTTCTTCGGCGACTGGTCCGAACGCTACCAGTACCTGATCGACCTGGGCCGCAAGCTGCCGCCGTTCCCTGAGGAATGGAAGCGCGAGGAGCACCGCCTGCTCGGTTGCCAGTCGATGGTCTGGATCGTGCCCGAGGGCGATGCGGCGCGACTGGACTTTCATGCCATCAGCGACTCGGCGATCGTGTCGGGGCTGATCTTCCTGGCGCTGCGCGTCTATTCGGGCCGCTCCGCCGCAGAGATCCTGGACACCACGCCCGACTACATCGCCGACATCGGCCTGGCCAAGCATCTCTCGCCCACCCGCAGCAACGGCCTGGCCTCGCTGCTGGCCTTCATCCGCGAGACGGCCATCAACGCGAAGTGAGCGAAGCCGGGTCCCGCTCCGCCTTCTCGCTGCTGCGCAACCGCGGCTACGCGGCGGTGCTGGCGTACCGCATCTGTGCACTGCTGTCGTACCAGATCGTCGCCGTCACGGTCGGCTGGCACATCTATGAACTGACCCGCGATCCGTTCTCGCTGGGCCTGGTCGGGCTGGCCGAGGTCCTGCCGTTCTTCTGCGTGGCACCCTTCGCCGGTTATCTGGTCGACCACCTGCCACGACGGCGGACCGGCATGATCGCCTGCGGCGCGCTGGCGACCACGGCGGTGATCCTGGTGGCGGTGGCGGCCGGCCGGCTGCCGTTCGACGGCACATGGCCGATCTACGCCGCCATCGCACTGACCGGCATGGCGCGCTCATTCCTCAGCCCGGTCTACAACGCCCTGTTCGCGAAGGTGTTGCCGCGCGAGGACTTCGTGCGCGCTGCGGGCCTGGGCAGCGTGATCTTCCAGGCCGCGCTGGTCACCGGCCCCGCCCTGGGTGGCGTGCTGGTGGGATTCGGCGGCAAGACCCTCTCGTACGCGATGGCGGTGGTGTTCGCACTGCTCGCGGGCATCGTGCTGGCCCGGCTGCGCGTGGAGGAGCCCGGACCGCCTGCGGTCAGCCTGCCCGTCTTCGCCAGCATCGCGCAGGGCGCGCGCTTCGTGTGGAACAACCAGATCATGCTGGGTGCGATGGCGCTGGACATGTTTTCGGTGCTGCTGGGCGGCGTGGTGGCGATGCTGCCGGCGTTCATCCACGACATCCTGCACCACGGCCCCGAGGGCCTGGGCATCCTGCGTGCGATGCCGGCGGCGGGTTCGGTGTGCGTGGGCCTGTGGCTGGCACGCCATCCGCTGCAGCAGCACGCCGGCCGCGTGCTGCTGTTCGCGGTGGCGGGTTTCGGACTGGCCGTCATCGCGTTCGGCCTGTCGCGCAGCTTCTGGCTGTCGGCGGCCATCCTGCTGTTCTACGGCATGTGCGACGGTGTGTCGGTGGTGGTGCGTTCGACCATCCTGCAGCTGTCCACGCCCGACGAGATGCGCGGCCGGGTGTCGTCGATCAACGGCATCTTCGTCAGTTCGTCGAACGAACTGGGCGCGTTCTACGCGGGCACGATGGCCAGGCTGCTGGGACTGGTGCCCGCGGTGATCCTCGGCGGCTTCGCCATCCTCTCCGTCGCCGGCATCACGGCATGGAAGGCACCCCGGCTGCGGCGGCTGGACCTGCGCGAACTGCAGTAGGCCAAGATCGTCCGGGCCGGAAAAGAAAAACCCCGCCAAGGCGGGGTTCTCCATGCGCTGGATGCAGGACTCAGTCGCCCTGCTGCTTCTGCAGATGCTCCCAGCGCTCCTGGGCGTCGATGGTGCGCTCGGCGGTCAGGCGCGCCTCCAGGCGATCCAGGCCGATCTCTTCGCCGGTGTCGACGCAGTAGCCGTAATCGCCGCCTTCGAGGCGCTTGAGCGTGCTGTCGATCTTGCCGATCAGCTTGCGGTAGCGGTCGCGGGTGCGCAGTTCCAGCGAGTTCTCGGTCTCGCGGGTCGCACGCTCGGCTTCATCGCCGATATCGCGGACTTCGTCCTTGAGGTTCTCGATGGTCTGCTTGGATTCCTCCACCAGGTCGGCGCGCCACTGCAGCAGGCGCTGACGGAAGTACTCGAGCTGCAAGGGGCTCATGTACTCCTCTTCGGGAGAGGGCTTGTAGCCGGTCGGCACGATGGGACGGCCGGTGGCTTCATCGGTCTTGTAGGGCACTTCTTTCACCTTGCCGCGCACGACCGGCGCCGCAGGCCGGGCGGCCACGGCGACCGCGACCTTGCCGATCGGGCGGGTGGCGGCGGGACGGGGACTCACGGGGGCTTCGGCGGTGGACGTGGCTTTGGCGGTCTTGGTATTCGGTTTCGGGACTGGCACAGGCTTCGGGGGGGACGGAACCTTGGCGGCGGGCGCCGGGGCCTGGACTGCCGCCTTGGGGGCGGGCGCAGGCACGGGAGTCTTGGTCGCAGCCGCGGTGGGGGCGGACTTTGCCGGAGCCGGCTTGGCGGCAGGCTTCGGTGCGGGCTTGGCAGGAGCGGGTTTCGTGGCCTTGGCCGGTGCCTTCACCGGAGCAGCCTTGGCGGCGGTCGCCTTGGGCGCCGGCGCGGGCTTCTTGGCGACGGCAGGCTTGGCCGGCTTGGCAACCGCCTTCTTGGCGGGTGCGGCCTTCTTCACCGCCGGCTTGGCGACCGGCTTCTTGGCCGGTACCGCCTTCTTGGCGACGGCCTTCTTGGCAGCAGGCTTGGGCGCCGCCTTCTTGGCCGCCGGCTTTGCAGCCGGTTTCTTGGCGGCAACCTTCTTCGCGGCAGGCTTCTTGGCGACGGCCTGAACGGGCTTCTTGGCGGCCTTGGCGGCCTTCTTCGCAGGTTTCTTCGCAGCCACGAACAACGCTTCCTTGTTCTTCCCGAGCATCGGGAAAGCGCGCTTTTATAGCCTACCCGGCGGGCAGCGGCAACCCGACGCGGTATCATCGGAACATGCTCGCCCGTCTGCTCATCCTGCTGTTGAAGGGCTACAAGCGCTTCATAAGCCCGCTGCTGGGGCCGCGCTGCCGGTTCGTGCCTTCGTGCTCGGAGTACGCGATGGAGGCAATCGGACGGTTCGGACCGTTCAGGGGCGGCTGGCTGGCCCTTCGCCGGATCGGCCGCTGCCATCCCCTGCACCCCGGCGGGCACGACCCGGTCCCTGCCCGCGACGGCGCCTCCCCCACCCACTCCTGTTCAGGACACCACTGATGCCCGCCACCGTCATCGTCAATGCCCGCCTGGTCAACGAAGGTCGCGTCACCGAAGGCGACCTGCGCATCGAGAACGGACGCATCGCCCGCATCGCAGCCGAAATCCGGCCCCAGGGCGACGATACGGTGATCGATGCCGCCGGACGCTGGCTGCTGCCGGGGATGATCGACGACCAGGTGCACTTCCGCGAGCCGGGCATGCCGCACAAGGGCGACATGGCCACCGAATCCGCCGCGGCGGTCGCCGGCGGCCTGACCACGTTCATGGACATGCCCAACACCAGCCCGCCGACGCTGGACGCGGCCGCGCTGGAAGACAAGTACCAGCGCGCGAAGGGACGCGCCTGGGGCAACTACGGCTTCTACCTGGGCGCCAGCAACGACAACCTGGAGGCGATCCGCACGCTCGACCCGAAGACCGCGCCGGGCATCAAGGTGTTCATGGGCGCGTCCACCGGCAACATGCTGGTCGACAATCCCGACACACTGGACGCGATCTTCCGCGAAGCGCCCACGCCGATCATCACCCACTGCGAAGACACGCCGACCATCGACGCCAACCTGGCGGCATTCCAGGCCAAGTACGGCGATGCGCTGAGTGCCGAGCACCACCCCGACATCCGCAGCCGCGAGGCCTGCATCACGTCCACCCGTCTGGCGATGTCGCTGGCGCGCAGGCACGGCACCCGTCTGCACGTGCTGCACATCTCCACGGCCGACGAACTGGCGCTGTTCACGCCGGGCCCGCTGGTGCAGCCCGATGGCAAGTGCAAGCAGATCACCGCCGAGACCTGCATCCATTTCCTGCGCTTCGACCGTGCCGACTACGCCGCGCTGGGCAACCTGATCAAGTGCAATCCCGCCATCAAGGATGCCGGCGATCGCGAAGCGCTGATCAAGGCGCTGGTGGACGACGTGGTCGATGTGCTGGCCACCGACCATGCCCCGCACACGCTGGAAGAGAAGGAAAAGCCCTACGTTCAGGCGCCCTCGGGCTTGCCGCTGGTGCAGTACGCCCTGGTGGCCGCCCTGGAACTGGTGCACGAAGGCCGCATGGACGTCGCCCGCGTGGTGCAGAAGTTCGCCCATGCCCCGGCGCAGCTGTTCGACGTGAAGGATCGCGGCTACCTGCGCGAAGGCTATTTCGCCGACCTGGTGCTGATCGACGACGAGCCGTTCACGGTGAAGCGCGAGGACGTGCTGTCCAAGGTCGGCTGGTCGCCGTTCGAGGGCCGCACGTTCCGTTCGCGGATCGGCGCCACCTGGGTCAATGGCCGCATGGTCTGGAATGGCCAGCATCTGGTCGGCACACCCAACGGCCAGCGCCTGGAGTTCGCGCGTTGAAGTTGATCGTCGCGGCGCTGTTCGCCGCTGTCTGTGCCGGCTGGGTACCGCTCGTCGTTGCGCAGGACGTGGGGCCGGCAGCCCCGGTTCCACAGGAAGAGCGTGTCGTGTTTCCCGCCAGCGTGCCGCAGGGCGCGCTGGTGTTCGGCAAGGTGCCACCGGGCAGCCAGGTGCGCTACCGCGAACGCTTGTTGCGCGCCACGGGCTACGGCACCGTCGCGTTCGGCGTGGGCCGCGATGAGACCGGCCCGCTGAAGGTCGATGTCACCCTGCCCTCGGGCCGCGTGGAACCCGTCAGCATCGCAGTGACGCCGCGCGACTGGCCGGTCGAACATGTCAACGGCGTGCCACCGAAGACCGTCAATCCACCGCCGGAGATCGCCGCGCGCATCCAGCGCGAGCAGGCGCTCGTCACCGCCGCGCGCGAGCGCGACGATGAGCGCACCGACTTCGCGCTTCCTTTCCAGTGGCCGGTGCAGGGGCGCATCAGCGGCCGCTTCGGCAATGCGCGCGTCTACAACGGCCAGCCCGGCGCGGGCCACTCGGGCATGGACATCGCGGCACCGGACGGGACACCGGTGAGAGCGCCGGCCGGTGGCGTGGTGACGTTCGCGTCGCCCGACCTCTATCTGACCGGTGGCACCGTGCTGCTGGACCATGGCCATGGCGTCAGTTCCAATTTCCTGCACCTGTCACGCATCGACGTGAAGGTGGGCGACCGGATCGAACCGGGACAGGTCATCGGAGCCGTGGGCGCCACCGGGCGTGCGACGGGACCGCATCTGCACTGGGGAATGAACTGGTTCGATACGCGTATCGATCCGCTGCTGGTACTCGAACGCGGGAAGTAACCCACCCTGCCGTTGTGGGAGCGACGTAAGTCGCGAAGCTTTGCTTTGAGGGCGATCGCGACTCACGTCGCTCCCACATCCGGCAACCGAGGCCTCAATCGTTGCTGCCGCTGACCCGGGCCACCGCATCGTGCGGATGCAGGCTCTCGTAGTGCGCCACCGTGGCGTCGTAACGGGCGATGTGCGGATCGTTCGCCAGTACCGAGGCCACGCGGCGCGCGGCGTCTTCGCAGAACATCAGGTTTTCCGCGTTGAGGCGGGCGAAGGCCTGTTCGTCCACCCGCTTCACCGCGGTCTGCACTGGCGTGCCCAGCGCGGCTTCGATGGCGTCCACGAGCGTCACCAACGGCAACTCGTCGAACTGCGGCCGCAACTCCACACGCACACTGGCCCGGCTGCGCTGCGCATGCGGCGTGGCAGCCAGGCCGCGCTCGGACGCGAGCCAGTCGTGCACCACGTTGACCGACAGCGGACGTGCCGCTGCAAAATCCTCGGCGAAGCGCTCGGCGTTGGCCTGGCGCGACAGCGCGGCCGAGGCCGGACAGGTGCTGGAATATTCGACGGCGAACGACAGCGCCAGCAGGAGATGACCGTCGGCCAGTGCGGCCTCGATCTCGACCGGGTAGCGCTTCCAGCCGGCGTAATCGCTTTCCAGCGCCTTCCGCTGCAGCAGCGCCTCGTAGCGGATACGCAGCCGGGCCTGCGTGGCCAGCCCGGCCTGCGAGTCCACGCTGGTCTGCAGCAGGTGGCGCAGGCCGGCAGGCGTGATGGACTCGCGCGCCAGACCGTCCTGCAGTTCCAGGTAGAGACGCGACATGTGGATGCCGCGCGCATCGGCATGGGCCAGGTTCACCGACAGGTCGATGCTGGCGGCCACCTGCAGCTGCCCACCCTGCCCGTCCGGCAGGCGGACCGGCAACGCGATGTTCTCCATGCCCACCCAGTCCAGGGGGCGCGCCAGCGGCACGCGCTGGTGGGCGACATCGGGAAGATCGGCGCGGGGCGCCGCGGGGAGCGAGGGAGCCATCGTCATGCACGGGGGAGTGGATGCCGCGCATTGTACCCCCTGCCCCCGAATCGCTCGATGAAACAGTCCGTTACAGCATGCTTCCGAACCTATCGGCGCGATAAGCGGGCCCTTCAGCCGCCGCGCGCGGCGCGCCAGCCGGTGAACAGCAGAGAGGCCCGCGACGGCAGCGGCGCAGGTTCGCCCCGGCGCGCGAAACGGAGAAGGCGGCCATGCATATATGCGGACAGCAGGCGACGCTCGCGCGCGCCGTCGCGCGGGGGCCAGGCTTCGAGCAACGCGGTGGCCCAGGCCCTGAGCTGGCCCGCTTCATCCGCGCCTTGCCGCAGGTTCACCGGCACGGCCACGCCGCCGACCTCCATCAAGCGGGCAGACAGCATCTCCGCGACGATGGCCTGCGAGGCGGGCATGTGACCCAGCACCCCGCTCTCCACGACAGCAACCGCTTCGCCATAACGCGACAACGCGGCGAAGCCCGCCTCGCGATCCCGCGGTACCGTGCGAGCTTCTGCAAGCGTGGGCAACGCGTCGGCAAGCCGCGCCCAGTCGGCGCGCACCGGTTCGAGGCGACGGCCGAGCGGATGACGCGAACGTTGCGAGGCCCAGCCGCGCAGTTCCTCGCCCCACCAGGCCAGCTTGGCGTCCGCCGGCAGCGGGTCGCCGGCGATGTTCAGCACGTCCTCGAACTCCTGCAACAGCGCGAACCATGCCACCACGATGTCGCGTCGCTCCGGCACGACGAAGATCTCGCCCACCGACCACTCGGGCCAGCGTGCACGCCATTTGTCGAGGAAGCTGTCGAGGGCGGCGGAATCGGACATGCAGTGGAACCCTGTAGGAGGAGTACCGGCATGCCGGTACTGGCAAGTCGCGACCGGGATGCGGGTGCGCGCAGGCAGCGGAGGACTGCGATCGTGCGGTCGCGACTTACGTCGCTCCCACGAGACTCCGGGCCGAAGGCCATGCCGACGGATCGATGAGCGCAGCGGGCACTCCCACCATCACGTCGGCCAACCACAGCGCCGGCTCCTCATGCGCCTGGCGATAGCCCCACAGCGCTGCGACCGACGGCATGCCGGCGGCACGGGCGGACTGGATGTCACGCTCGTCGTCGCCTACGTAGACGCAGTCGGCGATGGCGATGGCGATGCGTTCGGCGGCGACCTGCAGCGGCAACGGGTGCGGCTTCTTTTCGGCCAGCGTGTCGCCGCCGATCAGTACCGCACAACGCGTATCCCAGCCGAACTGGGGCAGGATAGCGCGCGCGAGGTATTCGGGCTTGTTGGTCACGATGCCCCAGGTGCTGCCCGCCGCTTCGAGCGCGGCCAGCATCGCGGCCACGCCGTCGAACAGCACGCTGTGCCGTCCCAGCTCTTCCCGGTAGATCGCCAGGAATTCGGGCACCAGCGCTTCGCGGGGACCCTGTTCCATCTCCGGAAACGCCGCGGCCAGCATGGCACGCGCCCCTTTGGAGACATGCGGCCGCAACAGGTCCAGCGTCATCGGCGCTATGCCCCGCGAGGCGCGCATCCTGTTGGCGGTGGCCAGCATGTCCGGCGCGCTGTCCAGCAGCGTGCCGTCCAGGTCGAACAGGGCGGCACGCGGGAACCCCGCCGACGTCACGGCTTCACCGCGCAGGCCAGGTAGTTCACGTCGGTGCGCGTACTCAGCCGTGCGCGCTGCCGCCACGGCTCGTAGGCCAGGCCGGACACGTCCTGCAGTTGCAGCCCTGCATCGCGCAGCCACGAGGCCAGTTCCGACGGACGGATGAATTCCTTGTAGTGATGCGTGCCCTTCGGTAGCAGGCGGGCGACGTATTCCGCGCCGACGATCGCTAGGGCGAACGCCGCCGGCGTGCGGTTGAGCGTGGACAGGAACAGCTGCCCGCCCGGCTTCAGCAGTGCATGGCAGGCGCGGATGATGGACGTTGGATCGGGCACGTGCTCCAGCATTTCCATGCAGGTGATCACGTCGAAGCTGCCGGGCCGCTCCTCGGCCAGCGATTCCACCGAGCGCAGTTGGTAGTCCACCTGCACACCGGATTCCAGCCGGTGCAGTCGCGCCACCTTCACCAGTTCCGGCGCCAGGTCGATCGCGGTGACCTGAGCACCCTCGCTTGCAAGGGCTTCGCTCAGCAATCCGCCGCCACAGCCAACGTCGAGCGCGGTCGCGCCGGCAAGACGTGCCCGGTCGCGCACATACTGCAGGCGGACCGGATTCAGCGCGTGCAGCGCCTTCTGGGGACCATCGGGGTCCCACCAGCGGTTGGCCAATGCGCCGAACTTGTCGAGTTCGGCCTGGCTGAAATTGTCGTCGCGGGGCGCAGTCGAGGTGGTCATGCCGTCATTGTAAGACGATGCCGGCCATGACGCCGTCACGCATGGCTCAGGAAAGACGGATGCCGGCGATCCGCTCGCGCCACTGGCGCGCGTTGGACAGGACGCCTTCGATGTCGATATCCACCAGCATGCGCTGCCGCAGCCGGGCCCGGCCTGCGATCCAGACGTCGCTGACCTGCTGGCGCCCGGTGGCGTAGATGAGCTGGGACACCACGTGATGCAGCGGCTGGGTTTCCAGCGCGGACAGGTCCACGCACACCAGGTCGGCCTCCTTGCCCGGCTCGATGGAGCCGACGCGGTCGTCGAAGCCGATCGCCTTCGCCCCGCCCAGGGTGGCCGCGCGCAGCGCGCTGAACGCATCCAGTGCCGCGGCATCCTGCGCCACCGCCTTGGCCAGCAGGGCCGCGGTGCGGGTTTCGCTGAACATGTCCAGATCGTTGTTGCTGGCGCAGCCGTCGGTGCCGATGGCCAGGTTCACACCCGCCCGTTCCAGCGCGCAGGCCGGGCAGAAGCCGGAGGCGAGCTTGAGGTTGGATTCCGGGCAATGCACCACGCTGACGCCACGCTCGGCGCACAGATGGATCTCGGCCTCGGTCAGCTGGGTCATGTGGATGGCGATCAGCCGCTCGTTGACCAGCCCCAGCCGGTCCAGCCTGGCGATCGGACGCTGGCCGTGCTTTTCCAGCGACTGCTCGACTTCCTGCGCGGTCTCGTGCAGGTGCAGGTGCACGGGAATGTCCAGCTGGTCGGCCAGCATGCGCACGCGTTCGAAGTTCGCATCGTTGACGGTGTACGGCGCATGCGGGGCGAACGCGGTCGCGATCAGGGCGTCGTCGCGCCACTGGTCGTGCACCTCGTCGGCCTTGTCGAAGTACTCGTCGTCCGACGCCGCCCACGCGGTGGGGAAGTCGATCACCGGCAGGCCCACGCGCGCGCGGAAGCCGTGGCGCTTGTAGGTGGCCGCCTGCACGTCGGGGAAGAAGTAGTTCTCGTTGACGCAGGTGGTGCCGCCACGGAGCATCTCGGCGATCGCCAGGGTGATGCCGTCGGCGACGAAGTCCGGGCCGATCACGGCCGCCTCTATCGGCCAGATGTGCTGCTGCAGCCAGACCTTCAGCGGCAGGTCGTCGGCGACGCCGCGCAGCAGCGTCATCGGATTGTGCGTATGCGCGTTCACCAGGCCCGGGATCAGCGCCGCATCCGGGCGCGACACCGTCTCGCGCGGCGCGAAGCGCAAGCGCGCCTCCGGCACCGGCAGGACCGCCACGATGCGGCCGCCGGTCACGGCGACCGCATGGTGTTCCAGCACCACCCCGTGCGGGACGACCGGCACCACGAAACCGGCTTCGATCAACAGGTCGCAGGCTTCGGGGATGCGGTCGCTCATGGGGCCTCGGCTCAGAATCCCAGCGTGTAGGTCAGCCCGATGGCACCGGCGCCGAACAGCAGCCAGCACAGCAGCATCAGGGCCAGGGCGCGCCCGTAGCCCAGCCGCGGCACGCTGGGGAACAGCCGCGGCAGGGTCGCATTCCAGCACAGCATCACGCCCAGGCCGGCGAGCAGCACGCCCACCGCCCAGACGCCCAGATACAGCGCAAGATGCTCCATCACTTCACGCGGCTGACGTAGTCGCCCGAGCGCGTGTCGACCTTGATGATCTCGTCCTGGCCGACGAACAGCGGCACGCGCACGACCGCGCCGGTTTCCAGCGTGGCCGGCTTGCCGCCGGTACCGGCGGTGTCGCCCTTCACGCCCGGATCGGTCTCTACGATCTTCAGTTCGACGAAGTTCGGCGGGGTCACCTGGATCGGGGTGCCGTTGTACAGCGTGACCACGCACTGCTCCTCGCCCTTGAGCCACTTCTCGGCGCCGGCCATGCCGGCCTTGTCGGCCTGCACCTGCTCGAATGTTTCCTGCTGCATGAAGTGCCAGTACTCGCCGTCGGAATACAGGTACTGCATGTCGGTGTCCACCACGTCCGCCGCCTCGACCGAGTCGGTGCTCTTCATGGTGATTTCCTGCACGCGGCCGGTGCGGATCTGGCGGTACTTCACGCGCGTGAACGCCTGGCCCTTGCCCGGCTTCACGTACTCGGTGTCGGTGATGACGGAAGGCTCGTTGTTGACGAGGATCTTCATCCCGTTCTTGACATCGTTCATGCCGTAACTGGCCATGGATAAACTCCTTGGGGTGAGACAAACCCGCCGCGGGACACGGCCGGCCGGATAGAATGGGGAACCCGCCGGACCCGGCGGGTGCTTGTTTTCAGACCCGACATGATAACCGCAGCCTCCGAACCCCGACAGCCTGCCGCGCTGGTGCCCGTCCGCTGGCAGCAGGCCCTGCGGGAGGCCGTGCGCGATCCGCGCGAACTGCTGGACCTGCTGGGGCTGGACGGCCTGGCCCCGCGCCTGTCGGACGAAGCGATGGCCCAGTTCCCGCTGCGGGTGCCGCGTGGCTTCGTGGCCCGCATGCGCCGCGGCGACCCGCGCGATCCGCTGCTGCGCCAGGTCCTGCCCCTGGACGACGAGATGCGCCCCATGCCGGGCTTCGACCTGGACGCGGTGGGCGACGGCGCGGCGAAAACCGCGCCCGGCGTCATCCAGAAGTACCGCGGCCGTGCCCTGCTGGTGGCTACGGGCAGTTGCGCGATCCACTGCCGGTACTGCTTCCGTCGCCACTTCCCCTATGCGGAGGAAACCGCGGCCCGCGACGGCTGGCGCGAGGCTGTCGACCTCATCCGCCAGGACGCCTCGATCGAAGAGGTGCTGCTTTCCGGTGGCGATCCGCTGTCGCTGTCCAACGGCAAGCTGGCCGAACTGACCAGCGCGCTGGCGGATATTCCCCACCTGCGCCGCCTGCGCATCCACAGCCGCCTGCCCATCGTGGTGCCCGAGCGCGTCGATGACGGCCTGATGGGCTGGCTTTCGACCCTGCCCTGGCCGGTGACCCTCGTGGTCCATGCCAACCACGCCAACGAGTTCGACGGCACCGTCGACGCGGCGCTCGGGCGCCTGCGCGCGGCCGGCGTGCACCTGCTCAACCAGGCCGTGCTGCTGCGTGGCGTGAACGACAGCGTGGACGCCTTGGCCGCACTGAGCGAACGCGGCTTCGCGGCCGGCGTGCTGCCCTACTACCTGCACCAGCTCGACCGGGTCGCCGGCGTGGCCCACTTCGAAGTGGACGACGCGCATGCACGCGCGCTCCACGCCGGCTTGGCCGCCCGGCTGTCCGGCTACCTCGTGCCCCGACTGGTGCGCGAGATCCCCGGCGACACCGGCAAGCGTCCGCTCTAGGCCGCAGGCTGCGACGCGCCGCCGCATCTGCGACGCGTGCATTGGACGCTTCGCGCCCCTTCGTGTATTAAACCCGCACCCCCGGCGGACCCGCTGCATGCAGATCGGCAAAGACACCACCCTTCGATTGACCCTCGTGGACGACAGCGCCGAAGACGCCGAGGCCATCGTGTCCACCCTGCGCAACGGCGGCATCGCCGTGCGCCCCCTGCGGCCGCTCGACGCCGGCGAACTGGGACAGATGGTGGCGTCCCAGCCCATGGACCTGCTGCTGGCCTCCCGCACCGCCAAGGGCATCCCGCTGGCCACGGTACTGGCACAGGTGGACGGGAGCGGCAAGGACATCCCCGTCATCGTGCTGGCCGATGCCATCACCGAGACCGACCTGCTGGCCGACCAGGCGGCCGGCGCACGCGCGGTCGCCCTGCGCGGGCGGCCGGACCACGTGCTGACCGTACTGCGGCGGGAGTGGGCCGACCTGGACGCGCGCCGTTCGCAGCGCCGCCTGGAAGGCCAGATGCGCGAGACCGAGCGCCGGTGCGACGCACTGATCTCGTCATCGCGCGACCCGATCGCCTACATCCACGAAGGCATGCACATCCGGGCCAACGATGCCTACCTGGAGATGTTCGGCTTCGAGTCGTTCGAGGATGTGGAAGGCCTGTCGCTGCTGGACCTGGTGGGTCCGCAGTACGTCAGCGACTTCAAGGCCCTGCTGAAGAAGCTCAGCAAGGGCGAACCGCCGCCGCCGCGCTTCGAGCTGGAAGCGCGCAGCCTGGACGGCGACAGTTTCCCGGCCACGCTGGAATTCGCCACCGCCACCTACGAGGGCGAGCCCTGCGTGCAGGTGGTGTTCCGCCGCCGCGAGGAGTTCGATCCCGAACTGGCCCGCGAGGTGGAGGATCTGCGCCAGCGCGACATGGTCACCGGCCTGCTCAACCGCCCCACCTTCCTGCGCGAGCTGGAGACGGCGGTGGCCGCGGTGGCCCGCGGCGAAGACCAGTACGGCCTGCTGCTGGTCGAACCCGACCACTACCAGCGCCTGCTGGCCGACATTGGCATCGATTCGGCCGACGACCTGGCCGCCGCGCTGGCGGCGCGCCTGTCCGAAAAGCTGGACGACAGCTGCATCGCGGCCCGCTTCGGCGAGCGCACGTTCGCCGTTCTGCTGCGCGGCAACCACGCCCATACCGCCGCCCTGGCCGAGAAGCTCCGCGCGGCCTATGCCTCGCACGTGTTCAATGTGGGCGAACGCTCGGCCTCGGTGACCGCCAGCCTGGGCGGCGTGCAGATCGGCGAGAAGATCGCCAGCGTCGGCCCCGTGCTGACGCGCGCGACGGACTGCCTGCAGGCCGCCACCAACCTGGGCGGCAACCGCTTCGAGATCTTCGACCCGGGCGCCGTGGACCGCGCCGAGGAAGAGCGCGTGCAGAACTGGATCCAGCGGCTGCGCGAAGCGCTGCAGGACGACAGCTTCCGCCTGCATTACCAGCCCGTGGTCAGCCTGCAGGCCGAGCCCGGCGAGGTCTACGAGGCGCTGCTGCGCCTGGAGTCCAACGGCGAGATCGTGCAGCCGCAGTCCTTCATCGGCATCGCCGAGGACAACGGCCTGCTCGATGCCATCGACCGCTGGGTGGTGAACCGCGCCATCGAGGTCCTGGCCGAACGCAAGCGCAACGGCCACGACACGCGCATGGTGGTCAAGGTCAGCCCGGCGTCCTTCGCCGACAACCGCCTGCTCGACCTCATCGCCCGGCAGCTGGCCGCGCACGACGTGCCCGGCGACCGCCTGTGGCTGCAGACGCCGGAGGCCAAGGTGTTCACCCACCTGCGCCAGGCGCAGGCCTTCCAGACCGCCGCGGCCAAGCTGGGCTGCCACGTGGGCCTGGAGCATTTCGGCGCGGGCCTGGATTCGTTCCAGTTGCTGTCGCACTTCCAGCCCACCTTCCTCAAGATCGACCGCGTCTTCAGCGAGGACCTGGGCCGCAATGCCGAACACCAGCAGAAGATCCGCGAGATCGCAGAGCGCGCGCAGGCCCTGGGCATCCTGACCGTGGCCGAGCATGTGCAGGATGCGGCGACGATGGCCTTCCTGTTCACCGCTAATGTGGATTACGTGGAAGGCAACTTCCTGGCGGCGCCGGGACCGCTGATGAACTACGACTTTAGCTGAGCACGCTCTCGCGCTTGCAGGAGCGGGCCACGCCCGCGATGCTCTCCGTCGTTGGTCCAAAAAAGCATCGCGGGCATGGCCCGCTCCTACGAAAAACGCTGAAAAAAACCCGCCTTCCGGCGGGTTTTTCGTTCCTGCGGCCTCGCGCGGCTCAGGCGACCGTGGCCTGCTGTGCGCGCAGCGCGGCGATGCGCTCCTCCAGCGGCGGGTGGCTGAGGAAGAGCTTCTTCATGCCCTGGCCGATGCCGCCGGCGATGCCGAACGCTTCCACCTGGGCCGGCAATGTGCTGGGGCGCTGCTGCTGCTTCAGGCGCTCCAGCGCGGCGATCATCTTCTGCCGGCCCGCCAGCGAGGCACCCCCGTGGTCGGCGCGGAATTCGCGGCGGCGCGAGAACCACATGGCGATCATGGTGGCGAACAGGCCGAACACGACTTCCAGCACCATCACGATGATGTAGTAGCCGAAACCACGGCCCTCGCCCTCGCGGTTGCCGGACAGGAAGCTGTCCACCACGCCGCCCACCACGCGCGCCAGCACGATGACGAAGGTGTTCAGCACGCCCTGCAGCAGGGCCATGGTCACCATGTCGCCATTGGCGACGTGCGCCACCTCGTGGCCGAGCACGGCCTCGGCCTCGTCCTGGTTCATCGAACGCAGCAGGCCGGTCGACACCGCCACCAGGGCGTTGTTGCGGTTGGCGCCGGTGGCGAAGGCATTGATCTCCGGCGCATCGTAGACGGCGACTTCCGGCATGCCGATACCGGCCGCCTGCGCCTGGCGCTGAACGGTGGCCACCAGCCAGCGCTCGGCATCGTTACGCGGCTGCTCGATCACCTGCGCGCCGGTGGCACGCTTGGCCATCCACTTGGAGGTCAGCAGCGAGATCAGCGATCCGCCGAAGCCGAAGATGGCGGCGAAGACCAGCAGCCCCCCCAATTGGTTGGGGTTCACCCCCAGCAGCGACATGACGATGCCGGCCAGGACCAGGACGGCCAGGTTGGTAGCGAGGAACAGGGCGACGCGCGTGAACACGGTTGAAGCTCCAGAAATGACGTGCAAGAACAGAGGTGGACGCCGCAGAATTGCGGTTGTGGCGACACGAATTCAAGCCAATGGCTGACTGTGCGGTTCAGCTTTCCTTTCTTTCCGACGAATGACCGAGACGCTTCCCCACCCTCATTACCGCGGACGCTTCGCGCCCTCGCCTACCGGCCCGCTGCATTTCGGCTCGCTGGTGGCGGCATTGGGCAGCTGGTTGCTGGCGCGACACCATCAGGGGGAGTGGCTGGTGCGTGTGGAGGACCTGGATCCCCCCCGCGAAGTTCCGGGCGCCGCCCATGCCCAACTGGCCACGCTGGCCGCATTCGGCATGACCTCCGACCTGCCCGTCGTCTGGCAGAGCCGGCGCTATGCGCGGTATGCGCATGCACTGGAGCGCTTGCTGGCCGGGGGCGCGGCCTTCGAGTGCCGTTGCAGCCGCAGCGAGCTGGCGTCTGTCGGGGGCATCCATCGCCGCTGCGTCGCGCGCGACCCCTCCCGGCCGGCCGCCGTGCGGCTACGTGTTGACGAGGGCACAGCCGTGGACTTCATCGATGGCCTGCAGGGCCGCATCGCGCAGGCGGTCGATCGCGACGTCGGCGACGTGGTCCTGCGCCGAGCGGATGGCTACTGGGCTTACCAGTTGGCGGTGGTCGTGGACGATGCGGAACAGGGCATCACCGATGTCGTGCGCGGGGCGGACCTGCTCGACTCCACCCCCCGCCAGATCCTGCTGCAGCGCGCGCTGGGCCTGCCCAGGCCGCGCTACCTTCATCTGCCGCTGATCGTCGACGTCCACGGCGACAAGCTGTCCAAGTCGATGGCCGCCCTGCCGGTGGACGATGCGTCACCCCTGCCCGCCCTCCGCGCCGCCTGGCAGGCGCTGGGACAGGCGCCTGCCCTGCTCGCCGGCCTGCCGACGGTGACCCAGGCGATGCAGGCCGCGGCCCGCGGCTTCCGGCCCGAGCGCCTGCCAAAAGTGACACACATGACATTCGCTGCGGCGCACAACAACCCTGTTGCAGGCGCTGTCTAGAATCGGATCGCCGTCGGCTTGCGGCGGTATACGGAGATCCCCCAATGACATCGCGCGTCGCCCTGGTCACCGGCGGCACCGGAGGTATCGGTACCGCCATCTGCAAGAAGCTGGCCGACATGGGCCACAAGGTCGCCACCAACTACCGCAACGAGGAGAAGGCGCGCGCGTGGCAGGCGCAGATGAAGGCCGACGGCTACGACATCGCGCTGGTGAAGGGCGACGTGACCTCGCCGGACGAGGCGCAGGCGATGGTGAAGGAGGTGGAACAGACGCTGGGCCCGGTCGAGATCCTCATCAACAACGCCGGCATCACCCGCGACGGCACCTTCCACAAGATGACCGCCACCCAGTGGGGCGACGTCATCAACACCAACCTCAATTCGGTGTTCAACGTCACCCGTCCGGTGATCGAAGGGATGCGCGACCGCAAGTGGGGCCGCATCATCCAGATCAGTTCGATCAACGGCCTGAAGGGACAGTACGGACAGGCCAACTACGCCGCCGCCAAGGCCGGCATGCATGGCTTCACCATTTCGCTCGCGCGGGAGAACGCAAAGCTCGGCATCACCGTCAACACGGTGTCGCCCGGCTACGTGGCCACCGACATGGTGATGGCGGTGCCGGAGGAAGTCCGCGCCAAGATCGCCGCCGACATACCCACCGGCCGGCTCGGCAAGCCCGAGGAAATCGCCTACGCGGTCGCCTTCCTGGTCGACGAACAGGCCAGCTGGATCACCGGCTCCAACCTGGACATCAACGGCGGCCACCATATGGGGTGGTGAGGCAGCGCGGGAACGGGGAGTTGGGGCGCCGGCCTCCTGCGATGCAGCTGCCGGCGAAGGATCACGTCTTTCCCGTTCCGGCGCCCTGCTCTCCCTGAACAGGGACACCCTGCCCTCCGGCCTGTTGCAAGGGCTGTTGCGCTGCGTCATGCTGCTGCAATACGCGTTTAGAGCGAAGACTCAATGGCTGCGATCCGCATCATCAAGAAGTATCCCAACCGTCGTCTGTACGACACGGAGATCTCCAGCTACATCACCATCGAGGATGTGCGCCAGCTGATCGTGGACGGCGAGGATTTCGAGGTCCGCGACGCCAAGACCGGCGACGACCTGACCCGCACGGTGCTGCTGCAGATCATCAGCGAGCAGGAACAGGACGGCGAGCCGGTCCTGTCCACGCAGCTGCTCAGCCAGATCATCCGCTTCTATGGCGACTCGCTGCAGGGCTTCATGGGCAACTACCTGGAGCGCAGCATGCAGCTGTTCATGGAGCAGCAGCAGCAGTTCCGCAGCCAGATGGGCAACCTGCTGGGCCAGACGCCCTGGACCATGATGAACCAGCTGACCGAACGCAACATGGAGTTGTGGCAGGAGTTCCAGCGCAACCTGACCGGCGGCATGGGCCGCCCCACGACGGTCAAGCCGAAGGACGCTCCGCGCGAGACGCCGAAAACGCGCGCTCGTTGATCCGCTACGTAGTGAGACCCGGCCCGCGCCCTGTTGCGCGGGCCTTTTTTTGAGCCACACCCTCAGGAACTTCGCATGACGCAACGCATTGCCGTGGTGACCGGTGGCTTGGGCGGTCTGGGTTTGGCGATCTGCCAGGCCTTGGCGAACGCCGGCCGCAAGGTGATCGCCGCCGACCTGCCCGCCTCCCCCGAACGCCTGGCCGAGTTCCGGGCCCGTACCGCCTCGCTGGACATCGAGACCGCCGTCGTCGACGTGGCCGACTTCGACGCCTGCGCCGCCTTCGTGCACGAGGTGGAAACGCGCCACGGCGCCCTCGACATCCTGGTCAACAACGCCGGCATCACCCGCGACGCCACCCTGCGCAAGATGGACAAGGCGCAATGGGACGCGGTGATGGGCGTGAACCTGGACAGCGTGTTCAACCTGTGCCGGCACGCGGTGGACGGCATGCAGGCGCGCGGTTTCGGCCGCATCGTCAACATCAGTTCGGTGAGCGGCCAGACCGGCAACTTCGGCCAGGTGAACTACGCCGCGGCCAAGGCCGGCCTGCACGGTTTCTCGATGTCGCTGGCCCGCGAAGTCGCGCGCAAGGGCGTGACCGTCAACAGCGTCTCGCCCGGTTACGTGGAAACGCCGATGACCCGGTCCATGCCGGACGAGGTCCGCGAGCGGACCGTGGCGTCGGTCCCCGTCGGGCGCATCGGCCAGCCAGCCGACATCGCGCGCGCAGTCGCCTTTCTTACCGCGGACGATGCCGGCTACATCACCGGCGCCAACCTGCCGGTGAACGGCGGCCTGTTCATGAGCTTCTGACCGGATTCCCGGTCGTACGACGATCTCTTCTCGAACCCTCAAGAGACTCCCCGATGAAACTCACTCCTCCCACCTTCGGTGTCTGGCTGATCGCCCTGCTGCTGGGCGGCGGCGGCATCGCCGCGAAGTTCGGCTACGTGCCGGTGCTGGCTCCGCATGCGTTCTGGCTGGTGGTTGCCGGCTTCGGCCTGCTGGTGGCCGCGACGCTCTTCAGCAAGCTCTGAGCCACGGGCTATGCTCCCGGTGTCGATCATCGGGAGTCGGCCATGGAACTGATCGCCGCACTGCTCGGCGGCCTGTGGAGCAGGCCTCGCCTGGTGGTCCCTCCGTTGCTCGGCATCGCGGCGGGTCTGGCCTTGTTCCACCTGACCGGCAAGGCACCTTCGTCTGCCGCCATGGCACTTGGCTGTGCCCTGCTCGGCTTGGTCATCGGCTTCGCGCTGGATTACCTGCGCGACCCCTCCCCGCGCGATCCCGGCGCCTGACCGTCATTCCATTTCGAAACGTTCGAAAGCGATCTCGAGTGTCTCGAACAGGGTGTCGCCCACCGCCGCATCCATCGGTGAAGGCGCGTACGCCGCCGGTCGCGCCCGCAGGAAGCGCCAACGCATCACCGGGTTGCCCTGCTCGTCCAGCAACGTGATGGTGACCGTGCGCCGCGCATCGCCCCCATTGCGTGCCTCATCCCACCACTGATACCAGGCGAGGGAACCGGCCACGCCCCGGCGCAGCAGCAGGTTGTCGTACCGGGTCAGCGTGGGGAGTTTCGTCGCCTCCAGCACCCTGTCGTTGCCATTGCGGTACTCGTTCACCAGCAGACGGGCTTCGGGGAAGACCACCTCGGACACGCCCGCATCGGGCCCGTCGCCCAGACCGAGGTCGACGTGGAAATTCATTCCGGCATACGGACGATCGCGCTGTACGGGCATGGCACGGGCTCCATCAGGGAAGGAGAGCGCGCCCGTGTGGGGCACACGCTCTTCCAACGCGATTCCTCGCCCGCGGAGGTCAGGCCGCCTCCACCTGCCCTATCCACAGCCGGTTGCCATCTGGATCGTCGATCCGGAACTCGCGCATGCCGTAGAACGTAGTCTCCAACTCCGGCACGTCCAGCCCGTTCGCCCGCACCTGCGCATGGAAGACGCTGATGTCGTCGGGATAGAGGTACAGCACCGCGCCGCGCGGCGCGTCCGGGTTCACGTTGATCGACTGGTCCAGCATCACCTGGCAATCGCCCCAGCGCAGCTTCGCCCAGCCCCAGTCGTCACGGCGGTCTTCGAGGGTGAAACCGAGCTTCTCGTAAAACGCGATCGCCCGCGGCAGATGGCGGACGGGCTGCATGGGGATGATCTGGGGCATGGATATCACTCCTCGAACGGGGCTTCCGGCAAACAGGCTATCGCCCTGCGCTGGCGGACGACGTGCAGCGCCGGATGCGCGATGGAACCGGTCACCGGCCCTCCGTCGGCAGAGCTCACACGGAGATGAACAACCCGGGGGCGTACGCGGCCGCCAACAACGCAACGATGCCGACGACGCTGACCGTGAGCGCAAGCGCTGCATGGCGCGTCCGACCGCTTTTTGCGGCCACCGCCGCAAGGCACAGACAAAGCATGGGCAAGGACCACCATCCCTTGATCGTGCGAAACACGAAATGCGAGTAGCCCGACTGGACGACGTCAAAACCGGCCCAGGTGTCGGCGAATGCGTCGCCGGCACCGTGCTGGATGGCATAGATGAAATAGCCCTGCGCCAGTACCAGTAGCAGCACCATGACAACGATCGCGATTCTCTTGAACACGAGCCCCCCTCCCTCGAGCCGAGCGTTGATGTCGTTCCTCAGGCAAAGCGGCCGAAGGCAGCCTTCGTCCCGATGGCCGGATGCGCCTGGCTCAGCGCGGGGCGCCCTCGTTGCCCTTGCGCAGGAACGTCGCCAGGCCGCCCAGCTGCAGGCCCTGCACCTTGTCCACGACGGGCGCGAACTTGCCGATGTCGTCCGGTGTGTATCCACCGGCGCGGTACCACAGGGTGATGCGGGTGCCGCCGTTCTCTTCGGCGAAGCGCCACTCGAGCGCGCCGTGCAGCCCCATGCCCTGCAACGGGCCGAGGCCGCCGGTCATGCGCATCAGTTTGCCAGGATCGGTGAAGGTCACCGTCATATGCCAGGCCTGCTGCGCGCCGTTGATCTCGCAGAAGCAGCCGCCGGCCTTGTCGCTGATCGACAGCTTCGAGGCATCGCCCCACCAGGTGTGGTCGGCCGGCCACCAGCGGCCGACATCGTTCACCAGCGCCGCGTAGGCCACCTGCGGCGCGACCGGTACCCATTCGGAATTCTCGAGGGTGAAGCCATTAGGCTGCGCATCCTTGACCGCCGCCTGCACCGGCGCGGCGACCGCAAGTCCCAGCAGCACGACACCTGCCAGCGTCTTCACTGCGCCGCTCCCTGCGGGCAGAACTTCGCGCGGTAGGCCATCGCCTTGGGCATCAGCGCGGTGAGGTTCTGGATGCGCGTGCCGGGATTGGGGTGGGTGGAGGAGAACTCCGGCGGCGCCTGGCCACCACTGGCTTCGCTCATGCGCTGCCACAGCGGCACGGCTTCCTGCGGATTGAAGCAGGCCGCCGCGGCCAGCATCAGGCCCACTTCATCGGCCTGCGTCTCGTGTTCGCGTGCGTAGGGCAGCAGGTAGCCGTAGCCCATCGCGGCCATCACCATCTGCTGTTGTTGCGGATCCATGCCGCTCATGGCGCCGGCCATCTGACCGATCTGGGTGAGCTTCTGCTGCGACATGCGCTGCGCGCCGTGGCGCAGCAGGGCGTGGGCGATCTCGTGCCCCATGACGACGGCCACGGCATCGGCGTTCTGCGCCACCGGGATCAGGCCGGTGTAGACGGCCATCTTGCCGCCTGGCAGGCAGAAGGCATTGGCCTGGTCGGACTGGATGACGTTGACATCCCAGTCGAAGGATTTCCAGTTGCCGCTGGGCTGGGTGCCTTTCTCCGCCGCGATGGCGGCCTCCACCTGGGGCACCTTGGCGATCAACCGTTGCGCGATGGTGCGCACCTGCTGGGCGATCTGCGAATTGGGATCGACCGGCTGCTCCTGCTGCAGGATTTCCTCGTAGGCCTGCAGGCCGAGCGCCTTCTCCTCTTCCACGCCGATCGAATTGTCGATCAGCACCTTCTCGCCGGTATACGGATCGACGACGCGGTTGTTCAGGTAGTAGCACCCGCCGTACACCAGGAAGCCGAGCAGGATCAGCCAGCGCAGGTTGCCCAGTCCGCCGCCGCGACGCCCGCCACCCTGCCCGTACTGCGAGCGACCGTAAGGATCTTGCCTCATCACCCTCTCCCTGGCGGCTAGATGCCGCGAACGACGCGGAAACCCACCCGCGCATTAGTCATATCCGAATCCGAAGACGAACGCCATGCCGCGCGCGCCTGTGCCGGTGAACTGGCCCAGGAGCCGCCGCGCACGACCCGCGACCGGCAGCCGGGGTTGAACCACGCGGCCCCGTCTGCCGGAGCGCGCCGGTAGCTGGCATGCCAGCAGTCGCCGACCCATTCACTGGTGTTGCCGTCCAGGTCCTTCAGGCCGAAGGCATTGGCGCGGAAACGGCCTACCGGCGCCGGTCCCCAGTAACCGTCGCCATAACCGACGAACGCGTTGTTCCAGGTGCGGCCACTGGGCGAGCGGTCGTTGCCCCCGGTCAGGTTGGCCACACCGCGCGGCGGCTGGCCGTTGCCCCAGGCGTAGCGTCCCTGCTGGCCGGCGCGCAGCGCGTATTCGTATTCAGCCTCGCTGGGAAGCCGGTAGCCGTGCCCGGACTGGCCGGCCAGCCACTCGGCATAGGCCTCGGCGTCGTACACGCTAACGTGGAGCACCGGCATGTCGTCGCTGGCGGGCTGGCCTGCGTAGTCGGATCGCCAGTCCACCCCGCTGCGACGGACGAAATTGCCGCTGCGTTCGTCATAGACGATGGAATGGCCGCGTCGGGTGGCCCGTGGCCGGTACTGGGTGGCCTCGACGAAACGCCGGAACTCGCCCACCGTCACCGGATGCCGCGCCATGGCGAAGCCGCGGTCGAAGCGCACGTAGTGCGCGGGTTTCTCGGCATCAGCGGCATCGACCTCGTCGTCGCCCGCGCCCATCAGGAAGCCTCCGTGCGGTACCACCACCATTTCGGGCCCGCGCCCGCCGTTATGCAACGCCTCGGTGAACGCCTGGCCGGGACGGAACAGGCCGTAGTGGGTTGCCAGGTCGATGCGCTGCCGGAAATCGGCGGCTACGCGGTTGCCCGGTTCGGCGATGCGCAGGACCTCGGCCAGCTTGATCCGCGCATCCTTCAGGCCCAGTGGCGTGACCAGGTCGCGCACGCCGGCGTCGCGCAGTTCGACGATGCGTGCCAGGCGGATGGCTTCCACCCGCACGCGCGCGTCGGCCACGGTCTGCGCGTCCTGGCGGACCTGCGCGGCATGGTCCAGCCAGCGCCGGGCGGTGGCGAAGTCGCTGCCGTGGGCGGCCTCTTCGGCGCGCCGGATCATCGCGCTCTCGACCGCCGCCACGCCCTGCAGGGCACGCGGCTGGCCCGGTTTCCACTTCAGCACTTCACGGAAGCCGGCCAGCGCGCCGCCACCTGCTTCGCCCAGCCGGCCCTCGCGCAGCGCACGCTCGCTGGCCACGTTCAGCCGGGTGAGCTGATCGGCTTCGTCCACCCGGGCCAGATACGTCGCAACCGCCGTATCGCCGGGTGCCACGGTGCGTGCGACGGCCGCGATCTGGCGTGCGCGCCGCAACGATTCGGTGCGGTCTTCGGCATGGCGCAGCGTCTGCCGCCCCTGCTCCAGCAACCGGTCGAGGCTGCGGTCGAGTCCGCGTCTGGCGCGGGCGTCCGCAGGATCCAGGCGCAACAGCGCAAGGTAGAGCGGAATGGCATCGTCTGCCGTATCGAACAGACGCCCGTCGGACAGGGCGGTCGCGGCACGGCGATGCGCATCGGCAACGCCCTCGGGCGCCAGCGCCACGGCCGGCGGGCGCCAGTTCAACTCCTCCACGCTGCTGTCGTCGCCACTGACCGTCACGCTGGGCATGCGTACGGCATCGGTGGCGCCTTTGGCGTCGCCTGGACCCGCCGCATCGCGCGAGCACGCGGCGAGCCACGGCAGCGTGAGCAACATGACGGCAAGGATCGCGCGCAAACACCCTCCGTGATGGGAGCGACCGGCCCCCGTGAGAGAATGCCGGCAGACAATACCGTCAGACGATACTGGCTGAGCCGGGACCTTAGGTTATTGTCCCCTGACTGAGCAAACGACGCATTACGCGGAGACCACGTTGCCCCACTGGATAGACACCCCCGCCGCGCTGGATGCGCACCTGCAGCGCCGGCCCATGCGGATCGGCCTGGATACCGAATTCGTCCGCGAGCGCACCTTCTGGCCGCAGCTCGCGCTGGTGCAGATCGCGCTGGACGACGACGTGCTGCTGGTCGATCCGCTGGCCCCGGGCATGACCGACGCCCTGCGGCCGTGGCTGACCGATCCCGCGATCACCAAGGTGATGCACAGCGCCAGCGAGGATCTGGTGGCGTTCAAAGTGGCCTGCGATGCGTTGCCCACCCCCCTGTTCGACACGCAGATCGCCGCCGCCCTGGCCGGAGTGGCGGCAGGCATCGGTTACCAGAAGCTGGTGGAGCGCATCACCGGCGTCGTGCTGCCCAAGGGCGAGACACGCTCGGACTGGCTGCGACGGCCGCTCAGCGAATCGCAACTCCACTATGCCGCCGACGATGTGCGTTACCTGTTCGCCGTGCACGATGCCTTGCGGACAGCGCTGGCGTCTTCGGGACGACTGGGCTGGCTGGAAGAGGACTGCGCGCGCTTCGTCGACAATGCCGCACAGGACGAGGGCGAGCGCTGGCCGCACCTGGGCATGCGCAGTGCGCAGTTCCTGGATGCGGATGCGCAACGCCGCCTGGTGCGCCTGCTGCGCTGGCGTGAGGCGCAGGCCCGGGCCAGCGACAAGCCGCGCAGTTGGATCCTGGACAACGAGCTGGTCGTGACACTGGCGCGCACGCCGCCAACGGACAAGACGGCGCTGCTGCGCCTGTTCGACAGCCAGCCCAAGGCGCCCCGCAAGCTGGCCGATCCGTTGTGGCAGGCGCTCGCCACGCCCGTGGACGACGAGGCCGCGATGCCGCTGGCGCATGCCGCCAGCGACGGCGACAAGGCCCGGCTCAAGCGACTGCAGGATGCCGTGTCCACCCGGAGCGCCGGCCTAGGCCTGCCCGACGGCGTGCTGGCTTCGCGGCGCCACCTGGAAGCGCTGCTGGAATCCGGCCAGTGGCCCGCCTCCCTCGCCGGCTGGCGACGCGCCGAACTGCAACCCGTGCTGGAGCCGATCCTGGCCGGCCCAGGCTTGGCACAGGCGCCCGCCGCGGGCTAGAATGGCGCCGCTCTTGTGGGGCCATAGCTCAGCTGGGAGAGCGCGTCGTTCGCAATGACGAGGTCGGGAGTTCGATCCTCCCTGGCTCCACCATCCAACACGAAAGGCCAGGCGAAAGCCTGGCCTTTTTCTTTGCGCCACTCGCGCTGCCTCGCCAAAGAAAAAGCCCGCCGGCACGAGGCCGACGGGCTGGGAGAACTCAAGGTATCGCGTGAATCAGAACCGGTAGTTGACGCCCAACAGATAGGTGCGACCCCACTCGATGTACTCCAGCGGGCGATCCTTGGTACCGGCGTAGGTCTGGTAGGCCTCGTCGGTCAGGTTGCTGACCTGGAACAGGACGCTCAGACCGTTCAGCGCGTGGCCCTCGGGGAACGAGTAGCTCACCTGCGCGTCAGTGATGTCCTCACCCACCACGTAACGCAGCGTGCGATCGCCATCGAAGTTGCCGATTTCGCCGATGAAGTCCGAACGCTTGCGCTGGCTGACGCGCGCTTCGAAGCCATTGCGCTCGTAGTAGGCGGTGAGGTTATACACGCGCTCGGAGAGACCCGGCAGCATGATGTTCTGGCTGCCCACGCTGTTCACCGCACCGGGCGGTGGCGGGATAGTGATATCGCTATCGTTGAAGCCCGCGCTCGCGATGACGCCAAAACCTTCCAGCACGTCACTGAAAAGATTCAACGGCAGCGATGCGGTCAGCTCCAAGCCTTTCAGCGAGCCACCTTTGCCATTGTACGGCGCGGTGAAGCTGCCAACGGTCTGGAGCGGCGGTCGAGTACCCGGCCACGGATAGTCTGCCAACAGGCCGCTGTAATCGTATCCCTCGCGCTTCTCGGTGTAGATGTAGGTGCGCAGATCCTTGTAGAAGAATGCCGCCGCGACATATGCCTTGTTGCCGAAGTACTTTTCCCATGACAAGTCGAACGCGTAGGCCTTCCACGGATCCAACTCGGGGTTGCCACCGCTGCCGCCCGGTTTGCCGTTGGCCTCGTCAACGCCGAATTCCAGCGACGCGCGAAGTTCATCCACGCGCGGACGCGCGACCTGCTCAGCCAACCCCACGCGCAGCGTCTGTTCGGCGGGCAGCGAGAAAGCCAAGTTGAGGCTGGGCAATACCTCGGTATACGTCTTGCCGCGGGTGATCGGAAAGACCTGCTGGCCTGCCGGGCGCCCCCGATCGAAGTAGCGCGACGTCGACGACTGGTCCACGTGCTGGACCTGTAGGCCGACATTGCCGCGTACCGGCACCGAACCCCACTCGGTATCGATGTTCAAACGCGCAAATGCCGTTCCGATCTTCTCGTTGACATCCCATGCCTTCGGAATCAGATAGTCGAGGTCATCCACCGGATTGAACGTCATGTAACGGGCGACAGCGGCCGGGACGTTCCATGAGGGAATGTAGCCGATGCCGGCGAAGCGCAGGTCCACCAGCCCGTACTGCAGATCGGGGGCGATCGCGCTAATGCCCTGCGCGCCGAGATTGATGCTGCCCTCCGGCTGACGCTTGTTCTTCTCTCGATCTGCGTAGTTCAAGCCCACGTCCAAGTCCGTGAACCAACTCAGACTTTCCGGCATTGGAAACGATGCGCCCACCCTGATTGCACGCAGTTCGTCCTCCACCTTTGGCGTCTTACCGTAGCCAGAGCCGTAGATGGTATTGGCGAGAAACAGCCGAGAGGAATCCGAATAATCCAGACCCGGCGCCATCTGGGAGAAGCTACCGCGACGAATCGCCAGCTGGATCGTATCCAGCTGCGGATTAGGCAGCAGCTGCGTGTTGTTCTCGAGACTTATCTCATCGCGCTTGGTCTTGGACCAGCTGACGTCGGCCACCCAGCGCACCGAGCCCGTATTGAACTCATTGTTCCAGCCAAACGCGCTGATCTCATCCTCGCGGTAGTTGTACATGCCGCGAACCAACGGATAAACACCCGTCAGCGTACCCCCTGCAAAAGAACCGTTGCGCAGCTCGACGTTGCTGTAGACGCAGTCTGGATTACACGGGAAGTTGCCGTTGTACTGCGTGTTGACCTCCCACTGGTTGGCCGTACTCTCCTGCTCGGCTTCCGAGTAGAACAGGTCCAGCGTACTAGTCCACGCATTGGACGGGCGAAACTGCAGGGTGGCCATCACGCCATCACGCTTGGTCTCACCGGTACGGCGCAGTGCCTTCATGCCGTCAGTCGCGAACGTCCCGACCGGCAATCCAGGGCGAGCATCCGTCTTCCACGGTTCGTACAGGCCCACCTGGTTTTCCTGCACCGGCGTGGTCGAATGCGAATACCCGATCGAGAAGCCGAACGTGCGGGCTTCGTTCTGGGTGATGTAGCTGGCGTTGATGCGCTCGCCGTACGCGGACGCATCGGCCGCGTTGCCGAGCGAATTGCGCTGGCCGCGGATGCCGACCGCACCGACCGGTGCATCGAAGCTCAGTGGGCGCACGGTCTGCATGTCGACCGTACCGGACAGGCCCTGGCCGACGAGGCCGGCGTCGGGCGTCTTGTACACGGTCACGCCGCTGACCAATTCGGACGGATACTGGTCGAATTCGACGCTGCGGTTGTCGCCGGTGCTGACCATCTCGCGGCCGTTCAGCAGCGTGGTCGAGAAGTCGGGCGACAGGCCGCGTACGCTGATCACCTGCGCACGGCCGGCGACACGCTGCGCGGCCAGGCCCGGCAGGCGAGCGAGCGATTCGGCGATGCTGACGTCGGGCAGTTTGCCGATGTCTTCGGCGGAGATCGCTTCGACG
This sequence comes from Pseudoxanthomonas mexicana, assembly GCF_014397415.1. NCBI lineage: Bacteria > Pseudomonadati > Pseudomonadota > Gammaproteobacteria > Lysobacterales > Lysobacteraceae > Pseudoxanthomonas > Pseudoxanthomonas mexicana. Next base: position 2,341,421 of record NZ_CP060731.1, on the reverse strand, counting down.
ATGGAGGTGGAATCGCGCTTCACCGAAATGGCGCTTTCGATGCCGCGGCGGATGCCGGTCACCACGACGGTGTCCAGTTCGGTGGCGTCGGCTTGCTGGTTCTGTTCTGCGGTGGCTTCGGCCGTCTGGGCCTGTACGCCGGTCGCGGTCAGCGCGATGGCGGACGCCAACGCCGCGCTAAGCAGGTTGCGCTTGAGTTGCATGTTCCCCTCTCCAAGGACGTTGTATGCGATGAGCCGGGTGCGTCGCTCGATGCGATCGCCCGGCTCTGCCACGCCGGGGCGGGTGCCCCGGAACGTGCGGCCATGGTAGTGGTGCACGCAGCTGCACAAACCGCGCTGCATACGTATTCATGCATATTCCGCGTCTTCATGTAACGCGCAATCCATGCCAGCACGCAGGCGTGCGAACGCCACCCTCGCTGGATGCGAAGAGCATTCACCTGCGCAGTGGGGCACCGGGATCCGCCAGCGGTTCAGGGACGCAGTAGGAACACCAGGGGCACCTCGATGCGATCGCGCCACGCGGCTTCGTTGTGGGCCGCGCCGAGATAGCGATGACTCACCATGTCCACGCCGGGCCGGTTCCCACGCGCGCGCATCGTGGCATCGACGCGCTGCTGGTACGGCTCGTACTGCGCGTCGATGGCCTCGGTGCCGTAGTCAAAATAGAAGCGATGGCGGCCTGGCGCAGGCAGATGGCTCTCCACGTAGTCCTCGACGATGCCGCCGGCGATCGGCCAATGCGTGGAGACGCACCCCGCCCCGCCGAATACCTGGGGAAACTCCATCACCGCGTACGCGGAGATCAGGCCGCCCATGCTGGACCCCATCACGAACGTGTCCGACGGCCCCTTCAACGTACGGTACTGCGCATCGATGAACGGCTTCAGTTCGGTGGCCAGGAAGGCCAGGTAATCGTCTGCGACGATCTCGGCCGTCGGGAACGGCGGATCGCCCGGCGTCGGGATGAAGCTCTCGCCCTGGATGGCCTTGCGTGGCATGTACTCCTGCAGGCGCTTGGGCGTGTTCCACACGGCCACGACGATGGCCTGTCGCACATGACCGTTGCCGATCAGACGCGTCATCGCCTCATCCACGCCCCAGTCGACGCGGGTGTAGGAGGTGGAGGGATCGAACACGTTCTGGCCATCGTGCATGTAGAGCACCGGATAGCGTGCGTCCTTCGCCTCGTCGTAGCCGGGTGGCAGCCACACATCCACGTTCCGGGCCGCGACATGGCGCGAAGGAAACTGCGCATGGCGCAGCAACGTACCGGTGACGCCCTCGCCGACAACCCGCTGAGCGGGCGGTGAAGGCGACGCGACATCCTGCGCCAGCAGCGCGCACGACGCGACGGAGAGCAGCAGTGCCATGCCGATCCGAACCACTCCGCTGCCCATGTTCACGGCACTCCGATTCAATCGATGACGGCGTAGTACACGCCGCGGGCCGGAAGCGCGAGCGTGCCATCCTGCAGGGTGCCGGACGGCAGGCCGTGACTGTCCACCGGATGCGGCGACAGGCCGGTGGGCAACTTCCATGCGACGGGTTGCGGCGACAGGTTGAACACCACCAGCATCGCCGCGCCCTCGGTCTCGCGCACGAACGCCAGCACCGGTTCCGGCGCATCAAGGAAGCGGATGCGGCCCACCCGCAGTGCGGGCTGGCTGCGTCGCCAGCCCAGGAAGCGCCGCACCTGGTTGAGGATGGAATCGGGATCGGCGTCCTGCGCGGCCACGTTGATGGCGCGGTGCTCAGCCGGGATCGGCAACCAGGGCTGACCCTGGCTGAAACCGGCCTGCTCGCCTTCGTGCCACGGCATCGGCGTGCGGCAGCCATCGCGGCCCTTGAACTTCGGCCAGAACGTCTTGCCGTACGGGTCCTGCAGCGCTTCGTACGGCACGTCGGCCTCGGGCAGGCCCAGTTCCTCGCCCTGGTAGAGGCAGACCGATCCGCGCAGCGAACACACCAGCGCCACCAGTTGCGCCGCCAGCGCCGGCGAGGCATCGCCGCGACCCCAGCGCGTCACGGCGCGCTGCACGTCGTGGTTGGAAATGGCCCAGCACGGCCAGCCTTCCACCATCGCCGCTTCCAGGCGCTCGACCGTGTCGCGGATGTAGCCGGCCGTGCCGTCGTCGGTCAGCAGCTCGAAGCTGTAGCCCATGTGCAGGCGCTGGTCGGTGACGTACTCGGCAGTGGTGGCCAGCGAGTCTTCCGACGAAATTTCGCCCAGCGCTCCCGCGTCCGGGTACCGGTCGAGCAGCGCACGCAGGCGCTCCAGGAAGCCGATGTTCTCCGGCTGCGTGTTGTTGTAGTAGTGGTACTGGTACGCGTAGGGGTTGTCGGGACTGAAACCGCGACCCACGCGCTTGTCCTTCGGCTTGGGCGGGTTGTCGCGCAGCTGCGCATCGTGGAAACAGAAGTTGATCGCGTCCAGGCGCAGGCCGTCCACGCCGCGGTCCAGCCAGAACTTCACGTTGTCCAGCGTGGCGTCCTGCACGGCCGGATTGTGGAAGTTCAGGTCCGGCTGGCTGGCCAGGAAGTTGTGCAGGTAGTACTGCTCGCGGCGCGGCTCCCAGCGCCAGGCCACGCCGCCGAACAGCGACATCCAGTTGTTGGGCGGCGTGCCGTCTTCCCTCGGATCGGCCCACACGTACCAGTCGGCCTTCGGGTTGTCGCGGCTCTCGCGGCTTTCCTTGAACCAGGCGTGCTCCACCGAACAATGGCTCAGCACCTGGTCGATCATCACCTTGATGCCCAGCGCATGCGCCTTGACCAGCAGGGCGTCGAAGTCGGCCAGCGTGCCGAACATCGGATCCACGTCGCGGTAGTCGGCGATGTCGTAGCCGAAATCGGCCATCGGCGACTTGAAGAACGGCGAGATCCAGATGGCGTCCACGCCCAGGCCCGCGATGTAGTCCAGCTTCTCGACGATGCCGGGCAGATCGCCCACGCCATCCCCGTTGGTGTCCAGGAAGCTGCGGGGGTAGATCTGGTAGATCACCGCTCCGCGCCACCAATTGTTCTTCTTCATTGCGGCACCGGTCTGCATGCATGGCGCACCCCTCCGGTGCGCACGGCGGGCGCCACTATTCCACGCCCCGCCGACATGCGTGAGGGCGACGCGTCATGGGCGCGCATGAATACGTATGCATGCAACGCGAACGTCGGCGGACGAGCGTAGCGCGTTGGTCGGCATCCGAGGTTGTAAGGAACGGCCGAAATCCAGGTGCGGCAAGGGCTTGGGCGGTAACTCGACGCTCGGTGGGCACGATCGGCCGCACCCGGTGCGCTATCCGCATTGTTTGCGGTGCAGCATGGAAACGCCCGCGCTTGCCTGCAAGATGCCGCCACGCCCGCGACCTTCGCGCACGCCCTTGTCCACGCTCCGCCAGGAATCCTGCATGACCGCCAAACCACGCCTGTCCTTCTGGCAGATCTGGAACATGTCCTTCGGCTTCCTCGGCATCCAGTTCGGTTTCGCGCTGCAGGGCGGCTTCATGTCGCGCATCTTCCAGACCCTGGGCGCGGAGAAGGATGCGCTGCCGCTGCTGTGGATCGCCGCGCCGCTGACCGGCCTGCTGGTGCAGCCGATCATCGGCTATCTCAGCGACCGTACCTGGCATCCGCGCCTGGGGCGCCGGCGGCCGTTCTTCCTGATCGGCGCCATCCTCAGTTCCATCGCCCTGGTGTTCATGCCGCACTCGCCCACGTTGTGGATCGCGGCAGGCCTGCTGTGGGTGCTGGATGCCAGCATCAACATCAGCATGGAGCCGTTCCGTGCGCTGGTGGCCGACAAGCTGCCCGAGGAACAGCGCTCGTACGGCTTCGTGCTGCAGACGCTGATCATCGGCGTGGGCACGTGGGTGGCCAGCAACCTGCCCTGGTTCATCGCCCAGCTCGGCGTACCGAACGAAGCCGGCCCGGGCGTGGTGCCGCCCTCGGTGAAGGTGGCGTTCGCCATCGGCGCCTTCGTCTTCATGGCGAGCATTTTGGTGACCATCCTCACCACGCCCGAGTATCCGCCGGAGGACCTGCAGCGCTTCCGCGACGAACAGAAGCGCCGCAGCAACTTCGCTGGCGAAATCGTCCACCACGTGGTCCACATGCCCGCGCAGATGCGCCGCCTGGGGCTGGTGCAGTTCTTCAGCTGGCTGGCCTTCTTCGCCATGTGGAGCATGGCCACCCCCGGCCTGACCGAACACGTATTCAAGGCGCCCGCGCCGGACCCGGCGGCCTTCGACATGGCGGTCCCCGCACAGGCCGCCGCCTTCCAGTCAGCCAATGCCGCCTTCCAGAACGCGGCCGACCTGGTCGGCTCCTACATGGGCTATTACGGGCTGTCGTCGATGCTGGTCGCCCTGCTGCTGAGCTTCTATGCGGCGCGCTTCCCGCTCAACCGCAAGGCGGTGCATGCCGGCTCGCTGTTGCTGGGCGGCGTCGGCTTCCTGTCGATGTGGTTCGTACCGCATCCGGCCTGGCTGATCGGCTCGTTCGCCCTGGTCGGCGTGGCCTGGGCCAGCATCCTGTCGATGCCGTACGCCCTGCTGTCCAGCCATGTGCCGGCGGAGAAGATGGGCATCTACATGGGCATCTTCAACATGTTCATCGTGATCCCGCAAATCGTCGCCGCCACCCTGCTGGGCCCGGCCCTGCGTGCGTTCTTCGCCAACGAGGCGGTCTTCGCGCTGGTCATCAGCGGCGCCAGCCTGCTGCTGGCGGCGCTGGCACTCGTCCGCGTGCGCGAACCTGCGCACGCGCCCGTCTCCCTCGCTTCGCAGGCCCATTGATGAAGTTCCCACGCCGACCGCTCGCCGCCAGCCTGGCCGCCCTGCTCTGCCCCCCCTTTGCCGCACTTGCCGCGGACGATTTCTACGGCACCACCGAGCCTTTCGCGAAGGAGGCGGTGTACTTCGTGCTGACGGACCGCTTCGTCAACGGCGACCCGTCCAACGACCACCGCGACCAGGGCGGCGCGAACCGCACCTTCGACCGCCCCACCCCGGGCGCGCCGGAGGGAAGGACCGACAACGTCGGCTACCTGGGCGGCGACTTCAAGGGCGTGCTGGACAACGCCAGCTACATCCGCGACCTCGGCTTCACCTCGGTGTGGATCACGCCGATTGTGGACAACCCGGATGAAGCCTTCACCGGCGGCGAAGAAGTGAAGTGGGCCGGGATGTTTACCGACCGTGGCAAGACCGGCTACCACGGCTACTGGGGCATCAACTTCTACAAACTGGACGAGCACCTGCCCAGCGAAGGGCTGGACTTCGCCGGCTTCACCCGCGCCATGAAGGAACAGAAGCTGGACGTGGTGCTGGACATCGTCGGCAACCACGGCTCGCCCGCGTATTCGATGCCGAAGATGCAGCCCCAGTACGGCAAGGTCTGGGACAGGGACGGCAGGCTGATCGCCGACCACCAGAACCTGGATCCGGACAGGCTGGACCCGCGCCGCAAGCCGATGCACGCCTTCTACAACACCGGCGGTGGCCTGGCGCAGCTGTCCGACTTCAACGAGAACAACCCGGCGGTGATGGAGTACCTGGTCGGCGCATACGAGCAGTGGATAGACCAGGGCGCGGCGGCGTTCCGCGTGGACACCATCGCCTGGATGCCGCACGCGTTCTGGAAGGAATTCGCCGACCGCATCCGCGCGAAGAAACCGGGCTTCTTCATGTTCGGCGAGAACTTCAACTACGACGCCGCCAGCATCGCCGGCCATACCTGGGCCCGCAACGGCAGCTACAGCGTGCTGGACTTTCCGCTGAAGGCCAAATTGACCGAGGTGTTCGAGAAACCGGGCACCGGCTACGAGGAGATCGGCAAGGCGCTGTACCTGGAAGACGGCCCGTACGCCAACCCGTACGACCTGATGACGTTCTACGACAACCACGACATGGCGCGCATGAAGGCCAACGACGCGGGCTTCATCGACGCGCACAACTGGCTGTTCACGGCGCGCGGCATTCCGGTGATCTACTACGGCTCCGAGATAGGCTTCGAGCGCGGCAACGCAGAGCATGCCGGCAACCGCAACTACTTCGGTCAGGAACGCATCGACGCGGCACCACAGAGCCCGATCTTCGCCCCGCTCAAGCGCATCGCCCAGCTACGCCGCGATACCCCGGCCCTGCAGCGCGGCCTGCAGCTCAACGTGCGCCTGAAAGGCGACCAGGCGATTTTCTACCGCGTCCTGCAGCACGAAGGCGTCACCCAGACCGCGCTGGTGCTGCTGAACAAGGCGGATGCGCCGGCGAAGCTGTCGGTGTCGGAGCACCTGCAGTCCGGACAATGGCGCGATGCGTTCACCGGCAAGACCCAACGCGTGCGCAACCGCCTGCAGGCCGAGGTACCGGCGCACGGTGTGCGGGTGTTCCTGCTGGACGCGCCGATCACCCGCGCCGATACGCGCGCGCGCCTGGCCGAGCTGATGGCGCGCAAGGCGCCGAAGGCGGATTGAGGGGCCCCACTGTAGGAGCGACGTAAGTCGCGACCGCCCACCTTGGGTCCGCATCGGCGCAGGGTCGCGCGATAACCTGTAGGTGCCCAAAGCTGGCGTTATATGGATTCCCTGACGCGTGTGGGTCTGCGGTCGCGACTGACGTCGCTCCTACAACGGCGCCCTCACTTCGCCGCGGTAGACCCGCGCAGCGCCAGCCTCACCGGGATGGTCTGGCTTTCGGCGGGCTCGCCGTTGATCAGCGCCAGCAAGGTCTCGACCAGCAACGCACCCGCGCGCTTGGTGTCCTGCTGCACGGTGGACAGGCCGGGATTGATGAAGCTGGCCAGCGGAATGTCGTCGAAGCCGGCCACGGCGACATCGTCGGGCACGCGCAACCCGCGCTCCAGCAACGCCTTCATGGCGCCGACGGCGATCAGGTCGCTGGCGGCGAAGATCGCATCGAACGGTGCACCGCGGGCCAGCAGTTCGGTGGCCGCGTCGTGGCCGGACTGCTCCGTGGTGAGGGCATCGACCTGCAGGGCGGGATCGGCTGGGAGGCCCGCGGTTTCGAGTGCCTGGCGATGGCCGAGGTAGCGCTCGAAGAATTCGGGATAGTGGTTGGACGCATGCCCCAGGAACGCGATGCGTCGCCGTCCCTGCGCGACCAGGTGCGCGGTGATGTCGTGGCCACCCTGGGTGTTGTCGCAACCGATCGACACCCCGGGCGTATCCGGCTGGACGGCGCCCCAGCGCACGAAGTGGGTGCCCTGCTCGACCAGCTTCTCCAGCCGGCTGCGCGACTCCAGGTAGTCGCCATACCCCAGCAGGATGATGCCGTCGGCCTTCTTGCTGTCTTCGTAGTCGGCCTGCCAGTCGTTGGACAGCTGCTGGAACGAGATCAGCAGGTCGTAGCCGCGCAGCGCGCAGGCACGCGTGATGCTGCCCAGCATCGACAGGAAGAAAGGATTGATGGCCGATTCGTCCGGCGTCGGATCTTCGAAGAACAGCAGGGCCAGCGTGCCCGAATGCTGGCGGCGCAGGTTGGAGGCGTTCTTGTCGACCTTGTAGTTCAGCTGCTCGGCGATGGCCAGGATGCGCTTGCGCGTTTCCTCGTTGACCATCGGGCTGCCCCGCAGCGCGCGCGACACGGTGGGCTGGGACACGCCCGCCAGGTGGGCGATGTCCAGCGAGGTGGCCTTTCCCTTGATGGGCGCGATCACGGACGGCTTCGGATACGGACGGCAGAGGACCGGATGATGCCACGCTGGGAGGCCGGCGGCGATCCGGGGGGCGCGGGGCTTACACGGCCTTTCGGCGTCCCTGTGAGAGCGACGCGAGTCGCGATGAAGCGTTCCCGCGGGCCCTTCGCGACTCACGTCGCTCCCACAAGAGCAGGCACCCCACCTGCAACTCAGGACGCGGCCTGCTCCGTCCGCGCCTTGCCGTGCAGCTGGACGCCATCGGCGTCGGTGATGCTGACGGAAACCTCGATGCCGTGGCGCACGCTCTCGGTCACCACGCAGAAGTTCTCGAACTGGGCCAGGATGCGTTCCAGTGAGGCGTGTGCCGTGCCGGCCTCGGCCAGCTGGATATCGGCATGGATGTGGCCCACGCGCAGCCTGCCCTGCTCGTTGCGCACCAGCTCCGCGGTGGCATGGGTGACCAGCCTGCCCGGCGTGTTCCTGAACTTGCGCAGCGCGAACAGCAGGCTGGCCGACAGGCAGTTGGCGACGGCCGACACCAGCAGCCGCGTCGGGTTCGGGCCCTCACCCTTGCCCAGCGGCTCGGGCTCGTCGGTCATCAGGTCGGCGATGGTGGTGTCGTCGAAGCGGATGCGGAAGCTGTAGTCCTCTTCCTGTTCCAGGGTGATGCGGATCGGCGCGTCGGTGCTCATGGCGTGGCCTCCTGAGGGGTGTGGGCGGCGGTGGCGGGCACTTCGACCCACAGTCCGCCACGCAGGTCGCCCACCGCGAAGCCGGTGGCCGCGTCGTCAGGATAATGCGCCGCGATGGCCGCGCGGACGGCCGGGGCGACCTGCGCGCCATGGCAGGCCAGGCAACCGGGTTCGGTGGCGATGCCCCGCATCAGGCGCAGCGCGACGCCCTCGGGCAGGCCTTCGCGGACCACGGATACCTGCTCCGCGGCAGGCGCCCTCTCCAGGACGGCTTGCTGGAAGGCCTCCAGCGTGGCGAGCTGCCAACCCTCGGCGGCCTGTCCGGCGTTGCGGTTGCGCCGGGGCAGCGCGACGCGGCCCAGGCGCACGCCGTGCTCGGCCATCACCGAATCTGCGATGGCCGGCGCCTCGGCATGGCAGACCTCCACGGCCGCCGTGGGGCCACCGGCCTGCATCGCTGCCTGCAGGCGACCACGCAGGCGAGCGCTGAAGGCCTGTGCGGCCGCCTTCGCACGATCGAGATCGGGATCGAGCCGGGGCGCGGTCCGTGGCGCTTCGGCGCCCTGCTGCGGGCGGGCTTCGGCCACGTTCCGGCCCGCATCGCCGACGGCCCCGGGGGCACACGCCGTGACGGCCCACGCCAGGCAAGCCGACCACAGCAGCCGTTGCGGGTTAGATGGACTCATGCGTCGGATTCCTTGTAAGCGCGGTGTTTCAGCGCGTAGTACAGCAACGGGATCACCACCAGTGTCAGCACCGTGGATACCAGGATGCCGAAGATCAGCGAGATCGCCAGGCCGTTGAAGATGGGGTCGTCGAGGATGAAGAACGCCCCCGCCATCGCCGCCAGTGCGGTCAGTGCGATCGGTTGCGCGCGCACCGCGCAGGCATCGACGACCGCCGACTCCAGCGACTGCCCGCGCTCGACCAGATGGTTGATGAAGTCCACCAGCAGGATCGAGTTGCGCACGATGATGCCCGCCAGCGCGATCATGCCGATCATGCTGGTGGCGGTGAACTGTGCGCCCAGCAGGGCGTGGCCCGGCATCACGCCGATCACGGTCAACGGGATGGGCGCCATGATCACCAGCGGCACCACATAGTTGCGGAAGTAGGCCACCACCAGCAGGTAGATCAGCACCATGCCGGCCGCGTAGGCGATGCCCATGTCGCGGAAGGTCTCGTACGTGATCTGCCACTCGCCGTCCCACTTGATGCCGAAGCCGGCAGTCTCGGGCGGCTGGCGGATGTAGAACTGCCCCACCTGCTGGCCGTCGATGGCGTTGTCCGACACCTGCCCGACCAGGTCGAACATGCCGTACAGCGGGCTGTCGACCGTGCCGCTCTCGTCGCCCATCACGTACACCACGGGCAGCAGGTCCTTGTGGTGGATGGCGCCGTCCCACCAGGTGGAACGTACCTGCACCAGTTCCGACAGCGGCACGAGTTGGCCGTTGCCACCGCGCACCCGCAGCGCGAGCAGACCGTCGAGCGAAGCCTGGTCGGCCACTGGCAGGCGCAGGCGGATCGGACGCGGATACTTCGAGCCACCATCGATCACGTGGGTGGCGTCCAGCCCCGACAGGCCCGCGGCGATCGTCTCCGTGATCGCCGACTGCGGCACGCCCAGGCGCGCCGCGCGCACGCGGTCGATCACCAGGATGTCGCGGCGTGCATCGGCTTCCACGCTGGTGTCCACGTCGACGATGCCCTCGGTCGCCAGGAAGCGCTGCTCGAGCGCCCGCGCCACCTGCCGCTGGCGGGCATAGTCGGGCCCGTACACCTCGGCCACGATCGGCGACAGCACGGGCGGCCCGGGCGGCACCTCCACCACCTTGACCGACGCGCCATGGCGGCGGCCGATCGCGTCCACCTGCGGGCGCAGGGCAACGGCGATCTCGTGGCTCTTGCGCTCGCGGTCGTGGCGGTCCACCAGGTTCACCTGCAGGTCGCCCACGTTCGCACCCTCGCGCAGGTAGTACTGCCGCACCAGCCCGTTGAAGTTGATCGGTGCGGCCGTACCCGCATAGCCCTGGTAGTGCAGGACTTCCGGTGTGCGGTCCAGCACGCCGGCCAGCTCGGCCAGCAGGGCGTTGGTGTCCTCCAGCGTGCGGCCTTCTGGCAGGTCGACCACGATCTGCAGTTCGGACTTGTTGTCGAACGGCAGCATCTTCAGCACCACCAGCTTGAACACCGCCAGACTGGCCGCCAGCGCCACCAGCACGGCCATGCCGACGAACAGCAGGCGCCGGCGCCGCGTACCCGCGCCGGCATCCAGGAAGGGCGTCATCACGCGCTCGAACAGGCGATGCAGGCGCGCGGCCATGGTGCCTTCCGCGTGCCCGTGGGCAGCGCCCTCACCCGCAGGCGCGACCGCATGCCGCTTGAGCAGCTTCAGCGACAGCCACGGCGTGACCACCAGCGCGATCATCAGCGACAGCAGCATGCCGACCGAGGCATTGATCGGGATGGGCCGCATGTACGGCCCCATCAGACCGGTGACGAAGGCCATGGGCATCAACGCCGCGATCACGGTGAAGGTGGCCAGGATGGTCGGACCGCCCACTTCGTCCACCGCGGGCGGAATGGCCTCGGCCAGCGACATGCCGCCCTGCGCCATGTGCCGATGGATGTTCTCGACCACCACGATGGCATCGTCCACCAGGATGCCGATGGAGAAGATCAGTGCGAACAGCGAGACGCGGTTGAGGGTGAATCCCATGGCCCAGGACGCGAACAGCGTGACCGCCAGGGTCAGCACCACCGCGCTGCCGATCACGATGGCCTCGCGGCGGCCCAGCGCGAACAGCACCAGCAGCACCACCGAGCCGGTGGCGAAGACCAGTTTCTTGATCAGCGTCTGCGCCTTGTCGCTGGCCGTCAGGCCGTAGTCGCGCGTGGTCTCCACCTGGATGCCATCGGGAATCACGGTGCCACGCAAGGCCTCCACCCGCGCCAGGGCGGCCGACGTGATGTCGGCCGCATTGCTGCCCGGCTTCTTGGCGATGGCCAGCGTCACCGCGGGCGCCACGCCACTGGCCGGTCCCGCGCGCGTGGCGGGCGCACCGTGCCACGCATAACTCGACGGTGCATCGGCCGCATCGCGGACCGTCGCCACGTCCTCCAGGCGCACCGGCTGGCCACCCGACACGCCCAGCACCAGGCCGGCCACGTCCGCGCGATCGGCCAGGAACTGGCCGGAGGTCACCTGCACCACCCCGTCCGCACCGACGCGCTCGCCCGCCTGGCGCGCCAGGTTGGCGGCCTGCAGGGCCGCGGACAGATCATTCACCGCCAGGCCGTGGCTGGCCAGTCGCGCGGCATCGAGCTGCACCATGACGGCACGCTCCGGCGCACCCAGGGTGAACACGTCGCGCGTGCCGGGGATGCGCTTGAGTTCGGTTTCCAGCGTGTGCGCCACTTCGGCCAGGTCGCGTGCGCCGCGCTGCGGATCGTCCGTCCACAGGGTCAGCGCCATCACCGGCACGTCGTCGATGCCCTTGGGCTTGATGATGGGCTGGCCCACGCCGAGGTTCGCCGGCATCCAGTCCTGGTTGGAGAACACCTTGTCGTACAGGCGCACCAGTGCGGGCTGGCGCTTCACGCCCACGTCGAACTCCACCGTCAGCACCGCCATGCCGGGCCGGCTGATCGAATAGGTGTGCTTGATCTCCTCGATCTCGGACAGTTTCTGTTCCAGCGGATAGGTCACCATCTGCTCGACCTGGCGCGCATCCGCGCCCGGGAACGGCACGATGACGTTGGCCATGGTGACGTCGATCTGCGGCTCTTCCTCGCGCGGCGTGATCATCACCGCCACCAGCCCCAGCAGCAGGCCGAGCAGTGCGAGGATCGGCGTCAGGGGGTTGGCCTGGAACGTGCGCGCCAGGCGACCGGAGATGCCCAGTCGCGGCGGGTTCGGGAGCGATGCCATGTCAGTCGTCCTTGCGCGCCGCCACCAGCGCCTGCTGCGCGGCGACCGGATCGGTGGCGATCCTCTCGCCGGGCTTCAATCCCGAGATCACGTCCACCTGGTCGCCGGCCGCATCACCCAGCCTGACCTGGCGCAACGACAGCCGCCCGTCGCTGAGCACGTACACCGCCGTCACCTCGCCGCGGCGCACCAGCGCGCTGGTGGGAACGCGCGGGAATGCCACGCCCTTCACGGCCGGGAACGCCACTTTCGCGGTCAGCCCGGGTTGCGGCGGCACATCGAGCGCCGGCAGCTGCACGCGGATCCGCACGGCGTGGGTGGACGCATCCGCGGCCGGAAAGACGGTGACGTCGGCGGCATCGATCCGGCGCCCATCGTCGAAGGTGACCACGGCGGTGGGGTTGGCCCGGACCGCCTCCGCTTCCGACTGCGGCACCGCCACTTCGATGCGCAGAGCGCCCGGGGCGAACACCGTCATCAGGGTCTGGCCGATGCCGACGCTCTCGCCGGGTTCGACATCGCGAGTGGCGACGATGCCCGCGTAGGGCGCGCGCACCGTGGTGTAGTCGGTCTGCTGGCCGGCGTTCGCCAGTTGGGCGCGGGCGGCGTCGCGCGCGGCGGCCGCCGAATCGCGCGCCATCCGGGCCTGGTCGAGCTGGGCCCGGGAGACGAACTGGTCCTTCGCCAGGTTGGCGAAGCGCCGATAGTTGGCTTCCGCCTCGGTCGCGGATGCTTCGGCCGCGCGCAACTGGGCACGGGCGGCGTCGACACCGGATTGTTGTTCGACCGCACTGAGCCGCACCAGCACGTCGCCTGCCGCCACGCGGTCGTTGACGTCGCGCGCCACGGCGACCACGCGCCCGTTCGTCTGCGCCGACAGCGTGGCCTGTTGCACGGCTTCCACCACGCCCTCCCAGGCACGGCCGCCCACCGCGTCGGCAGTCTTCACTTGGAACGTCTGCAGTCCCTCGATGCGCGCGGCAGGCGCGGCGGGTTCTTCATGTCCGCACGCGGCGAGCGCGGCCACCAGCAACAGCGGCAACAACGGGCGCGACGACATCACGATGCGGCTCACGGCAGGCCTCGCGCTCACTTGAATGCGCAGCCGGCGCGTACGCCTAGCTTGCGGAAGATGATGGCGGCGGGACAGAAGCCGGTCACGCTGGCCTGAAGCATGTTCACGCCGATGAAGACGGTGAACCAGAGCCACAGCGGCGAAACGAAGTGGGCCAGTGCGAGGCTGGCGAGGGTCATCACGCCGGCGAAGCCGAGGACGGCACGGTCGAGGTTCATGAGGGGTTCTCCGGAAATGGAATGGGGGAAATCAGCGGGTGCGCATGATGCCGAGCAGCTTGAGCACGTATTTCTCGTAGATCGGTTCGGTGTTGCCGGACTTCATCTTCATCAGGAAGTACTTCTCGAACGCGATCTTGGCCACGTGCACCCATTTGCCGACCTTGGCCCAGGTGACGTTGCGCGGCGGGATCTGCGGCAGGGCCACGAACGCCGCGCCGGTGTCGCCCATGTCCGCCAGGCAGATGGCGTTCCACGTCGCTTCGGCGGTGACCGGCCTGCCGGCCAGCTCGGCCTGGATGTTGTGCGCCACCGCGGTGACCATGGACTCGATCATGAAGCCGGTCTTGGGCGCGCCCGTCGGCACCGGCGTGGCCTCCACGGGCGGGATCGCCACGCACACGCCGAGCGAGAAGATGTTGGGATAGGCCGGGTTGCGCTGATGCTTGTCGATCAGGATGAAGCCGCGCGGATTGCACAGCCCCTCGCCCTGGCGCACGGCCGGCACGCCGGTGAAGGCCGGCAGCACCATCGAGTATCGGAACGGCAAGATGTGCATCTTCCTCGGCTGACCGGCATCGTCCATTTCGGACACGTCCATCTCGCCGTCGCGCACCGCGGTGATCTTCGCGTTGGTGATCCACTGGATGTGGCGCTGGCGGAACTCAGATTCCATCATGCCCTTGGAATCGCCGACGCCCCCCAGCCCCATGTGTCCGACGTACGGTTCCGGGCTGACGTAGGTGATCGGCACCCTGTCGCGCAGCCTGCGCTTGCGCAGGTCGCTGTCCAGGATCATCGCGAACTCGTACGCCGGCCCGAAGCAGCTGGCCATCGGTGCAGCCCCCACGACCACCGGCCCCGGGTTCTCGAGGAAGGCCTGGTAGGCCTGCCACGCGGTGGTCGCGTGCGGCGTGGTGCAGATCGAGTGGGTGAAGCCGCCTTCAGGCCCCAGGCCCGGCACCTCATCGAACGCCAGTCGCGGACCCGTCGCGATCACCAGATAGTCGTAGTCGAGGGTGCGCCCGTCGCGCAGCCGCACACGGTTGTGGCCGGGCTCGACCCGCTCGGCGCCGACGCCCTCGAAGGCGATGTTCTTCTTCGCAAGGTAGCGGGCGACCGGCATTTCGACATCGGACGGCTTGCGCCAGCCCACGGCGACCCAGGGGTTGGAGGGCGTGAACGAGAAGCGGTCGCCCTCCCCGATCACGGTGATCTCCGGCCCTTGGCCCAAGCTGCCGCGCAGTTCGTAGGCGGCGCTCATGCCCCCGATGCCTGCACCCAATACGACGATGCGTGCCATGTCTTCCCCTCCAGGTTCGATGGCCGCCGCCGGCAGGAGTGCCGGTCGGCTTGCAATACAAATTAGCATCTACTAATATTAGCGTCAACTAATGTACTGGAGGCATCCATGGCACGCACCGTCCAGGATCTGGTGGCCGAGGCACGCGGCCGTATCGAAGAGATCGCGCCCGACCAGCTGGCGGCGCAGGACGACTGCGTCCTGATCGATGTGCGCGAACCCGCGGAATACGCGCAGGGCCACCTGCCGGGCGCGATCAACCTGCCGCGCGGCGTGCTGGAATTCCAGATCCACGCGCACCCGGCGATGGCCTGCACCACCAGCGAAGCGCTGGCCGTCGTCGACCGTGAGCTGGTGCTGTACTGCCTCACCGGCGGACGCTCGGCGCTGGCGGCCGACAGCCTGCAGGCGCTCGGCTTCACCCGTGTACGCTCGCTTGCGGGCGGGCTCACCGCATGGCGCAATGCCGGCCATCCCCTCACCCCGGAACCCGCATGACCCGCAGCCTCTCCACGTCCACGTTCGACATCGCCGCCATGCAGGCGCATGCAGGCGATGCGGCGCAACTGCTCAAGGCCCTCGCCAACGAGAAGCGGCTGCAGATCCTGTGCCTGCTGACCGCGGGCGAGCGCTCGGTGGGCGACATCAACGCCCTGCTCGACCTGAGCCAGTCCGCCTTGTCGCAGCACCTGGCCGTGCTGCGCGAAGAAGGCCTGGTGCAGACGCGCCGCGAGGCCCAGAACGTGTTCTACGCACTGATGCCGGGGCCGGCGGCGCAGGTCATGCATACGCTGCACGGCATCTACTGCGCGCCGGCCGCTGCGCCAGCGCCCCGGAAGCGCGCGGGGAGATCGTGATGCTGGGCATGCTCAAGTCCCTGTTCGGCCGCCGCGGGGCGCAGGCTTCTCCGCAGGAAGCGGTCGCGTGCCTCAACCGGGGAGCCGTCCTGGTCGACGTGCGCGAACAGGGCGAGTTCGCACGCGGTCATGTGCAGGGCGCCCTCAACATCCCGTTGGGCGAACTGCGCGCCGGCGGCACCGCGCTGCTGGATGCCCGCCTCCCCGCCGGTACGCGCGAGGTCGTGCTGGTCTGCCAGAGCGGCATGCGCTCGCGCGTGGCCCAGGCCATCCTGTCCGGCGACCCCGCGCGCACCTATCTCAACCTGGCCGGTGGCATGGCGGCGTGGCAGAGCCACGGCCTGCCCATCGTGCGACACGATTGATCCGACACCACAAGGTATTCCCATGTCCAGTGCAGACCGTTATCAGGAACTGACCACCCGCATCAACCGGCACCTCGGCCCCTTCCGCACGGCGGCGCCCGAGGTGATGCAGGGATTCGGCGCCATGGCGCGCGGTGCAATGGCCGCCGGCGCGCTCGACGAGAAGACCAAGGAACTGATCGCGATGGCGATCGGCGTGGCGGCGCGCTGCGACGGCTGCCTCGGTTTCCATGCCAAGGCGCTGGTACGCCTCGGTGCCACGCCGGAGGAGTTCCAGGAGATGCTGGGCGTCGCCGTCTACATGGGCGGTGGCCCATCGCTGATGTATGCGGCGCATGCACTGGAAGCGTTCGAGGAGTTCTCCGCGAAAGCGTCCTGAGAGCGCTTGGCCGGGTGCGTGCGGGCTGCCATGATGGTCCGCCGCAACCCGCCAGGAGCCCTGCCATGACACAACCCCGGGTGCATGCTCAGTTCGACGAAGCGACCCACACGGTCAGCTACGTGGTCTGGGATCCGGCCACGTGCCGTGCCGCGATCATCGATCCGGTGCTGGACTACGACCACCGCACCGGCCGCGTGTCGCACCGCTCGGCGGATGATCTGCTCGGCTTCGTCGCTGACCAGGGCCTGTCCGTCGACTGGGTGCTGGAGACGCACGCACACGCGGACCATCTCAGCGCAGCGCCGTACCTGAAGGAAAAAACCGGTGCCCCGATCGGCATCGGTGCGCGCATCACCGAGGTGCAGCGCACGTTCGCGCCCGTGTTCGGGCTGGACGATGTCAGCGGCGACGGCCGCGAATTCGACCGTCTTTTCCGCGACGGGGAGACCATTGCGCTCGGCGGGCTGCAGGTCGAGGTGATGCACACGCCCGGCCACACGCCGGCCTGCGTGTCGTACCGCATCGGCGAGGCGGTATTCGTCGGCGACACGTTGTTCATGCCCGACTATGGCACCGCACGCGCGGACTTCCCGGGCGGCGATGCACGCACGCTGTACCGTTCCATCCACAGGCTGCTCGCACTACCTGACGCCACGCGCCTGTACCTGTGCCACGATTACAAGGCGCCGGGGCGCGACCACTTCGCATGGGAAACCACGGTGGGCGAAGAGAAGACGCGCAACATCCATGTGGGCGGCGGCGTGGACGAAGCCAGCTTCGTGGCCATGCGCGAGGCGCGCGACGCCACCCTGGCCGCACCCGTCCTGCTGCTGCCGTCGTTGCAGGTGAACATCCGCGCCGGCCGGCTGCCCGATCCGGATCGGGACGGGCGCCGCTATCTCAGGATCCCGCTGAAGCTCTGATCCGCGTCAGCGGCCCGCAGCCGACGATGCGGGGCGAGCGGCCACGCCGCTTCCGCAATCGGCGCTCAACAGGCGCGACTGCTTCAGCCAGGCGGGGTCGGGGTAGTACGCAAACACGAAGGAACCGCCGCGGATGCTGTCGATCAGCGGCCGCGCCACCGCGGTGCTGACGGCCGGGCACCCCAGGCTACGACCCAGCCGGCCCTGCGAACGCACCAGCGCGTCACTGACGTAGGGAGCGCCGTGGATGACGATGGCGCGCTCGCGCGCCTTGTCGTTGAAGCCGGGCTCCAGTCCCTTCAGGCGCAGCGAGTACCCGTTGGAACCACGGTAGGCCTCCTGGGTGACGAAGGCGCCCAGGCTGGACATGTAGCTGCCGGTGGCGTTGGAGAAGCGGGTGGCCAGGTTCTCGCCGGTATTGCGGCCATGGGCGACGCGCTCCTCGAACAGCAGGCGGGCCTTTTCCAGGTCGAACACCCACAGCCGCGGCTGGGTGGACGGCCGGCTGTAGTCGATCACGCTGAGTCGGCGCATCGGCACGTCGGTGTCGCCGCGCCGCAGGGTACAGGCCATCGCGTGCGTGGCCATGGCCAGCACCTCGCGGTCCACGCCCGGCGCCGCCCGGTGGAGGGCCTCGGCCAGACGACCGGGGCCGACACTCGGGGACGCGTCGGCCGCCAGCGCCACGGCGGTCGGGGTGCAGCTCAACAGGAGGACGGACAGGCAACGCTTCATGATCAGGCTCGGGAACGGGGGGACAGGATGCGCCGTGCCCGGGTTCCCTCCACACCGCTCAGCGTAAAGCCGACGTGGGGCCCGCTTCATCCGATTCCAAGACCGGCACCGTCGGCTGTTCGGCCGGCGTTGCACGCACGCCCGGCAGGTCCGACAGCAGCACGGTGGTGCCGGGGGTCAGGATGCCGTACAGCCGGCGGGCGAAGTCCTGCGGGATCCAGAGCGCATCGCCCAGCGAGCGCAGGGACGGCATGGGCGTGTCCGCCTCGCCCAGCACGCGGTGGGCGACCCAGCGGTGCTCCTTCTGCTGCGGATCCAGCAGGCTGGGGATGTCTTCCATCTCTGTCGTCATCACCAGCAGCACGGTGCCGTTGAGGGCGAAATCCTGAATCTTCTGCAAGGGCGCCGAACCGATCAGCACGCCGTTGCGCAACACCGACACGCGCTGGTCGTACAGGCTGACGAGGATGCTGACCGGGCCTTCCGGCGAGGCGGCTTCGTTCCAGTACACCTCGTAGGCCGACAGCGCCGGGTGGGCGGCCTGCCCGCCCGCGATGACCGGCGCCAGCACCGCAGGATGCACGACGCTGGCCGGCGACGCCTTTGCATTGGCCACCACCACCGAATCGCCGAAGCGGGTGATGGCGAACAGCTTCTCCGCGAACGCCTGCGGCAGGCGTACGCAGCCATGCGATGCCGGGTATCCCGGCAGGTGGCCGCCATGCAGGGCGATGCCGTCCCAGGTCAGCCGCTGCATGTACGGCATGGGGGCATCGTTGTAGAGGTTGGACCGATGGTCCTTGTTCTTCTGCAGGATGGTGAACACGCCGGTGGGCGTTTCCTTGCCCGTCTTGCCCGAGCTGATCGTCGACACGCCGATGGCGATGCCGTTGCGATACACATAGGCGCGCTGTTCGTCCAGGCTGACCACCAGTACCACCGGACCTTCCGGCGCGATCTGCGGGTACCACAGGAATTCGCCAGGCTTCAGCGCACGGACGTCGGGCGGCGAGACAACGGACTGCGCCTGCGCGGCAGGCGGGGCGATCCCATACAGCAGTGTGGCCAGCAAGAGGGCGGGCAAGAAATGGCGCGTCATCCGATGAGCTTAGCGCAGGAGCATCCTGCCTTGTGCCAGATGGATCCCGACTACGGCAGCACGCGCTCGCGCAAGGCGTCGTAGTCGGCCGGGATGGGATCGGCATGCGCCGGACGCGACAGCAGGTCCGCCAGCGCGGGCGGCACCTCCACCGCGCGCCCGATCAGCGGTTCCACCACGCTTTCGAACTTGGCCGGGTGCGCCGTGGCCGCCACGGCCCAGTCGCCCTCCCCGCCCTGCGCACGCAGGTCTTCCAGCACCTTCACCGCCGTGGCGGTATGCGGGCAGTGCACTTCACCGTGGTCGCGATAGCGGCGCGCGATCACCTCGCGGATAGTGGCGTCGTCGACCTCGCTGGCGGTGAAGGCCACGCGCAACGCGACGTCATCGCTGGCGTACAGCCAGCGCAGGCGTTCGAAGTTGCTGGGCGCCCCCACGTCCATCGCATTGGCCAGCGTCGCCACGCTCGCCGCCGGCGCATAGGCGCCGCCGGCGAAGAAGTCGGGCAGCACACGGTTGGCGTTGGTGGCCAAGGCGATGCGTCCCAGCGGCACCCCCAGCGTGCGGGCAAGGATCGCGGCCAGCGCATTGCCCAGGTTGCCCGTGGGCACGACGAGATTCAGCGTTCGGCCGGTGGCTGCCCGGTGGCTCAACGCCGCATGCGCGTAGTAGCTCATCTGCGGCAGCAGGCGGCCCAGGCTGATGCTGTTGGCGGAACTGAGCGGGGCCTGCGCCTGCAGCTCGGCGTCGTTCAACGCGAGCTTCACCAACGCCTGGCAGTCGTCGAACGAACCCGCCACGCGCAGCGTCACGATGTTGTCCCCGAAGCAGCCCAGCTGGTGCGCCTGGCGCGGCGACACGCGCCCATCCGGATACAGCACGATCACCCGCAGGCCCGGCTGACGGTGGAATGCCGCAGCGACGGCCGCGCCGGTATCGCCGGACGTCGCCACCAGGATCGTCAGCGGCGCATGCTCGTTGCGGCGTACACGCGCCATGCTGGCGGCCAGGAAGCGCGCACCGAAATCCTTGAATGCCGCCGTGGGCCCGTGGAACAGCTCCAGCACGTGGTCGTCCGGCGTACCCAGTGGGCGCAGCGGCGCCGGGAAATCGAACGCCTCCCGGCAGATCGCCGCCAGTTCGCCTGCCAGCGCATCACCGGCGAAGAACGGCGCCAGCAGCGTGGCGGCAGTTGAAGCGATGTCGTCCCCGGCGGCGAGCTCGCGCGGCGCAGGCAGCACGTCCGGTACGTACAGCCCGCCATCGGGGGCCAGTCCGGCGGCGATGGCCTGGCTGAGCGTGGCGGCGGGTGCGGTGTTGCGGGTCGAGATGAAGTTCATGGTCGGTCGTGGCAAGGCGGCGTGTGCGGCGGCCGTGGGGGAAGGGAATCAGGTCGCGGACAGCAGTTCGGCGCCCGTCGCATTGATCGGCGACACCCAGGCCTGGCTGTCGAAACCGGCGGCCGCGAAGGCCGCCTGCACGGCGGGCGCCGCCGCTTCGGCCTCGCCTCGCGATTCGAACCAGGCGAACACGCTGGGGCCGGCACCGGAAATGCTGGCGCCCATCGCATCGGCGTCCAGTGCCGCCTGTTTCGCCGCGCCGAAGCCGACGATCAGCGGCGCGCGCCGCGGTTCCACCAGTACATCGCGCAGGCCTTCGCGCACCAGTCCCGCGTCGCCGGCATGGCAGCCGGCCAGCACCAGCGCAAGGTTCGCGCTCTGCGCCACGAACTCCTTCAGTTCGTAGGCGCCCTGCAGTGCGGCGCGCGCGCGGCGCGTCTCCAGGATCGCTTCCGGATGCACCAGCACGCTGTGCCAGTGGTCCGGGACGGGCACCCGCACCAGCCGGTCCGCCGTGGACAGCACCAGGCCGCCCAACAGCATCGGCCCCAGGTTGTCGCCATGCTTGCCACCGCTGGCGACCGCCTCGCCGACCAGGGCGTGCGGATACAGCTGCTCGCGCGTCAGCGGCGCATCGAGCAAGGCATTGGCCGCGACCAGGGCCGCCACGCACGAAGCGGCGGAACCGCCCATGCCGGAACCGAGGGGAATGCCCTTCCCGATCTCCACCTCGAAGCCGAACGGCAGCGCCAGCGCTTCGCGCAGCGAGATCAGCGCCGCACCGGCGGTATTGCCCGGCGCATCCAGCGGCAGGTCGACGGTGGCGCCGTGGATGCCGGTGATGCGCACATCCGTCGCCTCGATGCGACGCACCGTCACGGTGTCGCCGACGCCTTCGATCACATGGCCCAGGATGTCGAACCCCACGCCCACGTTGCCCACCGATGCCGGCGAAAACGCACTTGCCTGCTGCCTCATGCCCACTCCATGTCGTTCGTTCCCGGATGCGTCACAGCTTCGCGCCCTGCCCCGCGGCCACGCGCAGCACGTCGGCGAACACGCCGGCCGCGGTGACTTCCGGGCCCGCGCCCGGGCCCTGCACGATCAGCGGATTGTCGCAGTATCGACGCGTGGTGAACTGCACGATGTTGTCGGTTAGGCGCAGGTTGGCGAATGCGTGCGCCGCGGGCAGTTCCACCAGCCCCACGCTGGCGCGGCCTTCGGCATCGAGCCGGGCGACGTAACGCAGCACGTTGCCGGCGACGCGCGCCTTTGCCAGCCGGTCGGCGAAGCCGGCATCCACCTCGTGCAGCCGCGCCATGAAATCGTCCACGCTCGCCTGGCGGAGGGATTCGGGTACCAGGCTCTCCACGTCCACGTCCTCCAGCGCCAGCTCGCGTCCGGCTTCGCGGGCCAGGATCACCAGCTTGCGCGCCACGTCGGTGCCGGACAGGTCGTCGCGTGGGTCCGGTTCGGTATAGCCCAGGCCACGCGCCTCGGTGACCAGCCGCGAGAACGGCGCGCTGCCGTCGAACTTGTTGAACAGCCATGCCAGCGTGCCGGAGAAGATGCCCTCCACCGACACCACCGCATCGCCCGTATCCAGCAGATCGCGCAGGGTGGAGATCACCGGCAGGCCGGCGCCGACGGTGGCTTCATAGCGGAAGCGCGCGCCGCTGCCGGACGCGGCATCGCGGATGGCGTGGTAGCGCGCCAGCGGACCGGCCCCGGCCTGCTTGTTGGGGGTGACCACGTGGATGCCGGCGGCCAGCCATCCCGCGTAACGGTCGGCCACCAGCGGACTGGCGCTGCAGTCCACGATCACCGCGTGCGGCATGTGCGCCGACAGCAGGTGCTCGGTGAAGCGGTCCAGGTCTGCGGCCTGCGTGCTGGCCTCGAAACGCGCACGCCAGTCGTCGCCCAGGCTGCGCTCTTCCAGCACAATGCGCGTGCTGGAGGCGATGGCGCGCAGGCGCAGGTCCAGGTTGGCCTTGGCCAGCAGTTGCGGCTGCGCGGCCCGCAGTTGCTCGATCAGCGCCGCGCCGACGTTGCCCGGCCCGATCACGCCGATGGCGAAGGTCTGCGGCGACAGCCAGAAGCCGGCATGCGCCGCGCGCAGCGCCTTGGTGGCGTCGGCGCTGTCGATGGCCACGGAGATGTTGCGCTCGGACGAGCCCTGCGCGATCGCCAGGATGTTCACCTGCGCCCGCCCCAGCGCGCCGAACAGGCGCGCCGACACGCCCGGCGTGCCGGCCATGCCGTCGCCGACGGCGGCCAGCACGCTGACGCCGTCGCGGCGCTGCACGCGCTGGATCTGGCGGGTGTCCAGCTCGTGCGCGAAGGCATCCAGCAGCGCCGCCTGTCCCTTGGCGGCCTCGCTGGCCCTGACCACGCAGCAGATCGAATGCTCCGACGAACCCTGCGAAATCATCACCACCGAGACATGCGCATTGCGCAGCGCGGCGAACACGCGTTCCGCCGTGCCTGGCACACCGATCAGGCCGGTGCCTTCCAGGTTGAGCAGGGCCAGGTCGGCACTGAGCGTCAGGCCCTTCACAGGACCCACCGCATCGCGCTCGGCGGTGATGCGGGTACCCGGATGTTCCGGATGGAAGGTGTTGCGGATGATGATGGGCAGTCCGCGTTCCATGGCCGGCGACATGGTCTGCGGATGCACGACCTTGGCGCCGAAGTACGCCAGTTCGCAGGCCTCGTCGTAGCTCAGCGCGCCCAGCTGTACCGCCTCTGGGACCACGCGCGGGTCGGCGGACAACACGCCATCGACGTCGGTCCAGATGTGCAATTCGGCCGCGTCGTACAACGCTGCGAAGATCGCGCCGGAATAATCGCTGCCGTTGCGGCCCAGGGTGGTGAAGCGCCCCTCGCGGTCGCGCGCGACGAAGCCGGTGGCCACCACGCGCCGCTGCGGGTGCGCGTCCCGCCACGCCGCGAGCCGCCGCGCGCTGTCCTCCCAGTCCACCACCACGCCCAGTTCGCCATGATCGACGCGCAGCACCTCGCGCGCATCCAGCACGGCGCAGTCCTCGCCCTGCAGTGTCAGGTACTCGCCGAGCAGGCGCGCCGAACACACTTCGCCCAAGCCCTGGACGCGTTGCAGCACCAGCTCCGGCAGGCCGCCGATGACGATCAGCGCGTTGAGGATCTCCTCGAGCTTCTGGAAGCGCTCGTCCACCCACTCGATCACCGGCCCGGCCGCTTCGCCCAGCAACGCCACCGCCGCGCCGCGATGACGGGCGCGCAGCGCATGCCAGCTTTCGTGCCATTCCGGCCGGTTGGCGGCGGCCAGCTCGCACAGTTCGATCAGCGCATCGGTGACGCCCTTCATGGCCGACACCACGGTGACCTGCACCTCCTCGTCGCGCGCCAGCAGCAGCTTGGCCACGTGGCGATAGCGTTCGGCATCGGCGACGGAGGTGCCGCCGAACTTGTGGACGACGGTGCGGGGTTTGGGCTGTTCGACTTCGGCGCTGCGGGACGACATGGGTCAGGAACCTCGGTAAGGAGGCCCGGCACGCATCAGGAATCGGGGTGGCCCTGCATCCTGATCCGGGTGCGGGGCCGTGGGTTGCGGATTACGCGAACACGACCAGCCGCACCTGACGAGTCAGGGTGGTAATGGTCGTAATCGGGGTCGTGCGTCCGCCGTCCGCACGCGGGGTCGCCGGCATCGGGGCCGTCGTCGTATCCGCAGTGGCGTGGGCGTGGGAGCGCATGCACGAAGAAGACCACGGCACCCCCGGGGTCTGTCAAGCGCTGCGACGCAACAAAGCCAATGATTTCAGATGGATGCAACTGAAACCAATCAGTTCCCCCTACGGCGTCACTGTCATCCATTCGTAGTAATCGTGCTGCAGCTGAACCGAATAGGCTCCGTTCTGCACCGCATGCATCTCCACGTGCGTTGCCCACTCCTCTGGGCATTTCGCGTGTGTGTCATAGCGAGGACTACCTTTCGAGCAAGTACCCAAGGCGATGGGCCCCAGGAGGACGCGTTCCTGCTGACGGATGGTGACGACGGCATAGTCCTCTGCCGCTCCCAGTTCGCCTTGCGGATTTGCATTGTAGTAGGCACCCCGTATCACGACCGTCAGCGCTCCGCACTCCGACGTCAACGCTTTCGTGCCTATGCGGAGGACCTCACCGCGGGAGTCTGCCTTGCCATAGACGACAAGCGAGCCCAGATCGACGACACGTGCCTCGTAACCACGCCGGAGACGCTGCGGTTGATCCGCAAGGATCACGCTGGACCGCTCGGGTGCGCAATGAAAAGTGATGTCTGAACCGTCAGCCTCTCCCTCCACGACCGGCGCGTCCGCGGGCGTTGCGAGACTGACCCGTGCGAGAACGCAGGCAAGCAGGCCAAGGCACCCTCTTGGCATGCGCAGAGCCAGACGGTGTGGATACATGACTGAGCGAGGAGTCCGGTACGCCACGGGAGCCTCCTGGAGTGGGCAGTGAGGGCAGTTTGGCGTGGGACGAAGCGGCCGGGTATCGGACTATTCCGACAACGACGTTGTCGTACACCACCACGCAGACTTCCGTCGAACGAACCGCGGGCGTACTTAGGATCACCCAGCGCTCCGGGATCGCGCACGCTTGGGGCGATTTGCCGGACTGCGCTATTCTTGGCATCACCGATGGCCCCGTAGCTCAGCTGGATAGAGCGGTCCCCTCCTAAGGGACAGGTCGCACGTTCGAATCGTGTCGGGGCCGCCATTCCCTGCCCTGCAGGCACCGCCGCGCATCGGCAGATCGCCGATAGCGCCGCCTCCGGCTCGGCAATCCGAACAGACGCCGACAGCGAATCAACGGCGACGTAAGCGATTGAAATGCACGGGATTTCCCGGCGTTCGCGCCCGCCCGCTCTGGTAGAATCATGCCCCCGCGATGCGGCCCCGGCCGCATCCCCGCATTCGATCCCTGGAGCACTTCATGCCCGCAGACCTTCTCAAGGCCCTCGGCCTTGCCAGCACCAATTCCGGCACCTACCTCGGCAGCGGCGAATGGTCCACGACCACCGACGCCGGCCTGTTGCAGTCGATCAACCCCACCACCAACGAGGTGATCGCCGAGGTCCATGCCAGCAGCCAGGCCGACTACGAGAAGGTCGTCGCCCGCGCCCAGGCCGCCTTCAAGGTGTGGCGCACCACCCCGGCCCCGCGCCGCGGCGAGGCCGTGCGCCTGTGCGGCGAAGCACTGCGCAGGCACAAGGACGCGCTGGGTTCGCTGGTCGCGCTGGAAATGGGCAAGAGCAAGCCCGAGGGCGATGGCGAAGTGCAGGAGATGATCGACATCGCCGACTTCGCCGTGGGCCAGAGCCGCATGCTGTACGGCTACACCATGCACTCCGAGCGTCCCGGCCACCGCATGTACGAGCAGTACCACCCGCTGGGCCTGGTCGGCATCATCAGCGCGTTCAACTTCCCGGTCGCCGTGTGGGCGTGGAACTCGTTCCTGGCCGCGATCTGCGGCGACGTCTGCATCTGGAAGCCGTCCAACAAGACGCCGCTCACCGCGATCGCCAGCATGAAGATCTGCAACGAGGCGCTGAAGGAAGGCGGCTTCCCGGACATCTTCTTCCTGATCAACGACGCCGGCGTGGAACTGGCGCAGCAGTTCGTCGACGACAAGCGCATCCCGCTGATCAGCTTCACCGGCTCCACCCAGGTCGGCCGCACCGTGGGCGAGCGCGTCGCGCGCCGCATGGGCCGCAGCCTGCTGGAGCTGGGCGGCAACAACGCGATCATCCTGGACGAAACCGCCGACCTGAAGCTGGCCATCCCCGGCATCGTGTTCGGCGCCGTCGGCACGGCCGGCCAGCGCTGCACCACCACGCGCCGCCTGATCGTGCACGAATCGATCTACGACACCGTGCTGTCCACGCTGGTCAAGGCGTACAAGCAGGTGGAGGGCAAGATCGGCGACCCGCTGGACCCGGCCAACCTGATGGGCCCGCTCAACAGCCAGGGCGCCGTGCAGCAGTTCCTGGACTCGATCGCCAAGGCCAAGGCCAGCGGCGGCACCGTCGAAACCGGCGGCACCGCGATCGACCGCCCCGGCAACTTCGTCCTGCCGGCCATCGTCACCGGCCTGAAGAACTCCGACGAAGTGGTGCAGCACGAGACCTTCGCCCCCATCCTGTACGTGATGAAGTACAAGACGCTCGACGAAGCCATCGACATGCAGAACGCCGTGCCGCAGGGCCTGTCCTCGTCGATCTTCACCCAGAACCTGAAAGCGGCCGAGCAGTTCCTGTCGGCGGCCGGCAGCGACTGCGGCATCGCCAACGTCAACATCGGCACCAGCGGCGCCGAGATCGGCGGCGCCTTCGGCGGCGAGAAGGAAACCGGCGGCGGCCGCGAATCCGGCTCGGACGCGTGGAAGGTCTACATGCGCCGGCAGACCAACACCATCAACTACTCCGACTCGCTGCCGCTGGCGCAGGGCATCAAGTTCGACCTCTGACCCGCAACACGGCCGGCATGCCCGCATGCCGGCTGCCCTGAACGGGCCAGCATCTGGGATAATCGCGCCTCCCTCATCGGGCGGCGCGTTTTTTTTGCCCCCGATCCAGTGCCATCGCCTCCCTGACCCCTGCACGGAGCTCCTGATGAACCCAGCACGCACCACCAGCAGTCTCGCCATCGCCAGCCTCGTGTCCGGCATCCTCGGTTGGACCCTGTTGCCGGTCCTGGGCACGCTGGTGGCGATCGTCACCGGCCACATGGCGCGCGCGGAGATCCGCCGCAGCGGCGGTGCGCTGGAAGGCGACGGACTGGCCATCGGCGGCCTGATCCTGGGCTGGCTGTCGGCGCTGCTGTGGGTCGTCGGCATCGTGGTGCTCTTCATGTTCCTGGGCGGCCTGGCCTGGCTGGCGACGCTGAACTGATCCCGCCTGCCGCCATGTATCCCCTCGCCCGACCCTTCCTCTTCGGCCTGGACGCCGAAACCGCCCACGGCCTGGGCCTGAAAGCCCTCGACCTGGCCTACCGCACCGGCACCACGCCGCTGGTGGCGCGTCCCATCACCCCGATGCCCACCAAGGTGATGGGGCTGACCTTCCCCAATCCGGTCGGTCTGGCCGCCGGCATGGACAAGAACGGTGCGCACATCGACGCGCTGTTCGCGCTGGGTTTCGGCTTCGTCGAGATCGGCACGGTCACGCCCAGGCCGCAGCCGGGCAATCCGAAGCCGCGCATGTTCCGCCTGCCGCAGTACCAGGCGGTCATCAACCGCCTCGGCTTCAACAACGAAGGCGTCGATGCGCTGGTGCGCAACGTCGGAGCCTCGCGCCGCGACCGGGGCCTGCTGGGCATCAATATCGGCAAGAACAAGGACACCGCCAACGAGCGCGCCGCGTCCGACTACCTGTACTGCCTGGAACGCGTCTATCCGCTGGCCGACTACGTCACCGTCAACATCTCCTCGCCCAACACCGCCGGCCTGCGCGAACTGCAGGAAGAACAGGCATTGCGCCAGCTGATCGGCACGCTGCGCGATGCGCAGGAAGACCTGGCGGCGCAGCACGGCAAGCGTGTGCCGATGCTGGTGAAGATCGCGCCGGACCTGTCCGACAGCGACATCGACGCGGTCGCGCGCGTGCTGGGCGACATGCAGGTGGATGGCGTCATCGCCACCAACACCACCGTGTCGCGCCTGAGCGTGCAGGACCATCCGCTGGCGCGGGAAACCGGCGGCCTGTCCGGCGCGCCGTTGATGGGCCAGGCCACGCTGGTCCTGCGCCGCCTGCGCACGCGCCTGCCCGACAGCATTCCGTTGATCGGCGTGGGCGGCATCCTGTCCGGCGCCGATGCGGTGGCGAAGATGTCCGCCGGCGCATCGCTGGTGCAGTGCTACACCGGCCTGGTGTACCGCGGGCCGGAGCTGATCCGCGAATGCGTGGAAGCCATCCGCCGCCGTCGCGAAGCGCCGAGCCGCGGGCCGGTGGCGCCGGAATGACGCCAAGCTACCGCCTCACCGCCAATGCCCCGCTGCGGGACCGCAATACCTTCGGCGTGCAGGCGCTGGCGCCCTGGCTGGTCGAAGTGGACGACGCTTCGGCGCTGGGCGAGGTGATGGCGCTGCCGCAGGTCGCCGAGTCCGAAAGCCTGGTGATCGGCGGCGGCAGCAACCTGCTGTTCGCCGGCGATGCACCGGGCGCGGTGATCGCCATGGCCACGCATGGCCTGCGCGTGCTATCCGACGATGGCGAACAGGCGCGCGTGCGCGCCGATGCCGGCGTCGCCTGGCACCCGCTGGTGATGTGGACGCTGGAGCAGGGCCTGTGCGGGCTGGAGAACCTGGCCCTCATCCCCGGTACCGCCGGCGCGTCGCCCATCCAGAACATCGGCGCCTACGGCACCGAAGTGGGCGAGTTCATCGCCGTGGTCGAAGCGCTGGACCGCCATGCGGGCGCGATGGTGCGGCTGGACCGCGACGCCTGCGCGTTCGCCTACCGCGACAGCGTGTTCAAGCACCAGGCCGACCGCTACCTGGTGACGGCGGTGGAGTTCGTGCTGCCGCGCACGCCGCACCTGCGCCTGGATTACGCCGGTATCCGCGAGGAGCTCGGCGCGATGGGAATCTCCGCGCCGACCGCGCGCGAGGTGGCCGAGGCGGTGATCCGTATCCGCCGACGCAAGCTGCCGGATCCGGCCGTGGTGGGCAATGCCGGCAGCTTTTTCAAGAATCCCATCGTCTCGCAGGCGCAGGCCGACGCGCTGCTGGTCGACTATCCCACGCTGCCGACATTCCGTGGCGACGCCCCGCACAACCGCAAGCTGTCCGCTGCGTGGATGATCGAAGCCTGCGGCTGGAAGGGCCATCGCGATGGCGATGCGGGCGTCTCCGCCGCGCATGCCCTGGTGCTGGTCAACCACGGGCAGGCCACCGGCGCCGCGCTGCTGGGGCTGGCGCGGCGCATCGCCGAATCCGTGCACGCGCGCTTCGGCGTGGGCATCGAGCCGGAACCGAAGATCATCGGCGCCCGCTGGTAGCCCGACCACCGCGCATGCCAGCCATTCCCGCCCACTTCCGCGCCGCCGTGCTGATGCTGGGCAGCACGGTGCTGTTCGCCCTGATGGTGGTGGCGATCCGGCTGGCCTCGGCGACCCTGCACACGTTCGAGATCGCGTTCTTCCGAAATTTCTTCGGCTTGCTGGCCGCGGCGCCGCTCATCCTGCGGCACGGCCCGGGGTTCCTGAAGACCACCCAGTTCCCGCGCTACCTGTTCCGCTGCGTGATCGGCATCTGCTCGATGCTGGCCGGCTTCTGGGCCATCGGCCACCTGCCGCTGGCGCAGGCGGTGTCGCTGTCGTACTCCACGCCGCTGTTCGTCACCCTGGCCGCAGCCGCGATGCTCAACGAGCGCGTACGCGCACGCCGCTGGACCGCGGTGGTGCTGGGTTTCGTGGGCGTGCTGGTGATCGTGCGGCCCGGCACCGCGGAATTCACCGCGGACGCGATGATCGCCGTGCTGGCGGCAGTGATGAGCGCGCTGGTGGCGATCCAGATCAAGCAGCTCTCGCAGACCGAGCCGGCCGACCGCATCGTCATCTACACCACCCTGCTGTGGGTGCCGATGTCGCTGCTGCCGGCGCTGGCCGTGTGGGAATGGCCGCAGGGCATCACGTGGGTGTGGGTGGTCGCCGCCGGCGTGCTGGGCACCGGCGGCCACATGCTGTGGACGCGCGCGCTGAAGCTGGGCGAGGTCTCGGCGCTGACGCCGATCAGCTTCATGCAGTTGCCGGTGGTGGCCCTGTTCGGCTGGCTGCTGTTCGACGAAACGCTGGACGCATGGACGCTGGCCGGCGCCGGCATCATCTTCGGCGCCAACGCCTACATCGCGCACCGCGAGGCGGTGCTGTCGCGCCGCGCCGCGTCCGAGGCGCCCAGCGCGGCGGCCAAACCCGGCGAGTGACGTAGCCGGCGCTCAGCGCTGTTTGCCAGGCCGCCTGCCCTCTCGGTAACGTTTGACGAACTCGGCTTCCGCATCGGCCAGTGTGGCCGGATCGGCCGTCAGCAGGGGGGCGATGTACTGCCGCTCCAGCGCGTCGGCCTGCGTGGTCAGGCCCAGTTCGCGACTGGTGTCGATCAGGTTCCACGCCGCGGTGCGCGTTTCCACGTGCGTCTCGCCCAGCACCTTGCGTCGCAGTTCGAACAGGCGGCGGTACTCGTCCAGCGCCTCGCGCGTGCGCCCGGACACGCGCAGGGCCTCGGCGCGGATCACCATGGTGATCTGCGCCTGCGGGTGCCTTTCACCCAGCACCTTCAACGCCAGTGGCTGCACGTCCGAAAGCAGGCGCAGCGCGGCGTCAGGCTGCTTCGCGTTGAGCAGCGTGCCGGCATGGTTGACCAGGATGGACAGCGTGTCCGGATGCGATGGGCCCTGCAGCCGGCTACGCACCGTGATGACCTGCTCCTCCAGCGGCAGCGCGGCCGCGTAATCCTCCAGGCGTGCGTACGCCGTGGCCAGGTTCAGGCGTGTCCTTACCGTCTGCGGGTGATCGCGCCCGAGGACGCGCTCGCGCGCGGCCAGTGCATCCTTGAGCAGCGGCAGCGCGGCGGCCGCGTCGCCGGCGTCCACCATCATCGTCGCCAGCGTGCTGCGTGCCTGCAGCGTGACCGGATGCTCGCTGCCCAGCTTGCGCACGTAGCGCGAAGTGAGGTCGCGCTGCATGGCGATGGCGGCGTCCTTCTCGCGGTTCATGATGCGCAGCACGGCCAGGTTGCCCATCGCCGACAGCGTCTCCTCGTGGTCGGGACCGAGCACCGCGGTGCGGCCGGCAACCACCTGCTCCATGTTCGCGCGTGCCTCGGGCAGTTCGCCCAGGTTGCGCTGTACGGCGGCCAGGTTGTTGGTGGCCTCCAGGGTGGCCGGGTCCCGCTCGCCGGCGACCTCGAGCAGTCGGGCACGGACGGCTTCGACGACGCCTTTCGCCCGTGGTCGGTCGCCGCGGGCCGAGATCACCTGCGCCTGCGCCAGTTCCAGCTTGACCCGCACGCGGTCGTTGGCGGGCAGCGTGAAGGCGCGCGGCAGCGCCTTCTCCAGCACGGCCTCGGCCTGGTCGATGTGCGCCCCCTCCAGCAGCGCCTGCACCTGCTCGTTGCGCGCGCGCAGCGTCTCCGATGCGCCGTCGCCGAGGTTCGCGGCGCGATGCTCGGCCACCCGGCCGAACAGCTCGGCGGCCTTGTCGTACAGACCGATCGCAGCGTAGACGCGCGCCACGGACTCGCGCAGGCCGACGGCCACGTCGGGCTGGTCGGCGAAATCGCGGGCGATCGCGGCTTCCGCGTTGGCGAGCAGCTGACGGTCCACCAGGTCGCGCGCCAGATCGCCGGTACTGGCCTTGGCCAGGGTTGCGCCGAACGCGTCGGCGGCCGCCGGGTCGCGTTCGGCCACCTGAGCCGCCAGACCCTCGGCAAGGCCCACGCCCATGGTCTCGATGTCGATCCCCTCCAGCATCGACTGCTGGAACGCGGCCACCTTCTCCAGCTCCGCGCTGCGCGCTTCGGCCAGTGCGCGTTGCGTGCGCGCCTGCTGCAGGCCGTACAGGGACAGGCCCAGACCGCCCAGCAACGCCGCCAGCGCGAAGCCCGCGGCGACGGCCGCGGCGCGGTGGCGGCGCAGGAACTTGCGCCACACGTAGGCGCGGCTCGGCGGTACCGCCGCCACGGTGCGCCCCTCGAGATAGCGCTGCAGGTCGTCGGCCAGCGCCGCGACGGACCCGTAGCGGGCGTCCCGATCGTGCTGCATGGCCTTCAGCACGATCCAGTCCAGATCGCCGCGCAGGCGGTCGCGCATGCGCGGCAGCGACAGGCCGCGCTCCTGCGCCACCTGCCGTGCCTGCTCGGCCGGCAGCGCCGCCAGCCGCGACGACGGCGCGACGGCGGTCGGCGTTTCCGCCGACCAGGTCTCGCCCACGGCCTCGGGGCGAACGCCGCTCACCAGTTCGCACAGCACCACGCCCAGCGAGTACACGTCGCTGCGCGTGTCCACCTGCCGCGCATCGCCGAGCGCCTGCTCGGGACTCATGTACTCCGGCGTGCCGGCACGCTCCAGTGCGGCGTCGCCGGCCAGCGACGCGGCCATCGCGATGCCGAAATCGATGATCTTCGGTGAGGGCCGGCCATCCAGTGTGTCCACCAGCAGGTTGCCCGGCTTCAGGTCGCGGTGGACCACGCCCTTGTGGTGCGCGTGCTGCACGCCCTCGCAGACGCGGATGAACAACGCCACGCGTTCGTCCAGCGACAGCCGTTGCTCCCGGCAGTAGCGCGTGATCGGGCTGCCCTCGATCAGCTCCATCGCGAAGAAGGGATAGCCCTCCTCCGTGGTGCCGGCATCGTAGATCTGGGCGATGGCCGGATGGCGCATCTGCGCCAGCACCTGCCGCTCCACTTCGAACCAGGCCAGGTGGCGGGCCTGCAGGCGCTGCGCGCGCATCAGTTTCAGGGCCACCTCCCGGCGCACCGGTTCCAGCTGGGTGGCGCGGTAGACCTCGCCCATGCCGCCGCGACCCAGCAGGCCCTCGATGCGGTAGTGCCCCAGGCGCGCCCCGGGCGCCAGCGTGCCGTCGGCCGCGGTCGGCGCATCCTGCAGGCGCGTGGCCAGGCTCTCGGTGGGTGCGAGTTCGTCGTAAGGCTGCGATGTCATTCCACGGTCCCCTGTGCGCCCCGGCATGGTATCGGAAGCGTGAGTTGACCGACCGATCCGGTACACTCGGGCCCGCACCTGCCAGCCGCACGCGCATGTCCCGGGACCCCCACGATCCACCCACCACGCAACGGACCATCCTGAGCGACGGCCCGCGGCCGGCCTCGCCGCGGTCCGCGTGCGTCGTGGTGATCCATGGCGAAGGTCTGGGCCGGCGTGCGGATATCGACACCGCCCGGGTGCGCGTGGGCCGCTCGCAGGAAGCCGACCTGCACATCCCGCACAACAGCGTCTCGCGCCTGCACTGCGAGCTCTGGCGCGACGGCGACACCTACTGGGTGCGCGACCTCGGCGCGACCAACACCACCCGGCTGAACGATACGCCGGTGGCGCAATCGGCGCTGGTCGACGGCGACCACATCACCCTGGGCGAGAGCATCCTGAAGTTCATCAGCCACAGCAGCGTGGAGGCGCGTTACCACGAGGAGATCTACCAGCTCGCCACCCACGATGCGCTGACCGAGATGTACAACCGCCGCCATTTCATCGAAACGGTGGAGAAGGAGATCGCGCGCGCCATGCGCCACCAGCGCGCACTGACCATGTGCATCATCGACGTGGACCTGTTCAAGCCGATCAACGACCGCTACGGCCACATCTCCGGCGACCAGGTGCTGAAGCAGATCGCCGGGCTGGTGCGCCGGCATGTGCGCAACGACGACGCGGCCGCCCGCATCGGCGGCGAGGAATTCGCCGTGCTGCTGCCCGAGTGCGGGCCGGAAGCCGCCTACGGTTTCGCCGAGCGCCTGCGCGAGGCGGTGGAAGCGGTGGTGTTCCGGCCGGGCGGCCAGCCGCAGCGCATCACCGTCAGCATCGGGATTGCCGCGCTGACGCCCGAGCGCGACACCGTCAGCCGGATGATGGCCGCGGCGGACGCGGCCCTGTACCGGGCCAAGAGCGAAGGCCGCAACCGGGTGTGCATCGAGCACTGACCGCGGCGGACGCGCTCAGCCGCCGATCCGTTCCACCGCGTAACCGGCGTCCCGCCACGCATCGATGCCGCCCCGCAGCGGCAGCACGTCGCGGAAGCCGGCCTCGCGCAGCCTCGCGGCCATCCACGCCGCGGATACTTCATCCGGGCAGGCGCAGTAGATGACGACCTTCCCGTCGCGCGGATACGTGGCCAGGATCCCGTCCAGCTGGCGCTCGTCGGCGAACACCGCGCCGGGGATGACGTACGGGTCCACGTCGCGGAAACCCGGGGCGCGGATATCGAACACCACCGGCGGCTGGCCCGCCCGGACCAGGGCTTCGAGTTCCGGCGGATCGATCCGCGCCCCCTCCAGCGACCTCAGCAGCGTGCGCCGACGCCACCAGCGCCAGCCCACGTAGGCCGCCAGCAGCACGCCGATGAGCACACCGGCGCCGGTGCCCAGCTGCGACAGCGCGTCGATGACCGTTTCCACCTGGCGTGCGAACACCACGCCCAGTCCCAGCCCCAGCGCGGCCCACAGGGCAGCGCCCAGGCCGTCGTAACGCAGGAACAGCGGCAGCCTCGCCTGCATGGCGCCGGCCAGCGGCACGGACACCATCGACAGGCCGGGGATGAACTTCGCCACCGACAGGACGCGCACGCCGAAACGCCCGTAGAAGCGTTCCGTGCGCTTCATGCAGGTGTCGCGCGACAGCGAAAGCCGGCACAGCGACTGCAGCGTGCGGTTGCCATAGCGGCGGCCGGCATAGAACCACACGCTGTCGCCGATCAGGCTGGCGGCCACCGACACCGCCAGCACGCCCAGCAGCGGCAGCCACATCGCCTCCGGCTGCAGCGCCAGCCCCGCACCGACCAGGACCAGGGTGGGCATCGCCGGCACGGGCAGACCCAGCGACAACGCCAGCACATTGGCGAACACCAACAGTGCGCCGTATCGGTCGACCAGTTCCTGCATTGCCATCCCCGGGAAGTCCACGGCGCATTCGGCGGCGTGCGTGCGCATGTTCGATCCACGGCCGGCCTGCGGCAAGGCGTCCGCCCGCAACGATCCGTTGCCCGGCGCGATACCGCACGCCTGTACCACCTGCGTGCTGCGACGCGGGATCGCCGCGTTTACCTGACCGCCCGCGCGGGCACCGAAGGGGGGCATCGCGGCCAATTCCGGGGGCCAGGGCAGCCAAAGCCGACGCCATCACATCGTCTTAATCCCGTGGCGCGACGAACGCACCACCATGCGCCGCTGTACGGTCGCCGCCCCCACGCGTGCCGCACGCCAAGGCAGTCCATCCCGTTGAACGTCCACAGACTCTCGCCGGAGGATCCGATCATGGTTGCACCCGTACGACCCGCACGCCTGCCGCTTGCCCTCTCCACCGCAGCGCTCGCGATCGCCATCGCCGCGCCACTCAAGGCCGAAGAAGGCGATTACAGCTTCTGGCAGACCCTGGTGAACCTGGTCTCGCCGCCCAAGGCCGACAACAAGGTGACCGCCGCGCAGCGCACCGGCAGCTATCCGCTGCTGTCCAACCCGTCCGGCTTCAGCGACGGCTTCCAGCCCGGCCGTTACGACGCCTGGCAGACCATCCAGCTGGCGCCCTCGACCGGCGCGGTCTGCGGCGACGGCTCGCCCTTCAAGTTCTTCGTCAACCGCGTGGCCGATACGCGCAACACCATCGTCTACATGGAGGGCGGCGGCGCCTGCTGGGACTACGCCAGCTGCACCGGCCAGACCGGCGTTCGCGGCGCACGCAATCCCAACGGCATTCCCGACGACTACATGAGCCTGCTGAACCCGGGCGCGAGCCTGGTCAGCCCCTTCGTCACCCGCGTCAGCCCGTTCGATGCGGTGAAGACGCAGGGCTGGAACATGGTCTACATCCCCTACTGCACCGGCGACATCTACAGCGGCGACCGCGTGGCGGTCTACGACGACCCGAGCGGCCAGAACGCGCCGCTGGTGTGGCACCACAACGGCGTGCGCAACGTGCGCGCGGTGGTGAGCTGGCTGAAGGACAACCTGCCACGGCCCACCCAGATGCTGTCCACCGGCTGCAGCGCCGGCGGTGCCGGCAGCCTGACCAGCTACCACCCGCTGCGCCGCGACCTGGCGCCCACGCGCAGCTTCCTGATCGACGATTCCGGTCCGATCTTCCCCACGCCGAAGAACGGCAACCCGGTCGACTATCCCTCGCAACCGCTGATGGCCCTCATCCGCAGTGCCTGGGGGCTGGACCAGCCGAACGGCCCGCTCCCCTATCTCGCCAGCGGCCTGCCGCAGTTCGATCTCGACGAACTCGGCAGCCTGTATCCCGCGCTGTCCAGCAAGTATGCGAACGACCGCCTGGGCCATACGCACTTCTGGAAAGACCTCAACTATTCATCGTATTCGTACGAGCGCTTCTATCCCGACATCGCCAATGCACCCGACCAGGCGACCAAGGAAGCCCGCATCCATGCGCGCTGGGACATGGACACCGCACGCCTGCGCGACCGCCTGAATGGCCTGGACAACGTCGGCGGCTATTTCCCGCAGTACCGCGCGCTCAACGAAAGCCACTGCACCACCATCGTCGACTTCAAGAACGCCGACGTGCAGGCGCAGAACCTGGAACTGAAGCACTTCATCGACAGCGTGCTGGATGGCCGGGGCAAGGTGCTGGATGCCAGCGAGCAGGACGACAAGGCCGACAAGGCCAAGCCGTTCAACCTGCTGTACTGGCTGGTGGACCAGTTGCTGGGGTGATGTCCGGGTCCGGGACCGTCGTGCTTCGACGGTCCCGACATAGAGGGGGTCATGCATGAGGAAATGGCTGACGCTGCTGGTGCCCTGCGTGGTTCTCGTCGCTGCCATCGTCTGGTGGAAGCGCGACGACCCGGGCAGGCCGGTCGCGCCGCGATCATCGGTTGAAGCGGCCGACGGCGTGTCGCCCCTGGCTTCCCTGCAAGCCACGCCACAGGCGCAGGAGCACCTCGAGCGCCAGCGCTTCGAGGCCGATGCGAAAGATTTCTTCGCGCGTTCCGCGTCGCTGCGCCCGGTGGAACGCAGCGAACGCGCCGATGCGCTGACGCGCCAGATCGACAAGTACGAAGCCGCCGGCGGCCTGTCCGCGGGCGAAGCCGTGCTGTTGCGCACCGCTCTGGTCAAGGCGACCGTGGACGATCCCGCGCGGCAGGCGGAGGAAGTCGCGGCCATCGCCGACCGCTATCGCGCCCACGCCGACCGGCGCATGGCCGCCTTCCTCGAACAGCAGCGCAACGACCCGCGCTTCCAGGCCTACAAGGCAAGCGAAGCGCAGGTGGTCGCCGAGGTGATGGCCGCCACCACGATTCCCGCCGGCCTCACCCGCGACCAGTACCTGCGCCAGCGCCTGCAGCAAGAACGCGAGCGGGCGTATGCGCCGTAGCACCGGCTCGTTGTAGGAGCGACGTGAGTCGCGACCGCACGCTCTCCGCCGCCACCTCCCCTCACTCACGCAACATGGCGACGCGGAATGGACGCTATCAGCTACACATCCGCGATATTCAATTCATGCGGTCGCGACTCACGTCGCTCCTACAGAAGAGCAGAACGCCTCACCGCACCTGCCATGGCCGTTCGCGGATGCGGTACAGCACCAGGTAGACGCCAGACACCCACGCGATGCCCGCCGCCCAGCCGCCGAGGATGTCGGACGGATAGTGCACGCCCAGGTAGATGCGCGAAGCTCCGACGGTCAGCGCGAACAGCGCGGCGAGCACGACGGCCGGCCAGCGGAAGCGCGTGTGCCAGCACAGCAGCACCACCACCATCGCCAGCGTCGCCGAGCCCATCGCGTGACCGCTGGGGAAACTGAAGGTGTGCTCGGGCGCGATGGACTCCCACAGCGCCGGCCTGTCGCGCTGGAAGAACTGCTTGGTCGCCATGTTCAGCAGCGCGGACCCACCCAGCGAGACGCCGGCGAAGGTCGCTTCGCGCCAGCGACGCGCGACCAGCAGGCCCAGCGTCAGCACGATGTCGGCCGGGACCACGCCCCACTGGTAGCCGAGCGCCGACACCACCACGAAGAACCGGTCCAGGGTCGGGCTGGACAGCGCATGCGCGTGCCAGAGCAGCGCATCGTCGAAGTAGAAGTCTTCCAGCTCGTGGATTTCGTCGGCCAGTTCGACGAACAGCCACAGCGGCGCCAGCAGGCAGAGGAACAGCAGGAGCAGGCGCCGGCCGTGTTCACGGAACAGGCCGGCGATGAAGCGCCGGCCGTTCGCCAGCGGGTCAGCCGGCCGCACGCGCGTACTTGGCCTCGACGTAATCGTCGATCAGGGCGATGAACTCCTGCGCGATGTTCTCGCCGCGCAGGGTGACCTTCTTTTCGCCATCGACGAACACCGGCGCCGCGGGCGCCTCGCCCGTGCCCGGCAGCGAGATGCCGATGTTGGCGTGGCGCGATTCGCCCGGCCCGTTCACCACGCAGCCCATCACCGCCAGGGTCATGTTCTCGGCACCGGGATGGGTCACCTTCCACTCCGGCATCCGGCCGCGCACGTGTTCCTGCACGACCTTGGCCAGTTCCTGGAAGAACTCGGACGTGGTGCGGCCGCAGCCAGGACAGGCCGTGACCATCGGCGTGAACGCGCGCAGGCCGGTGGTCTGCAGCAGTTCCTGCGCGACGATGACTTCCTGCGTGCGCGACTGGCCCGGTTCCGGCGTCAGCGAGATGCGGATGGTGTCGCCGATGCCTTCCTGCAGCAGCACCGCCAGCGCGGCGCTGGACGCCACGATGCCCTTGCTGCCGATGCCGGCCTCGGTCAGGCCTAGGTGCAGGGCGAAATCGGTGCGGCTGGCCATGTCGCGGTAGACGGCGATCAGTTCCTGCACGCCGCTGACCTTGGCCGACAGCACGATGCGGTCGCGCGGCAGGCCGATCTCGACGGCGCGTTCGGCCGAATCCACCGCCGAACGGATCAGCGCCTCGCGCAGCACGCGGCCGGCGTCCCACGGCACCTCGCGCGCGTGGTTCTCGTCCATCAGCTGCGCGGCCAGCGCCTGGTCCAGCGAACCCCAGTTGGCGCCGATCCGCACCGGCTTGCCGTAGCGGATGGCGAACTCGATGAGCTGGGCGAACTGGGTGTCCTTCTTCTTGCCGAAGCCCACGTTGCCCGGGTTGATGCGGTACTTGGCCAGCGCTTCGGCACAGGCCGGCTCGCCCGCCAGCAACTGGTGGCCGTTGTAGTGGAAGTCGCCGATCAGCGGCACCGAGATGCCCATCATCTCCAGCTTCTCGCGGATGCGCGGAATGGCGGCGGCGGACTCGGGATTGTTGACGGTGAGGCGGACCATCTCCGAGCCGGCGCGCCAGAGTTCGGCCACCTGCTTCACGCTGCCGGGAATGTCGGCGGTATCGGTGTTGGTCATCGACTGCACCACCACCGGGCGGCCGCCGCCGACGACGGTGTTGCCGATCTGGACGGCCTGGGTGATGCGGCGCGGCCAGGGCGCGGCGTCGGTAGGGGGCGTGGGGCGGGTGACGGCGTCGTGCATGCCGGCATTGTAACGTGGGCGCCCCGCCCGCCTGCGACGCCGTGCCGCAGGCCGCGTAGGCGCGCTTGCACTAGCATGTACCGATGCCGAATACCCTGCTGACCACCACGCCGTCGTTCCTGCGCACGCTGTGCAACCTGCGCTGGGTGGCGATCGTGGGCCAGGCGGTGACCGTGCTGGTCGCGCTGGGTCCCCTGGGCATCGCCCTGCCCCGCTGGCCGCTGTGGGGCGGGATCGGTGCGCTGGCCCTGTTCAACGTGTACGCCACCTGGCGCAGCCGCCGGCCCGGCGAGGAGCGCCCGGGGGAAGCGTTCGCCCACATGCTGGTGGACGTGGCGGTGCTGTCCTGGCTGGTGGCCTGGAGCGGCGGCATCGGCAACCCGTTCAGTTCCATGTTCCTGCTGCTGATCGCCGTCTCGGCGCTGGCGCTGCCGCTGCGCTGGGTGCTGGCCACCGGCGTCGCCTGCCTGCTGGGCTACGTCATGACCGCCGTGTTCGGCCGCCCGCTGCCGCACCTGCATGGCGGCCAGTTCAACGTGCACCTGTGGGGCATGGCGGTGAACTTCGTGCTCTCGGCCGGCGTGGTGCTGTACTTCTCGACCCGCCTGGTGGCCGCCTTGCGGATGCGCGAACAGGAACTCGCGCGCCTGCGCGAGCGCTTCGCGCGCAACGAGGGCATCGTCGCGCTGGCCACCCACGCGGCTGCCGTGGCGCACGAACTGAATACCCCGCTGGCCACCCTGACGCTGCTGGCCGAGGACATTCGCGAGCACGCCAGCGATGCCGATGTCCGCGACGACGCCGGCACGATGCGCCAGCTGATCGACGTGTGCCGCGACCGCGTGCGCGCGCTCGCCGCCTCGGCCGACATGGGCGTGCGCCAGCGCGTGGACCTGGACGACGTGGTGCAGCGCTGGCAGCTGATC
Source organism: Pseudoxanthomonas mexicana (assembly GCF_014397415.1). Taxonomy (NCBI): domain Bacteria; kingdom Pseudomonadati; phylum Pseudomonadota; class Gammaproteobacteria; order Lysobacterales; family Lysobacteraceae; genus Pseudoxanthomonas; species Pseudoxanthomonas mexicana. The sequence goes on along the minus strand of NZ_CP060731.1, from coordinate 2,300,738 downwards.
CGCCCGACGGTGGAACTGCAGCGCACCGGCGCCCTGCCCCCCTGGCTGGCCACCGACGCCTCCACCGGTCACCTGCTGCAGGCCCTGCTGAACAACGCAGCCGATGCCAGCCGTCAGGCCGGATCGCAACGGGTGGACCTGGACCTGCGCTGCGAGGGCGACGAACTGGTGGGCACCGTGCGCGACTACGGCAACGGTTTCCACGAATCTGTGCCGTTCCAGTCCGAACAACTCTTCCGCACCAGCAAGCCCGAGGGCATGGGGGTGGGCCTGGCCCTGTCGCACGCCACCATCGAGCGGTTGGGTGGGCGCATGACCATGCGCGCCGTGCCGCCCAAGGGCGTGCAGGTGCAGTTCCGCCTGCCGGTGGCGGGCAACGACGAATCTCCCTGATGCGAGGCATCCGATGAAAGGCCTGCTGGTCGACGACGACGAACTCTACGCGCGCACGCTGCAGCGCAGCCTGGCGCGCAAGGGCATCGAGACGGAAATCGCACTGGACGCGGCCAGCGCACTGGCGCGGGCGCGCGAATACCTGCCCGACTTCGCCCTGGTCGACCTGAAGCTGGGCAGCGATTCGGGCCTGACCCTGATCGAGCCGCTGCGCGCACTCCGCGCCGACATGCAGATCCTGCTGGTCACCGGCTACGCCAGCGTCGCCACCGCCGTGGAATCGATCAAGCGCGGCGCCGATGACTACCTGCCCAAGCCGGCCACCGTGCCGACCATCCTGCGCGCGCTGGGCCTGGAAACACCTGCCACGCCGATCGACGACCTCGAGGCTGCCGAAGACACCATGACGCCGCTCAGCCGGCTGGAATGGGAGCACATCCAGCAGGCGCTGGCCGAAACCGAAGGCAACATCTCCGCCGCCGCCCGCCTGCTGGGCATGCACCGGCGCTCGCTGCAGCGCAAGCTGGCCAAGCGTCCCGGACCGGAGCGACGCTGGGTCGACGAATAGCCCGTCAGCGCGATGGATCGCGGTCGGCGTCGACCGCGATCCCCGTCCCATGCCGGCAGCCGATGCGCCGGCAGCCTCAGTACGCCAGCTGCAGCTTCACCCAGGCGGTCCGTCCCGGTTCGTTGATCCGCACCGGATCGGCGGGATAACCGAAGTCGGCGCTGCCGGACAGGTTGAGGTGCTCGCTGTAGGTGCGGTCGAAGACGTTGTCGATGCCGGCGATCAGCCTGACCTGGTCATTGAACCGGTAGCCGCCGTTCAGCGCGAGCGTTGCGAAGCCGGCGCTGGGGCCCAGATCGCGCCCGACCACGTTGCCCTGGTCGAGGGCCACGCGATCCTGTTCCGCCACGGCGCGCAGCAACACCCCCGCGCTCCACCGCGGACCTTCGTACGCGGCGGTGAGCCTGGCTTCGAGCGGCGGCATCTGCGGCAGCGCGCCGCCATGACGGACCTCGCCCCATGCGTGGGCCAGGGTGGCGCCCAGCTTCCAGCCCTCGCGGGGACGGACTTCCACCCCGGCTTCCGCGCCACGCACGCGGGCATCCACATTCGCCACCGACGACATCATCCCCATCATGCCGCCGCTCATGTAGGAAAACAGGATGTAGTCGTCGATGCGGCCCGCGTAGGCCGACACCCAGGCGTCGAGCCGCGCGCTGCGGTACTGCAGGCCGATGTCCAGCTGCGTGGTCTGCTCCGGCGCGATGCCCGCGAACGCATTCGGCGCACCCATCGGCCCCCTGTCGGCGGAGAACAGCTCCCAGTAGTCGGGCATGCGCTCGGTGTGCCCCACCCCGGCGTACCAGGTGACTGGCACGACAGCGAGGTCGTGCTCGAACCGCACGAAGCCCCCCGGCAGCGTCTCTTTCCGGCTCAAACCGGCGGTCGGATTCGGCATGCCCATCATCCCGGCCGTCGCGCGACGGTCCTGTACCTCGGCGCGATCCACGCGTGCGCCCGCCACCAGCCGCTGCTGCTCCGCGATATGCCACGTCCCTTCGACGAACGCGCCGCGCGTCTCGAACCGCGCATCGGTTTCCCAGGGCTCGGCGCGATAGGTGCCGCGGCCCATCGCACTGCGCTGGCGATGCCGGCTGCGCTGCATGTCCACGCCGCCCGTCAGTTCCCAGCCGTCGCCCTTCGCGCTCAGCGCCGTGCGCCCGCCGTCGGTGCGGCGTTCCACATTCGCGGCCATCGGCATGGGCATGGCGCTCATCGGGTTGGGCTCGCGCAGCGTGTAGTTGTCCATCAGGTGGTCGGCCTGGTTGCGGAACACGCTGGCTTCGACGGATTCCAGCACCCCCGGCAGGTCGCGCTTCTCGAACCGCAGGCTGGCGCTGTCGCGGCGGAACATCGAGCCGTCCATGCCGCGGCCCGCATAGCGCGCCTCGCCATCGCCGATGCCCGCGTTGAACTCCAGCAGCGTGTCCGCGTCCGGCGTCCAGCCCAGGGCCAGGTCGGCGTTCCACTTCTTCCAGGCCGAGGGCACGCGCCGGCCGTCGCCATCCTCATAGTCGTCGGCCTCGGATCGGTTGGCGCTGAGCCGTGCATAGCCACGCGATGCACCGGCGGTCGCATCGAGCACCTGGTCGTTGCGCCCGTGCGAGCCGCCCAGCAGGCTGCCATCGACACGCAGGCCGGGCGCATCGAAGCGGGGCGTACTGCGTTCGAAGCGCACCGTACCGGCGGATGCACCCGGCCCCCACAGTACGGTCTGCGGTCCCTTCACCACCACCAGCCGGTCGTAGGTTTCCGGCGCCACGTAGGACAGCGGGTTGTCCATCCGCGCCGGACACGCGCCGGGCATGCTGCCATCGTTGGTCAACAGGTTCAGGCGCGAGCCGAACATGCCGCGCAGCACCGGATCGCCGTTGGTGCCGCCGTTGCGCAGGGCGGTGAATCCCGGAATGGTCTTCAGGTAGTCGGCGCCGTCGCTGGCAGGGACGGGCTGGCGCGGCAGGGTCGGGTCGGTCTCGTAGGTCAGCGGCGAGACGGGTGCAGCGGTGACGACCACGCGATCGAGCGTGGCGGCATCGGGGGCGGCATCGGGGGCGGCGTCGGCGTGCGCGATGGCAGGCGTCGCGCATGCGAAGGCGACCGCGATGACGAGGGGACGGCGAAGGAAGCACGGATGCATGAAAGACTCCAGTAGGCGGGTGACGGGCACCCGCAGGGATTCGAAAGGGGAAGAGACGACGGCGGCGATCTCAGTGGTGCGGCGCCGCCGCACCGAGCGGCCTGACCTCGAACACGACCGGCATGCGGCCCGCGCGCTCGAACACGAGCGTCGCGTCCACCTGTTCGCCCGCCGGCAGTGCGCGCGTGGGCTGGATGAACATCAGGTGGTGGCCACCCGGCTTCAGCTCGGCGGTGGTGCCTGCGGGCAACGGCAGGCCATCGACCAGCTCGCGCATCCGGGCCACGCCTCCCTCGTCGCGCATCTCGTGGATCTCCACGCGCTGCGCCGCGGCGCTTTCGACCGCCAGCAGGCGGTCATCGGCCGACGTGCCGTTGTGGAGGGTGAGGAAGCCGCCGGCCACCGGCGCGCCCGGCGGCGTGGCGCGCAGCCACGGGTCGGCGACGGTCACGGCGGCGGATGGCGGGGCCGGCGGCTGGGTTTCATGGGGAGACGGCTGGCAGGCCGACAGCAGCAATATCAGGCTGGCAAGGGAACGTTTCATGTCGTGGTTTCCGTATCGGATGTGGACGAGAAGGTGTCGAGCAGGGTCAGCGGCCGTGCATGCGCGGCCACGCGCCCCAGGCCGCACAGGCCCAGTGCGCAGGCCCACGCGATCAGCCAGCTGCCGACGCAGAGGAAGAAGATCGTGTCCATGGCAATCCCGGGCGATGCGGTCAGAAGGTCTTGCGCAGCACGATTTCCCAGCTGCGCGGATCGCCGAGATAGGCCATCGTGCTGCCCAGCGCGTACACCACGTGGGTGCGGTCGCCGAGGTTGCGGCCACGCACGCTCAGCTCGGTGCTGCCGTTCCACTTGAAGCCCAGGTGCGCGCCCCAGGTGGCGTAACCGGCGGTCGACAGCGTGTTGGCGGCGTTGGCGTAGCGCGATGAGACGCCGCGGACATCCAGGCCCGCCGACCAGCGCGGCCCGAACGCGTAGTCCACCCATAGGTTGCCCACGCGCGAGGGCGTGTTGGTGGGGCGATTGCCGGCACGCGACACTGGCACGCCGCCGACGTTCTCGTAGAAATCGTCGAGCGTGGCATCCACCCAGGCCAGGTTGCCCTCGACCTTCAGCGCCTCCAGCGGTCGCCAGCCGAACGTCGCTTCGATGCCCCGCGAGGACTGCTGGCCGATCGGCAGCGTCTGTCCCGAATTGGCGGGATCGGTGATGGCGAGGTTCCGCCGCACGATGCGGTACGCGGCCAGCGTGACGAAGTGGCGCGCGTCGCGCGACTGGAACTTCGCGCCGATCTCGCCCTGCCGTCCCGTGGTCAGATCGAAGTCGCGCAGCGTGGCGAAGTTGGCGGTGCTGAGGATGCCCGCCGGCGGATCGGCCGCGGTGCTGTACTGCGCATACACGCTCGCCTGCGGCGTGATGGCCCAGTTCAGCGCGACACGTCCCGTGGTGGGCGTGTACTCGCGCTCGAAGCGTGCGGGATTGGTGACCGTGACCGCGCGGTGGTTCACCACGTCCAGCACGATACGGTCGCGGCGCAGTCCGGCCAGCAGCGACAGCGAAGGCGTCAGCTCGGTCAGGTTCTCCAGGTACAGCGCCTGCGTGTGCAGCCGGTTGGTGCGGTCGGGCGTGTAGACGATCGACGTGCCGGGCACGTCGAGGAAGCGGCCCGGCGTCACGGCGTCGAGCGGCACGGTGTCCACCGTGGCCGACAGCGACAACGGAAAGCGCGTCTGCCGGTTGTAGCTGACATCCAGACCGGTGGCCCATTGCGTCGGCAACCCGAACAGCGCGCCGTCGTGGCTCCACTCCAGCCGGTTGCCGTAGACCTGCTGGTCGTGCCGCTGCAGCAGCGTGCCGGAGCGGATGACGCCGTCGTTGTCGGCCGTCAGGCGATAGCTCTCGACGTTGCGGTAATCGCGCAGCGCGTCGTAGTGGTAGACCGTGTTGCGCACGGTGTCGTGCTCGCCCGGCGTCCACTCCAGCAGCGAGCGTACCCAACGCACGTCCTGTCCGTAGTAGCCGTCGGCGACGTTGTAGTTGCGACCCACCGTCTGCGGCAGCACCGACAGGCGACCGGTCGCGGGCTGGCGCACCGGCGTGCCCCAGTAGGGACGATGACTGTCCTCCTGCTGGAACTCGACCGCCAGCGTGTGGCGCAGCGTGGGGGCGACCTGTACCAGCCACGACGCCGCGAGCGTCGAGGCTTCGCGTGCCTGTCCGTCGATCCCGCTTTCGGCGTCGCGCGAGCTCGCATCCACGCGGATCGCCTGGCGCGCGTCGTCGCCCCCCAGGCGCACGTTGGCCCCCATCGCCAGCGTGCCGTCGCGGAACGAGCCCCACGAGGCCCGCATGCCCGCTTCGTCGCGATACAGTCGGGCCAGGCGGGTGACGTAGTTGATCGTGCCGCCGACCGCGCCGGCGCCGTACAGGAAGCTCGATGGCCCGCCGATCGCCTCCACCCGCTCGTACTGCCATGCATCCACCGGACGCGCGGCGATGCTGGCGTACTGCACGTCGATGCCATTGAACAGCTGGGTGATCTGGCTGCCGTAGAAGCCACGGTAGGTCACCGCATTGCCGTTGCCGGGCGGCGATGCCACGGTCAGGCCGGGGATGCCGGCCAGCGCCTCCTGCGTGGTGCGCACGCCGCGCGCATCCAGCGTGTCGCGATCGATCACGGTGACCGACGCCGGCGTCTGCAGGAGGCTCAGCGACAGGCGGGTGCCGGTGCCGGCCGTCTGTTCAAGGCCGGCCTTGTGGCCTTTGACTTCAACGGTATCTAGCTCGGTGGCGCGCGCGCCATCAGGCAACACGACGGGTTCGGCGGCATGCGCGGACAGGGCAAGCGAGAGGGCCGCGGCTACGGCCACGGACAGGCACGACGCGCGCGGCGTCGCCCGGGACATCAGGGACATGGAAACTCCAAAGCACAAGGACGCGGCGCGTGGGCCGCACGGTCAATCAGGGGTCTTGTGGTTCAGAGCAGGACGGGCGGTCCTTGCCCGCCCAGGCCACGCAGGCGCAGCCGCCTGGCGCGTGGCAGCGTTACCACGCCTGCGATCGCGTCGCCGGCCAGACGGGGGAACAGCAACGCGATGGCCAGCAGCAGCAAGGGCAGCGCCGCCGCCAGCGTGCAGTACGCGCAATCCGGGCCCATCGGCATGCCATCGGGCAGCGGCGACTTGCCGGCCGGCGACTCGGCGCGCGTGTCGACCCATTGGATGCCCTCGGTGGTGCACAGCTCGGTCCAGCCGGCCAGCACCTGCGGCCCGTCGCTCGCCATCCACCGCGTGATGGATGGCGCGAACGCCATCAGCAGCGCGGCCAGCAGGGCCAGCTGCAGCATCGGTCGGAGGAAGGCGCGTGAGCGGATCACCGCCGAATTCTAAGCGTTAAGGACTCTGGAGGTCAGATGCGACGGAATGTCGCGCCCGTCTCATCGGGGCCACCTTACGCGTGCGCCGTGCAGGCCCGGCACGTCGACGGCCACATCGGTCCACACCAGCCATGCGGCATCGTCGTGCCACTGCAGGCGGGGGATTCCACTCGCCCGCCCACGCGCGGACAGGGTGGCCACGCGCACGTGATGCGCCTGCCGCCACGCGTCGTCGTAACGGCCCAGCACCAGCGTCTGGCGCTCATCGGGTGCCTGCTCCAGCCAGCTCACCAGCAGATGACTGTCGCCGCGTGCCAGCCCCAGGCGACCCAGCACGTGCGGGCCCTTCGCCAGCGTCACCGGCGCGCCGAACGTGTCGCCCGCATCCGTGGAGCGCGCTGCCCGCAGCTCCGGCATGCCCTCCGCTTCCGTGTACCACGCGACCCAGACCGTCGCGCCATCGGCGACCACCATCGGCCCGTTCACCGGGCATCCCGCGATCCGCCAGCCGTCCGCATGCACGTCGCGCGGAACCGTCCAGCGTTGGCCATCGAAGCGGACGATGCGCGTGTCGCGGATCTCGTCGGTGCTGCGTCCCCGGTAGACGACCACGACGCCGCGATCCGTCACGGCGGACGAGGTGGTGCAGCAGTCGCAGGTGGACGTGTCCAGAGGCCACTCGGCGTCCTGCTTCGCCTCCTCGCCGTAGATCGCGGCACGCAGCATCATCGGTGCGCCACCGCCGTGATGGCCGTCATCGTGATGCGCATGCGCACCCTCGACGGCCTTCTGCCGACTGTCCAGCCAGGCGATGCCCAACCGGTCGCGCGCCTGCGGCCAGAACGTCACGAAGCCGTGATCGCCCGGCGTCCCGGTGGGATGCACCAACTGCGGCGCGCTCCACGTCGCTCCTCCATCGCCGGAACGCACCAGGTCGATGCCGTAGTCCATGCGCGAGGGCCCCGTGCTGCGCAGCCAGTGCGCCCACAGCGAACCGTCCGGCAAGGCATGGACGTGCGGTGTGTCGGCCCAGTTGACGAACCATTTGGCGCCTTCGGCGATCGTGCGCGGCACCTGCCAGTCCCCGGACTGCTCAGGGCGACGGCTCCATTGCAGCCGATGCCCGCCTTTGTCCATCGGCTCCACCCAGCTCAGCAGCAGCGCACCGTCCGGCGCAGTGACCAGGTCCGGTTGCGCGGCAGGGGTGGGCGACGGCAGGCGCAGGTCTTCCACCTTGGGTTGGGCGGCGCCGACGGCGGGGGCCGGCGCGTCGGCGGGCGAACAGGCCGACGCCGCGACGATGAGCATCGGCAACACAGCACGGGACCAGCGTGACAGGGACATGCGGACGTTTCCGGCCATCGGGACCCCGTCATTCCATCACGGAATGCGGCCGCCCGACTGCGACCGCATGTCGCAGGCATTCGCGTCGCCCTCGGGCGCCACCGTTTATCCTTGCCGCATGACCGACACCGCCCGCGACATCCTGACGCCTACCCAGCTGAACGCGCTCGCCCGCGATCTGCTGGAAGGCGCGTTCCCGCTGGTGTGGGTGGAGGGCGAACTGGGCAACGTCACCCGCCCCGCCTCGGGCCACCTGTACTTCACCCTGAAGGACGCGCGCGCGCAGGTGCGCTGCGCCATGTTCAAGCCCAAGAGCCAGTGGCTGAAGTTCGCCCCGCGCGAGGGCCTGCGCGTGCTCGCGCGCGGTCGGTTGACGCTGTACGAGGCACGCGGCGACTACCAGCTGGTCATCGACAGTCTGGAAGAAGCCGGCGAAGGCGCGCTGCGAAGGGCGTTCGAGGAACTGAGGGCCAGACTCACCGCGGAGGGCCTGTTCGACGACGCGCGCAAGCGCGCCCTGCCCGCCCACGTGCGGCGTCTCGGCGTGCTGACCTCGCCCACCGGCGCGGCGGTGCGCGACGTGCTGAGCGTGCTGCAACGCCGCTATCCCCTGGTGGAGGTCGACGTGCTGCCCGTACAGGTGCAGGGCGAAACCGCGGCTGGCCAGATCGTCGACATGCTGCAGCGTGCGGCGCGCAGCGGGCGTTACGACGTGCTGCTGGTCGCCCGCGGTGGTGGCTCGCTGGAGGACCTGTGGGCCTTCAACGATGAGCGCCTGGCGCGCGCCATCGCGGCCTCGCCGGTTCCCGTCGTGTCCGCCATCGGCCACGAGACCGACTTCACCCTCGCCGACTTCGCCGCCGACCTGCGCGCACCGACGCCCTCGGTCGCGGCCGAACTGCTGGTACCGGACCGGCGCGACCTGCTGGCGCGCGTGCAGACACTGCAGCGCCGGCTCGCGACGACCCAGGCGCATCGGCTGCGCAACGCCATGCAACGCGCCGACCGCGCCGCGTTGCGCCTCCATGCGCTGCGACCACAGGCGTGCCTGGAGATGCTGCGGCGTCGCCAGGAAGACGCCGCACGCCGCCTGCATGCGCTGTGGCGCGACCAGCAGGCGCGTCGCCAGGCCGCACTCCGCCATGCCGACGCGGTGCTGCGCGCCCACGCACCCCGGCGTCGGCTGGAACAACTGCGCGCGCGGCTGCTGGCCCTCGCCCCCCGCCCCCAGGCCGCGGTCGCACGCACGCTGCAACGCGACGCCCTGCGCCTGCGCGCGCTGGCGCGTTCACTGGAAGCCGTCAGCCCGCTGGCGACCGTCGCCCGCGGCTACGCCTTGATCACTAAGGAAGACGGCACCCTGGTGCGCTCGGTGGCGCAGGTGCAGCCGGGGGAGCGCGTCGACGCACAGGTCGGCGATGGCCGCCTGACGCTGAGCGTCGAATCCTAGGACCGGTCCACAGCCCCCCTCTCTTCAAGGCGCGGCCAGCCGGACGCGCGCGCCACATCAGGAGCACGACATGATCACCCACGAACAACTGGTCGAGATGTTCGACAACATGGCCAGGGAAACCTCCTGGGACCTGCGCAAGCCGCTGGTATGGGGCTATTTCTTCACGCATGGCTCGCGTCCCGCACTGGAAGCGGTCGTGCCGCTGCTGCAGGCGCAGGGCTACCGCGTCATCGCGCTTTACCTGGAGGACAAGGACAACCGGAAAGACCCGGACCTGTGGTGGCTGCATGTCGAGAAGACCGAAGTGCACACGCCCGACAGCCTCCATGAGCGCAACCAGGCGCTGTACCGTTTCGCCGAAGAACACGGCCTGGATGCCTACGACGGCATGGATGTGGGCGCCATCGACTGACGCGGCCGGCCCCGTACAGCCTCCGGCTCCGGAGCCACCGCCTCGCGCAACCCCATTCGCCGACCCCGCGCGTTCGACTCCCTGTCCCACACACGGAGTCACGCCATGTCGCACCGTCTGACCGTCACCCTGCTGGCCGCCGCCCTGCTGGCCGCCTGCCAGTCCAGTCCCACCGCACAGCACGCACCCGAGGCGGAAGCGGCCACCGCCGCGGCCGATGCCCAGCGCACCCACCAGGCCGCGGCTGCCGCACGCAGCGAGCAGGCCACGCTGGACAGCATCGTGGTGACCGGAACCCGCCTGCACCGCGGACAGGCCAAGGCTGTCATGCCCACGGGGCACGTCTACGCACCGCCTGCACCGCCGGCACCGGTGATGGCGATGGAATACCGCGTCGCCCACGCGCCGCTCGCCCCGCCGGCCAACACCGAGAAGTACGCCGAACGCGACGACAATCCGGTCAAGCGCACGCTCGACGAACCCGTCTCCACGTTCTCCGTCGACGTCGACACCGGCAGCTACAGCAATGTGCGACGCATGCTGCGCGAGGGCCAGCGTCCGCCGGCCGACGCCGTGCGCGCGGAGGAATTCATCAACTACTTCCGCTACGGTCATGCCGCACCGACAGACCGCAGCCGTCCGTTCAACGTCACCACCGAACTCGCCCCTGCGCCCTGGAACGCCAAGCGCCAGCTGCTGATGGTCGGCATCAAGGGCTACGACGTACCCAAGGCAACGCTGCCGCCGGCCAACCTGGTGTTCCTGCTGGACACGTCGGGTTCGATGGAGTCGCCCGACAAGCTGCCGCTGCTGAAGCAGTCCTTCGCCCAACTGGTGCCGCAGCTGCGCCGTCAGGACCGCGTCAGCATCGTGGTCTATGCGGGCTCGGCCGGACTGGTGCTGCCGCCCACACCGGGCGACCGCCATGAGGAGATCCTCGCCGCGCTGGACCGGCTGCAGGCCGGGGGCAGCACCAACGGCGGCGACGGCATACGGCTGGCGTACGCGATGGCCAAGCAGGCCTTCGTCAAGGAAGGCGTGAACCGCGTGATCCTGGCCACCGATGGCGACTTCAACGTCGGCACCGTCAGCCAGGATGCGCTGGAAACGATGGTGGCCGACCAGCGCAGGTCGGGCATCGCGCTGACCACGCTCGGCTTCGGCACCGGCAACTACAACGATGCACTGGCCGAGAAGCTGGCCGATGTGGGCGACGGTAACCATGCCTACATCGACACGCTGCAGGAAGGCCGCAAGGTGCTGGTGGACGAGATGCAGTCCACCCTGCTGACCATCGCCCGCGACGTGAAGATCCAGGTGGAGTTCAACCCCGCGGTCGTGTCCGAGTATCGCCTGATCGGCTACGAGAACCGCGTGCTGGCCAACGAGGATTTCGCCAACGACAAGGTAGATGCGGGCGACATCGGCGCGGGCCACGAGGTCACCGCGCTGTACGAAATCACGCCGGTCGGTAGCGGCGCCGACCGCCTGCCCGCGCTGCGCTATGGCGACAGGCAGGTGGCCGCCGGGGCCCCGACCGACGAGGTCGCGCACGTGCGCCTGCGCTACAAGCTGCCGGGGCAGGACAGCAGCCGCCTGATAGAGGCACCGGTCGCACGCACGTCGCTGACCACGCAGCCCAGCGACGCGTTCCGGTTCGCCAGCGCGGTGGCGGCCTACGCCGATCTGTTGCGTGGCGGCCAGCGCATCGATGCATGGGATTGGCGCGATGTGGCCCGCACGGCACGACAGGCCGGCGGCCGCGACCCGCACGGGCTGAAGGCGGAGTTCATCGAGCTGGTCGACCAGGCACGGAGGCTGGTCGCGGTACCGGACGATGCGCCCGCCATCGCCGGCGAGTGAGTCGCAAGGAGGGCGGCATCGACGCCGCCCTCCCGCTTTATCCGGCCTGTACCGTGTCTGCTACGCCGACCTGCTCCAGGCTCGCCATCGGCCGTCCCAGCAGGTAGCCCTGGCCCAGATGGCAGCCCAGCTCGATCAGCGCGCTGCGCTGCTCCTCGGTTTCCACGCCTTCGGCGATGGTCTCGATGCCCAGCGTGCCGGCCAGCGCCAGGATCGCGCGCACCAGCGCCAGGCTCTCCGGCCGCGCTTCGGCGCCCAGTCCCGATACGAAGCTGCGGTCGATCTTCAACACGGAGATCGGGAACCGGTGCAGGTACGACAGCGCCGAGAAGCCGGTGCCGAAGTCGTCCAGCTGCGCCAGGATGCCGTGCTGGCGCAGCGTGCGCAGGATGCGCAGCGTGCGCGGGGCGTCGTCGAGCAGCGCGACTTCGGTGATCTCCAGCCGCAACCTGGCCGGATCGGCGCCATGGGCCTCGAACATCGCCAGCAGGCGATCGCCGAAGTCGGGCGAACGGAAATGCCGCGGCGACACGTTCACCGAGATGTAGCCGTCCACGCCCCGCGCGATCTGCCGCACCACCTGCTCGTACAGCAGCCAGTCGACCTGTTCGATCAGGCCGCTGTCCTCGCCCAGGCCGATGAACTCGGCCGGCAGCAGCAGGCCACGGCGCTCGTGCTGCCAGCGCAGCAGCGCCTCGTGGCCGATCACCCGCCCGTCGTCCATGCGGCGGATGGGCTGGTAGAACGGCAGGAAATCGCGATGGTTGATCGCGCGGCGCAGGTCGGCCTCCAGATCCAGGCTCTGCATCGCCGCTTCGCGCATGGCTTCGTCGAACATGGCGCAGCGGTCGCGCCCCTGTTCCTTGGCGCGGTACATCGCCGCATCGGCATCGCGCAGCAGCTCTTCGCCATTGCGATAGCGCGGGTGCCACACGGCGATGCCCAGGCTGGCGGAGGGAAACAGCTCGCGGCCGGCCACCCACATCGGCCGCCCCAGTACCGCCAGCAGGCGCTGGGCGAAGTCCCGCACGTTCTCCACGCCGTCCGTGTATTCCACCAGCAGGGCGAACTCGTCGCCGCCCAGACGCGAGACCACGTCGTCCTCGCGCACGCTCATGGTGATGCGCCGCGCCACCTCCACCAGCAGTTCGTCGCCGGCGGCGTGGCCCATGCTGTCGTTGACCAGCTTGAAGCGGTCCAGGTCGAGGAACAGCACGGCGAAAGCCTGGCCGTCGCCATGCCGTGCGCGCTCGATGGCGGCCGACAGCCGGTCCAGCAGGTGCGGACGGTTGGGCAGACCCGTCAGCGCATCGTGGGTCGCCTGGTAGGTGAGCTGCTGCTCGGCACGCAGGCGCTCGCCGATCTGTGCGCGCAGCTGGTGGTTGGCCTCGGCCAGTTCGCGGGTGCGTTCGTCCACCCTGCGCTCCAGCTCGGCGTGCGCGCTGCGCAGGCGTTCATGCGTCCGCTGCCGGTCCAGTCCGTTGCCGATGTGGTGGGCCACGAACGTCAGCAGGTTCTGGTCGTGCGAGGTGAACTTCACTTCTTCGGTGTAGCTCTGCACCACCACCGTGCCGACCACGTCCTCGCCGCGGAACAGCGGCACGCCCAGCCAGCTGTACGCCGGCGGCCCGTGCTGCTGCAGCTTGCCCTGTTCTGCCAGCTGGGCGATCACGGGGCGGTCGGCCAGCAGCGGCCTGCCCGTGGCGATCACGTACTCGGTCAGGCCATTGGTCATGCGCCGCGACTTGCGCATCGGGTCGCGCTCGTCGATCGAGTAAGGGAAGCTGAGTTGCTCACCGTCGTCCGAGACCAGGGCGATGTAGAAGTTCCGCGCGTCGATCAGTTCGTCCACCACCACATGGACGTCGGCATAGAAACGCTCGAGGGTCTCGGAGGTGATGGCGAGCTCGGTGATGCGAAACAGCGCGCGCTGCAGCTTCTCGGCACGCTTGCGCTCCATGATCTCGGCCTGCAGCTCGCGGTTGGCGCGCTGCAGCTCGTGCGTGCGTACCGCCACGCGATGCTCCAGCTCCACGTGCGCATGCTTGCGGTCCAGCGCGGTCAGGATGTGCTGGGCCACGTAGCCCAGCAGCGCGCGGTCCTCGTCGGCATAGCTGGCGGGCGTGTCGTAGCTCTGCACGACGATGGCGCCGCAGACGCGGTCGTCGCGGCGCATGGGCACGCCCAGCCAGTCCAGGCTGTCCGGCCCGTGCGACGGGTCGCGGATCACGCCCAGCTTCTGCCGGATCACCGCCGACGGTCCCCGCAGGGGCTGGCCGTGGCGCAGCAGCGCGAACGTCATGCTGTTGGCCATTTCCTCCTCGCCGAACTCGCGCTCCGGCTCGGCCACGTACGGATCGCGCTGGTCCGCGAAGTACAGGAAGCGGACCGTGCGGCGCTGGTCGTCGTAGAGGACGATGTAGCAGTTCTCCGCATACATCAGCGAGTTCACCACCGCATGGATGCGGCGGAGCATCTCGGGCATCTCCAGGTCGGCACCGGCCAGATCGGCGATCTCGTAGAGGGCCTGCTGCAGCCGCTTGGACTTCTCAAGGGACACGATGCGCGCCTGCGCGCGCGAGGCGTCCAGCGTGGTCTCCACCAGGGTACGCGCCAGCGCCAGCCATGCCGCTTCATGCTCGGCCGGCCGGGCGTGCGCGCCGGCTACCGCCAGCGCCATGCGGGCGTTGCCGTCGGCATTGTCCCAGGCGTGCACGCAGAGGTCCGGATCGTCGTGCTCGGCCGCGTCGGCCAGCGCCTGGTCCGCACGCCGCCGCAGCGCCGCCGATGCCCCCGGCGTGGCCGCGCTGGCACCGCCCAGCGCCCAGTCACGCCAGCACACCGCCAGCTCCGCGCCCGGCGGCAGCAGGCCACACAGGGTCGCCGCGATCCGCTCTGCGGGCGACGCGGGCGTGCTGGCCGGATTGTCTGCGCTGACCGATGGCGTAGGCATGACCGTGTCCCGACAGAGACGGTGCGTGAATCTGGATATCCCCCACGGCGAGCATACCGCCAGCCGGGCCCTGAACGGAAACGACCACCGCAACCCCGCCGCACGTTCCGGGCCGTTCCGGAACAGGTGCGCCCTTTCCCTGCTCCCGCCAGATCCGCCCTCCGGTCGGCCTGCCGCGCGCGGCTCGTACCGGCTGCTCCCGCGTGTCCCAGCTTCACGCGCACGCGCGGACCGCTTACGCTGGTGCCGGTGAACGACCTTGCCGAGCCTGCCGACGAAACCCTGATGCTGGCCTACGCCAGCGGCGACGCGTCGGCCTTCGAACAGCTTTACGCACGCCATCGCGGGCCGCTGTACCGGTTCCTGCTGCGGCACCTGCGCGACGCCGCGCTGGCGGACGAGTTCTTCCAGGACACCTGGCAGCGCGTGATCGCGGCGCGCCAGGCCTGGAAACCGGAAGCCGCGTTCGGGACCTGGCTGTACCGGATCGCGCACAATCGGCTCAACGACCACTGGCGCGCACTCAAGCACCGACCGCCCGCACCCGAGGACGCCGAGGCCCGCACCGAGCGCGTGCCGGACCCGGACACGCCGGAGCGCCAGCTGTCGCAGTTCGAACAGCGGCGGCGCCTGCAGCTGGCCATGGACGAACTGCCGCCGGAGCAGCGCGAAGTGCTGCTGCTGCGGCTGGAACAGGAACTGACCCTGGAGGAGATCGGCGAGATCACCGGCGTGGGCCGGGAAACCGTGAAATCGAGGTTGCGGTATGCGATGGACCGGTTGCGGACGAGATTGAACGAATGAAGACCCCCCACGAGCCCCTGACGCCCGAAGAACGCACGCTGGCGCAGTCGCTGTCCCGGCTGGGTCCGCACGGCGGTCCCTCGCCCGGACTGGACACGCGCATCCTGGCGGCCGCCCGCGCAGCCGTGCAGGATGCGCCCGCGCCGGGTGGGCAGGTACCGCCGCCGCGTCGCCGCTGGCCCCTGGGCCTGGGTGTGGCCGCCTCGGTCTTGCTTGCCGCCGGCGTCGCCTGGCAACTGCGCCCTGCCTACGAGGTCCCGGTGGCCAGCGAGGTACCGGCCGCGGCGCCTGTCCGCGCGCCCGCCGGGGTGATCGACAGCGCCGAGGCCGACATCGATCCGGCCGCCGCCAGCGCCGCCCCCGTCGCCGTACAGGAAGCGCCTGCCCCGGCGCTGCCGCCCGCGGCCCCCGCCGACGCCGCGGCGTCAGGCCCCGCGCGCAAGAATGCGGAAGCCGCCGCGCGACAGGAGGCGACACCCAAGCGGGGTCCGCTGGGACTGATTCCCGCAGTGCCCGGCCTGTCCGCACCTGAAGCGCCGCGGATCACGCGTTCCGCGCCCCAGGCCTTCCCGGCCGAGGCCGCCAGCGCGCCGGCACCCGCGTCTGCGCCCGCCCCGGTGGTGGCGGACGAAGCGATGGAGATGCAGGACACTGCGGCTGCGGCACAGGCGCGCGAACGCGCGGCCGCACAGCAGCAGGAACAACGGGTCCGCTACGAAGAGGCGCGGCAGGAGAAGGCCCGGGCCACCGACGCCCGTGCGCTGGATTCGATCACCGTGACCGGAAGCCGCATCCAGAACCGGGGGACGCCTACCCGCGTTCAGGACGCCGTGCCGGCGCCCACTGACGTGACGCCGCCCTCGCCGCCCGCACCGCCGCCTCCGGCCGCCAGCGCCGGCAGCAGCCAGCCCAGCGCCGCCCGCACCGCGCTGCGCCGCACCGACCTGCAGGTCCCCGTGGACGAGGACACACGGCTCCCGCCGGACGAATGGCTGGAACGCATCCGCCTGCGGCGCGACCTCGGTGACAGCGCGAATGCGTTGCGCAGCCTGCAGCTGTTCGTCCAGGCGCATCCGTTCCAGCGCGTCCCGGACGATCTGCGCCCCCTGCTGGGAACCCCGTGACCGACACGCTTGCCGGGCGCGCCTCCCATCTGCTGGAGGTGAAGCACAGCCGTTTCCTCGCCCAGGCCGCGCCGGTCGCCACCCCGGACGACGCGCTGGCATTCCTGCGCGAGATCGCCGTACCGGATGCCACGCACAACTGCTGGGCCTACCGGATCGGAGGCGAGTACCGTTCCAGCGACGACGGCGAGCCCGCCGGCACGGCAGGTCGTCCGATCCTGGCTGCGATCGATGGCCAGGGCTTCGACCGGGTGATGGTGGTGGTCACCCGCTGGTATGGCGGCATCAAGCTGGGGGCCGGCGGCCTGGTGCGCGCTTACGGCGGGGCGGCGGCCGAGTGCCTGCGGCAGGCGCCGCGCCTGCCCGTGGTGGCGATGACGTCCCTGGTCCTCGCCTGTCCGTTCGACGATCTGGGCATCGTGCATGGCGCACTGGCCACCCATCTGGCGGTGAAACAGGACGAATCATTCGACGAATCCGGTGCCCGGCTCGTGATCGAACTGCCCGCCGATCACGCGGACGCCTTGAAAACCCAGCTGCGCGACGCCACCCGTAACCGTGTGCGCGTGATGCCGGCCACGGCCTGACGCGCTGCGCGAGGCGGATGCGGGAGGCGCTGCGGGATCCCGACGGACCGCAACGCCTCCCACAGTCGCCTTGATCCGATCTCCCCGATGACCGACAGCGCCACCGATACCCCGGACCCTTCCAAATCAAAGGCCAAGCTCGGCACGCTGCGCGCGCTGTGGCCCTTCGTGCGCCAGCATGCGGGCTTGTTCGCCGCCTGGCTGTGTGCGCTGGCGCTGGCGTCGGCGGCGACGCTGAGCTTCCCGGTCGCGTTCAAGCAGATGATCGACGGCGGCTTCCACAGCGGCGGGAACATCGATCGGGTGTTCCTGGGCGTCTTCATCGTCGTACTGGTGCTCGCGATCGCCAGCGCAGCCCGCTTCTATTTCGTCTCGCTGCTCGGCGAGCGCGTCGTGGCCGACCTGCGCAGGCAGCTGTATGGGCACCTGGTCGGGCTGGATGCCGAGTTCCATGACCGCACCCGCAGCGGCGAACTGGTCTCGCGCCTTTCCGCCGACAGCGAACTGCTGCGCAGCGTCGTGGGCAGCAGCATGTCGGTGGCCCTGCGCAGCAGCATTACGGTGATCGGCAGCATCGTGATGCTGTTCGTCACCAGCCCGAAGCTGGCGGCCTACGCGCTGGTCGGCATCCCGCTCGCGGTGCTGCCCATCGTGCTGGGCGCCCGCCGGCTGGAGAAAGCCTCGCGCGCGAGCCAGGACCGCGTGGCCGATGCCAATACGCTCGCCAGCGAAACCCTGGGCGCCGTGCGCACCGTGCAGGCGCACGCGCGCGAGCCGTATGAACTCAAGCGCTTCGGCGATGCGGTATCGGTCGCCGTGGAAACCGCGCGCAAGCGCATCCGCGCGCAGTCGCTGGTCACCGCCACGGTCATCACACTGGTGTTCGGCGCGGTGGTGCTGGTGCTCTGGTCGGGTGCGCACGACGTGATCGGCGGACGCATGACGACGGGCGAACTCGGCCAGTTCGTCTTCTATGCCCTGATAGGCGGCGGATCGGTGGGCGCCCTGGCCGAAGTCTGGAACGAACTGCAGCGCGCCGCCGGCGGCATGGGCCGGATCGCCGAACTGCTCAACGAAACGCCGACGATCCGCGCGCCCGCGGCACCGCGTCGCCTGCCTGCCCCGGTGAAGGGCGAGATCCGCTTCGACAACGTCTCGTTCCACTACCCCTCGCGGCCCGACCTGCCCGCGCTCGACGATTTCAACCTGACCGTCAACCCGGGCGAAACCGTCGCCCTGGTAGGCCCGTCCGGCGCCGGCAAGAGCACCGTGTTCTCCATGCTGCTGCGCTTCCACGATGCACAGTCCGGCAGCGTGCGCATCGACGGCGTGGACCTGCGCGACCTCGACCCGGCCCACCTGCGCGAACACATCGCCCTGGTGCCGCAGCAGCCCACCATCTTCGCCGCCAGCGCCGCGGAGAACATCCGCTACGGCAAGCTCGACGCCACGGATGCCGAGCTGCAGGCGGCCGCCGAGGCCGCCGAAGCGGACGACTTCATCCGCGAACTGCCGGGAGGCTTCGACAGCCAGCTCGGCGAACGCGGCGCGCGCCTGTCCGGCGGCCAGCAGCAGCGCATCGCCATCGCCCGCGCCCTGCTGAAGGACGCCCCCATCCTGCTGCTGGACGAAGCGACCAGCGCACTGGACGCCCAAAGCGAGCGCGCCGTGCAGCATGCACTCGAGCGGCTGATGGCCGGGCGCACGACGCTGGTCATCGCGCACCGGCTGGCCACGGTGCTCAAGGCGGACCGCATCGTGGTGATGGATCGCGGCCGCATCGTCGCCCAGGGCACGCATGCGGAATTGCTCGCCCAGGACGGCCTGTACGCGGAACTGGCGCGCCTGCAGTTCCTCGACTGATCCGCCGGCGGCGATGACGGCCGCCTGCGCACGGGTCTAGGATGCCGTGTTGCCCGCAGGAGACCGCGCATGATCCCCGAACCGTTGCCGCCGCTGCTGCGCGGCCTGGGCACGCTGCTGATCCTGCTGACCAGCGCGCTGGTCGTGACCGTGGAGCGTCGCGACAACGCTGAGCGTGCCGAGCAGGCGCACCTCGCCCGTATTGCGCTGAAGGCGGAACGATCGCTTCAGCAGGGCCGCGCGGACACGGACGCGCTCGCCATCGAACTCAGGCTGCTGCGCCTGCAACTGCAGGACAACGACCTGGCCGACGAGGTCTTCGAAAACCCCTGGTTCCAGTGGCTGGGCCTGCTGGGCACCGGCCTGATCGCGGCCTCGTTCTTCGCCGAATGGCAGCTCAAGCGCAGCATTGCCCGCGCAGCACGCGCGGTGTCGCCGGACGGCTAGGCGCGCGCGCCTGCGCGCCTCACGCAGTGGCGTCGGCGTGCCGCAGCGGGGCGAACTTCGGCGGCCGGCTGGGGAAGGCGTGCCGCACGATCCGCCAGCACACCTGACCGAACTGGGTGAGCAGCGTGCCGGTGTTGTAATGCTGGCCGTAGCGCGCACAGATGGCACGCACTTCCTTGGCCATTTCCGCGTAGCGGTTGGCCGGCACGTCCGGGAAGAAGTGGTGTTCGATCTGGTGGCTCAGGTTGCCCGACATCACGTTCATCAGGAAGCCGCCGCGCAGGTTGGACGAACCGCGCAGCTGGCGCAGGTACCAGTGGCCGCGCGATTCGTTCTTGACGCATTCCTTCGGGAACGTCTCGGCGTTGGCGGTGAAGTGCCCGCAGAAGATGATCACGTAGGTCCACACGTTGCGCAGGCCGTTGGCGACCAGGTTGCCCAGCAGCACGGGCAGGAAGAACGGGCCGGCCAGCGCGGGGTAGATCACGTAGTCCTTGGCCAGTTGCCTGCCCATCTTGCGCACCACCGGCGCCGATGTGACGCGCAGTTGCCGGCTGCTCATCTTGCCGTGCCACCAGCGGCCCAGCTTGAGGTTCTGGATGGCGATGCCCCACTGGAACAGAAGCGCGAACACCACCGCGATGACGGGCTGCGCCAAGTAGAAGGGCTTCCACTTCTGCTCGGGGAAGATGCGCAGCAGGCCGTAGCCGATGTCGTCGTCCAGCCCGCGCACGTTGGTGTAGGTGTGGTGGCGGAAATTGTGCGTGTACCGCCAGTTGTCGGCGGTGCCGACGATGTCCCAGTCGTAGCTCTTGCCGTTGAGCTGCGGATCGCCCAGCCAGTCGTACTGGCCGTGGATGACGTTGTGGCCCAGCTCCATGTTCTCCAGGATCTTGCCCAGGCCGAGCGACAGCGCGCCCAGCGCCCACAGCACCCAGAACAGCCAGCCGACCGCGCTGTCGGCCAGCCACAGGCCGCCGGCGATCGCGGCCGCGAACAGCAGCGCGCGCCCGATCAGGTTGCTGTAGCGCACCGCCTTCACCACGTTGCGGATGTAGCGTGCATCGCGCGCGCCGAGGGTCGCCAGCGTGCGGGCGCGCAACGCGTCGAGTTCAGCGCCGAAGCGGTCCAATTCTTCCGCGCTCAGCGCGCGGTTGCGGGAGGAAATCGCAGGGGTGGCCATTACAGATCCAGCTCGAGGTCGGTGGCGGCGCTGTGGATGCACAGCTTCAGCGCCTGGGTGGGTTCGTGGAGGAGTTCGCCGCTGGGCAGGTGGCGCGTGCTGCCGGACGACTTGCCGCAGGCGCAGGTGTTGCAGATGCCCATGCGACAGCCGGACGGCGGTTTCAGGCCCTGCTGCTCCAGCGCCACCAGCAGGGATTCGCCGCGCGGCACCCGCAGCGTGCGCCCGCTGCGTTGCAGGCGGATGTCGACTTCGCCTTCGTCCACCACCAGCACCGGCGGCGCGGTGAAGGCCTCGGCCTGGAACGTCGCCACGCGCGGCGCCAGCAGGCTGCGCGCGGTTTCGACGAACCCGCCCGGACCACAGGCCATCGCCTGCCGTGCGGACAGGTCGCCGACATGCGTATCCAGCAGCACGTCGTCGATGCGGCCTTCGGCCTCGTCCGCGGCCTGCGCGGCCTCGCGCGTGAGCAGCAGGCGGAAACGGAAGCGGGGATGGGCGGTGGAGAGCGCGCGCAGTTCGTCCACGAAGCAGGCTTCCCCGCGCCGGCGCACCCAGTACAGCAGCGTCGTGTCGGCCGGCATGCCCTGGCCGGCCAGGTCGCGCACCAGCGCCATCAACGGGGTGATCCCGCTGCCGGCGGCCAGCAGGAGGAAGGCGCCACGCGGCGACGCGGGCAGCGTCATTTCACCGAACGCCTGGCCCAGGTCGACGATGTCGCCCATGCGGGCGTCATGGCACAGGTGACGGCTCACCTTGCCGCCTTCGATCGCCTTGACGGTGATCGGCAGCAGGCCGTCGGCACGCGGCGGCGCGGTCAGACTGTAGCTGCGGGTCAGCCGCACGCCGTCGATCTCGATACCCAGGTTCACATGCTGGCCGGCGCGGTGGCCGGCCCAGTGGCGGTTGGGCTTGAACAGCAGGGTCACCGCGTCGGCCGAGGCGGCTTCGCGCGCCACCAGCCGCGCCAGCGGGCGCTCCCAGGTCCAGGTGCGATGCAGGCGCGAGGCCCAGAAATCGAACACATCCGGCTTGATCAGCGGCCGGATCAGGCGTTTCAGGGGGCCGGGCCGGCGGGCCGGCGGTCGGATCTGGGCATTCATGGCCCCACTATACCTGCGGGAAGACGCATGTGTATACACTTGTATATTAATTTACGGGGCTATGATGGCCCTACCACTCCGTATGTCGGGCCCGCACGCGTGACCTCATCCCCGCAACCGCTGCACCCCGACGACCACGGCCCTGGCCGCAAGGCCTCGATTTCCCGCGAGGACCTGCTGGCGGCCGCCCTGAAACTGGTCGGCCCCCATCGCAGCGTTTCCACGCTCAGCCTGCGCGAGGTCGCCCGCGAAGCCGGCATCGCGCCGAACAGCTTCTATCGCCAGTTCCGCGACATGGACGAACTTGCGGTGGCCCTGATCGACCTGGCGGGCCGTTCATTGCGCAAGATCATCGGCGAGGCGCGCCATCGCGCCGCCAGCACCGACCGCAGCGTGGTGCGCGGTTCGGTGGAAGCCTTCATCGAACAGCTGCGCGCCGACGACAAGCTGCTCCACGTGCTGCTGCGGGAAGGCAACGTGGGCTCGGACGCGTTCAAGCACGCGGTGGAACGCGAGCTGCAGTTCTTCGAAGAGGAGCTGTGCCTGGATCTGGTGCGGCTGGCCGCACGCGACAACGCCCCGCTCCACGAGCCCGCGATCGTCTCCAAGGCGATCACCCGGCTGGTGTTCGCGATGGGCGCCACCGCCATGGACCTGCCGCGGGCGAAGGATCCCGAACTGATCGACCAGCTGTCGGAAATGGTCCGCCTGATCATCACCGGCTCGCGCGCCCTCGCCTCCCGCTCCGCGCCGCGCTGAACGCTCTCAGGGCGCGATGCGGATCGGCGTTCCGACAGGAACCCGTTGCCAGATCGCGTCCATCTCGTCGTTGGTCACCGCGATGCAGCCTTCCGTCCAGTCGACGCGCGAACCGGGCGGCGTGGCGCCGTGGATCATGATGTCGCCGCCCGGATCGACGCCGCGCGCCAGCGCCTGCCGGCGGTCGGTGTCGTTGGGGTAGGAAATGCGCAGCGACAGGTGGAAGCGGCTGCGTGCATTGCGGTAGGTGATGCGGTAATCGCCCTCCGGGGTACGCTGGTCGCCCTGCTCGCGCTTGTGCCCGATCGGGGCGCCGCCCAGCACGATGCGGTAGGTGGCGATCACCTGGTCGCCGCGCAGCAGGTCCATGCGGCGCTGCGCCTTGTACACATGGATCGCATCCGCCTGCTGGGCGGCAGGCAGCAATGGAGGCGGTGGCTCGCGGGGCGCTTGCGCCTGCGCCGTGATGCCCAAGGTGGTCAGCAGGATGGGCAGCCAGCGCCTCATGCCGGCCATGCCCGTGCAAGCACAGGCTCCACGTCCGCGTCTTCCGGCAGCGTCCCGAACGCCAGGCCATGTTCGCCCGCCAGCCGGCTGCGCACGAACAACGGTGCCACGGGGCTGCCCGCGCGTAGCAGCACCGCGGCCTGCAGCGCCAATGCCAGGCGCTCGACCAGCCGGCGTGCGCCGGCCTCTCCGGTGGCTGCCAACGCCGCACGCAGCCTGTCGACAAAGGCATCGTAAGCCGCGTCCGTCCCCGCCGCGGACGCGAGTTCGCGGTCGACCACACCGAGCACGCCGGGTTCGCGCGCCAGCGTGCGCAGCACATCGAGGCACTGGATGTTGCCGCTGCCTTCCCAGATCGAATTGAGCGGCGCCTGCCGGTACAGCCGCGGCAGGATGGATTCCTCCACGTACCCCGCGCCGCCCAAGCATTCCTGCGCCTCGTTGACGAAGGCCGGGGCGCGCTTGCAGATCCAGTACTTGCCGGCGGCGGTGGCGATGCGGGCGAATGCCGCCTCGCCCGCGTCATGCGGGGCCGCGTCCACCGCGCGCGCCACGCGCAGCGCGAACACCAGCGCCGCCTCCGCCTCCAGCGCCAGGTCCGCCAGCACGTTGCGCATCAGGGCATGCGCGACCAAGGGCTTGCCGAACGCGCGGCGATGGTGCGCATGGTGCAATGCCTGCGCCAGCGCCATGCGCATCTCCGCCGCCGAGCCCAGCATGCAGTCCAGGCGCGTCAGCATGACCATCTCGATGATGGTCGCCACGCCCCGGCCCTCCTCGCCGACGCGCCAGGCATGCGCACCGGTGAACTCGACCTCGCTGGAGGCGTTCGACCCGTCGCCCAGCTTGTCCTTCAGCCGCATCAGCCGGAATGCGTTCCGGTCCCCATCGTCCAGGCGCCGGGGCATCAGGAAGCAGCTCAGCCCAGCCGGCGCCTGCGCCAGCACCAGGAAACCGTCGCACATCGGCGCGGAGAAGAACCACTTGTGCCCGACCAATGCATAGGCATCGCCACGCGGCGTGGCCGTGGTGGTGTTGGCGCGCACGTCGGACCCGCCCTGCTTCTCGGTCATGCCCATGCCCAGGGTGATGCCGGCCTTGTCGGCGATGGGGATGTCGCGCGGATCGTAGTGCGGTGCGGCGGCCTTTGCCGCCCAGTGGGCCAGACGCGGCTCGCGCTGCAGGACCGGCACCGCGGCATGCGTCATCGTCAGGGGGCAACTGGTGCCGGCTTCGGCCTGGTGATGCAGGTAGCTCAGCGCCGCGCGCGCGACGTGCGCGCCAGGTCCGGGTTCGTGCCACGGCAGCCCCGCCACCCCATGCGCCTTCGCGGCCTCCATCAGGCGATGGTAAGCGGGATGGAATTCGACCGTGTCGATGCGCCGGCCATGGCGGTCGTGGGTGCGCAGGCGCGGCCGGTCGCGATTGGCATCGAAGCCCAGCCGATAGAGTTCATCGCCGGCCAGTGCACCGTAAGCCGCGAGCCGCGATGCGAAGGCGGAAACGCCCTCGCCCGCGACCGCCTCGCGCAGCGCCAGGTCGTCCGCCCACAGGTCGCGCGGCTCGAACGGAGGCGGCTGGTTGTCGACCCGATGGGTTTCGAAAGAAGGTAGGTCGTCCATCACCGGCTCCCGCTGCGCGTCCGGCCGATTCTCGCGCAATTCCGCGGCGCCTGCGGCCGGCACCCGCACCGCGATCCCCTTGGCGAACGTGAGCGCTTCTCGCGCCGCGGGTTACATCTTTCCCGATGCGGGAGCGCGGATGCCGTCGAGCGCCCGCATGAAGTCCGGCTTCAGCGCCAGCGTGCCGAGGAAACCGTGCTGGGTGCCGCTGAGCACGCGCAGCATGTGGCCGCGCCCGCCGGGCAGACGGCCCGCAGGCAGGAAGGCGACATCGCGCCCATGCGCGACCCAGTCGAGATCGGACTGGAAGATCGGTGTCAGCCAGCGGCTCCAGAACTGGTAGACGCCGACATGGGCCTGGCGTTGTCGCTGGTAGGCCTGCAGGGCCGAAGCGACATCGGCCTGCAGGCGCAGTGCGTCGCGCAGGGCCATCGCATCCATCAGCGCCATGTTGACGCCCTGCCCCAGCTGCGGGCTCATGCCATGCGCGGCGTCGCCCAGCACGACCAGACGATCGCGATGCCAGTGACGCAGGGTGACGTCGCGATAGCTGGCGCGCGCCAACTGGTCCGGGTCGACCGTATCGGCCAGACGGGCATCCGCCTCGGGCCACAGGCGGGCGATCTCGTCGCGCCATGCCGGCAGTCCGCGCGCACGCCAGCCATCGAAGTCGGCAACGGGCAGACTCCAGAAGAAGCTCAGACGCGGCGTGTCGTCGCCGGGGCGCGTACCTACCGGCAGCAGGCCGATCATCTTGCGCGCGGCGACGTAGCGTTGCCGCAGTTCGTCGTCCCAAGCCCAGTCGCCCTGCGGCACCAGACGCCAAAGCGCGCCCCAGGGATACATCGCCTCGCGCTTCACCGCGCCGGTGGCGCCGCGCAGGCGCGAGGCCGATCCGTCCGCTGCGACCACCAGGTCGAACGGACCGTGCCAGCGGCCGTGCGGATCGCGGATGAGGCGGGTGTCGTCGCTGATGGCGTCGATCGCGTGGCCGGGGTGGAGCACACCCTGCCCCGCCCACGCATCCGCCAGCAGCGTGAACAACGCGCCACGCTGCATGCCCAGGCCGAACAGGCGCGCATCCAGACCGCTGTACCGCATGTCCATCACGGCGCGACCGCACGGCGTTTCGCCGTACAGGCGATTGACCCGTCGGCCATGCGCCAGCACGTCGGGCAACAGGCCCAGTTCCCACAGCACCTGCAGGCCGGTCGGCTGCAGCAGGAAACCCGCGCCGACCGGACCCGGTTCCGGCGCACGTTCGAAGACCTCCACCCGGTGTCCGTCGCGCGCGAGCAGCAGCGCGGCGGCCTGGCCGGCGGTGCCGTAACCGACGATGGCGATGTGCAGCGGTTTCACTCAGGCGACTTCTCTGTAGCGCCGGCGCAGGGGTCCGGAATGCAGGCGTTAAAAAACCCCGCCGGAGCGGGGTTCAAGAAAATCGTCTTGGATCAGGCGGCCGGCGTGATGTTGGACGCCTGTGCGCCCTTCGGGCCCTGGGTCAGCTCGTAGCTGACGCGCTGGCCTTCCTGCAGGCTGCGGAAGCCCTTGGCATTGATGGCGGTGTGGTGCGCAAAGACATCGGCGCTGCCATCTTCTGGCGCGATGAATCCGAAGCCCTTGGCATCGTTGAACCATTTCACGGTACCGTACGGCATAGCGCTTGTATTTCCTTTTCTGGATGCGGGTGGTGTGTGTGACGGGAGGTCACACCGGCCGAGTATGCAAAGGCTGGCGCGCGTTGACAATCACCCTCGCGCCACCGTGGCGATCAAGGCCGGGATACCGGCCGAGGCCGCAGCGACGTTCGCCAGCACCTCATCCATGGTGATCTCCTCGTCCGCTCCGCAGCCCGCCGCCCAGTTGGCGACGATGGCCAGGCATGCGTATTCCAGGCCCATTTCGCGGGCCAGGCCCGCCTCCGGCATGCCTGTCATGCCGACCAGATCGCAGCCGTCGCGTCGCATCCGGCGGATCTCCGCACGCGTCTCCAGCCGCGGCCCCTGGGTGGCGCCATAGCAGCCGCCATCGACCAGTTCCACGCCGCAGGCGCGCGCCGCGTCCACCACGTGCCGGCGAAGTAAATGCGTGTAGGGATCACCGAAATCGACATGCAGAACGTCGCTGCCCGGTTCTTCGCAGATCGTCGAGATACGGCCCCAGGTGTAGTCGATCAGCTGGTCGGGACAGGCCAGCACGCGCGGGCCGTAGGCATCGGTGATGCCGCCCACGGTGTTGAGCGCCAGCACGCGGGTGGCGCCGATGTCCTTCAGGACCTGCAGGTTGGCGCGGTAGTTGACCTGGTGCGGGGGTACCGAATGCCCCTCGCCATGACGGGCCAGGAACGCCACGCGCCGGCCTTCGAGCGTGCCGATGCGGACCGGTCCGGAAGGCGCGCCGAAGCGCGTGTCCAGCACCCGCGTCTCCACGTCCTGCAGGTCGGCCAGCCGGTAGACGCCGGTGCCGCCGATGACGGCAAGCGCGATGTCGGCCATGGCTCAGTCCTTCAGCGCGTAGATGCCCGGCAGGTTGCGTCCCTGCTCGTGGTAGTCCATGCCGAAACCGAACACATAGCGGTCGGGGACCTGCATGCCCACGTAATCGGCACTGATGCCCTCCACGCAGCGGTCGTGCTGCTTGGTGGTCAGCGCAGCGATCCGCACGTCGGTGGCGCCCTGCTCCAGGCACCACTGCTTCACCGCCAGCAGCGTATGGCCTTCATCCAGGATGTCGTCCACCAGCAGCACGCGGCGGCCGTACAGCGCGGTCGCCGGTCGGTGCTTCCACACCAGTTCGCCGCCGGTGGTCTCGCCGCGGTAACGGGTGGCGTGCAGGTAGTCGAACTCCAGGTCCAGGCCGCGCGCGCCCAGTTCCAGCGCCAGCTGGCCGGCGAACGGCAGCGCACCGTGCATGATGGTCAGGTAGACCGGCACCTCACCGGCGTAGTCGCGCGCGATGGGCGCGGCCATCTGCGCGATGGTACGGTCGATCGTCGCGCGATCGACCATCAGGTCGGCGTTGGCCAGCGCATCGGCCAGCTTCGGCCGCGGATTGCCCAGCGATTCCATCAAGCCACTCCTTTCAGACTTTCGATCACGCGCGACTGCGTCTGGCCGTAGCGCGCATCCGCGATCAACCCATCCCATCCCAGCGCGCCCCGTCCCAGCACGCCCAGCACGGCGGCCGTGTTCAACGCGCGGCCTTCCACCGCCTTCAGCGATTCCTCGACCAGCTTGGGCGAGCAGACCAGCACCACATCACAGCCCGCATCCAGATGGTCGTGGATGCGCTGCTTCACGCCACCGGCGGAGAACGCCGCGGCCATGCCGATGTCGTCGGAGAACACCACGCCGCGGAAACCCATTTCCTCGCGCAGGATCTTCTGGATCCAGAACGGCGAATAGCCGGCCGGCTCCGGGGCGATGGCGGGGTATTTCACGTGCCCCATCATCACGGCGTCGGCCTTGGCCTCGATGCCCGCCACGAACGGCACCAGGTCCTCGGCACGCAACACGTCGAGCGGGCGCGGATCGACGGCATCGTCGAAATGGGTGTCTTCCAGCACGGTGCCGTGGCCGGGGAAATGCTTCAGCGTCGCCGCCATGCCGGCGCTGTGCATGCCGCGCACGTAGGCGCGCGTGAAGTCAGCGACCACGTGCGGATCGGCGTCGAACGCACGGTTACCGATCGCGCGGTTACCGCGGGCCAGGTCCACGACCGGGGCGAAGCTCAGGTCCACGCCGCTGGCGATGATCTCGCTGGCCATCAGCCAGGCGTGCTCTTCGGCACGCTGCAGGGCCAGCGTCGGATCCTGCGCATACAGCTTGCCGAAGCTCTCCAGGGCGGGCAGATCGCTGTAGCCGTCGCGGAAGCGCTGCACGCGCCCGCCTTCCTGGTCCACGCAGACCAGCTGCGGGCGCGGCGCGGCAGCGCGGATGGCCTGCGACAGCTCGGCCACCTGGCTACGCGAGGCGAAGTTGCGGGTGAACAGGATGACGCCGGCCACAGCGTCGTGCTGCAGCCAGTCGCGCTCCTGCGCGGTGAGTTCGGTGCCGGCGATGCCGATGACGAGCATTGCGGGGAAAGCCTCGAAGCGGCGCCAAGGGGCGCGGAGCCGGCATTGTCGCAGAAGCCCGCGCAGCCGTCAGATGCGGGCGTTCACGCGCCAGCGCCGGCGTGCGGCCTCACAGGTCTTCCAGCATGCCGCGGACCTGCCGAGCCTGCGCCGACAGCGCCTCGCGCGCGGCGCCGTCCATCCGCGCCAGCTGGCGGTAGGCCAGCGCCATGCGGGGATTGCTTTGCAGGACGACCCGGTGCCGGTCCAGGAAGTCCCAGTACAGGGCATTGAACGGACAGGCGCGCGCGCCCGTGCGCTGCCGGCGGTCGTAAGGACAACCGTTGCAGTAGTCGCTCATGCGATGCAGATAGGCGCTGCCACTGACGTAGGGCTTGCTGGCCAGCCGTCCGCCATCGGCGAACTGGCTCATTCCCAGCGTGTTGGGCAGCTCGACCCACTCGAACGCATCGATGTACACGCCCAGGTACCAGCGATGCAGCGCCTGCGGATCCAGGCCGGCCAGCAGCGAGAAATTGCCGATCACCATCAGGCGCTGGATGTGGTGCGCATGCGCCTGCGCCAACGACTGTCCGATGGCATCGGCCAGGCAGCGCATGCGCACGCGGCCGGTCCAGAACCAGTCCGGCAAGGGCGTGTCGTGGCCGAAGTGATTGAGCGCCACGTAGCCGGGCATCTGCGCCCAGTACACGCCGCGGACGTATTCGCGCCACCCCAGGATCTGGCGGATGAAGCCCTCCACCGCGGGCAGTGGCGCATGTCCCGCACGCCATGCCGCCTCGGCGCGCGCGATCACCTCGGCCGGATGCAGCATCTTGGTGTTCAGGGCGAACGAGAGCAGCGAATGGAACAGGCGCGGCGCCTGGGTGCTCATCGCATCCTGGTACTGGCCGAACCAGGGCAATGCCTGTTCGACGAAGGCGTCCAGATCGGCCAGCGCCTCGTCGCGGTCCAGCGGCCAGCGCAGCGCATCGGCCTGCGGAGCGCCGAAGCTGGCCACGCCCGCGCCTTCGATGGTGCGCCACAGGGCGCGGTGATCGTGTGGCCTGCGCCAGTCCGCGGGCGCAGGCGGCGTGCCGGGCCAAGCCGCACGGTTGTCCTGGTCGAAGTTCCAGCGTCCGCCGGCCGGCGTCCCGTCGGGTTCCAGCAACACGCCCAGCCGGCGTCGCATGTGGCGGTAGAAGGTTTCCATGCGCCATTGCCGGCGTGCACCGAACAGCCGACCCGCCTCGTCGCGCGCGGCAAGGAAGTGCGCGTCCGCCGCGCGTTCCACCGCGATGGGAAGCGTGACCGTCCAGTCGCGCAATTGCGTGTCCAGTCGCCACTCGTCGGCGGGCTGGTAGGCGAACGTCGAGGCGCCGTGGAGCGTGAGCAGCGCGTCCAGGTTCTCCGTCAGCCGTTGGCGGTTGCTGGGGTCGTCGATGGCGACATAGCGGACCCGGTGACCCTGCGCGCGCAGGCGGGCGGCGAAGGCACGCATGGCCGCGAAGATCGCCAGGATCTTCTGTGCGTGGTGCAGCACGTAGTCGGTTTCCTGCCGCATCTCCATCATCACGTGCAGGACGCCGGGATCCACCCGAGCGAACCAGGGATGCTGCGGGTCCAGCTGGTCGCCGAGGATCAGGCGGAGCGTATGGGCGGGCGGCGCGCTCCGCCCGTGTTCCGAGGGCGTCACTTCCGCTGGCTCCGCTGCCGTCGGCAGCGTTCCGAACAATGCGCCACCTCATCCCAGATATCGCGCCACTTGCGGCGCCAGGTGAACGGGCGACCGCAGGTGCGGCAGGGCTTGCTGGGCAGGTCGGACTTGCGGCGCATGGCGGGTGTGGCAGCGGTTTACCGCCTCCTACGCACCACCCTCCCGCACGGATGCGCCCGTGCGATACGCGATCACCTGGCCCAGCGCGTGTACGGATGGCTGGCCAGCGCCAGGTTGTAGTAGCGCGGATCGTCGGTCACTTCGCTTCCCAGCCAGTCCGGCCGCTCGAATGCCGCGTCGGCATGGTCCAGTTCGATCTCGGCGACCACCAGGCCGGTGTTGTCGCCCAGGAACTCATCCACTTCCCACAGGTGGCCGCCGTGCCGGACCAGATGCCGCCGCTTGTCCACCAACCCACCCACGCACAGCGCCAGCAACGCGCGCGCATCGTCCACCGGAATGCGGTAGTCGAATTCCTGGCGGGTGTGGCCCAGCTCGCGCGACTTCAGGTTGAGGAATGCTTCGTCGCCCTGGATGCGTATCCGCACCGAGGCCTTCTGCTCGCCGCGGTCCATCGCGCCCATGTCGTTGATGTACCCCTGCGCCATGGGCACGACCGCGTGCGCGGCCGCGCGCCAGCCGTCGCCGGCAACCAGGAACTTGCGCTCGATTTCGATGCCCATCAGCGCCTCTCGAACAGGGCAATGGACTCCACGTGCGCCGTATGCGGGAACATGTCCATCACGCCCGCCGACACCAGCACGTATCCCTGCTCGTTGACCAGGTAGCCGGCATCGCGCGCCAGCGAGCCGGGGTGGCAGCTGACGTACACGATGCGGTCGAACTGTTTCAGCGGCAGCTGCTGCAGCACTTCGATGGCGCCCGAGCGCGGCGGATCCAGCAGCAGCTTGTCGAAGCCCTGACGCATCCACGCCGTGCCGCGCTGGTCCTGGGTCAGGTCCGCGGCATGGAACTGCGCGTTCGACAGGCCGTTGCGCTGCGCGTTCTCGCGGGCGCGCGCCACCAGCCCGGCCTCGCCCTCCACGCCGACCACCTCGCCCACCAGGCGCGCCATCGGCAGGGTGAAGTTGCCCAGGCCGCAGAACAGGTCCAGCACACGGTCTTGTGGTTGCGGATCGAGCAGCTCGAACGTGCGCGCGATCATCTTCTCGTTGAGCGCGGCGTTGACCTGGATGAAATCCAGCGGCCGGAACGCCAGCGACACGTCCCAGGGCGCCAGTGCGAACGCCAGTTGCGGTGCATCGGGCCACAGCGCGTGGACGCTTTCCACGCCACCCGGCTGCAGGAAAATGGCGAAAGCGCTGGCCTGGCCGAATGCGGCCAGCCTGGCGCGGTCACCGTCGCTCAGCGGCTGCAGGTGGCGGAACACCAGCGCGACGCCGCTGAAATCTTCGCCCGCGTCGCCGGCGATGAATTCGATCTGCGGGATGTGCTCGCGCGCGTCCAGGCTTTCGACCAGGGCGGCCAGCTGCGCCACCTTGCCGCCGATCTCCGGAATGACCGTGTGGCATTCGGACAGGTCGGCGACGAAGCGCGGGTCCTGTTCACGGAAACCGACTAGGGTCCTGTCCTTCTTGTTGACCCGGCGCACCGAGAAACGCCCCTTCCGACGATAGCCCCAGCTGGCGCCGGTCAGCGGCGGCAGCACGGACGTCGGCGACACATGGCCGATGCGCTCCAGGTTCTCCATCAGCACGCGCTGCTTGGCTTCGATCTGCCGCGTCTCGTCCATGTGCTGCAGGACGCAACCGCCGCAGGTGCCGAAATGCGGGCAGCGCGGCGCGACGCGGTCGGGCGAGGCCTCCAGCACGTCCAGCGTCCTGGCCTCGTCGAAGTGGCGGTTCTTCGCGGTCTGCTCGGCCATCACGCGCTCGCCCGGCAGCGCCCCCGACACGAACACCGCCTTGCCATCGCGGCGGGCGACGCCGCGGCCGTCGTGGGTCAGGTCGGTGATGATGGCTTCGAAGGGGGTCTTGTCGATGCGGGGGGAACGGGTGCGTGCCACGTGGCGTCAGGCTGCGTGAGTCGGAAGGGGCCGTATTGTCGCATGGCGGCCGAATGGCACTCCGAGGCTAGAATGGCCCCGATCCGCAGGAAG
The DNA here is from genome assembly GCF_014397415.1 of Pseudoxanthomonas mexicana. NCBI lineage: Bacteria > Pseudomonadati > Pseudomonadota > Gammaproteobacteria > Lysobacterales > Lysobacteraceae > Pseudoxanthomonas > Pseudoxanthomonas mexicana. The sequence goes on along the minus strand of NZ_CP060731.1, from coordinate 2,268,347 downwards.
CCCCGCCATGAACTCCGCTCCCGGCACGATGCCCTCGATCCTGTTGGTGGAAGACGATCGCATCAGTGCGGCCTTCCTGTCGGCCGCGCTGGCGACACTGCCGGCACGGGTGCATGTCGCGGAGGACTGCGCACAGGCGCTGGCGGCGAGCGGACCGTTCGACGCCTGGCTGATCGACGCCAACCTGCCGGATGGCAGCGGCACCTGGCTGCTGCAGCACCTGCGTGAGACCGGTGCGGCCGCCAGCGCACTGGCGCACACCGCCGACGCCACGGCGGCCACGCGCGACGCGCTACTGCGGGCGGGCTTCGCCGAAGTCCTGGTCAAACCGCTGTCGACACAGGCGCTGGTTGATGCGCTGCGCGCTGCCCTGCGTGGCGGGAGTGACGAGCCCCACGACGCTGCCGACTGGGATGATCGTGCGGCGCTGACGGCGCTGGCCGGCAACGCGGAGCACGTGACGAGCGTGCGGCAGCTGTTCCTGTCCGAACTGCCCACCACCCGCAGCGCCTGCCTGGCGGCCTTCGACCGCAGCGACCCTGCCGCGCTGCGCGCCCAGTTGCATCGGCTGCAGGCCAGCTGCGGTTTCGCGGGTGCAACCGCGTTGGCGGCGATCGCCTCGCGCTGGCACGCCGCGCCGGCGGATCGGGACCTTCGCGCGGCCTTCGCTGCGGCCTGCGCACGCCTGCTCGCGCCCGCGTCCTGAGCCCTACCGGGCCGACGGGCCCGCGCGCTTCAGCCGGCCCAGGTCGCCGATCATTTCCCACGACTTCAGCCCGCGCGGGCCCAGGTGGTGCGCCAGCACGGACCGCAGCGGCAGGCGCAGGCTGGCCAGGTCGTCCGCCGACGGCCGCACATCACGGGCCAGCGCGAGCAACGCCCGACCGGTCGCGGCCCGACTCCGCTCGTCGTGCCCGCGGTCGCTGAGCAGGCGGCGCGGCCCCTGCTCGGGATCGAGCCGGTAACGTGCCGCAGGATCGATGGGATCGCCCTCGGCGTCCTCGTCAAGCGCAAAGCCCACGCCCAGCGCCTCCAGCAGGTCGCGCTCGAAGCGTCGCAGGGTCCACGCCAGGCCTTCGCGCTGCCGCAGGCCCTCGCGCGCGTCCGCATAGGCTTCGAACAGGGCGGGAAGCGGGTCGTGCCGTGGCGCCAGGCGCAGCACCAGTTCGTTGAGGTAGAACGCCGCCAGCATCGCGTCCCCGGCCGGCTGTGGCGCTGCGTCCAGCGCCTCGGCGGCGACCAGCCGGCCCAGCTCGCCACGCAGATCGATGTCCAGCCGGATGCACTGCAGGGGCTGCAGCGCGGCACGCAGCACATGCCGCTTCGGGCCCTGCACCCCGCGTGCGACCAGACCGATGCGCCCGTGGTCGTTGCCCAGCACTTCGACCAGCAGGCTGGTCTCGCGCCAGGGGCGCGTGTGCAGGACGAAGGCGGTCTCGCCCGTGATGCGCATCAGGGGTGCGACACCTTATTCGTAGCCGAAGGCCTTCAACGCGGTTTCGTCGTCCGACCAGCCTTCGCGCACGCGCACCCAGGTCTCCAGGAAGACCTTGCGGCCGAACAGGTGTTCCATCTGCTGGCGCGCCTTGCTGCCGATGTCCTTCAGGCGTGCGCCGCCCTTGCCGATCACGATGGCCTTCTGGCTCTCGCGCTCCACCCAGATCACCGCACCGATACGGGCCAGTTCGCCCTTGGGCGATTCCTCGGTGGTGAAGTGCTCGATCTCGACCGTGGTGGCGTACGGCAGTTCCGCACCGAGCTGGCGCATCAGCTGCTCGCGCACCAATTCGGCGGCGAGGAAGCGCTCGCTGCGGTCGGTGATTTCGTCCTCGCCGAACGCTGGCGGCGCTTCCGGCAACAGGCCCAGCACATCCTTCACCAGGGCCTCCAGGCCATTGCGCTTGAGCGCCGATACCGGATGCACGGCGGCGAATTCGCGTTCCTGGCCCACCTGGGCCAGGAACGGCAGCAGCGCGGCCTTGTCCTTCAGCCGGTCGACCTTGTTGACCACCAGCACCACCGGGATGCCGGCGTCGCGCAGCACGTTGTAGGCCAGGGTGTCTTCTTCGTCCCAGCGGCCGGCTTCGACCACCATCAGCGCGGCATCGACCTCTTCCAGCGCACCGCGCGCGGCCCGGTTCATCACCCGGCTCATGGCCGATGCCGAGAACTTGCCCTGCTGCTTGTGCAGGCCGGGGGTGTCGACCAGCACGATCTGCCCCGCCGGCCGGTCCTTGCCGGCGGCGAACGTGGCGATGCCGAGCAGGCGGTGCCGGGTGGTCTGCGGCCGGTTGGAAGTGATGCTGACCTTGGCGCCCACCAGGGCGTTGGTCAGGGTGGACTTGCCCACGTTGGGGCGACCGATCACGGCAACGCTGCCGCTGCGGTGGGAAGGGGAATCGCTCACCGGAGGGTACTCATCTGGAAATGTCGAGCTTCTCGAGCAGCGCCGCGGCGGCGGCCTGTTCGGCGTTGCGACGGGAAGTGCCTTCACCGTCCGCCGTCAGCGGGGGGTCCAGCGTAGTGCACCGGGCGAGGAACTGCTTGGCGTGGTCGTCGCCGCTTTCCAGCACCAGTTCGTAGACGGGCAAAGGACGCTGGCGTCCCTGCAGCCATTCCTGCAGCCGGGTCTTGGCGTCCTTTTCGGGCCGTCCGACCGGCAGCGCCGCCAGCGCGGTCTCGAACCACGGCAGCACCACGGCCCGGCAGGCCTCATAGCCGCTGTCCAGGTAGATGGCCGCGACCACCGCTTCCAGCGCATCGGCCAGGATGGAATCGCGGCGATGGCCACCGGATTTCATTTCGCCCGGACCCATCGTCAGGCGCTCGCCCAACTGCAGCGTGCGCGCGATGGTGGCCAACGACGCCTCGCGGACCAGTTCGGCCCGTGCCCGGGTCAGGGCACCTTCGTCCGCCTTGGGCCAGCGCTGGAACAGCGCCTCGGCGATCAGCAGATTGACCACGCCGTCGCCCAGGAACTCCAGCCGCTCGTTGTGCGGCGCACCCGCGCTGCGATGCGTCAGGGCCTGCGCAAGCAAGCCCTGGTCGACGAAGGCATGGCCGATGCGGTCAACCGCCAACTCCTTATTCCGGCGCGCGCCGCGTCAGCGGCTCGGACGCGTCGAACTTGCCGATCACGTCCAGGTTGCCCACCAGCGGACGACGCACTTCGTAGCTGACGCTCATCTTCCAGCCACCGTCCATGCGCTCGATCTTCACGTGGGAAGGCTTCACGCTCTCGGAATAGTTGATGTACAGCCGGCGGAAGAACAGGTCCTGGATCTTGGCCGGGTCCATGTCGGACACGCCGGGTTCGGCCGCCACGCCCTTGAGCGAGGATTTGACCGCGTAGAACTCCTGGTACATCGGGAACAGCCGCATGGCGATGAAGGCGGCAAAGCCCACCACCACCAGTACCAGCAGGAATCCCAACAACGTCATGCCACTCTGGTTTCGCTTCATCGTGCTTCCCCCGTGCTTGCCCCGTGGATGTTGGACCGCTTACTCGATGCCGTTGCCGATGCGCGAGGCATCGAAGCCATTCTTGCAGAACCAGCCCTGGCAGTTCAGCCAGACCAGGAACGCCTTGCCGCGCAGGTTCTGCTCCGGCAGGAAATGGTAGTCCCAGAAACGGCCGTCCAGGCTGTTGTCGCGGTTGTCGCCCATCACGAAATAGTGGCCCGGCGGGACCACCCAGTCCCCCTCGCCGCCTCCCGGCGGGGGCAAGCCCACGCTTTCCAGGATGGTGTGCGGCCGACCGGGCAGGTCCTCGCGCAGCAGGGTGGCGCCGAACGCCTCGGCCCGCCCGTCGGCGCCGCCGTACTCGCCCAGGGTCTCGTACTTCAGCGGCTGGCCGTTCAGGTAGACGGTGTCGCCATGGAAGCCCACCTTGTCGCCGGGCAGGCCGATCACCCGCTTGATCCAGTTGTTCTCGGGGTCGTGCGGCGGCTTGAACACCACCACGTCGCCGCGCGCCGGTTCGCCGATGGCCACGAACTTCTGGTTGGTGATCGGCAGGCGCAGGCCGTAGGAGAACTTGTTGACCAGGATGAAGTCGCCGATCAGCAGGTTGGGCATCATCGAGCTGGACGGGATCTTGTACGGCTCGGCGATGAAGCTGCGCAGCACCAGGACCACCGCCAGCACCGGGAAGAAGGCGCGCGAGTAGTCGACCAGCACCGGTTCCTCGTCCAGCAGCCCGCCCTTGGCCTTGCGGCGCTTGGCGAAGAACAGGGCATCCAGCAGCCACACCGCGCCGCTGCCCAGCGTGGCCACCACCAGCAACGTTTCGAACCAGGTCATCAAACTCATCGAGCGTCCTTTGGATTGCACGTGCCGGCCGGCGACGGCGCTGCCGCCGCCGGTCCCTGCACCGGATTACTTGCTGTCCACCTGCAGCACCGCCAGGAAGGCTTCCTGCGGAATCTCCACGCGGCCCACCTGCTTCATCCGCTTCTTGCCCTCTTTCTGCTTCTCGAGGAGCTTCTTCTTGCGGGTGATGTCGCCACCATAGCATTTGGCCAGCACGTTCTTGCGCATGGCCTTGACCGTGCTGCGCGCGATGATCTGCGAGCCCACGGCGGCCTGGATGGCCACGTCGAACATCTGCCGCGGGATCAGGTCCTTCATCTTCTCGCACAGCTCGCGGCCGCGCCGGTCGGCGTGGCTGCGGTGCACGATCAGGCTGAGCGCATCGACCTTGTCGCCGTTGATCAGCGTGTCCAGGCGCACGAACGGGCCGGGCTGGAAGCGCAGGAACGAATAGTCCAGCGACGCGTAGCCGCGGCTGACCGACTTCAGCTTGTCGAAGAAGTCCAGCACCACCTCGGCCATCGGCAGCTCGTAACTGATCTGCACCTGGCTGGCCAGGTACTGGATGCCGATCTGCACGCCGCGCTTTTCCTCGCAAAGCTTGATGATGGCGCCGATGTAGGTCTCGGGCGTCAGGATGTTCGCGCGGATGATGGGCTCTCGCACCTCGTCGATCAGGTTGGACTGCGGCAGTTTGGCCGGGTTGTCCAGCGAAAGTACCGTGCCATCGGTCTTGAGGACTTCATACACGACGGTAGGCGCAGTGGTGATCAGGTCCAGGTCGTACTCGCGCTCCAGACGCTCCTGCACGATCTCCATGTGCAGCATGCCGAGGAAGCCGCAGCGGAAGCCGAAGCCCATGGCCTCCGAACTTTCCGGTTCGAACCGCAGCGCGGCGTCGTTCAGGCGCAGCTTCTCCAGTGCCTCGCGCAGGGCCGGGTAGTCCTCGGCGTTGACCGGGAACAGGCCGGCGAACACGCGCGGCTGCATTTCCTGGAAGCCGGGCAGCGGGCCCGGCGCCGGATCGCCGGCCAGGGTCAGGGTGTCGCCCACCGGGGCGCCGTGCACGTCCTTGATCGAGGCGGTGATCCAGCCCACCTCGCCCGCGCCGAGCTTCTTCAGCTCCTTGCGCTTGGGGGTGAACACGCCGACCTTGTCCACCTCGTGGGTGCGGCCGGTGGACATCACCAGGATCTTGCTCTTCGGGCCGATCTCGCCCTGCATCACACGCACCAGCGAGACCACGCCCAGGTAGTTGTCGAACCAGGAGTCGATGATCAGCGCCTGCAGCTTGTCGGTGTCGCGCGGCGTCGGCGGCGGGATGCGCTGGACGATGGCTTCCAGCACCAGGTCGACATTGAGGCCCGTCTTGGCGCTGACGGCGACGGCGTCGTCGGCGTCGATGCCGATGACGGCCTCGATCTCGGCCTTGGCGCGCTCGATGTCGGCCGTCGGCAGGTCGATCTTGTTGAGCACCGGCACCACTTCCAGGCCCTGCTCCACCGCGGTGTAGCAGTTGGCGACGGACTGCGCTTCCACGCCCTGGGCGGCGTCCACCACCAGCAGCGCGCCTTCGCAGGCGGCCAGCGAGCGGCTGACTTCGTAGCTGAAGTCGACGTGGCCGGGGGTGTCGATGAAGTTGAGCTGGTAGACCTGTCCGTCCTTGGCCTTGTACGGCAGGGACACGGACTGGGCCTTGATGGTGATGCCGCGCTCGCGCTCGATGGGATTGGAGTCGAGCACCTGCGCTTCCATCTCGCGGGCCTCGAGGCCGCCACAGAGCTGGATGATGCGGTCGGCCAGGGTCGACTTGCCGTGGTCAACGTGCGCGATGATGGAGAAGTTGCGGATATTCCGCATGGAATCAGAAGACATGGGGGCGGCGGCCTGTGCCGTCGTCAGGAGAACGCGACATTATCGCACGGCCGGGCCGCGGCCTGTCTCACCCGTGGATGGGATGGGCCCGGGCCCCAACGGCATTGCCCCGCTGGCGCGGGGCAATGCGCGGATGTCGGGGCGGGTCAGTCCTTTTCGACCGTCACCGCCACGAAGCGGGTCACGCCGCGGCTGCGCACCAGCAGCATGACGGTGTCGCCGGGCTTGGCGGCCGCCAGTTCGCGGTCCAGTGCCGCCGGGCTGTTCACCTTGTTCCGACCCACCTGCAGGATGACCATGCCGGGCGACAGGCCGGCCTCGCGCGCGGCGGCGCTTTCCACCCGGCTGACCAGCACGCCGTCGCCGGACTCCAGGCCCAGGCGCTTGCGGCTGTCGGCGTCCAGCGGCTGCGTCTGGATGCCCAGCACGTTGCGGCCGGCGGGCGCGGCGGGGGTATCGGGTGCGGCCGGCAGGGCGCGCGCAGCGGTCTCGCCTTCGTCCAGTTCGCTCAGGGTGACGGCGACATCGCGCGACTTCCCGTCCCGCAGCAGACCCAAGGTCACCTTGGTGCCGGGCGCCATCGCGCCGATGACGGGCGGAAGTTCGCTTGAATCGTTGATCGGCCGGCCGTTCACGGACCGGATGACATCGCCCGGGCCAATGCCGGCCTTCTCCGCCGGACTGCCGCTGACCACGTCGTTGACCAGCGCGCCGCGGTTGTCGGGAAGGCCGAAGCCCTTCACCGCGTCCGACGTGACCGCGCCCACCTGCACACCCAGCTGGCCACGGCTCACGCGACCGGTGGACTTGAGTTGCTCCACCGCGCCCATCGCCAGATCGATCGGGATAGCGAAGCTGATGCCCATGTACCCGCCGGAGACCGAGAAGATCTGTGAGTTGATGCCGACCACCTCACCGCGCGTATTGAGTAGCGGACCGCCCGAATTGCCCTGATTGATCGCCACGTCGGTCTGGATGAAGGGCACGTAGCGCTGCTCGGGCGATGCACTACGCCCCACGGCACTCACGATGCCCGCGGTCACCGAATGGTCCAGTCCCAGCGGCGAGCCGATGGCGACGACCCACTGGCCGGGCTTGAGCGCGGCGGAATTGCCGATGCGCACCGTCGGCAGGCCCTTGGCCTCGACCTTCAGCAGGGCCACGTCGTACTGCTGGTCGCTGCCGACCACCTTGGCCGTCAGCTCGCGGCGGTCGGGCAGCGTCACCTTCACTTCGTCGGCACCGTCGACCACATGATGGTTGGTCAGCACGTAGCCATCGGCGGAGATGATGAAGCCCGAGCCCATCGAGGTGCCGCGTCGCTGGGGCCCCTGCTGGCCCGGGCCGGGCATCTGGAAGCCGGGCGGCAGCATGCGCCGGAAGATCTCGGGGATGTCCGCTTCCTCCTCGCTGGCCTGCGCGCTGCGGCGCGACCCGACGGTGGCCTCCACGTTCACCACGCCCGGCCCGACCTGTTCCACCAGTTGGGTGAAGTCCGGCAGACCGGTCACCAGCTGCGGGGCGGCCGATTGCGCCACCGCGGGCGCGGAGGCGGCCACGGGGGCAGGCGCCTCGGCCTGCTGCGCGCAGGCGGCCAGTGGCGTGGTCAGCATCAACACGGCCAGCAGGCCGTTACGGGCGTGAGGAGTCATCGAATGCATGCCTCGATAGAAAGGGGAAACAGGGTTCAGAGGGCACCCGGCGTGCGACCGGGTGCCGGAAGGTCATTCGCGCGGCGCGTCGGCGGGTACCGCCACCGACGGGGCGGAGTGGGGACGCGGTTCGAACGGATAGAACGTCCGCGCTGCCGTCTCCGCGCTGTACCCGGTGGTCAGCGCACCCGTGGCCGACGGATAGCCCGACAGGGCGGAGCGCGGCCAGGGACGCGAGGCGACGACGGCGTCCTGCGCGCGATGCGAGAACGGATCGCTGGCCGCTGGCAGCGCGGTTGCGGCCGACAGCGCCGCCATCGCGTCCAGCGGCGCGCGCTGTGCGCTGACGTTGCCGGTCGCGCGCACCGGCGCATCGGCACGTGCCACGCGCTGGGCGTTGCGCGCCGCCTGCTGGCTGCGCGTCGCACTGCGGCGCGTGGCGTCCTGGCGCCGCGGCACCGTGGCGGCCACGGCGACGGCCGCCGCCGCGTAGGCTTCGGCATCGGGAGCGGGATCGGCCGGCGATGCCGGCGCCGTCGCCGGTGTGGTGGTCTGGGTGGAAGCGACCTGGGCGCCATCGCCGACCGGCACGTCCTGCGGGGACTGCTGGCGGGCCATGAACAGGGCGACCAGCGCCACCGAAGCCGCCAGCGCCCCCCCGCCCCAGCGGGCCAGCAGGTTGCGCGGACGCGCGGCCGGAGCCGACGGTGCGGCCTGCGCTGCATTGGATGCGGCCGCGTCGCCGGCGATCGCCAGCGCCACGCGCTCGGCGAATCCGGCCGGTGCCGGCGCCTGGGCGCGGCCACGCAGCGCGTCGCCGCACAGCTGCCAGCGCTCCCAGCAGCCGGCCAGGTCGCGGTCGTGCTGGAGGCGGCGCAGCAGGAAGCGGGCTTCGTCGGCCAGCAACTCGCCGTCCATCAGGGCGGACAGCTGCTGGCGATGATGGATGTCGAGCTTGTCGATGGTGGGTGTCTCGTTGCGGGCAGTCATGAGCGGGCACGCTCCCGGGTTGCACTGTCGGTGTCGAGCAGGGGACGCAGTTGTTCGTCGATGGCCTCGCGCGCCCGGAAGATGCGCGAGCGCACCGTGCCGATCGGGCAATCCATCTTCTGCGCGATCTCCTCGTAGCTGAGGCCTTCCACCTCGCGCAGGGTGATCGCGGTGCGCAGTTCTTCCGGCAGCCCGTCCACCGCCTTCATCACCGTGGCCTCCATCTCCTGGCGCATCAGTTCGCGCTCGGGGGTGTCGGTGTCGCGCAGCCGGGCGCCGATGTCGTACTGCTCGGCGTCGGCGGCATCCACGTCCGCCGTCGGAGGACGTCGGTTGTGCGCGACCAGGTGGTTCTTGGCGGTGTTCACGGCGATACGGTGCAGCCACGTATAGAACTGGGAATCGCCCCGGAAATTGCCCAGCGCGCGGTAAGCGCGCAGGAACGTCTCCTGGGCCACGTCCTGGCACTCGCTCCAGTCATGGATGTAACGCCCGATCAGCGCCACCACGCGATGCTGGTACTTGCGCACCAGCAGGTCGAAGGCCGCGCTGTCGCCGCGTTGCACGCGCCTGACCAGCTCGAGGTCCAGCTCCTGGGTTGGATCTGTTTCGGCCATGCCGGGCCGCACTCCTGTCGGCTCGGCGGTGGCCGTGCCCTGTGACCGCGCTAGCGGAGGAAAGTTCAACGCCTTGTCCAAACCGTTGCCCTATCAAGAATTTAACCGGAGCAGCGGGAACATCCCCCTGCCGCCGGTCACGCCCGTGGCGACGTTCTCGTTGATATGTGGATTTGACGGGGATGAAACAACCTCGGGATGATAGCGGCCTTATCCATACGTGAACGGATGGTCCCTGCATGGCCGCGAACTTCGATGGGCTGCGATTCAGTCACTGGCAGACGGAGCTGCGCGCCGACGGCATCGTCGTGCTGGCTTTCGACCGCCACGGCGCCAGCGTCAATGCGTTCTCGCAGGATGTGCTGATCGAACTGGCCGACATCCTGGAACGCCTGACCATCGATCCGCCCAAGGGCGTGGTGCTGCGCTCGGCCAAGGCCAGCGGCTTCATCGCCGGCGCGGATCTGAAGGAATTCCAGGAGTTCGACCGCAAGGGCACCGTCAACGATGCGATCCGCCGCGGCCAGGCCGTGTTCCAGAAACTGGCCGAGCTGCCCTGCCCCACCGTGGCCGCGATCCACGGCTTCTGCATGGGAGGCGGCACCGAGATCTCGCTGGCCTGCGACTACCGCGTGGCCAGCAGCGATCCGTCCACCCGCATCGGCCTGCCCGAAGTGAAGCTGGGCATCTTCCCCGGCTGGGGTGGCAGCGCCCGCCTGCCGCGCCTGGTGGGCGCACCGAAGGCGATGGACATGATGCTCACCGGCCGCACGCTGTCGGCGAGTTCGGCCAAGGCCATGGGCCTGATCGACAGGATTGCCGAGCCGGCGGTGCTGGTGGACGCCGCGGTCGCGCTGATCGGCTCGCGCCCACAGCGCCCGTTCAAGCAGCGTTTCACCGGCTGGATCAGCAACAGCTGGCTGGCGCGCCAACTGCTGGCGCCTCAGATGACCAAGCAGGTCGCGCGCAAGGCGCCGAAGGCGCATTACCCGGCGCCGTACGCGCTGATCAACGTGTGGAAGACCGCCGGTGGCAAGGGCATCCAGGCGCGCCTGGATGCCGAGCGCAGGGCGGTGGTGAAACTGGCGGGCACGCCGACCGCGCGCAACCTGATCCGCATCTTCTTCCTGACCGAACGCTTGAAGGGCCTTGGCGGGAAAGACCACGGCATCGCGAACGTGCACGTCGTCGGCGCCGGCGTGATGGGTGGCGACATCGCGGCGTGGTCCGCCTACAAGGGCTTCAACGTCACCCTGCAGGACCGTGAGCAGCGCTTCATCGATGGCGCGCTCTCGCGTGCGCAGGAATTGTTCGCCAAGAAGGTGAAGGACGAGAGCAAGCGCCCCGCCGTGGCCGCGCGCCTGAAGGGCGACCTGGCCGGCGACGGTGTGCCGCAGGCCGACCTCGTGATCGAGGCGATCATCGAGAACCCCGAGGCCAAGCGCGATCTCTACCAGACCGTCGAGCCGCGCCTGAAGGCCGATGCGCTGCTGACCACCAACACCTCGTCGATCCCGCTGACCGAACTGCGCGAACACATCCAGCGTCCGGCGCAGTTCGCCGGCCTGCACTACTTCAATCCGGTGGCGCTGATGCCGCTGGTGGAAATCGTCCAGCACGACGCGCTCGACGAAGCCAACGTCAGGCGCCTGGCCGCATTCTGCAAGGCGCTGGACAAGTTCCCGGTGCCGGTCGCCGGCACGCCGGGCTTCCTGGTCAACCGCGTGCTGTTCCCGTACATGCTGGAAGCCGCCACCGCCTACGCCGAAGGCATTCCCGGTCCGGTCATCGACAAGGCCGCGGTGAAGTTCGGCATGCCAATGGGCCCGATCGAACTGATCGACACCGTCGGCCTGGACGTGGCGCAGGGCGTGGGCGCGGAATTGTCGCCCTTCCTCGGCCTGCAACTGCCCGCGGCGCTGGCGACGGTGGAGCCCGGCAAGCGCGGCAAGAAGGACGGCCAGGGCCTGTACAGGTGGGAGAACGGCAAAGCCGTGAAACCGCCGGTCCCGCAGGACTACAAGACGCCGGACGACCTGGAAGACCGCCTGATCCTGCCGCTGCTCAACGAGGCCGTCGCCTGCCTGCACGACGGCGTGGTCGCCGACAGCGACCTGCTCGATGCCGGCGTGATCTTCGGCACCGGCTTCGCCCCGTTCCGCGGCGGCCCGATCGAGCATGTGAAGGCGGTGGGGCCCGACGCGCTGCTGGAAAAGCTCAAGGCGCTGCAGGCCCGCCACGGCGACCGTTTCGCGCCGCGCCCGGGCTGGGACAATCCGGCGCTGCGCACGGCCACGGTCTGACCGGAGGCGAGCACCATGGCCTTCGCCGACGTGCTGCTGGCCCTGGCGCTCTGGGCGGCGCCCGCCGCGGCCGCGCCGGATGCCGCCGTGCTGTCCGGCGTGCTGGAGGTCCATGAGCGTGCGGGCGGCTGCGGCGGCGAGGCCGACACCGGCCTACGCACGCATGTGGAAGGCTCGCGCACGACCTTCGAGCAGGACATCTGGTTGTCCTCGCGCGAGTCCCTCGACCCGATCAACGTCCTCCAGGTCGCGCGCGAGGGCACCACGCTCAGTGCGACGGTGAACGTACACGTTGCGGAAACCGAACCCGGCCGCCCCGTTCCCGCCTGCATCCGCCCGGTCAACCTGCGCCTGCACATCGAAGGCCTGCCGCCCGGCGACTACACCCTGCAGCTCAGGCGCGCGGAGTCCTGACGACCACCGCGCGGCGGCTCAGCCCTCCGGCAGCACCTGCGCCATCACCCAGTCTTCCTTCGGGTCGTCGCCCACGTGGAAGATCGACCGGCCGACGATCTGGAAGCCGTGCTTGCGCCAGAAGCGGATCGCCTGCGACGACTCCTGCCACACCGTCAGCCACACCGAGCGCGAGCCGCGCAGGCGTGCGGCGGCCAGCAGGTGCGAGACCAGCACCGCCGCGATGCCACGACCATGGAAGGCTTCGTCCAGATAGATGCGCGCCAGTTCCACCGTGGGTTGCAGGCCCACGTCGGTCGGCGGCAGCGTGCCCCAGCGCAGTTGCGCGAAGCCCGCCCACACACCGTCCTGCTCCACGATCAACGTGAGCGTGTCCGGGTCGCGGATCTCCTGCGCCTGTCGCTCGGGCGTATAGGCCTGCGCAACGAACGCCGCGACGTTCTCGGGTGTGCTGCAATGGCCGTTGGCGGCCAGGAAGGTTCGCCGCATCATCGCGGACAGTTCAGCGGCTTCGGACAGCCGCGCGGGTCGGATTTCGGTTTTCATGCACCGTGCATGGTACGTGCTTCCATGCCGTGAAAGAACGCGGAGACCGTGCGGATGAGGCCAATGTGAGTCTTGCGGGCGCCCATCGCCTACCATGGCCCCCCTTTGTTCCGGATGTACCCATGCTCCGCTGGCTGATCCTGAGCCTGCTGCTCATTCCGCTTTTCGATGCGCGCGCGGCCGGCGACGAAGCCGCCGTGCGCGCCACCTTCGCGGCGTACAAGGCGGCCGTGCTGGCGCAGCAGGGCGAGCGCGCCGCCGACAACGTCACCACCGGTACGCTGCGCGAGTACGCGCGCTACCGCGAACTGGCCCTCTCTGCGCCGCGTGCCGCGCTGGAAGCGTTGCCCATGACCGAGCGCCTGCAGGTGCTGATCATCCGTGCCCGCGTACCTGCCGCCGATCTGCGCGCGATGGACGGACGCCGGGTGTTCACCCATGCGGTGGATCGTGGCTGGATCGGCCGCGAAGGCGTGGAGCGCAGCGAGCTGGGCACCGTGCAGGTGGACGGCGACCGCGCGGCGGCGCGGCTGAAGATCGGCGCCACCGAGCTGCCGGTCGATTTCGAGTTCGAGCGCGAACCGGGCGGCTGGCGTTTCAACCTCATCCCGCTGACCACCATGAGCGAGGACGTGTTCAAGCAACTGGCCCGGCAGAACGGCGTCAGCGAGAACGAGATGGTGATGACGCTGCTGCGGGGCTTGTCGGAAGCCCCGGTGGACGAGCGCCTGTGGGACCCGCCGACACCGTAGTACAGGTCAGCGCCGCGCGAACACCTCGGGCGGCGCGCGTACCGGGCTGCGATGCGCGGACAGCTCGCCCACCAGCCCCAGCTGCGCGGAGAAATCCGCCAGCCGCGCCCACACATAGGGCTGCAGGTCGTCGGGAGCGGTGTCGTACACCTGCCGCCACAGCCGGTCCATGAACACACGCGGCTCCTCGCGCAGCGCTCCGCGTTCGATGCGCTCCCCGGCGGCGGCCAGTACGGCCCGGATGTCGGCCAACGTGTCCATGCGCGCAGGGTAAGGGCCGTGCATGCCGGTTGTGTTACACGAGGCCCGACCGTCCGACGATCGGCGCCAAACCGTGAACGCGGTTACGGTCCCGGCTTTCCGCGCGGCGTCACGCCAGCCAGTTCGAACAGCCAGCGCATCGCACGCCGGTAGGCCTCGCCGATGGTGGCGGCGTGCGTGCCGCCTTCGATCTCGATCAGCGCCACCTGCCAGGGCGCCGGCGGCTGCGCGGACCAGGCACTGGCCCACTCGCGTGCGATCCGCCGGCGCGCGGCGGTATCGCGGGTGCCGCTGACCACCGCCACCCGCAGGTCCTGGCGGGCATGGGCCGAGGCCGGCGCGAACAGCTGCTCCCGCGCCGGGCCCTGCGCCGGATTGCTGGCGATGCGTCCCCAGAACAGGTCCGGCGCCTCGCGCGCCGACCACAGCACGAAGTAACCGCCACGCGACTGCCCCAGCAGGATGCGCCGTGCGGGTTCGGCGGCGTAGCGGCGCTCCACTTCGGGCACCAGCCGGTCGCGCAGGAAGGCCAGGAAGCCCGGCGCTCCACCCTGCTCCGGAGTGGCGTCCGGCCCGGGCGCAGTGAAGTCGGTATTGCGCCGGTTGACGGCCGGGTCGAAGCCGCCGTAGGCGATGCCGACGATGATCGCTTCGGGCAACTGCTCGTCGTAATGCAGGAACAGGTGCGTCGGCGCCAGCAGCGGGAACAGGCTGTCCCCGTCCAGGACGTACACCACCGGGTAGCGCGTCGGCGCGGCGGCGTCGTAGCCCTCGGGGTAGCGCACGAAGATGTGGTGCACGCGCCCAGAACCGCGGTCCGTCAGCGGGAAATAGTCGCCCTTCAGCGCTGGCAGGTGCGCCAGCGGGCCCTGCACGCCCGCACCGTCCGAGACGGCAGGCACGGGCGGCGCCGCCCACGCCGCCGGCATCACGACGGCCAGCAGCCACACCAGGAGAAACCTCGTGCGAAGGATCATGCCGAATACCTCATCGATGCCGGGCCGGCGGGCCCGGCCATTATCGCCATCCTGGGTCGGCGGGGCGGACGCGGCACAATGGCCGCCCGTACCCGCGAAGCGTCCTCCACGGTGAAACCCCGCCCTGACCTGCTGCGCCGGCTGCTGCGCGCGAAGGACCGCATGGATGCCGCTCCCGACCAGGACTGGCCCATTCCGCGGCTGGCCGAGCTCAGCGCGGTTTCGCCGGCGCATTTCGCCCGCGGCTTCAAGCAGGCCTTCGGACTGCCACCGCACCGCTACCTGCTGACGCGACGCATCGAGCGCGCCACCGCCCTGCTGCGCGACACCGATGCGCCCGTCATCGACATCGCGCTGCAGACCGGCTGGCGCAGCATCGGCACCTTCGGCCGCATCTTCCTCGACATCACCGGCGAAAGCCCGGGCGAATGCCGCCTGCGTGCGCGCAACGCCCTGGACACCCGCGGAGGCATGCCCGAGTGCGTGGTGCGCGCGGTGGAACGTCCGGACCTGAAGAGCGCAGTTCTGGAGAAGCGTCGGCGGGCGGGCGCGACTAAGGTGGCTGCCCCGACCGAGGAGGCTCCATGAGCGAAGGCATCGAGGTAATAGGCATCTATGTGCGCGACCAGGACGAGGCGCTGGCGTTCTACGTGGACAGGCTGGGCTTCCGCGTCCATGCGGACGTGCGCAACGGCGACTATCGCTGGCTGACGGTGCAGCATCCGGAACAACCGACCCTGCAGCTGGGCCTGTTCCGGCCCGGCCCGCCGGTGCACGACGCCGCCACCGCCGATGCCTTGCACGGACTGGTGGCGAAGGGCGCCATGCCACCCCTGGTGCTGCAGGTGAAGGACTGTCGTGCGGCGTACGAGTCGCTGAGCGCGAAGGGCGTGGAATTCGTCCAGGAACCCATCAGCCGCTATGGCCAGGTCGACGCCGGCTTCCGTGACCCGTCCGGCAACGGCTGGAAGATGATCGAACGCCAGCGCAAGGAGACGGCATGAGCCTCGCGCGCTTCTCCCGGCAGAGCCACCGCGGGCTCTCGATCGTGTTCACGCTGACGGTCGCGCTGAACTTCGCCTGGCGCGCGGCCGCACACGACGAGCCGCCGGCGTGGGTAACGTACGCGCCGCTGCCACCGCTGTTCCTGCAGCTGTTCACCGGCCTGTACCTGTTCGCCCTGCCTTACCTGCGGCAGCGGGATGCCACCGGCGCGGATCGGCGACAGGCTTCATAAGGCTCCCCGTCCGCAGGTCGCGCCGCCGCTCATTTCTTCATGGCGGCCACGATCTCGGACACCCCGAGCCCGAGTTCGAGCTGCAGGCGCACGTACTCCCGTTCCTTGCGCGACAGCGGGCGCCCGATTTCGATGCGTACGTCCTCAGCTTCCAGGATGCGCAGGATCCTCGGCAAGGCCGAGCCGATGGCGTCAGGCCCGTAACCCGCTTCCCGCAGGGCGGCGCTGAGGATGGCTTCGGTATCCATGTGTGATCCAGGTCGAATGAGGGAGCGCATTGTGCGCCCCGACGGCCGGATCAGGTGAATTTACCGCCAAAGGCGTTACGCCGACGCGCTCTTCAGCGGCGCGCGGACCGTGCGCGTCTTCCCTTGCTGCTCTGCGCGGTGGCGCGACTGCGCACGAACTCCGGGAAGGTGTCCGCCAATGAGTCCTTGTCCGGCAGGATGTAGAACACCCCGCCCCGCTCGAACGTCGGGCGGATGACCTGCTCGTAGAACTCGGGGGCGACGTTGATGCAGCCGTGGGTGACGCGGTTGTCGTCCGGCGAAGGCGAGGCCAGACGCTCGACGCGCCTCTCGGCCGGGACGCCGGTCGCCGTCGGGTGGATGGAGACTGCGGAATCGTAATCCACCCACAGCACGCGACCCGCATCGATCGACGGGCCATAACCGCCCACGAAGCGACCGGCAGGCGTCGTCCGATCCCGGCCCGGAATCTCGCGAAGCGCGAGGCCGCTGATGCCCGGGGCCGTGTGATCGCCGATCGCCGAGCCGAAGAGACCGGGCGCCGCACCGCGGAGGCGTCCATCGCCGCCGAACACCAGGATCTGCGCAGCGGCCTTGTCGATGACCGCGAACGGGAAACCTTCGCTGTCCTTGGCGGCGACCACCCAACCGGCGAGCTCGATCACCGTCTCGGACACGTCCTGTTCGGGCGGAAGCAGGTCGACTGACGCGACGGAGGATGCGGTGCTCTCTTCGGCGCGCACCACATCGCTGCTCGCGAAAGCCAGCGCCAGCAGCAGTGCGCCACAGGCGCTCCGGATCGCAGAGTGCATGAACATGCGGATGGGACGGTTCCTCGAAACGAAAAGTGGGCAAAGCAGAGAAACCGGTGACCACAAGAGGTCACCGGATCCCGGGTTGAAACCGTTCGTCACAACGTGGCGAGACCGATCAACCGCGCGGCACGCGGCGCGGTGCTTCCTCGAGCTGCCGGACGCGGCTTTCCATCTGGTCCAGACGCTGGTTGGCCTGCTGCGCGGACTGGTTGGCGGATTCGGCACTCTGCGCAGCGCCCTGCACCTTGGTGTCGAGCTGGTCGAGGCGCGAGTTGATGGTGGCGAACTCGTCGTCGTAGGTGGCGCAGCCGGCAAGGCCCACGCCCGCGACGATCGCCACGCCGAGCACACGCGCCATCGCCAGGTGTTTCTTCTTGTTGGTCGTAAACATTCCAATCCTCCTTCGTCTTGGGGCCCCGGAATATAGCGGCCTTTTCAGCGGTAGCCGCAAGTCCACTTCAGCTTAGGTTGGAGTACGTAGACACGCCGTGAAGATCGCAGCGGCGAGCCTCGCGGCGCTTGTTCGGAAGAATCCATCGTTTTGTTGAACCCGTTCGCAGTCGCGCCAGGCTGCGCCTCACAATCCTTGCGTGCGTGCAGGAGATTGCGACACGAAAGCCGAGATCGCGTGACGGCCCTATGCGGCGTGTTCTTTTCTTGTGGAAGCGGGCGCAGGCGGCGTCGAGCGCGCGAACGTGTCTCAACACCCCATCGGCGGCAGGAACGATACCGTCGATACCACCACCCATCTGCCCTTCCGCAGCACCTCCACCCGCACCCGCACCGTGCTGATCGCCACGAACGGGAGCACCGTGCCCAGCGCATCGCCCTGGCCGATGCGTGGAATCCAGTCATCTGCCTGCGACGGGTCGCCCTGAGCGGTGGCGTGCGCGCGTACCGCCTGCTCCAGCTCCGCCTGGGTGTAGGGCGGAAAGCATGCGCGCTGCTCGGCCGACGGCGTCGGCAGGACGAACGAGACCGCATCCACCGCCTCCGCCGCTTCCCAGCCGGAGACGCAGTGCTTCCAGCCGGTCAGGTCCAGGTGCGGCCCTTCCGCGCTCAGGCCCAGGCTGGTTTCGTACTGCACGCGCACGCGCCAGGTTTCACCCGGCTGCGCGGGCTGCAATTGCAGGGTGGCGCCATACACCTCGTCGCCCAGCTCCAGCGGGACCGTCATCAGCGGTGGCACCGGCCCTTCATGCCGCCACCCCGAGAACGATGTGTCGGCGCCCGCATGCGGCAGTACACGCAGGCCGACCAGCGCCTGCGTGTGTGCCCGCAACGACACGCACAGCAACATCAGGCACAGCAGGACACTCAGCTGCCATCGTGCGATTCCGTGCATCCCCTTCATCCTTGTTCCCCACAAGAAGCAGTAGCCGGTTCGGATGGTAGCGCGATGCGCGACGATGTCGGACGCCATGCCGTGCCTGAACACCATCGGACGCGGCGGCATCGGCTTCACGAAAGCGTGACCCGGCCACGCCTAAGTTCGGGGCGGACACATACGCGCCACGCGCAGAGGAACACCATGACCATGATCAGACTGCGGGCCACCGGTCCGCGTACCGGATTCGATGCCCTGCTGGCCGACCTGCACGGCATGGAGGGCGTGGAGCGGGCCGAGGAACTGGCCGACCTCATGCCGCACATGGACGATGAGGATTCCAGTTCCGCCGGCCTGATGGACGACCGCGGCGGCGACGTGCGCGCCCTGGAGATCGAAGTGCTGTCGCCGCACGCGGACCGGGTCCGCGAGGCCGCCGCCGACATCGCAGGCCAGTACGGCCTGGTACTGGAATTCGTGGACGACTTCTGAGGCGCGATGGCCGGGCTGCTGCATACCTCGGATGCGATGCCCGGCCTGCGACGGCAGCGACGCGGGCGCGGTTTCGTGTACCTGGACGCGCGTGGGCGCCCCGTGCGCGCGCCGGCCACGCTGGCGCGCATCCGTCGCCTGGCCATTCCGCCGGCCTATACCGACGTGTGGATCTGCGCGCAGGCCAACGGACACCTGCAGGCCACCGGCCGCGACGCGCGCGGCCGCAAGCAGTACCGCTACCATCGCGACTGGCATGCCGAACGCGGCGCACGCAAGTACGACCGCCTGCTCGCCTTCGCCGACGCCCTGCCCCGCCTGCGCCGACGCGTCCGCGCCGACCTGGCACTGCCAGGGTTTCCGCGCGGCAAGGTCGTGGCGCTGGTGGTGGCCCTGCTGGGACAGACCCTGCTGCGCGTGGGTAACGCCAGCTACCAGAAGGCCAACGGCTCCTACGGCATCACCACGCTGCGCAACGTGCATGCGCGCTTCATCGCAGGCAGCGAAGTGCGCTTCGCCTTCCGCGGCAAGGGCGGCAAGACGCTGGAAGCGCGCGTCGACGATGCACGCCTGGTGCGGCTGGTGCGCCGCTGCCGGCAACTGCCCGGCCAGGCGCTGTTCCAGTACCGCGATGGCGACACCGTGCAACGCATCGGCTCCGGTGACGTCAACGCCTACCTGCAGGAGGTGTTGGGCGGCCCGTTCACCGCGAAGGATTTCCGTACCTGGGGTGCCACGCTGTTCGCCTTCCGCACACTGGCGACGATGGAGGTGCCCGAGGCGGAAGCGGCCCGTCGGCAGGTCCGCATGCAGGTCCTGCGCGACACCGCCGCCATCCTCGGCAACACCCCGCGCATCTGCGAGCGCTGCTACGTGGACCCGCGCGTGTTCGAAGGCTGGGAAGACGGCCGCTTGCAGCGCGTGGCGGCGAATGCGCGTGGCCCCCGGCAATGGGAACAGGCGGCGACCCGCTTCCTCAAGCGCACGCGCCGCGGATCATGAGTGCTTGCGACGCCGCTTTTCTGGCACGGGTTGCTCCTCCAGTGCGGAGAGCGCCTCGCTGACCGATGCCAGGTCCTGCCTGCGCCGGCCATAGTCGCCCCACGGATGCGCCCGCAGCCGGCCCATGCGGCGCGGCGTGCTGGTCAACGTATAGGCATCGCCACCCTTGATGCGCCCCAGTTCTTCCCAGCGCAACGGCATGGCGACCGGTGCGCCTTCGCGCGCCCGCAGCGAAAAGGACGCCACGCTGGTGGCACCGCGCCCATTGCGCAGGTAGTCGATGAAGATCCTGCCCTTGCGGAACTTCTTGGTCGCGGTGGCCACATAGGCCAGCGGATCGGAGGCGGCCATCGCGTCGGCGAAGGCGTGTGCGAACGCCTTCACCTGCAGCCACGGGCACGGGGGCTTCAGCGGTACCACCAAGTGCAGGCCCTTGCCGCCCGAGGTGCGGACGAACGACGTGAGTCCCAGCGCACGCAGGCGTTTGCGCACCAGGCGCGCGGCCTCCACCACGCGCGGCCACGCCACCTCGGGGCCCGGGTCGAGATCGAAGACGATGCGGTCCGCCAGGTCCGGGGCGTCGGCCCGCGCACCCCAGGGATGGAATTCCAGCGCGTTGAACTGCACCAGTTCGAGCAGACCGGCCTCATCGCGCACCACCAGGTAATCCGCACGCGTGCCGCCCTCCTCTTCCAGCGGCACCGCCTCCACCCGATCCATGCCGGCCGTGTGATGCTTCTGGAAGAAGCACGGCCGCCCTGCGCCCTGCGGACATCGCACCACCGAGAGCGGGCGCCCGTCCAACTCGGGCAGCAGCCAGCGTGCCATCGCACGGTAGTAGTCGAACACCTGCTGCTTGGTGATGCCGCTATCCGGAAAGACCACGCGCCCGGGATGGGTCAGTTCGATCGTGGCGTTGGGGGCGTGCGTGCGCGTGGCAGGCATGGCGGTATCTCCGGCAGAGGGACGTGCTTCACGCAGGTCCGCCGGCCGCTTGTCATGGCGGAGGGTCTTCAGCGCGGGCTGGCGCAGCAGACCCTGATTGCCGCGGCCGTGATGGAACACCTCGGCGACCAGGCGCGGCACGACCCAGCGCGCGCGGCGCAGTTCGGGATCGTCCACGTCCACCTGGGCGGTGGGCGTAGCGCGCGCGCCCTTGGCCAGCTGCTTGGCCAAGGAATCGAGCAGCGCATCGCTCATGCCCGTGCCGACGCGCCCGGCATAACGCCAGCCGCGGGCGCCGTCGGGTGCGGCCAGCAGCAGTGCACCGAGCCCGGCGCGCCGACCCTTCGGCGCGGTGAAGCCCACCACGGCGAACTCGTCGGCATCGCGTTGCTTGATCTTCCGCCAGGCATCGCCGCGGCCGGCATGATAGGGCGCGTCGGCGCGCTTGGAGATGATGCCCTCCAGCCCCCTCTCGATCGCCATCTTCAATGCCTCCTCGCCACGGCCGACGATGTGCGAGCTGTAGACCAGGCGGTCCGGCGGCGACTTCAGGATTTCCGCCAGCAGCGCCTTGCGCTGGTACTGCGGGCTGCCAGACAGATCCACGCCATCGACCTGCAGGATGTCGAACAGAACATAGGACAGCGTGGCGTTCTTCTCGCCCGCCAGCGTGGCCTGCAACAGGCCGAAGTCCTCCTGCCGTCCCGCGCCGGCGACCAGTTCGCCGTCGAGCACCGCCTCGTCCAGATCGAGCGCTTCGAGCGCACTGACGATCTCCGGCGCCTGGCTGGTCCATTCGCGTTCGTTGCGCGACCACAGGCGCACGCGGCCGCGCCGGATTTCGGCGATCAGGCGGTAGCCGTCCCATTTCGCTTCGTGCAGCCAGTCGTCGCCGGCAGGCACCTCCTGCTGGAGCTTCGCCAGTTGCGGGGCGCGGAATCCCGGCTGCTTCGACGTGGCGCGCGCGCCATCGAGCCGGGCGGCGCGATGCGCCCAGCGCTCACGGGGCGCGGCGGTCTGCTTGGCGCGGGATGCTGCACGTGCACCGGCTTTCGCCGCTGCGCGCCTGCGCCGAGCGGGACGCATGCCCGGTGGCGGGGTGACGTCTTCGAGCAGATCGTCGGCCTCGCGCGGGCCGGCGAAAGCGTCGCGCTCCTTGAACAGCAACCACTGCGGCTGGCGCGCTGGCGCATGCGTGCGCACCAGGTGCCAGCCGCCCTTGAGCTTGTCGCCGAACATGCGGAAGCGCAGGTGCCCCTTCGCCAGCTGCGCCTCGGCATCGCCATCGGTGCTCCACAGGCCGCGGTCGAAGGTCGCGACGTGACCGCCGCCGTACTGCCCTTTCGGTATCTCGCCTTCAAACTGGGCGTAGTCGATGGGGTGGTCCTCGACTTCGGCGGCCAGACGTTTCACGTCGGGATCGAAGCTGGGGCCCTTCGGCACCGCCCAGCTCTTGAGCGTGTCGCCCACCTGCAGGCGGAAGTCGTAATGGCGCCGGCTGGCGTGGTGCAGCTGTACGACGAAGATGGGGCGCTTGCCGCGCCCGCGCGGTACGTCCGCGTCCGGCTCTGGGGTGCGGTCGAAACGGCGCTTGCGTCGGTATTCCTGCAGGCTCATGGAGGCTCCTCACCCCCCGTTATGACGTCACGGCCGTCAACAGCGCGTGCAAGTAGCGGCTGGGCCGCGCGCGGGGTCAGCCGGGCGACAAGCTGTTGCGTGCATGCCACGCACGCAGGGCCGGCGAAACGGCATCGTCCAGCGGCACGTCGAGCACCCGGTAGGCATCGAGCGCGTCGCGCAGCACGGCCCAGGGCGTCCCCGACCGTGCGAGCGGCCAGCCGTCCACGGGACCGTAGCGGGCGATGGCGGCCTGCTCGCCCGCGCCCAAGTGCTCGCTTTGCGCGGCCAGCCGCTCCGCCACCCAGCCCCGCAGCGGATGGACGGCGAAACCCGCGTCCTCGAGGGCAGTGCGTGCGGCGCGCAAGGCGGTTTCCGCGCCCCGGAACCATTCGGTCCGGCCCGCCGCACGCGCGGGCACGATGAGCGGCGGCGGCGCGGCGTGCAGGCGCAGATCGCGCTTCAGACGCGTCTCCCAGCTGCGGGCCTCGCGCACGCTGGCTGCCTCGGCCAGCCAGCCGCGGTCGAGGTCGAAGAACGCGTAGTAGCGCGGCGAGAACGCCTGCATGCGCCGCAGCGGATCGGTGGCGATGCCCAGCTTGGCGTGGTCTTCGTAGGCGCAGGGCAGCACGTACAGGAAGGCGCGTCCGCTGGCGCCGGTGCCGACGCCTTCCACCGGCACGACGCGGCGCCCGCCCGCCATGCCTCAGCGCGACGCGGCCTTGCGCGCCGCCTTCTTCGCGGGGGCCTTCTTCGCGGCCTTGGCCGCCTTGCGCGGCGCCTTCTTCGCGGGCGTCTTCTTCGCAGGCGTCTTCGCCGGCGTGCGCTTCTTGGTGTCCAGGCTCTTCTGCAGCAGCGCCATGAAATCGACCACGTTGGTGGCGGCGTCCTCGCGCTCGGGCGCGTCGTCGTCCGTGATCTTCGTGGTGGCGCCGCGGGCCTTGATGCGTTTCTTGATGATGGCTTCCAGCCGCTGGCGGAACTCGTCGTGATAGTCGTCCGGCGCCCACTTGGCCGACATCGAGCCGATCAGGCTCTCGGCCATCTCGCGCTCCTTGGCGTTGATGCGGTAGTCCGACGCCTTGCCGGCGGGCAACTTGTATTCGTCCGGTTC
This sequence comes from Pseudoxanthomonas mexicana, assembly GCF_014397415.1. Lineage (NCBI taxonomy): Bacteria > Pseudomonadati > Pseudomonadota > Gammaproteobacteria > Lysobacterales > Lysobacteraceae > Pseudoxanthomonas > Pseudoxanthomonas mexicana. The sequence continues at coordinate 2,244,852 of NZ_CP060731.1, read as the reverse complement.
CACCAGTTCCTGCGGATAGCGCAGCATCATCAGGACCAGTGCATCACCCTCTGGGACCACCGCGCACAGGTATTCGCGGGTGCGGATCACTACCCGCGCCACGCCCACCTTGCCGGTGCTGGCCAGGGTGTCGCGCAGCAGCACATAGCCCTTCTCGGCCTTCTTGCCGGGCACCAGGATGTAGGGCTTTTCGTAGAAGCGGATGCCGATGTCGTCGCGGTCGACGAAGGCCTCCACCTCCACCGACTCGTGCGTCTGCGGGGCGGCCGACGCAATGTCGTCTTTCTCCACCACCACGTAACTGCCCTTGTCGTACTCGAACGCCTTGACGATGTCCTTCCAAGGGACTTCCTCGCCGGTCTCGGCGTTCACGCGTTCGAAGCGGATGGGCTTCCTGTCCCGCGAGTCCAGCATGCGGAAGCTGATGTCGACCTTGCGCTCGCCGGACATCAGCGACACGGGGATGTTGAGCAGACCGAACGACAGGGTACCGGTCCAGATGGGGCGCGCCATGGAATGCCTGCCACGGGGAACGAGGCCTGCATGCTGGCCAGCCAGGACGAAAGCCTGCGTGAAAGCGGGTGTCCGCGCGCGACGCGGACGCGCCTCACATGGTGTGCGTGGGCTTCTCGCCGCTGAGGCTGCCGGCCAGCAGGGTCTCGATGCGGTTCTTGATCGCTTCGCCTTCGCTGGTCTCGGCGAACTGCACGCCGATGCCGGCCGCGCGGTTGCCCTGGGCACCCGCAGGCGTCACCCAGACCACCTTGCCGGCCACCGGCAGGCGGTCGCTGGACTCGGGCAGCGTGAGCAGCAGGAAGACCTCGTCGCCGAGGAAGTAGCGCTTGGGCGTGGGCACGAAGATGCCGCCGCCCTTCACGAACGGCATGTAGGCGTTGTACAGCGCGGCCTTGTCCTTCACTGCCAGTGACAGGATGCCCTGCCGTCCACCTGCTGCATTCATTCCCCGTCTCCGTGCGTGTCGGTCAGCCGCGCCGCGCGCCGACGGCGCGCCCGCGGTCGCTGCCGGCCCACGCCAGCAGCAGTTCCACCATGGCCAGGTCGGCGCGCACCGTGGTCCGCAACAGGTCGCGGGTGCGATTGGCGGCGTCGAACCAGGTGGCCAGCTTGTTCAATCGCGCCGGATCGGTCAAGCCGATGCGGCCCGCCTGCTCCAGCGCGAGATCGGCGGCATGGCGCAGGCGCGCATCGGCCAGTTCATCGTTGGCCCAGCGCTGCGCGGTCTCCACCACGCCGATCTCGCCCTGCTCCAGCCGCTTGAGGTCCCGCGCGACGGCTTCGCGCAGGGCCAGGCCATCGTGGCGCAGCCAGTCGTCCGCCAGGCCGGGATGGCCGCGCGCGGCGTCCAGGGCGCGCTGGGCGTCGGCTTCGGCATGGCCCTGCGCCCGCAGCCAGGCGAGGGCCTCATCGTGCGGGGGCAGGCGGAACTCGATGCGCTGGCAGCGGCTGCGGATCGTCGCCGGCAGGCGTGCGGGTTGCGCGCTGACCAGCCACAGGTAGCGGCCCGGGGCAGGCTCCTCGAGCGTCTTCAGCAGTGCGTTGCAGGCCGCTCGGTTGATGGCGTCGGCGGGATCGAGGATCGCCACCTGCGCCTGGCCGTATTGCGGTGTCAGCGCCAGCTTCTGCGCGACCTCGCGCACCTGGTCGATGACGATCTCAGTGCGCAGCTTGCTGCCGTCCTTGGTGGGCGCGAACGACACCACCTGCAGGTCGGGATGGGTGCCGGCCTCGATCAGGTGCGCACTGCGGTCGTTCGGCGCGGGTTCGCCCCGTGCATCGCGCTGCTGCGCCAGCACGCGGCGCGCCAGGCGGTCCACCACCGCGCGCTTGCCCAACCCCGCAGGGCCACAGACCAGCAGGCCGTGGCCGAGGCGGCCGGCCTCCAGCGCCGCGACCGCATGATCGTACGCACGCTGCTGCCAGGGGGAGAACGCCGTGCTCATGCCAGGTCGCTGTCCGTCAGCGTACGCAGATAGGCGGTGATGGCCGCTTCCACCGCGGCCGCGACGCCTGCCGGCGGCTGCGCCGCATCGATCACGCGGAAGCGTTGCGGCTCGGCAGCGGCGCGCGCGCGGAAGCCGGCGCGCACGCGCTCGAAGAAGTCGTCCTGCTCGCTCTCGATCCGGTCCGGCCACAGGTCGCGGCCGGCGGTGCGCGCTCGGCCTTCGCGCACGTCCAGGTCGAGCAGCAGGGTCAGCCCCGGCTTCACGCCCACGGCGCGGCGCTCGAGGGCGGCGATCCACTCGGGGTCCAGGCCGCGGCCCGCGCCCTGGTAGGCATAGCTGGAATCGGTGAAACGGTCGCTGACGACGAACGCGCCGCGACGCAGCGCAGGGCGCACCACTTCGCGCACGTGCTGCGCGCGCGAGGCGAACATCAGCAGCAGCTCGGTCTCCGGCGCCAGCGCTTCGTCCTGCGGATTGAGCAGCAACTCGCGGATGCGCTCGGCCAGCGGCGTGCCGCCGGGTTCGCGCGTCAGCACCACCTCGTGGCCGGCCGCCTGCAGGCGGTCGCGGATGGCCGCGATGGCGCTGGTCTTGCCGGCGCCCTCGCCGCCTTCCAGCGTGACCAGGCGCGGCTGGGTCAGCACGGCCTCGCTCATGGCGCTTCCGCCTTGCGCAGGGTCTCGCGGCGGGTGACCAGGTAGCGCGCGACGGCGGCGTTGTGCTCGGCGAGCGTGGCCGAAAAGATGTGCCGGCCGCTGCCGTCGCCGACGGCGACGAAATACAGCGCATCGCCGTCGGCCGGATTCACTGCCGCCCGCAGCGCATCCGCGCCGGGCATGGCGATCGGCGTGGGCGTCAGCCCCTTGCGGGTATACGTGTTGTAAGGCGTGTCGGTGGTCAGGTCGCGGCGGCGGATGTTGCCGTCGTAGCCGCTGCCGATGCCGTAGATGACGGTGGGATCGGTCTGCAGCGGCATACCGATCTTCAGCCGGCGCGCGAACACGCCGGCGATGGCGGGACGTTCCTCGGCGATGCCGGTTTCCTTCTCGATGATCGAGGCGAGGATCAGCGCCTCCTCCGCCGACTGCAGCGGGATGCCGGGCGCTCGCGCTTCCCAGGCCGCGGCCAGTGCCTTCTCCATGGCGGCGTAGGCACGCTTGAGCACGTCCAGGTCGGACTCGCTGCGCGTATAGACGTAGGTCTCGGGCAGGAAGCGTCCCTCCGGATGCTGGCCGGGATGGCCCAGCGCGGCCATCAGTTCGGCATCGCTCATCTGCGCGGTCTTCTGCTGCAGGGGCGAGGCGTTGCGCAGCGCCGCGCGGACCTGGCGGATGTTCCAGCCCTCCACCAGCGTGAACCGGTACTGGAGCGTGCGGCCCTCCCGCATGCGCTGCAGCAGTTCGCGCGGGGTCAGCATGGGCGCCAGGGCGTACTCGCCGACCTTCAGCTGGCTGGCGGTGTTCGTCTGGCGCGCCAGCAGGCGCCACTGCAGGTCGGTGCCATGCGACACCCCACTCTCGCGCAGCTTGCGCAGGACCGTGGGGAAGGCATCGCCCGAGGCCACTTCCACCGTCGCACCGGCCGTCGTGCCGCCGATAGGCGCATCCGCGAAACCCCGATGCCCCTGCCACAGCCAGAGGCCGGCACCCACCGCCACGGCCAGCAGCAGGGCGAACAGGATGACGATGAAGCGGCAACCGCGCTTGAGAGCTGACGCCACGTAGTCCTCGGTGCTTGAAGCGGGCTGTGCAGGATACCCGGTCGCCGTCTCAGGCTGTAGGCGCGGGGTCAGCCTTCCAGCGCCTTCAGCACGCCACGGGCCTTGGCGCGGGTCTCGTCCAGCTCCTTTTCCGGGACCGAATCGGCGACGATGCCGGCCCCGGTGCGGAAGCGGGCCACGCTGCCGGTTCCCTCGGCGAGGACTTCGGCACTGCGGATCAGGATGTTCAGGTCCAGATCGCCGTCGCGGTTGAGCCAGCCGAACGCGCCGGTGTAGGCGCCGCGTGGGACCTGTTCCAGTTCCGCGATGATCTGCATGCAGCGCACCTTCGGGCAGCCGGTGATGGTGCCCCCGGGGAAGGTGGCACGGATCACGTCGCCGGCCGTCGCATCCGCACGCAGGTGACCGCGCACGTTGCTGACGATGTGGTGCACGTGCGCGTAGCTCTCCACCGTCATCAGCTCGTCCACCTGCACGCTGCCCGGGGTGCAGACGCGGCCCAGGTCGTTGCGTTCCAGGTCGATCAGCATGACGTGTTCGGCGCGTTCCTTCGGGTGGCCGACGAGTTCGCGGATGCGTGCCGCGTCGTCGTCGCCCTCGAAGCGCGGGCGGGTGCCGGCGATCGGGCGCGTCTCCACCACCTCGCCACGCACCGAGACCAGCCTCTCGGGCGATGAACTCACCACCGTCCAGCCCGGCGTGGCGAACAGGCCTGCGAACGGCGCGGGATTGGCGGTGCGCAGGCGGGCGTACAGCGCGGCCGGATCCAGTTCCGCCTCGAAGCGCGCATGCCAGGCGCGCGAGAGATTGACCTGGAAGATGTCGCCGGCACGGAGGTAATCGAGGATGCGCTGCACACCTTCGGTGAAGCGCTCCGGCGCGTCCTCGTCGATGCGTGACGGCGGCTGCCACATGGGGAGGTCCGGCTGTCGCGTCGCTACTGCCACGTCGGCCACCGTGCGTGCGATCAGGTCGCCCTGCCCCGCTTCCGCCACGATCACGCAATCGCCGGTGCTGCGATCGCGCAGTACGGCGGCGGGACAGCGCAGTGCGAGGGCGACGGGGTGCGCCGCGGCACCACGGGGCAATTGCAGCACCGGCTCCACCTGCTGCGCCAGCTCATACGCCAGCAGCAAGGCCCAGCCGCCTCGGAACGGCCAGCGTGGCTCCTCGCGCGGCGTGCGCTCGGCCAGCCAGTGCCGATCGAGCGCGGCAAGGAAGTCGCCGGTCTCCGCGTTGCCCTGCAGATCGCGCGTGATGCCGTCAGCATCCAGCCGCAGCCCTGTGCCATCGGCCACCAGCAGGAAGTCCCAACGGCCCTGGGCGGTGCCCGACGCGACCGATTCCAGCAGCACCGGATAGCGCTGCGGATCGAGGCGATGCAGGTCCAGCAGGTCGGTGTCCGACGGAAGAGCGCGCGTTTCGATCATGGCTTCGTCATCCCGGCGAAAGCCGGGACCCAGTGCCTTGTCCTGCGGTTGAAGCGTAAGACGCTGGGCCGCGGCTTTCGCCGGGGTGACGTCGTCGATTTTTCCGGCACCGCTTCAGATCCGCCTGAACACCAGCGTGCCGTTGGTGCCGCCGAAGCCGAAACCGTTCGACATCGCCACGTCGATCTTCTTCTCGCGCGCCGTATGCGGCACGTAGTCCAGGTCGCAGCCTTCGCCCGGCTCGTCCAGGTTGATGGTCGGCGGGATGATGCCGTGGTGGATGGCCAGCACGGAGAAGATGGCTTCCGCGCCGCCCGCCGCACCCAGCAGGTGGCCGGTCATCGACTTGGTGGAGCTGACCATGATCTTATACGCGTGGTCGCCCAGCGCGCGCTTCATGGCCAGCGTTTCGGCCAGGTCGCCCAGCGGCGTGGAGGTGCCGTGCGCGTTGAGGTATTCCACCTGGTCGACATTCAGGCCGGCGTCCTTCAGCGCCGACAGCATGCAGCGCGACGGGCCTTCGCCGTTTTCGCTGGGCGCGGTCATGTGGAAGGCGTCCTGCGAGGCGCCGAAGCCCGCCAGCTCGCAATAGATGCGGGCGCCACGCGCCTTGGCGTGTTCGTATTCCTCCAGCACCAGGATGCCGGCGCCGTCGCCCAGCACGAAGCCGTCGCGGTCCTTGTCCCACGGACGCGACGCGCGTGCAGGATCGTCGTTGCGGGTGGACATGGCCTTCATCGCGCAGAAACCGCCCACCGAGGTCGGCGACGAACCGCGCTCGGCACCGCCGGCGACCATCACGTCGGCATCGCCGTACTGGATGGTGCGCATGGCGATGCCGATGGAGTGGTTCGACGTGGCGCACGCCGAGACCGCCGAATAACCGGGACCTTTCAGGCCCTTCATGATGCTCAGGTGGCCCGGCAGCATGTTGATGATGGTGCTGGGGATGTAGAACGGGGAAATCTTGCGCGGGCCTCCTTCGTGCAGCTTCACCGCGGTTTCCTCGATGCCGAGGATGCCACCGATGCCCGCGCCGATGATGGCGCCGATGCGCTCGGCATTGGCCTCCGTCACCTCCAGCCCGGCGTCTTCCATCGCCATCAGCGACGCGGCCAGGCCGTAATGGATGAAGGAGTCCATCTTCTTCACGTCCTTCGGCGGCACAAAGGCGGTCGGGTCGAAAGCGCGGATCTCGCCCGCGATCTTCGTGCTGTAGCCCTCGGTGTCGAAGGTGGTGATCGGGCCCAGGCCCGAACGCCCGTTGACGATGCCGTCCCAGCTGGTGGCCATGTCATTGCCCAGGGGGGACACCAGGCCCATGCCGGTGATGACGACGCGACGACGCTGGCTCATATCGGATTCCTCATGACTCTTGGCGGCCGCGCCCTACGCGGGCGCATGGGGGCCGGATACGCGCGGGGCCGCATGCGCGGCCCCGACACGGTTTGCTGCAGACGCCGGACTTACGCCTTGACGTGCGCCTTGACGTAGTCGATGGCCTGCTGCACCGAAGTGATCTTCTCGGCTTCCTCGTCCGGAATTTCGCATTCGAACTCTTCTTCCAGCGCCATCACCAGTTCAACGGTGTCCAGCGAGTCGGCGCCCAGATCATCGACGAACGATGCGCTGGTGGTGACTTCCTCTTCCTTCACGCCGAGTTGTTCGACGACGATTTTCTTGACGCGTTCTTCGATGCTGCTCATGGATTCGCTCCAGACGGAGATGGGTGACTTGTTGGATTCTGCCGACGCCGGGCGAAGGCAAACCGGGGATAGTGTAGTGGAAACCGGGGACGCCGGGCAGGTATCGCCAAACGCCGCCCAATCAACCACTTACAGCTAATTCTTACGGCATGTACATGCCGCCGTTGACGTGCAGGGTCTCGCCGGTGATGTAGCCGGCCGCCGGACCCGCAAGGAAGGCTACCGCGTGGGCGATGTCGGAAGGCTCGCCGAGGCGGCCCAGCGCGATCTGCTCGCCGAGCGCCTTCTTGGTCTCTTCCGGCAGGTCCTTGGTCATGTCGGTGGCGATGAAGCCGGGAGCGACCACGTTGACGGTCACGCCGCGGCTGCCGATTTCCTTGGCCAGCGACTTGGAGAACGCGATGATACCGGCCTTGGCCGCGGCGTAGTTCGCCTGGCCCGCGTTGCCGGTCACGCCGATAACCGAGGCGATGTTGATGATGCGGCCCTTGCGCGCCTTCATCATGCCGCGCATCACCGCCTTGGACGTACGGTAGACGCTGGTGAGGTTGGTGTCGAGGATGGCCTGCCAGTCCTCGTCCTTCATGCGCATCAGCAGGTTGTCGCGGGTGATGCCCGCATTGTTGACCAGGATGGAGATGGCGCCGAATTCCTTGGCGATGGCGTCGATCAGCGCATCCACCGCGGCCGCGTCGGTCACGTCGAGCTGGCGGCCATGGCCGCCCATGCCCGCCATGCGTTCGCCGATGGCCTGCGCACCGGACGCCGTGGTCGCGGTGCCGATGACGGTTGCACCCTGTGCCGCCAGCTCATCGGCGATGGCGGCGCCGATGCCGCGGCTGGCGCCGGTGACCAGCGCGATTTCACCCTGCAGGGGCTTGCTCATGATGATGACCTCGGAATGTTCCGCGCGTGGCGGCTCGGGATAAGGGAAGCGGACGCGGCGTACGTCAGGCCTGCCAGTCGGCAAGTGCGCCCTGGAAGTCGCCGACGCCGCCGATGGCTCGCGCATCCAGGCCCTTGTCGATGCGCTTGACCAGACCCGCGAGCACCTTGCCGGGGCCGCATTCGGCGATACGCGTGGCACCGTGCGAGGCCAGCACCTGTACGCATTCGGTCCAGCGCACCGGCAGGTACAGCTGGCGCACCAGCGCGTCGCGGATCGCGTCCACGCCATCGTGCACCTTCGCATCGACGTTCTGCACCACAGGCAGCGACGGCGCCTGCCATGACAGGCCCGCCATCACCTCGGCGAGTCGATTCGCCGCTTCCCGCATCAGCGGCGTATGCGACGGCACGCTGACGGCCAGTTTCACCACCTTGCGGATGCCACGCTCGGTGAGCAGTGCGATGGCGCGCTCGACCGCTTCGCTGTCGCCGCCGATCACGATCTGGCCGGGCGAGTTGTAGTTTGCCGGTACGACCACCTTGCTGTCGGAGGCCAGGGTGCACACCTCGGTCACCAGCGCATCCTCGGCGCCCAGCACGGCCGCCATCGCGCCGACGCCCGTCGGTGCGGCGTCCTGCATCAGCTGCCCGCGCAGGCGCACCAGGTGCGCGCCATCCTTCAGCGAGAGCGCACCCGCGGCGACCAGTGCGGTGTACTCGCCCAGGCTGTGCCCGGCCAGCAGCGCCGGCGCGGGTCCGCCCTGCTGCTGCCATGCACGCCAAACGGCGATGCCGGCGGCCAGCAGCGCAGGCTGGGTGTATTCGGTGCGGTTGAGCATTTCCTCGGGGCCGCCCTGCGACAGCGCCCACAAGTCCACACCCGCGCCGTCGGAGGCTTCGGCGAACGTCTCGCGCACGATCGGATGCAGCTCGGACAGTTCGGCCAACATGCCGACGGACTGCGAACCCTGGCCCGGAAACACGAAAGCGAGATGCGTGGAAGTCACTCGGACACCCTGCGTGAAAACAGGCCGCGATGATACGGGCGAACCTGCCGGATTGTCTGTACCGGGGCGTATTGCGCACCCGCCTGCGGCAAGGCGTCGCACGCCATGACATGCACAGCGCGAACGCACGATGAGGTTGCCGGAAACGCGAAAGGCGACGCTGCGAAGCGTCGCCTTTCCTCAGGCAGGAGGTGCGTGCGCGCGGCTCAGTAACGCAGCAGCACGGAACCCCAGGTGAAGCCGCCGCCGAACGCTTCCAGCAGCAGCAACTGGCCGCGCTCGACACGCCCGGAGCGGATCGCCGTATCCAGCGCCAGCGGCACCGAACCGGACGACGTGTTGCCGTGCTTGTCGACCGTCACGATCACCTGGTCCATCGACATGTCCAGGCGCTTGGCCGTGGCCTCGATGATGCGCAGGTTGGCCTGGTGCGGGATCAGCCAGTCCAGGTCGTGCTTGTCCAGACCATTGGCCTGGAGCGTCTCGTCGACCACGCCATCCAGGGCCTTCACGGCGTACTTGAAGACGTCGTTGCCCTTCATGTGGATGCGGATGCCGTTGTTCGGCTCGTCCTTGCTGAAGCCGGCCGACACGCCCACCGGGTTCCACAGCAGTTCCTTCTTGCTGCCGTCGGCGTGCAGGTGCGTGCTGAGCACGCCCGTCTCGGTGTCGGCCTTGAGCACGGCAGCGCCGGCGCCGTCGCCGAACAGCACGCAGGTGGTGCGCTCGGTCCAGTCGACGATGCGGCTGAGGGTTTCGGTACCGATGACCAGCGCGGTCTTGGCGTCGCCGCAGCGGATGAACTTCTCCGCCACGCTCAGCGCGTAGATGAAGCCCGAGCAGGCGGCGTTGACGTCCATCGCAGCGCAGCCGGTCGCACCGAGGCGCGCCTGGATAAGGCAGGCGGTGGACGGAAAGATCAGATCGGGGGTGGTGGTGCCGACGACGATCAGGTCGATATCGGAGGCATCCACGCCTGCGGCTTCGAGCGCGCGCAGCGCGGCCTGGTAACCCAGGTCACCAGCGGTCTGGCCTTCGGCGGCGATGTGGCGTTCGCGGATGCCGGTACGGGACTGGATCCATTCGTCGCTGGTATCGACCAGCTTGGCCAAGTCTTCGTTGGTCAGCACCTTGTCAGGCAGATAGCTGCCCGTTCCGGCGATGCGCGCGTAAATGCGCCCCTTGTTGCCCGGCTCGCTCATGCACGCTCCCATTGCCGGCCCGACCGCGGGCCCAGGTTGTCATCGATCATGCGGAAGGCGCGCCCGGCCAGTGGGCGGGCGCGCTGCATGGATCAATCTTCCTCGACCGCCGAGGTCTTGGTGGCGATGACCTTCTTGCCGCGGTAGTAACCGTCGGCGGTCACGTGGTGGCGCAGGTGCGTCTCGCCCGTGGTCGGGTCGGTGGACAGCTGCTTGGCGGTCAGCGCGTCGTGCGAACGACGCTGGCCACGACGGGACGGGGTGACGCGGGATTTCTGCACAGCCATGGGATTGCTCCAGCTCTCGTATCTGTTGGTGAACCTTGCGGTTCGTGTTGCCAGACCGCCGTAGCGGCTAGTTCTTCTTCAGCGAGGCCAGTGCCGCGAACGGACTGGTCTTCGCCACCTCTTCTTCGTCCGCCGCCCATTCGCGTTCCACCGCGTCGGACGCCGGGTCCACCGCCACCACCGGCACGGCGAGGACCAGTTCGTCCTCCACCAGGTCGGCAGGGCGCAGCATGCCGTCTTCCGGCACCAGCAATGCCTCGTAGTCGGGCGGCAGCGCGGCTTCTTCCTCCTCGCTGCGCACCAGACCCAACCGCTGCGTCAGTACCACCGGCAGCACGAAACGCCGCAGGCTGCGCTGGCACACCAACGGCAGGCCGGCCTCGATGTGCAGTTCCAGGTACGGGACCCGCAACGCATCGTGGTCGAACTCCACCGTGTAGCGCACGTCGCCTTCGGTATCGGCCAGAAGGCCCTGCAGGCGGGTCATGGCAGACAACGGCAGGCGGCCTTCGAAGCTGCGCCGGTTCGCGACCATGCGCCACGCATCCAGCAGCTCGGGCGTATTCGCGGACATAAGCCGCTGAATGTTAAGGATCAAACCCTGAACTGTCAAACCACCCCACCCGCCGAGGATTGGCTTGCCGCCCGCCGCGCCCACGGGCAGACTCCCCCGCCCGTCCTGCCGATGCCCCTCCCATGCCGTTGATGCTCGCTTCCACGTCCCGCTACCGGCGCGAGCTGCTGGAACGGCTGCGCCTGCCGTTCCATATCGCGCGGCCGGAGGTGGACGAATCGCCCCTGCCCGGTGAGGCCGTCCCGGCCATGGCGGCACGCCTGGCCCGCGCCAAGGCTGAGGCGATCGCCGCGCAGCACCCCGGCACGTGGATCATCGGCTCGGACCAGGCTGCCGAGCTGGATGGCGCGCCGCTGGGCAAGCCTGGCCACCGCGAGGCGGCGCTCACCCAGTTGGGCGCGATGTCCGGTCGCCGGGTCAGGTTCCACACCGCCGTGTGCATGGTCCGGGACGGGCGCGTGCTGGAAGCGGCCGATGTCACCACCGTGCGCTTCCGCGCTCTGGCTCCGGCCGAGATCGAACGCTACGTGGACGCGGAGCAGCCGTTCGACTGCGCCGGGAGCTTCAAGTCGGAAGGACTGGGGATCGCCCTGTTCGATGCCATCGAGTCCTCCGACCCCACAGCCCTGGTGGGGCTGCCCCTGATCGCCGTGGCGAGGATGTTGCGCGAAGCAGGCTTCGACCTGCCCTGATCCGCTAGCGCAGCACCACCGGCTGTTCGGCCCACGTCTCCACGCTGCCGTCGCCGCCGGTCAGCCGCAGGCCCAGCCAATGGCGACCCGGGGGCAGGCCACTGGCGTCCACCTGCGCCTCGAACTGCACGCGCGGCATGCGCGGGTCGCGCGATCCGCCCTTGAGGAACTGCTGCAGCCAGGTGTTGTCGGTGAAGTCCGTCGCAGTGGCAACCACCCGGCCATCCAGCAACACCTCCACCTGGGTCACCCCCACACCGTCCTTCACCGCCCATCCGCCCACGCTGAAGCGGCGCGCCACGCGGGCGCCGGCCTGCGGCACATCGATATGGGCGACGGCCGGCGAAATGCAGGCGCCGCTGTGGCGGGCAGCAGGCAGCGCGAGCAGCAGGAAGCGGCGCGCGCCATGGTCGATGTTCACGGCCTGCGGCGGCGGCAACGGGCCGACCGCGGAGCACAGCTGCTGGTAGTGGGCGAGCAGCGCGCTGAACTTCACGTCCGTCGCACCCACCACCAGCAGGGTGGGTGCATTCACGCGACCCTCGTGCTGCAGGCCCCACAGCTGCAGCTGCGGGGCACGGCCGTGCTTGCGGTTGAGCGGATGGTCGAGCACGGGGATGCGCGCGTCCGCGAGCGCGAAACCGAGCTCGGCGCCGGTCTTGAAACTGTCCGCAAGCAACGCTGTTTCTTCCGGCATGCGCGCCCGCGCCTGTTCCACTTCCATCGCCAGCCGGTCCCAGCCGGCGAAATTCTCCGGGTAGTACTTGCTGCCGGCCGCCTGCAGGCGCAGGCCGGGCACCGACACCGCCACGTAGTAACCCAGCATCAGCACTGTACCGGCGACCGCCAGCCCCCACGTCGCCAGACGCCTCTTGCGGGGCCATTCGCGCAGCAGCAGCGGCACGACGGGCAGCAGCGCCAGATAGCCCGGCAGCGTCCAGTGGAAACTGACGCGCTCGTTGTCGGCGAAGAAGCCCAGCAGGAAAAACCCGAAGGTGGACACCGCGCCCAGCAGCGCGAAATAGCGCCATTCGGACCCGGTGCCGCCCTCGCCGCGGATGCCGCGCACGCTGACCACCAGCATCGCCCAGAACAGCAGGGGCGTGGCCAGTGCTGCCTGCACCAGCAGGAAGCGCGCGCCGTCGCCATGGAAGCGCCACGGATGACGGTCGAGCAACTGGAAGCGCAGGCCCGCATCGGCGTACTCCAGATTCCAGGCCAGCAGGGGGGCCCACGCCAGCAGGCCCGCCGCCAGGGCAACCCAGACCCGCGCATCGCGCAGCACGCCGCGCCCTTGCGGCAGCCACAGCAGCGCGATCAGGCCCACACCGATCACGCCGACGAAACGGTAGTGGCTCAGCGCGCCCAGCATGAGGCCCAGCGCCAGTTCGGTGGCCGACATCGCATCGACGCCGCGCAGCATGCGCGCCCCGGCATCGGCGCACAGCACGGTCGCCAGCGCCATCGGCACGTCGGGCAGCGCCAGCAGGCCCAGCGTGCCCGACAGCGGCATCAGCACCGTCAGCAACGCCGCCTGCCAGCCCACGACGGCGCCGAACCAGTGCGCGGCGCTGCGCGCCACCAGCCAGGGCAGCACCGCCGCGATCAGCAGGAACGGCGCGCGCACCGCGAGCACGTGATGCCCGCCGAGTTCCACGCCCAGCCGCGTCAGCCACGCGGTCAACCCCGGCAGGTCGGAATACGCCGCCGCCAGGTGCTGGCCCTCCTGCCAGTAGAACGCCTCATCGACGAACAGGGGCAGGCGCGCGGCGATCGCGACCTTGACCATCGTCACGATTGCCCACACGGCAAGGAACCATCGGCGCGCGCGTTGTTCTTCGTCCATCTCGCTACACTTCTCCGGACCACGATCGGAACCGAGAGCGCGATGTCCGCCATTCCCAGCACCCGCCCTATGCTATCCGAAGGCCTCGCCGACGCCCTCAAACGGGCGCAGGCGCAGGTCAATGCGCTGGTACTGGGCAAGACGCACGAAGTGCGGCTGGCCTTCGTCGCGCTGCTGTCCGATGGCCACCTGCTGATCGAAGACCTGCCGGGACTGGGCAAGACCACCTTGGCGCACGCGCTGGCGGCGACCCTCGGCCTGGGCTTCCAGCGCGTGCAGTTCACCTCCGACCTGTTGCCCGCCGACGTGCTGGGCGTGTCGGTGTACGACGCGCAGGCGCGCGCCTTCACTTTCCATCCCGGACCGGTCTTCACCAACGTGCTGCTGGCGGATGAAATCAATCGTGCGCCGCCCCGCACCCAGAGCGCCCTGCTGGAAGCGATGGCCGAACACCAGGTCACCCTGGATGGCGCCACCCACGCGCTGCCGACGCCGTTCTTCGTGATCGCCACGCAGAACCCGGTAGACCTGTCGGGCACGTATCCCCTGCCCGACTCGCAACTGGACCGGTTCCTGCTGCGGCTGGCACTGGGCTACCCCAATCCGGCGTCCGAACGCGAACTCCTGGCCGGCAGCGATCGGCGCACGCTGATCGCACAGGCCCTGCCGCTGTTGTCCGCCGAGGACGTGCTGGCGCTGCGCGCTGCCGTGAACGATGTCCACGCCAGCGATGCGCTGATCGATTACGTGCAGGCGCTGCTGTCGCGCAGCCGGCAGCACCCGGGCGTGCGGGTGGGCCTGTCGCCGCGCGCCGGCATCGCCCTGCTGCGCGCAGCGCGCGCCTATGCACTGTTGCTGGGACGCAGCCACGTGCTGCCCGAGGATGTGCAGGCCCTGTTCGCCGCGGTGGCCGCGCACCGGCTGGTGCCGGAAGCGGAAGCGGCGTCCGCCTCCGTGCTGGCCAAGGCCATCCTGCACGCGGTACCGGTGGACTGAAGGTGGCGATGCAGGCATCGGCGGCCCGGTGGCTGGCCCAGTGGGCGCGGCCGCGCGCGGTGGAGGCGCTGCCGGTCCGGCTGGACCGTCGCCGTGTCTACGTGCTGCCCACGCGGTTCGGGCTGTTCTACGCCGCCCTCGTTTTCACGATGGCGCTGGGCGCACTGAACTACAACAACAACCCGGCCCTGCTGCTGGCCCTGCTGCTCGGCGCCACGGCGATGGCCAGCCTGATCTTCGCCCACCTGCAGCTGTCCGGTTTGCGCGTGGACGCCGTGTCGGCCGATCCCGTGTTCGCGGGTGAGCGCCTGCAGGTGCATGTGGCGCTGTCCGCGCGCGATGCACGCCGACGGGACGGCCTGCGGCTGGATGCGCTGGATGCCAGCACGTTCGTGCCGCCATTGCCGCCCGAAGGAAGTGCGGTCGCTGAACTCCTGCTGGATACGCGCCAGCGCGGCTGGCACGACATCGGCCGCCTGCGGGTGTCGACCACGCAGCCGCTGGGATTGGCGCGCGCGTGGTCGTGGGTCTGGCCGTCGCCGCTGCTGGTGTATCCGGCCCCCGAAGTACAGGGACCGCCGCTGCCCGAAGGCGGCAACACCGGCCAGCACGCCCGCCTGAATCCGGCCGGCGACGATGTCCACCACCTGCGCGGTTATCGTCCCGGCGATGCGCCGCGCACGATCGCATGGAAACCGTCGGCCCGCCGGGACACCCTGCTGGTGCGCGAATACGAGCAGCCGGTGGGCGTCGAGGTGTCGCTCGCATGGGACGCACTGGGCGCGCTGCCTTACGAGCAGCGCATCCGGCGCCTCGCGCATTGGGTGGAACAGGCCGAGCGCACGGATCGCCGCTACCGCCTCACCCTGCCCGGCCAGCCGGCCCTCGGGCCCTCCCACGGCCCCGCCCATCGCCACCTCTGCCTGCGCGCCCTCGCGCTGATGCCGCATGCCGATGCCGCACGCTGACGTCGCCCTCATCCCCGATCGCGACAGCCGCCTGTGGACGCTGGCCAGCGCCGCGCTGTGCCTGCTGGCGCTGCTGGTGCAATTGCCGACCGCGCTCGCCCTCGGCCTCGGCGCGACCGGACTGGTACTGACCGCCGCATCGTGGCGGCGGCCGCTTCCGGCATTCGTGCGCATCCTGCTGGCGCTGGCGATGCTGGCGGCCGTGCTGTCGGTAACGGGGTTCCGCTTCGGTCGCGATACCGGCTGCGCGCTGCTGGCCGCGATGCTGGCGATCAAGCCCGGTGAGACCCGCAGCCTGCGCGACAACCGCAGCCTGCTGGGCTTCGCCCTGTTCGCGCCGTTCGCGGCGTTCCTGCTCGACCAGGGCCCCCTGACCATGGTGCTGGGGGCCCTGGGCATCGGCAGTGCGCTGGTCGCGCTGCACAGGCTGGCCGACGTGGAGGCGCGCAGCGTGGCCACGGGACCGGACGTGGTGCCCCGCATGGCGCTGGTGGGTCGACTGGTGCTGATCGGCTTGCCGCTGGTGCTGGCGGCGTTCTGGTTGTTCCCGCGTTTCGCCACCCCGCTGTGGGGCGTGCCCGAACGCGCCCTGTCCAAGCCGGGCCTGGGCGACGAGATGTCGCCCGGCGGTTGGCTGGACCTGATGGCGGATGAGGATCCTGCTCTGCGTGCCCAGTTCTTCGGCGCGACCCCGCCACCCGAGCAGATGTACTGGCGTGGCCCGGTCATGTGGCACTACGACGGCCGCACCTGGACCCAGGCCCCGTGGCTGCGCGGCCTGCCGCCTGCACGCGTCCAGCACGGCGAGCGGCAATGGGACTACCAGCTTGAGGTCGAGCCCACCGACCGCCGCCAGCTGGTCGCGCTCGACCTGGCGGTCGCCGCGCCCGAGGGTGCGCATCTGGCCAACGATTACGGCATGACGGTGCGCTCGCCGCTCAGCGCGCTGACCCGGTGGCGCATGCGCGCGTCCACGCCTGCGAGCTTCGAAGTCGCGTTGCCGCACCTGCTGCGCCAGCAGGCCCTGCAGTTGCCCGCCGGCTTCGACCCGCGCACGCGCGCCCTGGCCGCGCAGTGGCGGCGCGAAGCCGGCGCGGACGATGCCGCCCTGGTCCGGCGCGCCCTGGACTGGATCCGGGCCGAATTCGCCTACACGCTGGAAACCCCGCTGCCCGGCCGCAATGCGGTCGACGAGTTCCTGTTCGATCGCAAGCAGGGCTATTGCGAACATTTCAGTTCCGCCTTCGTCGTGTTGATGCGCGCGGCGGGCGTGCCGGCACGCGTGGTCACCGGATACACGGGCGGGGTGTACAACCGCCTCGGCGGTTACTGGGTGGTCCGGCAGATGGATGCGCATGCGTGGGCCGAGGTCTGGTTGCCGGGGCGCGGCTGGGTGCGCGTGGACCCGACCGCGGCGGTCGCGCCCGAGCGTATCTACGACACCTTGGACGACCGCCTCGGCGAAGGTGTGGAGGCCGGCCGCCTGACGCTGGAGGGTTTCGGCAGCGTCAGCGACTGGCTGCGCCGCGGCTGGAACGATCTGGTGCTGGGCTTCGATGCGCAGCGGCAGGCGCGCCTGCTGGAGCGGCTGGGCGGGAACGGCCTGGGGTCCCGCGGACTGGCGCTGCTGTTCGGCCTGTGCGCGGTGACGACCCTGGCCTGGATGGCGTGGTTCCTGGCGCGGGGCGAGCGCGAACGCGATCCGCTGCTGCGGGCCTGGCATCGCCTGGATGCCCGCTATGCCCGCCTGGGCCTGGGCCGCGAACCGCATGAAACCGCGGGCGACTGGGCGCGACGCGTGGCGGCACGCCGTCCACAAGGCGCCAATCTGCTGTTTTCGCTCAGCCGCCGTTTCGCCGCTGCGCGCTACGCTCCGGGTGAGGGGGACCAGCGGGCTCTTATCGAAGACCTGCGCCGGCACCGCCCATAACCGCTGGAGACTGGCCATGAACCTTCGCTTCGCTGTCCTCGTCGCAGCCGCCGCGCTGCTTTCCGCCTGCGCAACGGCGCCCAAGCCGCTGCAGGGCAGCTTCACCCAGGTCAATCCGCGCGACGCGGTGGCCACGCCCCAGGTAGGTGCGCCGGTCCGCTGGGGCGGCCGGATCATCAGCACCACGCCGGGACCCAACTCGACATGCTTCCAACTGGTGTCGCGCCCGCTGGGCGCCACCGGCCGACCGCTTTCGTCCGCACCGGATGCCACCGACGGCCGCTTCATCGCGTGCCGCGCCGGCTTCTACGACCCTGCCGTGTTCGCCGAAGGCCGCGAGGTGACCTTCATCGGCAAGATCGAGGGCTACGAAACGGCACGCATCGGCGAATACGACTACCAGCTGCCGCGCGTCGCCGCCGACGTGGTGTACCTGTGGCCGGAAGTGCGCGAAGTGGAAGTCCGCCCCTATCCGTACTACGACCCCTTCTGGGGCCCGCGCTGGGGTTACTGGGGCTGGTGGTGACCGGCTAGCCGCGCAGGTATGGAAAAAGCCGCTCAATGAGCGGCTTTTTTCATGGGCCTGCATCGCATCGCTCAGGCGGAGGTCCCGAAGCGCCCCAGCGGTGCACAGGCGAGCAGGTGCAGGTGGATGTGGAACACGGTCTGGCCCGCATGCTCACGGCAGTTCATGACGATGCGGTAACCGTCCTGGGCGAAGCCTTCTCGGCGCGCGTATTCGGCTGCCGCCAGCGCCAGCTTGCCGATCAGGTGCGCCTGGTCCTGGCGCACGTCGTCCAGCGTGGGGATGGCTTCGTTCTTCGGGATGAAGAGCACGTGCACGGGCGCCTGCGGCGCGATGTCCTTGAAGCCCAGCACCTCCTCGTCCTCGTAGACGATGGTGGCGGGAATTTCGCGGCGGATGATCTTGGCGAAGATGGTGTCGGTCATGGGGCGCGTCCTCGTGCGGGTACGGTCAACTCATTTCGCTGCGGCCACCGAACGCGTGCGCCAGCGTGCCGCGGTCCACGTATTCCAGTTCGCCCCCCAGCGGTACGCCGTGGGCGAGCCTGCTCGGCCGCACGCCCTGCTGGCGCGCCAGTTGCGCCAGATAGTGCGCGGTCGCCTCACCTTCGACGGTGGGATTGGTGGCGATGATCAGTTCGGTCACCTCGCCCTGCGCCAGGCGCGCGGACAGTGCGTCCAGCCCCAGTTCGCGCGGACCGATGCCATCCAGCGGCGACAGCCGTCCATGGAGGACGAAATAGAGGCCGCGGTAACCGGTCGCCTGTTCGATCGCCAGCCGGTCCGACGGCGACTCCACCACGCACAGCTGATGACGGTCGCGGCTGCCGCTGGCGCACAAAGCGCAGATCTCGCTTTCGGTGAAGTCGCGGCACTGCGCGCAATGGCCGATATGGTCCAGCGCCTCCGCCAGCACGCCGGCCAGGCGCTTGCCGCCGTCCCGCTCGCGGTCGAGCAGGTGGTAGGCCATGCGCTGCGCGGTCTTCTGCCCGACACCGGGCAGGACGCGCAACGACTCGATCAGTTGCTCGAGAAGTGTGGACACGGATGCGGTTGGACGCGGCTATGCGGGAGCGTGCAGACGGGTTGACCGCCACGACGGCTTGCCCTCCACCTGCCCGCCACGACGCTCAGAACGGCAGCTTCATGCCCGGCGGGATCGGCATCCCGGCCGTGGCCGCGCCCATGCGTGCCTTGGATTCGGCATCGACCTTGTTGGAGGCGTCGTTGAAGGCCGCCGCGATCAGGTCTTCCAGCATCTCGGCATCGGACAGCAGCGAGGGGTCGATGCGGACCTTGCGGCATTCCTTGGCGCCGGTCAGCGTCACGCTGACCATGCCGCCGCCCGCGTTGCCGGTGACCTCCAGCTTGGCCAGTTCTTCCTGGGCGCGCTGCAGATTCTCCTGCATCTTCTGCGCCTGCTGCATCAGTTGGGCGATGTTTCCACGCATGTCGTGATCACTCTTCGTAAGGTCGGATGGAATCCGGGACGAGCCTGGCGCCATGCTGCTGCATCAGCTGCCGCACGTCCGGATGGTTCATGAAGGTTTCCTCGGCGACGTTCTGCTGCTCGTCGCGCTGGCGGTGACTGCGCTGCTTGAGCGTCTCGCCCTCAGCCGCGGTGGCGAAGGCCAGCCGGGGCGCCACGCCATAGCGGCTGGCGATCGCATCGCGCAGCTCGCCCAGGGTGCGTTCGGAGCGGAGGTAGTCGAAGCCGCTGTCCAGCGCCAGGGTGAGCGTTCCGTTCGCATAACCGGCGAAGGCCACGTTGTCGACCAGTTGCTTGCCCACACCCTTCAGGCCGCAGGTCCCGGCGAAATGCAGCCAGGTTTCGGCATCGGTGATGCCGATGTCGGCCGGCATCGTCGTCGACGCTGCAGATACAGGCGCAGGTGCAGATGCGCCAACCTTCGCCGGTTCGGCCGGAGGCCATGGCGGCATGTCGTAGACGGCAACGCGTGCCGGCGCCGGCATCTCTTCGCGCGCCATCTGTTGCGGCGGCATGACCGGCTCCGCTGTGGCGGTCACCCTCGCCTGCACAGGCGCGGAAGCGCTGGAAGCCGGTGCCGACGCCACTGGCGCGGATGCCGGCGTGACGCTGGCGGAAGACGTGCGCGCGTCGCCGCGCATCTCGCCGGCCTGGGCGGGACGGAACGCGAGCATCCGCAGCAGGCTCATCTCGAAGCCGGCGCGCCCACTCGGCGCCAGGTGCAGGTCGCGACGCCCATTGATCGCCATCTGATACCACAGCTGGACGACCTCGGGCCGCAGCTGGCCGGCGAACGCATCGACATCGACGCCCTCCGCTTCCACGCTGGCCGACGGCACCAGCTGGCGCACCTGGATGCGATGCAGCGCTTCGGCCACCGCATCGAGGACGCCTGCCCAGTCGGGCGAGAACTCCGCCAGCCGTGCCACCACCTGCAGCAGGGCCTCGCCATCGCCCTGCACCAGGGCCGCCAGCATGGCGCTGACCTGCGTACGGTCCACCGTGCCCAGCATGGTGCGCACGCCCTCCTCCCGCAGCGCTCCACCGGCGTAGGCGATGGCCTGGTCGAGCAGCGACAGGCCGTCGCGCAGCGAGCCGTCGGCGGCGCGCGCGAGCTGGGCGATGGCGGTCGCATCGGCCTCGATGGCTTCCGCACCCAGGATCTTCGTCATCTGGCCGCGGATCTGTTCCTCGTCCAGGCGCTTGAGGTTGAACTGCAGGCAGCGCGACAGCACGGTGACCGGCAGCTTCTGCGGGTCGGTGGTGGCGAGCAGGAACTTGACGTGTTCCGGCGGCTCCTCCAGCGTCTTCAGCAGCGCGTTGAACGCCGCTTTCGACAGCATGTGCACTTCGTCGATCAGATAGACCTTGTACTTGCCGCGCGAGGGCATGTACTGCGCGTTCTCGATCACTTCGCGCACATCGTCCACGCCGGTGTTCGAGGCGGCGTCGATCTCCAGCAGGTCGATATAGCGGCCGGCATCGATGTCCAGGCAGGCCGCGCACTGGCCGCAGGGATCGGCACTGGTGCCCTTCTCGCAGTTCAGCGATTTGGCGAAGATGCGGGCGATGGTGGTCTTGCCCACGCCGCGCGTACCCGTGAACAGGAAGGCATGGTGAACGCGGCCGCTGTCCAGCGCATTGGTGAGCGCGCGGACCACGTGTTCCTGGCCGACCAGCTCTGCGAATCGCTTGGGACGCCACTTGCGGGCGAGGACGAGATAGGACATGCCGCCATTGTGCCACGCTGCGCAAGTCCGTCCTCCCGCCGGGGACCGCTTGCCGGTTTCGCTTGTGGCGCCCCCCCTGCGGGGGCTAGAATTCACGCCCCTGAAAGCGGCCGCAAGCCGCGTTCAGGTCCCGGAGAGGTGTCCGAGTGGTTGAAGGAGCACGCCTGGAAAGTGTGTAAGCGTCTAAACCGCGCTTCGGGGGTTCGAATCCCCCTCTCTCCGCCAGATTCATCGCAACCCGCCATGGCGGGTGACGACGGACCGCGCCAAGGCGCGGTTTCGTTTCTATGGTGGCCCCGTCGGCCCCTCGCGACGCTAGGTCGAAAATCCCGCCAGGGCCGGAAGGCAGCAACGGTATCGATCGACGCGGGCGCCGAGGTCAGCCGGCGGGGTCACCGCCTTTTCAGCTAATCACTGGGCGCGACCTCATTCTTCCCGTCACGCCGGCTGATCAGTCAGGAATGAAGGCGAGGGCGTCGGGTTCACGTCCGGTCACCCAGTAGTCGATGACCTGCCAGCGCTGCGTGTCGATCACGGCGATGCGATCGCCCCCACTGATCGCCACGTAGGCGCGCGGACGGTCCGGCGCCACCACCACGCCGATGGGAAGCGCCGCATGGCCGAGCATCGTGGGTTGGTAAGTCATGTCCTCGCGCGACAGCGGGACCGTGGCCAACGGGACCTTGGTGCGCGCGTTGAACACGGCCAGCGTCGCGGCGCGCGCATTGGTGACGAAGGCGAACGTGCCGTCGGCAGAGAAGGTCACGCGGATCGGGAAGCCCTTGCTGCTCATGCGGCGCCTGATGGCCAGCGTGCGTGGATCGTGCACGGTGAGGGTGCCGTCCTCGCGGTTGGTCACCCAGACTTCGGCCCCGTCCGGTCGCGCCGCGACACCTTCGGCGCCCTTGCCCGCGGCGCGTTCCACGCGCGCACCGGTGGCCAGGTCGATCCGGCTGACCGTGCCGGCCTGGATCTTGGTCAGGTAGGCCACCTGCCCGTCCGGCGACAACGCCACCATGTGGCCGGTGCCGGCGCCCACGTCGAGCGTCCGCTCGATGTCGCCCGACGCAACGTCCACCACCACCAGGCTGGCGGTGGCTTCCGTGGTGACCAGCACCCGGCGACCGTCGGGGAGGAAGCGGATGCCATGCGGGGCGCTGTGCTGCCCCAGGTCGATCGTGCGCGTGGGCTTGCCCCCCACCAGGTCCAGGACCGACAGCGTGTTGCCGGACCGCGAGCCTCCATAGTTCGTCACCACGGCCGTGCGGCCGTCCGGCGCCACCGCGATTTCGTGCGGTGCCTCGCCCGTCCTGTACTCGCCCGTCCTGCGTCCGTCGCGCAGCGACAGCCGCCACACGGTGTCCGCGGACTTGTTACCCGCCAGCAGTTCGGCCGCATGCGTCGCACGTGCACCCAGGCATGCCAGGGCGATGCCGATGCCGAGTGCGACCGCCCGAACCGCGCTCACGGGCCGTCCGCCACGGGATGCAGCCAGTCCGCGTCGCCTTCGCGGTAGTGTTCGCGCTTCCAGATCGGCACGCGCTGCTTCACTTCATCGATGATGTAGCGGCAGGCGTCGAAGGCGGCGCCACGATGCGCTGCGCTCACCCCGACCCACACGGCCAGATCGCCGATCGCGAGAGCGCCGACACGGTGCGCGCAGCAGGTTGCCAGCACGTCGAAACGCGCCATCGCCTCGGCCACGATCCGTTCGCCTTCGCGTTCGGCCAGGGCGCCATAGGCTTCATAGTCCAGGCCATCCACCGCGCGACCGGCGTGGTGGTCGCGGACCCAGCCCTCGAACGTCGCGAAGCCGCCCGCGCGGGGATCACGCAGGCCGGCCCCCAACGCGGCGACGTCCAGCGGCTCCGCCGACAGTAGGAAACGCGGCATCGCTCAGCCTCCGCTCACGGGCGGGATGAAGGCGACCTCGCTGCCTGCCCGCAGCGGTTCCTGCCAGCGCGCGAATTCGCCATCCACGGCGACGCGCAGGTGTTCGCGCGGCCAGGCGATGCCGTGGCGGGCTTGGATCTCCTCATAAAGTCCGGCCAGATCGGCCGCCTCGGTGCTGAGCGACTCACTGGGCACCCCCGCGCGCTCGCGCAGACTGGCGAAATACAGCAGGGTCAGGGTGACGCTCATGCTGCCCCCACATCGCGCTTGCCGCCGCGTTTGCCCACCAGCTTCGCCGGTCCCAGCACGATGGCATGCGACAGCGCCTTGCACATGTCGTACACCGTCAACGCGGCCACGGTGGCCCCGGTCAACGCTTCCATCTCCACCCCGGTGCGGTGCACGGTGCGGACCTGGCATTCGATCAGCAGTGCACTCTCTCCGTCCCAGTCGATGGCCAACCGGCACCCATCGATGGGGAGTGGATGGCAGAACGGGATCAGTTCGTGCGTGCGCTTCACCGCCATCGTGCCGGCGATGATGGCGGTATCGACGATGCCGCCCTTCGCGCTGCGCAGGCCGTTTCGCTTCAGCTGTCGTGCGATGTCGGCGGGAAAGCGTACCCGGCAGGTCGCCCGTGCCTCCCGCGCGGTGACGGCCTTGCCGGAAACGTCGACCATCGCGGGTCGACCGGCGGCATCCAGATGGGTCAGTGCGGTGCGGGGCATGCAGGTCCTGGGGAAATCAGCCGCCGATAAGATACATCTCGACACGGCGCCGGTCCCGCACTTCCGGCCGGCCGCGCAGCTCGCTGTAGCGGTCGCCGCGCGCCGACCACAGGCCGGCCACATGCGCGACCAAGGCGTCTTCGCCCTGCGCCAGGACCGCGCGCAGGTCGGCGCCCGCGGACGCGAACAGGCAGGTGAACAAGCGGCCATCCGCGGACACGCGCGCACGATGGCAGTCGCCGCAGAACGGCGTGCTGACGGAACTGACGAAACCGACTTCGCCCCCGCCATCATCGAATCCGTAGCGCTCGGCCACTTCTCCCCGGTACTCCGCCTGCACGGGATGCAGCGGCCAGCGCGCGGCGATGCGGTCGCGCAGCACCGACGACGGCACCATCCGTTCCAGTCGCCAGTCGTTGCTGTCGCCCACGTCCATGAACTCGATGAAGCGCACGACATGCCCGGTGCCACGGAAGCGCTCCAGCAGCGGCACCACCTGGCTCTCGTTGACGCCGCGCTGCACGACGGCATTGATCTTCAACCGCTTGAAGCCGGCCGCCACCGCGGCGTCGATGCCGGCCAGCACCTCGCCGACCTGACCGCGCCTTCCGGACATCTCGGCGAACACCTCCGGATCCAGCGCGTCCAGGCTGACGGTGATGCGCCGCAGGCCGGCGTCGTGCAGGGCCTGCGCTTGCTGGGCGAGCAGCACGCCGTTGGTGGTCAGCGCGATGTCCTCCAAACCCGGGATGACGGCCAACCGGCGCACCAGGTCGGGCAGGCGCTTGCGCAGCAGGGGCTCACCGCCCGTCAGCCGGAGCTTACGCACGCCCAGTCGCACGAAGGCGCGCACCAGGGTCTCGATCTCGTCGAAGGACAGGCGCTGCGAAGCATCCGTGCCGTAGTCCTCGGGCACACGGTCCGCCGGCATGCAGTAGCCGCAGCGGAAGTTGCAGGCGTCGATGACCGACAGGCGCAGGTCGTGCAGCGGACGTCCCAGCAGGTCGTACGGCAGATGGCTGTCGCTCACGGCAGTTCGACCTGCCGGGGCGGCGACAGCGCCGCGCCCTCGCCGGGGGTCGCGACCCGATGCCCGCGCGCGCGCAGGGCTTCACCGTCCTCGGCACTGGCGTAGTGGTAAAGCACGCAGCGGGCCAGCAGCGCGGGCGGGTACTCGCGTTCGAGGTCGTCGATACCGCTGTGCGAGGGATTGCCGTGCAGCCCGCAGTCGTGCGCGATCAGTTCGCCGGCATCGGCATGGCGCGCCAGCATTTCCGGAATGGGCCGCGTATCGCCGGTCCAGACCACGCTGCCGCGCAGGCGCAGGCCGAACGCCGTCTCGGGCCAGTGATGCCGCACCGGGAAGACCTCCAGCCGCTGACCGTCGTGCCAGAAGGCCTCGCCCACCGGCACCAGCTGGAACGCATCCCAGAAGTTCGCGCCACCCTCGGCCAGTACGTTCGGATAGCTGGCGATACGCTGGTGCAGCAGCGGTACCAGCGGCGCCGGCACGTACAGGCGCACCTGGCCGCGCCGCGCAGGATCGAAATAGCTGGCCACGAACAGCCGTTCCATCCCCGCCACGTGGTCCAGGTGCAGGTGGGTGATGAAGACCGCCCGCGGCATGTCGCCGTAGCGTGCCTGGAAGGCGGTCAGGCCTTCGCCCCCGCAATCGATGGTCAACCATGGCACGCCCTCGCGTTCGAGCGTGGCCATCGCCGAGCCCAGCTCGACCGCGCTGGCGTTACCGACGCCGTGGAAGCGCAGCACCCATTCCACCTCAGTACCCCCGCGACCAAGCGTGATCGTAGGCGCGCCGCAGATGGGCGAAGGCCAGACCCACGTCGTCCGCGCTGCGCTCGCCCCGCAGCTTCAGGAGCGAGCGCCTCAAGCGCGCGAGGTTCTGTTCGCGCCAGGCGGTGGCGGGGATACGCAGGCGTCCGCGATCGAAGTCGATCAGCCAACCGTGGCCATCCCCGTCGAACAGGATGTTGTGGGCATTGAGGTCCGCATGGTCCAGGCCGGCGCGGTGGAAACGCGCCACCAGGCGGCCCGTGCTTTCCCACGGCGCCTGCCCTTCCGTCTTCGCGGCAAGGTCGGCGAGCGTGCGCACGTCCATCAATCGTTCCAGCAGGATGGAGGCGCGGTAGAACATGCCGTCGCGCACGTAGCTCGCCGCCACCGGGCGCGGCACGGGCAATCCGCGCGCCAACAGGGCACGGGTGAGACGGAATTCGGCGAAACTGCGCGTCTTGTCGGGCCCATGCCACAGATAGCGGTCGCGGCTGAATCGCGCCGCCAGGCCCCCGCGCCGGTAGTGCCGCAACACGCACTGGCTGGAAGGGGCATCGATGAACCAGGCGCCGCCGCGGCCCCCGCTGTCGACCGGCCGGGCGCGTTCGCCCCACTTTTCCGGCGAGAACCAGTCCGGGCTGGCTTGCCGCAGGTGTTTGCGGTCGAACAGAATCGCACCGTATCCGCGGCCTTCGCGGAACGGCGTCAGGGATTCCGAGGCGTCAAAACCGACCATCCAGCGAGTCTAACAACACTTGTCCACGATTCCTCAATCGCTCTGCCTGCTCCGCCTGTCCGCGTTGGGCGACGTCACCCACGTGGTGCCGCTGGTGCGCACGCTGCAGCGCCACTGGCCCCAGGCGCGCCTGCACTGGGTGATCGACAAGGGAGGCTTCAAGCTGCTGGAGGGCCTGGAAGGCGTCACCTTCCACACCTACGACAAGAAGACGGGCCTGGCGGGCATGCGGGCGTTGCGGGCGGAACTGCCGGCCGAAGGTTTCGATGCGCTGCTGCAGATGCAGGTGGCCCTGCGCGCCAACCTGCTGTCGGCCTTCATCCGCGCGCGCAGGCGCATCGGCTACGACCGCAGCCGCTCCAAGGACCTGCACGGCCTGGTCATCAATGAGCGGATCCCGGACCGTCCCGGCATCCACGTGCTGGATGCCATCGGCAGCTTCTGCGAACCGCTGGGCCTGAAACAGACCGGCGTCACCTGGGACCTGCCCGTCCCCGCCGACGCACATGCCTGGGCGCGCGCGCAGTGGCCCACGGACGCGATGCGCACGCTGGTCATTTCGCCCTGCTCCAGCCACGAACGCCGCAACTGGTACGCCGACCGCTACGCGGCGGTGGCCGACCATGCCGCCGCCCAGGGATGGCGCATCGTGCTCTGCGGCGGACGCAGCGACCTGGAACGCCGGACTGCGGATGCCATCATCGGCGCCATGCGGGCGCCCGCGCTGGACCTGGTGGGCAAGGACACCCTGAAGCAGTTGCCGGCCCTACTGGCGCGCGCGGACCTGGTGATGACGCCCGATTCCGGCCCCATGCACATCGCCAATGCGATGGGGACCGCCGTGCTGGGCCTGCATGCCGCCAGCAACCCGCTCCGCAGCGGCCCGTACTCCAGCGTGCGCTACTGCGTGGACCGCTACGACGATGCCGCGCGCCGCTACAGGGGCAAGCCGGCATCGGAGCTGAAATGGGGCGCCAAGATCGAACACGATGGCGTGATGGCACTGATCACCGTGGACGACGCCATCGCCGCGTTCGAACGCCGCCGCGCCGACCTGGCGGCGTGAGCACCTCCGCGCTCAGGGCGTGCCGGCCACCCGGTAGTCCTGGTAGGACTTCTCTTCGACGTAGCTCGAGCCCAGGGCCAGGTTGATGGCCTTCTTGATCCGCGCGCGTTCGTCGTTCTCGATGTAGACGCTGCGTGCCAGGCGAACGAAGTCGTCGTCGAACGCCTGCGCTTTCTCCTTCAGCCGCACGTCGTCCTCGATCACCCATAGCCGTTCGTTGACGGCCTTCAGCCTGGCGCGGAGTTCGGCGATGTCGTGTCCGGCGACGGGATGCGCCAGCCAGGTCTTTTCCAGCGCGGCCAGTTCATCGCGCACATGGGCCAGTTTGGCCGGATCGCTCATGCGTTCGGACTTGATCTGCAGGATCGCGATCTTGTCCAGCAGTTCGCCGAAGGACACGGGGACGAGGATCTCGGACATGGGGGACTTCCGCGGCTGGGGAGGACATTCTAGGCACCGGCGCGCGCCCCGGAACGCAAAAGCCCCCTTGCGGGGGCTTTCTTGAAACTGGCGGAGAGGGAGTCCTCCCAACTACCCCCCAAGCAGACCCAATGCAACCCAATCAGGCCTTACAAGCGACTGATTTAACTTGTTTTTGTCTACATTCTTCGGGCAGGGAGATCCAACAAAAATCAGCCAGCTCCAACTACAATGTGTATACCGCTGCGTATACCTACAACGGACATGGCCCGCCTGTATCACCGCTTGAAAGCCACCGACGTCAGAAGTCTTACCGCACCGGGTCGATATCCCGACGGTGACGGACTGTATTTGAAGGTCAGCCCCACAGGCGCCCAAAGCTGGGTGTTCCGGTTCAGGGACAGAGTGACGGGACGAGACCGGAACAAGGGGCTGGGGCCCGTGCGCCTTGTCACCCTGCCCCGGGCACGGGAACTCGCCCGGCAATGCCAGACTGAGCTCAGGGCGGGGGTGAGGCTGATCGACGATGAGCGTGCAGAACGCGCCCGGGCGAGGATGGCTGGTGCCACTCGCCTGACGTTTGGCGAATGCGTCGCCGAAACAATCGCGTCGAAGGCGGCAGGCTGGAAAGCAGGCAGCAAGTCAGAGGGTCAGTGGCAGTCCACCCTCCAGACTTACGCCGGCCACCTGTTCGAACGCCCCGTCGAATCTGTCACGACCGATGACGTTCTGGCCGTCCTGAAACCGATTTGGGACACAAAGACAGAGACTGCCAGCCGGCTGCGCGAGCGCATCGAAGCTGTCATTGCGTGGGCAAAGGCACGTGAGCGATTCACGGGCGAGAACCCGGCGCGTTGGCGTGGACACTTGGATTCCCTTTTGGCGAAGCCGTCAAAGGTCAAGGTAGTCAGGAACCACCCGGCCATGCCTTGGCAACAAATGTTCACGTGCATGCAGCGGGTGAAGGCAAGGGACTCGGACGCATCACGCGCCCTTCAACTGGCGATCATGACGGCGACACGAATTTCCGAAGTCGTGGGGTCCCGCTGGAAGGAGTTCAATTTCGAGGAAGGTATCTGGACGATTCCCGCCGACCGCACTAAGAAGGGTCGCGCGCTGGAGATCCCGCTGGTTGGCCCGCTGCGCAACCATGTGGAGCGCATACCGCGCACGGGCGAATTCTTGTTCCCGGGTCATGGCAAACACCCCACCCTCTCAACCGAAGCGGTTCTAAAGGTATTGCGCAAGTTGGTCCCAGAGTACGAAGTAACCACCCATGGATTCCGCAGCGCTTTCCGCGACTGGGCAAGCGAGGCCACCTCTCACGATGACAAGACGATAAAGATGGCGCAAGGCCATGCTATCGCCGACAAGACTGAAAAGGCTTACAGACGGGGAACACTTCTCGCCAAGCGCGAAGCTCTGCTGCGCGATTGGTGGGAACACTGCGACACTCCACCCTCCCGACCGACTCTGAAATCTGTCGCGTGACTCCGGAAGTGCAGTCAGAACCTACCGCTCGTCGGACCGACCCCTCGAGCGATGCAAAGCTCATCTGCCGATAGATAGTGATGGGAAGTTCTAGAGTCAACGTTTAGCTATTCCCAGGTCGCATCGCATCGAATGCTGTACTTAAATACTGTTCCCCATCAAATGGAGAACAGGCGTGAGTCACCAGCAACAGAATGCACCCAGCGCGGTCGTCTACCCACCGCCCAGTCCGAACGAGCGCATCCTGACCGTCACCGATATCGTCGGAGACGCGAGCAAATCAATCACACCTCTCGTTCCGGTTTCCAAATCGACTTGGATTGCCGGAGTCGCCAGCGGCAGATTTCCGCCCGCCGTGCGCATTTCTGCGAACCGCGTCGGATGGTGGGAATCGTGGATTCATCAGTTCCGCACCCAACTGCCACTAGCGCTACCCAACCACAAACGCCGGCGATTTGCGGGTGCGCATGAAGGGCCGCCCGGCCGCGGACCGGGACGTCCAAGGACGCTTCCCGTCGAGCTGACTACGGAGCGGGACCACGCAGATGAAGAGTAGAAACCTCAGACCCGCGTTCTTCCACAGGCCGCCATGGGCCCGCCTTTCACACCAATCATTTCGCTTGCTGCTTGGCCTTTACAGCATGGGAGATTCACAGGGCCGTGTCTATTGGGACCCTGACCACTTCAAGCACGCAATCTTCGCCTACTGGCCAGACGTGTCCATGAAGCCTCTACTTCTTGAACTGGCGCGTGCGGATCTGATCGTCGTCTATCGGGTGAAGGCCCGAGGCTGGATCTGGTTTCCCGCTTACGCCCAGTTGCACAACGTGCATCCCAAGGAAGCCAAAAGCACTTGCCCGCCACCGCCAATCGACGAACGCATTCCGCAGGAACCCGGGTTTGTTCCATTGGAAAGCAACGCGTCGAGCATTGCAGCCATCAATATTCTCTTCGCGGCAGAAGCTGATTCAACCGGGGAAGCCAGCGAAAACAATGGAGCCCAAGAAATGCCTCTGCACAAAGATTCACCTCGGGCCCCGGGAAGACCTATGCACCCAAAAATTCCTGTCTTTGCTTCTGACTCTAGCTTCTATATATCTGCTTCTACCGACCAATTCTTCACCGCAAGTAACACTAGCCGTACCCAACACACGGCCGCAGATGGCCGTCCTTTCGTAGAACTCAGCGAGGAAGAGCGGCGATCAGATCTCCAACAACGAATGCGCTTGAAGTCGTCACCTACAAGCACGACCGAACCTGTAATACCCCATGGTCCCATCACGCAAGCCCTAGATGAAGCAGCGGGTGCGTGCACCACGAGCGAATAGATCGAACCCAGAGCCCGCAATCAACGGAGAAGATGAAATGGAAGACGAATCACCCTGCACCGTCGCCCGGATGAAGCAATTTGTGAAATCAGCGCTCGAAGGCGCAGCCGAAGGACTGAAGGATGCGCTGTCAGTACGCGATGAGAAGATCGACGGAAATATCAACAAGCTTCTTCGACGCTCAGAATCTATCGAGCCATTGGAAGTAAGTGTGCGTACGCTCAGATCGGCAATCCAACAGATCGACGCTCGTGTCAGTCGTTTGGAGGAGGAGTATGCAGTCGACCACCGGCGGCTCGTCGAGGCTCACGCCATCGCCCGGAGCCTCGCGCGCAACGCGCAACACAAACCCAAAGCCGGACCAGCATGGACGGCACCCAATCTGGATTGAAGACAATGCACGACCGACCGCAAGACGCTATACCAGTCATCAATCGTGGCGCCGATGGAAAATTGTTTGTCAATGCCCCTCTCTTTGGTGCACTTCCTCGATCCATGCAGCAGCGAATCCTGAGGGACATGGAAATAGATGCGGAATTCAAGGCTTCGCCTTCGCCTCCGCCGCTTCCCCCGGATGCAGAACCTATCCAACTACTTCGCGACCCGCTGGATCTCATTGGGGACGTGCTGCGCGACGTAGCCAGTGCCCATGCAAGCCTTGCCGAACGTGAACACGCTATCGCCGACCTAAGGCATCAGGTTGCCAACTTGATGGCCGATGCGGCCAGAGAGATCCACGGTAGAACTCGGCGCCACGCCACTGCCCACACGCCCAATGACTAATCCATACCAAAGGAACCCGCAACGAAATGAACATCAATAAGAAAGTTCCACCCGTACCCGACAGTATTGCCGTGTTGGTCACGGCAATCGCGACTTGGGCGGAGCACGACATGAACTTTAGTCGGGCCTCGAGCCTTGCCCTGAAGCAGCGCCTGATCGAATCGTGGCTGACGTTCTATGAAGGGCCGCACGCTCCAGATCGGCCTGCGCCTTTGCCCTAGTCAGGACTCCCCCCCGGGGGGGGGCAGTTGAAAAGCACGGCGTCGGCTGCCAACCGGCGCCCATCGCGGCTTTCTACCGACCGCCAACAATTCGAGAACCGCATGGAAACCTTTTCGAGTCGAAGGACAACCACCACGCGGCCCTCGGCCGTGAATCCGCTGTCCCCACCCCAAGGCCTGAGTGCCCGCGAGGCCGACCTGTGGAGTTCGGAGTTCGGTGCTCTACCCTCTGGACATATGCAGCCCTCAGACATCCCACACATGCGAAGGCACCTTCGCCTACTCGTTGAAGAGCGGGACGCGTTTGAGAACATGGTGCGCATGAAGCGGAGCCGCGACGCGGCCGCTCATTGGCGCTCTTGTGTAAGCCTCTTGGGCGCAAGTTCGCGCAGCCTTCGCATCCAACCCCACCAGCGACTTCCACCCCGCCGGGTTGGGCTGCTACAGGCGGGAAGCGAGAAAATCGAAGAAATCGCGCGCGGACACGGACCTTCGGGCGCTTCGGACTGGCGCGCGCTCTTTCCCGCCGCACACAAGCCAGGGCGCTCCCAGCCATAGCGAATCTGCGCTACCTTCGCGCGCGGCGCCCGCGGAGACGTTTGTGCCAATCAGGACCGCCCGGAAACGGGTTCCTCTCGTTCGCGCTTGCCACCATACGGTAGGCGTAGATATCACGAAGCTCCGCTTCAGATTTCGCCATCAACTCAATCGCGTCACTTTCGTCACTGAGCCTTGCCAGCAGCTCGTCGCGCCCGAGTGCGCGAGATCCTTCGACAAAAAACTCGTGTAGTGCCAACGCATCGGAAGACTCAGAACCCTGATTATCCTGTACGACACCGAAGAATGTATTCGGGTGAAGCTTGAAGGCGTAGAGCTCATCTTCTGTTAGGTCGACGTTGTAGTGGGAGCGCCCTTCTTCCGTCACGAACGTGCAGAAAGCTGCCTTCCACTCCTCCATGACGACTCCACTCTCAAGTATTCCGGACACATCATCATCGAGTACGTATCTCTCTCCGATTAGCAGCCTTGTCGAGTCGTCAAGCCACGGAATCGTCCCATCAAAAGTAAGGGGCGGTGCCGCGTTCTCCATCACGGATTCCCATAAAACTTCGATCTCTTTGTCCCGCCTACGGCGGCCCACCGCGTCTAAAAGATCGGTCGGAACGCCGGTTCGATACGCATCGCCTGTATTGAAGCCTTCCATAAGCGCACCCATGCAGCGATCCGCACTATCCAGAAATCGATACTCCGGATGATTCATGAACACAACTAAGGCTGCCGGCAAGCTGCTGGAACTGGGCTGCTGCTCAAGACGGCGAAGCTTGTTGATGAACTGGCTTGCCCAGCCCCCGGAGACGTCATCGAACTTCGGGCTCTTTAGGTTCAGCTCTACGAACACAAGTCGCTCAAGACTAGTCTTCTTGTTCAGCGCATTGGCGACAAGGTGCGACACTCGCGGATCGGCATCATCATCCTCAGGCTGACGCATCTTGCACTCCACCCAAAATCTCCGCTTCGTATCCGGATAGGTTGCAAAAAACTCCGCGTGCCCACCGGGCAAACCTTGTCCATCATCTTCCCATTCGATGTCGAATCCAGCCCTGATGAAAATTCCGGCAACCCTTGCCTCATGCCGCGCGCCGTAAAACTCATGCCTACTTCGCAGCTTGGCGACAAGCTTTGCGAATGCCGCTTTGTCTTCTGGACGGCTGGCGTTGTGCTCGATCAGGTAAAGGTCATAGGCAAGACCGTATACGGCACGAGCTGCACCATACGCAGGAAGCCAGTCGGTGCCCTTTGACGGTTCCGCCGCATGCCGATCTTTGATCGCATGAAGTGCGCGCAACCATGCGTACAAAGGGACTTCTTCGTACTGAACGTTATGAATGATGTCCTCTTCCAGCCCAAACAGAAACCTAAGGTGTCTGAAGAGGAAATCCTGAAAACCCTGCCATGGACCATAGGCAACCCGGTCACCCACGGTGACAAAGCGTACGCCCTCTACTTCGTGAGAAATTATTGGCCGCCCCTTTCCCTGCTGCTTGATGCGCTGGTGCTCCAATGCCTCCGCACGTCGCCGCGCTAGCTGACTTGACGCCGGAACGTCATTGCTCACCGCGAGTCTCCCATGACAGTGCTTGAATCGAAGCCCGCTTCCGCAGTTACACCGCTCTATCCTTCGCATGCGCAGTCTCCAATTTGGAGAAGGGGATGGCCGATCATTCGCCGATGCTTCTCCCAGACCTCCCTGAAGGATTCGCGTGGAATGACTCGGGGCAATCCTTGTCGTACAGCGGCCACAGACTTGCACATCTGACGAAATTTCATTCGTTCACCCGGGTAACAACACATGTACGCGAGCTCATCCCACGACATCGTGACATGGCGTCAGAAGAAGGTGGCCGTCGATACATTGCCGCTTGGGCATGGAAGTGGCGTGACGATATCCACAAGCACGTCGGCCAGCGCAACACAAAAGACTAGAAATTGCGAAAAAATCCTTCAACTCATCCGGCCGGCAGCATCTAACGCATATCACGTGAAATTTGGACCCAAGACCCGCGCTCACCGTCCACTAGCCGCTCAATGGTTACGGAATCAGTTGACCGCGAATCAAACGGCGGAATTCCTTGCGACTTCTCCGCACCTGCCATGATGCGCCGCATGCGATCATGAATTTCATCACGCTGTTGCTCATTTAAAGCTGGTGCTGATCGCGAAGCGACAGGCTTTTCAAGCCTTGCGCCCCCGTCGCCTCCGCGCGCACCCTCAGCCAAATTCGCCAAAGTATCCTGCAACGCGGCGGCGCCAGTACTGCTAGCGCGCGCGACCGAACCACTCGTGACTGGGCCAATTCCTCTCCCGGCACGAGCGAACGCACGCTGGTGAATATCCGCGATCATGCTTCCTGGAATCGGCTTTGGAGCCATCCGAATCAGCCCTCGGTCGCGCACGTCTTTCGGAAGAGCCAATAGTGCTTCGTTGTGAATCCGCAGGTCCGCCTTGAGCTCTTCGCCCCAGACAAACTGCTGCCCGTCGCGCATGAACAGGGGCGCGCACCTGCGATGAAGCTTGTCGCTGGATACAAAAACACTACAGAACGGCATGTAGTAGAGGTACGCCATGTCATTGAAGTTCGATGGCCTGTCCTTAGAGATCTTTCCGGTGGCAAGCGCAATATCGAAGAAGACCTGAATTAGTGTTACGTAATGCGCGTATGGCGCAAACTCCCGCAATGTTGGTCGACCCGCCGCTCCCCATGCCTCTGTGGCAAATGCCTTTTCGTCCGCAGACATGTTCAGCAGCTCGCATGAAAAGGCCAACTGTAGGCTTGGCTGAAGCTTATCCACTAGCGAAATGGCGACATCACGACAGTCTTCGATTTGCTTGCAGCCGCCAAGATCAATGCCATAGTTCCGCGCGCGCTGCGCAAGAAGATCAAGGTCAAGATTCGCGAGCTCGTTGCGCCAGCCCTGAGCGAACTCGCGCTCAAGCTCTTCAAACTCTCCGTGTTGCCAGCGCGCGAAGGAGGACGCCTCGGGCGACTGCTTGAACACAATATTGTTCTTACCATCCGTATCGACTGGGATTCCGCCAGCTACAACAATCTGACCGCGCATTGGCACATCACCTCCGCACAGACTGTGCACGGCGAGCGTGCGGTGGTGCACGTTGGGACCACCGTGAATTTGCGGAAACTTCTTTGCGATGGCGCCGACCAGCTCGTCTGGAGATCGCCCTTTCTTCGCCTTTGCCAGATTGGCGAGTGTTTCCACATAGAACACTGGACACGTCAGCGGGTAGAAGAAGTAGTCGAACATCACCGCTTCATCTAAGTTCAGCGCCTCAAGGAACGACTTGTCGTAAAGCGTTATTGGACCCATGGCACCTCATTCCATTCTAGGCAGCAGCCGCAACCTTGTGCTGATACGCGACCTCCGGCCGCTCATCCAGAATCTCCCCGAGCTCCACATGGGTACGATGTTCTGGAGTCAGCCACGCATCAATGTTTCGCGCAGACAGTTCGATAATCGCTCGGTCATGACCCGCTGCGGCGATTTCTGGCGTCGGCTCATCCGTAATCACCGCGAAAGAAAGCAATTCCTCATCGCCTTCAGGGGAAGCGTTCCACAAACAGGCCACAAGCATGTCGTGTACGGGCTCGGGCCTAAACTCGAGAACTACGTTCTGCGACTCTTCGCCCGCCGCCAAATCACGGTGTTCCAGATTGTGCTTCTCTACATTTTCGTAGAAGGACGTGAGGACAATGATTCCGTGGCGAACGCCGAATAACTCGCGCCATGCCTTGCCAAGGCTGTCGCGGCGCGCGTTGTAGGTTCTCGGGTACTTTCGTTCCACGGCTTCTGTCCATCCCGGCAGCCTGCACTGATAGCGCATTGGCTTGACCACCCTGCGCCCGTCTTCGATGACGATCACTGGCGCGTAGTTGCCGGGAAAGAATCGTGCGTCGCGCACCTTCGGTTCAACCCGTTGCAGGTCATCAAGGTCGATCTTGAGCTTCCCAATCTTGTCGGTGGATATGCGGCGATCTTCTTCGGCCTTCTTCGTCGTCTTCGTCAGCAGCGCGCGTTCTGCGTCCGCCAGCCTGCGCTTCTGTTTGAAGAGTTCTTCCTGTAGCTCAAGCTCGCGCTCCGCGCGCTGCCGCAGTATTTCTCCCCAGATTTGCTGAGCCCGGGGTTCATCGGACAGGCGCAACCAGTCCTCCATGGCCTTGGGGCGCCTGCGCTTCCTAGCCCGATCAGGCGCTGCCCATACGTTCCGGGCGAAGTCTTCCAAGCTCATGATTGCGCCGTGGTGGCGAACGAACTTTTGGTAGTCCGCCTGAATCATCGCGGAGTAGCACATGGGGCAGTCCGGCAACCGGGTATACGGCCAAATATACGCGGACGCGTCTCATGTGCTGAGCCTGCTAAGACCCGGTCACATCGGGGCAGACCTAGCCACAGCAGGCCGGCTGAGCAGGCCACGGGACGGGCAAGCCGACTGCCCGATGGGCGCGGTGGTAGGCGATCCCGGGTTCGGCCTGTCAGCAGGGATGGCCGCGTATCCCAATGTGTAGACCGATTTATGCCCAAAAGCACAAAAGCCCGCATTTCTGCGGGCTTTCGGGCGTCATCTGGCGGAGAGGGAGGGATTCGAACCCTCGATACGCTATTAACGTATGCCTGATTTCGAGTCAGGTACATTCAACCACTCTGCCACCTCTCCGGTGGCCCGGCGCTTGCCGGGGCGTGAATGATACGTGGCAGGCCGCGTCCGGACAAGCCGAAACCGCGCCCCCTGGTGCGCCTGCCGTCTCCGTGCCTCATTTCGCCTGCACGTGCGTGAACTCCGGCCACATCTCCCGGCTCGCCCGCCTTGCCCGATGTCCTGTCCACCCGGATCATTGCGTATGACGGGATAGGCGAACGCCGTCCGCACAGACAGGGCACCATGATCGAATTCGGCCATATCTCCCACGTGGGCCTCCGGCGCGAGCTGAACGAGGACACGTACTACGGCGACAGCGAGCTGGGCCTGTGGCTGGTGGCCGACGGCATGGGCGGGCATGCCTGCGGCGAAGTGGCCAGCGCACTGGCGCGCGAGACCATCGTGCGCGAGATCCGCGACGGCACGCCGCTGGCGCAGGCGATCCGGATCGCCGACGAAGAGATCATCCGCACCTCCCGCCGCCGCAACGACACCCTGCCCATGGGCACCACCGTGGTGGCCGCGCGCATCCAGGGCAACCGCTTCGAGGTGGCCTGGGTCGGCGACAGCCGCGCCTACCTGTGGCGGGAAGGCCAACTGGCGCAGCTGAGCCAGGACCACAGCTACGTGCAGGAACTGATCGCCCAGGGCGCGCTGACCAGCGAGCAGGCACGCACGCATCCGCACCGCAACGTCGTCACCCAGGCCCTCGGCGTCACCGATCCGAACCACCTCAACGTGGAGACGATGACGGGCGAACTGCGCCCCGGCATGCAGCTGCTGCTGTGCAGCGACGGCCTGACCGAGGAAGTCGACGACCCCAGCATCGCCGCCACGCTGAAACACGACGACTGCAGTGCGCAGGAATGCGTGGATACGCTGATCGCCGCCGCGCTGGACGGCGGCGGCTCGGACAACGTCACCGCGATCCTGGTGCGCTGCCACTGATCCGTTTCAGCCGGCTTCGAGCGCCGGCGGATCCCACAGGCAGCGCCCTCCCGCCTTCTTGCGCAGGGTCGCCAGGCGCGCCTCGTGCGCGGCCAGTTCGTCCGCCGACACCGTCACGCGCGGACGAGCGCCCGCGACCGCGGGATCGAAATGGCGGACCACTGCCGCCGCCGCGCCCGGCGCCGCCTCCTCCGCGCCACCGAACCCGATCTCGCGCTGCCCTGCCGTCAGGTTCAGGTAGACATCGCACAGCAACTGGGCGTCGAGCAGCGCGCCATGCAGCTGCCGGTGCGTGTTGTCCACGCCCAACCGCTTGCACAGCGCGTCCAGCGAATTGCGCTGCCCCGGGAACCGCTGCCGGGCCAGCAGCAGCGAATCCTCGACCGTCACGCGGTCGCCCAGGCGACCGTAGGCCTCCCCCAGCAGCGACAGCTCGTAGTCCAGGAACCCCACGTCGAAGGCGGCGTTGTGGATCACCAGCTCGGCGCCGTCGATGAAGGCCAGGAACTCGTCGGCGATCGCCGCGAACACGGGCTTGTCCGACAGGAACTCCAGGCTGAGGCCGGTGACCTCGGCCGCCCCCTGCTCGAACTCGCGCTGCGGATTGATGTACTGGTGGTAGGTCCGTCCGGTCGGCCGGCGCTCGATCAGCTCCACGCAGCCGATTTCGACCACGCGGTTGCCCTTCTTCCACTCCAGGCCGGTGGTTTCGGTGTCGAGGACGATCTGGCGCATCAGGCGGAGGCTTCCTTGGGCAGGGGCAGGTGGAACAGGTCGAGCGCATGCTCGATGTGCGGCAACACGATCATTTTGTCGAATTCGAATCCCAGCTTCTGCAACAAGCCGATCGAAGCGACGTTGTCGGGATTGACGATGGCCTGCAGGCGGCCAAGCCGCAGCCGCGTGGCAGCGTCGGCGATGACCGCCTGCGCAGCCTCGTGGGCGAAGCCCCGGCCGGCATGCATGGGCAACAGTGCGTAGCCCAGGTCGGGGCCGTCCAGCCCCTCGCGTCGGACCAGGCCGCAGTTGCCGATCAGCGCACCGGTGTCCTTGCGCCGTACCGCGTACATGCCGAAGCCATGCTCCGCATAGCTCCGCAGCGCGCCGTCACGCAGGTAGGCACGCGCCTGGTCCAGCGTGCGCACGCCGCGGTCGGCGATATGGCGGATGAAGCCCGGGTCGTTGAGCAGCGCGAGCATCAGCGCCGCGTCGTCGTCATTGCGATCGGACATGGCATGCAGGCACAGGCGCGGCGTCTCGGCGACGACCTGGCCGGGCATCACCGCCATCGTCATGCCACCGCCCCGTTGCGGAACCGCACCGCCGCGTTGCGCGCCAGCACGTCGACGCGCTCGTTGTCCGGATCGCCATTGTGGCCCTTGACCCACTTCCATTCGATCGTGTGCCGGCGGGTGGCGGCATGCAGACGCTCCCACAGGTCGCGGTTCTTCACCGGGTCGCCGCCGGCCGTCCTCCAGCCGCGTCGTACCCAGCCCGGCATCCATTCGGTGATGCCCTGGCGCACGTACTGCGAATCGATGTGCAGCGTCACCCGGCAGCCCTCCGTCAGCACCTCCAGCGCGGCGATGGCCGCCATCAGCTCCATGCGGTTGTTGGTGGTCTGCGCCTCGCCCCCGACCAGTTCACGCTCCTTCTCCCCATAGCGCAGGAGCGCGGCCCAGCCGCCGGGGCCGGGATTGCCCAGGCAGGAGCCATCGGTATGGATGCTGACGTGCTTCATGTGTCCTCGTGCAATAAGGTCAGGCCGCCGGTGCGGCGCGCCAGGCGCGCGCCACGGGAGCCGGGGGAATCATGCCCGCCACGCGCTTTTCCGCGACAAGCAGGCGGGCCGCACGCAGGGACGCGGGGCCGTGGCCGGGGGCGTCGGGGACGCCACGCCAGACAGGGCCGTAGTGAAGGACGTGTTCGGCCGTCGTGAGACCCGCCGCGGCCAGCTGCAGGTGCCACTGGCTCAAGGCCCGGGCAGCCAGGCCGGTGCTGCGCCAGCGCAGCCGATACGGGCTCCACGGGTTCAACACGAACAGCCACAGCCGTCCGCCGGGCTCGAGCACGCGGGCGCACTCCTGCAGCAGCGGCTGCGGGTCGCCCGCATCCAGCACGTGCTGCAGCACGATCACGGCGATCGCCTCGGTGGGAAGCGGCAGCGGCAGGCCGCAACGCACCTGTCCGGTCAGTCGCTGGGCGCCCGACCTGGCATGCAGCCGCAGGCCACGCATGGGGGGGATGTCCCCGGCAGGCGCAGGCTCCACGCCATCCGGCGAGACCCAGAGCCACGGCCCCGGGGTCCTGCTGGTGAGCGCCTGGCTGACCCGGGCCTGTTCCGAGGCCAGGACCGGCCCCCCGCGGCCCGTCCCGAACCACGCCAGGGCATCGGGTTGACGGGTAAACGCGAAGGCAGGCATGTTCGGATTGTAGAGGACGCCGCCCCCGGGCGTCCGTCCCGTCCGGAGTCCGCCCCCGATGCGCCTGCTCGCCCTGCCCGCCTTCGAGGACAACTACATCTGGGCATTGGTCGACGACGAAGGCGATGCGCTGGTGATCGATCCCGGCGATGCCGCGCCCGTGCTCGCCGCCACCGGCAACGGTCTGTGGCCTGCCGCCGTCCTGGTCACGCACCACCACCCCGACCACGCCGGCGGCATCGCCGCCCTGCGTGCGCGCTGGCCGACGCTGCCGGTATTCGCCCCGCGCGACGATCGCATTCCCGAAGCATCGGACCGCGTTGGCGAAGGCGATGTGGTGCAGGTGAAACACTGGCGCCTGTCCGTGCTGGAGGTGCCGGGGCACACGCGCAGCCATATCGCCTTCCACGGAGGCAGCCCCGGCACCGCTCCGCATCTCTTCTGCGGGGACACCTTGTTCAGCCTCG
This sequence comes from Pseudoxanthomonas mexicana, assembly GCF_014397415.1. Taxonomy (NCBI): domain Bacteria; kingdom Pseudomonadati; phylum Pseudomonadota; class Gammaproteobacteria; order Lysobacterales; family Lysobacteraceae; genus Pseudoxanthomonas; species Pseudoxanthomonas mexicana. The sequence goes on along the minus strand of NZ_CP060731.1, from coordinate 2,204,389 downwards.
GCTGTGGCCGCCTGTTCGAAGGTACGCCCGCGCAGATGCTCGCCTCGCTCGACCGGCTGGCGGCGCTGCCGCCCGCGTCGCTGGTCTGTTGCGGTCACGAATACACCCTGTCCAATGCCGCCTTCGCCACCACCGTGGATCCGCACAACCCGGCCCTGCGCCGACGCATCGAGGACGCCCGCACCATGCGCCAGACCGGCCGACCCACCCTCCCCGTGACGCTGGCCGGCGAGGCGACGACCAACCCCTTCCTGCGGGTGGACGAGGACGCCCTCATCACCGCGGTCACCCATCGCCTGGGACGTGCGCCGGCCGATCGGGTGGAGACGTTCGCTACGCTGCGGCAGTGGAAGAACGATTTCCGCGCATGAACGGCCGCCACGCGCTGCGTCTTGCCCTGCTGGCATCGACTTGGAGCTTGTCGGCGTCCGCCGCCCTGGCGGAGCCACCCGCGTCGGCGGAGGCACCATCGGAGGCCTCCGTCGCCGCGCCCGATGCCACTGGCATTTCCGCCAGTCACCAACGCAGCGGCTTGGACATCTACCAGCGCTTCCGCGAGGGCCTGGCCGACCCCGAATGCGACAGCCAGGCGACGAGCGGGCGTTGGAAGAAGCACTTCGGCCACGCGCCCAGGCAGCTGGCACGGGCGGAGGACGACGTGCTGCCCCTGTTCGGTTACGTGGTGGACGCCCTGCGCGAGGCGCAACTGCCCACGGAATTCGCGCTGATCCCGTTCGTGGAGAGCGGCTACAAACCCGGCGCGCGCAATCCCAATGGGCCGGCCGGCCTGTGGCAGTTCATCGGCATCACCGCACGCAACCATGGCGTGCCGATGCGCGCCGGTTACGACGGCCGGCTCTCGCCGGTGGACTCCACCCAGGCCGCGGTGCGGTACCTGAAGACGCTGCACGGCATGTTCGGCGGCGACTGGCGGCTGGCCGTCATGGCCTACAACGCCGGCGAGTACCGGGTACTGCAATCGATGCGCCGCGCCGGCATGAATGCGCGCAATGCCCGTCCGGCGGAACTGCCCGGACTGTCCGGCATCACCTACGCCTACGTGGAAAAGCTGCATGCGCTCGCCTGCATCTTCCAGCAGGCCGACGACCGCGACGCGTGGCTCAGACAGCTCGATCGTCCGGTGCCACGGCTGGCGGCGCACGAACTGCCCGGCGATGCGACCCTCGCGTCCTGGGCCCGCGACCGGCAACAGTCCGCCGCACTGCTCGCACGACTCAATCCGGCGCTGGCAGGCCGTTTCACCCGCGGCAGCAAACCGCTGCGCCTGCTTGCGCCGACGGGTACCGGCACGGAGCCGGCCCCGCAAGGGAGCATCCCGGCACTCGATGCCGCCTCCGATTTCGCCCCTCCGTCCACCACCCCGGCGCGCACGCACACCGTCCAGCGCGGCGAATCCGCCTGGAGCATCGGTCGCCGTTACGGCATTGCGCCGGCACGGCTGCTGCGACTCAATGGCCTGAAGACCGATGCCGTCCTTCGCCCGGGCATGGTGCTGAAGCTGGACGACGCGGCCGGTTGAACTCCACGCGCCGGCATTTTCGACGCAGAAAAGGAAATCCCGCCTTGCGGCGGGATTCCGGTCGGACGCGAAGGCGGCGCCTCAGAGGCGCTCTTCGAACACCTTGACCTTGAAACGCTTGCGCAGCGCATCGACGTAGGCCTGCGTCGCGATGCCGCCGTTGAGCTGGGCCATCTGCTGGCGCATGCCCTCGCGCTCTTCGGCCGGCATCTGCGCGATATCACCCTCGGTCACCTTGTCGACGGTGAACACGGCATAGGCGCCGTTGCCCAGCGCGACCTTGCCGGCGGTGATCTTGCCGTGCGCAGGGCGCCCGGCAGCGAAGATCGCCTCGTTGGCTTCAGCGGTCGGCATGGGCATGCCACGACGCAGCCCCGGCAGTGCGTTGTAGCGCAGGCCTTCGGCGGCGGCGATGGTCGCCAGCGACTCGCCCTTCTGCAGGCGTGCGACCAGGGCGTCCGCCGCGGCCTGGGCCGCCTTCTCGCGCCGGTCGGCGCGGATGGCCAGCACCACCGCATCGCGCGCCTTGTCCAACGGCAGCGCCTGTTCCGGCGTGTGCTGGGTCACGCGGATGACCACACTGTGGTTGGGCGCGATCTCGATCGGATCGCTGATGGTGCCGTCCTGCACCAGGGTGTCGGAGAACGCGGCACGCAGCACCGCCGGCACGGTCGCGATGCCCTGCGGATCGTTGCGCGAGAACGGACCGACCTTCTGCAGCGGCAGGCCGGTGGCCTGGGCGGCCGGAGCCAGCGCGGTCGGATTCTTCAGCGTCTCGTTGACCACGCGGCCTGCGAGGTCGTTGAACGCGCGCTCGCGCTCGGCATTGGTCTCTTCTGCCGCCAGTTCGTCGCGCACTTCCTCGAAACTGCGGCCGGTGCCGCCGGTGACCTGCTTCAGCTGCAGGACGTGGTAGCCGAAATCGCTCTTCACCGGCCCACGGATCTCGCCCACCTGCATGGCAAAGGCGGCATCCTCGAACGGTTTGACCATCGACCCGTCCTTCGCGAACGGCGGCAGCTCGCCGCCCTGGTCCTTGGAGCCCGGATCTTCGGAATTGGCGCGCGCCAGCGCAGCGAAGTCGGCGCCTTCACGCGCCTGCTTGGCCAGCGCCGCCGCCTTGTCCTCGGCCTTCTTCAGCGTGACGGCATCGGCACCCGCATCCGCCGCGATCAGGATGTGGGCCACCACGCGCTGCTCCGGCGAGACGAAGCGCGATTTCTCCGCCTCGTAGCGTTTGCGCAGCGCGGCCTCGTCGGCCGTTGCGGCGACGGGCAGCGTGGCGCCGTTGATCTCCAGATACTCCAGCGACACCTGCTCGGCCTGCTTGAAGTCGTCCTTGTGGCCGTCGTACCAGGCCTTGATCTCGGCATCGGTGACCGGCGCGGCGTCTTCGGCGACCGGCGGCAGCAGGGCGATGCCGATGTCGCGGGTTTCGCCCAGCACCTTCCACATGCGGGCCTGTTCACCCTCGGTGACGAAGTCCGACTCACTGATGGCCTGCGGCACCAGCATCATGCGCAGGCGATCGCGCTGCTGCTCCTGGAACTGCAGCGGCGAGATCGCCGGCACCTGCGAGGACAGCAGCATCTGGTACTGCTCGGGGCTGAACTTGCCGTCCACCTGGAAGGCGGGTTCGCTCATGATCATCTTCTGCACGGCCGCATCGCCAACGACGATGCCCGCACGCTGGGCACCCAGCGCCAACACCTTCTGGTCGATCAGCTGTTCCAGCACCTTGCGCTTGTTGTCGGCACTCTCGAACTCGCGCGGATCGAATGCATCGCCCAGCGCCTGGCGCTGCTGCTGCCGCGCCTGCTCGAATGCCGTGCGGAACTCGTCCAGGGTGACTTCCTCGCGCTGCCACAGCGTGGACACCGGCCACCACTGCGGCGCGGACTCCCACCAGGTGGGCGGCGCCTCGACCAGGGCCACGTCGCTTGCCGTGCCGCCGGTCATGTATTCGTTCACGCCGACGAAGGCGAACGGAATGATCAGCAGACCCAGGATCAGGCTGGCGATCCAGCCGGAAGTTTTGTCGCGGAGTTTCTGCAGCATGTGAGCACGGGACCCGGATTCGTTCAGCCGCGCAGTTTAGCGTGCCGGCGCGGCGGCGTCTCGCCGCCCGGCGGGCACGTTGCGGTGCGCAGGCAGATCCGCGGCGACGTGTCCGACCCGCAGTCAGACAGCAAAAAGCCCGCTTTCGCGGGCTTTTTGGGATCAAGTGGCGGAGTGGACGGGACTCGAACCCGCGACCTCCGGCGTGACAGGCCAGCATTCTAACCGACTGAACTACCACTCCGCGTTGAGACGAACATTGTAAGACGATTTAAGCGCTTTGCGCCAGCCCATCCGACAATTTTTTTACCTTGCATCGCCCCGATGTGGTGGGTGCTGAGGGTTTCGAACCCCCGACCCTCTCCGTGTAAGGGAGACGCTCTACCGCTGAGCTAAGCACCCGGGTGCAAGCACCCTGCCATCGGCAGCGAGTTGATTAGTTTACGGCATCCTTCAGGGCTTTGCCAGCCTTGAACGCGGGGTTCTTGGACGCCTTGATCTTGATCGTGTCGCCGGTCTTCGGGTTGCGGCCCGTACGCGCCGCGCGCTTGCGGACCTGGAAGGTGCCGAAGCCGACCAGCGTCACGCTGTCGCCCTTCTTGAGAGCCTTGGTGATGCTGGAGATGACGGCGTCGACAGCACGGCCGGCTTCCGCCTTGGACACTTCGGCTTCGTCGGCGACGGCATCGATCAATTCGGTTTTGTTCATTGAGTAACTCCCTTTGCGGTAAACCCGCGGAATGAGTAGCCGGCACCTCGGGCAAGGGTTGCCTTGCGGGTCCGACCGTTTGTCTCCGCGCGCAACAAGGCCTTACCCCGCGCGCGCAGGTGACTCGTTATACCAGTGCGAAAAATGCCACGCAACCCGAAAACCCAGCAATGACGCGGGTTTCCGGGCGATTGCAGGGTCAATCCATTCCTTCGTCAATGCTTTACGCCAAGCGGCTGCGTCACCTTGTCGCCATCCTTTTCGGTGGTCGGCACGGCACGCTGTCCACCGCCACCGCCATCGGCCGGCACGGGGGCCAAGGGTCGCTCGAGCGCCAGGTCCAGCACTTCGTCGATCCATTTCACCGGCACGATCTTCAGCCCTTCGGTGACATTGGCGGGAATGTCGGCCAGATCCTTCTTGTTCTCTTCCGGAATGATCACAGTGGTGATGCCGCCGCGCAGCGCGGCCAGCAGCTTCTCCTTCAGGCCGCCGATGGCGGTGACGCGTCCCCGCAGCGTGATCTCGCCGGTCATGGCGACGTCGGCGCGCACCGGATTCTTCGTCAGCGCCGACACCAGCGCGGTGGCCATGGCGATACCGGCGCTGGGGCCGTCCTTCGGCGTGGCACCGTCGGGCACGTGCAGGTGCACATCGTGCTTCTGCAGGAATTCGGCGTCGACGCCCAGGCTGGTGGCGCGGGCACGCACCACCGACAGGGCGGCCGAGCCGGACTCCTTCATCACGTCGCCCAACTGCCCGGTCAGCAGCATGCCGCCCTTGCCGGGCACCAGCGCCACCTCGATCTGAAGCAGGTCGCCGCCAACTTCGGTCCACGCCAGCCCTGTGACCAGGCCGACCTCGTTCTGCTCCTCGGCACGCCCGAAGTCGTAGCGGCGCACGCCGGCGTACTTCTCCAGGTTCTTTGAGGTGACCTGCATCGCGGCGGCCTTCGCGGCCTTCTTCCTGGCCAGCGCCTTGGCGCCGCCCAGTGCGATCTCCTTCACCACCTTGCGGCAGATCTTGGCGACTTCGCGTTCGAGGTTGCGCACGCCGGATTCGCGCGTGTAATAGCGCACCAGGTCGCGGATCGCGCTCTCGGCAATCTTGAGTTCGTCCGCCCTCAGGCCGTTGGCCTTCAGCTGCTTGGGCACCAGGTAGCGCTGCGCGATGTTGACCTTCTCGTCCTCGGTGTACCCGGGAATGCGGATGACCTCCATGCGATCCAGCAGCGGACCCGGGATGTTCAGCGAGTTCGAGGTGGCGACGAACATCACTTCGGACAGGTCCAGGTCCACTTCGAGGTAGTGGTCGTTGAAGGCGCTGTTCTGCTCGGGGTCCAGCACTTCCAGCAATGCCGACGAGGGATCGCCGCGGAAGTCCATCGACATCTTGTCGATCTCGTCCAGCACGAACAGCGGGTTCTTGCTGCCGGTCTTGTTGAGGTTCTGCACGATGCGGCCCGGCATCGAACCCACATAGGTACGACGATGGCCGCGGATCTCCGCCTCGTCGCGCACGCCGCCCAGCGACATGCGCACGAACTTGCGGTTGGTCGCCTTGGCGATGCTCTGCCCCAGCGAGGTCTTGCCCACGCCCGGCGGACCGACCAGGCACAGGATGGGACCGCGAAGCTTTTTCACCCGCGACTGCACGGCGAGGTACTCGAGGATGCGCTCCTTGACCTTGTCCAGGCCGTAGTGGTCTGCGTCCAGGGTGTCCTGGGCGACCTTGAGGTCCTTGCGCACCTTGGTGCGCTTGTTCCACGGCACGCCCAGCAGCCAGTCCAGGTAGTTGCGCACGACGGCCGCCTCGGCCGACATGGGCGACATCTGCTTGAGCTTGTTCAGTTCATTGCGCGCCTTCGTCTCCACGGGCTTGGGCATGCCGGCGGCGGCGATCTTGCGCGCGAGTTCCTCCAGTTCGTTGGGCGCCTCGTCCAGCTCGCCCAGCTCCTTCTGGATGGCCTTCATCTGCTCGTTGAGGTAGTACTCGCGCTGGCTCTTCTCCATCTGCGACTTCACGCGGCCGCGGATGCGCTTCTCCAGCTGCTGCACGTCGATCTCGCCGTCGACGAAGCCGACGAGTAGTTCCAGCCGTTCGCCGACCTCGATGGTCTCCAGCAGGCGCTGCTTGTCGCTCAGACGCACGCCAAGGTGCGCGGCGATGGTGTCGGCCAACCGGCTGGGTTCGTCGATGCCGGCCAGCGTCTGCAGCAGTTCCGGCGGCAGCTTGCGGTTGGTCTTCACGTACTGTTCGAACAGGCCCATCAGTGAGCGCGCCACCGCTTCGATTTCTCGGGGCTCACGGGCGTCGGTGGAATCGATCTCCTCGCCCTGTCCGTACAGCGAGCCGTCGCGTTCCACCACGTTGGACACGCCGATGCGCGCCGTGCCCTCCACCAGCACCTTGATGGTGCCGTCGGGAAGCTTGAGCAGTTGCAGCACCTGCGCCAGCGTGCCGACCGTGTACAGGTCGGCGGCAGCCGGGTCGTCGGTCTCGGCGGACTTCTGTGCGAGCAGGATGATGCGCTTGTCGGCTTCCATCGCCTGTTCGAGCGCACGCATGGATTTGTCCCGGCCGACGAACAGCGGGATGACCATGTGCGGGAACACCACCACGTCGCGTAGCGGCAGGACCGGCAGGTCGAGGATTTCAGTCTGGGAACGGCGGGGCATGGGGGGCTCCAGCAGAGTGCGGAATCAGTGGGCGTCGGGGCGCCGATGGGGCCGTTATGGGGCCATCGGCACAGGGATGCAATAGCGCGATGGAAACCGCAGCAAAACCAGGCTGTTGCACGCGCGCCCCGAAAAATGAACAGGCGCCACGAGGGCGCCTGTCGGAGAACCGCCTGCGGGGCCGGTCACTCGGCCGCCGCCACCTTCGGGGCGGGCGGGTTCTGGTAGATCAGGTACGGCTCGGACTTGTGCTCGATCACCGACTCGTCCACCACCACCTTGCTGACGTTTTCCAGCGACGGCAGTTCGTACATGGTATCCAGCAGGACGGACTCGACGATGGTGCGCAGGCCGCGCGCGCCGGTCTTGCGCTTCAGCGCCTTGCGGGCGATCGCCGACAGCGCGTCGGGGCGGAATTCCAGTTCGACGCCTTCCATCTCGAACAGCTTCTTGAACTGCTTGGTGATGGCGTTCTTGGGCTCGGTGAGGATCTTCACCAGAGCGGCCTCGTCCAGCTCCTCCAGCGTGGCGACCACCGGCAGGCGGCCGACGAACTCGGGGATCAGGCCGAACTTGATCAGGTCTTCCGGCTCGACGTCGGTCAGCAGCTTGCCGGTCTCGGTCTTGCGCTCGGCGCTCTTCACTTTGGCGCCGAAGCCGATGCCGCTGGCCTCGGTGCTGCGCTGCTGGATGATCTTGTCCAGGCCGGCGAACGCGCCACCGCAGATGAACAGGATGTTCTTCGTGTCCACCTGCAGGAATTCCTGCTGCGGGTGCTTGCGGCCACCCTGCGGGGGCACGCTGGCCACGGTGCCTTCGATCAGCTTCAGCAGGGCCTGCTGGACGCCTTCGCCGGACACGTCGCGGGTGATCGAGGGGTTCTCGCTCTTGCGCGAGATCTTGTCGATCTCGTCGATGTAGACGATGCCCTGCTGCGCCTTGTCGACGTCGTAGTCGCACTTCTGCAGCAGCTTCTGGATGATGTTCTCCACGTCCTCGCCCACGTAACCGGCTTCGGTCAGCGTGGTGGCGTCGGCGATGGTGAACGGCACGTTGAGCAGGCGCGCCAGCGTTTCGGCCAGCAGCGTCTTGCCCGAACCGGTCGGGCCGGCCAGCAGGATGTTGGACTTGGCCAGTTCGACCTCGTCGTTCTTGCTGCGGCTCTCGATGCGCTTGTAGTGGTTGTACACCGCGACCGCCAGCGTGCGCTTGGCGCGGTTCTGGCCGATCACGTACTGGTCCAGGACCTCGAGGATCTCGCGCGGCTTGGGCAGGTGGCTGCGGGCCGACTGGGCCTTCTCCTCCAGCTCTTCGCGGATGATGTCGTTGCACAGCTCGACGCATTCATCGCAGATGAACACGCTGGGGCCCGCAATGAGCTTGCGGACTTCGTGCTGGCTCTTGCCGCAGAACGAGCAGTACAGGATTTTGGTGCTGTCGCCGGTACGGCCCTGACGATCTTCGCTCATGCTGGTATTACTCGGTCGCTCAACCTGCCCCGGGGGCTTTCGGTCGGAGAATAGCACACGGCCCCGGCCTGTCAGCCGGGTCCGTGAACAGGGGGATTTGGGCCGGAAAACCGGTCAATGCAGGCGATCAGGCCGGCTGGATCGACTCGTCCGGGCGCCGTTCGAGCACCTGGTCGACCAGGCCATACGCCTGCGAATCGGCCGCACTCTTGAAGTTGTCGCGCTCGGTATCACGCTCGATGGTTTCCAGCGACTGCCCGGTGTGGTGGGACAGGATGGCGTTCAGCTTGGCGCGCAGCGTGAGGATCTCGCGGGCGTGGATGTCGATGTCCGTGGCCTGGCCCTGGAAGCCACCCAGCGGCTGATGGATCATCACGCGCGAATTCGGCAGGGCATAACGCTTGCCCTTGGCGCCTGCCGCCAGCAGCAGCGCGCCCATGCTGGCCGCCTGCCCGACGCAGATCGTGCTCACGTCCGGCTTGATGTACTGCATGGTGTCGTAGATGGCCATGCCCGCCGTCACCACGCCACCGGGCGAGTTGATGTACAGGCTGATGTCCTTCTCCGGGTTCTCCGCCTCGAGGAACAGCATCTGCGCCACGATGACATTGGCCACGTGGTCGTCCACGCCGCCGACCAGGAAGATCACGCGTTCCTTCAGCAGGCGGGAATAGATGTCGTAGGCGCGCTCGCCGCGGCTGGTCTGCTCGACCACCATCGGCACCAGGTTGAGGGCTTTGGTTTCAATACTCATCGGTTCTCGCGCCTGTCGTTCGTGAAAAGGTCCGGCCTAGGATAGCCGGACCTTCTGCCCGGGCGGGCGCCCGGCTCAGTTGCGGATGGCTTCCTGGAAGGAAAGCGTCTGCTCGGTGTGCTGGGCGCGCTCGGCGATCCAGTCGATCACCTGCTCTTCCATCACGCGGCCCTGCAGACTGTTCATCAACTGGGGGTCGTTGCGGTACAACTCAATGACCTGCTCCGGCTCTTCGTAGGTCGAGGCGATCAGGCGCAGGGTCTCGTTCAGGCGCTTGGGGTCCAGGCGCAGCTGGTTGCGGCGGGCCACCTCGCCCACCAGCAGGCCCACCAGGACGCGCTTCCGGGCTGCGTCCATGAAGCCTTCGTGGGCGTTGTCGGGGATCTGCACCTGCTGGCCCTGACGGCGGGCCTGCTCGGCCGCCTGCTGGACCATCACGCGGGCCTCGTTCTCGACCAGGCGCGGCGGCATCTCGACATGGGCGTAGGCGGCGATCAGCTGCTCGCCCACTTCGCGGCGCAGGCGGGTCATCAGCGCCCCCTTCAGCTCGCGCTCCAGGTTGCTGCGGATATCGGCGCGGAACTGCTCGGCATCGCCGCTCTTCACGCCGAAGCTGCGGATGAAGTCGCGGTCGACCTCGGGCACCACCGACTCGGCCACCTCGGTGACCTTCACGTGCACGTCGACCTGCCTGCCCGCCAGCTGCGGCACGCGCCAGTCGGCCGGGAACGTCACCGACACGGTCTTCTCGTCACCCTTGGCCAGGCCCACCAGGGCCTGCTCGATCTCACCGAACATCACGCCCGAACCGATCAGGGTGGCGCCCTTCTCGATGCCCTCGGCCGGCATGCGCTCCTCGCCCGCCTGCGACCAGGTCTCCAGCGCCACACGATCGCCCACCTGGGCGCCGCGCTCGACCACCTGGAAGGTGCGGCGCTGCATGCGCAGGTTGTCGACCATCTGGTCGATGTCCGCGTCGGTCACTTCCGCGGTATGGCGGACGACATTGAGCTTGGCGACATCGATGTCGCCGAAGTCCGGCACCACCTCGAACGTGGCCACGAAATCCAGCTCGCCTTCGCCCTGCTTCTCGATGCGCGGGTTGCCGGCCAGCTGAAGGTCCTGTTCGCGCACGGCGTTGTTGAAGGTCTCGCGCAGCAGGCCGTCCAGGGCCTCGGCGCGCACCTGGTCGCCGTAGCGCTGCTCGATGACCTTGGCCGGCACCTTGCCGGGACGGAACCCCTTGATGCGCGCGGTGCGCGACAGTTCGCGCAGGCGGCCGCCGATGTGGGTGTCCAGGCGCTCAGCCGGCAGGCTGAAGCTCATGCGGCGCTCGAGGTTGCCGACCGATTCGACCGAAACTTGCATACTCACTGACTCCTGCGGCCACGGCATGACCGGGGCACTGTTGATAATCCGGGACGTCCGGGACCAGGGCGCAGCGCCCCTCCCGACGGAACTTGCTAGTTTCGCCGATTCCGCGGCGGGCTGCCAGCAGGAAGGCAATGGGCGGCCTCCCCAGCCCCGGTACGGGCTGCCGACCTTGCCGCAGGGGAGCCTCCGCCGGACGCCGCGCCTGCTCGAAGGCGACGGGGACCACGACGCAGGAGCTCCCTACCCTTTGCGGACATCAAAACGGTCATTAGCGGGCGAGCGCCGCTCAGCCCTGCCGCGTCCCACCCTCCCAAGGCGGCGCGCATGGCCCGCGATCGCCCGCCGGGCTTCGCCGATGCGCATCATGACCATGCCATCCGGCGTTCGCGGGGCGTGGTGCGAAAGGAGGGACTCGAACCCTCACGGGGGTTACCCGCTGGAACCTAAATCCAGTGCGTCTACCAATTCCGCCACTTTCGCAGGGCCCGGCGATTGTACCGCGCCTCGACCTGCCCTCGGCCACCACGATCCCGGAACGCGCCGCAGCGCGCCAGGACGCCTGAGTTCCGATAGAAAAGAAAAACGCCCGGCGGGGCCGGGCGTTTTCGGGATTGGTGGGCCGTCAAGGATTCGAACCTTGGACCTATTGATTAAGAGTCAACTGCTCTACCAACTGAGCTAACGGCCCCGAAACATCAGACGCGTAGTGTAACCGCATCGCTTTTTTCTGTGAACCCCCGCGACGCGGAGATCCTGGAATCAGTGGGGTGGCTGAGGGGACTCGAACCCCCGACATCTGGAATCACAATCCAGTACTCTAACCAACTGAGCTACAGCCACCACTGAAACCTGCTTCCTCCCGGTTGCGCCGGAAGTGGCGCGCCCGACAGGACTCGAACCTGTAACCGCCGGCTTAGAAGGCCGGTGCTCTATCCGGTTGAGCTACGGGCGCCCGGACCGGATTGTCGCATCCCCGCCCTGCCGACACACACCCGGGCAGTACATCAGACTGGTCGGGGTAGAGGGATTCGAACCCCCGACCCTCTGCTCCCAAAGCAGATGCGCTACCAGACTGCGCTATACCCCGACGAGGGTCCCGGCGTGGCGTCTGGACGCCAACGAGGTCGCACATTGTCGGAACCTGCGGCCCGCCTGTCAAACGAAACGTGAGCGACCACCGCGTACGCTATGCTCATCCACTGGGGACAGACGTCCGGCAACCAGATGAGGGCACCATGATACGCAGCGGCAATCCGGCACTGAAGGAATCGACTTTCCTCGACCTGGGCAGCGGCACCGTCGTCTCGCGCGACGCCGGGGCGATGACGCTGAACGGCACCGTCAACAAGACCGGCATCCTGTTGCTGCTGTCGGTCCTGACGGCCGCCTTCGCGTGGACGCAATCGGTGGTCACCGGCCCGGACGGCACGGCCATGGTGGCGCCAGGGGTCACGATTTATGCGTTGGGTGGCGCCATCGGTGGCTTCATCCTCGCCATGGTCACGGTGTTCAAGAAGACCTGGTCGCCCGTCACCGCGCCGCTGTATGCGCTGGTCGAAGGCTTCTTCCTGGGCGCGATCTCGGCCGTGTTCGAACTCAAGTACCCCGGCATCGTGTTCCAGGCCGTGGTGCTGACCTTCGGTACGCTGGGCGCCCTGCTGGCGGCCTACCGCAGCGGCCTGATCCGCGCCACCGAAAACTTCAAGCTGGGCGTGGTGGCGGCGACCGGTGGCATCGCCCTGGTCTACCTGGTGTCGATGGGCCTGCGCCTGTTCGGCAAGGACATCCCGCTGATCCACGAATCCGGCCTGGTCGGCATCGGCTTCAGTCTGTTCGTGGTGGTGATCGCGGCGCTGAACCTGGTGCTGGATTTCGACTTCATCGAGTCCGGCGTGGAAGCCGGCGCACCGAAGTACATGGAGTGGTACGGCGCGTTCGGCCTGATGGTCACGCTGGTGTGGCTGTACATCGAATTCCTGCGCCTGCTGGCCAAGCTGCAATCGCGCGACTGAGCGCGCGCGGGTTACTGAAACAGGACGGGGCGCCCATGGCGCCCCGTTCCATTTCGGCCATCGGCTGGCGCTAGCGCGGTGCGGCCGCGCGGCGGGGCCACAGCATGAATCCGATGGCGGACAGCGCCAGCAGCCAGCAGTAGTACACGCTGCCCGCCAGTGCCAGCGGCGACACTGCCGCCAGCGATGCCGCCAGCAGGATCTGCGCGCCGTACGGCAGTACGCCCTGCACCACGCACGCGAAGATGTCGAGCACGCTGGCCGCGCGCCGTGGGCTGATGCCGTGGCGTTGCGCGATGTCCTTCGCCAGGCTGCCGGTCACCAGGATGGCGACGGTGTTGTTCGCCGTCAGGGCGTCTGAGCCGGCCGCCAGTGCGGCGATGCTGAGTTCACCCGACCTGCGCCCGGTATGACCTCGCGCGAACTTCGCGATGACCTGCGCCAGCCATGCCAGACCACCGGTAGCCTTGATCAGCGCCGCTAGGCCGCCGATGAGGATCGACAGTAGCGTGATCTCCACCATGCTCTCGAACCCCAGGTAGATGTCGCTGGCGAACGAGACCACGTCGTACTCCTGCGCCAGCACGAAGCCGAACACGCCGGAAACGACCAGGCCGATGCCCAGCACCAGCACCACGTCCAGACCGGCCAGCGCCAGGCCGAGCACCACCACGTAAGGCAGCACCAACCAAGGGGAAGCGGCGTCGAGGGCTTCCACCGGTGCGGCATCGCCCAAGGTGGCGAGCAGGACGATCGTGGCGATGGCAGCGGGCAGCGCGATCCGGAAGTTCTCGCGGAACTTGTCGCGCATCTCCGCACCCTGGCTGCGGGTGGCCGCAATGGTGGTATCGGAGATGATCGACAGGTTGTCGCCGAACATGGCGCCGCCCAGCACGGCGGACGTCACCAGCACCCGGTCCAGGCCCGCGGCATCGGCCACCCCCAGCGCGATCGGCACCACCGCCGCCAGCGTCCCCATCGACGTGCCGATGGACAGCGACACGAACGCGGCCACCACGAACAGGCCTGGCAGGATCAGGCCGGCCGGCAAGGCGCCCAGCCCCAGCGCGACCACCGCATCGACGGCACCGATGGCCTTCGACACCGTGGCGAACGCCCCCGCCAGCAGGAAGATCAGGCACATCAGCATGACGTTGCCGTCGCCCATGCCCTGCAGCAGGGTCTGCTGCGCGGGAACGCCGCGCCTGCGCGCCAGCCAGACGCCCAGCGCCAGGGCCGGCAGGATCGCCACCGGCGCCCGCAGCTGATAGAACCCCATGGCCTCGCCCTGCGCCGTGTAGTACAGCCCGGCACCGAAGAACAGCGCCAGGAACAGCAGCAGCGGAGTCAGTGCAAGCGCACTGGGGCGGACGGACATGGCAGGGCCTTCTGCGTGGGGCCGCGGATTGTGCGTGCCGCCAGCCTAGCGTCAAAGCCCATGGATGGGACACACGCCAACAAAAACGGGACGCTGAGCGTCCCGTTCGTGCATGCCACCGTACGGGCCTGCCTTTACACGCGGCTGGCAATCGCCTTGGCGAACGACATCGTGGTGCCCTCGCCGCCCAGGTCCGGGGTCAGCGAATCCTTGGCTTCCAGCGTGGCGATGATGGCCGCGCGCAGGCGCTCGGCCTTCTCCGGCTGGCTCAGGTGGTCCAGCATCTGGGCCGCGCCCAGCAGCAGCGCGCAGGGGTTGGCGATGCCCTTGCCCGCGATGTCCGGCGCCGAGCCGTGCACGGCTTCGAAGATCGCCGCATCGGTGCCGATGTTGGCGCCCGGCGCCAGGCCCAGGCCGCCGACCAGGCCCGCGCACAGGTCCGAGATGATGTCGCCGAACAGGTTGGTGGTGACGATGATGTCGAACTGCTCCGGACGCATCACCAGCTGCATGCAGGTGTTGTCCACGATCATCTCGTTGCACTGGATGTCGGGATACTGCGCGGCCACTTCGCGCGCCACCTTCAGGAACAGGCCGGACGTACTCTTCAGGATATTGGCCTTGTGCACCACGGTGACCTTCTTGCGGCCGGTCTTGCGGGCCAGGTCGAAGGCGTAGCGCACGATGCGCTCGGAGCCCTTGCGGGTGATCTTCTGCGTAAGCAGCGCGGTTTCGCCGTCTTCCGAGATCGACTGGCCTTCACCGATGTACGCGCCCTCGGTGTTCTCGCGCACAGTGATCAGGTCCACGCCCGTCGGGAAGCGCGACTTGGTGTTCGGGAACGACTTGGCCGGACGCACGTTGGCGTACAGGTCGAAATGGCGGCGCAGGGCCACGTTGATCGAACTGAAGCCCTCGCCCACCGGCGTGGTCAGCGGGCTCTTCAGGGCCACACCGTTCCTGCGGATGGAATCCAGCGTGGCCTGGGGCAGCAGGTCGCCGTGCTTTTCCAGCGCGACGAGGCCGGCATCGGCGTCTTCATAGGTCAGGCCGACCTTGAGGGCGTCGAGCACGTGCAGGGTGGCGTCCATGATCTCCGGGCCAATACCGTCGCCGCGGATGACCGTAATCGTCTGGGTCATTGAATGGGGTTTCCGAACAGGGGCGCGCGCGGGCCTGGGCCGGAGCGGGCGCGAAGGGGAAGGTCTGTGCCCGCCATTATGCCCGAGCGCCCCTCGCGGCCCCAAATCGACGATGGTCGCAGGCCCGGCGCAGAGGCCGGGCGGAGCGGCTCAGCCGTGGTCGTGGGCCGCGGGTGCGGTGGCGTCGCCACCTTCCAGCTGGTCGAGGAAATCCACCGCCCGGCGCAGGTGCGGAATGACGATGGAACCACCCACCACCAGGCCCACCGAGAAGGTCTCGAAGAACTCCTCGCGGGTCACGCCGGCTTCCTTGCACTGGGCGACGTGATAGCTGATGCAGTCGTCGCAGCGCAGCACCATCGACGCGACCAGGCCCAGCAGTTCCTTGGTCTTCACGTCCAGCACGCCTGCCTGATAGGTCTGCGTATCCAGGGCGAAGAAGCGGCGCACGACCTGGTTGGGTTCATCCAGGATGCGCTTGTTCATGCGCTGGCGGAACTCGGTGAACGCCTTCACGCGGTCCTGGCTGTCGTCGC
The DNA here is from genome assembly GCF_014397415.1 of Pseudoxanthomonas mexicana. Classification (NCBI taxonomy): domain Bacteria; kingdom Pseudomonadati; phylum Pseudomonadota; class Gammaproteobacteria; order Lysobacterales; family Lysobacteraceae; genus Pseudoxanthomonas; species Pseudoxanthomonas mexicana. The sequence goes on along the minus strand of NZ_CP060731.1, from coordinate 2,188,739 downwards.
CGGCGCTCATGCGGTCTCTCCCGCCAGCAGCGCGTCGAGCTTGCCCGCACGATGCAGCGCGATCATGTCGTCGTAGCCGCCCACATGGACCTCGCCCACGAAGATCTGCGGCACGCTGGTGCGCTTGGCACGGGCGATCATCTTCTCGCGTTCGGCCGGATCCAGGTCGATGCGCACCTCGGTCCAGTCCCGGCCCTTGCTCTTCAGGAAGTTCTTGGCGGCCACGCAGTAAGGACAGATCGCCGTGCTGTAGAGGATGACTTCCGGCGCGGTGGCGCCTTGCGGGGTGTCGCTCAAGGGAGTTCTCCGGAACGAAAGGAACGTAAGGGGGATCGCAACCGATATCGGGCCGACCGGGCCCGCTTCCAGCCGGCGACATGGAACAGTGCGGACCGGTACTGGCCCGGTTAACCACGTATTCACTCGCCTGGATCAGCGACCGGTCATCCTGATGACGGCGTCATTATCCGCCACGGAGCCTCCATTTGCGCCCATTGCTGCTCGCCACCGCCCTGACCCTGGCCCTTGCCGCCCCGCTGGCCGCGTCGCAGGACAGCCGGCTTCCCGACATCGGCTCGTCCGCCGGCGAGCTGCTCACCCCGGCTCGCCAGGCCCAGTACGGCGGCATGATGCTGCGCGAGCTGCGCAACTACGGCTATCTGCTGGAAGACCCGCTGGTCACCGACTGGCTGCAGACCGTGGGCAACCGCCTGGGCGCCGACAGCGACAACCCGCAGCAGGCCTACACGTTCTTCATGATGCGCGACCGGCAGATCAATGCCTTCGCCACCCTGGGCGGCTACATCGGCATGAATGCCGGCCTGGTGCTGACCGCGGACCGCGAGGATGAGGTGGCCGCCGTCCTGTCGCACGAAATCGCGCATGTCACCCAGCAACACGTGCTGCGCGGCGTGGAGCGGGCGCAGCGCGACCAGATCCCGATCCTGCTGGGCATGCTGGGCGCCATCGTGCTGGCGCAGGCGGCCGGCGGCAGTTCCAGCGGCGACGCCTCGCAGGCCGCCATCGCTTCGGCGATGGGGCTGATGCAGCAACGGCAGATCGACTACACCCGGTCCAACGAATCCGAGGCCGACCGCGTGGGCATCCGTACCCTCTCCCGCGCCGGTTACGACATCGACGCCATGGCGGGCTTCTTCGCCAAGCTGCAGCAGGCCACCCGGGTCGCGCGCGGCAGCGGACGCGAGGCCGTCCCCGACTACCTGCAGACCCACCCGGTGACCACCACCCGCATCAGCGAGGCCCGCCAGCGCGCGGACCAGTTGCGGGGCACACAGGTCACAGCCGTCACCAGCGTGCCAGGCGGCGAACGCGTCGAACGCTTCGAGCGCTCCGGCATCACCCTGCCGGAGACGCGCAGCGACAACCCGCTGCTGCCCGTCCCGGTGACCCTGCCCGCGCAGGTCTTCCAGCGGGGTGAGACCGGGCAGTTCGACTGGGCCCGCGAACGCCTGCGCGCGCTCAGCGCCAGCACGCCCTCGGCCGCGGTGCGCGAATACGAGACGCTGCGGCGCCAGGCCGGCAGGCCGCTGACCGGCCCCCAGCGTTACGGCGTCGCGGTCGCCCACCTCCAGGGAGGCGACACGCGGACGGCGCTGGCGGAGCTGCGGGCGCTGGCCGATGAGGTCCCCGACAACCTGTGGGTGGCCCTGGCGCTGGGCGAGGCCGAATCGCGCACGGGCAATGCGGAAGGGGCCAACCGCCGCTTCGACGCGCTGATGCAGCGCCACCCCGAGAACCGGGCCGTCAGCCTGACCTACGCCCGCGTCCTCAACGAGCAGGGCGGCCGACAGGCCGGCCAACGGGCGCAGGCCGTCCTGCGCCCGCTGATGGGACGCGCCGGCGACGACCCCGTGTTCCAGCAGCAGTTCGCCCGTGCCAACGAGTTGGCCGGGGACGTCGCCCGCGCCGGCGAGGCCTACGCCGAGGCCGCCTACCTGAACGGCAGGCCCGAGCAGGCCCTGATCCAGCTGCAGAACCTCAAGAAGCGGGACGACCTGGACTTCTACGCGCGTGCTCGGATCGACGCCCGCATCGCCGCCATCACGCCGGAGGTACTGGAGCTGCGGCGCCAGGGCATCCGCGACCCCGACGTGGAGCGCCGCTGAGCACGTGCCCGACCTGCGTGTGACAGCCCGGCGGCATGTCATGTAAACGTCATAAAATTGTCGTCTACTGACACGGTCCCCCACGCCTCCGGATCCTGCGTGCAGAAGCACATCCTGATCGTCGACGACGAGCCCGCCATCCGCGACATGGTGGCGTTCGCCCTGCGCAAGGGCGAATACGAACCGATCCACGCCGGCGACGCCCGCGAAGCCCAGAACGCGATAGCCGACCGCGTGCCGGACCTGATCCTGCTGGACTGGATGCTGCCCGGCACCAGCGGCCTGGAACTGGCCCGGCGCTGGCGCAAGGACGCCATGACCCGCGACGTGCCGATCATCATGCTGACCGCCCGGGGCGAGGAGAACGACCGCGTCGGCGGCCTTGAAGCCGGCGTGGACGACTACGTGGTCAAGCCCTTCTCGGCTCGCGAACTGCTGGCCCGCATCCGCGCCGTGATGCGCCGCTCACGCGACGACGACGAGGACGGCAGCGTGGCGGTGGGCAGCCTGCGCATCGACGGTGCCGCGCACCGGGTGTTCGCCGGCGACACGCCCGTGCCGATCGGTCCCACCGAGTACCGATTGCTGCATTTCTTCATGACCCACCCCGAGCGCGTCTACTCGCGCACCCAGCTGCTGGACCACGTGTGGGGCGGCAGCGTGTACGTGGAGGAACGCACCGTGGACGTGCACATCCGCCGCCTGCGCAAGACGCTGGAACCGCACGGGCTGGAGAACATGGTGCAGACGGTGCGCGGCTCGGGCTACCGCTTCTCGGCTGCGATGTGAGGATGCCGGCACGTCCGGACATCCGACGTGAACGCACTTCTCCCCACCCATGCGGGGATGCGGAAAAGACCTGCCGCCTCACTTCCGTCGCCCCGGCGAAGGCCGGTACCCATGCGGCACGTGCCGTTGTGCCTGCGCGGGACCTCCTCAAGCCGGGCCACGCGCCACAGGGATCCCAACCCTCGCCGGGATGACAGCGGAGAAGACCGCGTCGGCCGCGCTGCGCCCCCGCTGACCATCTTCGTATCCCGATACCCGTCGCGCGACCTGCGTTTTCCCATCCCTGCTGTCATAGACATCTGCCTACAATCGCCCCATGCCCCATGACATCCGTTCCGCCTGGTTCAAGACGCTCGGCCAGCTGGCGCTGATCCTGGCGCTGGCCGTGGTCGTTGGCCTGCTGGTCGGCCAGGTATGGCCGGTCGTGACCGTGGCGGCGCTGGGCGTGGTGGCATGGCACTACTGGCGCCTGCGCAAGGTGCTGCTGCGGCTGACCGCACGCCAGCGCCTGGAGCCGGCGCAGGGCCGGGGCGTGTGGAACGAACTGGACCGCCTGCTGTTCCGCGGCCAGGCCGAGATGCGCACGCGCAAGCGCCGGCTGCTGGACATGCTGCGCGCCTACCGCGCCGCCGCGGCCGCCCTGCCCGACGCGGTGGTGGTGGTGGAACGCAACAGCCAGCGCGTGCAGTGGTTCAACAAGGCCGCCAGCAGCCTGCTGGGCCTGCAGTACCCGGCCGACATCGGTGCGCCGGTGGGCGACCGCCTGCAGCCGTTGCCGATGTCGCACTGGCTGGCCGCGGGCCGCAACGCGGAACCGATGCTGGATGCCGCGTCGCCGGTCGACCCCGACCTGCGCCTCAACCTGCGCCTGATCCCCTATTCCGACCAGTACTGGCTGCTGGTCGCCCGCGACGTCAGCAAGATGCTGCGGCTGGAACAGATGCGTCGCGACTTCGTCGCCAACGTCTCGCACGAGTTGCGCACGCCGCTGACCGTGGTGCATGGCTACCTGGACATGCTGGAGCCCAGCGAGCATCCCGACTGGGCGCCGATGCTGGCGGAAATGCAGAAGCAGTCCCAGCGCATGACCCAGCTGGTCGAGGACCTGCTGACGCTCTCGCGCCTCGAGGCGCAGGAAAGCCTGCCCGACGAGAACGTCGCCATGGCCCCGATGCTGGCGACCCTGCGCCGCGAAGCCGAGGCGCTGAGCCAGCGCCGCCACACCATCGTCGTGCAGGACGAGGCCGGCGTGGACCTGGCCGGCTCGAACAAGGAGCTGCACAGCGCATTCTCCAACCTGGTGAGCAACGCCGTGCGCTACACGCCCGTGGGCGGCACCATCACCGTCCGTTTCGCGCGTGAGGGCGACGGCGCGGTACTGAGCGTCCGCGACACCGGCTACGGCATCCCGTCCTCGCACCTGCCGCGCATCACCGAGCGCTTCTACCGCGTCTCCACCAGCCGCTCGCGAGAGAGCGGTGGCACCGGCCTGGGGCTGTCCATCGTCAAACACGTACTCAACCTGCACCAGGCCCGGCTGGACATCGAAAGCGAGGTGGGCCAGGGCAGCACCTTCTCCGTGCATTTCGGTCCCGAGCGCGTGGAACCGCGCCTGGACGCTTCCCTACCCGTCCTGACGGATCAGACCGCATGAACGCCGCCCCCGACACGCCACCCGCCGCTCCCACCACCGACGACGTGCTGCGGGACCCCGCGCTGTACCTGAACCGCGAACTGTCGCAGCTGGACTTCAATTTCCGCGTGCTGGCCCAGGCGCAGGATCCGTCCGTGCCGCTGCTGGAGCGGCTGCGCTTCCTGTGCATCTCCTGCACCAACCTGGACGAGTTCTTCGAGATCCGCGCCGCCACCGTGCGCCACGCGCTGGATTTCGGCCTGCCGCCGGGCGCGGACGGCATGAGCCCGGCGACCGTGCTCAACCGGATCCACGACCGCGCCGCCGAGCTGGTGGATGCGCAATACAAGTGCTGGAACGAGGTGCTGCGCCCCGGCCTGGCCGAGGCGGGCGTGCGCGTGTTCGGCCGCGACAGCTGGAACGCGCGACAGACCCGCTGGCTGCGCGCGTACTTCCGCAACGAGATCATGCCGGTGCTGTCGCCGCTGGGCCTGGACCCGGCGCATCCGTTCCCGAAGATCCTCAACAAGTCGCTCAACATCGTGGTGGTACTGAAGGGCAAGGACGCGTTCGGCCGCGCCGGCCACCTCGCCATCGTGCGAGCGCCGCGCTCGCTGCCGCGCATCATCCACATGCCCCAGCGCGTGTCCGGCGGCGAGAACGACTTCGTGCTGCTGTCCTCGGTGCTGTCGGTGTTCGTGGACGAGCTGTTCCCCGGCATGGAGGTCAAGGGCTCCTACCAGTTCCGCGTGACCCGCAACTCCGAGGTCGTCGTGGACGAAGAGGAAGTGGAGAACCTGGCGCTGGCGCTGCGCGACGAACTGGTCGGGCGCGGCTACCGGCCCGCCGTGCGGCTGGAGATCGCACACGACTGCCCCAAGCCCATCGTGCGCACGCTGCTGCAGAACTTCGCCCTGCCCGACAACGCGGTGTACCCGATCAACGGGCCGGTCAACCTCAACCGCGTCATCCAGGTCTACGACCTGGTGCAGCGTCCGGAACTGAAGTATCCCGCCTTCACGCCGCGCGCGCTGCGCGACAGCGACGCGATCTTCGAGAAAGTGGCCGACGGCGACGTACTGCTGCACCACCCGTTCGATTCATTCGCGCCGGTGCACGAACTGATCAAGCAGGCCGCGGTCGATCCGGAGGTGCTGGCGATCAAGCAGACCCTTTACCGTACCGGCAAGGATTCGGTCATCGTCGACGCGCTGGTGCAGGCCGCGCGCAACGGCAAGGACGTCACCGTGGTGGTGGAACTGCGCGCGCGCTTCGATGAGGACGCCAACCTGGGCGTGGCCGACCGCCTGCAAGAAGCCGGCGCGCAGGTGGTCTACGGCGTGGTGGGCTACAAGACCCATGCCAAGATGCTGCTGATCGTGCGCCGCGAAGGCCGCAAGCTGCGCCGCTACGTGCACCTGGGCACCGGCAACTACCACAGCGGCACCGCCCGCGCGTACACCGACATCGGCCTGATCACCGCCGACCCGGACATCGGCAACGACGTGCACCTGCTGTTCCAGCAGTTGTCGGGACTGGCGCCCACCACCAAGCTCAAGCGCCTGCTGCAGTCGCCCTTCACCCTGCATCCCGGCCTGATCAAGAAGATCGAACGCGAGGCCAGGCTGGCGAAGGCGGGCAAGCCGGCGCGCATCATCGCCAAGATCAATGCGATCAACGAGCCGCGCATCATCCGCGCGCTCTACGCCGCCTCGCAGGCGGGCGTGCGGATCGACCTGATCGTGCGCGGCGCCTGCGCCCTGCGCCCCGGCGTGCCCGGCATTTCCGACAACATCCGCGTGCGCTCCATCGTGGGCCGCTTCCTCGAGCACAGCCGCCTTTACTGGTTCGGCAACGACGGCGCGCCGGAACTGTACTGCGCCAGCGCCGACTGGCTGGAACGCAACCTGCTGCATCGCGTGGAGACCTGCTTCCCCATCCTCGACAAGGATTTGGCGGCGCGCGTGTTCAAGGAAGGCCTGCAGAACTACCTGGACGACAACTGCAACGCCTGGGAACTGCAGGCCGACGGCCACTACGTCAAGCTCAGGCCCGGCGACGACCCGCCGCATTCGGCGCAGGGCACGCTGCTGGCCAAAGTGTGATGCGACCGATCGACGCATCCATCGCCGCCGGGCATCGCACTGCACCATTGCGCCACGCCATTGGCTAAACTGACCGCATGGCGCCCCTGACTTCCCCCACATCCCCTCCACTCCAGGACGGGGACCTGCTGGCCGCGATCGATCTGGGTTCCAACAGCTTCCACATGGTCGTGGCGCGTTCGATGCTGGGACAGTTGCGCGTGGTCGACCGCCTGCGCGAAACCGTGCGCATGGCCGACGGCCTGGACGGCAAGGGCGGCCTGTCCGCCGCCGCCCGCCAGCGCGCACTGGACTGTCTGTCCCGCTTCGGCCAGCGCATCCGCGACATCCCCGCCGCCCGCGTGCGCGCCCTGGCCACCAATACGGTGCGCCAGTTGCGCGAGCCGCAGGAATTCCTGGCCGCGGCCGAAGCCGCTCTGGGCAAACCGATCGAAGTGGTCTCCGGACGCGAGGAAGCACGCCTGATCTATCTGGGCGTAGCGCATGCGCAGCCGCCCAAAGCGGGCCAGCGTCGCCTGGTGATCGACATCGGCGGCGGCTCGACGGAATTCATCATCGGCCGAGGCTTCGAGACGCTGGAACGCGAAAGCCTGCAGGCCGGCTGCATCGCCAGCACGCGCCGTTTCTTCCCTGGCGGCAAGCTGTCGCGCAAGCGCTGGAAGGAAGCCCTCACCGAAATCGGGGCCGAGTTCCAGCAGTTCGCCGGCCTGTACCGCAGCCTGGGGTGGCAGGAAGCCATCGGCTCGTCCGGCACCAACAAGGCCATCGGCGAGATCTGCGCGGCGATGAAGCTCACCAAGGGCGCGGTCACCGCCGAGGCGCTGCCGCAGGTGCGCGACAAGCTGCTGCAGGCCGATCGCATCGAGGACATCGACCTGCCCGGCCTGTCCAGCGACCGCCGCCCGATCATCGCCGGCGGTGTGCTGGTGCTGGAGGCCGCGTTCGAAGCGCTGGAGCTGCAGCGCCTGATGGTCAGCAAGGCGGCGATGCGCGAAGGCATCCTGTTCGACATGCTGGGCCGTGGCAGCGACAACGACCCGCGCGACCTGTCCACGGCGGCGCTGATGCAGCGCTACGGCATCGACGAGTTCCAGGCCGCGCGGGTGGAGGCCACCGCGATGCGCCTGTTCGAACAGGTGGAGCAGGACTGGGGGCTGGACGACGACGATGCGCGCATGCTGGGCTGGGCCGCGCGCCTGCACGAGATCGGCCTGGCCATCGCGCACAGCCAGTACCACGTGCACGGTGCCTATCTGTTGGAGCACTCCGACATCGAAGGCTTTTCCCGCCAGGAACAGCAGGTCCTGTCGGCGCTGGTGCGCACGCACCGCCGCGGCGTGCCGAAGAACGCGTTCGACGCCCTGCCCGACCGTCTGCTGCTCAGCGCCAAACGCAAGGCCGCGCTGCTGCGCCTGGCCGTGCTGCTGCACCGTTCGCACGACAACGAGGCCATTCCCCGCCTGGACCTGACCGCCAGCGGCGATCGCCTGGACCTGGTGGTCAGCAAGAAGTGGATCGATGCCCGCCCGCTGCTTCGCTCCGACCTGGTCGGCGAGCCGGAGGACATGCAGGGCCTGGGCGTGGCGTTCAAGCCGTTCGTGGCCTGACCGGCCGGCACTTCCCATCATGTGACATGAAGGTACACTCGGGCCTGCCGAGAGGTCCGCGGCGTGGCCTGCGACCTGGTGTCCCCACGCCATCCTCCCCGACCGCCCTTGCAGCGGGGGCAGGCCCGACGGCCGTCCAACTTCGTCGCACGCCTGTCTTCAGGAGGAAGCCTTGATCGATCGAAGCATCCACGACGCACTGCTGTCCGACGCCTGGCTCGAAGGCGGTCCCGGCGCCGCGGCCATCGGCCGCAACGTGGACCGCATGCTGGATGCGGTGCGCCGCCATCTCGACATGGACGTGGCCTTCGTGTCCGAGTTCAACGGCCGCGACCGCGTCTTCCGCCATGTCGCCTGCAGGCTGGATCCTGCCCCCATCCGGCCGGGCGATTCGAGCCCGCTGGAAGAGGGCTACTGCATGCGCGTGGTCGAGGGGCAGATCCCGCAGCTGATTCCCGACACGGGCGCGATTCCCGTGTTGCACGATATTCCCGAGACCCGGACGCTGCCCATCGGGGCCCATATCAGCGTGCCCATCCTGCTGCGCGATGGCCGCGTGTACGGCACCTTCTGCTGCTTCAGCCTGGCATCCAACATGTCGCTCGGCCAGCGCGACCTGCATATGATGCGCGCCTTCGCCGACCTGCTGGCCTACCAGATCGATGGCGACCTGGACGCCATGAAGGCGCACGAGGAAAAGGTCGCCCGCGTCACCGCGGTGCTCGAGCTGGGCCAGCCGCATATCGTGTACCAACCGATCTTCCGCAGCAGCGAACGCCGCATCGTCGGGGTGGAGTGCCTCTCGCGCTTCAGGCTGGAGCCGCAGCGAACGCCCGACGTATGGTTCGCCGAAGCGCGCGAGATCGGCCTGGGTGTGCGCCTGGAACTCAATGCCATCCTGACCGCGCTCGATGGCCTGCGTGGCGTCGCCGGAGATTTCCATGTGGGCCTCAACGTGTCGCCACAGACGCTCATCAGCGGCGGCGTCGACGGGTACATCGACGACCTGGAGCCGCACCGCGTGGTGCTGGAGATCACCGAGCATTCGCTGGTCGACGACTACGGTCTGCTCAACAGGCGCCTTGCGCCCCTTCGCGAGGCCGGCGTGCGCGTGGCCGTCGACGACGCAGGCGCAGGTTACGCGAGCATGCGGCACGTGCTGGCGATCCATCCCGACATCATCAAGCTGGACCTCAGCCTGACCCGCGGTATCGATACCGACTCGCCGCGCAGGGCGTTGGCCGCCGCGCTGATCGAGTTCGCCCGGCAGACCCAGTCGCAGGTGGTCGCCGAGGGTGTGGAAACGGCCTCGGAACTGGCGGCCCTGCAGGCGCTCGGGGTGGACGACGTGCAGGGGTACCACCTAGCCCGTCCGCTGGAAGCCGATGCCCTGGCGCGGATGCTCGCCGGCGAAGGATCGCGGTCCTGATGCACCTCAGCCCTCTGCCATGATGCCTGTCCCGTCCTGCGCGTGCCGACGATGAAGACCTATCCCTTGGCCGATGGACCCGCCACCTCCCGCATCGGCTACGGCTGCATGCATCTGAGCCGTGCCTGGGATGCCTCTCCGATCACGACGGAGGAACGCCGCAACGCGCAGCGGCTGGTCGAAACGGCGCTGGCCCACGGGATCACCCTGTTCGACCACGCCGACATCTACGCGCGCGGCAAGTCCGAACAGGTGTTCGGCGATGTGCTGCGCGCCTCGCCCGGGCTCCGCGCGAAGATGGTCCTGCAGTCGAAGTGCGGCATCCGCTTCGCCGACGATCCGCCGGGCGCACCGCAGCGCTACGACTTCAGTCACGCGCATATCGTGGCCTCGGTCGAAGGCAGCCTGGCGCGCCTGGGCGTGGACCATCTGGATGTCCTGCTGCTGCACCGCCCCGATCCGCTGGTGGAGCCGGATGAAGTGGCGCGCGCGTTCGATGCGCTGCACGCCAGCGGCAAGGTGCGGCACTTCGGCGTCAGCAATCACACGCCCGGGCAGATCGACCTGCTGCGCCGGCACGTGCGCCAGCCGCTGGTGGCCCACCAGGTGGAGATCAGCCTGCTGCATCTGCCACTGATCGATGACGGCGTGGTCGCCAACACCACCGGCCACGCCTACGCATCCGCCGCCGGCACGCTGGACCACGCACGCCTGCACGACATCCGCCTGCAGGCCTGGTCGCCGCTGGCCGGCGGCAAGCTGAGCACCCCCTCTGAGTTCGCGGACCCCGTGGTCCGCGAAACCTCGACCTTGTTGCGGCAACTAGCCGAAGCGCACCGCGTGACCCCCGAAGCGATCCAGCTGGCCTGGCTGCTGCGCCATCCCGCCGGTCTGCAGCCCATCGTCGGCACCACCGACCCCGTGCGGCTTGCGGCCTGCTGCGCGGCAGACGAGGTGCAGCTCTCGCGCGAGGAATGGTATGCGCTGTTCACCGCGGCGCGCGGCGGGCGCGTGCCGTAGAAAGCGATGACCGGTGGCACGGGCGCGATGTCATGTCTGCTCGCCATCATGGCTGTCCCCCTCTTTGCAGGAGTTTTCCATGCCGGATACCGCCATCAACCTCCAGGCCAAGCTGAGCGGCTTGTCGCAGCATTGGTCTCCCCGGGTCGTGGCCGAGATGAACGACTATCAGTTCAAGCTTGCCAAGATCCTGGGCGAATTCGTGTGGCATGCGCATGAAGAGACGGACGAAGTCTTCATCGTGCTGTCGGGCGAGATGACGCTCGAGTTCCGGGACAGGGCCGTGCCGCTGGCCGCTGGCGAGATGTACGTGGTACCCCGGGGCGTCGAGCACCGGCCCGTCGCCCGCGAAGAATGCAGCATCATGCTGGTCGAGCCCCGTGGCGTGATCAATACCGGCGACGCCGGTGGTGCCTACACCGCCCCCAACGATGTCTGGATCTGATGCTCCACTCACCGTCCCCAAGTCACCTGCCGGATGCACCATGACCGATCCCTACAACTCATCTCCCGCTCACGCACCCATCCCGGCGTCGTCCGGCACACGGATGCGCCCCCTGGACGACGCGATGGTGACGACCGCACTGGAGCTTCCCGGCTACCGTATCCGCCGCAACCTGGGCATGGTGCGCGGCATCACCGTGCGGTCGCGATCGATCGTGGGCAACTTCCTGGGCGGCCTGCAGTCGTTGTTCGGCGGCAACATCACCATCTACACCGAACTGTGCGAGCAGGCGCGTGACGAGACCTATCGCGACATGCTCCAGCATGCCCGTCACCTGGGCGCCAACGCGATCATCGCCGTGCGCTACGACGCCACCGACGTGATGGCCGGCCTGACCGAGGTGCTGTGCTACGGCACGGCGGTGGTGGTCGAACCCACCGACCATTGATCCTGAGCCACATGATGCCGTCGAAACGCACGCGCCCTTGGCTGCGCAGGCTCGCGCTGCTTGCGCTGGTCCTGGCGACCTATCCCACCTTCGTCCTGACCTACACCTGGTCCCATGTCCTGCAAAGCCCGCTCCCGGGCGGCCGACACGGCCCGTTGGATGCCTATCGGCACACGCTCGCCAGCGCCGTCGTGGCCTATACGTTCGACGCGCGCGCCATCGATCTGGTCAACGGCGTGATGGAGCGGCGCGGCAGACGCTCCAACGCCATGGACATCCACAACAACCTGATCGGCGCCGGCATCGGCTCGCGCGCCGCCCACTTCTCGGACATCGAACCGATGGTGGCCCACAGCGTGGCGATGGGCCGGATCGACGCCCCTTCGCCGGACCAGACCACGTGGTTACCACCGGGCGACTGGAAAGAGGGGTTTGCGTGGTGAGGAAGCTGCCCGGTGCCAACGGGCACTGAGGCTCCGCTATAGTCGCTCGAACACGGCCGGCCCCACGCCGACCGGCAATCCCTCGCGCACCTGCCGGAGGTTGTCATGAAGCGTGTGTTCCGCTTGATCCTGGCGGTCATCGCCGGGCTGGTCGTCGGTAGTCTCGTCAACATGGCGCTGGTGATGCTCAGCGCACACGTCATTCCGCCCCCGGCCGGCGTCGACACCGCCACCACCGAGGGCCTGAAGGCGGCGATGCCGCTGTTCGAGCCGAAGCACTTCCTGTTCCCGTTCCTGGCGCATGCGGTCGGCACGCTCGTCGGCGCCTTCATCGCCACGCTGGCCACCCCTGGGCGGACCTGCGGCCCGGCCTGGGTGGTGGGCGCCTTCTTCCTGATCGGCGGCATCGCCGCCGTCGCCATGCTGCCTTCGCCGCTGTGGTTCACCGCGGTGGACCTGGGATTCGCCTACCTGCCGATGGCCTGGCTGGGGCACCGGCTGGCAGCGCGTGGGCAGCCACCGGCCTGAGATCACGACACCCTTCGCCGCACGCCGGGAGCACCATGCAGATCGCCGATGTCCGCAGGCATGCGTTGTCGCTGGACGCCGTCACCGAGGAACCGCACCACACCTATTCGTCGTTCCGCGTGCGCGGCAAGATCTTCGTGACGATACCGCCGGAGGAAACGCACTTGCACGTGTTCATCGGCGAAGAAGACCGCGAACAGGCACTGGCGATGCATCCGGCATGCGTCGAGAAGCTGTTCTGGGGTAGCAAGGTGCTGGGGTTGCGGGTGGACCTGGCCCGTGCCACGCCTGCGGTCGTCAAGGTGCTGGTCGTGAAGGCCTACGAGACCCGTGTACGCAAGGATGCAGAACCTCCCCGCAAGCGCTCGGCACGCTGAGCGCTCCGAGACGCGGACGAAATCGGCGACGGACGCGGCCCGAGGGCATCGGGTGAAGGTCTCGTCGCACATGCCGTCATCCTGCGGTCACCAAACCGCAACACCTGCGACACCTACCCCCTCCAGCATGCGCAAAACGTGGAGCCGCGCATGCGCTTTGCCATCGTCACCGAGACGTACCCGCCGGAAGTCAACGGTGTCGCCCTCACCGTGCAGGGGCTGCAAACCGGCCTGCGCCAGCGCGGGCACGCCGTCTCGCTGGTGCGGCCGCGACAGGCGATCGAATCGGAGGCGGCCGATGACACCCTGCTGGTGCGTGGCGCCCGCCCGCCGCGCTATCCCGGCCTGAAATTCGGCTTGCCGGCCACCCGGCGCCTGCTCGCGCTGTGGAAGGACTCCCCGCCGGATGCGATTTACGTGGCCACGGAAGGCCCTTTGGGTTGGTCGGCCGTGCGCGCGGCGCGCCGCCTGGGCATTCCGGTGGCCACCGGCTTCCACACGCGCTTCGACGAATACATGCGCGACTATGGCGTGCGCTTCCTGCAGCACACCGCGCTGCGCTGGATGCGCCGCTTCCACAACAGCGCGCAGGCCACGCTGGTGCCGACGCGCGAACTGGCGGACTTCCTGCAGGCGCAGGGCTTCCATCACCCCGTGCGCCTGGCGCGCGCGGTGGATGCGCAGCACTTCAGCCCGTCACGCCGCGACGAGGCGCTGCGCGCGCAGTGGGGCCTGGGCCGGGACGACCTGGCGGTGATCTACGTGGGCCGCATCGCGGCAGAGAAGAACCTGGACCTGTCGATCCGAGCCTTCGACGCCATCCGGCAGCAGCATCCGACGGCGAAGTTCGTGTGGGTCGGCGACGGGCCGGTGCGCGAGCGGCTGGCGCAGGAACATCGGGACTTCGTGTTCTGCGGCGTGCAGCGCGGCGAAGCGCTGGCACGCCACTTCGCCAGCGGCGATCTGTTCCTGTTTTCCAGCCACAGCGAAACCTTCGGCAACGTCACCCTGGAGGCCATGGCCAGCGGCGTGCCGACGGTGGCCTTCAACTACGGCGCCGCACGCGAGCACTTGGTCGATGGCGTGCACGGCGCGGCGGTGGAGGACGACGATGCATTCATGGCGGCTGCCCTGCGATTGGCCGCCGACCCAGCAGTCCGCCGCGCGATGGGCGAAGCCGCCGTCGCCGCGATGCGCGCCCTGCGTCCCGAGCAGGTCGCGGCCGATTTCGATGCCCTGCTGACCGACCTCGCCCTGACCCGGAGAAGCCACCATGCGTCCATCGCCACCGCGTAATGCCTTCATCGGCCAGGATGCCGGCTGGTGCCTGCGCGCCAACCGCTGGGGCGAATGGCGCGGCGTGCGCCACTTTTTCGCGGTCGTCAGCCGGTTGGGCGACGGCGTGTTCTGGTATGTGCTGATGGCAGCACTGATCGTCGTGGACGGCTTGGACGGCCTCGCCGCCTCCGCGCACCTGGCCGCCACCGGAGTGATCGCGCTGACGCTGTACAAGGGGCTGAAGCGCTGGACGCGCCGGCCGCGCCCGTTCGCCTCCGACGTGCGCATCCGAGCCTGGATCGCACCGCTGGACGAATTCAGCTTCCCATCCGGGCACACGCTGCATGCGGTGGCCTTCACCCTGGTGGCGCTGGCGCACTACCCCGGACTGGCACCGCTGCTGATTCCCTTTGCTGCCTGCGTGGCCGCGTCGCGCGTGGTGCTGGGCCTGCACTACCCCAGCGATGTACTGGCAGCGACCGTCATCGGCTCGGCCCTGGCCGGGCTGTCGATCTGGCTCGTGCCCGGCGTCAGCCTGCTGGGATAAGGCGAGCGGCACTGCTAGGCCGCCTGGAAACCGCGCAGGCGGCGCGAGCAGTACCCTCCGATGAGGCGCTGGCGTCGCCCGAAAGCATCGCCCCGAGATCGCTGCTACAACGCTTGAAGCTTGGCGCGTGCGAGGGCGGGCTTCAGCTGGCCCATCCAGTCGCGATCATTGGCCACCTGCGCGTCGGCCCGGCTACGGTCGAGCGCATCGAGGTCCAGGTCGGCGATCGCCCACGCCTGGTCGCCTGCTGTTTGCGCCACCACCCCATCGGCAGGAAAGCCGCGATCCATCGGCGCAAAGACCGCGGCCTCGCCGGTGTTGATGTCCAGCGCGGGGCTCCAGGGCGCCTCGCCCGCCGTCACCGACTGCGCAACGAACAGGCGATTTTCCAGCGCACGGGCCAAGCACCCCACGCGCACGCGGGTCACGCCGGCATCGGTGTCGGTGCAACTGGGTACCAGCAGCAGGCGCGCGCCTGCTTCGGCCTGCGCACGCACGGGCAGCGGGAATTCGCTGTCGTAGCAGACGGCCACGCCAGTGCGCACGCCATCCAGGTCGAACACCTTCAGCGCATCGCCGCCCTCGATCACGCCGAGGCTTTTTTCGAATCCGGTGAGCTGCAGCTTGTCCTGCCAGAGGTGCGCGCCCTGCGGCGTGAACACATCGCAGCGGTTGCGATAGCGGCCATCACCGTGCGCCAGCAGGAAAGTGCCGGCCACGACATACATGTCCAGCGACGCCGCCAGCCGCGCATACAATGCCAGCCAGTCCTCGCGGTAGCGCTGGATCGCGGCCAGCGAGGCATGCAGGTCGGCCTGGGTGCCGGCGTCGAGGGTGGCGGCCAGTTCCAGCGACAGGTATTCCGGCAACACGGCGACGCGCGCGCCCTGCGCGGCGGCCGCGCCCAGCACGGCGGCCTGGCGTTCGGCGAACGCAGCAAAATCCGCGGGCGCCTGGATCGGATATTTCGCGACGGCGACCTTCATCGCGCGGTCTCCAGCGGGCGCAACCAGAACGTCAGCGCATGGTCGACTTCCCCCTGGCCGATCTCGTTCCATGGCAGACGCATCGTCATGCCGGGGCGCCGCTCATAACCGCGCTTGCGCCAGAACACCTCGTTGCCGCGATGATCCGCCGGCCTGCGCGGATCGTCATCGGCCCGATCCACCGCGCAGAACGCGGTCCAGGCGAAACGGCCCAGCGCACGCGCATGCGCTTCGCGATGATCGAAGAACGCGTGGCCTATCCCGCATCCGCGGTACGCCGGCAACAGTACGGATTCGCCGAAGTAGAAGACGTCCTCCGGATCGATGGCACCGTCGACGAACGGTTGGCGGAAGGCTTCGGTATCGTCAGCCAGCGGCAGGCCGGTGGAGGCGCCGATCACTTCCCCCTTCTCCATCGCCAGCACGAACACGCTTTCGGCCGAGCGTGCGTAGGCGCCCAGGTAATCGCGTTCGTAATCGGCATCGCCTTCGTAGAGATAGGGCCAGTCTCGGAACACGGCCAGGCGCAGGCGCGCGACATCGTCCAGCCAGGGCGTGATTTCCGGCCCACGGAAGAGACCGATGGTGTGTGCAGAGTTCATCCCTGAACTCTAGCGCACGCCACCAGTCGGGGCGAGTCAACCGCACGATGTCCCGTCGTTAGCGGGGTGCGGGGAACAAGTCGGTGTGTTGCAGTCCGCGATCGTCCCAGACGTACACCGCGCAGGCCGCGGCAGGCAGCAGGCACAACGCCGCGCGGCCGTCGTCGCTGCGCGCGTCGAACCGCTGCGATGCGCCCTGACCTTGGCTCCGCCATGCGGTGTACGTCAGGGGACGCGTCCAGCGCCCCAGACCCTCCCTGGCCTGGCGTGCGTCCTGCAGATAACCGGCCGTGCGCGCTACCAGAGCCGCTATCGTCTGCGACGAAAGCCTGAAAAGCAGGCATCCCCTGCGCCGATGCGCGAGCGGGAACAGCAGCATGGTCAGCGTGGCGTCGTCCATGGCCTCGACGATGACCGCATCGGTCCCGATTTTCTCGGGCAGCACGCGCCGTGCACGCCGATGCAGGGTGGCGGGATCGATCATGGCGGCCTCAGCGCAGTTCCGTGCCCAGCGCATACCAGTCCACCTTGCGGGTGACCCACATGATCGCGGCCAGGATGCCGAACAGCAGCAGCGAACCCATCAGCAGCGCGTTGTTCTCCGACTTCAGCAGGAGGTAGAGCACGCCGTACAGCGCCGTCAGCAGGGTCGCGAAGCCGGCCGCGCGCAGCCAGCTCTTCAGCACGCCGGACAGGTAGAAGAACTGCAATCCGATGCACGCGGCAGCGGACACCAGGTAGGCCTGCCAGAAGGCGATGTGCTCGGACAGACTGAGCAGCAGCAGGAAGAAGACCGCCAGCGCCAGGCCGACCAGCAGGTACTGCAGCGGGTGGATCGGCAGGCGCTTGATCAGTTCGAACAGGGCAAAACCCACGAAGGTCAGCACCACGAACAGGATGCCGTACTTGCTGGCCCGATCCACCTGCGTGTAAACGTCCACCGTATCCACCAGGCTGACCACCGCGCTGTCGATGGCGGTGTCGCCGCCGGCATCGCCTTCGAAGCCCTCCGGCGAGACGCGCAGCGAGGGCGCCTGGGTCAGTTTGCCGGATGCCGACTCCAGCTGGCTCTGCGCCGCACTGGCCAGCGACGACACCTGCCAGCGCGCGGTGAAGCCGCTCTGGTCCAGCGTCTTCGCGTTCGGCAGGAACCGGCCGCCGAACAGCGGTTGCCGCCACGACGAACGGATCGCGATGTCGTTGCTGTCGGCGATGGGCGCGATGCCGAGGGTCTGCGTGCCCGCCAGCGCCATCTCCAGGTGCACGTTGCTGGCGGGCAAGGCCCCGCCCGGCGCATCCAGCAGCGCGTGGACGCCCTCCATCCGCGAGGCCATCGCGCCCGTGCCGGCGGCCAGCGTGCGCGGCACGCCATCGACCAGCAGTGAGGGGGTGCCGACCAGCCCGCGCACGTCCGCCATGCCGACCACCACGTAGGGCTGGCCGTAGATGCGTCCATCAGCCTGCGGCAGCTGCAGCGGCGCGAAGCCCGCTTTCATCGCCGCCTTCCACTCGTACACGTTCACCGTGTACAGGCCGATGCGCCGCTCGCCCGGCTGCAGATGCCCGTCCACCGCCAGGGTCGCGGGGCTCTGCAGCAGATAGCCCTCCTTCACGTCCCGGCGCACTTCGGGCTTGCCGTCCTCGTTCAGCGCATTGACCAAGCGCTCCTCGCGCCACGGCACGACACGCAGCGGGCCCACGACCTGCTGCGCCCCGGCCATGCTCTGGGAAACGCGCACCTCGGCCATCGCGCGGTAACGCTCGCGGTCCTGGATGACGCCGCGGATCATCAGCAACGGAATGAGCAGCAGCAGGACCAGCCCGCCCACGGTGAGGAAACGCAACAGCAATTTCAGTGACTTCATGTCGATGCCCCGGTTGGATACGGGGAGCATCGTCAGGTGGCCGGGTGCAACCGGCAGGAAGCGTGTTTGAAGGCTGTGTGAAGTCTCGTGTCAGACCGCCGGCAACGACAGCACGGCTTCTGCACCGCCCTCGGGCCGGTTGCGCAGCGAGGCTTCGCCGCCGTGCAGGCGCATGACCTCGCGCACGAACGGCAGGCCCAGTCCGGAGCTGCGCTGGCCGCTGTCCGGGCGCGGCAGCGAATAGAAACGTTCGAACACGCGTTCGTGCGCGTATTCCGGAATCCCCGGACCGCGGTCGCGCACGATGAAGCGTACCTGCCCGTCCGCCTGTTCGACGACCAGTTCCACCGAACCGTCCGGCGGCGAGAACGCAAGCGCGTTGTCCAGCAGATTGCCCAGGGCACGGCGCAGCAGGAAGGCGTCGCCCTCCACCGCCCAGGCACCCGCGGGCGGCGCGCGGTGGATCCGCACGCCATGCGGGGTGAGCCTGGCGTCGACGGCCTGCACCACCTGCTCCACCAGCGCGCCGGCATCGATGCGCTCGCGCCGCTGCAGCCAGCCGTGCTGTTCCACTTCCGCCAGCGCGAGCAGCTTGTCGATGGTCTCGGTGAGCCGCTGCTCCTGCGCCTGGATATGGCGCGCGAAACGCTGGCGGTCCGCCTCCGGCAGCGGCTCCTGCAGCAGCTCGGCCGCACCGCGGATCGCGGCCAGCGGCGATTTCATCTCGTGGGTCAGCGACTGCACGTACTGCTCCACGTAGGCCTTGCCGGCCAGCTTGCGGCGCATGGTCTCCAGCGCGCGCCCGAGGTCGCCGATCTCGTCGGCACGCGGCCGCGGCGGCGGCACCGGCTCGCCGGCACTGACGGCCTGCGCATAACGGTTCAGCCCACCGATGCCGCGCACCAGCCACCACGTCATCAGCACGCCGATCAGCGCCGAGATGCCGATCAGCCAGGCGCCGCGCAGCAGGATGCTGCGCTGGCTGGCGATGATGAAGGGCTCGATGCTGCGGTTGGGCTGCGACAGCGTCAGCACGCCCAGCAGCGTGCGGCGGTCGCCCGGGTCGTAGATGGGCGCGGCCACGTGCATCACGGTATGCGCGGTATCGCCAGGGGTTTCCGGACTGGAGCGAGCGCCGTACTCGCCGCGCAGCGTGCGGTAGACATCGTTCCAGCGCGAGTTGTCGCGGCCGACGTCGCGCCCCTGCGAGTCGAACACCACCGTGCCACGCGCATCGGTGACCGTTACCCGGTAATCGACCGAGCGCTTCTGGAACCGCCATACCCAGGCCTTCGGGTCGCGCTGCTGGGCCAGCGCGACGTGGCGCGCGAACCCGCCGTCGGCGATGCGACCGGCCTTCAGGTCTTCGGCGGCCACTTCCGCCAGCAGGTTGGCCGCGTCCACCAGGGTGGACTCCATCGCCTGGCGCACACCGGGTTTCACTTCGTTGACGAACACGCGCATGACGAAGAACGCGGCGATGCCGACGATCAGGAAGAAGCCGAGCACGAGCTTCAGCCCCAGGCGCATGCGTCAGGCCTCGACGGCGTAACCCAGTCCGCGATGGGTGCGGATCGGGTCGGGATCGGCCCCGGCCGCGCGCAGCTTGGCGCGCAGGGTCTTCACGTGGGTGTCGACGGTGCGGTCGGCGCTGTCGGCATCGCTGTCCCAGCCGCGGTCCATCAGCTGCGCGCGGCTGAGGATGGCGCCCGGGCGCTGCAGCAGCGCGTCCAGCACGGCGTACTCGTAGCGGGTCAGGTCGAGCAGCTGCTGCCGGTAGCGGATGCGGTGGCCTTCGCGGTCGATGGCGAACGCGCCGCGCATGACCCACGGGTCGGCGGACGCCGGGGATGCGGCAGGTACCGCCCCCGCGCGGCGCAGGCGCGCACGCACGCGGGCCACCAGTTCGCGGGGGGAAAAGGGCTTGGTGACATAGTCGTCGGCGCCCAGCTCCAGCCCCAGCACGCGGTCGATCTCGTCGTTGCGGGCGGTCAGGAAGATCACCGGCACGTCGCTGAAGCCGCGCAGTTCGCGGCACACGTCGAACCCGCTGCCATCGGGCAGGCCCACGTCCAGCACCACCACGTCAACGCCGCCGGCGCGCACGCGCGGCGCCACCTCGCGTGCGAGCAGGCAGTGATCGGCTTCGATGCCTTCACTGCGCAGCGCATACAGCACGGCGTCGGCGATGGCGGCTTCGTCTTCGGCAATCAGTACGCGGGGCATGGCGCAAGCATATATGCTGCACGCCATGAATTACCGCCACGCCTTCCATGCAGGCAACCACGCCGACGTTCTCAAGCACATCGTGCTGCTGGCCCTGGTCGACGCGCTGAAGCGCAAGGACACGCCGTTCTTCGTGTTGGACACGCATGCCGGCCGTGGTCGCTACCTGCTGGGCGGGGCGGAGAGCCGCAAGACGTCCGAGGCGGACGAAGGGGTCTTCCGCCTGCTCGATGCGCCCCGCCTGCCGGCACTGGCCGAGGCCTACCTGCGCGCGGTGCAGGCGAATAACCCCGTCGGCGCGCTGGTGGCCTATCCCGGCTCACCGCTGCTGGTCGCGCAGGCGATGCGCGACCAGGACCGGCTGGCCGCCTGCGAACTGCAGCCCGAGGAAGCCGCCGCACTGAAGGACCTGTTCGCCCATGACCCGCGCGTGGCCGTGCATGCGCGCGACGGCTACGGTGCGATGAAGGCATTGCTGCCCCCGCGCGCCGGCACGCAGCGCATCGCCCGCGGGCTGGTGCTGATCGATCCGCCCTACGAGGCACAGGACGCCGAATACCCGCAGATCATCTCCGCACTGCGGGATGCGCTGGAACGCTGGCCGGCGGCGACCTATGCGGTCTGGTATCCGATCAAGCAGCGGCGCACCCTGCAGCCCTTCTTCCGCAAGGCGGCGGCGCTGCCGTCCAGGGGTGCGTTCGTGGCGGAACTGCAGGTGCGGCCCGACGACTCGCCCCTGCGCCTGACCGGCAGCGGCATGCTGGTCCTCAACCCTCCCTGGCAGCTGGACCAGGCGCTGGCGCCGGTATTGCCGGTGCTGGCCACCGCCCTGAGCGAAGCCGGCGCCAGCCAGCGGCTGGAGTGGCTGCGCCCACCCACCTGACGGGTCTCCGCGTCACACGGCGCCGTCAGGGTGCTGTGCGAGAATTCCCTCCCTTATCTGCCGACGACCCTTCTTCCATGGCCGGATCCAGCCTGTTCGCCCTGATCGACGACATCGCCACCCTGCTGGACGACGTGTCCGTGATGACGAAGGTGGCCGCGAAGAAGACCGCAGGCGTGCTGGGCGACGACCTGGCGCTCAATGCGCAGCAGGTAACCGGCGTGAAGGCCGACCGCGAGCTGCCGGTGGTGTGGGCGGTGGCCAAGGGCTCGATGGTCAACAAGGCCATCCTGGTGCCGGCCGCGCTGGCCATCAGCGCCCTGGAGACCTGGCTGCACGGACGCGGGTACAACATTCCGCTGGTGACGCCGCTGATGATGATCGGCGGCGCTTTCCTCTGTTTCGAGGGCGTGGAGAAGCTGGCCCACAAGTTCCTGCACAAGGGCGAGGACGAACAGGCGCATGCCCAGCGGCTGGCCGCGGTGCAGGATGCCAAAGTCGACATGGTGGCGTTCGAGAAGGACAAGATCCGCGGCGCCATCCGCACGGACTTCATCCTGTCGGCCGAGATCATCGTGATCTCGCTGGGCACCTTGGGCGGGCGCACTTTCATCGAGCAGGTCATGACGCTGGTCGCCATCGCGGCGATCATGACCGTGGGCGTATACGGCCTGGTGGGCGGCATCGTGAAGCTGGACGACGCCGGTCTGGCGCTGACCGCCGACACGCGCGACAGCGGCTGGGCGCGCTTCAAGCGGGCCTTCGGGCGGGGCATCCTGTACAGCGCGCCCTACCTGATGAAATTCCTCTCCATCGCCGGCACCGCGGCGATGTTCCTGGTGGGCGGCGGCATCCTGGTCCACAGCATCCCGGCGCTTCACCACCTTATCCAGCCCTACACCCACGGCGGATGGGGCGTGCTGTGGGAAAACCTGTTCAACGCGGGCGTGGGCGTGGTGGCGGGCGCCGTCATCCTGGCGGTGGTGACCGCGGTCCAGCGCCTGCGCGGCAAACGCCACGCTGCCTGAACCGTGTGCCCTTCGACCCTCGCCGCCCTTCAGGATTTCATGCGAGCATCGCCCCATGACCGCGCCGAAACGCCTGCCTCCGTGGCATGAACACTTCCGCCTGCCCAGCGGGCGCGAACTGCTGATCCGCCCGATCCGTCCGGAAGATGCCGGCCCCATCCAGGGCGCCTTCGGCCTGCTGGGACCGGAAGAGATCCGCCACCGGTTCCTGTACGCCCTGAAGGAGCTGTCGCCGGAAATGGCGCAGCGCCTGACCCATCCCGACCCCAACACCGAGTTCGCCCTGGTCGCCGCCGAGCCACTGCCCCCCGGCGAAGCGCTGGTCGGCGCGGTCGCGCGCGCGGCGCTGGTGCCGCGCACGCGCGACGCCGAGTTCGCCATCCTGGTGAGCCACTTCATCGCCGGCCAGGGCCTGGGCCGCCATCTGATGCGCAAGCTGGCCAAGTGGGCCCGCTCGAAGAAACTGGACCGTCTGTACGGCGACGTGCTGGACACCAACCTGCCGATGCTTGCGCTGGCGCAGTCGCTGGGCTTCAAGCGGGTGCGCGAGGGCGACGGCTCGGGCCTGGTCCGGGTGGTGCTGGACCTCAACGAAGAGCCCTGACGCCGCCGACAGGCGGTCGGCCCGCGCCAGCCGCTCACCGCGTGTCAGCGGATGAGGACGTGGCCCCCGCCACCGTTCCGGGAGGTCGTCATGCCCCGTTACCTGATCGAACGCGACATCCAGGGCGCCGGCCTTATGACGCCCGCCGAGCTCAGATCCGTCTCGCGGACCTCCTGCCGCGTACTGGACGACCTGGGTCCGCAGATCCAGTGGGAGCACAGCTACGTCACCGACGACAGGATCTATTGCGTCTATCGCGCACCCAACGAGGACATCGTCCTGGAACACGCGCGCCGTGGCGGGTTCCCCGTCGACCGCATTTCCGTCGTCGCCCAGGTGATCGACCCGCTGACCGCGGAATGATCCGTTCCGACGCGTGAGCGGCCCTTGCGGGCCTGCTTGGTAAACTGCGCATCCCTTCGCGCTGGGCACCCCATGGTGTCCGGCGCTGCCGTTGTTCCGTGTACCCATGACCGAACCCAAGAATCCCGCCCTCCCCGTTCCCCCGCTGCCCCGCGGCAGCCAGTCCCGCGCCTGGTGGCGTGCACCCGCCTCGCCTACGGCGCTGGCATGGTCGATCGCCTCGGCTGCGCGCGCGCACGAAGGCCCGCTGCTGGTAGTCGCCCGCGACAACCACGAGGCGCATCAGCTGGAAGCCGACCTGCACACGCTGCTCGGCATCGCCGGAGACCTGCCGGTGGTGGCATTCCCGGATTGGGAAACCCTGCCCTACGACCAGTTCAGTCCGCATCCGGACATCGTCTCCCAACGGCTCTCGGCCCTGCATCGCCTGCCCACGCTGGAGAAGGGCATCGTGGTGGTGCCGGTGCAGACGCTGATGCAGCGCCTCTCGCCGCTGAAGCACATCGCCGGCGGCAGCTTCGACTACCGCATGGGCCAGCGGCTGGACTTCGATTCCGAGAAGCGCCGCCTCGAGGCCGCCAGCTACCGGCACGTGCCGCAGGTGCTCGACCCCGGCGACTTCGCCGTGCGCGGCGGGCTGCTGGATGTCTACCCGATGGGCGCCGACGCGCCGCTGCGCATCGAACTGCTGGACGACACCATCGATTCGCTCCGCCACTTCGACCCGGAAAGCCAGCGTTCGCTGGACCGGGTGGAATCGGTGCAGCTGCTGCCGGGCCGCGAGGTGCCGCTGGACGAGCGCTCGGTCGAACGCGCGATGACCCTGCTGCGCGACCGCTTCGACGTGGACACGCGCCGCAGCGCGCTGTATCAGGACCTGAAATCGGGTCTGGCACCGGCGGGCGTGGAGTACTACCTGCCGCTGTTCTTCGATGCCACCTCCACGCTGTTCGATTACCTGCACGCCGACGCGCTGCCGGTACTGACCGACGGCTTCGGCGAAGCGGCGGAAGCGTTCTGGGCGCAGACGCGCAACCGCTACGACCAGCGCCGCCACGACATCGAGCGTCCGCTGCTGCCGCCGGACGAGCTTTACCTGTCGCCGGACAGCCTGCGCGAGCGCCTCAACCAGCGCCAGCGCGTGGAGGTCTGCGGTCCGCACCACAGCCGCCATGGGGATGCGCTGCCGCTGGGCGACCAGCCGCTGCCGCCCCTGCCGGTGGCGGCGAAGGATGCGCCCGCCGGCGAAGCGCTGAAGTCGTTCCTCGGCCACTATCCCGGCCGCATCCTGATCGCCTCCGATTCCCCGGGGCGGCGCGAGGCGCTGCTGGAGGTGCTGCAGGCCGCCGCGCTCGTCCCCGACGTCCTGGCGGACTTCACCGCGTTCCGTACCGGACGCGACCGGTTCGCCATCACCGTGGCACCGCTGGAAGACGGCTTCGCGCTCGACGACCCGCGCATCGCGGTACTCACCGAACGGCAGCTGTTCCCCGAGCGCGCCACCCAGGCGCATCGCCGCAGGCGCACCGGCCGCGAACCCGAAGCCATCATCCGTGACCTCGGCGAGCTGACCGAGGGCGCGCCCATCGTCCACGAGGACCACGGCGTGGGCCGCTACCGCGGCCTGATCGCGATGGACGTGGGCGGCATGCCGGGCGAGTTCCTGGAGATCGAATACGCCAAGGGCGACCGCCTGTACGTGCCGGTCGCGCAGCTGCACCTGATCAGCCGCTACTCCGGTGCCTCGCCGGAAACCGCCCCGCTGCATTCCCTCGGCGGTGAAGCCTGGGCGAAGGCGAAGAAGAAGGCGGCAGAGAAGGTCCGCGACGTGGCGGCGGAACTGCTGGAGATCCAGGCACGCCGGCAGGCGCGTGCGGGCCTGTCACTGCACGTTGACCGGCCGATATATGAACCGTTCGCCGCCGGCTTCCCGTTCGAGGAGACGCCCGACCAGCGCGCGGCCATCGAAGCGGTGCTGCGCGACCTGCAGTCCAGCCAGCCGATGGATCGGGTGGTCTGCGGCGACGTGGGTTTCGGCAAGACGGAAGTCGCGGTGCGCGCGGCTTTCGCCGCCGCCAGCGCCGGCAAGCAGGTCGCCGTGCTGGTGCCGACGACGCTGCTGGCCGAACAGCACTACCGCAACTTCCGCGACCGCTTCGCCGACTGGCCGTTGAAGGTCGAGGTGCTGTCCCGCTTCAAGACCGCCAAGGAGATCAAGGCGGAACTGGAGAAGCTCGCCGAAGGCAAGCTCGACGTCATCGTCGGCACCCATCGCCTGCTGCAGCCGGACGTGAAGTTCAAGGACCTGGGCCTGGTAATCGTGGATGAAGAGCAGCGCTTCGGCGTGCGCCAGAAGGAAGCGCTGAAGGCGCTGCGCGCCAACGTCCACCTGCTGACGCTGACCGCCACCCCGATCCCGCGCACGCTCAACATGGCGATGGCCGGTCTGCGCGACCTGTCCATCATCGCCACGCCCCCGGCCAACCGCATGGCGGTGCAGACCTTCGTCACGCCCTGGGACGACGCGCTGCTGAGGGAAGCTTTCCAGCGCGAACTGTCGCGCGGCGGCCAGGTGTACTTCCTGCACAACGACGTGGAGAGCATCGGCCGCATGCAGCGCGAACTGCAGGAACTGGTGCCGGAGGCGCGCATCGGCGTGGCGCACGGGCAGATGCCCGAGCGCGAGCTGGAACAGGTGATGCTGGATTTCCAGAAGCAGCGCTTCAATGTGCTGCTGTGCACGACGATCATCGAGTCGGGCATCGACATCCCCAACGCCAACACCATCATCATGAACCGCGCCGACAAGTTCGGCCTGGCGCAGCTGCATCAGCTGCGCGGACGCGTGGGTCGTTCGCACCACCGCAGCTACGCGTACCTGGTGGTGCCCGACAAGCGCAGCATCACCGCCGACGCGCAGCGCCGGCTGGAGGCCATCGCCTCGATGGACGAGCTGGGTGCGGGGTTCACCCTGGCCACGCACGACCTGGAGATCCGTGGTGCCGGCGAGCTGCTGGGCGAGGACCAGAGCGGGCAGATGGCCGAAGTCGGCTTCAGCCTGTACACCGAGCTGCTGGAACGCGCCGTGCGCTCCATCAAGGCCGGCCACCTGCCCGACGTGGACGTGGGCCAGGAGCGACGCGGCGCCGACGTCGAACTCAACGTGCCGGCGTTGATCCCCGAAGACTACCTGCCCGACGTGCACACGCGCCTGACCCTGTACAAGCGCATCAGCAGCGCGCCGGACAAGGAGGACCTGCGCGATCTGCAGGTGGAGATGATCGACCGCTTCGGCCTGCTGCCCGATCCGGCGAAGTACCTGTTCGCCACGGCCGAACTGAAGCTGGCGGCCAATGCGCTGGGCATCCGCAAGCTGGAGCTCGGCGAGCACGGTGGTCGCATCGTGTTCGAGAGCAAGCCGAACATCGATCCGATGGCGGTGATCCAGCTGATCCAGAAACAGCCCAGGCTCTATGCCATGGACGGGCCGGACAAGCTGCGCATCAAGGTCCCGCTGCCCGACGCCCCTGACCGCTTCAATGCGGCGAAAGCGCTGCTGGCGACGCTGTCCCCATGAGGACGACCGCCTTGCCTGGCTTCCGAGTTTCCGCCACCCTGTGCCACGTCCCGTCCCAGGTCGCTACGCCGTGAGCTTCGATCCCTCCCCCGACTTCGGCGACATCGCCTGCTCGATGGAGTCGCTGGCACTGGCGATCGAGGTGCGCGACGCCTATACGCGCGGGCACTGCGACCGCACCGGTCGCATCGCACGGGCGCTGGGCCAGTGCTTCGACCTGGAGCCGGCCCAGCTGGAGCAGCTGGAGCTGGCGGCGCACTTCCACGACGTGGGCAAGATCGGCGTGCCCGACCGCGTGTTGCTGCATCCGGGCACGGTGCCCGACGACGACTGGCCGGCCATCCGCGCGCACAGCGAACTGGGCGAGCGCATCTTCCTGGCCAGCGGCCATGCGCATGCCTCGGAGGTCGCCACGCTGATCCGCCACCATCACGAAGCCATGGACGGCAGCGGCTATCCCGACGGACTGGCCGGCGACGCCATCCCGCTGGGCGCGCGCCTGCTGCGCGTGGCCGACAGCTACGATGCGATGACCACGCGCCGCACGTATGCCGAAGCCCGCAGCCACGAAACGGCCATGCGCATCCTGCATGCCGAGCAGCACCAGAAGATCGATCCCGAGGTCTTCCGCGTGTTCGAACAGCTGATGCGCAACGCCGACCTGCGCGAGGCCTGAGCGCTACAGCTGCGACTCGATCGGCAGCCAGCCCACGGCGCGGGCGGTCCAGCGGCGCCATGCACTGGCTTCCGGCTCGCGATCCCAGGTACGCGGCGGCGCAACGGATGCATCGTCCCAACGCAGCTCGCCGTCGAGCAGGCGCACGCGATAGCTCTTGTCCGGCGCGATCTTGGCCTCGTAGCTGCGCAGCAGCGCCGCGGTGGCGGCGCGGTCGCGGAACAGGATGCCCATCTCGGTGTTGAGGTTGACCGACCGTGGGTCGAGGTTGAACGACCCGATGAAGCCGCGCTCCGCATCCACCGCGAACGCCTTGGTATGCAGGCTGGCGCCGCTGGACCCGAACAGGCTGCTGTCCTGCCGTCCGTGCGGCATCAGCTCGTACAGCGTCACGCCGCCCTCCAGCAGCGGAACCCGGTACGGCGCGTAGCCGCCGTGCACGGCCATCACGTCGTTGGCCGCCAGCGAATTGGTCAGCACGCTCACGTCGACGCCCTGCGCGCGTTTGCCCACCAGCCAGCGCGTGCCCTCCTCGCCAGGCACGAAGTACGGCGAGATCACCCGCAACTCGCGCTTCGCCAGGCCCATCGCCCTGCCCAGCCGGTGGACCAGCCATTGCGCCTTCCCTTCGCCCTGTCCTTTGGCAGCGGGATCCGAGTACACGCCCACCTCATCCAGCCAGTGAAGCGCGTTTCCACCCACCAGCGCCGGCAATCCCGGGCTGCTTCGCAGGCGCGCGACATAGTCGGCGGCGCGCGTGGAACGATAGCCGGCGTCGCCATGCGCACGCAGTCGCGCCAGCGCGCCCTCTTCTGCCCCGGACAGCGCGGCGAGCGGAATGACCGAGGCGCTGTTCCAGAAGTCGTCGAAGATCGCCGACGTCTGCCGCACCGCCGGCCCCACCAGTACCGCGTCCAGGTCGAGGAAGTTGGTCTGCGCGGCGGCATCGAAATACTCGTCGCCCACGTTGCGTCCGCCCACCACCGCCACCCGGCCGTCGACAATCCAGGCCTTGTTGTGCATGCGGCGATTCATCGCCACCGGGCGCAGCAGCATTTCGCTGGCCCGCCCCAGCACGCCGGCGCGGCTGCGCGAGGGATTGAACAGGCGCACTTCGATATTGGGGTGCGCATCCAGCGCGGCCAGGTGAGAATCCTTGCCGTGCGCGGTCATGTCGTCCAGCAGCAGGCGCACGCGCACGCCGCGGTCGGCCGCGCGCAGCACCTCGTAGCCCAGCAGGTTCCCGGTGAAGTCGTGGTTCCAGATGTAGTACTGCAGGTCCAGGCTGCGCCCCGCAGCACGAGCGCTGGCGGCACGCACGGTGAAGGCATCCAGGTTGTCGGCCAGCAGCGCCATGCCGCTGCGCCCGGGATGCGCGCGCAACAGGGGCGCGACGGCGCGGTCGAGCGCGGTGGCATCGGCCGCGGTCGGCAGCGCATGCGAGGCCGGCCCCCGTGCCGCCTCGGCGAAGCGTCCGTAGCTGTACAACGCCGTCGCCGACGCCACCGCCATCAGCACCACCGCAATGCCCAGCCGGCGCAGCCACTTGCGCATGGTCTCCCCTTCTTCACGGACCTGGCCCTATCGTAGCGGCCAACCCGTGACGATGCCGCTTGCACCGGTCCTGCCCGCATTGCACGCTCGGCACCCACCCTTGTCCCAGGATCCCCTGCGTATGCCGCGACGGTTCCGCGTTCTCCTCGCCCTGCTGCTGGTACACCTGTTGGTCGCATGCGGCACCACGGTGCCGCGGGATACCGCGCCGCTGACCTTCGTGGTGGTGCGCCACGCCGAGAAGGCGACCGACGATCCGGAGAATCCCGGACTGTCCGCCGCAGGACGGGCACGCGCCACCGCATTGGCCGAACGCCTGCGCGACGCGCCACTGATGGCCGCCTATGCCACCGAGTTCCGCCGCACCCAGCAGACCGCGCAGCCGGCCGCCGCGCTGCACGGCGTGCCGGTGCAGGCGTACTTCGCGCGTGGTCCCGCGGCCGAGGTCGCCGCGCAGTGGCGCCAGGCGCACGATGCGGGCACCGTGCTGGTCGTCGCCCACAGCAACACCGTGCCGGACCTGGTGGCGGCGCTGTGTGCCTGTGCCACTGTGCCGATGGACGACACCGAGTACGACCGCATGTCCATCGTGCGCTTCGCTGCGGACGGCCGCGCGTCGCTGGAAGTGCAGCGGTACGGCGCCTCGTCGCGGCCATGAGCGGCCTGTTCGGCGACTGGGACGGCAGTGCCGCCGATGCACGCCGGGTGCAGCAACGCCTGGCCGCGGAGGTGATGCTGCGCGACGACGCGCCTGAAGCACCGCGCTGGCTGGGCGGATTCGATGTCGGGTTCGAGGACGCCGGTGCCATCACCCGCGCCGCCGCCGTGCTGCTGGCCGCCGATACGCTGCAGCCGGTCGCGACCGAGATCGTGCGCGTTCCCACTTCGATGCCGTATGTCCCGGGGCTGTTGAGCTTTCGCGAACTTCCGGCCCTGGTCGCCGCGCTCGAGCGCCTGCCGCACACGCCGGACCTGGTGTTCGTGGATGGCCACGGCATCGCGCATCCGCGGCGACTGGGCATTGCCGCGCATTTCGGCGTGGTCACCGGCCTGCCCAGCATCGGCGTGGCCAAGAACGTGCTGTGCGGACGGCACGATCCGCTGGGTGCACTGGCCGGCGAACATGTGCCGCTGCTCCATCGCGGCGAACAGATCGGCTGGGCCCTGCGCAGCAAGGTGCGCTGCAACCCGCTGTTCGTCTCGCCGGGTCATCGCGTGTCCATGCAGGGCGCGCTGGACGCCGTCCTGCGCACGCTGCGCGGCTACCGCCTGCCCGAACCCACCCGTCTGGCGGATCGCCTGGCCTCGCGCCGCGACTGACCGCCTTACCTGCCCGGATGGGGGATGACCCGCAACGGACCGTTTCCGTATCGTCGTCGGGTCCGGCATCGGCCCATGCGATGCTGCGGGCCATCCAACGAGGACATGACATGACCACGATCATCGCGCCGCGCGTGCACGACCTGGGCGGCGGCTTCAACGTCCGCCGCGCCGTTCCCAGCCTGCAGGCCCGCAGCGTGGGGCCGTTCGTGTTCGTCGACCACATGGGGCCGGCCGTGTTCGAGCCGGGGCGCGGCATCGACGTGCGCCCGCATCCGCACATCGGCCTGGCGACGGTGACCTTCCTCTGGAGTGGCGCCATCCATCATCGCGACACGCTGGGCTCGGAACAGGTGATTGCGCCCGGCGACGTCAACTGGATGACCGCCGGCCGCGGCATCGCCCATTCCGAGCGCACGCCTGCCGATGTGCGCACCGGCCGCCACGACGTGCATGGCATGCAGACCTGGGTGGCGCTGCCGAAGTCGTACGAGGAGGTCGCACCGGAGTTCCACCACCACGCGGCCGCCACCCTGCCGGTGGTCGAGCGCGCCGGCGCGCGCCTGCGCGTCATCGCCGGCCGCGCCTACGGCGAGGAATCGCCGGTGAAGGTCTTCAGCGGCACCTTCAATGTGGCCGTGGACCTGCAACCCGATGCCGAACTGGAGATCGACGCAGGCCATGTCGAGCGGGCGCTGTACGTGCTGGAAGGCGACGCACAGGTCGATGGCGCCGACATCCCGGAGAAGCATCTGGTGGTGTTCGACCGCGGCAGCCGTCCGGTGCTGCGGGCGAAGACGCCGGTGAAGGGCCTGCTGATGGGCGGCGAGCCCTTGGATGCACCGCGCCACATGTGGTGGAACTTCGTGTCCAGTTCGCAGGAGCGGATCGACCAGGCCAAGCAGGACTGGCTGGACGGCCGCTTCGGCCAGGTGCCGGGCGAGACCGAGTTCATTCCGCTGCCGGAGCGCTGAGCCGCGCCGGCACGCGAAATGTGAGTTTTACTTCAGTCGCGTTTGAAGCATGGGCGGCTAACGCAAAGCAAACACCTGTGCCGTTCCGGTTCCGCTATCGTGCGCCCACCGTCATGTGACGGGGCACGCACGCATTGGGGGCTGGCATGAGTCTGACGAAGAAACTCGCGGCGGAATTCCTGGGGACGTTCTGGCTGGTCCTGGGCGGCTGCGGCAGCGCCGTACTGGCCGCGCATTTCGGCGGTGACGGCAATCCGCTGGGCATCGGCTTCCTGGGCGTGGCGCTCGCGTTCGGCCTGACCGTGCTGACCGGCGCCTACGCGTTCGGCCACATCTCGGGCGGACACTTCAACCCGGCGGTCAGCGTGGGCCTGTGGGCCGGTGGCCGTTTCTCCGCGAAAGAACTGCTGCCCTACGTGGTGGCGCAGGTCGCCGGTGGCATCGCGGCGGGCTTCATCCTGTGGCAGATCGCCAGCGGACAGCCGGCGTTCGCGGTGGACCCCAACGCCGCCGGCGCGTTCGCCAGCAACGGGTACGGGGCGATGTCGCCCGGCGGCTATTCCGTCGCCGCCGCCTTCCTGACCGAAGTGGTGCTCACCGCGTTCTTCCTGATCGTCATCATGGGGTCCACCCACGGGCGCGCGCCGGCGGGCTTCGCCCCCATCGCCATCGGCCTGGCCCTGACCCTGATCCACCTGATCAGCATCCCGGTCACCAACACGTCCGTGAACCCCGCACGCTCCACCGCCGTGGCGGTGTTCGCCGGGCCCGCCGCCATCGGCCAGCTGTGGCTGTTCTGGCTGGCGCCTGTGCTGGGCGGCCTGATCGGCGGCATGCTGCTGTACGGCTGGCTGGGAAGGGAACGCAGCTGAAGCCTGCCGACGTTGCCCGGCCCTGCCGGGCAACGCGTTTTCCCTGCCTCGCATGCGCGCTTCCGGGACCGGGCAGCGTTGTTCTGCGGCGCAGCATGGGCTAAGGTCGGACCATTGCCGGGGGAACACGGCAACCGACGCCGGGGACAGCAAGGGATGGAACAGGGCCGCAGGCCCGTCGCGGTGTTCGGAAGATCCGAAGCACGCCTTCCGGGCGACCAACCAAGGGGACACCGCATGAAGACCTTGATCGCCGCCTGCCTCCTGCTGGCCTCCACGTCCGTGTGGTCGCAGGAAGCGCCGCCCTGCCCCACCCTGCCCGCCAGTGCGGGCCTGCAGTGGGAACAGCGCGTGGACGCCACCTTCATCGCCTGCAAGGCGGTCACCGCCGACGGGCGCCAGGTGCTCAACGTGATGCTGACCTCGCGCGATCCCAGGATCAGCCTGGAACGTCGGCTGCGCGAAGAGGAAGGCACCTTCTCCGGCGAGGACGTGTACTGGTACCGGCCGGACCTGGGAGGGCGCGACATGCCCGACATGCAGTCCCGCCGCATCACCGTGGTCGAACTCGACAACGACCGCTATGCACAGGTCTGGATCAACGCCGAATCGCCCGAGGAACTGGGCACGCTGATCGCGTTGACCGAGCAGCTCGACGTGCGCGCCACCAGCGCGCAGCTTTCCGCGGGCAACTGATGGCGCGGGCCGGGGGTATCCCGGCCCGCTCCCTCTTTCAGAAGCGGCCTTCCTGGAAATCCACGAAGGCCTGCATCAGTTCCTGCCGCGTATTCATGACGAACGGGCCGTGGCGCATCACCGGTTCGCGCAGCGGACGGCCCGCCACCACGATCACACGCACAGGACGACTGCCTGCCCGCACCTGCAGCACTTCGCCGCCACCGAGCACGCCCATTTCGTGGGTATCCAGCGGCCGCGCTTCGTCACCCTCACCCACCGTGAGCGCGCCTTCGAACACGTAGGCAAACGCATTGTGCCCGGCCGGCAATGCGTACTCCCATGCCTTGCCCGCATCGAGCGCGATATCGAGATACACCGGATCGGTGGCAGGCTGCGAAATCGGACCCTGCACGTCACCGACACGGCCTGCGATCACCTTCACCTCCACGCCTGCCGCCGGCTTGGCGACAGGAATGCGATCCGGAGCGAACTCCTGGTACTTCGGCGCCGTCATCTTCTCGCGCGCGGGCAGGTTCACCCACAGCTGGAACCCGCGCATGCGCCCGGATTCCTGTTCCGGCATCTCCGAATGCACCAGTCCGCGCCCGGCCGTCATCCACTGCACGGCGCCCGGCGTCAGCAGGCCTTCGTTGCCATGGTTGTCGCGATGGCGCATGCGGCCATCGAGCATGTAGGTGACGGTTTCGAAGCCGCGATGCGGATGTTCCGGGAAGCCGGCGATGTAGTCCTCGGCCTTGTCCGTGCCGAACTCGTCCAGCAGCAGGAACGGATCCAGGTCGGGCAGGTCGGGACCGCCGATCACGCGCGTGAGCTTGACGCCCGCGCCATCGGACGTGGGTCGGCCGCGTACGGTACGGATCACGCGGGCGGGGGTGGTATCGGTCAGGGTGCTCATGGCGCCTCCAGTTCAACTGCCGACAAGATGGCACCGGCATGGCGGCTTAGGAACGGCGGCCGACGTAACCATCCGTTCCATCGAAGCGGACAATCATTGCGGGGCGCCCCCGGGCTCTCCCGCGGATCAATCAGGCGATGTAGACCGACTTGATGTTCATGAACTCGTGGATGCCGTGCTCCGCCAGTTCGCGACCGAAGCCGGAGCGCTTGGTGCCGCCGAACGGCAATCGCACGTCGCTGCGCACGATGGCATTGACGAAGGCCGCACCCACCTGCAGCTGGCGCGCGATCCGGTCGCCACGGTCCACGTCGCGGGTCCACACGCTGCCGCCCAGACCGAAGGTGGTGTCGTTGGCGACCCGCACGGCTTCGGCATCGTCCTTCACGCGCAGGATGCTCGCGACCGGGCCGAACAGTTCCTCTTCGTAGGCGGGCATGCCGGGCGCGACCGCATCGAGGATCGACGCCGGATAACCGGCGTGCGACGCATCGGGTTCGCCGCCGAGCAGCACCTTCGCGCCCTTGGCCACGCTCGCCTGCACCTGTTTGTGCAGCTCGTCGCGCAGGTCCTGCCGCGCCATCGGCGCCAGCGTGGTGGCGTCGTCCTGCGGATCGCCCAGTCGCAGCTTGGCTGCCGCCTCCACGAAGCGCTTCACGAATTCATCCGCGATGCCTTCCTGCACGATGAAGCGCTTGGCCGCGATGCAGGTCTGGCCGGCATTGCCGAAGCGCGAGGCCACGGCGCCCGCGACGGTCTTGTCGAGATCGGCATCGTCCAGCACGATGAAGGCATCGCTGCCGCCCAGCTCCATCACGCTCTTCTTCAACTGGCTACCGGCATTGGCGGCGACGGAGCGCCCCGCGCGCTCGCTACCGGTCAACGTCACGGCGGCGACGCGCGCGTCGCGGATCACCTCGGCCGCCTGGTCGTTGTCGATATGCAGCACGCCGAACACCCCGGCCGGCAGCCCTGCCGCCGCCAGTACCTCCGCGATCACGTCGGCACAGCGCGGGACGTTGCTGGCGTGCTTGAGCACCGCCACGTTGCCCGCCATCAGCGCCGGCGCAAGGAAACGGAACACCTGCCAGATCGGGAAGTTCCACGGCATCACCGCCAGCACGCAGCCGATCGGCTCGTAACGCACGTAGCTGCGCTGCCCGTCCGTGGACACGGGCTGGTCGTGCAGGTAGTCGGCCGCGTGGTCGGCGTAGTAGTCGCAGGCACCTGCGCACTTGTCGACCTCGGCCAGGGCTTCCTTGCGCAGCTTGCCCATCTCCGCCGTCATGATGCGCTGGATGTCTTCGCGGCGGCGGCGCAGCTCGACGCCGACCGCGCGCAGGACCTTGCCGCGCTCGGCCAGCGACAGCGCCGCCCATGCGGGAAAGGCCTGCTGCGCGGCCGCAAGCGTGGCATCGACCTGCGCGGCCGTCATCAGTTCGTGGCGATACTCGACCTTGCCGGTCGCGGGATTGATGGTTTCGACGGTCATGGGAAGTTCTCTTGCCTGGCCGACATCTTCGGACAGCGTGTGTTATCGGATCGTGGTTGCTCTGTAGGAGCGCCCCATGGGCGCGACGCTTTTCCCACGCCCGAACGAAGAGCATCGCGCCTACGGGGCGCTCCTACACGGGGATCGGGATGCGGCGCATGCGAGGCCGCCCTCGCCCTACCCGTTCTCCTGCAACGCCAGTTGCACGTCGCGCTGGCGACGCTTCTCCTCGCGATACATGAACCACCACCCCAGGAACGCGGCCACGCTCACCACCAGGATCATCAGCGTGGCCAGCGCGTTGATCTTGGGGCTGAGCCCTCGTCGCACCGACGAGAACACCTCGATCGGCAGCGTGGTGGAACTGGGTCCGGCGACGAAACTGGCGATCACCACGTCGTCCAGCGACAGCGTGAAGGCCAGCAGCCAGCCCGAGACCAGCGCCGGCGCGATGATCGGCAGCGTGATCAGGAAGAACACCTTGATCCGGTTCGCCCCCAGGTCCATCGCGGCCTCCTCCAGCGACTTGTCCAGTTCGGACAGACGCGAAGACACCACCACGGTGACGAACGCAAGGGTGAAGGTGACGTGCGCGATCCAGATGGACAGGATGCCGCCGGGTTTGAAGCCGACGAACTCGCCCAGCGACACGAACATCAGCAGGATCGATAGGCCGATGATCACTTCCGGCATCACCAGCGGCGCGGTGATCAGCGCCCCGAACAGCGTCTTGCCCGGAAAGCGGCGCATGCGCGTCATCACCAGCGCCGCCATGGTGCCCAGCACCACCGCGGCGGTCGCCGTCCAGAACGCCACCTTGATGCTGATCCACGCCGCGCGCAGCATCTTGTCGTCGCGGAACAGCTCGCCGTACCACTTGAACGAAAAGCCGGACCAGACCGTGGCCAGGCGCGACTCGTTGAAGGAGTACACCATCAGGATGAACACCGGCACGTACAGGAAGGCGAAGCCCAGCCCCAGCACCGTCCAGTTGACGGCGCGTTGTCCGACACGACTCATGTCAGCCTCCCTTCTAGCTCGCGCTGCTGCACGCGGTTGAAGATCAGGATGGGAATCAGCAACAGGATCAGCATCACGATGGCCACCGCCGATGCCGCGGGCCAGTCGCGGTTGTTGAAGAACTCGCCCCACAGCACACGACCGATCATCAGTGTATCCGGGCCGCCGAGCAGCTCCGGAATGACGAACTCGCCCACCGCCGGAATCATCACCAGCATGCAGCCGGCGATGATGCCGGCCTTGGACAGCGGCAGGGTGATGGTGAAGAACGCCTTCCAAGGCTTCGCGCCCAGGTCGTAGGCGGCTTCCAGCAGGCGGTGGTCGTGTTTCACCAGGTTGGTGTACAGCGGCAGCACCATGAACGGCAGGTAGCAGTAGACGACGCCGATGTACGCGGCCATGGGCGTGTACAGGATCTGCAGCGGCTCGTCGATGATGCCGATCTTCATCAGCAGGTTGTTGAGCAGACCGTTGTTCTTGAGGATGCCGATCCAGGCGTAAACGCGGATCAGGAACGACGTCCACGACGGCAACACCACCAGCATCATCGCGATGTTGCGCGTCGAGGGGGGCAGCCGCGCGATGACGTAGGCGATCGGGTATGCGACCAGCAGGGCCAGGAAGGTGGAGATGGCCGCGATCTTGATGGAACTGAGATAGGCCTGGATGTACTGCGAATCCGTGAACAGCGCCGTGTAGTTGCCCAGGTTGAGCTTGAGCGTCAGCGCCTCGTCGATGTACTCCAGGATGGGCGTGTACGGCGGCATCGCGATCGCCAGCTTGGCGAACGAGATCTTCAGCACGATCAGGAACGGGATGGCGAAGAACAGCAGCAGCCACACATAGGGCACCGAAATGACGCCCCAGCGCGGCCCCGGCAGACGCTTGCCCAGGGAGCGGAGGATGTTCATGAGGTCAGCACCACGCCGTCGTTGTCGCCCCACCACACCCAGACCTCGTCGTTCCAGGTGAGGCCCTCGCTGGCCCAGCGCTGCACGTTGGCGAAGTTGGCCATGAACTTGTATCCGCTGGGCAGGCGCACGTGGTAGACCGAGTGACTGCCGAAGTAGGCGATGTCCTCGATCACGCCCTTGGCCTTGTTATGGGGCTGTTCGGGCTCCTGCTTGCCGATGCCCAGCTTCTCCGGCCGCACCGCGAAGCCGACCTCCTGCCCTTCGAAGCCGGAGATGCCGTGGCCGATGTAAATGGGGTCCGGCAGCTGCGGCGAGCGGATCGTGACGTAGTCGGCCTCGTCCTCCTCCACCACGCCCTCGATCAGGTTGACCGAGCCGATGAACTCGGCGGCGAAGCGGCTGGTGGGCTGCTCGTAGATCTCGTCGGGCGTGCCCACCTGGCGGATCCAGCCCTGGTCCATCAGCGCGATGCGGGTGGCCATGGTCATGGCCTCTTCCTGGTCGTGGGTGACCATCACGCAGGTCACGCCGGATTTCTCGATGATGCTGACCAGTTCCAGCTGCATCTGCGAGCGCAGCTTCTTGTCCAGCGCGCCCATCGGCTCGTCCAGCAGTAGCAGCTTCGGACCCTTGGCCAGCGACCGAGCCAGCGCGACGCGCTGTTGCTGGCCGCCGGACAGCTGGTGCGGCTTGCGCTTGGCCAGCTTGCCCAGCTGCACCAGCGCCAGCATCTCCTCGACGCGCTTCCTGATGGCCTCCTTCGAAAGGCCGTCCTGCTTCAGGCCGAAGGCGATGTTCTGTTCCACCGTCATGTGCGGAAACAGCGCATACGACTGGAACATCATGTTGAGCGGCCGCTCGTACGGCGGCAGGTCGTTGAGCAGCTGGCCATCGAGGTAGATCTTGCCGGACGTCGGTTTCTCGAAGCCCGCCAGGCAGCGCAGCAGCGTCGACTTGCCGCTGCCCGAGCCGCCCAGCAGCGCGAAGATCTCGCCCTTGCGGATGGTCAGGTTGGTGTCGTCCACGGCGACGAAGCCGTCGAATTCCTTGCGTACGTCGACGATGCGCAGATACTCCTGCGCGCTCGCCTTGCCATTCGGTGCCGCGCCATTGCCCTGTTCTGCCGCCATGGAACTCCCCTGGTCGCCGGCGCCATGCCGGCGCCGGCCGTGATGTATCGCGTGGATCCACCGGACCCGGGACGGAGGCCATCCGCCCCGGCGGCGGCGCTTACTTGCCCGTCTTCAGTTCCGTCCAGATGCGCGTGTACTGGCGATCCACTTCCGGCGGGATGATGGCGAAGGTGAACAGCTTGGCCTCCACCTCGGGCGTGGGATAGATGGTCGGATCACCGGTGATGGCCTTGTCCATCAGTTCCTTCGCCTTGGGAATGGCGTTGGGATAGCTGATGAAGTTTGAATTGTTGGCCATCACCTGCGGGTCGAGCAGATAGTTGATGAAGGCATAGGCTTCATCCACGTGCTTGGCGTCCTTGGGGATGGCCAGCATGTCGAACCACTGCGGCGCACCTTCCTTGGGAATGGCATAGGCGATGTTGACGCCGTTCTTGGCCTCCACGGCACGGTCGCGCGCCTGGATGATGTCGCCGGACCAGCCCACCACCAGGCAGGTGTCGCCGTTGGCCATGGCGTCGATGTACTGCGAGGAATGGAAGTTGGTGATGTAGGGGCGGATGGTCTTCAGCAGCGCGGCCGCCTTGTCGATCACGGCCGGATCGTGGCTGTTGGGATCCTCGCCCAGATAGTTCAGCGCGATCGGTATGATCTCCGACGGCGTATCGAGGAAGGTCACGCCACAGTCCTTCAGCTTGCTGATGTTCTCCGGTTTGAACACGATGTCCAGGCTGCTGGCGAGGTCGGTGTTGCCGAATGCGGCCTTCACCTTGTCCACGTTGTAGCCGATGCCGGTGGTGCCCCACATGTAGGGGATCGCGTGCTGGTTGCCCGGGTCCTGGTTCTCCAGGCGCTTCATGATGGCCGGGTCCAGGTTGGCGTAGTTGGGGATCTTGCTCTTGTCCAGCGGCAGGAACACCCCCGCCTGGATCTGCCGGCCCAGGAAGTTCATCGTCGGCACGACCACGTCGTAGCCGCTGCTGCCGGCCAGCAGCTTGGTCTCCAGCACCTCGTTGCTGTCGAACACGTCGTAGGTGACCCTGATGCCGGACTGCTTCTCGAAATTGGGGATGGTGTCTTCGGCGATGTAGTCGGACCAGTTGTAGACGTTGACCTGCTTTGCGCCGCCCGCGGCGGGAGCCCCGGTATCGCCTTCGCTGCCCGACTTCCCGCACGCCGCAAGGGTACACAGGGCCAGGGTGGTTGCCAGTACGCGCAGTTTCATCAATCTCTCTCCATTCGGCCCGCGAGGGCGGCTTGATGTGGTTCCCGCATCGCCACCAGGCCGGCGCGGGCGTGCTGTCGTTGCAATGGCCGGTTCCGTGCCGTCGTGCTCCCCGTCTCCCCTCTCCCCTTGTGCCGCCGGTAATGTCGTGGCGGCACGATGACAGAGGGCGCGTCCGTCATGGCACGCGCCCTCGTGATTTTCAGCGTCCGGTCTTCAGTTCCGTCCAGATCCGCGTGTATTGCCGGTCGACCTCCGGCGGCAGGACCGCGAAGGTGAAGAGCTTCGCGTCCACCTCGGCCGGCGGGTAGATCGTCGGGTCTTCGGCGATGGCCTGATCCACCATCGGCTTCGACGCCGGGACCGGATTCGGATAGGTCACGTAGTTCGTGTTGGCCGCCGCGACCTTCGGGTCGAGCAGATAGTTGATGAAGGCGTAGGCGTTGTCGACGTTCTTGGCATCCTTCGGGATGGCCAGCATGTCGAACCACTGCGGCGCGCCTTCCTTCGGGATGGAATAGGCGACGTTGACGCCGTTGCCCGCTTCGGCAGCGCGGTCGCGCGCCTGGATGATGTCGCCCGACCAGCCGACCACCAGGCAGACATCGCCGTTGGCCAGGTCGTTGATGTACGAGGACGAGTGGAAGTTGCGGATGTAGGGACGGATCGACTTCAGCAGCGCGGCGGCCTTGTCGATCACGGCCGGATCGAAGCTGTGCGGATCCTCGCCCAGATAGTTCAGCGCGATCGGGATCAGCTCCGACGGCGTGTCCAGCACGGTGATGCCGCAGTCCTTCAGCTTGGCGGCGTTTTCCGGCTTGAACACCACGTCCCAGCTGCCGGTGACGGCGGTGTCGCCGAAGACCGCCTTTATCTTGTCGACGTTGTAGCCGATGCCGCTGGTGCCCCAGAGATAAGGTACGGCGTACTGGTTGCCCGGGTCCTGCTGCTCGATGCGCTTGAGCATGGCCGGGTCGAGGTTCTTCAGGTTGGGGATCTTGCTCTTGTCCAGCGGCAGGAACACGCCGGCCTGGATCTGCCGGCCGAGGAAGCTCAGCGAGGGGACCACCACGTCGTAGCCGCTGCTGCCGGCCAGCAACTTGGTCTCGACCATCTCGTCGCTGTCGAACACGTCGTAGGTCACCGCGATGCCGGTGGCCTTCTCGAACTCGGGGATGGTGTCCTCGGCGATGTAGTCGGACCAGTTGTAGACGTTGAGCGTCTTGGAGGGCGCACCTGTGGCGGCCTTCTCGTCCTTGCCGCCACAGGCGGCCAGGGCGGCGGCGGCCAGCATGACGGTGAGGGTCTTGAGCTTCATCGGGGTCTCCATGGAACAGGATCGGGGGATGGAAACATCATACGCCCGGGCCGCGGCGCTGTGACGCAGCGCACGAACCGCGCCATGACATCACATACCCAGATCCGCCGCGGTGTCGTTGAGCGCTTTCCACGTCTTGTCGAACAGTTCGTCCACCTGCGCGCGCGTGATGATCAGCGGCGGCGACAGCAGCATGGCGTCCCAGGTGGCGCGCAGGATCAGTCCGTGCTTCAGCGCGTGGTCGCGGCAACGGGGACCCACCGTGCCGCGTTCGGGGAAGAATGCCCGCTTCTTCTTGTCCGGCACCAGTTCCAGCGCCCCG
Source organism: Pseudoxanthomonas mexicana (assembly GCF_014397415.1). NCBI lineage: Bacteria > Pseudomonadati > Pseudomonadota > Gammaproteobacteria > Lysobacterales > Lysobacteraceae > Pseudoxanthomonas > Pseudoxanthomonas mexicana. Next base: position 2,147,416 of record NZ_CP060731.1, on the reverse strand, counting down.
ACCATGCCGGCGATACGGGCTTGCCCCACCAACCGGTGCTCGCCCAGCTCGGCCCAGCGCTGGGCCAGATAGGGGGCGACCTCGGCTTTCGCGCGCTCGACGATCTTCTCGTCCTGCAGGATGCGGATGTTCTCCAGCGCCACCGCCGCACAGACCGGGTGCCCGGAGTACGTTGCGCCATGCGCCAGTTCGCCGCCCTGCTCCTTCAGCACCTTCGAGACGCGATCGTTGAACATCGCGGCGCCCAGCGGGATGTAGCCGGAGGTGATGCCCTTGGCCACCGGCATGATGTCCGGTTGGAAACCGAAATACTGCGAACCGAACCATTCGCCGGTACGGCCGAAGCCGCAGATCACCTCGTCGGCGATCAGCAGCACGTCGTACTGGCGGCAGATGCGCTCGATCTCGGGCCAGTAGGTCATCGGCGGGATGTACACGCCGATGGCGCCCATGATGGGCTCGCCGATGAAGGCCGCCACGCGCTCCGGCCCCAGTTCCAAGATCTTCTGCTCCAGCCGGCGCGCCGCGACCAGGCCGTATTCCTCCTCGGACAGGTCGCCGCCGTCGGCGAACCAGAACGGCGGATCGATGTGGTGGATGTCGGGGATCGGCAGACCGCCCTGCTTGTGCATGCCCTTCATGCCGCCCAGGCTGGCACCGGCCATGGTGGTGCCGTGGTAGCCATCGTGGCGGCCGATGAAGATGTTCTTCTGCGGCTTGTCCTGCACCGCCCAGAAATGGCGCACCAGGCGCAGGATGGTGTCGTTGGCCTCGGAGCCGGAATTGACGAAGAAGGAATGGTTGAGGTCGCCCGGCGCCAGTTCGGCCAGCTTGGCCGCCAGTTCGATGGTCGGCTCGGTGGTGCACTGGAAGAAGCTGTTGTAGTAGGCCAGCTGCGTCATCTGCTTCGACGCCACCTCGCCCAGCTCCTTGCGGCCGTAGCCGATGTTGACGCACCACAGGCCGGCGAAGGCATCGAGCAGCTTGTTGCCCTCGGCATCCCAGACATAGCAGCCCTCGCCCTTGGTGAGGATGCGCGTGCCCTTCTTCGCCAGTGCGGCGTTGTCGTTGAACGGATGCAGGTGGTGCTCGGCATCGAGCTTCTGCAGGGTGAGGGTGTCGAGTTGGGTCATAAGGGCTCCGTGATGTCGAGCCCCTCTCCCACCGGGAGAGGGGTTGGGGTGAGGGGCGATGGAGTCCAGACCATTCAAGCGTCATGACTCCGTTCGCCCCTCATCCGGCGCTGCGCGCCACCTTCTCCCGAAGGGAGAAGGGCGTAACGTTCAATCAGACGTTCAACAACAGGAACTCCCGCTCCCACGAACTGATCACGCGGAAGAAGGTCTCGTATTCCTTGCGCTTGACCGACACGTAGGCGCGTACGAAGCGCGCCCCCATCAGGTCGCGCAGCGGCCTGCAGCCCTCCAGTTCGTCCAGCGCCTCGCCCAGCGAACGTGGCAGCTCGAACCCGATGTCCTGGGCGCTGCTGGCCAGCGGCTCGGTCGGCTTGAGCTGCTCGCGGATGCCCATCAGGCCGCAGGCCAGGGTGCCGGCCATGGCCAGGTAGGGATTGGCGTCGGAGCCGGCGAAGCGGCTCTCCACGCGCATGTTTTCCGGCGTATCCATCGGCACGCGCAGGCCGCAGGTGCGGTTGTCGTAACCCCACTGCACGTTGATCGGCGCCACCTGGCCCAGCGCGAGCCGACGGTAGGAGTTGACGTTGGGGCCGAAGAACGCCATCGCCATCGGCACGTACTTCTGCAGGCCGGCCAGGTAGTGGCCGAACAGCTTGCTGCCCTTGCCTTCGGTCTTGCCGGTGAACACGTTGCGGCCCGTCTTCACGTCCAGCAGGCTCTGGTGGATGTGCATGGCGCTGCCGGGCTCGTTCTCCATCGGCTTGGCCAGGAAGGTGGCATACACGCCGTGCCGCATCGCGGCTTCGCGCATCGTGCGCTTGAACAGGAACACCTGGTCCGCGCGCGACAGGGCGTCGTCGTGGGTGAAGTTGACCTCCAGCTGGGCCGCGCCGGACTCGTGGATCAGCGTGTCCACGTCCAGTTCCATCGCCTCGCAGTAGTCGTACATCAGGTCGAGGATGGGGTCGAACTCATTGACCGCATCGATCGAGTACGACTGCCGGGCGGTCTCGGGGCGGCCCGACCGCCCGGCGGGGGGCAGCAGCGGAAAATCGGGATCGGTGTTCTTCTGCACCAGGAAGAACTCCAGTTCCGGCGCCACCACCGGCCGCAGGCCCTCCTTTTCGTACTCCGCCAGCACGCGGCGCAGCACGTTGCGCGGCGCCAGCTCGTGCGGTTTGCCGTCCTTGGTGTAGCAGTCGTGGATCACTTGCGCGGTCGGATCGGCTGCCCACGGCACCATCCGCACCGTATCCGGATCGGGCCGCAGGAACATGTCCGAATCCGAAGGCGAGGTCAGTTCGTAATAATCGTCGGGGTAGTCGCCGGTGACCGTGGTGGCGAAGATGCCCTCCGGCAGGCGCGTGCCGTAGTCGTGGCTGAACTTGTCGGCCGGGATGATCTTGCCGCGCGCGTTGCCGGTGATATCCGGCACCAGGCACTCCACTTCGGTGATGCGGCGCTCTTTCAGCCAGCGCCGCAGGGAACTCTCGGAGAGCTCGGCGGCGTCGGCCTTCTTCCTGCGTTGGGTTTGCTTCTGGGTCATGGGGAACACGATTCTCGGTAGGGAGGGACCGGCGCGCGCCGGCGGCTTCGCCACGGGCGCGTCAGCGCCCGCTCTCCCATGGCGGCGGGTGCCGCCGCTTCATGCAGGCCTCCGCGCCGCGCGGGCGCGGCACGCGTCGCCGAACGCGCGGAATGTCGCCAGGTAGAACGCGTTTTCCCTTACCTTCCACTCCGGGTGCCATTGCACCGCCAGCATGAAAGCCGGGCCGTCGTGACGGAAGGCTTCCACCAGCCCGTCCGGCGCCTGCGCTTCCACCACCAGCCCCTCGCCGAGGCGTCGCACGCCCTGGCCGTGCAGCGAATTGACGGTGGCGCGCGTGTCGCCGGCCAACCCGGCCAGCAGCCCGCCCGGCACCAGCGCGATGTCGTGTGCGGGACCGTACTGCACGTCGAGCGGATCGTCCTTGTTCTCGCGGTGATCCATGAAACCGGGCTGTTCGTGCACTTTCTGGTACAGCGTGCCGCCAAAAGCGACGTTGACTTCCTGGAAGCCGCGGCAGATCGCCAGCACCGGCACGCCCATCTCGATGGCGAGCGGGATCAGCGGCAGATTGGTCGCGTCGCGGCGCGGATCCAGCAGGTTGCCTTCGTAGCTGGACTCGTCGCTGTAGTGGTGGGGTTCGATGTTGCTGACGGCGCCGGTCAGCAGCAGCCCATCCAGCCCGGCCAGCACGTCGCGCAGCGGCAGCACCGGGTCCAGCGTGGGCACCAGCAGCGGCAGGCACCCCGCACCATCGACCACCGCGCGCACGTACTTCTCGCCGACGGCGAGGAAGGGGTGCGCACCGATTTGCTTGTGGTCGGTCGGCAGACCGACCCGCGGCAGCGGGGTCATGCAGGCAGCCCGGAATGGCTCGTCGGCACGTTAACCCGGCCGTTTTATTTTTACAACACGAGGCCATCAAATGACATTTCAGGCGCGGAAATGGTGCGAAGCAGCACCAATTCCGGGCGTTTTCCTGCCCATGGCGAGACTTGCCGTTGAGTATTCTTGACGCTGCCGCTGCTCTGCTAAGCTGCGCCGCAGCCTCCAGGAACGCCCGCATGCGCCCCGATCACGACGCCGCCCCCCACCTGCCTGCCGATGATGCCGCCACCCTGGCATCCATCCCCGACTGCGAGCAGATCGACCTGCTGCTGCCCGACATGAACGGGCTGCTGCGCGGCAAGCGCGTCACCCGCGACGCGCTGGACAAGGTCTACCGCGACGGCGTGTGCCTGCCGATGTCGCTGATCGCCACCGACATCACCGGCAATACCGTGGAGGAAACGGGACTGGGCTACGACATCGGCGACGAGGACCGGATCTGCCGGCCGGTGCCGGGCTCGCTGCGGCCGGTGCCGTGGTCGCCACGGCCGGCCGCGCAACTGCTGTTGACCATGGAGGATGCGCAGGGCGGCATGTTCGAAGCCAACCCGCGCGAGGTGCTCAAGCGGGTGCTGGAGCGTTACGCCGCGCGCGGACTGAAGCCGGTGGTGGCGGTGGAACTGGAGTTCTACCTGTTCGACCAGCGGATGGACGATGCCGGCCGCCCGCGCACGTCGATCAACCCGGCGACCGGGCAGCGCAACACCAGCACGCAGGTCTACTACATGGAAGACCTGAACGACTATCGCGGCTTCACCGATGCGGTCGCCGCCGCATGCCGCGCCCAGCGCATCCCGGCGGATACCGCCGTGGCCGAGTACGCACCTGGCCAGTTCGAGATCAACCTCAAGCACCGCGACGACGCCCTGCTCGCCTGCGACGATGCGATCTACCTGAAGCGCGCGATCAAGGCCGCGGCGCAGCAGCAGGGCCTGATGGCCAGCTTCATGGCCAAGCCGTTCGCGCAGCAGGCCGGCAGCGGCATGCATATCCACGCCAGCGTGCTGGATGCCGACGGCCGCAACATCTTCGCCTCACCGCAGTCCGCGCCGGCCGATGCGCTGAAGCATGCCATCGGCGGCCTGCAGCGCAGCGACCAGGACTGCCTGCTGCTGTTCGCGCCGCATGCCAACAGCTACCGGCGCTTCGTGCTCAACGCCTTCGTGCCGCTCAACGATGTGTGGGGCTACAACAACCGCACCGTCGCCATGCGCATTCCGCACAGCGACGAGGCCAACACGCGCATCGAGCACCGCATCGCCGGCGCCGATGCCAACATCTACCTGGTCACCGCCGCGGTGCTGGCCGGCATGCTGCACGGCATCGAGCAGGGCTTCGACCCCGGCCCGCCGATCACCGGCAATGCCTACGACCAGACCGAGATCCGCACCCCGTTCTGGCGCGAAGCCATCGCCGCCTTCATGGGCAGCGAGTTCATCCGCGAGCAGTTCGGCACCTCGTTCCAGCACATCTACGGCCAGCAGAAGCTCAAGGAGATGCACAGCTTCTACACGGAAGTGACCGACCTGGAGTACGCGTGGTACCTGCGGTCGGTGTGATGGGGAGCATGGCCTCCCCGCTCTCGTCATTCCCGCGAAAGCGGGAACCCAGCGACTTTCGTATCCCGAAGTCAAAGGCACTGGGTCCCCGCCTTCGCGGGGATGACGGTCGGGACGCACCATGAGCATCAACCTTTCCAGTGCCAGCTACCCCGACAGCTGGTACGCCGCCAGCGCCACGCCGCTACCCGCGCAACCCGTGCTGCAGGGACGCATCGACGCCGATGTCTGCATCCTCGGCGCAGGCTACACCGGCCTGTCGGCGGCGCTCGAACTGGCCGAGGCCGGCTACAGGGTTGTCGTGCTGGAAGCCGAGCGCATCGGCTGGGGCGCCTCGGGTCGCAACGGCGGGCAGGCCATCGCGGGCTTCAGCTGCGGCGAAGCCAAGCTGGAGGCGCTGGTCGGCTTCGACGACGCGAAGAAGATGTTCGACCTGTCGCTGGAGGGCCTGCGCTGGCTGCGCGGACGCATCGACCGGCACGGGATCGACTGCGACTGGCGCGACGGTCATGCCACGGTGCCGATCAAGCCACGCCAGCAGCGCGAAGTGGAACACGCCGTCGAGGACTTCAACACCCGCTACCGTCACCCCGTGCAATGGTGGGACCGCGAGCGCCTGCGCAGCGAACTGGCCAGCGACCGCTATCTCGGCGCGATGTACGACCCGGTCAGCGGCCACCTGCACCCGCTGGCGTATGCCCTGGGTCTGGGCCGCGCAGCGCTGGAGGCCGGCGTGCGCATCTTCGAGGGCTCGCGCGTCACCCGGCTCGTCCGCGGCGCGCGCCCTGTGCTGAAGACCGCGGCCGGCGAGGTGGTCTGCGACAGCGTCGTTCTTGCCGGCAACGCGCTGCTGCGCGGGATCGCGCCGGAACTCGAGTCGCGGATGATGCCGGTGGGCACCTACATCGCCGCCACCCCGCCGCTGGGCGAGGAACGCGCGCGCGCCCTGATCCGCAACGACATGGCGGTGGCCGACACCAACTGGGCGCTGGACTACTTCCGCCTGGGCCGCGACCATCGCCTGCTGTTCGGTGGCCGTGCCAGCTATTCCACCCTGCCCCCACCCAACCTGCGCGGCGTGATGACCCGGCGCATGCACCGGGTGTTCCCGCAGCTGCGCGATGTCGGCATCGAGTACCTGTGGGGCGGCATGATCGACATCTCGCTCAACCGCGCCCCGCACTGGGGCCGGCTGGCGCCGAACCTCTATTTCGCCCAAGGGTTCTCCGGACATGGACTGATCGCCGCAGGCCTGGCGGGCACCACGCTGGCCCAGGCCATCCGCGGCCAGTCCGAGCGGCTGGACCTGTTCGCGAAAATCGATCACCGCCCGTTCCCCGGCGGACGCGCCCTGCGCACGCCGCTGCTGGTGGCCGCCATGGCTTGGTACAAGCTGCGCGACGCACTCTGGTAGGCCGTCGGCGCCGCGCTTCATTTTCGTGACGGCGCTCTCAAGTCCGTCTCCGGCCGGCCGATATGGGGTAGATGGAACCTCCGTAACGCCGATGACGATGCCGACACCCCTGCGCGCCTCGCCCACTTCCACCGCTCCGTCCCTGCTGCCCCAGCGCATCCTGGTGGTGGATAACTCTCGCACGCATGCACGCCTGATCGGCGAGGCGATCGAGCAGAAGCTCAACCTGCCGGTCCTCTACGCAGCGACGCTCGCGGAAGCCCGCACGGCGCTGGAACGGCACCTGGACTGGTTCATGGTGGTCACCAGCCTGGTGCTGGCCGACGGCAGCCACGACGAGGTGGTGGAGTTCTTCCTGTCGCGCCAGCTGCCGACGGTGGTGGTCAGCGGCGTCTACGACGACGGCCTGCGCGAACAGGTGCTGCGACGGCAGGTGGTGGACTATGTGCTGAAGAACACGCCAGGCAGCATCGACTACCTGGTGTGGTTGGTGCAGCGGCTGGAGCGCAACCGGCGGATCGCGGCACTGGTCGTCGACGATTCGCGCTCGGCCCGCCAGCATGCGGCGGCGCTGCTGTCGATGTACGGCTTCCGGGTGATCGAGGCGGCCGACGGCGAGGCCGGCCTGGCGATGCTGGATGCGAACCCGGACATCCGCCTGGCCATCGTCGACCAGGAGATGCCCGGCATGAAGGGACACGAGTTCACCCGCCGCCTGCGTGCGCGCCACGCCCGCGACCACCTGGCCATCATCGGCATTTCCGGCACCACCGACGGCAGCCTGGTGCCGCGTTTCCTGAAGAGCGGCGCCAACGACTTCCTGCACAAGCCGTTCTCGCGCGAGGAGTTCTTCTGCCGGGTCTCGCAGAACATCGACCAGCTGGAACTGATCGGCACGCTGCAGGACCTGGCCACGCGCGACTTCCTGACCGGCCTGCCCAATCGCCGGCACTTCCTGGCCGAATGCCACGCACTGCTGCCCAACACCCTGGGCCGCCAGCAGTCGGTAACGGCGGCCATCATCGATATCGACCACTTCAAGCACATCAACGACACCTACGGCCACGAGGCCGGCGATGTGGCGTTGAAGGCCGTCGCCCAGGCCATCGCGCGCCATTCAGGCACGCAGGACCTGGTGGCGCGCTTCGGCGGCGAGGAGTTCTGCGCACTGGTGCCCTACCTGGGCGAAAGCGAGTCGGTGGAATATTTCGAATCGCTGCGCGCGCAGATCGAGGCGCTGGAGGTCGATGTCGGCGGACAGACGCTGCGCATGACGGTCAGCATCGGCGTGTTCCGCACGCGCTTCCCGGGACAGACGCTCAATCACCTGCTCAGCGAAGCCGACCGGCGCCTGTATCTGGCCAAGGCCGGCGGGCGCAACCGGGTGGTGTCGAGCGGGTGACGACCTCTCCCACACCCGCTGCCCTGCCCCTGCGACGAAATGCCGCAGCATTGATTCCGATCAATGCCGCGACGTCCGCGCGCACCTAGATTCCCGCTGCATTCCGGCATCCGCCGGCAGGGGATACGCACATGACACTGCTGATCTGGCAGGACGACATGGACACGGGCATCGACATCATCGATGGCCAGCACCGACGCATCGTAGAGATGATCAACCATCTGCACATCACCCAGAAATCGATGGAACGCTTCGCCGTGGGCGAAGTGATCGACGAACTGGTCGACTACACCCTCTCGCACTTCGCCTTCGAGGAAGAGCTGATGGAGGAGGCGGGCTACCCGTTCAGCGCCGCCCACAAGCGCGTGCACGAGGTCTTCACCAAGCGCGTATCGGAGTACCGGCTGCGTTTCGAAGCGGGCGAGGACATCGTGGACGATCTGCGCAGCATGCTGTCCCGCTGGCTGTTCAACCACATCCGCAACGACGACAAGGCCTATGCCGATTCGGTGAAGCGGCACCTCAACCACTTCGTCAGGGAACACCAGCAGGGCGGCTGGCTGAGCCGTACCGTGAAGCGGCTGTTCGGATAAGCGCAGCTACCTGCGGCGCGGCATCGCCAGCAGCGCAACGAGCGTGAGCGCGGCCATGCCGGCCAGGTACCCGCCCACCGACGCCAGCCCGTAGCGCTCGCCCAGGCGCGTGGCGATGTAGGGCGCGGGCGACGCTCCCAGGATGCCCGCCAGGTTGAACGCCAGCGACGCGCCGGTGTACCGCACCGCCGTGGGAAACATCTCCGCTAGGATCGTGCCGCACGGCCCGTACGTCAGCCCCATCGCGCCCAGCCCCAGCGCCAGGAACGCGAGCACGCCCAGGTCGCTACCCGATTCCAGCAACGGGGCGAACACGAAACCGAAACCGATGATCAGCACCGTCGCCACGATCATCGCGTTGCGACGGCCGAAGCGGTCGGCGTACAGCGCCGACAGCGGGATGGTCAGCGCGAAGAACAGCACGCCCACCATCTGCAGCATCAGGAAGTGCTCGCGCGCGTAGCCGAGCTTCGACGTGCCCCAGCTCAGCGCGAAAACCGTCATCAGGTAGAACAGCACGAAGGTCGCGACCAGGGCGAAGGTCCCGGTGACCAGGGCGAACGGATGCTCCCGCACCGCGGTCAGCATCGGCAGCTTGACCCGTTCGTCCCTGTCCAGCGCCTTCTGGAAGTCCGGCGTCTCGGTGATCCGCAGGCGCACCCACAGGCCGACGAACACCAGCGCCGCGCTGGCGACGAACGGAATGCGCCAGCCCCATGCGAGGAACTGCGCATCCGTCATCACCTCGGTCAGCAGCAGGAAGATGCCGGTCGAGCACAGGAACCCGAGCGGCGCGCCCAGCTGCGGGAACATGCCGTACCACGCGCGCCTGCCGGGCGGTGCGTTCTCGGTGGCCAGGAGCACGGCCCCGCCCCATTCGCCGCCCAGGCCGATGCCCTGCCCCAGCCGGCACAGGGCCAGCAGCGCCGGTGCCACCACGCCGACCTGCGCGTAGGTGGGCAGCAGGCCGATGACGACCGTCGAGATCCCCATCGTCAGCAGGGCCGCCACCAGCGTCGCCTTGCGGCCGATGCGGTCGCCGAAATGGCCGAACAGCGCCGAGCCGACCGGCCGCGCGATGAACGCCAGCGCGAAGGTGGCGAAGGACTGCAGCGTCGCCGTGGTGGGATCGCTCTGGGGGAAGAACAGCTTCGGAAAGACGATCACCGCCGCCGTGGCGTAGATGTAGAAATCGAAGAACTCGATGGTGGTGCCGATTAGGCTGGCGAACAGCACGCGGCCGGGCGAATTGGCCGGTGCGGGGGCAACGGTGGCGGTAGCGGTCATGGACGGGCCGGTCGGTGGGACGTGGGCGATTCTGGCAGAACCACTACCCTGGGTGCTCAATGAAGTCTCCCTCTCCCTGCCTGCGGGGAGAGGGTGTCCTGAGGGCGGGTGAGGGGCGAACGAAGATGCGATGCCTGCGCACCGGTCAAACGTCAGCGCTCGCCCCTCATCCGCCCTCCGGGCACCTTCTCCCCGCCGAGCAGGGAGAAGGAACACCGCAGCTCAACTGCCCAGGTTGATCCACGTCGCCTTGATTTCGGTGTACTTGTCGAAGGCGTGCAGCGATTTGTCGCGGCCGTTGCCGGACTGCTTGTAGCCGCCGAACGGCGCGGTCATGTCGCCGCCGTCCCAGTAGTTCACCCACACGCTGCCCGCGCGCAGCCTGCGCGCCACACGGTGCGCGCGGCTGATGTCGCGCGTCCACACGCCGGCCGCGAGCCCGTACTCGCTGTCGTTGGCCATCCGCAGCGCTTCTTCCTCGCTGTCGAACGCGATCACCGACAGGACCGGCCCGAAGATCTCCTCGCGGCTGATCGTGTGCTCGTGCGCCACGTCGTCGAACACGGTCGGCTCGATGTAGCAGCCGCCGCTCACCACCTCGGCACGCAGACCGCCGAGCGCCAGGCGCGCGCCCTCGGCCTTGCCCTTCTCGATGTAGTCGAGCACGCGCTGCGTCTGGCCTTCGTCGACCATCGCGCCCATCGGGGCGCCGGGGTCGAGCGGATGGCGTGGGCGCATGGCCTTGCCGGCCTCGACCACGCGGGCGACGAACTCGTCCTTGATCGACCGCTCCACCAGCAGGCGCGAGGCGGCGGTGCAGACTTCGCCCTGGTTGTAGAAGATGCCGCCGGCCGCAGCCTTCGCCGCCACTTCCAGATCGTGCGCATCGGCGAACACGATGTTCGGACTCTTGCCACCGCATTCCATGTACGCGCGCTTCATGTTCGACAGGCCTGCGCACTGCAGCAGGCGCTTGCCGACCGCGGTGGAACCGGTGAACACCAGCCCGTCCACGTCCATGTGCAGCGCCAGCGGTTCACCGGCGGTCTTGCCGAAGCCCGGCACCACGTTGAGCACGCCCGCGGGAATGCCAGCCTCGATCGCCAGTTCGGCCAGGCGGATCGCGGTGAGCGGCGACTTCTCCGAGGGCTTGAGCACGATGGAATTGCCCATCGCCAGGGCCGGCGCCAGCTTCCACGTCGCCATCAGCAGCGGGAAATTCCACGGCACGATCGCGCCGATGACGCCGAGCGGTTCGCGCGTCACCAGGCCGAGCTCGTCCTGACCGGTGGCCGCGACTTCGCCATACACCTTGTCCAGCGCCTCGGCAGTCCAGCCCATGCAGCGGATGGTGGCCGCCAGATCGACGCTGCGTGCGTCGCTGACCGGTTTGCCCATGTCCAGCGACTCCAGCAGCGCCAGTTCGTCGGCATGCTGCTCGATCAGCTGGGTGAGCTTCAGCAGCACCTTCTTGCGGTGGGTCGGCCGCGCGTTGGACCACGCGCCGGCGTCGAAACTGCGGCGCGCAGCGGCGACGGCGCGGTTGATGTCATCTTCCTGACCATCGGCCACCTGGCCCAGCACGCGCCCGTCGATCGGGCTGACGCAATCGAACGTCTTTCCGGAAGCGGCACCGACGTACTTGCCGTCGATGAAGGCCTGCGTGCGGATCGACAGCGTGCCGGCCATCGCCTGCCAGTCCTGTTGCGTGCGGGGATTGCTCATGGAAGCTCCTGGCTGGTTTCCCTTCTCCCACCGGGAGAAGGTGGCGCGAAGCGCCGGATGAGGGGCGAGCGGAGATGCGTTGTCCGAATCATCCGGACGCCATCACCCCTAACCCCAACCCCTCTCCCGTTGGGAGAGAGCATGATTTCAAAACGTTGCCGGCGTATTCGCGCTGACGATCACCGCGTCCACATCGCCGATATTGCGGAAGCGGTGCGGCGTGCGGCTTTCGAAGTAGTAGCCCTCGCCGGCCTTCAGCACACGCACCTGCTCGCCCACCGTGACTTCCACTTCGCCGGCGATCACCACGCCGCCCTCCTCGCCGTCGTGCGCCAGCATGCTGTCGCCGGTGTCGCTGCCCGGCGGCATCACTTCGCGCAGGATGCACATCTGGCGCTGCGGCCGGTGCTGGCCGACGAGGAAGTAGTGGATGCCGTTGCTGCCCACGTCCGGCAGCTCGTCGGCGACATAGAAGGGGCTGTCGGGCAGGCCCTTCTCCAGGTCCAGGGTGAAGAAATCGGCCAGCGAGATGGGGATGCCGTCCAGCACCTTTTTCAGTGAACTGACCGAGGGGCTGACCTTGTTCTGCTCGATCAGCGAGATGGTGCTGTTGGTGACGCCCACGCGCTTGGCCAGCTCGCGCTGGCTGAGGCCTTTGGATTTGCGGACCAGCTGCAGGCGTGCGCCGATGTCCATCACCACCCTGTCAGGAAAGCGGAAAGTGTTGCTGGATACTTTACACCCCAGGGCACGCCGGTCAATCCGGGATTTTCGGGCGATCCGCCAGAGAGATGAACGATGGAAGGCCGGCGCGCGCTTGCGGCGGGAATCCGACTTTCGACACGGTTGTAAAGTTTTTTCAACGCGCTAAGCTGCGCGCACCCGTCCCGTCCCCTGGAGCCGCGATGAGCGCCGACGACACCTCCTCCGCCCTGGCCGACCACTACGCACGCCAGAACCTGGAAGCACCCGGCTCGCTCGATCACTTCTGGATGCCGTTCACGGCCAACAGGCAGTTCAAGGCCAAGCCGCGGCTGCTGGCCAGTGCGTCCGGCATGCATTACCGCGACGTCGACGGCAACGAGGTGCTGGATGCCACCGCCGGCCTCTGGTGCTGCAACGCTGGCCACGCCCGCCCGCGCATCGTCGAGGCGGTGAAGCAGCAGATTGGCACGCTGGATTTCGCGCCCAACTTCTCGATGAGTTCGCCGCTGCCGTTCAAGCTGGCCGAACGGCTGGCCGCACTGGCGCCGGGCGATCTCAACAAGGTGTTTTTCAGCAACTCCGGTTCGGAAGCCGTGGACAGCGCACTGAAGATCGCCCTGGCCTACCACCGCGTGCGCGGCGAAGGCCAGCGCACCCGTTTCATCGGCCGCGAGAAGGGCTACCACGGCGTCGGCTTCGGCGGCATGTCGGTGGGCGGCCTGCCGAACAACCGCAAGTGGTTCGGCCCGGGCCTGCCGGCGGTCTCGCATATCCGCCACACGCTGGACGTGTCGCGCAATGCGTTCTCGAAGGGCCTGCCGGCGCACGGCATCGAGCTGGCCGAGGATCTGGAGCGGCAGATCGCGCTGTACGACGCCTCCACCGTCGCCGCGGTCATCGTCGAACCGATCTCCGGCTCGGCCGGCGTGGTCATCCCGCCGCAGGGCTACCTGCAGCGCCTGCGCGAGATCTGCAACAAGCACGGCATCCTGCTGATCTTCGACGAAGTGATCACCGGCTTCGGCCGCGTCGGCCATGCCTTCGGCGCGCAGCGCTTCGGCGTCACGCCGGACATGATCACCGCCGCCAAGGGCATCACCAACGGCTGCGTGCCGATGGGTGCCACCTTCGTGTCGGACCGCATGTTCGACGCCTTCATGAGCGGCCCGGACAACGCCATCGACATGTTCCATGGCTACACCTACTCCGGCCATCCGCTGGCCTGCGCCGCCGCGCTCGCCACGCTGGACACCTACGAGGAGGAGAACCTGTTCGACAAGGCGCTCAGCCTGGGCGACTACTGGCAGGAGGCGCTGCACTCGCTGAAGGGCCTGCCGAACGTGATCGACATCCGCAACTTCGGCCTGGTCGGCGCCATCGAGATGGCCCCGCGCGCGGCAGCGCCGGGCACCCGGGCCTACGACGTGTTCGCCCGTGCCTTCCATGAGGGCCACCTGTTGACCCGGGTGACCGGCGATGTCATCGCCCTGTCGCCCCCGCTGATCGTGGAAAAGCACCACATCGACCGGATCGTGGATGTCCTGGCGGACACCATACGGGCAACCGCGTAAAATTACGGACCAACGGCCCCAGCGCTCCCCACGCGCGAAGCCCCATTCCCGCTACTGGAGAGCAACATGCTGATTGGCGTCCCCAAGGAAATAAAGAACCACGAATACCGCATCGGCCTTACGCCATCCGGTGCGCGCGAACTGGTTTCGAACGGCCACCAGGTCATCGTCCAGCGCGACGGCGGCAAGGCCATCGGCCTGACCGACGAGCAGTACGTCAAGGCCGGCGCGCAGGTCGTCGACACGGCCGAGGAGATCTTTGCCCGCGCCGACATGATCATCAAGGTCAAGGAGCCGCAGCCGAACGAGTGCGCCATGCTGCGCCCCGGCCAGGTGCTCTACACCTACCTGCACCTTGCACCCGATCCGGAACAGACCAAGGCGCTGGTCGCCTCCGGCGCCACCTGCATCGCCTACGAGACCGTCACCGACCGCAAGGGCGGCCTGCCGCTGCTGGCGCCGATGTCGGAAGTGGCCGGCCGCATGTCGATCCAGGCCGGCGCGCACGCACTGGAGAAAGCGCAGGGCGGTTCCGGCGTGCTGCTCGGCGGCGTGCCCGGCGTGAAGCCGGCCGAAGTGCTGGTGATCGGCGGCGGCGTGGTCGGCATCAACGCCGCGCGCATGGCGATGGGCATGAACGCGCACGTCACCATCCTCGACCGCTCGCTCGACCGCCTGAAGTACCTGGACGAGCTGTACGGCCACCAGCTGACCACCATCTACTCCACCCGCGACGCCATCGAAGAGCGCCTGCCCGACACCGACCTGGTGATCGGTGCAGTGCTGATTCCCGGTGCCGCCGCGCCGAAGCTGGTTTCGCGTGATCAGCTGAAGCTGATGCGTCCCGGCTCGGTGCTGGTCGACGTGGCGATCGACCAGGGCGGCTGCTTCGAGACCTCGAAGGCCACCACCCACCAGAATCCGACGTACGAAGTGGACGGCATCATCCATTACTGCGTGGCCAACATGCCGGGCGGCGTCGCCCGCACGTCCACCTTCGCGCTGACCAACGCCACCCTGCCCTTCGCGGTGCAGCTGGCGAACAAGGGCGCGAAGCAGGCACTGCTGGACGACGAGCACCTGCTCAACGGCCTGAACGTGCATGCCGGCAAGATCACCTACAAGGCGGTCGCCGACGACCTGGGCTACGCCTACGTGCCGGCGCGCGAAGCGCTCGCCTGACCCTGCTGTTCCCTTCTCCCCGCTTGCGGGGAGAAGGTGCCGAAGGCGGATGAGGGGCACGGCGGAGCCACCGCATTCCACGTGGCAACCCGAACTCGAACGCCCGGACACTCGATACATCGCATCGCACTCTCCACACGGGCGCCGTCGCCCCTCACCCGCCCTCCGGGCACCCTCTCCCCGCACGCGGGGCGAGGGATTCCATCAGGTAGTCCGCCATGGCCGAAGCGATTTCCCACTTCATCAACGGACACACGGCCGCCGGCACGGGCGACCGCTTCGGCGATGTCTACGATCCCGCCACCGGCCGCGTCACCGCACGCGTGCCGCTGGCCTCGGCCGCTGACGTGAAGCATGCCGTGGACGCCGCAGCCGCCGCCTTCCCCGCGTGGGCCGCCACCACCCCACTGAACCGCGCGCGGGTGATGTTCCGCTTCAAGGAACTGCTGGAAGCGCATGCCGGCGACCTGGCGAAGATCATCACCTCGGAGCACGGCAAGGTGCTGTCCGACGCACGCGGCGAAGTGACGCGCGGGCTGGAAGTGGTGGAGTTCGCCTGCGGCATCCCGCACCTGCTCAAGGGCGAGCATTCGATGAACGTCGGCCGCGACGTGGACTCGTGGACCGAATACGCGCCGTTGGGCGTCGTCGCCGGCATCACGCCGTTCAACTTCCCGGCGATGGTGCCGCTGTGGATGTTCCCGGTGGCGCTGGCCTGCGGCAATACCTTCGTACTGAAACCGTCCGAGCGCGACCCGTCCGCGGCGTTGTTCATGGCCGACCTGCTGAAGAAGGCCGGGTTGCCGGATGGCGTGTTCAATGTCGTCCACGGCGACAAGGTGGCGGTGGACGCCTTGCTCGACGAGCCGCGCGTGCAGGCGCTGAGCTTCGTCGGCTCCACCCCGATCGCCGAGTACATCTACGCGCGCGGCAGCGCCAACGGCAAGCGCGTGCAGGCGCTGGGCGGGGCGAAGAACCACATGGTCGTGCTGCCCGATGCCGACCTGGACGGCGCGGTCTCCGCCCTGCTCGGTGCGGGCTATGGGTCGGCCGGCGAACGCTGCATGGCGATTTCGGTGGCGGTCTGCGTGGGCGATGCCACCGCCGATGCGCTGGTGGCGAAGCTGGCGCCGAAAGTGGCGGCGCTGAAGATCGGGCCGGGCTGCCTGGATCCGGAGATGGGGCCGCTGGTCACCGGCGCCCACCGCGACAAGGTGCGCGGCTATGTCGATGCCGGCGTTGCGGAAGGCGCGAGCCTGGTCGTCGATGGCCGCGGCCATGTCGTCGATGGACATGCGGAGGGCTTCTTCCTCGGTGGCTGCCTGTTCGACCGCGTCACGCCGGAGATGACGATCTACCGCGAGGAGATCTTCGGGCCGGTACTGTGCGTGATGCGCGTACCCGACCTCGACGCCGCGCTGCGCCTGGTCAACGAGCACGAATACGGCAACGGCACCGCCGTGTTCACCCGCGACGGCGGCGCGGCGCGCGAGTTCGCGCATCGCGTCCAGGCCGGCATGGTCGGCATCAACGTCCCCATCCCCGTGCCGATGGCCTTCCACAGCTTCGGTGGCTGGAAGCGCTCGATCTTCGGCCCCCTGCATGTGCATGGCCCGGACGGCGTGCGTTTCTATACGCGCCTGAAGACCGTCACCGCCCGCTGGCCGGACACACACGCCGCCGAGTTCGTGATGCCGACGATGAAGTAAAGTCGGGGCCGGTTCCCTCGAGGTGCTGGCCGATGTCCCTGCGTTCCCTCCGCATCCCGCTTTCCCTCGCCTGCCTGATGGCATCCGCGGTGGCGTCCGCCGCCGAGCCCGTCGCGCAGGTGCGCGTCGCCTTCGACCGCAACGGCGTGGTCAGTACGCGCGCGGAAGGCATGGCCGACCTCGCCACCGGCCGCAAGGTCACCGCCGACGATCCCGTGCGCGTCGCCTCGATCTCCAAGCTGGTGACGTCGATCGGCGTGATGCGGCTGGTCGAAGCCGGCCAGCTCGACCTCGACGCCGACGTCTCGACGTACCTGGGCTGGCCCCTGCGCCATCCACGGCACCCGGACACGCCGATCACGCTGCGCCTGCTGCTGTCGCACCGCTCCAGCCTGACCGATGCCGCCGGCTACTATGCCACGCCGCTGGGACAACCGCTGAAGACGATCCTCGACGGCCCGAAGGCCTGGGACGATGCGCACGCACCCGGCACGCACTTCCGCTACACCAACCTCAATTTCCCGCTGGTGGCGATGGCGATGGAGAACGTCACCGGCGAACGCTTCGACCTGCTGATGCGCCGGCTGGTGCTGGAGCCGCTGACGCTGGATGCCTGCTTCAACTGGGAAAGCTGCGATGGAGGCACGGCGACGCGTGCCGTGGTGCTGTATCGCGACCGCGCACCGGTACGCGACGAGAACCGCACGGGCAAGCCGGCCTGCGCCGTGGTCGTCGAGGACGGTGCCGACTGCGACCTCGCCCGCTGGAAGGCCGGCGAGAACGGCGCGCTGTTCTCACCACAGGGCGGCCTGCGCATCTCCGCGAACGGACTGGCGAAGATCGGTCGCCTGCTGCTGAACCACGGCGAGGTCGACGGTATACGCCTGCTCAAGCCCGCCAGCGTCGATGCGATGGTGGCGCCGCAGTGGACCTTCGATGGCGGCAACGGCGTGACGCACGAAGAAGACACCGGCAACGGACAGAACCAGGCCTTCTTCTGCCGCTACGGCCTGGCCGTGCAGACGCTGGCGACTCCGACGAAGGGATGCGGTGACGATCCGTTCGACGACGGGGTGGCGCGGGTCGGCCATTCCGGCGATGCCTATGGTCTCCGTTCCGGCCTGTGGATCGACCGCAAGGCGGGTACGGGCGTCGTCTATTTCGCCACCGACGCGGGCGGTTCGCGCGGCGGCGCGCATTCCGCGTTCAGCCTCGTCGAGGAAGCACTGGCGGCCGGCACGGCGCGCTGACCGCCCTGCGCTCAAGAACTCCCCGGACCGGCCGATACGGCCTACATGTCGAACCGCGCCGCATCCGCCGCGCGGGCAATACGATCCACGGGGGGATCTTGAAATGACGTCACGTCCGACGGTTCTGCTTTGCGATGACTCGCGCGCCCTGCGCATGCTGGCGGCCCGCCAGCTCGACGATTGCGGCTTCCACGTGGTGGGCGAGGCCGGCAACGGCCATGAGGCGGTCAGCCAGTACCAGGCGCTGAAGCCGGACGTGGTGCTGATGGACCTGGTGATGCCCGAATGCGACGGCAAGCAGGCCCTGGGGCGGATCCTGGCGCAGGATCCCGCTGCGCGCGTGGTGATCCTGAGTTCGCTGGGTGCGCAGAGCGACATCGAGGAGTGCCTGAAGCTGGGCGCCAGGTCCTACCTGCAGAAACCCATCGATTCGGAAGTGATGGATCGCGTGCTGCACGAGGCGGTCGCCTGACCGGCGCGCACGTCCTTCCACCTTCCGTACGAGACCACCCGACATGGCAGCGAAATTCCTGGGCCAGTTCCTGCTGGAACGCGGCACCCTCACCCCGGCACAGCTCCTGGCCGCCCTCGATGCGCAGCGTGCGTCGAATCCCCTGCTCGGCGAGCTGGCCATCCACCACGGCATGCTCGACGCCTTGCAGGCCCGCCGCATCAACGAACGCCAGCGCGCCGAAGACCGGCGTTTCGGTGACATCGCGCTGGAGATGGGCTGGCTGAGCGAAGGCCAGCTGGACGTCCTGCTCGCGGCGCAGAAGAAGGGCCGCAAGCTGTTCGGCCAGATCCTGGTCGAACAGGGCGTCCTGACCGCCGAGCAACTGGAAACCGAACTGGCCGCGCATCGTCGCGACCTGGACGAAGCCAACCACGCCCTGGCACTGGGCATCGCGGGCCATTCCCTGGCCGATGTGGTGACCAGTGCCATCCGCGTCTGCAACCGCCTGTTCCCGCGTCTGGTCGGCAGCCAGTGCCAGGCCGCCGGGATCGCCCACGATGCCGCACTCGACGCCTGCGAAGTCACCGCGCACGTGCGCATCACGTCCGGATCGGAGTCGCTGCTGGTCGGCGTGGGGTGCAGCCGCGCCACCATGCACGCCATGGCCTGCGCCCTGCTCTCGCTCGCACCGGAACAATGCGACGACGAACTGGCGGTGGACGCCCTGGGCGAACTGGTCAACGTACTGATGGGTTATGTCGTGCGCGATACCTTGCCCGACGACGCGGTTTACTGCGCCCAGCCGCCCTCCACCCAGTTGTCCGCGGCCGACCTGGCCGCCACCGGCCGCACCCTGGCGCTGGCGATGGCGTCCCAGCGCGGCGACTTCGTGCTGATCGTCGGCTGATCGACGGACGTCAGGCCCGCGTCAGCCGCCACGCGCGGTGGATGCGGGCATTGCGTTCGAAATCGGGCGGAATCGTGCTGGCGCTGATGTCTTCGCAGCGCGCGAACTCCGCCACCGCGTCCTCGTCCAGCCTGAAGCGGCGGAAGTTGTTGCTGAAATACAGCACGCCGCCCGGTGCCAGGCGGGCGACGGCGGCACGCAGCAGGCGGACGTGCTCCTTCTGCACGTCGAAGTCGTCGGCGCGCGCGGAGTTGGAAAACGTGGGCGGGTCGCAGAAGACCAGGTCGTACTCGGCCTGCTCGGCCTCCAGCCAGCGCATGGCATCGGCCTGCACCAGCCGGTGCTTCGCGCCGCCCAGGCCGTTCTCGGCCAGATTGTCCGCGCACCACTGCAGGTAGGTCGCCGACAGGTCCACGCTGGTGGTGCTCGCTGCACCCGCCACCGCCGCCTGCACGCTGGCCACGCCGGTGTAGCAGAACAGGTTGAGGAAGCGCTTGCCGCGCGCTTCCTGCGCCATGCGCCGGCGCAACGGACGGTGATCGAGGAACAGGCCGGTGTCCAGGTAGTCGAACAGATTGACCCGCAGCAGCGCGCCCGACTCGCGCACGACGATGAACTCGTCCCGCTGCTGCATGCGTCCGTACTTGGACCCGCCCTTGCCGCGCTCGCGCGCCTTCACCGCGATCTGCTCCTGCGGCACGCCGAACACCTCGCGGGTGGCGGCCAGCAGTTCGCTGAAGCGGCGACGCACGTCGTGCTCGGGGATGCTCGCCGGGGCGGCGTATTCCTGCACGTGCAGGAAGGTGCGGCGCTGCCCGCCTTCTTCTTCGTAGACATCGATGGCCGCCGCGTATTCGGGCAGGTCGGCATCGTAGGCGCGGTAGCAGGTCACGCCCTCGCGCGTGCGCCAGCCCTTTAACTTCTTCAGGTTCTTGCGCAGGCGGTTGGCGACCATCTGCGCCCCATCCGACAGCGGCCTGGCCTCGCGCGGTTCGCGCGCGGGCGTGGTGACCGGATCGCAGACGATCAGCGCGCACTCGATGGCGCCGTTGAACAGCTGGTACTTCTTGGCCGCCCGCAAGCCGGTGGCGTAGCCGAGGTCGGCGTTGCCGCACAGCAGGCTGGCGCGCCACTGCGGCACGGCGCGCTGCAGCGCATCGCCCAGCGCGCGGTAGAGATCGGCGTCGGCGGCGAGGCGTTCGTCGTACGGCGGATTGCACACCACCAGCCCACGCGGCTCCTCGCGCGTGGGCAGCTGCGCGACATCGCGCGTCTCGAACTGCAACTGGCCGGCGAGACCGGCGAGCACCGCATTGTCGCGCGCGGCGCGGATCGCGCCCAGGTCGATGTCACTGCCGAAGAACGCCGGCCGCAGCGCCTTGCGCCCGTCCGCTTCGCGCTGCACGGCGTCGGCGAACAGCGTGCGCCAAGCTGCCGCATCGAAGCCGGACCAGCGGGTCGGCAGCGCATTGCCGTGGCGCTGCAGGCCCGGGGCCACGTCGGCGGCCATCAGTGCGCCTTCGATCAGCAGCGTGCCGCTGCCACACATCGGGTCGAGCAGCGCACCGCCCTCGTGGTACAGCGCCGGCCAGCCGCCGCGCATCAGCACGGCCGCCGCCAGGTTCTCCTTCAAGGGCGCCTCGTTCTGCGCCTGCCGCCAGCCCCGGCGATGCATCGGGCCGCCACCCAGGTCGATCGAGATGGTCGCGCGGTTCCTGCGCAGCGACAGGTTGATGCGCACATCGGGCTGTTCGACGTCGACCGACGGTCGCTCCAGGCCCTGCTGGCGCAGCCGGTCGACCACGGCGTCCTTGACGCGCTGCGCCGCATAGCGCGCATGAGTGATCGCCTCACCGGAGACGTGCGCATCCACCGCCAGCGTCAGTTCGGGGCGTGTGTGCGTTTCCCACGCGATCGCCATCACGCCGTCGTACAGCGCCTGTTCGTTGAGGCATTCGAACTCGGCGATCGGCCACAGCACGCGGCTGGCCAGGCGCGACCACAGCACGGCGCGCTGGGCGTCGACCAGCTCGCCGTCGGCATTCACGCCGGCGATGGTGGCGGTGGCCTTGGGCACGCCGAGGGCGAGCAGCTCATCGGCGAGCAGGTATTCCAGGCCCTTGGCGCAGGAGACGAAGAATTTCAAAGTGGAACCTCATGGTGGACGCCACCCCGGCGCAGGCCGGGATGACGGTCTTCAAAGCGCGGCGAGCAGCTGCCCGAACGCTTCCGCCGAAGCCACGACGTGATCGGACAGGCGATGTCCGTCATCGACCAGCAACAGGCGGGCACGGCGCGCGTGCGCCCAGTCGGTCACGGCCTGGGCGGGAATCAGTTCGTCATCCCACCCATGGATGATGGACACCGGCACCGCGGCGGCGTCGAGTTGCGGCAACGGGCCCATCGTGATCGGCGGCGCCATCAGGAACAGGCCGCGCACCGGCACCTCCAGCGAGATGCGGCCGGCGATATAAGCGCCCAGGCTGGAACCGGCCAGCACCACCGGACCGCGCGCAGCGGCCGCCTGCGCCAGCGAGCGCAGGCGATCCAGCCGCGCGACGACATCACCCAGCGAGCTGACCTCGCGGCGGGCGTCGAGATCGGTGTAGTCGGGTCGCTCGTGCGTCCAGCCCAGGCGCTCGGCCACGTCGGCCAACGCGGTGACCTTGGTGGCATCGGGGCCGCTCTCGAAACCGTGCGAGAGGATGCAGTGACCGCGCATCACAGCGCCTCCAGCGCATCGCCCAGACCGAACGTGCCGCCTTCGACGATCCTGGCGCACAGGCCGCCGTGACCGCGCATGGCGTTGTAGCCGCCCGGACCCAGCGCGTCTTCCATGCGTGAGCAGGGGTCGCACTCTTCCGTGCCCTCGAAAACCGCCGTGCCGATACGGAAGCGTCGCTGCTTCAGCGCGATCAGCGGAATGCCGGAGACCACCACGTTCCGGCGCAGCAGCGCGGGCGTCAGATCGGGACGCTGCGCGAGCGCGGCGATGGCCGGCAGATGCTCGGCCTGGATCAGGGTGATGCCGCGCTTGCCGCTGCCGCCCTTGTAGCGGTCGCCGACCAGGCCGGCGCCGGCGATGGCCTCGACGGTCCCGGTGGCGATCATGGCCTCGTCGCGGGCCGGTCGCAGGCCGATCCATTCCACCTTGCCGGCACGCGGCAGGGTGGCCATCAGCCTGGCCAGCGGGGAGTCGGGATTGAGCGGCATGGGGAACCGGACGGACGAGGAAGGCCGCCAGTTTACCGGAGCGGGCTGCAGCCCGCCCCGCCTGCTAGCATCGGCGCATGAGCACCGAGCCATCCCCTTGTGCCCCCACCGTCGACCCGCTGCCCTACGAGGACAGACTCGATGCACGCCCCCTGGGGCAGATCGACCTGGTGGTGATCCACTGCACCGAACTGCCCGACCTGGGGATGGCGCGCCACTATGGCGAACGCATCCTGCATGCGTCGGGCACCGGCAACAGTGGCCACTACTACATCGACCGGGACGGCAGCGTGCATGTCTACGTGCGGCCGGACCGCATCGCCCACCACGTGCGTGGCTACAACCCGCGTTCGGTGGGGATCGAACTGGTGAACACCGGCCGGTATCCCGACTGGCTCGCGCGTGACAGCCAGAAGATGGAAGAGCCCTACACCGGGGCGCAGATCGCGTCGCTGACCCTGCTGCTGACGGAACTGCGGCGCGAACTCCCCTCGCTGCGCTACATCGCCGGCCACGAGGACCTGGATACTGCGCGCGAGCCCGCCAGCGACGATCCCACCGTCACCGTGCCGCGCAAGATGGACCCGGGCCCGCTGTTCCCGTGGGATGCCGTGCTGCGTGCGACGCCGCTGGAAAGGCTGGTGCCCTGACGGGCCACGCACGGGCGGCCGGTATAATCGCCGTCCGCCAAGACCCCAGGCCCTGCCGTGCCCGCACCCGAACCCGTCGTCTCCGAGCTGATCGAACTGCTGTCGCTGGAACGGCTGGAAGACAACCTGTTCCGCGGCCAGAGCCGCGACATCGGCACCAAGTACGTGTTCGGCGGCCAGGTGCTGGGCCAGGCGCTGTCGGCCGCACAGGCGACGGTGGACGGCAGCAACGGGGAACGCCGCGCGCATTCGCTGCACGCCTACTTCCTGCGTGCCGGCAACATCGAAGCGCCGATCGTCTACGAAGTGGATCGCACGCGCGATGGCGGCAGCTTCTCCGTGCGCCGGGTCACCGCCATCCAGCACGGCCGGGTGATCTTCTTCTGCGCGGCGTCCTTCCAGGCCGAAGAGGATGGCGCCGAGCACCAGCTGTCGATGCCGGAAGTGCCGCAGCCGGAGGACATCGCCCCGGCGCCGGCGGTGCCCGCCGAGGTCATGGGCACGCTGCCGCCGAAAGTGCAGCGCTGGCTGTCGCGGCGCGGCCCCTTCGAGTTCCGCCACGTCTATCCGCGCGACGAACTGAATCCGCCCAAGCGCCCGCCGTTCCAGCAGGTCTGGTTCCGGCTCAGCGAGCCGGTCGGCGATTCGCCGGAACTGCACCGCGCCCTGCTCGCCTATGCCTCGGATTTCCAGCTGCTGGGCACCGCCACGTACCCGCACGGCATCAGCTACTACCAGCCCAACGTGCAGATGGCCTCGCTGGACCACGCGCTGTGGTTCCACCGCCCGTTCCGCGCGGACGACTGGCTGCTGTATTCGATCGACAGTCCCAGCGCGAGCAGTTCGCGCGGCCTGGCGCGAGGGCAGATCTTCGACCGCCAGGGTCGCCTGGTGGCCAGCTCGGCGCAGGAAGGCCTGATCCGGGTGGTGCCGGACGCCGAAGCGGCCTCGGCCGTGCCGGCGAAGGACTGAGGCGTCCCGCATGCGACAAGTCTTTTCCAGCCAGCGCATCGAAACCGTCGAGGGCGTGGCCAAGCTGCTGACCGATGCGGGCATTGCCGTGCATATCAGCAACGGCCGCTCCTACCAGAGCAAGCGCAGCGGACAGTTCAGCTATACCGAGCCGGTGAAGGCGCAGCTGCAGCCCGCCGTGTGGGTGCGCCACGCCGAGGACCAGCCGCGCGCGCGCGAACTGCTGCGGCAGGCCGGCCTGCTGGAGACCACGCGCCCGGGCCAGGGGCCTACGCTGACCTTCCGCAGCCCGCAGGACACACCCGCCGCGCCGCAGCGCTCCTGGGCCTGGCGGATCCGTCTGGTGCTGCTGGCGCTTATCGCGCTGGCCGCCGCCATCATGTGGATGCGGCGCCCGGCGCCTCCTCCTGCCGCTCCGATCCCCGTACCGGCGCAGCCGAAGCCGGCGCCGGCCGACGAAGCGCCCGAGGAAGACCGCATCCGCATCCAGCCTGCCACCGGCGGCTGACCGCCCGGCCGTGGGATCCGGTCACATCCGTCGTCCCGACCCGTCAGGGTCATCAGCCCACCCGATGATCCTGACGCCATGAACGCCCTCGCCCTGGACCTGATGCTGCAGACCGAACTGCCCGCCGCCACGCGCGGCAGCCAGGAGGCCTATGGCCGCATCGTCCACGCCTGCCAGAACACCGTCACCGCCATCGCGCTGGCGATCACCCGCGATGTGCAGGCCAGCGAGGACATCGCGCAGGAAGCCTTCCTCAAGGCATGGCAGCAGCTGGACCGGCTGAAGAACACGGCCAGCTTCCTGCCGTGGCTGCGCCAGATCACCCGCAACCTGGCCCGCGACTGGCTGCGCGCGCAGCACGGCCGCCCGATGTCGGGCGAAGTGGCCGAGATCGCGATCGGCATGGCGGCCGATCCCGACCCGACGCCCGCCGAACGCCTGCTGCAGACGGAAGAGGAAGTGGTGGCGGCCGACATCATTTCCTCGCTGCCGGAAGACAGCCGCGAAGCGCTGCTGTTGTTCTATCGCGAAGGTCAGAGTTCGCAGCAGGTCGCCGAACTGCTGGGCCTCAGCGACGCCGCCGTGCGCAAGCGCCTCTCGCGCGCCCGCGCCCTGGTGCGCGAGGAACTCCTGCAGCGCTTCGGCGAGTTCGCGCGTTCCACGGCACCGACCGCGGCCTTCACCATGATCGTGCTGGGTGGACTGGTCGGCGCAATGCCGGCGGCCAGCGCGGCGACGGTCATCGGCTCCGGGGTGCTGGGCACGGGCCTGCTGGGCAAGCTGGGCACGGGTGGCCTGACCACCGGCGGCGTTACCGGCGGGGTGGCCGGCGGCTCGCTGGGCGTCATCCTAGAACACGTCACCCACCATCCCGCCGCTCTGGGCGGCGCGGTGGGCGGCGTGATCGGCGGCCTGATCGGGTACGCCTTCACCTGGTGGTATCTGGCCCGCTTCTGCCAGACCGCGCAGGAACGCCTGCAGGTGCGCCGCTTCATGGCGCTCAACGCGAGCACCGGCGCGGCCTGGATGGTCGGCCTGATGCTGGCGACCCTGCTGGCCCCGGGATGGCGGACGATCCTCGCCGTCACCGTGGCGGGGATGTGCGTGATCAACTACCAGTACCTGGTCACCCTGCCCCGCATCATGGACCCGATCCTGGCCCATCCCGCCAACGCCCGGCGCCGGCGGGGCTACGAGTACATCATCGGCCGCAAGGCGGTGGCGCTGACCAGCGTACTCGCCCTGGCGGCGATCCTGTACGCGCTGGTGGGCAGCGGACGCCTGACCTTCTAGTTCCCGCATCGCGCCGCCCGGGTCACACTCGGCGCCGTCGGTCGTCGTGCCTGCACGAACCGAACGAGCGGAGACCCGATGGACACCCTGACGATCGAACTTTCCCTGCGTGATGCACTGCCGGCCGCCGCGCGCGGCGACCAGGCCGCCTACGGCCGCGTGGTCGCGCTGTGCCAGAACGCCGTCACGGGCATCGCCCTGGCGATCACCCGCGATGTGCACGCCAGCGAAGACATCGCCCAGGAGGCCTTCCTGAAAAGCTGGCGCCAGCTGGCGACGCTGAAGAATCCCGACAGTTTCCTGCCGTGGCTGCGGGAGATCACCCGCAACCTGGCCCGCGACCACCTGCGCGCGCAGCGCCGGCGACCGATGACCGGCGAGACCGCCGAGATCGCGCTCACGCTGGCGGCCGATACCGCGCCCACGCCTGCAGAAGCGCTGCTGCAGACGGAACAGGAAGCCGCGGCGCGCGAGGTCATCGCCGCCCTGCCGGAAGACAGCCGCGAGGTGCTGTTGCTGTACTACCGCGAAGGCCAGCGCTCGCAGCAGGTCGCCTCGCTGCTCGGCATCACCGACGCCGCGGTGCGCAAACGGCTGTCGCGTGCGCGCCAGTACGTGCGCGAAGAACTGATGGCGCGCTTCGGCGAGTTCGCGCGCGCTTCGGCGCCGTCTGCGGCATTCGCCAGCGGCGTCCTGGGCATGATCGCCATTGCGGCGCCACCGTCGGCGGGTGCGGTGGTCCTGGGTGCCGGCGGCGCAGCGGCCGGCAAGGGCCTGCTCAAACTGGTGGGGGGCACGTTGGGCGCGGCCGCGTTCGGCACGCTGGTCGGCATCGGCGCGGTGTGGTTCGGCATCCGCAAGCCGTTGAAGGATCCGCTGGACGCTCGCGAGCGGCGGGACCTGGTGTTCTATGGCGCGTTCTGCACCCTGCTGATTCTCGGCTTCATCGTCGGCATCATGGCACTGACGCAGGTGCGCGGCTGGGTGCCTCACCTGGGACTGACCCTGGTCTACATGGGCGGCATCTGCTGGGCCAGTGCGATCTGGCTGCCGCGCATCCTGCGGCGGCGTCAGGCCCGTGACCTTCAACGCGACCCGGAAGGCACGCGGCGGCAGATAGAACGCCAGCGCTTCTGGCGCGTGTGGGGGCTGGTGATCGCGATCGGACTCGCAAGTGCGGGCGTGATCGCCGGGTTGGTGATGTCCGGCCGCCTCGCGTTCTGAAGCCCGATGGCGCGTGCACCCGGATGGCCGGGTGCACGCCGTTCCGCTCAGCGGTGGGCAGGCTTGCCTGCCGCCAGCTCGTCCCTGGACAGGGAACCGTCCTTGTTGGCGTCGAGGGCGTCGAAGCGCGAGGCCAGGCGGCTGTCCTTCACCTCATTGCGCGACAGGCGACCATCCTTGTTCGCATCCGCCGTCGCGAAACGCGCGTCCATGCGGGCCTGCCTGCGCTGACCGGCCTCGGCACGGCGCGCAGCGTGAGCCTGGTCGATCTCGGCACGCGTCAGCTTGCCGTCCTTGTCGGCATCGGCCTTGGCGAACCACGCATCCCGATGCTGCTTGCCGCGCAGTTCACGGTCGACGCGATCGATCGCGCCATCCTTGTTGGCATCCAGCGTGTCGAAGCGTTGGGCGAACGACGGATCGGCTGCCGCCTCGGCACGGCTGACCTTGCCGTCGCCATCCGCGTCCAGCTTCCTGAAGGCGATTCCGCCACGCTCGCCACCGCCATGGCGGCCGGGACCGCGCATGCCCTTGCGCTGCGGGCGTTCCTCGGCGCTGAGCTTGCCGTCACCATTTTTGTCCAGATCTGCGAAGCGTTCGGCCAGGCGCGGATGCGCGGCGGCTTCGGCCTTGTCGATCACACCATCGTTGTTCGCGTCCAGGCTCGCGCGCGTCGGCTTGTGCGCACCGCCTGCCTGGGTGGCGGCCAGTGCGGAACCGGCGCCGAGGGCGGCCAGCACGGCCACGAAAAGCAGGGTCTTGCGATTCATCGTGTTCTCCTGAAGACGCGGCGCCAGATGCGCCACTGGCAGGGAGAACGCCTGCCTGCGCGCCGGGTTGACGCGCTGACGGGCGCGTTCAGCCGGCGGACGGTCGCGACCCACGCGACGGGAGCACCGCAGTATGCTGCGGGCATGCCCCACGCCCTCGCCCGCGCGCTGTCGATCTTCGGCCACCCGATGCTGGTGCTGCCGCTGGCCGTGGTGACGCTCGCGCTGGCACGTGGCGAGCGCGTCACCGCGGTCTGGTCGGCAGCGGGATTCGGCGCGTTCGCCGCCCTCGTCATGGGCTATTCGGCGTGGCAGGTGCGGCGCGGCCGCTGGGCGCACGTGGATGCCAGCGCGCGCCACGAACGGGGGCATCTGAACCGCTTCCTGTTCGTGGCGCTGGCCGCCGGGGCGGCGCTGGTGGCATGGCGCGGCACGCAGCCGGTGTTCGCGCTGGGCATGGCAATGTCGGCGGCGATGATCCTGGCCGCGATGGCCAGCGCACGCTGGTGCAAGCTGTCGCTGCACATGGCGTTCGCGGTGTTCGCCGCCTGGCTGCTGCGCGAACTCGGCACCATCTGGACGCTGGCAGCGATGCTGTTCGCCGTCGCGGTCGCGTGGTCGCGCCTGGCGCTGCGCCGGCACGAGCCGCGCGACCTCGTGGCCGGTGCGATCGCGGGAACGCTGGCGGGCGCCGCATTCTGGCCGCTCGCCGCGCGCTGGATGCCATGACAGTGGGCGAGAACACCCAACCGATCGACGACCTGCGCCTGTTCCACACCGGCGAACACCCGTGCGGCTACTGGCCGGACCGGGTGGCACGCGACCTGGTGCTGGATCCGCGCGATCCCCGCCTTCCGCAGCTGTACCCCGATGCGCTGTCGTGGGGTTTCCGCCGCTCGGGCGACATCGTCTACCGCCCGCACTGCCGGCAATGCCGCGCCTGCGTGGCGGTACGCATTCCGGTGGCGGATTTCGCGCCCGACCGCAGCCAGCGGCGCTGCGCCGCGCGCAATGCCGGCGTCGAAACGCGCATCGTCGCCGCGCTGCGGAGCGACGAGCACCTGGCGCTGTACCAGCGCTACCTGGCCGCGCGGCATCCGCTGGGTGGCATGGACGAGCATGGCGCCGTGGAGTTCGACCAGTTCCTGGTGGGCAGCTGGTCGCGTGGCCGCTTCGTGGAACTGCGCGAGGCGGGCGAACTGCTGGCGGTGGCGGTGACCGACGTGATTCCCGGCGCGCTGTCGGCCGTGTACACCTTCTACGACCCCGCACAGGAAGCGCGCAGCCTGGGCACGCTGGCCATCCTGCGGCAGATCGAGTGGGCAAAGCGCGACGGCTATTCGCATCTCTACCTCGGCTACTGGATCGACGGTCATCGCAAGATGGACTACAAGCGGCGCTTCCGGCCGCTCGAGCACTTCGACGGTCGCCAGTGGCGCCGCGCCGGGTAGGTGGCGCCAACGCGGGGATGTCATCCGTGCATGGCATCATGGCGGCATGCGAATCCCTGCCGCCCTGTTTCCGATGATCCTCGCCCTGGCCGCCTGCAGCGGCGCCGCCCCGCAGCGCGGAGATACCCCGCCACACGAGACCCCGATGCGCGTCGCCACTTACAACACCTCGCTGTTCTCGGACGAGGCCGGCGGCCTGATCCGCCAGTTGGAAGGCGACGATGCGCATGCGCGCAAGATCGCGGCCGTGCTGCAGAAGATCCGGCCCGACCTGGTGCTGCTGAACGAATTCGACTACGACCCGGCGCATCGCGCGGCCGACCTGTTCCAGCAGCGCTATCTGGACGTCGCTCAACCCGGTGGCGGCGAACCGCTGCGTTATCCGTACCGCTATCTCGCGCCGGTGAACACCGGGGTGCCCAGCGGGCTGGACCTGGACCGCAACGGCAGCGTCGGCGCCCAGGGCCGCGAGCGCGGCAACGACGCCTGGGGCTACGGCCTGCACCCGGGCCAGTATGGCATGCTGGTGCTGTCGCGCTTTCCGATAGACGAATCCAGCGTCCGCACCTTCCAGCTGTTGCGCTGGAGCACGCTGCCCGGGGCCGCCAATCCGGTCGATCCCACCACCCGGCAGCCGTTCTACACCGACCGCGTCTGGACGCAGTTGCGGCTGTCGTCCAAGTCGCACTGGGACGTGCCGGTGCGCACACCCGGCGGCACGGTGCATTTCCTGGTGTCCCATCCCACGCCGCCGGTGTTCGATGGCCCGGAGAACCGCAACGGACTGCGCAATGCGGACGAGATCCGGCTGTGGCGCGAGTACCTGACGCCCGGCGACGCGCCGTGGCTGTGCGACGATCAGGGCCGCTGCGGGGGCCTGCCCGCCGATGCGCGCTTCGTCATCGCCGGCGACCTCAACAACGATCCCGCCGACGGCGACGGCCAGCATGAGGCCATCGTCGAACTGCTCGAACATCCGCGCGTGCTGCGCATGGCCACTCCACGCAGCGAGGGCGGCGAGGAGACCGCGCTTGCCTATGCCGCCAAGGGCATGCAGCGCCGTGGCGCGCCGGCGCACGTCACCGGCGATTTCGGACGCCGCAACGGCGCCCTGCGGCTGGACTACGTGCTGCCATCCACGGGCCTGACGCCCGTGGGCAGCGGCGTGTTCTGGCCGAAGAAGAGCGATCCGGACGCCGCCATCGCCGATGGCAGCGATCATCACCTGGTGTGGGTGGACCTTACGCTGTAGGCACCGAGGCGGGCGCGGGGGCGACGCGCGGACCGAAACCGAACACGGCTTCGCTCTGCGCCGACACGATCATCCGGATCATGCTGCCGGGCACCATCAGTTCCACCTGCACATCGTGGCCTTCGGCGTCCTTGCCCACCAGGGTCATTTCGGTGAAGGCGCCGCCGGTGTCGATCTCCCGGCAGAAGATGTGCGGGCCGTCGGGCTGGCTGGTCAGGTAGGGCTTGATCGCTTCGCCCAGGGCTTCGAGCGCCTGCGGGAAGAAGAACACGGCATAACCTCCATGGCCATTCATCGCGCGCACCTCACTTCAGTTCGATGGTGATGGCCGCGGCGGCGGCGCGGGCCTTGGAGCGGGCGATGTCGACGTCCTCGCCCCGCGCCAGCGTCACGCCGACACGACGGTGGCCTTCGACGCGCGGCTTGCCGAACAGGCGCAGCGCGGTGTCTGGCTCCTCCAGCGCGCCTTCCACATTCCCGAACACCGGCACGCCATGGCCGTGCGCCAACATCGCGCACGAAGCCGACGGGCCGCTCTGGCGGATCACCGGAATGGGCAGACCCAGGATGGCACGCGCGTGCAGCGCGAACTCGGACAGTTCCTGCGAGGCGAGCGTGACCAGGCCGGTATCGTGCGGACGCGGCGAGACTTCGCTGAACCACACCTCGTCGCCCTTCACGAACAGCTCCACGCCGAATAACCCCCAGCCGCCCAGGTCGTCGGTCACCGCCCGGGCGATCTGCTGGGCCCGTTCCAGCGCGCGCGGCGACATCGGTTGCGGCTGCCAGCTTTCGCGGTAATCCCCATCCTTCTGCCAGTGGCCGATGGGTTCGCAGAACGCGGTGCCACCGGCATGGCGCACGGTCAGCAGGGTGATCTCGTAATCGAAGTCGATGAAGCCTTCCACGATGCAGCGGCCGGCGCCGGCGCGGCCGCCGGTCTGCGCGTAGTCCCACGCCGGATCGATGTCGGACTCGCTGCGCAGCGTGCTCTGGCCCTTGCCGGAAGAGGACATCACCGGCTTCACCACGCACGGCAGACCGATGGCGCGCACCGCCTCGCGGTATTCGGCCTGCGTGTCGACGAAGCGGTATGGCGAGGTCGGCAGGCCCAGCGTCTCGGCAGCGAGCCGGCGGATGCCTTCGCGGTCCATCGTCAGGCGCGCGGCACGTGCGGTCGGGATCACCCGGGCCGCGCCCTCCGCTTCCAGCGCGACCAGCGTCTCGGTGTGGATCGCCTCGATCTCGGGCACGACCAGATGCGGCTGCTCCCGGGCGATCAGGGCACGGATCGCGGCCGGGTCCAGCATGTCCAGAACATGCGAACGGTGCGCCACCTGCATGGCCGGCGCGTCGGCGTAGCGGTCGGCCGCGATCACCTCCACGCCCAGCCGCTGCAGCTCGATGGCCACCTCCTTGCCCAGCTCGCCTGACCCGAGCAGCAGGACACGGGTGGCGTGGGGAGACAGCGGCGTTCCGAGCGTGACCATGGGCGACTTCCAGGAAAGGGGGGCGCCAGTGTAGCGGCCGGCCCGACGGATGGCGGCCCGGACCGTTGACATTTGATATCAAATTGATATCTGATAGACCCAAGCCAATCCAGGGGACCGACCATGCTCCATGTGATCAAGCAGATCCAGCGTCGCTGGCCCGCCCACGCGCCCCGGATCATCTGCGGCCTGCTTCTCCTCTCCGTGGCCCTGCTTGCGCTGGGCAGCGGCCTGTCGCTGCGGTAACCCTGTCCCGAGACCAAGACCATGAAAGAGAACGCCAAATCGTCGCTGCCCGGAATTCCCACCCTGCTGGGCCTGCTGGTGCTGGCACTGGGAGTCGCCGCCCTGTTCCTCAATGGCGCCGCCCACAAGCAGCCTGTGCCCATGGTGGTGGCCGCCCTGCTCGGCTTCGCCGTGATGTTCCTGATGGCGGGCCTCTACAAGCTGGAGCCCAACCAGTCCGCCGTGCTCAGCCTGTTCGGCAAGTACGTCGGGACGGTGAAGGACAACGGCCTGCGCTGGAACAACCCCTTCTTCAGCAAGCGCAAGGTCTCGCTGCGCATCCGCAACTTCGAAAGCAGCCGGCTGAAGGTCAACGAGCTGGATGGCAGCCCCATCGAGATCGCCGCGGTGATCGTGTGGCAGGTGGTGGATTCGGCGGAAGCGGTGTTCAACGTGGACGACTACGAGAGCTTCGTGCACATCCAGTCCGAGGCCGCGTTGCGTGCCATGGCGTCCAGCTATCCGTACGACCAGCACGAGGAAGGCCAGATCGCGCTGCGCAGCCATCCGCAGGAAATCTCGCAGCACCTGCAGGAGCAGATCGCCGAGCGGCTGGGCAAGGCCGGCGTGGACGTGATCGAAGCGCGCATCAGCCACCTGGCCTATGCGCCCGAGATCGCCCAGGCCATGCTGCAGCGCCAGCAGGCCAATGCCGTGATCGCCGCGCGCACGCGCATCGTCGCCGGTGCGGTGGGCATGGTGGAGATGGCCCTGGCCGAACTGCAGAAGAACGACGTGGTGAAGCTGGACGAGGAGCGCAAGGCGCAGATGGTCAGCAACCTGCTGGTGGTGCTGTGCGGCGAACGCGGCACCCAGCCGATCGTCAACACCGGTTCGATCTACTGACGGGCACCAGGCCATGCATGCGCTCGCACCCCTCGTCCTCGCGCTCTCCGGCCTGCCCGCGCTGCTCATCGGCGCGTGGGTGAGCCGGGCACGCGATCCGCGTTCGCGCGGCATGGCGCTGCACTGGGTGCTGATCGGCCTGACGATCCAGGCCGGCGCGGTCGGTGTGTACTGGGCGGGAGGCGACGACCGCGTGGCGCAGGGTGTCGTGATCGCGATGGTGGTGCTGGTCAACGCGCTGATCGTCTCGATGGTGCTGCAGCTGCGTCGCAGAGGTAAGCGCCCGTGAGCGAGAAACAGGACAAGAAGGCCTACCCGCTGCGGATCAGCGCCGATGTGCTGAGCGCGGCGCAAAGGTGGGCGGACGACGAGCTGCGTTCGCTCAACGCACAGATCGAATACGTGTTGCGCGACGCGCTGCGCAAGGCAGGCAGGCTGCCCAGGACCGGCACGGCGCCGGACGCCCCCAAGAAGGAGTCGCCATGAACCCCCGATGGAGCCACAAGGTCATCGAAATCCCGTACAAGATGTTCGCGGGCAAGCTGACCGACCGCATCCAGCAGGAGCTGGACAAGATGAGCGCGCAGGGCTGGGAGCTGGTCAGCACGCTCTTCATCGAACACGAAGTCTCGGTGCGGCTGTTCTTCAAAAAGCCCGCCTGATCCCCCACCGCACGGAGTTCTTTTCATGCAGCAGCCGCAGGACATCCCCGTCGCACCGGTGCCGACCCATGCGAACGGGTGGCTGTGGTTGCCGCTGGTGCTCGCGATCGGCGCCGCTGCCGCCGCGATGACGCTGGAATCGGATACCCCGCCACCGCTTGCGGCCTGGCTGACCCTACCCTTCGTCCTGCTGGTCGGCGGGGTACTGGCCATGGCGATGCGACGGCGCGCGATCGTTCTGGACAACCGCGAACTGCAGGTCCGCGCCACGTTCTATACGAAGCGGTTCGCCATCGAGGCGATCGACCTGGACAAGGCCCGCGTGGTGAGTCTGGAAGAGCACACGGAGCTTTCGCCCACCCTGAAGACCAATGGCTTCAGCCTGCCCGGATTTAAGGCCGGGCATTTCCGCCTGCGCAACCTCGGCAAGGCCTTCTGCCTGGTCACCGATCGCACGCGCGTGCTGGCGCTGCCGTTGCGGGACGGCAGCCTGGTGCTGGTCAGCCCTGAGCGCCCGGCCGAGCTGCTGGCGCGACTGCGCGAGCTGGCGGCACCAATGACCCGCCGCTAAGCTGCGGGCATGCGCCGCCTGCCCGCCCTGCCCCTGAAGTCGGTCCTGCTCAACACGTCGCGGATCGAACTGTGGCCGGCCGACCTGCTGCGCGCACGCAGCAACGCCGATGCCCGCGTGCTGGCAGGCGCGTACGCGGTGCTGCGTCGCAAGCAGAATGGCCGCTACCTGGCGGCGGTGTCCGCGCGCGGCGTGCATCCGCTGGCGACCGGCCTGCCGCGCCAACCCGGCCTGGACGAGGCGTGGGCCGCCCTGGACCGCTTCGAATCGGCCACCCGCGGTTTCGACGCCGATGCCCAGGGCCTGCTGCCGCTGCATGCCCTGCAGGAACGCCTGCATGCCCTGGGACTGGACGATGCGGCCTACGCCGAACGCACCGGCCTGCCCCTGGTCGCCGAACCGGCCGCCCTCGCCTTCGCAGGACGCGATCGCTACCGCCGCCCGCTCTGGCTGACGCGTTCCGCTGGGCGCGGATGGCAGGCGATGCGCGCCGCCGCCGCACGCGATGGCGTGGTGCTGGAGGCCATCTCCGGCTATCGCAGCCACGACTACCAACTCGGCATCTTCGAACGCAAGCGCGCGCGCGGACAAAGTGTCGAGGAGATCCTCCACGTCAACGCCGCGCCCGGCTACAGCGAACACCATAGCGGCCGCGCGCTCGACATCGGTACGCCGGGCGAACCGCCCGCCGAGGAGTCCTTCGAGC
Source organism: Pseudoxanthomonas mexicana (assembly GCF_014397415.1). Lineage (NCBI taxonomy): Bacteria > Pseudomonadati > Pseudomonadota > Gammaproteobacteria > Lysobacterales > Lysobacteraceae > Pseudoxanthomonas > Pseudoxanthomonas mexicana. The sequence goes on along the minus strand of NZ_CP060731.1, from coordinate 2,112,195 downwards.
ACACCACCGCTTTCGCCTGGCTCACCCGGCACGCAAGCGATTTCGGCTTCGTCATGAGTTACCCGCGTGGCAACCCGCACGGCATCGTGTATGAGCCATGGCATTGGTACCATCTGGGCCGTGACGGCGGTGCCGACCGCTGAAGCCAGGGCCGAACGCCGGCCATCAGGGGGAACGCGTGGAGAATCCGTACCAAACGCCCGCGGCGGATGTCATCGCGGCGCCTGCCACGCACACGGCGTGGGCCTTCAAGGACCCCACATGGTTGACCTGGGTCTGCCGCGCCTGCCTGGTCGCCGGCGCATTGGTTTCGTTACTGATGATCGCTGTGGTGGCGCGACAGTATTCGTTGTTCGAGGAAGCCGCGGCCAATGGTTGGACGGTGGATGACGTTTATGCGGAATCGGGCCTGACCTTTCTCGCCGCCACGCTCCTGCAGTTCATGACGATGATGGCGTCGTTCGTATTCATCGGCATGTGGATCTATCGCGCGGCATGGAACGGACGCGTCTTCGCGGGTGCCCGGCAGCTGGATTTCACGCCGGGCTGGTCGGTCGGCTGGTACTTCCTCCCCATCGCCAACCTGTGGAAGCCCTACCAGGCCATGAAGGAGATCTGGCGCGCCAGTGCTCGCCCGGACAAGGTCGACGAAGCCGAGGTTCCCGGCTGGCTTCCGCTCTGGTGGTTCCTCTGGCTAGCCTTCAGCATCACGAGCAACTTCGCCGGCCGGAATTCCATGAAGGCCAACACGCCGGAGGCGGAAATGGACGCCGCGCTCGCGTCCATCACCTGCGATGCGATCAACGTGCCTCTGTGCTTCGTTCTCTTGCTGATCATCACGCGCGTGCACCGCATGCAGTGGCAACGCCAGACCGAGCGCCTGCAGGCGCTCGCGGGCTGACCCCGGGTTTCGAACCTAGTCCTGCGACCGCTTCGTCGCCGTCTTCGCTTCGGTGCCGAAATCGGCGATGCGCCACAGGTACTGCGCCGCGTAGGTGCGGTAGGGCCCCCATTTCTCGCCGCGCGCCAGCAGTTCCTTCGGCGTGGGCATGACCTCCTGCCGGTCGACGAACTGCGCGCCCTTGCGCACCCCCAGGTCGTCAATCGGCAGCACGTCCGGGCGGCCCAGGCGGAACATCAGCATCATTTCCACCGTCCAGCGGCCGATGCCGCGGATGGGCACCAGCGCGGCGACGATGTCGTCTTCGCTCATCACCGACATCTGCCGGAGGGTCGGGATCTCGCCCCGCTGCTCACGCGCCGCCAGGTCGCGCAACGCCAGCGTCTTGTTGCCCGAGACGCCGCAGGCCCGCAGGGCCGCGTCATCGATGCGCCCCAGGGTGTCGAAGTGCAGCCGCGTGCTGCCGATGGCCGCTTCCACGCGACCGACGATGGTCGCCGCCGCCTTGCCGCTGAGCTGCTGGTAGAGGATCGCGCGCGCCAGCGCATCCACCGGATCGAACGGTTTGCGCCAGGTCGGTTGCGGTTCGATGTAACCGATCCGCTTCATCCACGTGCCGAGCTTGCGATCGCGCCGGCTCAGGTGGTCCCAGGCCTGTTCGGTATCGAAGCCGCGCGCGTGCCGGGGCATGTCAGCGGCGGATGGCGTCGATCGCCCACAGCACCCAGCCCAGCATCAGCATGATGCCGCCGGCCGGCGCCAGTCGCGTGCTGGTTCCGACCATGGCTCCGGCGACCAGGCTGCCTGCGAACAGCAGCGTGCCCAGCAACAGCAGGGACAGGGCGGCCTTGCCCATGCGACGCGTGGTCCCCGCGCCCAGCGCCGCCAGCGCCAGGCCATGCCCGAAGCCGAACAGTGCCGCCGTCTGCAGGTTCGACTGCGCCTGCCCATCGCCGACGCCGTGCGATGCGTAGGCCGACAGCCCGACCGCGGCAGCGGCCAGCAGGCCGCCGCACAGGGCCAGGAAGGAGGGTTTGCGTTGACGCCGGTCGTAGTTCATGGATTCAGCGGACCTCGCGGGGAGACCGGCATCCTGCCAGTGGCGGAAGGCATTGCGGAAAACCGATGCCCGGAAACGCAACGCGCCGCATGAAGCGGCGCGTTGGAGGCGTACCTGTCATCGAAGATGCAGGGCCGGGCGGTGTTACTGCTTGACCGCCCAGTAGATGTCGAACTTGCCGTCGCCCTCGAAGGCGCCGTCGACGCCGGACTTCCAGGACTCGAACGGACGATCGACCACTTCGTGCCCGGCGGTGACCGCCCAGGCGCGCAGCGCGTTGCGCTGGTTGTCCAGTTCGGCCATGTAGCCGGTGTAGCTGGCGAAGGCGAGCTTGCGCGGCTCGGAGCGCACGTACTCGACCGGGGCGCCCGACGGAATGGTGACCTTCAGCTCACCGGCGGAAGCGACCGGGGCCGGCGCGGCGGCCGGGGCGGCTTCGCCCTCGGCGGCGGCATCGGTCTTCGGCGCGGCCGAGCCCTTGCGGACCGGCTGGGCGACGTCGAAGGCGTACTTCTCGGCGCCGTAGTCGGTGGTGATGATGCGCACCGGGCCGGCGGCCACCAGGCCGTTGGCCTCCATCACGCGCTTGATCCACTCCTGGTTCTGCTTGATCGAGGCCTTGATGGCGTCATTGGTGCGGTCGATGTTGCCGGCGTTCACCACCAGCAGGTCCTCGGCAGGCAGTTCGACCAGCTTCAGGTCGGTCAACGGGCTGCCTTCGGTGCGGTAGTCGAAGTTCGGCACGGTGGCCAGCATGTTGGTCAGCTTGGACAGGCCGGCCTTGACCGCATCGCCGACGTGGCGGCTGACGTACATGCCGGCGTAGCGCCCGATCAGGTTCCAGCCGTAGGTGACCTCATAGGACTGGGTAATCTTGACGTTGCGGTTGTTCTTGCCCGTGGGCTCCAGCGCGAAGGTGCTGCGCTTGTCGGTACCCATGCGCTTGTCGTTGATCGCATAGACGATCTTGCCCGGGCCGCCGGTCGGGGCGGGACGCTCGCTCTCGACGATCTCCCAGCTGCCCTGGCCCCAGGCCGGGTTGGCGGAGTTGAAGTCGACCTTGGCGCCGACGCCGGTATTGTCTTCGCCACCGGAGTAGCTGAGTTCGTTGGCCGCGCTCGGAACCAGCGGGTTCCAGTCCTTCAGTCGGCGCACGTTGTTCAGCGTGTCGAACACGATGGTCATGCGGCGGTTGGTCTCGACGCTTTCCTGCAATTCGCGCGAGGACGGCAGGATCAGGCCGATCACCAGAAACAGCGCCAGGACCAGCGCCAACGCAATCACGAACTCGATCAAACGGGTCATTCAGGAGTCTCCGGGGGCCGGTGCCTCGGCCGTGAAAAAAATGCACCGCGCATCCTAGCAGGGTTGCCGGGCTTCGCGCAGCCCATCTGACACCGGTTGGCCGCCCTATTCCGGGGCGTATGGAACCCCTTGCGGGTCGCGACCCGCGTGCCGCTGCGAATCCCGTGCGATGGCGTGCCCTGGCGTGAAACGAAGGCCACGCCGCGTGCATCACCCGGTTCTGCGGACGGCGCAAACCCCCCGCACGGCGGAGCCTGGCCCGGCCGCCCTGCTCAGACGAGCTGCAGTTCGAAGGCCTTCAACACCGCCCGGGTACGGTCGCGCACGCCCAGCTTGGACAGGATGTTGGACACGTGGTTCTTGATGGTGCCCTCCGCCACGCCCAGTGAATTGGCGATCTCCTTGTTGGAGAAGCCGCTGGCCATCAGCCGGAGGATCTCCGTCTCGCGGTCGGTCAGCGGATCCGGGCGGTCCAGGCTGACGAATTCGTTGCGCATATGCTCCAGGCCGGAGAGCAGGCGCTGGGTGACGGCGGGCTGCACCAGCGAGCCGCCATCGGCCACGGTACGGATCGCGCCGACCAGCTGCTCCAGCGAGACATCCTTAAGCAGATAGCCCTTGGCGCCCGCCTTCAGGCCGGCCAGCACCAGCTGGTCGTCGTCGAACGTGGTCAGGATGATGGTCGGCGGCAGCTGCCCCGCCCGGGCCAGGGCCTGGAGCGCCTCCAGGCCGGACATCACCGGCATGCGCATGTCCATCAGCACGACATCCGGCTTCACCTGCGGCACCAGGTCCACGGCCTGCTTGCCGTCGGCGGCCTCAGCCACCACCTCGATGCCGTCGTCCAGCGCCAGCAGGGAGCGGATGCCCTGGCGCACCAGAGTTTGATCGTCGACCAGACAGACACGGATCACGGGGTTCCTCCGGAGCTGAGCTCGGGTGTGGGTTCGGGTGGGGAAACGGGAAGAGGGGCGAAGGCCGGCGCGGCCTCGCTGACGGGCAGCTCGATATGCAGGCAGAAGCCATGGCCGGGCCGCGTTTCGATGCGCAGCGCGCCGCCGTACTGGGCCAGGCGTTCACGCATGCCGGTCAGGCCGTTGCCCGCCACCACCTGCGGGCTTCCGGCACCATCGTCGCGGGCATCGATCAGGATCCTCGCGCCGTCGCGCCGGCAGTGCAGCCACAGGTTGCGCGCGCCGGCATGGCGCACGGCATTGGTGATGATCTCCTGCGTGCAGCGCAGCAGGACATGGGCGCGATGCGGGTCCTCCAGCGTCAGCGGCTCCTCGATGTCCATGTGGATCGCGAGCGAGGGGACCTTCTCGGCCAGCGGCACCAGTGCCGCACCCAGGTCGATCGCGCCACTGTCGCGCAGCTGGCTGACGGCTTCGCGCACGTCGGTCAGCAGCAGCCTGGCCAGGGTATGCGCCTGGCGCACGTGTTCCTGCGCCCTCCCCTCGGTCATGTGGCCGGCCACTTCCAGGTTCAGGCTGAGGGCGGTCAGGTGGTGCCCCAGCAGGTCGTGGAGTTCGCGGGAGATGCGCGTGCGCTCGTTCACGCGGGCGCTTTCGGCCAGCAGCACGCGGGTGGCGCGCAACTCGGCGTTGAGACGGCGCTGCTCCTCGCGGGCCTGGGCCTGCTGGCGCGCGACGTAGGTGGTGATCATCACGAAGGCGGCAAAGCCCACGTAGAACATGGACTGGAACAGGGCCTCCCAGAACGTGAACTGGTCCCGGGTCATCGTCATGAAGGCCGGCACCAGGGCCACGTGGGCCGCGATCAGCCAGGCCATGGCATAGCGCAGGTCGAGCAGCCACGGCAGCACACCGGCCATGATCATCAGCAGGACCGCGCCCAGGCCCGTTTCGGTGTAGACGCCCACCCCGATGGCCGCGGCCGTCAGCACCATGGCCAGGGGGATGTTCCAGGCCAGGGGAAGCCCGTCCCGACGGCCATCCAGCACGCGTGTCGCCAGCCAGTAGCAGCCGCCGAAGCTCAGGTAGCTGAGCGCCGCCATCGGGATGTTGACGGGCTGACCGTTCGGCGGCGGCACCACGACATTGAGGATGATGGGGATCCCCACCAGGGCCCAGGTGTAGAGGCCGGCGGCGCGCAGCAGGCGGGTGTGGCTGAGTCGTCCCAACATCCGGGCATCTTAGGCGGAATCGCCCGCGCCCATGTCCCAACTAAAGTCATGCCGGGCCTGGCGCACGCGACCGCGGGGTTCATCCGCGGCTCACCCGGCGCCTGTCCGGTGCTGCGGCAGCATGCGATAATCCGGGCTTGGCTGCGTGCCGCCCTGCAAGACCCGTTCGGAGTCAGGTAATGTCGATTGTCATCCGCGACGTGCGCGAGCACGAGCTGGATTCCGTCCTAGCCCTCAACAACAATGCCGGACTGGCGATCCTGCCGCTGGATTCGGCCAAGGTCCGCCGCTTCTACGAGACCGCCGAGTACTTCCGCGTCGCCGAGCGCGACGGCAACCTGGCCGGCTTCCTGGTCGGCTTCGGTTCCGGGGCCGGCCACGACAGCAGCAACTTCGCCTGGTTCGGCGAGCGCTACCCGCAGTTCTTCTACATCGACCGCATCGTGGTGGCCAGCCGCCGTCGCGGCGGTGGCGTGGGCCGCGCCTTCTACGCCGACGTGCAGAGCTATGCCGAACTGCGCTACCCGCAGCTGGCGTGCGAGGTGTTCCTCGACCACGGCGCCGATCCGGCGCTGCTGTTCCATGGCAGCTTCGGCTTCCGCGAGGTAGGCCAGCACGTGATGGCCGAAGCGAATGTCCGCGCCAGCATGCTGATGAAGGAACTGTGCAGCTACCCCTGGGTGCACGACACCTATGGCGACGCCCTGCCCGACGTCGCCTGGGCCCGCACCCGCCTGCAGGCCGATGCCGGCGTCCAGCGGCCGACCGGTACATGAGCGTGACGCGAGCCCCCATGGACTACGAACAGGCCGGCGAACTGAAGATCGGCCAGGTCGGCATCGCCAACCTCCGCATCCGTACCCTCGACGTGGACCAGCTGATCCGCGAAATGCGCGAACGGGTCGAGCGCGCCCCCAAGCTGTTCGGCCGTGCCGCCGTGATCGTGGATTTCGGTGGCCTGAGCCGCCTGCCCGATGCCGACACCGCGCGCGCGCTGATCGACGGCCTGCGCGGCGCCGGGGTCATCCCGGTGGCGCTGGCGTATGGCACCCGCGACACCGAAACCCTGGCCGAACAGCTGGGCCTGCCTCTCCTGGCCAAGTTCCGCGCCCAGTACGAACCTGTCGGAGGCGCTTCGGCCCCGACCGCGTCCGCCCCGCGCCCGGTCGCGTCCGATGCCGCGCCTGCGAAAGCGGCGCCGGCGCCCGCCGCGCCGAAGGCGGCCGACATCAAGCCCGGCCTCGTCCAGAAGACACCCGTGCGCTCCGGCCAGCAGCTTTACGCCGAGAACCGCGACCTGACCGTGCTCAGCACCGTCGGTGCGGGCGCCGAGGTCATTTCCGACGGTTCCATCCACGTCTACGGCGCGCTGCGCGGCCGCGCCCTCGCCGGTGCGCGCGGCAATGCCGACGCGCGCATCTTCTGCCGTGAATTCCATGCCGAACTGGTCGCCGTCGCCGGCCACTACAAGGTGATGGAGGAAGTGCCCAAGGAACTGCGCGGCAAGGCCGTGCAGATCTGGCTGGACCAGGACCAACTCAAGATCGCCGCGCAGGACTGATGCGCGGCTCCGACCGAACATAAGAACGACCAAGGAGAACACCGTTGGCTGAAATCATCGTAGTCACGTCCGGCAAGGGCGGCGTGGGCAAGACCACCACCAGCGCCAGCATCGCGTGCGGGCTGGCCCGCCGCGGCAAGAAGGTCGCGGTCATCGACTTCGACGTCGGCCTGCGCAACCTCGACCTCATCATGGGCTGCGAGCGTCGCGTGGTGTACGACTTCGTCAACGTCACCCAGGGCGAGGCCACGCTGAAGCAGGCCCTGATCAAGGACAAGCGATTCGAGACGTTGTACGTGCTGGCCGCTTCGCAGACGCGCGACAAGGACGCGCTGACGAAGGAAGGCGTGGAGAAGGTGCTGAAGGACCTGTCCGACGACGGCTTCGACTTCGTCGTGTGCGACTCGCCGGCCGGCATCGAGAAGGGCGCTTTCCTCGCCATGTATTTCGCCGACCAGGCCATCGTGGTGGTGAACCCGGAAGTATCCTCGGTACGCGACTCCGACCGCATCCTCGGCCTGCTGGACTCCAAGACCCGCCGCGCCGAGAACGGCGAATCGCTGAAGGCCAACCTGCTGCTGACCCGCTACAACCCGGCGCGCGTGGAGGGCGGCGAGATGCTCAGCATCAAGGACGTGGAGGAAGTGCTGGGCCTGAAGACCCTCGGCGTGATCCCCGAGTCCGGCGACGTGCTGAACGCCTCCAACAAGGGCGAACCGGTCATCCTCGACCTGGAGTCGCCGGCCGGCCAGGCCTATGACGACACCGTCGCGCGCCTGCTGGGCGAGGACCGCCCGCTGCGCTTCACCACCCTGGAGAAGAAGGGCTTCTTCAGCAAGTTGTTCGGAGGTTGAGCATGGGCCTGTTCGATTTCCTGAAGGCGAAGAAGAACACCGCCGAAACCGCCAAGAACCGCCTGCAGATCATCATCGCGCAGGAGCGCAGTTCGCGGGGGGCGCCCGACTATCTGCCGCTGCTGCGTCGCGAACTGCTGGAAGTGATCAAGAAGTACGTCAACGTCGATGTCGATGCGGTCAAGGTCGACCTGATCAAGGACGGCGACCACGACGTGCTCGATATCTCCGTCGCGTTGCCGGAAGGCAACACCTGACAGGACCGGGCTGCTCGTAGGAGCGCCCCATGGGCGCGATGCTTTTCGATGCGTGGCGGAAAACAGAAGCATCGCGCCCATGGGGCGCTCCTACAGGTGTTTTCCCATGATGGCTGACTCTTCCGACGCCGACGCCGCCCCGCCCGACGTGCTGCGGGTACGCGACCTGCCGCCCGGCGCTGCTGATGCCCTGCTTGCATCCCATGGCCTGCAGCTCCATTTCGTCGACGATACCGCCCCGATTCCCGGCAGCTTCTGGGGCGAACCGGAAGCAGGCGTGATCGCCCACAACGTCTACGTCCGCGGCGATACGCCGGTGCATTCGATGCTGCACGAAGCCTGCCACCTGATCGTGCTTCCGGCCGAACGGCGCGCGCAGGTGCACACCGACGCCACCGACTCGGTGATCGAAGAGGATGCCACCTGCTGCCTGCAGATCATCCTGGCCGACGACCTGCCGGGCGTGGGTCGCCACCGGCTGATGGGCGACATGGATGCCTGGGGGTACACCTACAGGCTCGGATCGACACGGGCGTGGTTCGAGCAGGATGCGGACGACGCCCGCGCCTTCCTCAAGGAGCGCGGGCTGCCGCATCGCTGAGGCTGGTCGCCCCCACTTGCCGCCCCCGCCGCCCCTCACTACCCTTCAGGTTCCTGCGCCCACCGCACCCTGAAGGACGTCCCGTGAAGCATCGCCATCTCCTGCTCGCCCTCGCCATCGGCGCGGGCCTCGTCACCCTTGCCGCCTGCAAGAAGGACGAACCGGCCTCCGATTCGGCCGTCACGCCTGCCGCGCCCAAGGGCGAGACCGCGGACCAGTTCATCGCGCGCGTCAACGACGAGTTTAAGAAGATGTATCCGGAGATGACCGCCGCGCAGTGGCTGTCCAGCACCTACATCAACGACGACAGCCAGCTGCTGGCCGCCAAGGGCAACGAGCGCTACCTGACCCAGCTCAACAGCTGGATCGAGCAGGCCAAGAAATTCGAAGGCCAGCAGATGTCGCCCGAGACCGCGCGCGCCATCCAGCTGCTGAAGCTGGCCACGGCGATGCCGGCGCCGAAGGATCCGGCCAAGCTGGCCGAACTCACCCAGATCGCCACCCGGATGGAAGGCACCTACGGTGCCGGCACCTACTGCACCGGCGAAGGCGACGCCAAGAAGTGCCGCCAGCTGGGCGAACTGGAAGACGTCCTGCGCAGCAGCCGCGACTACGACGCGCAGCTGGACGCGTGGCAGGGCTGGCACACCATCGCCCAGCCGATGCGCAAGGACTACACGCGCTTCGTCGAGCTGGTGAACGAGGGCTCCAAGGAAATGGGCTTCGCCGACACCGGCGAGATGTGGCGCAGCGGCTACGACATGACCCCGGCCGAGATCGCCGCCGAGACCGACCGCCTGTGGGGCCAGGTCAAGCCGCTGTACGAGCAGCTGCACTGCTACACCCGCACCAAGCTGCAGGCCACCTACGGGGTTGAAAAAGGCCAGGTCAACGGCCTGCTGCCTGCGCACCTGATGGGCAACATGTGGCAGCAGGACTGGGGCAACCTGTGGGACATGCTGGAGCCGTACAAGGGCGCCGGCAGCCTGGACATCACCGGCGCGCTGGAGAAGCAGTACCAGGCCGACTACCAGGCGGCGCTGGCCAAGGCAGGTCCGGGCCCGGGCACGGACAAGCTGTTCCAGGCCGAGCGCGAAGCGCAGCTGCAGGTCGCCAAGCAGATGACCGAGCGCGCCCAGGACTTCTACACCAGCCTGGGCATGCCCAAGCTACCCGAGAGCTACTGGACCAAGACCCAGTTCATCAAGCCGATGGACCGCGACGTGGTCTGCCACGCCAGCGCGTGGGACATGAACATGAGCGGCGACGTGCGCACCAAGATGTGCATCAAGCCCAACGAAGAAGACTTCACCACCATCTACCACGAGCTGGGCCACGTCTATTACTACCTGGCCTACAACAAGCTGCCGCCGCTGTTCCAGACCGGCGCACACGATGGCTTCCACGAGGCCATCGGCGACACGATGGTGCTGGCGATGACGCCGGACTACCTGAAGTCGATCGGCATGGTCGGCGAACAGCAGCAGAGCAACGAGGCGCTGATCAATGCGCAGATGCGCATGGCGCTGGCGAAGGTGTCGTTCATGCCGTTCGGCCTGATGATCGATCGCTGGCGCTGGGGTGTGTTCGACGGCAGCATCAAGCCGGCCGACTACAACAAGGCCTGGTGGGAGCTGAAGGCCAAGTACCAGGGCGTGGCACCGGCCACCGCGCGTGGCGAGGACTTCTTCGATCCGGGCGCGAAGTACCACGTGCCGGGCAACACGCCGTACACGCGCTACTTCCTCTCGCATGTGCTGCAGTTCCAGTTCTACAAGGGCCTCTGCGACGCGGCCGGCTACAAGGGCCCGCTGTACAACTGCAGCTTCTACGGCAACAAGGCGGCGGGCCAGAAGTTCTGGGCGATGCTCGAGAAGGGCGCCAGCCAGCCGTGGCAGGCCACGCTGAAGGAGCTCACCGGCGGCGAGAAGATGGATGCCGGCGCGGTGCTGGAGTACTTCGCGCCGCTGCAGGACTGGCTGAAGCAGCAGAACGAAGGCCAGACCTGCGGATGGCCGGCGGCCGCACCCGTGGCGGCCGCGGCGCCCGCCAAACCGTAAGCCCCGTACACGGGCGGACCGTCGTCGGTCCGCCCGTTCCCGCTCCACGCTCCGACACGGAGGTCTGAAGAATGATGCGATCGAACACCCTGCGATGCCTGGCCAGCCTGATGCTGGTCGCTACGCCCTTCGCGGCCAGCGCCGCGGTGACCCAGGTTGCCGGCGAACCCAGCCGCACGCCGGCGCAGGCGGCACCTGCCTGGAAGCTGGCGCAGTTCCCGGCGCGCGACATCACCCGGCAAGGCTATCGGGAACTGGCGATCCGGCGGCTGGCGGAACTGGAGAACCACAATGCCAGCCAGCGCATCAAGGCCACGCAGATCGGCGTCGGGCGCACCCTCGCCCACGAAGGCATCGAACGCGCCACGCCTGCACTGCGCTGGGTGGCGTTGAAATCCGGCGGGGCGGTCGCGCGCCTGCAGGTCGGCTCGCCCGATGCGATGGGCCTGCGCGTGGGTCTGCGGGTCGACCGCCTGCACCCGCACGTCGAACTCCGCTTCGCCGGCTCCGACGAGCCTGCCCGTGTCGTCGCCAAGATCACGGCGGCCGAGGCGCTCGCGCTCGCCGACGAGGGGGGCGTTTACTGGACGCCGGCGACCGACGGCGCCACGCAGGTCATCGAGGTCTACCGTCCGGCCCACGTGACGGTCACACAGGCACGCCTGCAGGCGCCGCAGGTGTCGCACCTGCTGGCCAACAGCCGCAACGATTTCAAGATCGTGGAGAAGGTCGGCGAATCGGCTGCCTGCAACATCAACGCGGTCTGCCGCGTCGACCAGCTGGGGCCGGCCTATGTCCAGGCGAAGAACGCCGTGGCCCATATGGTCTTTGTGGACGGCGGCAAGAGCTACATCTGCACCGGAACGCTGCTCAACGACACCACGGCGTCCACTCAGGTGCCGTACTTCTACAGCGCTGCGCACTGCATCGACAGTCAGACCGTCGCCAATACCCTCAACACCTACTGGGGTTACGAGAACACCGGCTGCGCCACCAGCGACGCCCGCAAGACGAATCCCCTGACGGGCGGCGCCGATATCCTGTTCGTCGACACCAATGTCGATGCGTTGCTCCTGCGCCTGAAGAACCCCGCGCCGGCCGGCGCGACGTTCGCGGGCTGGGACGCCAGCACGCTGGCGCCGAATGCGGATGTGATCGCCATACATCATCCTTCGGGCGACGCGAAGAAATACTCGCGTGGGCAGCACGTCGCAGACACCTACGCGGAACAGTTCACGGTCGGCTGGCTGGAAGGCACAACCGAAGGCGGCAGCAGCGGCTCGGGACTGTTCACCCGCTACGCCGACAACAGCTACCGGCTGCGGGGCGGTCTGTACGGCGGCAATGCCTCGTGCGCCAACACGGGCAACATCGCCAATACCGCGAACCGCGACCATTACTCGCGGCTTGACCTGGTCTTCCCCCAGATCAAGCAATGGATCGCCGCCGATCCCGTCCGCGAGAACAGCTCGCAACCATTGGTGCGCAACGCAGGCGCTACGGCAGGCGCCACGGTACAGACCCAGGGCGCGCGCGTCGCTGCGACACCCGATACCCCTGCCACATCGCCTGCGCGCCCCGCTGCGCCGCGCAGGGCCGCACCGCTCCGCACGACCCAGCGCGAACGCTGAGCCCGGTGAGACGACCTCCTGCGAAAGGCCGGCATACGCCGGCCTTTTTCTTTCCCCACGGAGACTTCATCCGGTCCACACCGGCCGACCCGACGCTGGAAACCCGCCCCACGAGGTTTCCCCCATGCCCACCGTCCTGACCCACGCCCTGCTCCCCGTCGCCGCCGGCATCGCGCTGGGGCGCTCGCGCGTCCCGCCGCGCCTGGTCGCCGCCGGCATGGCGGCCGCGATGCTGCCCGATGCCGACGTCGCGATGTTCGCCCTGGGCATCGACTACGCGCATGCCTTCGGTCATCGGGGCGCGAGCCATTCGCTGGTCTTCGCGCTGGCGTGCGGTCTGCTGGCCGCCTGTTTCGCGCGGATACTGAAAGCGCCGCCCCTCACCGCGCTACTGTTCGTCGCCCTGTCCGCCGTCTCCCACCCGGTGCTGGACATGCTGACCGACGGGGGCCTGGGTGTCGCGCTGCTCTGGCCCTGGTCCGACACCCGTCATTTCGCGCCCTGGCGGGTGATCGACGTGTCGCCGTTCGCGAACCGCTTCTTCAGCGCGCGCGGCGTGGAGGTGCTGCTGTCGGAACTGCGCTGGGTATGGATGCCGACACTCTCGCTGGCCGCTATGGCGGCGTGGCGCCGTTGCAGGAGCGACGTCAGTCGCGACCGCGCGGCGGGAGTGATCGAGAAGGGCTGAAGCACGCAGGACGACCGCCAGGCTGCAAGTCGCCCCTGTTCCCAGCCCGGACAGGCTGCGGTCGCGACTGACGTCGCTCCTACAGAGAGGTGTATGGCGTCAATTCACGTCCGGCGCAGGTTCCGGCTTGTTCGCCTTCATCTGCTCGGCCATCTGCTGTTCGAACTGCTCCAGCGTCAGCCCCTGCGCGGCCGCCTCGATCACGGCGGTATCGCGCAGTTCGTCCGAGTACACCAGGCGCACGGGGTTGCCCTGCGCCTCGTGCAGGGCCGCGGCCTGCTTGATCATCGCCAGCACTTCCGCCGCGCTGTCGGAACTGCCGGCGATGCGGCCGTCCATGCCCAGCACCCACACGCCCGCCTGGCGGACGATGCCGGCCAGCAGGTCGCCCTGCGGATTGCGCAGCTCGGCATGCGGCTCGATCGCCGGTGCGTTGGCGCGCGCCACGTTGCGCTCCTTCGTCGCCTTGCGCTTCTTCGCTTCGCGTCGAGCCTTGGACTGGATGGACATGGGAATCTCGCTAAGCGTCAGAGTTGATCGGTGGGTTGCAGCGCCACGGGTTCGCGGGGGCAGACCGGCTGGCGGCGGCTGGCAAGCGCCTCCCATTGCCACATCAGCCAACCGAGCAGCACGAAACCGGCCATGCCCAGCGCCAGGTGCAGGCCATGATGGCTCAGCAGCGGCGACAGCAGGCCGGCGATGAGCGCGTTCACCATCAGGTTGCTGAAGGCCTGCAGCGAAGACGCCGCGCCGCGCTGGCGCGGATACATGTCCAGGATGGCCAGGGTCAGGATCGGGAACACCAGCGCCACGCCCAGCGCCGCCAGCATCATCGGCAGCACCGCCCAGGGCACCCGGATGTCCGCGCCCGCCCAGGCGTTGTAGCCCACGTTCGCCACCATCGCCAGCGCCATGCAGGCATAGCCGATCTTCACCAGGCGCGCCCCTTCCACGCGACCGGCGGCGCGGCCCGACAGGAACGCGCCCAGCACCATGCCGCCGATGGTCGGCAGGAACAGCCACGCGAACTGCTGCTCGTTGAGGTGCAGCAGGTCCATCACGAACGCAGGCGCGGACGCGATGTACAGGAACAGCCCGCCGAAACTCAGCGAACCGGCCAGCGCCAGGCGCAGGAAGCGCCGGTTGCGCACGATGCCCACGTAGTCGCGCAGCAGGTGGCGCGGCGACACCTTCAGGCGCACTTCGGCCGGATGCGTCTCCGGCAGCCATACGGCCACCGCGACCAGCAACAGCAGCGAGAACGCGGCCAGGAACCAGAAGATGGTCGGCCAAGCGCTCCAGCCCAGGATCCAGCCACCGACGATGGGGGCGATGGCCGGCGCAATGCCGAAGATCATCGATACCTGGCTCATCAGCCGCTGCGCGTCGTCCCCGTGGCGGGCATCGCGGATCACCGCGCGGCCGACGATAAAGCCCACGCCCGCCGACAGGCCCTGCAGGGCGCGGAACAGCAGCAGCGTGCCCATGTCGGTGGCCAGCGCGCAGCCCACCGACGCCAGCAGGAACACGAACAGCCCGCCCAGGATCACCCGCCGGCGGCCGAACGTGTCCGACAGCGGCCCGTGTACCAGGCTCATCAACGCGTAGGTCAACAGGTAGGCGCTGATGGTCTGCTGCATCGCCACCTTGTCCGCGCCCAGCTGCGCGCCCATGGCCGGGAAGGCCGGGAAGATGGTGTCGATGGAGAACGGACCGAACATCGCCAGCCCGCCCAGCAGCAGGGCCAGGCGGCGGTTGGAGATGGCGTGGGGGGCACTCATTGCGGGGGGACGCTCCGGACGGGCGCGGCGGTTCTCCATGAACAGGTCGCGCCGGGCGGCACATGGTACGCCGAAACCGCCGGCGGACCCGCCCGCAGGCTATAATCCGCCGGCAACACCGGTGGGAGAAGCCCGTCGCCCGCGACCGGCTGCCGAAGGCGCAAACGCCCGTAATCGCTCAGGCCCGATACCACCACTGCAACGACACTCTGGAGAGACCGGCCGCCTCGCGGCAGCGCCGGCGCCGAAGGGGCACGAAGCACGCGACCTCCTCGTCGGCGCGCTTCCAAACTCTCAGGCAAAAGGACAGAGGGGCATCCCACGTGCGGTTTCCGCGCGCCCGGTTCCATTGCCCTTCCCGGATGCCTCCCATGTCGAACACCCCCTCCCTGCGCGAGCTCGAGCACCACGGCGCGTTCCTCGAACGCCACATCGGCCCCAACGACGCCGAGATCGCGCACATGCTGCGCGTCGTCGGCCACGACTCGCTGGACGCGATGACGGACGCCATCGTGCCGGCCAGCATCAAGTCCGCGCAGCCGCTGGCCCTGCCCGCCCCGATCAACGAAGAAGAAGCACTGGCCAAGATCCGCGCCGTCGCCGACCGCAACCAGGTCTTCCGCAGCTTCATCGGCCAGGGCTATTACGGCACCCACACGCCGAAGGTCATCCTGCGCAACATCCTGGAAAACCCCGCCTGGTACACGGCCTACACGCCCTATCAGGCGGAGATCTCGCAGGGCCGCATGGAAGCGCTGATCAACTTCCAGACCATGGTGGCCGACCTCACCGGCATGGAGATCGCCAACGCCTCGCTGCTGGACGAAGCCACCGCCGCCGCCGAGGCGATGACGCTGGCCAAGCGTTCGGCCAAGTCGAAGTCCAACACCTTCCTGGTCGCCGGCGACACCCATCCGCAGACGCTGGAAGTGCTGGCCACCCGCGCCGAGCCGCTGGGCATCACCGTCGACGTGGTGCGCTCCACCGACGCCTTCCACCAGAAGCTCGCCGCCGGCGACTACTTCGGCGTGCTGGTGCAGTACCCCGCCTCCAGTGGCTGGGTCGAAGAGTGGTCGAAGGACGCCGACACCATCCAGGCGCACAACGCGCTGTTCGTCGTCGCCACCGACCTGCTGGCGCTGACCCTGCTGAAGCCGCCGGGCGAGATGGGCGCCGACATCGTGATCGGCAACTCGCAGCGCTTCGGCGTACCGTTCGGTTTCGGCGGCCCGCACGCCGCCTTCATGGCCTGCCGCGACGCCTACAAGCGCAGCATGCCCGGCCGCCTGATCGGCGTGTCGGTCGACGCCGAAGGCAAGGCCGCCTACCGCCTAACGCTGCAGACGCGCGAACAGCACATCCGCCGCGAGAAGGCCACCTCCAACATCTGCACCGCGCAGGTGCTGCTGGCCGTGATGGCCAGCATGTACGCCGTCTACCACGGCCCGGACGGGCTGAAGCGCATCGCCGGCCGCGTCGCCCGCCTGACCGCCATCCTGGCCGAGGGCCTGCGCACGCTGGGCTACCCGGCCGTGCATGCCAGCGCGTTCGACACCCTGTGCATCGAACCGGGCGACGCCCGCGACGCCATCCTGGCCCGCGCCCACGCCGCCCGCCTCAACCTGCGCGTGCGCGGCAACGGCTCGCTGTGCATTTCGCTGGACGAGACCACCACCCGCGCCGACATCGAAACGCTGTGGGGCGTGTTCGCCGGCGAAGGCGCGACGCTGCCGTCGGTCGATGCGCTGGACGCCAGCGCGCCGTCGCTGATCCCGCAGGCTCTGCGCCGCACCAGCGATTTCATGACCCATCCGGTCTTCAACACGCACCACAGCGAGCACGAACTGCTGCGCTACATGCGTGCGCTGGCCGACAAGGACCTGGCGATGGATCGCACCATGATCCCGCTGGGCAGCTGCACCATGAAGCTCAACGCCACCGCCGAGATGATCCCGGTCACGTGGCCGGAATTCGGCAACCTCCATCCGCTCGCACCGGCCGAACAGGCCGCCGGCTACCGTCAGCTCATCGACGAACTGGAAGCCATGCTGGTGGAGTGCACCGGCTATGACGCCGTCAGCCTGCAGCCCAACTCCGGCGCGCAGGGCGAGTACGCCGGCCTGCTGGCGATCCGTGCCTACCACCGGGCACGCGGCGAAGGCCACCGCGACATCTGCCTGATCCCCGAATCCGCGCACGGCACCAACCCGGCCAGCGCGCAGATGTGCGGCATGACCGTGGTGGTCACCAAGTGCGATGCCAACGGCAACGTCGATGTCGAGGACATCCGCCGCGCCGCCGAGAAGTACAGCGATCGCCTGGCCGCGATCATGATCACCTACCCGTCCACGCATGGCGTGTTCGAGGAAGACGTGGTGGCCATCTGCGACATCGTCCACCAGCACGGCGGCCAGGTGTACACCGACGGCGCCAACATGAACGCCCTGGTCGGGGTGGCCAAGCCCGGCAAGTGGGGGTCGGACGTGTCGCACCTCAACCTGCACAAGACCTTCTGCATCCCGCACGGCGGCGGCGGTCCTGGCGTGGGTCCGTGCGCGGTGAAGGCGCACCTGGCCCCGTACCTGCCGAAGACCTTCGGCGGCGAAGGCGGCGTGGGCATGGTCAGCGCCGCCAGCTTCGGCAGCGCCAGCATCCTGCCGATCAGCTGGATGTACATCACCCTGATGGGCTCGACCGGCCTGCGCCGGGCCACCCAGGTGGCGCTGCTCAACGCCAACTACATCGCCAAGCGCCTGGAGCCGCACTACGACACGCTCTACACCGGCCGCAACGGGTTGGTGGCGCATGAGTGCATCCTCGATCTGCGCCCGCTCAAGGACCGTACCGGCATCAGCGCCGAGGACGTGGCCAAGCGCCTGATCGACTTCGGCTTCCACGCGCCCACGCTGAGCTTCCCGGTGGCCGGCACGCTGATGGTCGAGCCGACCGAAAGCGAATCGCTGCACGAGCTGGACCGCTTCATCGACGCGATGATCGAGATCCGCGAAGAAATCCGCGCGGTAGAGGACGGCCGCCTGGACCGCGAGGACAACCCGCTGAAGAACGCGCCGCACACCGCCACGATGGTGATGGCCAGCGAGTGGACCCACGCCTATCCGCGCGAACTGGCCGCGTTCCCGCTGGCCACGCTGAAACTGCAGAAGTACTGGCCGCCGGTCGCGCGCGTGGACAACGTCTACGGCGACAAGAACGTCATGTGCGCCTGCATCCCGGTGGATGCGTACAAGGAAGACGTGGAGGCGTAAGCCGCCACGGTTTCACGGGAGAAGGCCCCGCACTGCGGGGCCTTCTGCGTTTGCAGCTTGCCCGCCGCGCCCAGAAGTGACTTCTGGCAGCACTCGAAGTGACTTGCGACCCTGCCGTTCCGCCGGCCGCGTCGGCTAGCCTGCCGTTCCTGTCTTCTCTCGGGATGCGTCATGCGCCCTGTCCTCTTTTCCTGCGCCATGCTCGTTGCCGTTCTGCTGCCGAGCGAAGCCCGTTCGGCCGATGCACCTGCCTGCCATGCCGGCGCCTACCGCCTCCTCGATGGCAACGTGGTGGGGATCGATCGCCTCAGCGAACCTGCCCAACTGCGCTGGCGGCGCGTGGATGGCACCACCGGCCTGCTGTCGCCCGCGGACGGTGCATGGCGCAGCACGACGGGCTGGACCAGCCGGCCCGACGGCAAGGTCGTGCGCTTCGGCGAGTGCGCGGATGCCCGCATCACCTTCGATGGGCAGGCAGGCTCGAAGATCGCCTTCGACATCACCGAAACGCGTTTCGCCGGCAAGGGCGAACAGTTGCGTGGCCGGCTGGTGCTGCCACAAGGCGATCGCCCCGTGCCGATCGCGGTCATCGTGCACGGGTCGGAGGACTACTCCGGCGTCGACTTGTACGCGGCGCAACATATGTTTCCTGCGCAGGGCGTGGGTGTGTTCGTCTACGACAAACGCGGCACCGGGCAGTCCACCGGCACCTACACGCAGCACTTCCATCTGCTGTCCGACGATGCCGTCGCTGCCCTGCACGAAGCCCGTCGCCTGGCGGGGCCGCGCGCGGCGCGCATCGGCTTCCTGGGTGGCAGCCAGGCGGGTTGGGTCGCGCCGCTGGCGGCCAGCAAGACCGACCATGCCGCCTTCGTGGTGGTGGGCTATGGCATGGCGGACAGCCCGCTGGCCGAGGACCGCGACCAGGTGATGCTGGACCTGCGCCGCGCCGGGTACGGCGAGGAGGTGATGGCCAAGGCGCGCGAGATCACCGAAGCCACCGCGGCCGTCGTGGCCTCGCGCCGCGAGGCCGACTGGGAGCGTCTGGAAGTCCTTCGCCGCCGCTACGGGGGCGAGCCCTGGTACCCGGCGATCAGGGGCGAGTTCAGTGGACTGTTGCTGCAGCATACGCGGGAACAGATCGAAGCCACCGCCGCACAGCACGACAAGGGCACCACGTGGAATTACGACACGATGCCGGTACTGCGGGCGCTGCGCATCCCGCAGTTGTGGATACTGGCCGGTGCGGATCGCGAAGCGCCTCCCGAGGAAACCCTGCGGCGTCTCGTGGCGTTGGGGGAAGCAGGCCACCCGATCACCACCGTGGTGTTCCCCGGCACGGACCACGGGATCCGCGAATTCGAGACCGGCGACGACGACACCCGCACGTACACCCGTATCGCCGACGGCTACCAGCGCATGCAGGTCGACTGGATCCTCACCGGTACGCTTCCGCATGCACCTTACGGGCGCGCCCAGGTGGTTGCGCAGCCTGGGCGCTGAGGCAACGGGCGGCGCCCAGGCGGATAAAGGCGTCGAGGCGTCGGCCGGCATGTCCCGGCACGTCAGTGTCCGCAAGCGCCGCTCCCCTTTCCCCGCGTCAGCGGGGAAAGGATGTTTCAGAACTCCACCTTCACCGAAGGCGCACTGCGCCTGGCCTCGCCGTGGTACACCGCCTCGATGTTGTTGCCATCCGGGTCCAGCACGAACGCGCCGTAGTAGCCGGGGTGGTAGGGACGCAGTCCCGGCGCGCCGTTGTCCTTGCCGCCATGCGCCAGCGCGACAGCATGGAAGCGGTCCACCATCGCGCGATCCTGCGCCTGGAACGCCAGGTGGTGGCGACCGGTCAGCTCGCCGTGCGCGGCTTGGCTGTCGGCGGTGGAGACGAACAACTCGTCGGCCCAGAAGTAGTCGTCGGACTCGCCACCCATCGGCACGCCCAGTACGTCGAACACGGCGCGGTAGAAGGTCCTGCTGGCCTCCAGGTCGCGCACGACCAGCTGGATGTGGTCGATCAGGCGGCCACGGTGCAGTTCGTTCGTTTCCATTGCGTCATCTCCCAAGGACAAGGCGACAGTAGTGCCACCAGATGCGGACAGCCAGTGTCCGCGACCGCCCGTCGGGCCGGCGTCAACGTCTCCTAACGCGGCCTCCACGCGGCCATGCCGATGATGAAGCGAGCCACCCCCGAGTGGCCCCACGTCGTCCAGGAGACCCCCGATGGCTGCGCGCAAATCCCCCGCGAAATCCTCCCCCCGCCCCCGTGCCGACAACGCAGCGCGCGGCGCCGGCGGTGAACTCCATTTCAGCGCCGGCGGCAAGCATCCGCCGCTGACCACCAACCAGGGCATCCCGGTCAGCGACAACCAGAATTCGCTACGCGCGCACGACCGCGGGCCGACGCTGCTGGAAGACTTCATCCTGCGGGAGAAGATCACCCACTTCGACCACGAGCGCATTCCCGAGCGTATCGTGCATGCGCGCGGCACCGGTGCGCACGGCTACTTCGAGCTGACCAGGTCGCTGAAGAAGTACACCACCGCGCGCGTGCTGAGCGAGACCGGCGTGCGCACGCCGGTGTTCTGCCGCTTCTCCACCGTGGCCGGCGGCGCGGGCTCGGTCGACACGCCGCGCGACGTGCGCGGGTTCGCGGTGAAGTTCTACACGCAGGAGGGCAACTGGGACCTGGTGGGCAACAACATCCCGGTGTTCTTCATCCAGGATGCGATGAAGTTCCCGGACCTGGTGCATTCGGTGAAGATGGAACCGGACCGTGCCTTCCCGCAGGCTGCCAGCGCGCACGACACGTTCTGGGACTTCATTTCGCTCACGCCCGAATCGATGCACATGATCATGTGGGCGATGAGCGACCGCACGATCCCGCGTTCGCTGCGGATGATGGAGGGCTTCGGCGTGCACAGCTTCCGGCTGCTGGGCGCCAAGGGCAACAGCACCTTCGTCAAGTTCCACTGGCGGCCCAAGCTCGGCATCCAGTCCACCGTGTGGGACGAAGCCGTGAAACTGCAGGCGGCCGACAACGACTTCCACCGCCGCGACCTGTTCGAGGCCATCCAGAAGGGCGATTTCCCCGAGTGGGAGCTGGCGGTGCAACTGTTCACCGAAGAACAGGCCGACGCCTTCCCGTTCGATCACCTCGATCCCACCAAGCTGATCCCCGAAGAGCTTGTGCCGCTGACGGTGATCGGGCGCATGGTGCTGGACCGCTGGCCGGACAATTTCTTCGCCGAAACCGAACAGGTCGCCTACTGCCCGGCCAACATCGTGCCCGGCATCGACTTCAGCAACGATCCGCTGCTGCAGGGCCGGCTGTTCTCCTACCTGGACACGCAGCTGTCGCGTCTGGGTGGACCCAACTTCCACCAGATCCCGGTGAACGCGCCGAAGTGCCCCTTCGCCAACCTGCAGCGCGACGGCCACATGCAGATGCAGGTGCCCAAGGGCCGCGTGAACTACGAGCCCAGCAGCCTGCAGTCCGACACACCGCGCGAGACGCCCGCCGGTTTCCGCAGCCATGCCACGCAGGCCGACGGCCGCAAGGGACGCATGCGGCCGGCGAGCTTCGCCGACCACTACAGCCAGGCACGGCTGTTCTTCCGCAGCCAGACCGCGCCGGAGCAGGCGCACATGGCGGGCGCGCTGGTGTTCGAACTGTCGAAGGTGGAAACCCCGCACGTGCGCGAAGCCATCGTCGGCCACCTGCGCCATATCGATGCGGACCTGGCCAAGCGCGTCGCCGATGGCCTGGGCCTGGAGGCACTGCCGCCCGCACCGCCGACCACGGTGAAGCCCCAGGACATGCCGCCGTCGCCCGCGCTGCAGATCATCGGCAAGATGAAGCCCACGCTGCAGGGCCGCTGCGTGGGCATCCTGGTCGACGATGGCTCGGATGCCGCCGCGATCGCCGCGCTGCGCAAGGCGGCGGAAGCCGAGGGCGCGCAGGTCAAGATCGTCGCGCCGAAGATCGGCGGCGCGAAGCTGGGCAACGGCAAGCGCCTGCCGGCGGACGGTCAGCTGGCGGGCACGCCGTCGGTAGTGTTCGATGCGGTGGCCCTGGTGCTGTCGGACGCGGCCGGCAAGGCGCTGGCGTCGGAGGCGGCCGCGGTCGACTGGGTGCGCGATGCGTTCGGCCACCTGAAGGCCATCGCGCACGACGACGGCGCGTCCGCCGTCATCCAGGCCGCCGGTATCGGCAAGGATGCCGGTGTGGTGAAGGCGTCGGAAACGGCCGCCTTCATCAAGACCGCACGCACCCGCCAGTTCGCGCGCGAACCCAAGGTGCGCACCCTGCCCTGATCGATGTCGCATCCCCGCCCTTCGCCAGGAAACCACCGCATGCCCGAGACCCTCTACGACGCCCTGCGCGAAAGCCATGAAACCCAGCGCTCGCTGTGCCGCCGCCTGCTGCGCTCCAGGCCCGGCACGCGCGAGCGGCTGGACCTGTTCACCGCGCTGCGCATCGAGCTGGCGGCGCATGCGGCCGCCGAGGAACGCTTCCTCTACGTCCCGATCCTCATGGACGACCGGGGGCTGAACTCCTCGCGGCACGCCCTGCACGAGCACCATCAGATCGACGAACTGGTGGAAGACCTGCAGTCGCTCGATCCCCGCCACGCCGCCTGGCAGAAGAAGGCGCGCGAACTCTCGCAGAAGGTGCACCACCATCTGCGCGAGGAGGAGAAGAAGTTCTTCCAGGTCTCCGGTAGGATCCTGACGGCGGCGAAGAAGACCCAGCTCGCACGCCAGTACCGTCGCGACCATGCCCGCATGCGCAGGGAACTGGAAGCGCAGTAATCCGGCCCGCGACGGCGGCCGCGCCACACGGTAGGCTGCCGGCATGGACTCCCTGATCGCCGCCGCCGGACGCGCCCTGACTGCGGGCGACGTACTGGGCGCGCTCAAGCATGTGGGTTGGCGCGAAGATCCGGCAGCGCTGGCGCTGCGCGGCATCGCCATGGCCCAGCTCGGTGACTATCCGCGTGCGCGTGAACTGCTGAAGCGCGCCGCGCGCGGTTTTGGCCCGCGCGAGCGGCTGGCCCGCGCCCGCTGCGTGGTGGCCGAAGCGGAAGTGGCCCTGGCCCTGCGCGATTTCGCCCCCGCACCGCAGCGGCTGGAAGACGCCGCGCAGGCGCTGGCCGCACGTGGCGACCGCGCCAACGCCCGGCACGCGCAGTTGATCGCCCTGCGCCGGCACTTGTTGCTCGGCCGGCTGGACAACGCACGTAGCGCGCTGGACGCCCTCGACCTTGAAGGCGCGCCGGCCGCCCATCACGCCCTGGCTGCACTCGCCGCCACCGAGATCGCCCTGCGCTCGCTGCGCACGCACGATGCGCGCCTGGCGCTGCAGCGCGCATGGGCTGCCGCCACCAGGGCCGGCATTCCCGCGCTGTCCGCCGAGATCGCACAGGTCCAGGCCAGCCTGCAGCGTCCTGCCGCGCGCATCCTGCACGCCGGCCACGAACAGCCCGTCACGCTGGACGAGGTCGAAGCCCTGCTCGCCTCCGGCACGCTGGTCGTCGATGCCCTGCGCCACGCGGTGCGCGATGCGCACGGCGCGACCTCGCTCTCGCGTCGGCCCGTGCTGTTCGCGCTGCTGCGTGCGCTCGCCGCCGCGTGGCCGGGCGATGTCGACCGCAGCACGCTGATCGCGCGCGTGTTCCGCACGCGCCATCCCGACGAAACGCACCGCGCGCGCCTGCGCGTGGAGATCGGACGCCTGCGCCGCCTGCTGGCACCGTTCGCCGACCTCACCGCCAGCACGCACGGATTCCAGTTGTCGCCGCATGGCGGGCGCAACGTCGTGGTGCTGGCGCCCCCCGTCGATGGCGAACAGGGCGTGCTGCACGGGCTGCTGGCCGATGGCATGGCCTGGTCCACCTCCGCGCTGGCCCTGGCCACCGGCGACAGCCAGCGCTCGGTGCAGCGCGCGCTCGCCGACATGGAAGCCGCCGGCCAGGTGCGCGCGATCGGGCGTGCGCGCGCACGGCGCTGGGTAGCGCAGCCGCTCACCGGATTCACGACGATCTTGTTACTCCCCGCCTTGCCGTCGTCTGCGTAGATTGGCCCCGTTGCCCATCCAGGAGCCCGCCATGAACGACACACCGCGCCACGCAGTCAACGTCAGCCCTGTTGAAATCGCCCGCGAATACGGCCCCTTCGACACTAGCGAAGGCGTGGCCGGCGTCACCTACGACGGCCACCACATCTGGGCCGCCACCGGCGAGCGGCTGATCGCCGTCGATCCGGACAGCGGACAGATCGCGCGCAGCCTGCCGCGTGCGGCCGACGCCGGCACCGCCTTCGACGGCACTCACCTGTACCAGTTGGCCGAAGCGCGTATCGACAAGATCGATCCCGCCACCGGCGCCGTCCTCGCTTCGATTCCCGCCCCGGGCCAGGGCTGCGATTCGGGCATGGCCTGGGCCGACGGCAGCCTGTGGGTGGGCCAGTACCGCGAGCGCCGCATCGTGCAGATCGACCCGGCCACCGGCGCGGTGCTGCGCACGCTCGAATCCGACCGTTTCGTCACCGGCGTCAGCTGGGTCGACGGTGAGCTGTGGCATGGCACCTGGGAAGGCGACGACAGCGACCTGCGCCGCATCGACCCGGACGATGGTCGCGTGCTCGAACGGCTGGAACTGCCGGCCGGCGTCCACGTCAGCGGCCTGGAATCCGACGGCGGCGACCTGTTCTATTGCGGTGGCGGCCGCAGCGGCCTGGTGCGCGCCGTGCGCCGGCCCGCGCGCGCGGCCTGATCGCCCGCCGCTTCGCACTCCATCCATCCCTTGCATCTCCGATGCCCGACGGCATCGGCACGGGCGACGCATGCCCGCGTTCGCCCCACCTCCCCCGACCAGGAGCCAACCATGGACACCCTTGCACACGACACCCCGACCCTCGTTTCCCGCGATGCCTGGCGCGCCGCCCGCCTCGCCCTGCTCGCACGGGAAAAGGAACTCACCCGCCTGCACGACCAGATCGCCCGCGAACGTCGTGCCCTGCCCTGGGTACGGGTGGACACGCCCTACACCTTCGACACGCCGCAAGGCACGCGCTCACTGGCCGAACTGTTCGATGGCCGTCGCCAGCTGATGGTGCAGCACTTCATGTTCGCGCCCGGCTGGGAACAGGGCTGCAAGAGCTGCTCGTTCATGGCCGACCATCACGCGGGTGCCCTGTTCCACCTCGCCGAACGCGACCTGACCCTCGTTGCTGTCTCGCGCGCACCGCTGGCCGATATCGAGGCCTTCCGCCGGCGCATGGGCTGGACGTTCCCGTGGGTGTCTTCGTTCGGCACCTCGTTCAACCACGACTTCGGCGTCAACTTCAGCCAGGAGGAAATGTCGCGCGGCGCGGTGAACTACAACTACACGCGGCAGCCGTTCCCGCACGAGGAAGCCCCCGGCATCAGCGTGTTCGTGCGCGACGACGCCGGTCAGGTCTTCCACACCTACTCGCGCTATGGCCGCGGCGTGGAAGCGATGATGCACACCTACGCCCTGCTCGATCTGACCCCCTACGGCCGCAACGAAGACGCCCTAGACTATCCCATGGCCTGGGTGCGCCACCACGACCGCTACGACACGGCAGCGCCCGTCACGGCCGGCGGGTGCTGCGTGGCCAGGCCCTGAGGCCGCGTCGTCATGCCACTGCTGGATGCGTGGTGGCCATGGCTCGCCGTCGCCGGTCTCGGCGCGCTGCATGGCTTGAACCCGGCCAACGGCTGGCTGTTCGCCGCAGCGCGGGCTGCGCGATCCGGCGATGCGCGCGACGTGCGGCGCGCCCTGCTGCCCATCGCCCTCGGGCACGCCCTGTCGGTGGCGCTGGTCGTGGCGGTGGTGATGCAAGGCATAAGACTGCCGCAGCAGCACCTGCTCGCCCTGGCGGGGAGCGGCCTGCTGACCTTCGCGGCATGGAGACTCGTCGCGCGCCGATGCATCGCCACGCGCCACGCCGCGCCTCGATCACACGCGGGACTCGCCGCCTGGTCCTGTCTGATGGGCACTGCGCAGGGCAGCGGCCTGATGCTGCTGCCAGCGCTGTTGCCGCTGTGCATGACGGACGGACCCGCACGCGCCATCAGCGCCACCGGATCGCTCGCGTTGATGCTGGCCGCCGTCGTCCTGCACCTGCTGGCGATGCTGTGGGCGACGCAGATCGTCGCCGAGGCGCTGTGCCGTGCCACGGCATCGAGGGGCGCCTACGCCCTCGGTCCGGCATGGCCCCTGGCACTCGCTCTCACCGGCGCCTTGCTGTGGCTCATGCGCTGAACCGATCACCACGCAAGACAGCGCATGTTCATGCCAGCTTGTGACCCTGCGCGCAGTTCGCCGGCATGCGCTCGCACGCGTTGACGCGATCTTTGCGAGCACTGCGGAACACTGCACGCGTGGTCGGTGCCGCAGCAGCGGCCTGCCGGATCCAGGTGAACAGCCACGGCGACCACATGGGTACCGTTGTGCGAAGCCTTAGCTTCGTCCAGCTTGGCTGCAAGTGCGTCCCCGTCGAGGATCGCTGGCGCGGTACCCTCTTCGCGACGAATCGCTCTCTCCCGATAAAGCCCTTCTCCCTGCGCCGCGGGGAGAAAGTGGCCGAAGAGCCTGCCCCGTACCTGATTCGGGGCCGGATGAGGGGCGAGCGCGGTGCATGCAGCCGCACCCACCTCCCATTCGCGGCGTTGGCCATACTCCCTCCACTCTCTCGCACGGGCTCCGTCGCCCCTCACCCGCCGTTGGCACCCTCTCCCCGCGATGCGGGGAGAGGGATGCATATAGACAGTGCGCGATGCGTACCGAGATTCCTTCTCCCCGCTTGGCGGGGAGAAGGTGGCTGAAAGCCGGATGAGGGGCGAGCGCGATGCATGCAGCCGCACCACCTCCTGTTCGCGGCGTTGGCGACACTCCCTCCACTCTCTCGCACGGGCTCCGTCGCCCCTGATCCGCCGTTGGCACCCTCTCCCCGCGATGCGGGGAGAGGGATGCATATAGACAGTGCGCGATGCTTGGAGCACAGCGCACGGTGTTGCGTCTGCGTCGATAACGACGTCTGCATCCATGGCCGGGCCGGCGAACGCGATGCTTGCCTATACACCTTCTCCCCGCGCGGCGGGGAGAAGGTGGCCGAAGAGCCTGCCCCGTACCTGATACAGAGCCAGATGAGGGGCGAGCGCGGTGCACGATGCCGCGCGCGCATGCGTGCGCGCCGTCGCCGCGCCTTACGCGTCGCCTTCGTCCATCGGCCCGGGCAACGCCGACAGCGGCTGCACCGCCACGCGGGTGGCGTCCGGTGCGGTGACGGGACCCAAAGCCATCACCGCCATGGCCAGCAGGCTGGCGGTGGACAGCGGTGCACGCCCGGGCACGCTGCCTTCGCAGTGGCGACGCGTGCGCAGGACGCGGCGGCGGCCGGCATCCGGGGACGCGCGCTTCATACGTTGGGCGGGGGCGCCAGGCGTGCGCGGGGCAAGGGCGGGTCGGTCAGCGAGGCCAGCGACTGCAGCTGGCAGAACGTCGCGTCATAGGCGGCGACTTCTTCCTGGTACTGGCACAGCGCGCGGAACGGATTGCGCGCAGAGAGCGCCTGCGCCGTCGCGCGCAGGCGTTCGCCGTCGGGGTGGCTCTGCACCAGCGCCGCCACCCACACGGTGAGGGCTTCGAGCTGGCCGGTGGTGCGGGCGTCGCTGGTTTCCAGACGGTCCAGCAGGTTGTGCAGATGGGTTTGCGAGTACAGCAGCATGGGGCGTGGCATCCGGTACGTGATCACCGCGGCCTGGCCCCTGTTCCGGCACGTCGGTTCTTTCCCTGATCACGCGGGTCGGCGCGCAGGCCGGCCACCGCGGCGGGCCGGAGTCAGGCGCCGTTGGGGAACGCATGACTTCCGGCCTACGTGCGCGGCGCTCAGCCGCGCAGGTTCACCTCAGCGACCTTGTCGTGGTAGTCCTCTTTCGGGTCCACGCCGAGCAGCATCTTCACCCCGGCCAGCAGGCTCTGCTCGTTGAGCCAGATTTCCGCATGCTCGGCATCGAAGCGCAGCAGAGCGAGCTTGGGATCGTCCTTGCCGCCTTCGTACCAGGCGGCGACGAAGGGGTTCCACAGGCGTTCGATCACCGCGCGGTCGTCGTCGCGCACCAGTGCGCCCTGCAGGCTGGCGAAAATGTCATGGCCCATCGATGCGAACGTGGCGATGGCGCGCTGCGGCGCCTGGGTGCGCTGGGCCAGCACGTTGTCGGTGGAGGTGAAGATCCACAGCGGGCCGCGGCCCTCGTGTTCCAGCAACGCGGTCATCGGCCGGGTATGGCCGTCTTCGGCGCCGTCCAGGCCCAACATCAGCGTGCGATCGGACTTGATCGCCTTCCACAGCTTCTTTTCCAGTTCTTCCGGCGTATGCATGGCGTGCTCCTCGTCGTGGATGCCACCACGCTAGGCGATGCGGCGTCGCGCCGCCGTCAATGCAGCCGGTTGCCGTCAGTCCCGCGTCATGTTTGTCGTACCGGCGTCACGACGGCCGTACTGGCGCATGAATGCAGGCGCCCTGCTTTCACCACGCGTTCGCGAGCGCGCGCGCAGCCTGCCCCTGCGATTCCCCACAGGAGAAACGTCATGAACACCCCGCGCTATCTGCTGTCCGTCGGCCTGATGTCGGTGATGTCGGCCGCGGCGGCGCAGACGTATGGTCCGCAGGACGAAGGCCGCCGTTTCGACGACGGCAGCCGGGTGGTCTGCAAGAACGTGGAAGTGCGGCAGAACAGCCGTGATCCCAACCGCGTAGCCGGCACCGCGATCGGTGCGGTGATCGGCGGCCTGCTGGGCAACCAGGTGGGCAGCGGCAACGGCAAGAAGGTGGCCACCGTCGGTGGCGCCGTGGCCGGCGGCGCGATCGGCCGCAAGGTGCAGGGCAACCAGCAGGAAACCAAGGGCGACCGCATCGTCGAACGCCGCTGCGAACGCGTCTACCGCTGAGCGCAACGCACCGCCTGCGATGGGCGCCTGCCGCGACGAGGCGGCAGGCGCCCGTCGTGCCGCACCGACAAAGGCGGCCACGCATCCGCCAGACGCAGCAGGAGGACTGCCATGTCGAACCGACCCCGCCCCAACGAGCACAGCGACGCCGCCAAGCCCGACACGCCGGACAAGTACCGCAACGACAAGGCGCGCTGGAAAGAACCCGTGCCACCGGATGCCACCCCTGAAGGCAGGCCCGATCCGGAACGCGACTATCCCGATGCGCAGGACACCGTGGCGCACTGAGCCGCACGGCGCCGCATCGCGTGATGCGCCTGCGATCTCATCCCCTTCCATCGATACCCGATGCGCCTGCCGGATGCCGGCAGGCGCACGGGAGCTACTCAATGCGGGCGCGTGCGGTCCAGCGTGAACGCATCGGCCACCGCGTGCTTGGCCCGTTCCCAGGTCAGCTTCGAGCCGCCCTTGAAGCGGTCCCAGCCGCGCTCCAGGTCGGCCGCCAGACGGTCGTCCCATTCGCGGTCGGCGTACTCGCCGCGCGCATACGTGCCATAGCGATACGCCGGGCGATAGTCGTCGAACGCATCGCCGTCCTGGCGGTAGGCCGCCTTCTGGAAGTGCTGCGCATAGGTGGCGTCGCTCCACGCATACGCGCCGTAGGTGCGGTCGGCGCGCTCCCAGGCATCGCGCGCGGCGGGCCGGGCGTGCTCCCACTCCAGGCGCGACTCGCCCTTGTCGGCCTCCCAGTCCGCCTGCAGGCGGCGTTCGGTCTCTTCCCACGACTGCTCCGGGAATTCGCCGCGCGCCACAGCGCCCGCACGGTACACGCCAGCGTAGTCGCGCTGGAAGTCGTACTGGTCCGAGTAGTACGGGCGCGTGCGGTGCGCGTCGCGCCAGTAGTCCACCTCGCCGGTGGGATCGATGCGCTCGGCCACGCCCTTGCCCGCGGCCGCGCCAATCACGGTGCCGGCCGCCGCGCCGATCAGCGTGCCGATGGGTCCGAACACGGTGCCGGCCGCCGCGCCGGCGGCCAGTCCGCCGGCCACGCCGCCCACGCCCACGCCCACGGGGTGTGCGCCCGGCGTGCCGGTGATGGGGTCGCGGTTGGCGTCACGTTGCGAAGTATCGCGTGTCATCTGGAAAGTCCTCTATGCAGTGATGAAGCCGCGCGACATTGCCCGGCCCCATTCCGTTCGCCGGCGATGCATCGCCGCGCGTGCGGAGTGGCACCGATACTCCGCATTCCAGGTGATCACCGCGTGCACTGCGCTCAGCTTGATGATCGCGCCGTGAGCGCACGGCGGCATTTCGCGAAACGGCAGGTGAACCGCCGCGCACGATGCGCATTCACGACGGCGGACACCGTGCACCACTTCACGCGGCGGCGATGTCACCGCGCGGCAGGTGGATCACGAACGTGGTGACGCCCTCGTCCACGTGCGCGGCCACGTCGCCGCCGTGGGCGATGGCGATCTCGCGCACGAGGAACAGCCCCAGCCCCAGGCTGGCGTGCTCGCCCTTGTGCGCCGGCAGCGAGCCGCGCCGCAACGGGTCGAACAGCGCATGCAGCGCGTCGGACGACAGCGGTTGGCCCATATTGCTCACCGCGATACGTACGCTGCGCGCATCGCCGGTCAGGGCCACGTCGATCGGCGCGGCCCGTTCGCCGTACTTCACGGCATTGGTCACCAGGTTGTGCACGGCCTCGCGGATGCGCGCATCGTCGAAGTACCCGTGCGTGGCGCCCTGCACCTGCAGGCGGAGCGGCGCCTCCGGCAGCGCGATCTGCAGCAGGTCCAGTTCGGCCGCCACCGCCTCGCCCAGGTCG
The DNA here is from genome assembly GCF_014397415.1 of Pseudoxanthomonas mexicana. Taxonomy (NCBI): domain Bacteria; kingdom Pseudomonadati; phylum Pseudomonadota; class Gammaproteobacteria; order Lysobacterales; family Lysobacteraceae; genus Pseudoxanthomonas; species Pseudoxanthomonas mexicana. Next base: position 2,081,277 of record NZ_CP060731.1, on the reverse strand, counting down.
CAGGCGATGCGGTGCAGCGGCATGCCCGCGCCCAGCGTGCTCTTGCTGTAGTCCAGCAGGCCATCCACCAGCCGGCTCAAGTGTTGGCCGCCGCTGAGGATGCGCGCGGCCTGGTGCGCGTGCGGCGTGCCCTGCGCGGTGTCCGCCAGCAGCTCGGCGGTGCCCACCACGGCCGCCAGCGGGCCGCGCAGGTCATGACCCAGCGCGCCCAGGAAGACGTTGCGCCACGATTCCACCGTGCGCGAGAACTCCAGCAGCGATTCGGCCACCGCCTGATCGATGGCTTCGTTGAAGCGCATCATGTCGTCGATGGCATCGCCGGACAGCGCCTGGTCGGCCGCCCACAGGCGCAGCACCGAGGCGCGCAGGGCGCGGTACTCGGCGATCATCTGGTTCACCCCGAAGCCGTCGTCGGCGCGGCTGCGCCCGTGGCTGCTGGCCGCCGATTCCGGGCTGGTGGCGTGCGCGGTGCGGCCCTGCGCCTTGTCGCGCTGCTCGGCGGCGCTCTGCGGCGTGCGCAGGTCGGCCACGATGTCGCGCAGGATCAGCGGGATGTCGTTGCGCAGGCGCTTGTGGTTCAACTGCGCGCCTTCCGGCGCCTGGGTGATGGCGAAGTCCACCGCATCGTCGAGGATGCGCTGCATGTTGGCCTGGATGAAATCCGGTAGTCGCATAAGCACGTCCTGTTGTTCCTTCTGCGTCGTGTGATCGGTGATGTCTTCCCCTTGGGATGGAATGCGCAGTCGCATGTCAGTTGGCGAGGCCGCGCGGATCGCGCGGGTCGTCGATGTGCACCTGCGTTTCCGGTGGATCGGGACCGACCGGCACGTCGTCGGGGTCGCCCGGATCGCGCGGCATCGGGGGCCGTTCCGACGGCGGCGGACGCTGTGGATCGCTCGGCGTGCCAGGGGGGCTGGGCTTGCCCGGTTCGGACGGCGTGCCGGGCGGCGTGGGCCGGCCCGGCGGTGTCGGCGTGCCGGGCTCGCTCGGCTTCGGTGTGCCGTGCGCGGTGATGCCGTGGGTGTTCATCATGTCGGTCCTCCTGCGCGCCGGTGTGGCGCGCCTAGGTGCGCTCCGTGGAGGCCTGTAGCGCGGCGGCCAGCGCGGCATCGCCGGTGACCAGGTCGGCCCAGCGGATCTCCACGCCGTTGCGGCGACCTTTCTCCACCAGCTTCAGTCCGGTGGGATCGATCGTCAGCGTGTAGGCTTGGTCGCCCAGCATCAGTTCGCGTCGGAGCGGTTTGTCGAGGGGAGTCATGCGGTGTCCTCAGATCTGCGGGGGATGGCGACGCGGTTGTCCGTCCTTCGCGCCGGGTTCGGCTTCGGGGTCGTTGCGCGCGTCGTCGGTACGCTTGCCGTGCGATTCGCCGGGCACCACGTCGCCCTCGGGGCGGCGCTGTCGTTCGATCGGGTTGGGCGCGGCCGGTGTGGCGTCGCGGGGGGTGCGATGCATGGCGGATTCCTCGCTTGCGGGCGTCCAGCGTCGCCACGCAGACGTTGGCCACACGTGATGGTGGCCTGTGGATTTTCAGCAGGCAGTCACGCTGTACCGCGCAGTACGACTGCGGGCTGAACGCGGGCACGCCGTGCGCACGGCGCGTTGACGCAGGCACCCGCAATCTTCAGCGCATGTTGTGCCACGAACGTATCGACGCGCGTCTTTCCGATGCCGAAATGCTGGTGATGTCCGGTGCCGATATCGGCGACCCGCATGCGTTCCTGCGCGGGTTGTGGGTGCAGGTATACGACCACGCACCCATGCACCTGCGTTCGTCGGTACTGCGCCGCCTGCATGCGCTGTCGCGGCAGCTGGGCGTGAACTACGTGCACGGCGAGCCGGACGCCGCCGACTGACGCGGCGCGCCGTCTTGCAGGAATCAGGCCGCCGGGCGCAGGCCGGCCAGCGCGTCCTGGATGTCCTGGCGGCGGAACGGCTTGGCCAGCACTGCCGCATCGGCGAAGCGTTCCGGCAGGCCCTGCTGGCCGTAGCCGGTGGTGAAGAGAAACGGCACGCCGCGCGCGCGCAGCGCATCGGCCACCGGGAACGACGGTTCGCCGGCCAGGTTCACGTCCACCACCGCCAGGTCCACGTCGGCGGTATCCAGTTTGGCCAGCGCGTGCTCCACCGATCCGGCGCTGCCGGCCACGGTGTAGCCCAAGGTGGGCAGCAGGTCTTCCAGCAGCATCACCAGCAGGAACTCGTCTTCCACGATGAACACACGCGGTGCGGGGTCGGTCGTCGTCATGCGGCCACTCCTAGGTCGGGCATGGGGGCGGTGATGCGGCAGTGCACGCCCGCGGGTTGGAAGTCCAGGGCCACGTCGCCGCCCAGGTCGTGGCGCAGGCCGCGCTCGATCAGGCGCGAACCGTAGCCGCGGTGTGCCGGCGCCACCACCGGCGGGCCATCCATTTCCTGCCAGTGCAGCACCAGGCTGCGACGGCCCTGCTGCGGCTCGGAGGTCCAGTGGATGCGCACGCGTCCCTGCGCCACCGACAGCGCGCCGTACTTCATCGCGTTGGTGCACAGCTCGTGCAGGGCCATCGACAGGGCCAGCGCGCGTTGCGGTTCCAGTTCCATCGGCGGGCCGTGGATGTCGAAGCGCTGCTCGTCCCCTTGCAGGCACGGGGCGATGGCGGTGCGCACGATGTCGTGCAGCGGGGCGTGTTCCCATTGCTGGCGGGTCAGCACGTCGTGCGCCTGCGCCAGTGCGTGCAGGCGTGCTTCGAAGCGGTCGCAGGCCAGGCCGATGTCGTCGGCGCGGCGCAGGGTCTGCAGGGCGATGGACTGGACGATGGCCAGGGTGTTCTTGACCCGGTGGTTGAGTTCGTTGAGCAGCAGGCGCTGGTGTTCTTCGTGCTGGCGGCGCGCGGTGATGTCGGTGGCGGCGCCGAACCATTCGGTCACCTCGCCGCCGATGGGGCCGATGGGCACGGCGCGCGAGGCGATCCACGACCAGCCGCCGGCTTCGTTGCGGATGCGGTGTTCGGCGCTGAAGGTGCTCTGGCTGGCGCGCGCGCGGGCGATGGCGTCGGCCACCAGGTCGCGGTCGTCGGGGTGCACCAGCACCTCCAGCCAGGCGGGGGTGAGCGAGCCGTGCCGGCCCAGCAGCAGGCTGCCGCCCACGATGTCCACTTCGCTCCAGTCCGCGTTGGTGCGGTAAACCAGGTCGGTGGTGGCGTCGACCATGGCGGCCAGCCGTTCTTCGCTGCGGCGGCGGGCTTCTTCGTGCTGCTTGCGTTCGGTGACGTCGCGGGTGGTGCCGGCGACGGCTTCCACTTCGCCATCGGGGCCGATGACGGGCACCAGCAGGTAGTCGTAGATGCGGCGGCCGTTGGTGCCGTTGAACGGCACGTCGCCGCGCACGGGCTGGCGGGTGGCGATGACCTGTTCGATCTCGCGGTCATGCATGGCGGCGTGCCAGGGTTCGTAGCCCAGTTCCAGGCAGTTCCTGCCGATGGCTTCGTCCCAGGTCTTGCCCCACATGGCCAGCAGGGCGGCGTTGGCGTAGGTGAAGCGGTGCTGCAGGTCCCACATGTAGACCAGGTCGGGCGTGGTCTGCAGGAGGGTTTCGTACAGGCGGAGGCGCTGCTCCGCCGAGGCGTGCGCACCGCCTGCCATCGAGGCGCTGTCCATGGACGTGGGGTGTTCTGATGGCGACGCCCCCACCCTACCGCCCGTCGGCGTGGGCGACCCGTGAAACTTGGCAGGGGGGTGGCCTGCGCAGGGGCTTCCGTTCAGGCGGGCCCATAAAAAAAGGCCCCGCGCTGCGGGGCCTTGGGGTGGTGCGGCGCGCGGGCTCAGGCGTTGACCACGGCTTCGCCGACGGGCTCGGCGGTGGCCTTGCGGCGGGCGAAGCGCGAGGCCAGTTCGCGGCGCGCTTCGTCCACGCCCTTGTCCTTGCCCGCCACTTTCAGCACGCCGTACACCTCCAGTGCGGCGGCCATCAGGTCGCTGCCGAGGGCGAGTTCGGTGTCGGCCATGCGCTGCATCAGGTGCGCCAGCCTCGCCGCGCGCGGGCGCAGCAGTTCGAGGGCCAGGTGGTCCTGGCGGAAGGCGTCGATGTCGAAGTCGCGCGGCATCAGGCCGGCGTGTTGTTCGGCCACGCTCAGCGCGGTGGCGCAGAAGGCACGCGATTTGTGCCCCATCTTCACCAGGTCCTGGCGTTCTTCGACGGTCAGGGCGATCAGCAGGTCGAGGTCGGCTTCGAGGGCGTTCAATGAGCCGTCAATGCGCTCCAGGCGGTCAGGCTGGAACGTCATGGCGATGCGGTTCTGTGTCATGTGCTTGCGTCCTTTCAGGTTGTGCCGGCCGGGTCCGACCGGCACACGCAGCCTACTGCGCCCTACCCGCGTTGCGACGCCTGCGCACACTAATGAAGTACTTCTCACATTCGCCTGCGCGATTGGGCGGAAAACCTCCGTGCGATACCGAAAAACACCCAGCGTTGGACCTAAAACATCCAACGCTGACCGCTACTGTGAGAAGAAACACCGAAAAACATCCAACGCTAGACCGAAAAGGGGAAACGTTGGGCGTTAGTGAGAGATGAGAGGCCGGAAAACCTGGAACGTTTCACCAAAAAGGGGAAACGTTGGACCTTACTGTGAGAAGAAACACCGGAAAACATCCAGTGTTGGATGTTTGTGTGAGAAGAAACATCAAAAGCAGTCCGACTTTCGTGCACTGCGCGAGAAGAGCTAGGCAGACACCTCTGGCGTCGGACGTTCTGCACTGGCTCTTAGGGGAGAGGAACACAATCCCCATCAGCGCCTTCCTCAATTGTCGTTGAGACCATGAGGAGCACGGGTGTGCAATCGCTCCTTCCACGAGTTCTCTACCCCCACCACATCCGCCAACTCCGAGTCGGGTGACAGACGCTGCAGGATGCTAAAAGAAAAATGGTTGGGATCCAGCCCGCGAAGCAAGCGATTGCCGCCGTGACCGGAGTCTGCATAGCTTTGCCACCGGCCCAGCAAATTGTCCCCTCCGGCCGCAGATCCTACGTAGCGCTTACCCGTCGAACGATCGAATATCAGATAAACGCCGCGCCACTGCGACAGCATTACGCGCCAGCTAACTGGCAGGAGAGGCAACTGGCCCCAATCCAAAACCAAGGACTGCCAGTCGGGCATGACGGGGACCAGCAAGCTCTCCTCATGGACCGCATGCAGCGGTATCCGATTCCGGTCTGCCCATCGCCACCACGAACGCTCTATTCCTGGCCACTGAACCACAAGACGCCCTTTCCATTGCGCCATCACCTCTGTCGGATGCAGCTCAAACCAGAGCGAGTGATCGCGGTCCTTCGGGCCACGGCTGCCGAGCTCACGCAACTCCGTATTCTCGGGAATGTTCCAGAAATCGCGCGTCGTTAGGGTTCTGGCGCCAGCGACGCGGTACAGCCCGACGAATACTGCTTTGCCCGCTTCATGGCCGATGAAGGAAGCCAAGTAGCGCGCCCGCGAAAGCGCCTTCTCAACGATGGGTCCATGACTCTGCTGATAAGCATTGAAGATGCTGTGCCGCTCCGCTGCGAGCCAAGGCAGAACCTTCCTGAGCTCCCGCTCGGTGGGCCGATGACGCATGACCAACACTTCGCCGGGATCGATACCTGCTTTGGAAAGCACATCATTGAGTTCGATGGGTACGTACATGACACAGAAACCTCTTGACCCTTGGCCAACCGGCGCCCGACCGAGAGAAGCCGACCACCCACCCATTCCCAGCCCGTAGCGCGCTACTGCATGACAGCCGAGACGGCCCCGGCGCGACACCATATACTCACATTCGTCGGGCGGGAAGGAAGGGGAAAGCGGTGAGTGACGATCTGCAAGTCCTACGAGAGTCTCTTAGGAGGTTCGCTGAGGATCGCGATTGGGGGCAATTCCATACCCCGAAGAATCTGGCTGTTTCGCTGTCCATTGAAGCTGCTGAAGTTCTGGAGCACTTCCAGTGGTTGACCGACGAACAGAGCAAGAATCTGTCGCCGGAGCAACGGGACAAAGTAGCCCTTGAGATCGCGGATGTCCTGCTCTACTTGCTGCAGTTGGCGGACAAGCTCGAGATCGACCCGGTGGCCGCCGCCAAGAACAAACTGGCCATCAATGCCGAGAAGTACCCGGTCGACAAGGCCAGGGGCAGCAGCAAGAAATACACGGAACTTTGATCGGGACGCCAAGGGGAAGGCTCGCGTGATCGTTTACCAAGCCACGAAACACAAGTTCCTGGACGACAACGACAACAGGAACATCGAAGACGTCATCAATGCGGCTTACGTGCAGAAGACCGGCCGTTACGCGACAGATTCAGAATTCAAGTCTTGGGCTGCATCGCTGCGCGAGATGTCGCGCGTGCTGCGCGACCCCCAGATTCCCGACGATATCGGCGTGGGCGTCGAATTCGGCATCCCGCAGACGGCCAAGCGCATCGACTTCATCCTCTCGGGCACGGACGATACCGGTACGCCCCACGTCGTGATTGTCGAGCTGAAGCAGTGGTCATCCGCCAAGCTCAGCGACAGGGACGGCCTGATTGTCGCCAACCGAGGCGGCCGTACAGAGACCGAAGGCCCGCACCCGAGCTACCAGGCGTGGTCCTATGCCGCCCTGCTCAACGGCTTCAACGAAGCCGTCTACGAGTCCGGCACCGCCCTTCAGCCATGTGCCTACCTGCACAACTATCGGGACGACGGGATCATCCGCGACGCGCGTTACACCCCCTATCTGGACAAGGCACCGGTCTTTCTGAAGGGCGAGGACGAGCTGAAGCGCTTGCGCGACTTCATCAAAAAGCACGTGAAGAAGGGGGACAAGGGAGAACTTCTCTACAGGATGGAGAACGGGCGTATTCGCCCTTCCAAGATGCTGGCCGACAGTCTGGCCAAGATGCTCAAGGGCAATCAGGAGTTCGTCCTGGTCGACGACCAGAAGGTGGTCTACGAGACCTGCCTGGCCCGTGCCGAGCAGGCAAGTGAAACCCGCAAGCAGGTGGTCATCGTCAAGGGTGGCCCCGGCACTGGAAAGTCGGTGGTCGCGGTCAATCTGCTGGTGGCGCTGACCAAACGCGGACAGGTGACCAAGTACGTCTCCAAGAACGCCGCGCCCCGCGCCGTGTATGCGAAGAAGCTGGCGGGTCAGGTACGCAGAGCGGAAGTGGGCAACATGTTCTCCGGCTCTGGCGGCTTCCATAACGCGGAGCCCAACGTGTTCGACACGCTTGTCGTCGATGAAGCACATCGCTTGAATGCCAAGAGCGGGCTCTACGGCAATCTCGGTGAGAACCAGGTCATGGAACTCATCCGCAGTGCTAAGTGCACGATCTTCTTCGTGGATGACGACCAGATCGTGACGCTCGCCGATATCGGGCATACCCGGGAGTTGATGCACTGGGCGAATGCGGCCGGCGCGGAGATCACTACGCTGGAGCTGAGTTCCCAGTTCCGCTGCGGCGGATCCGATGGCTACATCGCGTGGCTGGACAACTGGCTGGGCATCCGCGAAACCGCCAACACGGATTTCGATCGCGACAGTTTCGACTTCAGGATCGTGGACTCACCCGTCGAGCTTCATGACCTCATCCGGGAGAAGAACAAGGTCAACAATCGGTCACGGGTGGTGGCGGGGTATTGCTGGGACTGGAAGAGCAAGAAGGATCCGGATGCCTACGACATCGTGATGCCTGAGTTCGGGTACCAAGCGCAATGGAATCTTGATATTGACGGAAGCCTGTGGATCATGGCCCCCGATTCAGTTGAGCAAGTTGGCTGCATCCATACATGCCAGGGTTTGGAACTTGACTATGTCGGGGTGATAGTTGGACCAGACTTGGTCCAGATCGATGGACGCTTCACATCGAACGTCAAACAACGATCCAGCCAAGACCGAACCGTGCGCGGGTACAAGATCAGGCTTGCCGCCAACGCATCAACAGCGAACCATGTAGATAGGATCATTAGAAACACCTATAAAACACTTATGACCCGCGGATTGAAAGGTTGTTACGTATACATCCATCAAAGCTCTTAGTCGGCAGCCGCCCCATAATGCTTTATTAGAGATCAGCCATGAACAGCCGAGTCAATAAACTTATTGAGGAATTCGAGAGTCGACTAGCTCTTTACAACGACTTCAGACTATCGGCAAGCAATGCCATAACGGAGCTACTGAGGCTGGAGGGCCTTGAAGTCCACTCCGTAACCTCAAGAACGAAAACCAGAGACAGCTTTATCGAGAAAATAGGCCGCGCCGAAAAGGATAGCTACAATTCCATCGACGAGATCACAGACATTGTTGGAATTCGCGTCATCACAAACATTGAAGACGAAGTGGATAAGGTTGGCGAGATAATTTCTAGAGAATTCTCTGTAGATGCAGCAAATTCGGTAGACAAGCGCCAGGCCTTAGATGTGGATAGGTTCGGATACTTGTCACTGCACTTCGTTTGTCAGTTTAACGATGCCAGAACTTCCGTGCCGGAGAATAGGCGATTTCGCGAACTAAAATTTGAGATCCAAGTAAGATCAATACTTCAGCACGCGTGGGCGGAGATTGAACACGACCTTGGATACAAAGCCGGCTCTGCCATTCCGCAAACCATTCGAAGGAGATTCTCTCGTCTTGCCGGCCTTCTTGAGATAGCTGACGATGAGTTTCGACGTCTCCGAGATGATCTATCCGCTTACGAGTCCAATGTTTCCACACAAATCGAGATTGAGCCCGCATCGGTTGCGCTAGATGACGTTTCACTCGCAAGCTTCCTTAAAACGAATAGAGCCGTCCATGATCTTGACGAGGAGATGGCGAGCTACATTGGCTGCGCCATATCAGATAAGAAGTTCACCAATCTAGCCTCAGCACTACTTGAGACAAAGATTAGCTCGATCGAAGAGCTTGATAGAGCACTGAACGAGTCTAGGCAGATCATTCTTACCCAATGGAAGTCGAGAATGGATGGAAAAGACGGCCCATCATCAAAGATGATCAGGCGAGGAATTTCGCTATTCCACCTTTGGCAGGTGCGCGCTTTCGAACAGGGCGGCGGCGAACGGCTGGCGGAGATATTCGCCCAACTCATGAACAACCCTAGTTTCGATCCAGATGGAAGTACGGTTTCGGCCATTCGGGATGCAGTCACGCGATCGTAGCCTTTGAATAACCCATGTTTTCCCATTGGATCTAAATAGGAAGCCGCATCATCGAATTGCGATGCACACGCCGATCCGCGGTGATTGAGCGATCTAATCCCTTAATTTCAACACCGGGTTCTCATCGATCGTCCCATCCTCGTTGACCACCACGTAGCGGTCGCCTTCGCGGTTGAACAGCACGGGGATGGGGATCTTGAAGAGGGGGCGGCGGACGAACTTCAGGCGCCAGTGGAAGGTTTCCATGGTGTGGATGGTGGCCTGCTGCTCCGGCGTAAGGCCGGCCAACAGCGTGGCGTCGTCCAGCTTAGGCGCGCCCTTGCGGCGCTCGGGGGTACGGGGGGCGGTGCCCGGCGTGTCCGGGCCGGGGGTGTCGCGCGGGCGGTGCGGATCCGTCATCCGGCGGGGGACTCCTGAAGGCATGGAACGAAAGCAGCCCACCGTCGATGACGGCAGGTGCCCTACCTTGTATCGGCCGGGTTCAAGGAAACGTGAGGGTGGTGTTGGGGTGTGGGGGATGTGTTCAGGCGAGCGGCTGGCATCGCGCTCACCCCTCATCCGCCTTCGGCACCTTCTCCCCGCCTCGCGGGGAGAAGGAACAGCGGCGCCTCAGGCGCGCAGGACGAGGGACTGGCTTTCGTCCAGGGTGCCGTCTTCCTGGATGACCACGTGACGCGTGTGGTCGCGGTCGAACAGTACCGGGATGGGGGCCTGGAACAGCGGACGGCGCACGAAGGCCAGGCGCCACTGGAAGATTTCCAGCGCCTCCAGCGTCACCAGCTGCGCCGGCGTCAGCCCGGCGCGCAACGCATCGGCGCTGTGCACGGGCGCGGCCTTGCGGCGCTCGGGCCGGCGGGGCGCCGCCGCGGCGGGCGCGGGGTGCTGCCAGGGGCCGGCGATGACGGAAGCGTGGGCGGCGTTGCGGTGCATGGAGGCTCCAACCAGTACGGTGTCACGGTGCTTCTAACGGCCACGGACGGCCGCTATTGAGGGTGACGACGACCCTGCAAGGCGTGTGCCGGAATGAGGGTCGGCCATGAAAAAGCCCCGCATTGGCGGGGCTTTCTCAGTCGCTGGGTCCCGGCGTTCGCCGGGATGACGGCGGATTACGCGAACGGGTCCTGCAGGACCATGGTGTGGTCGCGGTCCGGGCCGGTGCTGACGATGGCCAGCGGGCAGCCGGACAGCTCTTCCAGCGCGCGCAGGTAGGCGCGCGCGGCCGGCGGCAGCTTGTCCCACTCGGTGATGCCGTGGGTGTTCTCGTCCCAGCCCGGGAATTCCAGGTACACAGGCGTGCACTCTTCCCACCCGCCCGCATCCAGCGGCGCGTACTCGGTGCGCTTGCCGCGGTACTCGTAGGCGATGCAGATCTTCAGCGTCTTCATGCCGTCCAGCACGTCCAGCTTGGTGATGCACAGGCCGGAAATGCCGTTGATGGCCACCGCACGCTTCAGCGCCACGATGTCCATCCAGCCGCAGCGGCGCGGACGACCGGTAGAGGCGCCGTATTCCTGGCCGCGGTCGCGGATGCCCTGCCCCACCTCATCGTCCAGCTCGGTCGGGAACGGACCGCCGCCCACGCGCGTGGCGTAGGCCTTGCAGATGCCCAGCACGTAGTCGATGGCGTCCGCACCCACGCCGGTGCCGGCGAACGCGCCGCCGACCGTAGTGTTGGAGCTGGTGACGTAGGGATAGGTGCCGTGGTCGATGTCCAGCAGCGCACCCTGCGCGCCTTCGAACAGCACGCGCTTACCCTGCTTGCGCAGGTCGTGCAGGATGCCGGCCACGTCGGACTTCATGGGCTGCACGTATTCGCCGAAGGCCAGGGCTTCGTCGTAGGTCTTCTGGAAATCGACCGCGTCCACGCCCAGGTACTTGGTGAGCACGAAGTTGTGGTAATCCAGCGCCGTGCGCAGCAGCTCTTCCAGCTGCTTGGGGTAATGCAGGTCGGCCACGCGGATGCCGCGACGCGCCACCTTGTCCTCGTACGCCGGGCCGATGCCGCGGCCGGTGGTGCCGATGGCCTTGCCGCCGGCGGCCTTCTCGCGGGCCTGATCCAGGGCGATGTGGTACGGCATGATCAGCGGCGTGGCCGGGGAGATCTTCAGGCGCGAACGCACTTCCACGCCGGCCGATTCCAGCTCGTCGATTTCCTTGATCAGCGCGGCCGGCGACAGCACCACACCGTTGCCGATCAGGCACAGCGCGTCGGGGCGCAGGATGCCGGACGGGATCAGGTGCAGGACGGTCTTCTTGCCCCCGATGACCAGCGTGTGGCCGGCATTGTGGCCGCCCTGGAAACGGACGACGGCACCGATTTCCTCGGTGAGCAGATCGACGATCTTGCCCTTGCCTTCATCGCCCCACTGGGCGCCGAGAACGACGACTGACTGACCCATGACGGGTAACTCCTCGATTGGTGGGTGGCCATCGGGGCCACCGGAAGGGGTCGTGCGGGACCACCGCGTTACCGATGCCGGCGAACTCCATCGGGGAGCCGCCCGCCACGCCGGGCCCAGACACGGAAAAAGCCGGCGGGTATCCCACGCAGGGGGCCCGTCCGGCTTTTGTGCATTATCCGGGTTTCGGGGGGCGGGGGCTACCCTGGGCCAGCGGCGCCGTTCAGTGCTTCACCGCCCACAGCAGGGTCAGCCCGAAGATCAGGATGAAGCCGCCGACCGCGCGGACCTGGCCGTCGGACATCTGCAGCAGTTGCAGCGCGGCGCGTTTCCAGCCGGCGGGGATGGCGAACAGCACCAGGCCTTCCAGGATGGCGACCAGGCACAGGGCGGACCAGAGTTCGGACATGGGCGGATTCCCGGCCCGGCGACCGGGCGCGGGGCGATGAAAGACGGAGGGCCAAACGGGACCGGCCGCCCTGGGGCGGCCGGTGGAAGGGCTCAGCGGTCGCTCTTCATGTACTGCAGGAAGGGGTCGTCCTTGTCCAGCACGATCACGCCCTGGCCATCGGCGAACGAGGCGCGGTAGGCCTCCAGGCTGCGCTGGAAGGCGTAGAAGGCCGGATCGCGGTTGGCGGCTTCGCCGTAGATGCGGGCGGCTTCGGCATCGCCTTCGCCGCGCAGCTTCTGTGCGTCGCGTTCGGCCTCGGCCACCAGCACGGTCTGGTCGCGGTCGGCCTGCGCACGCACGATGCGGGCCTGTTCCTCGCCCTCGGCGCGCAGCGCGCTGGCCACCTGGCGGCGTTCGGCGCGCATGCGGTCGTAGACCTGGCCGATCACTTCGCTGTCGGTGGGCAGGTCGATCTGCTTGAAGCGGATGTCGACGATCTGCATGCCCAGGGTCTTGGCGCCGGCGTTGATACCCGGCAGCTGCTTCTCGATCAGCTCGTTGCGATTGCCGGACACCAGCTGGGTCAGCGTGCGCGAGTTGATCTCGTTGCGCAGCGACTCCTTGATGATCGGCGCCAGGCGGTCGGTGGCGGTTTCCTGGTTGCCGCCGGTGGCGCGGTAGAAGTCCGCGGCGTTGACGATGAAGCCGATGGCGATGAAGTCGACGCTGACGTCCTTGCGCTCGGAGGTGAGCGAACGCTCCGGCGGGAACTCGTTGGCGGTGAAGCGCTGGTCGAACACGCGCGCGGTCTCCACCAGCGGCCACTTGAAGTGCAGGCCGGGGCCGATCTCGCTGCGGGCCACGCGGCCCAGGTTGAGCACCAGGCCCACCTGCCCTTCGCGGACCACGAACACCGAGCCCATCAGGCCCAGCAGGACGGCCACGGCGATGCCGACGATCAGGGAGGTCCTCATGGCTGGGCCTCCTCGCGGCGGGGAGTGCGCACGGAACTGCGCGCACCGGACGGGGTGCTTTCGACCTGCGGCATCACGACCTCGGCGGGAAGGGCGCCGGCGGGCGCGGGCGCGGCCTGAGCCTGCGCACCGCCCATCGGCACGTAGATCAGCTGGCGGCTGTCACCCCCGACCACCTTGCGGTTGTCGGCCAGCACCTGCTGGACGGTATCCAGCCACAGGCGCTTGCGGGTGACTTCCGGTGCGTTGCGGTACTCGTCCAGCAGCAGGCTGAAGCGGGTGGCGTCACCGGTGGCCTTGGCGATGGCGGCGGTCTTGTAGCCTTCGGCCACGGTGCGCACGCGCTGGGCCTGGCCGCGGGCCTCGGGCACGATGCGGGCGGCGTAGGCGCGGGCTTCGTTGACCAGGCGCTCGTTCATCTGCTGGGCGCTGTTGACCTCGTCGAAGGCGGGCTTGACCTCTTCCGGCGGGCGCGCGTCCTGCAGGCTCAGTTCGGTGACCACCAGGCCGGTGCGGTAGGCCTCCAGCGAGGCCTGCAGCGCGGTGGACGCGGCCGCGGACAGCGGGCCGCGCGCGTTCAGCGCGGCGTCCAGGTTGGAGCGGCCGATCACTTCGCGCACGGCGCTCTGGGCGGTCTGTTCCAGCACGCGGACGGCGTCGGTGGTGCCGAACAGGAACTTCTGCGGATCGCCCACGCGGTACTGCACGTTGAACGAGACGGTGATGATGTTCTCGTCGCGGGTCAGCACCGGCAGGCTGTTGCTGAAGGTGCGCACCTCGGTGGCGTTGACCTTGGTGACGCTCTCGATGGGCCAGGGGAACTTGAAGTTAGGGCCCGGCTGCATGGTGCGGTTGTACTGGCCGAAGCGCAGCACCACGCCGCGCTGCTGTTCGCCGATCAGCTGGAAGCTGGAGAACAGCACCAGGATGCCGATGCCCAGCAGGACCCAGCGCAGCGGGTTGCCGCCGCCACCGGCGCCGCCGAACAGGCCGCGCAGGCGCTCGACCACGTCGCCGATGCCGCCGCCCTGCCGGTTGCGCGGCTTCCAGCTGTTGTTCCGGTTGCCGTTGTTGCCAGATCCGCCGCTGCTGCTGCCGGGGGTGTTCCAGGCCATGCCCACTCCATCGTGAAGGATTCGCACGGCACGGGGCCGGCGCAGGTTTCGATTCTACTAGATAGGGGCGGCCCGACCGGCAGGCAAGGCCGAGAGGTCATGGGGCCGCCTGACAGCTGTAGGAGCGACGTGAGTCGCGATGGCGTCATCGACCCAGCCCGAGTCCATGCACGCCCCATTCGCGACTTACGTCGCTCCCACGAAAACCGATGCAGGCCCGCCCTACTGCCACTCCTCCCGCTCGACCTTCGGCAACAACGCCTCCAGCGGATGGCCGCCGGCCTGCGAGGCCAGGCGCTGGGCGTCGGCCAGGGCCAGGTCGACGGTGACGCGCCAGCCGTGTTCCTCGAAGTCCTCGGCCAGCACCGCGCCGAGCGCATGCAGGCGCGCGCGCAGGCGCGCGGAGTTGGCCGGCAGATGCAGCTCGCCGCGCACGCGCTGGAAGCCCAGCCGCTGCGCCAGCGCGCCCTTCAACAGGTCGATGCCCTGCCCGTCGCGGGCGGAGATCCATACGCGCTCGCGGCCCATGCCGGCGCTGGGCGCCTCGCCCTCGTCCACGCCGGGATCGGGCTGGTCGTGGCGCGGCGCAGCGCCTTCGATGCGGTCGATCTTGTTGAACACCAGCATCTGCGGCAGGTCGCCGGCACCGATTTCCTGCAGCACCTCGTCGACCTGGGCGATGCGCTCCTCGCGGTGCGGATCGGCGGCGTCGATGACGTGCAGCAGCAGGTCGGCCTCGCGCGCTTCGCTGAGGGTGGAGCGGAACGCGGCGACGAGTTCGTGCGGCAGGTCGCGCACGAAACCCACCGTATCGGCCAGCACCACCGCGCCGCCGGGCAGGTCGATGCGGCGCACGGTGGGGTCGAGCGTGGCGAACAGCTGGTCGGCCGCGTAGGCCTCGGCACCGGTCAGCACGTTGAACAGCGTGGACTTGCCGGCGTTGGTGTAGCCCACCAGGGCCACGCGCGGCAGTTCGCTGCGCACGCGGGCGCGGCGCATCTGGGTGCGCTGCACTTCGACTTTTTCCAGCCGCTTCTGCAATTGCTCGACGCGCTTCTGCAGCAGGCGGCGGTCGGTTTCCAGCTGCGTCTCACCGGGGCCGCGCAGGCCGATGGAACCGCCGCGCTGGCGCTCCAGGTGGGTCCAGCCGCGGACCAGGCGCGTGGCCATGTGGCGCAGCTGCGCCAGTTCCACCTGCAGCTTGCCTTCGTGGCTGCGCGCGCGCTGGGCGAAGATGTCCAGGATCAGGCCGGTGCGGTCCAGCACGCGGCGCTGCAGGAATTTCTCCAGGTTGCGCTCCTGGCCGGGCGAGAGCGGGAAGTTGACCAGCACCAGGTCGGCGCCGGTCGCGTCGGCGGCCGCCTTCACTTCCTCCAGCTTGCCGCTGCCGATCAGCGTGGAGGGATTGGGACGGTCGATGCGCGCGGTCAGCAGCGCGGCGATGCTGGCGCCGGCCGAGCGCGCCAGGTCGCTGAATTCCTCGGTCAGGCCGTCGTCGGGACGGCCGCCGGCATGCGGCTGGATCAGCAGCGCATGCTCGCCCTTGCGGGATCTTTCAAACAATGGGGTCGTGCCTCTTCAATCGAGGCCCGCATTATCACGCGGTTTCGTCGTCGCTGCCTTCCGCCCCGTCCTCGCCCTGCTGCACGTAGCCGCCACCGGGCCCCACGCGCACGTTGCGCGCCGGCACCACCGTGGAGATGGCGTGCTTGTACACCATCTGGCTGACCGTGTTGCGCAACAGGACCACGAACTGGTCGAAGGATTCGATGGTGCCCTGCAGCTTGATGCCGTTCACCAGGTAGACCGACACCGGGACGCGCTCGCGCCGCAGTGCATTCAGGAAAGGATCCTGCAGGGATTGCCCCTTGGACATGACGTACTCCCGCCTTGCGTTCTTATAGTAGGTATGGTGTTGAACCCGGCGCGGCAAACGGCTCCCCAGCCGCTCCGGAGACCCGATGTTACACAACTCCGGCCCTCGGGGGCGCCGCCAAGTCCGGCAGCCGGTCGCAGTTCGGCCATGCTGGCCCCGGCGGGCTCAGCCGCGCGGCAGGAACAGGGCCAGGGCCTGGGCCAGGCGTGCAGCGTCGGTGGCGGGATCGAACCAGCGGGCGTCGAGCTCGCCGCGCAGCCAGGTGAGCTGGCGCTTGGCCAGCTGGCGGGTGGCGGCAATGGCGCGTTCGCGGTAGTCCCGGGCATCGCCCTGCCCGTCCAGGAATTCCCAGGCCTGTCGGTAACCCACGGCGCGCACCGCCGGCAGATCCAGCGGCGCGGCCACTGCCTGCATCCCGGGCAGGGCGCGCAGGGCGCGGACTTCCTCCAGGAAACCCTGCGCCAGCATCAGGTCGAAGCGCTGGGCGATGCGCGCGTGCAACACGGCGCGGTCGGCCGGCGCCAGCACCAGCTTCAGCACGCGGTACGGCAGCCGTTCGCGCCGCGCCGTACGTTGCCAGTGGCTGATCGGCGTGCCGGTCAAGTGGAACACTTCCAGCGCGCGCTGGATGCGCTGCGGGTCCGTGGCATGGATGCGTGCGGCGGCCTCCGGATCGATCCGCGCCAGCTCGGCATGCAGGGCGGGCCAGCCGTCCTGCTGCGCCCGGGCGGCGATGCGGTCGCGCAGGGCGGCGTCGGCCGGCGGCATGGCGGCGAGTCCTTCGAGCAGTGCCTGGAAGTAGAGCCCGGTGCCACCGGCCAGCACCGGCAGACGGCCACGCGCGGCGATGTCGTCCATCGCGCGGCGCGCGTCGTGGGCGAAGTCGGCGGCGGAGTAGACCTGCCAGGGATCGCGCACGTCCAGCAGGTGGTGCGGCACGCGCGCCCGTTCGTCCGCGCTGGGCTTGGCGGCGCCGATGTCCAGGCCGCGGTAGACCAGCGCGGAATCGACGCTGACGATCTCGCCATTGAAACGTTCGGCCACCTCCAGCGCGAACGCCGTCTTGCCCGACGCGGTCGGGCCCATGATGGCGATGGCGGAAGGACGGGGGTCGAGCGACATGCGCGCATTGTCGCATCCGGCCGCCGCGCTGGCCGATGGAACGCCGGACGCGGTCAGTCGTCGTCGGGCCAGCGGATCGCCGGTGTCGCCGCGGCCTTGCGCGGCGTCGGCACGGCGGCGACGGCGTTCCACACCTTCAGGGCATCGACGGTGGCGGCCACGTCGTGCACGCGCACGATCGCGGCGCCGCGCTGGGCGGCGATCAGGTGCGCCGCCACCGATCCGGCCACGCGGTCCGCCGGCACGTCGCGACCGGTCAGTTCGCCGATGCTGCGCTTGCGCGACAGTCCCGCCAGCACCGGCACGCCCAGCTCGACGAAACGCTCGAACCGCGCGAGCAGCTGCAGGTTGTGCGCGGTGTCCTTGCCGAAGCCGAAGCCCGGATCGACGACGATGCGCTGCTTCGCAATGCCGGCCATTTCGGCGGCGAAGATGCGCTCGGCCAGGAAGCGGTGCACCTCGCCCACCACATCGTCGTACTGCGGCGCGGCCTGCATCGAACGCGGTTCGCCCTGCATGTGCATCAGCACGACGGGGACGCCGAGTGCGGCGGCGGCATCGAGCGCGCCTTCGCGGCGCAGGCCGTAGACATCGTTGATCATCCCGGCGCCCGCCTGCACGGCTGCGCGCATCACCTCTGGCTTGGAGGTGTCGATGCTGATCGGCACGGCCACCTGCGCGGCCAGGCGCTCGATCACCGGCACCACGCGACGAAGCTCTTCTTCGACCTCCACTTCGGCGGCGCCGGGTCGGGTGGATTCGCCGCCGATGTCGAGCAGGTCGGCACCCTCCTCCACCAGCCTCAGCGCATGCGCGACGGCGGCATCGGTCGTGTCATGCGCGCCACCGTCGGAGAACGAGTCCGGGGTGACGTTGACGATGCCCATCACCCGCGGGCGGTCGAGCCGGAGGATGCGGCCGGCGCAGTCGAGCTGGGGGACGGTGTCGAACATGGGCAGGAAAAAAGAAAGGCCAGACGCGAGTCTGGCCTTTCATCGCGAAGCTGGCAACGCGGCTCAGGTCTGCGCGGCCGGCCCACCGATCGGCGGCAGCGGGCGGGACTCGGGCTTGTCGTCGTCCTTGCCGGCCTTGTTCCAGCCCATCGGCGGCGGCGGCTCGCGGCCTTCCATGATGGCGTCGATCTGCGGCGCGTCGATGGTCTCGTACTGCAGCAGCAGGTGGGACATCGTGTGCAGCTTGTCCAGATTCTCGGTGAGGATGGTCTTGGTGCGCGCATAGGCGCGGTCCAGGATGGCGCGTACCACCTCGTCGATGCGGCGCGCGGTTTCGTTGGAGACGTTCTTGTGCTGGGTGACCGAACGACCCAGGAACACCTCGTCCTCTTCCTCGCCGTAGGCGATCGGGCCCATCTCGTCGCTCAGGCCCCACTTGGTGACCATGTTGCGGGCCATCTTGGTGGCGCGCTCGATGTCGTTGGACGCACCGGTGGTGACCTTGTCGGCGCCGAAGATCAGCTCTTCGGCCACGCGGCCGCCGTACAGCGAGCACAGCTGCGATTCGATGGCCACGCGATTGAGCGAGTACTTGTCGCCTTCGGGCAGGTACATGGTCACGCCCAGCGCACGACCGCGCGGAATGATGGTGACCTTGTAGACCGGATCGTGCTCCGGCACCACGCGGCCGACGATGGCGTGGCCGGCCTCGTGGTAGGCGGTGAGCGTCTTTTCTTCTTCGCTCATCGCCATCGAACGGCGCTCGGCGCCCATCAGGATCTTGTCGCGGGCGCGGTCGAAGTGGTCCATGCGGACGTCCTTCGCGTTCTCGCGCGCGGCGAACAGCGCCGCTTCGTTGCAAAGGTTGGCCAGGTCGGCGCCGCTGAAGCCCGGCGTACCGCGGGCGATGACCATCGGCTCCACGTCGTCGGCAAGCGGCAGCTTGCGCATGTGCACGCGCAGGATCTGTTCGCGGCCCTTCACGTCCGGCAGGCCCACCACCACCTGGCGGTCGAAACGGCCCGGACGCAGCAGCGCCGGGTCCAGCACGTCGGGACGGTTGGTGGCCGCGATCACGATGACGCCTTCGCCGCCCTCGAAACCGTCCATCTCGACCAGCAGCTGGTTCAGGGTCTGCTCGCGCTCGTCATGACCACCGCCCAGGCCGGCGCCGCGATGGCGGCCCACGGCGTCGATCTCGTCAATGAAGATGATGCACGGCGCATGCTTCTTGGCTTGCTCGAACATGTCGCGCACGCGGCTGGCGCCCACGCCCACGAACATCTCGACGAAGTCCGAGCCGGAGATGCTGAAGAACGGCACCTTGGCTTCGCCGGCGATGGCCTTGGCCAGCAGCGTCTTGCCGGTGCCGGGCTGGCCGACCATCAGCACGCCGCGCGGAATCTTGCCGCCCAGCTTCTGGAACTTGCCGGGGTCGCGCAGGAACTCGACCAGTTCGCCGACTTCTTCCTTGGCTTCATCGCAACCGGCGACATCGGCGAAGGTCACCTTCACCTGGTCCTCGCCCTGCAGCTTGGCCCGCGACTTGCCGAAGGACATGGCGCCCTTGGCGCCACCGCCGCCGCCCTGCATCTGCCGCATGATGAAGATCCAGAACCCGATGATCAGCAGCACCGGCAGGAAGTTCAGCAGGATGGCCACCAGCGAGATACCGCTTTCGGGCTGCTCGCGGTCGATGGTGACGTTCTTGTCCAGCAGCGTGTCGACCAGCTTGTCGTCCTGCGGGCCATAAACGGTGCCGGTGGAGCTGTCCTTGCGCTTGAAGGCGATGGCGTTGGTGGCCAGGTTGCTCTCGTTGGTGAACTTCACCGAGGCCACGCGGCCGGACTCGACCTCGCGCAGGAATTCGGAATAGGTGATCGGGCCGCCGGTCGCGGTGGCGCCGCCCTTGGGCGAGAAGCTCTGGAAGACCACCATCAGCACGACGGCGACGACTACCCACAGCAGCAGATTCTTGGTCAGGTCGTTCATCCTCATCGGCTCCGGCGTTCCTCTTTCGTAATACGCACTTTACGTCACCTTACTTGATCTGGATCCGCTTGCCCTGCCCCAGGGCGTACACCTCGGGGGAGCGCTTGCGGGAGGCATCCGGCTTGCGGATCGCCACCTTGTCGTAGCGGCGGCGGAGCTCGCGGATGTAGTCGTCGAACCCGGTGCCCTGGAACAGCTTGATCAGGAAGGCGCCGCCCGGCTTCAGGTGCCGGTCGGCGAAGTCCATGGCCAGCTCCGCCAGGTACATCGCCCGCGGCTGGTCGACCGCGTCCACACCACTCTTATTGGGGGCCATGTCGGACAGCACAAGGTCCACGGGCGCACCGTCCAGCAGGGCTTCAAGCTGCGATAGGACGCTGTCGTCCCTGAAATCACCGTGAAGGAACTCCACGCCCGCCAAGGGCGGCATGTCCAGGATGTCCATCGCCACGACCCGGCCGTGGTCGCCCATCGCCTGGCGGACGAACTGCGACCAGCCGCCCGGTGCCGCGCCCAGGTCCACCACCACCATGCCGGGCTTGAGCAGGCGGTCGCGTTCCAGCAGCTCTTCCAGCTTGTAGGCCGCGCGCGAGCGCAGGCCCTCGGCCTGGGCCTTCTTCACGTAAGGATCGGAGAAGTGTTCCTTGAGCCAGCGCTGGCTGCTCTTGCTGCGGGTGGCCATGTCGGCAAGGTCTCCGGGCACGCTGCGACGGGAGCCGCCGGAGCCGTTCGTGGGGGCCGCCATGATACCCTGATCGCCCTTTCCGACCCGTACCGTGCCGCATGCCTGTTGCCCTGACCGCCGCCCAGACCCGTTTCCTGCGCGGCCAGGCCCATGACCTGAAAGCCCTGCTGCAGATCGGCAACAAAGGCGTCACTCCGGCCTTCCTCGCCGAGCTGGACGCCGTGCTGGAACAGCACGAACTGGTCAAGGTGAAGGTGGCGGGCGAAGACCGCGAGGCACGCGACGCGATGATCGGCGAACTGGCCGAGAAGGTCGACGCCGCCCTGGTACAGCGCATCGGCCATACCGCCGTGCTGTACCGCCCCAGCAAGGAGCGCCGGCAGATCGTGCTGCCGCGCGGCTGATCCGACTCCCCTGGCTTCCGTCATGCAGCTGAGCCACGAACTGCCCGACTACGCCTTCACCCTGCGCTCCGCCGACGGCCGACACGCACGGGTGAACGACCTCACCCTCACCGACAGCTTCATCCTGTCCCCGCAGCAGCTGGTCGAGAACTGGCCGGTCAGGGACAGCGCCGCGCTCACCGCCGATGATCTGGCGCCCCTGCTGGCGTTGCAGCCCGAGGTGGTCCTGCTGGGCACCGGCGAGCGCCAGGTGTTTCCGCCCGCCGCCGTCATGGCGGCCTGCCTGCGCCAGGGCGTGGGCCTGGAAGTGATGACCAACGCCGCGGCCGCTCGCACCTTCAACGTGCTGGCCGGCGAATCGAGGCGCGTGGTCGCGGGTTTCCTGCTGGCGCCGGGCTGATCCCATCACGGGTGCGCGCACGCCGCGCGCGGCTACCGGCGGGGAACGTCGCTGTACATCAGTCGCACCCAGACGCCGTAGTGGTCGGACGGCCAGGCGCCGGTCGCATCGGGCTGGTCGAGGATGATGTCGGCGTCGACGACGCGGAACGCATCGCGCTGCGCGAACACGTGATCGATGCGGATCGGCGCATGGCCCAGGTGCGGATTGAGCGTGGTATGCACCGGCGCGTTCGCGTCAACGCCCGGATGCGCGTCCGAATAGGCCTCGGCGAAGCGCGCGCGCAGCGGCGCAAGTTCGGGCATATCAGAGCGCGCATTAAAGTCGCCGCCGATGATCGAGGGAGCGTCGCCCGCCGTCTCGCCTATCAGCGTCAGCACGCCGGCGATCTGTTCGGCCCGTATCGCGCCGCCCTCCGGCGTGTGGTGCAAGTGCGTCACGTAGACGTTTAGCGGGCGGCCATCGACCGTCGTCCGCACCCAGCCGGCGTTGCGGTAGTCGTCCAGTGGCGCCAGCTTCACCTCGCGGGAGGCCTCGATCGTGCCCCGCACCAGGATCGCGTTGCCGTAGCGGCGGGCCTGAGTTGGCGCATCGGCGGAAAAGAAGCGGTACTGGTAGCCCAATCGTGAAGCCAGCACCTGCGCCTGGTTGGGCAGCGCCACATCCTGCAGGACTTCCTGCAGCAGGATCACATCGGCCCCCCGCGCGCGCAGGTCCGCGACGATCGCATCCTGCCTGCGCGGCCAGTCCTGCTTGTCGTGCCAGAGGTTGAGCGTCACCGCATCCACGGTGGCCGGGCTGTCTGCCGGCGTCATGGCCGTCGACGCACAGCCTCCGGCCAGGCCGAGCAGCACGCTCCACAGCACGGCGACGAAACCTGCACGTGCCATCCTGACCCGGTTCATCGCGCCGGCAGGTACTGCAACGGATCCACCGGCTTGCCGTTGTGGCGGATCTCGAAGTGCAGCATCTCGCGCGCGGCGCCGGTGCTGCCCATCTCAGCGATCTGCTGGCCGGCCTTCACGTTCTGGCCTTCGTTGACCAGGCGCTTGCGGTTATGGCCGTAGGCGGACAACCACTGCTCGCTGTGCTTGATGATGATCAGCTCGCCATAACCGACCAGGCCGGCGCCGGAGTACACCACCACGCCGTCGGCTGCCGCACGCACCGCTTGGCCGCTGCTGCCGGCGATGTCGATACCCTGCTTGGTCGCATCGCCGCCGACGAACCGCCCGATCAGATGGCCTTCCGCGGGCCATCGCCAGGCGAACCCACTGTTCGCCGGCGCAGGCACCGGTGCAGGCCGGGTCACCGGCGCCGGCGGCGGCGTGGGCCGCGTCGTGGTGCCGGCGGTGGAACGCGGAGGCGTCGTGGTCGGCCTGCTGCTGCCCGGATACAGCTTGAGCGTCTGCCCCGGATAGATCGTGTAAGGCGCGCCCAGCCCGTTCCAGCGGGCCAGGTCGTTGACGTCCACGCCATTGCGGAACGCGATGCCGTACAGCGTGTCGCCGCGCTGCACGCGCACGGTCGCGCCCGGCTTTCCCTGCGAGGGCTTGCGGGTGGCGGACGACGCGGAAGGCTCGCGCACCACGGTGGTCGAGCAGGCGCCTAGCAGCGCGACAACCAGTCCGATCAGGACGACGGAGGTGATGCGGCGGGCGGAACGGATCGTCGTGGTCATGCGTCGCTTCGTTTCCTCACAGGGCATGTTCTCAGCCGGTCAGCCGCTGGAACAGTTCGCGTACGGCCACGCCACCGCCCCCGATCAGCACGCTGAAATAGACGATCGTGCCGATGTTGGCCAGATGGCCCAGCAGGATCGCGCCACCATCGCGCTGGATGAAGCCGATGGCGTACAACAACAGCGCCAAGGCTGGCAGGGTATTGCTGAATGGCACGAATCCGAAGGGCGCCATCAGCAGCAGGGCGGCCAGGATGAAGGCCAGGTTGTTGATCACGCCCTGCCCCGGTCCGTCGACGAAGAGTCGCAGCCGGTGCGGGCGGCTGATCTTCTCCATGCGCCGCACCCAGACCAGGCCGGCGGTCAGGCCCGGACGCAGGCGCGCGGCCGGCAACGCCTTGTGCTTGACCCGCTGCGGCAGCCACAAGGGCCGGTTGATCAGGCGGCTGACGCCGACCAGCAGGATGGCCGCGCCGAACACCGTGCTCACGCCCGGGATCGACACCGGGATCAGGAACACCAGGGTCAGCAGGATGGTGAGCAGCAGCAGGCCTTCATCGCTGAAGACTTCCAGCAGTTCGCCCAGGCTCAAGGCGTCGGGTGGCAGGCGTTCGATGATGTCGGCCAGTTGCTGGCCCAGCGAAGCGGCCGGATCCGCGGCTTCCGTATGCGGTGCGTCGGTCATGCGCTCAGTCCAGCGTGCCCGACAGCAGCGGCACGAACACCACCGGCGCCAGCGTGGTTTCTTGCACGCTGCCGTCTTCGCGCTTCACCAGCCGCACCAGCGATTGCGAACCGCTGCCGCCGACCGGTGCCACCAGCTGCCCGCCCACCGCCAACTGCTCGACCAGCACCGGCACCAGCGCCGGCGCTGCCGCGGTCACGATGATGCCGTCGTAGGGACCGTGCTCGGCCCAGCCGATGCGGCCATCGTCGTGCTTGCTGCGCACGTTCAGGCCCAACTGGCGCAGGCGTTTGCGGGCCTGGCGCAGCAGATCGCCGATCCGCTCCACCGTGTAGACCTCCAGGCCCAGGGTGGCGAGCACCGCGGCCTGGTAGCCGGACCCGGTGCCGATCTCCAGCACCTTCTTCGGCGAATTCTCCAGCAGCACCTCGGTCATCCGCGCGACCACCCAGGGCTGGGAAATGGTCTGGCTGTGGCCGATCGGCAGCGCCGTGTCCTCGTAGGCGCGCGTGGCCAGCGCCTCGTCCACGAACAGATGGCGCGGCAGCGTACGGATGGCGTTGAGAACGCGCTCGTCGACGATGCCGGCCTCGCGCAGGCGCTCGACCAGGCGATCACGCACACGCTGCGAGGTCATGCCCATGCCCACCGCTTCGGGCTGCAGGCGCAAGCGCGGCGTCACGCCGACGCCTCCAGCGCGGCGGTGAGCCCGCCGACCCAACCTGCGACCTTCTCCAGCGCCTGGTAACGGGTCAGGTCCACGTGGATCGGTGTGATCGAGATGTACCCCATGCGCACGGCATGGAAGTCGGTGCCCGGGCCCGCGTCCTGCTCGCGTCCGGCCGGCCCGATCCAGTACACCGTGTGGCCACGCGGGTCCGGCTGCGGTACGCAGGGCTCGGAACGGTGACGGTTGCCCAGGCGGGTGACCTCGAAGCCGCGCACGTCGGCCCAGGCCATGTCGGGGACGTTGACGTTGAGGATGGTATCGGCCGGCAGCGGATCGGCCTTCAGCCGCGCCACGATCTCAACGGCCGCGCGCGCCGCGGTTTCGTAGTGCTTCGCGTCGTGGTTCTTGGTGGCCAGCGACATCGCCACGGCCGGCAGGCCCAGGAAACGCCCTTCCATCGCCGCCGACACGGTGCCGGAGTAGATGACGTCGTCGCCCATATTGGCGGTGTTGTTGATGCCCGAGACCACGATGTCCGGTTCGAACTCCAGCATTCCGGTCAGCGCCAGGTGCACGCAGTCGGTGGGCGTGCCGGCGACGCTGCAGGTGTAGTGATCGATGCGCTTGAGCCGGATGGGCAGATCCAGCGTCAGCGAGTTGCTGGCGCCCGAGCGGTCGCGGTCGGGGGCGACCACATACACTTCATGGCCCGCACTGCGCAGGCCTTCTGCCAGGATTCGGATGCCGGGGGCGTCGACGCCGTCGTCGTTGCTGACCAGTACGCGCATGGGTTTCCTCGGGGACGGGCCCATGATACCGGAACCGCGCCGATGCTTCCCGCGCTTGCGTCGCAGGACGATGCGGCTACGCTGGCGGCATGGCCCGACCCGATCCGCCCGAAGACGACGACGCTGCGCTGTTCCGCGATGCCATCGGCGAAGTGCGCCGCATGGAAGACGCGCCGCCGCCGCCGCGCAAGGCGCCGCCCAGGCCCCGCGCGCGCATGGCCGAACGCGACGATCTGGATGCACGCAGCGAGTTTCTGCGAGGACTGGATGCGCTTGAGCCGCTGGCGGCTGGCGACACGCTCAGCCATCGCCGCGACGCGCTGCCTGCACGCGCATTCCAGCGCTTGAAGCGGGGGCAGTACGCGGCGCAGGACGAACTGGACCTGCACGGCGCCACGGCCGCGCAGGCCGAGGGCCTTCTGCGGCGTTTCCTGGCCGATGCCGCTCTGCACGAGTACGGCTGCGTCCGCATCATCCATGGCAAGGGCCAGCGCGCGGACGCGGGTGCACCGGTGATCAAGAATCTGGTCGACCGCCTGCTGCGCCAGCGCGCGGACGTGATGGCGTTCCATTCGGCGCCGCCGGCACAGGGCGGCACCGGTGCGGTGCTGGTGCTGTTGGCGCGTCGCCGCTAGGCGGGCGTCAGTTCGTCGAGGCGATGGGCTTGATGACGGTCCGCTTCGGCGGGTTCACCCAGACCACGCGCGTGCCGCGTTGCTTGGCCACGCCGTCCACATAGGCCACGTAGACCTGGTCGATCTGGGTTTCGCGCTGCATGAGCGGCGCATCGCGCATCGCACTCTGCGTGCTGGTGCAGCCTGCCGACAATGCGGCCAGAAGCAGTGTTCCGCACACGAGACTGAGACGTTTCATGGTGACCTCCCGTCGGTTGGGGTGGACATGACATCCAGTACACCGGAGCGCGCCTCCGGCTCACCTTCGGCTTATACGCCTGCTGCAGCAGGCTTCCAGTCCCCTCAGCGGTCTTCCGACAAACGGTCGGAGACCAGTCGCGACGCCTCTCCGACCTCGCCCAGTTCGTGCAGCACCGCCGTCGCATAACTGCCCGGCGGCAGCGCGAAGCTCAACCGCAGCACCGATGAATCGGGCCACTCCCACGCCAGCCCCTCGGGGCGAAGCCGCAGGGCACGACGCTCCTGGCGCAGGCCTTCCTGTTCAAGGCCGGCCCTCAGCGCCAACGCATCGCCGGCCCGCAACGCGGCCTCTTCGCAGTCGCGGGCGGCCGCTTCCGCGCGGGAGGCGCCCTTTCCCCACAGCGGTCCCGTCGGATGGATGTCGAAATCCGCCAGGCGCTGCGCCAGCGTCCCGCTCCAGGGCTCGGGGCCGAAGACGCTGCGGCTGCCCGCCAGCATCCAGACCTCGCCCTCCAGGCCGCGATTCCAGCTGCCGTCGGCCAGACGGGCCGCCAGCACCCGGTTGAAAAGCTCCGAACGCGCGGCCGAGAGCAGCAGCGAACGCTGGTCACGTCGCACCCGGCGACCGGCGAACATCGCCAGCGCCGCCGCCACATTGCCACCATCGCGGCCGAAGCGCTGCTCGCCGAACCAGTTGGGCAGGCCGTGCGCGGCAATGTCG
The DNA here is from genome assembly GCF_014397415.1 of Pseudoxanthomonas mexicana. Classification (NCBI taxonomy): domain Bacteria; kingdom Pseudomonadati; phylum Pseudomonadota; class Gammaproteobacteria; order Lysobacterales; family Lysobacteraceae; genus Pseudoxanthomonas; species Pseudoxanthomonas mexicana. The sequence goes on along the minus strand of NZ_CP060731.1, from coordinate 2,054,403 downwards.
CCGAGCCGCGCCTCGATGGCGGTTCGATCGCCCGCCACATCCCGCAGGACCAGTTCGAAGCGGTTGCCGGCCAGCGCTCCCCGCGGCAGCTTGCGCGAATGCCATGAGGCCTCGATGACCTTGAGATCGTCCGACACCAGGCCCGCCAGATCCGGCGCCACCTTGCGCGGCAGGTGCACGCTGAAACGCTGACGGGTGACGGCATGGCGATCCTTCAGGCCCGCATAGCCCACGCCCATCTCGGCGATGCCCGCCCAGGCTGCGATGCGCTTGGCGGCGAAGGCCGTGTTCATGCCGCGCTTCTCCACCGTCAGCAGCAGATGCTCGCCTTCGCCCGACGGGTCGAAGCCCGCCAGTTCCTCGACGAAGAAGTCCTCCGGCACGCAACGGTACTGCGCGGTGAGCACCGGCGCGCCGAACGCGCGCGGCAGCGGCTCGCTCATGCCTTCACCAGCAGCACCACGGCCTGCGCCGCGATGCCCTCGCCGCGGCCGGTGAAGCCGAGCTTCTCGCTGGTCGTCGCCTTGATGCTGACTGCGCCCACCTCGATGCCAAGGTCTTCGGCCACACAGGCGCACATGGCATCGGCGTGCGGCCCGACCTTCGGACGCTCGCAGATGACGGTGACGTCCGCATTGCCGACGCGCCAGCCGCGTTCGCGCAGCAGCGCGTCGCAATGCCGCAAGAACGCACGGCTGTCGGCGCCCTTCCAGCGATCGTCGGAAGGCGGAAAGTGCTTGCCGATGTCGCCCAGCGCCAGCGCGCCCAGCATGGCGTCGCACAGCGCATGCAGCACCACGTCGCCGTCGCTGTGCGCCTGTACGCCGCGCGCGTGCGGCACGCGCACGCCGCCCAGCATGACGTGGTCGCCGTCGCCGAAGGCATGGACGTCGAAGCCCTGGCCGATGCGGATGTTCAAGGTGTCGGGCATGGCGATACCGTGCGGGCTCAGGTGCGGCGCGAAAGCTCGAATTCGAACCGTTCGAGGTCCGCGCGCGTGGTGATCTTGAAGTTGCTTTCCGCGCCTTCGACCAGCAAGGGGCGCAGACCCAGCCGCTCCATCGCCATGGCCTCGTCGGTGACTTCGACGCCTTCGGCCGTGGCGGCTTCCAGCGCGCGGGTCAGTTGCAGGCGGCGGAACAGCTGGGGGGTGAACGCGCGCCACAGCCGCTCGCGCGGCTCGGTGCCGTCTATCCCGCCATCGTCGCCCGCGCGCTTGAGGGTGTCGCGCACGGGCGCGGCAAGGATCGCACCGACCGGATCGTTCCGGCCGCGTTCCAGCAGTTGGGCAAGGTCTTCCCGCCCCAGGTTCGGGCGGGCCGCATCGTGCACCAGCACGAAATCATCCGCGCGCACGCTGGCCGGCAGTGCCTGCAGACCGGCAAGCACGGATGCGGCCCGGGTCGCGCCGCCGGTACAGGCGATCAGCGGCCGGCCCTCGTAATCCGTCCAGCCCGGCCAGTCCGGATCGTTCTCCGACAGCGGCACCACCACGCCTTCGACGGCGTCATGGGCGAACAGGGCCTGCAGCGTCCAGGCAAGCAGCGGGCGACCGTGCACGGTCAGGTACTGCTTGGGCAGTTCGCTTCCGAAACGGGTACCACGGCCGGCGGCAGGGACCACGGCCCAGACACCGGCCATCAGGGCGCCGCCTCTTCGTCCGCGTCGGCGGACGCCGGATCGGCCGACGCAGGCGTGGCGGGCACCGGCTCCACCACGCGGTAGAACGTCTCGCCCGGCTTGATCATGCCCAGCTCGCTGCGCGCGCGCTCCTCCACCGCCGATTCGCCGGACTTGAGGTCCTCGACTTCGGCGGCGAGGGCGTCGTTGCGCTCCTGCAGGCCCGCGTTCTCGCGCTTCTGCGCCGCGACCTGCTGTTCCAGCGCGACGACCTGGCCCGAACTGCCGACGCCGAACCAGAACTTGTACTGCAGCCATCCCAGCAGCAGCACGAGCACCAGCAGGAGCCAGGGCGCCTTGCGCATGGATTACTTCTTCAGCGACACGAAGGCGTTGCGGCCGGCATAGCGCGCCTTGCTGCCCAGCGCTTCTTCGATGCGCAGCAGCTGGTTGTACTTGGCCACGCGGTCGCTGCGGCACAGCGAACCGGTCTTGATCTGGGTCGCCGTGGTGGCCACCGCGATGTCGGCGATGGTGGTGTCCTCGGTTTCGCCGGAACGGTGCGACACGATCGCTGCGTAGCCCGCGTGGTGCGCCATCGCGATCGCTTCCAGCGTCTCGCTCAGGGTGCCGATCTGGTTGACCTTGATCAGGATCGCGTTGGCGGTGCCGGATTCGATGCCTTCCTTGAAGATCTTCGGGTTGGTGACGAACAGGTCGTCGCCGACCAGCTGCACCTTCTTGCCGATCCGGTCGGTCAGCAGCTTCCAGCCCGCCCAGTCGTCCTCGGCCAGGCCGTCCTCGATGGTGATGATGGGGTACTGCGCGGCCCAGTCGGCGAGGAAATCGACGAACTGCTCGCTGGTCAGGCGCTTGTTCTCGCCCACCAGGTGGTACTTGCCGTTGTCGAAGAACTCGCTGGAGGCCACGTCCAGGCCCAGCAGCACGTCCTCGCCCGCGGTGTAACCGGCCTTGCCGATGGCTTCCAGGATGGTGTCCAGCGCTTCCACGTTGCTGCGGAAGTCCGGTGCGAAACCGCCCTCGTCGCCGACCGCCGTGCTCAGGCCATGGCCCTTCAGCACCGATTTCAGCGAGTGGAAGATCTCGGTGCCGGCGCGCAGCGACTCGGCGAAAGAGTCGAAGCCGACCGGCAGCACCATGAACTCCTGGAAGTCCACGTTGTTGTCCGCGTGCGCACCACCGTTGATGATGTTCATCATCGGCACCGGCAGGGTCACGTCGCCGGTGGCGAGGTACTGCCACAGCGGCTGCTTCTTCGAGGCCGCCACCGCATGCGCGTTGGCCAGCGACACGCCGAGCAGCGCATTGGCGCCCAGGCGACCCTTGTTCTCGGTGCCGTCCAGGTCGATCAGGCGGCGGTCCAGGCCTTCCTGGTCGGTGGCGTCGAACCCGTGCAGCGCGTTCGCGATGGGCCCGTTGACGTTCTCCACCGCCTTGCGCACGCCCTTGCCCAGGTAACGGGTCTTGTCGCCGTCGCGCAGTTCCACGGCCTCCTTGGTGCCGGTCGAGGCACCGGACGGCACCATGGCGCGACCGAAGGAACCGTCGTCCAGCGTGACCTCGGCTTCGAGGGTGGGATTGCCGCGGGAATCGAGGATCTCGCGGGCGTGGATCTTGGCGATGGTCGTCATCGTGTCGTCTGCTCAGCTCAGAGAGTGGATTCTAGGAAACCGTTCTTCTTGGTGATGGAGTCCAGCGCCAGCAGTGTTTCCAGCAGCGCTTCCATCTTGTCCAGCGGCCAGGCGTTCGGACCATCGGACAAGGCCTTGGCCGGGTCCGGGTGGGTTTCAGCGAACAGGCCCGCCACGCCCACGGCGACCGCCGCGCGCGCCAGCACCGGGACGAACTCGCGCTGGCCGCCGGAGCTGCTGCCCTGCCCGCCCGGCAACTGCACCGAATGCGTCGCATCGAACACCACCGGACAGCCAGTGTCGCGCATCACGCTCAACGAGCGCATGTCGCTGACCAGGTTGTTGTAGCCGAACGACGCGCCGCGCTCGCAGACCATGATGTCCTGGTTGCCGGTGGACTTGGCCTTCTCGACGACGGGCTTCATGTCCCACGGCGAGAGGAACTGGCCCTTCTTGATGTTGACCGGCCTGCCGGCGGAGCAGACCTTGCGGATGAAATCGGTCTGGCGCACGAGAAAGGCGGGGGTCTGCAGCACGTCCACGACGGCGGCGACCTCGTCCATCGGCGTGTACTCGTGCACGTCGGTGAGTACCGGCACGCCGATCTGCTTCTTCACCGCGTCCAGCACTTTCAGGCCCTCTTCCATGCCCGGGCCGCGGAAACTGGTACCGGAGGTACGGTTGGCCTTGTCGAAGCTGGACTTGAAGATGAAGTTCATCCCCAGCCTGCCCGTGATTTCCTTCAGGCGACCGGCGACGTCGATCTGCAGCTGCATCGACTCGATCACGCACGGGCCGGCGATCAGGAACAGGGGCTGGTCCAGGCCGACGTCAAATCCACAAAGCTTCATTCACAAACCTCTCGTTTGAGCCCCTCTCCCCCGGGAGAGGGGTTGGGGTGAGGGTACGGCGGAATACGGAGGCTGGAACATACCCGATTCCGCCGGGCCCTCATCCGCCCCTTCAGGGCCCCTTCTCCCGGCGGGAGAAGGGCATGCATTTACGCCCGCGCTTCCTTCAACAGCTTGCCGCCGGCCTTCTTTTCGCGCGCGGCACGGATGAAGCCGACGAACAGCGGGTGACCGTCGCGCGGCGTGGACAGGAATTCCGGATGCGCCTGGCAGGCCAGGAACCACGGATGCACGGTGCGCGGCAGTTCCACCATTTCCACCAGCAGGTCGTCCATCGACTTGGCGGCGATCACCAGACCAGCGTCTTCCAGCTGGGTGCGGTAGCGGTTGTTGAACTCGTAACGATGGCGGTGGCGCTCGGCCACCACGTCCTTACCGTACAGCTCGCGCGCCAGCGTGCCGGGCTTCAGGCGCTGCTCCTGCAGGCCCAGGCGCATGGTGCCGCCCAGGTCGGAACGTTCGTCGCGCTTCTCGATCTCGCCGGCGGCGGTGCGCCACTCGGTGATCAGGCCGATGACCGGGTGCGGCGACTGCTTGTCGTTCTCGGTGCTGTTGGCGTCGACCAGGCCCGCCACGTGGCGCGCATAGTCGACCACGGCCGCCTGCATGCCGTAGCAGATGCCGAAGTACGGCACCTTGTGCTCGCGCGCGAAGCGCGAGGTCAGCACCTTGCCTTCGAAGCCGCGGTCGCCGAAGCCACCCGGCACCAGGATGCCATCCACGCCCTGCAACAGGGCCATGTCGGTGCCTTCCAGGTCCTGCGCCTCGATCCACTTCAGGTTCACGCGCGTGCGCTGGCGCAGCCCGCCGTGCTTGAGCGCCTCGCCCACCGACTTGTACGCGTCCTGGTGGTCGACGTACTTGCCGACGACGGCGATGGTCACTTCGTCCAGCGGATTGAGCGTGGCGTCTACCGCGGCTTCCCACTCGGACAGGTCGGCGGCCTTCGCGTTGTCGATGCGGAACTGGCGCAGGACGATCTCGTCCAGACCCTGCCCGTGCAGGCCCATCGGGATGCGGTACAGCACGTCCACGTCCGGCACGCTGATGACGGCGCGCTCGGGCACGTTGGTGAACAGCGAGATCTTGCGACGCTCGGAATCGGGGATCGGCTGCTCGGAGCGGCACAGCAGCACGTCGGGCTGGATGCCGATGGAGCGCAGTTCCTTCACCGAGTGCTGGGTGGGCTTGGTCTTCAACTCGCCGGCAGCGGCCACGTACGGCACCAGCGTCAGGTGCATGAAAAGCGCCTTCTCGGGGCCGCGTTCGGTGCGGATCTGGCGGATCGCTTCCAGGAACGGCAGCGACTCGATGTCGCCCACCGTGCCGCCGATCTCCACCAGCGCCACGTCGAAGCCTTCGGTGGCCTCGTCGATGCAGCGGCGGATCTCGTCGGTGATGTGCGGGATCACCTGCACCGTGGCGCCCAGGTAGTCGCCGCGGCGCTCCTTGCGGATCACGTTCTCGTAGATCCGGCCGGTGGTGATGGAGTTCTTGCGGCTCAGGCGCGTGCGCACGAAGCGCTCGTAGTGGCCCAGATCCAGGTCGGTCTCGGCGCCGTCGTCGGTGACGTACACCTCGCCGTGCTGGAACGGGCTCATGGTGCCCGGGTCGACGTTGATGTAGGGGTCCAGCTTCATCATCGTGACCTTCAGGCCACGTGCTTCGAGGATGGACGCAAGCGAAGCGGCGGCGATGCCCTTGCCTAGCGAGGACACAACGCCGCCGGTAACGAAAATCAGGGGAGTCATGGCGGGGCTCCGGAAAGCCATAGTCTACAGGCAACACGTGTCGCCCGGAAGCGCGACGCCCCGCCGAAGCGGGGCGTCCTGACGCATCGAAGCGCCTCGAAACCCTTGCGCTGCAAGGGTTTCCGGGAAGACCTGGATCAGGGCTTGCGCTCTTCTTCTTCCTCGCCGCCCTTCTTCTGCTGGCCCTCGGCGGCCTTGCGCTGCTTGGCGGCGGCCTCGTTGGCCGCACGGCGGCGCGCCTTGGCTTCCGGATCGGAAGGATCACTGGTCTGGGACTGGTCCTGCTTGGGCTTGTCGGCGTCGGTCGCGGTCTTGGACTGGGCGAACGCCTGGACCGCGAACAGCGCGCCGACAGCGGCGGCGGACAGCAGCAACAGGTTGCGGGACTTCATGGCAAGGCTCCTCGTGGATGGCGGAAATCTGGGGGCGCCGGGCGGCGATCCCAAGGGCGTCCCTGTCCACGCGCGCAGTTTCAGCCGGTGCAACTGAACATGGCGAAAATCCGGGGCAGGCGGCACACTGCCGCACCCTGACGCCGCCGGCAGAGGATGTCGAATGCATTTTTCCACGTCCCGTGCGCCGCCGGACCGCGTGCCGCCGCCACGGCGCGACGTTGGGACCGGCGAGAGTTTCCCTGGCGACTATCACTACAATCCACCCACCAGCGACGCCCTGCCGGGCGCCGCACCGCCCCGCTGAGACGCCGCAGACCCCATGAGCAGTCGTTACAACGCCGCCGACATCGAAGTCCTTTCCGGCCTTGACCCGGTCAAGCGCCGGCCCGGCATGTACACCGACACCTCGCGCCCCAACCACCTGGCGCAGGAAGTCATCGACAACGCGGTGGACGAGGCGCTGGCCGGCCATGCCGGCAGCATCGAGGTCACCCTCTACAAGGACGGCAGTTGCGAAGTCAGCGACGACGGTCGCGGCATGCCGGTGGACATCCACCCGGAGGAGAAGATCCCCGGCGTGGAACTGATCCTCACGCGGCTGCACGCGGGTGGCAAGTTCAGCAACAAGAACTACACCTTTTCCGGCGGCCTGCACGGCGTGGGCGTGAGCGTGGTGAATGCGCTGTCCACCCTGGTGGAAGTGCACATCAAGCGCGACGGCAGCGAACACCGCATCACTTTCCGCAACGGCGACCGCGCCACGCCGCTGGAGGTGGTGGGTAGCGTCGGCAAGAAAAACACCGGCACGCGCGTGCGGTTCTGGGCGGACCCGAAGTACTTCGATACGCCGAAGTTCAACGTGCGCGCCCTGCGCCACCTGCTGCGCGCGAAAGCCGTGCTGTGCCCGGGTCTGAACGTCACCCTGTTCGACGAAGCCACCGGCGAGCGCGACAGCTGGCATTACGAGGATGGCCTGCGCGACTACCTCAAGGGCGAGATGGCCGGCCGCGAACTGCTGCCGCCGGATCTGTTCGTCGGCCAGCTGAAGAAGGACAGCGAAGTCGTCGACTGGGCCGTGGCCTGGGTGCCCGAAGGCGAACTGGTCCAGGAAAGCTACGTCAACCTGATCCCGACCGCGCAGCACGGCACCCACGTCAACGGCCTGCGCAGCGGTCTGACCGACGCGCTGCGCGAGTTCTGCGACTTCCGCAACCTGCTGCCGCGCGGTGTGAAGCTGGCGCCCGAAGACGTGTGGGACCGCGTGACCTTCGTGCTGTCGCTGAAGATGACCGACCCGCAGTTCAGCGGCCAGACCAAGGAACGCTTGTCCTCGCGCCAGGCCGCCGGCTTCATCGAAGGCGCGGCGCACGACGCCTTCAGCCTGTGGCTGAACCAGCACGTCGACCTGGGCGAGAAGATCGCGCAGATCGCCATCGAGCGCGCCAGCGCCCGACTGAAGACCGAGAAGCAGGTCGTCCGCAAGAAGGTCACCCAAGGCCCTGCCCTGCCCGGCAAGCTGGCCGACTGCATCAGCCAGGACCTGTCGCGCACCGAGCTGTTCCTGGTGGAGGGCGACTCGGCCGGCGGTTCGGCCAAGCAGGCGCGCGACAAGGATTTCCAGGCCATCCTGCCGCTGCGCGGCAAGATCCTGAACACCTGGGAAGTCGCATCGGGCAGCGTGCTGGCCTCGCAGGAAGTGCACGACCTGGCCGTGGCGATCGGCTGCGACCCGGGCAAGGACGACATCAGCGGCCTGCGCTACGGCAAGGTGGTGATCCTGGCCGACGCGGACTCCGACGGGCTGCACATCGCCACGCTGCTGAGCGCGCTGTTCCTGCGGCATTTCCCCGCGCTGGTCGCCGCCGGTCACGTGTTCGTGGCGATGCCGCCGCTGTTCCGCGTGGACGTGGGCAAGCAGGTGTTCTACGCGCTGGACGAAGAAGAGAAGCGCCTGCTGCTGGAGAAGATCGAGCGCGAGAAGATCCGCGGCGCGGTCAACGTCACCCGCTTCAAGGGCCTGGGCGAAATGAATCCCTCCCAGCTGCGCGAGTCCACCATCCACCCGGATACGCGTCGGCTGGTGCAGTTGACCGTCGACGACGACCTGCAGACCCGTGGCCTGATGGACATGCTGCTGGCGAAGAAGCGCGCGGGCGATCGCAAGACGTGGCTGGAGACCAAGGGCGACCTGGCGTCGCTGGAAGTCTGATCGCAGCCGTTCATCTCGCGGGGCCGTCGCGATGGCCTGGTTCTCCTGCGACCAGTGCCATGGCGCGCAGCGGTTGAACATCGCGTTCACCCGGCCGGTGCGATAACCCGGAGATGACCTCCACATCCGGGCCCGCCGCTCATCCCTACACGTTCGGCCTCGAGGAAGAGTACTTCCTGGTACGCCGCAACGGCCGCCGGCTGCGCCACATGCCGCGGCGCTTCTTCACCGAATGCCGGGAAGCGCTGGGCGAACGCTTCGGCAGCGAGATGCTGCAGACCCAGGTCGAAGTCCAGACCCTGGTACACGATGACCCTGACACGGCCGAAGAGGACCTGCGCACGCTGCGCCGCTCTGTCGCCGCGGTCGCGGAGCGGCACGGACTCGGCATCGTGGCAGCCGGCACGCACCCCTCAGCCCAGTGGCGCGGCCAGCTCAGTACCGACAAGCCCCATTACGACCACGTGATGGGCGAGCTGCAGATGCTGGGGCAACGCAACTTGCTGTGTGGCCTGCACGTGCACGTGCAGCCGGCCGATCCCGGCCGTCGCGTGGAACTGATGGCGCGCATGCAACCGTTCCTTCCGCTGTTGCTGGCGCTGAGCACATCGTCCCCGTTCTGGATGGGGCATGCCACCGGCCTGATGGGTTACCGGCAGACGGCGTATCAGGAGATCCCGCGCACCGGACTGCCGCCGCTGTTCCGCGACCAGACCGAATACGACCACTACGTGCAGCGCATGACCGATGGACGCGCGATCCAGGACGCGAGCTTCCTGTGGTGGGCGCTGCGGCCATCGCGGGCCTTTCCCACGCTGGAACTGCGCGTCACCGATGCCTGCACCGACCTGTGCGACGCACTGGCCATCGCACAGCTCTACCGCTGTCTGGTGCGGCACCTCGAGCGCAGGCCATCGCTGTACGCGGACCTGCATGCGGGCGACCAGGCGATCGTGGCGGAAAACCTGTGGCGCGCGCAGCGCCACGGATTCGATGCCGGACTGATCGATCTGGGCAGCCGTCGCCTGGTGGCGGTACGTGAGATGCTGGAGAACACGCTGGAGGCGCTGGACGACGACATCCGCGCGCTCGCTTGCGAACGGCAGGTCGAGCGCGTGTGGCGGATCTTGGAAGAGGGCACCAGCGCCCACGCGCAACTGCAGCGTTACCGGGAGCGGCGCGATGCCGGCGACAGCCATGCTGCCGCGCTGTCGCACGTGGTGCATTGGCTCGCCGATGCGAGCGCCCCCGCTTAGATGCGCGGGATCATCGGGCGGCGGTCTTCTGCTGCGACACCATGAACACCCCGGCCATCACCAGCACCGTGCCCGCCACCTGCCAAGGCCCCATCGGCTCGCCCAACAGCAGCAGGCTCAGCACGATGGTCGAAACGGGACCGATCATGCCGACCTGCGCGGCCAGCGTAGAGCCGATCCGCGCCACCGCCATCATCACCGCCAGCACCGGCAGCACGGTGCACAGCGTTCCGTTCACCAGCGACAGCGCATACACCTGCCACGGCAGCGCCAGCGCATCCAGCGGCCGCAACAGCACGAACTGCAGCAGGCACAGCACGCAGGCCACGCTGCTCGCATAGGCAGTCAGGCGCACCGCGCCCACGCGCGCGACCAGCTCGCCGCTGCCCACCAGATACATCGCATACGCCAGCGCGCTGCCGAACACCAGCACACCCCCGAGCATGATGTCGGCACCGCCCACCTGCAGGTCGTGACCGAACGCCAGGGCCACGCCCGCATAACTGACCAGCAGCGCCAGCGCCTGCCGACGGGTGATACGGCGACCGAACGCCAGCCAGCCGATCAGCGCCACCAAGGTCGGCGTGAGATACAGGATCAGCCGTTCCAGCGTGGCCGTGATGTAGGCCAGCCCCGCGAAATCCAGGAAGCTGGCGAGGTAGTAGCCGAGGAAGCCGAGCGACAGGATGCGCCAGCGGTCCGCCGCCGCCAGCGGCGCAGCGCGGTGTGCGGCCCATGTGCCCATTGCCAGGAAGAACGGAAACGCCACCAGCATCCGCAGCGCCAGCAGCGTGACCGCATCGGTGCCGTAGCGATAGCCGAGCTTGACGATGATCGCCTTGCCCGAAAATGCGATGGCGCCCAGCGCGGCGAGGCCCAGGCCGGAGCGGCTGACCGCGCGCATTGCGGAATGGGTGGACGGCGCGTCGACCGCTTCGGCGGGTGCCACATCCAGCGGCTGGGCCAGTTCATCCTCCGCGCCCGGCCCGCTCATCGGCGCGCGGTCATGCCAGCGTGCATTCCAGCAGACGCCGGATCAGCGCCTGCGTGGGCGCGGCGCGTCCTGGCAGGTAGTCGAAGCTGTCCTCGTCCATGTAGGTGTGCTGCGCCAGCTCAAGCTGGACGGCCTGCACCTGGTGGGCCGGATCGGCGTAGTGCCGGGTGATGTAGCCGCCCCGGAACCGGCCGTTGACCACGAAACTGTAGTCCGACTGCGATGCGAGAACCGCTTCCAGCGCCTGCTGCAACGCAGGCGAGCAACTGGCGCCGGCCGCGGTACCCAGGTTGAAGTCCGGCAGCCGCCCCTCGAACAGGAACGGCACCTCGCTGCGGATCGAATGGCCTTCCCACAGCACCGCACGGCCATGTATCTCGCGGATGCGGACCAGTTCCTGCTGCAACGCCTGGTGATAGGGCCGCCGGTAGGCGTCGACGCGGGCGGCGATTTCGTCCGGCGCAGGGCCCTGGCCCGGCAGGTACACCGGGTCACCGCTGAAACGCACGATGGGACAGAGGCCGGTGGTGTTCTGGCCGGGATACAGCGAGACATCGTCCTCGGGCCGGTTCAGGTCGACCACATAGCGCGAGTACACCGGCACGATGATTGAAGCCCCCAGCGCGCGCGCGAAGTCGTACAACTCGGCGACATGCCAGTCGGTGTCCGGCACGCGGCGTGCCTCGGGCGTCAGGCGTGCGGCGATGTCGTCGGGCACCTGCGTGCCGTTGTGCGGCAGGCTGATGAACAGCGGCGCGGTGCCCTGGTGCAGCGTGTAGGTATCCATGGCGGCATTGTATCGCCGCGCCCCTCGGATTCAGCGCATCAGCACCACTTCCTCGGCGCTGGTGGGATGGATGGCCACGGTGTCGTGCAGGTCCGCCAGCGTGATGCCCTTCTTCACCGCTACCGCGAACCCCTGCAGCATTTCGTCGGCACCTTCGCCCAGCAGGTGCAGGCCCACCACCCGCTGTTCCTCGCCCACGCACACCAGCTTGAACAGGCTGCGCTGCGGCGAGTCGGCCAGCGCGTGCAGCATGGGGCGGAACCGCGTGGTGTAGGTCTTCACGTTGTCGCCATGCTCGGCGCGGGCTTCTTCTTCGGTCTGCCCCACCCTGCCTGCCGGCGGATGCGAGAAGACGACGGTGGCGATGTCGCGGTAGTCCAGGCGGGCTTCGGCCTGCCCACCGAACAGCCTGTCCATCAGGCGCCGTGCCGCGGCGATGGCCACCGGCGTCAGCGCGGCCTGACCGGTGACGTCGCCCACCGCGTGGATCCCGGGTACGTTCGTGTCCTGCCACGCATCCACCTGCACGAAGCCACGCGCATCGGTGGTCACGCCCGCGTCTTCCAGACCCATGCCGCCGGTATTCGGCGTACGGCCAGTCGCGAAGATCACACGGCCGAAGCGCTCGCTGCGCGTCCCGTCTTCCGCCAGCACGATCACGCCGTCGTGGGGCGCCTCCTCCAGCGCGGCCACCGCATGACCGAAACGCAGGTGCACGCCGTGTTGCCGCATGTCGTCGGCCAGTTCAGCGGTGATCTGCACATCGAATCCGTCCAGCAACCGCGGCCCGCGCACGAACAGTTCCACCTGGCTGCCCAGCGCCTGCAGCACACCGGCCAGTTCCACCGCCACGTACCCGCCGCCGACGATGGCCACGCGCCGCGGCGCCGCGCACAGGTTGAAGAAATCGTCCGACACCTGCCCCAGCGCCGCGCCCGGGATGTCCGGCCGCGAAGGTCGACCACCCGTGGCGATCAAAAGGTGTTCCCCACGCAGCGGCACGCCATCGGCGTTCACCACCGTGTGCGGATCGAGCAACCGTCCGTGGCAGGGCATCAGCACCACCCCGCTTTCGTCCAGCCGCTTGCGGTAGCTGGCATGGATGCCCGCGATATAACGCTGGCGATGGACGATGAACTCCCTCCAGTCGAGTACCGGCGGCGGCGTGTCGAAACCGAGCGACGAAGCCATCGCGATCTTCTGCGAGAGCTCGGCCGCCAGCCACATCGCCTTCTTCGGCACGCAGCCGACATTGACGCAGGTGCCGCCCAGTTCCTTCGGCTCCAGCAGGGCCACGCGCGCACCGTGCGACGCCGCACGGAAAGCGCCGGCCAGTCCGCCGGAGCCGCCTCCGATCACGATCAGGTCGAAGTCCTGCGGCGTCATGCGAAGCGCTCCGGTCGGTAGGGCGAAGGATCGAAGGCGGGCGGGCGGCCCGTCATCAGGTCGGCCATCAGTTGCCCGGTGGCGGTGCTCATGCTGATGCCCAGCATGCCGTGGCCCGCGGCGATCCAGACCTTGCGCTGTCCCGGTGCGCGCCCGAGCAGAGGCAGGTCGTCCCAGGTCATCGGTCGCCACCCGCACCAGCGCTCGTGCACCTCGGCGCCGACGGGCTCGCGCAGGAACTCGCGTGCGCCCCGCTCCAGCGCCGCCAGGCGCGTCGCATTGAGCGTGTCGTCATGGCCGGAGAACTCCATCGTGCTGCCTAGGCGGAAGCCGCTGCCCCAGACCGTGACGCAGACCGAGCGGTCCTTCAGCACCATCGGATGGCGCGGCACGCGCGCAGGGCGCGAATAGGTGATCGAGTAGCCCTTGCCGGGCTGGATCGGGGCACGGATACCGAGCCGGTGCGCGAATGCGGGCGTCCACGCGCCCAGCGCGATCACCGCGTCGCCTCCTTTTCGCTCGCCCTGCGACGTCGCCAGGCGAACGCCATCGGACATGGGCTCCAGTCGGTCGACCCGGCACTGTTCCTCGATCACGCCACCGCGCTCGCGCACCACGCGCGCGAGTTCGGCCACATAGCGGTCCGGGCGCAGGCGTGCATCGCCAGGGAACCGGATGGCGCCGGCCACACCGGGCAGCATGGCCGGCTCTTCCCGTTCGTAGTCGGTGCCGCCGAAGACCTGCGTGGCGATGCCGAACGTCTTCAGCACGACGCTCTCGTCCACGTACTGCTGGAACTTGCGTGGATCACGGAAGACGTAATCGAGGCCCTCTTCCTCGAATTCGCACTGCAGGTCGTAGCGGCTGACCCAGTCGGCCAGCCGGGCGCGGGCATCGTTGAGCAGCGCCGCGCGCGCCTGCGTGCTCTGCCGCCAATCGCGCGGATTGCAGCGTACGGCGAAGCGCAGCAGCCAGTGCCATAGCGCCGGATCGACACGGGGCTTGAGGTAGAGCGGCGCGTCCGGCGTGAACATCCAGCGCAGCGCCTGCGCCACCACGCCGGGGGCGGCCAGTGGCGGTGCATGGCTGGGAGTGATTGTGCCGCAGTTGCCGTGCGAGGCGCCGCCGCCAACGGCACCGGCCTCCAGGATGCGGACGCTGCGGCCGGCGTCGAGCAGGGCCAGCGCGGTCGCCAGACCGATGGCGCCGCCACCGATGATGAGGACGTCGTCGTGGGGGGGATTCACCCCGACAGTGTATTCCGAATCACCGCGCCTGCAGCCGCATCGGCTGCGGCGATGCATAGGTCAGCGACCGCCACAGCCATTCCATCGGGCCGAACCGGAAGCGCGACAGCCAGGCATGGCTCAGCAGGACCTGCCCTCCGAACAGCACCAGCGCGAACAGCGGATGCCATGCGCGCGGCAACTGCTCGAAATACCCCAGGCCATAACCGTAGAAGATCCACGTGCACACCAGCGACTGCAGCCGATAGTTGGTCAGGGCCATGCGGCCGGCGGGCGCCAGCACCGAGAGCGCCCGCTCGAACATCGGCGCCTGCAGGGCCTTCAGGATCCACGCCAGGTAGCCCAGGCACATCAGCAGGTTGGCCGTCATCTGCAGCGCGAAGGCCGTGGACAGCCGTAGGCTGAAGGTGGCGAAGTCCATCGTCGGCGACAGCGTCAGCGACCCCAGCATCGCCAGCAGGCCGAGCGGCAAGGCACCCCAGCGCAGCAGCCCATAGAGGCGACCGAACTCACGTGGCCGCGCGATGGCGCCGCTGCGCACGAACCAGGCCCCCAGCAGGAACAGCCCGAAGGCGATGAACCCGAACATGGTGATGTTGCTCAGCGCCATGCCGGCGCTCGTGAGGCGCTGCCACGTCGCGTCCGCATAACTGCCGCCGCCATAGGCTGCGCGTTCGCTTTCGATCAGCGCCTGCAACTGTGCGCCGATCTGCGCCATCACCTTGTCCCAGGCCTCGGTGCCGGCCAGCAGGGACCCCATGGCGCCCATCAGGTACATGAAGGCGATCGGCGCGACGTATGCCGCCAGTCCCAGCCAGGCGTACCAGCGGTAGGGCAGCGGCCGGAACGCAAGCAGCAGGAACGAGCACAGCGCGTACATCATCAGGATGTCGCCCGCCCAGATGAACACCGCATGCAGCACGCCGATCGCCAGCAGCACCAGCCCGCGCCGCCAATAGGTGCCCGCGAACGGCCGGCCCGCCTGCTCCGCGCGCTGCGACATCACGGCGAATCCCATGCCGAACAGCAGCGAGAACAGCGTGTAGAACTTGCCCTGTACCAGCACATAGACCAGCAGGTCCACGATGCGGTCGGCACCGGTCAGCGCCGGATCCACACCGCTCGCCGCCGCCATCACCGGCCCGACGAAGCCCTCCAGGTTCATCAACAGGATGCCCAGCAGCGCGAAACCGCGCAGCACGTCCATCGCTTCGATGCGCTCGGTCACCGCGATCGGTGACAGGTTCCCCGTGATCGTTGCCGACATTCCCTTCCCCTGTTCGATGCCGGGATTAGACCACGCCGCCCGCCGCTTCCCACATGCCAAAAGAAACGGCCCGCTTTCGCGGGCCGTTGCAAGGGCTGCGGTGGTGGGGCTCAGTGGTGATGGCCGCCTTCGCCATGCACATGACCATGCTCGATCTCTTCGGGGCTGGCCTCGCGCACGTCGACGATCTCCACGTCGAAGTGCAGGTCCTTGCCCGCCATCGGGTGGTTGAGATCCACGTCCACCACGCTCATGCCGACCTTCTGGATGGTCACGGCGCGCGGACCGAAGTTGGTCTGCAGCACCACCTGCTGGCCCGGCACCAGGCGCTGGTTGCCGAAGTGCTTCTTGGGCACCCGCTGGGTCAGGCCGTCGCGGCGCTCGCCATAGGCATCGGCCGCCGCCACGTCCACGCCGAAGCTGTCGCCGGCTTCACGGTCCTGCATGGCGTTCTCCAGGCCCGGGATGATGTTGCCGTGGCCGATCATGATGGCCAGCGGCTCACGGTCCTTCGAACTCTCGATCGGCTCCTGGCCGACTTCGGACACGGTGTAGTGGAAACGGACGACGCTGTCTTTTGCGATTTTCATGCGGGACTCTGGGCGGGGCCTGCCAGCGGGCAGGACGGGGGCGGCTTGTCGGCCGCAAGGGAATGCGGCGAAGATGCGCCGCGATGAAGGTCCGACATTATCCCGGCTTGCCCGCGCCCGCGCCACTTCAACGGTGGGCCGCCGCCCTGCTCTGCGGCGCCCTGCTGGCAGTGGCCGGATGCGGCGGTTCGAAGCCGCAGGCGCACAGGACCGCACCGCCGGCCCAGCGCGACTGGCCGGTCGTGCAGGCCGACGATCCTGCCGCCGCCACCTCGGTACTGATGCGGGCGATCGGCCTGGTGGGCACCCCTTACCGGTACGGGGGCAATACCCCCGAGTCCGGCTTCGACTGCAGCGGCCTGGTGACCTACGTGTACCGGGACATGCTGGACCTGCGCCTGCCGCGCACCTCGCGGGAACTGGCACAGGTACAGGGGCCGAAGATCGAACCCCGTCGCCTGGCCCCGGCCGACCTGGTGTTCTTCGGCAGCCGCGGCAGCGTCACCCACGTGGGCATCTACGTAGGCGAGGGTCGGTTCGTTCACGCGCCCAGCACCGGAGGCACGGTGCGGCTGGACCATCTGGACGGCCCCTACTGGCGGGACCACTACACCGGCGCAAAACGCGTGCTTCGTTAGGAATCGGTCAACTCTGTGACGTCGGCCGTTCACAATTAACGAATAAATAACGATTTATGAACCAAATCGCGCCGATCAGGCGGCATTATCGCCGCTGACTTGTTAAACCCTCCGCCCGCGTGACGACCGACGACGACCTGCCAACAGGCCAGCCTGCCGCCACCCACCGTCCTTCGCGTGGGGTTTCCCGACTCCTTCTTGGGCTTGGCCTGACGGCCATGGCCACCATCGCGCAGGCACAGACTGCCCCGGCGGGCGTCGACGCCGCGTCAACGCCGGCCTCGGCCGATGTCGTGGTCTCCCCCGCTCCGGCGCCCTCCAAGCCGGTGACCACCAGCGTCAAGGAAAAGGCTGCCGAGGCCGCCACGGCCACTCTATCCGCCCTGCTTCCGCGCCTGGCCGCCAGCGATACGCTGCCGCTGGTCGACCGCTCGGCGATGGTGGCGGGCGACATCAGCAAGCTGCTGGCCGCGTACGACCTGAGCAAGGAAGGCGTGGTCGCCCAGGAACAACAGGGCGGCAAGGTCCAGGCCGTACTGCAGCGTGCGCTGGCCCTGATGGGCACGCCCTACCGCTGGGGCGGCACCTCGCCCGACAGCGGTTTCGACTGCAGCGGGCTGGTCGGTTACGTGTTCCGTACCGCGTTGGGCATCGAGCTGCCGCGCGTGTCCCGCGACATGGCCAGCAAGGCGGACGCCGAACTGGTCGCGGCACGTGAAGAACTGCGCCAGGGCGACCTGGTGTTCTTCGGACTGAAGGGCCGCGTGAACCACGTCGGCATCTACGTGGGCGAAGGACGTTTCCTGCACTCGCCCAGCCGTGGCAAGGACGTGCGCGTGGACAGCCTGCTGACCGGCTACTGGGCCAACCGCTACCTGAGCGGTCGTCGCGTCGCGATGTAAGCGCCGGAAGGTTTCCGCGACACGATGAAGGCCGCCTCGCGCGGCCTTCCGCATTCTGGGCGACGGTGCAGCGCAGCTTGCACCGCACGGCGCCCTGCCGCCATCCTCCGGCCGATGCGCCAACACCGCGCGCCACCTGTTGTTTCGCGCCGAAGGGGAGTCGTACGCGATGCAGGCTTCACTGCTGACCAACCTGCTGCTGCCGTTGGCCCTGGGCATCATCATGCTCGGGCTGGGGCTGGGACTGACGCTGGACGACTTCCGTCGCGTGGCGCGCTACCCGCGCGCGGTGCTGATCGGGCTCGCGCTGCAGACGCTGGTGCTGCCCTGGGCCGCGTTCGGGCTGGCACTGGGCTTCGGCCTGCCGGCCGAACTCGCCGTCGGCCTGATGCTGCTGGCCGCTTCGCCCGGCGGCGCCACCGCCAACATCTACAGCCACCTCGCGCGCGGCGACGTGGCGTTGAACATCACCCTGACCGCGATCAACAGCCTGCTCTGCCTGCTCACGCTGCCGGTGATCCTGAATCTTTCACTGGAGTATTTCCTCGGCGCCGGCCAGTACGTGCCGCCTCCGACGAAGAAAGTGATCGAGGTCGCCGCCATCATCCTGCTGCCGGTCTCCATAGGCATGGTCATACGCGCCAGGGCCGCCGGATTCGCAGCGCGCACCGAAAAGCCCATCCGCCTGCTGTCGGTGCTCGTGCTGGCGTTGCTGGTGGTCGCGGCCGTGGCGCAGGAATGGAAGACCCTGACCACCTATTTCGCCATCGTCGGCCTGGCCTGCCTGCTGTTCAACCTGGCCAGCATGGGCGCCGGCTACGCCGCACCGCTGGCGCTGCGCCTGCCGAAGAAGCAGGCCATCGCCATCGCCATGGAGATCGGCATCCACAACGGCACACTGGCCATCTTCATCGCACTCAACGTGCTGCAGAACGCGACCATCTCGGTACCGGCGGCGGTCTACAGCCTGCTGATGTTCGTCACCGCGGCGGTGTTCGCGTGGTGGGTGTCGCGCGGCGGGCGCGACGCCGCGGGCTAATCGCCGCTCCCCGGGCCACGCGCCACATAGGCCATGCTGATGGAGGCGGGTGCGGTTTCGGCGAAGCCGAACTGCGTATAGAGGTGTCGGGCGTCTCCGTCAGCGATCAGCATGACGTAGGCCGATGGCGGCGCATTCGCACGCAACCATGCATCCAGCGCCGCCATGATCCGCTTGCCCAGCCCCTGCCCCTGGTGGTCCCGCCGCACGGCGATGTCCACCACGACGAAGACGGTGCCGCCGTCGCCGACCACCCGTCCCATGCCGATCACCTCACCGGCCTTCAGCAGGCTGACGCCGTACAGTGTGTTCGCGAGGCCGCGCTCGGCGGCTTCCTGCGATTTGGGGGACAGCCCCGTCTCGATACGAAGCCGCCTGTAAGTCGGCGCGTCGGGGAACGACTCGACCAGTTCGATCCGGCCCACGTCACTCATGGCGTGGACGCAGCATCGTCCGTGAGGCCCACGTTCGTCGATGCCGATTCGTAGACCTCCCTGTCCAGCAGCCCGGTCTCCTTCGCCACCAGCACCGGCACCAGCATCTGGCCGGTCACGTTGGTCATGGTGCGCATCATGTCGAGGATGCGGTCGATCGCCACCAGCAGGCCGATACCCTCCAGCGGCAGGTTGGCGGCGCTCAGCACCAGGGTGACCATCACCGTGGCGGTGCCCGGCACGCCGGCCGTGCCGAAGCTGCCCAGCACCGACGCCAGCAGGATGACGAAGTACTGGTTCATCGACAGGTCCAGCCCGAAGTACTGGGCCACGAAGATCGACGTCAGCGCCGGATAGATCGCGCCGCAGCCGTCCATCTTGATGCTGGCGCCCAGCGGCACCGCGAACGCGGCGTAGTCCTTGTCCACGCCCAGGTTGTGGGTGACGCTGCGCAGCGCAACCGGCATGGAAGCGAAGCTGGACGAACTGACGAACGCCACCTGCATGCCCGGTGCGCCACCGCGGAAGAACTTCCACGGGTTGAGCCCGTGCGCCAGCAGCAGGCTGCCGTACACGACGGTGATGTGCAGCGCGCAGGCCAGGTAGAGCGCACCGATGTAGCTGCCCAGCGGGAGCAGCTTCTCGAATCCATAGGTGCCGACCAGGCTGCCGATCAGGCCGAACGTACCGATCGGCGTCATCTCCAGCACGAAGCGGGTGACCTGCACCATGGTGTCGCTGGCCTCGCCGGCCAGCTTGCGCAGGCCCGCGCTGCGTTCGCCCAGCTTGACCAGCGCGAAGCCCAGCAGGCCGGCGAAGAAGATCACCTGCAGGATCTTGCCCTCGGTGAGCGCCTTGAACGGATTGGCCGGCACGATGTCGAGCAGCACCTGTACCGGCGTGGGGACTTCGCGCACCTGGTAATCCGGCGCCATCATCAGCCCGGTCAGCCCCTTGCCCGGCTGCACCACCCAGCCCACCGCCAGGCCCACGCAGACCGCCAGCGCGGCCGTCGCAGCGAACCACAGGAACGTGCGTCCGCCCAGCGCGGCCACGGACTTCTGCCCGTGCAGGCTGGACACGGCATTGATCACCGCAAAGAACACCAGCGGCACCGCGATCATCTTGATCAGCGTGACGTAAAGGTCGCCGAGTGGCTTCAACCACGTACCCGCAGCCGGCCCCATCAGCCAGCCCGCCACTGCGCCCAGCACGAAGCCGGCGACGACGCGCTGCCAGAACGGGATCCTCAACCAGGCTGCAACCAGCTTCATCCGTACGACCCACAGGGTGGACGCGACACCTTAGCCCAAGGTCTGCCACCCCGCGACCCTGCTCACGGAATGCCGGGTGTCATGAACAGGACACTGCACGGGCGGCATAATGGCGCGTCCACCCTCTCCCGGTTCGCCATGCTCCTGCGTTCTTTCGTGTCGCCGCTCGCCGGCATGACCCTGCTCACCGCCCTGGCTGGCTGCGCCAGCACCGCGCCCTCTTCCTCACCAGCACTGCACGTCGACGTGCCGGCGGTTGCGCACCCGCAGGGTGAGAGTCCGCAGTGGTGGTATCGGAATGGTGCGGCGAAGGCCGCCGCCCATGGCGCGATGCAAGGCAAGGCGAAGAACGTCATCGTCTTCCTCGGCGACGGCATGAGCCTGACCACGGTGGCCGCCGCGCGCATCTTCGAAGGCCAGCGCAAGGGCATGCCGGGCGAGGAGAACCTGCTGAGCTGGGAGTACTTCCCGCACACTGCCTTCAGCAAGACCTACAACACCGACTCGCAGACACCCGACTCGGCCGGCACCATGACCGCCATCGCCACCGGCGTGAAGTCGCACATGGGCGCCATCGGCGTGTCGGCCGGCCGCAAGGGCGAATGCACGCCCGACGGCAGCAAGGACCTGCTCAGCTGGCTGACGCTGGCCGACAGCGCCGGCCTGGCCACGGGCGTCGTCACCACCGCCCGCCTCACCCATGCGACGCCGGCCGCGACGTATGCGCATGTCTCGCACCGTGACTGGGAGAACGACACCGATCTGCCGCCTGAAGCCGCCGCAGCGGGTTGCAAGGACATCGCGCAGCAGTTGCTTGCCGCCGCGCGCTTCGGCCGTGGCCCCACCGTCGCGCTGGGCGGCGGGCGTGGCGAGTTCCTGCCGATCGATGTCCGCGACCCCGAAGAGGACGACAAGGTCGGTCAGCGCCTGGACGGCCGCAACCTGGTGGCCGAATGGCAGCAGGCGCATCCGCAGGGCGCGTACGTCACCAACACGCAGCAGCTGAAAGCCGCCGCCGCTGCACCGCAGCTGCTGGGCCTGTTCGAATACGACCACATGCAGTTCGAACACGACCGCCGCAAGGACGACCAGGGCGAGCCCTCGCTGGCCGAGCTGACCCGCGCGGCGATCCGCACCCTGTCAGGCAATCCCAACGGCTTCGTGCTGCTGGTGGAAGGCGCGCGCATCGACCACGCCAACCACTACGGCAATGCCTATCGTGCGCTCGACGAGACCGTCGCCATGTCGGATGCCGTGCAGGCCGCCGTGGAGGCGACCTCACGCGACGACACGCTGATCGTCGTGACGGCCGACCACTCGCACACGCTGAACTTCGTCGGTTACCCCGTACGCGGCAATCCCATCCTCGGCAAGGTGCGCGGCCAGGGCGGCGAAGACGACACGCCGGGCGACCTGGCCCGCGACCAGACCGGCCTGACCTTCACCACGCTGAGCTATGCCAACGGCCCCGGCTACACCGGCGCCAGCAACCGGCAGCCTGCCGGCCCGAAGAAATTCCTGCATGCGCCCAGCAGCGTCGAGCCCGCCGAAGGCCGCCCGGACCTGAGTCATGTCGACACCGAGCATCCCGATTACCTGCAGGAAGCCCTGGTGCCACTGAAGTCCGAATCGCACGGCGGTGAAGACGTGGGCATCTGGGCCATCGGCCCCGGCAGCGACGCCTTCCGCGGCACGCTGGAACAGAACACGATCTACCACGTCATCGTGCAGGCCGCGCCGAAGCTGCGCGCGCGCCTTTGTGCCGCAGGCACCTGCGACGCGAACGGCGTACCGGTGGAATTGCCGAAACCGGGAAATTTCGAGAAGAAGTGAGTCAGCGTGCCGGCCTGGCCGGCACCGCCCTCAGAACGGCTTGGCCAGCACCGCGCCTCATCGAACAAGAGGCGCCGCCATGGGAAAGCGCGTCGCAACGCGCCAGCACAACCCCGCGCAAGCGAGATCGCCTCAGAAAGGCTTGGCCAGCACGAGCCACACCACCACGATCAGCCCGAACAGCGGCAGTTCGTTGAACCACCGCAGCGCGGTTGGCGAAGGCAGCGACTTGCCCTTCGCGGCGCCCTTCAGCCAGCGGCCGGTGACGATGAAGTGCACCAGCATCAGCGCGACCAGCGTCAGCTTGGCATGCAGCCAGCCGCCGCTGATGCCGAAGTAGAACCACAGCACCAGGCCCAGGATCACCGCGATGCCGAACATGCTGTGGCCGAAACCGTAGAGGCGGCGTCCCATCAGTTGCAGGCGTGCCTGCACGTCGGCCTGGCCCGACGTCTCGGCCAGGTTGACCAGGATGCGCGGCAGGTAGAACACCGTCGCCATCCAGGCGATGACGAAGACGAGGTGGAAGGTCTTGACCCACAGGTACATGCGGTTGACTCCGTCTGGATGCGCAGGCTTGGATGACTCATAGGATAGCGCGCCCATCGCGTAAGCTTCCCGCCTTTACGCCCGGGACCCGCGCATGACCAAGCATTACGACGCCGACTACTTCCAGCGCTGGTACCGCGACGGCGACATCGGCGGCGCGCCCCGGCTCGCGCGCAAGGTCGCGCTGGCGGTCGCGGTGGCCGAGTACCACCTGGAGCGTCCGATCCGCACGGTGCTCGACATCGGATGCGGCGAAGGCGCCTGGCGCGCACCGCTGCTGAAGCTGCGACCGAAGCTGCAGTACCTGGGCTTCGACAGCAGCGAGTACGCGATCCGCCGCTTCGGGCGCACGCGCAACCTGCACTACGCGCGCTTCGAGGACTTCCAGTACCTGCGCCCCTGCGAGCCCGTCGACCTGCTGGTGTGCTCGGATGTACTGCATTACGTGCCCACGCGCGAACTCAGGCGCGGCCTGACCGGACTGGCGGAACTGTGCGGCGGGGTGGCCTTCCTGGAGACGTTCGCCAAGGAAGACGACTTCGAGGGCGATCACGACGGCTTTCAGTCGCGCAGGGCGGCCTGGTACCGGCAGGCCTTCAACGGTGAGGGCTTCCAGTCCGTCGGCAATCACTGCTGGCTGGGCCCACGCCTGGCTGGCGACGTGGCGGTACTGGAGGCTGCGGATTACCGGCCGATAACCTGAACAGGCCACGGGCGGCAACTCACCCTTTGCGGTATGCTGCGACGCAGCACCATGCACCAAAATCGGGATTCCGGACTGCCATGACCCTGTACCAACTGCACGAACTCGGACGCGCATGGATGGCGCCGCTGGCCTACATGGCCGAAGCGAACGCGCGCATCTTCTCCGCTCCGACCAGTTGGCTGTCCAACCTGCCGGGCGCCGAACGCATCGCGGCGGGCAACGAACTCGTGCACCGCATCGGCAAGGATTACGAAAAGCCGGCGTGGGACATCCGCGAGGTCGAGGCGCATGGCCGTACCGTGCCCGTGGTGGAACTGGAAGCGCTGAAGAAGCCGTTCTGCCGGCTGCTGCGCTTCAAGCGCTATACCGACGATGCCGACACCATCGCGCTGCTGAAGGACGACCCGGTGGTGCTGGTGGTGGCGCCGTTGTCGGGCCATCACGCCACCCTGTTGCGCGACACGGTGCATACCCTGCTGCGCAACCACAAGGTGTACGTGACCGACTGGGTGGACGCCCGCATGGTGCCGGCGTCCGAAGGCGCCTTCAGCCTGGACGACTACGTGGCCTACGTGGAGGAATTCATCCGCCACATCGGCGCCGAGAAGCTGCATGTGATCAGCGTCTGCCAGCCGACCGTGCCCGTGCTGGCCGCCGTGTCGCTGATGGCCGCGCGTGGTGAAGCCACGCCGCGCTCGCTGGTGATGATGGGCGGCCCGATCGATGCGCGCCGTAGTCCCACCGAAGTCAACAGCCTGGCCACGCGCAATCCCCTGTCGTGGTTCGAACACAACGTCATCCACACGGTGCCGATGCCCTACCCGGGCGAAGGCCGCCGCGTGTATCCCGGCTTCCTGCAGCACGCCGGCTTCATCGCGATGAATCCCAGCCGCCACTTCATGTCCCACTGGGACTTCTACAGCGACCTGGTGAAGGGCGACCTGCAGGATGCCGAATCGCACCGCAGGTTCTACGACGAGTACAACGCCGTGCTGGACATGCCGGCCGAGTATTACCTGGACACCATCCGCACCGTGTTCCAGGAATTCCTGCTGCCGCGCGGCATGTGGAAGGTCAATGGCGAACTGGTGAAGCCCGCCGCGATCCGCAAGACCGCGCTGATGAGCATCGAAGGCGAACTGGACGACATTTCCGGCCAGGGCCAGACCGCTGCCGCGCACGACCTGTGCACCGGCATTCCCAAGCCCCACCACAAGCACCTGACCGTCGAGGGCGCCGGCCATTACGGCATCTTCAGCGGCCGCCGCTGGCGCGAGAAGGTCTACCCGCAGGTGCGCGATTTCATCGCGAAATACGCAGGCTGACGCCAGACGCTGTAGAGCCGAGCTTGCCCGGCTCCGCACGGTGGCGCAGCGCAGCGGAGCACGCTCCGCTCTATGAAAGAAAAGCCGCCCGGGGGCGGCTTTCTTCGTTTCTGTGTCTGCGGCTTCACACCACCGGCGTGCGCACCAGCAGGTGCTTGGCCAGCCAGCCGTGGAAGCGGCCGACCATGCGCGCCAGGTGCAGGGTGACGAACAGCAGGACGATGCCGAAGACGGACACTAGCGGCAGCATCCAGGGCGCGTCGGTGATCATGTTCCAGTCGCCGAAGCTCATCACGTAGTCGAACGGCAGGAAGTACGCCACCGGCGCCGCGATGAAGCCCAGCGACACGGCCAGCAGCGTGATGGCCACCGAGAAGTACAGGACGCCGAGCGGGTGCATCAGCAACAGGTACAGCATCGCCGTCCAGGTGCGGCCGTCGGTGAACAGTTCCTTCAGGCGCGTCGTCCACGGCTTGTCGCGCTGCGTGTACAGCGGACGGCGCGGCATGCGTTCGCCCAACAGCACCTCCACCACACGCCCCTCCACCAGCGACAGCAGGCGCACCGACATCAGGAACAACAGCAGCAACGGAATGCCGATGATCAGGATCATCAGACCGAACGACAGGCTGGCGCCGGTCACGACCCAGGTGAAGTAGAACGTGCCGGTGGCCAGCGACAGCAGCATGTAGAACAGCGCACCGTAGGTACGGGCATCGGCGGCCACGCCGAAGAACCGGCCCAGCAGCGAGTTGCGCTTCGGCGGTAGCGGCGGACGCAGGGCCTTGGCGACGGTGACCTCGGTCTCGCGGTAGATGTCGGCAACTTCCTCCGGCGCACCGTAGCTGCCGGCGACCGAGGCGATCACCTCGGCTTCGGACTTGCCGGGGTTTTCGGCCAGTTCCGAGCGCAGGTATTCCTCCGCGTCGTAGACGGCGTCCTGGATCATCGCCTTGTCCGCACCGGCGAGCGCGGCGCGCAACTGGTCCAGGTACTCGGGAATCGTGGTGGGCAGGCGGCTGCCCGGGTGGGTGGTGGTGTTCATGCAGGAATCCCCTCAAGCACGGAATCGACGGAATCGCGGGTGGCGCGCCAGGCGGCGGCCCAGGACTGCAGGGTCTGTCGCCCCGCCTCAGTGATGCGGTAATAGCGGCGCGGCGGGCCCGCGACCGAGGGCTCGACGAAGCTGTCCAGCAGGCCGCCGCCCTCCAGGTTGCGGAGTACCGGGTACAGGGCACTCTGCTTGCCGCTGAGCACGCCGTCGCCGACACGCTCCAGCTGCTTGGCAATCAGGTAGCCGTACAGCGGTTCGCCCGCGCGGGCCAGGACCGCCAGCAGCGCCAGCGACACCGTGCCGGCGCTCAGCTCCTTCTGGAACTTCTTCAGATGGATATCGGGTTCACTCATGGCTCCCCCCTTCGCGGCACACCCGCTAGGTTGGAGACGATGCTATTGCGAACTTTGATATAGCGAATGTGCCAGTAGTCACCATGCCCTGATGCACGGCGGGCTGCTCGCGGCGGCTCGACGCACTGCAGCGACCCGCCGACCCGTCACCGCGAAGCGTACTGACTTCGTCCGGCCTGCCACCGCGCGGCCGCCAGCAGTCCCGGCAACGCAACGGCCCAGGCTGCTGCCAGCCACAGAAGTCCCCGCCACGCGGGGCTGGCGAACTCGGCGGCTCCCCAACCGCGCGCGGCTGCCAGATACGCCAGGGGGCCGCCGATGCCTCCCAGCAGCGCCCCCGCCCACCACCGCGCCTGCAGGCTGCGCATGGCGCCGTTGAGGGTGACCGCCAGCGAGGCCCACAGCGCCAGGATCCAGGCCGGCGCCGTCGCACCGCCCGCCATCGAGGCCCGATACGTCACCCAGCCCTGCGCCGCGGCCACACCGTCGACCACCAGTCCACACGCCACGGCGAGCGCCACCAGTCTCACCTCGTCGCCACGACGCGGCGCCCACGCCAGGTGCATACCAACGAATACCGCCGCGGCCAGCACCCCGGGCCATGCACTGCCTTCGCCGGCGGCGATCACCGCGATGAACCACACGATCTGGTTGCCGGCCACATTGAACAGCGTCCGCCATGCGGCTTTCCGGATTCCGAATGCGGAAAGACCGGGGGGCGACGCCCCCCGGCTCTCCCGGCGCAGGTCCCGACTCAAGGCGCCGGCTCGTAGAAGTAGGTCTGCACGCGGGCGGTGCCCACCGGCAGGCCGGCCTGGAACGCGGACACATTGAAGACCGCGTTCAATGCCACGGCCGCTTCGTCATTGAGCGTCAGCCGCACGTTGTCCAGTTGCACGGAACCGGCACGCGCGTGCAGTCCGCGTACGACCGGTGCGCTCACCAGCGTGATGTCGAACAGCGGCAGGCGGCCCAGCACGCTGTCGTTGACCTTCACCAGGCCGGTCAGCACCGGGGCGGCACCGGTCGTGTCGATGGTATAGCTGCTCAGGTTCACCTCGGTGGCGCCGGCGCGCAGCGTCAGGCCCCCCGCATGGTCCACCTCGCCTTTCAGAGTGCCCAGATCCAGCTCGCCGCCGGCAATGGGGAACGACGCGCTCGCGCCCCGCAGGCGGGCGGGATACGAGGCTTTCACGGAGACACCCAGCGAGGTCAGCGCGCCCACCAGGTCGGCGGACAGCTGCACGCGGGTATCGCCGCCCAGCGTGTTGACGGTGGGCGACGCGAATGCCGCCGCAGGCAGCAACGCGGCCATGACCAGGACGAGACCACGGAGTCGAAGCGTTTTCATGAGGGCTTCCTGTGAAGTGGGTTTCGGGGAAATGACAACGACAGGGCACGCGCGGGTTCAACGCTTCCCACGGCTCTCGGCGCGTGCATCGAAGGCCCTTCGCCATACGCGGGCGCAACGGCCGTGGATGCGGGACACGCGGCATCGCGCCGTCCGCCCGATGGACGGCAGCCTGCGGATTCGCTGATGTGCACGTGCCGTGAAGGCCGGCCCGGGGAGGCCCTATTTGACGCGCCGCTTTTCCAGCTTGCGCGCCAGCGTGCGCCGGTGCAGTCCCAGCCGGCGTGCGGCCTCGGAAATGTTGAAGTCGCTGGCCGCCAGGGCTTCGTGGATGTGCTCCCACTCCAGCGTCTTGATCGAGGTGGTACGTGCGCTCAGTTCCACATCGGCATCGCCGACGGCGCGCTGGAAGGCCGCCTCGATGTCGTCGGTGTTGGACGGCTTGGCCAGGTAGTGGCGCGCACCCAGCTTGATCGCCTCCACCGCCGTGGCGATGCTGGCATAACCGGTCAGCACCACGATCACCATCTCCGGATCGGCGTCATGCAGTAGTCTGACGCTGGACAGGCCGGACGCGCCGCCGGCCAGCTTCAGGTCCACCACCGCATGCGTGGGCGCGAATTCGTCCAGCAACGCGGCCATGCCCTCCTCGCCGGCGAGATGGCGTACCTGGTAGCCGCGCCGCTCGAACGAGCGCACCAGCGTGCGCGCGAACGCCGCGTCATCCTCGACGATCAGCAACCGGCGCTCATTCTTGGCCGTCATCATCCGGGGCCTCGATCGCGATCGCCGCCAGCGGCAGCGTCACCGTCACCACCGCACCGCCCTGGGGGCGATTCTCCGCCTGCAGCCGGCCGCCCAGCGTGCGGGCCACGTTGACCGACAGGAACAGGCCCAAGCCACCGCCCGGCCGTCCCTTGCTGCTGTTGTAGGGCGTGCCCAGCCGCTGCAGGATGCCCGGCTCGAACCCGGGCCCGGCATCGGCCACCACCACCACCACGGCGTCGTCCTCGCAGCGTACGTCCAGGGCGACCCAGTCGGGTGAAGCTTCCAGCGCGTTGTCCAGCACGTTGAACACCATCTGCCGAAGGCCGGCATCGGTGACGATACGCGGGTCGGGGCCGCTCTGGTTGCGGTAGTCGAAACGTGGCGGATTCCGCGCCTGTTCCCATTCATGTGCCAGTTCGTCGAACAGCGCATGCAGCGTGGTTTCGGTGGGCGCTTCGGCGCGGGTCTCGCCGGCGGCCATCAGGATGTTGGTGACGATGGATTTGCAGCGGGCCACCTGCGCCTGCATTTCCAGCACGTCGTTGTGCAGCTCGCCGTCGGAGGCCATGGTGGGCAGGTGCTGCCAGTCGCCCAGGATCACCGACAGCGTGGAAAGCGGCGTGCCCAGCTCGTGCGCGGCTCCGGACGCCAGCAGGCCGATGCGCACGATGTGCTCCTCCTCCACCGCCCGCTGGCGCAGCTCGGCCAGGCGCGCATCCCGCTCGCGCAGGATGCCGCCGATGCGGGTGATGAACACCACCAGCAGGCCGGCGATTAACAGGAAGCAGACCAGCAACCCCTGCACGTAGTGATCGGCCAGCCCACGCGCCGGCTCCACCGCCAGCTTCAGCGGCGCGGGCACGGCCGCGAGTCCGACGACGCACAGCGCCGCGGCGGCCGCAATCACCCAACTGCCGGGCGAACGCAACAGCACCGTGCCGATCACGACCTGCAGCAGGAACAGGAACACGAACGGATTGGCGATGCCGCCGGACAGGTACAGCTGCACCGTGAGCGAGGCCACGTCCACCAGCAGGCCGACCAGCAGCGCCGCATGCGAAACCTGTGTGTGGCGCCGGCACCACAGGTGGCTGGCCAGGTTGAACAGCACCAGCGCGGCCAGCACGGCAAACATCGGCTGCAGGGGCAGTGCGATGCCCAGGCCGTACTGCACCACCAGGATCGTCGCCACCTGTCCCACCACCGCGATCCAGCGCAACTGGATGAGCTGCTGCAGGTTGCGCAGGCCGGCGCGATCATACGACCCCGCCAGGCGTACAGCCGGCGGGGCAGGATCGTCTGGAGCTTCAGCCTGGCGGAAGTACATGCGTGTCCTGGGAGGAGTGTCGGCGCCGATCATCGCGCAAGCGGCGTTCCGACGCGACCAGGACACCCGCAGCCACCAGCGTCAGCAGCGCCATCCCGAACCAGGTCAGCGCGTAGGACAGGTGCGGATCGCGGAACTTCACTACCGTCATGCCGCCGCGCGGCCAACCGCGGAAGCCCGGCTCGGCATCGGCATCGATGAAGAAGGGGGCGACCCGCGCAGGCGGCAATTCCTGCCTGCGTGCGATCGCGATGACGTCACGCGAATACCAGCGATCCTGTTCCGGCACGTTGCGCCGCAGGAAGCCACCTTTCGGTTCGCTGATGCGCAGCAGGCCTTCCACGACCACCCGGCCCCGTGGTGCGCGCGACGCAGTGGCGCCGGCCGGCACGAAGCCCCGATTGACCAGCACGTAGTCACCGTTGTCGGCCTGCAAGGGCTGCAGCAGCCAGAAGCCGCCGCCGAGTTCGGTCACCGCCTGCGTGCGTACCAGCCGGTCCTGGAGGAAGTGCCCAGCCACCCGGATGCGCCGGTAGCCATGGTCCGCCTCGGTGATGGCGGGCCACTGCACGCGGGAAGGCGCCGGTACGGCCGCCGCATGGATACGTGCATCGACGCGGGCGATCAGGTCGTGCTTCCACGCCATCCGTTGCAACTGCCACACCCCCAGCACGACGAATCCGCAGAAGGCGAACACCAGCAGCGCCGCGAACGCGACCCGCCAGCGCGCGCGCGGCGGCGGCGTGGCAGCCGCGTCGGTCACGGCAGGCTCTGGACCGCGTCCTGCATCCGATGCATGTCGTGCGCACCCGGCATCATGTGGGTGTTCATGTTGTGCATGACCCACAACGTACCGGCCAGCACGATCACCAGCAGCACGGCGGTGAAGATGAGCGCGAACAGGTTCCAGCCGCCTTCCGACTTCGGATTCATGTGCAGGAAATACACCATGTGCACGACGACCTGCACCATCGCGAAGGCCAGGATCACCAGCGTGGTGATGGCCGGCGTGGGCAGCACCTTGGCCATCACCAGCCAGAACGGGATCGCGGTCAGCACGACCGACAGCACGAAGCCGGTGACGTATTCCTTCACGCTGACATGCGGAATGCCGTCCTCGAGGAAGTCGTCGTGTTCGGAGGAAGAAGAAGGAGTGGCCATCACTGCACGCCCATCAGGTAGACGAAGGTGAAGACGCCGATCCAGACGACGTCCAGGAAATGCCAGAACATCGACAGGCAGGCGATGCGGCGCGTGGTGGTGCGATTGAGGCCCCACTTGCGCACCTGTACGCACAGCACGACCAGCCAGATGACGCCGAACAGCACGTGCAGGCCGTGCGTGCCGACCAGCGTGAAGAACGCCGACAGGAACGCGCTGCGCTGGGGTCCCGCACCGATGTGGATCAGGTGATGGAACTCGTAGACCTCGATTGTCAGGAACGCCAGGCCCAGCAGGCCGGTGACCAGCAGCCAGCCGATCGTGCCGCGGCTGTTGCGCTTCACCATCGCCAGCATCGCGAAGCCGTAGGTGATCGACGACACCAGCAGGATGCCGGTATTGATGGCGATCAGGTGCAGGTTGGGCAGGAACAGGTCGCGGCCGGACGGGCCGGCGGCGTAGCTGCCCGAGAACACCCCGAACGTGGCGAACAGGCAGCCGAAGATCATCAGGTCGCTGAGCAGGTAGATCCAGAAACCCAGCAGCGTGCCGTTCTCCGGGTGATGCCTGCCCTCGGTATCCAGGAACACCGGCGAGCCGTCGGGTCGATTGAGGGCGATGGACTCAGACATGGACCTGCTCCAGCTGCACGGTGCGCGCCTGTTCGGTCCTGGCGACCTCCTCGGCGGGAATGTAGTAATCGCGGTCGCGATCGAAGCTGTTCCAGATCGCATAGGCGATCGTCGCCAGCAGCGACACGCCCGCCAGCCACCACACATGCCAGATCAGCGCGAAACCGCACACCGTGCTCAGCGCCGACAGGACCACGCCCGCACCGGTGTTGCGCGGCATGTGGATGGCCTTGAAGCCGCTCTTGGGGCGCTCGAACCCGCGCTGCTTCATGTCCGTCCAGGCGTCGGTGTCGTGCACGACCGGGGTGAACGCGAAGTTGTAGTCCGGCGGCGGCGACGACGTGGACCACTCCAGCGTCCGGCCGCCCCACGGATCGCCGGTGTGGTCGCGCAGCTGTTCGCGGCGGCGGAAACTGATGAAGATGCAGTACAGGAACGCGGCGATGCCGATGGCCACCAGCACCGCGCCGAAGGCGGCGATCTGGAACCAGATCTGCAACGACGGATCCTCGAAGTGGCTCATGCGGCGGGTCACGCCCATCAGGCCCAGCACATACAGCGGAGTGAACGCGAACCAGTAACCGGCCAGCCAGAACCAGAACGATACCTTGCCCCAGAAATCGTCCAGCCTGAAACCGAAGGCCTTGGGGAACCAGTGCGTCATCGCCGCAAACAGGCCGAACACCACGCCACCGATGATGACGTTGTGGAAGTGCGCCACCAGGAACAGGCTGTTGTGCAGCACGAAGTCCGCCGGCGGCACCGCCAGCAGCACGCCGGTCATGCCGCCGATCACGAAGGTCACCATGAAGCCCATCGTCCACAGCATCGGCACTTCGAAGCGGATGCGGCCGCGGTACATGGTGAACAGCCAGTTGAAGATCTTCGCGCCCGTCGGGATCGAGATGATCATCGTGGTGATGCCGAAGAACGAGTTGACGCTGGCGCCCGAGCCCATGGTGAAGAAGTGGTGCAGCCACACCAGGTACGACAACACGGTGATGCAGACCGTGGCGTAGACCATCGACGAGTAGCCGAACAGGCGCTTGCCCGAGTAGGTGGACACGATCTCGGAAAACACGCCGAACAGCGGCAGGATCAGGATGTAGACCTCCGGGTGGCCCCAGATCCAGATCAGGTTGACGTACAGCATGGCGTTGCCGCCGAGATCGGTGGTGAAGAAGTTGGTGCCCACGTAGCGGTCCAGCGTCATCAGCGCCAGCACCGCCGTCAGCACCGGGAACGACACCACGATCAGCACGTTGGTGCACAGTGCGGTCCAGGTGAACACCGGCATCTTCATCATGCCCATGCCCGGCGCGCGCATCTTCAGGATGGTCACCAGCAGGTTGACGCCGGATAACAGTGTGCCGACGCCGGCGATCTGCAGCGCCCAGATGTAGTAGTCCAGCCCCACCCCGGGGTCCTGGTTGCCCAGGTTGGACAGGGCCAGCCAGCCGGAGGTCGAGAATTCGCCCAGGAACAGCGACAGCATGACCAGCACCGCGCCGGCGGTGGTCATCCAGAAGCTGAAGTTGTTGAGGAACGGGAACGCCACGTCGCGTGCGCCGATCTGCAGCGGCACCAGGTAGTTCATCAGGCCGGTGACCAGCGGCATGGCCACGAAGAAGATCATGATCACGCCATGGGCGGTGAAGATCTGGTCGTAGTGGTGCGGCGGCAGGTAGCCCAGGTTGTCGCCGAAGGCCATCGCCTGGTGCAGGCGCATCATGATGGCGTCGGCGAAGCCTCGCAGCAGCATCACCAGGCCTAGCACCATGTACATGATGCCGATCTTCTTGTGGTCGATGCTGGTGAACCACTCGCGCCACAGCCAGCCCCACAGCTTGTACTTCGTGATCACCGCGACCAGCGCAAGGCCGCCGAGGCAGGTGCCGACGAAGGTTGCGGCGATGATCGGGTCGTGCAGCATGGGAATCGCATCCCAGGCCAGGCGACCGGTGATCGGGGAATGCGTGACGGTGCTGGTATCGAAGGCCATCTTGCTGATCCGGTGAATCCAGGAGTGCGGCGACCGGGCGCGTCAGGGCGCCTTCAGGCCACCGGCAGTGGGAACGGGAGACATGCGATCGGCCGCTCGCGCCGTCTCGACCGTGCAGAGGTCGGAGCGGACGAACGGACCGGCGGCGAGGTTGCCGCGGCGCGGCCGCTGCAACGCCCCGCTGCCGTCCAGGCCGCGGCCGCCCATGGCGTCGTAGGCCATCATCTGGTCCATGCACAGGCGGTCGGTGTCCACGCAGCGGTTGACCACCGCATCGAACAGGCCGGGATCGACCGACGCGTACAGGCGTGCCGGCTCGCGCGAACTGGGCACTTCCAGCTGCAGGTACTCGGCGCGGGTCAATGCCTTGCCTTCCTTACGGGCTTCGGCGATCCAGCGCTCGAAGCCCTGATCGGACAATGCGTGGAAACGGAAGCGCATGTGCGAGAAGCCCTCGCCGCTGTAGTGCGAGGAGAATCCTTCGTACTCGCCTTCCTTGTTCATGACGGCGTGGAGCTTGGTCTCCATCGCCGGCATCGTGTAGATCATCCCCGCCAGCGCCGGCACGTAGAACGCGTTCATCGTGGACGACGACGTCAGGCGGAAGGTGATGGGACGGTCGATCGGCGCGGCCATCTGGTTGACCGAAGCCACGCCGTATTCCGGATAGACGAACAGCCACTTCCAGTCCAGCGCGACCACCTGCACTTCCAGCGGCTTGACGTCGGCCGGCACGGGGCGTCCCTCGCCGATGCGTCCGAGCGGGCGATACGGGTCCAGCAGGTGCGTGCCGATCCAGGTGACCGCGCCCAGCGCGATGATGATGAGCAGCGGCACGCCCCAGATCACCAGCTCCAGTTGGGTGGAATGGTCCCAGTCGGGCTTGTAGGTGGCGCGCGTGTTCGCGGCCCGGTACCGCCAGGCGAACCAGAACGTCAGCGCGATCACCGGCACGATGACGATGAGCATCAGCACGGTGGCCACGACGATCAGATGGCCCTGGCGGGCGGCGATGTCGCCGGCCGGATTCAGGACCAGCAGGTTGCATCCCGACAGCATGGACGCGGCGGACATCGCCGCGGCGGCCTGCAGGGTTTTGCGCACGAAGGACATGGGCATGGGGGGTCTGCCGATTGATCCAGATCAATGTAGTGCGCCCCGCTTTCCGGGAGTATTGGACGTTTTGTCCTATCGCGGATGCGCGCCCGGTCTGCGAGTCTATGGTCGCCCCTTCCCTGTCCGGCCCGGCGGCCCCTGCGCGATGTCGACGATCAGCCCCACCCGTTCCACCCACGACCATGGCACCAAGGCCGATGCCGATGTCGCCCCGGGCGAAATCGCCGTCGGCGTGGTGATCGGACGCGCATCGGAATACTTCGACTTCTTCGTCTTCGGCATCGCCTCGGCGCTGGTGTTCCCGGCGGTGTTCTTTCCGTTCATGGACCGTCTGCAGGGCACGCTGTGGTCGTTCGCGCTGTTCGCGCTGGCGTTCGTCGCGCGTCCGCTGGGCACGGTGCTGTTCATGGCCCTGCAGGCGCGCTGGGGTCGCGGCGTCAAGCTGACCATCAGCCTGTTCCTGCTGGGCACGGCGACCGCCGGCATCGCCTTCCTTCCCGGTTACGGCACGCTCGGCGGCACCGCCATCGTGCTGCTCGCCCTGTTCCGCGTGCTGCAGGGCCTGGCCATGGGCGGCTCGTGGGACGGCCTGCCGTCGTTGCTGGCATTGAACGCCCCCAAGGACCGTCGTGGCTGGTATGCGATGCTGGGGCAGTTGGGCGCGCCGGTGGGATTCATCGTGGCCGCGGGCGTGTTCGCCTTCCTGTATGCCAGCCTGGAGCCGGCCGACCTGCTGTCGTGGGGCTGGCGTTACCCGTTCTTCGTCGCGTTCGCCATCAACGTGGTGGCGCTGTTCGCCCGCCTGCGCATCGTGGTGGCCGAGGAATACCAGCACCGCATGGGCGAACTGGAACTGGAACCCACGCCGGTGCGCGAACTGTTCCGGGCCA
Source organism: Pseudoxanthomonas mexicana (assembly GCF_014397415.1). Taxonomy (NCBI): domain Bacteria; kingdom Pseudomonadati; phylum Pseudomonadota; class Gammaproteobacteria; order Lysobacterales; family Lysobacteraceae; genus Pseudoxanthomonas; species Pseudoxanthomonas mexicana. Next base: position 2,018,984 of record NZ_CP060731.1, on the reverse strand, counting down.
AGGGCCGCCACGTGGTGATCGGGGCGTTCGCGGCACTGGCCAGCTATGCGCTGTTCCACATCGTCACCATCTTCCCGCTGTCGTGGATCCTGCTGTACTCGCAGCAGTCCATCGTCAGCTTCCTGATCGTGCAGATCGTCGGCGCGTTCATCGCCGCCGGCGCCATCGTGGCCTCGGGCGTGATCGCCGACCGCTTCGGCCGGGCGCGCACGCTGGGTGCACTGGCCGTGGGCATCGCCATGTTCAGCGGCTTCGCGCCCACGCTGATGGAGGGCGGGCCGATCGGCCAGGGCGCCTTCATCCTGGTGGGCTTCGCATTGCTCGGCCTGTCCTACGGCCAGGCCGCCGGCGCGGTCACCGCCAATTTCGGCCAGCGCTATCGCTACACCGGGGCCGCCCTCACGTCCGATCTGGCCTGGCTGATCGGCGCGGCCTTCGCCCCGCTGGTCGCACTGGGCCTGTGCGCCAACTTCGGACTGGCGTGGCTGGGCGCCTACCTGCTCTCGGGCGCGCTGGGCACGCTCGTGGCCCTGGGCATCAACCGGGCCATGAACTACAAGAGCTGACGCCGGCACAGTCGCACTACAATCCGGGCATCCCAAGCCCCGGAACGTCCATGCGCCTGACGCCCCTGCTGCTCGCCTGCCTGTTCGCCCTGCCCGCCGCGCTCGCGGCAGAGCCGCCGAAGCACCTCAGCGCCAAGGAGATCCTGGACGCCTCGCCCGACGCCGACTGGCGCACGCTGGATCCGGCCAGCACGCTGTACATGGACATGCCCGGTGGACGCGTGGTGATCGAACTGGCGCCGGGCTTCGCGCCGGCGCACGTGGCCAACATCCGCACGCTGGCGCGTGAGGGCTTCTGGAACGGGCTGGCCATCTACCGCTCGCAGGACAACTTCGTGGTGCAGTTCGGCGATGCCGATGCGGAAGACACCGCCAAGGCGAAACCGCTGGGTACGGCGAAGGCCAAGCTGCCGGCGGAATTCGCGCGCACGGGTGAAGGCGTGTCCTTCACCCGGCTGCCGGATGTTGACGGCTGGGCGCCCGAGGTCGGCTTCGTCGATGGCTTTCCGGTGGGACGCGATCCGAAGACGAACGAGGTCTGGCTGGCGCACTGCTACGGCGCGCTGGGCGCGGGTCGCGGTGGCCCGCCCGACAGCAGCAACGGCAGCGAACTGTACGTGGTCACCGGCCAGTCGCCGCGGCAGCTGGACCGCAACATCACCCTGGTCGGGCGCGTCGTGAAGGGCATGGAACTGCTCAGCGCGATCCCGCGCGGCCCAGAGCCGATGGGGTTCTACGAGAACGCGACCGAGCGCACCCCGATCACCGCCATCCGCCTGGCCAGCGAGGTGCCCGAATCCGAGCGCACGCCGCTGCAGGTGCTGCGCACCGACTCGAAGACCTTCGCCGCCGCCACCGAGGCGCGCCGCAACCGCCGCGACGGCTGGTACCTGCGGCCCGCCGGCCATATCGACCTGTGCAACGTGCCGCTGCCGGTGCGCACGCCCCCGACCCGCTGAGCCCCGCAAGCGCTGCCCCGACGGGCGGCGCTTGACAGCCGTGCTTTGCACTTAGATATTTAGCAATTACGTTAATTATCTAAGTGCATATGACGGTCGACCGCGTCTTCGACGCCCTGGCCTCCCGCCCGCGCCGCGAAATCCTCGCCTACCTGTCCGCGCAGGAACTCACCGCCGGCGAGATCGCTGCGCGCTTCGACATGAGCGCGCCCGCCATCTCGCGGCACCTGTCCGTACTGGAAGCTGCTGGCCTGGTCAGCAGCGACAAGCGCGGGCAGTTCGTTTTCTACCGGCTGGCGCCCGACAACCTGGTCAACACGCTGACCGGTTTCGCCTTCGAGGTCTGCCCCGCCGCCGGCCCGCTGAAGCGCGAAGCCAAGGCGCGCGCGCGCAAGACCGCGACACCCAAGCCCCGCTGACCTTCGAGGAGTCCTGCCATGCACCGCCATGCCGATGTCGTCCCGGGGTTCCCCACCGCCCGCATCCGCTCCTACTCGGGCGGGCTGCCGGTGGAGGTGGTGTTGCTGGCGCAACTGGGGCCCGGCGCGGGCGATCGCCTGCACGCCGACACCGGCGCGCTGCAGCGCGCGCATCCAGGCTTCGTGGACGCGCTGGACGAACCATCGGTGCGCATTGCAGCCCCGGACTTCGATGCCGGCGAACGCAGCGCGCTGTACACCTTTACCGTCGGCGCGGCAGGCCATCCGTTCCACCGTCACGCCGGGCACCGCACGTTCACCGCGGTGACCGGCAGCGGCGGCGTGCGCCTACGTTTCTCCACGGCATCGGACGCGCAGCTCGCGCGCGATCCGGCGCACTTCGCCGCTGCCCTGCACCACGTCGACCTGCCCCCCGATGCGCTTTTCTGCGTGCGCTTCGGGGGCGGCACCTGGCACCAGTTCGCGCCGCTGCAGGCGAGCAGTTCGCATCCGGTGCTGTTCGCCTTGTCATGCCACACCGACGAACTTGGCGGGCTGCCACCGGGCGCCCTGCAGGACGACGTCCTGGCCGGCGACGCGACCATCGCCACGCTGACGGAAACGCTCCCTGCTGCCGTACAGGCATGGCTGGCCACCCATCCCGCACATGCGCAGCGCATCCCCACCGTGCGGCTGGCCCTGCATGCGCCGCCCGGCAGCTGGCAGCAGCACCTCTGCGCTAGCCTGCGCGCACGGGCCGGGCGTGTCCACACGCGGTTGGCCGGCTGGTGTGGCGGGATCGGCTTCGTCGATGGCCGCGCATCGCCGGTGAAGGCGCTGCCGTCTCCACCCACGGGATCACTGCTGTCGGAGCACCTGCCGGACTTCCATCACGAGGACACCTTCAGCCTGCGCCTGCAAGGCATGACGAACGCGACCGCATCGGCCCTGATGGCGGACGTGCTGGAAGGCTTCCTGCAGTACCGCCCCGCCGGCGTCACCCAGCTGATGCGATTGCGGAATGCGCTGGTGCGCCCGCTGCGGCTGCGCACTTCGCCGCTGGGCTGCCCGGTGTCGTCGCTGCTGTCGACGGGTGACGGGCCAATGTTCGCCGGACGCTATCCGGTACTGGCGCAGCGGATCGACGCGGATGGGCGGCGCGCACAGGTGATCCTGGGCGCGAACGATCGCCATCTGGCGTTCCGGTCCTGCGTGGGCGTGCAGATCACCGATGCAGGCGTGGAAATCACCCTCGGCACGCGCGTGCAGTGCGCCAATCTCTTCGGACGCGCGTACATGGCCGCGATCAGCGGCGTGCACCACGCCTATATCGCGCCGGCGATGTTGCGCATGGCGGTGGAAGGTGCGGTGCAGCGGCACGCACCGCTGACGCTGGCACAGGGGCTGTTCGCCTGACGCCGCTCAGGCGGCGCGCTGGCTGGCCGCCACACTACCCAGGATCAGCGCGCCCGCGGCCAGCATCGCCAGCGTGACCGGTTCGCCGAGGAACGCCCACGCGAAGCCCGCGCCGAACAGCGGCACCAGGTAGGTCACCGTCGATGCGCGGGCCGGGCCGATGCGCTGGATCAACCGGTAATACAGCAGGAACGCATAGCCCGTGCAGACCACGCCGATGGCGATGGCCGCGCCCCACGCACCCGGCGGGATGCGCGCCGTCGGCCAATGCGTCGCCGCGAACGGCAGCACCAGCAGCGCCGCGCAACCGAGCGTCGCCGCGGCTGCGGCCGCCGGTGGAATCCCCGCCAGGTGCTTGCGCACCAGGTTCACGCCCACGCCATAGAGCAATGCCGCGGTGGAACCGGCCACCACCGCGCCGCCCACGCTCAAGCCCCCGGCCTTGCTGGTCGCCAGCACCACCACGCCGACGAAGCCGACCAGCAGCGCGAGCGAACGGCGCGTACCGATCTTCTGCCCGAAGAACAGGAAGCCCACCAACGCGGCGAACAGCACGGTCATCGCGTTGCAGATCGCTCCGATCGCGGCGGGCGAACGTTGCGCCGCCCACGCGAACAGCAGGAACGGAATGGCCGAATTGATCGCGCCGATCATCGCCAGGCGCGGCCACATGCCGGCGCGGAAGTGCGCACGCTCGCGCCACAGGAACGGCAGCAGGACCAGCGCACCCAGCGCCAGCCGCACCTCGACCAGCGCGAACGGCCCGAACGGGTTCGCCGCGATGCGCATGAAGAGGAATGAGCTACCCCAGATCGCGCCCAACGCCAGCAACTCGAGCGGCGTGCGCCAGTCGCGCCCGGCCACCTGCGGAATGGGGTCTAAGGTGGTCGTCGCCTGTGCCATCGCGGGAGCCTTGTTCGTGTCGGGCACCATTCTGGCGTAACGCGATAGCCCTACAAGCGCGTACGATACGCCCAAGCCACAAATCTGGCTTGTGCCTGGAGTCCCCCCATGAGCCTGCGCCCCGCCCTGCTACCCGCCCTCGGGGTTTTCGCCGCCGCCGCGCGCCACCAGAACTTCGCCCAAGCCGCCGACGAACTGCACCTCACGGCGAGTGCCGTCAGCCACCACGTGCGCAAGCTGGAGGCGCTGCTCGGCGTGGTCCTGTTCCAGCGCCACGCGCGCGGCGTGAAGCTGACCCTGGAAGGCAGGCAACTGGCCGATGCCGCCAACGCGGCGCTGGGCGATATCGACGCCGTGGCCTCGCACCTGAAGCTGGCCGGCAAGACCACCACCCTGCGCATCACCACACTGCATTCGCTCGCCTACTGCTGGCTGCTGCCGCGGCTGCCGCGCTTCTGCGCGCGCCATCCGCACATCCGCCTGCACGTGGATACCGGCATCGCGCTGACGCGCTTCGATGACGAAGGCCCCGAACTCGGCATCCGCCACGGACCCGGGCATTGGGCAGGCCTGACCGCGCACCACCTGATGGACGACGAACTGTTCCCGGTCGCGTCGCCCGCCCTGCCCGGCATCGACGCCGTGCTGGAACCGCGCCAGATCGCCCGGCTTCCGCTGGTGACGGACCTGGCGCTGCAGGGCTGGCGCGAGTGGTTCCGCGCCGCGGGCGTACGCGGGCTGCGCCTGCCGGCGATGCACAGCTTCAACGACAGCACCGATGCGATGCGCGCGGCCGTGTACGGCGTCGGTGCAGCGCTGGCGCGCCGCCATGTCGCCCAGCCGTATCTTCAGCGGTACGAACTGGTACGGCTACCGGGCCCCGCGCTGAAAGCGCGCTTCGCCTACTACGCCGTGCATCCGGCGCACAAACCGCCCAGCGCTGTCGCGCAGGCCTTCATCGACTGGCTGAAGGAAGAGGCGCGCGACGAGCACACGCCACTGCCGCCGATGCCGGACGATTTCCTGGGCCGCCGCGGCGCTTGATTCCACGCGCATTCGGTCAGGGCACGGCCTTGAGTGTCTGGACGACCACGGGCTTCAGCGCGCGGATATGGGGGTCGTCGGACTGGTCGGCTTCCAGATGGATGCTCATCAGGAACGCCATCAGATCGTGGCGACGTGCGAGCCATGCGCTGTCGGCGTACGCCTGCTCCGCCACGCCGAGCCGGGCTGGCAACGCCCCGAACAACCGCGTCCACGCCGCCTCGTCCAGCAGCCCCCGTTTGGCGGCGTACAGCACCGGCCGTGCCAGCCGCCCCGGCTCGCCGAAGACGTAGGCGTGCGTGCTTTCCGGCACCACCTGTTCCGCCACGGCCTGCAGCAACACATCCACCTGCGCGCGCTCCACCTGCTCGTTGAGCACCAGTTGCAGCAGCCAGTCGGCCCCATGCGCCACGCCGTGCCGCCACCCCTCGACCGCATCGAAACCGCGATAGTCGCGCACCGATGCCAGGTAGGCGGCGGCGCGCGCGACCATGTCGGCGCGTTCCTCGACCAACATCCAGGGCGCGATGCGGTCGGTGCGCGCCACCTCCGACAACACCAGCGCGGCGAAGGGCGGGCCGAATCCCGCGGCGTCCTCGCGGCCGAGCATCGCGTACAGGCGGTCGCGCAAGGCGCGGCGCTGCGCCACGTCCACCTGGCCCGCGCGCAGCCAGGTGCTGAGGCCTTCGTACGCCACGCCATCGCGCAAGGCGGGATCGGGATCGGCCAGGCACGCCGGCAGCCCCGCCACTAGGGCGGCGCGCACGTCGTCGGGAACGGCGAACTTCTGCTCGCGCAACAACTGCAGCGAAGCCGGATCGGTGCCCTCGGGCGGACATGCCGCCTGCGCAGCCGAGGAGAGCAGCAGACCCGCCAGCACCCACCATGTCGAAGTGCGCATCGTCATCTCTCTGCGTTAGTCGCGATGGTCAGAGGCTGGCGCCGTCGAAGGGCGTCATCTTCAACCCGGCCAGGTCCACACCCGGCAGGCAGCGCACGTTGACAGCCACCATCTGCGCACCGGTCTTGGGGTGAGCCGCCTCGCCGTACGGCGCGATCCCGCAGACGGCGCAGAAGTGGTGGCGGATGTCGTGCCTGTTGAACGTGTAGGTCGACAGGTCGCCTTCGGGCGTCTTCAACACCAGCGCCTCGCGCGGGGCGAACCACAGCAGACCACCGCGCCGGCGGCACAGCGAGCAGTTGCAATCGATGACCTCTGCGATGTCGCCTTCGACCTCGAAGGCGATGCGTCCGCAGTGGCAGCTTCCCTCATGCGTCATGTCAGGTTCCTCGGGTGGACTCGCCCAAGCGTATATCGAATGGCACGGGTACAGGCATGACCTTCGGCCTATCCTGTGCGCTCCGCTCACGCCGCACCGCAACAGGATTCCCATGCGCAAGACCCTGCTCGCCGCCGCCCTGCTGGCCTCGATGACCGCCTGCCAGAAGAGCGAAGCTCCCACCGCCGCCCCGGCGGCCGACACCGCAGCCACCCCCGCCGACACCGCCAAGGCCGATGCGGCCTTCGCCGACCTCTCCAGACGCGCGCTGGAAGGCTGGCTGCAGCTCTCGCCGGTCAGCGCCACCCAGATCGGCGAACACAAGTACGACGGCGAACTCGACGACCTGAGCGCCGCCGGCCGCCAGAAGGGCCTGGCGTTCAGCAAGAAGATCCTGGCCGAACTGGACGCCACCGACACCGCCGCGCTGTCGCGCGAGAACCAGGTCGACGCCGCCATCCTGCGCAACCAGCTGCAGTACGACATCTGGACCGCGGAAACCCTGCAGAGCTGGGCATGGGATCCGCAGGTCTACAACAACGTCGCCGGCGGCGCGATCTACGGCCTGATGGCGCGCGAATTCGCACCCCTGCCGGAACGCCTGAAATCCGCCACCGCGCGCATGCAGAAGATCCCGGCGCTGCTGGCGCAGGCGCGCGAGAACCTGGATCCGGCGCGCGTGCCCAAGGTGCATGCCGAGACCGTCGCCAAGCAGAACGCCGGCATCCTCAGCATCGTCGACACCTTCATCACCCCGAACCTCAAGGACCTGCCGGAAGCCGACCGCGCGCAGGCCGAAGCCGCCATCGACGGCCTGAAGAAGGCCGTGGCCGAGCACCAGGCCTGGCTGGACAAGACGCTGGTCCCGAACGCGAAGGGCGACTTCCGCATCGGCCAGACGCTGTACGACCAGAAGCTGCAGTTCGCGCTGCTGTCGTCGCTGTCGCGCGCCGACATCAAGCAGCGCGCCGAGGGCGAACTCAAGCGCGTGCGCGAGGAAATGTACGGCATCGCCCGCACCGTGCTGAAGGACAAGCCCGGCGCGCCCGCGCTGCCGGAAACGCCCACCGCCGACGAGCAGCAGAAGGCGATCGAGGCCGCGCTCGAGCTGGCCTACGCCGAGCGTCCGGCGCGCGACAAGGTGGTGCCGGATGCCGAAGCGGCGCTGGCGCAGGCCACCGAGTTCGTCCGCCAGCACGACCTGGTCACGCTGCCGGACGCGCCGGTGGAAATCATCGAGATGCCGGAGTTCCAGCGCGGCGTGGCGGTGGCGTACTGCGACTCGCCAGGCCCGCTCGACAAGCACCTGAAGACCTTCTACGCCGTCTCGCCGATTCCGGACGAGTGGGACCAGAAGCAGGTCGACTCGTTCCTGCGCGAATACAACAGCCGGATGATCCACCTGCTGAGCATCCACGAAGGCACGCCGGGCCACTACCTGGAAGGCTGGCACTCGGCCAAGTTCCCGTCGACGCTGCGCGCCGTGCTGCGCTCGGGCATGTTCGCCGAGGGCTGGGCGGTCTACACCGAGAAGATGATGGCCGACGCCGGCTACCTGGACAACGATCCGCTGTTCCGCCTGGTGCAGATGAAGTTCTACCTGCGCACGATCGCCAACGCGATCCTCGACCAGGGCGTGCAGGTGGATGGCTGGACGCGCGAACAGGCGATGGACCTGATGGTGCGCCAGACCTTCCAGCAGGAACGCGAGGCCGCCGGCAAGTGGACCCGCGCACAGCTGACCTCGGCGCAGCTGCCGACGTACTTCGTGGGCGTGCAGGAGCACTTCGACATGCGCAAGGCCGCGGAAGCCAAGCTGGGCGCGCAGTTCAACCTGAAGGCCTACCACGACCAGGTGCTGTCGTACGGCGCGCCGCCGGTGCGCTTCGTCCGCCAGCTGATGCTGGACGAACCGATCAAGTGACGCCCCGGCGCGCGCGCCAGCGCGCCTTTGCCGGGACGTCATCCCCGCGAAAGCGAGGATCCAGCGACTTCCCGGCATCCCTCAACGAAGAAGGGCAGGCACATCGCCTGCCCTTTTTCATGCTTCATGCAACCGAGCGCCGGCAACCAGCACCCCATTCGCATCGGCATAGACCCAGTCGCCCGGCGCGATCGACAGGCCGGCGAACGCCACCGGCACGTCCACGTCGCCCAGGCCGCGCTTGTCGGTCTTCATCGGATGCGATGCCAGCGCCCGCACGCCGAGCGGCAAGGCGGCGAGCGCGTCAACGTCGCGCACGCAACCGAAGATCAGGAAGCCGGACCACCCGTGTTTCACCGCATTCGCCGCGATATGGTCGCCCAGCAACGCGCGCCGCAGCGAACCGCCACCATCGACCACCATCACCCGGCCCTCGCCCGGCGTCGCCGCCAGTTCGCGCACGCGTGAGTTGTCCTCGAAACACTTGACCGTCACCGCCGGTCCGGCGAACGCGATGCGTCCGCCGTAGCCGCGGAACACCGGCTCGGCGACCTGCACGTCGGGGTACTGGTCGCAGAGGTCGGGCGTGGTCCAGGACATGCGGCATCTCCGAGGGCGGCGGTTGACCGCATGGTAACGCGGACGCGACGGGCACCGGGCTATGCTTCGCGCATGGACGACCTCTTCGCTTCCCCGCCTCCCCTCGCCACCGACGGCATCCGCGTCGGCATCGGCGGCTGGACGTTCGCGCCGTGGCGTAAGAACTTCTATCCCGATGGCCTGGTGCAACGGCGCGAGCTGGAATACGCCAGCCGCCAGCTGACCGCCATCGAGATCAACGGCACCTACTACAGTGCGCAGAAGCCGGCGACCTACGCCAGCTGGCGCGACCAGACGCCGGACGGCTTCGTGTTCTCGGCCAAGGCGCCCAAGCGGATCATGCAGTCGCGCTCGCTGGCCTCGACGCGGGTGCAGGTGGAGGATTTCGTCGGCGGCATCGCCGAACTGGGCCCGAAGCTGGGGCCGCTGGTCTGGCAGTTCGAAGCGGGACGACGCGTCGATGCGGACGAACTCGATGCCTTCCTGGCGTTGCTCCCGCGCGACGTGGATGGCCGCCCGCTGCGGCATGCGCTGGAGGTCCGCGACCCCGCCGCCGTGGACGCGGACTTCATCGAACTCGCACGTCGCCACCAGGTCGCCACGGTCTTCACCGATTCCACCGACTACCCGTCCTTCGCCGACCTCACCGCAGATTTCGTCTACGCACGCCTGATGCGCTCGCAGCCGATCGAGACCGGTTACCCGCCGAAGGAGTTGACGCAATGGGCCGAGCGCGCACGCGCCTGGTCGCGCGGTGAAGACATCGCCGAACTGCCGCACGTGGGCGAGCCTGCGCCCGTGCTGCCCCGGCGCGACGTGTTTCTGTACTTCATCAGCAGCGCCAAGGAACGCAATCCTGCAGCGGCGATGGCACTGATCCGCGCACTCGCGAACCCTCAGTAGCGCAATGGCCGCTTCGCGATGATCCAGGCGGCCACGCCGGCACCGATCACGCAGGTGAAGGCCACATAGTGCGCGGGCGCCAGCGGGCCCCACGCCTCCGCCAGCCAGGCGAGCAGCGGCGGGGTCAGGGCGCCGAACACCGCGTACGCCACGTTGTAGGAAAACGACAGGCCGGAAAATCGCACTTCCGGTGGGAACGCCGCGACCATCAGCGCCGGCGTCACGCCGACCACCCCGCAGCAGAGGCCGGCCAGCGTGTACCAGGCCACGAACTGCGCTTCGTGTCCCGCCAACAGCGCGCCGTACAGCGCGTAGGCGGCCACACCCAACCCCAGCGAACCCGACAGCAGCGCGCGTCCCACGCCGATCCTGTCCACCGCCCAGCCGGCCGCCAGGCAGCCGAACACCAGCGCCAGCGTCGCCAGGCTGTTGCCGTGGAACGCGACCGCGGGCGCGATGCCGAAGCTGGTCTGCACCAGGGTCGGCGTCAGCAGCACGATCACGACGATCGCCGCCGTCAGCTGCCACGAGGCGAGGATCGACAGCACCACGGCCGGTCGATGCGCCGCGAGCACCTGCTTGACCGGCACCTGCCGGGCGAGCTGCCGGCGTTCGCGCATCTCGACGAAGACCGGCGTTTCTTCCAGCCAGCGCCGCAGCCATACCGCGACAAAGCCGAACACGCCGCCGATCAGGAACGGCACGCGCCATACCCACGCCTGCACCTCCGCGGCGCTGTAGCGCGTATTGATCCACGCGGCCAGCAGCGAGCCAATCAGGATGCCGGCGGTCAGGCCGGCCGTCAGCGTGGCGCAGGCAATGCCCACGCGGCTGCGCGGCACGTGCTCGGCGACGAACACCCAGGCACCCGGCACTTCGCCACCGACCGCGATGCCCTGCACGATCCGCATCGCCAGCAACAGCAACGGCGCCAATGCACCGACCTGCGCATGCGTGGGCAGCAGGCCGATCAGCAACGTCGGCACCGACATCATGAAAACACTGAGCGTGAACATGCGCTTGCGACCCAGGCGGTCGCCGAAATGCGCCATCACGATGCCGCCCAGCGGACGCGCCACGTAGCCGGCGGCGAAGATGCCGTACACCTGCAGCTGCGCCAGCCAGGGTGCCGTGCCGGGCGGGAAGAACAACGCGCCCAGCGTCTTCGCGAAAAACACGAACACCACGAAGTCGTAGAACTCCAGCGCGCCACCCAGTGCCGACAGGCCGAGCGTCTTCGCATCGCGGCGATCGAAGGGCCGCGGGATCGGCTGCGATGCGTCGGGGGAGGTCATGCGGAAGTCCTGAATGGCGCTACGGGCGTGGCGCGCGAACATGGCATGCCGCACGGGACGCGTCCAGCGGCCCCTGGTCTCCTGTAGGAGCGACGTCAGTCGCGACCGTACACCAGGCCTGCCAGAGCAGCTGGCGATCCTAGACGCCGTGAGCGGCGCAGTCTTTCCTGACCGGTAGGTTCGCGGTCGCGACTGACGTCGCTCCTACAGGGGACGCCTGCGTCGACCGAGTAGATGATCCAGGCCCACCACGACCAATCCCAGCACCACGAACACGGCCATCACACCCAGGGCGTTGACGCCGACCCGTGCCCAGCCGAGCTGGGCCACGTCGATGAACGGATACGGGTACTCGCCCACCCACGCGCCTCGCAGGAACACCCAGACGACATAGCCCAGCGGGAACAGCAGCCATCCCGCCACGTCGCGCCAGCGCAACGCGCCATGCGGCACGCAGGCCAGCCACCATGCCCAGTACGCCAGCGGCACCGCGTAGTGCAGGCCGGTGTCGGCCCACCACTGCGCGCCCTGCGGCTGCCACAGATGGCGCAGGATGAAGAAATAGATGCTGCCGGTGACGCCGATGTAGAGCGCGACTGCGCCGCGCACGCGGGCCTGCGCGAAGAATCCCGGCTGCCCCGCCGCTGCCGCGCAGGCGGCCAGCATGACCGCGATGTTGCTGAGGATGGTGAAGTAGGTGAGGAACCGCACGGTGCCCAGCACCACGCCGACGTTGTCGCGGGTCAGCTGCAGGATCAGCACGTACTGCAGGACCAGCGCGGCCAGCGACAGCAGGCCCACGAGGGTGGCGCAGACGCGGGATGGGACGGCAAGCGGTGCGGGCGGCATCGGACATCCTCGGTCCACGGTCCTGCCAGCTTGCCACGGCCGGGCGCCGGTCGGGAGTGGTCCGGTCGCCAGCCACGCAGCGCTTCGGCGACAATGCGCGCATGCCGATGACCCCCACCGCCAAGGCCCAGCTGCAGATCCACCTGTGCGTGCTGCTGTGGGGCTTCACTCCCATCCTGGGCAAGCTGATCAGCCTGTCCGCGCTGCCGCTGGTGTGGTGGCGCATGCTGATCGTGGTCGCGGCGCTTGCGCTGCTGCCGCGCGTATGGCGCGGCCTGCGCGCGATGCCGGCGAAACTGGTGCTGGCCTACTGCGGCATCGGCCTGATCGTCGCCCTGCACTGGCTGACGTTCTATGGCGCCATCAAGCTGTCCAACGCCTCGGTGGCCGTGACCTGCATCGCGCTGGCACCAGCCTTCACCTCGGTGATCGAGCCCTGGCTGACGCGACGACCGTTCTCGTGGCGGGAGTTGCTGTTCGGCATCGCGGTGTTGCCCGGCGTGGCGCTTGTGGTGGGCGGCATTCCCGACGGCATGCGGCTGGGCGTGCTGGTCGGCGCGCTGTCGGCGTTGCTGGTGGCGCTGTTCGGCCCGCTCAACAAGCGCCTGATCGACCACGGCGAACCGCTGACGATCACCGGCCTGGAACTGGGTGCGGGCACGCTGCTGCTGACCGCGCTCGCGCCGCTGATGCCGGTGCTGTTCCCGGCCTTCGCCGGCGACCTGTTCGTACTGCCTGGACTGAAGGACGGCGTGCTGCTGGTCGTGCTGTCGCTGGCCTGCACGCTGCTGCCGTTCGCCCTGTCGCTGGTGGCGCTGAAACACCTGAGCGCCTACGGCGTTCAGCTGGTGACCAACCTGGAACCGGTCTACGCCATCGTGCTGGCCATCGTGCTGCTGGGCGAACAGCGCGAACTGACCCCGCTGTTCTACCTGGGCGTGGGCATCATCCTGGCAGCGGTGTTCCTGCACCCGCTGACGCAGCGTCCGAAACGCATCGAGCATCCGGAAGTGCTGGGCACGTCGGAAGCCAAGAACATCGTCGAATGAAGATCCCGGATTCCTGCACCCTGCCGTTCGCCGCGGCCCTCGTCGCGCTGACGATGGCGCCCGCCGCCTCGGCGGCCACGCCCGTGTACCGCGAGATCAAGGACTGGGTGGTGGCCTGCGACAACACCGCGCGCTGCGAAGCGATCGGCATGCAGGAGGCGTATCCGCAGCTCATCCTGCGGCTGGTGGTCGATGCGGGTCCTTCGGGCGAACCTGAGCTGTCGCTGGAATCGGAGGCTCCCGTGGCCGCGCGCGACCTGCGCCTGGACGGCGCCCGGTTCGCTGCTTCGTCCCTGCTGCAGTCGGCGACAGGCGATGAAGGCGTTCAACGTATCGGGCAAGACGGCGCGCAGGTGCGTACCTTCCTCGACGCGGTCCGCAACGGCACCGACCTGCGGGCAGCCATCGGCGAGGGCGCTCCCTCCGCCTCCCTCGCCGGCCTGTCGGCCGCCCTGCTGCTGATCGACGAAACCCAGGGGCGACTGGGCACCACGACGGCCCTGCTCAGACGCGGATCGCTGCCTGCCGCGAAGGTGCCGGCGGCGCCGGCGGCGCCGTTGCCGACCCGCGCGGTGGTGGCGCCTCCGCTGGACGACGCCGAGGCGTCCCGCCTGGTGGCGCGGGTGCGCCTGCAGGCGGCGGACGACGTACGGCGCGAGGACTGCTTCGTAGTACCCGACACTGCATACGACGAAGCGCACGCACTGGACGACGATGAGGCACTGGTCGCGCTCGAGTGCTGGCGCGGGGCCTACCAGTCGTCCAGCCTGCTGTTCCGCGTGCGCCGCGACGGCGCCGGTGCGCCACGCCGCCTGCGATTGACGGTACCCGTGCAGGACGAGGGTGCGCCACGGGTGATCGACGCGTTCACCAATGTCGGGTTCGGGCAAGGCCAGCTGTCGCACTTCGCCAAGGGGCGTGGCCTTGCCGACTGCGGCGAAAGCGCCACCTGGGCGTTCGACGGCCGCGACTTCCGCCTGCAGCGCTACCACCGCCTGGGGTGGTGCCGCGGCGGGAATCCCGGCGACTGGCCCACCCTCTGGCGTACCCGCGGGGATTGAGCCGCGCGCGGATCAGCGCGCGACGACCACCGGCACCGGACTGGTCGCGATGACCTTCAGCGCCACCGAGCCGACCAGCAGCTGCTTCAGCGCGCCCCGGCCGTGCGTACCCATCACGATCAGGTCCGCCTTGCCCGACTTGGCCTGCTTGACGATGCTCTCGGCCGGCTCGCCCACCACGACCTTCTCGGCGAACGGGATCTGCGCGCGCTTCAGCGCCGTGCGTGCCTTCTTCATGGCGTAGGCGCCGTTCTCGGCGTGGTAGCGCTCCACACCGTCGCTGCCCAGTTCGAGCGCCACCGAACGCAGCAGCGGCGGGTCGACGTAGAGCAGGGTCACCGCAGGCGTTTCCGCCAGCGACTTGCTGAGCTCCACCAGATGGCGAACCGCGGCCAGGCCGATCGCGCTTCCATCCACTGCCAACAGGATCTTCATCGTCGTGCTTCCCGTGCATGGCGATCGCCCGATGCGCCGCCCATGTGAACAGCATGCGTCAACGCGTCGCAGCGCGCATTGATCGCGATCAACTCAGTCCGCGGCGACCACGCGGTCGCGTCCGCCGCGCTTGGCTTCGTACAAGGCCTGGTCGGCGCGACGGAACAGGTCCTCGGCGGCATCTCCGCGCCGGTGCGTCGCCACGCCGATGCTGACCGAGACCGGCAGGCCGATCGGCAGCAGGCCCACGCTCTGGCGCATGAACTCGCACTGCAGGCGCGCCTCCTCCAGCGTGGCACCGGGCAGCAGGACGACGAACTCCTCGCCGCCGTGGCGCGCCGCCATGCCGCGCCCGGCCGCCTGCGACTTCAGCATGTCGGCCAGCGCGACCAGTACGCGGTCGCCTTCGTCGTGCCCGTGGAGGTCGTTGATCGTCTTGAAGTGGTCCACGTCCACCACCGCGACCGCCAGCGGGTCCCCGGTCCCCGTGGTTCTCGTGATCGCTCCCTCCAGCGCGGCGGCGAACGCGCGGCGGTTGGGCAGGCCGGTCAGCGGATCGGTGCGGGTCTGCTCGGACAGTTCGGCGTTCTGCTGCTCCAGCTGTGCCTGGTAGAGTCGCATCTGCTGCTCGTACCAGGCGCGCTCGCGCAGTTGGTGACTCAGGTCGCGGCTGACGCGGCGCAGCTCCAGCAGGTGCGTGACCTGGCGCGACAGGGCCTCCAGCGCCTCGCACTGGAACGGCGCCAGGTCGCGCGGCTGGTCGTCCACCACGCACAGGGCGCCCAGCGCGAAACCCTCGCGGGTCAGCAGCGGCGCCCCGGCGTAGAAGCGGATGCCGTTCTCCGCAGTGACCAGCGGGTTGTCGGCGAAACGCGTGTCGCGGGTGGCATCCGGCACCACCATCGTACGCTCCGGCGCGAGGATGGCATGGGCGCAGAACGACGATTCACGCGAGGGATCCGGATGTTCGATCCCCACCTGCGCCTTGAACCACTGGCGGTCGCGGTCGATCAGGGTGACCGCCGCCATCGGAACGCCGCAGATACCGGCCGCGATGCGGACCAGATCGTCGAAGCCCTGCTCCGGCGCGCTGTCCAGGATGTCGAAGCTGTACAGCGCGTCCAGGCGCGCTTCCTCGTTGTCGGGCTTCGGCGGAGGGCTCATGCCGTCACGGGATCGGGAAGACCGGCGCAGTATGCCGCGATGCCGCCCCGCCGACGCGGGCCGTGCCGCGACCGCGGTCACGCTATCGCATCACCAGCTTTCCTGCTGCGGCAGCAGGCCGCGCAGTTCCTGGTCGGTGAGGTTGCGCCAGCGGCCCACCTTCAGGTCGCCCAGCTTCACGTTGTCGATGCGCACGCGCCGCAACTGGGTGACGCGGTAGTCGAACGCCGCGGCCATCAGGCGGATCTGTCGGTTCAGGCCCTGGGTCAGGGTGATGCGGAAGCCGAACTTGGCGATGCGGCTGGTCCGGCACGGCAGCGTCATCTGCCCGTGCACGCGCATGCCGCGCGCCATGCCGCGCAGGAACTCGTCGGTGACCGGCTTGTTCACCGCCACCAGGTACTCCTTCTCGTGGCGGTTCTCGGCGCGCAGGATCTGGTTGACGATGTCGCCGTTGCTGGTCAGCAAGATCAGGCCTTCCGAATCCTTGTCCAACCGCCCGATCGGGAAGATGCGCTGCTCGTGGCCGATGAAGTCCACGATGTTGTCCTTCACCGACGACTCGGTGGTGCAGGTGATGCCGACGGGCTTGTTCAGGGCGATGTAGACATGCCGGCGCTTGCCCGCCTTTGCCGTGCGCACCTTCAGCGGTTGGCCATCGACCAGGACCTCGTCGCCCTCGCCCACCACCGCGCCGGTGCCGGCGGTCATGCCGTTGACGGTGACGCGCCGCTCGGCCAGCAGGCGGTCGGCCTCGCGGCGGGAGCAGAAGCCGGTTTCGGCGATGAACTTGTTCAGGCGGGTGGTCATGCCGCCATTATCGGGCATCGGCGCGGCGCCGTGGCCGGCATCAGGCCGGTTCGGCGCAGGCGGTGTCCCACGCGTCGACCAGCTCGTCCAGCGGGCATGGCACGTGCACCGCGTAGCCCTGCACGCAGCCGATACCCACCTCGCGCAGCTGGGCCATCACCGCCTCGCTCTCCACCCACTCGGCGATGGTGACCTTGCCCAGCGCCTGACCCATCTGGCTCATCGAACGCACCAGCGCCAGGTCCGATCCGCCGCGCCCCAGGTCGCGTACGAACGCGCCGTCGATCTTGAGGATGTCCACGGGCAACCGCTTCAGGTAGGCGAACGACGACAGGCCGCTGCCGAAATCGTCCAGCGCGATCCGGCACCCGCGGACACGCATCGCCTCGATAAAGCGGCAGGCGTCGTCGAGGTTGGCGATCACCGCGGTTTCGGTGATCTCGAAGCACAGCCGCGCCGCCACGCCGGGATGGCGGTCCAGCAATGCGCCGGCATGCTCCAGGAAGGCCGGATCCGCGACGGACTGGGCGGAGACATTGACGTGGCAGAGCTCCACGCCGGCCAGCCGGCCCGGATTGCGCGCGAAATGCCGGCACACGGCCATCAGGACGAACCGGTCGACCGCCATGACCTGGCCGTAACGCTCCATGGCCGGCAGGAACACGCCCGGCGCATGCAGCCTGCCCTCGCGGTCGCGCAGACGAACAAGCACCTCGTACTGCAGGCGCGGCGGACCCTCGAGCGGCACGATCCGCTGTGCGTACAGCACCAGCCGGTCCTCGGCGATGGCCAGCTGCGTGTGCGCCACCCATTCCAGTTCGTGGCGGCGACGCGACAGGCTGGGGTCCGCGTCGCGGTAGCAGCGGATGCGGTTGCGTCCCTCCTCCTTGGCCACGTAGCACGCCGCATCGGCCGCCCGCAGCAGCCAGTCGGCATCGATCGCCTCGTCGTTGATCTCGACAACGCCGACGCAGCAATTCAGGCCGAACGCGCGTCCGTTCCATCGGAATGCCTGCCCGGCCAATGCCGCGTGCACGCGCGCCATCGCGGCTTCCGCTTCGTCCAGCGTGGTGTCGTGCAGCAGCACGGCGAACTCGTCGCCCCCCAACCGGCCCAGCCAGTCTCCGCGGCGCAGCTGCGACGCCAGGCGGGTGGCGAAATGGCACAGGAAGCGATCGCCGGCCTCGTGCCCGCAGGTGTCGTTCACCAGCTTGAACTGGTCCAGGTCGATGAAGCACAGCGCGTGCCGCTGCCCGCCGCCGTGCGCGGTTTCCAGCGCGCGGTCCAGCCTGCGCGCGATCTCGCGCCGGTTGATCAGGCCGGTGAGTTCGTCATGGCTGGCCTGGTGGGCGATCTCGCAGGCCAGTTCGTGCGCTTCGGACACGTCCTCGGCCAGCGCGAACAGCTGCTCGCCGCGCCCACCGCGCACGCCGACCCACGAAGCGCTCCAGCGCACCCAGCGCAGCGTGCCATCGCGGCGCAGCAGGCGGCGCTCGCCCGGCTCCTGCAACCGCACCCAGTCGATGGCGCCGCGCTCGTCCACGGGCAGGTCATCGGCGTGGAGCACATCGGCCAGACGCTGCATGCGCAGCTCCGTCAGCGACATGCCCAGGATCCGGCCCAGCGCCTCGTTGGCCTGGGTGAACCGTCCATGGCGATCTACTTTGAGCATGCCGACCATCGACTGGTGGAAGGCCAGACGAAACTCGCTTTCCGTGTCGCGCACGCGGCGCAGGGTGCTGCGCATCACATGCAGGGCGTAAGCGCACAGCAGGACGAAGGCGGCCGCACTGAGCGCCAGCAGCATGCGTCGCAGGAAGTGCGCGCCCTCGGCCAGCGAGCGCGAGAAGGCCAGCTCCTTCGGTCGCAGGCGCGCATCGATGGCGGTGAGCTGCCGCTTGTAGGCGAGCACGCTGGCCTCATCGGGCACGCGCCGCGCCCGATGGGCTTCCAGCGTATCGGCCAGCACGACCAGCTGGTCGATCTCGGCCTCCGCCTCCCGCCATAGGCGGACCGATTCGCGGAAGTACGGCGCATCGTGCAGCAGGCGGTACATCCAGACCAGGCGTTCGATGTCCTGCGGCGCATTGCCGCCCTGCAGGAACCCCGCACGCGCCGCCGCGAGGTCGACCGGGTCGCGCTCCAGGGCCTGGCGAGCGGCGCGGTCGCCCAGCGGCACACGCAGCGCCTCCCGCGCGTCGGCCAGGTCCGCCGGGTCGCCATGGCCGGCATAGCGGTAGAGGCTGTGCACGGCGCGCTGTTGCGCCTTGGACCAGTGGCCCTCGCCGATGATGTAGGCCGTCGCGCCGGCCTGCGTCTCCAGGATCGCCGCGATCAGCAGCGCGCCCAGCGCCGACAGGGCGATGAGCACCGCCACGCGGGCCGGCAGCCGCCGCAGGTTGCGGTCGTCCGGTGACGGGGCGGCTTCGGTCGTGGAGACGTCCGTATGTGTCACACCTGGCTCCTTTCGGTCCCGGCGGAGAAGACATCGGCGCAGGGTTCCACTCCGGTTGATCGGCCTGCCTTCGGCGCACTTGAGGCCCCGGCCGACCTTGCCGGAGAAGCCGCAGGCTCTCAGCCTTCGCCGTCGGGCGTGGACCCGGCTTCCACTACCCGGTCACGACCGGCGCGCTTGGCCCGGTACATGGCTTCGTCGGCACGCCGCAGCAGGGACGCCGCGTCGGCGTCGTCGGGCGTCAGGCTGGCCAGGCCGATGCTGGCGGTGACCGCCAGCCCTTCGATGCCGAGGGCGGCCCCCGCGGCGCCCACCCCGGTCCGCATCGCGTCAAGGCGCGCCCGCGCCGTCGCACCGCCGATCCCGGGCAACAGCACCAGGAACTCCTCGCCGCCCATGCGGATGACATCGGCGGGATCCCGCACCGCCGAGGTCAGCGTGGCCGCCACGGCCACCAGCACGCGGTCGCCGACGGCATGACCGTGGACATCGTTGATGCGCTTGAAGAGGTCGATGTCGAGGAAGCCGACCGCCAGCAGCCCGCCGTCGGCGCGGGCCGCGTCCATGTGCTGTTCCAGCCGCTTCAGGCCGGCGCGACGGTTGGGCAGGCCGGTCAGTTCATCCGTATCGGCCAGCGCGCGCATCTCGTCGCGCTGGCGCCGCAGCTGGCCCAGGCGCAGGTTCAGCACGTAGGCGCTGACGGTCAGGAACCAGGTGATCGCAAGCTGGATCGCTTCCACCCGGTATTCGATCAGGACTCCGTTGTCGGCCATGTCCATGAGCGTCATCGCCAGGAATGGCAGCACGGCGGCGATCGCGGCCAGGGCGTCCCCCCGGCGGCGGCGCAGGCCGGCCAGGCTCAGGACCAGGATCGCCACGCAGCCCGCCGCGAAACCTGCATCCATGCCCGTGGCCAGCCGCGACAGCGCGCCCCGCGGCAACCACACCGCCAGCAGTGCCGTCGCGCAGAACGCCACCGTCGCGCGGGCCAGCCAGCGGCCCGCTGCCCGCCACGCACGTGCGGCACCGGTGAGCAGCCACATCACATACAGCAGCACGGGCAGGCCCAGGCACGAGAGCACCACCAGCCAGCGCGATTCCTGGTCGCCGATCGGCAGCCAGGGTTCCGGATAACCGCTCAGGCCGCTGAGTACGGCCTGGCCCAGCACGGTGAGCGTGCATAGCAGTGTGTAGCCCAGGAAAACGCGGTCGCGCGTGCTCAGAAAGCCCATCAGCGCCATGAAGGCCAGCGCGATGGCGATGGCCACGCAGGCCGTGCGCACCAGCAGCCGCGCGGTATCGAACTGCTGGATCGGGCTGGGCGCACCGATGCGAACGGTCGGGATCCAGCCCGCCTTCAGCGGCGTGGCCCAGGCGACCTGGATCGGCTCGCGGCTGCCCGCCGGAGGTACCGCCACCATGCCGATGCCGGCACGGAAGCGGGAGTCGCGCGTGCGGGCATCGTGCATGCGCCCGCAGACTTCGCGGTCGCCATGATGCACCCGGACTTCACCGGCGAAGACGTTGAATACGTTGACCGCCTGCGGCGCACCCGACCAGCCGCCGGGCGGCGCCGGGATCTCCACCCGCTCGGTCAGTTGCGCCCGCATGGCGGGCGTACAGTGACGCTGCGGGGCCTGTTCGGACGTGGGGGCGCCGGTGACCAGGTAGTCGCGGCCGACCTGCGGCGTGGCCAGGGCCAGGCACGGCAATGCACAGAGCAGCACCAGCCACCCCGCGATCGTGCCCCGTTGCCTGCCCCATCCCCTCACGAACACTCCGGTACGTCGCCGCTTCCCGACACCCGGTGCGCTGGCTTGCGTCTACGAAATGCAAACTCCGTGCCACATGCCGGCGCCCCCGCGCCGGCCGGCCGTCATCCCTCGCGCGGAGGGCCCTTGCGATGCGGCCTGAGGCCGGGCTTGCCGGCGCCGAACGGCTTGTCGCCCCGCGGCTTGCCCTTGCCGGCGCCAGGGCCGCCGAAGCGGCGAGGCGGCGCCTCACCGCCCCCCTCGCCCGGCTTGTGGATACGCAGCTGCTGGCCGGACACCCAGACCTTCTTCAGGTGCATCAGCACCTCGCGCGGCATGCCCTCGGGCAGGTCCAGCGTGGTGTGGTCGTGCTGGATGTCGATGCGGCCGATGTAGCGGCTTTCCAGCCCCGCCTCGTTGGCGATGGCGCCGACGATGTTGGCGGGCTTCACTCCGTGCATGTGGCCCACCTCGATGCGGTAGGTCTCCATGCCCACCTCGGGCTTGTCGCTGCGCGGCGGCTTGTCGGCGCGCGGACGGTCGGTGTCGGGGCGTTCGATCTTCGAACGCTCGGGCTTGTCGACACTGCGTGCCGGACGCTCGCCATGGCCGTCGTCACGGCGTGGCCGCTCCTCGCGCTCACGACGGGGCGCGTTGCCGTAGGTCTCGCTGCGCGCCGGGCGCGCCTCACGCGGCGTGCGCTCCTGCGAGAGAAGCAGCGGCGTATCGCCCTGCACCAGCTGCGCCAGCGCGGCGGCGATGTCCACCGCCGGCACGTTCTGCTCGCGCTCGTAGCGCTCGATCAGCGCGCGGAACTCGCCCGCCCTGCCGGAGGCCAGCGTGTCGGTGATGCGGGCCAGGAACTTCTCCACGCGACGGTCGTTCACCGCTTCCACGCTGGGCAGCTGCATCTCTTCGATCGGCTGGCGCGTGGCGCGCTCGATCGCGCGCAGCATGCCCTTCTCGCGCGGGGTGACGAACAGGATGGCGTCGCCCGTGCGGCCGGCACGGCCGGTGCGGCCGATGCGGTGCACGTAGCTCTCGGTGTCGTACGGGATGTCGTAGTTCAGCACGTGGCTGATCCGCTCAACGTCCAGGCCGCGCGCGGCCACGTCGGTGGCCACCAGGATGTCCAGCTTGCCGTCCTTGAGCTGCTGGATGGTCTTCTCGCGCGCCGCCTGCTGCATGTCGCCGTTGATCGCGGCGGCCGCCAGTCCCCGCGCCTGCAGCTTGTCGGCCAGTTCTTCGGTCGCCGCCTTGGTGCGGGCGAAGACGATCATGCCATCGAACGGTTCCACTTCCAGGATGCGGGTCAGTGCATCCAGCTTGTGCATGCCGCTCACCCACCAGTAGCGCTGGCGGATGTTGGCCGAGGTGGTGGTCTTGGCCGCGATGGTGACTTCCACCGGCTGCTTCAGGTAGGTCTGGGCGATGCGCCGGATCGCCGGCGGCATGGTCGCCGAGAACAGCGCCACCTGGCGCGTTTCCGGGGTCTTCTTGAGCACGGTCTCGACATCGTCGATGAAGCCCATGCGCAGCATTTCATCGGCCTCGTCCAGCACCAGCGTGGTCAGGCCGGACAGGTCCAGCGAGCCGCGCTCCAGATGGTCGATCACGCGGCCGGGCGTGCCGACGACGACATGCACGCCGCGCTTCAGCGCCTGCAGCTGCGGGTAATAGCTCTGGCCGCCGTAGATCGGCAGCACGTGGAACCCCGGGATCTTCGTCGCGTACTTCTGGAACGCCTCGGCCACCTGGATGGCCAGCTCGCGCGTGGGCGCCAGCACCAGCGCCTGCGGGCGCTCGGCATTCAGATCGATGTTCGACAGCACCGGCAGCGCGAACGCGGCGGTCTTGCCGGTACCGGTCTGCGCCGTGCCCAGCACGTCGCGGCCGGCCAGCATGGCGGGAATGGTGGCCGCCTGGATCGGCGACGGGCTTTCGTAGCCCACCGCGGTGACGGCGGCCATGACCGGCGCGGACAGGCCGAGATCGGCGAACAACAGGGGGGCGGGAGAAGGGGATTCGGTGGACATGCGAGAGACTCCGGGGCGTCGCGGAGCCGCACGCCGAGCCGCATATTGTGCGCCTTCGGGGGGCTCCTGTCGCGCTGCAGCACACGACGGCCCGGATTCTGCCGGGAGCGCCGTGATTTTTCCGCCACGGTGGCGAATCACGTTCTGACCGCACAATCGACCCGGTGCCGGAATGGAAACGACGCTCGCCATGACTTCTCCCACGGACACGGACGCGCGTGAGGGCTTCCAGGCCCTGCTGCAGGCCCATCGCGGCATTGTCGCCAAGGTGGCCGGCACGTATGCCTGGCACCCGGACGACCGCGACGACCTGATGCAGGAGATCGCCACCCAGCTGTGGCGCGCCTGGCCCGGCTACGACCCGCAGCGCCCGGCTGCCACCTGGATGTACCGGATCGCGCTGAACGTGGCGATTTCCTACGTGCGCGGCCGGACCCGGGGCGTGCAGCCGGAGCCCTTCGGTGACCACCACGGCGAGGTGGCCGATCCGCACGCCCACGAGCACGAAGCGCGCCATCAGGTGGACCAGCTGCACCGCTTCATCCACGCACAACCCCCGCTCGACCGCGCGCTGCTGCTGCTCTATCTGGAAGACCGCAGTTACCGCGAGATGGCCGACGTGCTCGGCCTGAGCGAGACCAACGTCGCCACCAAGATCAGCCGGCTGAAGCAGCGGCTGCGCCAGGAACTCTGACCATGACCCACGCCCACGGAATCGCCTCGATGGAACCCGATGACCTGAAACTCGCCTGGCAGACCCTGTCGCGCCGGCTGGAGCGGCACGATGCGCTGCAGACCGATGTACTGCTGCAGCAGCGCAAGCAGAAGGCACTGTCCAGCCTACGCCCGCTGTTCTGGGGCCAGGTGGTTCAGACGATTTTCGGCATTCCCTTCATCGGGCTGGCCGCGCTGCTCTGGATCCAGGGCGGGCAATCGGCCGATGGACTGCCGTGGACGACGATCGTCGCGGGCATCGTAGTGCAGCTCTACGGCATCGCCACGATCGCGATGGCGGGCCAGACGTTGCACCGCATCGGCGAAATCGACTACGCCCAGCCCATCGTCGAGATCCAGAAGCGCCTGGCGACCCTGCGCCGCACCTACATCGTCAACGGCATGCTGGCCGGGCTGCCGTGGTGGTTCCTGTGGGTGCCGCTGCTGATGGTGCTGTCAGGCCTGGGCGGCACCGACCTGTACGCACGTGCGCCGGGCACGGTCTGGATCGGGCTGGGGGTCGGTGCGGCGGGCCTGCTGGGCACCGCATGGCTGCACCGCTGGTCGCGCCGGCCGGCGCGCCCGCGCCTGGCCAAGTTCATGGACGACAGCGTGACCGGCGCCAGCCTGCGACGTGCCCAGGCGCAGATCGACGAGGTTGCGCGCTTCGAGGCGGAGTGAGCGGGAGGTACACTGCCCGCATGCAGATCATCGACTTCGATCTCGACCGCGACCACGTGGAACTCAACCAACTGTTGAAGCTGGTCGGCCTCGCCGACAGCGGCGGCCAGGGCAAAGCCATCGTCGCCAGCGGCGACGTGACGGTGGACGGCGCGGTGGAGCTGCGCAAGACGGCGAAGATCCGGGCCGGTCAGATCGTTCGCGTGGGCGATACCGAGATCCGGGTGCTGGGCGTCGAGGGCTAGCCCCCCTGCCCGGCTCCACATCGCTCTACTCGCAACAAACCTCGGCGTTGAGCCTTTTGGTTGACGCGTGAACGACAAAGCCTCAGTGCGCCGCCATGGCGCGGCGTGCGGCTCAGGGTGCGGTGCCCGCCTCTGACCGAGGGGCGTCGGCGGCGTCCTCCGGTGCCGCTTCCACATCGGCCATGCGGTCGAACTCCGACAGCGGGCTGTCGGCCGGGCAGTTCGCGTCGGGGAAGCGGAACTGCTCGCGCAGCGCCAGGCCGCAGGCCTGCATCTCGTCCAGTCCGGCGCCCGCGGTCTTGCACTGGCTGTCGAAACTGCGCATGAAGGCGTCGCGGCGCAGCACGAAGTCCTCGCCGCAACGGCGCATCAACTGCAGGCGGTCCAGATCGTCCTGCGCTGCGTTGGTGCCATCCAGGCCGTATTCCTGCAGTTCGTCCTTGTCGAGCAGGCGAAGCCGGCGGTTGGGCACCGTCATCATCAGGTCGGCCACCGCCACGGCCACGCCGTTGCGCGACAGGTAGTCCTTCACCCGGTCGTAGACGCCGCGCAGTTCTTCGTTCAGTTCGCTGCGGGTGGTGGCGGTGGAGCTCATGCGGATGATGCGGTGCACGCCCACCTTGCCGGAGATCATCCGGTTGTCGCCGGCCCCCAGCACGAACACGCACGCGCTGTGGCAGATCGAGCCTTCGCGCACCCAGATGGTCCAGCCACTGGCACCGATGGCATCGCCGGCACGGATGGCGTCCTCGACCTGGCCGCCGGCCGAATCCAGGTCCAGGATGCGCTTGTGGATGCCCATGCGGTCGGCGATGTCGGCCACGCGCGTGACCAGGTCGGTGAAATCGGCCGCGATCTTGCCCTGGTAGCGCAGGCGCAGCACACCGCCCTTCTGGCACGGCGACAGCGCATCCACCACACTGAAGAAGGCCAGCGATTCCAGCGGTACACCATCGCCCTCCTCGGTGGTGTAGTCGGCCTGGCAGCTGACCTGTGCGGTACCGGAGGTGACCCGCGCGCTCGGCCAATCGGTCGGCAGCGCCCTGTCCTGCCCGCGGGTACCGGTGGGAACGGGTCCGCTGGAGACCGCACCGTCACCGCGCTCGGCCTGCTGCGCGGGAGTGTCCTTCGGCGGCTCCACCGGCGCCTGCGCCAGCGCGTCGGGCGCCATGTCGGGAGCGTCCATGCGGCAGCCGGCCAACGCCAGGGAGGCCAGCAGCACCAGGCTTGTCAGGGGGGAAAGGCGGGACAGCATCGTTCGGTCGCACGACGCCCGCGCGCACGGGCGCGGGCCTGAAGGGGTTCGCCCCTAGTCTAGTGTCAATCCGGCGCCCCAGGCCTGCCCTGCGATGAACCTGCAGCCCTGCGCAGTCACAGCAGGGCCCACAGCAGCTGCAGCAGGCCCCACAGCGAGACGCCCCACACCACCGTGCGCAGGTAAGGCACCCCGGCCGCGTACAGCGGCACATACACCAGGCGCGCCCAGAAATAGCACTGCGCGCCCAGCGCGGTGCTGGCGTCGCCCCGTTCCAGCACGACGACCGCGAGCACGGCCGCGGCGAAGAATGGAAAGGTCTCCAAGAAGTTGCGTAGTGCGCGATCCACACGCGCGGCCACGCCGGTGACCGGGGGCAGCACCGCATCGCGCGCGCCCACGTTCCAGCGCAGCCCTCGCTGGTGCGTGATCAGCGCCGCGCCGAGCAGTACGTGCACCAGCCCCAGGGCCGCGGACCAGGCCAGCATATTCAGTTCGATCGGCATGACAGCGCTCCAGTGAGGGTCCGCGGACTCTAGCGCACCTGCGCGCCTGCGTTTCCCCGCTCGCGCTCACGCGCCATGGCTGTGCCGCCGCATCTGCGCACGCCGGTGCAATCGACGCGCGGGTGGGGATGGGAAGGTGGGCGCCGTCCCACCCTCCCGGATCCTCGTCATGCCGGATTTCCCCCGCGACATCGACCTGCAACGACGGCAGCTGATGCTGGCAGGCACCGCCCTGGCCGGCGCCGCCTTCCTGCCCCTGTCCGCCTGCGGGCGTACCGAACCGCCCGCTCCCACCGCATCGTCGCTTCCTCCCCCCTCCTCCACCGTAGAGAGAACCACCATGGGCCTGTTCACCACCAAAGACGACGTACAGATCTACTTCAAGGACTGGGGCCCGAAGGACGGCCCGGTCGTCACCCTCAGCCACGGCTGGCCCCTGAATGCCGACAGCTGGGAGTCGCAGATGTACCACCTGGCCGCGAACGGCTGCCGCGTGATCGCGCACGACCGTCGCGGCCACGGGCGCTCCAGCCAGCCGTGGGACGGCAACGACATGGACCACTATGCCGATGACCTGGCGCAGCTGATCGAACACCTGGACCTGAAGGACATCGCGATGTTCGGCTTCTCCACCGGCGGCGGCGAAGTGGCGCGCTACATCGGCCGCCATGGCACCAAGCGGGTGAAGAAGGCCGGCCTGGTCTCGGCGGTGCCGCCGCTGATGCTGAAGACCGACGCCAACCCCGGCGGCCTGCCGATCGACGTGTTCGACGGCATCCGCGCCGGCCTGCTGGCCAATCGCGCGCAGCTGTTCAAGGAGATCCCCAGCGGCCCGTTCTTCGGCTACAACCGTCCGGGCGCGAAGCCGTCGCAGGGCGTGATCGATGCGTGGTGGCTGCAGGGCATGATGGGCGGCCACAAGAACACCTACGACAGCATCAAGGCGTTCTCGGAGACCGATTTCACCGAGGACCTGAAGAAGTTCGACGTGCCCACGATCATCATCCACGGCGACGACGACCAGGTCGTGCCGATCGACGCCGCGGCGCGCGCGTCGGCCACGCTGGTGAAGAACAGCCAGCTGGTGGTCTATCCGGGCGCCCCGCACGGCATCACCGACACCCACAAGGACAAGCTCAACGCCGACATGCTGGCGTTCGTCAAGAGCTGATGCCCGATCGCCGCCGGCGCGCGTGACGGCGCGCCGGTTCTGCCCGCCCTGTTCACCGATTGCGCCGCCCGCGCTTGCGGGGCGGCGGCGATTTGGGTATCACAGGGGCACGGGGTGTCGGCCCCGCAGGGGATGGCATTGGCGATACACCAGGACCTATGGCGGCCCGTGCAGTGGGCGCAGCGTTTCGCCGCCGCGCTGGCATGGGCGATGGCGGCCGGCTTCATGCTGGCGAACATGGGCAGTGGCCACTTCGTCGACGACAGCGTGCCGCTGGTCGGGGTGCTGGTGGCCATCGCCACCTGGCGCAGCGAACACCGCCAGGTGCGCGGCGCAGTGGCGGGCCTGCTGTCGCTGCTGTTCGTGTTGCATCTGTGGCAGTTCCACGGCCTGGGCACGTGCCTGGTGCTGGCGGCCGCGGCGGTCATCGCCTGGGCCCGCCTGTGGCGGGGGTACTGGCCCGAATTCGTGATGCGCGTGTCGGCGGCGGCGCTGCTGCTGCTCGCCGTGCAGCCGGTCCTGGGCGCACTGCAACCCCATGCCCCGGCGGCCGATATCGGCTGGTCGCTTGCGCTCTCGGCGCTGGCGATCTTCCTGCTGGTGTATACGCCGTCACTGCGGGCGGGACAGGCCCTGGACACCAGTGCCGAACTGATCGCCTTCGTGCTGGCGTTCGCGGTGCTGGCCCTGGTGGGCTGGCACGTGCCCGGCAGCCTGGTGGGCAGGATGGGGGTGGACTATCCGCCCATGCGCCCGGTATCGACGCTGGCCGTCGCCCTGCTAGCGCTGGCCCTGTTGCTGCGCCAACGCGACCGCGAGCATGCCGCCTGGCTCCTGATGGCCATCGTGGCGGCCCCCCTGCTGCTCACGCTGCTGCAGACGCTGGGCCAGGTCACCACCCCGCTGAACGCCCTGCTGCACCGGGTGGGATGGCTTCCCCGCGCCAGCACGCCCCTGATCGGCGGCTATACCGACTACGGCGTGCTGACCGCGTGGGTGGGGGTGGCCCTGCTGCCACAGGCGCTGCAGCGTTGGGAGAACGTGCGCTGGGGCCTCGTGCGCGGGCTGGGCATCGCGATGGCGTCGGTGGCGGGCATGGCGGCGCTGGGCCTGCTGATCCAGTTGCCCTACCCGCGCGAAGGCATGTCGGTCTACCAGATTTCGCTGACCGCGACGGCGCAGCTGGTCGCGATGGGCCTGGCGCTGGCGGTCGCGGGCGAGAATTCCCTGCGCGAGCGTCTCTTCGGCGTGTTGCCGATGGCCGCCGCGCTGACGCTGGGCGGCATGTTCTGGCTGGCCGCCAGCGCGGACCGCGATGCGATGGCTCGCCGGGTGATGGAAACCCAGACGGCGAGCGCATCGGCGACCTTCCTGCGCGGCGTGGAACTCCGTCGCGGCGCGCTGCGGCAGTTGTCGTCGTCGCTGGTGGCCGCGCGTCCCGAGATGGCGGAAGCGCTGTTCGACCGCCATGTCGCCGACATGGTCCGCGCGTTCGCTGCGTTCCGCGTGGTGCGCAGCGTGGGCGATGCAGGCGAGTTCCGCTGGGTCGAACCGGGGTTCGACGCACCTGCCGCGCCGTCGCCACCGTCGCCGGTCGCCGACGAAGGCCTGCTGCAGCCGGTGCCGGGCGGGTGGTGGCTGACGGTGGACGAAGCCGGGCGGCGCACGCAGGCCTTCATCGCGTTGGACGGCTTCGTCATGACCCTCAACAAGGCGGTGTTCTCCGACCGCCCGGTACGCGCGACCGCGGATGGCATGGCGACGGTGGAACAGGGCCAGACCTTCGGCGAGCCGCTGTCGGTGCAGACCGTCGCCCTGCCCGGCCACGAGGTGGAGCTTTCGTTGTGGGCACCGCCCTCGCTGACCTCGTTCGCGTTGCCGCGCGCACTCGTCGTGGGCGGCCTGAGCAGCGGCCTGCTGATCGCGTTCGTGTTGTTCCTGCTCGACCTGTCGCGGCGCCGCTCCACCGAGGCGGCGGAGACGGCGCGCTCGCTGCTGACCGAGACCGAACGCCGGCTCGATGCGCAGCGACGGCTCAACGATGCGGCCGCGATGGACAGCGCCACCGGCCTGCCGCGGTTCTCGGCGCAGGCGACCCTGATCACCGAGCAGATCGGCACGCAGGCGCCGTCAGGGCACGGGCTGGCCATCGTCGACCTGGACGGGTTCGGCATGGTCAACGATTCGTTCGGACACGATGGCGGCGACGAAGTGCTGCGCCGCATGGGCCAGCGCATCTCGGGCGCGGTGGGCGAACAGGGCCGCGTGTACCGCTATGGCGGCGAAGGCTTCCTGGTGCACTTCATCGATACCGACATCGACCAGCTCAGCCGCTGGGCGGAGGAGATCCGGCGCGCGGTGGGACAGCCGATCGCGCTGTACTCCACCCATCCCTCGTTCACCGTCACCGCCAGCATCGGCCTGGCGCATGCGCCCGAACACGGCATCGACCTGCAGAGCCTGCTCCGCAGCGCGGACGACGCGCGCCACCTGGCCAAGCGCGCAGGACGCAACCAGGTGCGGCTGCCTTCGGCCGGCGCGCAGCAGGATGCCAACGATCGCCTGAGCCGCGTCACCGCCCTGCGCGAGGCCGTGGCGCGCGGCCAGTTGCGCCTGGCATACCAGCCCGTGGTGGCGGGCGACACCCTGCAACTGATCGGCTTCGAGGCGCTGGCACGCTGGCGCCATCCGGCATGGGGCGAGGTACCGCCGTCGGTCTTCATTCCGCTGGCCGAAAGCGCGGGCCTGATGGAGGACATCGGCCACTTCGTGCTGGAACAGGCCTGCCAGCAACTGGCCCGCTGGCGGGCGATGGGCCTGCGCACGCTGTGCATGGCGGTCAACCTGTCGCCCAGCCAGCTGGGCCAGCCGACGCTGGCGCCGTGGATCGCCGACTGCCTGCAGCGGCACGCGCTGCCGGCCGACGCGCTGACCCTGGAACTCACCGAGAGCGTGCTGGTGGAGGACATGGGCGCGGCGCAGCGGATCCTGCAGTCGCTGCACGAACTCGGCGTGCGCCTGGCGCTGGACGACTTCGGCACGGGCTATTCCAGCATGTCGTACCTGCAGCGTCTGCCACTGGACGTCATCAAGATCGACCGCAGTTTCGTGGACGGCATCGCCGCGGAGGACAGCACCGATCGCGCCATCGCCCGCACGATCCTGGTGCTGGCCCACGAAATGGGCCTGCGCACCATCGCCGAAGGCGTGGAAACCGTGGAACAGATGAACGCACTGCAGCAGATGCAGTGCGACGAGATGCAGGGCTATTTCTTCGGCCGGCCGATGGAAGTGGATGAAGCGACCGCGCTGGCGCGCGGGCAGCTGCGCCAGCCGATGGGCTGAGCGGGCGCCAGCTTCAGTCCGCGCGCAACTGGTCCAGGAACGCGCGTCCAGCCGGTCCGGGCGGCGTGTCCTTGCGCCAGACCGCACGCATCGGCATCTGCGCATAGCGCGGATCCGCATCGGCGATGCGCAGGCGCTTCAGGCGGCCCGCAGCGAGATCCTCTTCGACGATGTGCAGCGGCATGTGGCCCCAGCCCAGGCCCGCGCGCAGGAAGGCGTGCTTCGCACCCAGATCGGCCAGGCGCCAGGTGAGCGGCGACTGCACCGCGAAATCGCGCCCCGCCGTCAACGGCGTGCGATCGGTCAGCACGAGCTGCACATGCTTCGCCGCGGTCTTCACCGGCACCGTGCCGCGCTGCGCCGCCATCGCGTGCGTGGGCGCCGCGACCGTGACGAAGGGCACCGCCAGCAGCGGTTCGGCCACCACACCGGCGGGCAGGTCCGGCAGCGAGCCCACCACGCCGATGCGGCACCTGCCGTCCAGCACGGGCTGGATCACGCCTCCCAGGACCTCCACGTACAACCGCAGCGGCGTGTGCGGAAACGCAGCGCGGCTGTGGGTGGCGGCGCGCGTCAGCGCACCCATGGGGAACATCACGTCCACGGCCACCGAGAGTTCGGGCTCGAGTCCTTCCGCCACGCTGCGGGCGCGCGCCTTGAAGGTGTCCATGTGCTCGGCGACCGCGCGCGCTTCGACCAGCAGCAGTCGGCCGGCCTCGGTCAGTTGCGGGTAACGGGCGCTGCGGTCGAACAGGCTGACGCCGAGGTGCAGCTCGAGATTGGCCAGCGTCTGGCTGACCACCGACTGCGCACGGCGCAGCTTGCGGCCCGCAGCGGAAAAGCTGCCCTGCTCGGCGGCGGCGATGAAGGTGCGGAGCTGGTCGAGCGTGATGGCATCCAGCATGTATCGCCCCAGACGATGGTTTTCATCGAAATATATAGGCTTCCGGGATGCCTTGCCACGCCCTAATCTGCCCTCCGTACCCGCTGCACCCACCCCTCATTCCCCGGAGTCCACCATGTCCACCGTCACCGCTACCGCGAGCACCACCCGTATTCCCGCCCTGCGTGGCGCCGCCGATCTCGTCGGCCGCAGCCTGCTGGCCTCCCTGTTCGTCATCTCCGGCCTGGGCAAGCTGGCCGCCTACGCCGGCACCGCCGGCTACATGGAGTCCGTCGGCGTCCCCGGCGCCCTGCTGCCGCTGGTCATCGCGCTGGAAGTGCTGGGCGGCCTGGCCATCGTCGCCGGCTACAGGACCCGCATCGTCGCCAGCCTGCTGGCGGCGTTCTCGATTGCAAGCGCCGTGCTGTTCCACAGCAACCTGGGCGACCAGATCCAGCAGATCATGTTCCTGAAGAACTTCGCCCTGGCCGGTGGCTTCATCACCCTGGCGGCCCGCGGCGCCGGCGGCTGGAGCCTCGACAACCGCTGAAGCAGCATCGCTTCATGCACCCCCGGAACGCCGGCCCTGCCGGCGTTCTTCGTTCCCGCCGCGTGCCCGCACGCGGGTACAAGCCTGTACGGGAAGCACCATGCCAGCGTGCGCTCTGCCCTTCGATGGAGCCACGCATGCGCCGTCGCCTCTTGCTCGCCTTCGGTCTCGCCGCCCTGTCGGCGGCGAGCGTATGCGTCGCCGCGGATGCCGTGCGCCTGCAGGTGACGCCGTTCGCCACGTTGCCCTCGGATGCCCGTCATCCGGAAAGCCTGGATGTCGATCCCGCGACCGGTGAGGTGTACGTCGGCACTTTCGACGCGCGCATGCCGGAATCGGCGCGCAACAACCAGGTGTTGCGCTTCGCCGCCGATGGCCGGTTGCTGGCCCAGCGTCACTTCGGGCCGACGCCGCTCACCGGCGTCGCCTTCCACGATGGCCAGGTCTACGTACTGAACTTCGGCGCCTCGAAACTGCAGCGGCTGCCGGCACGCTTCGATGCGGACAGCGCGATCGAGGATGTGGCCACGTTCGCCGCACTGTCGCCCCGCGCGCCGCCAGCACGGCGCATCGACAATCCCGATGGCAGCCACGACACGATCACGTTCGGGTCGCAGGGCTTCCCGGCCATCAACGGCCTGGTGTTCGACCGCGCCGGCACGCTATATGTCTCCGATTCGTTCCAGGGCGCGGTCTACCGCATCGCGAACGCGGCGACCTGCCGTCCGTGCAAGGTGGGCGTGTTCGCGCGCGATCCGCTGCTGGCGACGACCGGCGCATTGCCGTTCGGCGCGAACGGCATGGCCTTCAACGCCGACCAGTCCATCCTCTACATCAACAACGCCGGCGACGGCCGCGTCCTGCGCAAGCGCATGCCTGACGGCGCCATCGAGGTACTGGCCGACAGCGTCTACGGTGCCGACGGCCTGCTGTTCCACGAAGGCCTGCTGTGGGTATCCGCCAACCAGATCGACACGCTGGTCGCACTGGACGAGCGCGGCCGCGTGCGTCATCGGGCGGGCGACTTCCTCGGCGTGGATGGGCAGGGTGCGCCGCGTGCCCTGCTGTTCCCGGCGGCCAGCGCCGTGCAGGGCCGCCGCATGATCGTCGCCAACCTCGCCCTGCCGCTCAGCGCCGCGACCGGCGACGAGTGGGAAGAGGACGTCACCCGCTGGAACCTCATGCAGTTCGATCTTCCCGATCCTTCGCCTGCCCCTTGAGGAACATCCCATGCTCAACATCACCCCGTTCGGTTGGTTCCATACCGCCATCAGCTTGATTTCGCTGTTCGGCGGCCTGTACGCGCTGCTGCGCCACCATGACATCCGTTACGCAACGCCGCTGGGCAAGACCTACACCTGGTTCACCGTCGCCACCTGCCTCACCAGCTTCTTCCTGATGCGCACCGGCAAGCTGAGCGAAGCGCACGGGCTGACCGTGCTGACACTGATCGTGCTCGCGGTCGCCGTGCTGCTGGGCCGCAACGCGGTCCTGGGTTCGTGGCGGCATATCGCGTCTGCATTGGCGTTCACGCTGACGGTGTACTTCCACTTCATCCCCGGCTTCACCGAGACGCTGACCCGCGTGCCGATCGATGCGCCGCTGGTGTCCGGGCCGCAGGATCCGCTGCTGCAGAAACTGGTCGGCGGCACCTTCCTGGTCTTCCTCGTGGGCATGGTGCTGCAGGTGCGCGCATTGCGCCGTGGGCGCACGACGTTGGCCCAGCCTGCGACCTGAGCCGGTTTGCGCGGCCATGCTGACCGCGTTGCCCACGCTGGACGCCCTGCTCGCCGCGCACGCAGGGTCATTGGGTGAAGACGCCACCGGGTATCGCCACCATGCGTACCGGGTGGCGAACTTCTACTGGCAACTGGCGCCCGGCGATGCGGATGCGCTCGAGAAACTGAGCATCGCCGTGGCCTTCCATGACCTCGGCATCTGGACCGCCGGCACGTTCGACTACCTGCCACCCTCGCGGATACTCGCGAGGGACTACCTGCACCAGACGGGAAAGGCGGCCTGGATGGTCGAAATCGACGCGATGATCGAATGCCATCACAAGTTCATGCGCACGCCGGCCGGCACGTCGCCCGCAGTGGAGGCCTTCCGCCGCGCCGACTGGATCGACGTCAGCCTGGGCATGCGCCGGTTCGGCCTCTCGCGGCGTGCCGTGCGCGATGTGATGGCGGCCTTCCCGGACGCAGGCTTCCACCGGCGGTTGGCGGAACTGACGCTCACGCGCCTGCGCCACCATCCACTCGATCCGCTGCCGATGGTGCGCTGGTGACACGGTGGGCCTGCCGCATCGTGCCGACGAACGGCCATTGACTTATTTGGTTAGGACTCCTAACTTATTTGCCATGATCGATACCCCTTTTCAGCGCAGACAGGCCACGCGCGGCTTGGAACAGCTCGCCCACCTGGTGCGCGCCCAATCGTGGCGCCAGGACGGCACGCCCTCGCTGCCGCCGACGCAGGCAGCCGTGCTGCGCATGCTGCAGGGCGTGCAGGACGGCCTGCGTGCGCGGCAGATCGCCGAACGCCTGGGCTTGTCGGCGGCCAGCCTCAGCGACTCGCTGAAGGCGCTGGAAGGCAAGCAATGGATCCGCCGCACACCCGACCCCGACGATGCGCGCGCCGCCCGTGTGAAGCTGACCTCGGCCGGCTCGCGCATGGCCACCCAGCTGCAGCGCCCGGACCAGGGCATGGGTTCGCTGATCGAATCGCTCGACGAAACCGACCTCGGCGCGCTGTTGCGGGTCACCCAGTTGCTGGTCAACGAAGCGCAGGAACAGGGGCTGGCCACCGGCCTGCGGACCTGCCTGGGCTGCGAGTTCTTCCGACCGTTCGCCTCGGGCGAACGCACCGCGCCGCATGTCTGCGCCTTCCTGGACAAGGCCTTCGGCGACAGCGAACTGCGCGTGGACTGTGCCGAACAGCAGCCTGCCGACGACGAACAACGGCTGGGAAGCGTGGCCCGCTTCCGCCAACCGACTCCGCCCTAGGCGGAAAAAAGAAGGACGGCGCCCGACTGCCATCGGACGCCGCCCGGTACCTCCCACCCACCCTGCAAGAGCAAGCAAGAGGAATTTCATTATGCGCCAGAACACCACCCGACGTTTCGCGTTGGCCGCCGCACTCGCGCTGGCCATCGGCGGCGTGCACGCCCATGACGGCAAGGCCCACACCGGCGGTATCCCGTCCACCGCCAACAAGGCGGTGACCGCCGATTTCGACATCGTCCACACCAAGATCAGCACCGACAAGAACATCGCCACATTCCACATGGCGGTGTCCGGCAAGGCCGGCAAGAGCACGCCCGCCGCGACGGGCAAGCTGGCCGGCAGCGACGTGTTCTCCTACGTGTGGCCGACCACCATCGATCCGTACGAAGTCGGCTTCGAGAAAGGCGCCGGCATCCTGGCGATGGCGGTCACCGCGCATCCCGATTTCGACGACACGCCGCTGTACGACGAGAACGGCGACGGCAGGCGCGATAACGACGGCGACCTCTGGCACAGCCATTGGGTGGTGCTGAAGCCGAACGACGCCTGCGGTCCCGGCGCGCTGGGCGTGGTCGACATTCGCGCAGGCAGCAAGCCGCGCCTCCCGAAGACCTGGCCAGGCTTTCCGATCCTGCTTGACAGCCCCGGCTGGAGTCCGACGCTGAATGCCGAGACGGTCGAAGTGAAAGTGCCGTTCGACGATATCGGCGTGGTCACTGCGGGCAGCTTCGACGGCGTCACCGCCGGCCTGCGCGTCAACGCCAGCGTGCACGCACCGCTGCTGTGCGTGGTGGACGTGTTCAAGGTCGCCTCCGGCAACCTGAGCCTGCCCGGCAAGCCGAACCAGTAATCGCACCCTGCTCGCGCCGGCTCGGATGGGCCGGCCGCGACCCCACGAGAACATCCCCATGAATGCCATGGATCGCCCGGCGCCACCCTGGCAGGTGGACCGCTGGTTCAACACCTCCCGCGCCCTGTCGCTGGAAGCGCTCCGCGGCAAGGTCATCGTGCTCGAGGCCTTCCAGATGCTGTGCCCAGGTTGCGTGTCGCATGGCCTCCCGCAGGCGTCGCGCGTGCACGCGACGTTCTCCGCGGAACAGGTCGCCGTCGTCGGCCTGCATGCCGTGTTCGAACACCACGCGGCGATGACGCCGGTGGCGCTGGAAGCGTTCCTGCACGAATACCGCATCGTCTTCCCGGTCGGTGTGGACCGCCCCGGCACGCGCGGACCGATCCCGCAGACCATGGAGGCCTATGCCATGCGCGGCACGCCGACGCTGGTGCTGATCGACGCGCAGGGCCGTCTTCGCCACCGGCATTTCGGCCAGGTCAGCGATTTGGTGCTGGGGGCGCAGATCGCGGTGCTGGCGGGCGAAGCAAAGTCCATCGCTACCGCCGCTGGCGCGAAGACATCCCATGCGAGAGGCTGCGACGCGCAGGATTGCTTGACCTTCGCCTAAAGGACGCTCAGGTCTACGTCCGCCGCTAGCGGAAGCGGTCGCAGCGTCTCAATCCTATCGAGGTCGGTACAAACGGGTTGCGCTTCTGTGGCGGCTTCCACGTGCCTGAAGAGGACGCGGTGCGCGCGACTCCCGCGTCTAACGTGTTGCGCACACGCTCCATCGGCGCCTCCGGCGTGGTACCGGAAGTGTTTGAGGACAACAGAGAGCTGCACCATCCTGACAGCTGCGCGATCCAACCGCGCATGATTGACGCCGCGCGCGTGGTCCACGCCAGACGCTGCGGCAGCGACTGCAACCAGCGAGCATCGCGGCTCGAACCCCATCGCCCACCTTGCTCGATGGTTCGCGATGAAGCGGATGAAGGCGCGACGGCAAGTGTCGTGGCCAGAGGCTGGGGAGTTGCACTGCGCACTGCCTGCCCTCCCGGTAGCAGCGGATGGCTGCCGGGCGCTGCGGTGCCCCAGCGTCTGCCGGTGCCGTAGAGGAAATCCAGACGGCCGGAACTTACCTGCACCACGTCTAGGTGCCCGTCATGGTTCACGTCGGTCGCCACCAATGTGTTGACGTCTTCTTCGTCGGGGGGCGACACCGCATATCGCACTTGGGCATCCAGGCCGCGTCCATACCGGCTTTGATAGTAGCCAACTGACCAATTCGAGCCCCCCAACACCAACAAATCGTCCAGCGTGTCCCTATCCAGATCCACCGCAAGCAGGCCCGTGGGTTGCGGCGTCGCTTCCAATGGCGTCGCGGGCTGGAGCGCGCCATAGGGATCCTGATGGAACATGTGGATCAGCGTTCCCGATTGGTAGCCTACTCGCGCGACTGCCAGATCACGCCTGCGATCGCCGTTGAAACTCCCCACGGCCACCGAAGCGCGTCCGCTGCCGGTGACAGGGTACAGCTGTGGCGACAGGAATCCCCCTTGGCCATCATGGCGCAACACAGCAGCGCCGCCTTCGCCTCCGCTTCCGCGCACGTATCCCATCGCCAGGTCCTCGCGCCCGTCGCCGCTGAGATCGGCAGCACGTAGGCTGGAAAGATCGAAGTCTAGCGGCATGAAGCGGAAGGAGTAGGCCACCCCGGAGCGGGAACTTTGGTAGATGCCCAGACCCATATTCTGGCTGCCACGCGATTCGACCGTGCGGACGACCACGTCCGGCGCGCCATCCCGATTAACGTCGGTGACGACCAACTCGTCCGCGGGCGTGTTCCAGACGCCTGAGAACCAGCTGGAGCGGAAATCGCGTTGCCGGCTGCCGGGCACGATGGCGATGCCGGCGCCGCTCGATGCGAGGACATCGTCGATCCCGTCGCCATTCATGTCGGCAACCGCCAGTCCCACGCCACGAAAAGTCGGCGAAGGACGGGTGGGCAGCGGCGCGGTCGGCGCAGGCATGTTGATGCAGGAACTGCCCTCGTCCTCGAAGGCTCCGGCGGATGACTGCAACAGCAGACAGACACTTCCCACAGCCCAGTATTCGTAGTCATACCGGCCCGGCTTCGACACTGTAGCGAGATCAGCACGCCCGTCCCCATTGAAATCGCCGGAAACGACGGCACCGCCACCACCGTCCCTGTCCCCGGCCCATCGCAAGGCGAACATGCCTGCCGGCGTCTCCGGCTGCGACACAGGAGTGATCTTGCGGACGCGCGCATTGCCTCGGTCCGCAACGAACAGTTGCCCGTCAGGAGTCACCGCCAAACCGACAACGTCCTTCAGTAATGCCTGTACCGCTGGGCCACCATCTCCTCCGTAACCCGTCTCCACATCGGCAAAGCCATCGCGCCGGTTGTGTCTGCCGGCGACGAGATGGATCGCCCCGTCTGGTGCGATCATTTGCACGATCGCGTTCTGGCTCACATACACATTGCCTCGCGCATCGGACGCGACGTCGCGCAGCCCGTGCAACACGACATTCGTCGCCATAGGATCGGCGCCGAAAAAGCCGCCTCCCGCTACCGTCCACAAGCGACCCTGCTGGTCTAAGCGATACACGCGATGGTCGAATCCGCCCACCAGTAGTATTTCGCCGCTCGGGCTAATCCCGAGTCCCTGGGCTTCGAACCCCACGTCCAACGCGCGCGTACCCTCGGGGAAGGTGCCGCTGAAGCTGCCGTTGCCGACGACCGTACTAATCACACCATCCGGGGTCAGCTTGCGGACACGCCGGTTTCCCCTGTCGATAAAGTAGAGATTGCCCTGCGCATCGACTTCCGGATCGATCGGCGAACTAATGCTGGCGGCGATCGCCGGTCCGCCATCGCCGGAGAAACCACGGTTGCCATCGCCTACCAAGGTGGTGATAACGCCGCTGGGCGACACCATGCGGATGCGTACATCTTCAGCGATGAACAGATTACCCTGCGCATCGACTGCGATACCCATCGGGACGAGCGTAGCGCTGGTGGCGGCGATGCCGTCCCCGTTGTAGCCACCCTGTCCATTGCCAGCGACAGTGCGGATGACGCCTTGGGTGTCTATCTTCCGCACCCGCAACGTAGACCGGTCCGAAAGATAAAGGTTGCCAGCGCCGTCTACTGCCAGGTCTTCCGGATACTTGAGCAAAGCTTGGGCTGCAGGCACCCCCTCTTCTTGTGAAGTTCCTCCCCCCGCGACCGTAGAAATCGTAGGCAGACTCAACGAGGCCGCTTGGGCCAGACAGCCGATGAGCCCAGCGCCGACCATCGCTTGGAACGACCGTGCCCACTTCTTCCGCGGAATCCGTCGGCCGCGACCTTCGGTCGCATTCCCACTTCCTGTGCGCATCGATCACCCCCGTGAAGGATGCAGTCTAGGTGCCCGAACTGACGCCTGTCCAGCATATCTGGCCGGCCACAGATCGTTCCGGCGTTGGAAGTGCCACAGGGGCTTCACGGCGCGTTCGCGCCACTCAGGTTTGGATAGCACCATGCACCGCGCACCCGCCCCCTTCTCGCTGCTGCACCGACTGGCCTTCATGGGACTGGGGATGACGCTGGCGGCACTCAGTGGGGCCTTGTTTCTCTAGAGGTTCAAGGCGCGGGAGTATGCGGATCGAGTTCCGCAGCCCATGCGAGCGCGAGTACGCGCTCGTCCTGCGCGAACGTACGCACCTGCGTATTCAGCATCAGGTGCGCTGCGAATTCCGTCACGGTCACCAGCCACCGCTTGTCGGTGACGATCGCCGCGCGCGCGAACCGACCGAACTCGCCCAGCTTCGATGCCGCATAGCGCAGGTCCTTCCCGATCGCCCGATCGCCTCCAGCGACACGCCCTGCATGTCGCTGAGATCGCTCAGCACGGCAATGCGCGGAAACTGCGCCAGCCGCGCTTCCAGGTCGGCGATGCAGGCATCGTAGTCCTCGCCGCTGAGCTGGCCGGTGAACCGGTACGCGGCCACATATGGCGGGCTGGTCAGGGTTTCGATCATGCAGACACTCCCTCATGCGGAAGCGGCGACCATAGCCGCCGCCGTGCACGAAGGCGTCAAGAAGACTTCACGAAGCGGGATCGCGGGTCACGTCGCGCCCCATCACCATTTCGATGACGCGTGAAGAGCCGCCTTCGTGGAATCCGGTCTGTGCGGCGAACTCGCGGGGATTGTGGAAGGTGCCGAACAACAGGTCGAACACAGGAAGTTCGGAGTAGTTCTGCCGGTGCAGGCCGCGCGCATGGTGCCAGGAATGCATCTCCGGCCGCTCCACGAACCAGCCCAGCCAGCGCGGCGTGCGCACGTTGGTGTGGGTCAGCATCGCCAGCAGCGTGGCCGCCAGCAGCGACGCCGTCGTGGCTTCCGGACTGAGGCCGACGATCACCGTCAGCGCCAGGCTGCCGACGGCCGTCCAGCCCAACGTGTCCAACGGGCTGAACCAGAAGGCGCTGAAGGTATCGAGCCGCTCGGCGCTGTGGTGCAGCTGGTGGCCGAAGCGCCACAGCCAGTCGTTGCCGTGGATGGCGCGATGCCATGCATACGCGCAGGCCTGGTAGACCAGCAGGCCGACCAGCCCACCGACCGGCCAGGCGAGATGGCTCAGGTCGAACAGCTGCAGCGGCAGCAGGAACTGCGTCCACAGCATCGGCAGATAAGAGGACAGCAGGAGGTAGAGCACCGCCGCGAGCAGGCCGCGCGTACGCCAGCGTGCGATGCGCGGCAGGGCACGCGCGGGGGCGATCGCCTCCCACAGCATCAGCACGGCGTACATGCCGAAGAAGGCGAAGGACAGCGGATGCAGAAGGAGTTCAAGGGGCGTTGGCATGGCGGTAACGGCTCTGGTCTACTACGGGGGAGGCGGCACGATACGGGCCGCTGCACCTCGACACCGCAGCCATTTCCGCCGCCAACCTGACATTTCCGTCATGCCGCGCCGTGAACGCCCCACCATCGCCCTGCTCGCCACCCACGGCGCCGCCGCCTCGGTGCTGTACGGCATGTACGACCTGTTCCACTCGGCCGGCCGCGACTGGCCGCCGATGATCGGCCTGCCGCCGGGCGAATCGGCCTTTCGTCCGCTGATCGTGGCACGCGACACCGCGCCCCTGAATGTCGTCAACGACATCGTCGTCACCCCCCAGGTCGCTTTGCGCGACCTGCCCGCGCCCGACTACATCTGCATCCCCGACCTGGCGATCTATCCCGGCGACATCGCCCTGCACGGCTACGAAGAAGAAGCCCGCTGGCTGCGCGACTGCCACGCACGCGGCAGCGTGATCGCCGCGGCCTGCACCGGTGCCATGCTGCTCGCCGAAACCGGGCTGCTCGATGGCCACGACGCGACCACGCACTGGGCGTATTGCGACGCGCTCGCCACGCGCCACCCCAACGTGCGCGTGCACCCGCAGCGCGTCGTCGTCACGGCCGGCCCCGACCAGCGGCTGGTGATGGGCGGCGGCGGCTCCAGCTGGCACGACCTTTCGCTGTACCTGATCGCGCGCGTGGCCGGGATCGAATGCGCGATGCAGACCGCGCGCGTGTTCCTGATCGACTGGCACCAGACCGGCCAGCAGCCGTTCGCCAGCCTGGCGCGCACGCGGACGACCTCCGACGCGGCTGTCTCGCAGGCGCAGGTGTGGATCGCGCAGCACTACGACACGCCCGCGCCCGTCGCCGGCATGCTGCAGGCCAGCGGCCTGGCCGAGCGCACCTTTGCGTGCCGCTTCCAGCAGGCCACCGGACTGTCGCCGCTGGAGTACGTGCACACGCTGCGACTGGAAGAAGCCAAGCAGCACCTGGAAACCGGCGACGAGGCCATCGAAGCCATCGCGCAGGCCGTGGGTTACGAGGACGCCGCGTACTTCAGCCGGCTGTTCCGGCGGAAGGTGGGGCTGTCGCCAGCGCAGTACCGCCGGCGCTTCGGCGGCATGCGCCGGATGCTGCGGGACGCGGGCGCGCGTTAGCCCGCGTCGATCCGGCGCAGCGACCAGAACCCGATGTCGCGCCGCACGCGGTAACCGAGGCGTTCGTACAGACCCAGCGCACGCGGATTCTCGTAGCTGACGTGAAGGAACGGCTGCCGGCCATGCGCCAGCGTGTCGTTGGTCAGCCAGGTGGTGAGGTAACCCGCGTAGCCAAGCCCATGGAAGTCGGGATGCGTGCAGATCGCGCTCATCTCGCGATGGCTGTCGTCGCCCAGGCGCTCGCCGATCATTGCGGCCAGGCGGCCGTCGCGATAGATGCCGAAGTAGCGCCCCAAGTCCATCGTCCGCGGCCGGAAGTAATGCGGATACACCAGGGCGGTCAATGCCAGCACGTCTTCGCGGTGCGCGTCGCCCAGCGGTACGATCTCCGGCCCCTGGGTGGGTGCGAGCGGTGCGTCGCACACCATCTGCGCGAGCGGGCGGAACGCCTGCAGCTGCCATCCCGGCGGCAGCGTGGGTACCACCCCGAGCAGGTACACCGACTCTCCCGGCGCCACCAGGCGACGGAGCGCATCGCCCACGCGCACGTCCGCATTGGCCACGCCCAAGAAGGGCGCATGGTCGGCGGGATAGCGTGCCACCTCGCCGGCGCGCAGGGCGATGCCGTCATGGATCGAAGCGAGGGCGGACCAGAACGGGTTGTCGAGGGGCGTCGTCATCGGCGTACACGCGGGAGGAATCAAGATTATCCCTGCAGGGGGCCCCGGTGCATCCGGCGGGGGCGCTCCGTATGCTGCGCGCATGACCACATCGCCCGCCCTCCGTTCCCTGTTCTGCGCCGCGACTTCCGCGTCCATCCTGCTGCTGGCCGGTTGCGTGACCGCACCGCCGGCCCCCACGCGACCGCCTGCCGACACGCGCAGCGAGATCGTGCGGCGCATGCCGGCCAAGGTGTCGGACCGCGACCGCTGGGCCGCCGACATCGAGACCGCGTTCGCCGCGCAGCGCATCGAGCCCACCAGCGAGAACATCTGTGCGGTGCTGGCCATCACCGAGCAGGAATCCGGTTACGTCGCCAACCCGGCGGTCGCCAATCTTCCGAAGATCGCCCGTGGCGAGATCGACCGCCGCGCGGCCGCCCTGCACGTACCGAAGTTCATGGTTGACGCGGCGCTGGCAGTGCGCTCGCCCGACGGCCGCCGCTATGCCGAGCGCCTGCGTTCGGTGCGCACCGAGCGCGACCTTAGCGATCTCTACGAAGACTTGATCGGTAGCGTGCCACTGGGCAAGCGGCTGTTCGCCGACTACAACCCGGTGCAGACCGGTGGGCCGATGCAGGTGGGCATCCCGTTCGCAGAAGCCAATGCCTCGCGCTATCCCTATCCGGTCGAAGGCAGCATCCGCGATGAGGTCTTCACCCGGCGCGGCGGCCTGTACTTCGGCATCGCCCATCTGCTGGGCTACCAGACGCCGTACACGCGCAAGGTGCACCGCTTCGCCGACTACAACGCCGGCTGGTACGCCAGCCGCAATGCGGCGTTCCAGAACGCCGTGGGCATCGCTGCCGGCGTGACGCTGGCGCTAGACGGCGACTTGCTGAACCCGGGCGCCCCGATGGACAAGCCCGGCCAGACCGAACGCGCCGTGCGCCGCCTGGCCGGCGAGCTGCGCATGGACGAGCGCGAAATCCGCGGGGCGCTGCAGCGCGGCAGCCGCCTCGATTTCGACGACACCCCGCTGTATGCGCGGGTTTACGCGCTGGCGGAAGCGCGCGCCGGCAAGCCGCTGCCGCGCGCGATGATCCCGGGCATCACGCTGGAAAGCCCGAAGATCACCCGCAAACTGACCACGGCGTGGTTCGCCACCCGCGTGGACGAGCGTTACCGACGTTGCATGCAGCGATAGGGCCGACTCAACCGCCCAGCGCCGCCCACCCGTGCGCGAACGACTGCCACGCCGGCGTTCCCGGCACCACGTGCATAAGCACGAAGTTCAGCGCGAACACCGCGGCGACGAAGCGGAAAACGCCGCGTCCGCGCGGCGCCGCGCGATCGAACACGATCAGTACGGCCAGGATCGCAAACGTCACCGCGTAACCACCCCATGACGGATTGAAACGCGCGCCCTCGGGCAGCAACGCCAGCATCAGGCGCGCGGCCGCCGGGTCGATCATCACCAGCGCCGTTGCGACCATGTAGCGCGCGTGCAGGGCCGGTTCGCGCCGGTGGACGATGGCCAAGCCCCAGAACAGCGCCAGCATCAGCGACGCGGCGGTGCCCAGGTACAGCAGCATCGACTGCAGGCCGAACAACTCCGGCGGGGCGGCCGCGATCCGCAGGTGCGACAGCCACAGTGCCGTCAGCAGCACGCCGGGCATCACGCCGTAGGAGAACTGGCCGATCTGCCGGTGCAGCGCCATGCGCCGCGTGCGGATCAGCCAGGGCTGCGCCAGCAGCATCGCCATCCAGGCCAGCATCAGTCCGGAGTGCAGATGCGTGACCGCGTCGGCCAGGCCCAGGCGGCTGAAATAGGTCTTCCAGAAGCCCACGCCCACCAGGGCCACCAGGCCCCACATCCACGCACCGCTGCCGATGCCCCACGGGCCCGGTCGGC
Organism: Pseudoxanthomonas mexicana; assembly: GCF_014397415.1. Taxonomy (NCBI): domain Bacteria; kingdom Pseudomonadati; phylum Pseudomonadota; class Gammaproteobacteria; order Lysobacterales; family Lysobacteraceae; genus Pseudoxanthomonas; species Pseudoxanthomonas mexicana. Next base: position 1,974,296 of record NZ_CP060731.1, on the reverse strand, counting down.
GCGGCACCGCGCCCGTTGCAGAAACCGCCATCACGCCACCTTCGTCCTGATCGTGGCAGGTTGAACGCCCACGTCGGCGGACACCGGCCAGCCGCCTGTCGAATTCCGCCCTCCCCGTTCGTCATGTTCAGGAAGGCGTCATCCCGGCGCCGTGTTTCCGGAGGTTTCCCCATGCCGTACATCGATGGTTTCGTGGCCGCCGTGCCCACCGCCAACAAGCAGAAGTTCATCGACCACGCCCGCCTCGGCGACCCCGTGTTCATCGAACAGGGCGCAAACCGCGTGGTCGAGTGCTGGGAGGACGATGTGCCCGATGGCAAGGTCACCGACTTCCGCAGGACCGTGCAGGCCAAGCCCGACGAAAGCGTGGTGTTCTCCTGGATCGAATGGCCGGACAAGCCGACTCGCGACGCCGGCATGAAGAAGATGATGGACGACCCGCGGATGTCGCCGGAGAACAACCCCATGCCGTTCGACGGCAAGCGCCTGATCTATGGCGGCTTCGTGCCCACGCTGGAACTGGGCGACGGCGCCACGCCTTCGTCCTACGTGGACGGCTTCATCCTCGCCGCGCCGACGAAGGACAAGGCCGCGTTCACCGATTACGCCACCACCTTCGACACGATCTTCATGGGCTTCGGCGCCACGCGCATCATCGAAGGCTGGGGCGACGACGTGCCGCGCGGCACGCAGACGGATTTCTTCCGCGCGGTGGAGGCGAAGGACGACGAGACCGTCGCGTTCTCGTGGGTGGAGTGGCCGGACAAGGCCACGCGCGATGCCGGCATGCAGAAGATGATGGAAGACCCGCGCATGGATCCGTCCAACAAGGACAACCCGCCCATGCCGTTCGATGGACAGCGCATGGTGTTCGGCGGATTCACGCCCGTGGTGGAGCTGCGCGCCTAGGATTCGCACACCGCCATCGCTCGCCCCCGGACGGGCGATGGCATGCGGAAACGTCTGTCGCGCGCCTCAGCGGGGCTCCGACAGCGCATGCAGGATGTCCACGTAGGACTTCTCGATGTCGGCCAGGCCCGCCGCCTTCACGCCCTGCGCGGGATGGATCAGCATGAACTCGTCCGGCCCGTGCGCGCCGGTGCCGTATCCCAGCCCGCCGAACACGAACGGCAGGCCCAGCGTGCGCGTGAACTGATAGAACGGCGCACTGCCTCCCAGCCACGGCGACACCCGCGCGGGGGCCCCGTACTTGTTGAGCACGCCCAGCATGGCCTGCACCAGGGGAGCGTCGACCGACGTGGAGGCGGCGGGATATCCGGACAGGGGGCGTATCACGACGTCGTCGAAGCCCTTCGCATCCAGGTGCGCACGGATCATCCGGTAGGCATCCTCCGGCTCGAGACCGGGCGGCAGGCGGGAGTCCATCTTGGCCGTCGCGACGTGCGGCAGGATGGTCTTCATGCCCGCGCCGGTGTAGCCGCTCCACAGCCCATCCACATTGAGCGTCGGCTCGAACAGGTCGCGCACGATGGCCTCGCGTCCGGTCAGCCCATCGATCCAGCGCGATACGCCCAGGCTGCGCTGCAGCGCCACATCGTCGGCGCCGGCTGCCAGCGCATTGACCAGGCGCTGCTGTTCCACGGTCGGCGGCGTTATCGGCGCGTAGTAACCCGGAATGGTGATGGTGTTGCCGTCCGCCGTGGTCATGGAGGCGATCGCCTGCACCAGCCGCAGCGTGGGCGAATCCACCAGCGATTTCACCGAGCCATGCACTTCGGACCGGGCCGGCCCGCCCCACGCGCCTCCCTTCGATTCCAGCTCGAAGTACACGATGCCCTTCACGCCCAGATTCAGCGACGCGGAGCCGTCGGGCCGCTGGATGTTCATCGGGAAGAAGGCGCCGTCGGCCTGGCGCAGGCGATCCAGCCACGGCTCGAAGATCCGTCCGACGTTCGGCGAGCCCAGTTCCTCCTCGCCCTCGGCCACGACGTACAGGTTCACCGGCAGCGTGCCGGTGGTCTTGATCATCGCGTCCAGTGCGTTGAGGAACGCCCGCTGCGGCCCTTTCTGGTTGGTCGCACCGCGCGCCATCAGCACGGTGCCGTGCTCGTTCTCCACCAGCGATCCGGCGAACGGGTCGTCGATGCGCCAGTTGTCCTCCACCGGCTGCACGTCGTACATCATGTACACCACCAGTGTGCGGGCGGCTCCCGCATCGTAGTAGCCCAGCACGCCCGGATGGCCGGGCGTCTCCACCTGCCGCACGTCATCGAATCCCAAGGCGCGCAGATCGTCGGCGACCATCGCTGCCATCGCATCGATGCCATCGTCCTGTGCGCTGATGGAGCGCTGCCTCACCCAGCGTTGGAGATGCGCGACATGCGCCTCCAGGTCCGCATCGATGCGCGCGTACACCGCATCATGGCGCCCTGCGTACGCCGGCACGCGCGATACGTCGAAGGCCTCGGTGGTCGTCCATGCGTAAGCGGGGCGTGGGGAATCCGCGGCGCGGGCGGCAAGCGCGGTGGCGCACGACAGTGCAAGGGCAAGGCTGATCGAAAGCGTACGCAGGCCGGACATCACGACTCCCTGTGGGTTGCCATGCCCGGACCTTACACGAGCTGGATCGCATGCGCCGCGACACGGACGGCGTTTCGCGACAGGCAGCGCGTGGTTCAGCGCGATTCGCCCCCGTGGCGCGCGCCCTCGTCCGGGCTGGCACAGGCCGGTGGCCACGCGGGATCGCTGCCGGGCGCGAGTTCGACCAGGAAGAACTCGCCCGATGCAGGCCCGTCGGCTTGGGCGAACAGCAGGCGCTTCGCATCGGGCGACAACAGGGGACCGACCTGGAACACGTCCTCGCGCGCAGGCACACGACCCCGCTCGTGCCAGTCGTCGGCGTCCAGGTCGTACACGTACAGGTGCGAACGCACACCGCGATGGGCCACGACCACCAGCACGCGGCCATCGCGCGACAGGTCGGCCTCGTACTCGTCGCCGGCAGTGTTGACCGGCGCAGGCAGCGGCTCGACCTCCCAGTGGCCATTGCCACGCGGCGTGGCGAAGTAGAGATCCCTGCCCCCGACCCCGCCGGGCCGGTGCGAGCCGAACAGCAGGCGGCCGTCGGCCAGCGGGCGCGGCAGCAGTTCGGTCTGTGGGGAGTTGACCGGTCCCGGAAGGCGCTCAGGTTCACCCCACTGTCCGTCGGAACCGCGCGCCACGCGCCAAATATCCAGATCGCCCGCGTTCGCCCGGTCGCTGGCGTAGTAAAGCCATCCGCCGTCGGGACTGTAGGCGGGATCGGTCTCCAGCGCAGCGTCGGGGCCGGAGAACGCGGGTTCGCGGGCTTCACTCCACTGCCCGTTTTCGCAACGCGACATGCGCAGCCGGTATCGATCGAACGCCGGGGGCGCCCGGAAGAACATCAGCTCGCGTCCGTCGGGAGAGAACACCGGCGATGACTCGTACTGATCGGTGCTCAAGGCCTGCGGCGTCCAGCGCGCCGGCGGCGCCGGCACCTGCAGATCACCCGCCCACGCATCGCAACACCAGAGTCCCAGCACGATCCCGCAGGCGGACGACAACAGGCACATCCTCATGATCCGTCTCCCTTGAGCCGGCGCCACCCTACCCGGGTTCGCCCCAAGCGCGTAGCGAGCATTCCACAACGCAGCCTTGAGCCTGATTCAACGGAGCACCGCTTCCGCTCAGACTGGCGCGCCGTTACGGTATCCGTTTCCCAAGATGGAGGTGGAGGATGACCCGGACAGGTGGCTGCCGCTGCGGCGCAGTGCGCTACACACTGAGCGCGGAGCCCTTTGCGGTGCGGTTGTGCTGGTGCCGCGACTGCCAGTACTGGAGCACCGGCAATGCGGCGGTGAATATGCTCGTCCCGCGCAATGCCGTGCGGGTGGACGGTGAACTGGACGGTTGGGACAGCATGGCCGAGAGCGGAAACCACATGCGGCGCTCGTTCTGCCCCCGGTGTGGGACCCCGATGTTCAGCGAGGCACGCGAGAACACCGAACGCATGGTGATCCGCGTGGGCACGCTCGACGATGCCACCGGCATCGTGCCGACCACCGTCATCTGGACCGACTCGGCGCCGGCATGGGCCCCTATCGATCCCGCCCTGCAGGCGTTCCCGAGACAACCCTGAATCAGTCTTCCCGCTTGCGCAGGCGTTTCGGAATCCGCCGCCGTGGCGCCTGCGCTTCGCGCTCGTCCATGTCGCGCACGCGCCGGCCGGCCTCGCGGACCAGGTCTGGCAACAGGTGCGTCTCGGGCAGATGCTTCCAGTATTTCTGCGGCATCTCCTGCCGCATCATCCGGGTGTTGAGCCGCGCCGGGTTGAAGATGTTGGCGTAGTAGGTGCGCCACAAGGCGTCTTCGGCATCGTCGGCCGGGGCATCCGCACGTTGGGCGCCCTCGCCCGCCCACAGATGTTCACCATCCCACTGCACGCTGCGATAAGGGGTGAGGATGGCCCAGCGCATCCCGGCGAAGCGGCGCATGAAGAACGGCGCCACGCGATCGACGATGTAGTGGTCGGGCTCGAACCAGGCGATGTAGGCATTGTCTTCGCCCTCGGCCAGGCGGAAGCGCACGAACGCCTTCATCTTGTGGGTATCGCGACGGACGGCCTGTGCCCAGCGCGTTGCGCGATGCACGTCGGCATCGGTGGCGCGATCCAGCAGCGCGCGCTCGCCGTTGCCGATGCGCCACAGCAGACGGTACAGCAACGCGTGCCGGCCGGGATCGCGATGGCAGAGCACCGAGGCCGCGAACGCCATGAAATCCGCCGGCACCGACAGGCCCTGCCGGCGTGCCGGCTGATCGGTGACGGCGGCGCTGGCGAGCAGTTCTCCCTGCGCATCCGCCTGCCATTCCACGACGTCCGGCGGCAGGCCGGCCTCCCATGCATGGCGCGCCTGCGCACGCCACGCATCCAGATCCCAGGCCGGGGTGACGGTGGCGCGGAACATCGTGTGCCTCAGCCGAACAGATCGGCCTGGCGCGGCGCCGGCGCCAGCTCGCGACGCAGGCGCGCCGGATCGTCCAGCCGCTGGCGTGGGTGGTGGTCCAGCAGCACCACGAACGGCAGCAGCTTCTGCAGCGGCGCGCGCAGGCGCGCAAGGTCGGCCACGCGCAGCTTGCCCTGGCGGCGCGAATCGACGATGCGCTGGACGTTGCGTGCGCCCAGCCCGGGTACGCGCAGCAGCATCTCGCGCGGCGCCGTGTTGAGATCGACCGGGAAGCGATCCGGATGGCGCAGCGCCCATGCCAGTTTGGGGTCGATGTCCAGGTCGAGCATGCCGCCCTGCCCCGGAACGTCCTCGACGATTTCCTTCACCTCGAACCCGTAGAAACGCAGCAGCCAGTCGGCCTGGTACAGGCGGTGCTCGCGCAGCAGCGGCGGCGCGCGCAGCGGCAGCTGGGTGGAGGCATCGGGGATGGGACTGAAGGCGGAGTAATACACCCGGCGCATGCGGAACTGGCGGTACAGCGCGTCGCTGCTGACCAGGATCGCACGGTCGTCCGCGGCATCGGCACCGACGATCATCTGCGTGCTCTGCCCGGCCGGCGCGAACTTCGGCGGTCGGAGGCGTTTCGGCTGCGCTTCCTGCTTGCTGGGCTTCGCAGCGAGGATGCGCGTATGCAGTTCGCCCATCGCGGCGCGGATGCCCGGCGCATCTTTCTGTGGCGCCAGCTGCTTCAGGCCGGCTTCCGTCGGGAGTTCCACGTTGATGCTCAAGCGGTCGGCGTAGCGACCGGCCGCGGCCAGCAGTTCGGGAGACGCCTCGGGAATCGTCTTCAGGTGGATGTAGCCGGCGAAGCGGTGATCCTCGCGAAGGCTCCGCGCCACTTCCACCAGCTGCTCCATGGTGTAGTCGCCATTGCGGATGATGCCGCTGGAGAGGAACAGCCCTTCGATGTAGTTGCGCTTGTAGAACTCCAGCGTCAACCGCACCACCTCGGCGGTGGCGAAGCGCGCGCGCGGGACGTTGCTCGAAACGCGGTTGACGCAGTAGGCGCAGTCGTAGATGCAGAAATTGGTCAGCAGGATCTTGAGCAGCGATACGCAACGCCCGTCCGGCGTGTACGAGTGGCAGATGCCCATGCCCTCGGTGCTGCCGATGCCGCCCTTGCCCAGCGAATGCCGCTTGCCCGCGCCGCTGGATGCGCACGAGGCATCGTACTTGGCCGCATCGGCCAGGATCGCCAGCTTGTCTTTCAGTTGCATGGCCGGATTCTAGCGAGCGACTGCATGCAGGGACTGAGACGATCCGTCATGACCCTGAAGCCGACGCCACATTCCGACGACTTGCGGACAGGACGCGACACGTCCTGTCCGCGAAGCCGAGACGACGTGGACGTCGCGTTCAGAAATCGAAGCGCGCCGCGATGGAGATCGGCACCGAAACGCGCTTGCCGGTGTCGTTGATGGAGCCCAGTCCCAGTCCGCCGATGGCGCTGTCGTCGCCTTCCAGGTCGGCGACATAGCGCACGCCCGCCTGCGCGGTGATGCTGAAGGCCTCGCTGACCGGAATCAGCACGCCCACGTCCACGCCGGCGGTGGCCGCCCACTTCTTCTCGGTGAACGGCGCGTTGGCGATGGTGATGGCGGCATCGGGGATCTCGAACGTCGCGCGGATGTCGTCGGTCTGGGTGGCGCCCAGACGCCCGGCGACGAACGGACGCGCCGAACCGGGCTGCATGAAATAGTAGCGATAACCGGCTTCCAGGCTGAGCGCCTTGTAATCGCTGAAGGTGCCGTACACCGGCAGTTCGGTATTGAGCGCAGGCACGAAGGCACCGCCGACGCGCACCGTGCCCGGGTCGGCTTCGGTGCGGCGCACCTGGCCGAAGACTTCGGCGCGGTCGCTCAGCCCGTAGGAGAACTCCAGGCCGTAGGTGAAGGCCTGGTCGTAGATGTCCTCGTGGCTGCGTGGCTGGATGCGCAATTCGGCACTGACGCCGGCCAGGTCGGGATTCAACGGTCCCAGGTCGGGAACGGGCGCCACCGCGCCATCATGCACGTCGCCGCTGATGGGCGTGTCCGCGCCACCGAACAGCGACATCGAAAACTTGCCCTGTTCCGGGCCTGCCGCAAACGCCGGAGCGGAAACGGCAAACAGCATCAAGCCAGCCAGCCTTGTGTTCATGGTGATGGTATCCAGATGTGATGGGTGGAGTTCCGCGGCGACATGCACGCGGCCCTTCCCCTACGCAGCATCGCGCTGCTTGGATTCATTCCGATACGGAAATCGCCGCGAGCGCACTGCTTTCACGCGTCATCGACGTGCATTAACAGGCATGGGTGGAAGCGGAATGTCCCGCACGCGCAGAGCGCTCCACAACACCGATGGAGATCACCGTTGCATGCGCTGCGTCTCCCATCGAGCGGGGAGCAAATAGCGACGACGTGCGCTATGAAACGACGCGCATGCCAACGCGGCGACGCGGGGCGCGCGATACCGCGGATGAGCCAAGGCATGCAAGAATCGCGCACCCCGACTGGAGGCGACCGTGCCGACACCCCACGCCCTTTCCGAGACGCCCCCGCTGCACGCCACGTTCAATCCGCTGATCCGGCCGTATCTGGTGGCGATGGTGGCGTGGTACCTGCTGCTGTCCATCTTCGGCGCACCGCTGATCCTGGTGTGGGTACTGGGGCCTGGACAATGGTGGGCACGGCACTACTTCGACCGGCTGGGCTGCACGCTGGACGATCGCACGCTGCAGTTCCGCAAGGGCATCCTGTTCCGGGTGGAGAAGACCATCCCGCTGGAGAACATCCAGGACGTGACCTTCATCGAAGGCCCCATCCTGCGGCTCTACCACCTGAGCATCCTGCGCGTGGAGACCGCGGGCCAGAGTCCGGGCCAGGCGCACAGCATGCAGCTGGTCGGCATCGTCGACGCGCACGCGCTGCGCGACGAAATCCTCGCCCGTCGCGAGCGACTGCGGATGCAGCGCACACCAACATCCCAGGTCCCGGACCATCAAGGCGACGCACTGGACGCGATCCGCGCGCGCCTGGACGAGATCGCGGAGCTTCTACGCGAACACCTGCCACAGCACTGATCGGGATATCCGCGCATCGCGAGTCAGCCAGGGCACCCCGCAAGCGACTGAACTGCGCGCGCCACGGCGTCCGCTTCCGAAGCCTCCTCGTCGGGCGCCAGCGCCCCGCCATATGCATGGCCCGTGCGATCGACGAACCGGGTGGTGGTCAGCTTCAGCGCGCCGCCGCCTGGCACCGGAAACAACTGATTTCCGGTGCTGACACCCATGGTGGCCTGGCCCATGCTGCGCGTATGTGCTCGCCCACGGAACGCGACGGCCACGGCCTCGCCGGAGCTGGCGGTCTGCGCGCCAGTCACCACAACGACGGGGACAGCGGAAAGATCCGGAGCCGTTACGCCCGGCGGCGCGATGCGCCAGGCCTTCTGGCGTCCATCCCGATCACGCATATAGCCCACCGTGGCGTCCCCCAGCAGCGGATGCAGGCCGGACAGCATCGGCCACATGTTGCCGCCCGAGTTGCCGCGCAGGTCCACGATCCAGCCACACGAAGCTGAGGCCGCCCGGTCGGCGATGGCCGTGGCAAGGTCCCGTGCGAATTCGAGCGAAGCGGCCTGTTCCGTACCCGAGAACCCGGGAACAGCCACGATGCCTACCCGCTCGCGTACTTCCACGCGTGGCACGAAGGATGGCACGCCCTCGGTAGCGGAGCGCCTGACGTCGCTGGGCGGCAGCACGCCGCTGTGACGGTCGCCCAGTTGGGCAAGCAGACTGCGGATCAGGTCGTAGGCCGCGTCCGCCGTGTGCACCCGCTGCACGCGCGACGCGATATCGGCCTGTGTACGGTCCCAGTCGATGCGATCGGCATACAGTGCTTGCGCGCGCACATGCCTGACCGCATCCTCCACGATGCGGGCAGGCGGCACGCCGTCGTCCGGTGATGGCGGGGCCTGCTCCAGGCGCAGTTCCCGCACGCTCATGCGGCCCTTGCCGATCAGCAGGGGGCCGACCAACAGCCGTTCGGCCACGGCAGGCACATAGATCTCGACCTGGCGCACGACATCAGCGGCATTGCCGGTCACAGGATTACGTTCGCTGTTGGCGAATGCGACGCGGCCGGACGCTGCATCTGCGCGCAACCAGATGCCTGCTGTATCCGATACGGCCTGCGTGGAAATGCGCCCGGTCAGGCGCACACGCTTCTCCCGGTAAGGCGTCGCATCGATGACGGCAGTGCCGCCACCGAACCGTGTATCCGCCTCGGGCGTTGCGTAGACCGTCAGCGACGCGCCGCGTTCCGATTGCACGTCACCACCCCCATCCAGGACATAGTGCGCCGGATTGCCGATGAGCGACCATGGTGACGCGGCATGCACGTGCGCAGTGCACGCCACAATCCCCACCACACCCAGCGCCCCCTGCAGGCATTTCCATACCGTCATCGCGCGCACTCCTTGCTTCGATACGTGCACGCTAGGCGATGGCGGTCGGCGTGGCAAGCTCCATGGAGGCGTCCGCTACAGCTTGAACAGCGGCTGCAGCCGTTGCGCCAGCCAGCCCGGGAAGCGCAGCGGCGCGTCCAGCGCGGATACGCAGATGCAGGCGGTGCCGGGCACGGTGACCGGCTGGTGTTCGACGCCGCTGTCGAGATCGGCGATATCGCCGGGCGCGAACTGGCCCAGCGCATCGTGGTAGGCGCCGCGCAGGATCTGGGTCAGCTCGGTACCGCCGTGGCTGTGCACCGGCATGCTGCGGCCGGGACCGATCTTCAGCATCAGCAGGGTGCCGCTGCGAGTGCCGGCAGCGCGGATGCAGTGCACGCCAGGCGCCATCCAGCGCCACTTCAGCGCGCGGTACGAGGCGCCGAAGTACGGATGCAGCGGCGCCGGCAGCCGGTCGTCGTCCTCGTAGGGCGTGCCACGGGGGGCCGCGACGGGTGCCGGCGGCAGCGGCGCGTCCAGTTGTTCCAGCATGGAGGCACGCAGGTTGGCCAGGCGGGACGACGACAACGCCGGCTGCTGGTGTTCGACCAGCTGCCCGCCGATGCGTTCGGCCTCGTCCACGCGCGCGCGACAGTGAGCGCAGGTCTCCAGATGGGTGGCGGCGACGACGGCCATCTCCACGGCCAGCGCGCCGGCCGCGTAGCTGACCACGGTGGAGGGGTCGAGATGATGATGCGGGTTCACGGCTGACCTCGTACTTGGCCCTGCAGGCGCAGGAACGCGCGCCGCAGGTGCGACTTCACCGTACCCAGCGGCATCTGCAGCTCGTCGGCGATTTCCTGGTGGCTCTTGGCTTCGAAGTAGGACATGCGCATCAGTCGCGCCTGCACGGCCGGCAGGTCTTCGATGCGGCGCTGCAGGTGCACGTGCTCGGCATAGTCCTCGGCCGAGGTGAACGGTCGCGCCAGCTCCTCGTCGCTGGCGGGCGCGGCCTCCTCCAGCACCTGCACCCAGCCCGGCTCGCGCCGGATGCGGTCGATGTGCAGGTTGCGGCCGATGCGGAACAGCCAGGTGGAGACCGCACCCTGCTGCGGGTCGTACATGGCGGCGCGCTGCCACAGGCGCAGCAGGGCTTCCTGGGCCAGTTCCTCGGCCACGGCCTCGGGACTGCCCAGGCCGCGCAGGTACAGGCACAGGCGCGGCATGAAGTGGTCGTACAGGCGCATGAAGGCCGCGCGGTCGCGCGCGCGCGCCACCGACAGCATGTCGGCGGTCCAGTCGTGCGCGTCGCGCGTGAGGGGCGTAGGCGTGGACACCGGGGATGCGGCCCGAAGGGGCGGCGGTCTCCTTGTGAAGTCGGTGGGCATGGTATGCCAGGTCCCGGTGCGTGCGTGATGACGGTCTCTACGAAGATGACCGGGGTTCGGATGCAGAGGCCCGCGCACTGCCGGAGGCATCCGCCGGACGCCCACCTGCGTAGACGTCCGCGTCCTGCCCACGGAGCGTCCCATGCCCCGCCGACCCCTGCGCCTGCTGGCCGCGCTGCTGTTGATGGCGCCCCCCGTCTTTGCCGGTACCGACGTCCTGCGCCAGGAGGCCATCGCCTACGCCCGCAAGGGCGACACCGTGCTCTATCGCGAATCCCACTGGCGCTACCGCCAGGAGGGGGTGGCGCGGCGCCTGGTGCTGTACCGATGCCCCGACGGGCGCGCGTTCGCCCGCAAGACCGTGGTCGAACGGCCTGCCGCGCAGGCGCCCGACTTCGACTTTGAGGATGCGCGCGACGGCTATCGCGAGGGGGTGCGCACCGGCCCCGGCGGCCGCGTGGTCTACGTCAGGGACGTCGGGGATGCCCGTCCGAAGGAGCGCACCCTGTCGACGCCCCCTGGTGCCGTCATCGATGCCGGCTTCGACGCCAGCGTGCGCCAGCACTGGGAGGCGCTGAGGTCGGGGCGCGGGGTCACCCAGCCCTTCCTGCTGCCGAGCCGCTTCTCGTTCGTCCCGGTCAAGCTGCAGCCGGGCCCGGCCGTGCGCTGGAACGGCGTGCCCGCCCAGCGCCTGTCGATGAAGCTGGACCGCTGGTACGGTTTCGTGGCGCCGACGATGGAGCTGACGTACGCCAGCGAGGACCAGCGCCTGCTGGAGTTCGCCGGCATCGCGACCATCCGCGACGAAGAGGGCCGCCATCAGGACGTGCGCATCGTGTTCCCGCAGGCGGCCACCCCTGCCGATGCACGCGCGCTGCAGGGTGCGCTGGCGACGCCGCTGGTGCGGCAGTGCCGCGGATGACGACGCGTCTTCACGCATCCAATACCGCCGCTGCGCCGTAGTGATGAACGACGCAACCGAGACCCCCGTGATGCCGGCCCGCGATTCCTCCCCTTCCATGCCGGTCCGCCGTGCCGCGTCCGTCCTGCGCCGCTGGTTCGACACCCAGGCCCACGGCGACGACGGCGGGCAGCCGGACCGCATCGACTGGCTGCGCGTGGTGCCCTTCATCGGCCTGCACCTGGCGTGTGTCGCCGTGCTCTGGGTCGGGGTGTCGCCGGTCGCGGTGGCCGTGGCGGTCGCGCTGTACGCGGTGCGTATGTTCGCCATCACCGGCTTCTACCACCGCTACTTCTCGCACCGCACCTTCCGCACTTCGCGCGTGCTGCAGTTCGTGTTCGCGCTGATCGGCGCCTCAAGCGTGCAGCGCGGACCGCTTTGGTGGGCCGCGCACCACCGCAACCATCATCGCCACGCCGATACCGCGGCCGATCCGCATTCGCCGAACCAGCGCGGGTTCTGGTGGAGCCATGCGGGCTGGTTCCTGACCCGCGAGGGTTTCCGCACGGACTGGTCGCGCATCCCCGACCTGGCGCGCTACCCGGAGCTGCGCTGGCTGGACCGCTACGACACCGTGGTGCCGGTGCTTCTGGCCGCCGCCCTGTACGGTCTTGGCGCACTGCTGGAACGCACGGCCCCGCAGTTGGGCACCAACGGGCCGCAGATGCTGGTGTGGGGCTTCTTCGTTTCCACCGTGGTGCTGTTCCATGCCACGGTGACCATCAACTCGCTGGCGCACCGGTACGGCCGCCGCCGTTTCGACACCCGCGACGACAGCCGCAACAATCTCTGGCTCGCCCTGCTGACCTTCGGCGAGGGCTGGCACAACAACCATCACTTCTTCCCGGGGACCGCACGCCAGGGCTTCCGCTGGTGGGAGATCGACCTGACCTGGTACGGCCTGCGCGCGATGGCGCTGTTCGGGCTGGTGCGCGACCTCAAGCCGGTGCCCGCATGGGTGCTGGCCAAGGCGAGGCGCTGATCATGCGCATCGCGGTCATCGGATCCGGTATCACCGGCCTGGCTTCGGCGTGGTGGCTGTCGCAGCGGCACGAGGTGGTGCTGTTCGAAGCCAACGACTACCTCGGCGGACACACGCATACCCACACCGTCGAACAGGCGGGCCGCGAGTACCGCATCGACAGCGGCTTCATCGTGTTCAACCCGGACCACTATCCGCTCCTGTGCGGACTGTTCGACGAACTCGGCGTGGCGTCGCAGCCGACCACGATGAGTTTTTCCGTGCACAGCGAGCGCAGCGGCGTCGAATACAACGCGACCTCGCTGGATACGCTGTTCTGCCAGCGCCGCAACCTGGCGTCGCCGCGGTTCTGGGGCATGCTGCGCGACCTGGCGCGTTTCTACCGGGAGGCACCTGCGCTGCTCGAGGGCGATGCCACCGGACCCACCCTGGGCGACTGGCTGCAGGCCGGCGGCTATGGCGACGCCTTCCGCGACGAGCACCTGGTGCCGATGGCGTCCGCGCTGTGGTCCTCGCCACCGCAGGGCATCCTGGCGTTCCCGGCGCGGTACCTGGTGCAGTTCATGGCCAACCACCACATGCTGACGCTGGGCACCCGCCCGCCGTGGCGCGTGGTGACCGGCGGGTCGGCGACGTACGTGGAGGCGCTGCGCCGTCGCTGGCGCGTGCAGGAGCGGTTGTCCTCGCCCGTGCTGGCGGTACGGCGCGATGCCGATGGTGTCGAACTGGACACGTTGCGCGGCGGCGAACGCTTCGACCAGGTGGTGCTGGCCTGCCACAGCGACGATGCGCTGCGGCTGATGCAGGACGCCGACGCACGCGAGCGCGACATCCTCGGTGCGATCCGTTACCAGTCCAACGACACCGTGCTGCACACCGACACGCGCCTGCTGCCGCAGCGCCGCAAGGCCTGGGCCGCCTGGAACGCACACGTGCCGCGCGACCCGTCGGCGCCGTGCACGGTCAGCTACTGCATGAACCTGCTGCAGGGCGTGGACTCGCCCGAGCCCTTCGTGGTCACGCTCAACCGCAGCCATGCCATCGACCCCGCCCGCGTCCTCCGCCGCATGCACTACCGGCATCCGGTCTACGACCACGCCATGGTCGCCGCGCAGCGGCGCAGGCAGGAGATACAGGGACAGCGACGCACGTGGTTCGCAGGCGCCTACTGGGGTTGGGGCTTCCACGAAGACGGTATCCGCAGTGCACGTGACGTGGTCGATGCCATTCAGGCGTTGCCCGTCGAAGCGCCCGCGCCGGCCGGCGTCGAACCGGTGGGCGCATGAACGCGCCCCTGGCCAGCGCGGTGTACGAGGGCTGGGTGCGGCACCGCCGGCATGCGCCACGTGCGCACGCATTCCGCTATCGCATGGCGCAGCTCTACCTGGACCTGGACGAGATCGAAACGGTGTTCGCACGCCGCTGGCTGTGGTCGGTGGATCGCCGCAACCTGGCCGAGTTCCGCCGGCACGACTACCTGGCACCGCATGACCAGCCGCTGGCCGAGGCCGTGCGCGACCGCGTCGAACGCGCGCTGGGCCACCGTCCGCACGGTCCGGTTCGCCTGCTGACGCACCTGCGCTACGGCGGCTACGTCTTCAACCCGGTCAGCTTCTACTATTGCTTCCAGCCCGATGGCGCCACTCTGGACGCCGTACTGGCCGAGATCACCAACACGCCGTGGCGCGAGCGGCACAGCTACGTACTGCCGGTGCGCGATGGCGTGCCGTACGGCGACGGTTGGGAATGGGGCTTCGACAAGGCCTTCCATGTGTCGCCGTTCCTGCCGATGGACTGCGCCTACCGCTGGCGCTTCACCGTGCCCGACGAAGCGCTGCGCGTGCACATGCAGGTCGACCGCGAAGGACGGCGCGCCTTCGACGCCACCCTCACCCTGTTGCGCCAGCCGCTGGACGGCCGTTCGCTGGCGCGCGTGCTGTGGCGCTATCCGCTGATGACGGCGCAGGTGATGACCGGCATCCACTGGCAGGCGCTGCGCCTGTGGCTCAAGCGCACGCCCGTCCACGACCATCCTTCCCTTGCCCGCGAGACCCCATGAACGAGATCGCCGACATTCCCGCCGCCGCTTCCTTCGGTGCGCTCGATCGCCTGCTGCGGTCCCAGCTGCTGGCGCGCCTGGATGCGCTGGACCACGGCATGCTGGTGGTCCGCGACGCGCTGGGCGAGCACCGCTTCGGACGTACCGGTGGCGATGCGCTGCCCGTCGTGCACCTGTGGATCGACGATCCGTCGTTCTACCGTGCCGTCGCCGCGCAGGGCAGCGTGGGCGCGGGCGAGGCCTACATCGCCGGCCAGTGGCGATGCGACGACCTGGTGGGCCTGGTGCGCCTGCTGGTACGCAACCGCGAGCTGCTCGACGGCATGGAAGGCGGGCTGGCGCGGCTGGGGGGCTGGGCGCTGCGCAGCTGGCATGCACTCCGCCGCAACACACGCGAGGGCAGCCGCCGCAACATCGCGGCGCACTACGACCTGGGCAACGATTTCTTCGCGCTGTTCCTGTCGCCGGACCTGATGTACTCCTCGGCGATGTTCGCCTCGCCGGACGAGGATCTTGAAACGGCCTCGTACCGCAAGCTCGATGCCGTGTGCCGCAAGCTGGCGCTGACGCCCGGCGACCGGGTGATCGAGATCGGCACCGGCTGGGGTGGCTTCGCCCTGCACGCGGCGCGCCACTATGGCGCCCATGTCACCACCACCACGATCTCGCGCGAACAGCACGCGCTCGCCAGCCAGCGCGTGGCCGAGGCCGGCCTGCAGGACCGGGTGACCCTGCTGCTGCAGGACTACCGCGACCTGCTGGGACAGTACGACAAGCTGGTCTCCATCGAGATGATCGAGGCGATCGGCGCGCAGTACCTCGACACCTTCTTCGGCAAGCTGGGCAGTCTGCTGCGGCCGGGCGGACAGGCGCTGCTGCAGGCCATCACCATCGAGGATCATCGCTACGTGCAGGCGCGCGACTCGGTGGACTACATCAAGCGCTTCGTCTTCCCCGGCAGCTTCATTCCCTCGCTCAACGCCATGTACGGCGCAAAGACCCGCGCCAGCGACCTGCAGGTCGTCCACCAGGAGGACTTCGGCCTGTCGTACGCGTACACGCTGCGGGCCTGGCGGCGCCGCTTCATGATCCGGCTGGCGGAGGTGCGCGCGCAGGGATTCGACGAGCGCTTCATCCGTCTGTGGGAGTTCTACTTGGCCTATTGCGAAGGCGGCTTCCTGGAGCGCTCCATCGGCGTATCCCATGTGCTGATGGCCCGTCCCGGCCACCCGTCGGGGGCTGCATGAGTCTCCTGCACTCCCTCGCCTGGGTGGCCCTGGTCGCCGCTGCGGTGATGACGCTGGGCTGGCGGTGGCAGCGGCGCCGCGAGAATGCGGGCATCGTGGATGTGCTGTGGTCGGCCTGCGTGGGCGGCAGCGCGATCCTGCTGGCCGTGCTGGGCGACGGCGCGTGGCAGGCCCGCACCACGCTGGCAGTGCTCGGCGGGTTGTGGGGCGCGCGTCTGGCGCTGCACCTGTGGCACCGCGTGCGCAGCGAGCCCGAGGACGGGCGCTACCGCTACCTGCGCGAACACTGGCAGGGGCATCAGGGCAAGTTCTTCCTGTTCTTCATGGCGCAGGCGCTGCTGGTGGTGCTGTTCGCCCTGCCCTTCGCCGCCGCGGCGCGCAGTCCCGTCGATGCCGCATGGCCGTGGATCGTGCTGGCGGTGGCCATCTGGGTGGGCAGCGTGGCCGGCGAGGCCATCGCCGACCGCCAGCTGGCGCGCTTCCGCGCCGATCCCGCCAACCGCGGCAGGACCTGCCGCGAGGGCCTGTGGCGTTACTCGCGCCATCCCAACTACTTCTTCGAATGGCTGCACTGGTTCGCCTACGTCGCGTTGGCCGTCGGATCGCCCTGGCAGGGGTTGTCGTGGTGCGGGCCGGTGGTGATGTACGTGTTCCTGCGCTGGATCAGCGGCATTCCCTATACCGAGGCGCAAGCGCTGCGCACCCGCGGCGACGAGTACCGCGAATACCAGCGCACCACGCCGATGCTGTTCCCCTGGTTTCCCAAATCCGCCACCAAGGAGGCGACACGATGAACGCGATGGTGGAAGAACTGGCGGCCGACCGGGCCGCTCCCGGCCTGCTGGGCCTGGCCGAGCGCGGCCTGTTGCCCGATGTGCTGATCCGTGCAGGGATCCGCCGGCTGTGCGCGCAGCGGCTGCGTGACGAGACTGCGGGCGGGCAGCAGGCGCAGTCGGCGCTGCTGGCGCAACGCCTGCGCGCGCTGCGGCAGGGGGCACTGGCGGTGCACACCGATGCCGCCAACCGGCAACACTACGAACTGCCGGCGGACTTCTTCCGCCACTGCCTTGGCCACCGGCTCAAGTACAGCAGCTGCTACT
Source organism: Pseudoxanthomonas mexicana (assembly GCF_014397415.1). NCBI lineage: Bacteria > Pseudomonadati > Pseudomonadota > Gammaproteobacteria > Lysobacterales > Lysobacteraceae > Pseudoxanthomonas > Pseudoxanthomonas mexicana. Next base: position 1,957,149 of record NZ_CP060731.1, on the reverse strand, counting down.
ACCCCACCGGCACGGAGACGCTGGACCAGGCGGAGGACGCGATGCTGGCGCTGTACGGCGAACGCGCTGCGCTCGCCGACGGCCAGGACATCCTGGAGCTGGGCTGCGGCTGGGGTTCGCTGACGCTGTGGATGGCCGAGCGCTATCCGAATGCACGGATCACCGCGGTCTCCAATTCGCACTCCCAGCGCCAGTTCATCGAGGCGCGCTGCGCCGAACGCGGCCTGCGCAACGTGCGCGTCATCACCTGCGACGTGAACCAGCTGCAGCTGGAACCGCAGGCCTTCGACCGTTGCGTGTCGGTGGAGATGTTCGAACACGTCAGCAACCACGCCGCCCTGATGCGCCGCATCCACGACGCACTGCGCCCGGGCGGCGCACTGTTCGTGCACATCTTCGTCCACCGCCACCTGATGTATCCGTTCGAGACGCAGGGCGAGGACAACTGGATGGGCCGGCATTTCTTCACCGGCGGCATGATGCCGTCGGCCGACCTGCTGCTGTTCTTCCAGGACCACCTGCACCTGCAGGAACGCTGGCTGCTGGACGGCACGCACTACCAGCGCACCGCCAACCACTGGCTGGCCCACCACGATGCGCACCGCGACGAGGTGATGTCCGTCCTGCGCGCCGCCTATGGCGAGGCGGCGCCACTGTGGAACCAGCGCTGGCGGATGTTCTGGATGGCCTGTGCGGAACTGTTCGGCTATCGCGACGGACAGGAGTGGCTGGTGGCCCACTATCGCTTCCAGCGTCCGGCGCGGGAGCACTGACATGCGTACCCTGCCCTTCGTGCTGCTCGCCCTGATGGTCGCCACCACCACCGCGGCCTGCCGCTCCGGCAACGTCAAGCCATCCATCCCCACGGCGGCGCCGGTCGACGTGGACCGCTTCATGGGCGACTGGTACGTCATCGCGCATATCCCGTCGTTCCCCGAGCGCGACGCCTATGCCGCTGTGGAGTCGTACGCGAAGCTGCCCGACGGCCGCATCCAGACCACGTTCCGCTTCCGCAAGGGCGCATTGGACGGACCGGAGAAGACGATGCATCCGGTCGGCACGGTCACGCCCGGCACGGGCGGTGCGGTGTGGGGCATGCAGTTCATCTGGCCGATCCAGGCCGAGTACGTCATCGCGTACGTGGACGCCGACTACCAGCAGACGATCGTGGGGCGCAGCAAGCGCGACTATGTGTGGCTGATGGCGCGCACGCCGCGGATATCCGACGCAGACTACGCAGCACGGATCAGGCAGATCCAGGCATTGGGATACGACGTGTCGAAGATCCGGCGCGTGCCGCACGCACCTTGAAGTCCAATTGTGTAATCACGCTTACCTGGCCGCCGGTCAGCGCGCGCTTTCCTGCGCCCTCCCGCAGGCGCTAATGTGGCCGGACCGCGGCGCCCACCGCGCCGCGGTCCGACGCCTCAAGTCGGGCCTCCCCCCCGCCGATGCCGAGGGAAGGGACTCGACGACGCCGGGGGTCGGGCAGGCTGCGCTGGGGGGCTGCATGGCGACAACACCGTTCCACACTGCCGACGCGCTGCGCCAGCGCATCGCCGACGCGGTGTGCCACGAGAAGATCTACCCCGCCTACCAACCCATCGTCTGCCTGCGGACCCGTGCCATCCACGGATTGGAAGTGCTGGCGCGCTGGCACGATCCCGACTTCGGCGCCGTGCCGCCAAAGGATTTCATTCCCATCGCGCTGCAGGCTTCGCTGCTGCCGCTGCTGACACTGAATCTGGTACGCCGCGCCTGTGCGGAAGCCAGCACGTGGCCTGGCCGATTCTGCCTGGCGTTCAACGTGCCGCCATCGCTGCTACAGGACGCACCGGCGGTGCGCCTGCTGCTGGAGGCGATGGCCGAGTCGTCGTTCCCGCTGGACCGCATCTGCATCGAGATGACCGAGGACGAACTGGTCGAGGACGAACCCGCCGCGGAACGGGCTTTCGGCTATCTGAAATCCCACGGCATCCGCGTGGCTCTGGACGACTTCGGCACCGGATTCTCCAGCATGGTGCGGCTGAGCCGCTTCGGCTTCGACGAACTGAAGATCGATGGTGGCCTGATCCAGCGCCTGACCACCGACCGGGAGAGCCGCAAGGTGGTGTCGGCCATCATCGGCCTGGGCCACAGCCTGGACGTGCCGGTGGTGGCCGAGTGGGTGGAGACCGAAGCGCAGGCGGACGTGCTGCGCGAGCTGGGCTGCGATTACGCGCAGGGCTGGCTGACCGGCCGGCCCATGCCGGGCGACGCGGTGGCGCAGCTGCTGGCGACGGCGCCCGTGCATGCCGCCTCGCCCGCATCGCAGCCGATGTCGCCCTACCTGCGCCAGCACCAGCTGTCCTCGCTCTACAACAGCGCACCGGTGGGCCTGGCGTTCCTGGACCTGGACATGCGCTACGCGGCGGCGAACACGCAGTTCGCACGCATGGTGGGCCGGCCGCCCTGCGAGATCGTGGGTTCGCATGTCCGAGAGGTCTACGCGCCGGATATCGCGGCATGGATCGTGCAGGCATCGCAACGGATCCTGGACAGCGGCGACACCTCCCGCATCGAATTCCGCTTCCCGGGCCGCGAAGAGACCTTTCTGGTGGTCGGCTCACGGGTGACCGATGAAACGGCCCAGCCCATCGGCATCTCCGTGGTCAGCATCGACATCACCGACCGCAAGCGCGTCGAGGAAGAGCTGCGCGCCCGCGAAGCGACCTACCGCGCCGTCGTGGAACTGGGGCCCAACGTGCTGTGGGTCAGCGATGCCGCCGGCACCCTCACCTATATCAGCCCCGTCCCGCAGGAGCCGGAAGGCGGCTCGATGGAAGCGCGCATGGCCGCCTGGTACGCACGCATGGACGAGAGCGACCGCGTGCGTGTGCGCGCCGAGTGGCTGGCCGCCGTACACACCCGCGACGCCTTCGAGACCCGCTTCCGCCTGCGCTGGTTCGACGAGCGCTGGCGCTGGGTCTCCAGCCGCGCCACGCCCCGGACAGCCCCCGACGGCACCCGCTGCTGGTTCGGCGTGTTCACCGACATTTCGCGGCAGGTGGAACTGGAGCAGCAGCTGGCAATGCGGGATCCGGCACTTCCCAGCCCGGATTGACGGGACGGACCGTCGTTTCCGCACCCCGCCAGGAGGTGAACGCAAGAGGGTTCCTTCCGATGCAGGCGGCAGGGGCTCCCTCGCATCTCATCGGGACGCATAGGGGCCGAACACGGCCTTGATCTTCATCGTCTCGTCCGCATCGTCCAGCACGAACACCCGATAGCGCGCGCCCCCCTTCTCCACCCTGATGACGACATGGCCCTGCGTACTGGCCGCTGCGCTCACGCCATAGGTCGTCTTCGCGGTCGCATCCGACAGGTGGGTGATGAAGATATCGCGCTGTCCGGGCCAGACGGCGTCCGAGGTCATCCGCTTGTAGGCATTCACCGCGGGATGACCGTCGGCGCGCGTGGCGATGACGATCACCCGCGGCTGCAATGCCGCCAGGAAGGGGATGCTGTTGGCATCCCAACTGCCGTGATGGTTGGCCTTCATCGCATCGACCGGGCCACAGGCACGCCCCACTTCGGGCTCGACGTTCTTCCACGCGGCAGGCCCGAACGCGACCTCTTCGTCGACGGAGGAGAGATCGCCACCGGTGTAGTAGTCGAACCCGCCGTAGCGCACACGGAACGCGATGCTCAGCTTGTTCTCGCCCGGCACGCCTTGCTCCGCCATCCGTTCCGCCGAGGGGAAAAGGGCGCGCACGGTCTCTCCCTCGCCCGTCCAGAGCAGGCCGTTCGCATAGAGGTTTCGGATCTCGAAACCGGGATAGGCGCCGTCGTCGTTCACCGGTACGATCTGGTCCTTGCGGCCCGGCTCGAACCTCTCCACCTTCATGCCGCGGTGCCGCACCTGCCAGTCGAGGAACCGGCGATAGTTGTCCATGGTCGCGCCGCGGAGCGGCACCGGATCGTCGTAGCCGGGCCATCCGCGATCGATGACCTTGGCGATCGGTACGGACTCGGCGACCTGGGTGATGCCGCTGAGTTGGTAGCCCTTCGCCGAGGCGGGCGAGTCCGCAGTGATCGCGCCCATGTGGTCGCCGTGGAAGTGGCTGACGACCGCGTAGTCCAGCCCCTTCGCTTCCCCGGGCAATACGCGCTGTAGGTAGCGTGCCACCCACTCTCCCGGCGCGCGGGATGCGTCCGGCCGGGTGGGCAGCGAGAACGGCGCCTGCTCGTTCGTCTTGCCGCTCATGTCCACCAGCACGCTGCTGCCATCCGGCAGGATCATCAGCTGGGCCTCGCCGCGTCCGGTGTTGATGTGGTGGATGTCCAGTTCGCCCTCGCGCCATGCGGGCAGTGTCCGGCCCGGTCCGGACGCGACATCGGAGCTGGCCAGCAGGGGAAGTGCCAGCAGGAGCAGTACCGGAGAAAGCAGGCATGCTGCGTGTCCGTTCGCCCGAGCACGATGCCCGCAGAGCCTGTCGTGCGACCGGCCGGAACTCCGGAAGCGGCGGCGTTCAATCGCGGCGGTCATGCCGGCTGGATGCCTGGCTTGCCGTGCTCAACCGCCAGGCGGGCGATCACGGTCTTCGTCCCTCCGGGGGCCGACACCTTGTCCACGCCGATCACCTCGGTACGCCACAGCCGGGGACCGATGTCGAAGACCTGATAGCCACGGCGGTCATTGAGTAGATGGGTGTGGGGATTCTCGGATGGCACGTGTTCCCAGCCGGAAGGGATATCGCTGCCATCGCCGCCGGAGGCGATCGAGGTGGTGACAAACTCGGTCGCCACCGGCGTGCTGAGCAGATCGCCATCCACGGAGGGGATCACGCCGGCATGATGCTTGTGCACGTCGCCCGTCGCGACCACGACATTGCCCTGCCCTCTTTCCCGGAGGGTGTCGACCAGACGCGCGCGCGCCGCCGGGTAGCCGCTCCACGAGTCGGTATTGATGGGTCCGGACTTGCGGCTGTCCGGATAGGCGTAGGGCATCACCATCACCTGCTGCGCAAGCAGGTGCCAGTGCACGCCGCTGTCCAGGCCGGCGCCCAGCCACTGTTCCTGCGCGCTGCCCAGCATGTGCTCCGGTCCGGCCACCGCATCGGTGCGGCAGGGCCTGGTCGTCCCCCGTTCGCACCGTTGCTTGCTCCGGTACTGCCGCGTGTCCAGCAGATGCACCCTCAGCGTCCGGCCATAGTCCAGCCGCCGATACAGGGTGATGCCGCCCTGCGGTGAGGGAAACAGCGCGCGCCGCACCGGCATGTTCTCGTACCAGGCCTGCATGGCGGCGAATTTCCGCAGTGCGAAGACCTCGGGAGGCGTGCCGTCCTGGTCGAGCGCAGCGGCCCAGTTGTTGTCGAACTCGTGGTCGTCCCAGGTGGACAGGAAGGCGGTGGCGGCGTGGGTGGCCTGCAGGTCGGGATCGCTCTTGTACTGCGCGTAACGCCTGCGATAGTCGTCCAGCGTGTAGATTTCGCCGCCCACGTGCCTGCGATCCACGCGGCGGCCGTGGGTGTCGACAAAGGACAGCGCACCCTCCTTGCCTGCCCCCTCGTAGATGTAGTCGCCGTAGTGGAACACCGCATCCAGGTCCTGCTCCTGGCTCAGATGGCGGTAGGCGGTGAAGAGCCCGGCTTCGTGGTGCTGGCAACCGGCCACGCCGATGCGGATGCGCTCCGGCGAATCCGCTGCCGCGGGTGCGGTACGCACCGTTCCCACCGGACTCGGCGGCTGCCCCGCGACATGGAAGCGGTACCAGTAGGGGCGACGCGGGCGCAGCCCCTGCACGTCCACGTGGATGCTGTGGCCAAGCTCGGGACGCGCGATGGCCTCTCCCCTGCGCACCACGGTGGCAAAGGCCTCGTCCTCGGCGACTTCCCAGCGCACGGGAACGGCGACCATGGGCATGCCGGAATGTTCATCCAGCGGACGCGGCGCCAGGCGCGTCCAGATCACGAAGCCATCCGGCACGGGATCGCCCGACGCGACGCCCAGCAGGAACGGATACGCGGGAAAGGGCGCCGAGGCCCACACGCGCGCGGCCGGAGCCAGTCCCGCGAACAGGGCCAGGCGGCCGGCGGCCTGCAGGAAGGTGCGGCGATCGAATCGGGTAGACATGAGGGATCGGTCTGCTCTCTGGAAGGGGAGACGAGGCATGGCGCGGCGCCCTGCCGCCGGCGACGCGCACCAGCGGCATGCACACCCGCCGCCATCGGATGCCTAGAAGCGCGCCCGGATGCCGAGCGAGGCGCGACGGCCGCTGGTGATGTAGATCTGGCTGTGGTGGCCGCCCGCGCCCAGTCCGACCGGGCCGTTGGAGTAGACGGTGTGGCGGTTCTGGTCGAAGAGGTTGTTGGCGCTGAAGTACACCTCCAGCCCCAGCCAGTTGTCGCGGGTCTTGGGAATGAGGGTGTAACTGCCGGACAGGTTCACCTCCAGGTAGTCGTCGAAGGGCTGCTCCTGGACGACCGAATAGGCGCCATTGCCGTTGTTCACGCTTACCGCGCTGGTCGGGCCGCGATCCTTCTCGTCGCTCCACACGCTGTTGAGGTTCAGGCGTATGGGGCCGTACTTCCAGCCGAAGCCGAGGCCCGCCACCTGCTGGGCCACGCGCGAAAGCTTCTTCGACGGGTTGGTGTTGGTGAAATGGCCGCGCAGGGTCAGCCCGCTCAATGGACCCGGCAGGTAGTCCATGGCGTGGTTGAACTCGAACTCGTAGCCGTTGACGGTGATGTCCGCCGCGCTGTTGGTCGCGGTGCTGACCAGGTCGACGGGCTCGTCGCCGTCGTAGCCGAACTCCTCCGGCGTCAGCGTGGCCGTATCGATCAGGTCCTTGATCCGGTTGTGGAACACGCCGAACGCCACCAGCCCGACCGGCTCGAAGTACTGCGTCGCGCGCAGGGAGAAGTTGTCCGAGTACTCCGGCTTCAGGCTGGCGTTGGGCGCGCTGAGCACGTTCCCGTCTTCGGTGCCGTAGGCGATGGACCACACGCCGGCCAGGTCGCCGACCTCCGGACGCATGATGGTCTTACTGTAGCCTGCATGGATGTCCAGGCTGTCGGTCACGCTGTACTTGAGCGACGCGCTGGGAAAGAAGTCGTCGTAGCGGCCCTCGGTTTCCTTCCGCGGGTTGGTCAGATACTGGTACTTCAGGCCGTCGACCGTGGCGGCCCGGCCCGTGGCCGCGGAAACGGCATACCCGGCAGCGCGCACCTGGTCGGGGCTGAGCGGGTCGAAATCGTAGCCGATCTCACGGGTCCTCTCCCAACGCAGACCGGCCTGGCCCTTCAGCCGTTCGGTGAAATCCGCGGTTCCCATGAAATAGAGCGAGGTGATCCGTTCGTCCAGCTCGTTCACGTTCGCGATATGGGCGTTGTACCACTGCGCGGCCGTCTCGCTGCGTATCCACTGCTCGGGATTGGCCTGCATCATCTGGTGGATCCTGGCCAGGCTGTAGAGATATACGTCGCCGCCGCTCAGCGTCCTGATGTCCATGCCGCTCTCGCCCCCGTGCCAGACGTTGCGGCTCTGCACGGCGCGCAGGAACTCGGCGTTGCTCAACGGGCCGTTGTAGGTCCAGATGTTGGCGTCGGAGGTGTTGCCGAACTCGTAGCCGGCACGGGTCGCCTTGACGCCGGTCTTCCATGTGACCGGAATGCGGCCGATGTCCTGGTAGAACTCGACATTGAGCGCCCCGCCCCGGTAGTCGAGCTCGGCCGAACTGCCGCTGGTGGTGCGGATGGACGGCCTCGTGGACGCACCCAGCGCGCCGGCATACGACCCCAGCGTGAATGCGTCGGGGCTGGCCCAGTCGATGCCGTCGATCTGCTGGATCTGCCAGTCCTGGTGCATCCAGTCGCTGCGAGAGGCGCTGTAGTTGCCGCGCGCGCTCAGCGTATTCAGCAGATTGGAGACCTGTCCCTTCTTGACCGAGTCGTAGCGGCTGGTGGACGTGGCGGAGAACAGGTTGCCATCCACTTTCAGGTTTTCGTTCTGCCAGACGAAGCTGGGCACGAAGTTGCGCGAGTAGCCGACCTTGTAGGTGTAGCTGTGGTTCAGCGCCAACGTGTTGGTGCTGGCGGGATATCGGGTCGTCCAGTCCAGCGAGGGGTCGCCTTCATGCGGATTGGCGGCGGTCGCGCGGCCGTTGGTGAACGTGGGTGTGATGGTGTTGGGATCGATGTCGCCGCGGCTCAGGTTGGCTGAGAGCGACAGGATCAGCGTGTCGGTCGCCCTGAAGTCCGCGTTGAAGGACGCGACACGCCGGTTGTATTCGCGGTCGTAGCCCGACGCGGCGATCGACGTCACGGCATACGGATAGGGACTGGTGGCCGTCGCCACGTAGTTCCGGCCGGCCGTGATCTGCGCCTGCTCCACCAGGTTGGTGATGCTGCTGATGCCGGCCGCGATGCCGAGGCGCTTGTCGAAGAACACGTCCGAATACGTGATGGAGCTGCTGGGCAGCCACTTGGTGTCGTAGCCGCCTTCCATCCACCCGGTGTTCCTGCTGTCCCACAGGCCGGAGTGCGTGGTGCCGCCGAGGGACACGACCACCCGCCGCCCCTTGGCGTCGAACGCTTTCCTGGTCCGGATGTCGATGGTGCCGGCCGGTGCGTTCGCATCCATGTCGGCAGACGTGGTCTTGTTGATGCTGATCGAATCCACGCCCGCCAGTGCGCTCTGTTCGAAGCTGAAGGTACGCGAGCTCGACGAGTTGGCATCTATCCCGGGAAGGCTGACGCCGTTGAGCGTCACTCCGGTGTACTTCGCCGGCAGGCCGCGCAGGCTGATGTTGCGCGGCGCATCGTCCGCCACGACATCGAAGTCGACGCCCGGCATGTACTTGAGGAACTCGCCCGGATTGCCGTCGCCGATCTCGCCGAAGCTGTCGGCCGACAGCGTGTTGGTGATGTTCATGGCGGCGCGCTGCTCCATGATCGCCCTGGCATCGCCCTCGCGCACCCCGACCACCTGCAGCGAATCCAGCGTACGCGTGCCGGAGGTGCCCGCCTCCACCGACGTACTGCGCAACTGGAACTCCAGTCGCTCGCGTTCGCCCGGCTCGAGTTCGATGGTGCGTCGCTCCTCGTGGAAGCCGGTGTAGCTCACCGTCACCTCCACCGTGCCCACCGGCACGCCGGCCAACTGGAACTCGCCCCGCTCGCCCGAATGGACGACACGCGTGCCGGCGCTGCTGGTGATGCGCACGACCGCGTCCCGGAGATAGCCGCCCGTCGCCGGATCCAGCACGCTGCCCAGCACCGTTCCACTTGCCGCGCCCGGTTCGCCGGCTCGCGAAGGCTGCAGCAGGATCACGCGACCGTCATCGGACTTTATTTCCAGACCGGTATCGCGCAACAGCGTACGCAACGTCTGCCGCGCGTCGCCTTCGCCCACCACCGCCTGCGTGTTGACGCCATCCAGCGCATCCGCCGGCGCGATGATCTGCAGCTGCGCCTGGCGCGCGAACTCCGGGATGCCGGTCACCGCCGGCTGCGTGGGGACGTTGAACTGGCGCCGTTGCGCCATCGCGTGCGGCGCGGAGGTCAGCGCGATCGCAACGGCAGTGGCCAGGAGAAGCTTGTTGCAGCGGATCATCGGGCAAGCACTCGCATTGTTGGCCGCAGGAATTGCGGACCTCGAATGCTTGAGACGCCGTGGCCCGGCTTCCGCCATGCGTCATGAAAATTTAATCTTCCGGAACGATGACGATCTCGCGACTGGTTTCCTGTCGGACTTCGGCACCGAACACATCCGCCACCGCGCGACTGAACCCTGCCGGATTGTTGGCGGCGAACAGGCCGGTAATGGACGCATTTGCCAGGCGCGGATCGGAAATGACGATCCGGACATCGCTGTAGCGCGCGAAGGCCTCGGCCGCTTCGGCCAGGCGCTCCCCGTGGAAGGCGAGCTTGCCTTCGCGCCACGCCAACTCGCGATGCATCTGGTCTGCTGACAGCGACGCCACCTCGACGCGGCCGGCGACGCTCTTCCACGATCCACGCTGGTGCGCCGCGAGCGACTTCACCGATCCGTCGGGCGCAGGCAGAGCCAGTTCGCCGTCCTGCACCACGACCTGGGCCGGCTGGCCATCCAGCTTGCGTACCACGAAGGCGGCGACGCCGGCACGCAGCTGCACTCCATCGACTTCCACCAGCAGGGGCTCGCCGCTTCCGGACGCTTCAACGAACACCTCCCCGCGTCGGATCCTCACGCGCAGGCGGCGCTCCTCTTCATACACGTCGACGCGGCTTTCGGTATTGAGGGTGAGCGTGGAACCATCGATCAGCGGTACCCGGCGCATCTCTCCCTTCGCCGTCGCGTAGGCCATCGGCATCGGCATGCTGGCGACCACCAGGACGAACAGCATGATCGACGCCGCCAGCGCAGCGACCCCGCGGCGCAGTGCCGGACCGGTGCGCCGTGGTGCGCGATCCGTGTGATCCCCGCATGGCCTGGCGGGCGCGGGCACCTCCTCCAGCGCGTGCAGGACCGATGGTTGCGCCACGCGGGCGATGACGTCCGGGCGGCGCCACAAGGCCCGCGCCCGGATGAACGCACCGCGCCTGCGCGCATCGCCGCTCAGCCAATGCTGGAGTTCTCCCTGTTCCTGCGCGTCGAGCGGTCCGCGATCCATCCGCGCAACCCATTGCGCAGCCTTCCGCTCAATCGCCTGACTGGTTTCGCGACCGTCCATAGACCCTCCTGGTATCCCGACCACTCCCCTTGGAGACGTCAGACACCCCGTTTCCGCCATCGGCCAGCCGTTCGCCCAGCCATCGGATGCCACGCGCGATGTGTTTCTCGACGGTGTTCTCGGAAATCCCCATGCGTCGGGCGATCTCACGCTGGGGCAGCGCATGGATGCGGCGGAGGACGAAGGCCTGGCGCGCCTGTTCGGGCATGCCCGCGATCAGGTCGGCCAGGTGGCGGAGATCGTCCCGGCCCATGGCATTGCGTTCCGGCGTGGCCGCCTTGTCGGCCAGCTCGACGCTGCCCAGCTCCTCCATCGCCAGGATCGGCACGATCCGCGCGCGGCGGATGTTGCGCAACATCAGCGAGTGCGCGACCTGGAACAGATACGCGCGCGGATTGAGGATGTCGTCCAGCCGCTCGCGCTCCAGGAGCAGCGCATAGCTCTCCTGGATGATGTCCAATGCGTCCGGATCCTGGACCCGGAGCCGTGTCAGCCAGCGCCGCAGGGACACTTCGTGGGGCAGGATGTTGACCGCGAACCAGCGCTCGCGCCCGGCATCGTCGGGCACGGCCTCTTCGACCGGATGTTGGAGCGACACGACGGATCCCCGAACGTGCCCAGGGGGAGGACAGGCACGACCGCCCCATTCTGGGCAGCGGGGATGACGCGGATATTACGGTGCGCCGCATCGGGAAGACGGCTCGCCGTGACGAGCCGTCTTCGATCACGGCAGAAGATGGCTCACAGCATCGGCAGCTTCAACCCCTGCTCCTTCGCGCACTGCACGGCGATGTCGTAGCCGGCATCCGCATGGCGCATGACGCCGGTGCCGGGGTCGTTCCACAGCACGCGGGCGATGCGCTTGTCGGCCTCTTCCGAGCCGTCGCAGACGATCACGACGCCCGAATGCTGCGAGTAGCCCATGCCGACGCCGCCGCCGTGGTGCAGCGACACCCAGGTGGCGCCACCGGCGACGTTGAGCATCGCGTTGAGCAGCGGCCAGTCGCTGACGGCGTCGCTACCGTCCTTCATCGCTTCGGTCTCGCGGTTCGGCGAGGCCACGCTGCCGGAATCGAGGTGGTCGCGGCCGATCACCACCGGCGCCTTCAGCTCGCCGTTGCGTACCATTTCGTTGAACGCCAGGCCGAGCTTGTGGCGCAGGCCCAGGCCGACCCAGCAGATGCGCGCCGGCAGGCCCTGGAAGCTGATGCGCTCGCGCGCCATGTCCAGCCAGCGATGCAGGTGCGCATCGTCGGGGATCAGTTCCTTCACCTTGGCATCGGTCCTGTAGATGTCCTCGGGGTCGCCGCTCAGCGCGACCCAGCGGAACGGACCCACGCCTCGGCAGAACAGCGGACGCACGTAGGCCGGCACGAAGCCGGGGAAATCGAACGCGTTCTTCAACCCCTGGTCGAACGCCATCTGCCGGATGTTGTTGCCGTAGTCGAAGGTCGGCACGCCCATCTGCTGGAACGCCAGCATCGCTTCCACGTGCACGCGCATGGACTGCTTGGCCGCATCGCGCACGCGCTCGGGTTCGGCCTTCTGCTCGGCCAGCCACTGCTCCACCGTCCAGCCGATCGGCAGGTAGCCGTGCACGGGGTCGTGCGCGCTGGTCTGGTCGGTGACGGCATCCGGGCGTACGCCGCGCTTCACCAGTTCCGGCAGGATCTCCGCGGCGTTGCCGAGCAGCGCGATGGACTTCGCCTCGCCGGCCGCGGTGTACTTCGCGATCCGCGCCAGGGCGTCATCGAGGTCGGCGGCCTGTTCGTCCACGTAGCGCGTACGCAGGCGCATGTCGATGCTGGACTGGCGGCATTCGATGTTCAGCGAACTGGCGCCGGCCAGCGCCGCCGCCAGCGGCTGCGCGCCGCCCATGCCGCCGAGGCCGGCGGTGAGGATCCACTTGCCGGCCAGGTTGCCGCCGTAGTGCTGGCGCCCCATCTCGACGAAGGTTTCGTAAGTGCCCTGCACGATGCCCTGGCTGCCGATGTAGATCCACGAGCCGGCCGTCATCTGGCCATACATCATCAGGCCCTTTCGGTCGAGTTCGTTGAAGTGCTCCCAGGTGGCCCAGTGCGGCACCAGGTTGGAGTTGGCGATCAGCACGCGCGGCGCATCGGGATGCGTGGGGAAGATGCCGACCGGCTTGCCGGACTGCACCAGCAGGGTCTCGTGGTCGTCGAGCTCGCGCAGCGACTTCAGGATGGCGTCGTAGCAGGCCCAGTCGCGCGCGGCGCGGCCGATGCCGCCGTACACCACCAGCGATGTGGGGTCTTCGGCGACTTCCGCGTCCAGATTGTTCTGCAGCATCCGGTACGGCGCCTCGCTGAGCCAGGACTTGCAGGTCAGCGTGTTGCCACGCGGGGCGCGGATGACGCGGGAAGGGTCGTGGCGGGGATCGGACATGACAGGTTCCAGATGCAGGTATGCGGCCATTATCGGCGGGAGGCCCCATCCTGCGCGAGCCGTGTCGATGCTGCAGTGCGCGATGGCACGCGTGGCAGAATCGGGCCATGGATGCCTTCCGCCGTGCGTTAACCGCTTTCCTGCTGGCCGGCCTGTGGGTCGCCGCGCCCGTGGCCGCCGCACCGCCCGAGCGCGTGCTGGTCTTCACGAAGACGGCGAAATTCCGCCACGACGCGATTCCGGTGGCGGTGACGACGCTGCAGCGCCTGGTGGTGGACGAAGGCATGGCGGCGGACCACACCGAGGATGCCCGCGTATTTACGCCGGAGAACCTGGCGCGTTATCGCGTGGTGGTGTTCGCCAGCACGACCGGCGATGTACTGGAGGACGCGCAACAAGCGGCGCTCGAAGCGTTCATGCGGAAGGGCGGCGGCTTCATCGGCGTGCATGCGGCCGCCGATACGGAATACGACTGGCCCTGGTACGGCCAACTGGTGGGCGCGTACTTCCAGAACCACCCGCCGGGCCTGCAATCCACGCAGGTGCAACCAGAGAAGGATGGCAAACCGGTAGGACCGCGCTGGCCGATCACCGACGAGCTGTACAACTACCGCGCCAATCCGCGCGGGCAGGTGCAGGTCATCGCCACCGTGGACGAGCGGGAATACGACGGCGGCACGATGGGCGCGGACCATCCCATCGCCTGGTGCCACGCCTTCGACGGCGGCCGCAGCTGGTACAGCGGACTCGGGCACGATGCGGCGGTCTATGCCGACCGCCACTTCATCGCCCAACTACGGGGCGGCCTGCGCTACGTCTCGGGACGTTCGGACGACTGTTGACGCCTTCGCCTTTCACGCGCACGGAAAAAGCGACAGGCGACCTCAACGAATCGAGGGGTCCAGGGTGCGCAAGGCCTCGGCCAGACTCGGCTGGCCCGTGCGGTCCAGATCGTCCTTCGAGTAGGAACGCCCCGGTTGGCCGTTGCACGCGGTCTTGGCATCGCGCTGGCGGATGCGGCTGCCGGTCTGCCGGATGCAGTTGAGGTCGGACAGGCGCGGCGTGTCCTCGTTCTTCGCCGGCATGGCGGCCGACGTGGCGGCATCCAGCGGCGGGTCGACAACCGGCGCAGTCGTGGGCGCGGGTGACGGCTCCGGCGTCGATGCGGGGGACTGGGCCTGCGCGGTGGTCGCCATCAGGCAGGCAACGAGGGCCAGGAGAGGGAGATGCTTCATGAGGGAGCTCCGGAGGAACGTGGTCTACACGGTACGCCCCGGCGCGCGCCCGCGTCGCACGCTTCCATCCTGCGGTTCAGGTGCTCCTCATGCCGCGGGACACTGTTCCCGGCGACCCTGGTGGAAGCGCTGGATGGCCGCGGTATCGGCTTTCTGTGGCGACACGCCGTCGTCGAACAGGACGCGCCACACGCCATCGTCGCCGCGATGCCAGACCGAGCCGAAGCGGCCGATGCGGGTTTCCCCGGTCTTGGGATCCTCGTATAACGCCGGCCCGCTGGAATACGCCGTGCGGCCGTCGCCTCCCACGGTCACCACGGCGGGGTACCAGCTGAGCTTCAGCGTCGTACCCTGGATCAGCGGCATCCACTCTCGGGTGATGGCGTCGCGCCCACGCGTGGGTGTCCGGCTGACGCCGAACGCCGCCTCGGGATGCAGGTGCTGGGCGAAGGCGGCAGCGTCGTGGTCGGCGACGGAGCGGGCGAAGCTGAGTTCGCGCTGCCAGACCTGGCACTCGGCCTGCGGGACAGTCGCGGGCGCAGCGGCCAGCGCGTGGCCCGCCAGCAGGACCAGGACCAGCGTGGACGAAAGTCGGAGGCGCGTTGTCATGCGGAATGTCCTGGAGTCTGCCAAGCTGTCCCCGTTCTAGAGTGATTACGTAGCCTATGCACCTGCCAATCGTCAGGGGGGCGTGGCTGGCCATGCTGGTGTTGCTGGCCGCCTGCAGCTCTCCCGCCCGACGCGCCGATCCCGCACCTGCCGCCGCTTCAGCTTCGCCGCCCACCCTGCTGCTGGTCTCCATCGATGGCCTGCGCGCCGACATCCCCGGCAGCGGCCGCATGCCCACGCTCGATGCGCTGTTCGCCCAGGGTGCGCGGGCGGCGTGGGTCAATCCGTCGTACCCCACGCTGACCTTCCCCAACCACTACACGCTGGTGACGGGATTGCGCCCGGATCGGCACGGCATCGTGCACAACGACCTCGAGGACTCGATGCTGGGCCGATTCGAGTCCAAGAAGGCGTCGGGGCGGGACGGCAGGTTCTGGGGCGGCGAGCCCATCTGGGTGGCCGCGCGCCGTGCAGGATTGAAGACGGCAACGATGTTCTGGCCCGGTTCGGAAGCGGAGATCGCGGGTACGCGCCCGGACCATTGGCGGCCGTTCGACGGCAAGCTGACGCCCGACCAGCGCGTGGCCGAAGTGCTGGCGTGGCTGGATCTTCCGGCGGGCGAACGCCCGCGGTTCATCACCCTGTACATGGAACAGTACGACGTCGCCGCGCATGCGGCGGGTACCTTCTCGCCCCAGGCCATGGAGGCCATGGAGACCATCGACGCCGCGCTGGCGAAGCTGCTGGCCGGACTGGATGCGCGCGGTCTTCGCGCCGACACCAACCTGATCGTGCTGTCCGACCATGGCATGGCGGACGTACGCACCTCGGACACGGCCTATCTTGACGATGTGGTGCCGGAATCACTTTACGCGTGGACATCTTTGGGCCCTGTCGCCCACATCACGCCGCACCCGGGTCAGGCGGCCGAAGTGCGCCGCCGGCTGGTCGGGCGCCATGATCATTACGCCTGCTGGGACAAGGCCTCCCTACCGCCCGCCTGGCACTACGGTCGCAATCCCCGCATCGCATCCATCGTCTGCCAGGTGGACACGGGCTGGCGCCTGCAACTGCGCCGTCATCCGCTGCCGCATCAACCCCTGAAGGGCGAACACGGCTTCGCGCCCGAAGACCCGCAGATGCGCGCCTTCTTCGTGGCCTCTGGGCCCGATTTCGTTCCGAGCGTGACATTGCCCGCCTTCGACAACGTCGACGTCTATCCGCTGCTGGCCCACCTGCTGCGCATCCGCGCAGCGCAGAACGACGGAACGCTGCAGACGTTCACCCCGGTGCTGAAACCGCGGGCGGCACCGGCGCATTGATGTCCGGAAACGGTGAGTCGACGCGTGGATGCGGTGCTAGCCTGCCTCCATGGTCCCGTCCGATGCCACCGCCCTGCCCGATCGCCACGTCTGCGAACAGGCGCGACTGAGCCGCGACGCGCGCTTCGACGGCCTGTTCTTCACCGCCGTCACCAGCACGCGGATCTACTGCCGGCCCGTATGCCCGGCGCCCGCGCCGAAGCCCCGCAACATCGTCTACTACCGCCACGCAGCGGCCGCAGAAGCCGCCGGTTTCCGGCCCTGCCTGCGCTGCCGGCCGGAACTCGCGCCAGGTGACGGCACCTGGCGCCGGGGCGACGAAGTGGTGGCGCGCGCACTGAAACTGATCGACCAGGGCGCACTGATAGATGCATCGGTGGCCGACCTCGCCGAACGCGTGGGCCTGGGCGAACGGCAGCTGCGGCGGCTGTTCACCGATCGCCTCGGTGCCACGCCGGTCGACGTGCACGGCACGCGTCGCCTGCTGTTCGCCAAGCAGCTGCTGACCGAGACTACCTTGCCGATCACGCAGGTGGCGCTGGCAGCGGGCTTCGGCAGCCTGACCCGCTTCAACACCGCTTTCCGCGAGGAATACCGGATGGCGCCGCGCGACCTGCGCAAGCGCGAACTGCCGGTCGCAGGCGACGCGATGACGCTGCGGCTGGGCTACCGACCGCCATACGATTTCGGCGCCATGCTCGATTTCCTGCGCGGGCGCGCACTGCCGGGCGTCGAAGTCGTCGACGACGTCAGCTATCGGCGCGTGATCGGCACGCCCGATACGCCAGGCTGGTTGCGGGTCAGCGCCTGGGACGAAGGCACCCATGCGCTGAAGCTGGAGCTGCAAGGCGGTGCGGCGGCGGATCTGCTGCAGATCGTCAACCGCCTGCGGCGCATGTTCGACCTGGATGCCGATCCGCAGGCGATTGCCGCGGCGCTGGGCCACGACGACCGCCTGCGCCCGTTGCTGGAGGCGCGGCCGGGGCTGCGCCTGCCCAGCGGCTGGGACGGTTTCGAGATCGCGGTGCGTGCGGTGATCGGACAGCAGGTCAGCGTGGCCGCCGCGCGCACGCTGACGGCGCGCCTGGCGCAACGGCATGGAACACCGCTGGCGATCCCGTTCGAGGGGCTGACGCACCTGTTCCCGACGCCGGAGGCGCTGGTCGATGCCGACCTGACCGAGATCGGCCTGACCCGTGCGCGGGCCGACACGATCCGCGGGATGTCGCGCGCACTGCTCGATGGCCGCGTCGATTTCCGGCCGGAGCGCACGCTGGAGGATTTCACCTCGCGCTGGGTTGCCCTGCCCGGCATCGGCCCGTGGACGGCGCACTACGTGGGGCTGCGCGCGCTCGGCCATCCGGATGCATTCCCGGCCGACGACCTGGTGCTGCAGAAGGCCGTGCCGACCGATGGCACGCGGATGACGGCGAAGGCGCTGACCGCGCGCGCGGAGGCCTGGCGCCCATGGCGCGCCTATGCCGTGATCCATGTGTGGAAGGCCAGTATGCCGGCGCAGAAGGCAATGCCTTCTGTAGGAGCGACGTGAGTCGCGACCGGAATACTTCGGGTCGCAACAGCATTTCATTCTTGCGGTCGCGACTCACGTCGCTCCTACATCGAACGCTCTTATGCTCCCCCCCATGATCCTCTACCGCGAACTCGACAGCCCCGTCGGCACGCTCACCGTCGCCGCAACGGACGCGGGTCTGCATGCCATCGAATTCCCGCGCAACCGGCATCCGGCAGACCGTGAGGGATGGATACCCGGCGATCATCGCCTGCTGGATCTGGCGGCACGCCAGCTGGACGACTACTTCGCCGCGAAGCGGTGCGTGTTCGACCTGCCGCTGGCACCGTGCGGCACCGAGTTCCAGCGCGCCGTATGGATGGCGCTCGCCGGGATCGGCTACGGCGAAACGATCAGCTATGCGCAGCTGGCACAGCGAGTCGGCAGGCCCACCGCGATGCGCGCGGTGGGCGCGGCGAACGGACGCAACCCGTTGCCCATCGTGTTGCCCTGCCACCGCGTGGTCGGCGCGGATGGCGCATTGACGGGATTCGGCGGCGGCCTGCCGACCAAACAGTTCCTGCTGGAGCTGGAGGGCGCCCTGCCGAAGTCCCGCGACCTGTTCGGCTGAGCGCGGTCACATCCCGCGGAAGCGCTGCTGGAACGCGCCGCTGACCGGCAGCACGTCGTTGCGTCCTTTCACACTGAGCTGGTGGCGGCCCAGTTCGTCCTTGCGCACGCGGTCGATCGCCTGCACGCGCACCAGCACCCCCCGATGCACCTGCCAGAACACGTCCGGATCCAGGCCACCGAGCAGCTCCTTCAACGACATGCGGATGATGGCTTCGTCATCGGCGGTCACCACGCGCACGTACTTGTCCTGCGCCTGGAAGAACAGCACCTCGTCGATGGCGATCATGCGCACGCTGTCGCCGACACTGGCGGTGATCCAGCGGATCAGGCGGTCGCCCTGCGGCCGCAGGCGCGCTTCCAGGTCGTCGATCAGCGAACGCATGTCCGGCGCGCGCGCCTCGGCCAGGCGCGCCCGCATGCGCTCCACCGCCTGCGCCAGCCGCGCGTCCTGCACCGGCTTCAGCAAGTAGTCCGCCGCACCCGCCTCGAAGGCGCGGATCGCGTAGTCCTCGTAAGCGGTGGTGAACACGACCAGGCCGCCTTGGGCGACTACCTGCCGGGCGACGTCCAGTCCACTGACGCCCGGCATGCGGATATCGAGGAAGGCGACCTTCGGCCGGTGTTGCGCGACGGCGTCCAGCGCCGAGAGTCCGTCCTCGCAGACCGCCACGACCTCCAGCTCCGGCCAAGCCGCGTGCAACTGCTGCTGCAGCGCGCGTCGCTGCGGCGCTTCGTCCTCGGCGATCAGGGCGGTGACGGTGTTCACGCAGCCGACCCTAGCGGTACGCGGATCTCCGCGCAAACGCCACGACCTTCGGCGGCCGGCGACAGGACGAAGGCCGCGCGCGCGCCGTAGCGTGCCGCCAGCTGTTCGCGCACGTTCGCCAGACCGACGCCGGTGCTCAGGCCAGGCTGAAGACCCGCGCCATCGTCGCGCACCTGCACGCGCAACGCGTCGCCGTCGCGCACCGCGTCGATCTCGATACGGCCCGGACCGGGCCGTGGTTCGATGCCGTGCTTGATCGCATTCTCCACCAGCGTGATCAGCAGCGACGGCGGAAACGGCGCCGCACGCAGCGCCTCGTCGGCCCGCACGTCATAGGTCAGTCGCCCACCCATGCGCACTTGCATCAGCGCCAGGTAACTGCTGCAGAGGTCGAGTTGCTGGCCAAGCGTGGCGTGCAGGCCGCGGTCCTCGCGAAGCTTCGGAATCGTGGCGCGCAGGAAGTCGACCAGCGCATCCAGGGTCGCTTCGGCCTGGGCCGGATCCTGCCGCACCAGCGCGCGAACGGAGGCCAGCGTGTTGAACAGGAAATGCGGCTCCACCTGCGCCTGCAGCACCCCCAGGCGAAGGTCGGCTTCATGCACGCGGCTTTCGAGCGCGCTCAGTTCGCGTACATGGTGGTGCTCGTCCCAGCGGCGGTGTTCGCTGAAGTAGGCACGCAGGGCGAGGCCGCCACCGAACAGGCCGTAGATCACCACCAGCGCCGCCACGTTGATCGCCAGTCCGATCGCCTTTACGACCGGCGAGAGCACGGGTGGCTTAACAGCCAGGCCGGCGGCGGCCAATTCCGGCTTAACCAGTTGATCGATGTACGACGAAGCCACCCGATCGACGAAGAAGCTGAGCACCATGCCGGCCAGCACGGCTACCACCACGGCCTTGCGCTCCCACGCCACCGGCCAGCCGCGATGGCGCACTGCGGTGGCCAGTGCCGGGCCCAGCGTCGCCATCAGGCTGAAGGCGATGAACTGGGTGATGCCGACCCTGATCGCGATGCCGGGGTCCTGCGTGGCCACGCCGGTACCCGCACCGATGAATGCGGCGACTACCGCGATCACGCTGCAGAACAACAGGCTGCGGCCGAGCAGCCAGCGCAGGCCGAACACCGGGTACTGGCGATAGCGGCTCCACACCGCGTTCCCGCCCACCAGCACCTCGGCCGGCAGCTTCTGCCGCAGCGGATAAGTCCGCTCCATGCTTACTTCCTTTCTCCGCGCAGCTGCTGGCCTGCCTGCTTCAGCGTCAGCGCGATCACCTTGCCGGCCGCATCACGCTCGAAGCGGATCTCCGCGCCCACGGCGTCCATCACGAAGACATCGCGCGCCACCGCCTGCACGGGCAGGGCCGGCTGTCCGGCACCCTGGATCGTCAAGGTGTCGCCCTGCGCCTTCACAGCGAGCGAGAACGCGGGCATGAGCGGATAGTCGCCCTCATAGTCGCGCAGGGCAGCGGCGTCGATCTTCAGCACCGGCGCCGACGCGGCAGCATCGATGCGCTTGGCTGGCAGCGCGGCGCCCATCTGCATCCAGGTGAAGGACTGGCCTTCCGCCGTGCGCCGTGGGCGCAGCACGGCATCGAACTCGCGCGGATAGAAATCGCCCGCACTGTCGTAGCCCATCGCATACGTGCCCTGCCCGGCCGGCTGGATCTCCAAGGCGTCGCCTGTCCGGCGCAGCGTCATCTTCATGCCGCCCGCGAGTTCGTACTCGCCAGCCAGCGCATCCAGTAGCGTGCCGTCCGGCCTGGCTTCGCGCCGCGGCGCGCCCAGCGGGAAACTGGCATCGACCAGGTGCAGTCCCAGGGAGCCCAGGCTGCCGATCGAGTTCCAGGTGGTGTCGGACAGGATCACCACGCCACGCTGTTTCTCGATGTCGAAGGACACGAACGACGAGAAGCCGCCCGTGCCGCCCTCGTGCACGTGCACCGTGCGTCCGCCGACGGGCATCAGCATCCAGTTCATCGCCATCGGCGGTGCATCCGACAGCTTCTGCTGCGAGCGCTGCAGCGCCGCCGAGATCGGCGTGGGCTCGGCTCCCAGTTGGCCCTGCACGTAACGCACCATATCGTCTAGCGTCGCGCGCACGCCGCCGACGCCGGCGAGATTGGGCTGGAAATGCCAGGCTGGCGTGACGCGCGCGTTCGGCGTATGGCCCACGGCCGCGCGCACGCCGTCCGGCGCCGTGTTGACGTAGGCGTGCCGCATGCCCAGCGGCGCGAACAGGCGCTGCTTCAGCAGCGTCTCCATGTCGGCGCCCGCGCGGCGGGCGACGGCGTACGACAGCACCATCGAGGCGAAGTTGGAATACTCGAACTTCGTGCCCGGCGCCGCGGTGAGCGTGACATCGCCCAGCGAGGCGAGCAGTGCCGTTTCGTCCAGTTTCGCGTACGGATCGGTCATGTCGGCCGCTCCCATGCGCGAGGGCAGCGCCGGCAGGCCGGAGGTGTGGGTGACGATGTGGCGCAGCAGGATGGGCGTGCCCTGGTAGTCGGGCAGCTTCGTGCCTTCCGGGAGCCAGGCGGACAGCGTATCGTCCAGCGAGCCCTTGCCCTGCGCGATCAGGTCGGCCAACAGCGCCGCCGTCATCGTCTTGCTGACCGAGCCGATCTCGAACGCGCTGTCGGGCCCGATGCGCGACAGGTCCTTCGCATCCGCGCACTGGTACGTGCGGGCAACCGTGCCGGCCTCGACCACCGCCACCGCCATGCAGGCCCCGGTGCGATCGCCCTGCAGGCGTTGTTTCACCATGCCAGCCAGGGCCTGGTCGGTCATCGCGTGGGCGGGTGCGAAGACGGTGAGGCCGGCGGCGGCCAGGGTGACGGCGAGCGAATGGGCGTAGGCCATGGCGGTTCTCCTGAGGGGTCGGTCACCATGCTGTCGAAGGACATCGCGACGCGTGCGGGTCTGCGATGGGCGTAGCGCTGACGGCGACGAAACCCGCGATCCGGACGACGGCCGGCGCGTCATGCGTCAATCCTCCAGCAACCGGCGCACCGTCGCACCGTACCTACGCGCAATGGCCTCATGGTCGACATGGCGTCCATCGGCCACCACATCGCGCCCGCCTACCCGGACCGACCGGACCAGCGGCCAGTTGCCGGCGAACAGCCAGCGGTCCACCAGGTCCTCCTGGGTGGCGCCGGCCAGCACCGGGGCATGCGCATCCAGCCAGACGGCATCCTGCGGATCCGGCGCGAGACCCGTGGCATCCGCGGCGCTGTCCAGCACCCCCGCCAGCAGGGTGCGCCCCACACTGGGCGAGCCCGGCAATACCGCGATGTTGCGATGGCGCGTGACCAGTCGCTGGCCGTACTCCAGCCAGCGCAGTTCCTCCACCGGCGACACGGACACATGGGAATCCGAACCGATGCCCCAGCGTCCGCCCGCCTGCAGGTACTCGCGCAGCGGGAACAGGCCGTCGCCGAGGTTGGCCTCCGTCGTGGGGCAGATCGCGACGGTCGCGCCGCTGGCGGCGATGCCGCGTGTTTCCTCGCCCGTCAGGTGGGTGGCATGCACCAGCGTCCAGCGCCGGTCGACCGGGAACTCGCGCAGCAGCCACTCCACCGGCCGCGCGTTGCGCAGCGCCAGGCAGTCCTGCACTTCGCCCACCTGTTCGGCGATGTGGATGTGCACCGGCGCATCGGCCGGCAGTGCGGACAGCACCTCGCGCATCGCGGTTTCCGGAACCGCACGCAGGCTGTGGAAAGCGCAGCCCACGCGCAGCGATGCGTTCTGCAGCGGGCGCAGGATGTCGAGCAGGCGGAGGAAACCGTCCACGTCGTGACCGAACCTGCGCTGGCGCACCGACAGTTCGCGACCGTCGAAACCGCCGGTCATGTAGAGCACCGGCAGCAGGGTCATGCCGATGCCGGTGTCGCGCGCAGCAGCGATCAGCGCCCTGGACATGGCCGCAGGATCTGCGTACGGCCTGCCGTCGGGCTGATGGTGCACGTAGTGGAACTCGCACACATGCGTGTAGCCGGCTTCCAGCATTTCGGCGTACAGCTGCGCCGCCACTGCGTAAGTGCTCTCCGGCGTCATCCGTGCAGCGAACCGGTACATGATCTCGCGCCAGGTCCAGAAGCTGTCTTCCGGGTGGGTCTGGTGTTCGGTCAGGCCCGCCATCGCCCGCTGGAAGGCGTGCGAATGCAGGTTGGCGATGCCAGGCACGCGCCAGCCGGCGTCGGTGGCGACGATCTGGCCTGCGAGGGGATCGGAGTTCGACATGGCGGTGCTTGCGGCGGTGACGGGGTGCGTTAGGCTACCGCGTCATCCCCGCCAAGACACGCCCGCGCAGGTCGCCCACGTCCATGCTTGCCATCGTCCTTTCACTGCTTGCCGTCGCCATCGCGCTGATGGTGGTCTTTATCGCCGTGCAGGCGAAGAACAAGGGGACCCGGGCCGCCGAGGGTGCCAGCGAGAGCGCCACCTACCCTGCGCTTGCCACGCATCGCGAGGCGGGATGCGCATCCGATGCGGACGGCTGCGACGGCGGAGGCGATTGATATGGACACGCGCTGGGACGGTCTGCTGGTCAATGCACGCCTGGTCACCCTGGCCGGCGATGCAGGTTACGGCGTGATCGAGGACGGTGCGCTGGGCTGGCACGACGGCATACTTGTCTTCGCGGGCGATCGTACGGACCTGCCGGCGCCCCCCGCGTCGCTGGCCGATGAACTGGTGGATGCGCAGGGCGAATGGGTCACGCCCGGCCTGATCGACTGCCACACCCACGTGGTATTCGGCGGCGACCGCGCCGGCGAGTTCGAACAGCGCCTGCAAGGCGCCAGTTATGAAGACATCGCACGCAGCGGCGGCGGCATCGTCTCGACCGTTCGCGCCACCCGCGCCGCCAGCGAAGACGACCTGTTCGCGCAATCGCTGCCGCGGGCGCGCGCCTTGCGCGACGACGGCGTGACCACGCTGGAGATCAAGTCCGGCTACGGCCTGGACTTCGCCAACGAACGCAAGATGCTGCGCGTGGCACGCCGCATCGGCGACGCGCTCGGCATCAGGGTGCGCACGACGTATCTGGGCGCGCATGCACTGCCGCCGGAATTCGCCGGGCGCGCCGACGATTACATCGATGCCGTATGCCGCTGGCTGTCCGCCCTGCACGCGGAGGGCCTGGTGGATGCGGTGGATGCATTCTGCGAGCGCATCGGATTCACGGCCGCCCAGACGCAGCGGGTGTTCGAGGCGGCACGCGCATTGGGCATCCCAGTGAAGCTGCATGCCGACCAGCTGAGCGACGGCGGCGGCGCGGCGCTGGTGGCCGGCTTCGATGGCCTGTCGGCCGACCACGTGGAGTACACGTCGGAAGCGGGCGTCGCGGCATTGAAGCAGGCCGGCAGCGTCGCAGTGCTGCTGCCGGGCGCGTTCCACGTGCTTCGCGAAACGAAACTGCCGCCGCTGGACGCGTTCCGCGCCCGTGGCGTGCCGATGGCGGTGGCGACCGACTGCAATCCCGGCACCTCACCCCTGCAGTCGCTGCGGTTGGCCATGTCGCTGGCCTGCACCCACTTCCGCCTGACACCGGAAGAAGCGCTGCGCGGCGCGACCGTCCACGCCGCCCGGGCGCTGGGTCTGGAGGATCGCGGCCGCCTGGTGGTGGGACAGCGTGCGGACTTCGTGCGCTGGCGCATCGGCCAGCCGGCGCAACTGGCTTACTGGCTGGGCGGCGACCTGATGTCGGCCGTCCACGCAGGCGGCCGCGTCATCGTCGGCGCCTAGAAAACGAAAACCCCGGCGATGGCCGGGGTTTTCTGTCGCAACCGGCGGCGCCGGTGCGGATGGCATCACGCCTTGGCGACAGCCTTCTTGGCCACGGCCTTCTTCGCCGGCGCCTTCACCACCGACTTCTTGGCGGTGGCGGTGGCCGCCACGCCGGCCTTGGCGACGGCGTGCTTGCGCGCATTGCCGTAGCTGGACGAATAGCGCTTGCCCTTGGCCGTCTTGCGATCACCCTTGCCCATCTTTGTTCTCCTGATTCATTGAAAAGTCCGCCCGGGACGGGGCGATGCGCGGGCATCCACAGCTCGGGGGCGCCGCGCGCGAGGCCGCAAAGCCTACCACAGCGGGGCCTTTCGGGCCCGCCGCAGGTCGTGCGGGACGGGTCTAGTGGGCGCAGCTGGCGTCGTGGACGTGCCAGTGGTTCAGGCGCAGGTTCAGCAGATGGGCCAGGCCCACCAGCGTGCCGCCCACGGTCATCACGATGGCATGCGGCACCACAGAGGCATGCAAGGGGGGGTACAGCACCCCGACCCACAGCGCCGCCAGGCCCGCCAGCAACATGCCGAGCGCGCGGAAGACGCGGTGCCGGCGGTAACCCCAGATCAGGCTGAAGGCACCCAGCACCGTGACGAACACCACGAAGATCTCCTCCAGGCTTTCCCCCAGCCACAGCGACAGGCCCAGCGACGGCGCCAGCGCCAGCAGCAACGGCACCAGGGCACAGTGCAGCGCGCAAACCAGGGAACCGACGGCGCCCAGGCGATCGAGCAGGTGGCGGAACGAAGACTTCATGGCGGCAAGTATGACTTCCGGGAGGGTTATATTGTTGCTATTGGTATAATATAACATCATTCGTTACCCCCACATGAGTGACTCCGTGCCCATGCTCTCCCTGCAACGCCCCGCTCCCAGCCTGCTCGCCACCGCCCTCGCCCTGGCCCTGGCCTCCCCTGCCGCGTTCGCCGAGACCGCCAGCGATGCCCAGACCAAAGACCTGGAGGCCGTGGTGGTCACCGCTTCGCCGCTGAAAGGCAACGCGGAATCCGTCGCGACCCCGGTGGACGTGCTGTACGGCGAAGACCTGGACAAGGCCAAGGCCGGCACCCTCGGCGAGACCGTCGCCAAGCTGCCGGGCGTACAGACCACCTACTTCGGCACAGGCGTCGGCCGCCCGATCATCCGCGGCCAGGAAGGCCCGCGCGTGCAGGTGCTGTCCGGCGGCATCGGTTCGATGGATGCCTCCACCGTCAGCGCCGACCACGCGGTCAGCATCGAACCCTTCCTTGCCGACCAGATCGAAGTGCTGAAGGGACCGGCCACCCTGCTGTTCGGCAGCGGCGCCATCGGCGGCGCGGTCAACGTGGTCGACGGCCGCCTGGCCGAATCCATTCCCGACCAACCGCTGAGCGGCCGTGCCGAAGTGCGCGGCAATACCGTCAACGACGAGCGCACCGGCATGTTCCGCCTGGACGGCGTGAGCGGGAACTGGGTACTGCATGTCGACGGCCTGGTCCGCGACACCGACGACTACGACATTCCCGGCGTCGCCATCCTGTACGACCACGAAGAAGGTGAAGAACACGAGGAGGAACCCCAGCCGAAGGGCACGCTGCCCAACAGTTCGGTCAGCACGAAGGCAGGCGCCGTGGGCGCCACCTACCTGGGGGATCGGGGCTACTTCGGCCTGGCCGCCAGCACCTACCGCAGCAACTACGGCATCCCTGCCGGTGCCCACGTGCATGGCGAGGAAGACCATGACCACGACCATGATGGCGAAGCCGACCACGATGACGAAGCGCACGAGGAAGGCGCCGTGCGCATCGACATGACGCAGAACCGCTTCGACATGAAGGCCGGCGTCTACGAACCGGTCTCGTTCCTGCAGAGCATCAACCTGCGCGCCGCCTGGAACGACTACGAGCATGTCGAGCTGGAAGGCGGCGATGTGGGCACGCGCTTCAGCAACGAGGGCTACGACGCCCGCCTGGAAGCGGTGCAGAAGACGTGGAACGGCTGGCGCGGCGCCTTCGGCCTGCAGTTCGGCAGCACCGATTTCAGCGCGGTGGGCGAAGAGGCCTTCGTACCGTCCACCGTCACCGACGCGCTGGGCCTGTTCGTGGTGCAGGAGAAGGATTTCGGCCCGTGGAAACTGGAGCTGGGCGGCCGCTACGATCAGGTCAAGCTGAAGCCGGATGACCGCGCATCCACCGATTTCAGTGCGGTGAACCTGTCGGCCGCCGCCATCTGGCGCCTGAGCGACGGCTTCGACCTGCGCTTCGGCCTGGACCGTTCCGAGCGTGCGCCGACCAACGAGGAGCTGTTCGCCGGCGGCACCCACGTCGCCACCCAGTCCATCGAGATCGGCGATGCGTCGCTGGATACGGAAAAGGGCGTGCGCGCCGAGATCGGCGCGCATTGGCACACCGACCGCGTCGACCTGAAGCTGGCCGTCTATCAGACCCGGTTCAAGGACTTCATCTACCTCACCGACACCGGCGTGGAAGAAGAAGGCTATCCGGTGCGCCTGTGGACGCAGGACGACGCCACCTTCACCGGCGCCGAGGCCGAAGCGAAGATCCAGTTGGCCGACACCGCCGCCGGCGCGTGGGACCTGCGCCTGTACGGCGACTACGTGCGGGCGAAGCTGGATGGCAGCGGCCTGCGCACGGTGGCGTTCGAGGTGCCGCACGGCGACCACACGCACGGCTACGAGGTCGACATCGCGCAGGGCGGCTACCTGCCCCGCATCTCGCCGATGCGCTTCGGTGCGGACCTGGGCTGGTCGCTGGGCGGCTGGCGCGCCTCGCTGGGCGCGGTGCGCTACGGCAAGCAGGACGACGTGGCGCAGAACGAGGAACCGAGCGACGGCTACACGCTGGTCGACGCGCACGTGGCCTACCGCTGGGACCGCCCGGCCTCCAGCTGGGAGGTGTTCCTGGACGGCAGCAACCTGACCGACGAGGAAGCCCGGCCGCATACCTCGCTGCTGCGCGACTACGCGCCGCTGCCGGGCCGCGGCGTGGCCTTCGGCATCCGCGCGTACTTCTGATCCAGCGCTGAGTCTCTCCCCCGGGCGGCTGGCCGGCAAGGCAGCCGCCCTTCTTGACGGCCATTACGTGCATATACACATAATGGCTTCACTGCCCTCCTCTGGGATGTCGATGACGCCGCCACCCCGCTCCTCCACACCCAGCCAGTGCACCTGCTTCCGCCTCCGCCGCGCCAGCCGCCGGATGACGCAGGTGTACGACCACGCACTCGCGCCGGTCGGCCTGAGCCTCAACCAGTACTCCATCCTGCGCCGGAGCGAGCGCGAACCGCGCGTGCTGGGCGAACTGGCCGACGAACTGGGCATGGACCGCACCACCCTCACCCGCAATCTGTCGCCCCTGGTGGAC
The DNA here is from genome assembly GCF_014397415.1 of Pseudoxanthomonas mexicana. Lineage (NCBI taxonomy): Bacteria > Pseudomonadati > Pseudomonadota > Gammaproteobacteria > Lysobacterales > Lysobacteraceae > Pseudoxanthomonas > Pseudoxanthomonas mexicana. The sequence continues at coordinate 1,928,825 of NZ_CP060731.1, read as the reverse complement.
GCCGGCCTGGTGGAAGCCGTCCGCGGGCGCGACGCGCGCCAGCGCATGGTCACGGTGACGGCGTCGGGCCGCGAGCGGCTCGCCGCGGCGAAACCCCGGTGGCGGCACGCACAAGCGGTCATCGACACGATGCTCGGCGAGGCCGGCATCGCCCGTCTGCACCGCGATCTGGACCACCTGGACGAGCTGCTGCGGCACCATCTGGGGCTCGCCGCATGAACGCGGCCAGCATCCCGCCGCCCCGCATGCACTGGGGCCTGCTGCTCGCCGCTGCGGCGACCCTGATGATCACCATCGGCGCGCGCCAGACGACGGGCCTGTTCGTCGCGCCGATCCATCAGGACACCGGCATCGGCATCGCCGCGATCAGCTTCGCCCTCGCCATCGGACAGTTCACGTGGGGCGCGGTGCAACCCGTGTTCGGCGCCATCGCCGACAAGCGCGGCTCGACCGGCGTGCTGGTGCTGGGCGCGGTACTGCTGGCGCTGGGACTGGCACTCACACCGCACCTCACCTCTGCCTGGGGCCTGATGTTCACGCTGGGCGTGTTGACGGCGGCAGGCGCGGGTGCCGGCAGTTTCTCCATCCTGATCGGCGCCACGGCGCAGCGGCTGGCGCCGGAGCAGCGGTCGTTCGCCGCCGGCGTCATCAACGCCGGCGGCTCACTGGGGCAGTTCGTATTCGCGCCGCTGGTGCAGGCCGTGATCGCGTTCGCCGGCTGGGCCAGCGCGATGTACACGCTGGCGGTCGCCTCGTTGCTCGCGATTCCGCTGGCGCTTCCGCTGCGGAGGACGACCACGCCCGTGCCCGCCAGCCACGCCGTGACCGCCATCGGCGACATCACGCTGAAACAGCAGATCGCGATCGCCCTGCGCGATCGCAGCTACTGGATGCTGCACCTGGGCTTCTTCACCTGCGGCGTGCACATCGCGTTCCTGGTGACCCACCTGCCCGGCGAAATCGCCCTGTGCGGCCTGCAGCCCCGCGTATCGGCCGTGTCGATCGCGCTGATCGGGCTGTTCAACGTGGCCGGCAGCCTGGTCGCGGGTGCGCTGGGCCAGCGGATGCGCATGAAATGGATCCTCGCGGCGATGTACGCCAGTCGCGCCGTGATGATCGCGCTCTACCTGATGGCTCCGCCGACGCCCGTCACGTTCTACGTCTTCGCGGCCGCGCTGGGCTTCACCTGGCTGGCGACGGTGCCGCCGACGGCGGGCCTGGTCGGCAAGCTGTTCGGTCCGCGCTACCTGGGTACGCTGTTCGGCCTGACGTTGCTGTCGCACCAGATCGGCGGCTTCTTCGGCGCCTGGCTGGGCGGCCTGGCGCTGGAACGCTTCGGCGACTACACGTGGATGTGGTACGTCGACATGGCGCTGGCGCTGATTGCAGCGGTAGCCAACCTGCCGATCCGCGAACGTTCGCCGAAGGCGGTGCCGGCGGCGGCCTGAGTAATGCTCCTGTAGGAGCGACGTAAGTCGCGACCGCACGCCATCCGGCGCCGGGTACACCGATGGGACTTCATTGACGGCAGCTGCCTCATCCTTCGCGAGACAACGGCTCACTACGCTGCAGGTCTGCGCTCGCGACTCACGTCGCTCCTACAACAGCTCAACCCTCACGCCGCCGCGCAGCGTGCGCACAGGCCATGCACTTCCAGCGTCTGCGCCTGCGGCTGGAAACCCAGCGCTTTCGCACGTGCATCCAGCGCGGCCACCACGTCGCGGTCCTCCAGTTCCACCGCACTGTGGCAGCGGTCGCAGATGAGGAATGGCACCGAGTGTTGTGCGCTGTTCGGGTGGTGGCAGGCGACGAAGGCGTTCACCGATTCCAGCTTGTGCACGAAACCGTTGGCCATCAGGAAGTCCAGCGCGCGATACACCGTCGGCGGCGCGTCGGCGCCGACGCCCTTGGTGGCGCGCACCCACTCCAGCAGCTCGTACGCCTTCACCGGCTTGCCGGCTTCGGCGATCAGTTGCAGCACGCGCGCGCGGATCGGCGTCAGCCGCAGGCCACGCTCCTGGCACGCATGTTCCACCGCCGCCACGAACGCCTTGGCGTCATGGACGTGATGGTGCGGGTCGGTGCAGGCGTGGGCGTTGGGCATGGGCGATCCGGATTCAGGCGGACGTACTGCACTTGATGAGTGCGGCGTCGATGCGTTTCAAGGCTTCCTCGCGACCGGCCAGGTAGACGGTATGCGAAATGTCGGGACTGACCTGGGTACCGGTGATGGCCACGCGCAGTGGCTGCGCCACCTTGCCCATCCCCAGTTCCAGTGCCGCCGCGGCCTGGTGCAGCGCCGCCGACACGCTTTCGGCATTCCAGTCCGCCAGCGCGGCCAGATGTTCGCGGGCCTTGGCCAGCGGCGCCTGGGCGGCAGCTCCCAGATGCTTGGCCACCGCGGCATCGTCGTACGCCGTCAGCGGCTGGTACCAGACCAGCGCCTTCTCGGCCATTTCCTTCAGCGTCTGCACGCGGTCGCGCAGCGCGATCACCACGTCGGCCGGTGCCGGGCCCGTGGACAGGTCCACGCCCAGCTTTTCCAACTGGTAGACCAGGTGCGGCGCGATGTCCGCAGGCGCGTCCGTCTTCAGGTAGTGCTGGTTCACCCAGCCGAGCTTGGCCATGTCCAGGCGCGCGGCCTTGGAGTTCACGTCCTTCACGTCGAACAGGGCGATCAGCTCCTCCCGCGTGAACAGCTCCTGGTCGCCGTGCGACCAGCCCAGCCGCGCCAGGTAGTTGATCAGCGCATGCGGCAGGTAGCCGGCATCCTTGTACTGCATCACGTCGGCCGCACCGGTGCGCTTGGACAGCTTGGCGCCCTGCTCGTCCAGGATCATCGGCATGTGCGCGAACTTGGGCACCGGTGCGCCCAGCGCTTGGTAGATGTTGATCTGGCGCGGGGTGTTGTTGATGTGGTCGTCGCCGCGGATCACCTCGGTGATGCCCATGTCCCAGTCGTCCACCACCACAGCGAAGTTGTACGTGGGGTAGCCGTCCGGGCGGAAGATCACCATGTCGTCCAGTTCGCTGTTGGCGATCTCGATGCGGCCCTTGATCAGGTCGTCGAAGGCGACCACGCCATCGAGCGGATTCTTGAAGCGGATGACGCGGTTCGGGTCGTCGCGGTACGGCAGGCCCTGCTCGCGCGCGGCACCGTTGTAGCGCGGCTTTTCCTGCTTCGCCATCGCCGCCTCGCGCATCGCGTCGAGTTCCTCGCGCGTCTCGTAGGCGTAGTAGGCCTTGCCGTCGGCGACCAGTCGTTCGGCCACCTCGCGGTAACGGTCGACGCGGTGGGTCTGGTAGATCGGGCCCTCGTCGTAGCCCAGGCCCAGCCAGTCCATCGCCTCCAGGATCGCGTCGATGGCGGCCTGGGTGCTGCGCTCGCGGTCGGTATCCTCGATGCGCAGGATGAACTCGCCGCCGCGGTGGCGCGCTTCCAGCCAACAGTACAGCGCCGTGCGGGCGCCGCCGATGTGCAGGTAGCCGGTAGGACTGGGAGCGAAGCGGGTGCGGCAGGCCATGGGGAACTCGACAGACGGAATACGGCGATTTTAACCCGCGCGCACCGCGTTTCCCCCTGCTCGTTCAGGGGGAGGGCTTAGAATCCCCGCATGACCACGCTCTTCATCTCCGATCTGCACCTGGACGCCGAACGCCCCGCCGTGACCGAGCTGTTCGGGGCCTTCATGCAGGGCGAGGCCCGCCGCGCCGACGCGCTGTACATCCTGGGCGACCTGTTCGAGGCCTGGGTGGGTGACGACGACCCCTCCGAGACCGGCGCCTATGTCGCGGCGCGCATCCGCGAGGTGGCCGATGCCGGCGTGCCGGTGTTCTTCATCCGCGGCAACCGCGATTTCCTGCTGGGCGACACCTTCGGCCGGCGCGCCGGCATGCGCATCCTGCCGGACCCGTCGGTCGTCATGCTGTATGGAAAGCCAGCGATCCTGATGCACGGCGACCTGCTGTGCACAGGTGACACGGCCTACCAGGCGTTCCGGGCGCAGACGCGGAATACCGCATGGCAAGCGCAGTTCCTGTCGCAGCCCCTGGCCGCGCGACTCGCGTTCGCGGCGCAGGCGCGTGCCGCCAGCGCCGCGCATCAGGGCGGCATGAAGCAGGACAACCAGGCCTCGTTTGAAACGCTCACCGACGTGACGCCGTCGGCCGTGGAGGCGACGCTGGCGCAGTTCGGCATCGATACGCTGATCCACGGCCACACGCACCGGCCTGCCCTCCACGATCTCACCCTCGGTGATCGTGCGTGCCGGCGCATCGTGCTGGGCGACTGGTACGAGCAAGGCTCGGTGCTGCGCGTGGAGCCCAGTGGAATGGCGCTGGACTCGCTTTGATTCGGGCAGGCTTTATATCTGTTGTGGGAGCGACGTAAGTCGCGATGATGGGCCGCGGTGGTTCATCGCGACTTACGTCGCTCCCACGTCCCACTCACCATCACATCGATGGCGGGCCAAGGCCCACCCTACGGGGCTTCCAGCGCCGCCAATTCGTCCTCGTCGAAGCCGGCCAGCAGGCGGGCTTCGATATTGAAGGGCCCATGCAGGTAGCCGCCGGCGTACTCCTTCAGCAACTCGCGGAAGCGCGCGCGCGGCTCCACGCCACGCTGCTCGCAGTACCAGCGGAACCAGCGCGAACCCGCCGCCACATGCGCGACTTCCTCGCGAAGGATGAGGTCGAGGATCGCGACGGTGGCTTCATCGCCCAGCTCGCGCAGCTTCACGATCATGCCGGGCGTCACGTCCAGCCCACGCGCCTCCAGGACGCGCGGCACCAGCGCCATCCGCGCCAGGCCATCGTGCGCGGTCTTCTCGGTCATTTCCCACAGGCCGTTGTGGGCGTCGAAGTCGCCGTAGTCGTAGCCGAGCTCGCGCAGCCGGTTTCGCAGCAGCACGAAATGGCGCGATTCGTCGTGCGCTACCTGCACCCAGTCGGCGTAGAACGCCGCGGGCAGGCCGCGGAAGCGGTAGACCGCATCCCACGCCAGGTCGATGGCATTGAGCTCGATGTGCGCGATGGCATGGATGAAGGCGGCGCGGCCCTGCACGTTGCCCAGTCCGCGGCGAGGCAGGTCGCGCGGGTGCACCAGCGCCGGCCTTGCCGGGCGACCGGGCATGCGGATCGGATCGGGCGCCGGCGCGTCGTCGGGCGCTTCGAGTTCACCGCGACGGAACGCGTCCGCGTAGTGCTGGGTCAGTCCGACCTTCTCATCGACATCGGCCGCCGCCAGGCAGGCGCGCGCGGCCTCGAACAGCGTGGCCATGCGATGTTGCCGAATCAGCCGACGCGGCGCTTGCGCTTGGCCTCGTCCGAGCGCATCTGCTCGATGCGCTCGAAATAACCGGGCTCGATGCCGGTGACGTACTGACCGTCGAAGCAGGACGAATCGAAGCGCGGCAGGTTCGGATTGCCCTCGCGCACCGCGGCTTCCAAGTCGTCCAGGTCCTGGTAGATCAGCCAGTCGCAGCCAAGCAGCTTCTCGATCTCTTCCACGCTGCGGCCGTGTGCGACCAGTTCGTCGGCGGCCGGCATGTCGATGCCGTAGATGTTGGGATGACGCACCGGCGGCGCGGCGCTCGCCAGGTAGACCTTGCGGGCGCCGGCATCGCGCGCCATCTGCACGATCTGCTTGGAGGTGGTACCACGCACGATGGAGTCGTCGACCAGCAGCACCACGCGGTTGCGGAACTCCAGGTTGATCGGGTTCAGCTTGCGGCGCACCGACTTCACCCGTTCGCCCTGCCCCGGCATGATGAACGTGCGGCCGACGTAGCGGTTCTTGATGAACCCTTCCCGGTACTTCACGCCCAGCACGTTGGAGATCTCCAGCGCGGCGTCGCGCGAGGTGTCCGGGATGGGGATGATGGTGTCGATGTCGTGGTCCGGACGCAGGCGCAGGATCTTCTCGCCCAGCTTCACGCCCATGCGCATGCGCGCCTTGTGCACCGACACGTTGTCGATCATCGAGTCCGGGCGCGCGAAGTACACGTACTCGAAGATGCAGGGCGCATGCTCCTGCGGCTCGGCGACGATCTCGCTGAACAGTTCGCCGCGCGCGGTGATGACGATGGCCTCGCCCGGCTGCACGTCGCGCATGCGCGTGAAGCCCAGGATGTCCAGCGCCGCGGATTCGGAGGCGACGATGTACTCGGTGCCTTCGCTGTGTTCGCGTTTGCCCAGCACCAGCGGGCGGATGCCATGCGGGTCGCGGAACGCCACCAGGCCCAGGCCCAGCACCACGCTGACGACGGCGTAGCCGCCCTTCACGCGGCGGTGCACGCCGGCCACGGCGCGGATCGCGGTCTCGGGGCTGAGCGTGCGCTGCAGGTCGAGTTCGTGAGCGAACACGTTCAGCAGCACTTCGCTGTCCGAATCGGTATTGATGTTGCGACGGTCCTGCGCGAACACGTCCTGGCGCAGCGCGTCGGTGTTGATCAGGTTGCCGTTGTGCGCCAGCGCGATGCCGTACGGCGAGTTCACGTAGAACGGCTGCGCTTCGTCCATGCCTTCGGAACCGGCGGTGGGATAGCGGCAGTGGGCGATGCCCACGCGCCCTTCCAGCACGCTCATCGCCTTGGCGTTGAACACGTCCCGCACCAGTCCGTTGTCCTTGTGCACGCGCAGGCGCGTGCCGTCGGCGGTGGCGATGCCGGCGGCGTCCTGTCCGCGGTGCTGGAGGACGGTCAGCCCGTCATAAAGCTGGCCGGCAACGTTCTGGTTGCCGACGATTCCGACGATGCCGCACATGGTGACCTACTCCGGTTTCGACTCGGGCGAAGCTGCAGGGGGGACGCGCTCCTGCGGGGCGCCGGATTCTTCCAGCGGCAGGGGCAAGGGATGCAGGCGCGCATTATCGCCCGCGGGAACGCCGTTGCCAAAGTCCAGTTCCTGCACGGTCCATTCCGGCAACCAGCGTGAAAGCCACTGCGCGCCCGGCGCCAGCACCGGCACGACGGAGGACCGTTTCCATTCAGGTTCGCGCGGCAGATCGGTGAAGGCCGCCAGCAGCAGCACGATGCAGGCGATGAGCGCGCCGCGCGCCAGGCCCAGCACCAGGCCCAGCAGCCGGTCCACGCCCGACAGCCCGACCGAGGAGACCATCTTGCGCACCAGCCAGCCGGTCACGCCCACCACCACCATGACGGCGACGAAACTGAGCGCGTAGCCGCCCAGCAGATCGGCCGAGCCCGGTGGGCCGTCATCGGACAACCAGGCGGCGACTTCGGCGCCGTAGTGGAACGCCACCCACCCGGCCAGCAGCCAGGCCAGGACCGAGGCGAGCGCCCCGATGAAGCCTCGCATCAGCCCGAACAGCGTCGAGACACCGATGATGGCGAGCAGGGTCAGATCGAGCGCACTCACGCGGTACGCCCTCCGGCCACGGCGACGGGGGCCGGCATCAAGGGTGCGGACGCACCATGCCGTCGATGCCGACCTTGGAGGCCACCTGCGCCTTCAGACGATCGGCGCCGGCACGGTCGGCCACGGGCCCCACCCGCACGCGGTTCAGCGTGCCCTTGTCGGTGCGCACCTGTTCAACGAACGCACTGAAGCCGGCCGCACGCACCCGGTCGCGCAGCGCATTCGCATCGCCCGCATTGGAGAACGCGCCCAACTGCACGGCGTAGCCCACGCCGGAGGCGGCGGGCTTGGGCGGCGCTGTCGGTGCGGGCGCGGGCGCGGCGGGCTTGGTGACCGGAGGGGCCGGTTTCGTCTCGGCGGCGACCGGCTTGGTTTCCGTGGGAGCGGGCTTCGGCACCGGCTTGGCCGGCGTGGGCGGGAGCGCCTGCGTGGTCACCGTCGGCGTCGACGGTGCGGGGGTCGCGACGGAGGGCGCCGGGGACGGTACGGGCGCGCCATCGGGTGTCGCCGCATCCAGCGTGACCACCTGCGCGTTGACGTCGCCGCGCACCTTGATCGCGTCCAGCCGCGCCGCTTCGGCCTGCGCACGATCGACATAGGGACCCACACGCACGCGGAACGCCGGCTTGCCGTTGATGGTGGCGGGTTCGACGAAGCCGGGCAGCTTCGCCTGCTTCACGCGGGCCAACACGGCGTCCGCATCGGCCTGGGTGGCGTAGGCGCCGAAGCTGACGGCGAAATCACCGCCTGCCGTCGCCGGCGGCTGCAGCGCACCCTCGGCGGGCGCAGGCTCGGCAGCAGGCGCGGCCACCTGACCGTCCAGTCCGACGGCACCCTGGGCCGGCGCACTGCCCGGCGTGACCAGGGGCAGCTCGCGCGTTTCGTATTCGCCGCCGGGCGCGGCGGGCACCTCGAGCGGCACGTCGGACACGCCACTGTCGGGTGCCGGCCCTTTGACCAGCATGGGAAGGAAGATGACGGCCAGCGCGACCAGCACGACGGCGCCGATCAGGCGCTGTTTCAGGGCGGTATCCATCCAGGTCCAGGGCAGCAGCGGCGGGAATGCCGCCGCGATTATACGGCGCGCTTCCGGCCGCTCCCCGTCATCGACCTGAATGCAGCGCCTGTAGCGCCTCGGCGACGGTATGGAACGAACCGAACACCAGCACGCGATCGCCGGCACGTGCACCGGCCAACGCGGCTGCCAAGGCGTCTTCCACGCGCGGATGGCGGAGTGCCCGTGCGGCGAGGGTTCCTTCGAGCCGGGCGGCGAGTTGATCAGCGGACTGCGACCGCGGCCCGGCATCCAGTCCCGCCAGATGCCAGTGCAATAGCGTGCCCGCGAAGGCGTCCACGACGGACGTCACGTCCTTGTCGGCCAGCGCGGCGAACACGACATGCGTTTCGCCCGCGGCAGGATGCGCCTGCAGCCACGCGGCCAGTTCGCGTGCCGCCTGCGGGTTGTGGCCGACGTCCAGCACCACGTCCACCTCGCCGTGCGGCACGCGCTGCAGGCGCCCCGGGAGCGTGGCCTGGGCTACGCCCTGCGCGAAGGCCTCGTCTGGAATCGCGTCGCCCGGCAGCGCGCGCAATGCGGCGATCGCGCTGGCGGCGTTCGCCCGCTGGGCCGGGGCCGACAGCACGGGCATCGGCAACACCAGTTCCGCGCCGACTTCGCGCCAGCGCCAGTGACTGCTATCGATGGGCTCGTGGAAGAAGTCGCTGCCCAGCCTGAGCGCGTTCGCGCCGATGGCGTAGGCATGGCGCAGCACGCTGGAAGGCGAATCCACTTCGCCCAGCACGAGCGGCTTCCAGGCACGGGCGATGCCGGCTTTCTCGGCACCGATGGCCTCGCGGTCCGCACCCAGCCAGTCGGTGTGGTCGATATCGACCGTGGTGATTACGGCCACATCGGGGTCGACCAGGTTCACGGCATCCAGCCGTCCCCCCAGGCCGACTTCCAGCACCGCCAGGTCCAGGCCCGCGCGTTCAAAAAGCCACAGCGCGGCCAACGTGCCGAATTCGAAATACGTCAGCGGCGTATCGCCGCGCGCGGCTTCGACCGCTTCGAACGCCGCCACCAGCGACGTATCATCGGCTTCGACGCCATCGATGCGCACGCGCTCGTTGTAGCGCAGCAGGTGCGGCGAGGTGTAGGCGCCCACCTTCCAGCCCGCCGCGCGCGCAATGGCCTCGATGAAGGCGACCGTGGAGCCCTTGCCGTTGGTGCCGCCAACGGTGACGACCCGTGCCGCAGGCCTGCCGAGCGCCATCCGCGCGGCGACATCGCGCACGCGTTCCAGGCCCATGTCGATGGACTTGGGGTGCTGCCGCTCGATGTAGGCCAGCCACTGCGGAAGATCGGTAAGCGCCATGCGGGCCTCGGCAGCGTTACAGCGCCCGGTGCTTGGCTTCGCCGAAGAACGGCGTGTGGTGCGCGCAGTCGTTGAGGCGCACGACTTCCAACTGCTCGACCGAGGGGCCTTCCAGCAGGTTGAGCGTGGTGGGTGCCTGGCGGAACGTCCACAAGCGGGCGATCGGCAGGCCCAGGATGCGGCACAGCAGGACGCGGTTGACGGCGTCGTGGGCGACGACCAGCAGCGTGTCGTCCTCGCCCAGGCCTTCCGTGGCGCGGGCCAGGCCACGCCAGGATCGGTCCAGCACCTGGCGCAGCGATTCGCCGCCCGGCATCAGCACGTTTTCGGGCTCCTCACGCCAGGCCAGCAGGCGGGCCGGGTCTTTCTGCTGGATTTCGCTGGCCAGCAGCCCTTCCCATTCGCCGTGGGCGATCTCCTGCAGGTCGGCATCGGTCTGCAGCATGTCGGCACGCGCATCGCCCAGGGCCAGGCGCGCCGTCAGCTGGGCGCGCGACAGCGGCGACGCCACCGCGCGGTCGATGCGCACGTCCTTGAGGCGCTGGCCCAGCGCATTCGCCTGACCTTCGCCGACCGGCGAAAGCGGGATGTCGATCTGGCCCTGGTAGCGGCCTTCGGCGTTCCAGGGCGTTTCGCCGTGGCGGGCAAGCAGGATGCGCATGCGTGGTGGTGTCCGTTGGAGGTGGGCCGGCGTGGCTTCCATACGCCGGAAACGAAGACGGGAGCGGATGATACCCGCTCCCGTCCCGTGTCTGGCGACCGTTGCAGGTGCTACTTGCCGACGTTCATTTCCTTCAGCAGCTGCGGCGCCGGATAGACCTCCTGCATGATCCAGCGCAGGTAGCGGCCATCGACGGCGATCATGCGGGTCATCTTGGGATCGAACACCCAGTTGGAGCTGACCGATTCCCAGTTGCCGTCGAATGCCAGACCAACCAGCTTGCCGTGCGCGTCGAGCACCGGCGAACCGGAGTTGCCGCCGGTGATGTCCAGGTCGGACAGGTAGTTCACCGGCACCGAACCGATGCGCTTGTCTTCCAGTCCGCCGTAGCGCTTGGCGGCCACGGCGTCGAGCAGCGCCTTGGGTGAATCGAACGGATCCTGTCCGGTTTCCTTCGCCACCACGCCTTCCAGCGTGGTGAACGGGGTGTACTCCACCCCATCCTTCGGCGCGTAGCCCATCACGTTGCCGAAGGTGATGCGCAGCGACAGGTTGGCATCGGGATAGACGAACTCGCCCTGGCTCTTCTTGTAGTCGGCCAGCGCCTGCAGGTAGACCGGGCGCGCGGCCAGGTTCTCGCCGGCACGCGTCTTGCGCTCCTGCTCCAGCTTGAGCAGCGTCGGCATCACCGCCACCGCATACTGGATGGCCGGATCGTTGCTGGCTTCGAACGCCTTGCGGTCGGCGGCAAACCACTTCAGCCGCTCTTCCGTGCTGCCGAGCTTCGTGCCGGCCAGCCGGTCGAGCGCGCGCTTCACGGCCGCGGCATCATTGCCGCCCAGCCATGCATCGACCGCAGCGACGCGCTGGTCGGCGGGCAGCTTGATGTACTCGTTCAACCAGTATTCCTGCAGCTGGCGATCCATCGCCGCCACGTAGCGCCGCTCAAGCTGCTTCAGGCCGCCTTCGATGGCCGGCAGGTCGCGCTCCTGGTAGCCGGATTCGCGTTCGGCATTCGGCTTTTCGCGTTCGATCGACAGGCGGTACAGTTGCGTGGCGGAACCCAGCATCGCGGTGTTGTTGAACAGCGCCAGGGTCAGGTCGCGATCGCGCGTGGCCTTGCTCTGCTCCAGCAGGTCGAGCAGCTTGGCGTGCGCGCCCAGCGCCGGCTGGCCCTTGACGCCCTGCCCCTTCAGCCAGCCCAGTACGGCGGCTTCCTCGCGCTGCTTCTGGCCGGCGGCGTCGATGCGCTTGAAGCCCTCCAGCTGGCCATCGTAGTTCTTGCTGGTGTTGTTCCAGCCGGCCATGGTGGCGGCGTACTTCACCTGGATGTCGGCATTCTGCTTGCCGGCCGCTTCCACCATCGCGATCTGGTTCTTGTAGTGGCGCGCGATGGTGGGGTAGGTCCACTGTGCGGTGTTGTCGAACTCGGCCGCCAGCGCGTAGCGGTTGGTCGAACCCGGATAGCCCGCCACCATGACGAAGTCGCCCGCACCCAGCGGCTGGTCGGCGAACTTCAGCCAGTGCTTCGGCCGGTAGGGCACGTTGTCCTTGGAGAACGCGGCCGGCTTGCCGTCCTTGCCCACGTAGGCGCGGTAGAACGCGAAGTCGCCGGTGTGGCGCGGCCACATCCAGTTGTCGATGTCGCCGCCGAACTTGCCGACGCTGCCCGGAGGCGCGTACGCCAGGCGCACGTCCTTGATCTCCAGGTTCTTGAACAGGCGATACGTGTTGCCACCGGAGAAGCTGTACAGGCGGCAGCGGAAGCCGGCCTCGGCCTCGCAGTCGGCGATCAGCTTCTTCTCGAAGGCCTCCAGCGCCTTGGTGCGCGCCAGCGCATCGTCGCCGGCGGTGGCGATGGCCGCCTTTGCATCCTTCGTCACGTCGGTGATCTCATCCAGCACGAACACGCGCGCGTTCGGGCCCGCGCTGACCTCGTCAGCCGTCGTGGGTGCGTTGAAGCCGTTCTTGATCAGGTTGTTCTCGGCCGTGGAGTTCAGCTGGATGGCGCCGTAGGCGCAGTGGTGGTTGGTGACCACCAGGCCGTTCGGCGACACGAAGCTGGCGGTGCAGCCGCCCAGCGCGACCACCGCACCCATCGGGTCGCCGGTGAGGTCGGAGATCTGCTGCGGCGACAGCTTCAGGCCGGCCTTCTTCAGCGGTCCGGCGATCTCGGGCAGTTGCTGCGGCACCCACATGCCCTCGCCCGCCTGGGCGATCTGGGCGGCGAGCAGGGACAACGGGACCGCGATAGCGGCGGCGAGCAGGTTCGGACGCATGGAAACCCCGTGAAGGACAGGAAAGTCCCGATTGTAATGAACCTGTCACCGCGGCCGCCCATGACTTTCGTCCTGCCCGCCCGCGCCCCGTGGCCGTCCGCGCTGTCAAGGCGCCCTGCAACAGGGCCGCTCCGGGCTGGGGCGTATAATCCGCGCCCTCATTACCTGGATCGACGTCCGATGGCACAGACGATGAAGGCGCTGGTGAAGCGCGAGGCCGGCAAGGGCATCTGGATGGAAGAGCTGCCGGTACCGCAGCCCGGCCCGAACGAGGTGCTGATCAAGCTGGAGAAGACCGCCATCTGCGGCACCGACCTGCATATCTACCTGTGGGACGAGTGGAGCCAGCGCACCATCAAGCCCGGGCTGACCATCGGCCACGAGTTCGTGGGGCGCATCGCGCAGCTCGGCTCCGCGGTGACCGGTTACGATGTCGGCCAGCGCGTGTCGGCCGAAGGGCACATCGTCTGCGGTCACTGCCGCAACTGCCGTGGCGGCCGCCAGCACCTGTGCCCGAACACCGTGGGCATCGGCGTGAACGTCAACGGCGCTTTCGCCGAGTACATGGTGATGCCGGCCAGCAACCTGTGGCCCATCCCGGACCAGATCCCCAGCGAACTGGCGGCGTTCTTCGACCCTTACGGCAACGCGGCGCACTGCGCGCTGGAGTTCGACGTTGTCGGCGAGGACGTGCTGATCACCGGCGCCGGCCCCATCGGCATCATCGCCGCCGGCATCTGCAAGCACATCGGCGCGCGCAACGTCGTGGTCACCGACGTCAACGACTTCCGTTTGAAGCTGGCTGCGGACATGGGTGCTACCCGCGTGGTCAACGTGGCCAACACTTCGCTGAAGGACGTGATGGCCGACCTGCACATGGAAGGCTTCGACGTGGGCCTGGAGATGAGCGGCAACCCGCGCGCGTTCAACGACATGCTCGACTGCATGTACCACGGCGGCAAGATCGCGCTGCTGGGCATCCTGCCCAAGGGCGCCGGCGTGGACTGGGACCGGATCATCTTCAAGGGCCTCACCGTGCAGGGCATCTACGGCCGCAAGATGTACGAGACCTGGTACAAGATGACGCAACTGGTGCTGAGCGGCTTCCCGCTGGGCAAAGTACTCACCCACCAGTTGCCGATCGACGATTTCCAGAAGGGCTTCGACCTGATGGAACAGGGCAAGGCCGGCAAGGTCGTGCTGAGCTGGAATTGACGGCTCATCGCAGAAGAAAAGGGCGCCCTGCGGCGCCCTTTCCATTCCTGCGATCGTGCGATCAGTTGCCGACGCTGAGCGTGAAAACCACGCGATCATCGGCCCAATCGCCATAGTTCACGTTGCCATGGCTGTCGGTACCCACGTAACCCAGTGAAGCCGTCACCATGCCGAACGACTTGCTGAAGCTGACGCCGTAGTCGGTGTAGTCGTCGTAGGGCAGCGTGCTGTCGAACGTAGTGTGGCCCACGTTGAGTGCGACCGAAAAGTCCTTCGGCAAGTCGTAGCTCGCGCCGAGTGCATAATACCAGCTCTCTTCGTCCAAGCCATAGACGTCGTCCGTGTAGGCGACCGTCGCGCTGTAGTTTTCCAGAAAGCTGGTCTTGGTGATCAACTCGGTGTAGCTGCTGGCGGCAGCCTCCGGATACACGTAGCGGTTGACCATCACGTCGAAATTGACGGAGTCGGTAATGTCGACGTTATAGCCGACGAAGAAGTCCACTTCGAAATCCGGCTTGCTGGTATCGAAGTCCACCTGCGACGCCCAGGTACCGGCATACAGTCCGAGGGGTGCGGTGTAGGTGATGCCCGCCTGGCCTGCCGGGCTCTCATCATTCTGGGACACGCCGCGAAACACGTAGTCGGACGTGGCCGCCAGCGACCAGCTGATCGGGGATTCTTCTTCCTCAGCCTCTTGGGCGAAGGCGGACATCGGCAGCGAAAGCAGCAAGGCGGTGGCGAGGGCGGTAGCGAGCTTGACGGGCTTCATCCGGATTCTCCTTGGTCGAGTGATCGTGGGCAGGCGAAGCGCGTGGAACGTCGTACGACCGTCATCACCACTTCACTATTTTTTAACTGCGCCCTGATAGTGCGACGCAGCAATCACCCACGTCAAGCCCCCGCCGGACAAGCGGAAAATTCGTTTCTTTTCCAATCAATTCAGCAGCTTATACGCATCACGCTGGTGCCTTTTCACCATTCAGGGGAAACCAGCCGTACCGTTTTGGTGCCAAGTGAATCGTCCTGCCGGGGCCTGTGGCGGCGCCCTCCCGGTCCGACGGCAGCTCGATCTCCACTTCGTCGCCGACCTCCAGCCGCGCACGCAGCCGTAGCCGCGACCCGTTGCGCTGCGAGCCGATGATCGTCGCGGGCCAGCCCTTCCCATCATCGACCAGGCGCAGGTCCTCCGGACGCACGAACACCTCCGCCTCCCCCTGACCGCACGCGTCCAGCACCGCCAACGGAAGGCCTGCCGCATGCAGGGCGCCTGACTCCCAATGCGCCGGCAACCGGTTCACGACACCGACGAAGGAATAGACGAACGGCGACGCCGGTGCGTCGTAAGCCTCCGCAGGGCTGCCCAGCTGTTCGATGCGTCCGCGATTGAGGATCGCCACGCGATCCGCCAGTTCAAGCGCCTCTTCCTGGTCGTGGGTCACGAAGATGGTGGTGAGTCCGGTGCGGTCGTGCAGTTCGCGCAGCCATCGGCGCAGGTCGCGGCGCACCTGCGCATCGAGCGCACCGAAAGGCTCGTCCAGCAGCAGCACCCGCGGTTCGATGGCCAACGCGCGCGCCAGCGCGACGCGCTGCCGCTGGCCGCCCGACAATTGCGCCGGATAGCGTCCGCCCAGTCCATCGAGTTGCACCAGCGAGAGCAGTTCGGCGACATGGGCGCGGATCACCGCGTCCGCCATGCGCTGCTTGCCGCGCCGCACGCGCAGGCCGAAGGCGATGTTCTCTTCGACCGTCAGATGGCGGAACAAGGCGTAATGCTGGAAGACGAAGCCTGCGCGCCGGGCCTGCACGCTCAGCGAGGTGGCATCCTCGCCGTCGAACAGCACGCGGCCGCCATCGGCCTGCTCCAGGCCTGCAATCACGCGCAGCAGGGTGGTCTTGCCAGAGCCGGAGGGCCCCAGCAGCGCCAGCAGTTCCCCCTCGCGGATATCGAGGGTGACATCGTCCAGTGCAGTGAACGTACCGAACCGCTTCCGCAGGTGCTCGATCTTGATGCTCATGGTGTCGTCTCAATGCCGATGGTTGGCGGCCAGCGCTTCGCCATGGCGCCATTCGAGCCAGGTCTTCAGCGCCAGCGTCAGCAGCGCGGTGAGCGCGAGCAGCGACGCCGCCGCGAACGCCGCGCTGTAGGCGTATTCGTTGTAGAGGATTTCCACGTGCAGCGGCAGCGTGTTGGTGCGGCCGCGGATGTGGCCTGAGACCACCGATACCGCACCGAACTCGCCCAACGCACGCGCACTGCACAGCAGCACGCCGTACAGCAATGCCCAGCGGATGTTGGGCAGGGTCACGCGCCAGAAGGTCTGCCATCCGCTGGCACCCAGGCTGAGTGCCGCCAGTTCCTCGTCCGTTCCCTGCTGCTCCATCAGCGGCATCAGCTCGCGCGCGATGAAGGGGAACGTCACGAAGAGCGTCGCCAGTACGATGCCGGGCAGCGCGAAGATGATCTTCGGCACCTGCACATGCAGCTCGCCCAACCATGGCAGCGACAGGCGCCAGCCTTCGTCGACCAGCGCGTACGCCCAGCCCTGCGCACCGAAGATCAGCACGTAGATCAGGCCGGCCACCACGGGCGACACCGCGAAGGGCAGGTCGATCAGCGTCACCAGCCAGCGTTTGCCTCGGAATTCATGCTTGCTGACGGCCCAAGCTGCGGCCACGCCGAACACCAGGTTGAGCGGCACCACGATCAAGGTCACCAGCAGCGTCAGCTTCACTGCGGCGAGCGCATCGGCCTCGCTGACCGCGGCCAGGAAGGCGCCCCATCCACCTCGCAGCGCTTCCACGAAAACCAGGGCCAGCGGCAGCACGAGGAACGACAGCAGGAACCCTAGCGCGCCCAGCACGAGCAACACCTGCACCCAGATGGGCTCGCTGGTCGCGCTGCGCGGGCGCGGCGAAGGGGTGGTACGAGGCTCCACGGAAGCGGACTCCGGCGGCAAGGCGATGACGGCCGAGAGGGTTTCGCCCATGTCAGCCCCCTGCCCGCTTGCCGGTACGTTGCAGGCGCGCCTGCAACGTATTGATCACCAGCAGGAGCGCGAAGGACAGCAGCAGCATCGCCGCCGCGATGGCGGTGGCGCCCTCGTAGTCGAACTCTTCCAGCTTGATCGTGATCAGCAGCGGCGCGATCTCGGACACGCCCGGCAGGTTGCCGGCGATGAAGATCACCGAGCCGTACTCGCCCACGCCGCGCGCGAACGCGAGCGCGAATCCGGCCAGAACCGCCGGCCACAAGGTCGGCAACACCACGCGCCGCACGGTCTGCCAGCGGCTGGCGCCCAGCGTCGCCGCCGCTTCCTCGAGTTCCACCTCCACTTCCGCCAACACGGGTTGCACCACGCGTACGACGAACGGCAGGCCGATGAAGACCAGCGCCACTGTGATCCCCAGCGGCGAGTAAGCCACCTTGATGCCCGCGGCTTCCAGCCACTGGCCGATCCAACCGGTCGGTCCGTACAACGCCGTCAGCGCGATGCCGGCCACCGCCGTCGGCAACGCGAACGGCAGGTCGATCATCGCGTCGAACACGCGTTTGCCCGGGAAGCGGTAGCGCACGAACACCCACGCGACCAGCGTTCCCATCACGGCGTTGAACGCCGCCGCCGCCACCGCGGTGCCGAAGCTGATGCGCAATGCGGCCAGCACGCGCGGCTCGGTCCAGATCGACCACAGTCCGGCGACTCCCAGACCGCTGGCCTTGAAGAACACGCCGACCAGGGGGATCAGCACGATCAGCCCCAACCACAACAGCGTGTAGCCAAGGCTGAGGCCGAAGCCGGGGATGATGCGCCGGGTGCGCGCCCTTCCCGGCAATGGGGGCGACACGACCGCCATGACTACTTCGCCTGGATCTGGTCGAATACGCCGCCGTCGGCGAAATGCGTGGCCTGCGCCTTCGCCCATGAACCGAAGACGCCGTTGATGGTCACCAGTTCAAGCTTGGGGAAGCGCGCGACGTCCTCCGGTGCGGCGTACTGCGGATAGCGCGGACGGTAGTAGTGCTTGGCCGCAAGCCGCTGTCCGGCCGGCGAATACAGGTACTTCAGGTAGGCCTGCGCGACCTCGCGGGTGCCGTGCTTGTCGACGTTGCGGTCGACCAGCGCCACCGGCGGCTCTGCCAGGATCGACAGCGACGGCACGACCATGTCGAACTTGTCCGGTCCCAGTTCCTCGATCGACAGAAGGGCCTCGTTCTCCCACGCCAGCAGCACGTCCCCGATGCCACGCTGGACGAAGGTGGTGGTGGCGCCGCGCGCGCCGGTGTCGAGCACGGGCACGTTGCGGAACAGCGCACGCACGAAGTTGCGCGTCTTGGCCTCGTCACCCTTGAAGATCTTCAGACCGTAGGCCCACGCGGCAAGGTAGTTCCAGCGCGCGCCGCCGGACGTCTTCGGATTGGGCGTGATCACCGACACACCGGGCTTCAGCAGGTCGTGCCAGTCGCGGATCTTCTTCGGGTTGCCCTTGCGCACCAGGAACACGATGGTCGAGGTATACGGCGCGCTGTTCTCGGGCAGGCGCGACTGCCAGTTCGCCGGCAACAGCTTGGCACGCTGGGAGATCGAGTCGATGTCGTAGGCCAGCGCCAGGGTCACCACATCGGCCTCGAGACCGTCGATGACCGAGCGGGCCTGCTTGCCGGAACCGCCATGCGAGGTTTCGATGCTGACCTTCTGCTGCTTCGTCTTCTGCCAATCCGCGGCGAAGGCGGTGTTGAACTCGCGGTAGAACTCGCGGGTCGGATCGTAAGAGACGTTGAGCAGGGTGATGTCCCGCGCTGGCGCGGCAGACGCCAGCGCCAGGCCGCAGGCAAGCCAGGCAGCGCGAGCGAGGTACGAGAGGGATCTCTTCATGCAGCATCCAGGAAAGGGGGGGGGCCGGGACCCGAGACTGCGCGGCCGGAAACGCGATGCTGCGTGTGCACATGCCGGCAGGGAAATGACGAAACAGCGACCGCTTATGCCGTTGCCGCATGACGCGACCGGGGTGATCGCGGGGCGCGGGTAGAATGGTGGCCTGCCCCTTTCGCCCCTGCCCCATGTCCAATCCGCTGACTGCCCACTACGCCGCCACCCTGGATGAGATCCGCGCCCAGGGCCTGTTCAAGTCCGAACGCATCATCACCGGCCCCCAGTCGGCTGAGATCACTCTGGAAGACGGCCGCACGGTGCTAAATTTCTGCGCCAACAATTATCTGGGCCTGGCCGACCACCCCGACATCATCCAGGCGGCGAAGGATGCGCTGGACACGCACGGGTTCGGGATGGCATCGGTGCGCTTCATCTGCGGCACCCAGGACCTGCACAAGCAGCTGGAGAAGACGATCGCGGACTTCTTCGGCACCGACGACACCATCCTCTACGCCGCCTGCTTCGATGCAAACGGCGGCCTGTTCGAGCCGCTGCTGGGCGAAGACGACGCCATCATCTCGGACGCACTGAACCACGCCTCGATCATCGACGGCGTGCGCCTGTGCAAGGCCAAGCGCTTCCGCTACGCAAACTGCGACATGGCCGACCTGGAAGCCCAGTTGCAGGCCGCCGATGCGGCCGGCTGCAGGACCAAGCTGATCACCACCGACGGTGTGTTCTCGATGGATGGCTTCATCGCGCCGCTGGACGAGATCACCGCGCTGGCGAAGAAGTACGGCGCACTTGTCCACATCGATGAATGCCATGCCACCGGGTTCCTCGGCGCGACGGGCCGCGGCTCGGCCGAAGTGAAGGGCGTGATGGACAGGATCGACATCTTCACCGGCACCCTGGGCAAGGCGATGGGTGGCGCGCTGGGCGGGTTCACCACGGCGCGCAAGGAAGTGGTCGAGTTGCTGCGCCAGCGTTCGCGGCCCTACCTGTTCTCCAACTCATTGCCGCCGCATGTCGTGGCCGCTGGCATCAAGGCGTTCGAGATGTTGTCTTCGGCCGGCGACCTGCGCGAGCGGCTGCGCGAGAACACCGCCTACTTCCGCGAGCGCATGACGGCGGCGGGTTTCGACATCAAGCCCGGCGTGCACCCGATCAGCCCGGTGATGCTGTACGACGCACCGCTGGCGCAGCGCTTCGCCGAGCGTCTGCTGGAAGAAGGGATCTATGCGATCGGATTCTTCTTTCCGGTGGTACCGAAGGGCCAGGCGCGCATCCGCACGCAGATGAGCGCGGCGCATACGCGCGAGCACCTGGATCGCGCCATCGAGGCGTTCATCCGCATCGGACGCGAACTGGGCGTGCTGAAGGCCTGACCGGACAGGCGCGCCCGCGCGTCAACGGGCGCGCCTGGCGGTGGTCGGCGCTTTCGGCCGCGTCGATGCACCCTTGGCCACGCGGATGCCGCGCGCCTTCATCCAGGCGTCGAACTCTTCGGCCCTCATCTTGCGGCCGTTCTGCTGCATGTCGAAGCGATGGCCATGCGGCCCTGGTGCGACGGTGACGACGGCATCCTTGGGCGCGCTCTTGGCGGTGGTGCCCGGCGCATGGCTGGCGCACCCCGCCAGCAGGCCGAGCGCAAGCGGCAGGGCGCAACGCGCCGGCAGGCGCGCGATCAGATTCGACATGTCATTCCCCAAGTTTCAGCCCGGAACGAGTGTAGGCAGATGCCGCGCACGGAACCCGGACGGTGGTCGCGCAATCAACGCCCGTCTGTCGGCGCCAGCGCATCACGTTCATGCGCATCGAGCAGGCGCCAGGCGCCCTTGGCGAGCGCGCCCAGTTCGATCGGGCCGATCGCCACGCGCACCAGCCGCAGCACGCGGACATCGAAGGCTTCGAGCAGGCGCCGGATCTGCCGGTTGCGACCTTCGTCCAGCACGATCTCCAGCCACGCGTTGCGTTCGCCCGCACGCAGCAATCGCGCATCGCGCGCCGAGAGGTGTTCGCCGTCCACCTCAACCCCCTTCCGCAGCGCTTCCAGCAAGGAGGCGTCCGGCACGCGGTCGACCTGGACGTGATAGGTCTTGTCCGGACCCTGGGCCGGGTCGGTGATGCGGGCGGCCCACGCCGGATCGTTGGTGAACAACAGCAGCCCTTCACTGGCCTTGTCCAGCCGCCCGACCGGCGCGAGCCATGGCAGGCCTGCGTCTTCCAGGCATCGGTAGACGGTGTCGCGCCCCTGTTCGTCCCGGGTCGTCGTGACCAGGCCACGCGGCTTGTTGAGCATCAGGTAGTGGCGCGGCGCGACGGCCGGCTCGTGGCCATCCACACGCACCACAGCGCGGCCCGCGATGACGGGAAACTCCGGATCGCGCACGATGCGCCCGTCCACCGAAACGCGTCCTTCCGCGATCCAGCGCGCCGCTTCGGTGCGAGAGCACACGCCCTGCTTGGACAGCACGCGGGCCAGTCCATGCCGCACGCCCGGCTGCGTCCTGTCGCGCGTGGGCGCACGCGTGCGCGACGGCACGCGCGGATCACGGGGCGGGCGCGATGCGGGCATTGCGTGGATGCAAGCGAAACGGCCGGAGTGCCGGCCGCCGCGGGATCAGTTCTTCTTCGCCGGCTCGGCCGGTGCCGGTGCGGCGGCCGGCGCAACCGGCGCCTTGACGACACGGACGCCGCGCGACTTCATCCAGGCATCGAACTCGTCGGCGGTCATGCGCTTGCCGTTCTGGCTCATGTCGAAGCGCCACGGCGTATTGTCGTGCGCCGTCTTGGGCTGGTACGCCGCCGGGCTGTTGGCGACGGCAGCGGCCGGAGCGCCGGTCGGCGCGGGCAGCGCCTTGGCTACGTTGCGGCAGCCTTCGATGCGCAGGCGCAACAGGACGCGATCGACCGATTGGGCTTCATCGAACGCATGCGAGGCCAGCACGCCCGAAGGGGCGCCAAGCTGCGTCGCGGTGGCGGTGAACTCGGGCGCGACCGGTGCGATCACCGTGGCCGGTGTCTTCAACGGCGCCGGAACCAGTCCGCTCGCGCAGTCCGGTGCGGCGTAGGCCGCGGGAACGGCGGCGATGCACAGCAGGCTGGCTACGACGTGACGGCGCATCGGGCGACTCCTGAATCTTTTCCAAGTGCCGCGAGTGTAGGCAGCGCACCGGGGCATGGCAAGAAAATGCGCGGCCACGCGCGCGCCGATGCACAAAGGCGGCGCTGGATCACGCAGGACACGCGAACCGCGCCCAAAAAAGAAGCCCGACACAAGGCCGGGCTTCTTCTTTACTGCTGCAGAGCGTCCGATCAGTTCTGGACGTTCAGTTCCGTACGACGGTTGCGCTCGCTCTTGCAGCCCGGCAGGGTCTGCGCGGTCGGCTCCAGCGGACGGCTCTCGCCGTAACCCACCGGGCCCACCAGGCGCGAGGCGTCGACGCCGTTGCTGGTCAGGTAGTCGTACACGGCCTGCGCACGACGCTGCGACAGCGACTGGTTGTAGGCGTCCGCACCGCACAGGTCGGTGTGGCCGGCCACTTCGACGCGCAGGTCGGGGTAGCGCTTCAGGATCTCGGCGGCTTCGCTCAGGATCGCGACCGCGTCCGGACGCAGCGTCGACTTGTCAAAGTCGAAGTTCACGCCCTTCAGGTCGATCGAGACCTGCACCGGGCAGCCGTCCGGACCGATGGTCTGACCAGCCTGCGAACCGGGGCACTTGTCGTCGCAGTTGTTGACGCCGTCGCCGTCGTCGTCCAGGTCGGCGCAGCTCGGGGCGGCCGGCGGCGGCGGCGGGGCAGCGGCTTCGGCCTTCGGACCCAGCGGGATCACGACGCCGATCGAAGCCAGCACGTCACCGAAGTAGCTCTCTTCCTGCTGGTGGATGCCACCTTCGGCGGTGTAGCTCTGGTCGTCGAAGTCGGCGCGGTAGGCCACTTCGGCGCGCACGGCGACGCGCTTGTCGAAGGTGGTCTGCAGGCCCACGCCCAGCTTGGCGGCCAGGTTGTTGTCACGACGCTGCGCCGGCGAGTCCGGGCTGTTGATCACATACTCTTCTTCCGAACGCTGCATGCCCAGGCCCGCCACGATGTACGGGTTCCAGCCACGGCCTTCCTGGATGAAGTGGCGACGCAGGTCCATCGAGATGCCGTACTGGCTCCAGTTCAGGTCCTTGTTGAAGTCGAAGTTCGGGTTCTGGTAGTTCAGCTCACCGTCCAGCGACCAGTTCGGGCTGATGAACTTGCCGAGGCCCAGGGTCAGGAACTGGGTGTCTTCAGTGCGACGGTCGGAATCCTGCTGGTTCCAGCCTGCGGAGCCGGTCAGGTACCAACGGTCGTCGAATTCCTGCGCCATCGCGGTGTTCGCGAGGCTCAGGCCGCCGAGCAGCGCGGCGCAGAGAATCTTCTTGTTCATTTGCAGCTCCTTTCCTTGTAAAAGTTCAGTTGTGAGAAACCGAAGGGCTTCGTGGTGACGCGGATTCCGGCACTTCTAGTTGTTATTCGAGGCGACAGGCACCCGTCGCCTTGCTGAACAGATTATGCGGGGGTACGTGAAGACTGTGTTAACGGTACCATAACAAGTTGGGAAAGGTTAACACTCTTCCCGCGAACTGGCACGGATTCGTGGGGGTCGGAAGCGCCCCCCCTCTTTCAAGTCACATTATGGTGACGCTTCGATCCACGCGCGCGTCTTGGCTGGCGCGCCCGCGGACCGCAAGCTGTAGCGATGGACCTGCCGCCGACTTCCCCGCTTCCCAGCCTGTTCGTTTCGCACGGCTCGCCCATGCTGGCGGTCGAGGACTCCCCCACCGGCCGCTTCCTGGACCGGCTGGGAGAACGGCTGCCGCGCCCGCGGGCCATCGTGGTGGCGTCCGCCCACTTCACCCATGCGCGCCCCACCGTCACCGCCACGCCCTTGCCGGAAACGATCCACGACTTCGGGGGGTTCCCGGAAGCGCTTTACCGGATCCAGTACCCCGCGTCCGGCGCGCCCGGACTGGCGGACCAGGTCGCCACGGCCCTGCGGAACGCCGGCTTCCCCGCCCAGGTGGATGGGCATCACGGGCTGGACCATGGCGTCTGGGTGCCGCTCCGGCGGATGTATCCCGATGCCGGGATCCCTGTGATCGCGTTGTCGGTCGATCCGTCGCAGACCGCCGAGTGGCATTACCGGCTGGGGGGCGCGCTGGCGCCGCTGCGCGGTCAGGGCGTGCTGGTGGTGGGGTCCGGCGGGTTTTCGCACAACCTGCGCGCCCTGGACTGGCAGCACGCGCACGCAGCGCCCTACCCTTGGGTGACAGCGTTCACAGATGCCCTGCGCGATCGGCTGCTGGCGGGCGACATCGCGGGCGCGCTGGACTGGACTGCCCTGCCCGAGGCGCACCGCAACCATCCGACGACGGAACATCTGTTCCCGTTGTACGTGGCGCTGGGCGCAGGAGGAGCGGGCGCCAAGGGAAGGCTGCTCCATCGCGACGTGGAAATGGGTGGCCTGGCGCTGGACGCGTTCGCCTTCGACGCCGTCTGATCAACAGGGGAGCCCGCGCTCCCACGGCGGGTCGTCACCGAACTCTTCGATCAGGAACTCGGTGAATGCCCGCACGCGCGGTGGCACCAGGCGACGCTGCGGCATCACCGCACTGATCGCGGTCGTGGTCAGCGGGTAATCAGGCAGCAGCACCTCCAGCCGACCGGCACGCAGATCGTCGGCGACGTGCCAAAGCGAATGGATCACGATGCCTTCGCCCGCCAGCGAGGCATCGCGCAGGACTTCACCGAAGTTGCTCTCGAGGCGCCCCTGCACCCGCACCGCGACTTCGCCGCCCGTCGGCGTGCCCAGCCGCCACACATCCTGCCGGCCGCCACTGCCGAACAGCAGCAGGCAGTCATGATCGGCGAGTTCGTCGGGCGTGCGCGGCCGACGGCGTCGGCGCAGGTAATCGGGCGAGGCGCACAGCACGCGCCGGTTCGGGGCGATGCGCCGGGCGACCAGGCGAGAATCGTCCAGCGCACCGATGCGGATCGCCAGGTCGAAGCCTTCGCTGACCAGGTCCACGACGTTGTCGCTGAGGTGGATGCTGAGACGCAGCTTCGGATGGCGCGCGAGGAAGGCCGGCAGCCGCGGCGACACGTACTGCCGTCCGAACGACGCGGACATCGTCATCCGCAGGGTGCCGGCGATCTCCTGCGCCGCTTCGCGCAGGCCGGCGCCCAGTGTTTCGAGTTCCTCCACCAGCACCCGCCCCTGCTCGGCCAGCGCGGCGCCCTCCGGCGTGGGATGCAGGCGACGTGTCGTCCGGTGCAGCAAGCGCACGCCCAGCTCCTTCTCCAGCCGTTTCAGGCGCTGACTGGCCACGGCGACCGAAAGATCCAGGCTGTGCGCCGCTGCCGTGATCGAGCCGAGATCGAGCACGCGCAAGAACAGGGCCAGGTCGCCGACGCGATCCATTCTCAAGTTTCCATTGAAAGTGATTCGGCATATTCACTGTTTTTCATCAACCAGGGAAGGCGCACGCTGCACGCCTTGCTCTTTCAACCCCTGCTGCGATGTCCCCCACCGCCTCCTCCCGACTGCCGTTGGGCCTGTACGCGCTCACCGCCGGCGCCTTCGGCATCGGCACCACCGAGTTCGTCATCATGGGCCTGCTGATGCAGGTCGCCGCCGACCTGCAGGTCTCCATCGCCGCCGCGGGCCTGCTGATCTCCGGCTACGCGCTGGGCGTATTCGTCGGCGCCCCCCTGCTGACGGCCGCTACCCAACGGATGCCGCGCAAGGCGGTGCTGGTCGCGCTGATGATCGTGTTCACACTCGGCAACCTGGCCTGCGCACTCGCGCCGAACTACGAACTGCTGATGACCGCGCGCGTGATCACGTCGCTGGCGCACGGCACCTTCTTCGGCGTCGGCGCCGTGGTCGCCACCGGCCTGGTCAGCGAGGACCGCAAGGCCTCGGCGATTTCCGTCATGTTCACCGGCCTGACCGTCGCCACGCTGCTCGGCGTACCGGCCGGTGCCTGGCTGGGGCTGGAATACGGCTGGCGCGCCACCTTCTGGGCCGTGACCGCCATCGGCGTGTTCGCCACCGTCATCATCGCCACGCTGGTGCCGGCCGACCGCAGCGCGCCCGCGCCACTGTCGTTCCGCGATGAGCTGCGGGTGGTCGGTCGTCCGCAGGTGCTGCTGGGCCTGTTGATGACGGTGCTCGGCTTCGGCGGCATGTTCACTGTCTATACCTACATCCAGCCACTGCTGACCCAGGTGACCGGCTTCGCCGACGCGGCCGTCTCGCCGATCCTGCTGGTGTTCGGCGTGGGCATGATCATCGGCAACCTGCTGGGCGGACGCTTCGCCGATCGCCGACTGGCCACGGCCCTGCTCGGCACACTGGCCCTGCTGGTGCTGGTAATGGGCGCGATGGGCTTCGCCCTGCACAGCCGCTGGGCGATGGTCCTCTTCACCGGCCTGCTGGGCGCCGCCGCGTTCGCGACCGTCTCGCCGCTGCAGCTGTGGGTGCTGCAGAAAGCCCGCGATGCGCAAAGCCTGGCGTCCAGCCTGAACATCGGCGCCTTCAACCTCGGCAACGCGCTCGGCGCGTGGCTGGGCGGCGCGGTGATCTCGCACGGCCTCGGCCTGTCGGCATTGCCGTGGGTGGCCGCGCTGGTGCCGGCCTCCGCCTTCATGGTGGCGCTGTGGAGCCTCGCACTCGACCGCGACCGTGATCGCGATCGCGCATCCACGGCGCAGGACTCGCAGCATGCAGGCGAATGCGCCTGAGCAACCGGATCCTCGTCTCCCTTCTCTCCCCACGCCTCTCGGAGGCATCCATGGAAACCCGTTTTCTCGGCCGCTCCGGCCTGAAGGTCTCTGCGCTGGGCTTCGGCGCCGGCACGTTTGGCGGCAAAGGCCCGCTGTTCAGCGCCTGGGGCAATACCGATGTGACCGAAGCGCGCCGGATGATCGACCTCAGTCTTGACGCCGGCCTTACCTTCTTCGACACCGCCGACGTGTATTCCGATGGCGCGTCGGAATCCATCCTCGGCGAAGCACTGCGCGGGCGCCGCGACCGGGTGATCCTCTCCAGCAAGACAGGATTGCGCCTGGGCGAAGGCGCCAACGACGCGGGGACCTCGCGCTTGCGCCTGCTCAAGGCGGTGGACGCCTCGCTGAAGCGTCTCGGCACCGACTACCTGGACCTGCTGCAGCTCCACGCCTTCGACGCGATGACGCCCATCGAGGAAACACTCTCCACACTGGACCACCTGGTCCGCGCCGGCAAGGTGCGGTACCTGGGCGTTTCCAACTTCTCCGGATGGCAGTTGATGAAGTCGCTGGGCATCGCCGATCGTCACGGCTGGTCGCGCTACGTCGCCAACCAGACCTACTACTCGTTGATCGGTCGCGACTACGAATGGGAACTGATGCCGCTGGGCATCGACCAGGGCGTGGGTGCGGTCGTGTGGAGCCCGCTGGGCTGGGGCCGTCTGACCGGCAAGCTGCGACGCGACCAGCCCTTTCCCGCCGGCAGTCGACTGCACGACACCGCTGACATCGGCCCGCCAGTGGACGAGCAGTGCCTGTTCCGCGTCATCGATGCGCTGGATATCGTCGCAGAGGAAACCGGCAAGTCGATACCGCAGATCGCCATCAACTGGTTGCTGCAGCGCCCCACCGTTTCGACCGTCCTGATCGGCGCGCGCAACGAGGAACAGCTGCGACAGAACCTGGGTGCCATCGGCTGGCAGCTGACGGCCGACCAGATCGCGCGCCTGGATGCGGCCAGCGCGATGGAAGCCCCGTATCCCTACTATCCCTACTGGCGCGGGCAGTTCTCCGAACGCAGTCCGCTGCCTGTCCAGGCCTTTCCCCCACATGCCGGAGCCGCCCCATGAAAGCCGTTGCACTTACCCGCTACCTGCCCATCGACGATCCGCAATCACTGCTGGATGTCGAACTCGGAACGCCCATCGCCACCGGTCACGACATCCTCGTGCGCGTGGAAGCCGTGTCGGTGAACCCGGTCGACACGAAGGTGCGCGCGCCGAAGCCGCAGATCGAGGCGCAACCTAAGGTGCTCGGCTACGACGCCGCCGGCGTGGTGGAAGCCGTCGGCGAGGCGGTGACGCGCTTCAAGCCCGGCGACGCGGTCTACTACGCGGGCGACATCACCCGCCCCGGCAGCAATGCGCAGTTCCAGCTGGTCGACGAACGCATCGTCGGCCGCAAGCCCGCGTCTCTGGACTTCGCGCAGGCCGCTGCCTTGCCGCTGACGACCATCACGGCATGGGAGCTGCTGTTCGACCGCATGCCTTACGCCCTCGAGGGCGGCGGTGCCGGCAAGTCGCTGCTCGTCATCGCCGGCGCGGGTGGCGTGGGCTCGATCGCGATCCAGCTGGCGAAGCGCGCCGGCTTCACCGTGATCGCCACCGCCTCGCGGCAGGACACCATCGACTGGTGCATGTCGCTGGGAGCGGACCATGTGATCAACCATCGCCAGGCGCTGGGTCCGCAGCTGAAGGCGCTGGGCTTCGACAACATCGATGCCGCCCTGAACCTGGCCGATACCGACCGCTACTGGACCGAACTGGGCGACCTGCTGGCGCCGCTGGGCCACGTCGGCCTGATCGTCGAACCCAAGGGCGAACTGCGGATCGGCGACCCCTACAAGGCCAAGAGCATCGGCATCCACTGGGAAATGATGTTCGCCCGCCCGCGCTTCCGTACCGCCGACATGGGCGAACAGGGCGCACTGCTGGACCGCGTGGCGGACCTGATAGACGCCGGCGATGTACGCGGCACGCTGACTGGCACGCTGTCGCCGATCAATGCGGCGAACCTGCGCGAAGCCCATCGCCGGCTGGAATCCGGCACCACCATCGGCAAGCTCGTGCTCGCCGGCTGGTAGAGCTGCCGCCGTCGGGCATGGGGGACGGAAAGGGCGCCGGCGGCCGGGTGGGAACAGCTACCGGCGCCCCGGCGACTTGCGATATCGTGGCTGGCCGCAGCGCGCTCCGGCGCGATCCGCCCGCCTTTCCGATCCCGCCATGCCCTTTTCCCCGGCGCTGCCGCGCCCGCCACATCACAATGCCAGCCCACCGCGGCGGTGCGTGCGGCCATGACGCAGGCGCCCGCCCTGTTCCCGTTGCTGCCCAGCGGCCTGTTCGGCCCCCTGGCGTCGCCCAACCGGGAACACTACTGGCTGCTGCTGTGCCGGCTGTTCGATGAGTTCTTCGGGCCGGACGCGCCGGTGCCACCCAGCATGGGTTTCCAGCGCCGCGAGATCACCGCGGCGCTGGAGCGCTATCTGCTCGCCGATGACCCCTGGGAAGACGAGGACGGCGATACCCCGGACACGCCACTGCCGGTCAGGGTCAACAACATCTACGACCGTTTCCGTGGCGCGGGCTGGCTGCGGCAGGAACGGGTCGGCGCGCGCGAGATGGTCACCATGCCGCCGGTCGTGCACCAGTTCCTCTCGCTGCTGGTCGAGTTCGCCGAGCATGGCCCGACCTTCGTCTCGGCGAAGATGCGCTCGATCGAACACCAGCTGCAGCAGGTGGCGGAGGGCAAGGCCGCCGGCGACGCCCTGGACGAGGCCGCCGACCAGGCGCGTCGGCTGCTGGTGTCGCTGTCCTCGATGAGCCTGCAGGTCCGCGACCTGATGCCGGAGCTGAGCAAGGCCGAATCCACCGCGCAGTTCGCGCGCCAGTGGTTCGAGCGCTACGTGAGCGAATTCTTCATCGGCGACTACGCCGAGCTGCACACCGGCGATCACCCGCTGGCGCGGCGCAGCGCGATCCTGTCGATGGCGCAGCAGATCGAGACCGGCGAGCGCCGCACGGCGCTGCTGGCCTGGTACCGCGAGCATGTCGGCGGCGGCGACGCCGGGCGCGGCAGCCAGCGCTTCGCGCGCAGCCTGCGGCGCCTGCGCGAACTCGACCGCATCGACGAATACCTGGGCCGGCTGGACGACGACATCCGCCAGGCCAACCGTCGCGCGCTGGCCTTCCTCGACTATCGCCTGCGTGCGCCCGACAAGCTGGACATCCTGCTGCGCCGTGCCTGCCGTGGCGTGCAGCACGCGCCGGAAGGCGAACTGCGCCTGCCGGTGGCGCCGGGCGCGCTGATGGATACCAGCCGCCTGCGCCCGCCGCGGCAGAAGCCGCAACCCATCCCGCGCAGCGCCAACGCCACGCAGCCGCCAACGCCGGAACAACTGGCCCGGCTCAGCCTGCTGCGGCGGATGAAGCGCGCACGGCTGGTCACCGCCGAGGACATGGCCCGCTACGTCGGCCCGCACCTGGAGACGACGGACGCCGTCGAATCGGGCGCGTTCTCCATCGCCAGCATCGAGGAGCTGCGCGCCTACCAGACCCTGCTCACGCTCGCGCTGCGCAGCCACCGCGCAGGCGGCCTGCGGCGCGAAGACCCGCTGGGCCGCCTGCTGCGCGACTACCGCGTCGAACTGCTCGACGCCGGCGGGCACGACGATAACGGCTACCTGCGCGCGCCACGCTTCGTCGTGCGCCGCATCGGTACGCCCTCACGGAAAACCGCATGAAACGCACCTGGAACACGCTCAGCCAACTCTCCAACGGCGTCTACGCCGTGCAGGACTTCGAACGCGCCGCCTACCGGCTGGTGGTAGAACAGGTGCTGTATGCGAGCGACCGCGGCACGCGGCTGGCCTACCACCTGGTGGAAGACCACTTCGACGATTTCATCGCCGTGCTGGCACCGCTCGGCATCCGCCTGGAACGCAACGCGCACTACCGCTACGTGGTGGCGCTGCCCGCCCACGCCGAGGGTGTGCCCGTGACCCTGGCCGAAACCCTGTTGCTGCTGGTGCTGCGCCAGCGCTACGACGAAGCGATGCGGCAGGGGATGGTGGAGGACGAAGGCGTCGTCACCATCGAACTCCCGGAGCTGCAGGAGGCCTACCAGGCCCTGGCGGGACGGCCGATGCCCGATGTCGGCACCCTTCGCGAACTGGCCCGCACGCTGAAGCGCTGGGGCACGTGCCGGCTGGTGGAGTCGGAACCGGACGATCCCCAGCCGTTCCACCTGCAGGTGCGGCCCGCCATCGTCGAGATCGTCGGCGAACAGTGGCTGCAACGGCTGGACCAGCACAACCGCGACGACGATGCCGACGCGGCCGACAATGACGACGTCATGGAGGACGGCGATGCAGCAGCTTGAGCGCGTGCACCTGGTGCAGTTCTTCCTGTTCGAGGCGCAGACCCTGGAACTGGACGCCACCACCGCCATCATCGCGCCCAACGGCGCGGGCAAGAGCGCCTTGCTCGATGCGCTGCAGATCGTGCTGCTGGGCGGCGACCGCAGCCGCATCCGGTTCAACGCGCAGGCCGGCGGCAGCCATCGCGCGCGCACCATCCGCGACTACTGCCTGGGCGTGTTCCGCAGCGGCGACGAAGGACGCAAGCGGCGCACCGCCACCACCTACATCTCGCTGGTGTTCCGCGACACCGACACCGGCGAAGCACTGACCGCTGGTATCGCCCTGGGCGCCTCGGTGGACGAACCCGACCATCGGCTGCACGGGCTGTACCTGCTGCCGGGCGTGGCGCTGGACCTGGCCGACCACGTGGAACAGGTCAAGGGCAAGGAACTGCCGCTGGCCTGGGCGACCTTCCGCGAGATGGCGCTGCGCCGCTGCAAGGTGGCCGGCGGCGCGCCCGAGTTGCACACCGTCGCCGAGCGCTTCGTCAAGGATCTGCTGCTGCGCCTGCGCGCTTCGCCTACCGCCAGCCCCGACATCAACGCCTACCGCAAGGCCTTCCTCAACGCGCTCAACCTGCAGCGCGTGGAGGACGTGGACCTGTTCGTGCGCACGCTGGTCGCCGAGGATCGGCCCACCGACATCGCCCGCTTCCGCGCCCTGCTGGAGAGCTTCCGCCAGATCCGCGACCGCATCGAACAGGTGCGCCAGCGCATCGAAGCCGCCGAAGGCGTGGAGCGGCAGTACGACCGCATCGCCACCCAGGCTGTACGTGCCGCGTCCTACCGCGCCCTGGCGGCCGAGTACGCGCGGGATCTGTACGGCGAACAACTGGAACGGGCCGAAGGCGCGGTCACCACAGCGGAAGACGCCCTGGCGGACACCCGCCGCCGCCTGGTCGATGCGCGCGCCGAGCGCGACACCCTGCGCGATGAGCAGGCACGTGCCAACGCCCGCCTGCAGGGGAACAGCGGCTATGGCGAACAGGCGCAGCTGGACGAACTGGCCGGCCGCGACCGCGAACGCCTGGCGCAGTTGAACAAGGAACTGCTGCGCGAGATCGGATTCGTGCGCGACACCTTCCGCCAGCTCGACGCGCTCGCACTCGGCGGTATCGAGGCGGGTGCCGTGGATGCCGCGCGCGCGGACTGGGATGCCTGGCACACGGCGCTGTCGGCGCTCGCGGACGGCGATGCCCTGCCGTGGACGCCGGAAGACCTGTTCGCGCGCGCACGCCAGGCGCTGCGCGCGGCAGAACCCTTGCGCGAGAAGGTCGACCAGCATGCCCGCCACCTGCATGCCGCCCACGACAAGGCACGCGATGCACTGCTGGCCGCGCGGCAGAACCAGAAGCGACTGGCCGCCGGCCAGGCGGAGCTGCACGCCGACACCGTGCGGTTGATGAGCTATCTGCGCGAGGCCGGCATCGATGCCCGCCCGGTCTGCGACCTGGTGCGGGTCGCCGATGCCGCCTGGCAGCCCGCCATCGAAGCCTACCTGCGCAGCAACGTCGAGGCGCTGCTGATTCCCGCCGCGGATGAGGAGCGCGCGGTCAAGCTGTATCGCAGCCTGTCCGGCGGGCGCTCGGTCTATGGCGTGAAACTGGCCTTGTCCAGTCAGGCGCGCGATGTGCGCGGCAAGGAGGCAGCGGCCGGCAGCGTTGCCGCGCTGCTGGACGGCGTCAACGCCGACGCCCTGGCGTTCCTGCGCCGGCAACTCGGCGAACTGCGCTGCGTGGACACCGAAGCCGAGCTGGTGCGGAGTCGTCAGGGCCTGACCCGCGATGGCCTGCTGGCGCGCGGCGGCAGCATCGAGCGGCTGCGCCTGCCTGCCGCCGGCGAGCTGCGCATCGGCGCATCCGACAATCGGGCCCGTTTGCGCGTGCTGCACGAAGAGATCGAAAAGGCGGAACGCGAGGTGCGCGAGATCGAGCCCCTCCTGCGCCGCGCCGACGACAGCCAGCGCAGCCTGGCGCGGCTGGCCGATGCCGATGTGGTGGCGCAGGCGCTGCACGAGCGCGCGATCGAGCACCGCCAGGTCGCAGGACGCTACCGCACCGCGCAGGAAAGCCGCCTCGCCGCGCTGGATCCGGACCTGCTACGCCTGTCCGACGCAGTGCGCACGCTCGCCGCGCAACTGGGCGAGTGCGAGACACGTACCGACGCGCTGGTCGGACAGGAAGCCGTGGCCGTGGCCGACCTGGACCGCAGCCGCCGCCTGCTCGCGGGCCTGCGTGAGCAGGAGCAACGGGTCGCCCGCCGCGCCGTGGATGCCTTCAAGGATCCCGATGTCGACCCCAACCTGATCGAACGCCACCGCGACGAACTGGACGCGAAGGTCGAGTCGCTGGAGGAGCGCGGGGCCACCTGCGAACGACGCGCCGACGAGAGTGACCGGCAGCTCGCCAAGCTGCTGCCGGAAGCCTGGAGCGCGCTGGCGCAGTATGCGCGCGACCACAGCCTGGACGTCGACTTCGACGCCAACGCCTGGCGGCCGGCGCTGGCGCTGCTGCAGCGCGAACTGGCCCAGCTGCGCGACACCGACCTGGTGCGCTACGAAGGCGAGGCGCGCCAGGCCTACGACACCGCCGTGGACACCTTCCGCGCCGGCGTCGCCGCCGCGCTCAACGACAACTTCATCCGCCTGCGCCAGCAGATCGCCACGCTCAACCGGACGTTGCGCAGCAGCCCGCCGTTCTCCAACAACGAGCGCTACCAGTTCCATTACGACGTGGTGCCGGAGTTCCGTGAACTGGAGCGCTTCATCCGGCGCGCCGTGGATGTCGGCGGCGAGGACACCCTGTTCGGCACGGCCGGGGAAGTACCGGCGGCGTTCCGCGACCTGATCGAGGACGGAGCTGCCGCGCGTACCGCCACCTCGCCGCTGGACGACTACCGCCGTTTCTTCCGCTTCGAGGTGCAGATCCGCCAGGACGACACCGTGATCGGCACGCTCAGCGAGCGCATGCGCTCCGGTTCCGGTGGTGAGCACCGCGCGCCGCTGTACGTGATCGCCGGTGCCGCGCTGGCGGCGGCCTACGGCAAGAGTGAGGCGCATCCGGGCGGCCTGGGGCTGATCCTGCTGGACGAATTCGGCGACAAGATCGACGCGCAGAACGCGCGCGCCACCACCAACTACCTGCGCTCGCTGGGGCTGCAGCTGGTACTGGCCGCACCCGACACGGCGCAGGGCACGCTGAGCGGCGTGCTGGACAGCTACATCGAACTGTTCCGCGACGGCGACCTGCTGCAGGCCGAGCGCATCGAAGTGCAGGCCGCGGCGCGCGCACTCCTGCTGTCCGACCAGTTCGACCTGCATCCGGAACTGCTGGCCGAGGAGACCGCCCGCATCGAAAGGCAGCAGGCGCCTGCGTGAGCGACGCCCGGCGCGTGCTGGAGCGGCTGCTGCGCAAGGGCGAACGCGCCCGGCTGCGTGGCGATGCCACTCCCGCCTCGCTGCCGATGACCACCGAAGCCAGCGCGCGCGACTACCTGTCGCTGCGCACCCTGGCCGAACGCGAGACCTTCCACGCGCAGATCTCCGTCGCCGAACACGCGGGAGCCATCGCCGCGCAACGCGACCGGCATCGCGGCGACGGCGACCGCCTGCTACGGCTCACCGTGGTCGATCTCGACGCACTCGCCAGCCACCTGGGTGTGCCCCTTCTGGACGCCCGCGTCCGCGAAGCCGCCAGGGTCCTGTCGCCATGGCGGCCGCACTTCCCCGTGCTGGACGACGTGCTGGCCGCATGGCGGGCCGATCGCAAGGTGCGCGGCCACGGTCCGGAAGCGGCACCCGATCTGGCCGACGCCGCACTGGCGGTGCACGCCCGTCTCGCCGACGAGTCCCACGAACGCATCCTCCGCCGCGAGAGCGCGCGCCTGTTCGCCGGCCGTCCGCTCGCGAGCAAACGGTTGGAGCAGCTCACCCCCTGGCTGGACCTGCTGGCGAGTGGCCAGCTGGTCGCCGACGGTCCGATCGAGAAGGAACACGTCTGGGCCGCGCTGGGCCTGAGGCGCGAGCCACAGCCGCTGCTGGTCGCAGGCCCAGGCACTCTGCTGATGGACAGCGACGTGGCGCTGCCGCTCGCCACGACCTTCCTCGGCGTACCGCTCGACGCCGTGCGGGGGGTGCGGACGGACGCCGCTTGCGTCCTGAGCGTGGAGAACCTCGCCAGCTTCCATGACGCCGCCCGCGCGGCGGGTGCCGACCGCGTGCTGGTGGTCTACACCGGCGGCATGCCGTCCCCGGCCTGGCGGCGCGCCTATGTCCGACTGCTGCGTTCGCTGCCCCCGGACATGCCGGTGTGGCATTGGGGCGACATCGACGGGGGCGGCTTCCGGATCGCCGCTGTGCTGGCGGACACGCTGTCCGCCACCGGGCACCGGTTGCAGCCCTGGCGCATGTCACCTGCCGCACTCGCGCGTTCGGCGCTTCCCGGGGTATACGTGCCGGACGCGGCTGTCCTGGGCGCCATGTGCCGATGGGCCGAGCGCGCGGGCTGGGACGGCATCGCCGCCGAACTGCGTTCGCATCCGCTGTGCCTGGAACAGGAAGCCCTACCCGCCGAACTGCCCCACGCCCACCACGCACCATGACCCACCTCCGCGCATGCGGGCGCTTGCGTGCCCCCGCGATTCGCGGCATCGTGCGCCCTTCCATACGCAAGCGTATCCATCGCCCGCATGACGTCGACCACCATCGAATCCCCGCCCTACCCCCACCTGTTCACACCGCTGGACCTGGGCTTCACCATGATCCGCAACCGGGTGCTGATGGGCTCGATGCACACGGGGCTGGAGGACCGGGCGAAGGATTTCCCGCGCCTGGCGGCGTACTTCGCCGAGCGGGCGGCCGGCGGCGTGGGCCTGATCGTCACCGGCGGCTTCTCGCCCAACCTCGTGGGCTGGCTGAAGCCGTTCGGCGGCAAGCTGTCGTGGCCGTGGGAGGCCCGGCCGCACAAGTTCGTGACCAAGGCGGTCCATGAGCACGGCGCCAAGATCTGCGCCCAGTTGCTGCATGCGGGTCGCTACGGCTATCACCCGCTGACGGTCGCACCATCGAAGCTGAAGGCGCCCATCAATCCGTTCACCCCGCGCGCGTTGTCGGCTCGCGGCATCGAACGCCAGATCAGCGCCTACGCCAACGCCGCGAAGCTGGCGCGCGACGCTGGCTACGACGGCGTGGAAATCATGGGTTCGGAAGGCTATTTCATCAACGAATTCACCGCGCCGCGCACCAACAAGCGCGACGACGCCTGGGGCGGCACGCCGGAGAAGCGCATGCGCTTCGCGGTGGAGATCGTGCGTCGTGTGCGCGAGGCGGTGGGCCCGGACTTCATCATCATCTACCGCCTGTCGCTGCTGGACCTGGTGGAGGACGGCAACCAGTGGGACGAGATCGTCCAGCAGGCCAAGGCCGTGGAAGCCGCCGGTGCCACGATCATCAACTCCGGCATCGGCTGGCACGAGGCGCGCGTGCCGACCATCGTCACCTCGGTGCCGCGCGCGGCTTTCGTGGACGTGACCGCCAAGCTCAAGCCGCACGTGCGGGTGCCGCTGGTGGCGACCAACCGGATCAACATGCCGGAGGTGGCCGAGGGCATCCTCGCCGCCGGCAAGGCGGACATGGTCTCGCTGGCGCGTCCGCTGCTGGCCGATCCGCAGTGGGCGGCCAAGGCGCGCGCCGGCACGCCCCAGGCCATCAACACCTGCATCGCCTGCAACCAGGCCTGCCTGGACCACGTGTTCGAAAACAAGCTGGCCAGCTGCCTGGTCAATCCGCGCGCCTGCCACGAGACGGACCTCACCTACAGGAAAACGTTCGCGCCGAAGACCGTCGCCGTGGTCGGCGCGGGCCCGGCGGGACTGGCCTGCGCGACGGTCGCCGCAGAGCGCGGCCACCGCGTGACCCTGTTCGATGCGGCCGACGAGATCGGCGGGCAGTTCAACTACGCCAAGCGGATTCCCGGCAAGGAGGAATTCCACGAGACGCTGCGCTACTTCCGCCACCGGCTGGAGGAAACCCGGGTAGACGTAAAGTTGTCGACCCCAGTGACTGCGGCCGACCTGACCGGCTTCGACGAAGTCGTGCTGGCCACCGGCATCACCCCGCGCAGGGTCGCCTTCCCCGGCGCTGACCACGCCAAGGTCGTCAGCTACGTGGACGTGCTGTCGGGCCGGGTGACGGTGGGCGCCCGCGCCGCGCTGATCGGGGCCGGCGGCATCGGCTTCGACGTGGCCGAATACCTGACCCATGAGGGCCATTCCCCCTCGCTGGACCCGGCCCGCTGGATGGCCGAATGGGGCGTGGACCCAACCTTCGAGACCCGCGGCAGTCTGGTGAGGCCGCAGCCGGAACCGCCGGCCCGCGAGGTCTGGCTGCTGCAGCGCAGTCCCGGCAAGCCGGGCGCCCGCCTGGGCAAGACCAGCGGCTGGGTGCACCGGGCCACGCTGAAGGCCAAGCAGGTGAAGATGCTGGGTGGCGTGGAGTACCTGGGCGTGGACGACGCCGGCCTGCGGATCAAGGTGGACGGCGCGGAGCATCTGCTGCCGGTCGACCACGTGGTGGTCTGCGCCGGCCAGGAACCGCGCCGCGAGCTGCAGGCCGACCTGATCGCGGCGGGCAAGACACCCCACCTGATCGGCGGCGCCGATGTCGCCGCCGAGCTCGACGCCAAGCGCGCCATCGACCAGGGCAGCCGGCTGGCCGCCCGCCTGTAAGGCACTCGGCCTACCAGGCAGCCGGCACACCCGCTCTGTAGGAGCGCCCCTTGGGCGCGATGCTCTTCGCGTACCCTGAGCAACGGCATCGCGCCCATGGGGCGCTCCTACAGGGGGTAGACGGCACTGTCAGGCAACGCGGCTTCGCGCTTGTCGCATCCGTCGCGGGTAGTACAGGTGCGACACCGCTCACACTTTCCAGCCAGATCAAGCCCCCCGCCGTCAAGCCTGCCCGTTCAGGCCAAGTTGGGACGCCCCCCCCTACCTTGCGCGCACTTTCCGGCCCGCCGCCCAGTTCAGGCGGGCTGAGCCCGGCGCTCGGACCCCCTCGGGGTCAGGCCTTGCCGGTCCCCGGGCAGCCCGTGTGAAGGCTGCCTCCCCATGACGCCCTGCCGCATGTCCCAGGTTTGCCGCTCCCAGCGTGACGGGAGAGGCAGGGGTGCGGGAAAGACGGAGCAAGGAGTTCCCATGAAACTGGCCTGGATCCTATGGCTGTCGCAGATGTTGCCGCAGCCGGCCGCCGATTCGCTTTGCCTCAGCACCACCGTGTACCTGGAAGCCCGCGACCAGACCCTGCGCGGCCAGCAGGCCGTCGCCGAGGTGGCCCTGCGCCGCCGCGACAGCGGCCTCTGGGGCGATTCCGTCTGCTCCGTGGTCACCGCCCGCAAGCAGTTCGCCCCGACCATCGTCGGCCCCAATACCCGCCTCAGGAACTCCGACGCCTGGGCCAAGTCGGTCAGCGTGGCGCTCAACGCCGAGCGCAACTGGGCCCTGCCGCCCGGCCAGCGCAAGGAGATCGTGCCGGGCGCCAGCCACTTCATGGCGCATCAGATCGCCAATCCCAGCTGGCGCAACGCATACCACGTGGCGACGATTGGCGATCACACCTTCCTGCGCGTGCAGAAGCTCAAGCCCCGCTCCTGAAAGTAACCCAAGCCCTTCTCTATCCGGGCGCGTTGCGACGCGTTTGAATTCACCATAGCCATTCCTTCAGGGGGGCGCCCCTGCGGGAGAGGGCAAGGGGTGAGGGCCGACAGCCGCGATGCAACCGAGCACATCGCACTGAACGCGACGATCCGTTGCACCCCGCATGACGCTGCAATCATTGAAGGCCCGCGATAATCGCGGGCCTTTCTTTTTCCCAAGGGGACACCATGAAGCTCTATACCAAGCCCGGCGCGTGCTCGACCGCCGACCACATCGCGCTGCAGTGGACGGGTCAGCCGTTCGACGTGCAGGTGATGACGACCGCCGAGATGAAGGAGCCGGCGTACCTGGCGATCAATCCCACCGGGGCGGTGCCCGCCATCGTCGATGGCGATTTCGTGCTGACCCAGAACGCCGCGATCATGGGCTACATCGCCGATACGTATCCTCAGGCGCACCTGGCCGGCGACGGTTCGCCGCAGCAGCGCGCGCAGGCAGCGAAGTGGCTGGCCTTCGTCAATTCGGACCTGCACCCGGCGTTCCACCCGCTGTTCGGGCCGGCGCGCTTCATCGGCGACGAAGCGCAGTTCGAGGCGGTGAAGGATGCGGCGCGCCGGCGTCTGCGCGGCATGTACGAAACCGCCGAGAAGCAGCTCGAAGGTCGCGATTGGCTGGCCGGTTTCCGCAGCTTCGCCGACCCGTATTTCTACATCACGCTGCGCTGGGCAGACCGCACGGGCGTGGACCTGTCGGGTCTGCCGAACATTGCCGCGTTCAAGCAGCGCATGGAGGCCGATGCCGGCGTGCAGGCTGCGTTGAAGGCCGAAGGCCTGGCCTGATCGCGGACGGCGCGCATCAGGCCACCGACGCGCGCACGTCCTCCAGCCAGCGGGTGGCGAAGGTGTGGTCGCGCGCCTTCGTCATCGCGGTGGCGATGTCGGGCAGCAGGGCTTCCAGGTCGTCCGCGCTGGCGCAGCGCTCGACCTTGAGCTGCAGGAAGTAGCCCTTCAGGCCGATGTGCGCGCGGATGTCGTCGGTGATGCGCGAATACAGCAGGTTGTAGCGCTCGGCGGGGGTCATGGCCGACGCGGACGCGCCATCGTTCGGTTTCGTGGCGGCCACCGCGGCCAGCATCGAGGCGGCACCGGAGCGGCGTTCGATCAGGCCATCCGCCGCCAGCTGGCTGAGCGCATCGTCGGGCGCATGCAGGCCGCTCATCATGGCCTGCAGTTCGTCGTCGCTGCGCTGGCCGTCGACCAGCAACAGGATCGAACGCAGTCCCGCCGGCAGCTTGCGCGTGCGCTGCTGGATCTCGTTGCGTCCAGCCTCGGTCTTGCTCCATCTGGTCTGCATGGCATCCCCCCACGCCGCGCGGTGGGCCCCTCCCACGGCTACGGCGTTCCCCTGTCCGCCAGTAGTACCGCGGCGTGGCCGCCCGGGGCTGCCACACGGGTCACACAAACGACACGGGGCCGCCCGACCTTGGTCGAAACGGCCCCGCGGTTCGGCGGCGCGGACCTCAGCGCTGGTCCAACGGAACGAATTCCAGATCCTCGGGACCCGTGTAGTTGGCGCTGGGGCGGATGATCTTGCCGTCGATGCGCTGCTCGATGACGTGCGCGCTCCAGCCGCTGGTGCGCGCGATCACGAACAGCGGCGTGAACATCGCCGTCGGCACGCCCATCATGTGGTAGCTGACCGCACTGAACCAGTCCAGGTTGGGGAACATCTTCTTGATGTCCCACATCACCGACTCCAGCCGTTCGGCGATGTCGTACATCTTCATGTTCGACTGCTCGGCCGACAGGTCCTTCGCCACCTGCTTGATGACTTCGTTGCGCGGGTCGCCGACGGTATAGACCGGATGACCGAAGCCGATCACAACTTCCTTGCGCTCCACGCGCGCCTTGATGTCGGCTTCCGCTTCGTCGGGCGACTCGTAGCGCTTCTGCACTTCGAAGGCCACTTCGTTCGCACCACCGTGCTTCGGGCCGCGCAGCGCGCCGATGCCACCGGCGATGGCCGAATACATGTCGCTGCCGGTGCCGGCGATGACACGGCAGGTGAAGGTGGAGGCGTTGAATTCGTGCTCGGCGTACAGGATCAGCGAAGTGTGCATCGCGCGCACCCAGGACTCGCGCGGCTTCTCGCCATGCAGCAGGTGCAGGAAGTGGCCGCCGATGGAGTCGTCGTCGGTTTCCACGTCGATGGCGCGGCCGTTGTGGCTCCAGTGGTACCAGTACAGCAGCATCGAGCCGAGCGAGGCCATCAGCTTGTCGGCGATATCGCGCGCGCCCGGATGATTGTGGTCGTCCTTCTCCGGCGACACGCAGCCCAGCACGGACACGCCGGTGCGCATCACGTCCATCGGGTGCGCGGACGGCGGCAGTTCCTCCAGCGCGGCCTTCACCGCCGCCGGGATGCCGCGCAGCGCCTTCAGCTTGGCCTTGTAGGCCGCCAGTTCGGCGCGGTTGGGCAACTTGCCATGCACCAGCAGGTGGGCGATCTCCTCGAACTCGCTGGTCGTGGCGATGTCGAGGATGTCGTAGCCGCGGTAGTGCAGGTCGTTGCCGCTGCGGCCGACCGTGCACAGCGCGGTATTTCCCGCGGCGGTGCCGGACAGGGCGACGGACTTCTTCGGCTTGAAGCCGGGTGCGGGTGTGGTTTCGCTCATGATGGACTCCCTACGTCACTTCTTTGCGGAAAACAGGGTATCGAGCTTCTGCTCGAAGGCGTGGTAACCGATGCGGTCGTACAGTTCCTCGCGGGTCTGCATGCTGTCGACCACGTTCTTCTGGTGGCCGTCGCGGCGGATCGCTTCGTACACGGTCTCGGCGGCCTTGTTCATCGCGCGGAACGCCGACAGCGGATACAGCTGGATCGCCACGCCGACCGAGGCCAGTTCCTCGCGGGTGAACAGCGGCGTCTTGCCGAACTCGGTGATGTTGGCCAATACCGGCACCTTCACCGCATCGACGAAACGCTGATAGGTGGGCAGGTCGTAGGCGGCCTCGGCGAAGATACCGTCGGCACCTGCCTCGACGCAGGCGATGGCGCGCTCGATGGCGGCGTCCACGCCTTCGACCTGGATGGCGTCGGTGCGCGCGATCAGGAAGAAATCCGGATCGGTCCTCGCATCGGCGGCCGCCTTCACGCGGTCGACCATCTCGCCGGCCGACACGATTTCCTTGCCCGGGCGATGGCCGCAACGCTTGGCGCCGACCTGGTCCTCGATGTGGCAGGCCGCCGCGCCGGCCTTGATCAGCGACTTCACCGTGCGCTCGATGTTGAACGCGCTGGGACCGAAGCCGGTGTCGATGTCGACCATCAGCGGCAGGTCGCAGACGTCGGTGATGCGGCGCACGTCGATCAGCACGTCTTCGAGCGTATTGATACCCAGATCGGGCAGGCCGAGCGATCCTGCGGCGACGCCGCCACCGGACAGATAGATCGCCCGGTAGCCGGCGCGCTTGGCCAGCAGGGCGTGGTTGGCGTTGATGGCGCCGATCACCTGCAGCGGCGATTCGGCGGCGAGCGCGGTGCGGAATTTCGCGCCAGCGGAAACGGAACTCATGGGAACTCCTCTCGATCTGGCGCCCGCATGTGCCGGCCGCCGGAGGTGCGTGAAGGGTACGCCCCTCTTCGGGAAGCAAATCTGGCACCATCCGCAGGGTTGATCAATCTTGATCGAACGAATCAATATTTCCACATGGCCTCTGCGACCGACCTCCTGTCCGCCCGCGACACCTGCCGGCTACTGGGTATCAGCCAGGCCACGCTGTACGCGTACGTCAGCCGCGGCCTGCTGGAGTCGCGCCCGGGCAAGGACCACCGCAGCCGCCTGTATCTGCGCCAGGACGTGGAGCGGCTGGCCCAGCGCAAGCAGGTGGGGCGTGGCGCGGCCCGGGGCGCGGCGCAGAGCCTGGACCGGGGCCTGCCGGTGCTGGAGACGCAGATCTCCCTGATCCGGCCGGATGGCCCGTACTACCGGGGCCGGTCGGCGATCGGCATGGTCCACGACGGCGCCACGCTGGAAGACGTCGCGCGGCAACTCTGGGATTGCGGGGAGGACGACCCGTTCACCGCGCCTTCGCCGACCCAATGGCCGGCGGTGGTCGCGTCACTGGCCACCGATGCCTCGCTG
This sequence comes from Pseudoxanthomonas mexicana, assembly GCF_014397415.1. NCBI lineage: Bacteria > Pseudomonadati > Pseudomonadota > Gammaproteobacteria > Lysobacterales > Lysobacteraceae > Pseudoxanthomonas > Pseudoxanthomonas mexicana. The sequence continues at coordinate 1,886,017 of NZ_CP060731.1, read as the reverse complement.
CCGCCGTTGGAGCGCGCGATGGCGACCATCCCGCTGTTGGCACTGGACGTGCGCCACTCCTTCAATTCGGCGCCCCGCGTGCGCCACGAGATCGCCGCGGGGCTGCTGCGCCACAACGCCGCACTGCTGGTGGCCCAGCCGCCGTCCGGTGCGCCGGTGCACCGTGTGCTCGCGCAGGCCTGGCATCCGGGCGACGACGGCTTCGCCGACCTCGTGCGCGCCGCGCTGGTGGTCTGCGCCGATCACGAATTGAATGTCTCCGCGTTCGCCGCGCGCGTGGTCGCCTCCACCGGTGCGCACCTGCACGCCACCGTCTGCAGCGGCCTCGCCGCGCTGTCGGGGCCACGCCACGGCGGCGCCACGGCACGCGCGTACGCGCTGATCGCGGACGCGCGCGAGGCCGGGCATGCGCGCCGCTTCATCAGTGAACGCTGGCAGCGCGGCGACGATCTTCCCGGCTTCGGCCACGCGCTGTATCCGCAGGGCGATCCGCGGGGCGCCGAACTGCTGGCACGCGCACGCGAACGCCATGCGGGCGAGCGCGAGATGGCCGCACTGGAAACGCTGATCGCCGCTACCGAAGACATCAGCGGCCTGCGACCAAACATCGATTTCATGCTCGCCGCGATCTGCCATCTCAACCGACTGCCGGCGACGCCGGCGCTGGTGATGTTCGCCGCAGGACGCCTGGCCGGCTGGCTGGCGCATGCGCTGGAACAGCAGGCGCAGGGTCGCCTGATCCGTCCACGCGCCCGCTACACGGGCATCACGCCGGCGGCGTGATGCCCGCGCGCGAGTTTGACATCGCGGACGCATGCGGGGACCCTGCGGATGTCCGTCCACCGTGTCGCCTGCAATGCGCCCTGCCCTCCTCCTGTGCCTGCTGTTGACGATGATGACGCCCACCACCATCGCCCGGAATGCCGACAATCCTCACGCACCGACCGCGGCCTCCACGCCGGTGCCGCCCCCGCCTGCCTGGTTGCCCGGCCTGGAGGCGCGCTACGACGCCGAGTTGCGTGCTGCCGGGCTCGACGACCGTGTGTTCACCGCTGAGCACTGGTGGACCGTGACCACGCCGCTGCTGGAGCGCACGCGCGGTTTCCATGTGGAAGAAATCGGCCGCAGCGTGGAGAACCGTCCGCTGCGCCACGTGCGCTGGGGCGAAGGCAGGACGCAGGTACTGCTCTGGTCGCAGATGCACGGCGACGAGAGCACGGCCTCGATGGTGCTGTCGGACCTGTTCCGCTTCCTCGGCGAACACCCGGACGATCCGCAGGTGAAGGCGCTGCGCGAGAACACCACGCTGCACTTCCTGCCTATCCTCAATCCCGACGGCGCCGCGCGTTTTCAGCGTCGCAACGTACAGGGCATCGACATCAACCGCGATGCGCGCATGCTGGCGACGCCTGAAGCGCGCACGCTGAAGGCGCTGTACGACAAGGTGAAGCCGATGTACGGCTTCAACCTGCACGACCAGCGCGTCGGCTACCGCGCCGGCGACTCCGACCGCGGCACCGCCATCGCATTGTTGTCGCCGCCGTACAACCACGCCGCCGACGTCAACGATGTGCGCACGCGCGCCATCGAAGTGGCGGGCGTGATCCGCACGGCGCTGGAACCTTACCTGGCCGGCCATATCGCGCGCTGGGACGAAACCTTCGACCCGCGCGCGTTCGGCGACCTCACCACGCAATGGGGCGCCAGCACCGTGCTGATCGAGGCCGGCGGCATCGAGGGCGACGTGCAGAAGCAGCGCCTGCGCAAGCTCTACTTCCTCGGCCTGGTGGCGGCGCTGGACAGCATCGCGACGGGCAGCCACCAGGGTGTATCGCCTGCGCTCTACCGCGAACTGCCGGAGAACGGCGACGTGTGGCCCGACCTGCTGGTGCGCGGCGGCACGCTGGCCGTGCCCGGCCGGCCGCCGATGAAGGCCGACCTGCTGGTCAACTTCCGCAACCCATTGATGGAAACCGACGGTGCAATCGCCGATGTCGGCGATCTCGGCAGAAAGAAGGCGCGCCGCACCATCAACGCACGCGACCTGTTCATCGTGCCGATCCCTGGACATGCGGGCGAACGCACGCTGATCGAAGCCAACGACGACGGCGACAACGACGAGCCGCCCTCGCCTCTGCCGCTCACGCCGGGCGCGAGCGCGCACTTTGTGCTCAGCCGCGATCCGCAGGGCCGCGACGTGGTGTGGACGCTGGACGGCAGCGTGGATCCGGCGGCGCCCTCGCCACCCGCGCGCTGATCTTCAGCTACCGACTTCCGGCCCGCGCTGCAGCGCGCGCTTCACTTCCTCCAGCGCGTTGGGATCGTCCAACGTGGACAGGTCGCCGGGATCGGCGCCCTGCGCCAGCGCCTGCAGCGAGCGCCGCAGCAGCTTGCCGGAGCGCGTCTTCGGTAGCGCATTGACGATGTAGACGCGCGCCGGCCGCGCGACCGCGCCCAGGCTCTGCTCCACCGTGCGCCGCATGCCATCGGCGGCCTGCACGCGCTCATGCGGTTCGTCGGTGGCCTGGCGCAGCGTCGCGAATACCACCGGCACCTGCCCTTTCAGTTCGTCGGCCACGCCGATCACGGCGGCTTCCGCCACGGCCGGGAAGCCGGAGACGGATTCCTCGATCTCGCGCGTGCCCAGGCGATGCCCGGCGACGTTGATGACGTCGTCGGTGCGGCCGAGGATGAAGGTGTAGCCGTCCTCGTCGCGGATCGCCCAGTCCAGCGAGCTGTACAGCAGTTCCTTGAAATGGCTGAAATAGCTGGAGAGAAAGCGTGCGTCGTCGTTCCAGATCGTCGTCATGCACCCCGGCGGCAGCGGCGGCTGCATGACCAGCACGCCCTTCTGGCCGGGCCCGACGTCCTCGCCGGTGCTTTCGTCGATCACCTTCATCCTGTAGCCGAGATTCGGGAAGCCGGGCGAGCCGAAGCGCACCGGCTTCATGTCCAGGCCCGGCAGCAACGTCAACGCGGGCCAACCGGTCTCGGTCTGCCAGTAGTTGTCGATCACCGGCTTGCCCAAGGCATCGGTGATCCAGTGCGCCGTCGGCTCGTCGAGCGGCTCGCCCGCGAGGAACAGGTATTTCAGCTCGGACAGGTCGTGGCGCTTGATGAAGTCGATGTCATGCTTCTTGAGTACGCGCACCGCCGTCGGCGAGGAGAACATCGTGCGCACGCCGTACTGCTCGCACAGCGCCCACCAGATGCCGGCATCCGGATGGGTCGGCAGGCCCTCGTAGAGCACCGAGGTCGCGCCGACGATCAGCGGGCCGTACACGTTGTAGGAATGACCCACCGCCCAGCCCACGTCCGAGGTGGAGAACATCACCTGCCCGGGCCCCACGTCGAACACCGTGCGCATCGACAGCGCCATAGCCACGGCATAGCCGCCGACATCCCGCTGCACGCCCTTGGGCTTGCCCGTGGTGCCGGAGGTGTAGAGCAGATAGCTGGGCTCGTTCGACTCGAGCCATTCGACCGGCACCTCGGCGTCGCCGACGGCGGCGCGCAACGTGGCGTAGTCCTCATCGCGGCCCGCCACCTTCGGCTCGGCCGCATCCAGCCCGCGCGAGACGATCAGCACCCTGGCCGGCGGCGTGGCGGCCTTCGCGCAGGCCTCGTCCACCAGCGGCTTGTACGGGATCACCTTGCCGCCGCGGCTTCCCGCATCGGCGGCGATCAACAGCTTCGGCTGCGCGTCGTCGATGCGCAGCGCCAGGTTGTGCGCGGCGAAGCCTCCGAACACCACCGAATGCACCGCGCCGATGCGCGCGCACGCCAGCATCGCGAACACGGCCTCGGCCATGTTGGGCATGTAGATGACCACGCGGTCGCCGCGGCCGACATCGAGCTTCTTCAGCACCGCGGCGAAGGCGTTCACTTCGCGGTAGAGGTCCCGGTAGGTCAGCTCGCGGGTGACATCGGTCTCGGTGGACACCGCCACCAGCGCCAGCTGATCGCCGCGTTCGGCAAGGTGGCGATCCACCGCGTTGTAGCAGAGATTGGTGTGCCCGCCGACGAACCAGCGGCGGAACGGGGGATTGGAATAGTCCAGCACCTGCTGCGGCGGCACATGCCAGTGGATGGCCTTCGCCTCCTCGCCCCAGAAGGCCTCGGGCTGCTCGATCGAGCGCCGGTAGACGTCTTCGTATGCCATGCGATCCTCCCAGATCCGACAGCCGGCACCAGCATAGACCTGCCCCGTCGCGGCCACCTTCCTACCTTGGTCGCATGGCGCCCCCTGGAGGCATCCACGCACGTCGCTCGTCACGCGTCGCAACGCGCCCGGATGGTGAACCATCGGAGTGGCGATGCGCGATGCCGCAAAAAGAACGCCGGGCATAAGCCCGGCGTTCTTCGCACTCATTGCAGGCGGCGATCAACCCAGCAGGTGCGCCACGCCGCTGCGCTCTTCTTCCAGTTCGCCCAGGGTCTTGTCGATGGCGGCCTGGCTGAAGTCGTCGATCGGCAGGTCCCTGACCATCGTGTACTCGCCGTTCTCGGTGGTGACGGCGAAGCCGAACATCACGCCTTCCGGGATGCCGTAGCTGCCGTCGGACGGGATGCCCATCGTCACCCACTTGCCGTTGCTGCCCAGCACCCAGTCGCGCACGTGGTCGATGGCGGCGTTGGCGGCCGAGGCGGCCGAGGACAGGCCACGTGCCTCGATGATCGCGGCGCCGCGCTTGCCGACCTGCGGGATGAAGGTATTGGCGTTCCAGTCGGCGTCGTTGATCTTGTCCTTCAGCGACTGGCCGTTGACCGTGGCGAAGCGGTAGTCCGGGTACATGGTCGGGCTGTGGTTGCCCCACACGACCAGCTTCTCGATGTCGCCCACGGCGACGCCGGCCTTGTTGGCCAGCTGCGACAGCGCGCGGTTGTGGTCCAGGCGCAGCATGGCGGTGAAGTTCTTCGACGGCAGGTCCGGTGCGGACTTCATCGCGATGTAGGCATTGGTGTTGGCCGGGTTGCCGACCACCAGCACCTTGACGTTGCGGCTGGCGACCTTGTTCAGCGCCGCGCCCTGGGCGGTGAAGATCTTGGCGTTCTCCAGCAGCAGGTCCTTGCGCTCCATGCCCGGGCCGCGCGGACGCGCGCCGACCAGCAGGGCCACGTCGGCGTCCTTGAACGCGACTTCCGGATCGTCGGTGCCGACGATACCGGCCAGCAGCGGGAACGCGCAGTCTTCCAGCTCCATGATCACGCCCTTCAGCGCGGCCTGGGCCTTCTCCAGCGGCAGCTCGAGCAGTTGCAGGATGACCGGCTGGTCCTTGCCCAGCATTTCGCCGGAGGCGATGCGGAACAGCAGCGCATAGCCGATCTGGCCAGCAGCGCCGGTGACGGCAACACGGACGGGGGTTTTCATGGTGCGGATCCTCGGGGTTACGTAGGGCGGGCCCAGGCCCGCCGCGTGGGGAAAGGGTGGGCCAAGGCCCACGCAACGGTTACTTCAACTCGGCAAAGAATTCCTGGAAGCGTTGCAGCCCCGGCGCCAGTTGCGGCGTCGGGCAGGTGTAGCTGATGCGCAGCGCGCGCGGCTCGCCGAATGCCGAACCCGGCACGCAGGCCACGCCCTTGGCGTCGAGCAGCGCATTGCAGAAGTCGACATCGTTTTCGATCTTCACGCCGTTGTGCGACTTGCCGAAGGCGCAGCTGATGTCCGGGAACACGTAGAACGCGCCCTGCGGACGCGGGCAGACCACGCCGGGAATCGCATTCATCGCGGCCAGCACCTGGTCGCGCTTGGCCTGGAACTCGGCGTTCTTCGCGGCCGGCACGTCCTGCGGACCGGTCAGCGCGGCGATCGCCGCAGCGGTGACGACTTCCGGCACGTTGGTGATGTGGTTGGAGTTCATCGTAGTCAGCGCCTTGGCGACCACCTCGGGGCCGGCCATGAAGCCCACGCGCCAGCCCGGCATGCCGTAGGTCTTGGACAGCGAATCGACGAAGACCGTGCGATCACGCAGTTCCGGCCGCGCCTGCACGAAGTTGGTGTAGGCCAGTCCGTCGAACAGCATGCGGTTGTAGATGTCGTCGGTGACGATCCAGGTCTCCGGATGCTTCACCAGCACGTCGGCCAGCGCGGCGACTTCCTCGCGCGTGTAGACCATGCCCGTCGGGTTGGACGGGTTGTTGAACAGGAAGACCTTCGGCTTGTGCGTCGCCAGCGCTTGGTCCAGCTGCGCCGGCGTCAGCTTGTAGTCCTGGCTGGCCGGACACGGCAGCGGCACCGCCTTCGCGTTGACGATGTCGGCGATGTCGGCGTAGGTGGTCCAGTACGGCGACGGATAGACGATGGTGTCGCCCTCGTCCAGCAACGACTCGGCCAGGTTGTACAGGATGTGCTTGGCGCCGATGCCGGTGGACACGTTGGCACGCGTGTACCCGGTCAGGCCCAGCGCCTCGATGTGCTGCAGGAACGCGTCCAGCAGCGCGTCGGTGCCGCGGTTGCTGCCGTACTGGCCGGAGTCCTTCGCCAACGCGTCGCGCGCGGCCTGGTAGACGTGGTCGCCAGGCAGGAAATTGGGGACGCCGATCGAAAAGCTGATGATGTCGCGGCCTTCGGCCTTCAGCTTCTTGGCCTTTTCGGCCACCGCCATGATCGCACTTGGCTTGGCGCGACCGATGCGCCGGGCAAGCAGGGGCATTGCACAACCTCACGTGGAAAGGTCAGGGAGGGTCGCCGCCGTCTTTTTTGCGGCGCAAAATGGTATCACGGCCTCCCGCCGCGACCGGATGCGCCAAAGGTCCAAGGCGGCGGGTGCCGCCGCCCGGACGGAGCCCAGGATCAGGCGCTCAGGAAGCGGTTCCACTCCGCCACGCGCTCGGCCTTGGCGGCCAGCACGGCGTCGGCATCGCCTTCGATGGTGACCTTGGTGATCAGGTCGCCCTGCTTGACGGCATCGACCACGTCCAGGCCTTCGGTGACCTTGCCGAACACGGTGTGCTTGCCGTCCAGCCACGGCGTGGGCACGTGGGTGATGAAGAACTGGCTGCCGTTGGTGTTCGGGCCGGCATTGGCCATGGACAGCACGCCACGCTCGTGGCGCACGCCATTGGTGGTCTCGTCCTCGAAGCGGTAGCCCGGGCCGCCACGTCCGGAGCCTTCCGGGCAGCCGCCCTGGATCATGAAGTCGGCGATCACGCGGTGGAAGTTCAGGCCGTCGTAGAAGCCACGCTTGGCCAGGTTGACGAAATTGGCCACCGTCAGCGGCGCCTTGTCGGGGTACAGCTCGATCTTGATGGGGCCGCGCGAAGTATCGAAGGTGGCGGTCAGCTGACTCATGGGGTGGTTCTCCGGGGTGAAAAAGGGAAACGGATGGTGGCGTACCGCGCCGGCAGTGGCTACCCGGGTGCGGCCAAGCCCGACATCGGGTTGGCCACGAGACCATGGACGCGCCAGACGCCCCCTCCCCGCCCAACACGTGGCCGGTTGGGGGAGCGGCGACAGGTCAAGGCCGGGGATGCGGGCCTACCCTTTGCGAGATCACGGCGCCAGCCCGGGATTTCAAGGGAAGACCGTCGTCGGCGGTGTTCGTTCAGTGTTCTCCGGCAAATCAGGTGCTTAGGGCTCGATAGCCCGCTATAATACGCCGCCTTCTTTCCTCCCCGTCCTCGCGCCCTGCCCCTTCGAAGGGGGTATCCGGGTGCGTTTTTCCGATCCCAGAATCCATGTCCATCCAAAACCTCCGCAATATCGCGATCGTCGCGCACGTCGACCATGGCAAGACCACCCTCGTCGACCAGCTGCTGAAGCAGTCCGGCACCCTCTCCGAGCGCACCGTGCTGGCCGAACGCGTGATGGACAGCAACGACCAGGAAAAAGAGCGCGGCATCACCATCCTGGCCAAGAACACCGCCATCACCTGGCGCGAGAACCGCATCAACATCGTCGACACTCCCGGACACGCCGACTTCGGCGGCGAGGTCGAGCGCGTGCTGTCGATGGTGGACACCGTGCTGATCCTGGTCGATGCGATGGACGGCCCGATGCCGCAGACCCGCTTCGTCACCCAGAAGGCCTTCGCGATGGGCTTCAAGCCGATCGTGGTGGTGAACAAGATCGACCGCCCGGGCGCGCGCCCGGAGTGGGTCGTCGAGCAGGTGTGGGACCTGTTCGACCGCCTGGGCGCCACCGCCGAGCAGATGGATTTCCCGATCGTCTACGCCTCGGCGCTGAACGGCTACGCCAGCCTGGACCCGGAGGTCCGCTCCGGCGACATGACCCCGCTGTACGAAGCGATCATGCAGCACGCGCCGAAGCCCGACGTCGACCCGGAAGGCGCCTTCCAGATGCGCATCAGCCAGCTGGACTACAACAACTTCGTCGGCGTCATCGGCATCGGCCGCATCCAGCGCGGCACGCTGAAGAAGAACATGCCGGTCGCCGTGATCGACCGCGAAGGCAAGAAGCGCCAGGGCAAGGTGCTGCAGGTGCTCGGCTTCCTGGGCCTGGAGCGCATCGAGCAGGAATCGGCCGAGGCCGGCGACATCGTGGCCATTTCCGGCATCCAGGACCTGACGATCTCCGATACGGTCTGCGCGCTGGACGTTCCGGAGGCGCTGCCGGCGCTGACGGTGGACGAGCCGACCATCAGCATGACCTTCCAGGTGAACAACTCGCCGTTCGCCGGGCACAAGGACCTGTCCGGTGGCAAGTTCCTGACCAGCCGCCAGCTGAAGGAACGCCTGGAGCGCGAGACCGTGCACAACGTGGCGCTGAAGGTCGAGCAGTTGGATGACGCGGACAAGTTCCTGGTCTCCGGCCGTGGCGAGCTGCACCTGTCGGTGCTGATCGAGAACATGCGCCGCGAAGGCTACGAGCTGGCCGTGTCGCGCCCCGAGGTCATCATCAAGGAGATCGACGGCCAGCTGATGGAGCCGATCGAGCAGCTCGTCGTCGACGTGGAGGAAGCTCACCAGGGCGGCGTGATGGAGAAGCTGGGCACCCGCAAGGGCCAGCTGAAGAACATGGAACCCGACGGCAAGGGCCGCGTGCGCCTGGACTATGAAATCCCGGCGCGTGGCCTGATCGGCTTCCAGAACGAGTTCAAGACGCTGACCCAGGGTTCGGGCCTGCTGTTCCACGTGTTCGACCACTATGGCCCGAAGGAACAGGGCGCCATCGCCAAGCGTCTGAACGGTGTGATGATCGCCAATGCGCCGGGCGCCACGCCGGCGTACGCGCTGGGCCCGCTGCAGGAGCGCGGCAAGCTGTTCGCCGCCGAAGGCGACAACGTGTACGAAGGCCAGCTGGTCGGCATCCACTCCAAGGACAACGACCTGACCGTCAACGCGATCAAGACCAAGCCGCTGACCAACATGCGCGCCTCGGGCAAGGACGACGCCATCCAGCTGACCCCGGCGATCAAGTTCTCGCTGGAGCAGGCGCTGGACTTCATCGACGACGACGAGCTGGTGGAGATCACGCCGAAGGAAATCCGCCTGCGCAAGAAGCTGCTGACCGAGAGCGACCGCAAGCGCGCCTCGCGCGCGGCGTAACCGCCGCCCGCGCTTTGGACGACGCCGCCTACAACCCGGATCCCAAGGCGCACCCCGGCCTGCACGCCATCGCCCTGTTCGAGGGCGCCAAGGGCGTGCTGGCCCTGGCCTTCGCCGGCGGCCTGCTGGCGTTCGGCCCGGACCGCCTGCGCGAGAGCGTGCAGGCGATCCTCATCCGCTTCATCCCCGACGCCGGTCCCGGCGTGGTGAGCCAGTGGATGGCGCGCATCAATCCCGAATCGGTCCACGTGGCCGTACTCATCATCGCCGTGTATGCAGGCATGCGCCTGCTGGAAGCCTGGGGCCTGTGGCGCGCACGCGCCTGGGCCTCGTGGCTGGGCTGCATCGGCTCGGCCGCCTACCTGCCCCTGGACGTGTACGCGCTGTACCACCACCCGGGCTGGCATACCTGGGCCCTGCTCGTCGTCAACCTGGTGATCGTGTGGGTGCTGTGGCGCGATATCCGTCGTCGCCGGTCGATTTGACGCGCGGTGCGGGGGCTGCGTAGCCTGCACACTGATGTGACAAAGGTGTCCGCATGCGTCGATCCCTGCTGCCGCTCGGCCTGATGCTCGCCCTGGCAGCCTGCCAGCCGGCATCGCCGCCGAATGCCACCGCGCCCGCAGCCCCGACCGACTTCATCTATGCCGAACTCGACATCGCCGACCTGCAGGCGCGCATGCAGGCGGGAGAACTGGACAGCCGGCGGCTGACACAGGCTTACCTGGACCGGATCGCTGCGGTCGACAAGGCCGGGCCCCAGCTCAACGCCGTCATCGAACTCAACCCGGACGCGCTGAAGGAAGCAGCGCTGCGCGACGTGGAACGCCGCGCCAATGCGGTGCGCGGCCCGCTGCACGGCATCCCGGTACTGCTGAAGGACAACATCGACGCCGTACCCATGGCCACTTCCGCGGGCTCGCTGGCGCTGAAGGATTTCCGGCCCGGCCGGGACGCGTTCCTGGTACGGCGCCTGCGCGAGGCCGGCGCGGTGATCCTCGGCAAGGCCAACCTGAGCGAGTGGGCCAACTTCCGTTCGTCGCATTCGACCTCGGGCTGGAGCGGACGCGGCGGGCAGACCCGCAACCCCTACGCACTGGACCGCAATCCCTGCGGCTCCAGCTCGGGCAGCGCGGTGGCGGTATCCGCCAACCTGGCGGCCGTCAGCGTGGGCACCGAGACCGACGGCAGCATCCTTTGCCCGGCGGCGATCAATGGGGTGGTCGGACTGAAGCCCACCGTGGGCCTGGTCAGCCGGCAGGGCATCCTGCCGATCTCGCACAGCCAGGACACGGCAGGCCCCATCGCGCGCACGGTCGCCGATGCCGCGCTGCTGCTGGGTGTGCTGGCGGGGCGGGACCCGGCCGACGCCGCCACGACCAACGCGGCCTGGAACACCACCCTGGACTATGGCGCCCGCCTGACGCCGGGAGCGCTCAAGGGCGCCCGCATCGGCGTGCTGCGCAGCAAGGCGGCCATCCACCCCGACGCGGCCGCGGCGCTGGAGGGTGCGATCCAGGTGATGCGCGAAGCCGGCGCGATCGTGGTGGATGCGGAGATCCCCACCGACGGCCAGTGGAGCGCCGACGAACTGGAGCTGATGCTGTACGAGTTCAAGCATGGCCTGGAGCGCTACCTCGCCGAGCGCAACGCCCCGCTGACCACGTTGACGCAGCTGATCGGCTACAACGAACAGTACCGCCTGTCGGAGATGCCGCATTTCGGCCAGGATCTGTTCGAACGGGCCAACGCCAAGGGCGGACTGGGCGAATCGGCCTACATCGCCGCCCGCAGTCGCGCCCGCCGCCTGGCGGGGCCCGAGGGCATCGACGCCGCACTGAAGGCGCAGCAGCTGGATGTCCTGATCGCCCCCACCACGGGGCCCGCCTGGCTGACCGACCACAAGGCCGGCGACCACTTCCCTGGCGCCGGTTACGGCGCGGCCGCCGTGGCCGGCTACCCCAGCCTCACCGTGCCGGCAGGCCACAGCGACGGACTGCCGCTGGGCATCGTGTTCATGGGGCCGGCATGGAGCGAAGCCCGGCTGATCGCGCTCGGCTACGACTACGAGCAGCGGACGCGGGCACGCAAGCCGCCCGAGTACTGGCCCACATTGCCGCCGCGCGCCGCTCGGCGCTGAGATCCAGGCCGACACCGGCCCGTTCCGCGGGCCGCGCCGCTTGCAGCCGCGCCGTGTTCGTGGCGTCATAGCCTACAAACGGCAGGTGGGGATCGCACGCGTGGAGTCAGGCGCGGACCGGGCATCGGAACTGCGTGCGTTGAGTGGATCGGTCTCCACGGCACGACGACGTCAGCGGAACCTGAACTCGCTGGCGTGGGGCGTGCTGGTCGCCGCCTGCCTGCTGTCGCTGTGGACCGGTGCCACCGCCTGGCGGCAGGCCCGCGATCATGCGCGCGCCCAGTTCGACGCCCGCGCCGACGCCATCGCCACTGCCGTCTCCACTCACATGAACGCCTACGAGGACACCGTGCGCGCGGCCGCCGCGGTGCTGGAAGGGCGGCAGGACATCGAGCAGGACAGCTTCTACGCCTTCGTCGAGAAGCTGCAGGTGCCCACTCGCCGATCCGGCGTGCACGGGCTAGGGTTCGCGCGCCATGCGCGCCACGAGGACCGCGACGCCTATGTCGCCTCCCAGCGCGCGCGCTACGGGGATGCGTTCACCATCCATCCCGCTGGCGACCGCAGCGAATACGTGGTCGTGGACCTGCTGTATCCGGATGCCCCGGGCATGCGCCCCCTGCTGGGGAAGGACGTCATGGCGGAAACCGTGCGTCGCGGCGCGCTCGAATCCGCGCGCGACAGCGGCGAACTTGCGGCCGCGCCGCTGGTCGCACTGGGCGACGCCACCCGGGGCAGCACCGGTCTGCCGGGCTTCCTGCTGTACGCGCCGGTCTACGCCGATTCCGTCGCGGCACGCGCCGGCGTGGACGACCGGCGGCGCCTGCTGCGTGGATTCGCCACGGCCGGCTTCGGCTGGCAGCGGGTCATGGAGGACGCCATCGGCAGGAGCGCCGGCGACGAGTTCGACCTGCAACTGCGCGCGCGCGACTTCGGCGATGAACCGATCTTTCAGATCCGCGCACTGCAGGATCGCCACGGAGAAGGCTGGCGACCGGCCTTCACGGCCCAGCGCAACATCCGCCTGCTGGGCAGCGAATGGCAGCTCGTCCTGCAGTCTCCGCCCCTGCGCGATGCCCTGTCCGGGCTGACCACCATCGTCTCGCTGACGCTCTCCGGCATCGGGCTGGGAGGGCTGCTGTTCTTGTTGCTGCGCAACCTGGCACGCACCGAGCACCGCAGCCGTGCCCTGCTGGACGCGGTCGCCGACCACCTGCCCGCCCTGATCGCCTATGTCGATGCGGGCGGTCGCTACGGGTTCGCCAACCGCGCCTGCCGGGAGTGGTCGGGAACGGAAGAGGAATGGCGCGAGCGGCACGTGGACGAGGTGCATGCGGGTGCGCCGGCGTTCCTGGCCTCGCTCAAGCGGGCCATGCGCGACTGTACGCCGGACCGCTGGATCGCGTGGGACGCCGAACTTGGGCAGCCCCCACGTGCCGTCCACCTGTACCTCGTGCCCGACGTCGAGCCGGGCCGGCGGATCGCCGGCTGGTACCTGATGGGCAACGACATCAGCGAACAGCGGCGCACCCATCGCGAGCTGGCGCTGGCACGCGACCACCTCAAGCGCGTCACCGATCGCCTGCCCGCGCTGATCGCCCAGTTCGACGTCGAGCACCGGCTGGTTTTCCACAATCGCGCGTTCGCCGAACAGGTCCGCTGGCGCGTGACGCCGCAGGCGGGTCGGCACATGCGCGAGCTGTTCGGCGAGGACGCCTACCTGCGTCGATTGCCGCAGATCGAAGCGGCCCTGCAGGGGCGCGAGGGCGAGTTCGAGAGCAGCCTCGCCACGGTGGACGGCATACGCAGCCTGCACAGCTTCTACACGCCCGACATCGACGAGACCGGCAGGATCGGTGGATTCTTCGTCATGGCGATCGACATCACCGAGAAGGCCCGCCTGGAACATGCACTGCACGAGGCGAACGAACTGGCCGAAGTCACGCTGACCTCCATCCGCGAAGCTGTCATCACCGTCGACACCGAGGGACGGGTGACCTACCTGAATCCCGCGGCCGAGGCACTTTGCGGCTGGAGCCTGGAACAGGCCCTGGGCGAAGCGCTGGACCGCGTCGCGCCGCTGGCGAGGGTCGAGGCGCAGGATGAGGACGACGTGTCGCACTCGGCGGGCCAGCCGGGCGACCTGCGGCTGGAGCGGAAGGACGGCTCGTACATGCTGGTGGAGCGCTCGCTGTCGTCCATCCACGACCGCGACGATCGCCTGGTGGGCGCGGTGATGGTGCTGCGCGACATCACCGAATCGCGCGCGTTGAGTTCGCGCATGACGTTCCTGGCCCACCACGATGTGCTGACCGGCCTGCCGAATCGCCTTCAGCTCAACGAACGCCTCGGCCAGGCCATCACCCACGCCACCAACCATGGCAACGGCATCGCCGTGCTGTTCCTCGACCTGGATCTGTTCAAGCACGTCAACGATGCGCTGGGGCATCACACGGGAGATGAACTGCTGCAGCAGGTGGCGCGCCGCCTGCAGCGCAACGTGGGCAACCTGGGGACGGTCTACCGCACCGGCGGCGACGAATTCGTGGTGCTGCTGCCCAATGTGGTGAGGCGCGACAGCGTGCTGCAGGTCGCGGACCGCCTACTCGCCCTGTGCGGCACGCCGTATACCGTGGCCTCGCACGAACTGCACCAGGCCTTCAGCATCGGCATCAGCCTGTTCCCCGACGACGGCTACGATGCCGGCACACTGATGATGCGTGCCGACGCCGCCATGTATCTGGCCAAGCGCAACGGCCGCAACGCCAGCCGCTTCTACACGCGCGAGCTGGCGTCCAGCGTGGACGCGCGCATCGAACTGGAGAACAGCCTGCGCCGCAGCCTGCGCAACGGCGACCTCGTCCTGCACTACCAGCCGCAGATCGACAGTCTGAGCGGGCGGATCGTCGGCGTAGAGGGCCTGGCCCGCTGGCAACGTGGCGACCGGCTGGTACTGCCGGGCGAATTCCTGCCCATCGCCGAAGAAACGCGCCTGATCGTCGACATCGACCAGTGGGCCATCCGCGCAGCGTGCAGGCAGAACCGCATCTGGCAGCAGGCGGGACTGCCGCCGATCCGGGTGTCGGTCAACATCGCCGCCGCCAACTTCGACACCGACGACCTGGTCGACACGGTGGTCGAAGCGCTGCAGGACAGCGGGCTGCCCGCCGAGTTCCTGGAACTGGAAGTCACCGAGACCACGCTGATGCGCGACGTGCAACGGACCGACCGCACGTTGCGCGCCCTGAAGGCCCTGGGCGTGCGCATCGCCATCGACGACTTCGGCACCGGCTTCTCCAGCCTCAGCTATCTGGGCAACTACGGCTTCAACGTGCTCAAGATCGACCAGACGTTCGTGCGGGACGTCGGCGAGCCGAACCAGGCCGCCATCACGCGCGCCATCATCGGCCTGGCGGCACAATTGCAGTGCCGCACGATCGCCGAGGGCGTCGAAACGGCCGCGCAGGCAGCCTGGCTCGTCGCCAACGGTTGCGACGAGCTGCAGGGCAACTACTTCAGCCTGCCGGTGCCGGCCACGGAGTTCGCGCGCCTGTATGCGCGCGGGAAGACCTGGCACCTCCCACCGAACGCGTCAGCCGCGCACGCGCACGGCTCGTGACGCCGGCCTGGTGCCGCCGTCAACGCGTGGCCGGCGTGGCCAGCTGGTTCTGCTTGCGCACGATGCACATGGCGATCTCCAGCGACTGCTCGTAGTTCAGCCGCGGATCGACGGTGGAACGATAAGCGCGCTCCAGATCCAGGTCCGTAAGTTCCCGCGCGCCCCCGGTGCATTCGGTGACGTCCTCGCCCGTCAGCTCCAGATGCACCCCACCCAGGCGCGTACCGGCCGCCGCATGCAGGTCGAAGGATTGCTCGACCTCCCCGCGCACGTTGTCGAAGCGGCGGGTCTTGAACCCGTTGCTCGTGCTTTCGGTATTGCCGTGCATCGGGTCGCACACCCACAGCACGCGACGACCGTCCCGACGGACCGCATCCAGCAGCGGCGGCAGCTTGTCCGCGATCTGCGTCGCCCCCATGCGATGGATGAAGGTCAGGCGGCCTGCTTCATCTTCGGGATTCAGTACGTCGATCAGCCGCAGCAGCTGGTCGGGCGTAACCGAGGGTCCCACCTTGATGGCGATGGGATTGCGCACGCCGCGCAGGTACTCCACGTGCGCGCCGTCCACCGCCGCGGTGCGCATGCCGATCCACGGGTAGTGGGTGCTGAGGTTGAACCAGCCCCACTGGCGCGGCACCTCGCGCGTCAGCGCCTCCTCGTACGGCAGCAGCAGCGCTTCGTGCGAGGTGTAGAAGTCGATCCGGTTGAGGTTGTGCACCTCGGAGCCCGACAGGGTCTCCATGAACCTCACCGCATCGCCGATCGAGGTGACCATGTGCTGGTACTCGTTCGCCAGCGGCGAATAGCCTACCCAGTTGAGGTTCCAGTATTCGGGGTGGTGCAGGTCCGCGAAGCCGCCGTCGATCAGCGCACGCACGAAATTCATCGTCATCGCCGAGCGCGCGTGCGCCTTGATCATGCGCCGCGGGTCGGGCACGCGGGCTTCGGGCGTGAACTCGGGCGCATTGACCAGGTCGCCGCGATAGCTGGGCAGCGTGACGCCGTCGCGCGTTTCCATGTCCGCCGAGCGCGGTTTGGCGTACTGCCCTGCGAAACGCCCCACGCGCACCACCGGCAGCCGCAGGCCATGCACCAGCACCAGGCTCATCTGCAGGAGCACTTTCAGCCGGTTCGAGATCAGCCCGGACTCGCAGTCGCTGAAGCTCTCGGCGCAGTCGCCCCCCTGCAGCAGGAAGCGCTTGCCTTCCTGGGCCTCCGCCAGTTGCTTCTTCAGCGAGAAGATCTCCCACGACGTGACCAGGGGCGGCAGCTGGCGCAGTTCGCCGAGTGCGGACTCCAGCGCCGCCGCATCCGGGTACGTGGGCATCTGCACCGCCGGACGCGAGCGCCAGCTTTCCGGCGCCCAGTTCGGCGGCAGGGTGACGGCGCGTAGGTTGCGGTCGGACGGATTCATGGTGGACTCCTGGGGGCCCACCATCCTGCCAGATTGGTGCGCCGCGTCAAATCAGCGGAAGGTCGAGGTCCTGCGGGCGCGGAAGCCGATCCAGAGCGCCCAGACCGCCAGCAGCGCGAACCACACCAGGCTCCACATCGGCATGGTCAGGCCCAGGAAGCTCCAGTCGATGGTGCTGCAGTCGCCCTTGGCGGTCAGCACCTTCTGCACCACGCCCAGCCAGGTGTTGGTCTCGATCATGTAATCCCATCCGGGGCCGCAGCTGGGCATCAGCGGCGGGTACAGCTGGACCCACACGTGCCTGCCCGCGATGCCGATGCCGGTCGCCGCGCCGAGGAACGCCAGTACGCCGTACCCCTTGCGACCACCGGGCCGGCGCGGTCCATGCAGTGCGCCGAGCAGGAAGAACACCCCGGTCGCGGCGAAGGCCAGCCGCTGGAAGATGCAGAACGGACAGGGTTCCAGCTGCTGCACGAACTGCACGTACAGTGCATAGCCCAGCAGGCCCGCGCAGATCGCGAAGCCCAGGAAACACTGCGCACGGAAACTCCAGCGAAGAGGATTCATTGGCACCGGTGGCATGAGGTCTTGCCCGCATTATCCATGCGCGACAGGGCGGACGTCACCCTGAGGCGGTCTGCCGCGCCTCCTCGATCACCGAAAAAACAAAAACCCCGGCATCGGCCGGGGTTTCTGGGGTCGCGCGGCAACGCGGCGCTTACTCGGCCGCCGCTTCCGGACGGTCGACCAGCTCGACGTACGCCATCGGGGCGTTATCGCCGGCGCGGAAGCCGCACTTCAGGATGCGCAGGTAGCCACCCGGACGCGACTGGTAGCGCGGGCCGAGGGTGGTGAACAGCGTACCGACGGCTTCCTTGTCGCGCAGGCGCGAGAAGGCGAGACGACGATTGGCGACGCCATCGATCTTGCCGAGGGTGATCAGCGGTTCCGCGACGCGGCGCAGTTCCTTGGCCTTCGGCAGGGTGGTCTTGATCAGGCCGTGCTTGATCAGCGAGGCGGCCATGTTGCGGAACATCGCTTCGCGATGGGCGCTGGTGCGGTTGAACTTGCGACCGGCTTTCTGGTGGCGCATGGGTGTGATTCCTGTTGAATGGTGGGTCGTTGTACTTCGCTGTCGCCTTCCAGGCGCTGAAACAGTGGACTGCGGGTGGTCCGTACCGGCCATCCCTGACCGGAGCGTCGCGGGCCTTCAGGTCCGTCGACGAGGGTGTTGCAGCGAAGCTCCCGCGCGATGGCGGGAGCTTCGTGTTGCATCATCAGCCGAGCATGCCGTGCTGGGCGACACCGGCCGGCGGCCAGTTCTCCAGCTTCATGCCCAGGGACAGGCCGCGCTGCGCCAGGACTTCCTTGATCTCGGTCAGCGACTTCTTGCCGAGGTTCGGGGTCTTGAGCAGTTCGACTTCCGTCTTCTGGATCAGGTCGCCGATGTAGTAGATGCTCTCGGCCTTCAGGCAGTTGGCCGAACGCACCGTCAGCTCCAGGTCGTCGATCGGGCGCAGCAGCACCGGATCAACACCGCTGGCAGCCTGCTTCGGCGCGCCGCGGTCGCGATGCGTGAAGTCACCGAACACCGACAGCTGGTCGCTGAGGATGTCGGCGGCGGTGCGCACGGCTTCCTCGGCGTCGATGGTGCCGTTGGTCTCGATGTCCAGGACCAGCTTGTCCAGGTCGGTGCGCTGCTCGACGCGCGCGGATTCCACCGCGTACGCGACGCGACGGACCGGCGAGAACGAGGCGTCCAGCACCAGGCGACCGATCGCACGGGTCTCTTCGTCCGGACGGCGGCGGGCAGCGGCCGGCTGGTAGCCGAAACCGCGCTCGATCTTCAGGCGCATGTTCAGCGCCGTGTCCTTGGTCAGGTTGCAGATGACCAGTTCCGGATTCAGGATCTCGACGTTGTGGTCGGTCTTGATGTCGCCGGCGGTCACCACGCCCGGGCCCTGCTTGGCCAGGCTCAGCGTGGACGAGTCGCCGGAGTGGATGCGGATGGCCACATCCTTCAGGTTCAACAGCACTTCCAGCACGTCTTCCTGCATGCCTTCGATGGTGCTGTATTCGTGCAGCACGCCATCGATCTCGACTTCGGTGATCGCGAAGCCGGGGATCGACGACAGCAGCACGCGGCGCAACGCATTGCCGAGCGTATGGCCGTAACCACGCTCCAGCGGTTCGATGACCACCTTCGCACGGTTGCCGGTCAGGCGCTCGATCTGCGGGCCGCGGGGGCGCAGCACTTGCTGAGTAATACCCGTCATGTTGCTTTGTCTCCTGCGGTCCCCCGGTCGCCCGGGGGTGCGTGAATGAATTACTTCGAGTACAACTCGACGATCAGCGCTTCGTTGATGTCGGCGGGCAGGTCCGAACGCGCCGGAACCGCCTTGAACACGCCGCTGAACTTCTTCGCATCGACTTCGACCCACGACGGGTTCAGGTCGAGCTGCTCGGCGACCGTCAGCGACTCCTGCACGCGGAGCTGCTTCTGGGCCTTCTCCGACAGCGCGATCGCGTCACCGGCCTTGACCTGGTAGGAAGGCAGGTTGACCGGCTTGCCGTTGACCAGCACGCCGCGGTGCGAGACCAGCTGGCGCGCGGCCGGACGGGTCACGGCGAATCCCATGCGGTAGATGACGTTGTCCAGGCGGGTTTCCAGCAGCTGCAGCAGGTTCTCGCCGGTGTTGCCCTTCTTGGTCGAGGCCTTCTTGTAGTAGTTGCGGAACTGGCGCTCGAGCAGGCCATAGATACGCTTGACCTTCTGCTTCTCGCGCAGCTGGGTGGCGTAGTCGGACAGCTTGCCCTTGCGGGCGGTGGCGCCGTGCTGGCCGGGCTTCTGCTCCAGCTTGCACTTGGAGTCCAGCGCACGGGCCGGGCTCTTGAGCGACAGGTCGGCGCCTTCGCGGCGCGCGAGCTTACAGGTAGGACCGATATAACGAGCCATTTCTTATCGCCCCCTTAGACGCGACGCTTTTTCGGCGGACGGCACCCGTTGTGCGGGATCGGCGTCACGTCGATGATGTTGGTGATCTTGTAGCCCACGTTGTTCAACGAACGCACGGCCGACTCACGACCCGGACCCGGGCCCTTGATGCGGACTTCCAGCGACTTCACGCCGTAGTCCAGTGCGGCACGGCCGGCCTTCTCGGCGGCGACCTGCGCCGCGAACGGCGTGGACTTGCGGGAACCGCGGAAACCGGCACCACCCGAGGTCGCCCAGGAAAGCGCATTGCCCTGGCGGTCGGTGATGGTGACGATGGTGTTGTTGAAAGAAGCGTGGACGTGGGCGACGCCGTCGGTGATGACGCGCTTGATCTTCTTCTTGACTTTGGCAGCAGCTGGCTTGGCCATGATGGTCGCCCCTTACTTCTTGATGGCTTTGCGCGGACCCTTGCGGGTGCGGGCGTTGGTGCGGGTGCGCTGGCCACGCAGCGGCAGGCCGCGACGATGGCGCAGGCCGCGGTAGCAGCCCAGGTCCATCAGGCGCTTGATGGCGATGCCGACTTCACGGCGCAGGTCGCCTTCGACCACGTACTTGCCGACTTCGGCGCGCAGGCGCTCGACTTCCGGCTCCGACAGGTCGCGGATCTTGGTGGTCGAGGCGACGCCGGCGGCTTCGCAGACCTTCTTGGAACGGGTACGGCCGATGCCGTAGATGCTTTGCAAACCGACCCAGACATGCTTCTGGGCAGGCAGGTTGACACCTGCAATACGCGCCATGACGCGGTTCTCCAACTGTGAGTATTGGCCCGTGTACGGTCGTCCCGGGCGGGATTCGCGCAGACAGGCGGAGTGAACTGGAAAGTATAGCCCGATCCGGTGTTCCTTGGAAGTCCGTGCCGGCAAAGCCGGCCGCAGACCCGGCATGGGGAGTGTGCCCATGCTCCGGCGCCGGAACCTGCCTGGTGCGGGACCGGGGTTTCCCCCTGCCCACCCCGCCCGCGCTACTCTGGCGCAGGGACTGGCCGGTTCTCACCCCCGCACCGGATCGCTGCGGGGGCCGCCCATCTAAGTCAGCCGGCCATGAGGGCCGGACTGGTGCGGGAAGCCCGCGATTATACCTCAGCCGCGGGGGGCAAGACCGCCCCGCGAGCCGCCTTTCAGATTGGCCTTCTTCAGCAGGCTCTCGTACTGGTGGGACATCAGGTGCGCCTGGATCTGCGCGATGAAGTCCATCACCACCACCACCACGATCAGCAGCGAGGTGCCGCCGAAGTAGAACGAGGTGCCCAGCTGGGTGCGCATCACTTCCGGCAGCAGGCAGACCGCCACCAGGTACAGCGAACCGATGGCCGTCAGGCGGGTCAGCACGCCGTCGACGTAGTCGGCGGTGGCCTTGCCGGGGCGGATGCCCGGGATCAGCGCGCCCGACTTCTTCAGGTTCTCGGCGGTTTCCTGCGAGTTGAACACCAGCGCCGTGTAGAAGAACGCGAAGCCGATGATCATCGCTGCGAACACGATCATGTGCAGCGGCTCGCCCGGGGCCAGGGCATTGGAGATGCGCTGCAGCCAGGTGGTGGCACCGCTGTTCTCGCCGGACCACATCGCCAGCGTGGCCGGGAAGGCCAGGATGCTGGACGCGAAGATCGGCGGGATGACACCGGCCATGTTGAGCTTCAGCGGCAGGAACGAGGTCTGGTTCATGTACGCGTTGCGACCGCCCTGGCGGCGCGCGTAGTTCACCGTGATCCGTCGCTGCCCGCGCTCCACGAAGACGACCAGGAACGTGAAGCCCAGCACCACCACCGCGATGACCAGCAGCGAAATGAAGCTCAGCGTGCCGTCACGGAACGCGCCCACCGTCTGGATGACCGCACCCGGCAGGCCGGCCACGATGCCGGCGAAGATGATCAGCGAGACGCCGTTGCCGATGCCGCGCTCCGTCACCTGCTCGCCCAGCCACATCAGGAAGATGGTGCCGGCGGTCAGTGCGACCACCGCGGTCAGCACGAAACCCATGCCCGGCGCGTACACCACCGGCATGCCGCCCGGCGCGACCTGGTTCTGCAGCGCGGTGGCGATGCTGCCGCCCTGCACGACCGCCAGCAGCACGGCGCCGATGCGCGAGTACTGGGTGATCTTGCGGCGACCGGACTCGCCTTCCTTCTGCAGCGCCTTGAGGCTGGGGAAGATGTGCACGCCCAGCTGCATCACGATCGACGCCGAGATGTAGGGCATGACGTTCAGCGCGAAGATGCTGAAACGGTGCAGGGCGCCGCCCGAGAACATGTTAAACATGTCCACGATGCCGCCGCCCTGCGCCTGCATCATCGCAAGCATGGCATCGGGATTGACGCCCGGGACCGGAATGAAGCAGCCGATCCGGTAGACGATCAGCGCACCCAGCACGAACAGCAGGCGCTGGCGGAGTTCGGTGAACTTGCCTGCGCCTGCCAGCGCACCGGCGGCATTACCCTGCGCCATGCGTCCGTTACTCCTGCACGCTGCCGCCGGCAGCCTCGATGGCGGCCTTGGCACCGGCCGTGGCGGCCACGCCCTTCAGCACGAACTTCTTGGTCAGTTCGCCCTTCTTCACGATCTTGGCGCGCTTGGCGGTGCTGGGCACCAGCTTGGCGGCACGCAGCGCGGCGAAGTCGATCTCGCCGGCTTCCAGCTTTTCCAGCTGGTAGGACAGCACTTCCGCGCAATCCAGCTTCAGCTTGGAGCGGAAACCGACCTTCGGCAGGCGCTTGATCAGCGGCATCTGGCCGCCTTCGAACTTCGCCTTGATCTTGCCCTTGCCGGCGCGCGCGAACGAGCCCTTGTGGCCGCGACCCGCGGTCTTGCCCAGGCCGGAACCGATACCACGGCCGACGCGGGTGCGTTCGGTACGGGCGCCGTCGGCGGGCTTCAGTGTGTTGAGACGCATGTTGATTACTCCTCGACCTTGACGAGGTAGTGGACCTTGGCGATCAGGCCGCGCACCTGCGGGCTGTCCTTCAGTTCACGCACGTCGTTGAGCTTGTTCAGGCCCAGCGCCTTCACCGACAGGCGGTGACGCGACTGGGAACCACGCAGGCCGCGCACCAGGCGCACCTTGACGGTCTTGTTGGACTCGTTAGCCATTGAGGAGTTCCTCCACCTTCTTGCCGCGCTTGGCCGCGATGCGGGTCGGCGACTGCATGTCGCTCAGGCCCTTCAGCGTGGCGCGGACCAGGTTGATCGGGTTGCGCGAACCGACGGCCTTGGCCAGCACGTTCTTCACGCCCACCGCTTCCAGCACGGCGCGCATGGCACCGCCGGCGATCACGCCCGTACCTTCCGAGGCCGGCTGCATGAACACGCGCGCCGCACCGTGACCGGCCTTCACCGGGTGCCACAGCGTGCCGTTGTTCAGGTCGACGTTCAGCATGCCCTTGCGGGCGTACTCCATCGACTTCTGGATGGCGACCGGCACTTCACGCGCCTTGCCGTAACCGAAACCGATCTTGCCGTTGCCGTCGCCCACCACCGTCAGTGCGGTGAAGGTGAACTGGCGACCGCCCTTGACGGTCTTGCTGACGCGGTTGACCGCGACCAGCTTCTCGATCATGCCGTCGTCGACTTTCTCTTCGCGGTTGCGATCGCGATCGCGACCCCGCGGCTGACGTTCTTCTGCCATTGCTTGAATTCCTTGGTTGATGAGGTATGTACGGCTTGGCCGCTTATGGTTGTGGTGTGGAGCGGTGACGCATCGGCCGCTGCAGAAGAGCGACCGCGCCCGGCGCAGCCCGCGCCGGCAGGACAAGGCATGGGGTCGCCCCCATGCCTTTCAGGATTAGAACTGCAGGCCGCCTTCGCGGGCCGCGTCGGCCAGGGCCTTGATGCGGCCGTGGTAACGGTAGCCCGAGCGATCGAACGCGATCTTCTCGATGCCCGCGGCCTTGGCGCGCTCGGCGATGACCTGACCCACGCGGGCGGCGGCGTCGCTGTTCTTGCCGTTCTTCAGGCCATCCTTGACGTCGGCCTGCAGGGTGTTGGCGGAGGCGATGACCTTGGCGCCGTCGGCGGTGAACAGCTGGGCGTAGATGTGCTGGCCGGTGCGCAGCACCGACAGGCGCGGCACGCCGAGCTCGCGGATGTGCGCACGGGTCGACTTGGCGCGACGCAGGCGGGCGGTGTTCTTGATGCTCATGATCTGGTTCCTCGAAGCCGAAAGCCCGGTTAGGCCTTCTTCGCTTCCTTGCGGATGATGGTTTCGTCGGAGTACTTCACGCCCTTGCCCTTGTAGGGCTCCGGCGGACGGAAACCGCGGATCTTGGCGGCGACTTCACCCACGCGCTGCTTGTCGGCGCCCTGCACCAGGATTTCGGTCTGGGTCGGGGTGGCGATGGTGATGCCTTCCGGCGTCTTGAACAGGATCGGGTGGGAGAAACCCAGCGACAGGTTCAGGTCCTTGCCCTGCATCGCGGCACGGTAGCCCACGCCCACCAGCTCGAGCTTGCGCTCGAAGCCTTCCGACACGCCCTTGACCATGTTGGCCAGGATCGCGCGGATGGTGCCGGTGATGGCGTCGTCGGCCGGGGTGGCGGGCGACAGGTTGGCCACGCCGTTGTCGACATTCACGTCGACGCCGGCCGGCTTGGCGATGGACAGGGTGCCCTTCGGGCCCTTGACGTTGAGGGTCTCGCCCTGGGTGCTCAGTTCGACGCCCTTGGGGAGATTGATCGGCTTCTTGGCTACGCGGGACATGTTCTGGGCTCCTTCGCTTAGGCCACGAAGCACAGGACTTCACCACCCACGCCGGCCGCACGGGCCTGCGCATCGGTCATGATGCCCTTGGAAGTGGAGATGATGGCGACGCCCAGGCCACCGAGGACCTTGGGCAGCTCGGCCTTGCCACGGTACTGGCGCAGGCCCGAACGGGACACGCGGCTCAGCTTCTCGATGACCGGCTTGCCTTCGAAGTACTTCAGGACGATCTCGAGCTCGGCCTTGTTGTTCTCGGTCTTCGTCACGCGGACGTCGCCGATATAGCCTTCGGCCTTCAGCACGTTGGCGATCGAGGTCTTGATCTTGGAGGACGGCATCTTCACCGTCGGCTTGCCCACAGCGGCGGCATTGCGAATGCGCACCAGCATGTCGGCGATGGGATCAGTCATGCTCATTAGAGTCTGCCTTATGAGTAGCACCGATATCCGCTTTCGCGAAAATCTTGTGTTGTCCCTGGAACCCCCAGGCGGGCCGCCGGCGGACCGGCACTCCCCGGCCAGGCCACGGGAGCCGAACATTGTACAACAACAAGTCCGGCCTGTGCCGGACTTGTCGCTTCACTCCGTGCGACCGCCCTCGCGGGCGGCGCGGGAGACTGTTACCAGCTGGCCTTGCGCAGGCCGGGCACGTCGCCGTTCATGGTGGCCTTGCGCAGCATGTTGCGGCCCAGGCCGAACTTGCGGTACACGCCACGCGAACGACCGGACAGCTCGCAGCGGTTGCGCTGGCGGCTCGGCGAGGAGTCGCGCGGCAGCTTCTGCAACTTGGTGACCGCCTCGATCTTCTCTTCGTACGACGCAGTCGTACTCGAGATGATCTTCTTCAGCGCATCGCGCTTGGCGGCGTACTGCTTGGCCAGCTTTTCCCGCTTGATGTCGCGGTTGACCATCGAGGTCTTTGCCATGATGTCTTCTTCCTAGCGAATCAGTTGCGGAACGGGAACTTGAACGCTTCGAGCAGCGCCTTGGCTTCGGCGTCGTTCTTGGCGGTCGTGGTGATGGCGATATCCATGCCGCGGATCGCGTCGACGGCGTCGAAGTCGATTTCCGGGAAGATGATCTGTTCCTTCACGCCCATGTTGTAGTTGCCGCGACCGTCGAAGGAACGGCCGGACACGCCACGGAAGTCGCGGACGCGCGGCAGCGAGATGCTGATCAGGCGGTCCAGGAACTCGTACATCTTGGCGCGACGCAGGGTGACCTTGCAGCCGATCGGCCAACCGTCGCGGATCTTGAACGAAGCCACCGACACGCGGGACTTGGTCGTGATCGGCTTCTGGCCGGTGATCTTGGCCAGGTCGGCCACGGCGTTTTCCAGGATCTTCTTATTGGTCGCCGCTTCACCCACACCCATGTTGATGGTGATCTTGGTGATCTTCGGCACTTCCATCGGATTGGTGTAGCCGAACTTCTTCATCAGAGCCGGCGCCACTTCTTCCTTGTACATTTTTTCGAGACGGGTGGTCATGACCTCATTCCTCAGGCGTCGAGCGCCTCACCGCTGGAGCGGAACACGCGCAGTTTGCGTCCATCCTCCAGCACCTTGAAACCGATACGCTCGCCCTTACCCGTCGCCGGGTTGAACAGCGCGACATTGGAAATGTGGATCGAGCGCTCGCTTTCCACCACGCCACCCGCGATGCCGGCCTGCGGGTTCGGCTTGGTGTGGCGCTTGACGACATTCACGTTGGAGACGACCACGCGGTCGCCGTCCACGCGCACAACGTCGCCCTTCTTGCCCTTGTCCTTGCCGGTGATGACGACGACCTGGTCGCCCTTCTTGATACGGTTAGCCATTTCTATGTCCTCCGCTCAGAGCACTTCAGGCGCGAGCGAAACGATCTTCATGAACTTCTCGGAACGCAGCTCGCGGGTCACGGGCCCGAAGATGCGGGTGCCGATCGGCTCCTGCTTGTTGTTGAGCAGCACGGCTGCGTTGCCGTCGAAGCGGATCAGCGAACCGTCCGGGCGGCGGACGCCCTTGCGGGTACGCACGACCACGGCGTCGTAGACTTCGCCCTTCTTGACCTTGCCGCGCGGAATGGCGTCCTTAACGGTCACCTTGATGATGTCGCCGATGCCGGCGTAACGGCGCTTGGAGCCGCCCAGCACCTTGATGCACATCAGTTCCTTGGCGCCGGAGTTGTCGGCCGCGTCAAGGTAGCTCTGCATCTGGATCATGATTCAGATCTCCTCTTTATTCGGCCGCGCGGGTGATGATTTCCACCACGCGCCAGTTCTTGGTCTTGGACATCGGGGCGATCTCGGTCACGCGCACCACGTCGCCTTCCTTGCAGCTGTTGTCCGCGTCGTGCGCGTGCAGCTTGGTGGAACGCTTGATGTACTTGCCGTACAGGGCGTGCTTGACCTGACGCTCCACCAGGACGGTGACCGTCTTGTCCATCTTGTTGCTGACGACGCGGCCTTCGATGGTGCGTTGCGCTTTGTCTTTGTTATCGCTCATCTTGGTCGCTCCTTACTTCTGGCTGCCCAGCAGGGTCTTGACGCGAGCGATCTCGCGACGGACCCGGCGGGTTTCATGCGTCTTCGGCAGCTGGCCGGTCACCTTCTGCATGCGCAGGGAGAACTGCTCCTTGCGCAACTCGGTCAGGTGGGCCTTCAGCTCGTCAGCCGATTTCTCGCGGAGTTGCTTGAGTTCCATTAGCGCACCGTCCGGGTCACGAAAGTGGTGGTGACCGACAGCTTGGCCGCGGCCAGGCGGAACGCCTCGCGCGCGATGTCCTCGCTGACGCCTTCGATTTCATAGATCATGCGGCCCGGCTGGATCTGGGCGACCCAGTACTCGACGTTACCCTTACCCGAACCCATTCGGACTTCGATGGGCTTCTTGGTAATCGGCTTGTCGGGGAACACGCGGATCCACATCTTGCCGCCGCGCTTGACGTAGCGGCTGATCGAGCGGCGGGCCGCTTCGATCTGGCGCGCGGTCAGCTGACCGTGCGCCGTGGCCTTCAGGCCGTACTCGCCGAAACTGACGAGGTTACCGTTCCAGCTCAGGCCTTCGTTCCGGCCCTTGTGCATCTTGCGGTATTTGGTTCGCTTGGGTTGCAACATGACTGATTACCTCGCGTCGCGGTCACGAGCCGGGCGCGAAGGACGCTCGCTACGCTCGGGGCGCGCGTCGTCCTGCTTCTCCTGACCCACCTGGCTGAAATCGAAGATTTCGCCCTTGTAGACCCACACCTTGATGCCGATGATGCCGTAGGTGGTCTTCGCCTCGGCAAAACCGTAATCGATGTCGGCACGCAGCGTGTGCAGCGGCACGCGGCCTTCGCGGTACCACTCGGAACGGGCGATTTCCGCACCGTTCAAGCGGCCTGCCACGTTGACCTTGATGCCCAGGGCACCCAGGCGCATCGCGTTGCCCACGGCGCGCTTCATGGCGCGGCGGAACATGATGCGGCGCTCCAGCTGCTGCGCGATCGATTCGGCCACCAGCTGGGCGTCCAGCTCGGGCTTGCGCACTTCGGTGACGTTGATGTGCGCCGGGACGCCCATCAGGTCACTCACTTCCTTGCGCAGCTTCTCGATGTCCTCACCGCGCTTGCCGATCACCACGCCCGGACGGGCGGTGTGGATGGTCACGCGGGCGGTCTTGGCCGGACGCTCGATCAGGATCTTGGAAATGCCGGCCTGGGCCAGCTTCTTGCGAAGCATCTCGCGCACCTTGAGGTCCGCGGCCAGATAGTCGGCGTAGTCGCGCTTGTTGGCGAACCACTTGGAATTCCAGTCCTTGGCGATGCCCAGGCGGATACCGGTCGGATGAACTTTGTGACCCATACTTATTTGCCCTCGCCCACGACCACGGTGATGTGGCTGGTGCGCTTCAGAATGCGGGTGCCACGGCCCTTGGCGCGGGCCATGAAACGCTTCAGCATCGGACCTTCGTCGACCATGATGGTCTTGACCTTCAGCTCGTCGACGTCGGCGCCCTGGTTGTTCTCGGCGTTGGCGATGGCGGACTCCACGACCTTCTTGATCAGGTGGGCAGCCTTCTTGTCCGAGAACTTCAGCAGGTTGACGGCGCGCTCGGCCGGCAGCCCGCGCACCTGATCGGCGACCAGGCGGGCCTTCTGGGGGGAGATGCGCGCGGTGCGCAGGATGGCTTTCGCTTCCATGGTCATCTCTCCTTACTTCTTGCCGCCGGCTTTCTTGTCGCCACCGTGACCCTTGAAGGTACGGGTGACGGCAAACTCGCCGAGCTTGTGGCCGACCATGTTCTCGTTGACCAGCACCGGAACGTGGTTCTTGCCATTGTGGATGGCGATCGTGAAACCCACCATTTCCGGCAGGATCATCGAACGGCGCGACCAGGTCTTGATCGGCTTCTTGCTGCCGCCCGCGGCCTCCACCTTCTTGACGAGGTGGTGATCGACGAACGGGCCCTTCTTGAGTGAACGTGCCATGGTCGATTAGCCCCTACGATCGCGGACGATGAATTGCTGCGTGCGCTTGTTCTTGCGCGTCTTGTAACCCTTGGTCGGCACACCCCACGGGGTGACCGGGTGCGGGTTGCCCTGGCCGGCCTTGGCCTCACCACCACCGTGCGGGTGGTCGACGGGGTTCATGGCCGCACCGCGGACGGTCGGCTTGACACCGCGCCAGCGCTTGGCGCCGGCCTTGCCCAACTTCTCCAGGCTGTGCTCGTCGTTGCCCACTTCGCCAACGGTGGCGCGGCACTCGACCTGCACCTTGCGCATCTCGCCGGAGCGGAGGCGCAGCGTGGCAAAACCCTGCTCGCGGGCGACCAACTGCACGGCGGCGCCGGCGGCGCGGGCGATCTGCGCGCCCTTGCCCGGCTTCAGCTCGATGCCGTGGATCGTCGTACCGACCGGGATGTTGCGCAGCGGCAGCGTGTTGCCGGCCTTGATCGGCGCATCGCTACCGGCGATGACCTGGTCGCCGGCCTTCAGGCCCTTGGGGGCGATGATGTAGCGGCGCTCGCCATCGACATAGCACAGCAGCGCGATGTGCGCGGTGCGGTTGGGATCGTATTCGATCCGCTCCACGCGCGCCGGAATGCCTTCCTTGTCGCGCTTGAAGTCGATGAGGCGGTAGTGCTGCTTGTGGCCACCACCGATGTGGCGGGTGGTGATGCGACCGTGGTGGTTACGACCACCGGTCTTGCTCTGCTTCTCGAGGAGCGGCGCATGCGGCGCTCCCTTGTGCAGGTCGGGTGTCACCACGCGGACGGCGGAACGGCGGCCGGCGGAGGTGGGTTTGAACTTCATCAATGGCATGTGGGTCTACCTCAGGCCTTGGCCGACACGTCGATGGCCTGGCCATCGGCCAGACGCACGTACGCCTTGCGCCAGTCGCCGCGGCGGCCGGCGCGGTTGCGGAAGGACTTGTTCTTGCCCTTCACGTTCACCACGTTGACCGTCTCGACCTTGACGTCGAACAGCTGCTCGACCGCGGCCTTGACATCGGCCTTGGTGGCATCGTTCGAGACTTCGAAGACGTATTGGTTGGAGAGTTCCTGCAGGCGCACGGTCTTTTCGGAGACACGCGGAGCGCGCAGCACGGCAAAAATCTTTTCGTTGCTGATCATGCCAGCCACTCCTCGATCTTCTTGATGGCGTCGGCCGTGATCAGCACGGAGTCGGCACCGACCAGCGCCGCCGGATCCAGGCCCTGCACGTCGCGCACTTCCACGTAGGGAAGATTGCGGGCGGACAGGTACAGGTGCTCGGAGGCATCCTCGGTGACGATCAGCGGACGCTTGCCCAGATCCAGGCCCTTCAGCTTCTCGACCAGGGCGCTGGTCTTGGTGGCGTCCACATCGAACGCTTCCACGACCTTCAGGCGGTTCTGGCGGTTCAGCTCCGACAGGATCGAGCTGATGGCCGCGCGGTACATCTTGCGGTTCACCTTCTGCGCGAAGCTGCGCGGCTTGGCCGCGAAGGTCACGCCGCCGCCGACGAAGATCGGCGCGGTCAGGGCGCCGTGACGGGCGCCGCCGCCCTTCTGCTTCTTGGACTTCTTGGTGGTGCCGTTCACTTCGGCGCGAGTCTTCTGCGCCTTGGTGCCGGAACGACCGGCGTTGCGGTAGGCAACGACGACCTGATGGACCAGATCCTCGCTGAATTCGCGGCCGAACACGTCGTCGGAGACCGACAGCTTGTTGGCGCTACCTGTAATGGCTAGTTCCATGGTCGTTCTCCTCAACCCTTGCTTGCCGGACGCACGATCACGTCGCCACCCGGCGCACCCGGCACGGCGCCGCGAACGGCGATCAGGCCGCGCTCGGCGTCCACGCGGACGATTTCCAGGTTCTGCGTGCTCTGCTGCACGGCGCCCATGTGGCCGGACATCTTCTTGCCCGGGAACACGCGACCCGGCGTCTGGCGCTGACCCAGCGAACCCGGCGCGCGATGCGACAGCGAGTTACCGTGGGTGGCGTCGCCCATGCGGAAGTTCCAGCGCTTGATGGTGCCCTGGAAGCCCTTGCCCTTGGTGATGCCCTGGACGTCGACCTTCTGGCCCACTTCAAAGATGTCGGCCTTGATCTCGCCGCCGACGGCGAAGTCGCCCAGCTTGTCGGCTTCGATACGCAGCTCCCACAGGCCACGACCGGCTTCGACCTTGGCCTTGGCCAGGTGACCGGCGACCGGCTTGGTGACGAGCGAGGCGCGACGGCTGCCCACGGCGACCTGCACGGCGCTGTAGCCGTCGGTTTCCGGGGTCTTGATCTGAGTGATACGGTTCGGGGTTGCTTCGATCAGCGTCACCGGAATGGACTTGCCATCTTCGGTGAACACACGGGTCATGCCGGCCTTGCGGCCAACGAGACCCAACGAATACTTCTTCGCGGTCATGGTCGTTGGCCTCAGGTCAGCTTGATCTGAACGTCGACGCCGGCAGCCAGTTCGAGCTTCATCAGCGCGTCCACGGTCTTGTCGTTGGGGTCGACGATGTCGAGCACGCGCTTGTGCGTGCGGGTCTCATACTGGTCGCGCGCGTCCTTGTCGACGTGCGGGGATACCAGGATGGTGAAACGTTCGATCTTGGTCGGCAGCGGGATCGGGCCGCGCACCTGCGCGCCGGTCCGCTTGGCCGTCTCAACGATCTCGCTGGCCGAGCGGTCGATCAGACGATGATCGTACGCCTTGAGCCGGATTCGGATCTTTTGGTCCGCCATGACGGAAATTTCCTTCGTTAAAGAGCGACGGGCGCGGCCTCTGGGATGCCTTGCCCCGGTTAGTCCAAGCTGATCCATTTCCCCACCGCCCGCGAGGACTCCACGAGCGGAAAGCACCTGAATCGGCTGGGGATTCTTCCTGAAAAACAAGGCAGGCCGGTAAACCGGCCCGCCCAGACATGAAAGTATAGGACGCGTGACACACCCCGTCAACCACCAGGGCGCCCTGCCCGGCCGAAGCCTGCAGGATGGCACGCGACACTCCGTGTCTGGCGAACACGAGGCGCATCCTGCACCTCTTTTCGCGGTAGGCCGGCCTCCTCCCAGGGGGCGCCGGCAGTTATTGCGATCCTGAATAGCGGGTCGCCATTCGGGGGCCGGCATTGTAGCCGTTCAACACTCTTGCCGCAAGCGTTTCGCGCCTTCAGCGGATGCACCCAGAAGGAAGGCCGGCGTTACCGGCCCTCCCGGGTTGCGGGGCGCGCCCGGAGGCGCGACACGCGGGACCGCCGGGGCCTTACTTGATGATCTTGGCCACCACGCCGGCGCCGACCGTACGGCCGCCCTCGCGGATCGCGAAGCGCAGGCCTTCGTCCATCGCCACCGGGTTGATCAGCGTGACCACCATCTTCACGTTGTCGCCCGGCATCACCATCTCCACGCCTTCCGGCAGCTGCACCGCACCGGTGATGTCGGTGGTGCGGAAGTAGAACTGCGGGCGGTAGCCCTTGAAGAACGGGGTGTGACGGCCGCCTTCGTCCTTGCTCAGCACGTAGACTTCGGCTTCGAACTCGGTGTGCGGGGTGATCGAACCCGGCTTGGCCAGCACCTGGCCACGCTCCACGTCGTCACGCTTGGTGCCGCGCAGCAGCAGACCGGCGTTGTCGCCCGCCTGACCCTGGTCCAGCAGCTTGCGGAACATTTCCACGCCCGTGACCGTGGTCTTCTGGGTCGGACGGATACCGACGATTTCGATTTCGTCGCCCACCTTGATGATGCCGCGCTCGATACGACCGGTCACCACGGTGCCGCGGCCGGAAATCGAGAACACGTCTTCCACCGGCATCAGGAACGGCTTGTCGACGTCACGCTCCGGGGTCGGGATCCAGGTATCCAGCGCGTCCACCAGCTTCAGGATCGCCGGCACGCCGATCTCGCTCTGGTCGCCTTCCAGCGCCAGACGGGCCGAGCCCGAGATGATCGGGGTGTCGTCGCCCGGGAACTCGTACTTGCTCAGCAGTTCGCGGACTTCCATCTCCACCAGCTCCAGCAGCTCGGCGTCGTCCACCATGTCGGCCTTGTTCAGGAACACGACGATGTACGGCACGCCCACCTGGCGCGACAGCAGGATGTGCTCACGCGTCTGCGGCATCGGGCCGTCGGCGGCCGAGCACACCAGGATCGCGCCGTCCATCTGCGCCGCACCGGTGATCATGTTCTTCACGTAGTCGGCGTGGCCCGGGCAGTCCACGTGCGCGTAGTGGCGCGTGGCCGATTCGTATTCCACGTGCGCCGTCGAAATCGTGATGCCGCGCGCCTTCTCTTCCGGCGCCGCGTCGATCGCGTCGTACGCCTTGAACTCGCCACCGAAACGCTCCGCGCCGATCTTCGTCAGCGCCGCCGTCAGCGTCGTCTTGCCGTGGTCAACGTGGCCAATCGTGCCCACGTTCACGTGCGGCTTGGTGCGTTCGAATTTACCCTTTGCCATTGTCTTCTACCTTGTTATGCGTGATTCATGACAGGAGCGCCGGGCATCGCATCCGCGATGCCCGGCCCCCAACTCTTAGTTCTTCTTGACGACCGCGTCGGCGATGTTGGCCGGCGCCTCCGCGTAATGGTCGAATTCCATCGAGAACGTGGCGCGACCCTGCGACATCGAACGCAGCGTGGTGGCGTAGCCGAACATTTCGCCCAGCGGCACCATCGCGTTGATCACCTTGCCGGACGGACTGTCGTCCTGACCCTGCAGGATGCCGCGACGACGGCTCACGTCGCCCATCACGTCGCCCAGATAGTCTTCCGGGGTGACGATCTCGACCTTCATGATCGGCTCCAGCAGGACCGGCTGGGCCTTGCTGAAGGCTTCCTTGAACGCCATCGAGCCGGCGACCTTGAACGCCATTTCGTTGGAGTCGACGTCATGGAAGGAGCCGTCCACGGCCTTGATGGCGATGTCGACGACCGGGAAGCCGGCCAGCGGACCGCTCTTCATGGCCTCTTCGATGCCCTTGCCTGCCGCCGCGACGTATTCCTTCGGCACGACACCGCCGACGATGGCGCTCTCGTACGAGAAACCCACGCCGCGCTCGACCGGCGACATCTCGATGACGATGTGGCCGTACTGGCCGCGACCGCCCGACTGGCGCACGAACTTGCCTTCCTGCTTGATCGCCTTGCGGATCGTCTCGCGATAGGCCACCTGCGGCTTGCCGACGTTGGCCTCCACGTTGAACTCGCGCTTCATGCGGTCAACGATGATGTCCAGGTGCAGCTCGCCCATGCCCGAGATGATGGTCTGACCCGATTCCTCGTCGGTACGGACGCGGAACGAGGGATCTTCCTGCGCCAGGCGGCCCAGCGCCAAACCCATCTTCTCCTGGTCGGACTTGGTCTTCGGTTCGACGGCCATCGAGATGACCGGCTCCGGGAAGCTCATGCGCTCGAGGATGATCGGGGCGTCCTGCGCACACAGGGTGTCACCGGTGGTGACGTCCTTCAGGCCCACGGCCGCCGCGATATCGCCGGCCAGCACTTCCTTGATCTCGTCACGGTTGTTGGAGTGCATCTGCAACAGACGACCGATGCGCTCCTTCTTGCCCTTGACCGAGTTGAAAACCTGATCGCCGGCATTCAGCGTTCCCGAATACACGCGGAAGAAGGTGAGCGAGCCTACGAACGGATCGGTCATGATCTTGAAGGCCAACGCCGAGAACGGCGCCTTGTCGCTGGAATCGCGGGTCAGCTCCTTGGATTCGTCATCCACGTCGGTGCCCTTCACCGCCGGCACGTCCACCGGCGACGGCAGCAGCTTGACCACGCCGTCCAGCATGGCCTGCACGCCCTTGTTCTTGAATGCCGAGCCGCAGAACATCGGCACGATCTCGGTCTTCAGCGTACGGGCACGCAGCGCGGAATAGATCTCGTCCTCGGTCAGCTCCTCGCCACCCAGGTACTTGTCCATCAGCTCCTCATTGGCCTCGGCGGCCGACTCGACCATGAACGCACGAGCCTCCTCCGCCACGGACTGCAGGTCAGCCGGGATGTCGCGGTACTCGAAGGTCATGCCCTGGGTCTTGTCGTCCCACGCGATGGCCTTCATCTTGACCAGGTCGACCACGCCGACAAAACCATCCTCGGCACCGATCGGCACCTGCATCGGCACCGGCGAGGCGCCCAGACGCGACTTCAGCTGGTCACGGACCTTGAAGAAGTTGGCGCCCGTCCGGTCCATCTTGTTGACGAACGCGATGCGCGGAACGTGGTACTTGTTGGCCTGGCGCCACACGGTCTCGGACTGCGGCTGCACGCCGCCCACGGCGCACAGCACGAACACCGCGCCGTCGAGCACGCGCAGCGAGCGCTCCACTTCGATGGTGAAGTCGACGTGCCCGGGGGTGTCGATGATGTTGAAGCGATGCTCCGGCATGGACTTGTCCATACCCTTCCAGAACGCGGTGGTGGCGGCGGACTGGATCGTGATGCCACGCTCCTGCTCCTGCTCCATCCAGTCCATGGTCGCGGCACCGTCGTGCACTTCACCGATCTTGTGGCTCTTGCCGGTGTAGAACAGGATGCGCTCGGACGTGGTGGTCTTGCCGGCGTCGATGTGCGCCATGATGCCGAAGTTGCGGTAACGCTCGATGGGAGTGGTGCGAGCCACGACAGTCTCTCTTTTCTGATGGAGGGCCGGCGGGATGCCGTGGCCTTCCGTGGAGGGCGGATCTTCAGATGGCCGAATGCCGCCTTTCGGCGGCCTTCGGGATCGGGACGCCGGAGCGCGTCCCAGGGGCACCTAGATGGTGCCGAGGGCCCTTGATCGCAAGGGCCCGCAGGCCGTTACCAGCGGTAGTGCGCGAACGCCTTGTTCGCTTCCGCCATGCGGTGGGTCTCTTCACGCTTCTTGATGGCGCCGCCGCGGTTCTCGGAGGCATCCAGCAGTTCGGCGGCCAGCTTGCGCGGCATGGAGTTCTCGCCGCGCTTGCGGGCGGACTCGATCAGCCAGCGCATCGCCAGCGCCATGCGACGCGAGGAACGCACTTCGACCGGCACCTGGTAGGTGGCGCCGCCGACGCGGCGGGACTTCACCTCGACGGCCGGAGAGACGTTGTCCAGCGCCTTCTCGACCAGTTCCAGGGCGTTCGGGTTCTTCTCGCCGATCACGTCCATGGCGCCGTAGACGATCTTCTCGGCGACGGACTTCTTGCCGCTCAGCATCACCATATTGATGAAGCGGGCGATCGTCTGGCTGCCGTGCTTGGGGTCCGGCAGGATTTCACGTTGGGGGGCAGAGCCTTTGCGCGACATGTTCGTTTATTCCTTAAGCCTTGGGACGCTTGGCGCCGTACTTGGAACGGCCCTGACGGCGCTTGGCGACGCCCGAGGCGTCCAGCGAGCCGCGCACGGTGTGGTAACGCACGCCCGGCAGGTCCTTCACGCGACCGCCGCGCACGAGCACCACGGAGTGCTCCTGCAGGTTGTGGCCTTCGCCGCCGATGTAGCTGATGATCTCTTCCTGGTTGGTCAGGCGCACCTTGGCGACCTTGCGCAGGGCCGAGTTCGGCTTCTTCGGGGTGGTCGTATAGACACGGGTGCACACGCCGCGACGCTGCGGGCAGTTGTCCAGCGCGGGCGACTGGCTCTTGTACGTGGGGGCCTGCCGCGGCTTGCGGACCAGCTGATTGACGGTTGCCATAGTGGATTCTTCGTGTGAAGGCCGGAGCCTTGTTTGACATGAAAACGAAGGCAGGCCGCAAGACGGCCCACCTAGACGGAAAAGTATAGCCGGCCACCCGCCCTACCGTCAACGCGACGGGGGTGGGTGCCTGCCAACTGACTGCGATCCCGCCCTTCCTGGGCCGAAAACGAGGCGCGTCCTGCGCCTCTTTTCGTGGTCTGGGACGGCCCGGGGGCCGTCGGGTGGTACGGATTTAGCTGGCGCTGGACTCCTCGCCCGCCTCGTCCGAGGCCACGGCCGCCGGGGCGACCGGCTCACTGACGACGCCGGACAGGGCGTCGACCTCGGCCTCGGTCAGACCGGAGGCATTGCGGCGGCGCTGGTTGTGGTACGCCAGACCGGTGCCGGCCGGGATCAGGCGACCGACGATGACGTTCTCCTTCAGGCCACGCAGGGTATCGCGCGTACCACGGACAGCCGCCTCGGTCAGCACGCGGGTGGTCTCCTGGAAGGAGGCCGCGGAGATGAACGATTCGGTCGCCAGCGACGCCTTGGTGATGCCCAGCAGCACGGGATCGTACTTGGCGGGCAGCTCGTTACGCGCGGCCAGCTTGGCGTTCTCCTCGATCACGCGCTGCTTCTCGACCTGCTCGCCCGCCAGGAACTTGCTGTTGCCGGCATCGGTGATCTCGACCTTGCGCAGCATCTGGCGGGTGATCACCTCGATGTGCTTGTCGTTGATCTTCACGCCCTGCAGGCGGTACACGTCCTGGATTTCCTTCACCAGGTAGGCGGCCAGCGGCTCGACGCCCAGCAGGCGCAGGATGTCCTGCGGGCTCGGCTCGCCGTCCACGATGGTTTCGCCCTTGGCCACGTGTTCGCCTTCGAACACGATGATCTGGCGGAACTTCGGGATCAGCTCCTCGTGCTCGGAACCGTCGGTGTCCTTGATGATCAGGCGCTGCTTGCCCTTGGTGTCCTTGCCGAAGCTGATGATGCCGGAACGCTCGGCCAGGATGGCCGGGTCCTTCGGCTTGCGGGCTTCGAACAGGTCGGCCACGCGCGGCAGACCGCCGGTGATGTCGCGCGTCTTGGACGCTTCCTGCGGCACCTTGGTGACCACGTCGCCCACGCCGACGGGCGCACCGTCCTGCAGGTTGACGATCGAGCGCGGCGGCAGCAGGTACTGCGCCGGCAGGTCGGTCCCCGGAATGCTCAGGTCCTTGCCGTCCTTGTCCACGATGCGGACGATCGGACGCAGGTCCTTGCCCTGCGAACCGCGACGCTTCGGATCGGTGATCTCGCGCGAGGCCAGACCGGTCAGTTCGTCGGTCTTCTCGATGACGGTGACGCCGTCGACGAAGTCGACGAAGCGCACGAAACCGGCCACTTCCGACACGATCGGGTGGTTGTGCGGATCCCAGTTCGCCACGGCCTGGCCGGCGGTGATCTGGTCGCCGTCCTTGACGTTGATGGTGGCGCCGTAGGGCAGCTTGTAGCGCTCGCGCTCACGGCCGTGGCCGTCGAGCACCGACAGTTCGCCCGAACGCGAGACGGCGACCAGGCTGCCGTTGGCGTGTTCGACGAACTTCAGGTTGTTGAACTTGATCGAGCCGGTGGTCTTGACGGTGATGTTGTCGACCGCCGCCGCACGCGATGCCGCACCACCGATGTGGAACGTACGCATGGTCAGCTGGGTGCCGGGCTCGCCGATCGACTGCGCGGCGATGACGCCGACCGCTTCGCCGATGTTGACGATGTGGCCACGGGCCAGGTCGCGGCCATAGCAGTGGGCGCAGACGCCGAAATCGGACTCGCAGGTGATGGTGGAGCGCACCTTCAGCGCCTGCACGCCGGCGTCTTCCAGCTTCTGCACCCAGGCTTCGTCCAGCAGCGTGTTGCGGGTGACGATCGGATCCTCGTCGTTGCCCGGCAGGAACACATCCTCGGCCACGATGCGGCCCAGCACGCGGTCACGCAGCGGCTCGACCACGTCGCCGCCTTCCACGATCGGGGTCATCATCAGGCCTTCCGACGTGCCGCAGTCGACCTCGGTGATCACCACGTCCTGCGCCACGTCGACCAGGCGACGGGTCAGGTAACCGGAGTTCGCGGTCTTCAGCGCGGTATCGGCCAGGCCCTTGCGGGCACCGTGCGTGGAGTTGAAGTACTCCTGCACGTTCAAGCCTTCGCGGAAGTTCGCCTTGATGGGCGTCTCGATAATCGAGCCGTCGGGGCGGGCCATCAGGCCGCGCATGCCGGCCAGCTGGCGGATCTGGGCCTGGCTACCACGGGCGCCGGAGTCGGCCATGATGTAGAGCGAGTTCATCGACTTCTCGTTGATGGTCTCGCCCTTGGCGTTCTTCACCTTGTCGGTGCCGATGGTGTCCATCATCGCCTTGGCGATGCGCTCGTTGGTGCGCGACCAGATGTCGACCACCTTGTTGTAGCGCTCGCCGGCGGTGACCAGACCGCTCTGGTACTGCTCCTGGATCTCCAGCACTTCCTGCTCGGCTTCGCCCAGGATGCCCTTCTTCTCGGCCGGGATCAGCATGTCGTCGATACCGATGGAGACGCCGGCGCGCGTGGCGTACGCGAAGCCGGTGTACATCAGCTTGTCGGCGAACACGACCGTGTCCTTCAGGCCCAGCATGCGGTAGCTGGAGTTGATCAGGCGGCTGATGGCCTTCTTGTTCAGTTCGGTGTTCACTAGGGCGAACGGCAGGCCTTCCGGCAGGATCTCGGCCAGCAGCGCGCGACCGATCGTGGTGTCCACGATGCTGGTCTGCTTGCTGCGGCCGCCTTCCTCGTCGATCACGGTGCCGCTGATGCGGACCTTGACCTTGGCGTGCAGCTCGACGGCGCGGTTGTCGTAGGCGCGCTTGACCTCGGCGATATTGGCGAACGCCATGCCCTCGCCCTTCTTGTTCTCCAGCGCGCGGGTCATGTAGTACAGGCCCAGCACGACGTCCTGCGACGGCACGATGATCGGCTCGCCGTTGGCGGGCGACAGGATATTGTTGGACGACATCATCAGCGCGCGCGCTTCCAGCTGG
Source organism: Pseudoxanthomonas mexicana (assembly GCF_014397415.1). Classification (NCBI taxonomy): domain Bacteria; kingdom Pseudomonadati; phylum Pseudomonadota; class Gammaproteobacteria; order Lysobacterales; family Lysobacteraceae; genus Pseudoxanthomonas; species Pseudoxanthomonas mexicana. Next base: position 1,846,522 of record NZ_CP060731.1, on the reverse strand, counting down.
GCTTCCAGCGAGAGCGGCACGTGCACGGCCATCTGGTCACCGTCGAAGTCGGCGTTGAACGCCGTACAGACCAGCGGATGCAGCTGGATGGCCTTGCCTTCGATCAGCACCGGCTCGAACGCCTGGATGCCCAGACGGTGCAGCGTCGGCGCGCGGTTCAGCAGCACCGGGTGCTCGCGGATGACCTCTTCCAGGATGTCCCAGACGTCGGCTTCTTCGCGCTCGACCAGCTTCTTGGCGGCCTTGATGGTGGTGGCCAGGCCGCGGCGCTGCAGCTTGGCGAACACGAACGGCTTGAACAGCTCCAGCGCCATCTTCTTCGGCAGGCCGCATTCGTGCAGGCGCAGGGTCGGGCCGACCACGATGACCGAACGGCCGGAGTAGTCGACGCGCTTGCCCAGCAGGTTCTGGCGGAAGCGGCCCTGCTTGCCCTTGATCATGTCGGCCAGCGACTTCAGCGGGCGCTTGTTGGTGCCGGTGATGGCGCGGCCGCGGCGACCGTTGTCCATCAGGGCGTCCACCGACTCCTGCAGCATGCGCTTCTCGTTGCGCACGATGATGTCGGGCGCGTTGAGCTCCAGCAGGCGGCGCAGGCGGTTGTTGCGGTTGATGACGCGGCGGTACAGGTCGTTCAGGTCGGAGGTCGCGAAGCGGCCGCCATCCAGCGGCACCAGCGGACGCAGGTCCGGCGGCAGCACGGGCAGCACGGTCATGACCATCCATTCAGGACGGTTGCCCGACTCCAGGAACGCCTCGATCAGCTTGATGCGCTTGGTGAGGCGCTTGAGCTTGGTCTCGGAGTTGGTGCTGGCGATTTCCTCGCGCAGGTTCACCATCTCGGCCTGCAGGTCGATGGTGCGCAGCAGGTCGTAGACGGCCTCGGCGCCCATGGCGGCGTCGAAGTCGTCGCCATGTTCCTGGCGCGCCTGCATGAACTGCTCTTCGGTCAGCAGCTGGCGGCGTTCGAGCGAGGTCAGGCCCGGCTCGGTGACGACATAGGCTTCGAAGTACAGCACGCGCTCGATGTCGCGCAGGGTCATGTCCAGCATCAGGCCGATGCGCGACGGCAGCGACTTCAGGAACCAGATGTGCGCGACCGGGCTGGCCAGGTCGATGTGGCCCATGCGCTCACGGCGCACCTTGGCCAGCGTCACTTCCGTACCGCACTTCTCGCAGACCACGCCGCGGTGCTTCATGCGCTTGTACTTGCCGCACAGGCACTCGTAGTCCTTGATCGGGCCGAAGATGGCCGAGCAGAACAGGCCGTCGCGCTCGGGCTTGAACGTCCGGTAGTTGATGGTTTCCGGCTTCTTCACTTCGCCGAAGGACCACGAACGGATCAGGTCCGGCGAAGCCAGCGCGATCTTGATCGCGTCGAAGTCCAGCGTCTGGCGCTGCTGGTTGAAGAGGTTGAGCAGGTCTTTCATTTTGTTTCTCCGTCAGGAGGAATCTTTGTCGGGGGCGGGATGACGTGCTTCGCAACGCGGGCGCAGGGAAGCGCCCGCGCGTCGCGATCAGTCTTCCAGTTCCATGTTGATGGCGAGCGAGCGGATTTCCTTCACCAGCACGTTGAAGGATTCCGGCATGCCCGCGACCATCTCGTGGGCGCCATCGACGATGTTCTTGTACATCTGGTTGCGGCCCTGCACGTCGTCCGACTTGACCGTCAGCATTTCCTGCAGGGTGTGCGCCGCGCCGTAGGCTTCCAGCGCCCAGACTTCCATTTCACCGAAGCGCTGGCCGCCGAACTGCGCCTTGCCGCCCAGCGGCTGCTGGGTGACGAGCGAGTACGGACCGGTGGAACGGGCGTGCATCTTGTCGTCCACCAGGTGGTTCAGCTTCAGCATGTGCATGTAGCCGACCGTGGTGTGGCGGTCGAACGCCTCGCCGGTGCGGCCGTCGTACAGCTGGGTCTGGCCGCTGATCGGCAGGTCCGCGAGTTCGAGCATGTGCTTGATCTCGGTCTCCGCCGCGCCGTCGAACACCGGGGTGGCCATCGGCACGCCGTCGGTCAGGTTTTTGGCCAGCGCGATCAGTTCGGCATCGCTGAACTGGTCCAGGTCCACGCGGTCCTCGCCCAGCTTCTGGTCGTGGTTGTAGATCTGGGTCAGGAACTTGCGCAGGTCGGCGACCTTGGCCTGGGCTTCCAGCATGTTCTGGATCTTCTTGCCCAGTCCCTTCGCGGCCCAGCCCAGGTGCACTTCCAGTACCTGGCCGATGTTCATACGCGACGGCACGCCCAGCGGGTTCAGCACGATGTCCACCGTCTCGCCGTTGGCCATGTACGGCATGTCCTCGACCGGCACGATGGTCGACACGACGCCCTTGTTGCCATGACGGCCGGCCATCTTGTCGCCCGGCTGGATACGGCGCTTCACGGCCAGGTACACCTTGACCATCTTCAGCACGCCCGGGGCCAGGTCGTCGCCGGCGGTGATCTTGCCGCGCTTGTCGGCGAAGCGGCGCTCGAACTCCTTCTCGTGCGCCTGGATCTGCATCTGGGCGCGCTCGATGGCGTCGGAGGCGTCATCGTCCTTCATGCGCAGGGTGAACCACTCGGACTTCTTCAGCCCGTCCAGGTACGCGTCGGTGATCGCGTCGCCCTTCTTCAGGCCGGCCGGACCGCCGTTGGCCACCTTGCCGACCAGCTGCGAACGCAGGCGGGCGTAGATGGCGCCTTCCAGGATGCGGAACTGGTCGTCGAAGTCCTTCTTGACGCGCTTGATCTCGTTCTCCTCGATCTGGCGCGCGCGCTTGTCCTTCTCGATGCCGTCGCGGGTGAAGACCTGCACGTCGATGACGGTGCCGTCCATGCCCGGGGGCACGCGCAGCGAGCTGTCCTTCACGTCCGAGGCCTTCTCGCCGAAGATCGCGCGCAGCAGCTTCTCTTCCGGGGTCAGCTGGCTTTCGCCCTTCGGCGTGACCTTGCCCACCATGATGTCGCCGGCGCGCACTTCGGCGCCGATGTACACCACGCCGCTCTCGTCCAGGCGGTTCAGCGCCTGCTCGGAGACGTTCGGGATGTCGGCGGAGATTTCCTCCGGTCCCAGCTTGGTGTCGCGCGCGACGCAGGTCAGCTCTTCGATGTGGATCGTGGTGTAGCGATCCTCTTCCACCACGCGCTCGGAGAGCAGGATGGAGTCTTCGAAGTTGTAGCCGTTCCACGGCATGAACGCGATCAGCATGTTCTGGCCCAGCGCCAGCTCGCCGATGTCGGTCGACGGACCGTCGGCCAGCACGTCGCCGCGCGCCACCACGTCGCCCACGTTCACCAGCGGACGCTGGTTGATGCAGGTGTTCTGGTTGGAGCGCGTGTACTTGATCAACGAGTAGATGTCGACGCCGGCGTCGGTTTCGCCGGAGATCTCGCTCTCGTTGACCTTCACCACGATGCGGCCGGCGTCGATCTGCTCGACCACGCCGCCACGACGGGCGTTCACGGTCACGCCCGAGTCGCGCGCCACGGCGCGCTCGATGCCGGTACCGACCAGCGGCTTCTGCGCACGCAGCGTCGGCACGGCCTGGCGCTGCATGTTGGCGCCCATCAGTGCGCGGTTGGCGTCGTCGTGCTCCAGGAACGGCACCAGCGCCGCCGCGACCGACACGGTCTGCATCGGCGAGACGTCCATGTAGTGCACTTCGCTCGGCGGCTTCAGCAGCGATTCGCCCTGGTAGCGGCACGGCACGAACTGTTCGGTCAGGCGGCTCTTGGCGTCGTGCAGCGCGTTGGCCTGCGCGATGACGTACTCGTTCTCCTCGATCGCCGACAGGTACTCGATCTCGTCGGTGATCACGCCGTCCACGACCTTGCGGTACGGCGTCTCAAGGAAGCCGTAGCTGTTGGTGCGCGCATACACGGCCAGCGAGTTGATCAGGCCGATGTTCGGGCCTTCCGGCGTCTCGATGGTGCAGACGCGGCCGTAATGGGTCGGGTGCACGTCGCGCACTTCGAAGCCGGCACGCTCGCGGGTCAGGCCGCCCGGGCCGAGGGCCGAGACGCGACGCTTGTGTGTGACTTCCGACAGCGGGTTGTTCTGGTCCATGAACTGGGACAGCTGCGAGGAGCCGAAGAACTCCTTGATCGCGGCCGCCACCGGCTTGGCGTTGATCAGTTCCTGCGGGGTCAGGCCCTCGGACTCGGCCATCGACAGGCGCTCCTTCACGGCACGCTCGACGCGGACCAGGCCCACGCGGAAGACGTTCTCGGCCATTTCGCCGACCGAACGCACGCGGCGGTTGCCCAGGTGGTCGATGTCGTCGACGGTGCCGCGGCCGTTGCGGATCTCGGTCAGGACCTTGATGACGTCCAGGATGTCCGAGGTCTCGCCCAGGCTGGCGACCAGACGCTTGGCTTCTTCATCGTTGCGCGCGCCGAAGTACTTCTTGTCGTACAGCACGGCTTCGCCGGTGGTTTCCTTGCGGCCCACGCGACGGTTGAACTTCATGCGACCGACGTTCGACAGGTCGTAGCGCTCGAAGGTGAAGAACAGGTTGTGGAACAGGTTCTGCGCAGCGTCCTTGGTCGGCGGCTCGCCGGGACGCATCATGCGGTAGATCTCGACCAGCGCTTCCAGCTGCGTCTTGGTCGGGTCGATGCGCAGGGTGTTGGACAGGTACGGACCGCGGTCCAGGTCGTTGACCCACAGCGTGCCCACGGCATCCACGCCGGCCTTGCGGAACTTGGCCAGCTGGTCGTCGGTGATCTCGTCGTTGGCGGCGGCCAGCAGCTCGCCGGTGTTGGCGTCGATCACGTCGTGCGACAGGATGCGGCCCACCAGGTATTCGTCCGGCACGGCCAGGGCGGCGATGCCCGACTGCTCCAGCTGCTTCACGTGGCGCGCGGTGATGCGCTTGCCGGCTTCCACGATGACCTTGTCGCCGTCGGCCAGGTCGAAGTTCAGCGTCTCGCCGCGCAGGCGCTCGGCGACCAGTTCAAGCTGTACGCCTTCGGGCAGGATGTGGAACGTGTTGACGTCGAAGAACTCGTTGAGCATCTCCTCGTTGGAGTAGCCCAGGGCGCGCAGCAGGATCGAGACCGGCAGCTTGCGGCGGCGGTCGATACGGGTGAACAGCGCATCCTTCGGGTCGAACTCGAAGTCCAGCCACGAGCCGCGGTAGGGAATGATGCGGGCGCTGTACAGCAGCTTGCCCGAACTGTGCGTCTTGCCGCGGTCGTGGTCGAAGAACACGCCCGGCGAACGGTGCAGCTGCGAGACGATGACGCGCTCGGTGCCGTTGACGATGAAGGTGCCGTTGTCGGTCATGAGCGGAATCTCGCCCAGGTAGACCTCCTGCTCCTTCACGTACTTGATGGCCTTGGTGGACGACTCGCGGTCGTAGATCACCAGGCGCACGGTCACGCGCAGCGGGGCGCCGTAGCTCAGGCCGCGGTTGCGGCACTCGCGCTCGTCGAACACCGGCTCGCCCAGCTTGTAGCCGACGTATTCCAGCGCGGCGTTGCCGCTGTAGCTGGCGATCGGGAAGACCGACTTCAGCGCGGCGTGCAGGCCACGGTCCTCGCGCTTGGCGGGATCGGCATGCTCCTGCAGGAATTCGCGGTAGGAGTCGACCTGGATGGCCAGCAGGAACGGGACCTCGAGGATCGAGCGCTGCTTGCCGAAGTCCTTGCGGATGCGCTTCTTTTCGGTGAACGAATATGTCGTCATGTGACTGTGCCTTTGGCAGCGTGGGGCGCGCGTCCGCGACCGCACGGGGGACATTCTTTCGAACGGGGGAATTTTCAGTTGGAAGTCGCTGGTATTGCCGGCACCAGCACGCCCTCTGCTGCTACTTCCAACTACAAACTCGCGTTTACATCGCTACGTCTTGAAACGACCGAAGGCCAGGGGCTTTCGCCCCCGGCCTCGGGTTGTCGCCTGAGTGGACCGGCGACGGATACGGCTTACTTGACTTCGACGCTCGCACCAGCGGCTTCGAGGTCCTTCTTGAACTTCTCGGCATCTTCCTTCGACACGCCTTCCTTCAGGACGCCGCCGGCCTCGGTGAGGTCCTTGGCTTCCTTCAGGCCCAGGCCCGTGATGGCGCGGACGGCCTTGATGACGTCGACCTTCTTCGCACCGGCGTCCTTCAGGACGATGGTGAACTCGGTCTGCTCTTCGACCGGGGCGGCGGCAGCGGCCGGACCGGCAGCGGCGACGACCGGGGCGGCGGCGGAGACGCCGAACTTCTCTTCGATGGCCTTGACCAGCTCCATCACTTCCATCAGGGTCTTGCCGGCGATGGCGTCGACGATCTGTTCGTTGGAAAGGGACATTGTGTTTACCTTTGGAAATTATCTGGGATTAGGGTTCGTAGAACCGTAGAAGACGTCGGATCAGGCTTCGGCCGGGGCTTCGGCGGCGGCTTCCGCCGGCGCTTCGCCACCACCCTGCTTGTCGGCCACGGCCTTGACGGCGCGGGCGAACATCGAGGCCGGTTCGGCCAGCACACGGGCCAGCATGGCCAGGGCCTGGTCGCGGGTCGGCAGCGACGCCAGGACTTCCACATGGCTGGCCGGATACAGCTGGCCACCCACGGAGACGACCTTCGGCTGCAGCTTGTCGTTACCCTTGGCGAATTCCTTGATCAGGCGACCGGCAGCGCCGGGCTCCTCGGTCGAAAACGCATACAGCAGCGGACCGACGAGCTTGTCCTGGACAATCTCGAACTCGGTACCGACCACGGCACGCACGGCCAGCGTGTTCTTGACAACCTTCAAGTACACGCCGGTCTCGCGGGCCTTCTTGCGCATCGCGGTCATCTGACTGACCGTGGTGCCTGCGTATTCGGCGGCGACCAGGGAGTGCGCCTTGGCGGCGACGTCTGCCAGCTCGGCGACTACTTCTTGCTTCTGGGACAGATTGAGAGCCATACACTCCTCACTTATTGACTCCGCTCGCGACTCCTGCCGCTTGCGGTCCTGGACGGCACCCCTCCGTGGGTACCGGGGACACGGAGGTCCCGTCGGTGGCCTGTCTGACTGGCGACCTTGCGGTCGTGCTCCAGAAAACTTCCAGAAGGCGGCACCATCTGCGCAGGCGCATTCCCGGGGGAATGGATTAAGCGATCCCGCTAGCCACGACGGCGATTCCCTGCCAGCACGAGCTTCCCTGCCCGTCGTCGTTGCGCGCTGACCGCACCTGCGGTCTTTGACGGCTGTCGCTTGCACCGGCATCCCGGCCTGGGCGACTGCCCTCAAAATTTTTGCCGTCGTTCCCGCGAAGGCGGGAACCCAGCGACTTTGCTTTCTTCCAGTTGACTCAGACTTCGAGTCACTGGATCCCCGCCTTCGCGGGGATGACACGCCGGCAAAGGCGCTCGCGCGATGCGCGAGCGGCCGGCGCGTCACTTCAGGGACAGCGAGGACTGGTCGACGGTGACGCCGGGGCCCATGGTCGAGCTGACCGAGATCTTCTGCAGGTACTGGCCCTTCGAGGTGGCCGGCTTGGCCTTCACCAGGTCGATCAGCAGCGCCTGCAGGTTCGACTTCAGCGCTTCGTCGTCGAAGCTGGCCTTGCCGATGGTGCAGTGGATGATGCCGGCCTTGTCGGTGCGGTAGCGCACCTGGCCCGACTTGGCGTTCTTCACCGCCTCGGCCGGGTTCGGCGACACGGTGCCGACCTTCGGGTTCGGCATCAGGCCGCGCGGACCCAGGACCGTACCCAGCTTGCCGACCACGCGCATCGCGTCCGGCGTGGCGATGACCACGTCATAGTTGATGTCGCCGGCCAGCATCTTCTCGGCCAGGTCGTCCATGCCGACGGCTTCGGCGCCAGCGGCGGCGGCTTCGTCGGCCTTGGCGCCGGCCGGGGCGAACACCGCCACGCGGACCGACTTGCCGGTACCGGCCGGCAGCACGGTGGAACCGCGCACCTGCTGGTCGGACTTCTTGGCATCCACGCCCAGGCGCACGGCCACGTCGACGGACTCGACGAACTTGGCCTTGACCGCGGTCTTGACGATCTTCAGGGCCTCGTCAATGGCGTACGCCTTGCCGGGGGTCACGGCGGCCAGGATGGCCTTCTGTCGCTTGTTCTGTGCCATCTCTTAACCCTCTACCGTCAGGCCCATGGAGCGGGCCGAACCCGCGATCGTACGCACCGCCGCGTCCAGGTCGGCCGCGGTCAGGTCGGGTTCCTTCGCCTTGGCGATGTCCTCGAGCTGCTTGCGGGTGACCTTGCCCACCTTCTCGGTGTTCGGGCGCTTGGAGCCGGACGTGATGCCGACGGCCTTCTTCAGCAGGATCGTCGCCGGCGGCGTCTTGGTGATGAAGGTGAACGTACGGTCGGAATAGGCCGTGATGACCACCGGAATCGGCAGGCCCGGCTCCAGTTTCTGCGTGGCGGCGTTGAACGCCTTGCAGAACTCCATGATGTTCAGGCCGCGCTGCCCCAGCGCAGGACCGACCGGCGGCGAGGGGTTGGCCTGACCGGCCTTCACCTGCAGCTTGATGTAACCGACAACTTTCTTTGCCATCTGAGTACTCTCCGGGTGCTAGCGCCTGTGAAGGCTCCCCATCGGACCGGGAAAATCACGCGTCCCGGCATCGCGTATCTCGAATGCGCCGACGGCCGCCCGAAGGCGGCCACGGCCCCCGCCGACTCAGCCGTTCAGGGAGCCGCGCAGTATATCAGGCTTTCGGCAAGGCCGCCTGGGCGCCCCTGCCGACCGACTCAGGCCTTCTCGACCTGGCCGAACTCCAGCTCCACCGGGGTGGAGCGGCCGAAAATCAGCACCGCCACGCGCAGGCGGCTCTTTTCGTAGTTGACTTCCTCGACCACGCCGTTGAAGTCGTTGAACGGGCCGTCGGTGACGCGGACCATCTCGCCCGGCTCGAACAGGACCTTGGGCTTGGGCTTCTCGACGCCTTCCTGGACGCGATCCAGGATGGCCGCCGCTTCTTCGTCGCGGATCGGCAGCGGACGATCGGCGGTACCGCCGATGAAGCCGAGCACCTTGGAGGTGTCCTTCACCAGGTGCCAGCTCTCGTTGTCCATGCGCGGGATGCCACCCTCGTCATGGGTTTCGATCTGGACCAGCACGTAACCCGGGAAGAACTTGCGCTCGGAACGGCGCTTCTGGCCGGAGCGCATCTCCACGACCTCTTCGGTCGGGACCAGCACATCGCCGAACTTCTCCTGCATGCCATCGCGGACGATGCGGTCGCGCAACGCCTGCGCCACCGACTTCTCGAACCCGGAATAAGCATGGACGACATACCAGCGCTTCACTGAGCGACTCTCCTCAACGGCCAAAATTCAGGAACCACTCGATCAACGCCTGGATGGCGAAGTCGAAACCGGCCAGGATCAGGCTGAGCACGATCACCACGGCGATGACCACCCAGGTCGTCCGGGTGGCTTCCTCGCGCGTCGGCCACACCACCTTGCGCAGCTCGAAACGCGACTCGGCGAGGAATTCGCGGGTATCGCGCCCCTTGCCGGTCTGCAGGAACACCAGCGCACCCAGCACCAGGCCCGCGACCACCGCCAGCGAACGCAGCGGCGTGGCCCATTGACCGTTGAACCACCACCACGCGACCAGACCACCCACGACCAGCGCGAGCGCCAGGACGTACTTGGCGATGTCGGCCGCGGGCGTGCCGGCTTTGGATTGTTCGACCTTGCTGTTCAAGTCAGTTGTCGCTCTTTAGCTCGAGGGGAGCACGGCAGACCCGGACTCCGCAGGGAAGGAAGTGGCACGCCAGGAGGGACTCGAACCCCCAACCTGCGGTTTTGGAGACCGCTGCTCTGCCAATTGAGCTACTGGCGTATCGATTTGCTACAACCTTCCCTTAGACGGCGAAGGCGGACCGAGGTTCCGGCCCGCCCTTCGCGCTGTCCGGCGAACCCGTCGCCGGGACCGCCGGGGCCTTACTTGATGATCTTGGCCACCACGCCGGCGCCGACCGTACGGCCGCCCTCGCGGATCGCGAAGCGCAGGCCTTCGTCCATCGCCACCGGGTTGATCAGCGTGACCACCATCTTCACGTTGTCGCCCGGCATCACCATCTCCACGCCTTCCGGCAGCTGCACCGCACCGGTGATGTCGGTGGTGCGGAAGTAGAACTGCGGGCGGTAGCCCTTGAAGAACGGGGTGTGACGGCCGCCTTCGTCCTTGCTCAGCACGTAGACTTCGGCTTCGAACTCGGTGTGCGGGGTGATCGAACCCGGCTTGGCCAGCACCTGGCCACGCTCCACGTCGTCACGCTTGGTGCCGCGCAGCAGCAGACCGGCGTTGTCGCCCGCCTGACCCTGGTCCAGCAGCTTGCGGAACATTTCCACGCCCGTGACCGTGGTCTTCTGGGTCGGACGGATACCGACGATTTCGATTTCGTCGCCCACCTTGATGATGCCGCGCTCGATACGACCGGTCACCACGGTGCCGCGGCCGGAAATCGAGAACACGTCTTCCACCGGCATCAGGAACGGCTTGTCGACGTCACGCTCCGGGGTCGGGATCCAGGTATCCAGCGCGTCCACCAGCTTCAGGATCGCCGGCACGCCGATCTCGCTCTGGTCGCCTTCCAGCGCCAGACGGGCCGAGCCCGAGATGATCGGGGTGTCGTCGCCCGGGAACTCGTACTTGCTCAGCAGTTCGCGGACTTCCATCTCCACCAGCTCCAGCAGCTCGGCGTCGTCCACCATGTCGGCCTTGTTCAGGAACACGACGATGTACGGCACGCCCACCTGGCGCGACAGCAGGATGTGCTCACGCGTCTGCGGCATCGGGCCGTCGGCGGCCGAGCACACCAGGATCGCGCCGTCCATCTGCGCCGCACCGGTGATCATGTTCTTCACGTAGTCGGCGTGGCCCGGGCAGTCCACGTGCGCGTAGTGGCGCGTGGCCGATTCGTATTCCACGTGCGCCGTCGAAATCGTGATGCCGCGCGCCTTCTCTTCCGGCGCCGCGTCGATCGCGTCGTACGCCTTGAACTCGCCACCGAAACGCTCCGCGCCGATCTTCGTCAGCGCCGCCGTCAGCGTCGTCTTGCCGTGGTCAACGTGGCCAATCGTGCCCACGTTCACGTGCGGCTTGGTGCGTTCGAATTTACCCTTTGCCATGGCTGCTAGTTCTCGCGTGAATCGTCAATGGGAAGTGGTGCTCACGAATGGAATCGAACCATCGACCTCCTCCTTACCAAGGAGGTGCTCTACCGACTGAGCTACGTGAGCGTGAAACCTGTTCGTGTTGCCTGAACTTGCTGCAGACCCTGTACGGGCGTTCAGTGGAGCGGGAGACGGGAATCGAACCCGCACTAGTAGCTTGGAAGGCTACAGTTCTACCATTGAACTACTCCCGCACCGGGAGACCACTACAACTCGAAACAACAACGGAAAACTGGTGGAGGGAGGTGGATTCGAACCACCGAAGGCGTAAGCCAGCAGATTTACAGTCTGCCCCCGTTGGCCGCTTGGGTATCCCTCCGGTATCACCGGACTGACCAGGCCTGGCGGCCAAATCAAACCAGGGTGAAACAGCCCGAGATTTTGGCGTGTGCGGATGCGTCTGTCAACGCGCCCGACACATTTTTTTCTCAGACGTTGAACCGGAAGTGCAGAACGTCCCCCTCCTGGACCCGATACTCCTTGCCCTCCAGCCGCAGGCGGCCGGCATCGCGGGCTCCCGCTTCGCCCCGGTACTTGATGAAGTCGTCGAAGGCGATGGTTTCGGCGCGGATGAAGCCCTTTTCGAAATCGGTATGGATCACGGCCGCCGCCTGCGGCGCGGTGGAGCCCGCCCGGACGGTCCAGGCCCGGACTTCCTTCACGCCGGCGGTGAAGTAGGTCTGCAGGCCCAGCAGGGCGTAGGCGGCCCGGATCACCCGGTTCAGGCCCGGCTCGTCCAGCCCCAGATCGGCCAGGAAGGCGTCCCGGTCGGCGTCGTCCAGCTGGGACAGCTCTTCCTCGATGGCGGCCGACACCGGCACCACCTGAGCCCCCTCGGTCGCGGCGCGGGCACGCACGGCCTCCAAGTGCGGATTGTTCTCGAACCCGTCCTCCAGCACGTTGGCCACGTACATGACCGGCTTGAGGGTCAGCAGGAACAGGTCGCGGACCAGCGCCTTCTCCTCTTCGTCCAGCCCCAGCGCGCGCCCCGGCTTGCCGTCGTTCAGGCCGGCCTGCAGCTTCTGCAGCACGGGCTTGCGGGCGATGGCGTCCTTTTCCCCCGCCTTGGCCGAACGCTCGGCGCGGTTGAGCGCCTTTTCCACGCTCTCCAGGTCGGCCAGCGCCAGCTCGGTGTCGATGGTGTCGATGTCCGAGATCGGGTCGATCCGGTTGTTGACGTGGATGACGTCGTCGTTCTCGAAGCAGCGCACCACGTGGGTGATGGCATCGACCTCGCGGATGTGGGCCAGGAACTTGTTGCCCAGCCCCTCACCGCTGGCCGCACCCGCCACCAGGCCGGCGATGTCGACGAACTCGACCGCGGTCGGGATGACCTTCTGCGGGTTGATGATCTCGGCCAGCTGGTTGAGGCGCGGGTCCGGCACCGGCACCACGCCCACATTGGGCTCGATGGTGCAGAACGGGAAGTTGGCCGCGGCGATGCCCGCCTTGGTCAGCGCGTTGAACAGGGTCGACTTGCCGACGTTCGGCAGGCCGACGATGCCGCATTTGATGCCCATATTCGAGTAGTGAGTCGTGAGAAGTCAGGAGTGAGCGCACTGGCGCCCTCACTCCTCACTGCTCTCCACTCAGCCCTGCCTTGGGGTATGCAACCGCGTCATCGCATCCATGAAATTGCCCGACACCGCCAGCGGCAGCACGTCCAGCGCATCGTCGATGGCCCGCGCGATCAGGATCTCGTCGTCCTTGCCCGGCTTGCCCAGCACCCAGCTGGTCACCCGGTCCTTGTGGCCGGGATGGCCGATGCCGATGCGCAGCCGGTGGAACTTGCCATGACCCAGGTGCTGGATGGTGTCGCGCAACCCGTTCTGGCCGCCATGGCCGCCGTCGAACTTCAGCCTGGCTACACCGGGCGCCAGATCCAGCTCATCATGCGCCAGCAGCGCCTCTTCCGGCGCGATCTTCCAGAACCGCAGCGCCGCCACGACCGACTTGCCGCTCAGGTTCATGTAAGTGGCCGGCTTCAGCAGCCACACCGGCTGCCCGGCTACGACGACCTTGGCGGTCTCGCCGAACAGCTTGCTGTCCAGGCCGAAGCGCTCACCCTGCCGTTCCGCCAGGGCGTCGACAAAATGGAACCCGGCGTTGTGCCGGGTTCGGGCATGTTCGGCACCGGGATTACCCAGTCCGACGATGAGGCGCAGGCCTGCCATGGGGACGCATCGCGCACCCTCGCCCGCCGGAGCGGGCGAAGGCTCACGCGATTACTTGTCGTCCTTCTTGGCGACCTTGGCCGCCGGCACTTCGGCCGACTCCACCGGAGCTTCCTCGGCCTCTTCCTTGCCGTGCTTGGCGATCACGACGGCGACGTCGTGTTCCTTGCCCAGCTTCAGCTCGGGAATGACGACACCGGCCGGCAGCTTGATGTCTGACAGGTGGACCACCGCACCGATGGCCAGGTCGGCCAGGTCGATCTCGATGAACTCCGGCAGGTCCTTCGGCAGGCATTCGACGACGACTTCGTTCAGCTCGTGGGTGACCACGACCTCGGCGGACTTGCCGGCCGGCGACTTGTCCTCGTTGAGGAAGTGCAGCGGCACCGCGGTGCGCAGCGTCTCGTTCTCGTTCACGCGCTGGAAGTCCAGGTGCATGATCTGCTGCTTGAACGGGTGGCGCTGCATGTCACGCAGCAGCACCTTCTGGATGTCGCCATTGAGGCTCAGGTCCAGGATGGACGAGTAGAACCAGTCGTTCTGGCTGGCCAGCCACACTTCGTTGTGGTTCAGCTGGATGCTGACCGGATTGAGTTCGCCACCGTAGACGATGGCGGGCACCTGGCCGGCGTGACGGAGGCGGCGGCTCGCACCCTTACCCTCGTCCTCGCGGCGCTGCACCTTGATTTCATGCGTGTTTGCCATGTTTCTTCACTACCCAGGTTGTTGGATCGCCTTGCGGCGGCCCGATGAAGGCTCATCCGCGACCAGATGAACCAGAAAAGCCACGCCCCGATGAGCCGGCGCGCGGCGGAGACTCAATCCACGTACAGCGAACTGACCGATTCGCCGAAGGCGATGCGGCGGATCGTTTCCGCCAGCAGTTCCGCCACCGACAGCTGGCGGATCTTGCTGCAGCCCTGCGCCTGCGGCGAGAGCGGGATGGTGTCGGTGACGACGAGCTCGTCGAGCACCGAGTTGTTCAGGTTGTCCACCGCCGGGCCCGAGAGCACGGGATGGGTGCAGTACGCCGCCACCTTGTTGGCGCCGTGCTGCTTCAGCGCCGCGGCGGCGGCGCAGAGGGTGCCGGCGGTGTCGACGATGTCGTCCACCAGCACGCAGTCCTTGCCTTCCACGTCGCCGATGATGTTCATCACCGTGGCCACGTTGGCGCGCGGACGGCGCTTGTCGATGATCGCCAGGTCGGCGTCATCCAGGCGCTTGGCGACCGCGCGGGCGCGCACCACGCCACCCACGTCGGGCGACACGACCAGCAGGTTTTCCGTGCCGTAGGCGCGCCAAATGTCGGCCAGCAGCAGCGGGGAGGCGTACACGTTGTCGACCGGGATGTCGAAGAAACCCTGGATCTGGTCGGCGTGCAGATCGACCGTCAGCACGCGGTCGGCGCTCACCGCGCCGAACATCTTCGCCGCCACCTTCGCCGTGATCGGAACGCGCGAGGAGCGCATGCGGCGATCCTGGCGGGCGTAGCCGAAATACGGCACCACCGCGGTGACGCTGCTGGCCGATGCACGCTTCAGCGCGTCGATCAGCACCAGCAGTTCCACCAGGTTCTCGGCGCTCGGCGCGCAGGTCGGCTGCACGACGAACACTTCCTGCCGGCGGACGTTCTCCTGGATCTCGACCTGCACTTCTCCGTCGGAGAACCGGGACACCAGCGCCTTGCCGGGACGCACACCCAGTTCGCGACAGATGCTGTTGGCCAACGGCTTGTTGGCGTTGCCGGAGAACACAAGCAGGTTACGTTCGTCTTGCATGGGTCGTCTCGGCGGATGCGGCAGGACTGGATTGGCAGGGGCGGAAGGATTCGAACCTACGAATGCCGGGATCAAAACCCGGTGCCTTAACCACTTGGCGACGCCCCTAGGCGTTTTTCTCCGTTCCGCGGACCTGCGCCAGCGCATCCAGCAGCGGCGAGCGCGCCGCGCCCTCCACCACCCAGGCACGCAGCCCGGCCGGCAGGAGCGCCAGCGCAGCCTCGGCGGCGGCCCGGTCGGCGAACTCCACGAAGCAGCCGCCGCCGGAACCGGTCAAGCGTGGCGTACCGATGTGCGAAAGGGCCTGGAAGACCGCCTCGATGGCAGGCTCCCGGCGACGCACGACCGGCTCGAACGCGTTGCCGAGCAGTGATCCCGAAACGAAGTCCGATATTTTCGCGGGTGCAGCATCACGCGTCAAATCCGGGGACGCGAACAGCGCTGCGGTGGGCACGTGGACGTCCGGATCGACCAGCAGGTACCACGCCGGGGGCAGGTCCAGCGGGGTCAGGACCTCGCCCACGCCTTCCGCCCAGGCATTCTGGCCGCGGACGAAGACCGGAACGTCCGCCCCGAGCTGCAGGCCCAGCCCTGCCAGCCGGTCCGGGCCCAGCCCGCAGCCCCACAGATGATCCAGCGCCACCAGCACCGTCGCGGCGTCGGATGATCCGCCACCGAAGCCGCCCCCGGCCGGAATGCGTTTTTCGACGCCGATATCCGCACCTTGATCCGCTTTGGCGACTTTTTGCAGAAGTTTGGCAGCCTTGATGACCAGATCGTCATCCTCGGCCACACCGGGGACTGAGGCTCCGACCCGTCGGATCGCCCCGTCGGGACGGGGACGCAGGTGGATGTGGTCACCCCACGCCAGCAGCCGGAACACGGTCTGCAACAGGTGGTAGCCATCGGCCCGCCGGCCGGTGATCTGAAGCGCGAGGTTGAGCTTGGCAGGGGCCGGCCACGTGGACCAGCCTTCTTCGGCGGGAAACAGGCTCACTGCGGCGCCATCTGCCACTGATCGACGGCAAGCTTCACCGCCGCGCCGTCGCGACGCGCCTCCACCCGGCGAGGCAGGACGGGGCGCGCGCCCTCGGCCGGAAACCAGTCAAGGTAGTCGACGCGCCAGCCATGCTGCGACAGGGCGCGCAGGCGGCCCTCGGTGTCGTACTCCAGCCCTTCCACGCCCGCGGCTGGGTCGGCCAGGCCGCGCGCCCAGTGCACCATCGAGGCCACGGGGATATCCCAGCCGGTAGCCTGCCTCAACAGGTCCGCCGCGTTGCTGCCTTCACGGGTTCCGCCCTCCAGCCCTTCCAGACGGCCCGCACCGGTCTGCAGATCGCCGGCCAGGCGCCAGCTCTGGCGGGTGACCGGCGCACTGAGGGCAACCTCGTAGCGGGCGTCGGCCTGCTCCCAATCGATGCGGCCGCTGCCGCCCTTGCCGTTGGCGCTGACGGCCACCCGCCCGGAGAACGACCAGTCCGCCTGCGAAGCCAGCCATGCCGCCCGTGTGGCCTGCGACGCCTGCGCGGCCGCGAGCGCTTCCGGATCGCGCAGGACCGGCGAGTCCACGGCCGGTCCGCGCGTGGCGCAGCCTGCCAACGACAGGGCCACAAGCCCCGCCCACAGCATTCCTGAAACCTTCATGCGCCCGTCTTCTCCAGCGCCCGCTGCAGCGAGCGGTTGTCGGGATCGATCTTGCGCGCCTCCTCGAAGAACCGGCGCGCCTCATCCTTCTGCCCCATCACCCACAGTACCTCCGCGACATGCGCGGCGATCTCGGCGTCCTTCTGCAGGGTGAAAGCCCGGCGCAGTTCCACCAGCGCCTCGGCGTTGCGCCCCAATCGATAGAGGACCCAGCCGTAGCTGTCGATGATCGCCGCATCCTCGGGCGCGGCGGCGCGGGCGCGATCGATCAGCTCCAGCGCCTCCTGGTAGCGCGTGGTGCGGTCGGCCAGCGTATAGCCCAATGCATTGAGCGCGGCGACGTTGTCCGGCTCGATCACCAGTATCCGGCGGAAATCGGCTTCGGCATGGTCGATGCGGTCGCGGCGCTCCCACGCCAGGCCGCGCGAATACAGCAGCGCCAGATCGTCGGGATAGGCGGCCAGCCCACGCGCGAAGACCTCCAGTTCGCCCGCGTCCTGCCGGTCCTCGTGGCGCAGCTCGGCTTCCATCAGATAGGCGTCGCGACGGGTCCCGTCGCCGACCTCGGCATCGGCCTGGAGCCGTCGCGCCTCGGCGAAGGCTTCGTCCTTGCGCTCCAGGTCGAACAGAGTCTTGATCGCCCTCAGGCGCGCCTCGGCGCGCTGTTCGCCGGCAGGCACGCTGCGGTACCACGTCAGCGCTTCCTCGCGCCGCTCGAGGAACTCGGCCATCTGGCCCAGCAGCAGGCGACGTTCCGGGCTGTAGGCCGTCGCCGGGTCCTTCCCGGTGGACGCCCGCTTCAACTCTTCATACAACGCATCCAGTGCCTGCTTGTCGTCGGCCTTGGCCAGCAGCTGCGCCCGCAGGCCGTAGGTCAGGGTGTCCTGCGGACCCTGCCCCATGGCCCGCGAGGCCGCCGCCGGGTCACCCAGCCGGTCGTACTCTTCCGCCAGCTTGAGGCGCAGCGCCGCATCGCCCGCCGCCTTCGGCAGCAGACCGTCCAGCACCGTTTTCGCTTCGTCCTTGCGGCCGGCCTGCTGCAACTGGCTGGCCTGCAGCAGGGCCACCTGCGGCTCACCGGAGAAGCGCTTCACCACGTTGGCCACCATGCGCTCGGCCAGCACCGGCTGGTCCATCTGCTGGGCCAGCCCGGTAAACGCCAGCCAGGCCTGCAGGGTGTCGGGGATGGCGCCCTGGTCGACCAGCTCCCGCAGCAACCGCGGCGGCAGTTCCGGATCCTTGCCTCCGCTGGCCAGCGCGGTGAGCGCATACCGCCAGCCCAGTTCGTCCGGATCCTGCATCAGACCGGCCAGCTCCCGGCGGGCCTGGCGGCCCTGCCCCTGGCGCAGGGCCAGCGTGGCTTCGGCGCCCCGCAGGGCCAGCGTGCGCGGCGATCTGGCCCGCCACAGCTTCAGTGCCTCGGCAGCGCGCGCATCGTCCTTCGCCAGCAGGGCGATGCGTGTGGCGCGCTCGGCGAGGCCGGCATCGTCGTCCCGCCGGGCCGCATCCAGGTACCAGCGCGCCGCATCGGGCAACTGGCCGGCCTGCAGGGCGAACTCGCCAGCCATGACCGTGGTCAGCGCATCGTCCTTCGGATCGACGGGACGCGTGGACGGGGCGGCCAGCGCCACAGGTGCCAGGGCCACCAGCGCCAGTATCGCCAGACGGGTACCAATCATTTCGGGCATGAAACTCACGTGGGCCGTAAAATGGCGGCCCTGATGAGCCAGCAGCTTACTGCAAGCACCTGAACGATGACGTTGTGGGTCCTCGGATTGAACCACCAGACCGCGCCGGTCGACCTGCGCGAACGGGTGGCGTTCGACGCCGGCACGGTGCCGCATGCGTTGTCGTCGCTGCGCGCATTGCCGGACGTGGCCGAGGCCGCCCTGCTGTCCACCTGCAACCGCACCGAACTCTACGCCGTGGCCGAGGATGGCGACGTGCTGTCCAGCTGGCTGGCCACCCATGCCGAAGGCCTGGAAGGCTATCTGTACCGGCATCGCGACGCCGATGCGGTGCGCCACCTGTTCCGGGTGGCCACCGGCCTGGATTCGATGGTGCTGGGCGAACCGCAGATCCTCGGCCAGGTGAAGGACGCCTGGGCCACGGCGCGCGAGCACGGCGCGCTCGGCAACCGTCTGGACCGGCTGTTCCAGCAGACCTTCGCCGTGGCCAAGCGTGCGCGCACCGATACGCGGGTGGGCGCGAACCCGGTCTCGGTCGCCTCCACCGCCGTGCGCCTGGCGCAGAACTCCTTCGCCCGCCTCAGCGAATCCACGGTGCTGCTGGTCGGCGCCGGGGAAACCATCGAACTGGCCGCCAAGCATCTCAGCGAAGGACGCGTGCGCCGGCTGCTGGTGGCCAACCGCACGCTCGCGCATGCGCAGGAACTGGCCAGCCGCCACGGCGGCTATGCCCTGCCGCTGGCCGAACTGGACCGCCACCTGGCCGAGGCCGACGTGGTGTTCTCCGCCACCGCCGCGCGCGAGCCGGTGGTGCGCCACGCGCAGGTCGCCGCTGCGCTCGCCGCGCGCAGGCACAAGCCGATGCTGCTGTTCGACCTGGCCGTGCCGCGCGATATCGACGCCTCGGTGGCGGACCTGCGCGATGCCTACCTGTACACCGTCGACGACCTGGAGCGCGCGGTCGAGGACAACCGGCGCAGCCGGCGCGAAGCCGCCGATGCGGCCGAAGCCATCATCGACGTGCAGGTGGGCCGGTTCATGGAAAGCCTGCGCGCCGGCGCGCGCACCGAGCCGCTCAAGCGCCTGCGCGCCCTGGGCGAGGCGACGCGCGAGGACGTGCTGGCCAAGGCACGCCAGCAACTGGCGAATGGGCGTGAACCGGAACAGGTGCTCGACTTCCTGGCCCACACGCTGACCAACCGGCTGCTGCACCCACCGACGGCCGCCCTGCGCGAGGCCGCGCTGAACGGCGACGCCGACCTCGCCCGCGCCGCCGACCGCCTGTTCCCGGCCCAGCCGCCCTATTCCCACCTGAAGAAAGACGATGACGCCAACGCTGCGCCGTAAGCTGGAAGCGCTGGCCGAACGCCGGGAAGAACTCGAACGCCTGCTCGCCGACCCGGACGTGATCGGCGATGGCGACCGCTTCCGCGCGTTTTCGCGCGAGTTCGCCCAACTGGAACCGCTCGCCACCGCGATGGCGGAGGAAAAGCGTGCCCGGGCCGACCTGACCGCGGCGCAGGCGATGCGCGACGACCCCGAGCTGGCCGAACTGGCCGACGAGGAGATCACCGCCGCGCAACAGCGGCTGGCGCAGCTGGACGAACAGCTGATGCTGTTGCTGCTGCCCAAGGACAGCCGCGACGAGGGCAACCTGTTCCTCGAAGTGCGCGCCGGCACGGGTGGCGACGAAGCGGCGATCTTCGCCGGCGACCTGTTCCGCATGTATGCGCGCTATGCCGAACGCCAGGGCTGGAAGGTGGAGATCGAATCCGACAGCCCCGGCGAGCACGGCGGCTACAAGGAAATCGTCGCCCGCATCGTCGGCCGCGGTGCGTACTCGAAGCTGAAGTTCGAGTCGGGCACCCACCGCGTGCAGCGCGTGCCGGAGACCGAATCGCAGGGCCGCATCCACACCTCGGCCGCCACGGTGGCGATCATCCCGGACGTGGACGACGTGGACGAGATCGTCATCAACCCGGCCGACCTGAAGGTCGACACCTTCCGTTCCTCCGGCGCCGGTGGCCAGCACGTCAACAAGACCGAGTCGGCCATCCGCATCACCCACGTGCCGACCGGCGTGGTGGTGGAGTGCCAGACCGAGCGCAGCCAGCACGCCAACCGCGACAAGGCGATGAAGCGGCTGAAGGCGCAGCTGCTCGACGCCGAGCGCAGCAGGCAGCAGGCCGCGCAGGCCGAATCGCGCAAGCTGCAGGTGGGCAGTGGCGATCGCAGCCAGCGCATCCGCACCTACAACTTCCCGCAGGGCCGCATCACCGATCACCGCGTGGAAGGGCTCACCCTGTACGACCTGCCCAACGTCATCCAGGGCGACCTGGACGCACTGATCGACCGCCTTGCCCGCGAGCATCTCGCCGACGAGCTGGCCCGCCTGACGGAGCCCGCATGACGCTCACCGTTGTCCGCCGCGCGGGCCTGAACCACCTGGACGTCGTCGCGCACCTGTTCGACCTGTACCGGATGTTCTATGGCCAGTCGAGCGATCCATCGCTGGCGCGCGCGTTCATCCGGGCCAGGATGGAACGCGACGAATCGGTGGTCCTGCTGGCCTGGCGCGACGAGCAGGCCGTCGGCTTCGTCCAGCTGTACCCTGCGTTCTCTTCGGTCAGTGCGTCCCGCACGTGGATCCTCAACGATCTGCTGGTGGTGCCCGAAGCCCGCCGGCTGGGCGTGGCGCGTGCCCTGCTGTCCGCCGCCGCCGACTTCGCCCGCGACGACGGCGCACTGCGGCTGGAACTGGAAACCGACCACGACAACCACGGCGCGCAGGCTCTGTACCGTGACATGGGCTGGACGCTGTACGACGGCACACTGCGCTACCGCCTGCCGCTCCGCTGACGCACGATTGCGCTACGCTGCGCGGCATGAGCCATGCCGACGACCTGATCCCGTTGCACCTCTGCGTGCTGACCGTTTCCGACAGCCGCACCCTGGCCGAAGACCGTTCCGGCGACTACCTGGCCGAAGCACTCGCCCACGAAGGCCACCACCTGCATGCCCGCGCCCTGCTGCCCGACGACCGCTACCGCCTGCGTGCGCAGGTCTCGCAGTGGATCGCCGATCCAGCCGTGGACGGCATCCTGGTGACCGGCGGCACCGGCTTCACGGGTCGCGATTCCACGCCCGAAGCGCTGCTGCCGTTGCTGGACAAGGACATGCCGGGCTTCGGCGAACTGTTCCGGCAGATCAGCTTCGACGAGATCGGTACCTCCTCGCTGCAGTCTCGCGCCTTCGCCGGGCTGGCCAACCAGACCTTCCTGTTCTGCCTGCCCGGCTCCACCTCGGCCTGCCGCACGGCGTGGGAAAAGATCATCCGCGCGCAGCTCGACGCGCGCACCCGGCCCTGCAACCTCGCCACGCTGCGTCCCCGCCTGAAGGAATGAGCCAGGAGAGCTCCACATGTCGCTCGATGCCACCCTGCGTCTGCTCACCAAGGCCAGCGGCCTGACCGCCGCCGACCTGGCCGCCGCCATCCCGCGGGCCGGCGTATCCACCGTCAAGGCCTGGCTGGCCGGCGAAAAAATGCCCGGCAGCGAGCAGCTCAACGCCCTCGCCCGCGCGTTCGGCGTGCCGGCCGGCGCACTGCTGTCGGAACTGGCCTCCACGCTGGACCCGGCGCGCACGCAGGGCGAGCACGACCTGCTCGCCGCCTATCGCGCCCTGAACACCCGCCAGCAGGGCGCGTTGCTGGAAGTCGCCCGCGGCATGGCCGGCCAGGCCGCGCGCCGCAAACGCTGAACCTCCCACCGCCGCACAGGACGACGCGATGAAACCGCTCAAGCGCAAGGACTACGAAGCCCGCCTGAAACCCCTGCAGCTGGAACTGGCGGCGATGGCCCGCTGGGCCTCGCATTGCGGCGCGCGCATCGTGGTGGTGGTGGAAGGGCGCGACACCGCCGGCAAGGGCGGCGCCATCGGCGCCATCACCGAACACCTCAACCCGCGCCAATGCCGCGTGGTGGCGTTACCCAAGCCCAGCGAACGCGAAGCCACGCAGTGGTATTTCCAGCGCTACATCGCGCACCTGCCGGCCGCGGGCGAGATCGTGCTGTTCGACCGCAGCTGGTACAACCGCGCCGGCGTCGAGAAGGTGATGGGCTACTGCACTGACGAGCAGTACCAGCGCTTCCTGCAGCAGGCACCGGTATTCGAACGCGGCATCACCGACGATGGCATCCTGCTGTTCAAGTACTGGTTGTGCGTGGACCAGGCCCAGCAGGAAGAGCGCTTCGCCGAGCGTGCGGACGAACCCCTGAAAAGCTGGAAGCTGTCGCCGATCGACCTGAAGGCGCGCGAGAAGTACGCCGACTACACGGCGGCGCGCGAGGCGATGCTCAAGGCCACGCACACGGCCAACGCCCCGTGGACGCTGGTGGACTTCAACGACCAGCGCGTCGGTCGCCTCACGATGATCCGCGACCTGCTGGACCGCCTGCCCGACACCCGTGTACCGGTGGAACCGCTGGGCCTGCCGCCGCTGCGCGGCAAGCTGCACAAGGAGCGCTACGGTGTGCTCAAGCCGATCAAGCCGCAGCGCGGCGGCTGACGATGCGCCTGCCCTTCATGGCCGCGGTGTGGCTGGCGGCGACGCCTGCGCTGGCGCAAGACCCCACCGGCGCGGAAGACCCGTCGGCGACCACCCTGGAAACGCTGACCGTCCGGCCCGAGCCGGAGGAAGTCGTGGACCTGTACCGCTTCCGCAATCCCATCGAGGTCGAACCCGGCACGTTCGAACGCAGCTGGCGCGAACCGACCAGCCTTGAGCAGTTGGGCAAGAACGGGGGCATCGTGCCGGTGCTCGCCGGCCTGGCCGCCAAGGGCATCCAGGCCGGCGCACGCAAGATCCCCGGCTGGAAGGAACCCAGGCAGGCGGTGGTCGCGCGACCGCCGCCGCTGGATGAAGTCCAGACCGCACGCGCGCTGCGACTGCACGAAGCGGGGGAATGAAGCCTCAGCCGGTGACGAAGCCGTCGTTTACCGGTCCCGTCCACGCATCGCGCGCCACCGATTCGACGCGCGCAGCGGGTGGCCCGTGGTAAAGCCACGCTGCCAACGCGTCCAGCGCCGCGGCATCGCCTTCGACGATCACTTCCACGCCGCCGTCGGCAAGATTGGTGGCCCGGCCACGCAAGCCCAGGTCCAGTGCGCGCTCGCGCGTGGAGGCGCGGAAAAACACGCCCTGCACCTTGCCGGTTACCAGAAAGCGCGCAGCGGGCATCAGGCCCCGGCCTTCGGCCCGCCCGACGCGGCGATGGCCGCTTCGATCTCCCTGCCCGTCACCGGACCGAGGAACTGCTTGGCCACCTTGCCGTCCGGCGCGATCAGGTAGGTCAGCGGCAGGCCGCGCGGCGTGGCGAAGTCCGCGGGCGGGTTGTACACGTCGAGGATCGCGATCGGGTAGACGACCGGGCGCTCCTCCAGGAATGCCTTCAGTTCGTCCGCCTCGATTTCCTCGTAGGCCAGGCCGATCACCTCGATATGGTCGTTGTCCTTGTCCAGCGCCGACAGGTCCGGCATTTCCTTCAGGCACGGCGCGCACCAGGTGGCCCAGAAGTTCACCACCACCCATTTGCCACGATGCGCGGCCAATGAGTAGTCGGCGCCCTCCAGCGTCTTCACCTGCAGGGTCGGCGTCTCGGCTGTCCGCTCGGCGGGTTTCTCCGCGTCGGGATCGACGTCCTGCACGTGGGCCTCGATGGCCGGTTGTGCCGCTTCCGAGGGCGCGGAGCCGGCATTGCAGGCGGCGAGCGACAGCAGGACCGCCAGCGACAGGGAGGGAACGGACTTCATGCAGGCTCCTGGGAGGATTCGACGTACAGGTCGCTGACGCGCTTCTTCAGCAGTTCGCGCAGGGGCACGCGCAGGTCGTCCAGCGCGCGCCGCGCCGCGCATCCCAGCGCATCGTCATGGAAAGGAAGGTGCGCTTCGGCGACGGGAATGCGCAGCTGGCAGGCTTCGTACAGGTCGCACAGCGTCAGGTCGTCCAGGTCGCGCGCCAGCAGCCACTCGCCTTCCTCGTCGCGACGCAGCAGGTTGATTTCGGCCAACTGGCCCAGCATCTGCTGGATCAGCGAATCGGTCAGCATCGGCTCCATCGCCAGGATCTGGTCGCTGTGCAGCCCCCTGCCCTGCGCACGCGCCTGCGCGAAGCGGCCCAGCATGCGCAGCAGGCCGTAGATTTCGTAGCCCAGCGGCAGGCGCAGCGCGACCGGCTGGTAGCGGAACGCCGCCATGCCCGACGCCAGCGACGCACCCAGCAGCACCGCCACCCAGCACAGGAAAATCCACAGCAGCAGGATGGGCGCGGCCGCCACCGCGCCGTAGATCTTCTGGTAGGTGTTGAAACTGCCCAGATAGAGGCCCAGGCCCCACTTGGCCAGTTCCAGCAACACGGTGGCCAGCAGCGCGCCGGCCACGGCGTAGCGCCACTTGATGGTCCGGTGCGGCACCACGCGATAGATCACCACGATGGCCGCCAGTTCGATCAGCACCGGCGCCACGCTCAGCGACAGCGCCTGCAGCCACTTGCCGCCACTGGTGGCGAACACCGGCAGCGCGTAGAAGCGCGCCGACAGCGCCAGCGAGGCCGCCGCCATCAGCGCGCCCAGCGTCAGCACCGTCCAGTACACCAGGAAGCGCGACAGCTTCGGCCGCGCACTGCGTACGCGCCAGATGCGGTTGAAGGTGGCCTCGATGCTGTTGAGCGTGATCAGCAGCGACACCACCAGGGCGATCACGCCCACCGCCGTCAGCTTGCCGGTGTTGGCCAGGAAGCCGTCCAGCTTCACCTTCAGGCTTGCCGCCGCGCCCGGCAGGAAGTTGGCGAAGATGTAGTCGCGCAGCTGGTCGCTCCATTCCTGGAACGTGGAGAACGCCGACAGCACGCCGAACACCACCATCGCCAGCGGCACCAGCGCGAACAGCGTGGTGTAGGCCAGTGAGCCGGCCGCCTGGAACAGGCGGTCGTCGAGGAAGCGCTTGGCCAGGAAGCGGAAGAACGTGCCCATGCGCGCACGGTCGCGCACGCGTTCGGTCCAGCGGTTCAACGAGTCCAGGGGCTCCATGGACGGAAGGGTAACCGATGCGTCATGGAGGCGACATCGTCGATACTAGGCGCTCTCCGAACGACGAAGACGGCCCATGCCCGAGATCCTGGTGCTCTACTACAGCCGCGGCGGTTCCGTGGCCAGGCTGGCGCGGCAGATCGCACGCGGCGTGGGCGAAGTCGACGGCATGTCCGCGCGCCTGCGCAGCGTGCCGCCTGTGGCCGCGGTGACCCAGCAGGCGGCGCCGCCCGTCCCCGAGGACGGCGCGCCGTACGTGGACCGGCGGGACCTGGCCGAGTGCGCGGGCCTGATCGTCGGCAGCCCCACCCGCTTCGGCAACATGGCCGCGCCGGTGAAGCACTTCATCGACGGGCTGGGCGCGGAGTGGGCCAGCGGTACGCTGGTGGGCAAGCCGGCGGCGGTGTTCACCTCCACCGCCACCCAGCACGGCGGTCAGGAATCCACGCTGCTGTCCATGCAGGTGCCGCTGCTGCATCACGGCTGCGTGATCGTCGGCATTCCGTTCACCGAGCCGCAGCTGAGCAGCACGCGCACCGGCGGCACGCCGTACGGCGCCAGCCATGTGGCCGGTGGCGAGGACGATCCGCAGCCCAGCGACGAGGAAGCCGCGCTGGCGCGCGCGCTCGGCCGGCGCGTGGCCGACATCGCGCGTCGGCTGGAGGTGCGCTGATGGAACGCTCGCGCCTGGTCCTGGCCGGCCTGCTGCAGCTGCTGGCCGTCCTGTACGCGGTGTGGTTCTACGGCGACCGCCAGTACACGCTGGCGCTGCTGGTGTTCGCGCTGCCGCCGATCCTGCTGATGATCGGCGTGATGGCGCGCCGACGCACGGCGGCATTCTGGGCCGGCGTGTTCGCGCTGTTCTGGTTCTCACACGCGGTGATGGTGGCCTGGGCCGATCCGGTGAAGGCGCCCTTCGCCTGGGCGGGCATCGTGCTGTCGGTCGGCATCGTGCTGGCCACCAGCTGGCCGGCGTTCGCCAAGCGGTTCGGCAGGAAGGGATGATGCGCTGCGTCGTGGCGCTGTTCTTCTGGGCGCTGGCACCGTGCGCATGGGCGCAGGAGGCGGTGTGCGAACCCGTCGAACCGGCACGTGTGGAAAACCGGGACGGCAGCGTGATGACCGTTCGGACGGAATGCCCTTCGCCAGCGCTGCGTCGCCACATCGTCGAGCTCGCGTGCGACGCCGGACGTACCTGCGACCGCCTGGAGATCGATCAGGAAACGACGTACACCCCGATGGGCAATGCCAGTCTGGTGGATCTGGACGGTGACGGCCTGCATGAGATCGAGATCCTCGGCGCGTGCGGTGCGGGGCCGAACTGCGAGGGCGATGTCTACCGGGTCGACCCGGCCACGCGGACGCTGCAGCACTTCTTCAGCGGTGGCTATTACGAGCTGCAGTTCATCGACGGGTGGCTGGTGCAGGCCGGGCGCAGCAGCTGCTGCAGCTGGAACTATCTGATGTGGAAGCTGGATGCCGTGCTGTCGCTGCCGCTCGGCGACGGCAACCAGGACCTGCGGGCGCAGGTGGACGGCAGTGGCGCCACGTACGACGAAGACGGTCGCGGGGACGCGCAATGCACGTTCCTGCGGGAAAGCGGCGATAATCGCGTGGTGGTCGCACCGCCTTCGCCGGGACTGGAAGAAATGATCTGCCGGCACTACGGCGAGGTGTACCGCCTGACACCCCCGGACACAACGCCAGGCGCGCCGTGAGCGCCGGCAGGAGCACAGAGATGGACGAGCTGCTGATCGTCACCACCGGTGGCACGATCGACAAGATCTACTTCGACGACAAGTCCGATTACCAGATCGGCGACCCGCAGATCGGCATGATCCTGCGCGAGCTGGGGGTGACGTTCCGCTTCACGGTCATCCCGATCCTGCGCAAGGATTCGCTGCACATCACCGACGAGGATCGTGAGCTGATCCGCGCCACCATCGCCGCGCAGCCGACGAAGCACGTGCTGGTGACGCACGGCACCGACAGCATGGTGCAGACGGGCCATGTGCTGGCCTCCATCCCGGACAAGACCATCGTGATGACCGGCGCCCTCAGCCCGGCCCGCTTCCGAGGCTCGGACGCGGAGTTCAACATCGGCTGCGCCATCGGCGCGGTGCAGTCGCTGCCGACGGGCGTCTACATCGCCATGAACGGCCGCATCTGGGACCCGGCGAAGGTCAGGAAGAACGTGGCGGCGAACCGGTTCGAGGCGGTGTGATACCGACCGCCGGACGCAGGAGCCGCAACGAGGCCCGCTGAAGCGGGCCTTGTGCTTTCACGGGGAGGGGATCGTTCTCCGACGCCTACGCTGAAAACCTGCTCCGACCCCGTGTCGGCATGGGCCTACGGCGGTGAAATGGCGAATGCGCAGAGGCTTGACGACAGCGGGACGGCCTTCGCACCCAGGGCCTCATAGAGCGAGATGGCCCGGTGGTTGCTGGCGCGCACATTGTTGATCACAAGCTCGCGACATCCCTCGTCACGCGCCTTCTGTCGCAGCCGTTCAATCACCGTACTGCCATAGCCGCGAGAGCGTTGTCTGGAATCGATCTCGATCTTCTCCAGCACAAAGCGCTCGCCCGACTCGAACCACCCATGGGCACGACCCACGCGGCGGCCATCGAGCCATGGCTCAATGACATAGTGCCGTCGCTGCTGGCTCTGCTCGAAGCACCAGTCTGTTTTCCATTGGAGAGGGCTTGCTTTCAACGAGGGTCCACTGGGCTGCGATGGCCGAACACCGGGTCACGCCGGGCCGTGTCGCGGCCTGGGCAAAGGGCAAACAGGCCGGAAGGGAAGGCAGCATACCTGTCGCGAGCTGAATCGCCACGCAGCCGACCCGCCACGCGCAGGTCACCCATGAAGGCCTTGTCGCAATGGGAGATGGGGGGCATCGAACACGTCGCCCTGCATCGCGGAGATTCGCGCCCGCAGCCCCATCTTCAACGGATGCCTGCCATCGGCCAGTGGCGACGCGCGGGACCGAAGCAACCGCCAGACCGGATTGGCCCGCGTGGACCCGAAGGCCTGCCCGTGCATGTCGACACGGCATGCCACATCAGCAGGCGTATCGGCATGCTTGTTGCGAGCGCAAGAAGCGGATATCGGCGGGTGGCACGGGCCGATAGATTCTCCCGACACAACAAGACGGGAGTTGCAGATGGATGTACTGGCAAAGAAAGTGGCCATCGTCACCGGGGCCAGCTCCGGCATCGGACGTGCGACGGCCAGGCTGTTCGCCAGAGAAGGGGCGCGTGTGGTCGTGAGTGGACGTCGTTCCGCCGAACTCGACGCGCTTGTCAGCGACATCGAAGCGGAGGGCGGGCAAGCGATCGCGGTGCCGGGCGACATCAAGCACGAGCAGGTAGCCAAGGCCTTGGTCGACACGGCCGTCGACCGCTTCGGTGGCCTTGATGTTGCGTTCAACAATGCAGGGATGGTGGGAGAGATCAAGCCCATCACGGATATGTCGCTCGACGCATGGCACGAGATGCTCGATACGAACCTTGCCAGCGCGTTCCTGGGCGCCAAGTACCAGGTGCCGGCCATGCTGGCGCGCGGCGGCGGCTCACTCATCTTCACGTCTTCCTTCGTCGGCTACACGGCCGGCCTTCCCGGCATGGCGGCGTATGCCGCCAGCAAGGCGGGACAGATCGGCCTGGTCAAGGCGCTGGCGGCCGAATACGGCGCGAAGGGTATCCGGGTCAACGCCGTCCTCCCCGGAGGCACCGACACGCCCGCCAGCCTCACCCATGCGCCGGACGCCACGCCGGAAGTACAGGCCTTCGTGGAGGGCATCCATGCGTTGAAGCGCATGGCCTTGCCCGAAGAGATCGCATGCTCCGTCCTGCATCTGGCATCGGACGCATCGAGTTTCATCACCGGCACGGCCTTCCTGGTCGACGGTGGCGTGTCCATCGCCCGCACCTGACATGGAAGGATGTCCGCTTCGGGTCGGCATCCGGCATCCGACGTGTCTGTCGGCTATCGGCCCCCTACGGCCCCCGTGAGACGGGGGTTCGCCGGCCCGTCAGCCGAGGATGCGGCGCCCCCACGCGTCACACTGCATCGATGGGCGCAGGCGCCGCCTACTTCCCGTCGCGGGACAGCAGGTGATCGGCCAATGCCTGATAGGCGGGAAGGGACGTCGCATCGTTGGCGGCGTTGGCCGCCTGCGGGTGCGACGCGAAGCGCACGATCACCATCTCCGCCTTCGGATCGATGTAGACGGTCTGGCCGTGGACGCCACGCGCCGCGAATGCGCCATGGGCGTTGTGGGTGACCCACCACATGTCGCGATACGACCAGCCGACCAGGCCCGGATGCCCGGAACGCGCGAATGCCGCGCGACTCCCTCCCTTGCGGATGTCCTCCACTACCGCGCGCGGGATCAGCTGCTCGCCCTGCCAGCTCCCGCCGTCGAGCAGCAGCTGGCCGAAGCGCGCCATGTCGCGCAAGCCGGCGCTGAAGCCACCTCCGGCCACCGGCATGCCGGTCGCGTCCACCTGGAAGTAGCCGGCCTGCTCCATCCCCATGCGGCGCCAGATGCGTTCCGACAGCAGGGTTGCGACCGACTTGCCGGACGCGCGCGCGACGATCCAGCCCAGCACGTCGGCATTCGGCGTCTTGTAGGCGAACGCCTCACCCACCCGGCATCCGGGCTCGGGCTGCAGCGTGCGCAGGTAGGCCGTCGTTCCCACCACCTCCGCACCAGGCTGCGGCAATGGATTGCTGGCCTTGGCGTACTCCCAGATTTCCGCTTCCGGATCGGCGTAATCCTCGCTGTAACGCAGGCAGGTGGTCATGTCCATCACGTCGCGGACGCGCACATCCGCGAACGCCGACCCCGCGAGCTCCGGCACGTAGCGCGTCACGGGCGCCGCCGGGTCGATCACGCCCTCGGCGGCCAGCATCGCGGCCAGGGTACCGGTCAACGACTTGGTCACCGACATCGCGGCATGGCTGCGGTCCTCGCGCAGCTCGCCGGCATAGAACTCGTACACCAGGCGGCCGCGATGCAGCACCACCAGACCGTCGGTGTAGTTGGCCGCCAGCGATGCCTTCCAGGTCATCGGCGCGCGTGCCCCGGTGGGCGTGAAGCGGATCGCATCGATCGAGCCGTCCAGCGCCACCGGCAGCGGCACCGGCGCACCCAGCCCGCGCGACACCTCCACCGTGGGCAGGAACTCCCGCATGTGCACCACGCTCCAGCGCAGCGCGGGAAAGCGGAAGAACGACCCATCGGCCGCGCTCAGGCGCTTGTCGGGCGGCGGCGGAAAGCCCTGCATC
Source organism: Pseudoxanthomonas mexicana (assembly GCF_014397415.1). NCBI lineage: Bacteria > Pseudomonadati > Pseudomonadota > Gammaproteobacteria > Lysobacterales > Lysobacteraceae > Pseudoxanthomonas > Pseudoxanthomonas mexicana. Next base: position 1,815,750 of record NZ_CP060731.1, on the reverse strand, counting down.
CAGCCCAGGGCGCGGGGGTCGGATGCCTCGGCATCGGGCGCAGCGTTCGGCGGGGCCGTATCGGCTGCGCGTGACGGCCCGGACATGCCCAGCATCACGAGTGCGAGCGCGGTGGCAGCGAATGCATGTGTCATGGCCTGTTCCTCAGTCGAGTTCCTGGACCCCGCCGCCCGAGACGGTGAGGATCTGTCCGCTGACCCACGCTGCCGCGGGCGAGCACAGGTACAGCGCGGCATTGGCCATGTCCTGCGGTTCGCCCAGCCGGTGGATGGGCGTGTGCGCGAGCATCCGCTGCTCGATGTCGTGGTTGAGTACCGACGCCAGCGCCGCGGTACGGGTGGCGCCGGGTGCGATGCCGTTGATGCGCACCCCCAGGGGGCCGAGGTCGAAGGCAAGATTGCGGATCAGGTGGTTGGTGGCGGCCTTGGAGGCCCCGTAAGCGGCCATGCGCTTGTTTCGGTTCTCGCCCGCCATCGAGGTGATCGCCAGCATCGCGCCGCCGCCGGCTTTCTGCATTTCCGGCGCCGCCAGCTGGGCCAGCCGGAACAGGGAGAACACGTTGAGGTCGAACGCACGGCGGAAGTCGGCCATGGGCATGTCGAAGGGCTTCGGCCCGCCGCCGCCGGCATTGCTGACCAGCACCGTGAGCTTGCCGAAGCGGGCGACGGTCTCCCGCACCAGTGCCTCCAGTGCGTCCTCGCGGGTCACGTCGCAGGCCATGCCCAGCGCCTGGCCACCACGCGCCACGATGCCGTCGGCAACCGCCCGCGCCGCGCCTGCGTCGAGGTCGCTGGCCATCACGCCCGCGCCGGCGGCGGCGAACGTCTCGGCGATCGCGCGGCCGATGCCCGCGCCGGCCCCCGTGACCACGGCCACCTGGCCGTCCAGCCTGAAATCCGCAGGATCGAACATGGCGCGCTCCCGAACCCATCATGACGTGCAGCCACTGTACGCCGACTCCACCGGCTTCACATGCTGCGCAACCACCTGCCGTCTGAGAGCCTCCCCATCGGCGGCCAGATACTCTCTAAGCGCTATCGGAATGCGATGCTCGCCCATGTGGCACCGCCGGCCGAGTAGTCGCTTCTCTCGCGGCGTCGCCTACTCCAACCCTGGCTTGGCCGGCATCCTGAGCGTGTCTGCAGGCTGGTGACAAACCGGGCCGTTGCCGCACAGGCCAGACATGGGCGGACAGCGTCATCTAACTCCCACGCTTTGCCTTGTGATACGCCACCAGCGCATTCGCATGCCCGTGACCCATCTTGTGTTCCGACTTCAGCACGGCCACCTGCTCCATGTGCTTGCGGTCGCTGATGGCGTCCAGCACCTTGAACCAGTGTTCCACCGGCTTGCCGTACTGCTTCTCTATCGAGGGGAAGTAGGAAGCCGGGCCTTTCACTTTTTCGTTCGTCGTCATCGTCGCCTCTCATCGTGCCGTGGCGCGGCCGCCCCACTGGCTGCCGGGATACCGCCCTAGCCTGTTCGACGAAACTGCGTGCCCGGGATCGACATGCGGACACGCGGTCTGCAATCAGAGTTCGGCGCCTTTTTCTGTCCTTGCCATGCCCCATGAAAGGGCGTAGGAGGGTTGCGCGCACACTCTCGGCGCCTACGAGCGCCCATGATGGAACCGAAAGAAGCTTGCGAAGCAGGCATCGTGCTGCGCATCGAATTTGCCGAACGCCGGACCGCCCTCGGCACGGGTTACGTGCAGGCGAGAGCGAACTTCAGGAGCGCGAAAGCACCCTGCACCATCCATGTCGTGACCCGCGAGCTACACGCCACGCCCGCGGCCGCCGAGGATGAGATCCTCACTATCACGCGGCGGCAGGGCTGGGGCATCGCTTAGGTTTGGATCCCGCCTCGACCGGCACGTGCCGTTGACGGGATCCAAACACCTGCCACCCGATTCCGGATTCGCGCTCTGCTCACATCCGGCCCTTGCATCGCAGGGCTGTCAGTCGCGGCGCGGTCACTTCGCCGTCTGGCCCGCTTCCCGCGCCGCACGGTCGATCGTGTCGGCGACCACCATGGGCTGCGTCATGAAGACCGCGTGGCTGGCGGACACTTTCGTGATGCGCGCGTTGATGCGCTCGGCCATGTGGATCAGCATGGCCTGGTCGAAGGCCTTGTCTTCGGTGGCGATCACGGCCCAGCTGGGTTTGCTGCGCCAGGCCGCGTGCATCAGCACGGTGCCGAATGCGGACATGTTAAATGCCTCTCGGCTCCTAGACTGGACCGTACACCCCTGCGCGCGTTTCTCCGACAGGCGCCGCACGAAGAAAACCCCAGTCTCAGCCAGGACCTTACCGCTCATCGCGACGCGATCCTCTCCACAGCCGTGCGGCACGCTCAGGGTGTTCTCCTGGGCTTGGCCGCACGATATTGGCCCTTGTCACCGACTCGCATTCCGCCCGGATCGGCATGGGTGCAGATGACACCGCCGCATATCACCGCATCGGAAGCGTAGAAGGCCTGCACGACAGGTACGGCATCTTCATAGCGTTGAAGCTCTTCCTTCGTTGCGGCCAATTCACGGCTGTAGTAGCCCAGGACTGTCCAGGCCACCCACAGCACCAGTAACAGGGTCGTGCCGATAGCGGCAAACCACAACCCCACCGTCCTTCCGACGCCATGCAATTGCGCCGACGTGGCGGATAAGGCATGGGCGTACTCGGCGGTGATGGGGGAAACCGCTTCACGGGCATCTTGCGCAATCCGCGTACCGGCTGCTTCCACCATAGCGATCAGATCACGACGGAACTGGCCCGCCTCCTGCCGCAGTGACTGCACTTGCTCATTGATCGCTGCGCTCATGCGCGTCTCGCGCTGGATCATGTCGGCATGCAGCATCATTAATGCCTTGATGGCATCGGGCGGCATTGTGGGGGTGGACACTGCGATCCTGTCTTCCATGGCTACTCCTTGGTTTTCTACTTCCGTGTGGAGGGGACCTCAACAGTCAGCGCGCCATCTGGCGCTCCTGTGACTGGGCCTGCTCGGCAGCTTGATGCTGGGCAAGCCATTGGTTTCCCTGTGTCTCCATGTGCCTGCCTTCGGCGGAGCGCGCAAACTCGGTGGCGGCACGATCGGCCGCGGCGGGATCACCCGACAGGATGGCGGCAAGGTAGTCATCCACTGCTGGATCGCCTAGATGAATCGCCTGGGGAGGCCGTTGGCGTTGCCCATGCTCAGCGGGAGCCTCAGGCCTCTGGTGGGGTCCCCGTTCCCCTGGCTCGGCCCCTCGCTCGTCGCCCCGGTTGACGTCGTGAAACAAGCCGCCTTCTGTCGACGTGAGGACGTATTGCCAGCGGGTTTGTTGGCGATTCGCTTGAACAGCGGCAATGAATTCGTCGTACTCCCCAGGGTGGATCGTCTGGCAACCGGCCGAGTCTGTGTTGTAGAGCGATCCCGCGTGAATCTTGAAGGAATTATTCAGCTGTTGAACACCGCCGATGTCATCTTGCGTGAACCACCCATCCCCGTTGGTGTCTCGCTGTACAAGATTGTCGCTTCGTGGCTCTCTCACTTGCTCGGGCGTAGGCCTGAGTGAAAAATCATTGGCGTTGCCCCTGGCAGCATGCGTGGCCCGCAGCATCTCAATGGAACCCTCCGCTAGTCGCCCCAGGTCCGGAATCGCGTCGCCATCGGCCCGCTCTCCCTGAGGGCGCCTCCATTGAACGTCAGCATAAGGCGTACTTTCTCGACCCGGTACAGGGCGCGCATGTGCATCGTACTGCGCTGTCGGCTCCGTACTGGCGCGATCGGCAAGAAACCAATGGCGATTCCCGTCCCTGTCTTTTCGCAGCACCACGATATGGTCGTCATACACGCCCGTACCGCGCCGCAACTCACGATCCTCGACGCCAGGAATGCGGGGATCATCCATAGACCTCACAGTTGAGGTTTCCTTCCTGAGCCCAAGTATCACGCTCTGCTCGTTTCGCAGAGCATTGAATGCTGCCTGATTGCCGCGCGTCTCGACGATGGAGGCATAGACGTCGTACTTCTGCTCCTGCGTCAATCCAACCAGCTCATTCGGTGAATTCGCATCCCTGTGGTTGTACTCAGGCATACGAGGCGGACCGGCCGCCTGATGCAGGCGTTCGAGCACTGGTATCGCTTCCGGCGCGGCGACACGACGCGCTTGATCGAGCTCAGTTCGCGCCCCCGCTACAACGTAGCGATCCAGCGACTCCTGCACCACTCGCCGCTCATCCGCGCGCTCCCTATCGAGAACTTGAAATGCCGCCTCATACCGTCCTTGTCGAAGATGCTCGATCACCCTATCCGCCGCCATGCGGATGTCGATGTCCGTCTCAATGGTGGGATGTGGATTCGTCATCTGGCCCTCCTGGCCGTTCTGTGGCTACGCGAGTTAGATACCGGTCGGCGCTGCCGTCATACCCCGCGTCGCAGTTACGCGACTGGGGACCACTGACACGGCAGGGCCACAACGCTTCCGACACGGTCTCGCGCAACTCCATGCGCCTCCCGTTCCATACCAAGAAGCCAAAGTGGGCAACGTTCCTGTTGCCCCAGTAGTAGTCAATGAATGCCCGTGGATCCGATGCAGGCATGTCGGGCGGCTCGTAGTCGCCCTCTTGAACTGGTCGCATCACCCAGCGAAGCACCGGAGTGCGTACAAGCCTACTCACATCCAGCTTGATGTCCGCCTCACTCGCTTCACCCTCTGGCCGTAGATACACACCATACCTGAGCTGTTCCTTCCTGCTCATACGCGGCAACGGAGGCATCAGCGTGCTAGTCACATCCTCTGGAGGCCGCCCTTTGCTGACAAGGTACAAAGTGAAATCACGGAGATAGCTATCCTCGGAACGACATTTACGCTTAGCGGGAAATCCACCGAAAGCCGACGAAGCGTCGCAATCAGGGCCGTACACCATGTAGACAGTTACGTTCGGGTCCGGCCCTTCAAAAGAACGAATCCAGAAAAGGCTGGAATGTGAGATCACGGCGACCACATCCGGGCGCTCACCTAACCCGCTAACCACCTTGAAGCTTTGGGGTGACCCGGCGATCTCTTCCCGTTCCGAAGCGTTAAGGAAAAGATGCGTATCAGGCATGCTCCTTAGGAACTCGACAAGGTGCTCCGGCAAATGACCTGCGCAGGCCATGTCAGCAAGCGGTGGGTCGGTGATCGCGCTAGTCCCACAGTCTGCGTCTCTTTCCATGGCATTGACCTTGGATTCGCCGCGACCCTCACCCTCTCTCGCCCGCGATGCGAGAAAACTTGAATCAGGCGAAGCCGGGGATATGCAGCTCGCGATCGACAGCACTATGGTCATCGCTGTCAGTGCAAGAAACGGGTTGAGCAGCATGTTGCGACCTCCTGTCGAGCAACCTTCCCGCACAGCATCCAGGGGCAGGCGTGTACTCATCGCCCCCTCTTTAGATACACCAATTTTCCGATCGACGCACGCTCCCGCTTGCCTGCGTCTTCGTTATCCTTTGTCACATATCAAAAAAGAACCCCGGCCAAGGCCGGGGTTCCTCCTGCACCTCCCTGTGCGTCCCCTCGGGGGAATCCTTAGAAGGTGATGCTCCAGCTGTTGATGTAACCGGTGTCCACGCTGGCGCGATCGCGGGCACGCAGGCGCCAGCTGCCGTTGAGCGCTTCGCTGGACAGGTTGACCGTGTAGGTCTGGTTGATGTTGTCGGCACTGCCGCCGCTACGGTTGTGCAGCACATACACCGAGCCATCGGGCGCGATCAGGTCCACGATCAGGTCGCCGATGTAGGTGTGCACGATGTTCACCGCCACCTGCGCGTTGCTGGGCGCATTGCCGGTGCGTCCCGACACGGCGATGGTGCTGGTCACGCCGGTGCTGTTGTTGTCCGGAATGCTCACGTCGGCGCCGTTTGTGTAGGTCTGCGTGCCCGGATCCGGATCGGGACCGCCGCCCTGCACCGCCGTCACCGCGCCGTCCGCATTGGCGATGCCGGCGCCGCACCCGCCCGAGCACGTGCCGGGCAACGGACGTGCCGTGCTCTTCAGCGTGCTTTCCACCTCGGCCGGCGTCAGCGGCGAGTCCGCCGCGGCCTGCATCAGCGCGACCACGCCGGCCACGTGCGGCGCCGCCATCGAGGTGCCGTTGTACGAGGCATAGCTGGCACTGCCCGGCGTGGTGGTGCCGGTGTTGAGCGTGGACAGGATGCTCTGCCCCGGTGCGGAGATGTCGATGCCCGTGCCGTAGTTGGAGAAGCTGGCACGCGAACCGGCCGAGGTCGTCGCCGCCACGGCGATGACGTTGGGGCAGTTGGCGGGAACCGAACTGGACACGTTGGTGTTGCTGTTGCCGGCCGCCACCACCACCGTGGTGCCGCGACCGACGGCGCCATTGATCGCGGTCTGATAGGTGCTGGAACAAGTGCCGCCGCCACCCAGCGACAGGTTGATCACTTCGGCCGGGTTGGCGTTGGCGGGCACGCCGCTGACCGTCCCGCCGGAGGCCCAGGTGATCGCGTCGGCGATGTCCGAGGTGTAGCCGCCGCAGCGGCCCAGCACGCGCACCGGCACCACCTTGGCACCGAACGCGGTACCGGCCACGCCACTGGCGTTGTTGGTCACCGCCGCCACCGTGCCGGCCACATGGGTGCCGTGCCAGCTGGAATTGGTCACCGGCGAACCGCTGTAGCACTCGCCCGCCACCGGGTTCCAGTCGCCCTCGTCGTTGGGGTTGGCATCGCGGCCGTTGCCGTCGCGCGAGACGAACGTGTCGCTGATGAAGTCGTAGCCCGGCAGGAGGTTGGCGTTGAGGTCGGCATGGTTGGTGATGCCGGTGTCGATGACCGCCACCACCACGCCCGCACCAGTGGACTTGTCCCACGCCGGGCGCACGTTGATGCCCGCCGCCGTGGTGCCGAAGCCCCATTGTTCGGAGAAGCGCGTGTCGTTGGGCGTCAGCACCGCGTACATGCGCTGGTCCACTTCCACGTAGTCGACGTTGGGATCGGCGGCCAGCTGACGCATCAGCGATTCGGCTTCCACCCGGTCCAGCTTGCGGTCGGCGCGCACGACATCCGCACCGCTGGCGGCCAGCCGGCGCAGCTTCTGCAGGCCCAGCGCGCGGCCACCGCGCTTGGCCACACCGGTGCTGGCGGCCGTACTGAGCGAGCGTTGCAGCTGCGTCGCGTTGGTGCTTTCGGTACTGCCGTCGCGGTACTTCACGATGAAGCGGTCGTAGCCACCCGGTTCTTCCGCCTGCAGGCCGCTCATGTCCACGCGGCCGGCCATCGCCGGCAACGCGTACAGGGACATCAGCACCGCCGACGACAGGCACAGCAGGCGCACACGCGAACCACGCTTTGCAATTCCAGACATCAGACTCTCCCTCAAAGGTTGAAAGCCGCGAATGCGGCAAGAGCCCGGTCGGGGCGCGGGGACTGGCACGGGAGGGCGTAGCGGACTGCCGCGTTCGACCGGGCGACACGCCGTGCATTGCATGGCGCACGACGACGCTAGCGGAGCGCGACCACATGAATCAGCGATGAAAGCCACACTTCATTGCACGGTGTTTCAAACGTAATCGCCGGGATACACGCATGAAGCGGAAGCCACCGGTGGACAGCGCTTTGTAGATTCATTTACGTGCTGCATGCGTGAACAGCACGAATTTTTTATTCGTACGCGCATCGTTTTCGTACGCAAAATGTCCGCTCGAAAATGCCACTCATCACCTCGCCCGTCGGCGCAGTCGCCGGCGATGTAACCCTGCCCTTCCCCGTGCATAAACCGGCCGAGGTATAGGAACAACACAATGACCTACGTATTTGTGACTCGCCATCGCGTGACTGAGCATGTATTGATGGCATACACGATCAAAGGATCTGTCAAGGAGACAGCGAGTGAAGGGATGCAAACCGGCATGCCTGCTTGTGGCCCTGGTGGCAGCAACCACCGGGTGCCGCGCATCAACCGGGGAGCCCGACAGCAACCAGGTCGCGGCGCGAGAAGAGAGTGCCGTTCCAGCCCGTCTTCCGGAAGCGCTGACCGGCGTTTGGTATCCCGACGACACGGAAGGCGCGGCAAGCTGCCAGAGGTATCGCACGCTATCGGGCGCCAAGGAGGGACATGATGAAGCCGTCATGGCGCTTGTCGGTAGTTTGGTGGTGACTCCCGACCTGATTCACGTATTCGCCGAGTACGGTGAAGGGGATTTCCATGTGTTAGAGCGCGTCGATCCCGAAGGCGGCGGCACGTGGCGTGTCGACGCGCGGCTCGGCATTGATGCCTTGCCAGATGAGAGAGCCAGCGAGGATCGCGCGGTATCGCGACTTTCGTTGCACGACGGGAAGCTCAGATGGGAATCGCCTGCTAGAGCTGGCAACGCCTCAACCTACTTCCGGTGCGGCTCGGTCAAGTCCGATATCCGCCCTGCCACCAGCCAGGAAACGCGATACGGACCGACCATCATCAGCCCGTATCGATCGAACTACCGCCTCAGTCGCGCAGCTTCACCAACCAGCCATGGCGATCCGGCAGGCGGCCGTACTGGATGTCGGTCAGTTCCTTGCGGATGCCCATCGTCACTTCGCCGGCCGGTGCGTTGAGGTCGCCGACGGCGAAGTCCTTGCCCTTCAGCTGGCCGATCGGAGTGATCACGGCGGCGGTACCGCAGGCGAAGACTTCGACGATGTCGCCGGAGGTCACGCCCTGCTTCCACTCATCGATGGAGACCTTGCGCTCTTCGACGGCGTGGCCGCGGTCGCGCGCGATCTGCAGGATGCTGTCACGGGTGATGCCTTCCAGAATGCTGCCCGAGAGTTCCGGGGTGACGATGCGGCCGTCCTTGTAGACGAGGAAGACGTTCATGCCGCCCAGCTCTTCCAGGTACTTGCCTTCCACCGGATCGAGGAACAGCACCTGCGAGCAGCCCTGCGCCTGCGCTTCCTGCTGCGGCAGCAGCGAGGCGGCGTAGTTGCCGCCGCACTTCGCCGCGCCGGTGCCACCCTTGGCGGCGCGTGCATAGTCCTCGGACAGCCAGATCGAGACCGGCGCCACGCCCTTGGCGAAGTACGCGCCCGCCGGGCTGGCGATGACGTAATAGCCGGCCTTCTGCGCGGCGCGCACGCCGAGGAAGGCCTCGGTGGCGATCATGAAGGGACGGAAGTACAGGCTGGTCTCCGGCGCAGACGGCACCCAGTCGCCATCGATGGCGACCAGCTGGCGCAGCGATTCGACGAATTCGTTCACCGGCAGCTGTGGCAGCGCCAGGCGCGCGGCCGAGCGCTGCAGGCGGGCGCCGTTGGCGTCGGGGCGGAAGGTCCAGATGGACCCGTCGGCGTGGCGGTAGGCCTTGATGCCTTCGAAGATCTCCTGGCCGTAGTGCAGCACGGAGGCGGCCGGGTCCAGCGACAGGGGGCCGTAGGCACGCACCTGCGCATCGTGCCAGCCCTGCGCCTTGTCCCAGGTGATCTCGACCATGTGGTCGGTGAAGTGCAGGCCGAACCCGGGGTTGGCGAGGATGGCGTCGCGCTCGGCGGCCGTGCGGGCCTTCTCGTTGCGGGTCACGCGGTAGGTCAACGGGGCGGCGTTCATCACGTTCATCTCTTCCTTCCTGACGGGTTCTGCAGAGGGCGAGCCGGGGGGCTCAGAGCATGCCGGTTTCCAGCTTGGCGGCTTCGGACATCATGTGGCGGCCCCACGGCGGGTCGAACACCAGTTCGACATCGGCCTCGGCCACGGTGGGAATCATTTCCAGCTTGCTGCGCACGTCGTCGACCAAGATCTCGCCCATGCCGCAGCCGGGGGCGGTCAGCGTCATCTTCACTTCGACGCCGCGCTGGCCATCCTCGCGGGTGCTGAGGTTGGCTTCGTACACCAGGCCCAGGTCGACGATGTTGAAGGGGATTTCCGGATCGAAGCAGGTGCGCAGCTGGTTCCAGACCAGTGCTTCGACCTCGTCGTCGCTGGCGTTCTCGGGCAGCGACAGCGGTTCTGTGGGTTCCTTGCCGATGGCGTCGCCGTCCTTGCCGGCGATGCGGAACAGGTTGCCTTCCACGAAGACGGTGTAGCTGCCGCCGAGCGCCTGGGTGATGTAGCCGTAACTGCCGGCCGGCAGGGTGACGAGTTCGCCCTGAGGCACCAGCACGGCCGCGCAATCGCGGGAGAATTGGACGGGTTCGCTGCTGCGGGAATACATGCCGGACCAGATGGGGGCGCGCGTGGGGCGCTGCAAGGCGGCCTATTGTAGCCCCCACCCCCGGGAACCGGGTCGAAGCCTTATCCTTGGCGGCCCTGCCGGAGTTCCCATGCCCCCCGCGACGCGTCGCCCTTCCCGCTGGCTGGTCCCCCTGATGTTGCTGCTCGGCGGCGCCAGCCTGGTCCTGATCTGGGTGACGGCCGCCCTCTACCTGCACCGGCAGGCGGGCTGGATGGCCTTGCTCGCGGCCCTGGACGTGATCGTGGTGCTGCGCCTGGCCGGCATGCCGGCGGGCGCGCCGCGGGCCGCGCTGGCGCTGGTGGCGACGGCGGTGATCTGCGGGATGTCGCTGTGGGGCATCGTGGCGACGCAGCTGGGCTTCGCGCTGGGGCTCACGCCGTGGGATTCGGCACTGAAGCTGGGCCTGCACCATGGCTGGACACTGCTGATGCTGGCAATGACGCCGCTGGACTGGATCGCGCTGGCGCTCGCCCCGCCGGTTGCTGCTTGGGGCGCACGCTGACCGCTCAGGCTAGTCGCTGCTCGCGCATGCAGGTGGCGAACACCTGCACGGCCTGTTCGATCTCGGCCACGGACATGCTGGCGAATCCCATCAGCAGCCCGGCCTGCGGGGGAGGACGCTGGTAGTACGGCGCGATGGAGTACAGGTCCAGCCCTTTCTCGCGCGCGGCGAGGATCAACGCGTTCCCCTGTTCCGGGTCGGCCCTGCGCAGCCACGCGACGAGGTGCATGCCGGCGCGCGAGTCGGCCACATGCAGCGCATCGCCCAGTTCCCGCGACAGCGCGGCCAGCAGCGCGCCACGTCGCTCCAGCAGCGCGCGCCCGGCGCGGCGCAGGTGGCGCTCGAAGCCGCCATCGGCCATGAAGTTGGCCAGCGCGGCCTGCTCGATGGCGGAACTGCCGAAGTCGTCCTGCCACTTGGCGTTGAGGTAATCGCGCTGCAGGCCGGGCGGCATCACCAGGTAACCCAGCCGCAGCGAGGGGAACAGCGCCTTTGAGAACGTGCCCACGTAGACCACGCGGCCGTCGCGATCCAGCGAGCGCAGCGCAGCCAGCGGCTGGGCGTCGTAGCGGAATTCGCCGTCGTAGTCGTCCTCGAAGATCCAGCAGTCGTGCCGGCTGGCATAAGCCAGCAGTTCCAGCCGGCGCTCCAGCGACATCACCACGCCGGAAGGGAACTGGTGCGACGGCGTCACGCACACCAGCTTGGGTGGCGCGGCAGGCAATCGGTCCAGGCGCAGGCCGTGCGCATCCACCTCCACGGCCTCCACCTGCGCACCATGGATCTGCAGCACTTCGCGCATCGCCGTGTAGTGCGGTTCCTCCAGCACGGCGCTTTCGCCCACGTCCAGCAGCACGCGTGCGGTCAGCGCCATGGCCTGCTGGGTACCGGCGACGATGAGCACGTCCGCGGGGGCGGCCTGCACGCCGCGACGGCGCGCCAGGTAGTCGCACACCGCTTCGCGCAGGGCCGGCAGGCCCTGGGTCATCGGGTAGCTGGGGGGCGTGTACGCGGCGGCGCGGCCCAGTTCGCGCGCCCAGGCGGTGGTGAGCGCGGGGTTGGTGTACGGCACGCCGTAGGAGAAGGCGTAACGCATGCCGGGCGTTGCCCGCCCGGGCATGCTGGCGTGATCGTGGAAACGGCGGCCGCGCCGGGCGAAGGCGGACTGCGGGGGGTGCTCGACCTGGGCGGGCGACGGCAGTGCCTCGGGCTTGACCGGCGGCGTGACGAAACTGCCCGACCCCACCTGGCCACGGACGAAGCCCTCCGCCCGCAGCTGCTCGTAGGCGGCCAGGACGGTGTTGCGCGACAAACCCAGCTCGCGCGCCAGCTGGCGCGTGGCCGGAAGGCGGCCACCTTCGCCCAGGCGGCCGGCGAACATGGCCGCCTTGAGCGCCCGCGTCAGTTGGGCATGCAGCGGCCCCTGGCCATCCATGTTCACGTGCACGAAGAACTCCCTGCGTGGATTGGCCCTATTCAAAGCGATTGAATTGGACCTTGATAGTGCCACTTCCAAGCGCGTTGATAGAGCCAATTCCCCTGCCGGAGGTGTCCCGCCATGCCCGTCTTGCTCGCCCACGGCGTCGAACGCCCTCATCTCCGGACGCCCTGGGTGCTGCTCGCGGCGGTCACTGGCGCGGTGCTGGACCTCGGCGTGGCGGTCCTGTTCTGGGCGGCCGAGGGCGTGGACCCGCTGCGCATCCCGCAGTCCATCGCCGCCTGGTTCCTCGGCCGTGCCGCCTACGACGGCGACACCTCCACCGCCCTGTTCGGGGTGCTGGCCTACACGGCGCTGGTGTGGCTGCTGGCGCATCTGTACCTGGCCGCGTTCAGGCGTCATGCGGCGCTGCGCCGACACCCGTTGCGCGTCGGCGCCCTGTTCGGCGCGTCGATGTACGTGGCGGTGTTCCATGTGGCCGTCCCTTTGCTGGCGGTGGAGGGCGGCGCACCGTCCCGACCCGACGGGGTGCTGGTATGCCTGCTGGCGTGTGCCGGCCTGATCGGCGTACCGATCGCTTGGGCGTGCGGACGCGTGCTGCGTCGCTGAAATCCGCGTCGGCATGGCCCCGTGCGGCGGGGACGCAATTGGATCTGTGCATGCGCGCGCGCCATGCGTCCAATCGCAGCCCAGATGCCCCATCCGCATGCACATGACACCTTCCTGCTTCCGCCGTGCCGTCGCTCCCACGCTGTTCCTCGCCGCCGCCGTCGCGGGCTCGCTCGACCTGCTGTACGCCCTCACCTTCTGGGGTGCCCAAGGGGTGCCACCGGTGCGCATCCTGCAATCCATCGCCTCGGGGTGGCTGGGGCGCGAAGCCTATTCGGTCGGCGCGCCTGCGGCCGTGCTCGGCGCGCTGTCGCACTACGGCATCGTGCTGGTGATGGCGTGGGCCTGTTATCGGGTGGCGCGCATCTGGCCCGCACTGGCCCGGCGCCCCTGGCTGTTCGGACCGCTCTACGGTGCAGCGCTCTATCTGGCGATGACCTACGTGGTGGTGCCGCTCTCCGCCGCAGGTAACGGGCAATGGCCTGCGTGGCAATGGAGCCAGCTGGCGCACCTGGCTGCGCATATGGCGCTGGTGGGCACGCCCTGCGCATTCGCCGCCGCGCGCGTGCTGCGCAGCCCGGCGTCCGGCTGACGACGGGAGGGCGTGCACGTTCATTCCGGCCCGCATGCCGACAGCGGCAATTCCATCGCCTGCAGTCCCTCGCCGGTCACGGACGACTCGGCAAACAGCACCAGGCCCATCGCGCCGATGTCCGCATCCGCAGGCAGCGGCACGCTGGCCTCGCTGGCATATGTGTCGCCGAGGACCTGCCATGGCCCCTGCAGGTGTCTTACCACCCGGTCGTGCCGCAGCCGCCTGCCGGCGTTCTCGCCGGCCGTCACCCGGCTACTCAGGCCATCCTGATAGAGGGCCAGCCACAGCAGCGGTGACGAGGCGGTCGCCTTCCGCGTGTATGCGCCGATCGTCACCCGCAGTTCGCCCTGCCCGCGCATGACATCCAGGGAGAGATCGATGTCCGGCGGCAGGGAACGCTCCGCCGCCAGCAGCCTCGAGAACGCGCCTGCATCACGCCAGTCGACCGGCACGTGCCGACCCATCATCACCTGGGGCGTTACCACCACGCGCTTGCCGGCAAGCAGGACGCGGGCCTCCTGTCGCCTGCCATGCAGCGGTGCGGCGAACGGATCGGGCCAGCCAATATCGTCCCAGTAGTCCACGTGCAGCGCCAACAGCACGGGCCGCTGGTCTGGCGGCCGGGTCGCCAGCGACGACAGCCATCGATCCGCTGCGGGGCATTCGCTGCAGCCTTCGGCGGTGTACAGCTCGACCAACGGCGCACGCCCGCTTCCGCTCGTCATCGAACACGCCGCATCGGCTTCCATGCAGGCGGCAATGCCCGTGATCCAGCAGACGGCCCGCAATGCACTACGCAGCATGGCGACTCCCAGGCGTGAATGGAAGGCATGACGCTAGCGGCGCGCCCCCGTGAGCGTTGTGCAGGCGCTGCGCAAGTCGTGGCCCGGGATATCGCTGCACGCGCCGCGTGGAGGCGCCGGTCCGGATGATCAAGCCGCGCATATCGTTTTCGTCGTGGTGCGCGCAATCCCGGGGTTAAGAACTCGTGATGCTGACGGAAGTCCGCCGACGCAGCGCGGGCGCCTTCCACCCATCACGGAGCTTCCCATGACGTTGCAGCACAGCCCACTGCGCGAGGCCATCCGCGTGGCACTCGCCGCCACCGCAATCTACACCTGCGCCGCGGCCGCCCAGGACAGCACGCAGGACCCCACCACGCTGGACCGTATCGAGGTCACCGGCAGCCGCATCCGCCAGGTCGACATGGAGAGCGCCGCGCCGGTGTTAACCATCAGCCGGGACGACATCGAGCGACAGGGTTTCCAGTCCATCGCCGACATCCTGCAGAACATCTCCGCCACCGGTGCTCCGGCGATCAGCCGCGCGATGCCGTTGTCGTCCGGCGAGAATGTGGGTGGACAGTTCATCGACATGCGCAACCTCGGCACCGCGCGCACGCTGGTGCTGGTGAACGGCCAGCGCATCGGCGCCAGTACCAGCGGTCTGCAGGACATCTCGCTGATCCCGACCGCCGCCGTCGAACGCATCGAGGTGCTGAAGGACGGCGCCTCCTCGATCTACGGCTCCGACGCCATCGCCGGCGTGGTCAACATCATCACCCGCTCGGGCGTGGAGGGCGCGCAGGCGCAGCTCTATCACGGCCAGTACGACGAGGGCGACGGCAAGATCACCCGCGCCGACTTCGTACTGGGTTTCAACGGCGACCGCGGCTCGCTGACCACCGCGGTGGAGTACCGCAAGGAAGAGGAGGTCATGGCCCGCGACCGGCCGTATTCGGCCTATCCGCAGGGCCAGTGGCATCCCACGCGCGGATGGACGACGGTCAGCCAGTGGGGCGTGATCAATCTTCCCGCGTCCCTCGGCGGCAATCGCGTGCTCGACGCCGGCGCCGACTGGCGCGACATCGGCAACTTCCATGCGCTCAACACCAATACCGGCACCAGCGCGGCCGATCCGGCCGGTTCCACCGCCGACAAGAGCAACCCCAACCAGCAGACCCATCTGCGCACGCCGCTCGAGAGCCGCTCGCTGTTCGTCGATGGCAGCTTCGACCTCACCGAGGACATCCGCTTGCGCGGCAGCATGCTGTATAGCCAGCGCGAGGCTGCAAGGCAGATTGCGGGCTATCCATTCCAGAGCGCGTCGTTCGGGCTGATGATGTCGGCCGACAGCTACTACAACCCGGTCGGCACGCACCACGGTTACGCCGCACCGACGGCCGTCAACTTCGCGCGCCGCACGTGGGAGATCCCGCGCGTGGACAAGCCGACCTCCACCACCTGGCGTTTCACTGTGGGACTGGAGGGCAGCTTCCAGGCGGGCGAACGGTTCTACGACTGGGACGTGAACTACCTGTACAACAACAACAAGGTCCACCAGGAGAACTACGGCAACCTCAACCTGGCCCGCGTGGCGCGGGCGGTGGGTCCGTCGTTCCTCAACGCCAACGGCCAGGTGCAATGCGGCACGCCGACCAACCCGATCCCGCTGACCGACTGCGTAGCATGGAACCCGTTCATCCCCTTCGGCCGCGCCGGTGACGGCGGGCTGACCGACAACCGGGCGCTGATCGACTACCTGTTCCAGACGTTGAACTCGACCGGCGAGACGGAGACCGAAGCATTCACCGCCAACCTGTCGGGCTCGCTCTTCGCGCTGCCCGGCGGCGAGCTGGGCTTCGCCGTGGGCGTGGAAAGCCGCAAGGAATCCGGCCGTTTCATTCCCGACGCGATGGCGGTGACGGGCAACTCGACCACCCTGTCCGCAGGCCCCACCAGAGGCAGCTATCGCGTGGACGAGCTGAATGCCGAGCTGTCGATCCCCCTGCTGGCCGACCTGCCCGGTGCCGAGGAGTTGAGCTTCAGCGTAGCCACGCGCTATTCGGACTACGATACCTTCGGTGATACCACCAACAGCAAGGTCGGCTTCAAGTGGAAGCCGGTCGACTCGGTGCTCGTGCGCGGCACCTACGCCGAAGGGTTCCGCGCGCCGACCATCAACGACCTGTACGGCGGGGGTTCGCAGACCTTCAGCTTCTTCACCGATCCCTGCGACACGCTGTTCGGGGCGTCGGCGGGCAACGCAGCGGTCCGCGCACGCTGCGCCCAGGACATCGCCAACGCCGACACCTACCGCCAGCTCGCGCAGGGCTTCGTCCCGGCCGGATCGCCCAACTCGCAGACACCAGTGGCGTTCTTCAACGGTTCCAACCCGGACCTGCTGCCGGAATCGTCCGAATCGAAGACGCTGGGCGTGGTGTGGAGCCCGGGATTCGCCAGCGGCCTGAACGTCAGCCTGGACTGGTGGAACATCCGCATCGAAGACACGATCGTGGCCGACACGCCCATGCAGATGCTCAATGACTGCTACATCCAGAACGATGCCGCGCGCTGCGCCGCCTTCACCCGCGATCCGGTGCTCGGCTTCGTCAACAACCTGACCTTCAACGGCATCAACGCCGGTTACCGCGAAACGGAAGGCTACGACCTGGACCTGAGCTACCGCCTTGCCACCGAAGCGGCGGGCGATTTCCGGTTGGTCTGGCAGACCACCTACACCGCGCGCGACGAGATCAAGACCGACACCAACCCCGCCACCCTGCCGCAGCAGCTGGTCGGTTACGCGACCTCGCCCGGTTTCATCGGGACATTCCGCGTCCGCTCCAACGCTAACCTGACGTGGACCTTCGGCAGCTTCGGCGCCACCTGGGGCGCCCGCTACTACTCCTCGCAGAAGGAGACCTGCCTGTCCGCAGCCCTGTTCCCAGACGAATGCAGCGATCCCGGCTTCGTCGCCGCCAACCCGGCGCAGTCGCGTGCGGTGCACAAGCGCGGCTCGGTGACGTTCAACGACATCGAGTTGCGCTGGACTGCGCCGTGGGATGCGACGATCTCGGTGGGTGCCAACAACGTGTTCGACCGCGAGGGTCCGCAGTTCTACAGCCAGCCCAGCGCCAACGTGTCCTACCACGGCCAGTACGACATCGGCCGCTTTCTCTACATGAAGTATCTGCAGCGCTTTTGAGTGAAGCCCGCGCCCGGTCCCGTCCTGGGGCCGGACGCGGCGCGCGCAGCACGTGCACATCCATCGCGCGCATGCGGTCCATGGCGGGCGCTGCCCCTGCACCATGCGCGCCCGTGCACTGCGCGATGCTGCATGCGTCCACAGCGCCGCACCGCTCTCCCGGCCAGACCGGGCGCCAGTTCCCTGCAGAGGAACGTCCTGCCCTTCAGGTGGACATGCCCGGCCCGGCCGGGCGTTCTTTTTTGCGACCTAGAAAAAGGAGCCGGGGCGCCGCATTGGCTCCTGCGCAGGGCAGCGGATTGGCCCTCAAATCCCGCGCCAATGCCGCCTAGAGTGGCCTTGATGCAATGCCTCCAGCGCATGCATGCAGAGGGCCAATACGATGCGCACGCTCCACTACAGCCTCAGATTCGGCGACAGCCTCGATCTCTCCCGGCTTCCCGGCGATGCCTTCCACGTCCTGCACGCGCGCGGCCGCGGCATCCAGGTGGATACACCTGCCGGATGGATGTCGCTGTGGTGGCCGTTGCAAGGCCCACTGGCACTGTCCGCCACCAGCGGCCACTGGACCCTGCCCGCGCGCCACATGCAGGTGTGGCGTGACGGCGCGCTGCGCTGCCGCGCACTCGGTCCGCGCGGATGGCTCGCGCTTTGTGCGTCCGTGGCCGCATGGGACCGCATGGGGCAGACCCGCGAGCCGGCGACCGGACTGCTGCCCTGGCGCGGCCGCGCCAGCCGCGACGCGGCGGGCCTGCTCGCACGGATCGCCCGCGACGGCCACGCAGGCGATGCACGCACGCCGGGCGACCCCGCCACGCTGCTCGAAGCCCTGCATTCCGCGCTGGGCGACCTGCAGATCGATCTACAGGCCTGCCTGGCCCGCTGCAACGGCCGCACCTTGGCACGGAGGCAGCAGACGCTGCTGCGCCTGCTGCGCGTGCGCCATGCGATCGAGTGCAACCCCGACGTGCGGCTGGACCTGGATGCGCTGTCCGGCATGGCGAACTACTCGCCCTGCCACCTCATCCGCATCTACCGCAGCGTGTTCGGGGAAACACCCACCGAATACGCCGCGCGCCTGCGGGAACGCCAGGCGTGGGACATGGTCAGCGGCACGGGTCTGCCGATCTGCGAGATCACCGGGATGCTGGGGTTCGAGAGCCAGAGCGCATTCTGCCGCGCGTTCAAGAACGCCTTCGGCCGCACCACTTCGGAAGTCCGCCGCCTGCGACAGGAGGACGGCAACGAAGTGCCCCAGCCTGCGGCCGCCTGACGAACAGGACGCGCGCGGGCCGGCGGGCTCAGTGCCCGCCGTCCAGCGCCTTCAGTTCGCTGACCAGCGCATTGGCCATCTCGGAACCATCGCCGTACAGCATGCGGGTGTTGTCAGCGTAAAACAGCGCATTCTCGATGCCGGCAAAACCGGTGCCCTTGCCGCGCTTGATGACGATGGTGTTCTTGCTGTTCACCACATCGAGGATCGGCATACCGTAGATGGGGCTGGCCGGGTCGGTCTTCGCCACCGGGTTGACCACGTCGTTGGCGCCAATCACGAGGGAGACGTCGGTGTTGGCGAACTCGGGGTTGATGTCGTCCATGTCGGCGATCAGGTCGTAGGGCACGCCGGCTTCGGCCAGCAGCACGTTCATGTGGCCCGGCATGCGGCCGGCGACCGGGTGGATGGCGAACTTCACCTTTACCCCGCGCTCCATCAGCTTCTGCGTCAGCTCCCAGATCTTGTGCTGTGCCTGCGCCACCGCCAGGCCGTAGCCGGGCACGATCACCACGCGTTCGGCATAGGCCATCATCGCGGCGACGTCGGCGGCCTCGATGGGCTTCATCGATCCGCCGATCTCCTGCATGGCCGCGCCGCCGCCGCCGAAGTTGGAGAACAGCACGTTGCTGATCTTGCGGTTCATCGCCTTGGCCATGAGGCGCGTCAGCAGCATGCCGGCCGCGCCCACCATGGTGCCGGCGATGATCAGCGCTTCGTTGCCCAGCACATAGCCTTCGAACGCCACCGCCAGGCCGGTGAAGGCGTTGTACAGCGAGATCACCACCGGCATGTCGGCACCACCGATGGGCAGCGTCATCAGCACGCCCAGCGCCAGCGATAGCACGAAGAAGGCGATGATCCACGGCATCGCCAGCGTGGTCAGCGCCATCACGCCGCAGGCGATGGCGGCCAGCGCCACCAGCGCGTTGAACCACTGCTGTCCCGGGAAGGTATAGCGCTTGTCCATGCGCCCGTCGAGCTTGGCCCAGGCGATCACCGAGCCGGTCAGCGAGACCGCGCCGATCAGCGCGCCGATGACCGCCAGCGAGAGGGTGAACGTGGACGGTGCCGGCTCACCGGCCGAATAGCGCACCAGCTCCACCGCGCCGATTGCCGCGGCGGAACCGCCGCCCATGCCGTTGAACAGCGCGACCATCTGCGGCATGTCGGTGATGGCGACCTTCTTGCCCCAGACCCAGTTCAGGCCCACGCCGATCACGATGGCCGCGACCATCAGGCCGATGTTGTGCAGGCCCGGCAGGAAGAACGTGGCGATGGTGGCGATCAGCATGCCCACGCCCGCCCACTGGATGCCGCTGCGCGCGGTCCTGGGGCTGGCCATGCGCTGCAGGCCCAGCAGGAACAGCGTGGCGGCCACGAAGTAACTCAGTTTCACCAGCGTCAACGCACTCATCATGCCTGGCTCCCCCCGGAAGACGACGCGACCTGCTTGTCCAGCCGATGGTGTTCACGCATCTCGATGGCGGTCTTCAGCAGTCCCACCATGCCCAGGCCGAACGCCACCAGTCCCAACGACAACTGGTTCACCACTGTCGTATCGGCCAGATACGCACCGACCAGTCCGGCCACCATGGAGGTGAGCGTGTAGAAGGACAGCAGGAGGAGCATCCAGCGTCCCTTGCGCGGGTCCTGCCAGACGCGCCTGGAGACGTCGTTCTGCGTTCTGGTGGGGTCCTGCAGCGAGGACAGGCCGATGCCGATGCCGGCGTACAGCAGTACATAGTTGAAATCGTCGTAGACCGTCGCCCCGATGTCTGTGCCGGCCATCGCGAGCGACCAGCCCGCTTTGGCCCCGTACCCCAGCGCCACCAGCAACGCCGGGTACTGCAGGTAGCTCAACCACTGGAAGAGGTCGCGCGCGGTGGCGCCGGCGCGCGCGGGCATGATCGGCGTGCTGCTCACTTGCCACCCGCGGGCTTGCTGCTCTTGAACATCTCCAGCATCCGCTCGGTGACCACGTAGCCACCCGCGGCGTTGCCCGCCCCGAGCAGCACGGCGATGAAGCCGATGGCCTTCTCCAGCGTCGTATCGGCGTGGCCCAGCACCACCATCGCGCCGATCAGCACGATGCCGTGGATGAAGTTGGAGCCCGACATCAGCGGCGTGTGCAGGATCACCGGCACCCGCGAAATGATCACGTGCCCGGCGATGGCCGCCAGCATGAAGATGTACAGCGCCACGAACCCGTCGCTCATCCGCTCCCCCATCCTGTCCACGTTGTCGGCACCACCGCGCAGGGGCGGGGCGTGTTCCGCATCATAACCATACCTGAATCCACCGGGGCCCCAGCGGGGGCGTGTCAACCGGACGCGCCGTGGCGCGTTCCCGCCTGCGGTATCCACGGAGGATTGACCTTGACGCCCGTCCCCGCCACTGCGCATCCGCATCGCCCGCACCCGTGGTCGGATCGCGGCTGATTCACGGCACCGGCCGCTAAGCTATGTTGGTGAGCACCGCCCCCCCTCCGTCGCCGGACACCGTGTCGTCCCCCGTACCGGCGGCGACGCTGGAACGGTTCCTGGCCGACATCGGCCCGCGGGCGTTCCGTTTCGCCGAGGCCGGGCTGCGCCAGCGCGAGGACGCGCTGGATGCGGTGCAGGACGCCATGATGAAGATGCTGGCCTACGCAGACCGCCCCGCCGAAGAATGGACCCCGCTGTTCTGGAGCATCCTGCGGCGGCGGATCGTGGACCTGCAGCGCCGCGCCAGCTTCCGGCTGCGCTGGCTGCTGCCCACCGGCGACCGTGGCGAGGAAGGCCCGGTGGACTGGGCGCCCGACCTGGGCGCGGGACCCTCGCAGGCGCACGACCAGCGCGAGGCCTACGCGCGTCTGGTGAGAGCGCTGCGCGGCCTGCCGGCACGCCAGCGCGAAGCGTTCACGCTGCGCGTGCTGGAAGAACTTGACGTGGCGGACACCGCGCGCGTCATGGGCTGCTCGGAGGGATCGGTGAAGACCCACCTGTCCCGTGCGCGAGACGCCCTGCAGAAGCAACTGGAGGAATTCCGATGAACCCGTATACCCCTGACGACGGCGGCTTCGACGCGCAGGCCCGCACCCTGCATCGCGCGTCGCTGGCGCAGATGTCGCCCCAGGCAATGGCGCGCCTGCGCGCCGCCCGCCATGAGGCCCAGCGCGCCGCGCCGGCGTCCGGCGACGCGCGCCCATGGCGCTGGCTCACCGCGACCGCGTTCACCGCCGTGCTGGCGGTCGGCGTCGGCCTGCAGTTCCTGCCGCAGGCGCCCACCCCCTCCTCCCCCGGCGTGACGACGCCCGCACCGCTGGCCTCGACCGACGGCGAAACGCTGGACGAAACCGCCGCTGGCACGCTGGAAGAAGACCCCGACCTGTACCTGTGGCTGGCTTCCGCCGAGGCACAGCCCCTTGCGATGGAGTGACCCATGACAACCCGTATCGCCCGCCTCTTCGTCCTCGGCCTGCTGGCCCTCGCGTCTGCCGAGGCGTTCGCCCAGTCGCCGCCGCCCGCGCCCCTGCCCGCCTGGGAAAAGCTTACGCCGCAGCAGCGCGAGGCATTGATCGCTCCCCTGCGCGACCGCTGGAACCGCGAACCCGAGGACCGTCCCCGCATGATGGAGCGCGCGCAGCGCTGGCAGGCCCTGTCGCCCGAGCAGCGCGCACAGGCACGCCACGGGATGAAGCGCTTCGAAGGCATGAGTCCGGAACAGCGCCGACAGGCCCGCGCGCTCTACGGCCGGATGAAGGAACTCACGCCCGAGCAGCGCGCCGCGCTGCGCGACCAGTGGAAGAAGATGACGCCCGAGCAGCGCGAGGCGTGGATGCAGGAGAACGCACCGCGGCGGCGCCCGTCGCGGGAAGAGCGCTGATCCGGTTTCGCCCGCGTCAGGCCGCTTGCGCGGACGCGTCGGACCGTTCCGGCCACACGGTCTTCGCCAGCAGTTCGTCGTTCCAGTCGAACTGCAACGCACCGTCCTTGACGAACAGGGACACGAAATTGAACACATTGCGGGCGTACATTTCGCTGGCGTGCACCGCGCCCAGGCTGGCCAGGTTCAGCGGGCCCGCAATCGTCACGCCCTGGGCATCGTAGGTCTCGCCGGGGCGGGTGAGCTCGCAGTTGCCGCCGGTTTCCGCCGCCAGATCCACGATGACGCTACCGGGCTTCATGCCGGCGACCATCGCGGCGGTGATGATCTTGGGGGCCGGCCTGCCGGGGACCGCCGCCGTGCAGACCACCACGTCGATGCCCTTGAGATGGTCGGCCAGGCGCTGCTGCTGCAGGGCGCGTTCCTCTTCGGTGAGCTGGCGTGCATAACCGCCCTCCCCCGCCGCACTCACGCCCAGGTCCAGGAACCTGCCGCCCAGCGATTCGATCTGTTCGCGCGTTTCCGGGCGCACATCGAAACCTTCCACCTGCGCACCCAGGCGCTTGGCCGTGGCCACGCCCTGCAGCCCGGCCACGCCGGCACCGACGATGAGCACCTTGGAGGGCCGGATGGTGCCGGCGGCCGTGGTCAGCATGGGGAAGAAGCGCGGGGCGAGCTGCGCCGCAATCAGTACCGCCTTGTAGCCGGCCATGCCGGCCTGCGAACTCAGCACGTCCATCGCCTGCGCACGGGTGGTGCGCGGCAGCCGTTCCAGCGGGAAACTCTGCAGGCCACGCGCCTGCAGCGCATCGGCCCGCACGGGATCGGCGGTGGGCTGGAGCATGCCGACCAGCGTGGCGCCCGCCTTGAAACCGGCGATCGCATCGGAAGGAGGCGGCTGCACGCAGAGCAGCACATCGGCCTGCGCCCGGCCTTCGCCATCGTCCACGGCAGCGCCGGCATCGGCGTAGGCCTGATCGATGAAGCCGGCAGCTGCGCCTGCGCCACGCTCGACGACGACGCGCGCACCGGCGGCGACCAGCTTCTTCACCGTCTCCGGCGTGGCGGCCACCCGGCGCTCGCCGGGCGCGGTTTCCTTCAGTACCCGAACTTCGACCGCCATGGCGCCCCTCGTCGTTAGGTCATCGCTGCGGCGATGCTAACAGAGCGCGACGGCGCCGCGCGGACGCCCGGCGCGATCAGGAAGGGATGCCCGCCGAGGGCGTGGGCTCGAGGCGTTCGATTACGCCCTGCATCGCGCTGTCGAACGCGTCCTCGCTCTGGTGCGTGCGCAGGCGGCCCAGACGGACCATGGCCGCCAGCTCCTCCGGCGAAGCCACGCAGAAGCGCACGCCGCGCCGGTTGACGAACAGCAGGCGCGAGGAAATGGGACTGACCCAGGACAGCTTGCCGGCCTGGACCTTGTTGTCCTTGTCGATGAAATCCAGCCACGTGCCGATGGGCAGGCCGCGGAAATGGTCCGCATCGCTGTGGTCGAAATCGAGCGTGTCGGCGCCACCGACAAGCTGGATGGGCGTGGCCTCTTCGTCCACGGCCGGTTTGGGCAGCACCACCTGGGGCAGTTCCGGCAGTGCCTTTTCCAGGTCCGGACGCGCCGCGGCCACCGCCTGCAGCGTGTCGTGCAGCGCGTCGACGGCCCCGCCTGCGGCATCCTGGTTCAGGCCAACACTGGCGAACACCTTCAGCAGCGCGGGCCTCCAGGCCTGCAGCCACGGCTTGCCGATCACGTGGCGCTGCGCTTCGGTCAGTTCTTCCAGCAGCCCGTCGGCCAGCGCCAGCGATTCGCGCAGGCCCTCGCCCTCCTCGCCCTCGCGCAACACCGTCATGGTGACGTGGTGGGCCCACGGCTGGCGCAGGAAATCCTCGATCGCCTGCGGCACGCGGCGGTCGGCCAAGCGCTCGTCCAGCTCGGCGGCCATGCGCGTGCGCGCGGCTTCCAGACGCTCCTGGCCGCGCTGGATCTCGGCGGCACGGCGCTCGGCGATCTCGATGCGTCGACGGTGCTGTTCCAGGAACGCGCGGAATTCCTCTTCCAGCGTCAGGAAGATCGCCAGGTTCTCGTTGAACTCGGCCACCAGTCGGTCGATGACCTCCTCGACCTTGGTCAACAGCGTGCGTTCGGCGGCGCTCTCGCCGTTGTTGCCCTCGCAGGCCTCGGCCAGCACGTTCAACAGGCGGCGCGCAGGATGCGTCTTCTGCACGAACATGCGGCGGTCCAGCAGCGCCACCTTGACGAACGGCACCACCAGGCGGCCGATCAGTTCGCGCGGACGGCCTTCCAGATCGCGCTCGTCCAGCATCACGTCGAACAGCATGCCGACCAGGTCGATGGCATCCTCGTCGACCGGCGCCAGGCGCGCCGTGGCGGGATCCACGCCCAGCTGCATCGCGCTGCTGAGCACTTCGTTCTTCAGGCGCTGCGACAGCGACTCGCCGGTGTCGCCGATGGCGGCGCGCAGCGTGGCGCTGGGGGAACTCTGCAGCAGCGACAGCACCGACAGCATCTCGCGCTGCGACAAGTCGCGCTGCGGATGCGCCGGACGCGGGGCCTCGTCCTGCACGTCACGGCCACGGCGCGATTCCTGCAGCAGGTGATGCAGCGCCTCCAGCAGGACGCCCTGTGCGCCGGGCGCGGAGGCGTAACCGGGCGGCACCTCGCCGAAGCCGGGGGACTGCGCGCCGGCATGTGCGGCCTGCAGGCCACGGTTCACGCCCGCCATGCGGTTGAGGAAGCGCGCCGCCCAGGCCGGGGCGCCCGGCTCCTCGTCGGCGATCAGGTCCTCCAGCTCGCGCGCAGCCTCGGGCCTGGAGGCACGGCGCGCCGCTGGCTCCGGCGCGGTACCGCCGCCGAGCCGCTGGTCGAGCGCCGCGTAGATCCGGGCGATCGCCGGGACCAGGTCGCGTTCGCACAGCTTGATCACCACCAGCCTGACCTCCGGGGCCAGGTCGCACGCCGAGAAGGCCTGGTGGACCGCCACGCCGATGTGTTCGGGACCGATGGGATTCAGGTCGCTGTCCAGCGCCACGTCGCCGGCGATCCAGCCGAGCCGGCGATCCAGTCGCAGGAGCACCGGCTTGCAATCGCGCTGGATGACGCTGGCCAGGTTGCGCACCGCCAGCCGGGATTCGAGTTCCTGGTCCGTCACCAGGGTCAGGGTGTCGTCCGCCCCCTGTGCGAATGCGGTCTCCATTGAGAGGGGCTGTCCCTCCTGCAGGGCCTTCCAGGCGCGCTGCAGGTGGGCGCGGAAGCGCACGACGATGTCTTCGCGACGACGACGCAGTTCGCGCATCGCATCCAGGAACGCCATCTGCGAAGGGCCCGCGCGCTCGGCGCGGTCGAACAGGGCGTCGTCGAACCGGCCCAGCGCTATGGCGAAGGCGTCCACCAGCGGCGGGATCGCCGCGTCGCGCGCCTGGTCGAGCAGGCGCGTGTCGCGCCCGGGGCGGTCCGCGATATTGAAGACGTTCGACATGCGCAGGGTCTCCGCCCGTGAGGGCGAAAGGCGTTCGGGGGATGCGGACCGGGGATCCGCCATGACATCGTAGGAAATCCGCCGCACGGGCAACCGTGATGCGCTCGGCATTTTAGTGCCATGCAACAAGATGTGACACGGTAAACTTGACGCATGTCGCTTACCGATCCCCTGCACGTCCTCGATACACGCCGCTCGGTGCCGTCGAAGCAACTCGGCGAGCCCGGCCCGGACCACGCCACGCTGCTGCGCATGCTGGCCTCGGCCGTGCGCGTGCCGGACCACGGCAAACTGGTGCCGTTCCGCTTCATCCGCCTGCAGAGGGAAGCCCGCCATGCGCTGGGCGACCTGCTTGCGGCACGCACCTTGCATCTGCAACCCGATGCGGCCGATGCCGTCGTGGAGAAAGACCGCGCACGCTTCTCTCATGCGCCGGTGATCGTCACCGTGGTGGCGCGGCTCACGCCGGGGCACAAGGTGCCCGAGCAGGAACAGCTGCTGACGGCCGGCAGCGTCTGCTTCGCCCTGCTGCAGGCCGCGCAGGCGCTGGGCTTCGGTGCGCAATGGCTGACCGGCTGGATGGCCTACGACGCCGCCGTCGCGGCCACGCTCGGCCTGTCGGCCGACGAACGCATCGCCGGCTTCATCCATATAGGCACGCCGAAAATGGAAGCACCGGAACGCGAGCGCCCCGATCCGGCCCTGCTGCTCACGGACTGGACGCCCGGTGCCTGAGGCGTTTCCTGCGCGGCCGCTGTACCTGGTCGACGCCAGCCTGTACGTGTTCCGCGCCTGGCATTCGATGCCGGACGAATTCCACGATGCCGACGGCTGGCCCACCAACGCGGTGCACGGCTTCGCGCGCTTCCTGCTGGAGCTGCTGGAGAAGGAGCGTCCCGCGCACATCGCGATCGCGTTCGACGAGGCGCTGGACAGCTGCTTCCGCAACCGGCTGTATCCGGCCTACAAGGCCAACCGCGATCCCGCGCCGGACGCACTGCGCCGGCAGTTCACCCACTGCAAGGCACTGTGCGCGGCGTTGGGGCTGAGCGTGCTGTCGCATGGCGAATACGAAGCCGACGACCTGATCGGCAGCGCGCTGCATGCTGCCCGCCCGGATGGGTTCCGTGGCGTCATCGTGTCGGCCGACAAGGATCTCTCCCAGTTGCTTGGCGACCACGACGAGCAATGGGATTTCGCGCGCGGCCAGCGCTGGGGCATGGCCGGCGTGAAGGCACGGCATGGCGTGGAGGCGCGGCAGATCGCCGACTACCTCGCCCTGACCGGCGATGCGGTGGACAACATTCCGGGCGTCAGCGGCATCGGTGCGAAGTCCGCAGCCGTCCTGCTGGCGCATTTCGGCGATCTCGACACCCTGCTGGCACGCGTGGACGAAGTCGCCTTCCTGCGCCTGCGCGGCGCCGCCACGATGGCCGTGCGCCTGCGCGAACAGCGCGAACACGCCCTGCTCTGGCGACAACTGACCACCATCGCACTGGACGCCCCCCTGGGCGATATCGCCCACGGCCACGCCCGCGGCCCGGCCGATGGCGACATGCTCGCGGGCCTGTCCGATGCGCTGCGCTTCGGCCCGATGACACGGCGGCGGTTGCGGGCGGCGGCGGGGCTGGATGATCCGGCTTACTGATCGTCTGTAAAACGTCACCCTCACCCGATAGCATCCCCACATGGACCGACGCGACGACGACAAGCGCAACGCACCCGTCAGAGTGGTCTGGCAGGGCAAATACCAGCGCATGATGGTGCGCGGCACGTGGGAGTACGTGGAACGTGCGCACGCGGGGGGCCTGGCGGCGATCATCATCGCGGTGACGCCGGACGACGAGGTGCTGTTCGTCGAGCAGTTCCGCGTGCCGCTGCAGGCGCCGACCATCGAGATGCCGGCCGGCCTGGTCGGCGACATCCATGCCGACGAATCCATCGAGGTCTCGGCGATCCGGGAACTGGAAGAAGAGACGGGCTGGACCGCCGCGCACGCCGAAGTGTTGATGATCGGCCCCACCTCGTCCGGGAGCAGCAGCGAGAAGATCGCCTTCGTCCGCGCGACCGGCCTGCGCAAGGTGGGCGAAGGCGGCGGCGATGGCGACGAGGACATCACCGTGCACGCCATTCCCCGCGCACACGCCGCCGCGTGGCTGGCGCAGAAAATCGGCGAAGGCTACGAACTGGACGCGAAACTCTGGGCGGGCCTGTGGATGATCGACCACAATCTGGACGGCACTCCGCGCGCCTGAGCAGG
The DNA here is from genome assembly GCF_014397415.1 of Pseudoxanthomonas mexicana. Classification (NCBI taxonomy): domain Bacteria; kingdom Pseudomonadati; phylum Pseudomonadota; class Gammaproteobacteria; order Lysobacterales; family Lysobacteraceae; genus Pseudoxanthomonas; species Pseudoxanthomonas mexicana. The sequence continues at coordinate 1,787,538 of NZ_CP060731.1, read as the reverse complement.
CCGCGCCCGGACAGGCTCAGTCGGGCCGGGCCTGGTACCCCGTCAAGCGCCATACCCCGCCCTCTTCGTAGCGGAGCGTGACCCGTTCCCGATACGGCAGGCCCAACGCCCCCATCCGGCAGGAGAACTCCAGCACGGCATAGGTGCCCGGCGGCTGGGCAGGCCCCCTGCGCGGGCGATCGATCCGTGCGGCAGTCCAGCGCCGCTCCATGCCCCATCCCAGCGCGCGACGATGCGAGGTGATGGAGGCGATGAAGGCGTCACGGGTCTGATGTCTTCGAAGCAGCGCCGAGGCGGCATCCCACATCTTCCCCACATCCCCGTGCTCAACCACGCGGATCAGGCGCAGGGCCGCCATGCCGAGCCGGGCGACATCCACATCCTCCAGCCCGATGCGGGGCGACCCGATCTCCGAGACCACGTCCTGCTCTGCCATCGCCCCCATCGCACCCTCGGCATCATGCGCTCAGAGGCTTCATCGGAAATCGTCCGCGTCCCCGGACACACAGACACGGCACAGCAGGCGAAACGGCGCATGGATACCCGCCAACTCACGCGGGCAGCACCGCCGCATACGGCACGCACCCATCCTCAACTCACGTGCAGGCACACCTCATGGACATGCGTGCGCGCAGACCCTGCCGCACACGCCGTCTTGCATCGTTCCCTCAGGCGAAGGCGTCGGTCGCACGCACCAGGGCGTCGACGTTCTCAGCTTCGAATGCCGAGTGGCCCGAGGCCGGGGTGATCTCCAGCTTCGCCTTCGGCCAGGCCTTGTGCAGGTCCCACGCATTGGCGATGGGGCACACCACGTCGTAGCGCCCATGCACGATGACGCCCGGGATCCCGGCGATGCGCGGTGCGTCGCGCAGCAGCTGGTCTTCGACCTCGAAGAAGCCGCCATTGACGAAGTAGTGGTTCTCGATGCGCGCGAAGGCCAGCGCGAACTCCGGCTCCTCGTGCCCGCTGACGAAGTCCGCATCCACGTGCAGGAAGCTGGTCGCGCCTTCCCACACGCTCCAGGCCTTCGCGGCGGCCAGCCGCGTGGCCTTGTCGTCCGAGGTCAGGCGGCGATGGAACGCCGAGATCAGGTCGTGGCGCTCCACCGGCGGGATCGCGGTGATGTAGTGCTCCCAGGCGTCCGGGAACAGGCGGCTGGCGCCTTCCTGGTAGAACCACTCCAGTTCCCAGCGTCGCAGCATGAAGATGCCGCGCAGCACGAGTTCGGTGACGCGCTGCGGATGGGTCTCGGCGTAGGCCAGCGCCAGCGTGGAGCCCCAGCTGCCGCCGAACACCTGCCAGCGTTCGATGCCCAGCGTCTCGCGCAATTTCTCGATATCCGCCACGAGGGCCCAGGTGGTGTTGTCCACCAGGTCCGCGTGCGGTGTCGAGCGGCCGGAGCCGCGCTGGTCGAACAGCACGATGCGGTATTTCGCGGGATCGTGGAACCGGCGCATCTTCGGGCTGCAGCCTGCGCCCGGCCCGCCGTGCAGCAGCACCACGGGTTTGCCCTGGGGATTGCCGCACTGTTCGTAGTACAGCGTGTGGCGGTCGTCGACCTTCAGCGTACCGGTGTCGAAGGGTTCGATGTCGGGGTACAGCGTGCGCATGGGCAGCCCGTCCTGGATGAAAGCGACAGTCTAGCCGCTCGCGTCCTGCACTTCCCTCAGCCGCCCCAGCGTCACGCGGTCGCGCTGTTCCAGGTCCCTCTCCGTGGCCACGTCGACGAAACCCGCAGCGGTCATCAGCGCGCGGATGGCGGCGCCCTGATCCCAACCGTGCTCCAGCAACAGCCAGCCGTCCGGCACCAGGAAGCCCGGTGCCCCGGCGATCAGCTCACGGATGGCATCCAGACCGTCCGTGCCGGACGCCAGCGCTGTCGTCGGCTCGAAGCGCAGGTCGCCCCGGGTCAGGTGGGCGTCGCCGTCGGCGATATAAGGCGGATTGCTGGCGATCAGGTGGAAGCGCTCGCCCCGCAGCGGCGTCCACCAGCTGCCTTGGCGGAATTCGACATGGGCGATGCCGTTCGCCACGGCGTTCATGCGGGCGATGGCGAGCGCGTCGGCGCTGAGGTCGGTCGCTATGACACGGGCCTGCGGGCGCTCGCTCGCCAGCGACAGCGCGATCGCACCGGTGCCGGTGCCGAGGTCGGCCACGCGCAATGGCCTGTCCGCCGACAGGCGCTCGAGCGCCAGTTCGACCAGCCGCTCGGTCTCCGGGCGCGGAATGAGCGTGGCGGGCGACACCTGCAGGTCCAGGGTCCAGAAGCCCCGATGGCCGGTCAGGTAGGCCACCGGCTCCCCGGCGATGCGGCGCGTCAGCAGGGCGTCGAACGCCGCCGTCTCGGTGTCCGTCAGGCGCGCGTCCCCGTGCGCGAACAGCCAGGCACGGTCGCGACCCAGCACATGCAACAGCAGGTGTTCCGCCTCGTGGCGCGCCTCCGGTCCCGGCAGGCGCGTCGCGGCGGCGCGCAGGGCGGAGTCGATCCGTACGGGGGGCTGATGGGCGGTCATCGCACGCATGGTACCGGGCCGCCGGCGTCCCCGATGGGCCTCATCGCTGCGCCGCACCATCATGGTGCTCAATCGTGTCCCGGCATCCGCCGCGCGGACGTCGACTTTGCGAGGGTCGTTCGCCCCGAAAACGCCTCGGGTCTCGTAGCTGATCGTCGCGATGGACGGGCGCTGCCTGCCATGTGAATCCCTTGAAAAACAGCGTCTTGGGCCACAGATTCAGGCCAAGAAGATCATCTTCCCGAGTCAGATCCACGGTGTCTCACGATTTCATAGCTATAGCCTATTGATTCAATTCCATTAATCGATTTGAGATATCAATAGACCCTGTCTACCATGGCGCCATCGCTTCACCACACCCATCCCACTCCACACGAGGATTTCCGATGTCCCTGATCAACACCCCGGTCCAGCCGTTCAAGACCACCGCCTTCCACAACGGCGAGTTCGTCGAGGTCACCGACGGCACCCTGAAGGGCAAGTGGTCGGTCCTGATCTTCATGCCGGCCGCCTTCACCTTCAATTGCCCGACGGAAGTGGAAGACGCCGCCGCCAACTACGCCGAGTTCCAGAAGGCCGGCGCCGAGGTCTACATCGTCACCACCGACACGCACTTCTCGCACAAGGTGTGGCACGAAACCTCCCCGGCGGTGGGCAAGGCCCAGTTCCCGCTGGTCGGCGACCCGACCCACCAGCTGACCCGTGCCTTCGGCGTGCACATCGAAGAAGAAGGCCTGGCCCTGCGTGGCACCTTCGTCATCAACCCGGAAGGCGTCATCAAGACCGCCGAGATCCACAGCAACGAGATCGCCCGCGACGTGTCGGAAACCCTGCGCAAGCTGAAGGCCGCGCAGTTCACCGCCGCCAACCCCGGCCAGGTCTGCCCGGCCAAGTGGAAGGAAGGCGCCAAGACCATCGCCCCGTCGCTGGACCTGGTCGGCAAGATCTAAGCCTCGCCGCAGCACCGGCGCATCCCCGCGCGGATGCGCCGCCGCAGTACCGCGTCATCCGCTTCCCGCCACCTCCGGGCCACGCGCCCGGAGGTCGGCCTTCCCGACGGACGTTTGCAGCAGCGGCATGTGCCGCTTGCCGGTTCCCCTCCCTGGCCGGCTCCCTCCCCCGGCGCATGCCGCTCCTGCAAATGCCTGACCTCACTTCCCCCTATTCCTCCACGGAGACGTTCGCCATGCTGGACGCCAGTCTGAAGACGCAGCTGCAGGCCTACCTGGAAAAGGCCGTGCGCCCCATCCACATCACCGCGTTCCTGGACGACAGCGACGCCTCGGCCGAGCTGCAGTCCTTGCTGCGCGACCTGAAGGAGGTGTCGGACAGGATCAGCGTCACCGAGCAGCGTGGCGGCGAACGCACACCGTCCTTCTCGCTGACCTCGCCGGGCCACGACATCCATCTGACCTTCGCCGGCCTGCCGATGGGCCACGAGTTCACGTCGCTGGTGCTGGCGCTGCTGCAGGTCGGCGGCCATCCGTCGAAGCTGGCGCAGGACGTGATCGAGCAGATCCGTTCGCTCGACGGCCAATACCGCTTCGAAACCTACTTCTCGCTGTCGTGCCAGAACTGTCCGGATGTGGTGCAGGCACTGAACCTGATGGCGGTGCTGAATCCGAACATCCAGCACGTGGCCATCGACGGCGCGCTGTTCCAGCAGGAAGTCGAGCAGCGCGAAGTGATGTCGGTGCCGACCATCTTCCTCAACGGCGAGGTCTTCGGCGCCGGCCGCATGGGCGTGGAAGAGATCGTCGCCAAGCTGGACACGAACGCAGGCAAGCGCGAGGCCGAGAAGATCAAGGCCAAGGCGCCCTACGATGTGCTTGTCATCGGTGGCGGCCCCGCCGGCGCGGCGGCTGCGATCTATGCCGCGCGCAAGGGCATCCGCACCGGCGTGGCGGCCGAGCGCTTCGGCGGCCAGGTGCTGGACACGATGGCCATCGAGAACTTCATCTCCGTGCCCTACACCGAAGGCCCAAAGCTGGCCGCCGCGCTGGAACAGCACGTCAAGGACTACCAGGTCGACGTGATGAACCTGCAGCGTGCGGAGAAGCTGGTGCCGGCCGGCGCCGATGGCCTGGTCGAAGTACACCTGGCCAACGGCGCGTCGCTGAAGTCGAAGACCGTGATCCTGTCCACCGGCGCGCGCTGGCGGCAGATGAACGTGCCGGGCGAGAACGAGTACCGCAACAAGGGCGTGGCCTACTGCCCGCACTGCGACGGCCCGCTGTTCAAGGGCAAGCGCGTGGCGGTGATCGGCGGCGGCAATTCCGGCGTCGAGGCGGCCATCGACCTGGCCGGCATCGTGGCGCAGGTCACCCTGATCGAATTCGACGGCAAACTGCGCGCCGACGAGGTGCTGCAGCGCAAGCTTCACAGCCTGCCCAATGTGCGCGTGGTCACCAGCGCGCAGACCACCGAGGTGCTGGGCGACGGCAGCAAGGTCACCGGACTGGTCTACAAGGACCGCGTGGGCGGCGACACGCATCGCGTGGAACTGGAGGGCATCTTCGTGCAGATCGGCCTGCTGCCCAACACCGAGTGGCTGAAGGGCGTCGTGGAACTGAGTCCGCGCGGCGAGATCGTCATCGACGACCGCGGCCAGACCAGCGTGCCGGGCGTGTTCGCCGCCGGCGATGCCACCACCGTGCCCTACAAGCAGATCGTCATCGCCATGGGCGAGGGTTCGAAGGCCGCCCTCAGCGCCTTCGACCACCTGATCCGCAGTTCCGCCCCGGTGGAAACCGCGGACGCCGTGGCGGCATGATGCATCGCGCGGGCGGTGCGCCCGCGCCGCTCCGCGCTCCTTGAAGAAGGCTTCCGATGAATCTGCGCGACCTGAAGTACCTGGTGGCCCTGGCCGACCACAAGCATTTCGGTCGTGCCGCCGCCGCGTGCTACGTCAGCCAGCCCACGCTTTCCACCCAGATCAAGAAGCTGGAGGACGAACTGGGCGTGCCGCTGGTGGAGCGCGCGCCGCGCAAGGTCATGCTGACACCGGCCGGCCGCGATGCCGCCGAGCGCGCGCGCCGCATCGTGGCCGAGGTCGAGCAGATGAAGGAAGCCGCCCGCCGCAGCCAGGACCCCGAGGCCGGCACCGTCCGGCTGGGAATGTTCCCCACACTGGGGCCCTACCTGCTGCCGCATGTGGTGCCGCGCATCCGCGCGCGCTTCCCGCACCTGGAACTGCTGCTGGTCGAGGAGAAGAGCGATGTGCTGCTGTCGCGGCTGCGCGAGGGCAAGCTGGACGCGGGGCTGCTGGCCCTGCCGGTGGCGGACGACCAGCTGCACACCGAGTTCCTGTTCGAGGAACCCTTCTTGCTGGCCGTGCCCGAATCGCATCCGCTCGCGCAGCGCGGGTCGCTGACGCTGGCCGAACTGTCGCACCAGCAACTGCTGCTGCTGGAGGACGGCCACTGCCTGCGCGAGCAGGCGCTGGATGTGTGCCGCCTGTCCGGCGCCAACGAGAAATCCGAGTTCCGTGCCACCAGCCTGGAAACCCTGCGGCAGATGGTGGCGGCGGACGTGGGCATCACCCTGCTGCCGACGCTGGCGGTGAAGCCGCCCGTGGCGCGTTCGCCGAACATCCACCTGCTCGGCTTCAGCGATTCGCATCCCAGCCGACGGATCGCGATGGTGTGGCGCAAGAGCTCGGCGATGAGCGGATTCCTGCAGGTGTTCGCGCAGGTGTTCCGCGAACTGCCGCCTGGCCTGTTCCAGCCGGACGCGCCCGTGCCGGCTACGCCAACCGCCGACGTCGCGCCGCCTGCGTCGTCGCCTCCGCAGGCGGCTTGAACCCCGCCGCCTTCCGGGCTACGGTAGGCACGCAAAACAGGACCCCGATGGGCGGCGCGGCGACGCGTCGCCCGTTTCCTTTTGCGCGATCCCAAAACTTCCAGAGCCATAGAGAACTTCCGATGAACAACACCCGCACCAGCGGCCTGCCGCCTTCGCTGCCCCCGCTCGTCATCTCCAGCCGCGACATGTCCCGCCTGGAAGCCCTGCTCGACACGCCCGTGCTGCGCCGGCATCCCGCCGCACTGGCGCTGATGGACGAACTGAACCGCGCCGACGTGCGCGCGCCGGAGGACATGCCCGGCAACGTGGTGACCATGCATTCGCGCGTCGAATGCGAAGACGAACTCACCGGCGAACACCACCGCCTCACCCTGGTGTATCCCCACGAAGCGAACGTCGAAACCGGCCTGGTCTCCGTGCTGGCGCCGGTCGGCAGCGCACTGCTCGGGCTGTCGGTGGGGCAGACGATCGATTGGCAGGCCTCCGGCAACCGGTCGTTGCGCCTGCGGGTCACCGCGATCGATTACCAGCCCGAAGCCAGCGGCGACCTGCACCGCTGATCCGCAGCCGCGCTATCACGTCAATCCACGGAAAGTACGCTCCCGCAGCCGGCCTGCCCCTGCGGGACAGGGCATACTTGTCCCCCGATTTCCCCCTCCCCATCGACCGCCCATGACCGACACCGCTCCCTCCAAGCTGCAGCAGCTCCGCGACCTGTCCGTGGTCGTCGCCGACACCGGCGACTACGACGCCATCAAGCGTCTCAAGCCGGTGGACTGCACCACCAATCCCACCCTGGTGAAGAAGGCGCTGGACCTGCCGGTCTATGCCGACCTGATCGAAGAGCAGCTGGCCTGGGCTCGCGCGCAGGGCGGCGGCGACGCGCTGGTGGACGAAGTGGTGGACCGCCTGACCATCGGCGTGGGCGCCAGGCTCGCCGGCCTGATCCCCGGCCGCGTCTCCACCGAGGTCGACGCCGACCAGGCCTACGACACCGGCGCCACCATCGCCAAGGCGCGCAAGTTCGTGCAGATGTATGCCGACCACGGCATCGACCGCGACCGCATCCTCATCAAAGTGGCCTCCACCTGGGAAGGCGTGGAAGCCGCGCGCCAGCTGCAGGCCGAAGGCATCGACTGCAATCTCACCCTGATCTTCAACCCCACCCAGGCCATCGCCTGCGCCGAAGCCGGCGCGTTCCTGATCTCGCCGTTCGTGGGCCGCATCCTGGACTGGTACGTGGCCAACGGGCAGGCCCCGGCGCACATCGACGAGGACCCGGGCGTGATGTTCGTGCGCGGCGTGTATACGGAGTTCAAGCGCCGCGGCTCGCCGACGGTGGTGATGGGTGCCTCGTTCCGCTCCACCGCGCAGATCGAGGCGCTCGCCGGCTGCGATCGCCTGACGATTTCGCCGGACCTGCTGGAGACGCTGGACCAAGACCGCGGTCCGCTCCCGCGCAAGCTGTCGCCCCTCGAAGCGCAGCCCGTGAACGCCTCCGCGGTCACGGCGGACAGCTTCGGCGCGGCGATCCAGGCCGATCCGATGGCGAAGGAAAAGCTGGCCACCGGCATCGAGACCTTCGCCAAGGACCTGGCCGCGCTGCGCGCCACCGTCCGCGAGAAGCTGTCCGCCTGACGCCACCCCGACCCGGCGCGGGCAGGGCTGGCGCCCGCGCGCCGGACACGGGATGATCGGGCGCATGCGCGCCCTCCTGCTCTCGTCCGCCCTCCTCGCCGCATCCCCGATGGCCCATGCGTCATCGGGCGATGCCAGCCTGATCTTCGTCGGCGACATCATGGTGGCGGAAACGCCCGGCGAGCTGATCGCGCGCGGTGAGGACCCCTTCCAGCCCTTCGCGGCGCTGCTGTCCTCGCACGACGTGCGGATAGGCAACCTGGAGTGCGTGGTCGCGACCACGGGCACGGCGGAAGAAAAACCGTACACGTTCCGGGCCGATCCGCGCACGCTGCCGGTGCTGAAGCGGCACTTCGACGCCGTGTCGCTGGCCAACAACCACTCCGGCGATTTCGGCAAGGCCGCATTCGCCGAGCAGCTGGCGCTGATGGACACGGCGGGCCTGCCCTATTTCGGCGGCGGTCGCGATGCCACGGCAGCGCATGCGCCCTGGATCGTCGAGCGCAACGGCGTGCGCATCGCGCTGCTGGGCTATGTGGAGTTCAAGCCCCGCTCCTTCGAAGCCGATGCCAGCCGCCCCGGCGTGGCCTGGAGCGGCGAGGACGACGACGTGATCGAGGACATCATCGCCGCGCGGCGCGTGCACCGGGCGGACATCGTCATCCCCTTCATGCATTGGGGCTGGGAGGACGAACCCGATCCCAGTCCGCGCTTGCGCGCATTCGCCCGGCGCATGATCGACGCGGGCGCCGACATGGTGGTGGGAGGTCATCCGCACGTCACCCAGGGCGCCGAGTACTACCGCGGCAAGCCGATCATCTACAGCCTGGGCAACTTCTTGTTCAACGGATTCGACACGCCGGCGACGACCACCGGCTGGGTGCTGTCGGCCAGGGTGGACCGCACCGGCGTGGTGGACTGGCGCACGCACGTGGCCAGGCTCGACGCCAACGGCGTGCCGCATCCGGACCCGACCGCCAGCAGTCCCTGCGCCAGCCCCGACCGGAAGACCATCAACCAATGCGCGGGCGAATGACATGAAGGCCAGACGCTTGCTGACCCTCCTCGCCCTGGCGCCGCTGGCCGTAGAGGCCCAGGCCGCCAGCGTGCGCTGCCACATCGTCTACGGTGGCGAGCATTTTACCGTCGATGCGGCGCCGACCGATGATCCCTATCGGGCCACGGGCACCAAGATCGGGCGTTACTTCGAGTTCAAGCCGGTCTACGTGGACCGCGTCGCCACCGGCAAGGCCGTCAAGGTCTATGTCTACGGCATGGCCACGGGCCAGCCCGTGCTGATCCATGCGGCCACGCACGCGCCCCCGTTCGCGGGGAAACAGGAAGGACGCGGTTTCACCGGCTTCCATGCCGTCTACGAACCCACCAAGAGCAGCGAACTGCAGTACTGGTGCGAACACCTGCCCTGAGGCCGACCGGGCGGCGCGGGATCAGACGCCCAGGCCGATGGGACAGCTCACGCCGGTGCCACCCAGCCCGCAGTAACCGTTCGGATTCTTGGCCAGATACTGCTGGTGGTAGTCCTCGGCGTAGTAGAACGCCGGCGCCGGATGGACGATCTCGGTGGTGATGTCGCCGTAGCCGGCGGCACGCAGCGTCTGCTGGTAGGCCTCCCGGCTGGCTTCGGCCGCGGCCTGCTGTTCCGGCGTATGGCAGTAGATGCCGGAGCGGTACTGCGTACCCACGTCGTTGCCCTGGCGCATGCCCTGGGTGGGGTCGTGGCTTTCCCAGAACACCTGCAGCAGGCGCTCGAACGACACCTGGGCCGGGTCGTAGACCACCTTCACCACTTCGTTGTGGCCGGTCTGGCCGGAACAGACCTCTTCGTAGGTCGCATTCGGCGTACCGCCGCCCGCGTAGCCGACCGCGGTGGTGTACACGCCGGGCAGCGTCCAGAACACGCGTTCCGCGCCCCAGAAGCAGCCCAGGCCGAACTCGACCTGCTGCAATCCGTCGAATGCATCCTGCAGCGGACGTCCGTTGACGAAATGCACGTTGTGCAGCGGCAGCGGCGTGCTGCGCCCCGGCAGCATGTCTTCCGCGCGCGGCATGCGCTGCTTGTAGGCTCCGATACCCAGCATGGCGAACCTCGTGTGTCGGGAGAAAGCGGATCAGGCCGGCAGGATGCCCAGGCCTTCGTCGTCGCCTTCCAAGATGGGGCCGTTGCCGCCCGAATCCAGTCCCAAGCCCTGCACGACACCTTCCGCGTCGGAGAACGCTGTGTCCGGCACGCACACGCGCAGCACGCCGAACAGCGGCAGTTCGCCCATGCCGCCCAGCAGCGACTCGCCGAACACGAACGCCGGGATGTCCGCTTCCTCCAGTGCGTGCTTCACCAGATGGGCGTCGAACAGGTTGTCGGCCAGGTAGACCACGCGCATGGATACGTCCTCCGCGGCCAGCCTACACCCGGTCAGGCAGGCAGGGGCTTGCGCAACGCGTCGGTGGCCGGCACCGATTCAGGCTCGAGCGCCGCTGCGGCCCGCCATGCCTGCATCGCCGGCAGCGCGAACAGCGCCTGCATGTAGCGGCGCGTGGTGTCGTCCAGCTCCACACCATAACCGTCGAAGCGCACCGCCACCGGTGCGTACATCGCATCGACGATGCCGAATCCGCCGAACAGGAAGTCGCCATCCCCGCCATGCGCCTCGCGCAGTTCGCGCCACAGCGCCTGGATGCGATCTATGTCGCGCTGGGCCGCGGCATCCCAGCGATAGGCATCCGGCGTGCGCCGGCTGTTCATCGGCAACTGCGTGCGCAGCGCCGTGAATCCGGAGTGCATTTCAGCGGCCGCCGCGCGTGCCACCGCACGTGCGGCACGCTCGCGCGGCCAGCCCTGGCCGTCCAGCCAGCGCTCGTTGGCGTACTCGCAGATCGCCAGCGAATCCCAGACGTGCACATCGCCATCGTGCAGGGCGGGCACCTTGCCGGTCGGGGAATGGCGCCCGACTTCCGCGGCGAACTGCGGGGTATCCAGCGACAGGCGGACTTCTTCGAAGGCCACGCCGAAATGGCTGAGCAACAGCCAGGGGCGCAGCGACCAGGACGAGTAGTTCTTGTTGCCGATGACCAGGACGGGAAGGCGCATGGACAGCACCGGAGGCGCGAGGGCCGTTCAGGATAGACCAGCCCGGGCGCCGGACGGGCTAAACTTGCGTTTTCCCGAGCCTGCTGCCTTCCCGATGTCCAACGACGCCGCCCATCCCGCCACCCTTCCGGACGATGCCGCCCCCGAAAAGCGGGACTTCATCCGCCAGATCGTGCGCGAGGACCTGGCCAGCGGCCGCCACGTCGCGGTGAAGACGCGCTTCCCGCCCGAGCCCAACGGCTACCTGCACATCGGCCATGCCAAGGCCATCTGCCTGGACTTCGGCATCGCGGCCGAGTTCGGCGGCGTCTGCAACCTGCGCCTGGACGACACCAACCCGGCCAAGGAAGACCCTGAATACGTGCGTGCCATCCAGGACGACGTGCGCTGGCTGGGTTTCGACTGGCACGACCTGCGCCATGCCTCGGACTATTTCGAGGTGCTGTACCTGGCCGCCGAGAAACTGATCCGCCAGGGCGACGCCTTCGTCTGCGACCTCAGCGCGGACGAAGTGCGCGCGTACCGCGGCACCCTGACCGAGCCCGGCCGCGACTCGCCGTACCGCGACCGCAGCGTGGAAGAAAACCTGGACCTGTTCCGCCGCATGCGCGCGGGCGAGTTCCCGGATGGTGCACGCACGCTGCGCGCGAAGATCGACATGGCCAGCGGCAACATCAACCTGCGCGACCCGGCGCTGTACCGCATCAAGCACGTCGAGCACCAGAACACCGGCAACGACTGGCCGATCTATCCGATGTACGACTACGCGCATTCGCTGAGCGACGCGGTGGAAGGCATCACCCATTCGCTGTGCACGCTGGAGTTCGAGGACCACCGCCCGCTGTACGACTGGTGCGTGGACAAGGTCGATCTTGCGAACTCGCCCGAGCTGCTGGCGCCGCTGCTGGCCAAGGGCCTGCCGAAGGAAGCCAGCAAGCCCCGCCAGATCGAGTTCTCGCGGCTGAACTTCAACTACCTGGTGATGAGCAAGCGCAAGCTGCTGGCGATGGTCAACGACCAGCTCGTCGACGGCTGGGACGACCCGCGCATGCCGACCCTCCAGGGCATCCGCCGCCGCGGCTACACGCCGGCCGCGCTGCGCCTGATGGTGGACCGCGTGGGCATCAGCAAGCAGAACTCGCTGCTGGATATCGGCATCCTGGAAGGCGCACTGCGCGAGGACCTGGACGCCGCCGCGCCACGCCGCATGGCCGTCGTCGACCCGGTGAAGCTGGTGCTGGCCAACCTGCCGGACGGCCACGAAGAAACGCTGACGTTCTCCAACCATCCCAAGGACGCATCCTTCGGCCAGCGCAGCGTGCCGTTCTCGCGCGAGCTGTGGATCGAGCGCGAGGATTTCGAGGAAGTGCCGCCGAAGGGCTTCAAGCGCCTCACCACGGGCGGGGAAGTGCGCCTGCGTGGCGCCGGCATCGTGCGCTGCGATGAAGTGATCAAGAACGACGCCGGCGATATCGTCGAACTGCGCGGCTGGCTGGACCCGGAGTCGCGCCCCGGCATGGCCGGCGCCGAGCGCAAGATCAAGGGCACCATCCACTGGGTCAGCGGCATGCACGCCGTCGCCGCGGAGATCCGCCTGTACGACCGCCTGTTCACCGTGCCGAACCCCGATGACGAGTCGGAAGGCAAGACCTACCGCGACTACATGAACCCGGACTCGCGCCGCACCGTCACCGGCTACGTGGAGCCGGCGGCCGCCAGCGCGGCGCCCGAGCAGTCGTTCCAGTTCGAGCGCACGGGGTATTTCGTCGCCGACCGCTACGACCACACGCCGGAACGTCCCGTGTTCAACCGCAGCGTCACCCTGCGCGACACCTGGGCGACCAAGGCCTGATGCCGGCGCCTTTCACCGCGTCTTGAAGCGGCGAAAGGCAGGCTGGCGCGCACCACCACCGAGGAAGGAGTCCGCCATGTCCCGCATCGCGCTGCGCTTGCTGCCTGCCATGCTGTCGTGCCTGTTCCTGTTCGCGCTGTCGGGCTGCGCGGCGCCGGCGTCCTCCGATGGCGTGGCGACCGATCCGCCCCCAGCATCGACGCCGGCACCCAAGCCCACCGGCGGAAACCTGCCGCCGCGCGAAGCCGGTGCGGTCACCGTGGACTACAGCTGCCGGACCAGCGCCGACTGCGCGGTGAAGAACGTGGGCAACTGCTGCGGCGCGATGCCCGCCTGCGTCAACAAGGACAGCCCCACCGACCCGCAGGGCGTCCAGGCGCAATGCGCTGCGAGTGGCCGCATGAGCGTCTGCGGCTTCGCCGACGTGACCGCCTGCCAGTGCGTGAGCGGCCGCTGCGAATCCGATTCCTCTTCCTCGACACTGCCTGCCCGGTAATGCTCTACCAACAGATCCACCTGACCCTGCCCGCCTGGACCCACGACCTGGTCGATCCCGCGGCAACCTACACCAGCGACGAAGAGAAGGTCGCGCTGGCCATCGAGCTCTCGCGTCGCAACGTCGACGCGAACTCCGGTGGTCCGTTCGGCGCGGTGGTATTCGGACCCGATCACCGCGTCATCAGCCTCGGGGTGAACCGGGTGATGCCGCACACCTGCTCGCTGGCGCATGCGGAAACCATGGCCTACATGCTGGCGCAGCAGCGCCTGCAGACGCCGCGCCTCAACGATGTACTGGCGCCGGTGGTGCTGGCCACCTCCTCGCAGCCGTGCTGCCAGTGTTACGGCGCCACCATCTGGGCCGGTATCGACCGCCTGCTGATCGGCGCGCGTGCCGAGGACGTGATGGAGCTGACCGAGTTCGACGAAGGCCCGCTGCCGGCCGACTGGATCGGCGAGCTCAACAAGCGCGGCATCGAAGTCGTGCGCGACTTGCGTCGTGACGACGCGCGCGCCGTGCTCCGCCGCTACGGCGAATCGGGCGGCGACAGGTACTGAGCCGGACGCAGGGAAGCCCTTCTCCGGCTTCTCCTGTACCCTGTGACTGCGGCAGGAGCCGCAGCCCTCCGCTTCACGCGACCGTGCCATGTCATCGACGACCGGCCTGCTGGCCTATTGCCGCCAGGGATTTGAACCCGAACTTGCCGCCGAGCTGACCGAGCGCGCCGCGCTGGCCGGCTTCGCCGGCTATGCCCGCGCGCAGCGCAACGATGGCCACGTGGTGTTCGTATGCGAGGAAGCGCAGGCGCTCGACCGCGCCCTGCCCTGGCGCGAGCTGATTTTCGCCCGGCAGAAGCTGCGGTTGCTGGCCGAGCTGCGCGGCATCGACCCGAAGGACCGCATCACGCCCCTTCTCGCCGCCCTGGCCGGCGGCGGGCGCTACGGCGACCTGTGGGTGGAGCATCCGGATTCGGACAGCGCCAAGCCGCTGGCGGGACTGGCACGCAGTTTCGGCAACGCGCTGCGTCCGGCGTTGCGCAAGGCTGGGTTCCTCACCGAGAAAGACGATGCGCGCCTGCCGCGCCTGCACGTGGTGTTCGTGCAGGGCGACCACCTGTTCCTGTGCGCGGCGGACGCGCGCGACAGCGCGCCGTGGCCGCTCGGCATCCCGCGCCTGAAGCTGCTGCCAGATGCGCCATCGCGCTCGGCGCTGAAACTGGAGGAAGCCTTCCTGTCGCTGCTCGACGATGCCCAGCGCGAAGCGCTGTTGAAGCCCGGCATGACCGCCGCCGACCTGGGTGCCGCGCCCGGGGGCTGGACCTGGGTGCTCACCCGCCACCACCTGCGCGTCACCAGCGTCGACAATGGGCCGCTGCGCGAGCATGTGCTGGCCACGGGCCTGGTCGAGCACCTGCGCGCGGACGGCTTCCACTGGAAGCCCCCGCAACCGCTGGACTGGATGGTCTGCGACATGGTCGAGCAGCCACGACGCGTCGCCGAGCGCATGGCGCAGTGGTTCCGCGAAGGCTGGTGCCGGCACGCCGTGTTCAACCTCAAGCTGCCGATGAAGAAGCGCTGGGACGAGACCAAGCTCTGCCTGGAGCTGTTCGCGGACCAGGCCGGCAGGCCGCTGGAGATCCGCGCACGCCAGCTGTACCACGACCGCGAAGAGATCACCGTGTTCGCCACGCCGGGCTGACACGTGCAGACCCGCTGCGCGCCCCCGAGGGGAAACCGATGACGTCACCCGGGTCCACACGCATCGTGGCGGCACTCCTTGCTGCGCTGCTGGCCGGTTGCGCGCATAGGGACACGCCCGCCGGCGCGGCGGTGGAAGCGCTGTACGTCGCGCGCGATGTCGTGGGTGACGGCGCGTTCGGTGAAGGCATCGAGGGTCCGGCCTTCGGTCCGGACGGTGCGCTGTATGCGGTGGGCTTCGGCCGCGGCGGCACGATCGGGCGGGTGACCTTCGATGCCGATGGCAGCGGACGCGCGGACCTGTTCATGACGCTGCCCGCGGGCAGCACCGGCAACGGCATCCGCTTCGATGCCGACGGCTTCATGTACGTGGCCGACTACACCGGCCACCAGATCCTTCGCATCGATCCACGCGACCGCTCGGTGGGGGTGTTCGCCACCCTGTCGGGCGCGCACCAGCCCAACGACATCGCGTTCGCGCCCAATGGCATGTTCTACGCCAGCGATCCCGACTGGCGCACCGGCACCGGCCAGCTGTGGCGGATCCTGCCCTATGGCAGGGCCGCGCTGCTGGAAACCGGGATGGGCACCACCAACGGCGTGGAGGTCGGCCCCCGGGGCGACGTGCTGTACGTCAACGAGAGCGTGCAGCGGCGCGTGTGGGCCTATGAACTGGACGGCAGCGGCGGGATATCCGGCAAGCGCCTGCTGATCGCCTTTCCGGACCATGGCCTGGACGGCATGCGCACCGACGTGCGGGGCAACCTCTACATCGCCCGGTACGGGGCCGGCACGGTGGCGGTGGTGTCGCCGCAGGGCGAGCTGCTGCACGAAGTGCGGCTCAAGGGACGCAAGCCGACCAACGTCGCCTTCGGTGGGCCCGACGGACGCACGGTGTTCGTCACCCTGCAGGACCGTGGCGCCATCGAAGCCTTCCGTACGGAACTGCCCGGGCGCGAAACCGGCCACTGACGCCGCGGCCGCTCACTTGCGGCCGAGCGCGTCCTCGATCGCCCGCTGGACCAGCGGCGCCATCACCGCATAGCCGGCCGGCGTGGGATGCACGCCATCCGCGGCCAGCCGGGCATCCAGCCCGCCTTCGGCGTTGGCCATGGCCCGGTGATAATCCAGATGCAGGGCCCCCGACGCGCGCGCGTAGGCCTCGATCCATTGGTTCAGCGCCTTGATCGGCTCGGCCGGTCGGTAGCCCGGTCGCCAGGGGTAGGCGCTGGCGGGCAGCACGGATGCCAGCACCACGCGGATGCCGTTGGCCTGCGCCAGCTGCACCATCGAACGCAGGTTGTCCTCGATCATGCGCTGCGTGGCCGGTCCGGTATTCCCGGCTATGTCGTTGGTTCCGGCCAGGATCACCACCACCTCCGGGTTCAGCGCGATCACGTCCTGGCGGAAGCGCACCAGCATCTGCGCGGTCGTCTGCCCGGAGATGCCGCGGTTGACGTACGGCTTGCCCGGGAAGAACGTCGTGTCCGCCACGCGCCCCCACCCGTCGGTGATGGAATCCCCGTAGAACACCACGCGGCCCGCTTCGTGCGCGGGCAGGCGCGCGTTGTCGTCCCGATAGCGCGCCAGGCCGGGCCAGTCGAGCAGGCGCTGCTGCAGGCCCTGCACGCGCTCGGGCGCGAGCGATGCCGCCGGGGCGATGTAATCCGGGTCCACCGCCGGCGCCTGCGTCTCCGCCCGAACAACGGCGGCAGCCAGCAAGGGGACGAGCAACAGGGCGCAACGTACGAGAGGCATGGGGGATTTCCGGTGAATGGGGCTGGCGTACCCTACGCGATCCGGCGCCGCGCGGCACCTGTCACGCCGGCACCCCCGGCATGCGATGGGTTAGTCTCAGCCCCTGCAATCCGGCCAGGACATACTGGCCCGACAGCGAAGGAGCGTCATGAATCCCCTTTCCCTCAAGGACCCCGCCGGCTTCGGCAACGAGTTCCTGCGCCTGACCCTGCTGCAGGGGTTCCAGTCGCTGACCAAGCGCGACCTGGAGTTGCTGATCTTCGTCCTGCTGGAGCGCGATGGCGCCATCGGCCGCGACGAATCCAACTTCACGGTCGCCGGCAAGCTGCGCGTGACGCCCGCCAAGGTCAAGGCGCTGCGTCGCGACGGCTATGCGCGCTGGCGCGCGCTGGTGCCGGAGGAACGCGATGCGGCCCTGCAGCGGATCGTGGCGACCGTGCTGACCGAGGCCAACCTGAAGGCCGGCGCGAAGCATGTCAGCGAACGCAGCCGCAAGGACGGCTTCCTCGCCATCCGCATCGAGCATCCGGACGACCACCAGCAGTTCGAACAGGCCATCCTCGACGTGGGCGCGCTGCCGGTGTACGAGCGCAACCGCGAGGTCGTCGCGGTGCGCTTCGACACCCTGCTGGCGATCGCCGAGCGCTGGGGCTACCTGCAGACGGATCCTGCGTCCGTCGTCTCGGAACTTAAGAAGCTGACCCCCACTGCCGAAGAAGTGGCCGACCTGCTGAAGAAGGACGTCACCAAGCTGCGTTGGCAGGACGCGCGCAAT
The DNA here is from genome assembly GCF_014397415.1 of Pseudoxanthomonas mexicana. NCBI lineage: Bacteria > Pseudomonadati > Pseudomonadota > Gammaproteobacteria > Lysobacterales > Lysobacteraceae > Pseudoxanthomonas > Pseudoxanthomonas mexicana. The sequence goes on along the minus strand of NZ_CP060731.1, from coordinate 1,769,896 downwards.
GCGCTCAACAGCCTGGGCGCGAAAGCCGTCACGAGTACCGCCGAGGGCGGGCTGAAGGGCCTGCTGAAGATCGTGTTCCCGTTCATCCCGGGCTGACAGGATTCAGGCGGACGCGATCTCCACCCGCCTTCCTCCGGCGCGCGCGGACGCGAAGATCGCATCCAGGGCGAGCATGTCGCGCCAGCCTTCCTCGCCGGGCACGCGCGGCGGACGACGTTCCAGGATGGCCAGCGCATCGGCATCCATCTGCCGCGCCTGCTGCGCGGGCGTGGCGCCGATCACGGCGTCGAAGCGACGCCCGTCGCTGGCCTGGCCACGCACGCCTTCGTACGCCTGGAACGGCGACAGTTCGTACCAGCCTTCCTCGCACTGGGCGCGCAGCAGGTTGAGGTTGCGGCCGAAGCTGGTTTCGCACGCGGCGGTCACGCCGTCCGGAAATTCGAGGCGGAAGCGCATCGTCTCGTCGACACCACGGAAGATCTCCGGTCGCTCCACCGACGAGGTCGCGGTGACCGCGACCGGTTCGGCACCGGTGGTGTAGCGCGCGGCATTGAGCGCGTAGACGCCCATGTCGTACATCGCGCCGCCGCCGCGCGCCGCGTCCAGGCGCCAGGTATCGCGGCTGGCGCCGTCGAATCCATGGAAACCGGCTTCGGCGCGGATGTGCCTGAGGCGGCCGAACGGCCGGGACTTCGCCAGCGCCATCACCGCCTGCGTGTTGGGTTCGTGCTGCATGCGGTAGCCGATCGCCAGCTGCACGCGGTGCTGCCGGCAGGCGTCGATCATCGCGCGCGCTTCGGCCGCGTCCATCGCCATCGGTTTCTCGCACCATACGTGCTTGCCCGCGGCGGCCGCGCGCAGGGTGAACGGCTTGTGCAGGTGGTTGGGCAGCACGACGTAGACGACGTCGATGTCCGTGTTGTCGGCGATGCGGTCGAAGCCTGCATAGTCGTAGACGTTGCGATCGGGAATGCCGTATCGCCGCTGCCACTCCGCCGCCTTCGCGGGCGTGCCGGTGACGATGCCGGCCAGGCGGCAGTGCTTCGTCGCCTGCAGCGCGGGCGCCAGCAGGTCGCGACTGTAGTAGCCCAGACCGACCAGGGCGACGCCGAGCGGTCGCGAACGCTTGGCGTGCACGCATGGCATCACGCCTGCCAGGCCGGCCGCCGCCAGGGTGCCCAGCAGGCGCCGGCGGGCGGGATCGTGCACGGGAGAAGCGTCGTCGTTCATCGCGGCAACCTCGTGGGGGAATCCCGAGGCTACCGCATGCCTGCAGCCGATGTCGTCAACGCCCGCGCTGGCCCGCTGCGTGACGCCAGAAGAAGTCCACCAGGGGTGGCAGCTTGCCGGCCAGCCCCAGCAGCGGCCCGCGTAGCAGGGTGAGGTGCATCTCGTCGTTGGAGAACAGACGATTGATGCCGTCGAAGGCATGGGCCGCGGTCGCATTCTCGCTGCGGCGCTGGCGCGCCCAGCGCTCAAGCCGGTGCGGCGCATCCCAGTCGGCACGCTTGGCGGTGGCGGCACGGATGCCGTCGCGCAGCGCCGCGACATCGCGCAGGCCCAGGTTGACGCCTTGCCCCGCCAGCGGATGGACCACGTGCGCGGCATCGCCCGCGACGATCACCCGCCCGGCGACATAGTCCCGGGCCAGCTGGCGCTTCAACGGAAACGCGGCGCGTGGCGAGGCCAGGGCCACTTCGCCGCGCTGACCGCCCATGGCCTGCGTCAGCTCCCGGCCGAAGCTGGCTTCATCAAGCGCCAGCACACGCTCGGCCTCCGCGTCGGGCAACGTCCAGACGATGGAGCTGAGGCCGTCCGCGAACGGGAGGAATGCCAGCGGACCACTCGGCAGGAAGCGTTGCCACGCAGTGTCCTCGTGCGGCTCCCCGGTGCACACGAACGCCACCACGCCACGCTGCGCGTAATCGTGTGCGGTGACCTCCAGCCCTGCCAGACGCCGCAACGTGGAATCGCCGCCGTCGGCAGCCACCGCCAGCCGCGCATCGATACGCGTGCCGTCGTCCAGCCGCAGCGTCACGCCGTCCGCGTCCTGCTGCATCGCCTCCACGCGCGCCGGGCAGCGCACCTGCACGCCGGCCGCCGGCAGCGCGGCCCACAGCCGATCGACCAGCAATGCGTTCTCGACGATCCAGCCCAGCTGCGTGCGCCCCAGCGCATCGGCATCGAAGCGCAGCTCGTCGCCGCCCGTCGCGTCCCAGACGCGCATGCGCCGGTAAGGCTGCGCGCGCGCATCACGCACTGCGTCCCATACGCCGGCCGCGTCGAGCAGCGCCGCGTTGTCGGGCGCGAAGGCATACACCCGCAGGTCCAGCTGCGACGGCGACCAGCGCGGCGGCTCGCGGCCTTCGACCAGCATCACCTCCAGCCCCTCACGCGCCAGCACCAGCGCGCAGGCCGCACCCACCACGCCGCCGCCGCCGACGGCCACGTCGATCTGTCCGCGCCGCTTCATGCGGCCTCTCCCCGGCACAGTGCCGGTACGTCGCCACGGAAACCCATCGCGCCGCCTACCAGGAACGCCTGCAGCGAGGGTTGCGCCTCCATGGCCACCAGGCCTGCGCTGCGCACGGGCTTCAGCAGGGGCGATGGGTTGGCCGTCAGGCGTGCCAGGCCGTCGGAGAACGCGAGCGTGCGTTCGCGATCCTCGCGCCGCCGCGCCGCATAGGCGGCCAGGCGGGAGGCGGCGCCCGGATCGTCACCGCGCGCGATCTCCTCGGCCAGCGTCAGGGCATCGCGCAGGCCCAGGTTGAAGCCCTGCGCGCCGATCGGATGGATCGTCTGCGCCGCATTGCCCAGCACGACCGCGCGGTCGGCGACCAGCCGTTGCGCGACGACGCGGGCGATGGGATACGCGCTGCGCTCGCCGCTGGCAACCAGCCGGCCGATGCGCCAGCCGACCGCGCGCTGCAGGCGCGCCAGCCAGGCCGCATCGTCCAGGGCGGCCACGGTCTCGGCCTGCTCGCGCGCCACGCCGTGCACGACGCCCCAGTGGCGATCGCCACGCGGGAGCAGCGCGGTGGGGCCGTCGTCGCCCAAGCGCTCGTACGCGGTGCCGTCCGGCGCCTGCGTGGCCCGCACGCGGGCGACGAACAGGGTCTGGCCGTAATCGTGCTCGTCCACACCGATGCCCAGCGCCTCTCGCACGGCGCTGCGGGTTCCATCGGCGGCCACCACCAGGCGGGCATGCAACGTGCGCTCGCCCTCGGCATCGGCGATCCGCAGCGCGCGATGGCCGGCTTCGTCCGGGGCGAAGCCGACGAAACGCGCCGGCCGATAGCGGGTCAGCCCCGACAGGCCGTCCAGTCGGGCTTCCAGCGCCTCGCCGAAGTCGCGCGCCACCACCACCTGGCCGAACGTGGCGCGGCCGTAGTCCTGCGCCTCCAGCCGGACCCGACCGAAATCTCCCTGCCGGCTGATGTGGATGCGGCGGATCGGCCCGGTGGGCGTGCGCAGCTGCTGCATCACCCCCAGCGCGGTCAGCGCATTGACCGTCGCCGCCGCGAAGCTGAGGTTGCGCTGGTCGAACACCGCCGGCATCTGCCCGGCAGGCGTCGCTTCCACCAGCCCCACCTCCACGCCCTGGCGCGCCAGGGCGATGGCAAGACTGGCACCCACCAGCCCGCCGCCCACGATCACTACGTCATGCCGATCTGTCATGCCGACATGATAGCGCCCGCCCTGCGGCCCCCGACCGGCCGGCTCCGGTAGAATGCGGGGCTGAGTCTCCGGAACCGTGCCTGATGAACACCACTTCGCAACGCGCCCTCGTGATGGCGCTGGTCGCCGCCCTGCTGGTCCTCACCCGCCTGCACCTGCCCACCACGTTCGGTCATCTCGGCCCGCTGCCCGATGCCAGCTGGGCCGCATTCTTCATCGGCGGCTACTACCTGCGCGGCTGGTCGCGCTGGGCGTTCCCGCTGTTCATGGCGGCGGCGGTGGCGGTCGACTACGCGGTGATCAGTGGCCAGGGCATGAACTTCTGGGCGCACTACTGCGTGTCGCCGGCGTATTGGTTCCTGCTGCCGGCGTACGGCGCACTGTGGGCCGGCGGCACGCTGCTGCGCCGCTACCAGACCGCGGACCACGGCCGCACGCTGGCCCTGCTGGTCGGCAGCCTGCTGGCTTCGGTGACCGTCTGCCACCTGCTCAGCCAGGGCAGCTTCTACTGGCTGAGCCCGGTCGTCAGCGAGCCCACGATCGCCGGCTGGTGGAAGAACTTCAGCGACTGGTACCTGCCCTATCTGCGCGTGGCCGCGATCTACGTGGGCCTGGCGGTCATCGTGCACGTGATGGTCGGCCAGGTCGTCCGCCTGGCCAGGCCGCACGGCCGCACGGCCGACTGACCGGGCCTTCACCGCGATGGGCAACCGCCTCTCGAAGATCTACACCCGCACCGGCGACGATGGCAGCACCGGTCTGGGCGACGGCACGCGCGTGGGCAAGGACTCCGCGCGCGTGACCGCCTACGGCACGGTGGACGAAGCCAATTCGGCCATCGGCGTGCTGCTGGCCGTGCCCAGTGTGGCGGACGACATCCGCGCCCTGCTGACCACCGTGCAGCACCAGCTGTTCGACCTGGGCGGCGAGCTGTGCATCCCGGGCCATGCCGCCATCACCGGCGACGATGTCGAGGCGCTGGAGCGGCAGCTGGACCATTACAACGACGATCTGCCGCCGCTGAAGGACTTCATCCTGCCGGCGGGAGGCGAGGCCGCCTCGCGCTGCCACCTGGCCCGCACCATCGTGCGCCGGGCCGAGCGCGAGACGGTCACCCTGGCCCGCCACGACGCCGTGCGGCCGGAAGCGATCCGCTACCTCAACCGGCTGTCCGACCTGCTGTTCGTCCTGGCCCGGGTGCTGGCCCGCGCCGATGGCCAGGGCGAGGTGCTCTGGAAGCACGAGCGCCGGCACGCGTAGGCCGATGCCTCCTCCCAAGGTCGGGTGCCGGCCCGTGCCGGGCCGCGCATAGAATGGACCCGGACATCCACCCGGGAGAGGCGGTTCCCGCCCCGTCGAGGGCAACGCCGGCATCGTGATCATCTATACCCACCCCGCCTGCCTGTTGCACGATCCGGGTCCCGAGCACCCGGAGCGGCCGGCGCGGCTGGAAGTGGTCCTGGAGGCGCTGCGCGGGCAGCACGGCGATGCCGACTGGCGCGAGGCGCCCATCGTGAAGCTGGGCGACCTGCGCCGGGTGCACGACGACGCGCTGGTGCACGAGGTGCTGGAGGCCGACGTGACCGGCTATCGCATGCTCGACCCGGATACGGTGATGTGCCCGGCCTCGCGCGCGGCGGCGCTGCGGGCCGCGGGCGCCGGCGTGGCGGCGGTGGATGCGGTGATGAACGGCGAGGACCGCGCGGTCTTCTGCGCGGTGCGCCCGCCCGGCCACCATGCGACCGGCACGGCGGCCATGGGCTTCTGCCTGTTCAACAACATCGCCGTGGCGGCGGCCTATGCCCTCGACAAGCATGGGCTGGAGCGCGTGGCGGTCGTCGATTTCGACGTGCACCACGGCAACGGCACCCAGGCCATCTTCTACAACGATCCGCGCGTGGCCTATTTCAGCAGCCACGAATCGGGCATCTACCCGCACAGCGGCGCGCCCTACGAGCGCGGCGTGGGCAATGTGTTCAATGCCCTGCTGCCGCCGGGCAGCGGGGGCTTCCGCTTCCAGAACACCTGGGCGGACGAACTGCTGCCCGCGCTGGACGACTTCAGGCCGCAGCTGCTGCTGATCTCGGCCGGGTTCGACGCGCACATGCGCGATCCGCTGGCGGACCTGATGCTGGAGACCGAGGACTTCGGCTGGCTGACCCGGCAGCTGCGCGAGGTGGCCGAGCGGCACGCCGCCGGAAGAATCGTGTCCATGCTCGAAGGCGGCTACGACCTGGACGCCCTGCGCGAGTGCACCGTGGTCCATGTGGAGGCGTTGCGCTGAGCTGGCGGGTCCGCCCGCCGGTCGCTGAACCCCGCCCGACATCGGCCGGAGGCCTTCATTGCCCGCATGCATGGGATGGGGCAAGCTAACGGCCGTTTTTCGTCCGACAGCGAGCCCAGTAACGCGTGCGCCCTGCCCTCCGCCTGCTCCCGTTACCCCTCAGCATCGCCCTGTGCCTGCCCGCGCTGGCCGACGATGAGAAGCCCGAAAGCTGGGCGCTGTGTCCCGTCCAGGACGCGGTTCCGGCATTCGGCGAGGCGCCGCAGGCGCCGGCGCCCGGCAATGCCCAGGCCACGCGCGAGCAGCGTGCCGAGCAGCCCACCTCCATCGAAGGCGACAGCCTGGGCGGCACGGAGACCAATCTGGAGTACCAGGGCAACGTGGCGCTCAGCCGGGGCGACCAGTTCCTCGGCGCGGACAACCTGAAGTACGACCAGGAGAAGGACACCTACGTCGCCGACGGCCACATCCGCTACCAGGATGCCGGCATCCGTCTGATGGCCGACAGCGCACGCGGCGACCAGGGCGCCGATACGCACCAGATCGACAACGTGCGCTACCAGCTGGTGTCCCGTCGCGGCAACGGCGGCGCCGACCGCATCGACATGAAGGGGCCGGAAGGCAGTCTGCTGCACTCCACCTACTCCACCTGCGATCCCGAGGACCGCCGCTGGGAGCTGCGCTCGCGGCGCATCGACATCAACACCGACGACGGCTGGGGCGTTGCGCGCGGCGCGACGATCCGGCTGGGCAAGGTGCCGGTGCTGTACGTGCCGTACCTGAAGTTCCCGATCGACGACCAGCGCCACACCGGCCTGCTGTACCCGGCCGTCGGCCTGTCCGGCCGCAACGGCTTCGATTGGAAGCAGCCGATCTACCTCAACCTGGCGCCGAACTACGACGCGACGCTGGAGCCGCGCTACATGAGCGAGCGCGGGTTCCAGATGGGCGCGGAGTTCCGCTACCTGTACGAGAAGGGACGCGGCGAGATCCAGGGCACCTGGATGAACAAGGACGACCTGGTCCGCGACCGCATGGGCGAGGTGGACTACGATGAGAACAATCCGAACAATCCCGACCCCGACGACGGGCGCGGCTTCTTCTCGTTCCAGGGCAACCACCGCTTCAGCCGCAACTGGCAGGCGCGCGCCAACCTGATCTGGTTGAGCGACGCCCGTTACCAGGAGGACTTCGGCAACTCGCTGTACGGGCAGGCGTATTCCTCGGTGACCAGCACGGCCGGCGTCTACGGCGCGGGCGAGTTCTGGAGTGCCGGCGTGATGGCCGATCAGTGGCAGCTGTCGGACTATCTGAGCAGCGAAGCGTCGCTTCCCTACAATCGGCTGCCGCGCGCGTACTTCAACTGGAACCAGCCGCTGAGCCGCTGGATCACCGTGGGCGGCCATGCCGAGGCGGTGAGGTTCCAGCACAACGAATGGGGCGACGGCAGCCGGCTGGACATCAAACCCACCATCTCCTTCCCGCTTCAGGGCGCGGCGTGGTACGTCACCCCGACACTGGCGTACAGGCACACCGAGTACCGGCTCGATGCCGAACTGGCGCAGACCACGGCGATCAGTCGCGCACGCGCGGCTTACGGCATTCCGGCCAACCAGCCCGTGAGCGCGGCGCAGATCGCCGAGTTCTACGACCGCTCCCCCAGCCGCAGCCTGCCGATCGGCTCGCTGGATGCGGGCGTGTACTTCGACCGCGAAACCGAGATCAAGGGCGACCGTTTCCTGCAGACGCTGGAGCCGCGGCTGTTCTACCTGAAGGCACCCTACCGCGAGCAGGACGGCCTGCCGATCTTCGACACCCGCCCGTTCAACTTCAGCTATGGCCAGCTGTTCCGCGACAACCGCTACACCGGCCCCGACCGGCAGACCGACGCCAACCAGCTGACCCTGGCGCTCTCCACGCGCCTGCTGCGGCAGAAGGACGGTTTCGAGCGGCTGTCGGCCAGCATCGGCCAGATCCGCTACTTCGACGACAGCCGCGTGGTCCTGCCGGGCGAAGCGCAGCTGGAAAAGGGCAAGTCGGCCTGGGTGGTGGATGCCAACTACGCGCCGACCGACCGCTGGACCATCGGCGCGTCCTACCAGTGGGACCCCAAGTTCCGCCGCGAGGACCTGGCCAGCGTGCGTGCGCGCTACCTGCTGCCCGACGACGGCGTGGTCAACATCACCTATCGCCGCCGCCGCGACCTGCTGGAGCAGGCCGACTTCTCGTTCCTCTACCCGGTCACGCCGGCGTGGAGCGTGGTGGGCCGCTACTACCATTCGTTCTACCGCGACGCCGCCACCGACCAGGAGCCCGGCCTGCTGGAAGGCGTGGCCGGCGTGCAGTGGGACAGCTGCTGCCTGGCCGTGCGCGCGCTGGTGCGCCGCTACGTGCGCAACCGCGAAGGCGACATGAACACCGGCTTCCAGGTCGAGTTCGTCCTAAAGGGCCTGGGCTCGGCCGGCCAGGACACGGAGCGCACCCTGCGCCGTGCTATCCTCGGTTACTACCGAGACGACCTCTATCTCGTCCCGCCTAGCAATATCGCGCAGCGACCGGACGATACTTCCTACGATCCGGATCCGATTCCATGACCAAGCCGTTTCCCCGCCTCCTGATTGCCGGCCTGCTGGCCTTCTCGACCGTCGCCACGCCGGTGATGGCGCAGACGCTGCAGCCGCTGGACCGCATCGCCGCCGTGGTGAACGAGGACGTGGTGCTGCAGAGCGAAATGGACCGCGCCGTGCAGAACGTGCTGGCCCAGTACGCCAACCAGCCGGGCCAGCTGCCGCCGCGCGCGGTGCTGGAGCGGCAGGTGCTCGAGCGCCTGGTGCTGGTCAAGCTGCAGGTGGCCCGTGCCACCGAAAGCGGCATCCGCATCGGCGACGCCGAACTGAACAACGCCATCAATGCCGTCGCCCAACAGAACGGCACCACGCCGGACGGCCTGCGCCAGCGGCTCGAGGCCGATGGCATGTCCTTCGACGAGTTCCGCAGCTCGCTGCGCGACGAGATCACCATCCAGCGCCTGCGCCAGAGCTATGCGCAGTCGCGCGTGCAGGTGAGCGAAGGCGAAGTGGACGCGGCCATCGCCGCGCAGGCCGCCACGGGCGTGCAGTACCGCCTGGCCCACATCCTGGTGGCGGTGCCCGACGGCGCCAGCGCCGACCAGATCAGCACCGGCAAGAGCAAGATCGATGGCGTGAAGGCGCTGGTCGACAAGGGCGAGCTGGACTTCTCCGCGGCCGCGGTGCGCTATTCCGACAGCCCCAACGCGCTGGAAGGCGGCGACCTGGGCTGGCGCAGCGTCGACGAGATCCCGACGGCGTTCGTCGAGATGCTCAAGGGCATGAGTCCCGGCCAGGTGGTGGGCCCGCTGCGCGGCCCCAGCGGCTTCCAGCTGCTTAAGCTGGTGGAAGTGCGCGATGCCGCGCAGATGGAGAAGCGCTCGGTCACCGAATACAACGCGCGCCACATCCTGGTGCGCGTCACCTCGACCCAGGATGCCGCCGCGGCCAAGGCCAAGATCGACACCCTGCGCGCCCGCATCGCCGGTGGTGCCGACTTCGTCGAAGTGGCGAAGGAATCCACCGAAGACGCCAACAGCCGCGACGACGGCGGCGACCTGGGCTGGTTCCCGGCCGACGCCTTCGGTCCGGCCTTCGGCCAGCAGGTCAGCGGCCTGCAGGATGGCCAGGTCAGCGCCCCGTTCCGCACCGACGCCGGCTGGCACATCGTCCAGCGCGTCGGCAGTCGCCAGACGGACGTGACCGACCAGAACCGCCGCGCCCAGATCCGCGAAACCATCGGCCGTCGCAAGGCCGAGGACGAATACAACCGCTTCCTGCAGGAGCTGCGAGGCGAGGCGTACGTCAGCTTCCGCACCGGCGACCGCGCAGAGACCACGCCGGGAGGCTGACATGCTGCCCCGGCTCGCCTTGGTGCCGGGCGAGCCGGCGGGCATCGGTCCGGAGCTTTGCGTCCGGCTGGCCCAGCAACCGCGCACCGATTGCACCCTGCTTGCCTTCGCAGACCCGGCCACGCTGATCTCTGCGGCGGCCACCCTGGGATTGCCGCTGCAGCTGATCGATGAAGACGCCGTCGCCAAGCTGCCCGGCGACCTGCGCGTGCGGCCCGTTCCCAACGCTTCACCGACGACCTTCGGCCACACCGATCCGCGCAATGCGCACGCCGTCATCGAGGCCCTGACGCAGGCCGCCGGCGCCTGCCTGACCGGCGAACTCGACGGCCTGGTCACCGGCCCCGTGCACAAGGCCGCCATCAATGCAGGGGGCATCGCCTACACCGGCACCACCGAACTGCTGGCCGAACACGCAGGCCGGCCGGTGGTGATGATGCTCGCGAACGGAATCGTCCGTGTTGCGCTGGTCACCACGCACCTGCCTTTGCGCGAGGTGCCGGATGCGATCACGGCCACCACGCTGGAGGAAGCGCTGCGCATCACCCACGCGGCGCTGCGGGCGGATTTCGGTATTCCCCATCCCGTCATCGCGGTCCTCGGACTCAACCCGCACGCGGGCGAAGCCGGCCACCTGGGGCGGGAGGAGATCGACGTCATCGAACCGGTGCTGCGCACGCTGCGGGCGGCTGGAATGGACCTGGTCGGCCCGCTGCCCGCCGATACCGCCTTCCTGCCGCAGAAGCTGCGCAGTGTCGATGCGGTGGTGGCGATGTATCACGACCAGGGCCTGCCGGTGCTCAAGTACAGCGGGTTCGAGCAGGCCGTGAACCTGACACTGGGCCTGCCCTACCCCCGCGTGGCCGTCGACCACGGCACCGCGCTCGAACTGGCCGGCAAGGGCACCGCGGATCCGTCCAGCCTGTTCGCCGCCGTGGCCACCTGCGCACGCATCGCGACGATCCGGCGCGCGCACCGGGCAGCGTAGAAGCCGCGCGGAAGGCGGTGTTCCCGCATAATCCGCGCATGTCGCATTTCAAGGCTCCCCCCAAGAAGTCCCTCGGCCAGCACTTCCTGACCGATCGCACCTACATCGAGAAGATCGTCATGGCGGTCAATCCCCAGCCGGGCGACCGTCTCGTCGAGATCGGGCCGGGCCAGGGCGCCATCACGTTCCCGCTGTTGCGCAGGCACGGCGAGCTGACCGCCATCGAGTTCGACCGCGACCTCATCACGCCGTTGATGGAGGCTGCCGAAGGCGTGGGCCGGCTCACGATCATCCACAAGGACGTGCTGGACGTGGATTTCGGCAAGCTGGCGGGCGAAGACAGGCTGCGCCTGGTTGGCAACCTGCCCTACAACCTGTCCTCGCCCATCCTGTTCCATGCCATCGAGCACGCCGCGTCCATCCGCGACATGGTCTTCATGCTGCAGAAGGAAGTCGTGGACCGCATGGCCGCCGAACCCGGAAGCAAGGTGTACGGCCGTCTCAGCGTGATGCTGCAGGCCTACTGCCGCGTGGACAGCCTGTTCGTGGTGCCTCCCGGCGCGTTCCGTCCGCCGCCGAAGGTGGATTCGGCCGTGGCGCGGCTGGTGCCGCGCGCGGCCGACGAGGTGGGCATCCGCGACCACCGCCGCTTCGCGGACGTGGTGCGCGCCGCGTTCGGCCAGCGCCGCAAGACCCTGCGCAATGCACTGTCCGGCACCTGCAGCGTGGAACAGATCGAAGCGGCGGGACTGCGCCCCGACCTGCGCGCGGAACAGGTCCCCGTCACCGATTTCATCCGTCTGGCCAACCAGCCCGACGCATCCTGACCGCACGCAACGTGCCGTCGTTTCCGCTTTGACGTGCCATTGCATACACTGAACGCATGGATTCCCCCGACTACGCCATCGACGTCGACGTCGCCACGCGCTTCCTGGACGACCAGTCCGCGCCCGAGGACGGCCGCTACGTGTTCGCGTACACCATCCGCATCCACAACCGCGGGCGCGTGCCCGCGCAGCTGCTGCGCCGCCATTGGGTGATCACCGACGCCAACGGCAAGGTGCAGGAAGTGCACGGTGAGGGCGTGGTGGGCGAACAGCCCTGGCTGAGGCCGGGCGAGGATTTCCGCTACACCTCCGGCGCCGTCCTCGAGACCGCGCTCGGCACCATGCAGGGACGCTACGACATGCTCGCCGACGACGGCACCCGCTTCGACGCCCCCATCGCCCCCTTTACCCTGTCCGTCCCGCGGACCCTGCACTGAGGCCCGGGCGCATGAGTGTCTGGGCCATCGGCGACCTGCAGGGCTGCTACGACGCCACGCAGCGATTGCTGGAGAAGATCCGCTTCGATCCCGCGCAGGACCGGCTGTGGTTCTGCGGCGACCTGGTGAACCGCGGCGGACAGTCGCTGGAAACGCTTCGCCTGGTGCATTCGCTGCGCGAGCACTGTGTCGTCGTGCTGGGCAACCACGACCTGTCCCTGCTCGCCATCGGCGAGCGCTCGCCGGACGAGCAGCGCAAGGTCAATCCGGACCTGCAGCGCGTGGTCCTGGCCGACGACGCACGCATGCTGCTGGACTGGCTGCGCATGCAGAAGCTGCTGCACGTGGACCGCGACCTAGGCTGGATGATGGTGCATGCCGGACTGGCGCCCAAGTGGACCACCACGCTCGCCGAGAAGCACGCGCGCGAAGTCGAGGCGCAACTGCACGGCAACGGCTACCGCAAGCTGTTCCGCAACATGTACGGCGACAAGCCGAACTGGGCGCCGCACCTGTCCGGCCACGACCGCTCGCGCGCCATCATCAACGTCCTCACCCGCATGCGTTACTGCACGCCGCGCGGGCGCATGGCGATCGAGGAGAAAGGCGCACCGGGCAGGCAGGCCCAGGGGCTATACCCCTGGTACGAAGTGCCCGGCCGCGCCGAGCGCGACCTCAAGATCGTCTGCGGCCACTGGTCCACGCTGGGCCTGATGATCGGCCATGGCGTGCATGCCATCGACACCGGCGCGGTCTGGGGCGGCAAGCTGACCGCCTTGCAGCTGGATACCGACGAGATCCGGCTGGTGCAGGTGCCCGGCCGTGATGTTCCGCCGCCGCCCAAGGGCGAATTGCCCAAGGATTGAGTGCGTAGCGTGCGCCATGCGCACGACCGCATGGACCCGGCACCGCGCAGTCGTGCGCATGGCGCACGCCACGTTTGGTCAGACGCGCCGGTACTCGACGAAGTCGAATCCGATGGCATGCTTCGCGTCCGCCGGATGCGGTTCGCGGGCGACTTCATGCCATTCCGCCGGATCGAAGGCCGGGAAGAACGCATGCGCGCCCTCCACCTCGGTATCGACCTCGGTGAGGTGCAGCACGTCGGCGCGACCCAGCGTGAGCGCGTAGACCTCGCCGCCACCGATCACGCAAAGCTCCTCGCTCCCCTGCTCCACCGCGATGCGGACCGCCTCGTCCACCGAGGCGACCGCCTGCATGCCCTCGAACGGCACGCGTCCGCTGCGCGTCAGCACCAGATTCAACCGTCCGGGCAGCGCACGCCCGAGCGACTCGGCCGTCCTGCGTCCCATCAGCACCGGCTTGCCGAGCGTGAGCGCCTTGAAGCGCTTCAGGTCGTCCGGCAACCGCCACGGCAGGTCGTTGTCGCGACCGATGGCGCGATGGAGGTCGAGTGCGGCGACCAGCGAAATGCGCATCCGCTAGACCGCCACCGGCGCCTTGATCGCCGGATGCGGATCGTAGCCGTGGATCCCGATGTCATCGAAGGTGAAGGCGAACAGGTCCGTGACCTCGGGATTGAGGTGCAGCGTGGGCAGCGCACGCGGTTCGCGCGACAACTGCTCGCGCGCCTGTTCGTAGTGGTTGGAATACAGGTGCGCATCGCCGAGCGTATGCACGAAATCGCCGACGCCCAGACCCGTGGCCTGCGCCACCATATGCGTCAGCAGTGCATAGCTGGCGATGTTGAACGGCACGCCGAGGAAGATGTCGCCGCTGCGCTGGTACAGCTGGCAACTGAGCTTGCCGTCGACCACGTAGAACTGGAACAGCGAATGGCACGGCATCAGTGCCATCTTCGGCAGTTCGGCGACGTTCCAGGCGCTGATCACCAGGCGACGCGAATCGGGATTGCGCTTGATCTCGTCGACCAGCCACTGCATCTGGTCGACCGTCTTGCCGTCTGCGCCTTCCCAACTGCGCCACTGCTTGCCATAGACGGGGCCCAGTTCGCCGTTCTCGTCGGCCCACTCGTCCCAGATGCTGACCTTGTTGTCCTTCAGATACGCGATGTTGGTCTCGCCCTTCAGGAACCACAGCAGCTCGTGGATGATCGAGCGCAGGTGCAGCTTCTTGGTGGTGACCAGCGGGAAGCCTTCGTTCAGGTCGAAGCGCATCTGCCAGCCGAACACGCTGCGCGTGCCGGTGCCGGTGCGGTCGGACTTCTCGGCACCGTGCTCCAGCACGTGGCGCAGCAGGTCGAGGTATTGCTTCATGCGCGGTCTCCGGCGATGGACTTCACGGTTTACTTGCCGGCAACCGGCGCGGGAACCACGGGCTGGAGCGTCGGCGCGCGGCGTGACAGCCGCAGCAGGTACAGGCCCAGCAGCACCAGCGGCACGCTGAGGATCTGGCCCTTGGTCAACCAGCCCCACGCCACGTAATGGCCTTCATCCGGCACGCGGACGAACTCCATCAGGAAGCGGAACACGCCGTACATCAGCGCGAACAGACCCGACACGAGGTAACGCGGCCGCGGCTTGCGCGAGACCGTCCACAGCACGACGAACATCACCAGGCCCTCGAGGCAGGCCTGGTACAGCTGCGAGGGATGGCGGGCGAACTGATCCAGCGCGCCCGCGGCGTACTGCGCCTGCAACTGGGCGGCATCCAGGCCGCGCAGCGCCGGATCGGTCGGAAAGATCACGCCCCAGCCGGCCTGGGTGTACTTGCCCCACAGTTCCGCGCCGATGAAGTTGCCCAGCCGCCCGAACCCCAGTCCAGGCGCGGCCAGCGGGGCCACGAAATCCATCGTGTCGAAGAAATGCAGCCGGTGCCGGCGCGACCACCACAGCGCCGCGGCCATCACGCCGAGCAGCCCCCCGTGGAAGCTCATGCCGCCTTCCCACACCTTGAAGATCGACAGCGGATTGTCGAGGAAGGTGCCGAATCCGTAGAACAGCACGTAGCCGATGCGCCCGCCCAGCACCACGCCCAACATGGCGTAGAACATCAGGTCGGAGAATGCGTCGGCATCGACACCCGGCAGGCGCCCCTGCGATGCGCGCCTGCGTCCCAGCCACCAGGCCACGACGAAGGCCAGCAGGTACATCAGGCCGTACCAGTGCAGCTTGACCGGCCCCAGCGAAAAGATGATCGGATCGATCTGGTGGAGGTAGATCATGCGCCTCGGCGTGGCCGGTGGGGAGCGCCTATTTTGCCCCAGGCGGGCATGCGGATGGGCATCCGTCCACTCCCGTCATGGCGCAGGGCTTGCCTGGCCGACCCCGGATGCCGGGTCGGACTTCCGGCCCGCGGAGCAGGCTCCGCTCTGTGAAGCCGCCTTTCAATCCAGCAGCGCAGGCCGATTCGGCAGTTCGTCCTCGTCGGACTGGCCCTCCTGCTGCGGCCAGTGCAGCGCCAGCAGGTCGGAAACCGCACGCACGCCGTCGATCACCGCCCGTTCCGGATGGCCGGCACGCATTTCCTGCTCGATGAGCCGGCAGACCTGCGCCCATTGCGCCTCGCTGACGCGGCCGTCCAGTGCGCGGTCGGCGACGATCTCGATGCGATGGTCGGCCAGCAACAGATAGATCAGCACGCCGTTGTTGGCTTCGGTGTCCCAGGTGCGCAGACGGACGAAGACCTCGTGCGCACGTTCGCGGGCCTGCATCCCTGCCAGCACCGCGCTCGGCGGCAGGTTGGTTTCCACCGCGAACATCACCTCGCCGCGGTGCAGGCGTTCGCCCGCCGCAATGGCCTCGGTGATGCGATGCAGGCTGTCCTCCGGGAACAGCCGGCGCGACGAGCGTGCGAACAGATGGCGCAGCAGGCGCATCACCAACTCCCGGAGGCGCCACCGCCTCCCGACATGCCGCCCCCGCCGCTCCAGCCACCGCCCCCGAAGCCGCCGCCCCCTCCGAACCCACCGCCGCCCCAGCCTCCGCCGCCGCCGCCCCAGCCACCCCAATCGCGGTGACGGGCGTAGGCACCCCGTGTCGACACCGAGGCCAGCCCATACAGCAGGCCGAAGACGCCCGCGATGCCGGCCGGAATCAGCGACGACAGCAGCAGCGCCACGCCCGCCGCGGCGCCACCGGTGAACAGGCCGCGAAGCCCGGCCGGCGCGCGGCCAAACATGCCCCGTACCAGGGTCGCCACCACGAACGCGGCGAACAGCGCGAAGAGCCAGTCGCTCCCGGAACCGTCGCCTGTCGTCGACCGGTGCGTGCTGACGGGCGCCGGCAGCGACTCGCCATCGATCAGCTTCACCAGCACGGCCGTGGCGTCGGTGACGCCACCCGCATAGTCACCGGCACGGAACTTCGGCACCAGGTACTCCTGGATGACGCGGTTGGCCACGGCGTCGGGAATCGCGCCTTCCAGTCCGTAACCGGTATGGATGCGCACCCGCCGGTCGTCCTTCGCCACCACCAGGATCACCGCGTCGTCCACGCCCTGGCGCCCCAGCTTCCACTGGTCGAACACGCGCTGGGTGTAGTCGAAGATCTCCTCGGGCTGCGTGCTGGGCACGATCAGCACCTGCAGCTGGCTGCCCTTGCGCTGCTGCAGCGCCAGGGCCTGCTGCTCGAGTCGCTGCTTCTGCCCGGCGTCCAGCGTGCCGGTGGTGTCGACCACCGGCGAATCCAGCGCCGGGATGGCCGCCAGCGACTGTGCCCAGGCCGGCGCAGCGACCAGCAGCAGGCACAACGCCAGCGCGCGCAGCATGGCGGCGATGGCCGTGGCTCAGTTGTCCGGGGTCGGAGCAGACGGCGGCGGGGGGGCCTGCGGTGCGGCCGGCGGTGGCGGCGTACCGAAGTCGACGGCGGGAGCCTCCGAAATCGCCGCTTCGTTCTCGACGGTGAAGTTCGGCTTCTCCTTGGCGCCGGTGAGCTTGGCGGTGATCACCTGCGGGAACTGGCGGATGTAGGTGTTGTAGTCCTGCACCGTCTGGATGTAGCGGCCGCGAGCGACGGTGATGCGGTTCTCGGTGCCTTCCAGCTGTGCCTGCAGATCGCGGAAGGACTGGTCGGACTTCAGGTTCGGATAGTTCTCGGTGACGACCAGCAGCCGATTCAATGCACTGGACAGTTCGCCCTGCGCCTGCTGGAACTGCGCCAGCGAAGCGGCATCGTCGGCGTTCACCTGGATCTGGCCCACCCGCGCGCGCGCATTGGTGACGTCGGTCAGCACCTGGCGCTCCTGCTGGGCGTAGCCCTGCACGGTCTTCACCAGATTGGGGATCAGGTCCGCACGGCGCTTGTACTGGTTCAGGACTTCCGACCAGCCGGCCTTCACCGCTTCGTCCTTCTGCTGGATGGCGTTGTAGCCGCAGCCCGACAACAGCGCGACCAGCACGACGAGCAACCACAGACGCGACACCTGACGCATGGCACGGCACTCCCTTGGGCGGACGTGCCGATTCCAGCACCTTGCCCATGAAGGCGCAAGCTGCTCGCACGCACTGCGGGAAACGCCTCGTTAGGCCTTCGTGAAAAAGGAAGGGCTCCCGAGGGAGCCCTTCGCGACACCAGGAGGGAAACGCGATGCTATTCGCGCAGCATGCGCAGGCTGGCGCGCTTCTTGGCCCACAGGTTCAGGCACTCGACCACCGCCGAGAAGCCCATCGCACCGTACAGGTAGCCCTTCGGGATGTGCAGCTCGAAACCATCCAGCAGCAGGTACGCGCCCACCGCGACGATGAAGGCCAGCGCCAGCATCTTGATGGTGGGGTTGTTGTCGATGAACTGGCCCAGCGGGCGCGCCGCCAGCAGCATCACCGCCACGGCCAGCAGGATGGCCGCCACCATCACCGGCGTGTGATTGGCCATGCCGACCGCCGCGATCACCGAGTCCAGCGAGAACACGATGTCGATCACCGCGATCTGCGCAATCACGCCGGCGAACGACGCCGCGGGGCGCGTGTGCACGTCCTCCGAATCGGGCTCGCCCTTCACCAGTTCCAGGATTTCCTTGGTGCCCTTCACCAGCAGGAACACGCCGCCCAGGATCAGCACCAGGTCGCGCACCGAAATGCCCTGGCCGAACAGCGTGAACAGATCCGACGTCAGACCCGCCAGCCAGGCCAGCGTCAGCAGCAGCATGATGCGGGTGATGCAGGCCACGGCGATGCCGAACTTGCGCGCGACTTCGCGCTGGTGCGGCGGCAGCTTGCTGACCGCGATGGAGATGAAGACCAGGTTGTCGATGCCCAGCACGATCTCGATCGCACTCAGCGTGACCAGCGTGATCCACACCTGCGGATCGGTAAGCAATTCCATCATCGGGGAGTACCTTGGTTCAGATCAGGAGTTCACAGATAGCGCGGCGCGAGAATCAGCGCCCAGCACAGCAGCACGTTCATCATCAACACGAACACCGCCGCCGAGCCCATGTCCTTGGCGCGGCCGGCCAGTTCGTGGTGTTCCGGGCCGTAGCGCTCGATCACCGCTTCGATGGCGGAATTCAGCAGTTCGGCCGCCAGCACCAGCAGGCAGCTGCCGATCATCAGCGCGCGTTCCAGGCCGCTCTGCCCCAGCCACAGCGCCAGCGGCGCCATGACCACCAGCAGGTAGACCTCCAGGCGGAAGGAGGATTCGTGCATCCAGGCCGCCCGCAGTCCCTGCAGGGACCAGACGGTGGCTTTCAGGATGCGGCCGGGGCCGCGGGGGAAATGTCCGGTTTCGTCTGCCATGGGGCGGGTAAAGGCGGAAGTGGTCCCGCATCGGCCCTGCCGGCCGGGCGAAGCCGGATCCCGCGCAAGGATGTGTCGGGCGAAGCTGGCACAGTCACCGCGCCAAGGAGGCAATTTTGCCACAAGGCGATCCCCGGCCGCGCCGGCGGGGTTTGCATCCCCGGGAACGGGCTGCTCCACTAGGGCCCGCCCGCGCCAGAGGAGCCTTATCCCGTGCCCTTCCTGAACACCCTTCGCCCGTCCCTGTTCGCCACTGCGCTGGTGGCCCTGCTGGCCGCCTGCGTCGGCGGGCCGCCCGCAACGCCGGAAGCACCGTCTCCATCGACGGCAGGCGTCGCGCCACGTATCCCGGAGCAGGTGTCCAGCCCGGCTTGGGAAGCCGATATGCAGCGCTTCGAGGCCGCCGATGCGCAGTCGCCCCCGCCACGCGGCGGCGTGCTGTTCATCGGCAGCTCGTCGATCCGCTTCTGGGACACGCTGGCGCAGGACTTTCCGGGCGTGCCGGTGATCAACCGCGGCTTCGGTGGTTCGGAACTGCGGGACAGCACGTGGTACGCCGACCGCATCATCGTGCCGTACGCACCGCGCCAGATCCTGATCTACGCCGGCGACAACGACCTCAACGCGGGCCGTACGCCGCAGCAGCTGCGCGCCGACTTCATCGCCTTCGTCGAACGCGTGCGCCGCGATCTGCCCAAGGCGAAGATCGCGTACATCAGCAACAAGCCCAGCCCTTCGCGCGCGCAACTGCTGCCCGTACAGCGCGTGGCGAACACGTTGATCGCCGCGGAAGCCAAACGCCTGGGCGTGGACTACATCGACATCTTCACGCCCATGCTCGACGCCAGCGGCCAGCCGGACGAATCCTTGTTCATCGAGGATCGCCTGCACATGAACCGCGCCGGCTATGTCATCTGGCAGCGCGCCATCGCACCCTATCTTCAGTAGCCGCGTCCGACCGCAGGAAAAAAAGAAGCCCGGCGATGCCGGGCTTCTTCGTTCCGCGGAGGCCTTGCGTCAGAAGCCGCTGACGTTGAGGCGACCACCGGTGACCGTCTTGTTCTGCAGCGACGGGGTCGGCACGGTGGCATCCAGGATCGCCGCCTTGATCTGCGCCGCCGTCGATCCCGGCCGGGTGGACGCGTACAGTGCCGCCGCGCCGGTCACGTGCGGGGTGGCCATGGACGTGCCGTTGTAGCTGGCATATCCCGACACCAGCGCGCCCTTCGACGACTTGGGCACCGTCGACCAGATGCCCGAACCCGGCGCACCCAGATCCACCGTGGTCCGGCCCCATTGCGAGAAGCTGGACAGCCCGCCGGTGCTGGTGGTGGACGCGACCGCGATGACGTTCGCGTTCGGGTAATTGGACGGGTAGCTGGCCGTCGCGTCGTTGTCGTAGGCGTCATTGCCCGCGGCCGCGATGAAGAGGATCTCCGCATTTCCGGCGCGCGTGATCGCGTCCTGCAGCGCCTGCGAGAAACCACCACCGCCCCACGAATTGTTGGTCGCCACGATGTTCAGCCCATGGCGGGTCTTCAGGTCGGTGAAGTAGTCGATCGCCTTGATCGCGTTGGCGGTGCTGCCGCCGCGGCGGCCGAGGAACTTGCCGCTGATCAGCTTCACGCCGCTCCAGCACACACCGGCCACGCCCTTGCCGTTGCCGCCCACGCCGGCGATGGTGCCGGCCACGTGCGTGCCGTGGTCGTCGTTGGCGCCGCCGGAGTTGATGTTGTTGCTGTTGCCGTCGAAGTCCCAGCCGCGCACGTCGTCGACGTAGCCGTTGCCGTCGTTGTCCACGCCGTCGACCGGATCGTACGGGTTGGTCCAGATGTTGGCGGCCAGGTCTTCATGGTTGAAGTAGATGCCTTCGTCGATCACGCCGATCACGACGTTGCCGCAGCTGGTGTGCCCGGCGGCCCATGCCTCGGACGCCTGCGAACCATAGGCGTTGGCGGGCGTGCCCGCATCGCCGTACATGCCCCACAGCGAGCCGTTGGTGGAATAGGTGTCGTTGGAAACCGCGTGGTGCTGGTAGGTCCAGTTCGGCTCGGCGTATTCCACGGCCGGATCGGCGCTGAGCGCCTGCACGGCGGCGGACAGGTCCATGTTGCCGGGCAGCTTGAGCAGCGCGATCTCGCCGGTGCGGCCGTTGCCGCGGCGCACGGTATCCAGCTTCTGCGCACCCAGGCCATGCACCACGGCCTGGCGGTCGGCGGCTGCGGCGCCATCGCGGTACTTCACCAGCAACTCGCCGCTGGCGTGGGGCTTGCCTTCCTTCAAGCCCTTGACCACCAGGTCGGGCCTGCCGCCCGCGCTGGCCGCCTGCGCCGCCCCCATGGCCACCAGCGTCAGACCCACCCATACCGCCATGCGATTCTTCTTCATAGACCGATTCGACTCCGCGTGTTGTGGTTGCCGCGCCGAGCGGCGCAGTGGAGCGAATCTAGCTTGTAATAACGGTTCTAGATATCGAATATGGCTCACATTAGCAGTGCTTCACGCACGCATCCGCGATGTCACCGGTAGCCATGAGAGTGATTCGCATCGCAGCGGTGGAAGTCGCTGCGATGCGATGCATCGTTACCTGATTCAGCGCCTGCGTGGCGCCCCCTCCGGTTGGTGCAGGCTGAGTACATTGCCGTCCGGATCGAGGAAATCCAGCGACAGTCCACCGTCCGGCGATTCGCTCACCGGCACCACGATTTCGACGCCTTTGGCCGCCAGGGCTTCGGCGTGGTCGTCGATGCCGCCGTCGAGGCTGAAGACCACCACCGGGGATTCGCCCGGACGCGCGGGCCGTGGAATGAACACCAGCGTCAGGCCTTCCACTTCGCCCATCGCCCACGGTCCGTCATGTCCCTCCAGCGCTTCCACCGGCAACCCCAGCGTGTCGCGGTAGAACGCGACCGAGCGAGCCAGATCGGAAACGAAGAACACGATGGCGCCTACCTTGCAGTTACTGATCATGGGATGTCCTCCTGTGTGATTCCCGTCCTTACGTTGCCGCGGAGGCGCGATGTGTGAGCGCCCGCGTCGATCAGGACCAGGTGCCCGTCCGGATCGTGCGTGCCCAGGCCATCGCCGACGCGCATGGCGGCCTTGAGTGCGCGGCGGACCAGGCCGAACGGCAGATCGGCGGAGCGCGCCGGATCGCGCACGTAGGCCAGCGCCAGACTCTCGGCGCGCAGCTGCGGGGACTGCGTGGCCAGCGCGCGTCGGATGCGGGTGAGGCGCTGGCGGAAGGCGGTCGGTTCGATGCGCAGGATCCAGTGGATCTCGTCCGCCGACAGGCCATGCAACGCCAGCACCGCCAGCCGGCGCGCCGAGGGCGGCAACGCGGCCAGCCAGGCAGGCGGGCGCGACATGCGCGCTGCTTCGTGGGAGTCGGGCGGCTCGAGAACGTTCTCCGCAGGCATGGCGGCCAGCGCTTCGCGCCGTCGGCGCCGAACGCCCGACCGTGCCGCCATCGCGGCCTGCCGGCGCAGCACGCCCGACAGCCACGGCATGTCGTGGCGGCCGGCCAGCACGCCTGCCAGCAATGTTTCCTGCACCAGGTCGTCCGCTTCGTCGGCACGGCGGCACAGGCGAAGCGCCTGCGCGCGCAGGGCGCGATGATCGGCCAGGGTCAATGCGGCAACTTGTGCTTCCGGCGACGCAGGCACTCAGGCGTCCTGGTAGATGGCGGTGCCGCGCGCGCCATCGGGACGCACCCAGCCTCGGTACATGCCGCGCGTGTTGAGCACCAGCGACACATTGCCCTCGGTATCGACCGCGATGGCACCGCCGTCGCCGCCATGCTGCGGCACTTCGCCCAGGATGACGTCCTCCACCGCATCGCGCAGGCGATCGCCCCGGTAAGCGACACGGGCGGCGATGTCGTGGGCGGCCGCGTTGCGGATGTAGAACTCGCCCCAGCCGCTGCACGACACCGCGCAACGCGCGTCAGCCCAGGTACCGGCGCCGATCACCGGAGAATCGCCGACGCGCCCCCAGCGCTTGTTGGTCATGCCGCCGGTGGAGGTGGCGGCCGCGACATGTCCGCGGCTGTCCAGTGCCACCGCGCCGACCGTGCCGAAGTAACGGCCACGCAGATCGTCGTTGCCGTGCCAGGCCTGCTGCTCGCGCTGCTGCGCCTCGCGCAGTTGGGCGCGCCGGGGCTCGGTGGAGAACCAGCCATTCGGCACCCGCTCGATGCCCGGCTGCGTATCGGCGAACTGCTCCGCGCCATCGCCGATCAGGAACACATGGGGCGAGTCCTCCAGCACGCGCCGGGCAAGCCGCACCGGATGGCGCACCGTCATCAGGCCCGCGACCGCCCCAGCACGGCGGTGCCGCCCGTCCATGATGGCGGCATCGAGCTCATGCCGGCCTTCCGCGGTGAATACGGCACCACGCCCTGCGTTGAAGTAAGGCGAATCTTCGAGCACGGTCACCGCCGCTTCCACCGCGTCCAGGGCGCTGCCACCGGTCGCCAGGATGGCGTGGCCCACGTCAAGCGCGCGTGCGAGATCGGCATGGATCGCGGCCTCGACCTCCGGCACCAGACTGCCCTGTTCGATCACCCCGGCGCCTCCATGGATGGCCAGGGCAAGTGGCCGGCGGGACGTGGTCGAGCTCATGGCGCTGGTCCGGTCAGGCACAACGGGCGTCCAGCATACTCCCGCCGCCGCGCTGCACCAGCCCCTCCGTCGACCGCCTACTGCGCGCGCAGCGCCTCGATCGGATCCAGCTGCGAGGCCTTGCGCGCGGGGTAGTAACCGAAGAACAGCCCGGTCGCGATGGAGAAGCCGGCGGCCAGGCCGATCACCTGCCCGTTCAACACCACCGGCAGTTCGCTGAACTGGCCGACCAGCAGCGCGCCGGCCACGCCGATCACGATACCCAGCACGCCGCCGCCCAGCGACAGCAGCATGGCTTCGGCGAGGAACTGCCTGCGCACGTCGCCCGGTCCCGCGCCCACCGCCATGCGCAGGCCGATCTCGCGGATGCGCTCGGTCACCGACACCAGCATGATGTTCATGATGCCGATGCCGCCCACGATCAGCGAGATGGTGGCCACCGCGCCCAGCAGCAACGACATCAGCTTGGTGGTGGCCGTGCGGGTGGCGACGATCTCGGAGATGTTGCGGACGTTGAAGTCGTCTTCCTCGCCCGGATTGATCTTGTGCCGCTGGCGCAGCAGCGCTTCCACTTCGCCCTGCACGTAGCTCAGGTCCTTGGCGTCGGCCACGGTCAGCGCCACCTGCATCACCGCACCCGGCGGCAGGCCCATCGAGCCCATCAGCCTGCGACGTGCGGTTTCCAGCGGCACCATCATCACGTCGTCCTGGTCCTGGCCGAAGCCGCCCTGCCCCTTCGGCGCCAGCGTACCCACCACGGTGAACGGCACCCGGCCCAGGCGTACGGTCTGGCCGATGCCGCTGTCCTCGCCGAACAGCGTGCGCCGCACCGTCTCGCCGAGGATCACGACCTTGGCCGCACTGGAGTAGTCCTGCGCGTCGAAGCCCTCGCCGTTGGCGATCACCCAGCTGTTGATGTCGAAGAAGTCGGACTGCACGCCCTGCCAACTGGTGGATGCATTGTTCTCGGCGAACACGATCTGGGTATTGCCGCGCAGTGCGCCCGCCACGTACTGCACTTCCGGGATCTCGTTGCGGATCGCCTCCACGTCCCCCTCCTTGAGGGTGTAGAAGCTGCTGGAACTCATGCGCACGCCACCGCCACCCGGGCCGCGGCCCGCGCCGGGGCTGATGTCCAGCCGCTGCGAGCCCAGGCCGGAAACCAGCTTGTCGATCTCGGCCTGCGTGCCCTGCCCCACCGACACCATGACGATGACGGCGGCGATGCCGATGATCACGCCCAGCGAGGTCAGTGCGCTGCGCATCCAGTTGCCGCGCAGCGCGTGCAGTGCGGTGCGCAGGATGTCGGAGAAGTTCATGGGACGGGAACCGGGAGCGGGGAACGGGGAATGCCGGAATCCGGCAACCGAAACAGCACGGGCGCGAGAGGCATCATGGCGGCGCGCTCCCCGTCGCTTCCCGCCCCCCGTTTCCCTTCCTCGGCTCTTCATGCAGCTCGCCGTCGCGCATCACCAGGATGCGGTCGGCGTGCGCGGCGACTTCGGGATCGTGGGTGATCAGGATGACGGTGTGGCCGTCGTCGCGCAGGCGCTTGAACAGGGCCAGGATCTCCTCGCCCGTCTTGCTGTCCAGCGCACCGGTGGGTTCGTCGGCCAACAGGATCGGCGGCTGGTTGATCAGCGCGCGTGCGATGGCCACGCGCTGCTGCTGGCCGCCGGACAGTTCGTTCGGACGATGTCCCGCACGCTCGGCCAGGCCGACCGCGGCCAATGCCTGCCTTGCGCGCTCGGCGCGCTCGCCCGGCGGCACCTGCGCGTAACCCAGCGGCATGGCCACGTTCTCTAGCGCGGTCATGCGCGGCAGCAGGTGGAAGCCCTGGAACACGAAGCCGATCTTCTCGCGGCGCAGGATCGCCAACTGTTCGGCGTCCAGCGTGGCCACGTCGATGCCGTCGCACAGGTAGCGGCCGTCGGTGGGCGTGTCCAGGCAGCCGATCAGGTTCATCAACGTGGACTTGCCCGAGCCGGACGGCCCCATGATGGCGACGAAGTCGCCGCGATCCACGCGCATGTCCACGCCTTTCAGCGCAACGACTTCCGCCTCGGTGCCCGCGGAATAGACCTTGCCCAGCGCGTGCGTCTGGATGACCGGCACGCGGTCGCCCGCATTCGCTGACGGCATGTTCATTCCTTCGCGCGCTCGCCCACGACCACCACGTCGCCTTCCTTCACCGCGCCGGACACCTCGGTGCTGGTGCCGTCGCTGGCGCCGATGCGGACCTGCACCATTTCCGGTTTGCCGTTGACCAAGGTGTAGATCGGCGCGCGCTTGGCGCCCAGCAGGGCGCGCAGTTCGGCATCCCAGCGCTGCTTCTGCGTATCGTCCAGCGTGGCGCGGAACGGTGCGAAGTCCTGCTGCATGCGTTCGGCCATGCGCTGGCGCATCTGCGCCTGCATCGCGCCACTGCCGCCGCCGGCATTGCCACCCGGCCGGGGAGCGCCGCCGAACATGCTGGCGCCACGCTGCTGCGCCTGCGCCATCCGCGCGGCCTGACGTTCCCGCAATGCCGTGAGCGCGGCATCGAACGCGGGCTGCTGGTCGGACTTGAGCTGCAGGCTGCCGGCCACGCGCGCCAGGTCGTCACCGATGCCACCGCCACGATTCTGACCGCCCTGCGGCGCCTGTGCGGCCGCGGTGGCCGTGGCGGCCTCACCGGTCGGCTTGTAGCGCAGCGCGGCATTGGAGACCTTCAGGATGTCGTCGCGCTTGCTGACTTCGATCTCGGCGTTGACGGTCAGGCCCGGCAGCAGGGTGCCGTCGCTGTTGTCGACGCTGACCACCACCGGGTACGTCACCACGTTGCTGGTGGTGGTGGCCGACAGGCGCACCTGCTGCACCTGCCCGCGGAACTGGCGGTCGGCGAAGGCGTCGACGGTGAACGACACCGCCTGCCCGACCTTGACCTGGCCGATGTCGGCCTCGTCGACGGCCAGCTCGATCTTCATCTTCGACAGATCCTCGGCGATGGTGAACAGCTCCGGGGCCTGCAGGCTGGCCGCCACGGTCTGTCCCGGCTCGATGGTGCGGGTCAGCACCACGCCATCCACCGGGGAACGGATCACCGTGCGGTCCAGGTTGACGCGGGTGGTCTGGGTCGACGCGGTCTGCTGGCGGATCGATGCCTGCGCCGCGTTGACCTGCGCGCGCGCCTGGTCGCGGGCGGCGCGGGCCAGGTCCACGTCGCTCTGCGCGACCAGCTTCTGCCGGCCCAGGTCGGCCTTGCGCGTGTAATCGAGTTCGGCATTGGCCAGCGTGGCCTGCGCCTGTTTCAGGCTGGCCTGCGCATTGGCGATCTGCGCATTGCCCTGTTCGATCTGCGCCTCGTACGTACTCGGATCGATGCGGGCCAGCACCTCGCCCTTCTTGACCTCGCTGTTGTAGTCGACCAGCACGTCGGTGACCTGGCCGGAGATCTGACTGCCGACGGTCACCGTGGAGATGGCGCTCAGCGTGCCGGTAGCCGAGATCGCCACGCGGATGTCGCCGCGTTCGATGGTCGCGGTGCGGTAGGCACTGTCCGCCGCTTCCCCCTTGCGGGCAGTCCACCACCAGGCGCCTCCACCGAGGATGGCCACCACGGCGATGCCGAGCAGGAGGGACGGAACGATGGACTTCTTGCGCGGGGCGGAACGGGCAGGCTGGCTCATGCAGTGAGTCGGCTCGGAAGGTGGGGAGTCGGGGGACGGTAACGCACCGGGGGCCGCGGCGTTGACAGCCCCGCGCGCCGGTCGGTTCCCGTATAGATTACGGAACGAAGCGGATCGTCGCGGTGGTGCCGCGTCCCAGCTCGCTGTCAAGCTCGATCTTCCAGCCGAACCGGTCGCACAGCCGGCTGACGATGGACAGGCCCAGTCCGCTGCCCTGCGGCCGGCTGGGGTCGGCCCGGTAGAAGGGCTCGAAGACCCGCACCATCGATTCGGCGGACATGCCGATGCCCGTATCGCGCACGATCACCCGGTCCGGCTCCAGGATCACGTCGATCCGTCCACGGTCCGTGTAGGAACAGGCGTTGCGCAGCAGGTTGCTCACCACCACCTGGAACACCCTCGGTGGCGCATGCAGCCGCGGGCGCGCATGCAGGGTGACTTCCAGGTCCACCGGCTTGTTGAGCAGCAGCGCGCGCGCATTCTCGGCCTCGTCCATGACAATGTCGGCCACGTCGAAGTCCTCGCTCTGCGGCTCGACCTCGGCCTCGCGGGCCAGGATCAGGAAGGCGTCGATCACCGCCTCCATGTCGCGGCCCGCCCGCTGGATGCGCTGCAGGGCGCGCGCCACCCGCGGCGGCGAATCCTCGGCCATCGCCATGTCGCTGGCCACGCGGATCACCGTCAGCGGCGTGCGCAGTTCGTGGCTGGCGTCACGGGTGAAATCGCGCTCGCGCGCCACGTGCGCGGTCACGCGCTGCGCCAGCCCGTGCAGGGCGGCGGCCAGCTGGCGCGCCTCGCCCTGCACGTCATTGGGCAGGCGGTCGGCGGCCAGGGTGCTGACGTCGGGACGACGCGGGTCCCACTCGGCCACCTGCCGTGCCAGCCAGCTGACCGGCGAGACCAGCCGCTTGGACGCGCGGTAGGTCAGCCAGGACACCAGGTAGATCGCCACCAGCGTCATGATGATCGGCACGGTACCGAAGTAGAACGCCAGCCGCTCGGCCTGCGAGCGCAGGAACACCAGGTACAGGCGCCCGGCGGGCTGTTCGTCCACCAGCACCAACAGGTCGTCGTCCTTCAGTTCGTGGAAGCCGGGCCGGAGGTCGCGCAGGTTCTCGGGCAGCACCAGGTTGGAATGGCCCTTCACCACCAGGTAGCCGCGCAGGTTGTGCGTGTTCGGCGGGGGTTGTGCGGTGCTGGCGCTATACAGCTCCCAGAAGTGCGCGGCTTCTTCCTGCAGCGCGGTGTTCATCAGGCTGTGCTTGATGACCGCGGAGATCAGGTACACGCCCAGCACGATGGCCAGGCTGACCATGACGGCCTGCAGGATGAAGGCGATCCTGAGCTTGCGTGGCAGGCCGTGGCGCATGGGGATCCGTCGGGCGAAAGCCGGAGTATGCCGCGCGCGGACGGCCGGGTCAGCCGATGTCGGCGATGCGGTAGCCCGCGCTCTGCACGGTGTGCAGCAGCGGCTTGTCGAACGGCTTGTCGATCACCTTGCGCAGGTTGTACAGGTGGCTGCGCAGGGTGTCCGAGTCCGGCAGGCCGTTGCCCCAGATCTCGCGTTCGATCTCCTGGCGGGTCACCACGCGCGGCGATTCGCGCATCAGGATGGTCAGCAGGCGCAGGCCGATGGGCGACAGCATCAGCTCGGTGCCGCCGCGGGTGGCCCGCATGCTGACCGGGTCCAGCACCAGATCGGCGACCTTCAGCACTTCGGCACCCACCTGGCGGCGCTCGCGGCGGATCAGCGCCCGCAGGCGGGCTTCCAGTTCCTGGATCGCGAAGGGCTTGGTCAGGTAGTCGTCGGCACCGGAACTCAGCCCGGTCAGCTTGTCGTCCAGGGTATCGCGTGCGGTCAGCATCAGCACCGGCGTGGACTTGCGCGCCTCGTTGCGCAGCCGCTTGCAGACTTCCATGCCGTCCAGACGCGGCAGCATCAGGTCCAGCACCAGCACGTCGTAGCTGTTCTCCACGGCCAGGCGGTAGCCGTCCAGGCCGTCGGTGGCGTAGTCGACCTCGAATCCGCGTCCTTCCAGGTATTCCCCGATCATCTCGGAAATGTTGCGGTTGTCTTCCACCACCAGCACCAGACCTGCGGTTTCCTGACTGTGTCGCATGACAGCTCCTTGAAAGGCTTCAGGTTTGTGAAACTACCTGTCTGCCGGTAGACACTGTGTGAAGACGCCGGCTCCATTCAGCCGGCAGTTGGGATTAGGCTCTGCAATCCCTTCCTTCGAATGGCCCCCATGCTCGAACGCGTCCTGCCCCTGTGCCTGCTGCTGGCCTCCAACGTCTTCATGACCTTCGCCTGGTACGGGCACCTGAAATACAAGTCCGCGCCCCTGGTGGTGGCGATCCTCGCCAGTTGGGGCATCGCCTTCTTCGAGTACTCGCTGATGGTGCCGGCCAACCGGATCGGCAGCGCGGTCTATTCGGTGGTCCAGCTGAAGACGATCCAGGAGATCCTGACCCTGCTGGTCTTCGCCGGCTTCAGCACGTGGTACCTGGGCCAGCCGCTGAAGTGGAACCACTACGCGGCGTTCGCCCTGATCGTGGGCGCGGCGTTCCTGATGTTCTACGAATAGGACGGGGCACGCGCCCTTCCGACAACGGCTACTGCTCGTCTTCCGGCCGCAGCGGGCTGTGACGCCAGTCGAACGCTGCCAGGAGATCGGCAGCGTGCACATCCATCTCCGCACGGTAATGGTGCTCGTGTTGCCCCGGAACTTCGACACGTCCGGCGACAAACCCCATCTCGCGGAGTCTGGACACGAACAGGTCGACAGGGCCGTAACCGAACAGTTGATCGTGCCGGTCCCAGACGAGGGTGGCGTGATCCGTTGCCGAATGGACCCAGAGATCGAAGCGTCCATCGGCTGCCAGAAAGTCCGAGAACCGTCGGATGAAGAGGCTGGTCTGCTCCACGGATACTTCAGGACTTTCATAGCGACCAGCTGCCGCCTCGCCGCGCGGGGTGTGTAGTACGTAAAGCAGGCGCAAAGGCCCCCGCAGCAAGCTCACTAACGACTGGAGAACGCCTGGATCGCTTGACGGCATGCCTGCGATCACTCTGTCGCCAGCCTCGAACGTTGCGGCATGGCGATAGGCCACCCAGCGGTCCCCCTGACGGTGACCCAGACGATACCGACGATCCTCCATCAGAACCGGATCTTCCCCGTCAGGATGTCCTTGAACATCACCCAGTCGCCGGCAAAGGAATAGAACGGGTGCTTGAAGGTCGCGGGGCGGTTCTTTTCGAAGAAGAAGTGGCCGACCCACGCGAAGCCATAGCCGCAGAACAGCGCGGCGAGCAGCCACCAGGCATTGCGTTCGACGAGGGCCAGCACGAGCAACGCCAGCACGCCGCAGCTGCCGATGAAATGCAGCCTTCGCGAGGTGCGGTTGCTGT
Organism: Pseudoxanthomonas mexicana; assembly: GCF_014397415.1. Classification (NCBI taxonomy): domain Bacteria; kingdom Pseudomonadati; phylum Pseudomonadota; class Gammaproteobacteria; order Lysobacterales; family Lysobacteraceae; genus Pseudoxanthomonas; species Pseudoxanthomonas mexicana. The sequence goes on along the minus strand of NZ_CP060731.1, from coordinate 1,739,406 downwards.
GCTCGGCCAGATAGAACGGATAGAAATCGCGGAAGCTGGCGAAGCGGCTCATGTCCCCTCCCACAGGGTCAGGCGGCGCGTGGCGAGAACATGATCACCGCCATGCCGGCCAGGCACAAGCCGGCGCCCAGCAGGTCCCAGCGCGTGGGTTTCACTGCGTCCACGGCCCACAGCCAGAAGATCGCCATGGTGATGTAGACACCCCCATAGGCCGCATAGACCCGACCCGAAGCCGTGGGGTGCAGCGTCAGCAGCCAGGCGAACAGCGCCAGGCTGGCCGCGGCCGGCACCAGCAGCCAGGCGCTGCCGCCCTTGCGCAACCACAGGTAGGGCAGATAGCAGCCGACGATCTCGGCCAGTGCGGTGACCAGGAACAGCAACAGGGTCTTCATGCGGACAGCGTAGGGCGGGCCCCGGCCCGCCGCCAGCCCATCGGCCATGACGGCATCGCGGGCGGGCCACAAGCGATGCGCGGAAGTGCGACGGGTTCCCGCCGTCGCGGGAATGACGATCCGGCGCGGGGTTGAGGCAGCGTCCTTACGCCCCGCCGCGCTCCTCTCGCTTCACCCTCGCCCACAGCGCTTCCTGCTGCTCCAGCGACAGCGCCGCCATCGTGGTGCCTTCGGCGGCAGCCAGCGCCTCCATCGCGCGGAAGCGGCGCTCGAACTTCAGGTTGGCCCGGCGCAGCGCGCCGCCCACGTCCACCTTCGCATGGCGCGCAAGGTTGGCGGCCACGAAGAGGAGGTCGCCGATCTCGTCCTCCAGCCGCGCGTCGCGCTCGGGCGACGGCGCCGCGGCGAGTTCGACGCGGACTTCGTCGATCTCCTCGTGCAGCTTGTTGATCACCGGCGCGGTGCCCGGCCAGTCGAAACCCACGCGTGCCGCGCGCGACTGCAGCTTCACTGCGCGCTGCCATTCGGGCAGCCCCCGGGAGACGCCGGCCAGCGCCGAGGTGTCCTCCTCGCCGGCAGCCTTGCGCTCGGCGGCCTTGATCGCCTCCCAGTTGACGGTCTGCGCTTCGGCATCGGCGAAGGAGGCATCACCGAACACGTGCGGATGCCGGCGCACCATCTTGTCGCAGATGGCATCGACCACATCGCCGAACGCGAAGGCGCCCTGCTCCTGCGCCATCTGCGCATGAAAGACGACCTGCAGCAGCAGGTCGCCCAGTTCGTCCTTCAGCGCGGGCAGGTCGCCGCGGTCGATCGCGTCGGCGACTTCGTACGCCTCCTCGACCGTGTAGGGCGCGATGGTCGAGAAATCCTGCTCCAGATCCCACGGACAGCCCCCGTCGGGATCGCGCAGGCGGGCCATGATGGCCAGCAGGCGCGCGACACCGCCGTCAGGCGATGCGGGCATGTCCATGTTCATCCCCCAGCGCCTGCGCCAGCCACGTCCGCCACGGCAGCGTCATGTCGCCCAGCGCGACGAAGTCGCCGTTGAGCAGCGTCTCGCGGCGGTTGTAGCGGAACGCGCGGCCATCCGGCGCCAGCAGTGCGCCGCCCGCCGCTTCCAGTACGCACTGCGCTGCGGCGGTATCCCATTCGCTGGTCGGGCCGAAACGCGGGTAGACGTCCAGCGCGCCCTCGGCGATGCGGCAGAACTTCAGCGACGATCCCAGCGACATCTCCTCGATGCCGCCCATCGCATCCAGGAAGGCCTGGGTGCGCGCATCGCGATGCGAACGGCTGGCGGCGACCTTCAGCGCACCGGTCGCGGGCGAGCGCGTGCGGATCTGCGTATCCACCTGGCCCACGCGGCGGTAGGCATTGCGGCCCTGGCGGGCGTGCCAGGTCTCGCCGGTCACCGGCGCGTGTACCACGCCGAAGATGGGTTCGTTCTGCTCGATCAGCGCGATGTTGACGGTGAACTCGCCATTGCGCTTGATGAACTCGCGGGTGCCGTCCAGCGGATCCACCAGCCAGTAAGTCGGCCATTGGCTGCGTTCGGACCAGGGAATATCGGCGGCTTCTTCCGACAGCACCGGCCATTGCGGCGTGAGCCGGCGCAGGCCGTCGGTGATCACTTGGTGGGCGGCCATGTCGGCGGCAGTCAGCGGGCTGTCGTCGGTCTTCTGCTGTACGTCGAAGGTGCCTTCGTACACGGCCATGATGGCCTGGCCCGCTTCGCGGGCGATGACGATGACAGCTTCGTGCAGGTCGGTGGTCATGCGGCTCATGTCCGCTCTTTCAACCATTCGCGGGCGATGAACAGCGCCGCCAGCGAACGGCCTTCCGAAAAATCCTCGCGCAGCATCAGCCGGTCGAGGTCTTGCAACTTCCAGGGCACTACTTCCAACTCCTCGGGTTCGTCCCCCGGCAGGCGCTCGGGGTACAGGTCTCTTGCCACCACCAGCCAGGACTGGTGGCTCATGTAGGTGGGCGCCAGGGTCAGGGCACGCAGCACGTCGATGCGGCGCGCGCCGAAGCCGGCTTCTTCCTTCAGTTCGCGGTCGGCCGCCTGCTCCGGCGTCTCGCCCGCATCGATGCGGCCCTTCACCAGGCCCAGTTCGTAGCGGTGCATGCCGGCGGCGTACTCGCGCACCAGCAGCACCGTGTCCTCGTCCTGCATCGGCACCACGACCACCGCGCCATGGCCCTGCGAGCGCAACCGGTGGTAGCGGCGGCGCTCACCGTTGCTGAATTCCAGGTCCAGCTCTTCGACATGCCGGTCCGGCCCGTCGGTGCGCTGGGTGATGCCATGGATGATCGGCAGGCGGCTCATCGGGCGGCGCGGCATCCACGCCCGGCGCGCGAGGCACGACGACGGCAGGGGGCGGAGCCCGATATCATGTGGGGATGCGACAACAGGATCATCAAGCGGGAATGCTAGCAGAGGCGGACGACTGGCGTGACCGCGACCTGTCGGTGCTGTGGCATCCCTGCACCCAGATGCGTGAGCATCCGCACACCTTGCCGCTGGTGCCGATCGCACGCGGCGAAGGCGCCTGGCTGATCGGCCATGACGGCAAGCGCTACCTGGACGCGGTCAGCAGCTGGTGGACCAACCTGTTCGGCCATGCCGAACCGCGCATCGGCGCCGCCATCGCCGCGCAGGCCGGCGCGTTGGAACAGGTGATGCTGGCCGGCTTCACGCACGCGCCCGCGGTCGAACTGGCCGAGCGCCTGCTGGCGGTCGCGCCGCGGCAGCCCGGTCGCGCGCCGCTGTCCAAGGTGTTCTACGCCGACAACGGCTCGGCCGGTGTGGAAGTGGCGCTGAAGATGGCCTTCCACTGGTTCCACAACCGTGGCGACACCCGGCGCACGAAGTTCATCGCGCTGGAGAACGGCTACCACGGCGAAACGCTCGGGGCGCTCGCGGTGGGCGACATCCCCCTGTACCGGCGTGTGTATGCGCCGCTGCTGGCCGAAGCGCTGTTCGCGCCTTCGCCCGATGCCTACCTGGCGCAGCCGGGCGAATCCCCGGCCGAATGCGCCGCGCGCGCCGCCGATGCGCTGGCCGCATTGCTCGACCGTCACGCCGGCGAGGTCTGCGCGGTGATCGTCGAGCCGCGCGTGCAGTGCGCCGGTGGCATGCGCATGCATCATCCGGACTACCTGACCCGCGTGCGCGAGCTCTGCGACACCAGTGGCGCGTTCCTGATCGCCGACGAGATCGCGGTGGGTTTCGGCCGTACCGGCACGCTGTTCGCCAGCGAGCAGAGCGGCGTGATGCCCGACCTGCTGTGTCTGTCGAAAGGCCTGACCGGTGGTTTCATGCCGTTGGCGGCGGTGCTGGCCACGCAGGCGATCTACGACGGCTTCCTGGACGATTCGCGCGAACGCGCCTTCCTGCATTCGCACAGCTACACCGGCAATCCACTGGCCTGCGCCGCCGCACTGGCGTCGCTGGCCGTCTTCCGCGACGACGACATCCTGGCGCGCAACCGCACGACCGCGCGTGCGATGGCCACGCTGGCCGAACCGCTGGCGGCGCACCGCCATGTCGCCGACGTGCGCCAGGCCGGCATGGTGCTGGCATTCGAACTGACCCGGGACGGCGACAAGGCCACGCCCTTCCCCGCCGCCGCACGCGTGGGCCTGAAGGCCTACCGCGCCGCGCTGGCACGGGGCGTGGTGCTGCGCCCCTTGGGCGACGTGCTGTACTGGATGCCGCCGTATTGCGTGGATGAGGAGCAGCTGCAGCTGCTCGCCGATGTCACCCGCCATGCCATCGAGGACGCCACCGCATGCGCCTGACCCGCTGTTACGTGGCGCTGCCGCTGCAGGCGGGCGCACGCGTCGTCCTGCCCGAACTCGTGGCCAACCACCTGGCCCGCGTGCTGCGGCTGCGCGAGGGCGACGCCTGCGTGTTGTTCAACGGCGATGGCCAGGATCATGACGGCCGCATCGCGTCCATCGGCAAGCGCGAGGTGGTGGTCGAACTGCTGGCGTCGCGCGCGGTCGAAAACGAATCGCCGCTGCACGTCACCCTGCTGCAGGGCATCGCGCGTGGCGAGAAGATGGACCTGATCCTGCAGAAGGCGACCGAACTGGGGGTCGCTGCGGTCGTCCCTGTCATGGCCGAGCGCACCGAAGTGAAGCTGGACGCCGAGCGCACCGAGAAACGCATGGCGCATTGGCGCAGCGTCATCGCTTCGGCCTGCGAACAGAGCGGCCGTGCACGGTTGCCAGGGTTGTCGGCACCGACCGCGCTCAACGACGCCGCGCGCGGCATCACCAGCGATCCGCTGCGCCTTACGCTCGACCCCACCGGCGACTTGTCACTGGCGACCGTGCAGGTCACGACGGGCGCGGTGGTGGTCGCGATCGGCCCGGAAGGGGGCTGGTCGCCGCGCGATCGCGACACCCTGTCGGCGGCCGGATTCACCGGGCTGAGGCTTGGCCCGCGCATCCTGCGCACGGAAACCGCCGGTCTGGCCGCCATCGCCACGCTGCAGTCGAGATTCGGCGACCTGTAGGGCGGGCCCAGGCCCGCCAGCACATATCGTGGAAAGCCGCTTCACCTAGAGGATCCGCGATGGCGGGCTGAAGCCCGCCCTACGCAGACTGCGTCAGGCCGCGTTGGCCAGCGCTTCGCCGATCATCGTTTCGACGACTTCCAGGTCCGGCAGCACGGCGGCTTCGTCGCCAAGCAGCACGCGGACCTTCACGCCGACCGGGAGCTCTTCCTCGGTCGCGTCGGCCAGCAGGCCATCGCGCGGCACCGACACCAGGCGCGGGAACGAGGGCGTGAGCAGCGCGAAATACGGGCGCTCCTTGTCGCCGCTCAACGCCTTGAGCACCACGATCTTGCTGTTCAGCGCGACCGGCTCGTTCGCATTGCCGCTCAGGCGGCCGAACGCCACCAGCGGCACGGGCCAGCCGTGCCAGTCGATCCGGCCCGGCAGCCAATCGGGCATGTCGGCGATCGGCTCGACCGGCGCACGGGTCAGCACCTCGGCGACGGTGGCGTTGGGCAGCAGCAGGCGATGCTCGCCCGCCTGGATCAGGACGCCGCGGATCTCGTCGTTGGAATGGGCCATCGTATGTTCCTCAGAACCAGCGGTCGGTCAGGCGTTGCGCCAGCTGCACGGGGGTGCCCAGGTCGGCACCACGGGCGGCCAGCGCGCGCGGCGCGGCCGGGTCGTAGCAGCCTTCCTGCGACTGGCCGAGCACCAGCGCGCCCTGCGTGCCCAGCGTCGCGGCCGGATCGACCAGCGCGCTGTCGCTGCCGCTGAGCAGCAGTACCGCACTGTCGGCGGGCGGCAACTGCGGGATCATGGTGTGGATCACCGCGCCCGGGCGGAACGCCACCTGGCCGGCATCCACAAACGGCACGACGTCGCCGGGCAACACATAGATATGCCCCGCTTCGGCAGGCGTACCGGCCTCGGCCAGCACCACCGGCATGTGCGCCACGCGCTCCATCTGCCGGACCAGGTTGTCGTAGCGGCCACCATCCAGGCGCAGGTGCACCAGCAGCGGCTTGGGGAATCCCTCCGGCAGCTCAGCGAGCAGCTTGCGTACCGCATCGGGGCCGCCGATGCCGGCGAAGACCAGCACGGCGCCCTGCACGCGGGCGGCCGCCGACGTACTGCCGGCATCCAGCGGTTCCAGTTCCAGACTGGACAGGTCGAACTTAGGCGTCGGTACCGGCGGCGGGACCGACGGCACCTCGGGCAGCGGCGGAGGCACGGCCGGAGACGATGCCTGGGCCGTTTCCAGGCCGGCGGTGCGCAGCCAGTCATCGGCATCCACGACCTGATCGCCGGACGGGCGCGCCTGCAGGCCACCGGTATAGGCGAAATCGTCGCTCGGCAGGTCCAGCGCCCGGTCGGCCGCCTCCTCCAGATGCCGAGCGATGCCGTCGCCTTCGTGCAGCTGCGCGGGCGTCACCGGCAGGCCGGGTTCCAGCTGCAGGACCACGTCCTCTTCGCGACCGGGAGGCAGGACATCGCGGTGGCCGTGCAGCTTGGCGGCCAGGTGGCGCGCCCATCGCTGCGCATCCCAGCCCTGTCGACGCGCGGCCAGATCGGCTTCGTCGAAGATGACCGCGACGGCAGGATCGTGCAGCACGCTATCGAAGCGTTCCAGGCTGTCCTCGATGGCCGGCTCCAGCGCCACCAGCACCACCTGGGGCGCGCTGCCGCCCAGGGCATCCGCGTCAAGCGTATTGGGGTCGTCTTCCAGCACGATGTCGGCGCCCGCTTCATGCAGCGCCACGCGCAGGCGCTCGCGCGCCTCGCCCGGGCGCGCCAGCAGGGCGACGCGTTTGGCTTCACTCACGGACACGGGCGATTCCCAGCAGGTCGTACACGTTGCGCATCAGGTCCAGCTCCTGGTACGGCTTGCCCAGGTAACGCTGCACGCCGATGTCGAAGGCGCGCTGGCGGTGCTTGTCGCCGGTACGCGAGGTGATCATCACGATGGGCACGTCCTTGAAGCGCGGATCGGCCTTCATGGTGGTGGCCAGCTCGTAACCGTCCATGCGCGGCATCTCGATGTCCAGCAGCATCAGGTCGGGCACGCGCTCCTCCAGCTTTTCCAGCGCTTCCACGCCGTCGCGCGCGGCCGAGACCTCGAAGTTGTGGCGTTCCAGCACGCGGCTGGTCACCTTGCGCATGGTCAGCGAGTCGTCCACCACCATCACCAGCGGCACGCGGCGCTGCTCGACGGCCGCCGTGGGCTGGGCCGGCTGTGCCGGCTGCGCCAGGTGGCGGCGCACCAGCGGTGCGGCGTCCAGGATCACCACCACGCTGCCATCGCCGGTGATGGTGGCACCGTAGATGCCCGGGATGGAGGCGATCTGCGGGCCGACCGGCTTGACCACGATCTCGCGGTTGCCCAGCACCTGGTCCACGGCGACGGCCGCACGCAGGTCGCCGGCGCGCACCAGCAGCAGCGGCACCTGGGCCTGGCCCTCGGCCTTGGCCGGGCCGTGACCCACCAGATGGCCGAGGTTGTACAGCGGATAGTCCTCGCCACCGTAGTGATAGGCGCCGGTACCCGCATTGAAACGCGCGTGGCTGATGCGGCCGATGCCGCTGACCGCCGCCACCGGCACGGCGAACTGGGTTTCGCCGATCTGCACGAACACCGCCTGGGTGACCGCCAGCGTCTGCGGCAGGCGCAGGGTGAAGGTGGCGCCCTGGCCCGGCGTGGAGCTGATGTCCAGCGAGCCGCCCAGCTGGCGCACTTCGTTGTACACCACGTCCATGCCCACGCCACGGCCGGCCAGCTGGCTGACCTGGTCGTAGGTGCTGAAGCCGGACTCCAGGATGAGGCGGTCCAGATCGGCGTCGGCCAGCGTGGCGCCGGGCTGGATCAGCCCGCGCTGCTCGGCGCGACGGCGGATCGCCTCGCGGTCCAGGCCGGCACCGTCGTCGGAGACGACCAGCACCATTTCCGACCCTTCGCGGCGCAGCGCGACCTGCACGGTGCCCTCCTCCGGCTTGCCCGCCTTGCGGCGCGCCTCCGGCGATTCCAGGCCATGCGCGACCGAATTGCGCAGCAGGTGCTCCAGCGGCGCGGTCATGCGCTCCAGCACGTTGCGGTCCATTTCGCCGTGGGTACCGGACAGCTGCAGGTTCACCTGCTTCTGCGTGTCGCTGGCCGCCTGGCGCAGCACGCGGCGCAGGCGCGGCACGATGCCTTCGAACGGCACCATGCGCGCGCGCATCAGGCCGTCCTGCAGTTCCGAGCTGACGCGCGACTGCTGCTGCAGCAGGCTGTCGTACTGGCGCGACAGATCGTCCAGCACGCCCTGCAGGCCGCTGATGTCGGCGGCCGATTCGGCCAGCGCGCGACTGAGCTGCTGCAGCGTGGAGAAGCGGTCCAGTTCCAGCGGATCGAACGTCGGGTCCTGCTTGTCGTGCTCGCGCTGGTAACGCGCCACGATCTGCGCTTCCGTTTCCAGGTCCAGGCGGCGCAGCTGGTCGTGCAGGCGGATGTTGGTGCGGTCCAGTTCGGCCATCGCACCGCGGAACGCACCCATCTGCTGTTCCAGGCGCGCACGGTAGATGGCGACCTCGCCGGCGTGGTTCACCAGCCGGTCCAGCAGGTCGGCGCGCACGCGCACCTGCTCCTGCTGGCCCATCGGGAAGAACTCCTCCTCCACGGGCGCGGCCAGGTCGGTCTCGATCGGGGCCGACAACGGCGCCAGCTCGATCGACACGGGAGCCGCCGCGGCGACTTCCGGCGCGGCGGGCAGTTCGATGCCGCGCGCACGCGCATTGAACTCGGCGATCATGCCGTCCGGGATGGTCACGGCGCGACGCGCGGTGACGCGCGCCAGCTGCGCATGCAGGGTGTCGAAGCCGCGCTCGAGCAGCTGGATCGCCCGGCGGTCCAGCTCCGTGCGCTGGCCTGCGATCGATTCCAGCATCGACTCGATCGCATGACCCAGATCGCCGACGGCGTGGATGCCGGCCATGCGCGCACCGCCCTTCAGGGTGTGCAGGTCGCGCTGCAGGCTGATCACCAGCGCGCGGTCTTCCGGCGTCTCGCGCAGCTTGGCCAGCAGGTCGTCGGAGTGGTCGAGCAGATCGTTGCCTTCCTCGATGAAGATCTCGACCAGGTCCAGGTCCAGCCCGGTCAGGTCGAGGGCCTCCTCCGGCTCCGGCATGTCGGCGGGCGCACTGGTCACGGCAGACTCCTCGGCTTCGACGGAGGCAACGGGTTCGACGTCCTGCGATGCGGGAGCTTCCGCTTCGGATGCGTCCACCACTTCGACGACTTCCACGGCCTCGACGATCTCGTCGACCTCGACCGGTTCCGGCGAAGCATCTTCCGCCGCGAGGCTGTCGACGGTCGGCGATGCGTCGACATCGGCATCCGCATCGGCCACGTCCTCCACCGTCGACGAAGGCGTGTCGATGGCTTCCACGGCATCGTCCTCGACGGAGGTTTCTTCGATGGCCTCGATCGTGTCGACGGCCTCGGCGATCTCCGGCTCCGGGGCGGGCTCGGCCGCACCGGCTTCGATCTGCTCCTCGGACACGACGGCACCAGTCTCGTCATGCGCCGTGGCATCATCGGCCGCCTGCTCGCCCCCGTCCGTCCCGGTCGCCGGTGCGGCATCCGTCTCGCTCAGGAAGGCGGGCATATCGCCATCGACCACCAGGGCTTCGTCGTCCACGACGGCGGTCTGGTCCGACGCGCGCTCTGCTTCATCCGCCGCCTGCAGGGCGGGCGCGTCAGTCGAAACGGTCTCTTCCACGTCATGCGGCCCGGCATCGGCCCCGTCGACGGCAATGTCGTCGACCGTGGGTGGCACTTCGTCCTGCCGTGCCTCTTCGCTCGATGGCACCGCCGCCTCGGCGTCAGGCACCTGCGTGCGCGGCAGGATGCGGTAGTCGATGTCGTAGAAAGTGACGCTCTGGTCGGTGGGTGCCGGGACCTGGGGCAGGTCGGCGGGGATGTCCTCCCGCGACACGGCCTCCTCAGCTTCGGCCGGAAGCGCGGCGCCCGTGTCCGTCGGGAGTCCTGCGGCGCCTTCGCCATCGACGGTATCGGCGATGGCGAATCCACCCGCCACCTCGGCCGCCTCGGTATCGAGGTAAGCCGACAGGTCCATCGCCAGCAGCTCCACGTCGGACGGCCCGACCGGCGCGGCGATGGGCGTCTGGCCCACGTAGGTGCCCTGGCGGGCGTCATCGACGATCTGCGCGCCTGCGCGCAGGTCGGGCAGGCTGTCGCCCAGCGCCACCAGTTGTGCGGACAGCGCGGCGAATACGGGAATCCGCGGCGACGGCGCCTGCAGGGCCGCCACGCTGCGGCGGATCGCCTGCGCGGTGTCGGCCAACGCGGCCACGCCTTCCGGCGTGGGCGTCTCGCCGGCGGCCAGCAGGCGCTTGACGTACTGTTCCGCCGGCGCGGTGACGTGGGTGATCTCGGGCACGTCGGCCATGGCCAGGGCGCCGTTCATCGTGTGGAAGGCGCGCAGCAGCTCTTCGCTGACCGGCGTGGCCTCCACCTGCGCCTTCTGCAGCCATGTGTCGACGGTGTCCAGGTGGTTGTCGACTTCGGTTTCCAGGATCTCGCGCAGTACCGCGTCCACCGACGCCGGCGTACCTTCGGTTTCCGGCTCGAACACGGCCGGCACGTCCTCTGCGACCGGAGCGACGTAGGCGGGCTCGACGAACTCCTCATCCTCGGCCAGCACCGGGGCTTCAGCGCTGTAGTAGGCGTCTTCGCCGGCGGCAAGACGATCGGCCACGTCCTGCAGGCCGGCCAGGTCGGCGGTCACGCTGCCCTGGCCGCGCAGTGCGGCGTTGAGCTGCGGGAGCGCATCGCAGGCCTGTTCCAGCAGCGCTTCGACGGCGTGGCTGGGCTCGCGCGTGCGGTCCAGCACGCGGTTGAGCATGTTCTCCACCTTCCAGCTGAACTCGCCGAGCGTCTTGGCGCCGACCAGGCGCCCGCTGCCCTTCAGCGTGTGGAACACGCGACGGATCGGCCGCAGCCGCTCCAGATCTTCGGGATTGCTGCGCCATACCGGCAGCAGCTGGCGGAGGTTGACGATCTCCTCGTCGAACTCCTCCAGGAAGACCTCGCGGATCTCGTCGTCGATGTCGGTGGCGTCGCCATCGAAGCCGCCCACCACGGTCGCCGCCGGCAACGCGGCGGCCGCGGCCGCGATCTCGTGGCGCAGATCCGGCAGCGCGTCTTCTTCCGCCTCGACCGGTGTGGACGGGGCGAACGCAGCGGCCTCTTCCTGCGCCGCAGGCGCCTCGGGTTCGACCGGCGCGTCGTCCGGCGCCGACGCAGCCGCCTGTTCTTCGAGCTCGACCACGAACGTCGTGGCTTCGACGTCCGCAGCGGCCTCTTCGAAACCGACCGGATCGAAGGGATTCGCGTCGCCCAGCACGGGCGCCGTATCGAGCGGCTCCAGGCTCAGCGCGCCGAAGGACGGTGCGGGCGCGGTGTCCTCTGCGGGCTGCGCGGTCGGTGCCTCGATCGCGGGTGCCGCAGGGGGTTCGGTCGCGGCCACCGCCGGTGCGGTGATGACAGCCGCCTCTTGTTCGGCCGGCGCCTCGGGCGGCAGCGGCCAGTAGCGCAGCGCCTCCAGGCTGCCGCGGGTGATCTCGAGGATGTCCTCGCGATTGGGACGCCGCTCGCGCAGCGCTTCCAGGTAGTACTCCAGGCTGGCCATCGCGTCGGCCAGCGTGTCCAGCTGCTGTCCGCCGGGCACGCGCTTCTTGCCGATCAGCTCGCTGCCGACATAGCGGCGCACGCCGGTCACGTAGTCGCCCGCCTGGCCCAGTTCGAGCATGCGCAGCGCGCCGGCCACTTCGTCCAGCAGGCGCGGCACCTCGGCCAGTTCGCCGTGGTCCCAGTTGGTCTCGATGAACGCCACGAAGCGCTCGCGCGCGCCGGCGAAATTGATGATCGCTTCCTGCGCCAGCACCTCGACGGTGCGCTGGGATTCGGCGGTGCTCGGGTCGGGCGCGGCATCGCCGGCGCTGCCCAGCCGGGCGACCTGGTCGTCCAGCGACGCGTCCACGTACAGCAGCGCGCCGGCCACATCGAGCAGCGTGCCTTCGTCCGCCGGCCGGCTGCCGGCGACGACGTCGCGCAGCGTGTCGCGCTGCTGCATCACCACGTCGCGCGCCACGCCCAAGCCCATCATGCCCAGCGTGTCGGCCACGTTGCCCAGCTCGGCGACCTGCGGCTCGAGGTCGTGGGCGTCGCTGCCGGTGCGCAGGTGCAGGTCCAGCGCATCCTTCACCCGCAGCAGTTCTTCCTTCACCGCATTGCCGACCGTGTCGAGCAGCTCGCGGTTGCGCCCGCTCAGGCTGCTGCGCGCGTGGTCGATCTCGGCCTCGCTGGGCGCGGCGACCTCCCCCATGCCCGGCGGGAACAGCATGCTTTCGTTGAGCCCGGACGCGCCGCGCGCGGCGCGGATCTCGTTGAGCAGCGGCAGCAGCACGATGGGGATGTCGCGATGGCCTTCCTGCAGGCGTTCCAGGTAATCCGGCAGCAGCACCGCGCCGCGCATCAGCGTGGCGCAGGCCTCGTCGCGATCCCCCGCGGCGCCTTCCTGCAACGCCTTGGCCAGCAGCTCCAGCTCCTCGGCCACCATCGCCGGGGCATACAGCTCCACCATGCGCAGCGTGCCCTGCACCTGGTGCAGGTAACCGGCGCAAAAACGCATGCGGCTGGTATCCGCGGGCGTCTCGACGAAGGCCTCGATCTCCTGCCGCACCAGGCGCAGGGTCTCGTCCAGCTCGGGCTTCACCCAGCCGAGCACGGCGTGGCTCATGGCTTCGCGCAGCGCACTCATCGGCGGGCTCCCGCGGCGACGGCGGAACCGTCAGCCTCGCGCTGCTGGCGGGCGGGATGGCGTAGGAAATTCATGCGGTACGTCCCGTCCTCAGCCCGGCAGCTTGAAGTCGGCGACCGAACGGCGCAGGTCCGACGCCAGCTGCGCCAGGTGGCCGATCGATTCGGCGGTCTGGCCCGCGCCCAGCGAGGTCTGCGAGGTGATCTGCCGGATCACGCCCATGGTCTGAGTGATGTCCAACGCCGCGGTGGACTGCTGCTGCGCGGCGGAGGAGATGTTCTTGATGAGGTTGTTGAGATCGTTCGACACGCGTTCGATCTCGCCCAGCGCGGTACCCGCGTCCTCGGCCAGGCGGGCGCCGGACACCACTTCGGCGGTGGTCTGCTCCATCGAGCTGACGGCTTCGTTGGTGTCGGCCTGGATGGTCTGCACCAGCGATTCGATGCGGCGGGTCGCCAGCGACGTGCGCTCGGCGAGGCGCTGCACTTCGTCGGCCACGACCGCGAAACCGCGGCCCGCTTCGCCGGCCGAGGCCGCCTGCACGGCCGCGTTGAGCGCCAGGATGTTGGTCTGCTCGGAAATGTCGTTGATCAGTTCCACCACCGAACCGATTTCCTGCGAGGACTCGCCCAGGCGCTTGATGCGCTTGGAGGTCTCCTGGATCTGGTCGCGGATCTGGTCCATGCCGCGGATGGTCTCGCGCACCACGCCCGCGCCCTCGGTGGCAATCTGCACCGAGCGCTGCGCCACTTCGGCGGATTCGGTGGAGTTCTTCGACACCTGGTCGATGCTGGTGGCGATCTCGCTGATGCGGTCGGAGGCGGTGGTGATCTGGTCGGCCTGATGGCCGGCGGCCTCGGCCAGCTGCAGCGCGGTGGCCTGCGTTTCCTGGGTCGACGCGGCCACCTGCACCGAGGTGTCGTTGATCGTCGTCACCAGGTTGCGCAGTTCGTCCACGGCGTAGTTGATGGCGTCCGCGATGGCGCCGGTCATGTCCTCGGTCACCGACGCCTTCACCGTCAGGTCGCCTTCACCCAGCGAGCTGATTTCGTCCAGCAGCCGCATGATCGCCTGCTGGTTGCGGCTGTTGTATTCCACCTGGGTCTGGTAGCGCACTTCCTGCTCGCGCTGGCGGGTACGGTACAACGAGTACAGCAGGCCGATGATGGAGACCAGCGCCGCGATGCCCGACGCGATGCCAAGCCAGAAGTTCGGGAAGAAACGCGTGTCGCGGACCGAACCGAACGCCGAGAACGCCTGGAACAGGTTGGTGCTGTCCTGCAACATCTGGCCGGAGCCGTTGGTCAGCGCGGCGGCGGCGGACTGCGCGGCGAACAGGTTGCGCGAGCTGGCCAGGATCGCGTCCAGGTCCTTCTTCATCGCCGTCCACAGGGTCTGCGAGTTCTGCAGCGCCGCGAGCGCCGCACCGTTGCGGACCGCCGCGATGCCCAGGTCGGGGTTGCCGTCGCGCAGGCCGTCCAGCACCTGGCCGAACAGCACCGCATCGCGACCCAGCGCGTCGCCGGCGGTGGCGGCGCCGGCGCCACCGGCGCGGATTTCCGTCACCCGGCGGGCCATCGTGCCGGCCAGCACGACCTGCTGCAGCGCGCTGTAGATCTGCGAGGACGGCGCGCCGCCGGCCGACATGGCACGCACCACTTCGTTGAGCTGCGCCTGCAGGTTGGGCACCTGGGTGGCGAAGCGGTCGGCGTTGCCCGCCAGTGCCAGCACCGCGGCCTCGGAGGCGACGATCTGGTCGGCGCTCTTGCCCAGCGGCGCCCAGGTGGCGCTCAGCTTGGCCAGCGGACCGGAGATGGTGCCATCGGTTCCATAGCGCGCTTGAAGGTCGGAGACGGTGGATTCGACCGATTGCTTGGTTTCCTTGAACGCCTTGAACGCCTCGGCGTTGCCGGCCACGGCCTCGCGGCCCTGGTTGGCCAGCTGCTGCGACAGCACGCGCATGTCCGATGCGCCGGTACTGGCGCCGGACAGGCGACTGCCGTTGTAAGTGGACACACCGGTATTGGCACCGAAGACGATCACCGAGATCGCCAGCAGCGCCAGCCAGAAGCTGTTGCCGAAACTGCCGATCTTGCTGGCGCTAGGAGAATCCGTCGCAGTGCTCATCGTTCAACCCCTGGATAGTGCTTGTCGTTCGCGCTCAGAGCGCGGTCTGGCGGAATTCCGGCGTGCGCGCCAACAGGCCCAGCGCGAACACCCCCCACCGCTGATCGTCGCTGGCGAAAGCGCGATCGATGAAATGCCCGTAGCGGCCGTCCGCCAGATCGCCCGGCTCGACCTGCTGCGATTCGTGGAAGCTGCGCTGGCCGTACAGTTCGTCGATGGTCAGGGCCACATCGCCGCCGGCCTGGCGCATGACCAGCACGCGCTGGCCCTCGTGCAGCACGGTGCGCTCGCCCTCGAGGAACTGCTTCAGGTCCACTACCGGGAACAGGTTGCCGCGCAGGTTGCCGATCCCCAGCAGCCACGGCTGCGCGCCGGGCACCGGCGTGACCGGCGGCATCGGCACGATTTCCACCACTTCCCCGAAGTTGGAGATCAGCCGGCGCTTGCCCACGCGGTAACCCACGCCGCGGTACTGGTCCTGCGCGATCTCGCGGGCGGGCTGGGCGACGGCATGCGCCAGGCTCCGGCGCTCGTATTCGGCCAGCGTATCGAACGGTGTGCGGATCATGGCCCGCCCCCTGTGCACTCAGTGCGAATGGTCGCCATGCCGCCAGCCCCTCAGGTGCTGACGTGGGCGCGGATGGCGTCGAGGAGTTCCTCGCGCGTGAACGGCTTGGTCAGGTACTGCTCCGAGCCGACGATGCGCCCACGCGCCTTGTCGAACAGGCTGTCCTTGGACGACAGCATGATGACCGGCGTGGACTTGAACACCTGGTTGTTCTTGATCAGCGCACAGGTCTGGTAGCCATCCAGGCGCGGCATCATGATGTCCACGAAGATGATCTGCGGCTGCTGGTCCGCGATCTTGGCCAGGGCCTCGAACCCGTCCGTCGCGGTCACCACTTCGCAACCCTCCCGCTTGAGCAGGGTCTCCGCGGTGCGGCGGATGGTTTTCGAGTCATCGATCACCATGACCCGTAGGCCGTGGAATCCACCGGCCTGGCCTTCGTTCTGCGTCATTACCTGATTTCCCCGTGCGCGCGTGGCTTCATAGACGAACCGGCCCCGCTGCGTTGCTGCTTATATCCCCTATCCCGCCGCGCACTGTCAAGCCGCACCCGGGCGGACGGGGCCGCTGAACGGCGTGGTGCGAACTGCGTCTCAGTTTGCGGCGACATCGCGAACGGGGTGTTCCATGCGCGCCGACCCGGGCGGACGGCACGCCCTGATACCATCGCGCCGTCTCCCGCAGAACCGCCCCCATGCCATTGGATGTCGTCGTCGTCATGGACCCCATCGGGTCCATCAAGATCGTCAAGGACACCACGTTCGCCATGCTGCTGGAAGCGCAGCGGCGCGGCCATCGCCTGCAGTACGTGATCCCCGGGCGGCTGTCGCTGCGCGACGGCGTGCCCCAGGCCCAGGTGGCGGCGCTGACCGTGAAGGACGACAAGGCAGGCTGGTTCACCCTCGGGGACACGCGCACGCTTACCTTCGGCCCCGGCCAGGTGGTGCTGATGCGCAAGGACCCGCCGGTCGACGATCAGTACCTGTACGACACCCATGTGCTGGGCATCGCCCAGCAGGCCGGCGCGCTGATCGTCAACGACCCGCAGGGCCTGCGCGACTACAACGAGAAGCTGGCGGCGCTGCTGTTCCCGCAGTGCTGCCCGCCGACCCTGGTCAGTCGCGATCCCGCCGCGCTGAAGGCCTTCGTCGCCGAGCACGGCGAGGCGGTGCTGAAGCCGCTGGATGGCATGGGCGGGCGCTCGATCTTCCGGGTGAAGGCCGGCGACCCCAATACCAACGTCATCCTGGAAACCCTGGTCGGCGGCGGCCGCCTGACCTTGGCCCAGCGGTTCATTCCCGGCATCAAGGACGGCGACAAGCGGGTGCTGCTGGTGGACGGCGAACCGGTGGACTACGCGCTGGCGCGGATCCCGCAGGGCGACGAGTTCCGCGGCAACCTGGCCGCCGGTGGCCGCGGCGAAGGCCGGCCGCTGAGCGAGCGCGACCGCTGGATCGCCACCCAGGTGGGCCCGGAAATGAAGCGGCGCGGCATGCTGTTCGTCGGCCTGGATGTGATCGGCGACTACCTGACCGAGGTCAACGTCACCAGCCCCACCTGCGTGCGCGAACTCGATGCGCAGTTCGGGCTGAACATCGCCGCCCTGCTGTTCGACGCGATCGAGAAGAAGCTCGCCTGAGATGTCGGCGGTCCCCGTCACCCCACCGAAGATCGGTGCGAACGAACGCCTGGGCGCCACCCTGGCGTTGTCGCTGATCGTGCACGGCCTGCTGGTGCTGGGCGTGGGCTTCGCCCTGGACGACGCCGCGCCGGTGATGCCCACGCTGGACGTGATCCTCAGCCAGACCAGTACGCCGCTGACGCCGAAGGAAGCCGACTTCCTGGCCGCCGCCAACCAGGAAGGCGGCGGTGAAAGCGACCAGGCCAAGCGTCCGCGCGACAGCCAGGCCGGCTGGATTCCCCAGCCCGATACGGGATTGGCCCCGCAACCCCTGCGCGCGCAGACGACGACCCCGGCGCCGCCGCCGGAAAGCCGGGTGGTCACCACACGCGAGAGCGATACGCGCGCTCCGGTGGCAGAGGCCCGTCCGCAACCGGATCAGCCCGAGCTGCCGCAGGGCGAGCAGAAGGTGCAGCGCGATGCGGAGATGGCGCGACTGGCCGCCGAATACCACCTGCGTTCGGAGCTGTACGCCAAGCGTCCGAAGCGCAAGTTCGTCTCGGCCAGCACCAAGGAATACGTCTACGCCAACTACCTGCGGGCGTGGGTCGACCGCGCCGAGCGCGTCGGCAATCTCAACTATCCCGACGAGGCGCGCCGTAAGCGCCTAGCCGGCACGCTGGTGATCAGCGTGGCGGTGCGTCGCGACGGCAGCGTCGAGCAGACCCGCATCATCCAGTCCAGCGGCATCCCGCTGCTGGATTCCACCGCACTGCGCATCGTGCAGTTGGCCTCGCCGTTCCCGCCCCTGCCCGAGACCGCCGAGAACGTGGACATCCTGCACGTCACCCGCACCTGGCGCTTCCTGGCGGGTGGCGAAGTGCGCGACGAGTAGAGGACCGATTCAGCGCGAGGCGCGCAGGGCCTTCTGTTCTTCCAGGGTCAGGGCGACGTTGTTGCGCAGGTAGGCCGGCTCCACGCGCTCGGGCGCGATGGCCTCGCCACGCTGCCAGGCCTCCACCGCCAGTCGCGCCAGATCGGCGGCGTGCGGCAGCGCCTGCGGGTCGATGCGGGCGAAGCGCGCGTGCAGCGCGGTCGCCAACGCCCCCTCGACCGCAGCGAATCCCGTGCCCATGCCGATCCAGCCGCTGGCATCGCCGGGCAGCCGATAGTCGGCCGGCGCGACGACGCTTTCGTCGGTCGTGGCCTGCAGGCCGTCGCCCTGGCGCACGAACGTGCCGGTATAGATCTCGCCCATCCGCGCATCGATCGCGGCAAGGATGGCGTGGGGCGCGCCGATATCGCAGCCGCCCTCGCCGGCCAGCGCAGCCGGCGGCGGCACCTGCGCGGCCAGCACCGCCAGCGTCGATACCGGCAACAGCGGCCGGTCCAGCGCCAGGGCGATGCCCTGCGCCAGCGCGATGGCCAGGCGGACCCCGGTGAAGGCGCCCGGACCGCGGCTGAGCGCCACCGCGTCGAGCTGGGAACGGGCGATGCCGGCCTCGGCCAGCAGCTGCCCGGCCCACGGCAACGCCAGCTCGGCATGGCGGCGCGGCGCGATCTCGAAGCGCTCCCGCACCTCGCCATCGACGTAGACGGCAACGGAGCAGGCTTCGGTGGCGGTTTCGAAGGCGAGCAGCTTCATGCGGGTCGGCAGGCAGTCATCGGTCAAGGATACCCGTGCGTGTCAGAAGCGTGCGTCGGCGAACCAGTCGTCGCCGGTTGGCCGTGGCGCGACGGCCTGGTCGTCGCTGATCGCGGCTCCGAAGAATCCCTGCACGTCCTGTACGCGCCGCGTACGCGCGAACGGCGGCAGCGAATCCAGGAAGATGCGCCCATAGGGCTTGCCGGTCAGGCGCGGATCGCACAGCACCAGCACGCCGCGGTCGGTCTCGCTGCGGATCAGCCGGCCCACCGCCTGCTTCAGCGCGATCACCGCCTGCGGCAGCTGTTCGTCGCGGAACGGATTTCCGCCGGCGCGACGCACCGCCTCCAGGCGCGCCTCGAACACCGGATCGTCCGGCGCGGCGAAGGGCAGCTTGTCCACCACCACCACGCTCAGCGCATCGCCGACCACGTCCACGCCCTCGCGGAAACTCGCCGCGCCCAGCAACACGCCGTTGCCCGATTCGCGGAATCGCTGCAGCAGGGTGCCGCGCGGCGCCTCACCCTGGACGAACAGCGGCCAGGGCCCGCCGCGCAGCGCCTCGGCGGCCTCGCGCAGCGCACGATGCGAAGCGAACAGCAGGAACGCCCTGCCCTGCGACGCCTCCAGCACCGGGCGCACGGTCGCGATCAGCGCCTGGCCGAAGCTGGGCGCGTTGGGGTCCGGCAGGCCGGCAGGCAGGTAGCACAACGCCTGATGCGGCCAGTCGAAGGGACTGGGCTGGAGCAGCGTCGGTGGGTCGTCCAGGCCCAGGCGGGTGGCGAAGTGGTCGAAGCGGCCGCCGACGGCGAGCGTGGCCGACGTGAAAACCCACGCCGCACGCGACTGCTCGCGGTGCTGGCGCAGTGGACCGGACACGTCCAATGGCGTGCGCTGGCAACGGAACGCGCGCGGCGTGAGTTCGTACCAGAGCACGTCGCCGACGTCGGTTTGCGGTGCCTCGTCATCGTCGAAGGCGCCCGCACCGGACGACGAGGCATGCCAGCGCGCCAGTCGCTTGGCGAACTCGGTGGCGCGCGCAGCGCAGGCTTCCAGGCCCAGTGACGCCTGCGCCAGCGGCGCCAGCGCGGCGGAGAGCTCGGCCAGCGCCTGATCGAGGGCGTCGAACCCAGCCGCCACCTCCGGGCGGGCCAGCAGGCGTTCGCGGGTGCCCCGTGCGGGCAGGCCTTCCATCGCCGCGCGGGCCTCGCGCAGCGCCTGCTCCAGCGCGCGCACCGGCGGCTGCAGCGCCGACAGCGCGCCGGCGACGTCCTTGCACTCGGCCAGGCAGTCGCGCGCCAGTTCCTGCAGCGGCCGCATGCCGAAGCCTTCGCCGAAGAAGTTCGCCGCCAGTTCGGGCAACTGGTGGGCCTCATCGATCACGAAGGCCTGCGCGCCCGGCAGGATCTCGCCGAAGCCCTCCTGCTTCAGCGCCAGGTCGGCCAGCAGCAGATGATGGTTCACCACCACGATGTCGGCCGCCTGCGCGCGCTGGCGCGCCTGCACCACGAAGCAGTCGTCCCAGAACGGGCATTCGCTGCCCAGGCAGTTGTCGATGGTGGACGTGACCAGCGGCAGCAGCGGCGAATCGTCCGGCAGCGATGCCAGTTCGGCCATGTCGCCGAACTGGGTGCGACCGCCCCATGCGACGATCCGCTGGAACTGGTCCACCTGCTCGCGGCTGGTGAAGGTGGTGCGCAGGGCCTGCGGATCGCCCTTGGCCTGGTTCACGCGGTAGCGGCACAGGTAGTTGCTGCGCCCCTTCAGCAGCGCGGATTTCAACCCGGCCACGCCCAGCGCGTCGCGCACGCGCGGCAGGTCGCGGTGGTACAGCTGGTCCTGCAGCGCGCGCGTGCCGGTGGAGATGATGGTCTTCAGGCCCGACAGCAGCGCCGGCACGAGGTAGGCGAACGTCTTGCCGGTGCCGGTGCCGGCCTCGGCCAGCAGCACCTCGCGCGCGTCGAACGCATCGGCGATCGCCGCCGTCAGGCGCTGCTGGGCGTCGCGGGGCGCGAAAGCGTCGAGTCGTTCCGCCAGCGCACCGCCCTCGCTGAGGGCATCGCGGCTGGCCTGGGCTAGCTGGGACATCGGGGAAACGTAAGGCGGCGTGCAACGACAAGGGTACCGCGTCGCCCTGCGGGCGGCATGCGGTTCACATGCGCTCGATGACCGGCACGGTGCACGCGTCGCGGCGGCTTTCCGCGTCAGTGATGGCGGCCTGCATCGTGGCCGCGCGTGCGGCGTGCTGGGCGGCGTCCTCCGGCGTGTGGCGCGCGGGCAGCGGCGCCTGCACGGCGAGCACGTGCTGGCGCACCTGACGCACGGTCTCCCAGTGCATCCTGCACAGCGGGCCCACCTGCGAGCCCAGCTGGAACGCACGCTGGGCCAGCGTATCCGCGCGTGCGTAGTCGCCCTGCAGGATGGCCACTTCGGCACGCTCCTGCAGCACGGCGGGATCCTCGGGCACCAGCAGCAGCGCCTGGTTCAGCGCGTCCCCGGCGGCCGCGGCATCGCCTGCGACGCGCGCCTGCTGCGCTCGCTCGCGCAGGTCCTCCACCTGCGGGTCGCGCAGCGGTTGCACGGCCAGTTCGCGGTCGTCGTCGCCGGCGGCGTCATGGATGGCCGCCACACGCTGGGCGGGGGTCATGGGGTCCTGCGGGGCGGGCGCTTCCGGCATCGGCGAGGACGCGCATCCAGCCAATGCCAGCAGGAACAGGGGAAAGGGGAACTTCATGATCACCGGGAGGGCGGGGGAGTCTCTTCAGGGGGCGGTGCCGGCTCTTCCTTGCGGTCCAGGCCGAACCAGCTGCGCCAGCCGCCACCGCTGTCGGCTTCCTCGCCCTCGATCAGTGGCTGCTCGACCACGCAGGCAGCGTAGGCCGGGGCGTGGCCGGAGACGAAGGGCAACTGACGCGCACCGGGACAGCCGGCATCGGTGCTGTTGGAACCCACTACCCACTGCCAGTCCAGGCCCTTGCCGGACACTTTCAACGGCGCACTGGGCAGGCGCGCGAACAGCCCCGACCAGACGCGCATGGCGCCGGTACCGCCGTAGAGTCCGGTCTGCTCGTTCTGGTCGTTGCCCATCCAGACCACGGCCAGATGGTCGCCGGTATAGCCCGCGTACCAGCTGTCGCGCCCGTCGTTGCTGGTGCCGGTCTTGCCGGCCGACTGCAGGCGTCCCAGTCCGTCGCCGATCAGCTGGCGGCCGGTGCCGCTGGACACCACCTGCTGCAGGGCGACCGTGATCAGGTTGGCGGCGATCGAATCGCCCTCCTGCGCCGGTGCCGGCGTCTTGTCGTAGCGCTTGAGCAGCCTGCCATCGGGGTCGAGTACGCCGCGCACGGCATGCAGCGGCTGGATCTCGCCACCGGAGGCGAGGAACTGGTACAGCTGCGCCATCGCGTACGGGCTCTGGTCGGTCGCACCCAGGATCAGCGCCGGGTTGGGTTCGGCCTGGATGCCGGCCAGCACGCGGATCAGCTGCGCCAGACGGTCCGGTTCGACCTGCATGCCCACGCGCACCGTGGCCTGGTTGTACGAGCGGGCCAGCGCATCGACCAGGCGCACGGTGCCGTGGCTGCGCCGGTCGGCATTGGCCGGCGTCCAGCGCTTGTTCTTGCCCAGCTGCACGGTCACCGGCGAATCGTCGACCCACGACGCCAGCGAGTACTGGTCGGGCTGCGCCAGCGCCAGCAGGTAGACGAACGGCTTGAGCAGCGAGCCGACCGGCCGCTGCGCTTCCACCGCGCGGTTGAAGCCCACCTCCGACACGTTGCGGCTGCCGACCACGGCCAGTACGTCACCGTCGTGCACGTCGGTCACCACCATGCCGGCCTGCAACGGCGGCCGGCGCTTGTTCTCCAGCGCCTTGATGGTGCGCGTGACCGACGCTTCGGCATACGCCTGCGCCGAGGGCGACATGCCGGTCAGGACCGTCAGCCCGGCGCCCTGCAGCGCGCTCTCGGGGTAGTCCCGCGCCAGCTGGCGGCGCACCAGATCCACGTAGGCCGGGAAGCGGTTCGCCGCGGCCATGCCCGGCGTCTTCGTCACGCCCAGCGGGGCCGCCAGCGCGCGCTTGTATTCTGCGTCGTCGATCAGGCCGGTCTCGTGCAGCTTGAGCAGGGCGTAGTCGCGACGCTCTTTCGCCCGTTCCGGGTTGCGGCGCGGGTCGTAGTACGACGGCCCCTTGACCATGCCGATCAGCAGGGCGACCTGCTCGGTGGTCAGGCTGTCGAGGTCGCGGCCGAACCAGAATTCCGAGCCCGCCGCCACGCCATGGATGGCCTGGCTGCCGCGCTGGCCCAGGTAGACCTGGTTGAAGTAGGCCTCCAGGATGGTGCGCTTGTCGTAGCGCGCCTCCAGGATCAACGCGAACAGGATCTCGTTGAACTTGCGGGTCGGCGTCTGCTCCTTGCCGATGCCGAGCAGACCGCTGCGGGCCAGCTGCTGGGTCAGCGTGCTGGCGCCCTGGCGGGTGTCGCCGCCGGATTTCACCAGCAGCCATGCCGCGCGCACCATGCCGGAGAGGTCCACGCCGTGGTGGTCCTTGAAGTCGCGGTCCTCCACCGCCTGCAGGCCGGTGACCAGCAACTCGGGCACTTCCTCCAGGCGCACCAGGCGGCGTTCTTCCTGCTTCTGCCCGTACAGCGTGGCGATGCGCGCCGGGTCCAGCCGCGCGGCCTTCAACGACTGCTTGCGGGCGACATCCCGGACGCTCGCCACGCGCCCGCCGGACAGGGTCACCTGGATGCGGCGCTGCGCCACGCGGCCGTCCACGTCGATGTAGCCGCGGCTGGAGATGGTGAAGCGGCCGCCTTCGCGCGCATACGTGCCCGGACTCTGGCCGGCACCGTCGTCGCGGTAGGAGGCGGCATCGAGTTCGGTCTTCAGCGTCTGCGCATCCATGGCCAGCCCGGGCGCCAGCTGCAGCGGGCGCGCGTACACGCGGGTGGGGATCTGCCAGCGCAGTTCGCCGAAACGCTCCGTGACCTGATGGTTCAGGTACAGCGTGTAGGGGATCAGGAACCCCAGGCCCAGGCCCACGGCCACCAGTCCCCAGCCGAACAGGCGCTGCCGCCAGACCGGTCGGCCCTCGTCACCGTCGTCGATGTCGTCTTCGTCCAGCGCTTCGTCGTCGTAGTCGTTGCGGGCCACAGGGGATGCGACAATGGGAATTCGGGCGAGTCTAGCGCAGCCGCCGAGGGTGCGCCCGGCCCGCTCCCCCTTCGCTCAGCTGGAGTTGCAACGGAATGTCGATGACGTGGGCCGACGTGCGCTTCATGCTGGAACGCGCGCGCGGCTTGATTCGTCGAGGCTTGGCCAGTGTGCGCACGCGAGGCCTGGCGGCGACCTGGGCGCGGGTGCGCCGGCAGTTCGCGCGGCATCCCAGGTTGCCGCCCGCGTCCCTGTACCGGCCGGCCGAGGCGCCCTTCGCTCCATTCGTTGTGCCCGCCAGCGACGCCCCCCGCGTCAGCATCATCGTTCCCGTCTACAACCAGGCATCGCACACCCTCGGCTGCCTGCGCGCGCTGGCCGAGCATCCGCCGTCGGTCGCCTGCGAGATCATCGTCGTCGACGACGGATCCAGCGACCAGACGCACGACTGGATGACGTCGATCGCGGGACTGCGTTACCACGTGCGCGCCGGCAACGGGGGTTTCATTGCCGCATGCAACGACGGTGCCGCGCTGGCGCGCGGCGAGTACCTGGTCTTCCTCAACAACGACACGTTCCCGCAGCCGGGCTGGCTCGACGCGCTGCTGCACACATTCGGCATATGGTCAGATGCGGGTCTGGTGGGCGCCCAGCTGGTCTACCCGGACGGCCGCCTGCAGGAAGCCGGCGGCGTGGTCTTCGACGACGGGTCGGCCTGGAACTACGGGCGCTTCGAATCGCCCGAGGATCCGCGCTACACCAGCGTGCGCGATGCGGACTATTGCTCCGGTGCCGCGATCATGGTGCCGACCGGGCTCTTCCGGGATATCGGCGGTTTCGACGTACGCTACGCGCCCGCGTACTACGAAGACACCGATCTCGCCTTCGCCGTCCGTGCGCGGGGCCTTCGGGTGCTCTACCAGCCGGCCGCGCGCGTAGTGCACCTGGAAGGCATCACGGCCGGCACGGACACCGGCAGCGGAATCAAGGCCTACCAGATCCGCAACCGCGGCCTGTTCGCACGCAAGTGGGCCGAGGCACTCGTCGGGCGGCCGGCAGCCGGCACGCTACCCTCCCCCTCGACGCTTGCGCGCGGCCGACGGCAGGTTCTGGTGGTCGATGCCGAGACGCCGCGCCCCCGGCATGATTCGGCGTCGTTGCGCATGGTCAACCTCATGCGCCTGCTGGTCGGCGAAGGCGCGCATGTGGTGTTCCTCCCGGCGGACCTGCGCGCCGCGGGGGAGGACACAGCGGCTCTCCGGCAACTCGGGGTGGAGAGCTGGCACGCTCCGTTCGCCGCCAGCGTCGCCTCGTGGATGCGCGCGCACGGGCACCGTTTCGACGTGGTGCTGCTGTCGCGCCACTACGTCGCCGCCGAGCTTCTTCCGCTCGTACGCCGGTTCGCGCCGCAGGCCCGCATCGTATTCGACACGGTCGACCTGCATTTCCTCCGCGAGAAACGCGGCGCGGACATCGCCGGCGACGACGCACTCCGCCGCAGCGCGGGGAAGACACGCGATCGCGAACTGGCGCTGATGCGCCAAGCGGACGCGACGCTGGTCGTCAGCCCCGTCGAACGCGACATGCTGGCCGCACTGCTGCCGGCGTCCGCCCGCGTGGAGGTACTGTCAAACCTGCACGAACTCGCCGGAAGCGGAGCACCTTTCGCGCAACGCAGGGACCTGGTCTTCGTGGGCGGCTTCCGCCATCCGCCGAATGCCGATGCAATGCTGTGGTTCGGCCGCGAGATCTTTCCCCGCATCCATGCGCGGCTGCCCGACGTGCGCCTCCACTGCATCGGCGCCGAGCCTCCCACCGAAGTCCGTGCGCTGCAGGAGATTCCCGGCATCACGGTACACGGACACGTGCCGGACCTCGCGCCTTACATGGACGGCGTGCGTGTGGCCATCGCGCCGCTGCGCTTCGGCGCCGGCGTCAAAGGCAAGGTGAACCTGAGCATGGCGCATGGGCAGCCCGTGGTGGCGACGCCGTGCGCAGTGGAAGGCATGCACCTGGTGGATGGCCACGATGTGCTCGTCGCGGAAGGTGCCGACGCCTTCGCCGATGCGGTTGTGCGCCTGTACGGCGACGCGTCGCTCTGGCACCGCCTGTCCACGAACGGTCGCGAGAACATCCGCAAACACTTCTCGCTGGATGCCGCGCGCAACGCGGTCCGGCGGATTTTCTTCTAGCGCGTCTGCGGTGCCTGCGCGAGCCGTACGCGCGCCTGGAAGTCGTCCATACCGGGCACGGCAGCATCGAGACGGCGCGCTTCCTCCAGCGCCTGCGCCGCAAACGCCACATCGCCCGCGCCCAGGCGCTCGCTGCCGACCGCGATCCACTTCTCCGCCAACCGTCGGCGCGCATCGGCAAGGCCCGCCTCGCGCGGCTGCAGCGTCTGCCAGGCCTGCAGGCAGGCCTGTGCGCGGCGGATGCGGTTGGCGCGCAGTTCGTCTTCATAGCAGTTGCGCACGGCAGGCAACAGGCGTGCGGCGGCCTGGCGCACGGCGAGGGCATCCGGTGCCAGCGCCTGGGCGGCGCGCAGGTTGTCGTACGCGCTCTCGCCGGGTGGCGTCAGCCAGTGACCCTTGGCTTCGGCGTCGGCCACGGCCGCGAGCAGGGTCTGCACACGCTGCGCGCGTTCGCGTGCCGGCATGCCCGTACCCGGGCGCCCACGCGCCTGTTCCGCGCGGGCGACGACCTGTTCCGCCTGGACGACGCGCGCAGACTGCGGAGCGAGCGTGCGCGCCCGTGCCAGTGCCTGCCGCGCCTGGTCGAAGCGGAAGTCCGCCGCGTGCCGCTCGGCACGCACCGCATGGGCCACGCCCACCTGCTCCAGTCCCTGGCGCGCGCCCGCGTCGTCGGGCGCGGCTGCCAGCACGTCGTCGTATGCCGCCTGCGCCGCCACCAGACGGCCACGCGCGAGATCGCGTGCAGCCGTCCGGCGACGCGCCTCCGGCGCGGTGGCGAGCGCGGCCTGGGCCTGCGGCAGGTCGACGTGCCCGGGATCGAAGGCCCGCGCCTGGCCGATCAGCGATGCGGCCGGCCCCAGTTCGTTGCGCTGCAGATGCCGGCCCGCCTCCTGCAGCAGGTCCGACAGCGCATCCTCGCGCCCCTCCAGTGCTTCCAGCCGGGTGGGCTGCAACGCCAACACGCGCTGGTACAACGGCAGCGCGGCGTCCGGACCGCCGACCAGGCGTCCCGCCTCGTGCGCACGCGCCGCCGCCTGCATCACGTTGTCCAGCCCGGCATGCTCGGCTTCGCGCGCGCGCAGGCGTGCGGCCAGCGCGTCGGCCTGAGCCTGCGGCACCTGCAGTTCGCGCGCCAGCGCAAGCCGTTCGCGCGCTTCGGCGAACCGGCTTTGCGCGAGCGCGGCGCCCGCCTGTCGCATCGCTTCCTGGCCTACCCGACGCAGTCCCATGGCCGCTTCGCTGCGGTCGGTATCCAGCGCCTGCGCCGCTTCGTAGAGTTGGCGCGCGCCACTGCCGTCGGCGGCATCGAGACGCCCGTCGGCCAGCGCGCGGGCCGCCTGGTCGAGCAGTGCCTGCACCCGCGTCTCGGGCCACAGCACGTCCGCCAGCGGACGGCGGAACACGACCAGCAGCACGACCAGCAGCAGAACGACCAGCAGGGCCCATCGCCAATACCGCCGGTCGCGCCAGGCGGGGACAGGATGATCACGCCGTGCGCGCGGGGCCGCGACGATGCGCGTCCGGTCGATGCGCGGTTCGATGCGGCGATCGCGGCCGGTGTCGGGGCGGTCTTCGCGGGTCACGCCCGCAGGATAACGGCTCAGCCTGAACGTCGCGCGTCTTCCACGCCCGGCAGCGCGTCCAGCTTGCCCAGCAGGGTCGAAAGCTGGCCGAAGTCGGCCACCTTCAGGCGCAGGCGCAGGTGTACGCGTCCGCTGGCACGGTTGCCCTGGCTGTTGATGTCCAGCACGTTGGCTTCTTCCTGGGCGATCAGCGTGGTGATGTCCTTCAGCAGCCATTTGCGGTCGAGCGCCGTGACCTGCACGTCGACCTCGTAGCCGCCGCCGGCCTGACCCCACTCCACCGGCAGCACGCGCTGCGGGCTGGCGGCGGCGAGCCGCGCGAACGAGGCGCAATCCGCGCGGTGCACGGTGACGCCGCGCACGCGCGTCAGATACCCGGCGATCGGTTCACCGGGTACCGGCTGGCAACAGCGCGCCAGCTGCACCAGCAGGTTGCCCACGCCCTGCACGGTGAACTTCGACTTGCCGGGTGCCGCGACCCTGCGTGGCGGACGCCGCACAGGCAGCGCAGCGGCGTCAGGTTCGGCCGCTGCCCGCTGCTCTTCATGCAGTGCGCGTCCGACCTGGTGCGGCCCCACATCGCCCAGCGCCACCTGGATGTAGAGATCGTCGATGCTGTCGGCGTGGAATTTCTTCGCCACGCCGGCCAGATCGGCCTGGTGCAGGCCCAGCCGCTTGAGCTCCTTCTCCAGCAGTTCGCGCCCAGCCTGCAGGTTGCGCGTGCGGTCCAGCTTGTGGAACCACGCCCGCACCTTGTCGCGGGAGCGCCCGCTGGCGAGGAAGCCGTTGGCCGGCAGCAGCCAGTCGCGGCGCGGCTCGGGTTCCTTCGAGGTCAGGATCTCGACGCGATCGCCGCTGCGCAACACGTGGTTGAGCGGCACGATGCGCCCATTGACCTTCGCCCCGCGCGTCCGGTGCCCGACCATGGTGTGCACGTGGTAGGCGAAATCGAGCACCGTGCCGCCGCGCGGCAGGTCCACCACTTCGCCCTTCGGCGTCAGCGCGTAGACGCGGTCCTCCACCAGCTCGGCATCCAGTTCGCCGGCCAGGGTGCCCTCGCCCGTCGCCTCGCCGCTGCCCTCAAGCAGGCGGCGCATCCAAGCGATCTTGCGGTCGAACGCATCGCCGCCGCCCTTGCCTTCCTTGTACTTCCAGTGCGCGGCCACGCCCAGTTCGGCCTGCGCATGCATCTCGTGCGTACGGATCTGCACTTCCAGCGTCCGTCCCTCGGGACCGACTACGGCCGTGTGCAGCGAGCGGTAGTCGTTGGCCTTGGGCCGGGCGATGTAGTCGTCGAACTCGCTGGGAATGGGCACCCACAGCGCATGCACCACGCCCAGCGCCGCATAGCACGCCGCCACGTCGTCCACCGCGATGCGCACTGCGCGCAGGTCGTAGAGTTCGTCGAAACCGACCTGCTTGCGCTGCATCTTCCGCCAGATGCTGTAGATGTGCTTCGGCCGGCCGCTGATCTCGGCGCGGATGCCGTGTTCGGCCAGGGCCTTCTGCAGGCTGGCGATCACCGCGGCGATGTAGCGCTCGCGCCCGGTGCGCTTCTCGTCCAGCTGGGTGGCGATCTGCTTGTAGACCTGAGGCTGCAGGTACCGGAATGCCAGGTCCTCCAACTCCCACTTGAGCTGCCAGATGCCCAGCCGGTTCGCCAGCGGCGCATGGATGTCGCGGGTGAGCCGCGCCAGCGCCTGGCGCTCGGGCTCGGGCAACGCGCCGGCCGCACGCATGCGGGCCAACTGGCGGGCCAGCAGAATCGTCACCACCCGCAGGTCGCGCACGATCGCCAGCAGCAACCGGCGCAGGCCTTCGGTATTGACGCTGCGCTCCTGCTCGGCGTGCAGGGCCCACACCTGGGCCGCGGCGGCCTGGCCTTCGCGCAGATCCGCCAGCGCGGCGGACATGCCGGTGCCGCTCCGCACCGCGGACTGCAGGGCCGGCACCGCGTACAGCAGCGCGGCCAGCATCACGTCGCCATCGGCGGACAGGGCCGCCAGCGTATCCAGCGTGTCTGCGGCCACGCCCACCGGATCAGGCATGCCGGCATCGGCGCCGTCCTGCGCGGCCGCTTCGGCGAGCGCATGCCGCAGCGGCGCCGGCAGCGCTTGCAGCGCAGGCCGTTGCAGCAGCGTGGCGATGTCGTGAACGGGGGGGACCATGGCAGGAAGGGACCGCGGCCAAGCGCCGCCGGAATGACTACACTACCGGCCAGTCGACCGCAGGAACAACCATGAAGATGAGCCGCTTGTTTCTATCCCTCGTGTTGCTGACCGCTCCGTTGGCCGCATTCGCCCAGGACGCATCGAACGATGCGCGGTTCGCCGACCTGCGCGCCTCGATGACGGCGGAGGAATTCAAGGCCGCCGGCCTGGACAAGCTGTCCGATGCCGAACTGTCGGCGCTCAGCGCATGGCTGACCCGCAAGGTCGGCGCCGAGACCGCGCGCGCAGTGGAACAGGTCCGCCAGGAGACGCAGACCGCGGTCGCCCAGGCCCAGGCCGATACGCGCAAGCAGGTCGAGCAGGAGAACCGCGGCTTCTTCGATTTCGGCTCGGACGAACCCATCAAGAGCACGCTGGCCGGCGAGTTCAGGGGATTCGCGAAAGGCAACCGCTATACGCTGGCCAACGGGCAGGTATGGGAGCAGATCGAAGCGGCCAGCCTGAGCGGCGTGCGCAAGACCAATCCCGCCGTGACCATCAAGCCCGGCCTGTTCAACAACTGGTTCTTCCGCATCGACGGCTACAACACACCGGCCAAGGTGCGACGCATCAAGTGACGCCCGCTCAGCCGCGCAGCGCCTGCAGGCGCTGCGCGAGCTTCTTCGGCGACACGCCCGCACGCGCGCCCAGCTCCTGGGCGAACATCGACACGCGCAGTTCCTCCAGGTCCCAGCGCAGGGCCTGCCAGTCCGCCGATCCGGCCACGCCGTC
The DNA here is from genome assembly GCF_014397415.1 of Pseudoxanthomonas mexicana. Lineage (NCBI taxonomy): Bacteria > Pseudomonadati > Pseudomonadota > Gammaproteobacteria > Lysobacterales > Lysobacteraceae > Pseudoxanthomonas > Pseudoxanthomonas mexicana. Next base: position 1,708,848 of record NZ_CP060731.1, on the reverse strand, counting down.
CTCCACCGCTTGCGCCAGCGCATCGGCGAAGGGCTTGATCTCCAGCATGCGGGCCTGGTCGCGGGCGGGGTGGCGCACCGCGCGCTCGGCGCGCAGGCGCATCGCCTTCACGTAGCGCGGCAGCTGCGCCAGCGCATCCGCCGGGGTTTCGCGCAGGAAGCCCGGATGCACCAGCGCTGCAAGTTGCGCGCGCAGGTCGTCGAGGTTGCCGCGTGCCCAGCCCATCAGCGGCGCTTCCAGCTGCGGCTTGAGGTCGGCGACGGCGGACAGGATGGCTTCGGCCAGCTTCAATCTTTCCATCGCTTCGCCGAACAGCCGTTTGCCTGCCTCGTCGCGCCGTCGCTCGAACGCGGCGCGGTCGCGGATCGCCTCCAACCCGTCCGCCAGCACCGCATTCATCGCCGCATCCACGATGTCGCCGCGCAGGCGCTCCTGCGATTCGATGGCCGCATATAGCAGGCCGGTCTTGGGCGAGACCGGCAGCTGCTTGCGGGCCTGTTTCACCTTGTCGGCCAGGGCGATCTCCAACAGGCGACGCACGCCGCGCGGGTGGGCCGCCTCGGCCTCGGCACGGTCGGCGAACACCTGCAAAGCCACCGTATCGCCCTCGTCGCGCAGGGCCGGATAGGCCGGCACGCCGGCTTCGCCCGGGACTTCGTGCGGGATGGCCTGCTGCGGAAAGTCGCGCAACCCGCTGGCCGCCATCGCGCGGCCGGCGCGTGCGGCGAAGGCCTGGCCGGCCTTCGCGCCGAAGCGCGCACGCAATGCGTCCAGGTCGCGCGACTCGGCCAGCACACGGCCCTCGCCACCGCCGCGAGGATCTTCGCGCAGGCGCAGATTCATGCGCAGGTGTGGCTCCAGCGCCGCTTCTTCGAAGTCCAGCGCGGTCACCGGCACCCCGGTCGCCTTCGAAAGAAAGCGCGCCAGTTCGCCGCGGATATCGTCGGCCGTCGGCTTCGGGAACGCCTCGAAGAACGCACGCGCGAAGTCGGGCGCGGGGACGTAGTTGCGCCGCATCGCCTTGGGCAGGCTGCGGATCAGGGCCGAGGCCTTGTCGGCGACGAATCCCGGCGCCAGCCACGACAAGCGCGCCGGATCGAGCGCATTGAGCAGGTGCAGCGGCACCTCCAGCGTGACGCCGTCATCGGCCGCGCCTGGCTCGAACCGGTAGTGCAGCGGCAGCCGCGCGTCGCCGAGCGGGAAGTATTTCGGGTAGCGGTCTTCTTCGCTGCCTTCGCCGGGCAGCAGGTCGGTCAGCGACCAGTGCAGCGCGCGACGCTTGTCTGCAGGCAGCGTTTTCCACCACGCGTCCAGACCCGCCGCGGAATGGAGGTCGGACGGTACGCGGTCCAGATACCAGCGCGCCTGCCAGTCCTCATCGGCGACCAGGCCGGCCCGACGCAGCTTCGCCTCTTCCTCGCGCGCCTGAGCGAGCGTTCTCAGGTTGTCGGCCACGAATCCGGCGCGTGTGTTGATTTCGCCGGTGACCAGGCCCTGCCGGACGAAGAGGTCGTGCGCCTCGCCCGGCGCGATGCGGCCGTAGTGGACCGGCTTTTTCGGCGCCAGCACCAGCCCGAACAGGCTGATCTGCTCGGAGGCCAGCACCTGGCCCTGCGCGCGCGACCAGTGCGGGTCGAAGTGCCTGCGCAGCAACAGGTGCGGCAGCTCGGCGATCACCCAGTCCGGTTCGATCGCCGCCAGGGTCATGCCCCACACCTTCTGGGTATCCAGCAGGTTGGCCGCCAGCAGCCACGGCGGCGGCCGCTTGGACAGCGGTGAGCCGGGGAACGGCAAGAAACGGCGTTGCCGCGGCGCCTGGAAATCGCCCTTCTCGGTGCGATGACCGATCTGCGTCGGGAGGCCGGCGATCAGTGCGCGGTGCAGGGTCTGGTAGGCGCTGGCGCGCACGCGCTCGCTGAAACCACCCCCGGCGGGTGCCTGGTCCTGCTGCGCGCGCACCGCTACCGGCGCGGCTTCGGTCTTCCCTTCGCGCGCCAACCTGGCGGCACGATGCAACTGCCCGCGGGTGGCCTTCACGGCCGCGGCATCATCGCGCGCGACCGGCGGCGCACGGCTGCCGTCCAACAGCGGCGCCATCGCGGCGTCGGCATCTTCTTCCTTCCAGCCCAGCTCCTCGCACAGCAGGCGCAGCTGGCGATGCAGCTCGCGCCATTCCCGCATGCGCAGGAAGCCCAGGAAATGGCGGCCGCACCAGTCGCGCAACTTCGACTGGGTCAGGTCCTCATGGGCCTGCCGATAGGCATCCCACAGGCGCAGCACGCCGACGAACTCGGAGCGGCCATCGGCGAACTGCGCGTGCGCGGTGTCGGCGGCGCCGCGCGCGTCGGCCGGTCGCTCGCGCGGATCCTGGATACCCAGGAACGACGCGATCACCAGCATCGGCCGCAGGCAGCCGGCGGCCTGCGCGGCCACCAGCATGCGGGCCAGTTTCACGTCCACCGGCAACCGTGCCATCTGCCTGCCGATCGCGGTCAGGCGGCGCTCGCCGTCGATCGCGCCCAGCTCGGCCAGCTGCTGCCAGCCATCGGCGATGGCGCGCTCGTCGGGCGCCTCCAGGAACGGAAAGTCCTCGATCCGGCCCAGGCCCAGCTGCAGCATGCGCAGGATCACCCCGGCCAGGCTGGAGCGGCGGATCTCCGGATCGGTGAACTCCGGGCGCGCCTGGAAATCGGCTTCGCCGTACAGGCGGTAGCAGATGCCCTCGGCCACGCGCCCGCAGCGGCCCTTGCGCTGGTTGGCGCTGGCCTGCGAGATGGGCTCGATATGCAGGCGGTCGAGCTTGTTGCGCGGGCTGTAGCGCTTGACGCGGGCGAAGCCCGGATCGACCACGTAGCGGATGCGCGGCACGGTCAGCGAGGTCTCGGCCACGTTGGTGGCCAGCACGATGCGCCGGCTAGGCCCCGGGTTGAACACGCGGTCCTGGTCCTGGTTGGACAGGCGCGCGTACAGCGGCAGCACCTCGGTATTGCGGTACTTGCGGCGCTCCAGCGCCTGGTGCGCGTCGCGGATCTCGCGCTCGCCGGGCAGGAAGACCAGCACATCGCCGCGTGCGTCCAGCCGGGTGATCTCGTCGACGGCGCCGACGATGGCCTCGTTGACGGTGCGTTCGCCTTCCTGTTCGCCCTCGCCTTCCAGCGCGCGGTAGCGCACCTCGACCGGATAGGTGCGGCCTTCCACGCTGATCACCGGCGCGTCGTCGAAATGCCTCGCGAAGCGTTCGGTATCGATGGTAGCCGAGGTGACGATGACCTTCAGGTCGCGGCGCTTGCGCAGCAGCTGTTTCAGGTAGCCCAGCAGGAAGTCGATGTTGAGGCTGCGCTCGTGCGCTTCGTCGACGATGATCGTGTCGTAGGCCGACAGCCAGCGGTCGCTGGCGATTTCCGCCAGCAGGATGCCGTCGGTCATGAACTTGACGTGGGTGTCCTCGCCCACCTGGTCGTTGAAGCGCACCTGGAAGCCCACGCCACGGCCCAGCTCGGTGTTCAGTTCCTCGGCCACGCGTCGCGCCACCGCGCGGGCGGCGATGCGCCGCGGCTGGGTGCAGCCGATCATGCCGGCCACGCCACGCCCGGCGGCCAGGCACAGCTTGGGCAGCTGGGTGGTCTTGCCCGATCCGGTTTCGCCGGCAATCACCACCACCTGGTGATTGCGGATCAGCTCGATGATGCGATCGCCCTCGCGCGCGATCGGCAGGGATGCATCCAGCGTCACCGCCGGCACTGTGGACAGACGGCGCTCGCGGGTGGCGATCGACGCGTTCAATGTCTGCTCGAAGGCCTGCCGCGCGCCGGCATCGGTCGGCTTGCCCTGCCAGCGCGACCACAGCCCGTGCAGGCGGCCGCGGTCGCGGCTCAGCGCGCGGTCGAGCGCGCGCCGGCCCTGTTCGAGGGCGGCGCGGTCGGGATGGGCGGGGGCAGGGTCACGGGGGATGTTCATTCTTCAGCAAGCGGTTGAAACTTTTCTCTCACGCCACATGTTCTAGTGTGCCTATTGTGCCGCCTCAACCCACCCTCAGGAGAATCCACATGGCCAAGCCGAAGACCAAGCCCGCCAAGACCAAGGCCGCGCCCGCCGGCGCCCCCCTCGCCTCGGCCCCATCGGCACCGAACATCGATATCGGGATCAGCAGCGGCGAGCGCAAGAAGATCGCCGACGGCCTGTCGCGGTTCCTGGCCGACAGCTACACGCTGTACCTGAAGACCCACAACTTCCACTGGAACATCACCGGCGCGATGTTCAATTCGCTGCATACGATGTTCGAGACGCAGTACACCGAGCAGTGGACCGCGCTGGACGAGATCGCCGAGCGCATCCGCGCGCTGGGGTTCAACGCGCCGGGGTCGTACCGCGAGTTTGTCGGCTTGACCTCGATCCAGGAAGAGCCGGGCCTGACCGACAGCGCCGACTGGCGCGAAATGGTCCGCCAGCTGGTGGTGGGCAACGAGGCGGTCTGCCGCACCGCGCGCAAGGTGCTGGACATCGCCGACGACGCCGACGATGCGCCGACCGAAGACCTGCTGACCCAGCGCCTGCAGACCCATGAGAAGTACGCGTGGATGCTGCGGTCGCTGCTGCAGTAAGCGCAACGCCTGAGTAAGTGAAGCGCGAGACGCCCGGCTGGTCCGGGCGTTTTGCTGTCGGGCCCTTTGAAGCCCCTCTCCCTGTGGCGACCGAAGGAAGTCCCTGTGGGAGAGAGGGGTTGGGGTGAGGGCCAACGGAGTCCTTGTCTTTGTTCTCCATGGTCGCTACCGCATCCGCGATGGCTTTTGCTTTTGATGGCCTTGCGGGACGGATCTTCTTCTTGGACGCATGGCGCCGCTGGCCGCGGGGGCCTTACTTTTCTTTGCTTGTGCAAAGAAAAGTAAGCAAAAGAAACACACCCCGGCGGTCCGCCCGCCGCTAAGCGGCGGGTGCGCAGTCCCGGCGGGAATTTTCGGACGGAGCCTCCTGCCCCGGCCGAAAACGGCGCACATCCCTGTGCGCCGCCCTGCGGGTTTTACCCGCCGGGATTGCCGGACCTAAGGGGCCCCAAAAGCCCGCACGGACAGATCCGGCGTGCACGCCGTTGCCCTGGATCTTCGGGGTCCCCATGAGGCACGGCGAGTGGGCCGGGTAAAACCCGAAGGGCGCCGTCATGGATGACGGCGTTTTCGTATGGCACAGGGATGTGCCATACGAAAATTCCCGGCCCGCCCGCGGACCCGGAGCGAAGCGCAGGGCGTGCCGCCTGGGGTGTGTTTCTTTGCTTCTTTCTTTGCACAAGCAAAGAAAGAAGGCCGCCGCGGCGAGCGGCGCCATACATCCAATAAAAAAAGTCCATCCCGCAAGGCCATGAAACCACTGCCATCGCGGATGCGGTGCCAAACCCAGTCCTGGTAGGACAGTGTCTTCGTTGCCCCTCACCCCAACCCCTCTCTCCCACAGGGACTTCCTTCGGTCGCCGCAGGAGAGGGGCTTCCACCCGCCGCTCGCGCCAGGATGAACTCCTACCCCCAGTCAAAGGGTTTTCCGATAGTCCGCTGTGCCCGCCGACCAGGCCAACACCCGTCATCGCGTTATCCTGTCCCCATGTCGTCCCCCGCCCTCGAAACACTGCAGCGCGTCTTCGGTTACAGCGCCTTCCGCGGCCACCAGCAGGCCATCGTCGAACACCTCGCCGCCGGCCACGATGCGCTCGTGCTGATGCCCACCGGCGCCGGCAAGTCGCTGTGCTACCAGGTGCCCGCGCTGCTGCGCGAGGGCACCGGCATCGTCGTTTCGCCGTTGATCGCCTTGATGCAGGACCAGGTGGACGCCCTGCGCCAGCTGGGTGTGCGCGCCGCTTTCCTGAATTCCTCCCTGGCCGCCGACGAAGCCGCCCAGGTGGAGCAGGCCCTCCTGCGGGGCGATCTGGACCTGCTGTACGTCGCGCCGGAGCGGCTGCTGACGGGGCGCTTCCTGTCGCTGCTGGACCGCAGCCGGATCGCCCTGTTCGCCATCGACGAGGCGCACTGCGTCTCGGCCTGGGGCCACGACTTCCGCCGCGAGTACCTGGAACTGGCCCTGCTGCACGAGCGCTGGCCCGACGTGCCGCGCATCGCGCTGACCGCCACCGCCGACCCGCCCACCCAGCGCGAGATCGCCGAGCGACTGAACCTCGTGGAGGCGCAGAAGTTCGTCAGCTCGTTCGACCGCCCCAACATCCGCTACACGGTGGTGCAGAAGGACAACGCCCGCCACCAGCTGCGCGACATGCTGCGCAAGCACAAGGGCGAGGCCGGCATCGTCTACTGCCTGTCGCGCAAGCGGGTGGAGCAGTTCGCCGATTACCTGGCCGAGCAGGGCTTCAATGCCCTGCCCTACCACGCCGGCCTGGATGCCGAGGTGCGCGCCCACCACCAGCGGCGTTTCCTGCGTGAGGACGGCATCGTCATGGTGGCGACGATTGCGTTCGGCATGGGCATCGACAAGCCCGACGTGCGCTTCGTGGCGCACGTGGACCTGCCCAAGTCGATGGAAGGCTACTACCAGGAAACCGGCCGTGCCGGCCGCGACGGCGAGGCGGCCGAAGCCTGGCTGTGCTACGGGCTGGGCGATGTGGTGCTGCTGAAGCAGATGATCGAGCAGTCCGAGGCCGGCGAGGACCGCAAGCGGCTCGAGCGGCGGAAGCTGGACCAATTGCTCGGGTACTGCGAATCCACCCAGTGCCGGCGGCAGGTGCTGCTGGCCGGTTTCGGCGAGGTATACCCGCACGACTGCGGCAACTGCGACAACTGCATGAGCCCCGCCGAAACCTGGGACGCCACCGAGGCCGCGCAGAAAGCCCTGAGCTGCGTGTACCGCAGCGGCCAGCGCTTCGGTGTGAACCACGTGATCGACGTATTGCGCGGCAGCGAGAGCGAGCGCATCCGCCAGTGCGGTCACGACCACCTGACCACCTACGGCATCGGCAAGGACCTGGACGCCACCACCTGGCGCAGCGTGTTCCGGCAGCTGGTGGCCTGCGGACTGCTGGAAGTGGAGGCCGAGTTCGGCAGCCTGCGCCTGACCGAGGGCAGCCGCGCGGTGCTGCGGGGCGAGCGCCGCCTGCAGCTGCGCAAGGAACAGCGCGAGCGGCGCGAACGCGACCGCAGCCCCCGCAGCGGCGTGGCCGTGGAGGCCGCCGACCTGCCCCGCTTCCAGGCCCTGCGCGACCTGCGCGCGCAGCTGGCGCGCGAACAGAACGTCCCGGCCTACGTCATCTTCCACGACAGCACGCTGCGCACTATCGCCGAACAGCAGCCCGCCACGCTGGACGACCTGGCACGCGTGGGCGGCATCGGCGGGGCGAAGCTGGCGCGCTACGGCGAGCGCGTGCTTGAAGCGCTGGGTGCGGTCGGCTGAGTTCCGCCGCCCGGGTGTCCGCATCAGCCGGCATTCAATCCGCGACTGTTAGCGTGCCCTGCAGGTGCCCGCCCGGTGTGCCGCTTCCAGGAATCTCGCATGAAGACGTTGACGCTCGCCCTGCTTGCCCTGCTGACAGCGACGCCCGCGTGGGCCCAGTCGAACGCCGAGGCCCTGGATCTGGCCCTGCCCAACGCCAGCGCGTACGCCAACGACGCGCCAGGCACGTGGTACGGCGATCGCCAGGTCGCGAGGTCGAAGGGCCAGCGCGAGGAGGCGCCGGTCGATCCCTGCGCCTGGTACGGCGATGACGACGGCGATGGCGTGACCGGCAGCATCACCACCGGCATCGGCTACAGCAAGGGATACGGCCGCAGCACCTACAACGCGGCCAACCTCAACCTGTGCAAGACCACGTACAACGACGAAGGCAAGCCGCGTACGTTCAATCTCGACATCAATGTCAGTCGTTCCGATGGGCCCGGCTACTACTACGGCCCCGGTCATGGCCCCGGACCGATGATGCGGGCCGCGCCGCGCCCCTGATCCGCCGTCAGCTGCGCGTCGCCTGGCGCGCAGCGCCGGCCACGCACAGCAGCAACGCGACCAGCAGGCCGAACGCCATCGGCAGCGAGGTCGCCTTGGCGACGAAACCCAGCGCCGCAGGCCCCAGCAACACGCCCGCGTAACCCATCGTGGTGACGGCGGCCACCGCCAGGTGCGTGGGCATGTCGTGCTGCCGTCCGGCCGCGGAGAACATCACCGGCACTACGTTCGCGGCACCCGCACCGACCAGGGCGAAGCCCGCCAGTCCTGCCATCGGCGATGCGGAAAGAATGGCCAGGGCGAATCCTGCGGCAGCGACCAGCGCACCGCAGACGACCACGCGGAATGCGCCAAGCGCCTGCACGATGCGGTCGCCGGTCAGGCGCCCGAGCGTCATCGTCGCCGCGAAGGCGACATAGCCGAAGCCCGCGGTAGCGGGATCGGCATGACGCACGGTGCTGAGGAACACCGCACTCCAGTCCAGCACCGCGCCTTCGGACAGGAACATCGCAAAACACACCGCGCCCACCAGCAGTACGCGGCCGCGCGGCAGCGCAAACGCCGGATGGTCGCCCTCGCCGCCCTGCGCCAGCAGGCCGCCATGCGCCGCGGCGAGCAGCAGCGCCGCCAGTACGGCCGTACCGGTGATCGCGACCAGCGGCGACGCACCCAATGCCAGCGCACCCGCCACGCCGCCGGCGCCGGCGATGCCGCCGACGCTGTACATGCCGTGGAATCCGGACATCATCGCGCGTCCGCTGGCGCGTTCGACGATGACCGCCTGCAGGTTCATCACCACGTCCAGCACGCCCAAGCTGGCGCCGAACACGGCCAATGCCGCCGCCAGCACCGGAATAGAGGGCGCCAGCATCAGCGCCGGCAGGCACAGGCAGATCACCGTGCCCGCGGCGAGGATCGTGCGCCGGCAGCCGAACCGCGCGGCCAGCCCGCCGGCCAGCGGCATCATCAAGACGGAACCGATGCCCAGGCAGAGCAGCATCAGCCCGAGTTGCGCATCGTCGAGGGCCAGCCTGCGCTTGGCGAACGGAATCAGCGGCGCCCAGGCCGACACCGCGAAGCCGGCGATGAAGAAGGCGAGACGGGTGGCGATGCGTTCGCGCGCGCCGGGGCGGTCCTCACCCGCGCGGCCAGGCGTGGCCGCATCCTCAAGCGGCGACATGCCGGATCAGGGCGCGAGCAGCTCGAACTGCACCGCCTCGCCAGTCGTGGCCGAAGGCGCGATCCACAGGTCGAACAGGCCGGGCTCTGCCGCCAACCGGTTGTCCACGCCGTGGAAGGCGAGGTCGGCGCGGGTCAGGGTGAATTCGACATCCAGCGACTGCCCGGCGGCCAGGGCGATCTTGCGGAACCGCTTCAGCTCGCGCACCGGCCGCACCCGGCTGGCGATGCGGTCGCGCACGTACAGCTGCACGACGTCCTCGCCGTCGCGCGCGCCGACGTTGGTGATGCGCGTGCGGACCGTCAGGGTGTCGTCCCAGCCCAGCCGGGTGTCGCTGAGTTGCGGCAGGCCATACTCGAACCGCGTGTACGTAAGCCCATGGCCGAACGGATAAAGCGCCGCATGCGGCACCTCACGCCAGCGCGTCTGGAAGAAACGCGGCGTGCCCGGCACATTGGGACGGCCGGTGGCGGGATGGTTGTAGAAGTACGGCTGCTGGCCGGCATCCTGCGGAAAGCTCACCGGCAGCCGCGCCGAGGGGTTGTAGTCGCCGAACACCACATCGGCCACCGCCGGCCCGGTCTGCGTGCCCAGGAACCACGTCACCAACAGCGCCTGCGCCTCGCGCACCGCGCCTTCCAGCGCCAGCGCACGGCCGTTGCGCAGCACCACCACGACGGGCGTGCCGGTCGCGGCGACGGCCTCGGCCAACGCCTGCTGTGCCGCGGGGATCACGATCTGCGTTCGCGACTGCGCTTCGCCGGAGAAGTCGTGCGGTTCACCCAGCGCCAGCAGCACGACATCGGCCGCGCGTGCGGCCGCCACCGCGGCCTCGATGCCACCCTCGACGGCGGCCTCGATGCCGCTGCCCGGCACGACGACTAGCGCGGACGGATCGTCCAGCGCGGCGCGCAGACCGGTTTCCAGATCGACCATGCGCGAGGCATCGCCGAAGATGTTCCAGCAGCCACCGAGATGGGCGGTGTCCTGCGCGAACGGCCCGATCAGCGCAATACGCTGGCCGCTCTTCATCAGCGGCAGCACGTCGCCGTCGTTCTTCAGCAGGACGATGGACCGGCGCGCGCAGTCGCGCGCCAGCGCGTCGTGCGCAGGAATGTGCGACTGGTCCGCCTCGCGCGCGGCGTCCAGGCAGCGGTAGGGATCGTCGAACAGGCCGGCCGCCGCCTTCACGTGCAGCACGCGGCGCACCGCCTCGTCGACCTCGACCATCGACAGCCTGCCCTGCTCCACCAGCGCGGCCACGTGGTTGGCGTACACGCCGCTCTGCAGGCTCATGTCCAGGCCGGCCGACAGCGCCTTCTGCGCCGCATCGGCCTCATCGGCGGCATAGCCGTGGGCGACCAGTTCCAGGTCGGACGTGTAGTCGGAGACGACGAAGCCCTCGAACTTCCACTCGCCGCGCAGGATGGCGGTCAGCAGTTCGCGGTTGGCGGACGCGGGCACGCCGTTGATGTCGTTGAACGAACTCATCAGCGTCAGTGCGCCGGCATCCAGGGCGGCCTTGAACGGCGGCAGGTGCACGTCGCGCAGGGTCTGCGGCGCCATGTCCACGAAGTTGTAGTCCAGGCCGGCGGAAATCGCGCCATAGGCGGCGAAGTGCTTGGGCGTGGTCAGCAGCGAATCGGGCGCGGTCAGGTCCCCGCCTTGAAAACCGCGCACGCGGGCGGCGGCGAACTCGCAGGACAGGTACACGTCCTCGCCGGAGGTTTCGGCCACGCGGCCCCAGCGCTGGTCGCGCGCGACATCGACCATCGGCGCGAACGTCCAGTGGATGCCGGCCGCGGTCGCTTCCTTCGCGGTGGCCCGCGCGGTGCGCTCGGCCAGGTCGGGTTCGAAACTGGCGGCTTCGCCCAGCGGGATCGGGAACACCGTGCGCATGCCGTGGATCACGTCGGCGCCCAGCAGCAGCGGGATGCCCAAGCGGCTCTCCTCCACCGCGATGCGCTGCGCCTCGCGGCCCTCGGCCGCGCCCACACCGTTGAACAGCGCACCGACACGGCCGCTGCGGATCTGCTCGCGCACCTGCTCGGCATCGCGGGCGAAGGTCTCCGGGTTGACCTCGAAGGCGAACGGCCGCAGCGCATCGGCAAAGGCGCCGAGCTGACCGATCTTTTCCTCCAGCGTCATGGCGGCGATCAGGCGCTCGATCCTTCGCTGATGCGGCATGTAGGCGATCCTCCCGGGAACGCGGGTGTTACGGAGACGGCATTATGAAAACGTTTACAGTCAGGGTCAAACCCCGCCAGGGAGGGCCTCGGCGTCCTCCCGGGACCGCCTGCCTCAGCCCGCCATGCCGGAGTGCCGCAGCAGGGCGTCGATGCGCGGCGCGCGGCCACGGAAGGCGCGGAAGTTCTCACCGGCGGGACGGCTGCCTCCCCGCGCCAGGATTTCGTGGCGGAAGCGTGCCCCGGTAGCCGCGACCTCGCCCGGCGCTTCCTCGAACGCCGCGTAGGCGTCCGCACTGAGCACCTCGGCCCACTTGTAGCTGTAGTAGCCCGCCCCGTAACCGCCGGCGAAGATGTGGCTGAACTGGTGCGGGAAGCGGTTCCAGTCCGGCGGCACGTTCACCGCCACTTCGGCGCGCACCCGGTCCAGCAGCGCCAGCACGCTGTCGTCGGCCGCATCGAAACCGCTGTGCAGCTGCATGTCGAACAGCCCGAACTCGAGCTGACGGACCGTCGCCATCCCACTCTGGAAATTCTTCGCCGCGACCATCCTGTCGAACAGCGCGCGCGGCAACGGTTCGCCGGTATCGACGTGCGCCGTCATCGCCTGCACCCGCGCCCATTCCCAGCAGAAGTTCTCCATGAACTGGCTGGGCAGCTCCACCGCATCCCATTCCACCCCGTTGATGCCGGCCACGCCCAGCTCGCCGACCTGCGTCAGCAGCTGGTGCAGGCCGTGCCCCATCTCGTGGAACAGGGTGGTGACATCGTTGTGGCTGAGGGTCGCGGGCCTGCCGTCCACACCTTTGCCGAAGTTGCACACCAGGTACACGATCGGCGTCTGCGTCCCCCGCGCGGTGTCGCGCCGGTTGCGGCAGTCGTCCATCCAGGCGCCGCCCCGCTTGCCCTCGCGGGCGTACAGGTCCAGGTAGAACTGGCCGACCAGCGTGCCCTGGTCGTCCACCAGCCGGTAAAAGCGCACATCCGGATGCCAGGTGGGCGCCGCATCCTGCTCCACCCGCAGGCCGTACAGGTCGCCGATCACGCCGAACAGGCCCTTCAGCACCGCCGGCTCGGTGAAGTACTGCTTCACCTCCTGCGCCGAGAAGCTGTAGCGCGCCTGCTTGAGCTTCTCGCTGGCGTAGGCCAGGTCCCAGGCTTCGACGGTGTCCAGCCCCAGGTGCTCGCGCGCGAAGGCTTCCAGCTCGGCGCGGTCGCGCTGCGCATGCGGCTTCGCGCGCGCGGCCAGGTCGCGCAGGAAGCGCAGCACCTCGTCCGGTGTGTCGGCCATCTTGGTGGCCAGCGAATAGGCTGCATAGCTGTCGAAGCCGAGCATGCCGGCCAGCTCCATGCGCAGCGCCAGGATGCGGTCGATCAGCGCGGAGTTGTCGAGCGCTTCGTTGCCGCCCAGCTCCGACGCGCGCACCGCGTTGGCCCGGTACAGCGTCTCGCGCAGCGCGCGGTCGTCGGCGTAGGCCTGCACCGGCAGGTAGCACGGCATCTGCAGGGTGAACTTCCAGCCGGGCTCATCGTCGGCCTTGGCGGCGGCACGCGCGGCGGCTACCACGTCGGCCGGCAAGCCACCCAGGTGCTGCTTGTCCTTGATCCAGAATTCGTATTCGTCGGTGGCGTCCAGCACGTTCTGCGAGAACTTCGCCGACAGGGCGGCGAGTTCCTCCTTCACCTCGGCGAAGCGCGCCTTCTGCGCATCCGGCAGCTCCGCGCCGCCCAGGCGGAAGTCGCGCAATGCGTTCTCCAGCACCTTGCGTCGCGCGTCGTCGTAATGCGCGGCTTCGGGCGCATCGGCCAGGGCGCGGTACTGGCGGTACAGCGCCAGGTTCTGTCCCAGTGCGCTCCAGAAACGCGTCACCTTCGGCAACTGCGCGTTGTAGGCGCCGCGCAGGGCCGGCGTGTTCACCACGGCCTCCAGATGGGTCACCTGGTTCCAGGCCCGGGCGAGGCGTTCGGTGGCGTCGTCCAGCGGCACCACGAAGCTGTCCCAGGTCACCGGCGAAACCGCTTCGGCGGCGGCGACCGCCGCTTCCGCCTCGGCCAGCAGGTGATCGATGGCGGGCGCGATGTGCTCGGCACGGATCTCGTCGAAACGCGGCAGGCCCGAGAAGTCGAGCAGGGGGTTGGTCATGGGAACACCTGGTGCGAAGGGAATTCAGAGGGGCCAGTCGGCCTGCGCCAGCGGCGGCAGACCGCGTCCGGCGACGGCGGTCGCGACGGCATCGTCGCTTTCCACGATGGGGATGCCGCGCTCCAGATACCAGTCCCGGTTGTAGTAGCTGTGCGCGTACCGTTCACCGCTGTCGCACAGGATGCTGACGATGGAACCGGACCGGCCGGCGGCCCGCATGCGCTCGGCCGCGGCCAGCACGCCGACGAAGTTGGTACCGGTGGAGCCGCCGACACGCCGTCCCAGCACGGTGCTGACGTGACGCATGGCGGCCAGGCTCAGCGCATCCGGGACTTTCACCATCGCATCGATGCAGGCGGGGATGAAACTGGGTTCGCAATGCGGACGCCCGATCCCCTCGATGCCTGACCCGCGTCCGCAGGTCAGCGCCGTATCCTCGCAGCCGGTGCAGGCACCCCGGTACTGGTCGAAGAAGACCGAATGCTCCGGATCCGCGCACAGCACACGGGTGGGATGGCGGCGATAGCGGACATATCGCCCCAGGGTGGCGCTGGTGCCACCGGTGCCCGGGCTGCACACGATCCAATCTGGAATGGGGTGCGGCTCGGCGTCCATCTGCTTGAAGATGGATTCGGCGATGTTGTTGTTCGCCCGCCAGTCGGTGGCGCGTTCGGCGTAGGTGAACTGGTCCAGGAAATGGCCGCCCGTCTCGCAGGCGAGCTGCCGCGACACGGCATTGATCGCGCCCGGATCCTCGACCAGATGGCAGCGGCCACCCTGGAACTGGATCGCGGCGATCTTGTCCGGCGAGGTCGAGGACGGCATGACGGCGATGAACGGCAGGCCGAGCAGGCGCGCGAAGTAGGCTTCAGACACGGCGGTGGAACCGCTGGACGCCTCGATCACCGGCGCGCCCTCGCGCAGCCATCCGTTCGACAGCGCGTACAGGAACAGCGAGCGCGCCAGCCTGTGCTTCAGGCTGCCGGTGGGATGGCTGGACTCGTCCTTCAGATAGACGTCGATGCCGGGAAAGCCGGGCATCGGCAGCGGGATGAGGTGGGTATCGGCGGACCGGTTGAAATCCGCTTCGATGCGCTGGATCGCCTGCGCCGTCCAGTCACGTGCTGCCGTGGTCACGCCGCCCCCCTTGCGTGCGCCGATGCGAAAGCGGCGCGGTGATGGCGCGGCGGCGGGATGTGCGTGGTGGGCCGTGAAGGATTCGAACCTTCGACCAAAAGATTAAAAGTCTTCTGCTCTACCGACTGAGCTAACGGCCCGGGAACGCATCCCGGCCTTGCACCGGGATGCGCATTCTAGCGCATCGTCCGCGAGGGGGCGAAGTCCGCCCGGTTCACGCGTAGTGCGTGGGGTCCGGCACGCCCGCGTCGGCGAAGCCGGCGGCGCGCAGGCGGCAGGCATCGCAGTGCCTGCAGGCGCGGCCCTGGTCGTCGGCCTGGTAGCAGGACACCGTCTGCGAGAAATCGACGCCCAGGCGCATCCCCTCGCGCACGATGTCGGCCTTGCTCAGGCGCAGCAGCGGCGCGTGGATGCGCAGGCCAGCCCCTTCCACCCCCGCCTTGGTGGCGAGGTTGGCGAGCTTCTCGAACGCCTCGATGAATTCCGGCCGGCAATCCGGATAGCCAGAGTAGTCCACCGCGTTGACGCCGCAGAAGATGTCGCTGGCGCCCAGCACCTCGGCCCAGCCCAGCGCGACGGACAGCATGATGGTGTTGCGCGCGGGCACGTAGGTCACCGGGATACCGGGGCCGCCGGCCTCGGGCACATCGATGTCGTCGGTCAGCGCCGAGCCGCCGATGCTGCGCAGGTCCACGTGCACGGTCTTGTGCGCCACGGCGCCCAGGGACTGGGCCACGCGCGCGGCGGCGTCGAGTTCGGAGGTGTGCCGCTGGCCGTAGCGCACGCTGAGCGCATGCACGGCGAAGCCCTGCGCGCGGGCGATGGCGACGACGACGGCGGAGTCCATGCCTCCGGAAAGTAGGACGACGGCGTTTTTCATGTGCGGGATTCGGGAGTGGGGATTCGGGATTGGCAACGGCGGAATAGGATGTGCTTGAACGTTGTGGCGACCGGTCGCTCGGTGGGTGCTCGTGGGAAGCGCCTGCTGTCGGCTTCACGAATCCCGAACGCCCAATCCCCGCCGCCCTCAACGCCCCGGCTCGTCGTTCCACAGCAGCTTGTGCAGCTGCATCTGGAAGCGGACCGGCAGGCGGTCGGCGACGATCCAGTCCGCCAGGTCGCGGGGATCGAGTTCGCTCTTGCTGGGCGAGAACAGCACGTCGCAGCGCTCGGCCAGCCGGTGCTCGGCCACCATTTCGCGCGCCCATTCGTAGTCCCCGCGGCCGCACAGGACGAATTTCACCTGGTCGCGCGCGGTGAGCAGCGGAATGTTCTCCAGCCGGTTGCGGGCCATCTCCTTCGAGCCTGGCGTCTTCAGGTCGACCACGCGCGAGACGCGCGGATCCACGCCGGCGATGTCGATGGCGCCCGAGGTTTCCAGCGACACGTCGAAGCCCGCATCGCACAGCTTCTGCAGCAGCGAAAGACAGCGCTTCTGCGACAGCGGTTCGCCGCCGGTCACGCAGACATGCCGCACACCCTGGCGCGCGACTTCGGCCACGATGTCGTCGATCTCCCGCCATTGCCCGCCGTGGAAGGCGTAGGCGGTGTCGCAGTACTGGCAGCGCAGGGGGCAGCCGGTCAGGCGCACGAACACGGTGGGCCAGCCGACGGCATTCGCCTCTCCCTGCAGGGACAGGAAGATTTCGGTGATCTTGAGGCGTTCCAGCGGGGACTGGACGATCTCGCTGGGGCGGGCGGCGTCGTTCATGGGGTGCGCATGATACGCCCTGACCGTCCGGCAGCCCGCAGCAGCGCCCGGGCCTGCCCTAACGGCTCAGCGCAGGCGACCCAGCTGGATCGCGCGCAGGCGATCGTCGGCCGTGCGGGCCACGTCGGTGCCGGGGTACTTCGCGACGACCTCGGCCAGCGTGCGCTCGGCCTCGGGCAGTTTGCCCAGCCCGTAGTCGCACAAGCCCAGCTTCAGCAGGGCGCCGGCAGCCTTGTCGTGGGTGGGATATTGGGCCAGCAGCGCGCGGAACTGGTCAGCCGCCAGCGCGTAGTTCTGGGTGACGTAGTAACTCTCGCCCAGCCAGTACAGCGCGTTGGGCGCGTAGACGCCCGACGGATACAGCTGCAGGAAACTGCTGAACAGCTGCGCGGCGTCGGCGTAATCGCCGGCCTTCAGCTTGTCGAACGCGACGTTGTACGCGGTGCGTTCGTCGCCGGCCGCGGACATCGCGCCCAGGTCGCCATGCACGCTGGGCGGGCGTTCGGTGGTGGCAGGGGCAACGGCAGGCGCCGGCGCAATGGCCGGCCCGGATGTCGGTGTGCTGCTCAGCGGAGGCGCCGCGGCAGGCGCGGGAGTGACCGGCGCGGCGCCGCCTTCCAGGCGGTTGAGACGGCCGTCCAGGTCCAGGTACTGGTCCCGGTTGCGCTGCTTGAGCTGTTCGTTCTCGTTCTGCAGCTGTTCCAGCTGGGCCCGCAGCTCGCGCAGTTCCGTTTCCTGCTGGGTGACGCGGTTGAGCAGGTCCAGGTTCTGCTGGGGGTTGTTGGCCTTGGCTTCCAGCGCCGCGACGCGGTCGGCCAGGCTCACGCGCTGGGCATGGGCGGGAGCGGCGGCCACCAGGGCCGCCGCGAGAACCAGCATGTACTTCTTGGCGATCATCGTGACGACGACGGCTTACTTCGCCGTGTAGACGATCTCGACGCGACGGTTCTGCGACCAGCAGGACTCGTCGGACTGGGTGCACACCGGGCGCTCTTCGCCGTAGCTGACCACGGTCAGCTGGCTGGCCGAACCGCCGGCAGCCTGCAGGGCCGAATTGACGGCATTGCCGCGGCGCTCGCCCAGGCCCAGGTTGTACTCGCGGCTGCCGCGCTCGTCGGCGTGGCCTTCCAGCGAGATGCGCGAGGACGGACGGTCGCGCAGGTACTTGGCGTGGCAGCCCATGATGGCCTGGAACTCCGGCTTCAGGGCGTCCTGGTCCAGATCGAAGTACACCACGCGCTGGCGCAGGCAGGCGTCGGTATCCAGGTCGTTCGGGCCGTACACACCGGAGGTGGTGGGCGCGGTCGGGGTGGTCGGCGCGGTGGTCGTGGTGTCGGCGGGCGGCGTCGGCTTGACGTCCTTCTTGCAGCCAGCCAGCACGGCGACGGACATCAGGGACAGCATCAGCACACGGGTGGTGTTGTTCATGGTCATTCCTTGCGTCATGGGGAACGGGGGATCGAAACTACATTGTAGACATAAACTTAACGGGCGGTCCGGTAGGGCGACCACGCCGGCTCGCGCACATCGGCATTGGCCACGACCAGACGCTGGCGTACGCGCGCGTCGGCCGAGACGGCATACAGCACACCCCGCCCGCCCTCACGCGCGGCATACAGCACCATGCTGGCATTGGGGGCGAAGCTGGGGGATTCGTCCAGCGAGCCCGGCGACAGCGACGACCAGCGAGCGCTGCCCAGGCTGCTGTCCATCAGGGCGATGCGGTAGTTGTTGCCCGCGCCCTGCACGACGGCGATCTTCTTGCCATCGAAGGACACTGTGGCGGTGGCGTTGTACGTGCCCTCGAACGTCACCCGGCTGGCGCTGCCGCCTGCCGCCGGAACGCGGTAGATCTGCGGGCGACCGCCGCGGTCGGAGGTGAAGTAGATGGTGCCGCCGTCCGCGCTCCACACCGGCTCGGTGTCGATGGCGGAGGTGTTGGTCAGCTGGCGCAGCGAACGGCTGCCCAGGTCCATCACGTAGATCTCGGGATTCCCGCTGCGCGACAGGGTCAACGCCAGCTGGCGGCCATCGGGCGAGAACGACGGCGCGCCGTTGATGCCGCGGAAGCTGGCCACCTTCTCGCGCGCGCCGGTGGAGATGTCCTGGATATAGATGGCCGAGTTGCCGCTTTCGAAGCTGACGTAGGCCAGCCTGCGGCCGTCCGGGCTCCACGACGGCGACAGCAGCGGCTCGGCCGAGCGCACCACGGTCTGCGGGTTGTAGCCGTCCGAATCGGCCACCATCAGCGCATAGCGCGTGGCCTTGCCGGTGCCGGCCGCGGTCACGTAGGCGATACGGGTCCAGAAGGCGCCACGCACGCCCAGGATCTTTTCGTAGATGGCATCGGCCATCTGGTGGGCCACGTCGCGCATGGCGCTGGCGCGGGCGGTCATCGCCAGGCCGAGCATGCGCTCCTGCTTGGCCACGTCGAACAGTTCGTACTCCACCCGGTAGCTGCCGTCGCCGGCATCGGCCACGCGACCGACCACCAGGTAGTCCTGACGCAGGGCGCGCCAGGTGGGGTACTGGATCTCGCCGCCCCGCGTCGGGCGCTCGGTGATGCTGGCCACCGGCAGGGTCCGGAACGCCCCGGAACGCTCCAGGTCGGCACGCACCACCGCCGCCACATCGGTGGCCGGCGCAGCGGCGGTGCCTTGGTAGGGCATGGGCACCACGGTGATGGGCAGGGCGGAGGCGTTGCCGCCGATGATGTCGATTTCCAGACCCTGCTGCTGGGCGGAAGCCAGCGCGGGCAGGAGCGTGAAGAGGACGAGGGCGAACCAGCGCAGCGGTTTGATCATGGGCACGGCAACTCTGCGGTTGGGCGGGGCGGCACAGGGATACCAGCCTCCGCGTGAACGTTTTAACAATTGTGAACGAGGATCGCGAAAACGCCGCGTGAAGTCAGCGGTCCCGGGCCTCGAAGTTGAGCGTCAGGGTACGCGCGAACACCGATTCGTAGCCCCGGTACGGCAGCGGCTGGGCCTTCAGCACCGCGCGCTCCACCGAATCCTGGCCTGCTGCGTCCATCGCGCACCCGGGCTGGACCTTGGCGCTCATCACCTCGCCGCCCGGCAGCTGGGTGATCACCACCCGACAGCGGGTGCCGACCGGCACCGACTCGGGACGGGTCCACTGCCTCAACACCGCCTCCTGGATGGCCGCCGCGTAGCGACCCCGCAGGTCCGCGTCGGTACCGCCATTGCCGGCCGGGGCTGCGGGCTGGCCGTACTGCGACTGGTTGGCCGACGCAGCCGCCTG
Organism: Pseudoxanthomonas mexicana; assembly: GCF_014397415.1. Taxonomy (NCBI): domain Bacteria; kingdom Pseudomonadati; phylum Pseudomonadota; class Gammaproteobacteria; order Lysobacterales; family Lysobacteraceae; genus Pseudoxanthomonas; species Pseudoxanthomonas mexicana. Next base: position 1,689,298 of record NZ_CP060731.1, on the reverse strand, counting down.
CCGCGCACGCGCGTCGGCCAGCTGGCGCAGCTTCTGCTCGGCCAGCTGGGCCTCGCGGGCGGCCTGGGCACGCTGCCGGCGGATTTCCTCCAACCGCTTCTTGTCGGCTTCGGCCTTCTGCTGCGCCTCGGCGGCGATGCGTTTCTGCCGGTCTTCTTCCTGCTGCGCGGCCAGGCGGCGCTGTTGTTCGGCCTGCTCCTGCCGTTTGCGTTCGGTCAGGTCGATCTGTTCCTGGCGACGCTTGGCTTCCTGCTCCTGACGGGCCTTTTCCTGCGAGATCGCATCAAGCCTCGCCTCGTCCTGTTCGGTCGTATCGGGAACGGGAATGCGCTCCTGCGCCTCGGCCTGGCGTTCGACCGGCGCATCCTGCGGGGACGGCTCGGGAATCGGCTGCGGCGGCGGCACGGTGTCTTCCGGCGCCGGCTCCTCCACGGGCTCGGGCAACGGCGCAGGCGTGAAGTCCAGCGCGCGCTCGACCGCGCGCTGGTCGGCGGCAGACGCGTCCAGCGTGGCCTCCATCGTCGGCGCACCGGCCGCATTGAGGCGATCGCGGTCCCAGGTCAGCAGCGGCGACACGATCAGCAGCACGGCCAGCAGCAGGTGCAGGCCGACCGCCCAGGCGATCGCCCTGCCCAGCCCTTCGTCGCGTTGGGCCGGATGACGCGGGGCGACTTCAGCGTGCATTGCCACCCGCGTTGGTCATCAGGCTGACATTGCTGACCTTGGCGCGACGGAGGACGTCCATCGCATCCAGCACCTTCTGGTAGGGCGCCGAACCTTCGGCCGCCACCATGATGCGCAGCTCGTTGCCCTGCTCGCCCCGGATCGCGGCGACCTTGGCCTCCAGTCCAGCAGCGTCCAGCACTTCAGGCTGCTCGGCTTCCGGCAGCTTCAGGCCGAAGCGGCCGTCCGGATAGGCGATGACGATGATGGGCTCGTTGCGGGTCTCGACCGCCTTCGCGCTCGACGACGGCAGCTTGACGTCCACGCTGAGCGTCAGCAGCGGCGCGGTCACCATGAAGATGATCAGCAGCACCAGCATCACGTCGATGTACGGCACGACGTTGATCTCGGACTTCAGCTTGCGGCGCTTGCGATGGAAGATGCTTCCGGCCATGGGGCGCTCCGCTTACTCGCCCGAGCTCTGGCGCTGCAGGATCGAGCTGAACTCCTCGGCGAAGCTCTCGTAGCGCACCGACAGACGCTCCACGCGGGTGGTGAAACGGTTGTAGGCCCACACCGCCGGGATGGCGACGAACAGGCCGATCGCGGTGGCGAACAACGCCTCCGAGATACCCGGCGCGACGGCGGCGATGCCCGCCTGCTCGCCGCTGTTGAGCATGTCGTGCATGGTGACCATGATGCCGAACACGGTGCCTACCAGGCCCACGTAGGGCGCGGTCGAGCCGATGTTGGCCAGCAGTTCCAGGTTGCGTTCCAGCTGGTCGACCTCGCGCGTGTAGGTCACGCGCATCGCGCGCTGGGCGCCTTCCAGCTGCGCGCGTCCGTCCAGGCCGCGCTTGTCGCGCAGGCGGGTGAACTCGCGGAAGCCGGCTTCGAAGATCGCCTCGAGCCCGGTGACGACGCGGTTGCGGTCGGCGGCGCCGGCGTAGAGCTTGTGCAGTTCGGCGCCGGACCAGAACCGGCCCTCGAACTCGTCGGCGTCGCGGTTGGCGGTCTTGAACACCCGCGCCTTGCGGAAAATGATGATCCAGCTGATCAGCGAGCCGGCCAGCAGCAACAGCACGATCAGCTTCACCGGCAGGCTGGCCTTGAGCATCAGGTCGATGTAGTTGATCCCGCTGTGCACGGTTTCGGCCGTGGCCTGGGCGGCGGCGGCGGCGGTTTCCGGCGGCAGCGCCTCCACCACGGTGTCCTGGAAGGCCAGCAGCGTTGCGATCATCCGTCGTTCCTCGATTCTCGTGTTGTCTTGCGTGTCGGGTTAAAGCGGCGGGCCCGGGGTCTCGAGCCGGCGGAACTCTTCGTACAACGTCTCGGGCAGCGCAACGGGTCTGAACCCGGACGCGCTGAGCGCCGCGACCTTCACCTCGGCGGTGAGCAGCACCTCACCGCCGCGCTCGATCGTCTGGGCGAACACTACGCTGGCCCGCTTGCACTGGTGGATGCGCGCGCTGACCTGCAGCAGATCGTCCAGCCGGGCGGGGCGCAGGAAATCCAGGCGCATCGCGCGGACGGCGAACACCAGGTCGTGGGTCTGGCGCAGCTGCTCCTGGGCGTACCCGCGGGCCCGCAACCACTCGGTGCGGGTCCGCTCCAGGAAAGCGACGTACTGCGCGTGGTACACCACGCCACCGGCGTCGGTATCTTCCCAATAGACGCGTGTCGGAAAGATGAACGGAGCCGCATCCACGGCGATCGTCTTCGAATCAGTCGTCAAAGCATGCGCTCCCGCACGGCATGGTGCATACCAACCTGAAACCAGTGGCGCTCAGAAGAGTTCGCCTGGCGCGTCGCTCGCGTCCGGCACCCTGCCCTTCGGCGTCAGGCCCAGGTGCAGGTAGGCCTTGCGGGTGGCCATGCGGCCGCGGGCGGTGCGGATCAGGAAGCCCTGCTGGATCAGATAGGGCTCGATGACGTCCTCCAGCGTGCCGCGCTCCTCGCTGAGCGCGGCGGCCAGCGATTCCACACCGACCGGTCCACCGTCGAAGCTGTCGATGATGGTGCGCAGCATGCGGCGGTCCAGTTCGTCGAAACCTTCCGGGTCCACTTTCAGCATCTGCATCGCGGCGCGCGCCACGTCCACGTCGATGTGGCCGTTGGCCTTGACCTGCGCGTAGTCGCGCACGCGCCGCAGCAGGCGGTTGGCGATGCGCGGCGTGCCGCGTGCGCGACGCGCGACTTCGGCGGCGCCCTCCGGCACGCAGTCCATGCCCAGGATGCGCGCCGAACGCTGCACGATGCGGGTGAGTTCCTCGGGCGAATAGAATTCGAGCCGCTGCACGATGCCGAAACGGTCGCGCAGCGGCGCAGTCAGCAGGCCGGCGCGCGTGGTGGCGCCGATCAGCGTGAACGGCGGCAGGTCCAGCTTGATCGAACGGGCCGCGGGGCCCTCGCCGATCATGATGTCGATCTGGAAGTCTTCCATCGCCGGATACAGCACCTCCTCGACCACGGGCGAGAGACGGTGGATCTCGTCGACGAACAGCACGTCGTGCGGCTGCAGGTTGGTCAGCAGCGCGGCCAGGTCGCCGGCCTTCTCGATCACCGGGCCGGAGGTGACGCGCAGGTTCACGCCCAGCTCGTTGGCGATCACGTGGCTCAGCGTGGTCTTGCCCAGGCCGGGCGGCCCGAAGATCAGCACGTGGTCCAGCGCCTCGCCGCGCCCTTTCGCCGCCTGGATGTAGATGTCCAGCTGCTCGCGCACCGGCTTCTGGCCCAGATACTCGTCCAGCCGCTTGGGCCGGATGCTGGCCTCGATGGCGTCGTCTTCGCGGGTGGCGGAGGAATCGATGAGGCGGTCGGCGGTCATGACGGGATTATGGACGAAACCGTCGCCCATTCACCGTCAGATCTCGACCTGCGCGCCCAGTTCCACCAGGCGGTTGCCCGGAATGCGGAAGAACCCCGTCGCCGGCGCGGCGTTGCGGTGCATGGCCGCGAACAGCTTGTCGCGCCAGATCGGCATGCCGCCCTGCCGGCGGGCCACCACCGTCTCGCGACTGGCGAAGTAGGTGGTCTCCATCGGATCGAAGTACACGCCGCCCTGGTCGCAGGAGCCCATCAGCGCCTGCGGCACGTCCGGCGTCTCGGCGAAGCCGTAGCTGATCACCACGCGATAGAAGTCGTCGCCGATGGGCTCGATCTTCAGCCGCTTCTTCTTCAGCGCGTACGGCACCGTCAGGGTTTCCACCGTCAGGAACACGTTGCGTTCGTGCAGCACCTTGTTGTGCTTCAGGTTGTGCAGCAACGCGTGCGGCACCACGCCCTTGTCGGCGGTCAGGAAGATCGCGGTACCCGGCACGCGCACCGGCGGGGCCAGCATCAGGCCGGGCAGGAAGGTATCCAGGCGGATGCCGTCCTTCTGCACCTCGCCATGCAGCAGTTCGCGGCCGCGGCGCCAGGTGCGCATCATGGTGAAGGCGGTGATGCCGATGAACAGCGGCACCCACGCGCCGATGCCGGTGACCAGCTTCGCGCCGTTGGCGAACAGGAAGGCCAGGTCGATCACCAGGAACACGCCGCACAACGGCAGCACCCAGCGGCGGGAATCGGGCCAGCGCGTGTACGCGACGATCGCCAGCAACAGGGTGTCGATCAGCATGGTACCGGTGACCGATAGGCCGTAGGCCGTGGCCAGCGCGCCCGAGCTCTGGAAGCTCAGCACCAGCACCACCACCGCCAGGTACAGCATCAGGTTGACCGACGGCACGTAGATCTGGCCGATCGTGTCCTTGGAGGTGTACTTGATGTGCAGGCGCGGCAGGTACCCCAGCTGGATGGCCTGGCGGGTCACCGAGAACGCGCCGGTGATGACGGCCTGCGAGGCCACCGCCGCCGCCGTGGTGGCCAGCACCAGCATCGGGATCTGCGCCCAGTCCGGGATGGACATGTAGAACGGGTTGGCCACCGCCTCGGGATGGCGCAGCAGCACGGCGCCCTGGCCGTAGTAGTTCAGCACCAGCGCCGGCAGCACGAAACCGAACCAGCCCCAGCGGATGGGTTTCTTGCCGAAGTGCCCCATGTCGGCGTACAGCGCCTCGCCGCCGGTGACGGTCAGCACCACCGCACCCAGGATCAGCACCGCGTGCCAGTCGTGGGTGACGAAGAAGTGCCAGGCCCAGAACGGATTCAGCGCCGCGAGCACCGATGGGTTCTGGGCGATGTTGTAGATGCCGAAGCCGGCCAGCACGATGAACCAGGTGATCATCACGGGGCCGAACGCCTTGCCCACCTTCGCGGTGCCGAAGCGCTGGAACGCGAACAGGCCGGTCAGGATCACTAGGCTGATCGGCACCACCCATCGGGTGAAGACCGGCGACACCACCTCCAGACCCTCCACCGCGCCCAGCACGGTGATGGGCGGCGTGATCATGCCGTCGCCGAAGAACAGGGCCGCACCGAAGATGCCGAGGATGCCGACCGTATAGTTCAGGCGCGAACCCTTGGTCAGGCTGCGCTGCGCCAGCGCGGTCAGCGCCATGATGCCGCCCTCGCCGTCGTTGTCGGCGCGCATGATCACGATGACGTACTTCAACGTCACCACCAGCAGCAGCGACCAGAAACCCAGCGACAGCAGCCCGCGGACCGTGTCCGCATCCGGCGTCAGGCCGAAGTGCGGATGGAACATTTCCTTGATGGTGTACAGCGGGCTGGTGCCGATGTCGCCGAACACCACGCCGACGGCGCCCGCCACCAGGGCGACCATGCCGGCCTTCGAATGGCCGTGTTGCCCGGCGTCGTGGGGAGATGAGGGGGTGGACATGGCGGCCGGAAGGGTAGCGCTGTGGAAGTGAAGGGGTGCTCTAGGCGACGGTCAGCGCAGCGCCGACTGCAGCGCCTTGCGGATGATCGTCGCGGCCTCGTCGCCTGGCGCAGTGGCGTCGCGCGCCATGCGGGTGGCTTCGGCCGGTTTGTAGCCCAGCTGCTGCAGGGCGATGGTCGCCTCGGACTGCGGATCGGCCGGCAAGGCACTGATGCCGCCCACGCCGGTGCCGATCAGGTCGGCCGCGCGGTCGCGCAGCTCCACCACCATGCGTTCGGCGGTCTTCTTGCCGATGCCGGGGATGCGCGTCAGCGCGGCGATGTCGCCCGCCTGCACCATGCGCGCGAATTCGTCCACGCTGGCACCGGACAGCACGGCCAGCGCGATCTTCGCGCCGACGCCGCTGACCTTCTGCACGTCGCGGAACAGCCGGCGCTCGCCCTCGCGCAGGAAGCCGTACAGCGCCACGCTGTCCTCTTTCTGCGCATAGTGGGTGAACAGCAGCACTTCGCGGCCCACGTCGGGCAGGTCGTAGTGCGTGCTCATCGGCGCTTCCAGTTCATAGCCAACGCCACCCACGTCGATCACCAGCCACGGGGGCGACTTGTACGCCAGGATGCCGCGAAGACGTCCGATCATTTCCTGCTCCAGGCCAGTTGCGAACTCACGCCCAGCCGTTTGGCCGTGGCGCGTACGTGCGCGTGGGTGATGGCGACGGCCAGCGCATCGGCGGCATCGGCCTGCAGCTTGCCGTGCAGGTTGAGCATGATGCCGACCATGTGCTGGATCTGGGTCTTCTCGGCGCTGCCGCGCCCGACGACGGCCAGCTTCACTTCCTTGGCCGCGTACTCGTGCACGGGCAGGTCGCGCAGCACCACGGCGCTGATGGCGGCGCCGCGCGCCTGCCCCAGCTTGAGCGCCGAATCGGGATTGCGCGCCATGAACACCTTCTCGATGGCGACCTCGTCCGGCTGCCAGGTGGCGATGACGGCCGTCAGTCCGTCCAGCAGCACGCGCAACCGCTGGGGGAAATCCTCCGCCCCCAGCAGCACCAGCGGCGCGTGGTGGACATGGCTCACCCTGCCCGCGCCATCGACATCGATGATGCCGATGCCGGTGCGCTGGGAACCGGGGTCGATGCCGAGGATGCGGGTCATTGGAGCCGGGATGGGGGATTCTGGATTCGGGATTCGACGCCGGCGGAGGCAGGACGGGGTATCGGGTGGCCGGGAGAGCGTTCTTGCCAATCCCGAGTCCCGAATCCCCAAGCCCGGCCGTCAGGCATACGCATCCGCGCCGAGCTCGGCGTTGGAATAGACGTCCTGGACATCGTCCAGGTCTTCCAGCATGTCCAGCAGCTTCTTCACCTGCAGCGCGGTGTCGCCCTGCACGCTGATGTCGTTGTCGGCACGGAAGGTGATCTCGGCGTGATCCGGCTTCAGGCCGGCGGCTTCCATCGCGTCCTTCACGCCCTGGAAGGCCTCCGGCGCGGTGACCACGTCGATCGAGCCGTCATCGGGGTACACCACGATGTCGTCGGCACCGGCTTCGATGGCGGCTTCGGTGATCTTTTCTTCATCGGCGCCCGGCGCATAGCTCAGCACGCCCAGGCGCTTGAACATGAAGGCCACCGAGCCCTCGGTGCCCATGTTGCCGCCGCACTTGCTGAAGGCATGGCGCACGTCGGCGACGGTGCGCACGCGGTTGTCGGTCAGGCAGTCGACGATCACGGCCACGCCGCCGGGCGCATAGCCCTCGTAGCGCACTTCCTCGTAGACCACGCCTTCCAGTTCGCCGGTGGCCTTCTTGATAGCACGCTCGATCACGTCCTTGGACATGTTCGCCGCCAGCCCCTTGTCCACCGCCACCCGCAGCCGCGGGTTGTTGGCGGGATCGCCGCCGCCGGCACGGGCCGCCACGCCGATCTCGCGGATGATCTTGGTGAAGATCTTGCCGCGCTTGGCGTCGGTGGCGTTCTTGCGGGCTTCGATGGACGGGCCTCTACCCATGGTGACTTCCGGAGTGCTCTGACAAGGGCGCGGATTATACGCGCCCCCCGCCCGCATCACGGCTCGCTGTCGAAGCAGCCCTCACGCAGGAAATGCGCCGCCTGGCGCGCCGCATGGGCGGAGAACACCAGCCCGGTGTGGCTGGCCGGCACCACGCAGTGCGCGGCCAGCCCCGGCAGACGGGTTTCTTCCAGCGCGACCGTGCCATCGGATTCGCCCCCGAACCGGGTGATCAGGCGGCCGATGCCCCGCGCCACGTTGCCCGCCACCATCCCGACCGGCACCGTGCCCTCCCAGGGAGGACAGCCGGCCTGCAGCAGGCCGCCGCTGCGACCCAGCACGGGCGCGGTCCACGCCCGCCGTCCCAGGTCACGCGCGGCACCGCTGCCGCACAGCGGCGAGCCCAGGCAGACCATGCGCTGCACCGGCAGGCCAGGCGCTCGGCGCAGCGCCTCGAGGCCGATCAGTCCGCCCAGGCTGTGCCCCACCAGATGGACGGGCGGCCCGCCCTGCAGACGCGCGATCAACGCGGCAATGGCGGGCTCCGGCCCCCCGAGGATGCTGGGATAGCCGAAGGTTTCAACTTCGAAGCCTTCGTGCCGCAGCCGCCGCGCCAGCGGTGTGAGCCAGGATTTCGCATTCCAGATGCCATGGACCAGCAGCACGCGTGGCGTCGAGGAGGGCTGTGCGGTCATGGCTGGAAGTGTGGTGGAAGCCTGCGCGGGCCGCCAGCCCGTTCAGTGCGTCGCATGGGCGCGCTTCCATTCGCGTGGCGACAGCCCGCTGTGCGCCTTGAAGGCGCGTGACAGCGCGGCCTCGCTGCCATAGCCGACGTCCGATGCGACCACCTTGAGCGGCCTGCCGTGGCGCAGCGCCTGCTGCGCCAGCCCCACGCGCCAGCCCTGCAGGTACTGGCCGGGCGTGATGCCCAGCGACTCGCGGAAGGTCGACGCGAACACCGTGCGCGACATGCCGGCCACGCGTGCCAGATCCTCCAGCGTCCAGTCCTTCGCCGGCGCCTCGTGCATGGCGACGATCGCATTGCGCAGGCGCGGATGGGAAAGCCCGGCCAGCATGCCGCCCTTCACCTCGCCGGTTTCCATCAGCTGGCGCAGCACCTGGATCATCACCACCTCGAACAGGCGGTTCACCAGCGCGGTGCGTCCGCAGCGCTGGGTGAAGGCCTCCTCGAAAAGCAGCGCCAGCACGTCCCCGGCGCCATGGATGCCCGACAGGGGCAGGCAGACCGCGTCGGGCAACGCCGCACAGATCGGATTCTGGTCGCCACCCTCGAACCGCAACGTCGCGCAGGTCATGTCGGCACCGCGCACCGGGTCGCTGATGAAGCGGTGCGTCAGCGCGCGCGGGAAAAGCAGCAGGCTGGGCTCGTCGATGTGCAGCGAGGTCGCGCCATAGACCACCTCCAGCGGCCCCTGCCGGATCAGGTGCAGCTGACCCAGGCCCATTTCGGCCTCCAGCGTGTTGATGCCGCACAGCGCACCGGCATTGAACACCTGTGCGCTCACCGAGAACCGGTCCAGCAGGACAGCCAGCCGATCGACCATGTCGGAACTCCAGATCAAGTTTTCAGGATTCTATATCACCATTCGTACCGACGTGGCGCGCAAAGTACACCTCACCGGACGGCCACCCGCCCCGGACCACCCCCTCTCCAAGGAATACCGCCATGTCCATCGAAAAGATCCTCTACACCGCCACCGCCACCGCCTCGGGCGGCCGCGAAGGCCAGGCCACCTCGTCCGACGGCGTGCTCGACGTCAAGCTGACCACCCCGCGCGAGCTGGGTGGCGCCGGCGGCGACGGCACCAACCCGGAACAGCTGTTCGCCGCGGGCTATTCGGCCTGCTTCCTGGGCGCGCTGAAGTTCGTCGCCGGCAAGCAGAAGGTCGCCCTGCCCGCCTCGACCACCGTCACCGGCAAGGTCGGCATCGGCCAGATCCCCACCGGCTTCGGCATCCAGGCCGAACTGACCATCGCCGCTCCCGGCGTTGCCCGCGAGCAGTTGCAGACCCTGGTCGACGCCGCCCACATCGTCTGCCCGTACTCCAACGCCACGCGCGGCAACATCGACGTGACGCTGGTGATCGCCGACTGACCCCTCCTCCTGCCACCCACCACCGGAATCCTCGCCATGAACGCCATCACCCGCACCATCGCCGCCACCGTCCTGGCCGTCGGCACCCAGGCCAGCCTGGCCGCCCCCGCCAGCGTTCCCGCCCCGGTCGCCGTCGAGCGCACCGCCAGCCACATCACCACCGCCGACGGCGTGCAGCTGTACTACAAGGACTGGGGCCCGAAGAACGGTCCGGTCGTCGCCTTCAGCCACGGCTGGCCGCTGTCTTCGGACAGCTGGGAATCGCAGATGATCTTCCTGGCCGCCAAGGGCTACCGCGTGGTCGCCCACGACCGCCGCGGCCATGGCCGTTCCAGCCAGCCATGGGACGGCAACGACATGGACCACTACGCCGACGACTTGGCCACCGTGATCAACACGCTGGACCTGAAGGACGTGACCCTGGTGGGCTTCTCCACCGGCGGCGGCGAAGTGGCGCGCTACATCGGTCGCCACGGCACCCGCCGCGTCAAGAAGGCCGTGCTGATCAGCGCCGTGCCGCCGCTGATGCTGAAGACCGCCGACAATCCGGGCGGCCTGCCGATCGAGGTGTTCGACGGCCTCCGCAAAGGTTCGCTGGACAACCGCGCGCAGCTCTACAAGGACATCGCCTCGGGCCCGTTCTACGGCTTCAACCGCCCCGGCGCGAAGGTCTCGCAGGGCCTGATCGACAGCTGGTGGGCGCAGGGCATGCAGGCCGGCCACAAGAACACGTACGACTCCATCGCCGCGTTCTCGGCCACCGATTTCCGCGCCGACCTGAAGAAGTTCGACATCCCCACCCTGGTCATCCACGGCGACGACGACCAGATCGTCCCCATCGACGCCTCCGGCAAGGCCTCCGCCGCGCTGATCAAGAACGCCAAGCTGATCGTCTACGCCGGCGCCCCCCATGGCCTGACCGACACCCACAAGGACCGCGTCAACCAGGACCTGCTCGACTTCCTGCAGAAGTAAGGAAGAAAGCCTCCGCAAACAGCAACGGCCGCACACGCGGCCGTTTGCTTTTGATCTTTCGCCACACCGATACGCCAGCGAACCCACCAGACCCGGAGGGCGGCGGACAAGGATGTCCGCCGTTTTCCGCCTCGCCAGGAGGGCGAGTCGGAAAATCCCGATAGCAACGCCTCATGGGATTGCTTCGTCGGAGAAGGCGCTTTCTTTTGGTGGCTTTTCTTTGCGCCAACAAAGAAAAGTTACCCGCTGGCCCTGCGGGCCAGCGGAACGCTTCGATCATCAAACACTTGTAGACGCATTCCGCCGCAGGATGAACTCATCATCCAAGGTCTTCCCCACCGGAAACTTGTACTCCCCCACCCGCACGAACCCCTGCCGCGCATAGAACCGCTGCGCACCGAAATTCTCCGACCACACCCCGATCCACAGCGTCCGCGGACCGTCCCTCAACAACCACCGCTCCACCTCGGCGAACAGCTTCCCGCCCCAGCCACCGTTCTGGTGCGACGCCAGCACGTACAAGCGCTTCAGCTCGCCATCGCCCGCCTTCACTTCAGGATGCGGCAGCCCACACGGCCCGGCCGCCGCATGGCCCACGGCCACACCGTCGTCCTCCAGCAGCCACACCGCATAGTCCGGATGGGACAGGATGACCTTCTGCTTTCCCACCTCGTAGGCATCGGCGAGGAACGCCGCCAGGTCCTCGGCCGGATACAGATGGCCGAAGGTCTCGGTGAACGTACGCGACGCCAGGTCCGACAGCACGGCCGCGTCATCGACGGTGGCGCGACGGATACGCACGCTCACGCGTCCTCTTCGTCCTCTTCCTCTTCGGCCGCCTCGTCTTCCTCGTCGGCGTCTTCGTCTTCTTCCTCTTCGTACTCTTCTTCGTCTTCTTCTTCGTAATCGTCTTCGCCGAAGTCCTCGCCGTCCCAGCGACCCTGGCCGTCCGGCACGAAGGTCACCGCCATCGCGGCCGGCGACGTGCCGACGCGCACCAGCCAGCCACCGAACACGCGCGCGCGTTCCGTCACCAGGCCCGCATCGGCCCCTTCATTGCCCAGGCGTTCCCACTCAAGCGAAAAAGCAACTTCCGTCATCTTGGCTCTCTTGATGTTAAGCCCCCTTGAGTCAAGGGGGCGCGGCGTCAGCCGCGGGGTTGTGGCATGCAACGGCGCGGGACCCGTCATTTCGCCCAGACGAAATGACGGGGGCTTGACCGCTTAGCGGTCAAGTCCGCGGACGAACCTGGATATGGACTTCAGCAAGCTGGTCGTCCGGGATCGGCGACGGCGCGCCGGTCATCAGGCACTGCGCCGTGGTGGTCTTCGGGAACGGGATCACGTCGCGGATCGACTCCGTGCCTGCCATCAACGCCGCGATGCGATCGATGCCGAACGCGATGCCGCCATGCGGCGGCGCGCCGAAACGCAGCGCATCCAGCAGGAAGCCGAACTTGGCTTCGGCCTCTTCCGCACCGATGCCGAGCAGCTCGAACACCGCACTCTGCATCTCCGGCCGGTGGATGCGGATCGATCCGCCGCCGATCTCGTTGCCGTTCAGCACCATGTCGTAGCCGCGCGACACCGCGGTCTTCGCATTGGCGCGCAGGTCGGCAATGTCGTCGACCGCGGGCGCGGTGAAGGGGTGGTGGAGCGCGACGTAGCGCTGCGCGTCCTCGTCCCACTCGAACATCGGGAAGTCGGTGACCCACAGCGGCTTCCATCCGTCCTGGACCAGACCGAAGTCCTTGCCGGCCTTCAGGCGCAGCGCACCCATGAAGTCGCTGACCTTGTTGTAGCCGCCCGCGCCGAAGAACACGATGTCGCCGTTGCCCGCGCCGACGTGCTTCACCAGGGCGGCGAAGGCGTCCTCGGCGAAGAACTTCCGGATCGGCGAGGAAATCTCACCGGCATCGTCGATCTTGATGTAGGCCAGGCCCTTCGCACCGTACTTGGCGGCGTGCGCGGCGTACTCGTCGATCTGCTTGCGGCTCAGCGACGCACCGCCGGGGATGCGCAACGCGGCGACGCGCCCGTCCGGGTCGCTGGCGGCCGCGGTGAACACGGCGAACTCGCTGGACTTCACCAGATCGGCCACGTCCACCAGCTCCAGCGCGATGCGCAGATCGGGTTTGTCCGAACCGTAGCGCCGCATGGCCTCGGCCCAGGTCATGCGCGGGAACGGCGCATCCAGCTGCACGTCCATCACCTCGGCGAAGATGTCGCGGATCATGCCTTCCACGGTGTCCTGCACGTCGCGCTCGCGCACGAAGGCGAATTCCATGTCGAGCTGGGTGAATTCCAGCTGGCGGTCGGCACGCAGCGCCTCATCGCGGAAGCAGCGCGCGATCTGGTAATAGCGGTCGAACCCCGCGACCATCAGGATCTGCTTGAACAGCTGCGGCGACTGCGGCAGCGCATAGAACTCGCCCGGGTGCATGCGCGCCGGCACCAGGAAGTCGCGTGCGCCCTCGGGCGTGGCCTTGGTGAGGATGGGCGTCTCGATGTCCTGGAAGCCGCGCGCGTCCAGCCAGCGGCGCAGCGCCTGCACCAGGCGGATGCGGGTACGCTGCTTGCGCTGCATGTCGGGGCTGCGCAGGTCCAGGTAGCGGTATTTCAGGCGGATGTCTTCGCCTGGGTTCTCATGGTGATGGAACGGCAGCGGCTCGGCCTTGTTGAGCACGGTAATGCGGGTGGCGATCACCTCGACCTGGCCGGTGCGGATCTTGGCGTTGACCGCCTCGCGCGCGCGCACCACGCCCTCGACCTGCAGCACGTCCTCGTAGCCCAGCGAGGCGGCGACCTTGAACACCTCGGCATTGGACGGATCCACCGTCACCTGCACGATGCCTTCGTGGTCGCGCAGGTCGATGAAGCACACGCCGCCGAGATTGCGGGCGACATCGGTCCAGCCGCACAGGGTTACGGTCTGGCCGATCAAAGCCTCGTTCACGAGGCCGCAGAAATGGGTACGCATGGGGGCTCCACTGGGGTTCGGACCGGGGCCGGGACATCCCGCGGCGTGACAGGCCGGTCAAGCCCGCTAGTTTACCCGCTCCCCTGCCCTCCGGCCCGGGGCCTGCCCCTGCACAGCCTTAACCGGCCGGGCGTATGCTGGCACCTTCCCAGGAGGGTGTCGCCATGAAGAAGCCGTTGTTGCAGTCCGTTTTCGTACTGTTGCTGGCCTTGGCGGCCGGCAGCGCCTTCGCCCAGATCGCGCCCAAGGCCTATGCACCGGAAAACCTGCGCACGCTGTCGGTGCAGGACCAGACCCGGGTCATCAGCCTGGAGTATTCCGAACAGTCCCGCGGTCGCCGCATCCCGGACGACCAGTTGCGGTTCTACCTGGACCAGGTCAACCGCTCCAACTGGACCTTCAGCCGCATCAAGCAGGACATCGCCCAATCGCTGGGCGGCAACAGCGGCGGCTGGAACCCTAACCCGCCCACCCATGGACAGACCATCCTGTGCGAGAGCAAGAGCGGCGACGCCCGGCGCTGCACGCCGCCGTGGCGTGGCCAGTCGCGGCTGGTACGACAGATCTCCAACAGCCGCTGCGAAGAGGGTGCGACCTGGAGCTCGCAGGACGGCCTGATCACCGTATGGAAGGGCTGTCGCGGCGAATTCGCGCCGGGCGTGGCCGTCGGGGGCACGATCCGCTGCGAGAGCAATGATGGCCGCGGCCGCACCTGCCGCACGCCGTGGAGCGGCCATTCACGCCTGGTCCGGCAGTTGTCCAACGCCGCCTGCATCGAAGGCCGCAGCTGGCAATCGCAGCAGGGCCAGGTCTATGTCGGCAACGGCTGCCGTGCCGAGTTCGGTCCGCGCGCCGGTGGCGGTGGCGGCTCCAGCCAGTACTCCGTCACCTGCAGCAGCGAAGACAACCGCCGCAAGACCTGCGCCTACGACCCGCGCCAGGGCCGGCCGATCCTGCTGCAACAGATATCCAACACCAGCTGCCGCGAAGGCTACAGCTGGGGTTACGCCGGCAACCAGATCTGGGTGGACCGCGGCTGCCGTGGCCGCTTCGGGCCGCGCTGACCGCTTCTCATCTGCTCAACCGTCGGCGCCCCACGGCGCCGGCGGCGGTTCCACAGGCGTGGTGAGGTCGAATTCCACCCGGAACAAGCGGCCGCTCGGCCGGCTCAGTTCGTAGACGAAGGTCTTCGCGGGCACCAGTTCCATGGCCCAGGTGTTGTTGAGCGAAGCGTTCAGGCCTTCTCGCTTGAACATCGCCACCGATTCGGCATCCACGGGAAACGCCTGCCGCTGCGCGGTTCCGGCATCCCCCGTGTCGCCGCCGTACATCGTCACCGCGTCGGGCTGGCCGTCCTGGTGCCTGTGATCGTGCTTCAAGCGCAGTCCCGTGGCGGTCCGGGTCAGCACCCAGGTACGCGAGCGGTCGTCGCCGACATGGAAAGGAATGCGGATCTCGCGCGTCGGGTCGTCGCAGCCCCGCACGTGCATGACCAGCGTCTTGCCCTCGAACGGATCGGGCGTGGCGGATGCGGGCTGGTTGGCCGTGATGCGGCCGGCGTAGGCCTTGCCGCAATGCCCCTGCAGCGCAGAGAGGAAGGCGTCGGCGGGCACCTTTGACGATGCCCCCATGGACGACGTGGCGCAGCCTGCGACGGACAACGCAGCAAACGCGAGCAAGACCCTCTTCATGGCATCCCTTCTTTGAGGAAGGGATGCACCATACACCGCCGGCCTCAGGCCGAGGGCGTCGAAGACGGCTTGGCTTCCGTCTTGGCCGGCGTGCTTTCGGCCTTGGCCGGTGCCGATTCGGCGGGCTTGGCGTCGCCCGAAGGCTTCGCACCCTCGCCTCCGTCGGCCAGGTTGCGCTTCTTGTCGCCGTCCTTCTTGAAATCGGTCTCGTACCAGCCACTGCCGGCCAGGCGGAACGCCGGCGCCGTGATCTGCCGCTTCACCGTCGACTGCCCGCAGGAGGGGCAGGTGTCGGGATCGGGGTCGGACAGCTTCTGCAGACGGTCGAAGCGGTGGCCGCACTGGGTGCATTCGAAGGCGTAGATGGGCATGGCAGTCGATCGTGGAGGGCTAACGGGAATAACGGGAACGGGAGGCTGTGTGGGGACGGCCGGCGGACGAATCAAGCCTCGTCGTACAGCGCCGACCAGGCTTCCTCGGCCTTGGCCAGCTGTTGCTGCAGATCTTCCCGCTCGCGGCCCAGGCGCGCGGCGAGGTCGGCGTCGGCATACGTCTTCGGTTCGGCCAGGCGCGCATCCACCTCCGCCAGCTGGCCTTCCAGCTCGGCGACCCTGGCTTCGGCGGCGGCCAGCTTGACCGGATTGACCTTGCGCGCCGGGGCGGGCGTCGCCTTCGGCGCGGGTGCCGGCTCGCTGCGCAGCGGCTTGCTGCCCTGGGCGGACGCCCGCGTGCGCAGCCAGGCCGCGTATTCGTCCAGATCGCCGGCGAACGGTTCGACCACGCCGTCGGCGACACGCCAGAACGTATCGCAGACCAGGCCGATCAGATGACGGTCGTGCGAGACCATGACGATCGCGCCATCGAAGTCGCTGAGCGCTTCGGCCAGCGCTTCGCGCATCTCCAGGTCGAGGTGGTTGGTGGGTTCGTCGAGCAGCAGCACGTTGGGTTGCTGCCACGCGATCAGGGCCAGCGCCAGGCGCGCGCGCTCGCCGCCGGAGAATCCGTCCACCGGCTCGAACGCGCGGTCGCCCGGGAAGTTCCACTTGCCGAGGAAATCGCGGAAGGACTGATTGCTGCCGTCCGGCGAGATCTCGCGGAAATGGTCCATCGGCGACTGGCCTTCGTGCAGCGACTCCACCGTGTGCTGGGCGAAGTAACCGATCCTCAGATCCGGATGCGCCATGCGGTCGCCAGCCAACGGCGGCAATTCGCCCACCAGCGTCTTCACCAGCGTGGTCTTGCCCGCGCCGTTGGGGCCGAGCAGGCCGATGCGCTGGCCCGCCTCCAGGCCGAAGCCGACATCGTGCAGGATCACCGCATCGGGCCCATAGCCGGCCTCGACGTGGTTCAGGCGAATCAGCGAGAACGGCAGCTTCGCCGGCTCGGCGAACTCGATGCGGAATTCGCGCTCGGCGCGCACCGCCTCGGTGCCGGCCAGCTTGGCCAGGCGCTTCATGCGGCTCTGCGCCTGCGCCGCCTTGGACGCCTTGGCCTTGAAGCGGTCGATGAAGCTCTGCAGGTGCGCGCGCTCGGCCTGCTCCTTCTCGTGGGCGATCTGCTGCTGGCGCAGCTGCTCGGCGCGCTGGCGCTCAAAATCGGTGTAGCCGCCGGTATACAGCTTGGCGCCGCCGCCGTGCAGGTGCAGGGTGTGGGTGGCGACGTTGTCGAGGAACTCGCGGTCGTGCGAGATCAGCAGCAGCGTGCCGGGATACTTCAGCAGCCACTGCTCCAGCCAGAGCACCGCGTCCATGTCCAGGTGGTTGGTCGGTTCGTCCAGCAGCAGCAGGTCGCTGGGCATCATCAGGGCACGCGCCAGATTCAGGCGTACGCGCCAGCCGCCGGAGAACGACGCCACCGGTCGGTGGTGCGTATCCGCCGGGAAGCCCAGGCCGTGCAGCAGCTTGCCGGCGCGCGCCTCGGCATCGTAGGCGCCGAGTTCGGCCATCTTCTGGTGCGCGTTGGCGACCGCCTCCCAGTCTTCCCGCGCGGTGGCCTCGGCTTCGGCCTGCAGCACGGCGGCGACTTCGGTGTCGCCACCAAGCACGAACGACAGGGCCGGGTCCGGCAGCGAGGGGGTTTCCTGCGCGACGCTGGCGATGCGTACCTTGCCAGGCAGGTCGAGGTCGCCCTTGTCGGCCTCCAGTTCGCCCTGCACGGCGGCGAACAGGCTGGACTTGCCCGCACCATTGCGACCCACCACGCCGACGCGGTAACCCGCATGCAGGGTGAGGTCGACGTTGGACAGCAGCAGGCGCTCACCACGGCGGAGCGCGAAATTACGAAGGGCGATCAAGAAACAACCTACGGGGATTTGGGAGAAGCGGCCGCGTAGTTTATCGATAGCACTCCCACTCGACGTTGTTAAGAAACCATTGACACGCCCATCAGCCGCCTGATAACCAGAGTGTGTACCGCCTAAGTCCATGGTTTCAAAGGAAACTTTGCAAGCCCTGATCCACTTGAAGTCGCACTTCGCCGTCTTTCCGGAGCCCCCCCATGATCCGCACCCGCTCACCCCTGACCATCGCCATCGCCCTGGCCCTGGTCGCCCCCGCCACCTTCGCGCAGGAGTCGGCTCCCTCCGACGCCCGCACGCTGGACACCCTGATCGTCACCGGCACCCGCGTCAGCGACCGTACGGTCGCCGAATCGCAGTCGCCCATCGACATCATCACCCCCGAGGCCCTGCAGGCCACCGGCACCACCGAACTGGCGACCGCGCTGGCACGTGCGCTGCCTTCGCTCAACTTTCCGCGCCCGGCGGTCACCGACGGCACCAGCGGCGTGCGCCCGGCGCAACTGCGGGGCCTGTCGCCCGACCAGGTGCTGATCCTGGTCAACGGCAAGCGCCGCCACATCTCGGCCCTGGTCAACGTCAATGGCACGATCGGCCGCGGCTCGTCGGCGGTCGACCTCAACGCGATCCCGGTGTCGGCGATCGAACGCGTGGAGGTGCTGCGCGACGGCGCATCGGCGCAGTACGGCTCCGACGCGATCGCCGGCGTGGTCAACGTGGTGCTGAAGGGCGCCGGCAAGGGCGGCTCGCTGGTGGCGGACGTGGGCGGGTATTCGGCCGGCGACGGACGCCAGTACCAGCTCTCCGGCGATACCGGCGTGTCGTTCCGCGAAGGCCGCGGGTTCGTGCATGTGGCCGGCCAGCTGACGACCCAGGACGAAACCAACCGCGCCGGTCCGTACCAAGGCACCGCGCCGAACACCGGCAACAACCCCGACATCGGCGAAGTGGCCTATGTCTATGGCGATCCCAAGGTGGACGCCGGCGCGGTGTCGGCCAACGCCGGCTTCGCGTTCAGCGACAGCGTGAGCGCCTACGCCACCGCGATCGCCAGCAACCGCGACATCACCTCGTTTGCGTTCTACCGCTCGCCCAACCACAGCAACCAGGGCGCGCTGCTGGCCCAGGTCTATCCGGACGGCTACGTGCCCGAGATCAACCAGCTCTCGCAGGACCGCTCGCTGGTGGCCGGCGTCAAGGGCGACACCGAGAGCGGCTGGAAGTGGGATGTCAGCTACAACTACGGCTACAACCACCTCAAGTTCTACACCCAGAACAGCATCAACTACAGCCTGGGAACATCCAGTCCCCACCGCTTCTACGACGGCGCGCTGGAGTACACCCAGAACGTGCTCAACGCCGACATCAGCAAGCCGCTGGAGATCGGCCTGGCCTATCCCGCCACCCTGTCCTTCGGTGCAGAGTACCGACGCGAGAAGTGGAACCAGTCGCCGGGCGCACCGGATTCGTACACCAGCGGCGGCGCGCAGGGCTTTGGCGGCTTCACGCCCGCCAATGCGGTGCATTCCGACCGCGACAGCTACGCGGCTTACGCGGGCCTGGAAGCCGACCTGACCGAGAAGTTCTCCGCCGGCATCGCCGGCCGCTATGAGGACTATTCGGACTTCGGCAGCGAAGTGTCGGGCAAGCTATCGGCGCGCTACGCCTTCAGCGACGCTGTGGCGTTGCGCGCCACCGTGGCCAGCGGCTTCCGCGCGCCGGCATTGGCGCAGCAGTACTACCAGGTGGTGACCTCGCAGTACAACGCGAGCCTGGACCGCTTCTTCGAATCGGGCACCTTCCCCGCCACCAGCGCCGTTGCCCAGGCACTGGGCGCGGACCCGCTGACCGCCGAGACCTCGCTGTCGTACGGTCTGGGCCTGGTACTGCAGCCGGTGGACCGCCTGTACGTCACCATCGACGCTTACCAGATCGACGTCGACGACCGCATCGTCCTTTCCTCGAACCTGATCCTCGGCAGCAACGCCGCCGCACAGGCGCTGCTGGCCAGCCTGGGCGTCAACGGCGTCACCAGCGCGCGCTATTTCACCAATGCGGCCGACACCCGTACGCGCGGCGTCGACGTGATCGCGCAGTACACCATCCCGCTGGCCAACAGCAGCCTGAGCCTCACCGCGGGCTACAACTACAACAAGACCGACATCCAGCGCATCGCACCGAACCCATCGGAGCTGACCGCCCTGGGCGCCAATCTGTGGCGCATCGGCCGCGACGAACAGGGTCGCATCGAAGAGGGCTATCCGCGCGACAAGGCGACGCTGACGGCAGCATGGAATCTGGCACGCTGGGACTTCACCTTCGGCGCCACCCGCTATGGCGAATTCACCACGCGCGTCAGCGAAACCGGCAATCCGGCCAACGACCAGACCTATGGCGCCACATGGATCCTGGATGCGTCGGCCAGCTACCGTCCCGGTGAGAACTGGAAGCTGACCCTGGGCGCGGACAACCTGCTGGACGAGTATCCGGACCGCACCCTCTTCCCCAATTCGAACAGTGGCCAGTTCCCCTACAGCAGCCAGTCGCCGGGCGGCTTCAACGGCGCCTACGTGTACGGCCGCATCGCTTACGCGTGGTAACGCGCATCCGCGCCTGAGCTCACCGGAACGCCCCGCCCCGTGCGGGGCGTTCCCGTTCTAGCGCCCCTTGAATGGCGGCACGCGTGGGCCGCCGGTTTGCCGCACGCAGGCCCCATCGGCGACACTCGACCGATCACGCCGAGGAACCGCCCCGTTCGATGCACCATGACACCGACCTGATCAACATCATCGCGGTAGGCCTGGCCCTGGCCTTCGTGCTGGGTGCGCTCGCGCACAGGCTGCGCCTGTCGCCGCTGGTCGGTTACCTGCTCGCCGGCGTCTTCGTCGGCCCGTTCACGCCCGGCTTCGTGGCCGACCAGGAACTGGCCAACCAGCTGTCGGAACTGGGCGTGATGCTGCTGATGTTCGGCGTGGGCCTGCACTTCTCGCTGGAGGACCTGCTCGAGGTCAAGGCGATCGCGATCCCCGGCGCCATCGCGCAGATCGCGGTCGCCACCGGCCTGGGCTGGGCGCTGGCCTGGGGCATGGGCTGGACGCCGCTCAACGGCTTTGTGTTCGGCCTGGCGCTGTCGGTGGCCAGCACCGTGGTGCTGCTGCGTGCGATGGAGGACCGGCGCCTGTTGGAAACCCGGCGCGGCCGCATCGCGGTGGGCTGGCTGATCGTGGAGGACATCGCCATGGTGCTGGCGCTGGTGATGCTGCCGGTGCTGGCCGACACCTTCGGCGAAGCATCGGGCGACGAGCCGGCGAGCTTCGGCCGCTTCGTCGTGGCCATCGCCTGGACGCTGGTCAAACTGGGAGCGTTCGTGGCCTTCATGCTGCTGGTGGGCCGCCGGGTCATCCCATGGACCCTGGAGAAGATCGCCGCCACCGGCTCGCGCGAGCTGTTCACCCTGTCGGTCCTGGCGATCGCGCTGGGCGTGGCGTTCGGCTCGGCCACGCTGTTCGGCGTGTCTTTCGCGCTGGGCGCGTTCTTCGCCGGCATGCTGCTCAACGAATCGGAACTCAGCCACAAGGCCGCCAACGATTCCCTGCCGCTGCGCGACGCCTTCGCGGTGCTGTTCTTCGTCTCGGTGGGCATGCTGTTCAATCCGGCCATCCTGATCGCGCATCCGTGGCAGGTGCTGGCCACGTTCGGCATCATCGTGGTGGGCAAGTCCCTGGCGGCGTTCTTCATCGTGCGCGCGTTCAAGCATCCCGCCGGCACCGCCCTGACCATCTCGGTCAGCCTGGCGCAGATCGGCGAGTTCTCCTTCATCCTGGCCGCGCTGGGCGTGTCGCTGAAGATCCTGCCGCCGGACGGCCGCGACCTGATCCTGGCCGGTTCGCTGCTGTCGATCATCGCCAACCCGTTCCTGTTCTCCTGGCTGGACCGCTGGCAGAAGAAACAGGACGCCCTGGCGCCCGTGCCGGCCGAGCCGGAAGTACCTCCCGGCCCCTCGTTGGACGTCACCGACCACGCCATCATCATCGGCTATGGACGGGTGGGCAGCGAACTGGCGCGCGTGCTGCGCGACCGCGGCGTGCCGCTGATCGTCATCGACGACAACGGCGACCACGTGGCGCGCGCGCACGATGCCGGCATCCCCGCGATCCGCGGCAGCGCCGCTGCCGACCGCGTGCTGGCCGAAGCGCACCCCGAGCGCGCGAAGATCGCCGTGCTGGCGATCCCGCAGCCGCTGGAAGCCGGCGAAGCGCTGGCCAAGCTGCGCGCGATCAATCCGGCGCTGACGCTGCTGGCGCGCGCGCACAGCGAAGGCGAAGTGAAGCACCTGCTGGAACACGGCGCCGACGGCGCAGTGCTGGCCGAGCGCGAACTGGCGTTCTCGCTGGCGGAAATGGTGATGTCCACGCCGCCCTACCGCCCCCAGCGCGTCCCGGGCTGAGCCGGCGGCTCATCCGCCCGATGCCGTGGCCTCCGTCACGGCGTCGGACAGCACCTCGGCCAAGGGTCTGGGTTTGCCGTAAAGATAGCCCTGCACGCGCTGCACACCCAGGCGACGCAGGCAGAACTCGGTGTCCTCGTCCTCGACGAACTCGGCGACCGTCGCCGCGCCGAATGCCTTCGCCACCGCCACGGAGGCCTGCACCACCGCATAGTCCTTGCCCAGCTGGGCCACGTTGCGCACGAACGAACCGTCTATCTTTATCACGTCCACCGGCAGTTCTCGCAGCCGCGCGAAGCTCTGCATGCCCGTGCCGAAATCGTCGATGGCGATACGGCATCCCAGCGCGCGCAGGTCGGTCAGCAGGTGGCTGGCGGCGGCGGTATTGGAGATGGCCGCGGTCTCGGTGACCTCGAAGCACAGTGCGCTCATCGGCAACGGCGAACCCGCCAGCAGGGTGCGCAGTTCCACCTGGAAGCTCATCGAGGCCAAGCTCTGTCCGGTCAGGTTGATCGCGATCTCCCGGCAATGCGGCAGGGCGGCGGGCGACTTGCGCAGCAGCCGGAACAGTGCGCGCATCACGGCCAGGTCCAGTTCGGCGCCCCGGCCCGCGGCCTCCAGCGGCGCCATGAACCCGGCCGGCGACATGATCTCGCCCCGCTCGTCCAGCAGCCGGCACAGCACTTCGCCGGTGAGCGCACGCGGATCGGCATCGCGCCCGTCCTCAAGCTCGCGGATCGGCTGGAAATACAGGACGACACGCTCGTTGCGAAGACTGGCCAGCGCCTCGGTCGCGTCGTGCAACTGGCGGTGCTGGGTCTGGCGAAGATGGCTGTGGGCCGCATCGTGGTAGCGCGGTCGCAACTCGCCGTGGTGGCGCGCCTCGAAGGCCAGGTGCGACGCCGTCACCACCGCGCGGTCCACCACCCGCGCATGCGAACCGTTGAATGCGGCGACGCCCAGATAGGGCAGCAGGCGGATCGGCCGGCCGCCGACATCGATCTCGGCGTGCTCGACCCGCGCGACCACGCGCTCCCACAGGTCCGGATCGCCCGCGTGCTGGGGCAGCAACGCGAACTGCCCGGTGCCCACGTAGTAGGTTTCCACCAGATCCTGCAGACGGCGTGCAGTGGCGTCCATCGCCTGTGCCTGGGTATCCAGCCCGAAGCCGGCCACCAGCGTGTCGGTCTGGTCGAGCAGCAGGTAGCCCAGCTCGGTACGCGCCAGGGGGCGCGAGACGCGCTCGCGCAGGGCCTTGAGATTGGGCAGGCCGGTGACCTGGTCCCGCAGCGTCTCGGCCGACAGGCGCTCGGCCAGTTCCTGGCGATCCCGATGCGTCAGCCACAGGTACAGCATCACCAGCAGCAGGATGTTGAGCTCGAGGGTGACGTGCAGCAGATTGAAGAAGCCGACCGGGCTGTTCGCATACTCGGCCGTACCGGCCACCATGCCTACCAGCGTCAGCAGCGTTGCGGAGAGAGCCGCCATCGCCCAGTGGGAAGGCAGGCGCAGCATGGCCCAACCCAGCACCAACAGCAGCGCGAAACGGTAATCCATCAATACGAGCTGCGGGTTTGTCCCGCCGGCCCCGAACACCTTACGGACAAGCATGGTTGCCCACACGCTGACCGCCAACCCGGCTGCCAGCACGACAAGCCACAACCAGTGCGACGCATACGCCGTCCGCGGCACGGGATGGCCCCGTTCGCGCCACGCCACCATCACCGGCAGGGTCACCACGGCCACACCAAGTTGCTTGGCGAAGAACATCTGGAAGACCGTGCCCACCGCCGAGTCGGGTGTGGACAGCATGACGATGCTGAAACCCGTCAGGGCCAGGACGAGCGGATACAGCAGCAGACCGATGCCGGCGAAGCGGACCAGGTCCCTCCGCATCACCCGTTGTCCGTCCGGACGCGGCCACTCCATCCAGCGAGCGCATGCCAGACTCCAGCCCAGCGCGAATGCGTACGTGGCCCCGCCCCATAACAGCCCGGCACCCGGACGCCAGTCATTGAAGTACAACTGGCGTACGGTCCAGCCGGCGAACGTCAGCAGGAAGCAACCCGCGACCACCCTGCGATCGCGCTCAAGCAGGGCAATCGCGAACAACAGGCCTGCGTGCAGATGGATGATCGATGCACCATCGGATACCTGGCCGAGGAAATCGATGCGGTAGCTCACGGGAACCTGCTGCAGCAGCAGGCATAGGCCGCCCAGTGCCACGGCCCTGGTGACCCACCCGGCACGCCTCAGGCGCTCGACATGATCGACGCTTGTCATTCCGACCGTCCCCCAGAACGCTGGCGCGACGTTTCTGCGCGGCCGGGCGAGTGTAGCGGACACCGCATGGCGCACAACAGCGCTCCCGGCGTCGGATCGCGCTGGATGCCGGTCACTGCACCACAGCGGCGGGCGCCACGGCCACCGGCAGCAGCCGGGCAGCGATGGGCTCCGGACGCCCGAAGTGGTAGCCCTGTCCCCACCTCACACCCATGCCACGCAGCTGCTCGGCCAGGCTTGCGCTTTCGACATACTCGGCGACCGTGGTCAGACCATGGGCATCGGCCACCGCGATCGCCGCACGGACGATCTCGAGATCGCGCGACTGGCTCTGCATGTTGCGCACGAACTGGCCGTCGATCTTCAGGCTGTCCACCGGCACCTGCCGGAGGCGCTCGAAGTTCTGCATGCCGCTGCCGAAGTCGTCCAGGGACAGCGAGCAGCCGCGTGCGCGCAGATCGTGGAACAGGCGCAACGCCGGCTCCTGGCTCGCGATCACCGCTGTTTCCGTCAGTTCGAAGCACAGTGCGGAGTGTGGCAGCGGCGACTGCCTCAGCAGCTCGGCGAAACGTGCGCGGAACGATGCCGAAGCCACGCTCTTGCCGCTGAGGTTGATGCCGAGCCTGGCGACACCCGGGATCGCGAGTGGGTGCGTTCTCAGCCACTGGAACAGGCACTCGATCACCGCGATGTCCAACTCGGACGCATGACCGCCCGCCTCGAGGTCGGCGATGAACTCGTTGGGGAACAACAGCCTGCCTTGCGCCGTACGCAGCCGGCACAGGACCTCGCCCTGGAACCCCGCCGAAGGCTGGCCGGCCAGGGCGACGATGGGTTGCACGTAAAGCTCCACCCTGCCGGCATGCACGCAGGCCAGCGCCTCGGCAGCGGCGACCAGCCGATGTCGCCGTTCCTGCGCATCAGGCCCGCCCGACGGACTGGGTTCGCAGGGCAATGGATTGTGTTCGCCCACTTCCCGTGCACGCAGGGCGGCGTCGCACGCATTGGCCAGGCATTCGTCCAGTGCCTCCACGCCCGCCCGGTCGCAGGGTGCGACGCCCAGGTACGGACTTACCCGCAGCTGTGCGCCATGCCACTGGAACACGAACGCCTGCAGCCGCCTGAGGATCTCCTCCATCTTCCCGACACTGGCCCCGGCCTGTTCGGCTCTGAGCGGGAGCAGCACGAACTTGCCTCCCCCCATGTGGTACGGACGCGCCAGCGGCACCATTTCCCTGCCGATCTCCCGCAGCAGCTGCGACTGCGCGCGCCAGCCATAGCCTCCCAGCACGCGCTCGACCTGGTCCAGCAACAGGAAGCCCAGTACGGCAGGCCTCTCGGACGATGTGCGCCAGGCCTCGCGCAGCGCGTGGGCATTGTCCAGGCCGCTGCTCGCATCGTGTCGGCACATCGCACGAAGATGGTGGTACCGGTGCTTGCGCTCGCGGTTGAGCAGGAACAGTACGGCGAGGATCAACACCATGAAATTGCATTCGACCAGATGCGCCAGCAGGCCGACGACCTGCGGAGGAGACGCGGCCTGCCCGGCCTGATCGGTCAGGCCATGCAGCAGGACCAGATGCGTCAACGTCAGCAGGGGCATGGAGTACTCGACGCGCCACAGGAGCATCGCGATACCCAGCAGCACGCCCGCCAGCGCACGATAGTCGTAAACCACCTCCACCCACCGCAGGGCCGGCCGCGCTTCCAGCATGTGCGCCGCCAGCACGCTCAGGCAAAGCCAGGTCATCACCGCCACCCAACGACCTCGGAGGGCACGCCGCAAGCGGTCGTCGGTCCACAGCAGCAGGAACGGTAGCGTCACGACGCCCACGCCCACATGCTTGGCCAGCCAGAGTTGTACCGCCGTATTGGCGACGGCAGCAGGCGCTTGGCCATGGGTCCAGGCCACCAGGGCCGACAACAGCGTCCAACCGGTGGGAAACAGGAACAGGCCGACCGCGGCGTAGCGGAAGATCCCCGACACCTTCAGGCGGTGGGCGCCCCGGAAGGGTCCGCCCGCCCAGTGGGCGCACCATTCGGTCCAGCGCCACTGCAGCACCATTGCGACCGCGAACCCGGCCGCATAAGACTCGGTGGGCGCCTCCAGGCGAGCGCGCCACCACCAATGCAGGAAGCTGGTGAGGAAGGCCGTGGCGAGCACGCGACGATCGCCTCCCAGCAAGGCGACACCCAGCAGCAACCCCGCGTGCGCATGCACCAGCGAGGCTTCTCCGCTCAAATACGCATGATGGAAGAAGCGCGCGCTGTATTCGACACCGACACCCTGGAGCAACCAGCAGGCAAACGAGACCACACACGCGTCCACCCACCAAGCGCGACGTCGCGTAACCATCGTTGCGTCTCCTCCCCCCGGGGTGACGCCACTGCGGACAAGCTCCCGCCATCCGCATCGCGCCGGAGCCGACGTTACTCCGCCGTCGACGACAATGCGATAAGCGCGACGCTAATGTGAGTCGGTCATGCGCGCGTCGGCCCTCGCGACCGGTTTCGAGGTGCGGCTGCCTGAGCGGTCCGCACCCGATGCCCGACCTCTACACCTTGGTCGTGCGCGGCCCGGCGGCAGGAGTCACGACGTCGACGCGCTCCGTTCGAAATGCAGCTGCCCGCCCTCCGCACGCACGCGCACGGTATCGCCCGCGCCGAACTCGCCCGCCAGGATCTTCTGCGCCAGCGGATTCTCCAGCTGCGCCTGGATCGCGCGCTTCAGCGGCCGTGCGCCGTACACTGGATCGAAACCGACGTTGCCCAGCAGCGCCAGCGCCGAATCGTCCAGCTCCAGCACGATCTGGCGTTCGGCCAGGCGCTTGGCCAGGTAACGCGTCTGGATGCGGGCGATCTCGCGGATCTGCGCCTTGTCCAGCGGGTGGAACACCACGATGTCGTCCAACCGGTTGATGAACTCGGGCCGGAAGTGCGCCTGCACCACGCCCATCACTGCCGCCTTCATCTGCGTGTAGCTTTCGGGCGTGTCGCCCGAGAGCTCCTGGATAAGGTTGGAGCCGAGGTTGGACGTCATCACGATCACCGTGTTGCGGAAGTCCACCGTGCGGCCCTGGCCGTCGGTCAGGCGACCGTCGTCCAGCACCTGCAGCAGGATGTTGAACACGTCCGGGTGCGCCTTTTCCACTTCGTCCAGCAGGATCACGCTGTACGGACGACGGCGCACGGCCTCGGTCAGGTAGCCGCCTTCCTCGTAGCCCACATAGCCCGGAGGCGCGCCGATCAGGCGGCTGACCGCGTGCTTCTCCATGAACTCGCTCATGTCGATGCGGACCATCGCGTCGCTGCTGTCGAACAGGAACTCCGCCAGCGCCTTGCAGAGTTCGGTCTTGCCCACGCCGGTGGGACCCAGGAACAGGAATGAGCCGCTGGGACGGTTGGGATCGGCCAAGCCGGCGCGCGAACGGCGCACCGCATCGGACACGACCTTGATCGCCTCTTCCTGGCCGATCACACGGCCACGCAGCGACTGCTCCATCTGCAGCAGCTTCTCGCGTTCGCCCTCCAGCATCTTGCTGACCGGGATGCCGGTCCAGCGGCTGACGACCTCGGCGATCTCCTCGTCGGTGACCTTGTCCTGCAGCAGGCGGAAGCCCTTCTGCTCGGCCTCCTGCGCCGCCGCCAGCTGCTTCTCCAGTTCCGGCAGCTGGCCATACTGCAGCTCGCTCATGCGCGCGTAGTCCTGCTTGCGCTGCGCGGCTTCCAGCTCCAGTTTCACGCGCTCGATCTGCTCCTTGATCCTGGTCGCACCGGTCAGGGTGGCCTTCTCGGCTTTCCAGATTTCTTCCAGATCGTTGAACTCGCGCTGCAGCGATTCGATCTCGGTTTCCAGATCGGCCAGCCGCTGCTTCGACTGCGCATCCTTTTCCTTCTTCAACGCCTCGCGCTGGATCTTCAGCTGGATCAGCCGGCGCTCCATCCGGTCCATCTCTTCCGGCTTGGAGTCGATCTCCATGCGGATGCGGCTGGCGGCTTCGTCCATCAGGTCGATGGCCTTGTCCGGCAGCTGGCGGTCGGCGATGTAGCGGTGGCTCAGCGTGGCGGCGGCGACGATGGCGGGGTCGGTGATCTCCACGCCGTGGTGCACGGCGTACTTCTCCTTCAGTCCGCGCAGGATGGCGATGGTGTCCTCGACGCTGGGTTCGCCCACGAACACCTTCTGGAAGCGGCGCTCCAGCGCGGCGTCCTTCTCCACGTACTTGCGGTATTCGTCCAGCGTGGTGGCGCCGATGCAGTGCAGTTCGCCGCGCGCCAGCGCGGGCTTGAGCATGTTGCCGGCGTCCATCGAGCCTTCGGCCTTGCCGGCGCCGACCATGGTGTGCAGTTCGTCGATGAAGAGGATGATCTGGCCTTCGTTCTTGGCCAGGTCGTTCAGCACGGCCTTCAGACGCTCCTCGAATTCGCCGCGGAACTTGGCACCGGCGATCAGCGCGCCCATGTCCAGCGACAGCACGCGCTTGCCGCGCAGGCCTTCGGGCACCTCGCCGTTGACGATACGCTGGGCCAGGCCCTCGACGATGGCGGTCTTGCCCACGCCGGGCTCGCCGATCAGCACCGGATTGTTCTTGGTGCGGCGCTGCAGGACCTGGATGGTGCGGCGGATTTCCTCGTCGCGACCGATCACCGGGTCCAGCTTGCCGGACTCGGCGCGCGCGGTCAGGTCGATGGTGTACTTCTCCAGCGCCTGGCGCTGGTCCTCGGCGTTCTCGGATTGCACTTTCTCCCCCCCGCGCAGACGGTCGATGGCGGCACGCAGCTTCTGCTTGTCGGCGCCGCTGGCCTTCAGCTCCTGGCCGGCGGCCCCGCTGTCGTCCAGCGCGGCCAGCAGGAACCACTCGCTGGCGATGTAGGTATCGCCGCTGTCCTGTGCCAGCTTGTCGGTGACATTGAGCAGGCGCGCCAGGTCGTTGCCGATGGACAGGTTGCCGGCCTGCCCGGTCACCTTCGGCAACGTGTCGAGCGCCTCGCCCAGCCGCTCGCGCAACACGGGCACGTTGACGCCGGCCTGCGCCAGCAGCGGGCGCGTGCTGCCGCCCTGCTGCTCCAGCAGTGCGGTCAGCACGTGCACCGGCTCGATCATGGTGTGGTCGCGGCCCACGGCCAGCGACTGCGCGTCGGCCAGCGCCTGCTGGAAACGCGAGGTCAGTTTGTCCATCCGCATCGGGAGAACCTCAAAGGTAGAAGGGGCCGGCGAACCCGGCCGATGCTACCCAGATGCGGTTAAGCGGCGGTGTTTCAAGGCCTGCTGAGATCCGGGTTCACCGTAGGTGGGCCTTGGCCCATCGTCTTCGCGACACCCGGAACGGCGAGCCTGGGCCCGCCCTACGCCTTCTTCTGCAGGGACAATGCGCCCAGCAGCACCGCCAGCGCGGCGTAGGCCCCGGCGAACTGCCAGAGGATGGTCGCGCGCAGCCCTTCGACGTCCCAGGGCAGGTAGATGCCGCCGCGCGGATCCACCGAGTGGATGATGCCGAAAAGCGTCAGCAGCGCACCCACCAGCAGCGCGACGACCGCGCGTCCGTTGCGGCCGTCGATCATCGCCACCAGCGCGGTGGTCCAGATCATCGCGGTGATGATGAAGCCGTTACCCAGGGTGACGATGGTGGCGAGGTCCGGCAGACCATGCCCATCCACGCCCTCGTACAGGGCGGCGAAGCGTTCCGGCGCGATCCACGCCGGGTTGCCGAACTTGATCGTCAGTAGGTAGGCCACCGACGGCAGGAAGCCCAGCGCCACCGCGATGGCGTGCTTGCGCGGGGTTTCGGTGAAGGCCTGCACGGTGATGTCCAGGCCCACGTAGACGATGATCGGCGCCAGCACCGCCACCGGCAGCCACTGCACCAGGCCCGACACGTAGCCGAGCACGCCGCCGAGGCCGATGAAGATCCCCGTCAGCAGCGTATAGCCCTTGCGCGCGCCCATGTGCTTGTACGCGGGCTGGCCGATGTACGGCGTGGTCTGCGCCACGCCGCCACAGACACCGGCGACCAGCGTGGACACCGCTTCGGCCAGCAGCACGTCGCGCGTGCGGTAGTCGTCGCCCGCGGCGCGCGCGCTCTCGCTGACGTTGATGCCGCCCACGACCATCAGCAGTCCGAACGGCAGCAGCAGCGGGAGGTACGGCACGGTGTAGGCCAAGCCATCCAGCCAACCCAGCGTGGGCAGCGGCAGGGTCAGCGCGAGCGGCACCGCCTCGGGCACTTTGAAACCCGGCGCACCCAGGCCGGCCAGGCCCAGCCCGTAATACAGCGCGGTGCCGACGAT
This sequence comes from Pseudoxanthomonas mexicana, assembly GCF_014397415.1. NCBI lineage: Bacteria > Pseudomonadati > Pseudomonadota > Gammaproteobacteria > Lysobacterales > Lysobacteraceae > Pseudoxanthomonas > Pseudoxanthomonas mexicana. Next base: position 1,658,771 of record NZ_CP060731.1, on the reverse strand, counting down.
GAAGGCCAGCAGCACGCCGGGAATCTTCACCGGCAGCCTGCCCTTCGCCACCAGCACGTACAGCAGCAGTCCGAAGGTGACGAAGCCGACGATGGGCTGCCGCAGCGTTTCGATCAGCGGCAGGAAGCCCAGCAGCGTCAGCGCCGCGCCACCGATGGAGCCCAGCAGGCCCGCACGCGGCACCGCCCGCGTGACCGCATCGCCGAAGAACGACAGCACCAGCTTCAACACACCCATCACCACCAGCGAGGCCATGCCCAGCTGCCAGGTGGCAGTGGCCGCGGCCTGTTCGTCCAGGCCCGCCTGCTTGAAGCCGACGAACGCCGGGCCCAGCACCAGCAGCGCCATGCCGATGCTGGTCGGCGCATCCAGTCCCAGCGGCATCGCGGTGACGTCGTCGCGCCCGGTCTTCGCCGCCAGCCGGTGCGCCATCCACGTGTAGATCAGGTTGCCGACCAGCACGCCCAGCGCGGTGCCCGGGAACATGCGGGTGAACACCACCTCGGCGGGGAACTGGAAGATGCCGATCAGCGCGGCGGCGATGAAACCGAGGATGGACAGGTTGTCCACCACCAGGCCGAAGAAACCGTTGAGGTCGCCGGGGACGAGCCACTTGCCGCTGCGGGTCTGTGAAGTCATTGGAGGAGGAGTGAGTGGAGAAGAGTGAGAAGTGAGTAAAAGCAGAGCCAGGTGCGCGCGGGCTTTCCGCTCACTCCTCACTCCTCCCCACTCACTCCTGCTTTCAGAAGGATACGTCCACGGCATGCCGCGACCACAGCACCGACTGGTGGCCGGTGGCCTGCTTCCACGCCAGGCGGATCGCCTCGATGTCGGCCCGGCGCTGCGGCGTGTCCTCGTGCAGGACCACCAGCACCTTGGTCTTCAGCCGGTTGGGTTCCTTCGCGCCGCGGAACAGCCACTGGCCGTAGGCGTCGAACACGGTCAGGCCATCGGGGAAGCGCGCGGTGACTTCCTTGTCCAGGAAGGCGCGCCACGTCGCCTCGCTGATCGGCTCGGCCTGGGGACGGTCGGCCGGTCCCGTCTCTTCCCCCACGCCGAAGTACAGCTCGCTGCGCACCCAGCCGTTCGCGCTGGCCGGACGCAGCGTATCGCCTTCCAGCGTGGCGGTCGTGGCAGGGGCCGGCGCGCCGGGCGGCGTGGACGCACATCCGGCCAGCGCGAGAAGGACCAGCAACCAGACAACACGATGGGACATCGGGAAGACCTCGTGGAAGAAGGACAGGATGGAGCACGCCGCCGCGGCGGCCATATGACGCGACGGCATAAGGTGATGGACAGCGGAGATGACACACGGCCCGCCGTGGCGACTAATATATCGCTTCATCGCAATATAGCGATAGACTTTATTCCGCCCCTCCCCTCGCCCCACGAGACCCGCATGTCCCACCCCGCCCTTGCTCCACTCGGCGCCGCCATCGTGCTGGCGCTCGCCCTCCCCGCCCATGCCCAGACCGCCCCTTCCGGCGCCACCGACCTGGACGCGGTGATCGTCACCGGCACGCGCGCCACCGACCGCACCGCGCTGGAATCCACCTCGCCCATCGACGTGCTGACCGCCGAGGACATCCGCAAGGCCGGCGTGCTCAACGGCGAGCTCGGCAGCGCGCTGCAGGCGCTGCTGCCCTCGCTGAACTTCCCGCGCCAGTCCAACTCCGGCGGCGCCGACCATGTCCGCGCCGCGCAGCTGCGCGGCCTGAGCCCCAACCAGGTGCTGGTGCTGGTCAATGGCAAGCGCCGCCATACCAGCGCGCTGGTCAACACCGACAGCAAGATCGGCAAGGGCAATACGCCGGTGGACTTCAATGCCATCCCGGTCAGCGCGATCAAGCGCATCGAAGTGCTGCGCGACGGTGCCGGCGCGCAGTACGGCTCCGATGCCGTGGCCGGCGTCATCAACGTGATCCTCAACGACGCGCCGGAAGGCGGGGCCTTCGAAGCCAGCTACGGCGCGCACCACACGAAGGTGGAGCCGATCGACCGGACCGTCACCGACGGCCAGAGCGGCTTCTTCAGCGCGCAGGTCGGCGACCGTATCAGTGATGGCGGTTTCTTCCGTGTCGGTTTGGAATACAAGCAGCGCGAGGGCACCAATCGCGCCGGCCTCGACCAGATCCCGTTCTTCGAGGAGCAGACGCCCGACAACCTGGCGCTGGCAGGCCAGCGCAACTACGTGCTGGGCGATGGCAGCTCGCGCGACATCAACGCGTGGCTCAACGCGGCCGTGCCGCTGGGCGAATCGGCGGAGTTCTATGCGTTCGGCACGTACCACCAGAGCGATACCGAAGGCGCCAACTATTTCCGCTACCCCGATGGCGTGGCGAACTGGAAGCAGGTCTACCCGAACGGCTACCGCCCGATCTCCGAAGGCGACAACCTGGACCTGGCCGGTGTGGCCGGTGTGCGCGGACAGTGGGGCGACTGGGACTACGACGCCAGCCTCAACCACGGCCGCAACGCCTTCACCTACCGCCTGCGCAACTCGCTCAACGCCTCGCTCGGCCCGACCAGCCCGACGCGCTTCAAGACCGGCGATTACGAATCCGGCCAGACCCTGGTGAACCTGGACATCAGCCGCGTGTTCGGCGCGCACACCTTCGCCACCGGCGTCGAGTTCCGCCACGAGACTTTCGAAACGGGTGCCGGCGATCCGGCTTCGTACGCAGCCGGCCCCTATACCGACCGCCCGACCGGCTCGCAGGCCGGGGGCGGACTGACGCCGCAGGACACCGCCGACCTCGACCGCGACGTGTCCAGCGTCTACGCCAGCCTCAGCAGCCAGTGGGGCGAGAAGTTCACCACCGACATCGCCGCGCGCTACGAGCACTACGACGACTTCGGCGGCGAACTGACCGGCAAGCTCGCCGCGCGCTACGAGTTCGCGCCCGCGTTCGCGCTGCGCGGCTCGGTGTCGAACAACTTCCGCGCCCCGTCGCTGAGCCAGATCGGCTTCGAATCCACCTCCACCGGCTACGACGCCTCCGGCCAGCTCACCCAGGGCCGCCTGCTGTCGGTCAACAATCCCATCGCCCGGGCGCTCGGCGCGCAGGACCTGGACCCGGAGAAGTCGCTGAACCTCAGTGTCGGCTTGACCAGCCGCATCGGCGAGCACTTCGACGTGTCGCTGGACGTGTTCCGCATCGACATCGACGACCGCGTGGCGATCACCGAGCGCATCACCGGGGACGCACTGACGGACTTCGTGCTGGACACCTTCGGCGTGCCCGGCGTGCAGAGCGCCAACTTCTTCATCAACGCCGCCGACACCCGCACCCAGGGCGCCGAACTGGTCGCCAACTGGCGACAGGTACTGGGTGAGGGCAACCTGCTGCTGACGGGCGCCTACAGCTACGCCAAGACCGAGCTGAAGAACATCGCCGCCACGCCGGCCGAACTGCTCGCCATCGATCCCGGCTACGTGCTGTTCGGCGTGGAGGAAAGCAACACGCTGACCGACGCCGCCCCGCGCACGCGCGGCGCCTTCACCGCCACCTGGGACACCACGCAGTGGTCGCTGTTGGGCCGCGTGAGCCGCCACGGCAGCGCCAAGCGTGTGTTCAACTTCGGCGGCGGCTTCGAGCCGGAGCAGACCTATGGCGCCGAGTGGCAACTGGATGCGGAAGTCGAGTACCGCGTCTCGCCGAAGTGGAGCGTCGCCCTCGGCGGCCTGAACCTGACCGACGAGTACCCGGACCTGTCGAGCGCGGACATCTCCTACTTCGGCAACCTGCCCTACGACGTGCTGTCGCCCATCGGCAGCAACGGTGCGTACTACTACACGCGGGTGCGCTACACGTTCTGAGTTGGACAGACGTCATCCCGGCGCAGGCCGGGATGACGATCGTGTAGCGTGCGCCATGCGCACGGCCCCGGTATCGCGGACGCACGGTGTCGTGCGCGTGGCGCGCGCTACAGGAACCGCGCGCGCTCCTCCTCCGTCGGCACATGGCACGCAGTGGTGCCGAACAGGCGATAGCGATTGCGCGCGATCCACCGGTACACCGGATCGCGCACGAAACGCGGCACCCACGCGATCACGCCCGCCAGGCGCCATGCTCCGCCCAGGCCGGTCAGCACGCGCTGGATGGCGTCGCTGTCGGTCCACGCGCGCTCGCCGTCGACCAGCAGGAACGATGCAGGGTCGTCCGGATCCAGTCCATGCCCCGCCAGCAACGCGCGACCCACGTCCGTCTGCATCGCCGCGAAACGGTAGCGGCCCTCACGGTCGTGCTTCAGCAGGAAACGCACCCAGCCGTTGCACAGCACGCAGATGCCGTCGAAGACGATGACCGGCACTTGCGGACGGGATGAATCCCCTCTCCCCGCGTGCGGGGAGAGGGTGCCAACGGCGGGTGAGGGGCGAACGGAGCCTGCCACCCATCGCGCCACCGCACAGGCGCAACGCGCGATGCACTGGCGCCCGCTCCCCGTGTCGACAACGAGAAGCGCCCCTCATCCGCCCTCCGGGCACCTTCTCCCCGCACGCGGGGAGAAGGACAGCCATTCACTCGTTGCGTACATCCAGCCAGCCCGCGTAGTGCACCAGCAGTCCGACGAGCGGCAACGAGGCCCACACATCGAACGCGTAACGCTCTCCGTCCGCGGACTCGCGCGCGCCGACGCCGGTGAACCAGCGGGGCGGTAGCGACACGCCGAACACGCCGACCCGGACGACGCGCCAGACTATCGCCTCGTCCACGACCTCCAGCCGGAAACCGAACCTCGCCACGCCCAGCCGCTCGCACAGCACGTCGCCCTCGCGCCACAACCGCGAGGGCATGGCGCGGCCGCCGATGTAGCGAATCCAGCGTTCGTGGTCCGGCGATGCGTCGATCTCGACGCACAGTGGGCCTGCGTCCGCGGGTGGCAGGTGCGTGACCGCGGCGACCAGTCGCGACAGCAGGCCCGATCCGCGTTCGACCTGCACCTTGCCGACGTACCGCTTCAGTCCCTGCGCGACATGCAGCGCGCGCACCGGTTCCGGCAGCGTGGCGAACGCCGGCCCCAGCAATGCTGCGAACAACGGGCTTACGGCTGCATCCACGCCAGCGTGGCGATGCGGCCGCTGCGGCCGTCGCGGCGATGGGAGAAGAAACGGTCGGGTTCGCTGATCGTGCAGAGATCGCCGCCATGGATGTCCTCCACCCGCATGCCGCGCGCGACGAGACGGCGACGCGCGAGCGCAGGCAGGTCGGCCAGCCAATGGCCCGGACGCGTCGCCACGAACGCCGCAGCCGCGCCCGCATCGTGCGAGACGAAGGCGGCGAAGACGTTCTCGCCGACTTCGTAGCGCCGGGGCCCGGCCGCGGGTCCGATCCACGCGACCAGGTCCGCGGCCGGTGTGCGCATGGCCGCCAGTGTCGCCTCCAGCATGCCCTTCGACAGCCCCGGCCAGCCGGCGTGCGCGGCCGCGATCTCGCGGCCGTCCTTCGCCGAGAAAACCATAGGCAGGCAATCGGCCGTCAGGATGGCGAGCACCACGCCGGGCTCCGAGGTCACCAGCGCATCGGCGACGGGCTCCGGTGCAGCGGGATCGGCAGGCACGTCCACGCGCAACACATCCGTGCCATGCACCTGCTTCAGCCAGTGCGGCGCCGACGGCAGGCCGGCCAATTCGGCCAGTTGCGCGCGGTTGCGCGCCACCGTGGCCGGATCGTCGCCGTCGGCCGCGTACTTGTTGCCCAGGTTGAAGTGGTCGAACGGCGCCTGCGACACGCCCGCGCCATGGCGCAACGTGGTGAACGCGTGCACGCCCCGCGGCGCGGGCCAGGCGGCCTGCACGACGGGCGCACGATTCACTTGCGCTGCGCCTGCGTGTCCGCGCGCAGGGCCGCCAGCAGCGCCAGCATGTCGGCCGGCACCGGCGCCGTGACGCGCACCGGTTCACCGCTGACCGGATGGGCGAACTCCAGCGTCTCGGCATGCAGCGCCTGACGGCGGAAGCCGCGCAGCACCGCGATCAGTTCGTCGCTGGCGCCCTTCGGCAGGCGCAGCGGGCCGCCGTACAGCGGATCGCCGACGATCGGGTACTTGATGTGCGCCATGTGCACGCGGATCTGGTGCGTGCGTCCGGTCTCCAGCCTGCACTCCAGCGCGGTATGCGCGCGGAAGCGCTCGCGCAGGCGGTAGTGGGTGACGGCGTCGCGGCCATCCTCGCGCACGGCCATCTTCAGCCGGTCGCGCGGGTGGCGGTCGATCGGCGCATTGGCGGTGCCGCCGGAGACCATCGCGCCCACCACGATCGCCAGGTACTGGCGATGCACGTCGCGCGAGGCCAGCTGCGCCACCAGCGAGGTGTGCGCCGGCAGCGTGCGTGCCACCACCATCACGCCCGAGGTGTCCTTGTCCAGCCGGTGCACGATGCCCGCGCGCGGCAAGGCCGACAGCGACGGGTCGCGGAACAGCAGCGCATTGACCAGCGTGCCGGTGGGATTGCCGGCACCGGGATGGACCACCAGTCCCGCGGGCTTGTCCAGCACGAAGACGTGCTCGTCCTCGTACAGGATGTCCAGCGGGATGTCTTCCGGCTCGGCGTGGGTCTGGGTATCCAGTACCACGTCCAGGCTGGCGGTCTCGCCGCCGCGCACGGGGTCGCGAGGGCGCACCACCTGCCCGTCCAGCAGGGCGTTGCCCGACTTGATCCACTCGGTCAGGCGCGAGCGGGAGAACTCGGGGAACAGCTCGGCCAGCGCGGCGTCGAAGCGTCGGCCAGCGGCGCTGGCGGGCACGATGGCCGTGCGGGGCGTATCGGGGGAATCGGGTTCGGTCATGCGGGAAAACGTCCAGGAAGGCCATGCCGCCGGTCCGTATTGGCCGATTGTTCATGGCGAAGGCGGCGCCTAGGCTATCATCGACAGCCTGTTTCCCTGCCGCGGCCTGCCGCCAGCCCATGACCCAGCGTGCCCTTCCCCGCCTTACCCGCCCCTCCGCGTCCGCCCGTCTGGTCCTGCTGGCACTGGCGATCGCCTTCGCCGGGACCGGCTGCGGCAAGATCTTCAAGAAGAAGGAAGCACCTGAGAACCAGCCGGTCGAGGTGATGTACCAGGAAGCGCACCAGGCCATGGCCAACAACAACTGGGACCGCGGCCTGACCAGCTTCCGCCGCCTGATCGCCCAGTATCCCTACGGCCCCTACACCGAGCAGGCGCTGATGGAAACGGCCTACGCCGAGTACAAGGCCGGCAAGCTGGACGACGCGGTGACCACCATCGACCGCTTCATCCGCACCTACCCCACGCACCGCAACATCCCGTACATGTACTACCTGCGCGGGCTGGCCAACTCCAACCGCGACACGGTGTTCCTGCAGAAGGTGTGGCGCCTGGACGCCAGCCGCCGCGACCTGGCCACGCCGATGCAGGGCTACAACGACTTCAACCGCGTGGCCGAGAACTACCCCAACAGCCGCTACGCCGCCGATGCCCGCCAGCGCATGGTGGCCCTGCGCAACCAGTTCGCCCTGCACGAACTGGACACCGCCATCTACTACCTGCGCCGCGACGCCTACGTGTCGGCCGCCAGCCGCGCCAAGTACCTGCTGGAAACCTATCCGCAGAGCGCGCACCAGAACGACGCCGTCGCCGTGCTGGCCGAGGCCTACACCCGCCTGGGCAACGAGGCCCTGGCCGCGGATGCCCGGCGCGTGCTGGAGTTGAACGACCCGCAGCACCCCTGGCTGGCCGGCAAGTGGCCGGACTATCCGTGGATGGTGCGTCGCCTGAACCCGTTCGCCGGCGAGAAGTCCATCAACACCGCCGAACGCCGCAACGACGACTGAGCGCAGCGCGATCGTCCGGAAGAAAGGGCCTTAGGGCCCTTTCTTCGTTTGGGGCGGGATCATTCGGCCGCGCCGGCCCTGTCCCAGTCGAAGCGCGTCAGTACCGCCAGCTGCTGCGGTTCGATCACGCCGTTGTGCTGGATGCCGTCGATCACCCAGGTGGGGAACACGGTCACGCCGGCCGCCGCGCATGTCGACGTCATCGGCGTGTTGCGCCCGCCGGGCGAGCATTCCACATAGGGCAGCCGGTCCGCCGCATGGCCGAAGCGGCGCTTCTGCTGCCGGCATTCCACGCACCATGAGGCGCCATAGAACTTGGCGCCGTAATCGGACAGGTGCTGGGCCAGCGCCGCCGCACGACGGCTTTCCGGACGCTGGTGCAGCAGCCCGCTCTGATGCACGTGAAGGACAGCCACGACAAGCAGTACCGGCAACGCCTGCACCGCCCACCAGCGCTTCCAGGGCTGGCCGGGCGCGGACACGGGGCGGCGCAGCTGCAGCCAGCCGAACATCGCCGCCAGTACCGCCAGCGAAGCCAGGCAGCCGATGCAGAAGGCGTCGAGCACCACGGCCCCCACTCCGGTGAGGTACACGCTGATCGCCAGCCCCAGCAGCACCAGCCGCCACTGCCGCTGCCACCGCAGCAGCGGCGACGCATTGCGCGACAGCGACACCCAGGCGACCACCGCATACAGGCCGAAGCCCCACAATGCCATCGGCAGGCCCAGCAGCGTGGACCAGCCGCTGCGCTGGATCGCATCGCACCCCCCATCGGCGCCGCAGAACGCAGAGGGCGACCCGCTCCCCGCCGTCCAGGCCAGATAGCCGGTGATCAGCAGGCCCAGTACCGCCAAGGCCAGCATCACCTTGTCAGGCGGTGTGGCCGGACGCGGCGTGGGCGCCGCAGGGCGGTCGCGATGCGGCGAACGCTTTTTCTTCCTTGTCATTCCGGTCTCCGCCGCGCGGCGGCGCTCACAGCGCGTACTTGTTGGTGATCGGGTAGCGGCGCTCGCGGCCGAACGCGCGACGCGAGACCTTCGGTCCGGGCGCGGCCTGGTGGCGCTTCCACTCGTTGATGCGCACCAGCCGCAGCATGCGGTCCACGGTGGCGGCGTCGAAGCCGGCGGCGACGATCTCGTCGCGCGACTGCTCCAGGTCCACGTAGCGGAACAGGATGGCGTCCAGCACGTCGTACGGCGGCAGCGAGTCCTGGTCCTTCTGGTTCTCGCGCAGTTCGGCCGACGGCGGGCGCTCGATCACGGCCGGCGGGATCACCGGCGCGCCGCCCACAGTGTTGCGCCAGCGCGCCAGCGCGAACACCTCCGTCTTGTACAGATCCTTGATCGGTGCGTAGCCGCCGCACATGTCGCCATAGATGGTGGCGTAGCCGACCGCGTACTCGCTCTTGTTGCCGGTGGTCAGCAGCAGGCCGCCGAACTTGTTGCTCAGCGCCATCAGGATCACGCCGCGGCTGCGCGACTGCAGGTTCTCCTCGGTGGTGTCGGCGGGCGTGTCGCCGAACACCGGACCGAGCGCCTCGAGGAAGCCCTTGAACGGCGCCTCGATCGAGATGGCTTCCAGCTTCACGCCCAGTGCCGCGCACTGCTCGGCGGCCAGGTCGTTGGACAGCCCCGCGGTATAGCGCGACGGCAGCCGCACCGCGGTGACGTTCTCCGCGCCCAGCGCGTCCACCGCCAGCGCCAGCACCAGCGCCGAATCGATACCACCGGACAGGCCCAGCCACACCTTCGAGAAGCCGTTCTTCCCGCAGTAGTCACGGATGCCGCGCACGATGGCGCGCCAGGCCAGCGCGTCGCGGCTCTCGTCGCCGTCGTCCATCCACACCACGGGACTGAACTTCCGCGCAGCCGCGTCGAAATCCACCACCAGCCACTGGTCGGTGAACGCCGCCGCCGCCGGGTGCACGACGCCATCGCCGTCCGCCACCACCGATGCGCCGTCGAACACCACCGCGTCCTGACCACCCACCACGTTGAGGTAGGCCAGCGCCATGCCGGTCTCGCGCGTACGTTCGGCAATCAGCGCATCGCGCTGCGCGTGCTTGTCGCGGTCGAACGGCGAGGCGTTGGGCACCAGCGTCATCACGGCGCCCGCGCTGGCGGTGTCGGCCAGCGGCTCGGGGAACCACAGGTCCTCGCAGATCACCAGGCCCAGCGGCACGCCCTTCACCTCGAACGTGCAGGCGCCCCCGTCCGGGTCCACGTCGAAGTAGCGGCGCTCGTCGAATACCGCGTAGTTGGGCAGCTCGCGCTTGCGGTAGGTGGTCTCGACTACCCCGTCACGCAGCACGCTGGCGGCGTTGTAGACCACGCTGCCCGCGCTCTGCGGCCAGCCCACCACGGCGACGATGCCGTGCGTGGTGGCCGCGATCTCCGACAGTGCGGTCTCGCAGTCGGCCAGGAAGCGCGGCCGCAGCAACAGGTCTTCCGGCGGATAGCCGCTGACCGCCAGTTCGGGGAACAGCACCACGTCGGCCCCGTACTCGTCGCGCGCCTCGGCGATCATGCGGCGGATGTTGTCGCTGTTCTGCGCCACCGCGCCGACCGGGAAGTCGAACTGCGCCATCGCGATGCGGAGGATCTGGGTCATGTCGGCCTTCGATGGGAACGAACACCGGCATTATCCCAGACCCCGCACCCGACGCCGCGCGAAAAAAGCCCCGCGGCGTCCGGGACGCACGCGGGGCAGCGCAGGAAGCGATGCGCGAGGCGGGGAATCAGCCGGCCAGGCGGGCGGCGATACGCTGCTGCTCGTCCTTCAGCGCCTGCGGGGTGCGGGCGCCGAATTCCTGCAGGTACTCGCCGAGGCTGGCGAACTCGGCCTGCCAGCCGGCGCGATCGAAGCCGAACAGCAGCTCATGGGCCTCGTCGCTCAGCGCCACGCCGTCCAGGTTGATGTCCTCCGCGCGCGGCAGGTGGCCGATGGGCGTTTCCACCGCATCCGCCTTGCCCTCGACGCGCCGGATCATCCACTCCAGCACGCGCAGGTTCTCGCCGAAGCCCGGCCACAGGAACTTGCCGTCGCCACCCTTGCGGAACCAGTTCACGTGGAAGATCTTGGGAAGCGCCGTCTTCGGCAGCGTCGCATCGGCCTGGCCGAACGACAGCCAGTGGGCGAAGTAGTCGGCGAAGTTGTAGCCGCAGAACGGCTTCATCGCCATCGGGTCGCGGCGCATCACGCCGACCGCGCCGGTCGCGGCCGCGGTGGTTTCCGAGCCCATCGCCGCGCCGACCAGCACGCCATGCGTCCAGTCGCGTGCCTCGAACACCAGCGGCACCAGCGAGGCGCGGCGTCCGCCGAAAACGATCGCGCTGATCGGCACGCCCTGCGGATCCTCGGCCTTGGCCGAGTAGCTGGGGCACTGCCGCGCGGAGACGGTGAAGCGGGAGTTCGGGTGTGCGGCCGGGCCATTGGCCGGGTCGTACTTGCGGCCCTGCCAGTCCAGCGCGGGCGTGCGCGAGTCCAGCCCTTCCCACCACGGCTCCTGGTCGTCGGTGACGGCGACGTTGGTGAAGATGGTGTGGTGGCTGATGGTGGCCAGCGCATTCGGGTTGGAGCTGTCCGAGGTGCCGGGCGCCACGCCGAAGAAGCCGGCTTCCGGGTTGATCGCATACAGGCGCCCATCGGCGCCGGGACGCATCCAGCAGATGTCGTCGCCGATCGTCCACACCTTCCAGCCGGCCTGGCGATAGCCCTCCGGCGGGATCAGCATGGCCAGGTTGGTCTTGCCGCAGGCGGACGGGAACGCAGCGGCGATGTAGTGCGTTTCGCCCTGCGGGTTCTCGATGCCGACGATCAGCATGTGTTCGGCCAGCCAGCCTTCCTGCCGCGCCTGGTGCGAGGCGATGCGCAGGGCGTGGCACTTCTTGCCCAGCAGCGCATTGCCGCCGTAACCCGAGCCGAAGCTCTTGATGGTCAGCTCCTCGGGGAAGTGCATGATGAAGCGGCGGTCCGGGTCCAGCTCGCCGGTGGAGTGCAGGCCCTTCACGAAGGTCCCTTCCCGCTCGATGCGCGCCAGCGCGGCCGCGCCCATGCGGGTCATGATGCGCATGTTCGCCACCACGTACGGCGAATCGGTGATCTCCACGCCGCAGCGCGAGAGCGGCGAGTCGATCGGCCCCATGCAGTACGGGATCACGTACAGCGTGCGTCCGCGCATGCAGCCGGCGAACAGCGCATCCATCTTCGCGTGCGCCTCGGCCGGGGCCATCCAGTGGTTGTTGGGGCCGGCGTCTTCCTGCTGCGGCGTGCAGACGAAGGTCAGGTGCTCCACCCGCGCCACGTCGCTGGGGCTGGAGCGGTGCAGCCAACTGTGGGGGTGGGTTTCCGGGTTCAGGGGCAGCAGGGTGCCGTCGGCCAGCATCTGCTGGGTCAGCCGCGCGTTCTCGGCGTCGCTGCCGTCGCACCAGTGGATGTGGTCCGGCTGGGTGAGCGCGGCGACTTCCGCAACCCAGGCGTTCAATGCGTCCAGCGAACTGCCCTGGAATTCGTTGCGTTTGAAAACATCGACCGCTGCGTTCATGCGCCACCCTCGAAAAGTCAGACCAAAATGATACCAATGTCTTGTCCCTCAGACGAGGAGAACGTCGATGGGCGGTCATCACTGACGCTGGCGCAGGGACGCTTCTTTCTCAGCGCGACCAGAGAACGACCGCCCTACAAGGCTTTCCGGGGTATGTACGGGGTTCCGGGCGCGAAAGATGGAGCTCTGAGGGTGATCGCTCAGGCTCGGAGCGCGATCGATGCGGCGCGACGGGCGGTCGATGGAGCAAAAAGCGCCATCGATGGGGCGCCGAAAGCCATGGATAGCCCTTTGAGCCCCATCGATCACTGTGGGAGCCCCATCGATCGGGCTCGGAAGGCGATCGATGGGGCGCGCCGGGCGATCGATGGAGCAAACAGGGCCGTCCGATCACCTTCCGAGCCCGATCTCCGCCACGGCGCCTACGCCTCGCGCGAGCGCCGGTAGGGATTGAACAGCTGCAGCAGCCAGGGTTTCTGCGCCAGCACCAGGCTGACGCCCACCCGATCTTCCGCCGGCAGGGTGGCGTCCCGGGCCAGCAGGGCGTCGAACTCGCGCGCCACTTCCTCCAGCCGCTGGCGCAGCTGCTTCACCCCGTCGATGCTCAGGCTGCCGCTGAGCAGCAGCAGCGCGTCCTGCTCGCCGTCGAAGGGGTCGGCGAAGTAGTCGGTCAGCAGGGTGTGGCGGAAGTAGCGCTCCATGGGCCCGTCGGCGCGCCAGCGGAAGTTGCGGGCGGTCAGCGCGCGACCGCGGTTGCCCGGCATCAGTTCGATGATGCCCAGCCGGTCCAGCTTCACCAGCAGCCCGGTCCACTGCGCCGTCGTGAAGCCGAAGTGGCCCATCACGTCGTCCTCGCGCCAGCGGTTCAGCGTGAGGAACAGCGCCATCAGCAGCCGCGGGTCGTCCACCAGCGCCTGTTCCTGCGCCTCGCTCAGCTGCGCCATCGCCTTGCGCCCGCGCGAGGCCTCGGCGCTGAGTTCGGCCAGGCCGACATCCAGTACCTCGCAGATCTGCTCCAGCCGCTGCAGGCTCATCGCCCGCCGGGAGAACATGCGCTTGACCGCCGCCTCGCTCATGCGGATGCGGGCGGCGAGTTCACGATAGGTCAGTTCCTGCGCGCGCAGGCAGCGCTTCAGGGCATCGATCAGGTCCACCGAGACGGCCATCGGTAGCGCATTCCTATACCGGGTGTTGCGCGGGAGCTTACCTCGTCGATGCCGGTTGAACCGCCCGGCGTGCCGCGACAAGGCTGCGACACCCTGGAGGAACCCGCATGCCCCGCCTGATCGCCCGCTCGCTGACCCTCGCCCTGGCCACCGTCCTCACGGGCGGCGTGGCCCTCCCCGCGCAGGCCGCGCCGCAGTCCGACGGCGCCAGCCGGATGTCGCAGGCCAGCCTGGAGGCGTCCATCGAAGTGCCGGTGGCGGTGATCCATGCGCTGGGCCATGGCGCCTCGGCGGTGGTCACCGGTGTGGCGGTGGTGGCCGGCAGCGTGGCGGTGACGGTCTCCGTCGCGGCGGCGGGTGTGGTGGGCGCGGCCTCGTTCGTGGTCTATCTGAGCGCGGAAGCGATCAAGCGGCTCGGCATCGCGGTGGGCACGGCGATCAGTGTCGCCGCCGTGGCGACGGGCTGGATCCTCAGTGCGGCCGGTGAAGCGCTGTGCTTCATCGCCAACGATGCCGCCCGACCGCACATCCACAGCCATCGCTACGGCGGGTGAGCGGGCGATGCGCGCACTCGCGGTGTTCTTCATCTTCATCCTCGCGCTGCCGGGGACGGCACGCGCGGGCGATGCCTGCAAGCAGATGGAGATGCCCCCGTACAAGGTGGCCGAGGCCGCGCGTACCGCGCTGCTGGCCGCGCAGCAGTTGGACGAGGTGGACGCACCGGTCGCCCTGATCGCGCGCGTGGGGACCGACCTGTCGAAGCAGGGCCTGGTCTACAGCCATGCCGGGTTCGCGGTGCGCGACCACGCGCACGGACGCTGGACGGTCGTGCACCTGCTCAACGAATGCGGCAGCGACCGCTCCGGCCTGTACGCGCAGGGGCTGGTGAATTTCTTCGCCGACGACCTGGTGAACCAAGACCTGCGCATCGTGTGGTTCGCTCCCGAGGTCGCCGACCGGCTGGCGGTGCGCTTGCAGCAGATGCCGCGCCACAGCCTGCACCACCCGCGCTACAACCTGATCGCCCGGCCCGGCAGCGAGGACTACCAGAACTCGACCGCCTGGATCGTGGAAGTGATGGCCGCCGCGCTCGCCGACCGCGGGATCTACGATCGCCGCAGCGCCTACGCCTTCGCCCGCGGCGATGGCTTCGTGGCGGACACGGTGCACATCGCCTACTCCAAGCGCGTGCTGGGCGGGTTGTTCTCGGCGAACACCGACTTCACCGACCACTCGGTCGCCACCCGGCTCTCCGGCGACTATCCCGTCGTCACCGTGCGCTCGATCTTCCGTTGGCTGGAACGCAGCGGCTATGTCCGCGAGCAGCGGGAATGGCGGAGCGGCGTGCGGCAGCGGGCGATGGGGCCGGCGTGAGCTGCAGTTGTTCACCACACGGGCGCATTGCGACGCGTTCGACGCCATTGTCCTGGATGGCTCCAGCGGGCGCGGATGGACAAGGACAAAGCAAGGATCATCGCGCCGACCACCGAGCGCTGGGTGCTGGAGGTCTACCGCACCATCATCGAAACACCGCAGGACATCGCCTGGATGCTGCTGGCATTCTTCGCGGCGGCGTTGCTGGCGTATGTGGTGGTGCGCTTGTCGGAGCTGAAGCGGGCGACCTCACCCAACCCTAGGGCGGGCCTTGGCCCGCCATCGACATGACGTGCGTCACTGGTGCGACGCACCGACCCGAACTCTACGACTACAGGGTATCAATGAGAAATCGATTCATTGCCTTACTGGCAACGTGCTTGTTGGCAGGCTGCTACATGGTCAGCTACGAAGACGTCAGCAATGATCCGAAGTACTCGATGCATGTCGGGACCGAGTACCGCACCACATCGGACATGACGGTGTATCGGGTAAGCATGGACCGGAACTACGGTCCTTCGCCCAGCATCTACACGATCGTCCAGCCGCCGGGATTCGATGGCCCCGAGGTGATCTCCAGGACGCGCTTTCCAGCGGGATCCACGCTGAAGATCCTGACGATCCAGCGATGCAAGGATTGCTACCTGGATACCGAACCGCGCATGCGCGCGACCGTACGCGTGACGTCGACCACGCAGTTCGACGATCTGGAAGTACATGCTGGTCTAGGCCTGCTGTCTTCGCACATGCAGACCATCGAGAACCTCGAGCCAAGCCACTGACGCGGGGCGTGACGCGATCCGTCATTCACAAGGCGGTGCGCGGCGGGCCAAGGCCCGCCCTACGACGCATCAGGTCGGAATCAGCGTCGAGATGACGTGTTCGAGGTAGGTCTCGAATTCTTCCGAGGTCATGCGCGGCTGCTGCAGCTGCAGCGACAGCTGCAGGAAGCCGACATACGCGGCGTAGGTCAGGCGCGCACGGTGGGTGGCGTCGGTGCGCTGCAGGCCGGCCTGGCGGAACATCGCCACCAGGTACTCCAGGCGGCGCTGTGAGATGCGGTCGATGACCGGCTGCACGGAGGGGTGGTCCAGCGCCTTCAGCAACTCGCTGTAGATGATGTGCGGCTTCACTTCATGGCCGACCAGCTGGAACAGCGCGCGCAGGCGTTCGCGGGGGTCCGCCACCTGCTCCAGGCTGCCGAAGATGCTTTCCTGTTCCACGGCTTCCCAGCGTTCCAGCGCCGCCTGCAGCAGGGCATCGCGCGACGGGAAGTGCCAGTAGAAGCTGCCTTTTGTGACACCCAGCCGGCGGGCGAGCGGTTCCACCGCCACGGCCGAGACACCCTGCTCCGCGATGAGATCGAGGGCCGCCTGGGCCCAATCGTCCGCGCTCAGGCGGGCGTTGCGCGTGGGAGCGGGCGGGCTGCTGTCGGGGCTGGGTGTGCTCATGTCCGCATTTAACCATACGGCGAGGTGTGTAGCGGTATGTATGTTGCGGCGCACAACAAAATAAAGACAAATCAATCAGTTGCATCGGAAACACGTATCGCAAACCGATTGACTGCTCTAAATGCGACAACCCATACTAGCCCGTATGGTGCAGCCTGCCTCCCTCGCCTTCTCCGCCCTGTCCGGCTCCGCCGCCGGAACGGACCGCGTGCCGGTCGGGCAAGAGGGCTTCTCACTGGCGATCCGCCGCTTTCCTTCGCCGCGCGCACTGCAGGGGCACCCTGCCCTGGTGTACGCACACGGCTTCGGCCAGACGCGTGGCGCGTGGAACCGCACCGGCGTGGCGATGGCCGCGCACGGCTACGCCGGCCTGGCCTACGACGCGCGCGGTCATGGCGAGTCGGACCGCAATGCCGCCGGGCTGCCCTACACCGGCGACCAGTTCGCCGATGACCTGATCGTGATGGCCGGCGAGCAGCCCGAACCGCCGGTGCTGGTCGGCGCCTCGATGGGCGGACTGTTCGGCCTGATCGCCGAATCGCGCTGGCCGGGCCTGTTCCGCGCCATGGTGCTGGTGGACATCACCCCGCGCTGGGAACATGCCGGCCTGCAGCGCATCCTGGCGTTCATGACGGCGTTCCCTGACGGCTTCGACTCGCTCGAGCATGCAGCCGACGCCATCGCGGCCTACCAGCCGCAGCGCCGCACGCGCAAATCCGCCGACGATCTGCGCGAGCTGCTGCGCGAAGGCGGCGACGGCCGCTGGCGCTGGCACTGGGATCCGCGCCTGGTGGACGAACTGGCCCGCGACAGCGCGCAGCACCAGGACGCCATCGCCGACGCCGCCCGCCGCGTGCAGTGTCCCGTACTGCTGATCAGTGGCGGGCGCAGCGACCTGGTGTCGGAAAGGACCGTCGAAGAGTTCAAGACGCTGGTGCCGCACGCGCGCCACGTGCACCTGCCGCAGGCCACCCACATGGTGGCCGGCGACGACAACGACGCGTTTACCGCCACCGTGCTGGAATACCTGGCAGGCCTGCCGGCCGCGTCGGGCAACGCCGAATCCGATGTAACCGAATCCGTGTCCGGAGCAACCCCATGAGCATCGTCATCCCCTTCCTCGCCTTCCTGCTGGCGGGTGCGTTCGCCGCCTACCATCGGCTCCGGCTGGCCTACTGGGCCGCCATCACCGCCAGCCTGCTGGTGGCCTGCTGGCTGCTGGGCGCCAATCCCACCGCCACACTGGTGGCCGCGCTGGTGGTGCTGGCGATCGCGGTACCGCTGCTGATCCCGGCGATCCGCAAGCCGCTGATCACCGCACCCGCGCTGGGCTTCCTGCGCCGCGCGCTGCCGCCGTTGTCGCAGACCGAGCGCATCGCGCTGGAAACCGGCTCGGTGGGCTTCGAGGGCGACCTGTTCACCGGCGACCCGGACTGGAACAAGCTCCTGGCCTATCCCAAGCCGCAACTCACCGCCGAAGAGCAGGCCTTCCTCGACGGCCCGGTGGAAGAGCTGTGCAAGATGATCAACGACTGGGAAATCACCCATGTCCACGCCGATCTGCCGCCGGAACTGTGGGACTACATCAAGAAGAACAAGTTCTTCGGCATGATCATCCCCAAGCAGTACGGCGGCCTGGGCTTCTCGGCGCTGGCGCACCATAAGGTGATCCAGAAGATCGCCTCGGTCAGCAGCGTGGTCAGCTCCACCGTCGGCGTGCCCAACTCGCTGGGCCCGGGTGAACTGCTCAACCACTACGGCACGCAGGAGCAGAAGGACTACTACCTGCCGCGCCTGGCGATCGGCCAGGAAGTGCCCTGCTTCGGCCTGACCGGTCCGTTCGCCGGCTCCGACGCGACCTCGATTCCCGATTACGGCATCGTCTGCAAGGGCGAGTGGAACGGCGCCAACGTGCTCGGCCTGCGCCTGACCTTCGACAAGCGCTACATCACCCTGGCGCCGGTCGCCACGCTCATCGGCCTGGCCTTCCGCATGTACGACCCGGACGGACTGATCGGCGACACCCGCGACATCGGCATCACCCTGGCCCTGCTGCCGCGCGACACTCCCGGTGTCGACGTCGGCCGTCGCCACTTCCCGCTGAACTCGCCGTTCCAGAACGGCCCCATCCACGGCCGTGACGTGTTCATCCCGCTCAGCCAGCTGATCGGCGGCGTGGAAATGGCCGGCAAGGGCTGGAACATGCTCAACGAGTGCCTGGCCGTGGGCCGCTCGATCACCCTCCCGTCCACCGCCAGCGGCGGCGCCAAGTTCGGCGCGCGCGTCACCGGCAGCTATGCGCGCATCCGCAAGCAGTTCGGCCTGTCGGTCGGCCGCTTCGAGGGCGTGGAGGAGGCGCTGGCCCGCATCGGCGGCAAGGCGTACGCCATCAGCGCGCTGTCGCAGGCCACCGCCGCTGCCGTGGACCGCGGCGACGTGCCGTCGGTGCCGTCGGCCATCGCCAAGTACCACTGCACGAACATGGCCCGCGACATCGCCAAGGACGTGATGGACGTGGTGGGCGGCAAGGGCATCATCCTGGGCCCGCGCAACTTCGCCGGCCGCGCGTGGCAGGCCTCGCCCATCGCCATCACGGTGGAAGGCGCCAACATCATGACGCGCAGCCTGCTGATCTTCGGCCAGGGCTCGATCCTGTGCCATCCCTACATCATCAAGGAAATGCGCGCGGCGCAGGATCCGGATACCAAGGCGGGCATCCAGCAGCTGGATGCGGTGCTGTATCCGCACATCGGCGGCGCCATCTCCAACGCGGTGCGCTCGTTCTGGTTCGGCATTACCGGCTCGAAGATCGGCGCCGCGCCGGGCGATGCCTACACCAAGAAGTTCTTCCGCAAGCTGGACCGCTATGCGGCCAACCTGGCGCTGCTGACCGACATCTCGCTGGGCGCGCTGGGCGGCAAGCTGAAGTTCAAGGAATCGCTGTCCGGCCGCCTCGGCGACGTGCTCAGCCACCTGTACATGATGGGCGCGGTGCTGAAGCGCCACCACGACGAAGGCGCGCCGGAAGCCGACAAGCCGCTGCTGGCCTGGGCCTTCCACAACAGCGCGTACGAGATCGAACTGGCGCTGTCGCAGGCGCTGCGCAACTTCCCGATCAAGCCACTGGGCTGGCTGCTGTGGCCGGTGGTGTTCCCGTTCGGCCGCCGCGCCGTGGCGCCGGGCGACCGCCTGAGTCATCGCGTCGCCATGCTGCTGATGGCGCCGAACGAGGCGCGCGACCGCCTGGGCCAGGGCGTGTTCCTGACCCCGTGCGAGAACAACCCCGGCGGCCGCATCGACAGTTACCTGGCCGCCGCCGTGGCCGCCGAGCCGGTGGAGCGCAAGTTCCTGAAGGCGCTGAAGACCAAGGACATCGAAGCCCTGGATTACAGCGCACAGCTGGACGAAGGCGTGCGCGAGGGCTGGATCACCGTGGAAGAGCGCAAGCAGCTGGAAGAACTGCGTGCGATCACGCTGGACACGATCACCGTGGACGACTTCGACGTGCACGAGCTGCGCGCCGCCAGCTACTACGACCTGCCGCAGCACAAGCGCCAGCCGCGCGAAGCGGCCTGACGCCACTACCGGAAGACACGACGACGGCGGGCATGTCCCGCCGTCGTCGCACCAGGAGCCCACGATGAGCGCCGACGTCCTGAAGATCTACCGCAGCCTGAGCCGCAAGCCCCTGGGACATTGGCTGTTCTCGCGCCTGATCTGCTTCAAGGCGCCCTACTTCGGCAGTATCGGCCCGCGCATGGTGCGGCTGGAGCCCGGCCGCGGCGAAGCGACCATCCGGCACCGGCGTTCGGTCACCAATCACCTGGGTACCGTGCATGCGATCGCGCTGTGCAACCTGGCCGAGTTCGTTGGCGGATTGACCACCGACGTCAGCATCCCGCGCTCGATGCGCTGGATCCCCAAGGGCATGACCGTCGAGTATCTGAAGAAGGCCGTGGGCACCCTGCACGCCGTCGCCACGCCGGCGTTTGAACCGCACGAATCGGCCGAGGGCTACGACCTGCCGATGGACGTGGTGGTCCGCGACCCGAAGGGAGAAGCGGTGTTCCGTGCGCGGATCGGCATGTGGGTGTCGCCGAAACCGCCTCGCGCGGCGTCGCCGTTGTAGGAGCGACGTGAGTCGCGACCGCATGGCATCCGTTCTCGCGCCAACCGAGAACGCCGGCACCCTGGAGCGTGCGGTCGCGACTCACGTCGCTCCTGCAGTGGCATTCCTCAAAGCAGCCAGATCGCCGCCAATGCCGCGATCGCCGGCACGCCCTGCACGTAGAAGATCCGGCGACTGACACTCCACGCGCCGTAAAGCGCGGCGACGATCACGCACAGCAGGAAGAACACGACCACGTTCCACTGCGCGGTCACCAGCCCCCACAGCAGGCCGGCGGCAAGGAAGCCGTTGTACAGCCCCTGGTTGGCGGCCAGCACGCGGGTGGTCTCCGCCTTCTCCGGCGTGTTGCGGAAGGTCTTCAGGCCGGCGGGCCGGGTCCACAAGAACATTTCCAGGACCAGGAACCAGGCGTGAAGCACCGCCACCAGCACCACCAGAACCGCCGCGATCACGCTCATTCCCGCTTCTCTCCTTGCCCGTGCGCAGCATAACGGCGTCACACGGCCGCGTCAGCCCTCGACGACCCACGCTGCCCGGAGGCCGCGTCGCGCTCGGACGGAAGTTTCCTTTCCTCGCGCAGCAGCTTCCATCCGCTGAACGTGAAGGCGCTGGCCGCCAGCAGGCCGACGCCGAACACCGCGCTGGAGCCGAATGCGGACACGAACTTGTGCAACCACACGAAGCTCAGGTCGCCACCGCGATAGATGACCGTGTCGATCGCGGCGCCGGCCTTGTAGCGCCACTCGCGATCGACGCGGGTGTAGATGGTCTCGCGTGCCGGCTTGGTCAGCGAGAATTCGCTGGCCCGCGTGACCACCTGCACGATGGCCACCATCATCGGCAGCGGCGAGGCGGCCAGCAGCGAGTAGCCCAGGATGATCGCGCCGCCCGGGATGAGCAGTGCGGGGCCGACCCCGAAGCTGCGCAGCAACCAGCGGGTGACCAGCAGTTGGATGAACAGGGTCAGCGCGTTCACCGCCATGTCGATGCCGGCGTAGTAGGCGGTGCTGGCGGCCGGGTCGGTGTAGAACTTCCGCACGATCGCGGCCTGTTCGTTGTACAGCAGCGTGCCCACGCCCACGCCCATCACCACCAGCGACGCCAGCCAGCGCAGCAGCGGCTCCCGGGCGATCAGCTTCAGTCCGGCAAGCACTTCGCCCCCCATCGGCGTCTCACCGCTGGTGGCCCTGCGTTCCTGTTCGCGCGCCACCGCCCACAGGCGCAGGCGCAGCTGGCATACCACGCACACCATCAGGAAACCGGCCGACACCAGCATCAGGTTGGCGATGCCGATGCGCTCGACGAAGGTGCGGGTGAGGACGGGGCCGAGGATCGCGCCGACCGTGCCGGCCGCGCCGATGTAGCCGTAGAACTTGCGCGCTTCGGCATTGCTGAAGACATCCGCCATGAAGCTCCAGAACACCGCGACCGCGAACAGGTTGAACACCGCGATCCACAGGAAGAAGGCCATCCCGCGTCCCGGCATCCCGCTGTCGAACAGCATGTAGAACAGCAGCAACGTGCCGATGAAGAAGCCGTAGACCGCCGGCAGGAACACGCGACGCGGATACCGGCTGACCAGCCAGCCGTAGGCCGGCTGCAACAGCAGCATGATGATGAAGGTGCAGGTGAACAGCACCTGCAGGGTGAAATCCTTCAGCGCCAGGCCGCGCACGGCGAAGAACTCGATCATGGCGGGCGGGAAGACCGCCTGCACATCGCTGGACGCCGCCATCGCCTCGCGCACCGGCCGCAGCACGTAATAGCCGCTCAGCAGGCAGAAGAAGTAGACGAACGCCCACAGCAGCGGCGGGGACTCGGACAGCGCCGCGCGGAATCGGCCGAACCGGGTGGTCGCTGGGGGAGACGGGTCCATGGGGCGCGGCCTGCGATCGCATCATCGGGACGCGGGCACCGCCCGCCTGTGGCGCGCAAGGTATCCGATGCACTGCAACATCGCCAGCCTTTTCGCCACGCATCGACTCGCCGGATCAAGGCCCCATCACGCGTGCGGCAGCCGCGCATCCCGGCAGAGCAATTGCTCTATCCCCCCCCGCTAGGTTCGGTCCGTCTTCGCAATCGGGCAGCATGTGTACGACTACATCATCGTGGGCGCCGGCTCGGCCGGCTGCGTGCTCGCTCACCGCCTGAGCGAAGACCCGGCCTGTCGCGTGCTGCTGCTGGAAGCCGGTCCGCGCGACTGGCACCCCTTCATCCACATGCCGGCCGGCCTGGCCAAGCTGGTCGGACAGAAAGGCGTGAACTGGAACTACGACACCGCGCCCGAGCCGCACCTGGACAACCGGCGCCTGTGGTGGCCGCGCGGCAAGGTGCTCGGCGGCTCCAGTTCGATCAACGCGATGTGCTACATCCGCGGCGTACCGCAGGATTACGACGACTGGGCCGATGCCGGCGCGGAGGGCTGGGACTGGAACAGCGTGCTGCCCTACTTCCGCCGTTCGGAGCGGAACAGCCGCGGCGCCGACGCCCTCCACGGCGCCGACGGCCCGCTGCACGTCTCCGACCTGCGCTACACCAACGAACTGTCGGCCGCCTTCATCGAGGCCGGCGTGCAGGCCGGCTACGCCCGCAATCCCGACTTCAACGGCAGGACCCAGGAAGGCTTCGGCCTCTACCAGGTCACCCAGAAGGAGGGGGCCCGGTGTTCCTCCGCGGTGGCTTACCTGGACCCGGCACGCGATCGCCAGAACCTGGACATCGTCACCGGCGCACTGGTACGGCGCATCCTGCTGGAAAAGAACCGCGCGATCGGCGTGGCCTACGCTCGTGGCGGCCACGAGGTCGTCGTGCGCTGCGAGGGCGAGGTCCTGCTCAGCGGCGGTGCGATCAACTCGCCGCAGCTGCTGATGCTGTCGGGCATCGGCCCCGCCGAACATCTGGCATCGCACGGCATCACACCCCGGCATGTTCTGCCCGGGGTGGGCAGGAACCTGCAGGACCACCTGGACATCTGCACGCTGCAGCACAGTACGCAGCGCGTCACCTACGACCGCACCAGCGAGCTCAAGACCGCCTTCGACTACTTCCTGCGCGGGCATCGCGGCCCGGGCAGCAGCAACATCGCCGAGGCAGGCGCGTTCGTGCGTTCGCCGCTGGCGCCGGACGACCGCCCGGACATCCAGATGCATTTCGTACCCGCGATGCTGGACGATCACGGCCGCCATCGCCTTTCCGGCGACGGCTACACGGCCCATGCCTGCTTCCTGCGCCCGCGCAGCCGCGGCCGCATCCTGCTGGCCAGTGCGGACCCGCGCGCGGACGCGCGCATCGAGGCGAACTACCTCGGCGACCCCGACGGCTTCGACCTGAAGATGATGGTCGAGTGCGCGAAGCTCGCGCGCGAACTGTTCGCCCAGCCCGCGTTCGACGCCTACCGCGGCGCGCCCATCCATCCGCCCCGCGACGACCTGACCGATGCGGAGCTGGTCGCCTTCATCCGCGCCAAGGCCGAGACCGTCTACCACCCGGTCGGCAGCTGCCGGATGGGGTTCGATGACGATGCCGTGGTGGATCCGGCGCTGCGCGTCCGGGGTCTGGACGGCCTGCGCGTGATCGATGCGTCCGTGATGCCCACGCTGATCGGCGGGAACACCAATGCGCCGACCATCATGATCGCGGAGCGGGCGTCGGACCTGATCCGCAACCGGCCGGTGCTGACCGCCGCACCCCTTCCCTCGGCGCGACCCGCGCCTGAGGCGATTCCGCTGGCCACCGCCGGCTGATCGCGGCACCCGCCAGGGACCGCCGTACTCCGGCCCCGCGCGGCCGTTCTTGACGCCGCGAAGAGCTGAACGCGTGGCGCGCGTTCGCACCGATGGCCCGGAATTTGCATGTCTACGCACGAAGCGTCCGGCATGCAGCCAAGCGCCCGCACGTATTCAGGCGGCGCACAACGCACGGAGAAATGGGACGCTCGGCACATCTGCAATCTTCAGCAGGATGAACGACATGGCCATCGAACTTCCCGCGGTTTGTGCAATGGAAAACAGCGGCGTTATGATCCCGGACAGCACCAGCTTTCGCAGGGCGTCTCGCACCATGAAACCGAAGAAGAGCCGGCGGTCGCCGCATTCCCTGCGGATCGCCCTGGTCGGCATGATGCTTCCGCTGACGTTGTCGTCCACGGCGCAGACACCGCTGCGCTGGACATCGCCGGGCGCTGCATCCGATGCCGGGGTTTCCGGCGTGGCCACCGCCAGCACCGCACCGTATGTCTCCCCCACCCAGCCGCGTCCCTACCGGTCCGCGCTGACAGGCCAGGACATCCGCCCGCTGGCTGCCGGCTTCGATGTGCGCGCCTTCGAGACGATGGCCGAGCACCTGACGGTGGGCCAGCGCGTGCCGGGTCTGGCCATGGCCATCGTCCACAACGGGCGCGTGCTGAGCGCGCGCGGTTATGGCGTCACCGATGTGGTCAACCCGCAGCAGGTCGACGCGCACACCGTGTTCCGCCTGGCGTCGCTGTCCAAGTCCTTCGCCAGCACCCTGGCCGGCCTGATGGTGCAGGACGGCTCGCTGCGCTGGGACAGCAAGGTCAGCCAGTACGTGCCCGGCTTCCAGCTGAGCGATCCCGTCGCGACCTCGCGCGTCACCGTGGCGGACGTGCTGAGCCACAGCGTGGGCCTGCAGGCCCACAATGCCTTCGACCGCGACATCGAGGCCAATGCCGAGTACTACGATGTCGCGCGCAAGCTCGCCTACGCGCCGCTGAAGTGCGCGCCCGGCGAGTGCTATGCCTACCAGAACGTGGCCTTCAGCCTGATCGGCGACGTCGTGTTCGCGGCGTCCGGCACGTTCTACGACCAGGCGGTGGATCGCCGCATCTTCAAGCCCCTGGGCATGAACGACGCCAGCCTGGGCCTGTCCGGCATCCAGGGCAGTACGCGCTGGGCGCGGCCGCACGTGCGCAGCCGCAACGGCTGGGTATCGCTGACCCCCAAGCCGACCTACTACCGCCTGCCGCCCGCCGCCGGCGTCAACGCCAGCGCCAGCGACCTGGCGCAGTGGCTGATCGCGCAGACGGGCCATCGTCCCGACGTACTGCCGGCGCCGCTGCTGGCCACCCTGCATGCCCCGGTGGTGACCACACCGGGCGAAATGCGCGGTGGCTGGCGTCGCGAGCGCATCCACTCGGCGAGTTATGCCCTGGGCTGGCGCGTGTTCGACTACGCCGGTCAGCAGGTGATCTTCCATGCCGGTGCGGTGCAGGGCTATCGCGGCCTGATGGCGCTGGTGCCGGGACAGGACCTGGGCGTGGCCATGGTCTGGAACAGCGACAGCTCGCTGCCCTCGGGCCTGCTGCCCACCATCCTCGACCGGGCCATGGGCCTGCCGGGCGAGCCGTGGGTCGAGACGCCCGCCGACTACGACCTGCTGCTGGCCGAGTCGCCCGAGGGCGCTCCGGCACGGGAGCGCAGCGACGCGGGCACCTCCTCGCAACGCAGCACCGCGTCGCCCCGCTGAGCGCACGTGCGCGCTGCGTCACCGTGCAGCGCGCGCCGGCGGGCTATGCGTCCGACGCTTCCATCAGCGCCTTGAGTCGGGCGAGCCCCTTCTCGTAGTCCGCACCGATCATCCGGTCGAACAGCAGACCGAGCCAGCGCCTGAAAGGATTCAGGCCATGCGCGCTGTCGAATGCCCAGGTCACCCGTGTTCCGCCGGCTTCCGGCACCAGCAGATACGTCGCCTGCGCCTGGCTTCCGTCGAAATCCAGCGCCACCACGATCCTGCCGTGCGGTTCGCTGGCGATGATCTCCTGGCTGCCGCTACCCACGGCCCGGTTCCCCACCCAGCGCATGCGCGCGCCTACGCCCTGCGCCGGGCCGTCGAAGGTGTACCTGGCCTGCGGGTCGTACTCGGCCCATGGCGACCAGGCGTTGAAACGTTCGAACGAATCCAGGGTGGCGAAGACCTGCTCCGGACTGCGCTCGATCACGACGCTGCGCTCGACGTGCGTCGTGGACGGCAGCAGCAACCCACCCGCAACGAAGACCAGCCCCACCGCGACGATCGTCGCCAGCGTCCATCTGAACAACTTCATGCCCATGCTCCCGCGTGGATCCAGGGCGGTAGCCTAGCCGCTCGCCCATAAAAAAACTCTCCCCCCGCTGGGCACAGGGAGAGAGTCCATGGTGTTACGGCTAATCGGGGTTGGCTTAGATCAGCGGAGCCGGGGTGGCCGGCAGCGCGACCGGGGCCGCTTTCTTCTTGGACTTCTTGGCAGCCTTCTTGGCGGGCTTCTTCGCAGCCTTCTTGGCGGCCTTCTTGGCCGGCTTCTTGGCTACTTTCTTGGCTACTTTCTTGGCAGCCTTCTTGGCGGTCTTCTTGGCAGCCTTCTTGGCAACCTTCTTCGCCGGCTTCTTGGCAACCTTCTTGGCAGCCTTCTTGGTGGTCTTCTTGGCGGCCTTCTTCGCCGGCTTCTTGGCGACCTTCTTGGCGGCCTTCTTGGCGACCTTCTTCACCGCCTTCTTGGCCTTGGCGACCTTCTTGGCGACCTTCTTGGCGGCCTTCTTCACAGTCTTCTTGGCAGCCGACTTCTTGGTGGCCTTCTTGGCGGCCTTCTTGGCGGCCGGTTTCTTCTTCGCAGCTTTCTTCATTGCCATGTGATGGCTCCTCGTCAGTGAACTATGGTGTTTTACGTCTGGCTACAGCACATCTGCCCGAAGGCAGGCCCAGCTGCAAGAAACGCCGCGGGAGTCGGACCCGTCGGCAGCCGCTGCCGCGACACGCGCGGCGATGCGGATTCCCCAGGGGGCCAGGCGTGCGAAACCCGGCTCCCTACAAATAAGAAAACACCCGCGTCGCCAGGCGACGCGGGTGTCATGGAATGGAGGCGTTGCGTTTCTGCGGGGGAAGCGAGGCCTGCGTCCACCCCGATCCGGGTGACGATGGACTGTGTTGTCTCTCGCGCTGTCGTGTTGATTCGACTCACTCGCTTCCGCAGCATGCTCTGCTTGGGGCGAAACCTAATCACGGTTTTTCAAGGTGTCAACACCTGTGCGCAACTTTTTTCGTTCTCCCGTCCGGACCTGATCGCGACGGCGAACACTTGGCGCACCCGCACTGCTGCTCCCTGTCAGGCGAGGTTTGCGGCGCTTCGACGCACGCAAGAAAAAAAACATCGGGAAAACGCGCTTTTTCTTCATCGGGGTCAGGCGCGCCGATGATGTTGCGAGGTTGACGCGAGCGCCTTGCGACCTCGGCCACGACCGCCCCGGCGGCTTGAACGCGAGCTAAAAAATTTTTCCGGAAGGGCATCCGATTTCGCGTCGCACAAGCCCGAATGCGCCGAACTGCGCAAACTTTTTTCCCTCCCGCGACCGATGCGTCGCCGCGTTCGACGCCTCCGCATCGCGGCTCAAGTGCGATCGCGCGGCAGCGGATGGGTGGCGACATCGCACGTCCGCCGTCCGCGCGTACCGGCGATTCCACCTTGCCGTCCGCCGGTCGCATGCGTCCGTCGTCCGCGCTGGCCCGGGGTTGCATGCGCGCCGGATGCTTCCTGCGCCACGCGCGGATCCACCGTGGCGCCGGCGCCCACGACGGCGGAAACGAAGCGGGGAACCGACGACGAGGGAGACATGCTCCTTCGCCGCCGGTTCCCCGTCAGGGGACAGCAGGTGGGCTGCCTCAGTGGTCTTCGTCTTCGATCAGCTCGGCGTAGTCGTCGGGCGACAGTAGTTCGTTGAGCTGGTCCGGCTCCTCGGCTTCGATCACGAAGATCCAGCCTTCGCCGTAGGCGTCCTCGTTGATGGTCTCCGGCTTGTCCGACAGCGCCGCGTTGACTTCCACGACCTTGCCGGTGACCGGGCTGTACACGTCGGAGGCGGCCTTGACCGACTCGACCACCGCGCTGGCGTTGCCGGCTTCGATGCGATCGCCGACGTTCGGCAGTTCGACGTAGACCAGGTCGCCCAACAGGCCCTGCGCATGGTCGGAGATGCCGACGGTGACGCGACCGTCGCTCTCCAGGCGGGCCCATTCGTGGGACTTGAGGAACTTCAGATCGCCAGGAATCTCACTCATGGGGTACTCCGGATCGGTGCGGTAGGTCGGGATGGAGACGATAGTTTAGCGGAGTAAGCCGCACGTGTAGGTGGCGGCCTGCGATTCATTCCAGCACGCCGGGCTGGGCCTGGCCGTCGCGCACGAACGGGAACCTGACCACGCGCACCGGCACTTCCCTGCCCCGGATGTCCACACGCACGCCGCCGGCCGCACCCAGCGCGATGTCGCCCGCAGGTACCCGCGCGAACGCGATGGCCTTGCCCAGCGTCGGCGAGAAGGTGCCCGACAGGATCTCGCCCTCGCCATGCGCGGTGAGCACCTTCTGCCCATGGCGCAGCACGCCCTTCTCGTCCATCACCAAGCCGATCATCTGCCGCGGCGCACCGGCGGCTTTCTGCGCCTCCAGCTTCGCGCGGCCGATGAAGGGACGTCCTTCGTCCAGCGCCACCGTCCAGGCCAGCGCCGCTTCGTAGGGCGAGACGGATTCGTCCATGTCCTGTCCGTAGAGGTTCATCCCCGCCTCCAGGCGCAGCGTGTCGCGTGCGCCCAGACCGGCCGGTTTCACCCCCGCTGCGAGCAGGGCGTTCCAGAACGCGACCGCCTCGCTTCCGGGCAACACGATCTCGTAGCCATCCTCGCCGGTGTAGCCGGTGCGGGCGACGAACAGCGGCACGCCGTCCGCAGTGGAAGCATCGGCGGCGGAGAAGCGGGTCAGCTTGCCGACCTTCACCCGGTCCTCTTCGCGCAGCAGGCCGTGCACGCGTTCGCGCGCGGCAGGACCCTGCACGGCAATCATGGCGAAGTCGGGACGCTCGCTGACCTCCACGTCGAACGCCGCTGCACGGGTACCGATCCACGCCAGGTCCTTCTCACGGGTGGCGGCGTTGACGACCAGGCGGAAGAAGGCGTCGTCCATGAAGTAGATGATCAGGTCGTCGATCACCCCGCCTTCCTCGTTGAGCATGGTCGTGTACAGCGCCTTGCCCGGCTTCTGCAGCTTGTCCACCGAGTTGGCCACCAGCTGGCGCAGGAACTCACGGGTGCGCGGCCCGCGCAGGTCGACCACGGTCATGTGGCTGACGTCGAACATGCCGGCATCGCGACGCACCTGGTGGTGTTCTTCGATCTGCGAACCGTAGTGGATCGGCATGTCCCAGCCGCCGAAGTCGACCATCTTGGCGCCAAGCGCGCGATGGGTGTCGTTGAGGAGGGTCTTCTGGGTCATGGCGGCTTCCGGGGCGGGCAAAGAAGCGCATTATCCCAGAACGCACCAGGGCGGTGCGCCGCCATCACAGACCGTAGTAGGCCTCATTGATGCAGTCGACCGTGCGCGCATCCAGCACGTCGAAGCGCGCATCGGGCAGGCGCAGGCGTCCGGCCCAGGCGATGTCCTTCAACCATTCGGTCGACGTGTCGTGCTGCCGCACGATGGCCGCCACCCGCGCATCGTCGCGCCCGTTCACCCGGCAGGTGCCGAACTGCAGGTAATAGCCGGGACGACCGGTGGGATAGGGCAGCGCGTCGGTGATGCGCCACTGCGCCCGGGCGCCGTCGCGGCCGGCCAGTTGGCCGGCAATCACGAAACGCGGGAAGGGTTCGCCGCCATCCACGGCAGCGGGCGAGGCCAGCACGCCCACCGAGTAATCGCAGACGCGGGCAGGTTCGACCGACTCGGAGACGCAGCTCCCGCCCAGTTCGTCCAGGCCGGCCGGATACGGTGGCATGACACGGCCGACCAGGTCGGCCGCCGTCACCGACAGCGGCGCCAGCACCGACATCGACCATGCCAGCGTGCTCGAACCCACCTCAGGCCTCCTGCACCTTCAATGTCATGCCGTTCACGGCGACCACGCGGACCCGCATGCCCACCGGCAAGTCCGGGCCTTCCACCGTCCAGAACGCATCGTCGATCTTCACCCGGCCGCGCCCCCCTTCGATGGCCTGGTCGAGCACGGCGACGCTGCCCACCAGCTGTTCCGCGCGTCGGTTCAACAGCGGCTTGTCGCTCTGCCGACCCTTGCCGCGGAACCACCGGCGATAGACCGCCACCGAGATCAGCGCCAGCACCGAGAACAGCACCGCCTGCGCCAGCCAGCCGAGCCCGGGCGCCACCAGCACCACGAGCGCCATCGCCACCGCGGCGAAGCCGAACCACAGCATGAACGCGCCCGGCGCCATCGCCTCGGCGGCGAACAGCACCAGCGCTCCGATCGCCCAGAACGCGAACTTGAAGCTCATGTCAGGCTCCCGGAACGCGGGGCGGACGCGATGGCGCCGCCACCTGCTGCTTGTTCAGCGCCTCCTTGGCCAGTTCGGCGATGCCGGCGATGGAGCCGATCACGCCGCTGGCCTCCATCGGCATCAGCACGAACTTCTGGTTCGGCGCCATGGCCAGTTCCTTAAAGGCCTCCACGTACTTCTGCGCGATGAAGTAGTTGATCGCCTGCACGTCGCCCTGGGCGATGGCATTGGACACCAGCTCCGTCGCCTTGGCCTCGGCCTCGGCCAGGCGCTCGCGCGCCTCGGCTTCGCGGTAGGCGGCCTCGCGCTTGCCTTCGGCTTCCAGGATCGCGCCCTGCTTTTCGCCTTCCGCGCGCAGGATTTCCGACGCCCGCGCGCCCTCGGCCTCGAGGATGGAAGCGCGCTTGTCGCGCTCGGCCTTCATCTGCCGGGCCATCGCATCCACCAGGTCGCGCGGCGGCTGGATGTCCTTGATCTCGATGCGGTTGACCTTCACGCCCCACGGACTGGTCGCATGGTCCACCACGCCCAGCAGCTTGGCATTGATGGTCTCGCGCTGGCTGAGCGACTCGTCCAGGTCCATCGAGCCGATCACGGTACGGATGTTGGTCTGCACCAGCGCGATCATCGCCTGGTCCAGGCTGGACACCTCATACGCGGCCTTGGCCGCATCCAGCACCTGGAAGAAGACCACGCCGTCCACCTTCACCACCGCGTTGTCCTTGGTGATGACGTCCTGCGAAGGCACTTCGAACACCTGCTCCATCATGTTGACCTTGCGGCCGATGCTCTGCATGTACGGGATCAGGAAGTGCAGGCCGGGGGACATCGTGTGGGTGTACCTGCCGAAATGCTCCACCGTGAACTCGTACCCCTGCGGCACCACGCGGACACCCTTGAAGAAGGTGACCACGATGAACAGCACCACCGCCGCAACCACCAGTGTGGAAAGACCGAACTCCATTGCTGACCCCCTTCCTGTGACGATGGTCAGATTATAGGCCTGGGCGGTCCCGGCACCGTGCGCGGGAACTTCGGCGACCCTGCGACGGTATTGCCCGCTGCGGCATCCCTATGTCCGACAGCCCGGGAATCCCTCCGCTTGAGCCGATCGCAGTTCGCCATCGATGTCCCCGACAGCCTGGTCGCGCGTGCGCGTACCGGCTGCCGGGAGGCGTTCGAGCAGATCTACCGGCGCTTCGAGCGCCCGGTCTTCACCCTGGCGCTGCGGATCTGCGGAGACCGGGAGGCCGCGGGCGATGTATTGCAGGACACCATGCTGAAGCTCTTCCACCATCTGCCCGATTACCGGGGCGACTGCCCCTTCTGGGGCTGGCTGCGGCAGATCGCGGTCAACGAGGCACTGCTGCGGCTGCGACGGCAGAAGCGCCTGGTCGCCGAAATCACGGTGGAGGAAGACGACCTGCCGCAGGACCAGGGTCTGCCGCCCGCGGCGGCGGCGGATGCAGCGCTGCTGCAACGCGCGCTCGAAGCGCTACCCGCGGCAACGCGCAGCGTGCTGTGGCTTTACCACGCCGAGGGCTACACCCACGACGAGATCGCCGAGCTGATGCAGCGCACGCCCAGCTTCTCCAAATCGCAGGTCTCCCGCGGCACGCGTCGCCTGCGGGCACTGTTGAACATCGAGGACACCGTCCATGCCTGATTCCCGCGCCCGCGAACCCCTGCCGCGCGACTGGGGCGACGCTTTCTGCGGCCTGCCGCTGGAAACCCCGCCGGAGGGCGCCTGGCAACGCCTTGCCGCATCGCTGCCGCCGATGCAGGCGCCCGCACGCCGGACGCGCTGGCGCCGCCCTGCCCTGGCGCTGGCCGCCACCGCCTTCTTCGCCGCCGTGATCCCGCTCATGCAATGGCGCAACGCCGAGGTCACCACGCCACCGCTGCAACGTGCACCGACCATCGCCACGACGTCATCCGCGCGTCCGGATGCGCCGGCGGCTCCCTCCGGGAACGAACCCGCGATCGGCATTCAGACGGATATCGCCGCCACCCCGCCGCTCGCCACTGCATCGCCGGTGCGCCGTTCCGTTCCGCGCGTCTCGCCTGTTCCGGCGACCGTCGAGCCTGCGCGGCTGGACGCGCTCTACACCGAGTCCGCCCGTCTCGAAGCCGTGCTTGCGCAGCTGCCCGACAGCAACACCGGCAGCGTGGCTGCGCTCGCGGTCAGTGCCGACCTGCAGGACCAGGTCAGCCATATCGATCTCGCGCTTTCGCAACCTGCCCTGCCGGACGCCACTCGCACCGCGCTGTGGGAACAGCGCGTCGACACCCTGCGCCAGCTCACGGGCGTGGAAGCCACCCAACGCTGGCAGGTCGCCCTGAACGACGACGACGCCGACACCGCCATCTATTGATAATCACACGCACCGAGGAGACTTAAGATGCTCAAGTCCTTTTCCACGACACTGCTCGCCTTCGCATTGGCCGCACCCCTGCCGGGCTTCGCACAGCAGGACGACGCCGCCAGGCAGAAGGAACTCGACGCCGCGCGCGCCGACCTGCAGCGCGCCGCCAAGCGCGTGGCCGAACTCTCAAGGGACGCCAGCCGCGTGGGTTCTCCCGTCGAGATCGATCATCTCATCGTCCGCCGCCCGCGCCTCGGCATCCTGCTGTCGGGCGACGACGCGGCAGGCGTGCGCATCACCGGGGTGACGCCGGACAGCGGCGCCGCCAAGGCCGGCCTGAAGGCAGGCGACCGCCTCCTGCGCGTGGGCGACGAAACGGTCAACGGCGGTACCGGCGATGCGCGCGTGGCGCATGCGCGCAAGCTGCTCGCCGACCTCCAGGCCGAGACGCCCGTGCGGGTCACGTACCAGCGCGGCGGCAAGACGTACGACGCCAGCGTCACGCCCACCCAAGTCTCGCCGCGCGTCGCGTTCGCTGGCCAGGGGCCTGGCACGTTCTTCTTCCGTACCGGCGAAAGCGGCATGCCGTGGATCGACGGCGCGCCCATGCCGATGGGCGAGATCGCCACCGTCATCGCGCCGGAAGTCCAACGCGAGCTGCGCCAGCTCGGCAGGCTGGGCGACTGCAAGGGCGAGGATTGCCGCCTGCCCGCGCTGGCCGAAGCCTTCCGCTGGAGCAATCTCAACCTGGCGACGGTGGATGCCTCGCTCGGCCGCTACTTCGGCACCGATGCCGGCGTGCTCGTCCTGTCCGTCGGCGAGGAACTCGAAGGCCTGCAGCCGGGCGACGTGATCCGCAAGGTGGACGGCGCACCGGTGACGTCGCCCCGCGACGTCACCCAGGCACTGCGCGGCAAGCCGGAAGAGGCCAAGGTCGCGATCGAATACCTGCGTGACCGGCAGGTACGGACCGGCACGGTGACCGTACCGAAGGCCGCCACGCTCCGCTTGCCCGCGACATCGCGCATCGTCGTCAAGCCGCGGGTGGCCGCGGCCGTCGGCAAGACACCGGCCGTGGTGGAGCGCCGTCGCGTGATGATCGTCGATCAGGACGGCAAGGTGCAGACCTTCGAAGACGACGGCGAGGACACGCCCCTGCCATCTCCGCCGCCCGCACCTCAGGCGCCGCCCGCCGGCAAGGGCGGCGGCACCCTCATCTGATACGCATCATTAGAAGAGAAACGCGTGAATCCCCTACCCCCGCGACCGCGGGGGTCTTTTTTGCAAAGAACGGCACGTCCCTGTGCCGGAGAGAAGCTTCAGCGCGACGCCGCAGCAGCGCGTTCCACCGGCGCCGGCTCCACCCAGTCGGCGAACACCCGGGCGATGTCCGCGTCCGCCACCGTTTTGCCTGCCTGGATATCACCCGCCTGCGTGAACAGCGGAATGATCATTGCCATGCCGTCCACCTTGGTCTTCAGCCGTAGGCCCGGAGCCTGCGACAGGAATCCGTCCCAGTGCGCGCGCACCCTGGCCCAGTAGCCGGCCGTCGCCTGCCAGTAGTCGCGCGCGGGCGTGAAGTCGACCTCGGTGGTCTTCAGGTAGTCGTTGAAGCCGAATTCGCGCGCCAGTTCCACCAGCGTTCCGTCGGGCCTGCGCAGCACCTTGGTGTTGAACTGCTCGTGGGTCCAGCCGTTCGGCGTCAGGGTGTGGCGGTTGACCACGGAAAGCGCGTTGTAATCGCTGCGCCGGGTGTACTCGCGGCGCGGCAGCGGGCGCCAGCTCAGGTCGCTGGTCCAGGTGGCCACGCCGTTTCGGTAGTCCCAGCGCCCCGTCCCGCAGTAGCGCGGCGCATCGCTGACCTCGTACACGCACTGCGTCCAGGCGCCCCGTGTCGCATCGGGCGCCATCGCGCGCACGCGCCATGTCTGGTCGTCGCTGAACTCGAAGCGCGTCGGCGCTTCGTAGGTCCAGTCCTGGCGCCAGTGCTTGGTGACGTGGCCGCTCCTGGGATCGACCAGGAGGTGTTGCAGGACGATCCGGGTGGGCGTGTCCTCGACGACGATGACGGTCTCATCGCCGCCACTGCGCATGGCGGGCTGGCGCTCGTAGCCCGGCTGCAGCAGGACGGTTTCGTCGAAGGCGAAGTCGACGGTGTAGTCACCCTGCATCGCCAGGATGGCCTGGCGGTCGCGGACGGGATCGGCGGCCCAGGCCTGGCCGACGGACAGCAGCAGCGTGGTGGACACCAGGGTGGCGACCGGCTTTTTCACGGGGTTTCCTCTCATGTTTTTCTGACCAGCGGAATGACGTTGTCGCCCGCCTCACGGGCTTCCTCCGCAGGGGAGGCATCGGAAGGCTGACGGGATGGAGACGGCAGGCCGATGTTGGTACGGGGCCCGCCCTCCAGATCGGCCCCTTCCGCCTGTGCGAGGCGCTGCGCGGTGCTGGCGCTCAGCATCGACATCAATGGCAGGCTGGCGGCCAGCACTGGCAGCGCCCCGGGCTGCGGTAACGCGTGCAGGTGCAGTACGCAGGCCCGCCATTGCCCGCCGAGCAGGCGGCCGGCGAGGCGACGCCACAGGCGGTCCGCCAGCCCGCCCGCGTCGGCATCCCGGCCAGCCGGCAACGACGCCGCCAACCGGTCCCACGCGACGAAGTCGCTGTCCGGCAACAGGCACAGGCGCCAGCAGCAGCGGCCCTGTGCATCGAAGAACAGCAGGCGTTCGTCGAGTCCGTCGCTGCCCACGCCGGTGTGGACTTCCACCCGCACGGCCTGCTGCCAACCGGCGAGCTCGCTGCCCTGCTGCGTGCGGTACAGGCACAGCACCGGGCCCAGCGCCGCCAGCTGCGTGGCGGCGGGGAACGCGTCGCTCACGTCGCCGAACACGGGACCTGGCATCAGGCGCAGCGTCGCCATGGCCGTTACCAGCTCACGGCAAGGCTGGCCGACAGGCTGCGCCCCGGCGCGGTATAGCGGGCCAGCGTCGTACTGGTATCCAGCACCAGCGCGATGTCGCCGGCCTCGATGTAGGTGCGGTCCCCCAGGTTGAACACACCGACGTTGAACCGGGCCCCGGGCGCGAAGTTCCAGTGCGCATACAGGTCGAGCACGCCATAGCCTGGCTGGCGGTAGTAGGCCGGATCGGAGACGCGGCGCTTGCGGTCGACGAACCGACCCGCCAGCTCCGCACCCCATGACGGCGCGTCGTACGCCAGGCCCAGCGTCGCGGTCAGCGGGTCCACGCTGTCCAGCGGTGTATCGGCGCTGCGATCCTCGCCGCGCGACCACGCGGCCGCGCCGCGCAGCGACCAGCCGTCCCACGCATCGGACAAGGCACCGATGTCCAGGCCCGCCTTGAACTCCACGCCATGGATCTGCGCTTCGGAAATGTTCTGCGACTGGTAGACCATCAGCCCGTCATCGTTGTAGCCGATGAAGCGCATCGACTCGATGAAGTCGTTGTAGCGGTTGTAGTAGCCCGACAGGCTGGCGTACGCCGCCTTCCCGGCGTAGCGGACGCCCAGTTCCACGCCATCGCTGGTTTCAGGCTTCAGGTCCGGGTTGGCGATCGCCGTGTAGCCGAACTGCACGTTGGTGAAGCCGATGTTGACGTCGTTGTACGGCGGCGAGCGGAAGCCGTGCGCATAGCCGCCGAACAGCGACCATGCGGGCGCGAACCTCCACACCACGCCCAGCTTGGGCGACACGGCGGTCTCGCGGATGTCCGCCAGCGCCAGGCCCGGGTTGTCGGTGTCGAAGATGGCATCGTGCCGGGGATCGAGCCGGTAGTGGTCCACGCGCAGGCCCGGTACCAGCCGGAACGTGCCGTCGGCGAAACCGATCTCGTCCTGCACATACAGTGCGGCGGTCGTGGTCCTGCTGATCGGGAAGTCGCGCACGGGGAACGTATCCGGCGACATCACCGGCGTGCTCACGCCCGTCAGCGGGAACGTGCGCAGGCCGTCGCGCTTCTGCCGCGTCTCGGTGCGTGCGATGTCCAGGCCGTAGATCAGGTCGTGCCGGACCGATGCACCGAACGCCTTGCGGAAATTCACCTGCAGACCGTGGGTCCGCTGGTCGAAATTGAACGCGCGCTCGCGGATGTCGCGCAGCGTCGGCGCCGGCAGCGTCCGTTCCTCGCGCGTGTATTGGGTGGTCTCGCTGTCCTGGCGGTAAACCTGCCAGTCCAGGCTGTCGGCGAAACCGGCCGACAGGTCGTCCCATTCGTGCGCGAAGGCGACGCGCGCACGCGTCTGGTGGTCGCGCGCGATCACGCGATCATGGGTGGCGCGCGTCAGCGACTGGTAGCCCTGCTGGGTCAACAGATCGGTGTCGGCGCTGTCTTCGTTGCCCTCCACCGTCAGGCGGAAGCGCTGCCCTTCAGTCGGCGCGAAGACCAGCTTCGTCAGCAGGCTGCGGCCGTCCCGCTCCTGCGGATTGGGCAGCGTTCGTGCGCCGCCGACGCCGGCGATATCGCCATGATTCTCGGTTTCCTGACCCTGCCGATGACCCACGCTGACCAGGCCGCTCCAGCGCTCGCCGCCGAACGCCGCGGTGGCGTTGCCGAACAGGCCATTCCAGCTGCCGTCATAGCCGAGGCGGAAACCGAAGTACGCATCCTTTCCATTGTCGAGGTAATCCGACGGGTCCCTGGTGATGAAGGAGACCACGCCGCCGAGCGCGTCCGAGCCGTACAGCGAACTGGAAGGCCCGCGCACGATCTCGACCTGCTTCAGCGTATCGAGGTCGACGAAGTTGCGGTTCGCATTCGAGAAGCTGCCGATCGAGAACGCATCCGACACCGGGATGCCATCGGTCTGGATGCGCACGCGGTTGCCCTCCAGGCCACGGATGCGGAAACCGCCCAGGCCGAAGCGGCCGAAGCTGGAGGTCACCGTGACGCCGGGCTCGTAGCGCACCAGGCCCTTGATGTCGCGCACCAGGCGGTCGTCCAGTTCCTCCCGATCGATGACACTGACTGTGTTGGGTACGTCGGCGACGGCGCGCTCGCTGCGCGTGGCGGTGACCTGGATCCGTTCCAGTTCGTGTGCGCCTGTACCGGAGGAGGAGGACGGTGCCGCATCGGCGGCGGTTTCGGCACGGGCATGGCCGGCAAGGGCCAGCCACACGGCCGCGGTGAGCAGCGTGGGACGCTTCATGGCGTACAGCATTCCTGTGGGTGATGAAGACCCGGAAGGCTGGCGGCCGGAGAATCCTTGGCTGGCGCCCGGTGGAGAGAGAAGGTGTTATGCAGCGGCGCGGCGCGACGATGCACCGTCGCGACGAGGGTTCGGCCTACTTGGTGAGGATCAGCTTGTCGTTGCTGGTGTGGCGCAGGCGATACACGCGGTCGCCGTGGCGGATGAGGACTTCGCGCTGCCCTTTCAGCAGGGCGGTGCTGTCCAGGGTGTCCTCGGCCTGCGGCCGGGCGTGCGACAGGGAAAGGCGCTCGCGCAGCGCCAGCGAATCGGACGTGGGCAATGCGGTGACGTTCGAGATCATCGGGAAGCTCCAGGACGGAACGCCAATGATGATAATGATTCTTATTTGCGAGTCAACACCCCGGACGGGGCTCCCGCCTCAATCCGCGGCGGCGGTCAGCCGGGCCCAGACCGGCTCGTCGTATCGCCCCGCAAGCTCCAGCGCCGTGAGGTTCTCGCGCAGTTGCTCGGGGCGGCTGGCGCCCAGGATGACGCTGGAGACATGCGGGTTCTGCAGGCACCAGGCGATGGCGAGCGGCGCAGGCTTCTCACCCAGTTCGGCCGCCGCTGCGGCATAGCGGGCTGCGCGCTCCGGCCGCCGGGCGCCCTCCGCACCCAACACCATCCGGCGCAGCTCCTCGTGCCCGGCCCGGCCCAGCCGGGTGTCGCCGGCGATGTCCTTCCCGTACTTGCCGGTCAGCAGTCCGGAGGCGAGCGGCGACCAGGTGGTGGTGCCCAGGCCCAGCTCGGCGTAGAGCGGCGCGTACTCCAGTTCCACCCGCTGGCGATGCAGCAGGTTGTACTGCGGCTGCTCCATGGTGGGCCCGTGCAGATGATGCTTGCGCGCGATCGTGGAGGCTTCGCGGATGCGGGCGGCCGGCCACTCCGACGTGCCCCAGTACAGCACCTTGCCCTGCCGGATCAGGCTGTCCATCGCCCAGACGGTCTCCTCGACCGGCGTATCCGGATCCGGCCTGTGGCAGTAGTAGAGATCCAGATAGTCCACCTGCAGCCGGCGCAGGGCCGCGTGACAGGCATCGAACACATGCTTGCGCGACAGGCCGCGCTGGGTGGGGCGCGGGTTCTCCACCGACCCGAAACACACCTTGCTGGACACGCAGAAACCATCCCGCGGCAACCCCAGCGCGCGCAGCGCTTCACCCATCACGCGCTCGGCTTCGCCATGGCCATAGACCTCGGCGTTGTCGAAGAAGTTGATCCCGTGGTCCCAGGCCAGCGCGATCAGTTCGCCCGCCTCGCGCGGGCCCACCTGCTGCCCGAACGTCAGCCAGGCACCGAAGGACAGGGCTGAGACCTGGAGGCCCGACGTGCCCAGGCGGCGATATTGCATGGCAGGCTCCGGTAACGACCGTGTCCATCGTAGCGCCCGTCCGGACGCCCGGCACGCGGCCAAATGAGAATGGCTCCGCCCCCCACACCGCACACCTCCTACAATGCGCGCACTTTCCTCCTCCGGGGAGTAGCCCACCCGTCCACACGGGGTCCGCGCATCAACACACTTGGTCGACCGACCATGGTGCGCGGGACGAAGCGATCCGCTTCGCCGGGCAAGACCGAAGGCAGGCGTCGCGCTAACCCGGGCCGGGCAGTGCGTCGTTTGCCTTCGCGTCCACACGCGAATGCCTGGCCCCGGAGTCGTAGATGTTGTCCCTGCAAGCCCTGCTGGTGTCCACCGGCACCGTCACCCTGGCCGAGATCGGCGACAAGACCCAGCTGCTCGCCCTGCTGCTGGCCGCGCGTTACCGCAAACCATGGCCGATCGCGCTGGGCATACTCGCCGCCACGCTGGTCAACCATGCGATCTCGGCGTGGCTGGGTGCGGAATTGACCGATTGGCTGTCGCCCGAGGTGCTGCGCTGGGTCGTGGCGGCCAGTTTCCTGGCGGTGGCGCTTTGGACGCTGAAGCCGGACACGCTGGACGAGAACGAGAAGCTGCCGGCCCATGGCGCCTTCCTGGCGACCACGGTGGCGTTCTTCCTGGCCGAGATCGGCGACAAGACCCAGGTGGCGACCGTGCTGCTGGCGACCCGGTACGAGCCGCTGTGGCAGGTGATCGCAGGCACCACGATCGGCATGCTGCTGGCCAACCTGCCGGTGGTCTGGCTGGGCCACCGTTTCGCCGACAGGCTGCCGTTGAAGCTGGCCCGCAGCCTGGCCGCGCTGGTGTTCTTCGCCCTGGCCCTCTGGGTTGCCTGGCGCGGGGTTGGCTGAACGGACTGATGGAGCCGGTGCGCTGCTAGACTGCCGGGTCAGAACAACACGCAAGGTCTGGGGGAATACATGCTGGAAGTCTTGGGGCGGATCGGCTTCGGCCTGTTCGGTCTGGCGGTGCTGGTCGGCATCGTCTGGCTGTTTTCCAACAACCGACGGGCCATCGACTGGAAGCTGGTCGCCACGGGCATCACGCTGCAGATCGCCTTCGCCGCGCTGGTGCTGCTGGTGCCGGGCGGGCGCGAGGTGTTCGACTGGCTGGGCCACGGTTTCGTGAAGATCCTGGAGTTCGTGAAGGCGGGCTCCGGCTTCATCTTCGGCAGCCTGATGGACACCGAGAAGTTCGGCTTCATCTTCGCCTTCCAGGTGCTGCCCACCATCATCTTCTTCGCCGCGCTGATGGGCGTGATGTACCACCTGGGCGTGATGCAGTTCATCGTGCGGATGATGGCGCTGGCCATCACCAAGGTGATGCGCGTGTCAGGCGCCGAGACCACCAGCGTCTGCGCCAGCGTGTTCATCGGCCAGACCGAAGCGCCGCTGACGGTGCGCCCGTACATCCCGAAGATGACCGAGTCCGAGCTGATCACCATGATGATCGGCGGCATGGCCCATATCGCCGGCGGCGTGCTGGCGGCCTACGTGGGCATGCTGGGCGGCGGCGATCCGGAGCAGCAGGCCTTCTATGCCAAGCACCTGCTGGCCGCGTCGATCATGGCCGCTCCCGCCACGCTGGTGGTGGCGAAGCTGCTGATCCCGGAAACCGGCACGCCGCTGACCCGCGGCACGGTGAAGATGGAAGTGGAGAAGACCTCCAGCAACATCATCGACGCCGCGGCGGCCGGTGCCGGCGACGGCCTGAAGCTGGCGCTGAACATCGGCGCGATGCTGTTGGCCTTCATCGCCCTGATCGCGCTGATCAATGCGCCACTGACCTGGTTCGGCGACGTCACCGGCCTGGCGGCCGCCATCGGCAAGCCGACCGACCTGGCCACGATCTTCGGCTACCTGCTGGCCCCGATCGCCTGGGTCATCGGCGTGCCGTGGCAGGACGCCACCACCGTGGGCTCGCTGATCGGCCAGAAGGTGGTCATCAACGAATTCGTCGCCTACCTGCAGCTGGCCGGCATCGTGAACGGGCAGACGCCCGGCGTGACCCTGACCGAGGAAGGCCGGCTGATCGCCACGTATGCCCTGTGCGGCTTCGCCAACTTCAGCTCGATCGCCATCCAGATCGGCGGCATCGGCGGTCTGGCGCCGGAACGGCGCTCGGACCTGGCGCGCTTCGGCCTGCGCGCCGTGCTGGGCGGCACCATCGCCACGCTGATGACGGCCACCATCGCCGGAGTGCTGTCGCACTTCGGCTGATCCGGAGGGAGCGGCCGCCGGCCGCTTCCTTCCTCCTGCTTACGTTTCCCTCCCGTGACCACGGCATTGCCGTGGTCCGGACTCCAGGTATCCCCGCATGAACACGCCATCCCCCACCCCGTCCCACGTCGTCGTCGTGGGCTCCTTCAACGTCGACCACGTGTGGCGCTGTGACGTCCTGCCGGTCGCTGGCGCGACCATTGCCGGCCGCTACGCGAACGGCCCGGGCGGCAAGGGCTTCAACCAGGCCATCGCGGCGGTGCGGGCGGGCGCGGACACGACGTTCGTCTGCGCGCTGGGCGATGACGCCGGTGGCCGGCTGGCACGCGATCTGGCAGCCGCCGACGGCCTGGCGCTGCGCGTGCAGGCGAGCGACGAGCCCACCGGTACCGCCGGCATCTACGTGGACGCGCACGGGCGCAACACCATCGTCATCGGTGCCGGCGCCAACGCGATGCTGTCGGCCGATTTCGTCGCCAGCCAGGCGGACGTGCTGGCGACGGCCGGCGTGGTGCTGGTCCAGCTGGAATCGCCTGCCGACGCGGTGCTGGCCGCGCTGCAGGCCGCACGGCAGCAGGGCGCCACCACCCTGCTGAACCCGGCGCCGGCGAACGCCGCGACGACCACCGAACTGCTGGCGCATGCCGACGTCATCACGCCCAACGAAACCGAGTTCGCTGCCCTGCTCGCCCGCCATCTGGGCGAACGCATCACCGCCGACGATGTCGCCACCCTCGATGGCGTCACCCTGCACCAGCACTGCCGGCAGCTGTTCCCGCACGGCACGGTGGTGGTGACGCTGGGCGCCACCGGCGTGTACGTCTCCCACCCCGAGGAGGCGTTGCGCGGCGATGCGCGGCCGCACTACCGCATGGCTGCCGAAGCGGCGACGGTCGTCGATACGACGGGCGCGGGCGACGCCTTCAACGGTGCGCTGGCCGCATCGCTGGCGGAAGCTTCGCAGGCGTCATTCGCCGACCATGTGCGCTTCGCCAACCGTTACGCCGCGCTGTCCACCGAACGGGCCGGAGCCGCGCTGGCCATGCCGCTGCTGAGCGAACTGCGGGCGCGCTTCGACACCGTGGCGGGCTGAACAAGGCTTCCGGTCGAGGGCCCGCAGGCACATGCCAGCGGACACCTCTAGCTACTGATAACCATTCTCATTTAGAATGATCGGGTCCGACACGCCCGATCCTTCTCCATGACCTCTCCGCTCCGCCTGAGCCTGCTTTCGCTCGCCCTCTCATCCATTCTGAGCCCGGCTGCGGTTGCGCAGTCCAACGATGCCGTCCAGCTCGACCGCGTGACGGTCTCGGCCAGCACCAGCCGCATTCCGGATTCGGCCGCAGCCCTGCCGAACACCATCACCATCATCGATCGCCAGCAGCTGGATCAGCAGCTGGCGCTGACGCAGGACCTGTCCCAGGTTCTGGCCAACCTGATTCCGGCCTTCACGCCTTCCCGCCAGAAGCTGACCAACGCCGGTGAGAACCTGCGCGGCCGCAAGCCGCTGTATCTGGTCGACGGCGTACCGCAGTCGACGCCATTGCGCGAAGGCGGACGCGACGGTCACACCATCGACCCGGCGATGATCGAGCGGATCGAAGTGATCCACGGCGCCAATGCGTTGCAGGGCCTGGGCGCCTCCGGCGGCATCATCAACATCATCACCAAGCGCGCGCCCCGCAAGGACGGCGAGACGTTCCACGATGTCAGCGTCAGCGCAAGCGTGGCGGTCCCCCGCGAAGACGACAGCGCGGGCTACAAGGCGTCCTACGTCTTCGGCACGCGCCACGGCGACGTCGACTTCGTCGGCGGCGCATCCCTGGCCAGCGAAGGACTCTATTACGACGGCGATGGCCGGGCGATCGCCGTCAACGACGTCCAGGGCGACCTGATGGACGCGCGCAGCCACAACCTGTTCGCCAAGGTCGGCTGGAACCTCGACGACCAGCGCCGGCTGCAGGTCAGCGCCAACCACTACGAACTGCAGGGCAACAACGACTACCGCACCGTGCCGGGCAACATCGCCACCGGCCAGCTGGCCACCTCCGCGCCCGGCGGCAGCGAAGGCGAAGGCGCCCGCAACCGCTCGACATCGGTGGTGCTGGATTACACCGATCATGACCTGGCCGGCGGCTTCCTGCAGACGCAGCTGTACTGGGTGGATTTCAAGGCGCTCTACGGCGGCAGCTACTGGGGCGACTTCTGGGGCGACGGGCGCGACCCGGACTGGTACGACCAGTCGCAGAATGCGTCGGAGAAACTCGGCGGCAAGTTCAGCTGGTCGCGCG
Organism: Pseudoxanthomonas mexicana; assembly: GCF_014397415.1. Lineage (NCBI taxonomy): Bacteria > Pseudomonadati > Pseudomonadota > Gammaproteobacteria > Lysobacterales > Lysobacteraceae > Pseudoxanthomonas > Pseudoxanthomonas mexicana. The sequence goes on along the minus strand of NZ_CP060731.1, from coordinate 1,614,579 downwards.
GCGACCTGTTCGGAATGGACCTGCGGGCCACGTTCGGGCTCGACCTGGCCCGCGACAGCACCTACCAGGAACTGGTCTACGCGCAGATCGACTGGGTGCCGGAGACGACCTACGAATCGGTCTCGCCCTTCGTGCAGGCGGAATGGCGGTTCGCCGACGCCTGGCTGCTGACGGGCGGCCTTCGGCATGAGCGCGGCGAACTGCAGGTGGACGACTACCTGACCATCCCCGACCAGCGCACCGTGCCGGCCGGCGTGAAGGGCACGCGCTACCTGGTCACCGGCGGCACCACCAAAACCACCGAGACCCTGCCGAACCTGGGCCTGGTGTGGGAAGCCACCGACGCGCTCAAGCTGTACGCGTCCTACGCCGAAGGCTACACCGTGGCCGACATCGGTCGCGTGCTGCGCGGCATCACCGCGGTCGGCCAGCGGGTGGACAACCTGGTCGACCTGCAGCCGGTCATCGCCGACAACCAGGAGATCGGCCTGGATTACGACGACGGCCGCTGGCTGGTGCATCTGGCCCTGTACCGCTCCGACTCGGACCTGGGCTCGCGGCTGGCCTTCGATACCGCGACGCAGACGTATGCGGTGGTCCGCGAACGGACCGAGATCAAGGGCTTCGATGGCAGCCTGTCGTACCGCTTCAGCGACGGCATGCGCGCGGGCCTGGCCTACGCACGCAGCGAAGGTCGCTACGACAGCAATGCCGATGGCCGCGTCGACAGCGATCTGCCTGGCATCAATATCAGTCCGGACCGGGTCACCGCGTTCTGGGAGGCGTCGTTCACGCCCTCGGTGGACGTGCGCCTGCAGGCGAGCAAGGCGCTGGATCGCGAATTCGACCTGCGCGGCACCCCGGTGGCCGACTTCGACGGTTACACCACGGTGGATCTGCTCACCCGCATCAAGCTGCCCCTCGGCACGCTGAGCGTGGGCGTGGAGAACCTTTTCTCGGAGCAGTACGTCACCTACTACTCGCAGAGCACGCCACGCAACGACACCTACACCGCCGGACGCGGGCGCGTGCTCACGGTGGGCTGGTCCCACCGCTTCTGACGCGCCTCGCCAACGCCCCGCATGCTCCGCCGCCAGGCCATGTCCACCTCCTCCGCATGGCGCTTCCGCCCCGTGCTTAAGTGGTTGCACCTGTGGCTGGGACTGTCCGTGGGCCTGGTGTTCGCCGTGGTGTCGTTGACCGGCACGGTGCTGGCGTTCCAATCCGAACTGCTGCTGGCTGCGCATCCCGAACTGGAGCGCGAACGGCTCCCGCCGCTCGCGCTTCAGGGTCATGCGTTGGCGCGGATCGTGGCAGGGGCGGAGGACAGCGGCATCCGTTCCGTCGATCTGCCCTCGCCGCGGCTGCCTGCCTGGCAGGCGTTCGCCGCCGAGGGTGAACGCCACTACTTCGATCCCGCCAATGGCGAGCTTCTGCTGGTGCGGAATACGGGCAACGACGTGGTGATGTGGATGCGCGACCTGCATACGCACCTGCTCGCCGGCGAGACGGGCGAGCAGGTGCTGGGCGCATCCGGCATCGTGGCGTTGTTCCTGCTGTTGTCCGGACTCTACCTGTGGTGGCCGCGCCTGGCCGCGTTGGCGGCGAGCCTGCGCTGGCATGCGGCGCCGCCCGCCCGGCGCTGGCTCAGCTGGCATCGCAGCCTGGGGGTTCTCCTGCTGCCGTTGCTGCTGGTGGTGACCTTCACCGGCGTGGCGATGGTGTACAGCCAGCCGTTCCGGAGCGCGCTCCGCTGGACCTTCGCCGATGGCCCCGAGGTCGTACCGCCCTTGCCGATCGAACGGAGGACCATCGCCATCGATTGGCCGGCCGTGCTGCTGGCCGCGGCAGACGCGGCTCCGCGGGGCAGCGAACTCCGCCGCGTCAGCGTGCCGGAGGGCGACAACGCCCTGGTGTCGATCCGTTTCCGCGCGCCCGGCGAGTGGCATCCCAACGGCCGCAGCGTGATCTGGCTGGACCCATACCGCGCACGCGCGGTGCAGGTGCACGACGCGACCGCGCAGGGTGCCGGCGCCCGCATCAGCGAGACGATGTATCCGCTGCATGGCGGCTTCGTGGGCGGGCGCGCCTGGCAATGGGCCGTCGCCGCTGCAGGATTGTTGCCCGCCTTCCTTCTGGCGACCGGCTTCCTGTTCTGGCGCGCGCGACGCCGCAGGCGCTGACCCTCCGGGGCCGGCGGTACAATGCCGCCATGCAGATCGGCCCTTACCGCATCGACCCGCCGGTGATGCTGGCCCCCATGGCCGGCGTCACCGACAAGCCGTTCCGGCTGCTGTGCAAACGGCTGGGTGCGGGCCTGGCGGTCTCGGAAATGACCATCAGCGACCCGCGCTTCTGGAGCACGAACAAGTCGCTGCGCCGCATGGACCACGAGGGGGAACCCAGCCCCGTCAGCGTCCAGATCGCGGGCACCGAGCCTCAACAACTGGCCCATGCCGCGCGCTACAACGCCGACCACGGCGCGCAGATCATCGACATCAACATGGGTTGCCCGGCCAAGAAGGTCTGCAACGCCTGGGCGGGCTCGGCGCTGATGCGCGACGAGGCGCTGGTGGGCCGCATCCTGGACGCCGTGGTGAAGGCCGTGGACGTGCCGGTCACGCTGAAGATCCGCACGGGCTGGGACTGCGACCACCGCAACGGCCCGACCATCGCGCGCATCGCGCAGGAGAGCGGTATCGCCTCGCTGGCCGTTCACGGCCGCACGCGCGACCAGCACTACACCGGCGTGGCCGAGTACGAGACCATCGCCGCGATCAAGGCCGCGCTGCGTATTCCCGTCGTCGCCAATGGCGACATCGATTCGCCGGCCAAGGCCGCGCAGGTGCTGGCGAAGACCGGCGCCGACGCGGTGATGGTCGGCCGCGCCGCGCAGGGGCGTCCGTGGATCTTCCGCGAGATCGCGCACTTCCTCGCCACCGGCGAGCACCTTCCCCCACCGACGCTGCATGAAGTGCGGGACATCCTGCTGGGCCACCTGCAGGCATTGCACGCCTTCTACGGCGAACCGCAGGGCGTGCGCATCGCCCGCAAGCACCTGGGCTGGTACGCGAAGGACCGGCCGGAACAGGCCGCCTTCCGCGCCGTGGTGAATCGCGCGGAGACTGCCGGGGAACAGCTGCGGCTGACGCGCGACTACTTCGATGCCCTGATTGCCGGCGATGCGCTGCCGACGGCGGCCTGATTCTCTGACGGAGGCTTTCGTGACCGAATCCAGTTCTCCCTACCTGCATGGCTTCTCGCCGGTGGAGCAGGCCCGCCTGATCAAGCAGGCCCGCCTGCTGGAAAGCACGCTGTTCAACCATGTCGACTACACCGGGGTGCGCCGCCTGCTGGAAGTGGGCAGCGGTGTGGGCGCGCAGACCGAGATCCTGCTGCGCCGTTTTCCCGACCTGCACGCCACCTGCGTGGACCTCAACCAGGTGCAGCTGGACGCCGCGCGGGACAACCTGGCGAAGATGCCCTGGTGCCGCGACCGCTACACGCTGCAGCAGGCCGACGCGAGCCGCCTGCCCTTCGGTGCGCGCGACTTCGATGCGGCATTCCTGTGCTGGATCCTGGAGCACGTGCCCAACCCGGCGCGCGTGCTCAGCGAAGTACGGCGCGTGCTGGCGCCGGGTTCGCCGATCTACGTCACCGAGGTGATGAATTCCTCGTTCCTGCTGCATCCGTACTCGCCCAACACCTGGCGCTACTGGATGGCGTTCAACGACTTCCAGTACGACAGTGGCGGCGACCCGTTCATCGGCGCCAAGCTGGGCAACCTGCTGCTGGCCGGCGGTTACCGCGACGTGGTCACGGAAATCAAGACGGTGCACTTCGACAACCGCGAGCCGGCAAGGCGGAAGGACATGATCGCGTTCTGGGAGGAACTGCTGCTGTCCGCCGCGGACTCGATGGTCGAGGCGGGCCGGGTCACCCAAGACGTGGTCGATGGCATGCGCCGGGAGATGCACGACGTGCAGAACGATCCGGACGCGGTGTTCTTCTATGCCTTCGTGCAGGCGCGCGCAACGGTTTACTGACCGACCGGCCTATTGCGCATGATCCCCGCCCGCCTGCGGCGCGGGAGGCGCGTGCGCGTCGTCAAGCCTGGCGCGCACAGGAATCGGTGAGGGATGCCACGTGCGATGCCACATGGCCGCCAACAGACGGCCCAGACCGTCGCCACCCCTGACCGGGATGGACCATGGCTCCTGCACGGGCGCCATGGCCTGCCAGCGTCCGTCGCGCCATTCCGCCACCTGGAAACGGAAGTTGTAGTCCGGCTCCACGCCCATGCGCAGGTCGGACAGGACCAGGCGACCCTGCCGGACCTGCGCGCGCATGAAGCCATGGTTGAACCACGACAACCGTTGCACCGCAGGCACGTCCGCCGCTTCGCGCAGCGCTTGCACGTTCGACGGGTAGCCTCGGAACCTCAGCGGGCCCTCATCGACCAGCACCGAACGTTCGGCTTCCACATAGCCCGACGGCGTCATTGCCACTACACGCCACAGCAGCGTGTTGAACGGCATGGGCACCGAGAAGTACGGCGCATCGCCCAGGCCCATCGAGGCCAGCGTGCGTTCGGCTTCGCGGTCCACCATCGCCTTGGCCACCAACGACCAGCCCAGGTAGGCGCTGCTGAGCACCAGGCCCAACGTCAGTGCACGCCGGGCGGCGGCGCGTTCGCGCAGGAACCACGCGGCCACGCAGGCGACCAGCAGCCAGACGGTGTACAGGGGATCGATGATGAACACGCTGGACCACATCGTCGGTGGCGGAGACAGTGGCCACCACAGCTGCGTGCCGTAGACGGTAAAGGCATCCAGCAGGGGATGCGTCACCAGTGCCAGCTGGATGGCCCAGAACCAGCGCGCTGGCGCGGACGCGACACGCCCCTGGCCGAACCGCTTGAACAGCCACCACACCAGCCAGCCCACCAGCGGCAGCACGAACAGCGAATGGCTGAAGCTGCGGTGCACGGTCATCAGGGTGACCGGATTGTCGGAGAACAGCGCGATGGGGAGGCTGTCCAGGTCAGGCAGCGTACCGAGGGCCGCGCCCGCGAGCAGCGCGGCACGACGATGGGCGGCGGGGGCGATGGCGGCGGCGACGGCGCCGCCGAGGACGATCTGGCTGAGGGAATCCATGCGGCGATCCTAGCAGCCGCCGGCCGTCCTCACGCCGCGCACGGCACGTCCTGCGGAACCAGGCGCAGCCGCGGCGCGACGTCGGCCAGGATCTGGCCGGTGTGGGACAGCAGGCACAGCGTCCCGTCCGCCTCTTCGCTCAGCGCGGTCAGGCTTTCCACCCAGTCGCCGTCGTTCGCATACAGCAGGCCCTCGTGCTGGAGCAGCGCGGCGCGATGGATGTGCCCGCAGACGATGCCATCCAGGCCGCGCCGCCGCGCATCCTCCAGGCCCGCATGGACGAAGCGCGCGATGTAGCGCTCGGCAGCGTCGCTCTGGCGCTTGAGGTATTCCGCCAGCGACCAGTAGCGCAGGCCCAGGCGGCGGCGCAGCTGGTTGGTCAGCCGGTTGCCGGTGAGGATGCGGTAGTAGAGCCAGTCGCCGAACTTTTCCTGCAGGCCGCCGAAGTGGGTGACGCCGTCGTAGTCGTCGCCGTGGGTGACCAGCAGCCGACGCCCGTCCAGCGTGGTGTGGATCGCACGGCGGCGCACCTGCATGGCGGGCAGCATCAGGCCGCAGAAACGGCGGATGGGGCGATCGTGGTTGCCGGGCACGTAGACGAGTTCGGTCCCATTGCGTGCCAGCGCGTGCAGCGCCTCCACCACCCGGTTGTGGGCGGCATCCCACGACGCCCGGCGCTGTGCCATCCACCACAGATCGACGATGTCGCCGACCAGGTACAGCCGCCGGCACTGCAGCCCTGCGAGGAAATCGGCGAACTCCACCGCATGGCAGTGCTTGGAACCCAGATGGACGTCGGAAACGAAGACCGCGCGCCGTATCGGCGGTGGCGCGGCCGGCGGACTCACGCCGCGGTCTCCGTCGGCCGCCATGCCTCGCCCAGGTAGCGTTCGCGCTTCTTCGGCCGGATGCGGTGCAGGTCCACTTCGATCAGCCCATCGATGGAATCGCTGAAATCCGGGTCCACGCCGAACGCGAGGAAGCGCGCGCCGCCCGGCTCGCAGAGCTCGGTGTACTGCTTGTAGAGCATCGGCACCGTCGCCCCCAGCGTGTCGAGGTTGGTCTTGAGGACGCGGAAGGCGGTGTCGGCCTCAAGAGCGTCGAAGCACGGAGGTGTGGCGGTGTAGCGGAACGGATGGCGAGAGCGCGCCTCGCCATTCGGATCGCCGTAGTAGTGGGCGTAGTACGCCACGATCTGTTCGCGCGCGTGCAGCGGCAGCGCCGCGCTCATCGACACCGCACCGAACAGATAGCGAACCCGTGGATGCCGGCGCAGGTAGGCACCGATGCCCTGCCACAGGTAGTCGATGCTGCGGCTGCCCCAGTAGTCGGGCACCACGAAACTGCGGCCCAGCTCCATGCCTGCGGCTAGGCGCGGCAGCGCGTCGTCCGCGTAGTCGAACAGCGAAGCGGTATAGAGGCCTTTCAGGCCCTGCGCCGCGAGCACCGGGGCGCCGCGCGCCAGCCGGTAGGCGCCGGCGATCTTCTTCTGCGCCGCATCCCACAGCACGATGTGTTCGTACCAGGTGTCGAACGCGTCCACGTCCATGCGCTTGCCCGTGCCCTCGCCCACCGCGCGGAAGGTCAGCTCGCGCAGGCGGCCGATCTCGCGCAGCAGCGGCGAACCGCCGGCCAGCCGGCCCACGCAGATCCGCTTGCCGTCGGTGGTCTCGCCCAGCACATCCAGCGCATCGATGCAGGCCGCGAGCGCGTCCGGCGCCAGCGCATCGACCAGCGGCTCCTGCACGTCGGCCGGCGGCTCGACGCGCCTGGGCTCACGGCGACCGAGTGCGTACAGCGCCTCGCGCACCTGGCGGATCAGGGTGGCGGGAGCGATGGCCGGATCCAGCCGCAGCGGCTGGCCCACGTGCAGCTGCAGGCGACGCTGGCTGCGGCGGAACATCTCGCGCGCCAGCAGTGCCGTACCCGCCGGCTTGAACAGCGCGGACGCCCCGTAGAAGAACGCCGAATTGCGCGCCACCACCCGCACCGGCAACACCGGCGCGCCGGTGGCCCGGGCGAAGCGCAGGAAGCCGCGGCGCCAGCGCGTATCGCGCACACCGCGCGGCCCCAGACGCGACACTTCGCCGGCGGGGAACACGATCACGCACTGCTCGGCTTCCAGCGCCTGCTCGACCGCCCGCACGCTGTCCGCGCTCGGTTTGCCGCCCAGGATGCGCACGGGCAGCAACAGCGGGGCGAGGGGCGCGATGCCGGCCAGCATGTCGTTGGCGACGATGCGGACGTCACGGCGCACGCGGCCCACCATCTGCAGCAGCGCCAGTGCATCCAGCGCGCCGGACGGATGATTGGCCACGATCAGCAACCGTCCCTGCGCCGGGATCCGGCGTGCGTCATCCTCATCGACGGACGGCCGCAGGTTGAGGTGGTCGATGGCGGCATCGATGAAGTCCAGGCCCTGCAGGTGGCCGTGGTCGGCCAGGAAAGCGTAGGCCTGGTCCAGTCGGGACCAGCGGCCCAGGGTACGCAGCAGCGGACCGGTCAGCCGCGCGCGGTGGCCACGGAACCAGTGGGGGTAACGTTCTGCGATCTGGCGTTCCAGCGGGTGCATGGCAGGGGCTGGCGGCGGGGTTTCGCCGCGCAGCCTGCGCCTGGCCGGCGACAGCACGGTTTCCGTTTTCTGGCAGTCCGGTGACAGCAGGGCGCTTGATTCCCGCTTAACCCCGGGCAACCCTGAACGGGGCAGAATGCACGCGCTGCCGCCGGCGTGTATCATGCGCGCCCATCTTTTCATCCGAATCAAAGGATATAAGCCTGATGTCCAGCTACCTGTTCACCTCCGAATCGGTCTCCGAAGGCCATCCGGACAAGATCGCCGACCAGATTTCCGATGCCGTGCTGGACGCGATCCTGGCCCAGGACAAGCGCGCGCGCGTGGCCTGCGAGACGCTGGTGAAGACGGGCGCGGCCATCGTGGCCGGCGAAGTCACCACCACCGCGTGGGTCGACATCGAGTCGCTGGCGCGCAAGGTCATCAACGACATCGGCTACGACAATTCGGACGTCGGCTTCGACGGCCACACCTGCGCCATCATCAACATGCTCGGCAAGCAGTCCCCCGACATCAACCAGGGCGTGGACCGCAAGAAGCCGGAAGAACAGGGCGCGGGCGACCAGGGCCTGATGTTCGGTTACGCCTGCAACGAGGCGCCGGAATTCATGCCCGCCCCGCTGTACTACAGCCACCGCCTGGTGGAACAGCAGGCCAAGGTGCGCAAGAAGGGCAAGCTGAAGTGGCTGCGCCCGGACGCCAAGTCGCAGGTCACCCTGCGCTACGACGGCAACAGCATCCTCGGCCTCGACGCCGTGGTGCTGTCGACCCAGCACGATCCGGACATCAAGCAGAAGGACCTGATCGAAGCCGTGCGTGCCGAGATCCTGGTGCCCGTGCTGCCGAAGAAGTGGCTGGACGCGCTGCCGAAGAACAAGGTGCACATCAACCCGACCGGCAAGTTCGTCATCGGCGGCCCGGTGGGCGACTGCGGCCTGACCGGCCGCAAGATCATCGTCGACAGCTACGGCGGCATGGCCCGCCATGGCGGCGGTGCGTTCTCGGGCAAGGATCCGTCGAAGGTGGACCGTTCGGCCGCCTACGCCGCGCGCTACGTGGCCAAGAACATTGTGGCCGCCGGCCTGGCCGACAAGTGCGAAGTGCAGGTCTCCTACGCGATCGGCGTGGCCGAACCGACCTCGATCTCGGTGACCACGTTCGGCACCGGCAAGGTGGGCGACGACGTGATCGAGAAGCTGATCCGCAAGCACTTCGACCTGCGCCCGTACGGCATCACCCGGATGCTGGACCTGGAGCACCCGATCTACCAGGCGACGGCCAGCTACGGCCACTTCGGCCGCAAGCCGAAGGAGATCAGCTATGTAGACAGCGCCGGCAAGAAGCACACCGCGACCGCCTTCTCCTGGGAGAAGACCGACCGCGCCGAAGCCCTGCGCAAGGACGCCAAGCTGAAGTAACGGTCTGGCGCGCCTGCGCACGCGCGGGCGCCTTTGCCAGACCGTCACCCCTGCGAAGGCAGGGGTCCAGCGACTTGGGATGAAGAAACGGGCCGCTCATGCGGCCCGTTTCTTTTTGCGGCGACGGGGCCGCACGACCCGCACCGGGATCGGTTAGCCTGCGCGCCTCACCTTGCGGAGGCATGCCATGGAATCGCTGAAGAGCCACCAGCTCACCATGACGGTGCTGATGACGCCGGACATGGCCAACTTCTCCGGCAAGGTCCACGGCGGCGCGATCCTCAAGCTGCTCGACCAGGTGGCCTATACCTGCGGCAGCCGCTATGCCGGCAAGTACGTGGTCACCCTATCGGTGGACCAGGTGATGTTCCGCCAGGCCATCAACGTCGGCGAACTGGTGACCTTCCTGGCGTCCGTCAACTACACCGGCACGTCGTCGATGGAGATCGGCATCAAGGTGGTGGCCGAGGACATCCGCAAGCAGAGCGTGCGCCACGCCAACAGCTGCTTCTTCACCATGGTGGCGGTGGACGAGGACGGCCGGACCACCCCGGTCCCGCCGCTGCAACCGTCCACGCCCGACGAGATCCGCCGCTGCGCCGCCGCACGCCTGCGCCGCCAGCTGCGCGAGGAGATGGAACGGCGGCATGCCGAACTGGGCAGCCGGGCCATCGAAAACGCCTGATCAGCGGCCGCCGGCAGGGCGCGCCGGCTACAATACGCGCATGTCCCTGATGCAATTCCAGCGGGTCGACTTCAGTGTCGGCGGTCCGCTTCTCCTCGAACACGTCGACCTGTCCATCGAACCCGGCGAACGCGTCTGCATCGTCGGCCGCAACGGCATGGGCAAGTCCACGCTGATGCGGCTGATGGCCGGGGAACTCAAGCCCGACGACGGCGAGATCCGCGTGCAGAACGGCGTGGTAGTCGCGCGCATGGCGCAGGAGGTGCCGCAGGATACGCAGGGCACCGTGTTCGACGTGGTCGCCGAGGGCCTGGGCGACCTGGGCCAGCTGCTGGCGCGCTACCACCATGCCGTGCACGACGGCGACATGGACGCGATGGGCGAAGCGCAGGCGCAGATCGAAGCCCAGCACGGCTGGGACTTGGACCGCCGCGTGCAGCAGGTGCTCGAGCGGCTCGAACTGCCGGACGAGACCGACTTCGCCGCACTGTCCGGCGGCATGAAGCGGCGCGTGCTGCTGGCGCAGGCGCTGGTCCGCAATCCCGACATCCTGCTGCTGGACGAGCCCACCAACCATCTCGACATCGAAGCGATCGCCTGGCTGGAAGGTTTCCTGAAGTCGTTTTCCGGCAGCATCGTCTTCGTCACCCACGACCGCAGCTTCCTGCGCTCGCTGGCCACGCGCATCCTCGAGATCGACCGCGGCCAGCTGACCAGCTGGCCCGGCGACTACGACAACTACCTGCGCCGTCGCGAGGAGCGCCTGCATGCCGAAGCGCAGGAAAACGCCCGCTTCGACAAGCTGCTGGCGCAGGAAGAGGTCTGGATCCGCCAGGGCATCAAGGCCCGCCGCACCCGCAACGAAGGCCGCGTCACCGCGCTGAAGGCGATGCGTCGCGAGCGCGCGCAACGCCGCGAGCTGTCCGGCAACGTGAAGATGGAAGCCGCCGCCGCACAGTCGTCGGGCAAGAAGGTCATCGAGGCCAAGCACATCACCCAGGCCTACGGTGGCCGCGTGCTGCTGGACGACGTGTCCGCGACGATCATGCGCGGCGACCGCGTTGGCATCATCGGTCCCAATGGTGCGGGCAAGTCGACACTGTTGAAGATCCTGCTGGGCGAACTCGCGCCGCAGCACGGCGAGGTGAAGCTGGGCACCGGCCTCCAGATCGCGTACTTCGACCAGCACCGCAGCCAGCTGGACGAATCACGCACCACGCTGGAGAACGTCGCCGAAGGCAGCGACTTCGTCGAGATCAACGGCAGCCGCAAGCACATCGTCGGCTATCTGCAGGACTTCCTGTTCTCGCCCGAACGCGCCCGAGCTCCGATCACCCGCCTCTCCGGCGGCGAACGCAACCGCCTGCTGCTGGCGAAGCTGTTCGCGCAGCCCTCGAACCTGCTGGTGATGGACGAACCGACCAACGACCTGGACGTCGAGACGCTGGAACTGCTGGAAGAACTGCTGCTCGATTACAAGGGAACGCTGCTGCTGGTCAGCCACGACCGCGACTTCCTGGACAATGTGGTCACCAGCACGCTGGTGCTGGAGGGCGAAGGCCGGCTGGGCGACTACGTGGGCGGCTACACGGACTGGCTGCGGCAACGTCGTGCGCCCGCTGCGCCGCCCTCCTCCTCGCCCGCCAAGCCCGCGCTGTCGAAGCAACCCGAACCGGTCGCCGCCAAGCGCAAGCTGGGTTTCAAGGAAGCGCGCGAACTGGAACAGCTGCCGGCACGCATCGAAGCGCTGGAAGCCGAGGTCGCAAGGCGCACCGAAGCGATGAACGACCCGGCCTACTACCAGCAGTCGCCTGCCGACCTGCAGCGCGCGAACGAAGAGCTCGCCGCGAAGCAGGCGGAGTTGGACCACGCCTACCAGCGCTGGTCGGAGCTGGATGGGTGAGCAGTGGCTTCCGTGTAGGAGCGACGTAAGTCGCGACCACACACTTTGACGGCCGATCACCGTCATCACATGCGCTGATCCCTCCACCTCATTTTCCCGTGGCGTTCCACCGCTCGCGTCCAGATAGCGTGCGGTCGTGACTCACGTCGCTCCTACAAAAAGCGGCAGCGGCGCCTCAGCCCGTGTTCTGCACACCCTGCGATACGCCGTTGATGCTGGCGACCAGCGCATGCAGCAACGCATCATCCTGGCGATCGCTGTCGCGCCAGCGCTTCAGCAGGTCGGCCTGCATCACGCTGATAGGGTCGATGTAGGGATTGCGCAACCGGATGGACAACGCGAGGCGCTGGTCGTGCTGCAGCAGCCAGTCATTGCCGTTGAGCGCCAGCACCCAGCGCACCGCGGCCGCATGCTCCTGCTGCACCTTCGGGAAGAACGCCCCGTGCAGCTCGCCCGCCATCTTCGAATACATCTCGGCGATGCTCAGGTCGCCCTTGGCCAGCACCATGGAAACATCGTCGAGGAAAGTCTTGAAGAACGGCCAGTCGCGCGCCATCTCGCGCAGCGCGTCTTCGCCATGGGCATCCACCGCGGCCTGCAGGCCGGTGCCCACGCCGTACCACCCGGGGATCACCGCGCGCGCCTGGCTCCAGGCGAACACCCACGGGATCGCACGCAGGTTGCCCAGTGCCGCATCCTGGCCCAGCCGGCGCGAGGGCCGCGAGCCCAGCGTCATCCGCTCGATCACATCGATCGGCGTGGCGCTGCGGAAATAATCCATGAAGCGCGGCGACTGCACGAACGCGCGGTAGGCCTGCGTACTTTGCTCCGCCACGAGCGCCATGATCCCGCGCCAGCGCGCCTCGCGCGGCTCCGGTGGACGCGGACGCAGGCTGGACAGCAGCACCGCCCCGACCGACTGCTCCAGCGAACGCAGCGCCAGCGCGCGGATGCCGTACTTGCGGTGGATCACCTCGCCCTGCTCGGTCACGCGCAGGCGCCCGTCCACGCTGCCGCGCGGCGCCGCTTCCAGCGCGCGCGTGGTCTTGCCGCCACCGCGGATGATCGAACCGCCGCGCCCATGGAAGAACGTCAGCCTGATGCCCAGTTCCTGGGCCGCCTCGACCAGGTCCACCTGTGCCCGCTGCAGGCCCCAGCGCGAGGCGGCGATGCCGCCGTCCTTGCCGCTGTCGGAATACCCCAGCATCACCATCTGCACGTTGCCGCGCGCGGCCAGATGGGTCCGGTAGACCGGATCGGCCAGCAGGTCGCGCAGCACGTCGGTGCCATGTCCCAGGTCGTCGATGGTCTCGAACAGCGGCGCGATGTCGAGCGGCACCTGCCCCGCGTCGTCGACCAGCCCGCCCCGGCGCGCCAGCGCCAGCACGGTCAGCACGTCGGCGCGGCTGTGCGCCATGCTGATGATGTAGGTGCCCAGCGCATCGGTACCGTGCCGCGCGCGCGCATCGGCCAGGGCCTTGAAGACCGCATCCAGCCGTTCGTTGCCTTCCTCGGCCGACGCCGGCAGGACCGCATCGCCGCTGGCATACGGCCCCAGCAATGCCGCGCGCTCGACCGCCCCGCGCTGCTCCCAGCCGGCGTCGCCCAGTGCGGCGGCCACTGCACGCGCATGCACGCTGGATTCCTGCCGCACGTCCAGCCGGGCGAGATGGAAGCCGAATGTGCGCACGCGCCAGGCCAGCCTGCGCACCGCAAACCACCCTGCGTGGATGCCGCGGTTGGCTTCCAGGCTGCGCAGGATGAGTTCGATGTCGTGCGCCAGTTCCTCCGGTGAGGCGTAGCCCTCGGGCCGGTCTTCCAGCGTGGCATGCAGGCGAGCGCGCATGAGGTCGTTGAGCAGGCGATAGGGCATGTCGCCGTGCCGCGGACGCGACTTCTTCGCCGCATCGGGCAGCAGCGCGCGGTACTGCTCCACCCGCGCCGACACCTCGCCCGACACGCCGATGATCGAGCTCGACTGGCTGAGCAGCGTGGTGAGCTGACGCAGCTCCTTCAGGTAGCGCGTGAGGATGGCGCGTCGCTGCGCGTCCAGCGTGGCCGTGACGGTGCGTGCATCGACATTCGGATTGCCGTCCATGTCGCCGCCGACCCAGGTGCCGAAGCGCAACACGCGCGGCAGCCGCGCGGTGACCTCGGGCACGGCGCCGTAGACCTCGGTGATGGCGCTTTCCAGCGTTTCGTACAGCACCGGGATGACCCGGTACAGCACTTCGATCAGGTAGAACCCGACATGCTCGCGTTCGTCTTCCACGCCCGGGCGCACCGGCGAGGAGTCGGCCGTCTGCCAGGCCGAGGTCAGGGCCATGCGGAAGCGGGCGGTGTCGGTGGCCAGTTCGCCGGGCGTGCGCGTGCCGTCCAGTCCGTTGATCAGGCTGGCCACCATCAGCTGCTCCTTCTCCAGCAGCGCGCGGCGCACCGCCTCGGTCGGGTGCGCGGTGAAGACCGGCTCCACGTCGATGCGCGGCAGCCAGCCGGCCAGTTCCTCAAGGGAGACGCCCTGCGCCTTGAGGCGGGCCAGCGCGTCGTGCAGCCCATCGGGCTGCGGCCGCGCGCTGCCGGCCCGCTGGTAATCCCGCCGGCGACGAATGCGATGGACGCGTTCGGCGATGTTCACCACCTGGAAGTAGGTGCTGAAGGCGCGGATCAGCGACTCCGCCTGCGCGGGCGACTGCCCGTCCAGCAAGCCGGCCAGCGACTGCGGCGGCTCGCCCGACTGGCGGCGGGCGATCGCGGTGGTGCGTACCCGCTCGACATGGGCCAGGAACTCCGGCGAGACCTGTTCGGCCAGCATTTCCCCCACCAGCGTCCCCAGGCGGCGCACGTCCTCGCGCAGGGGGACGTCGGGCGGAGCGAATTCGAGGCTGCGGGGGCTGTTCATGCGCGGCGTGGGGTCGTCTTGGGCCAGGATTGGTATTGTCCCTGAGGACAAGTGGTCTGCTGCAGGGCAGCATCCGAAGCCTACCCGATCAGGCCAGGCCGTGCGTCATCGTTTCATCCGGAACAAGCGATATAATGTGTCCGCCGAGGGGCGCTGCGACCGTGATGTCTGTTCGACAGGCAAGCACGGCCAGGCTCGGCAGGAAACCGCAACGGCGCCCGGTCAAGCATGCGAGCCCTGCTCGCCACCTTCCCGGAGCCAAGACGATGAACGCCGTACGCAAGTTTTCCACCGAGGGCGACTACAAGGTCGCCGACATTTCCCTGGCCGATTGGGGCCGCAAGGAACTCGACATCGCCGAGCACGAGATGCCCGGCCTGATGTCCATCCGCCGCAAGCACGCCGCCACCAAGCCGCTGAAGGGCGTGCGCGTGACCGGCTCGCTGCACATGACCATCCAGACCGCCGTGCTGATCGAGACGCTGAAGGACATCGGCGCCGACGTGCGCTGGGCGTCGTGCAACATCTTCTCCACGCAGGACCACGCCGCCGCCGCGATCGCCGCCAGCGGCACGCCGGTGTTCGCCTGGAAGGGCGAGACGCTGGAAGAGTATTGGGACTGCACGCTGGACGCCCTGACCTTCACCCTGGCCGACGGCACCCTGACCGGCCCGGAGCTGGTGGTGGACGACGGCGGCGACGTCACCCTGCTGATCCACAAGGGCTACGAGCTCGAGAACGGCAGCGACTGGGTCAACACCGCCTCGGGCAACCACGAGGAGCAGGTGATCAAGGACTTGCTGAAGCGTGTCGCCAAGGAACGCCCCGGCTACTGGACCCGCGTGGTCAAGGACTGGAAGGGCGTGTCCGAAGAGACCACCACCGGCGTGCACCGCCTCTACCAGATCGCCGAACAGGGCAAGCTGCTGGTGCCGGCGATCAACGTCAACGACTCGGTCACCAAGTCCAAGTTCGACAACCTGTACGGCTGCCGCGAGTCGCTGGCCGACGGCCTGAAGCGCGCGATGGACGTGATGCTGGCCGGCAAGGTGGCCGTGGTCTGCGGCTACGGCGACGTGGGCAAGGGCTCGGCGCATTCGCTGCGCGCGTACGGCGCCCGCGTCATCGTCACCGAGATCGACCCGATCTGCGCCCTGCAGGCGGCGATGGAAGGCTTCGAGGTGAACACCGTCGAGGACAGCCTGGGCCAGGCCGACATCTACGTCACCACGACCGGCAACAAGGACATCATCACCCTCGAGCACATGCGGGCGATGAAGGATCAGGCCATCGTCTGCAACATCGGCCACTTCGACAACGAGATCCAAGTGGACGCGCTGTACGCCTCGGACGCCAAGCGCATCAACATCAAGCCGCAGGTCGACAAGTTCGTGTTCCCGAACGGCAACGCGATCTTCCTGCTGGCCGAAGGTCGCCTGGTGAACCTGGGCTGCGCCACCGGCCACCCGAGCTTCGTCATGTCGAACTCCTTCGCCAACCAGACGCTGGCGCAGATCGACCTGTGGGCGAACAAGGACGTGTACGAGAAGACCGTCTACCGCCTGCCGAAGCACCTGGACGAGGAGGTCGCGCGCCTGCACCTGGAGAAGATCGGCGTGAAGCTGACCACACTCACCCAGGACCAGGCCGACTACCTGGGCGTGGCGGTCGAAGGCCCGTACAAGCCGGACCACTACCGCTACTGATCGACGCGGTTCCGCTGCGACGAAAGAACGGGCGCCTCAGGGCGCCCGTTCTGCCTTCCACGCAGCGAGTCTCCGTCGCGCACCTTGATTCGCAACCATTTCGATACCGCTGGGCGCTTGCCTCGCTAGGGGGATCATCGCAAGCTTGACCACCGTGCCGTCGCCCACGCCTGTGCCTGGGCTGCGGCGCAACGACCCAGCATCGGGAGTGGACATGCGCAGCGACCAGGGAAGCGGCGACGCCGCGCAGTCCGCCGGCACGAGGGCACCCGACAGCGGACCTCGCTTCGGGGAAAAAGTCGGCTACGGCATCGGCGACTTCGGTTTCAACCTGTACTGGGCGAACATCTCGGCATTCCTGCTGATCTTCTATACCGACGTGATGGGCCTGGCGGCGGCCGCCGTCGGCACGATGATGCTGGTCACCAAGATCGTGGATGCGGTCACCGACCCGCTGATGGGCGCGCTGGCGGATCGCACCCGCAGCCGTTTCGGCCGCTTCCGTCCCTATCTGCTGTACGGCGCGTTGCCGCTGGCGTTCACCGGCGTGCTAACGTGGACCGTGCCCGACCTGGGCGAGGGCGGCAAACTGGCATGGGCCTATGCCACCTTCACGCTGATGATGCTGGCCTACACCGTGGTGAGCATTCCCTACTCCGCGCTGTCGGGCGTGATCACCGCCGACAGCCAGCAACGCACGCAGCTGATCAGCTTCCGCTTCATCGCCGCGTTCGCCGGCACGATGGCGGTCAACGGGCTGACGCTGGACTTGGTGCGCTGGCTGGGACGCGGCGATCAGGCGCTGGGCTGGCAGCTGACGTTGTCGCTGTATGGCGTGATCGCCACGGTGGCCTTCGTTACCGTGGCCCTGACCACGCGCGAACGCGTGGCGCCCCCGCCCCAACAGGCCAGCGCCGTCCGCCAGGATGTCGTAGACCTGCTGCACAACCGGCCGTGGATGGTGCTGTTCGCGCTGGCGTTGATCATCATGGTGACCATCGTGATGCGCGGCGGCTCATTGGCCTACTACCTGAAATACCACCTCGCGCGGCCCGAGCTGACCGGGCTGTTCCTGGGCACCTACGCACTTGCGCTCGCCGTGGGCGCCGGACTGACGCCGCTGATGACGCGCTACGTGGACAAGCGGCGGCTGATGGCAGGGCTGATGGCAGGCGTCGGCGTGGCGAGCTGCGCGATGTTCTTCATCCCGCCCGAGTCCGTCTGGCTGATGTTCGCGCTCAACCTGCTGGTGGGACTGATGCTGGGACCGAAATCCCCGCTGGCGTTCTCGATGTATGCCGACTGCGCCGACTACACCGAGTGGAAGACGGGGCGGCGCGCCACCGCGATGACCTTCGCCGCGGCGACGTTCTCGCAGAAACTGGGCGGCGCGCTCGCTTCGGCCACGATCGCGTGGATCCTGGCCGGCATGGGCTATGTGGCGAATGCGGCGCAGTCGGACGCCTCGCGGCTCGGCATCGTGCTGCTGCTGACGGTGATCCCGGGCTGCGTCGCGCTGCTGGCGGCCTGGGTGATGCGCTTCTATCCCCTGGATGGCGCCACGCTCGCGCAGGTTCAGGCCGACCTGCGGTCGCGCCGGGAGGCATCGGCATGACGAAGGTCCCATACGGTTTCGAGGAAGGCGGCCGGCGGTTCGTCCTGACCAGCCCCACGGCGATGCCTGCGGCGTCCACGTTCCTGTGGAATCGGCGGATGCTGCTGCAGCTCAACTGTCGCGGATTCGCCACGGCGCAGTTCACGCAGCCGGAGCCGGCCAAGTACGCACATGCGCCGACGCTGGAAGCCCGGACCTTCATGCAGCCGGAACAGCCGTACTACGCGCACCACCCGGGCCGCTTCTGCTACGTGAAGGACGAAGAGGACGGCGCGCTGTTCTCCGTCCCCCACGAGCCGGTGCGCCGCACGCCGGAGGCGTTCGCTTTCTCCGTCGGCCTCAACGATGTCGCGTGGCGGGTGCAGTGCGCGGGGATCGAGGTGGAGATGGGCGTGGTGCTGCCGGTCGACGACGTGGCCGAGCTGTGGACCGTCCGCGTGCGCAACCGGTCGGGCCGGCGACGGCGGCTGAGCCTGTATCCGTATTTCCCGGTCGGCTACATGTCGTGGATGAACCAGTCCGGACGCTATCGTCCCGACCTGGGTGCGATCGTCTGCGACAGCATCGCGCCGTACCAGAAGGTCGAGGACTACTTCCGCCAGCGCGACTTCAAGGACCGCACCGTGCTGCTGCATGCACGCACGCCGGACGCATGGGAAGCGAACCAGGCCCAGTTCGAGGGCGAAGGCGGGCTGCATGCACCGGATGGCATTGTCGGCGGCGAGCTTCTGGGCGGCGGCGACGCGGCCTACGAAATGCCGACGACGGTGCTGCAGTACCGCGTGACCCTCGACGACGACGAGATGCAGGAGTATCGCTTCGTGTTCGCGCCCGCGCGCGACGACGACGAGATCCGCCAGTTGCGCGCGCGCCATCTTTCGCCGGACGGTTTCGCCGAAGCCCGGCGCGCCAGCGCCGCGTACATCGAGGCCGGCGCGGGTTGCCTGCGAATCGAAACGCCGGATCCGTGGCTGGACGCGTTCGCCAACCACTGGTTGCCGCGGCAGATCTTCTATCACGGCGACGTCAACCGCCTGACCACCGATCCACAGACCCGCAACTACCTGCAGGACCACATGGGCATGGGTTTCCTGCGTCCCGACGTCGCGCGCGCGGCGTTCCTGCACGCGCTCTCGCAGCAGGAGTCCTCGGGGGCGATGCCGGACGGCATCCTGCTGGTCGAAGGCGCCGAGTTGAAGTACATCAACCAGATCCCGCACGCGGACCATTGCGTGTGGTTGCCGATCTGCCTGCGCGCCTACCTGGACGAAACGGGCGACGACGCGATCCTCGACGCGATGGTCACCGACCGCGAGGGCCATGCCGCCCCCGTCGGCGAGCGCATCACCCGCGCCATGCGCTGGCTGCTGCAGGCACGGGATCCGCGGGGACTGAGCTACATCGCGCAGGGCGACTGGTGCGATCCGATGAACATGGTCGGCTGGCGTGGGCGCGGCGTGTCGGGCTGGCTGACGCTGGCCAGTGCCTATGCATTGACGCAGTGGGCGGAGATCTGCGCGCGCCGTGGCGATGAGCGGCTCGTCGACGAATTCCGCCTGGGCGCGGCCGCGTGCAATGCGGCCATGAACATGCACCTCTGGGACGGCGACTGGTACGGCCGCGGCATCACCGACGACGGCGCCGCCTTTGGTGTCAGCGCGGATCAGGAAGGCCGCATCTTCCTCAACCCGCAGAGCTGGTCCCTGCTCAGTGGCGCGGCGGACGGGGACCGGCAGTCGCGCATGCTGGACGCCATCGACACGCACCTGGTCTCGCCCTATGGCGTGACCATGTACGACCCGCCGTACACGCGCATGCGCGAGGATGTCGGGCGGGTGACGCAGAAATTCCCGGGCACCGCCGAGAACGGTGCGGTCTACAACCATGCGGCGGCGTTCTACCTGTACAGCCTCTATCAACGCGAGGAGGCTGATCGCGCGTGGCGGGTGCTGCGCACCATGCTGCCCTCGCCCGAGCCGGCCGACTGCCTGCAGCGCGGCCAGCTGCCGGTGTTCGTGCCCAACTACTACCGCGGCGCGTGGCGTCTGCACCCGCGTACCGCCGGTCGTTCCAGCCAGTTGTTCAATACCGGAACCGCTGCATGGCTGTACCGCTGCGTGGTGGAGGAGCTGTTTGGCCTGCGCGGGGACGGCGATGCCTTGCGGATCGCACCGCACCTGCCCTCGCACTGGCCTTCGGCGCGCGCGTCGCGCCGCTTCAGGGGCGCCATGTTCGAGGTCGTCATCGAGCGCGTGGACGGGCTCGCCCGCGCACGTGTGGCGCTGGATGGCGTCTGGCAGGACGATACGGCCATCCGCGGTTTCGAGGCGGGTCGCACCTACCAGGTGCGGGTGGAGATCCCCGCATGAGCGAACGTGTCAGCGTGGTCGTGGTTATGGGCGTGTCGGGCAGCGGCAAGACCACGCTGGCGCGGGCCCTGGCCGATGCCTGGCCGGCGACATTCCTGGATGCCGACGACTTCCACAGTGCGGCGGCGAAAGCGCGCATGGCCAGTGGCCAACCGCTCACCGATCGCATGCGCGCGCCCTGGGTACGTCGCATCGCCGCGGACCTGCAACGCCGAGTGGCGGGGGGCGAACGCGTGGTGCTGGCGTTCTCCGGCCTGCGCCGACGCCATCGCGACCGGCTGCGCGCCAGCGGGCTGCCGTTGCGGTTCCTGTTCCTGCAGGGCGACAGGGCGTTGGTGGCCGCTCGCGTGCTCGGACGCCGTGACCATTACATGCCGGTGGCTTTGGTGGACAGCCAGTTCGCCGCGCTGGAAGACCCCTGCAATGAAGTCGATGTCTCCCCGATCCGCATGGAAGTGGCGCCCGCCGTACAGCTGAGCCAGGCGTTGGCACAGGTGAAGCAGTTCTCGGACTGACGGCCCCTTGGACCTACCCCCAAAGTATTCACATGCATCCGGATGAAGAGATATACTGCCAGGCATACGACTGGACGCCGCCATGCCCTCCATCAGCTTCGAGTTCTATCCGCCCAAGACCGACGAGCAGCGCGCCCAACTGGATCGCACCGCCGACAAGCTGAAGGCGCATGCGCCGGAGTACGTGTCGTGTACGTTCGGCGCCGGCGGTTCCACGTTGAGTTATACGTCCGAGACGGTGCGCCATCTCAACCAGCACCATGGCTTCGATGCCGCGCCGCACCTGTCCTGCGTAGGCGGGAGCCGCGAGGAAATCCGCGAATTGCTGCGGCTGTACCGGGCGCTTGGGTGCAAGCGCATCGTCGCGCTGCGCGGCGACCTGCCTTCCGGCATGGGCCACCCGGGCGACCTGCGCTATGCGTCGGAGCTGATCGAGTTCATCCGCGCCGAACATGGCGACACCTTCCACATCGAAGTCGGTGCCTACCCCGAAACGCACCCGCAGGCCGAGGATGCCCTGACCGACCTGCGCCACTTCAAGGCCAAGGTCGATGCCGGCGCCAACGGCGCGATCACCCAGTATTTCTACAACCCGGATGCGTATTTCCACTTCGTCGACGCGGTGCGCAGGCTGGGCGTGGACATCCCGATCATCCCGGGCATCATGCCGATCTCCAACTTCACCCAGCTGCGCCGCTTCTCCGAAGCCTGCGGCGCGGAGATCCCGCGCTGGATTGGCAAGCGCATGCAGGCGCTGGGCGACGATGCGGATGCCGTTCGCGACTTCGGCGCCGACGTGGTGGCCAGCCTCTGCGAGCGGCTGATCGCCGGTGGCGCGCCGTCGCTGCACTTCTACACCCTGAACCTCGCCAAGCCGACCCAGACCGTCCTGTCCCGTCTGGGCTGGGCGGCCTGAACGCCGGGGCGCGCCATGCGCCCCACCCGCAGGTGAACGGCGGTCGCACTCCGGGCATGCGCTCGGTGACCGGATGCCATGCCCGGATTACGCTGCAGGCATGCGCCTCCCGCTTCTCCTTCTCGCCAGCCTGTGCCTGTGGGCCGGATTCCCTGCAGCACCCGCCGAGGCGCAGCAGCAGGGCGTACAGCGCTGTACGACGATGGACGGCGACACCGTCTACACCGACAAGAACTGCGAAGACATCGGCGCAATGGATCGGCTACCGGCCGGTAGCACCGGGCCCTCGGCGACGGGCGCGCTCTATCGCGGTGGCTGTTCCCGCACGCTGAGCGACCTGGTGGCGCAGGTGTCGATGGCGATCACGGCGGGCGAAGTCAACCGGCTGGCGGGCGTCTACCACTGGAGCGGCGTGTCCGATGCCTCCGCCTTGCGGATCCTCGACCAGTTGGATGCGGTCGTGCAGCGCCCACTCGTGGACATCGTGCCGGTGCGTCCTGCCCCCGCACCGATCCTCGATGCAGAGGGCGCCGTCGTCGACCCCAACCGGGACGGCTATTACCCGACGACGACCCAGCACACGCGCCCCGTGGGCCTGCGCATCGTGCAGACGCTGAAGAACGGCGCCACGCCCTCGAACACCACGTTCGGACTGCGACGCGCCTACAACTGCTTCTGGATCACGCTGTAACCGCGCTGCCGTGGGCGCTTCATGCACGCGCCGGAGTGGCTGCCGACACCTCGCGCGTCGGCGAGAAACGGAGCGTCGCCACCACGCCTTTCGATTCGCCCGGCCGTACACCGACCTCCCAACCGTACAGCGCACACAGCCGGCTGACAATGGACAGGCCGATGCCACCGCCCTGCGAGTGGCCGGCATGCGTGCCGCGATAGCCGCGCTCGAACAGGCGCGCGGCGTCCTCCTTGCTCAGGCCTGGCCCGGAATCGACCACTTCCACCGCATCTGGCAGCAGGCGGACGACGACCTCGCCCTCCTTGGTGTACTTCACCGCATTGCCGATCAGGTTGCCCAATGCGACGGACAGCGCAGCTTCGGGAGAATCGACGCGTGCGCCTTCCTCGCCCTCCACACGCAGCGTGAGCGGCTTGCCGCCGAGCGTGGCGCGGTGGGCGTCCAGCAACTGGTCGACCACGCGCGCCACGTCGGTGTTGCCGTGACCGCGCTCGTTGCGCGACAGCAGCAGCAGCGCGCTGATCAGGTCGGTGCACTGCTGTTCGGCACGCTGGATGCGCTGGATGCGGGTGCGCGTCTTCTCGTCCATGTCCGGCCGCGACAGCATCAGTTCCACCGAGCCCCGGATGATGGCCAGCGGCGTGCGCAGCTCATGGCTGACGTCGGCGTTGAACTCCCGGTCGCGTTGGACGACTTCGGTGAGGCGCTCGGAGTAGTCGTCGAGCGCCTTGGCGAGTTCGCCCACCTCGTCCTCGGGAAAGTGGGGAGCCAGGGGCCGTGGGTTGCTGCTGCCACGATAGGCACGCAGGCGCGAAGCCAGTTCCGACACGGGACTCATCACGCGGGAGGCGGACCACCAGCCGATCAACAACGAGATTCCCGTGAACACCACGACCACGCCGATCAATGCGTTGTTGAACTTGCTCTTGGCCTTGACCGACTCCGTCTTGTCATACGCAAGAAAAAACCAGGCCTCTGGCGTCTTCTGAACGGCAAGCCAGTAGGAGAACGGCGAACCATCCTCGTCGGTACCGCTTATCGTATGGATACCGTTCGGCAGGTCGTACCATTCCGGCTGATCGCTCTTCAGCTGAGCAAACTTGTCCGGCGCGAATGCGTAGGCGCGCATGGTCTGCACACGCAGATCACGCTCGCGTCCTCCGCTGGCTTCGTAACGTCGCTGGTACTCGGTAATGTTCTGGCTGATCGCATCGACGACGAGGTCCTCCTCGACCCGATTGCGCACCCAGTTGGCAGAGAACGCCAGGAGCAGGGTCAATCCGAACCCGAGCAGGACGAACGACAGGATGATGCGGGTGCGCAGCCGCCGCCGGAAACGGCGGTGGCGGCGGGGTTTCGACGAATCAGCTGCTGGCATCGGGTGCGGCGATGCGGTATCCGATGCCATGGCGGGTCTGGATGTACGGCGAGTCGAACGGCTTGTCCACCACCGCGCGCAGGCCGTGGATGTGCACGCGCAGGGAATCCGAATCGGGCAGTTCCTCGCCCCAGACGCGGGTCTCCAGTTCCTGGCGCGTCACCACCGCGGGCGAGGCCTCCATCAGCGCCTGCAGGATCTTCAGCGCGGTGGGGTTGAGCTGCAGCAGCTTGCCCTGGCGGCGGACTTCCAGCGTATCCAGGTTGTACTCCAGTTCGCCCACTTCCAGCACGCGGGTCTGCACACCCTTGCCACGACGGGACAGCGCGTTGAGGCGCACTTCCACTTCCTGCAGCGCAAACGGCTTGATCAGATAGTCATCGGCACCGGAATCGAAGCCTGCCAGCTTGTTGTCCAGCGAATCGCGCGCGGTCAGCATCAGCACCGGAGTCTGCTTGCGCGCCTCGTTGCGCAGCTTGCGACAGACCTCCAAGCCGTCCATTCCCGGCAGGTTGAGGTCAAGAACGATCGCGTCGAACTCGTGCACGACCGCCAGGTGCAGCCCGGTCACACCGTCGGCCGCGAAGTCGACGGTGTGGCCACGCTCTTCCAGATAGTCGCCGAGGTTGGCGGCGATATCGCTGTTGTCTTCGATGACGAGGATGCGCATCTGTATCAACGAGATTTAAGGATGGGCTGGCGGAAGTTCTTTCCCAGCTCTTGCTGCGATTCTTCGCGCATGCGGCGACGTTGCGCGACCGTGTGGCACTGCGTGGTTGCGCGATGCGAACCGACCTTCTTTTCCCGGGTGCACACCAGGCGGCTGTCTTCCCCGGCTCGCGTCAGAATCGTATTGACCAGCTCCTGATCGTTGATAACCCTCACCTTGTCATCCGATGAAAGCTGGTCCACTCCACCTGCGCGCTGGAGGGAATCGCCGATGCGGTTGAGCGCATTGCGCACTTCAATCCGGTCCGTCTGGGAGATTTCGGAGTAGGCCTTGCCCTCCGCAAGATCCGCCAGGATCTTCTCCTTCTGTTTCTCGAACGGCACGGAGACATTGAGTTGGTCTGTCGCGGTCGTGTCCGCGCCCGATGCCGCGCTCATCGAGGCTTCCGCCGCAGGTACGGCCAGCAGCATGACGGAGACAAGTAACAGCTTACGCATCCTTTCACCTCGCTCGAAATTGTTCACCCGCCAATGTAGTCGGATATGCGCCGCAACCCGCCATTTCCCGAAGCCGGGGGTGAAGCGGCGTGGGCAGATCCGATTCTTGCATAGGCAACTGCGACTACGCCAAGGCATCCAACAAAAAACAAGGCCCAAGCGGGCGGGCGCCCGCTTGGGCCAAAGTAATGCCCCGATTACCGTAATCCTGTGCTTTCCAGATGAATCCACCGGGAGGAACGCAGAGCTGCGGTCCGGGAGAGGCTACGCGGGGATCGATTAAACACCCGTTAAAAGGGACGTTAAATCCATGTGAAAGGGCGATCAGCTGCCCTGTTCAGCATGCATCGCCAGGTGCTCCACGATCCTGCCGGCCACATCCACGCCACATACCGCCTCGATGCCCTCCAGACCGGGCGTGGAATTGACCTCCAGCACCAGCGGGCCGCGCTTGGCCCGGATCAGGTCCACGCCCGCGACCCCCAGCCCCAGCACGCGTGCGGCGCGGATGGCCACGGCCCGCTCCTCCTCGGTGGCCGCCACGTGCAGGGCCGTGCCGCCCCGGTGCAGGTTCGAGCGGAAGTCCCCTTCCGGCGCCTGCCGGCGCATGGACGCCACCACATCATCGCCCACGACGAAGCAGCGCAGGTCGGCCCCGTCCGCCTCACCGATGAACTCCTGGACCACGAAGCTGGCGTACAGGCCACGCAGGGCCTCCACCACGCTGCGCGATGCCGAGGGCTTCTCGGTGAGCATCACGCCGGCCCCTTGGGCGCCTTCGTTCAACTTGATCACATGGGGGGGCGGGCCGAGCATGGACAGCAGGTCGGAGGTGTCGTCGGGGTTGTCGCCGAACACGGTCACCGGCAGGTCGATGCCTTGCGCGGCGAGCAGCTGGTGCGCGCGCAGCTTGTCGCGGGCGCGCAGGATGGCGTCCGACGGATTCGGGCTGTAGGTGCCCATCAGTTCGAACTGCCGCAGCACCGCCGTGCCATAGCGGGTGATGGACGCGCCGATACGGGGAATGACGGCGTCGTAGCCGGCCAGCGAGCGGCCCTTGTAATGCAGCTGGAAGCCGGACGAGGCGATGCGCATGTAGCAGCGCAGCGGGTCCAGCACCCGGACCGTGTGGCCGCGCTGGCGTGCGGCTTCCACCAGCCGGCGGGTCGAGTACAGCTTGCTGTTGCGCGACAGGATGGCGAGCTTCATGGACGCGGGATCACCTGGGCCGCGTACAGCATCGCACGCCCGGAAGGCCGGGCGATGACGACGGAAGCGAGACGGGGGATGGAGCGGGTGATGGGAATCGAACCCACGCTAGCAGCTTGGGAAGCTGCAGTTCTACCATTGAACTACACCCGCGCGGACGACCGAAGTCTATGCCGGGCCGGGGGACAAGGCAATGCGGCGCCGGCGACCGGCGCCGCATCGTTCAGTCACTTCAGAAGCTTCCGCCCAGCGTCATGAAGGCGGTGGTATTGGTGCCGCCTCCCTGGTTGACCGTCGTGGTGACGCCCAAGTTGGCATCGAAGCCGAACAGCTTGGTGCGTGCGCCCATCAGCAGGGTGCCGTAGCCGTCGTCCGTGTCCAGTCCCGGAACGGCGTAGGCGCTGGTGCCCGGCAGCGACAGGGCCTGCGCGAACACCTCCTCGGCCGGATCCTCGAACTCCTTGTCCACGGTCAGGCGGGCGTAAGGCTGCAGGTGGTCGTTGATCGCATAGCTGAACTCATAGCCCGCGCTGCCGATCAGCGAATCGAACTCCTGGTCCGGATACGCCAGCGCGCTGGAGTTGACGTTGCTCTCGCTGTAGCCGTCCATGTCGATGGTCTGCGACAGCACGCTGATCACCGGACCATGGCGGAACGCGCCCTCGCCCCACTGGTAGCCGGCGCTCAGGCCCAGGCTCAGGTTGGTGCCGTCAGGCGAGCCGCTGTGGCGGCGGGTCACGTTGCCCAGCTGGACTTCGCGGTCCACGTCGTAGGAGATCCAGCTGTAGCTCACCTGCGCGTTGGCCCACAGGCGGTCGCCGTACCAGCCGGCGAAACCGCCCAGCGTGGCGTCGGCTTCGTCGAAACTGCCACTGCGCTTGCCGAAGTCGTACTTCGCCCGGCCATAGCCGGCGAACGCACCATAGACCATCGAACCCCGCGACCAGTCCACGCCGAACGTGCCCATCGGGCCGGCACCGTCGTACAGGTCGCCGTCGTCATAGCGCAGGAAGTCCCCGCGCAGGTCGCCCCACCAGCGCATGCCGTCGGCCTCGGGCTTGCCGGCCACGTGCGCGGCCACGCGGTCGGCGCGCGCACGCCCGTGCACGGACGCGGTGTACGGCAGCAGCGCGATCTGACGCGGGCCTTCCAGCATCGCCACGGCGTACTGCGACAGGATGCTGTGCGCCTTCGAGGTGGGGTGCACGCCGTCGGCGAATGCGTAGGTATCCGGCGCATTCGGGTTGACGTACGAGGTCGGGTTGCAGGTCAGCGAGTTGGCGGTGATCTGCGGCTGGCAGGCCGTACCCGTGACATTGGCGAAGCCGTACTCGGCCGGGCTGGCGACGATTTCGCGCAGCAGGGAGAAGGTGTCCAGCGGAATGACCCGCAGGCCGGCCGTATCGATCGCGTTGAACAGTGCGGTGTTGTAGGTGGTGGAGAGTTGCGTGCCCGCCGCGGCCGCGGCCGCACCCTGCGCGCGGAAACCCGGCGTCACGCCCAGATCCGGGATGGTGGGCACCAGGATGTAGCGCGCGCCTGCGTTCTGCAGCGTGCCGATGATGCCCACCTGCGCGGTCACCGCGCCGCCGATCGTCGTGGTGGGATCCGCGCCGCCGCTGGTGATGGCGAACAGGTCGTTCGCGCCGCCCCAGACCGTGTAGAGCGCGTTGGGGTCGGCACGGCCGCCGGTCGAGGCCAGGTAGGTGTTGACCTGGGTGGCAAGCGAAGGAATCGGGCCCAGCGCGCCGGTGGTGTTGGTACCCACGCGCGCGCCGCCCGCCGCGTAGTTGGTGCCCACCTGGCCATTGCCGTTGGCGTAGGCGCTGGTGCCGTAGTACTCGGCCAGATACTGGGACCAGACGAAGCCGGGATTGGTGGTGAACTGGCCGGTCACCGGTCGGACGGATGCCGGCAGCAGCGGGCGGAAGTAACCGGCGTCGGTCAGGCTGTCGCCGAAGAACACGGTCTGCGTATACGGGCCGTCCTGGGCCAGGACGGGGGCTGCCGCCATCGCCAGCGCGACGGCCAGCAACGAACGGACGGGCGAGATGGAACGCTTCATGGAATCTCCCGGGGCAATGGATGATGGACTGCGCGCCGGCTCTGCCGTACGGCTGCGCATGGCGCGCATCGTTCCACCAAACGCGGCCGGCGCACACGCTGCAATGCGGCAATGACATCCGCCATGGGCGACAATGCCGCCATGGACATCCAGTTGAACGGGCAGCCCCATGCCCTGCCCCACCCCGGCACCCTTCTCGCCCTGCTCCAGCAACAGGGCCTGGCCGAGCGCCGCGTCGCGGTCGAGCTCAACGGCGAAATCATCCCGCGCAGCCGCCATGCGCAGACCACGCTGAAGGACGGCGACCGGGTCGAGATCGTGCACGCGCTGGGCGGAGGCTGAGCCCACCGGCCGCGCCGGCCCGCGCGCTGCCACCCTGCGTCCAACATCGGCGATAATCGCCGCATGTCCAACACCGCCCCCCATGACCCGCTGGTGATCGCGGGCAAGACCTACCGTTCCCGCCTGCTGACCGGCACCGGCAAGTTCAAGGATTTCGAGGAAACCCGCCTGGCCACCGAAGCCGCGGGCGCCGAGATCGTCACCGTCGCCATCCGCCGCACCAACCTGGGCCAGTCGCCCAACGAGCCCAACCTGCTCGACGTGCTGCCGCCGGACCGCTACACCATCCTCCCCAACACCGCCGGCTGCTACACCGCCGACGACGCCGTGCGTACCTGCCGGCTGGCCCGCGAACTGCTCGACGGCCACACGCTGGTGAAACTCGAAGTGCTGGGCGACCAGAAGACGCTGTACCCCGATGTGGTGCAGACCCTGGCCGCCGCCGAGAAGCTGGTGGCCGACGGCTTCGACGTGATGGTCTACACCAGCGACGACCCCATCCTGGCCCGCCGCCTGGAGGAGATCGGCTGCGTGGCGGTGATGCCGCTGGCCGCGCCGATCGGCTCCGGCCTGGGCGTGCAGAACAAGTACAACCTGCTGGAGATCATCGAGAACGCGAAGGTCCCGGTGCTGGTCGACGCCGGCGTCGGCACCGCCTCCGATGCCGCCATCGCCATGGAACTGGGCTGCGACGGCGTGCTGATGAATACCGCCATCGCCGGTGCGAAGCATCCCGTGCTGATGGCCAGCGCCATGAAGAAGGCCGTGGAGGCCGGTCGCGAAGCCTTCCTCGCCGGCCGCATCCCGCGCAAGCGCAACGCCTCCGCATCGAGCCCCATCGACGGACTGATCGGCTGATGACCGATCCGTTCTCCAGCCCGGGGGCGAAAACGCCGCCCAAGCCCTTCACCCTGACCGAAGGGCGACGCGAGGTGCGCAGCTTCGTGCTGCGCCAGGGCCGTTTCACGGAGGCGCAGCAGCGTGCCTTCGATACCCAGTGGCCGCGCTTCGGGCTGGACTACACGGGCGAACCGCGCGACTACGACGCGGTATTCGGCCGCAGCGCGCCCCGCGTGCTGGAAATCGGCTTCGGCAACGGCGAAGCCCTGCGCTTTGCCGCCCGCCACGACAGGGACCGCGACTACATCGGCCTGGAAGTGCATGCCCCGGGCGTGGGCCGCCTGCTGAACGCGCTGGCCGAAGACGGCAGCGACCATGTGCGCGTCTACCACCACGACGCGGTGGAGGTGCTGCAGCACGAAGTCGCCGACGGGTCGCTGGACGAGGTGCGCATCTACTTCCCCGATCCCTGGCACAAGAAGCGCCACAACAAGCGCCGCCTGGTGCAGCCGGAATTCGCCGCGCTCGTCGCGCGCAAGCTGCGCCCGGGCGGTCGGCTGCACTGCGCCACCGACTGGGAGGCCTATGCCGAACACATGTGGGACGTGCTGGATGCCACCCCGGGGCTGGTCAACCGCGCCGGCCCGCGCGGCAGCGTGCCGCGCCCCGACTGGCGCCCGCAGACGCATTTCGAGACCCGCGGCCAGAAGCTGGGCCATGGCGTGTGGGATCTTGTCTACGACAAGACGGAAATGGGGACCGGGGAATAGGGAATGGATGTGATGACCCGTCCACGTCCTCCTGCTTGTAATGGGCCGCTGAGCCGGGGCGCCCCCGCCGATTCCCGATTCCCCATTCCCGATTCCCGCCTGCCGTAATGGACAACGCGCTGACGCTGACCAACGACATGAAGCTCGTCCTCGGGCTGGTCGGCTTCACGATGGCGATGTTCCTGTTCGAACGCATCCGCGCCGACCTGGTCGCGCTGGTGGTGCTGGTGGTGCTGGGCATCACCGGCCTGATCGCGCCGGAGGAGATCTTCGGTGGCTTCTCCGGCAACGCGGTGATGAGCATCATCGCCACGATGATCCTGGGCGCGGGGCTGGACCGCACCGGCGCACTGAACCGCCTGGCGTCGTGGCTGCTGCGGCGCGGCCACGGCATCGAGCAGCGGCTGCTGTTGATGACCACGGCCATCGCCAGCCTCAATTCGTCCTTCATGCAGAACCCGTCGGTGATGGCGCTGTTCATGCCGGTGGCCTCGCGGCTGTCCTCGCGCACCGGGCTGTCGCTGCAGCGGCTGCTGCTGCCCATCGCGGCCGCCATCGTCATGGGCGGCGCCTTCACCATGGTCGGCAACTCGCCGCTGATCCTGCTCAACGACCTGCTGGTTTCGGCCAACAACAACCTGCCCTCCGGCATGGCCACGCTGGAACCGCTGCGCATGTTCGCGCCCGCGCCCATCGGCGTGCTGCTGGTCGCCGCCTCGCTGCTGTACTTCCGCTACTACGGCGACAGGAAGCTCAAGGACGAAACCGAAACCAGCGTGACCCCCGCACGCACCGAAAGCTACTTCGCCAACACCTACGGCATCGAAGGCGACGTGTTCGAGCTGATCGTCACCGCGGAGAGCCCGCTGGTGGGGATGTCGCTGGGCGAGGCCGAGGCACTGCACGACGCGCCGCTGATGCTGGCGCTGCAGACCGGCAACGACACGCGCCTGGCCCCGCCGGCCGACATGCGCATCTGGGTGGGCAGCGTGCTGGGCGTGATGGGCGCGCGTCAGGAGGTGGGCGATTTCGCGCAGAACCACTTCCTGCGCATGTCCTCGCGGCTGCGCCACTTCGGCGACCTGTTCAACCCCAGCCGCGCCGGCATTTCCGAGGCGGTGGTACCGCCCACCTCGAAGTTCATCGGCAAGACCGCGCGCGAGCTGCGCCTGCGCAAGCAGAACGGTATCAGCCTGCTGGCGATCAACCGCGACAAGAAGGTCATCCGCGACAACGTGCGCGAAGAGAAGCTGCGCGCCGGCGACATGCTGGTGTTCCACAGCATCTGGCAGGACCTGGGCCAGGCCGCGGAGAGCCGCGACTTCGTGGTGGTGACCGACTACCCGAAGGGCGAGCAGCGACCGCACAAGTTCAAGATCGCCATGGCCATCTTCGCCATCACCATCATCATCGCGCTGACGTCCAAGCTGCCGGTGGCCCTGACCCTGATGACCGGCGTGGCCGGCATGCTGCTGACCGGCGTGCTGCGCATGGACGAGGCCTACGGCGCGATCAACTGGAAGACGGTGTTCCTGATGGCCGGCCTGATCCCGCTGGGCTGGGCGATGGACAGCAGCGGTGCGGCGGCGTGGGTGGCCGGACACACGGTGGAGCGCTTGCCAGAAGGCATTCCGGTGTGGGCGCTGGAAATCGCGGTCGCACTGCTGACCACCGCGTTCTCGCTGGTCATCAGCCACGTGGGCGCGACCATCGTGATGGTGCCGATGGCGATCAACCTGGCGCTGGCCGCGGGCGGCAACCCCACCGCGTTCGCGCTGATCGTGGCGCTGTCGGCGTCCAACAACCTGATGACGGCATCGAATCCCGTGATCTCCATGGTGGTCGGCCCGGCCAACTACACCTCGCGCCAGCTGTGGCGCGTGGGCGGGCCGCTGTCGCTGATCTACACGATGGTCGTCGTGCTCGCGGTCAATGTGCTGTTCTGGTGGAACGGTCGCGCCGGATGACGGCCCCATCGCTGGCACTCACGTTGCTGCCGGGGCGCTACGCCGTCGCGCAGCTGCCGGCCGGCGCCGCCCTGCCCGCCTGGTGGCCCACCGGCGGCATGCGCCACGCGAGCTGGGCCGACGACGAACTCTCGCTCGTCTGCGAAGAGCAGCATGTTCCCGAGGACGTACGCTGCCAGCGCGGCTGGCGCATGTTCAAGCTGCAAGGTCCCTTCGATTTCGCGCTGACCGGCATCCTCAAGGCCGTGCTTGATCCGCTGGCTGCCGGGGGCGTAGGCATCTTCGCGCTGTCGACCTACGACACCGACTATGTGCTGGTGCAGGCGCACCAGCTGGAGCAAGCGGTGTCCGCGCTGCTGGGGGCGGGTCATCACCTTCGCCCCTGACTCTTCCATGCGCGTCAACGACGCTGCAGGAGGATTCGCATCAGCACCGCACCGAAATGCAGCCATATCGCCGCGAACACGCCTAGCTGCGTGGGAAGCCCGCACTGCGCCGCTTCGAACTTGCGGAAATAGCGCCACAACCCGCGGTGTTTGTGCCATTCCACGAACACGGGACGCGCACGGCTGGACACCCCGCGGATATGCAGCACGCGGATGTCGTTGGCGACCGCGACCACCGCCCCGGCCTGGCGGGCGCGACGGCACAGGTCCATGTCCTCGGCGTGCAGCCGATAGCCTTCATCCAGGCCGTCCAGGCGATCGAACAGCGGGCGGGACAGCAGCATCAGCGCGCCGGATACGGCGTCCACCGGCTGCAGCATCTGCGCGTCGTCCGGCGGCACGCCGAGTTTCGACGCGCAACCGGGTGCGCGCAGCATCTGGGCGAAGACCGGGTCGCGACGACGTGCGGCGGTGTCGCGCACGCCCGCTTCGTCGACCAGGTCGACGCCCAGCAGGACCTCGCCGGCGAAACCCGTCGCATGCGCGCGCAGCCGCGACAGCGTGTCGGCTTCCACCATCAGGTCGGGATTGACGAAGGCCAGCCACGGCGCATGCGAATCGCGCGCGCCCTGGTTGCACCCGACCGCGAAACCCGGATTGTCGGGATTGGCGATGAAACGTACGCGGCCGTCGTGCAGTGCATGCCGCTGCACGATGGCCAGGGTGGCATCGGTGGAGGCATTGTCGACCACGCGGATCTGGTCAACGCCGTGCGCCAGGCGCAGGCGCATCAGGCAATCGTCGATGGTGTCCGCGCTCTCGTGGGTCACCACCACCACGGCGACGGCATCCGCCTCAACCGAAGAGGTCACGCTGGCGCTCCGGCGATCCGATATCGGCATACAGGGCGGCGAGACGCTCGCGCGGTCCGCGCAGCGGGTCGTCCATCAGGAAGGTCGCCAACCGCGGCGTGAAGGTCGGCCAGCGCGCGTTCAAGGCATCCATGTCGCCATCGGCCGGCCCACCCTCGCCGCCGCGGGCGACGAACGCGGTCTCGCACAGCACGTTGCGCCAGCCCAGGCCGGACAGCCGCAGGGACAGGTCCACCAGGGCCGCGTACCACGAGGCGTAGCTGGCCGTGTCCAGCCCACCGACGCGCTTGCGGGCACTGCCGCGCAACGCGACGGCATGCGCGACCGCGGCGGGCAGTTCCGGGTGCAGGGGCGGCATCGCCGCGCAGGCCTGCGCGGTGCGTTCGACGTCGTCCGGCGGCGGACTCACCTCGCCCAGCCGCGGCCAGGCCGCGGTCTCGCCGGCGTTGCACCAGGGCGTGGCGGTGGCGATGGCGGCATCGCGGGCCAGGCAGGCGGCCAGCTGCTGCAGCCAGCCGGGCAGCGGCTGCGCATCGGGCGACAGCACCACCACATCGGCGTCGCCGCAGGCGGCGAGCATCTGGTCCATGTGCGCCACTTCGCCCAGCATGCGCGGGCGCCTCGTGTAGTCGGCCTGCAGGGAGGTGCGTGTCAGCCAGCGCTCGATGATGGCCAGCGCGCGCGGACCGGCCTGCGCATCGTCGGCCAGCCACAGCCGCGTACCTGCGGGCGTGCCGGCATCCAGCGCACCCAGGCAGGCATCGAGCGCATCGTCGTCGGTGCCGATCGGCAGCAGGACGATGGGCAGGGACGATGCGGGCGGCGGCGTCACTTGGAACGCGGCGTGTTCAGCGGCTCAAGCGCACGGAAGCGCTTGCCGTACTCGTCGGTCAGGTCGTTGGCTTCCTGCGGGTTGCTGACGATGGTCGGCGTCAGCAGCACGATGACCTCGCTGCGCTCGGTGCCGGTGGTCTTCTTGCCGAACAGGCCGCCGATGATCGGCAGGCGGCTCAGGCCCGGGATGCCGGAGGAGCCCTGGGTCGCCGTATCGCTGATCAGGCCGGCCAGCATCACCGTGTTGCCGGCCTGCACGGCGCCCTCGGTCTTGAAGCGGCGCGTGTTGATGCGCACGTTGCCGTTGGCGTCCGGCTCGCTGCCCGGCGAACTGACTTCCTGCACGATGTCCAGGAAGACCATGCCGTCCTTGGTCACGCGCGGGCGCACCTTCAGGATCACGCCCGTGTCCAGGTACTGCACCTGGCTGTAGGTGTTGTCGGTGCCCAGGCCTGGGTTGACGGTGACCGACGAGATCGGGATGCGGCTACCGACGTTGAGCGTGGCCTCGGCGTTGTTGCGCACGAAGATGGACGGCGTCTGCAGCAGGCGCACGTCGGAGACTTCGTCCAGCGCGGTGATGACGGCCGCTGCGTCGTTCTTGACCAGCGTCCAGACAGCCCCTGCGCCGCTCACGCCACCGATGCTGCCGGCGAGCGTGCTCCACTTGCTGGGCCCACCCGCGCCGGGCGCGGCGAAAGGCCCCAGGCCGTTGTCGGTCATCGCGCGTTCCAGGTACCAGTTCACGCCGTAGCTCAGGTCGCCGGTCAGCGACACTTCCGCGATCTGCGCCTCGATGTGGACCTGCAGTGGCATCACGTCGAGCTTTTCGACCACTTCCCGGATCGACTGCCACGCGCTGGCACTGGAACGCACCAGCAGCGTGTTGGTTTCCTCGACCGCCGCCACGCCCACGCGTGCGCCATCAACCTCCAGCGTCACCGCGCCGTTGCCGCTGTCGCGCTGGTTGAGCGAGAGCGAGCCGCCGCCGAGTCCGCCGCCCGAACCGCCGCTGCCGCTGCCACCGAAATCGACCGAACCCCCGGTGCCGTTCATGCCGCCATCGTTGATCTGCACGGGCTCAGTGCCGGGCATCAGCGACACGTTGCCCGCGCCGCCGGTGGAACGGGCATCGCCGGAGGCGCCGCCACCCGAGGCGCCGAAGACTTCGGCCAGGCGCTGGGCGAGTTCACGCGCCTTGATGTACTTCAGCTCGTAGGAGAACAGGCGGCTACCTTCGCCCGCGCCGTCGATGCGCTCCAGCCATTGCTGGATCTGGTCCAGGTAGGCGGGCTGCGGCGTGATCACCAGCACCGCATTCGCGCCTTCCAGCGGCATGAAGCGGAACATGCCGGCGCTGGGCGTCTTGCTGTCGTTGCCGAACACCTTTTCCAGGTCGGCCACTACGCGCGTGGCGCGGCCGGACTGCAGCGGGAACACGCCCACCGACATGCCCGACAGCCAGTCCACGTCGAAGATCTCGACGGTGCGCAGATAGTTTTCCAGCTCGCTGCGCGTGCCGGCCAGGGTGATGACGTTGCGCGTGCCATCGACGTTGACGATGGCGTTCGGCCGCGCGTACGGCTCCAGCACCTTCTTCATCTCGCTGGCCGAAATGAAGCGCAGCGGCACCACGCGCACTTCGTAGCCGCGCGCAGTCGAGGCCGGGCCGGTACGCGGCGCCACGCTGCCGGCCAGGGCCTGGTCGGCAGAGATGATGTTGTAGCGGCCGCCGCTGTAGACCAGGCGCGCGTTGTTCCAGCCCAGCACCATCTCCAGCAGGTTCAGCGCCTCGGCCGGCGACACCGGCTTGGGCGTGCCCAGCGTCACCGTGCCCTGCACGCCCGGCGCGATCACGTAGTTCTGCCCCAGCATGTCGCCGAGGATGGCCTTGACCACGGCGTGCACGGACTCGCCTTCGAAATTGAAGGTAGCCGAACCGCTGCTGGCCCCGCCCAGCGAGGGCAGCGGCGCGCTGGCCGCACTGCGGTTGATCATCTGCCCGTTGCCGCGGCGGATCTGCGCCTGCGGACCGGTGACGGGCGCCTCATCCTCCTTCATGGCCGCGGTCTGCGCCGCGCCCGGCACGACCTCGCCCGTCGCCGCGGGCGCGGTCCGGCGCACGTCGGGCACGGGGGTGCTGGCGCAGCCGGCCAGCAGGCCCAGGCAGAGGGAAAACAGGATCACGCGTAACGTCATGCCGGCACTCTACTGTGTCTTGCCGGGCGTTGCCGGCGGCGGGGTGGGTTGCGCCTGCTGCTGCCGCAGCTGCGCGCGGCGCTGCTCGATGCGCTGGCGGATGGCTTCCATCTGCTGGTCGGTGGTGGTCGCCGGAGCGGCAGGCGCCTCCGTCGCGGAGGCGGGCGCCACCGCGTCCGCCGTGGCGGCCGGAGGAGGTGCCGGGACCGGGGCCGGTCCTGCGGGGACCGCGACCGGCGCACTGTTGCCGCCGGTCGGGCGTGCACCCGGCATGGGGGCGGCGGCCGGCGGCACGGTTCCGGTCCCGGTGATCACGGTGGGCGGCTGTCCGCCGGCCCCGTCGAACACCCGCAGTTCGAGTTCGCGACGCCCTTCCGGCCCGTCGAAGACGGCCCGGCGCGGCGCCAGTTCGGTCAGTCGCCAGCCCGGGAAGCCGGCCGGCGATTCGCCCAGCTTCACCCGCAGGCCTTCGCCGCCCTGCGCCGGCTGCACGATGGCCAGCTCCAGGCGTGGCGTGATCAGGACGCTGCTCAGCACCAGGTCGAAGGCCGGCGCGGCCGCTTCCTCGCCCGACAGGAAGAACGGCTTGGGACGCCGGTCTTCCGAGAACAAGGGCCGTTCGCCCACCATCGCGTACTGCGGCAACGGACCCAGCCGTTCCGGCGGCGCCGCGGGCAGTCGCGGCAGGGGCTGCACCAGGTCCGGGTCGGCGGGCAGCGGCGTGATCCGCCCGCCGAGCCCGAACATCGCCAGCACGGCGACCAGCAACGACCACCCCGCGACCACCGCGAGGATCCAGGTGCGGGCGTTCCAGGCGTCACGGCGCACGTGCAGGCTCCCGTGGCGCGGCCGGCGACGGCTTGAGGTACCCGTACAGGTCGAAGTTCACGTCCAGGCCACCGGCCCCGGTTTCGCTGGCCTGGAAGGCGTAGCGCTGCGCCAGGATGTTGAGGTTCTCCACGAACAGGCGCGGACTGCCGGATTCGATCTGGTGCAGCACCGAGGCCAGTTCCGGCGCTCCGCACCGCAGGCGCACCTGCACCACCACGCGCGGATAGACCTCGCGGCCGGTGAGGGCCAGCGGCGACTGGTTGGCGATGGCGCAGCTGCGATTGCCCGGACTGGCCTGCTTGACGATGGCTTCCAGCCGCTGGACCAGGCCGGCGGTGGCCAGCTCGACCGTCGCTTCCGGCAGGAAACCGGGACGCTGCGCCTGCTGTTCCAGCGCCGCGGCCAGTTCGCGCTGCACCTGCGGCGCCTGCTGCAGCTGGGTACGGATGCGCAGTTCGCGTTCGCGCAGTTCCGCCACGCGACGGCCGGTCTCCTGCATGGGCACGGTCCACCACGGGTGCACCAAAAGCAGGTATCCCAGCAACAGGGCGCCCAGCAGCAGGGCCAGCGCCAGCCAGCGGTCGCGGTCAGTGATGGCCGGCGGCATCGGCGCCTCCCGTGGCGGCGGGCGCGGACGGATCCTGCTTGCCCAGCAGTTCGGCGGTCAGGGTGAAGCGGTCCATGCGCGTACGCGGGTCCGGCTGCAGGGCACCGCTCAGCGCGGGATTGCGCCACAGTGGAGACCCCTGCAGGCGCGCGACCAGCCCCGACGCCTCGGGGCTGAAGCCGATCAGCGTCAGGCGATCGCCTTCGATCGCCAGCTTCTCGAGATAGGTGGTGTCGGGCAGCCGGCGGGTGATCTCATCCATCACTTCCAGCGCCGTCGGGCGCCGGGCGCTGGTCTGGTTCAGGGTGGTGGTGCCGGCGACCAGGTCGACCAGTTGCTGGCGTTGCGCGGCGACCCGGCGCGCGGCGTCGGCGTTGGCCTCGACCTGCGCGGCGAATGCCTCGGCCCCGGTCTGCCGGTTGTCGAGCACCCGCCACGCCGCCAACACCAGCGCACACAGGGCGATGCCCGCGAACACCAGGTGCAGACGGCGCTGGGGCGCCTGGCGCGTCGCGCGCGCCTCTTCCGGCAGCAGGTTGACCCCCAGCGGCAGGCCGGCGGCATCCTCGACATCGGCGCCGGCCAGGTCGCTGGCCAGCGCACCCAGTCCGGACAGGCCGGCGGCAAAGGTCGCCTTCGGCACGGCAACCAGTTCCACCTCCAGCTGCCCGTCCTCGCGCACGCCCAGCACCCGCGCATCGAAGCACGCCTCATGGGCGGCGAACGGCGTCTGCCGGTCGATCTCGAAACGAACGACATCGCGCAGCCGATCAGCCGCGGCGGACGGCAGTAGCAGCCTGCGCCGCAGCACTTTGTCGGCGGGCATCAGCCACCAGCGGGGCAGATCCGCCAGGCGGGTGCCCAGCAGTGCGCGCAGTTCGCCCGGCGTCACCGTGGCAGGCAACCGCGCCAGTGCATGCCGGTGCGCGGCCTGCTGCCAGGCCATGGCCACCTCGTCTTCGTGGCGCTGGAAGAGCAGGCGGTCGCCGGTCAGGCCCAGCAGCACGCGCCAGCGTGCCGGCAGCCAGGTCGCCAGTGCCTGTCCCCACCAGACCAGGAAGCCGCCGGGCCCCGTGCCAAGTCGGGCGCGGAACCGCTGCAAGGTGTCGCGTACGCCGCTCATTGTGGTGACGCGCCCTCCTCCCAGCGCAACAAGGTGTAGGCCGAACCCGGTACCGGGCTGGCCCCCGCGCGCACCACCGTCCGCAACGACGTCTCGCGGCCATCGGCCAGCCGCGCACGGCTCTCGATACTATACGTGCCGCTGCCGGTGCCGACGAGTTGCAGGGCGCCCGCGGCGCCGGCCGCTTCGCGCTGCGCCAGCCACGCCGTGGCATCCATGCCCATCGCCACCAGCACCGGCCCCTGCGCATAGGTGGCATCGGGTTGCCCGCGTCCCGAGTACAGGGTGAGGAACGGTTCCAGCCGCGCGTACAGATCGGGCGTCATGCCCAGCACCTGTTCCAGCTCGGCGATGGTCTCGAAAGGCGCGTCCTTCGCGCCGTAAGGGCGGCCGGCCGCCGCATAGTCGCCGTCTTCCGCGCCGCCGACCGGCTGGCTGAGGTCGTCGGCATCGCGCCAGTCCACGATGGCCGCCGCCAGCGCGTCGCCGGCATCGGGTGGCTCGCCCAATGCCTGCATCAGTCGGGACAGCAGCGGCACGTCAGCCTGGTTCAGGTCGACCTTGCCGGTCTCGTCAATGATGCGGACCTGCACGTCGTGCCCCTCGAACCGCCACGCGTAAGCGCGGCCGTTCGGTTGCCAGTGCGTTTCCGGATTGCGGTCCGCCACCCGCACCAGCGCGTACTCCATGCCAGCCCGCGCGATCTCCTGCGCCATCGCACCGCGGCTTCCCACCCGGCCCTGCAGGGCCTCGATACGTGCCGTCAGCGCGTACGCGCCCACCAGCGCGGTGAGCAGGGCCACCAGCCACAGCACCAGCAACAGCGCGGCACCGCGCATGCCGGTCATGGCAGCACCGGGGCGTTGCCGCCGGACAGCGCGCCGCCACCGGCGCCGCCCTCACTGCGTGCCAGCGTCACCACCAGGTCGGGCCAGCGCCCACCCCGGACGGCTTCCACTTCCATCTTCACCTGCAACGGCAGCATCTCCGAGGTCTCCCACCGGTCCTGCCACGGCCCCAGGCGGTTGTCCGCATCCAATCCGCGGTAGTGGAAGCGCACCACGCGCAGACCATCAGCCAGCCGCTCGGCGCGCAGGCCACGCGCCGCCAGGTCCACGTCCTCCAGCGACGCCTCCGGCTGCGCCACCGCGAAGGCGACCCGCAGCTGGCCCGTCTCGTCGGCGACCACGTCATGCAGGTAGGGGCCGCCGTAACCCAGATAGTCGGGCAGGTCGGCCACGAAACGCATGCGCTGCGGCGACCCCAGGAAGCGCGCCTGCCGCAGCGTGCCGCGATCGGTCGCGAACACGATCGGCTGCGCCGAGGCCAGCCGTGCGCGCAGATAGCCATGCACGGCGCGCATGCGCTCGCTGGCCTGGGCCATGTCCTCTCCGCGGGTGACCACCGCGGTGGACGAGCGCAGCGTGGCGAAGGCCAGCGCCAGCCCGGCCGCCAGCAGGACCAGCGCCAGCAGCACTTCGATCAGGGTGAAGCCCTGGGCGCGGCGCGATGTCATGGCGATGCCGCCTGGTTGATGTCGCGCGGCGCCAGGCGCAGCGTGCGCCACTGCAGCGCCTGTCCGCGGCCGTCGCCCCAGCGCACCTGCAGGCGCACGTCGAGCAGCTGCGGCGCGCCCGGGTCGCGCTGCGCACGCGCCGCCAGCGGATCGGCGAACGGCACCACGTCCAGTTGCCAGCGGTAGCGGTCGCGTTCGAAACCGCCCTCCTGCCGCCCCGGCTGCAAGGCTTCGCCCGCACCCAGCTGCGCCAGCAGCGACTGCGCATGCAGGGTGGCGCGGCTGGCATCAGCGGAATCGCGCACCTGCCGCGTCGCCCCCGACAGCGAGCCCAGCAGCAGGGTCAGGGCCAGCGCCAGCAGCGCGAACGCCACGATGACCTCCAGCAGGGTGAACCCCTGCTGCCGCGCGGACGACGGCGTATTCATGGCGCACGCACCTCGTCGCGCAGCAGGCGCACCTCGCCGGTCAGCCAGCCGACGTCCACGCTCCATGCCGCGCGCCCGCTCGCCAGCGTGACCCGGCCTCCGGTCGAGCCGCCGTCCGGGAAGAACAGGATGGCCCCCTCGCCCGCACGCGCCTGCGCTTCCCGCGCGCCGGTGAAGCGCACCGCCAGCGATGCATCGATGGCACCGCGGCGGTCGCCGGCAGCTTCCCACTGGTGCGCGCGCGGATCGATGCGGAAGCGCTGCGCCTGCCCGGTGGCGATGGCACGCGCCCGCGTATACCGCAGCTGCGCGGCGATCTCCTTGGACTCGGACCGCAGGCGCATGCCTTCCATGCCGCCGGTGAAGACCATCGCCGCCAGCACCGCGGCGGCAGCCATCAGGGCCACCACCAGCAGGGTTTCGAGCAGGGTGAACCCGTCCTGCGGGGCACCCGCACGCCGCCCGCCGGGCGCGTGGGCATGCGAGAGCGCGCTGCGGCAGGCCACGACGGTGGGCGCCGGCGCTTACTCGTTCCGCAGGTCCGCGTCGACGCTGTCGCCGCCGGCCTTCCCGTCCGCGCCCAGGCTGATCAGGTCGAACCGCTGCGATTCGCCGGGGATGCGGTACTCGATAGGATTCTTCCAGGGGTCCAGCAGTTCGCTTTCCTTCGCATACGGCCCCAGCCAGCCGGCCACGTTGCCGGGCTGCGTCACCAGGTCGGACAGCTGCGCGGGATAGCTGCCGGTGTCCAGCTGGTAGGTCTCGATCTTGCCGGACAGCGTCTGCAGCTGCGACTGCGCCAGCTTCACCTTGCCGCTGTCCGCACCGCCCATCACGCGGCTGCCCACCAGCACCAGGATGCCGCCGATCAGCACCAGCACGATGATGATCTCCAGCAGGCTGAAACCCTGCTGCGAGCGCGGCGAGCGGAATGCGGTCTGCGGGCGCGGATGGGACATGGTGCGGTTTCTCCGGAATTCAGTTGATGGCGCCGGTC
Source organism: Pseudoxanthomonas mexicana (assembly GCF_014397415.1). NCBI lineage: Bacteria > Pseudomonadati > Pseudomonadota > Gammaproteobacteria > Lysobacterales > Lysobacteraceae > Pseudoxanthomonas > Pseudoxanthomonas mexicana. The sequence continues at coordinate 1,572,600 of NZ_CP060731.1, read as the reverse complement.
AGATCGTACAGCGGGACCAGCACGGCGATGATGACCACGCCCACCACCGCCGCCAGGACCAGCGTGATGGCGGGGACCAGGGCGGCCAGCATACGGTCCAGCACCTGAGCGGTTTCCTGCTCGAAGGTCTCGGCCGTCTTCAGCAGCATGCCGTCCAGCGCGCCCGACTCCTCGCCCACCTGGATCATCTGCAGGGCCAGCCGCGGGAAACGCTTGCCCTTGCCCAGCGACGCCGACAGGCCGTGACCGTTCTTGACGTCGTCGGCGGCGGCATCGACATCGGCGGCCAGCGCGCGGTTGCCCAGCACGTTGCGGGCGATGCCCAGCGCGGTCAGCAGCGGCACGCCGTTCTTCAGCAGCGTGCCCAGCGTGCGCGCGAGCCGGGCGGTCTCCAGCCGCGCCAGCAACGGCCCGGCCAGCGGCCGTTCCAGCAGCCAGGCGTCCAGGCGCGCGCGGAACGCCGGGTCGCGGCGGCGCCGGTCGAACCACAGCACCGCCAGCGCGGGCACGGTGATCAGCACGAACCAGAAATCGCGGACGAAGGCGCCCAGCCACAACACCCCGCGCGTGAACCACGGCAGCGTGACGTCCAGGCTTTCGTACATCACCGCGAACTGCGGCACCACGTATCCCAGCAGGAACAGCAGCGCCAGCCCCACCACCACCAGCAGGATCGCCGGATACACCAGCGCATTCACCACGCGTCCCTTCAGCGCGCGGCTGCGCTCCAGGTAGTCGCCCAGCCGCTGCAGCGTGTCGTGCAGGCTGCCGCCGGCTTCGCCGGCACGCACCATGTTGATGTACAGCCGCGAGAACAGGCCATGCTGGCGGTCGAGCGCCGCCGACAGCGGCGCGCCGCCGCGCACGGCATCGCGGATGTCGGCGATCACGCGACGCGCCTTCTCGTCCTCGGGCAGGTCCAGCAGGATGCCCAGCGCGCGGTCCAACGGCTGGCCCGCGCCCAGCAGCGTGGCCAGCTGCTGGGTGAACTGCACCAGGCGGTCGCCGCCGAACGCATGGGGACGCCACAACTGCGTCCAGCTGCGACCGGCACCGGCCACCGCAGGCACCGCTTCCACCGGCAGGTGTCCCTGCTCCTGCAGCCGTGTCACGACATCGGCGTCGCTGGCGGCCTCCATCTGGCCTTCCAGCATCTCGCCATGCGCGTTGAGGGCCTTGTAACGATAGAGCGGCATGCCGGTGGGAACGGGGAGAATGCGCCAACTTACCGCATTCGCCGGGGCATCGTCATGCGCGCACCCTGCAGGCGCCTCGGCCCGGGCATTCCGGGACCGAGGAGCCGCACGCCCGCTCAGGGCGCGGTGTAGCTGCCGCGCACGCTGACGTTGGCGAACTTCGTCTTGCCGACCAGCGACACGTAGTACGTGCCCGCCTGCGGACTGGCGATGTTGACCATCTCGTTGTTGCCGGGACGCGCCGAACGCAGATCGTAGTTCGATGCGGTGGCCGGACTTCCGAACTTCACGTACACATCGGCATTGCCGCTGCCGCCGTAGCTGATGAACGAGAGTTGGGTGGCCCCGGCCGGTACGACCAGCGCGTACTGCACCACCGCGTCCTTGGCACCGGTGTTGCCGCCCACCGCGACATTGTTGGTCAGGACGGTCGCCGCAGGCGGCTCGCCGCCGCCGATGACGGCCTGGACCGCCGCGGCCGCATTGACGATGCCCGCGCCGATGGGACGGTTCGCCGGCGGCGCTACCGGGAACGGTCGCGCGGTGGACTTCAGCGTGGCCAGTACCTGCGCCGGCGTGAGCGGCGTCTCCGCCACGCTCTGCATCAACGCGACCACCGCCGCGACGTGCGGGGCCGACATCGACGTACCGCCCATGCCGAAGTAGGTCTCGGTGGTGGGAACGGTGGTGCCCGCATTGCCCGTGGACCACACGTAGCCGCCCGGGTTGCCGTCCACGCTGCCGCCACCGCCGGGCGCGGAGATGTCGACGCGCGTGCCGTAGTTCGAATACGAGGCGATGCCGCCGGTGATGCGCGTGGCGCCCACGGTGATGACGCCGGCGCAGTTGCCCGGCGAATAGCCGCTGACGTTGCCGGCGTCGTTGCCCGCCGCCACCACGACGGTGCTGCCGTTGGCGATGGCGATGTTGAAGGCGTTCTGCTCCACCGCGCTGCACGCGCCGGAACCGCCCAGGCTGAGGTTGATGACTTCCGCAGGGTTGGCGTTGGCCGGAACGCCCGCGACCGTACCGCCCGAGGCCCAGATCACGGCATCGGAGATGTCGGACGTGTAGCCGCCACAACGACCCAGCACGCGCGCCGGCACGACCTTCGCATCGAACGCGCCTCCGGCCATGCCCTTGGCGTTGTTGGTCACTTCCGCCACGGTGCCCGCCACATGGGTGCCATGCCAGCTGCTGTCCTGCACCGGCGAGCCCGCGTAGCATTCGCCCGCCACCGGATTCCAGTCGCCCTCGTCGCGCGGATCGGCATCGCGCAGGTCGCCATCGCGGGACACGAAGGTGTCGCTGATGAAGTCGTAGCCGGGCAGGATGTTCGCATCCAGGTCGCTGTGCGCGGTGATGCCCGTGTCCAGCACCGCGACCACGACGCCCGCGCCGGTCGCACTGTCCCAGGCCGTCGGCAGGTTGATGCCACCGACCGGATCCTTGAAGTGCCATTGATACTGGTTGTAGTAGGTGTCGTTGGGCACCAGGCGCGCGTAACGGCGCGCGTCCACTTCGACGAATTCGACATCGGGATCCGTCGCCAGCTGGCGCAGCAGGCTTTCGGCCTCCACGCGATCCAGCTTGCGCGAGGTCTTCACCAGCTCCGCGCCGATGCCGAGGCGGCGCAGCTTCGCGGCGCTCACCGGCTTGCCGTTCGCCGGACCCAGCGCGGCACGCGAGACAGCCCCGACCAACGAACGCTGCAGCGTTGCACTGCTGGTGCGCGCCGTGCTGCCGTCGCGGTACTTCACGATGAAACGGTCGTAGGTCTCGCCGTCGCGCAGACCGGCGGTACTGACATCGCCCGCCGAGGCGGAGCCTGCGACGGCGCCCAGCGCGAACATTGCGGCGAGTGCAGCAACCAAGGGACGGCGATGCGAATTGCGGAAAGAAGAATAGGGATTCACTTGACCTGCTCCATGTCTACAAGGATGAACGAACTGGGTAACCCGTTTACCAACTGCTTACTCAACGACTTGCGACTTCCCTTTCAAGCGGATCGTGCAGGTACCCCTGTTTACCTGCCACGACACTCTTCACGCGATGAACACACGCCATTAACGCCTTGTTTTCAGCGTTTTTCGTCGCGTTGCATCGAACGTAGCAAATCTCTCGCAAATTGCACAACGCACGGGTAGTGTTCGATGACACGGAGTGGTTTTTGCATCATCTCGGGCCAAGGGGATGGGGAATGCGGGAAGTGTTTTCCTTCGCGGTATCGCGCATGGCGGTTCCGCTTGCACGTCTTTTCTGCAGCATCGTGATGCTGCGTCTTTCGCATGCACTGCTGCGCGCCCCTGCGTCGCATTCCGCGCCACGCTTCCTGCTCCGATTTCCCGATTCCATTGCTCCGTGCGCGCCGGCCATGCGTCTTCCCTGTCGCATGCCGCGCAGTCCGTTTCGCTGACGCAGTCCGCCTCGCATCTCCGTGCCGCCAGGCCCGGAGGCTGTCGTATTCCCCCGAAAACACAGAAAGAAGGACGTGATCCATGAACAGGATTTACAGCAAGGTGTGGAACCCTTCCCTTGGCATGCTGGTGGTGGCCTCGGAGCTCGCGCGACGCGCGCACGGCGTGATGTCGTCCGGTGCGCGCGTGCGTGCACGCCTGGGCGTGACGCTGCTGGCCTCGGCCCTGCTCGCGGGCATTCCCTTCGGCGTGGCATTCGCGCACGACAAGCAGAAGGGCCCGCCGCAGAACGACAAGCCGCAGATCGGAACGGGACCTGCCTACTGCGTGGATGCGCGTGGCAATCCGATCAAGGACGGTCGGCCGGGCGAGAACGCGGTGGCCTGCGGCGATGATGTCGATGCCTCCGGCCGGCATGCGGTGGCGGTGGGCTACAAGAGCATCGCCAGCAAGGCCGGCGCCACCGCCGTCGGCGGTTACGCGGAAGCCAAGGGCGTGAATGCGACCGCCGTGGGTTACGACAGCAGCGCGACCGCGCAGGGCGCGACGGCACTGGGCAGCCAGAGCACCGCCACGGGAGCGAACGCCACGGCCGTGGGCACGCAGGCCAACGCGACCGGCGCAGGCGCGAGTGCGGTGGGCACGGGAAGCAGCGCGACCGGCGCATACGCCGGCGCCTTCGGCAGTGCGTCCACGGCGACGGGCACCCAGTCGCTGGCGGCAGGCCACACCAGCACGGCGACCGGCATTGCCACGGTGGCGGTCGGCGGGTTCGCGAATGCCTCGGGCAGCTTCGACACGGCCGTCGGCTACGGTGCAGACGCCAGCGGTGGCGACAGCACGGCACTGGGCTCCGGCTCGCTCGCGACCGGCTACAACAGTGTCGCGGTCGGCGGATCGCTGCTGGGCCTGCTGCCGACCGAGGCATCCGGCGACTTCTCGACCGCAGTCGGCGGTGGCGCATGGGCGCCGGGCACGAATGCGACCGCCATCGGCAACCTGGCTTCGGCGACCGCCGACAACAGCGTCGCGCTCGGCGGCGATTCCGTTGCCGACCGCGAGGACAGCGTGTCGGTCGGCAGCGCCGGCGGCGAGCGCCAGATCACCAACGTCGCCGCCGGTACCGAAGGCACCGACGCGGTGAACCTGGATCAGTTGAACGCGGTCGCCGAAGCCTCGGAAAACGCCACGCGCTACTTCAAGGCGAACGGTGCGAACGACGGCACCGATGACGCCACCGCCACCGGCGACTACGCCACCGCCTCCGGCTCGGCCGCGCTGGCCGAGGGCGTCGGCGCGACCGCGACCGGCTCCGGCGCCTTTGCGTTGGCGAACAGTGCGACGGCGACCGGCTTCAGCGCCACGGCCACCGGCGAGAACAGTGTTGCCAATGGCGCCGGTGCGCAAGCGACGGGTGCTGGTTCGATTGCGGTTGGCGGGCAGCGCCAGCTGTTCGACGAGAACGGTGACCCGGTGCTCGATGAGGACGGCAACCCGGTCTATGCCAGCACCGAAGCCACAGCGGGCGATGCCACCGCCCTCGGCGCAGGCGCCGTTGCCAGCGAGGTCGGCGCGACAGCCGCGGGCGCAGGCGCGAATGCGTCGGGTGCGTACGCATCCGCGCTAGGTACGGAAGCCACCGCGTCCGGCACGCAGGCCACGGCCGTCGGCTTCCGCAGCGGCGCATCGGATGACGCCGCCACCGCCGTCGGCGGCTACAGCAGTGCCTCCGACTTCGGCGCCTCCGCGTTCGGCTACGGCGCCGAAGCCAGTGGCAACAGCGCCACGGCACTGGGCTTCGGAGCGGTGGCGAGCAACTTCGATTCCACTGCCCTGGGTTCCAACGCCATCGCCAGCGGCGACAACAGCGTGGCGGTCGGCGGCGCGTTCTTCGGCTTCATCCCGACCGAGGCCTCCGGCGACTACTCGGTCGCGGTCGGTGGTGGTGCCTACACGCCGGGCTTCAATTCGGTGGCGCTGGGCAATCTGGCCACGGCCGAAGCCGACAACAGCGTGGCCGTCGGCGGCGACTCGGTCGCCGATCGCGAAGACACCGTGTCCGTCGGCAGCGCCGGCAGCGAACGCCAGATCACCAACGTCGCGGCCGGCACCGAAGGCACCGATGCGGTGAACGTGGACCAGTTGAATGCGGTGGCCGAAGCCTCGGAGAACGCCACGCGCTACTTCAAGGCCAATGGGGCCGACGATGGCGCGGACGACGCCACGGCCACCGGCGACTACGCGACGGCGTCCGGTTCGGCCGCCTTGGCCGAAGGTATCGGCGCGACCGCGACCGGCTCCGCTGCCTTCGCATTGGGCGACGGCGCGACCGCCACCGGCTTCTCCGCGACCGCTACCGGCAGCAACAGCGTCGCCACCGGCAGCAGCGCAGAGGCCAGCGGCGATTCCAGCATCGCCATCGGCGGGCAGGTGGACGCCTTCGATGCCGACGGCAATCCGATCACCGTCAACACCGTCGCTTCGGGCCTCGGGGCCACGGCCGTGGGTTCCGGCAGCCTGGCGTCGGGGCTGGGCAGTGCGTCGTTCGGCGTACTCAGCGAAGCCAGCGGGGAAGCGAGTTCCGCGTTCGGCTATGGCAGCACGGCGACGGGATCGTATGCGTCCAGCTTCGGCCATGCCAGCGGGGCCACCGGCGACTACAGCGTCGCCGTCGGCGGCCCGGCGGACCTGATCCCTGGCTTCGGCCTGCTGGTCTACACGCAGGCCAGCGGCTTCAGCGCGGCGGCCTTCGGCAGCGGCGCCATTGCGGCGGGCGACTACAGTCTGGCGGCCGGCAGCCTGGCCGAAGCGTCGGGTCTGGAAAGCACGGCGGCCGGCTTCTTCTCCTACGCGCCGGGCGACTACGCCACCGCACTGGGTGCGGAATCCTGGGCCAGTGGCGACAACAGCACCGCGGTCGGCTTCTACAGCACGGCCCTGGGCGACAACAGCGTGGCGCTGGGCGCCAACTCGACCGCGGACCGCGACAACACCGTCTCGGTCGGCGATGTGGGCAGCGAACGCCAGATCACCAACGTCGCGGCCGGGACCGAAGGCACCGATGCGGTGAACCTGGATCAGTTGAACGCGGTGGCCGAAGCCTCGGAAAACGCCACGCGCTACTTCAAGGCGAACGGCGCGAACGACGGCACCGATGACGCCACCGCGAATGGCGACCACGCCACTGCCTCCGGCTCCGCCGCGCTGGCGGAGGGCGTGGGTGCGACGGCGACCGGTTCCGGTGCGTTCGCGATCGCCGAAGGCGCCACCGCGACCGGCTTCAACGCCACCGCCACCGGCCGCAACAGCGTGGCCAACGGTGCCGGCGCGCAGGCCACCGGTGCAGGCGCGATCGCGCTGGGCGGCCAGCGCCAGCTGTTCGACGAGAACGGCGATCCCGTGCTCGATGAGGACGGCAATCCCGTCTATGCCAGCACCGAAGCCACGGCGGACGATGCCACGGCCGTGGGCGCGGGCGCCGTCGCGGGCGAAGTCGGCGCGAGCGCCGTGGGTGCTGGTGCGAATGCGTCCGGTCCCTACGCCACCGCCCTGGGCACCGAAGCCTCGGCAGCGGAAACGCAGTCCACGGCGGTCGGCTTCCGTAGCAGTGCGGGCGGACTGGCCTCGACCACGGTCGGTGGCTATAGCAGCGCGGGCGGGGATTTCGCCTCGGCGTTCGGCTACGGTGCCGATGCAGGCGGCAGCGGCGCGACGGCGGTCGGCGAAGGGGCCGCCGCCGGCGGCGATGAAAGCACCGCCGTGGGCGGCACCACCTTCTTCGGCCTCATCAACACACGTGCCAGCGGCACCGGCAGCTCGGCCTTCGGCAACGGGGCCTGGGCCACCGGCGAGTACAGCACTGCGCTCGGCCACAACAGCTACGCGGATGGCGAAGAGAGCGTGGCCGTGGGCGTGAACGCCGTGGCGGGGGCGCCGAACAGCGTCGCGATCGGCGCCAACTCGTGGAACGACCGCGACAACACCGTCTCGGTGGGTGACGTGGGTGCCGAACGCCAGATCACCAACGTGGCCGCAGGCACCGAAGGCACGGATGCCGTGAACCTCGACCAGTTGAACGCGCTGGCCGAAGCGTCGGAAAACGCCACCCGCTACTTCAAGGCGAACGGTGCCGGCGACGGCAGCGACGACGCCACCGCGACCGGCGACTACGCGACCGCCTCCGGCGCGGCGGCCCTGGCGGAGGGCGTCGGTGCGACAGCGACGGGATCCGGTGCCTTCGCGATCGCCAACGGCGCGACGGCCACCGGCTTCAACGCCACCGCGACCGGCGAGAACAGTGTCGCCAGCGGCGCAGGCGCGCAGGCGACCGGCGCGGGTGCCGTCGCGCTCGGCGGGCAGCGCCCGCTGTTCGACGAGAACGGCGACCCGCTGCTCGATGAAGACGGCAATCCGGTCTACGCCGGCACGGAGGCGACGGCCGACGACGCCACCGCGATAGGGGCAGGGGCCGTCGCCAGCGACAGCGGCGCGACCGCCACCGGCGCGGGGGCCTCCGCGTCCGGCGCCTATGCCACCGCCAACGGCACGGAGAGTTCGGCGTCGGGATTGCAGGCGACGGCGGCCGGTTTCCGCAGCGATGCATCGGGCGATGGATCGGCGGCGATCGGCAGCTACAGCAGCGCATCCGCCTTCGCCGCCTCGGCGTTCGGTTACGGTGCGGAAGCGTCGCAGGAAAGCGCGACCGCGCTGGGCTTCGGTGCCGTCGCGAGCAACTACGACAGCACCGCGCTGGGTTCGAACGCCATCGCCAGCGGCGACAACAGCGTGGCGGTCGGCGGCGCGTTCTTCGGCTTCCTTCCGACCGAGGCGTCCGGCGACTACTCGGTCGCCGTGGGCGGTGGCGCCTACTCGCAGGGCGTCAACGCGGTGGCGGTGGGCAACCTGGCCAGCGCCGAAGCCGACAACAGCGTGGCGATCGGTGGCGATTCCGTCGCGGACCGCGAAGACACCGTCTCCGTCGGCAGCGTCGGCAGCGAGCGCCAGGTCACCAACGTCGCGGCCGGCACCCAGGCCACCGACGCGGTGAACCTGTCGCAACTGAGCTTCGTGGCCAGTGCGCTCGGCGGCGGCGCGGGATTCTCCGGCGGCGTGTTCATCGCACCCAGCTATACGATCCAGGGAACTTCGTACAACAACGTCGGCGCGGCCTTCACCGCTGTCGACGCCAAGCTCAACGAGCTGTATGGCATGTACAGCGGATCGAGCAGCGGCGCCACGGCGTCCGCCAGTGCTGCACCGCCCACGCAGGCCAGCCAGGGTCAGGTCGCGGGCGAGACGGCGTCCGCGCCTGGCACCGGCGCTGCCGCTGCGACGCCGACACGCGGGACGGCGACGACGACGGATGCTGCCAGCAGCGGCGCCGTGGCCAGCGGCCAGCCTGCGGTCGCGGCACCGACCGACGCCACCGCGGCAGCGGACGTGCCGGCCGCGGCCGCATCCTACGCCGATGCGGGCGACGCCAACACGCTCAGCAGCGCACAGTCCTACACCGACCAGTCCTCGGCGAGCACCCTGGCCAGCGCGAAGGCCTACGCGGACTTCCAGGTCAAGGCGCTGGAGGACGACTTCAACGCCTTCCGGGGCGACGTCAACCGCCGGTTCTCGGAGCAGGACCGCCGACTGGACAGGATGGGCGCCATGAGTTCGGCGATGTTGAACATGGCCATCAACGCCGCCGGCAGCCGCAGCCCACGCGGACGGGTCGCCGTGGGTGCCGGCTGGCAGAACGGCGAGAACGCGCTGTCGGTGGGTTATTCCAAGCCGATCGGCGACCGCGCGTCCTTCAGCATCGGTGGCGCGTTCAGCGGCGACGAGAAGTCGGCCGGCGTGGGCTTCGGTATCGACCTGTAAACCACGGTCGCGCAAAGAAGAAGGGCCCGGCGATGCCGGGCCCTTTCCTTGCGGGATATCCGCGGCTCAGTCGCAGTCCATGCGCCCTTTCGGCAGCACCCGCGGATTGCCCATCGCGAACAGCGTGATCGGCCGTTCCCACATCTCGAACGAGGACACGCCCGGCGTCACGCCGCAGGTGCTGGCGTATTCGAAACGTTCGCCATCGGTGGAGACGTAGAGGTCGAACTTGATCGCGTCCGGCAACGTGCTGGAGACCATCAGCGTGGTCTGGCCGGCGTCGCCGCTGCGGGTGCCGCGCAGGTTGCCCGCGCCCGGCTGCGCCGGCGCCCAGGACACCACCTTGTCGCCGACGACGTCCACCTGCAGGGCCAGCGCCGGAGAACCGCTGCCGATGGCGAAGCCCGGCGGCAGTTCGGCGCGGGCCAGCGTGCGCGCCGGCTTGTCCTTCGCGGCGACGGGCAGCAGCACCAGCGCCGCCGCGAACAGGCAGATCCGCACCCAGTCCTTCGCCATGGCTCAACCCTCCTCGGTGACGCGAAGCACTTCCTCGATCGTCGTCTCGCCGGCCAGCGCCTTGGCGATGCCGTCCTCGTACATGGTCTGCATGCCGGCGTCGCGCGCGAGCTGTTCGATCTCGCCCATGCCGGCGTGGCGCATGATGGCGCGGCGTATCTCGTCGTTCATCACCAGGAACTCGACGATGGTGGTGCGGCCCAGGTAGCCGGTCGGCGCGATGGCCGAGCCGCGCGGGCGGTACAGGAATATCTCGCCCTGCGGGTGGAAGCGGCGAAGCCCGAACTTCTCGATTTCCTCGGGCGAGGCGGCGTACTTCTCCGCATGCGTGGGCTCGAGCCGGCGCACCAGGCGCTGGGCCAGGATGCCATTGATGGTGGAGGTCATCAGGTAGTCCTCCACCCCCATGTCGAGCATGCGGGTGATGCCGCCGGCTGCGTTGTTGGTGTGCAGCGTGCTGAGCACCAGGTGACCCGTGAGCGCGGACTGGATGGCGATGCGCGCGGTTTCCAGGTCGCGCATTTCGCCGATCATGATGATGTCCGGATCCTGGCGGACGATGCTGCGCAGCGCGTGGGCGAAGTCCAGCCCGATCTGCGGCTTGGCCTGGATCTGGTTGATGCCCTCGATCTGGTATTCGACCGGATCCTCGACGGTGATGATCTTCACGTCCGGCGTGTTGAGCTTGCTCAGCGCGGTGTACAGCGTGGTGGTCTTGCCCGAGCCGGTGGGGCCGGTGACCAGCAGGATGCCGTGCGGCTGCTGCAGCACCTTCTGGAATTGCGGCAGGAAGGCATCGGTGAAGCCCAGCTTCTTGAAATCGAACACGACCGTCTCGCGGTCGAGCAGGCGCATCACCACGCTTTCGCCATGGGCGGTGGGCACCGTGCTGACGCGCAGGTCCAGTTCCTTGCCCTGCACGCGCAGCATGATGCGGCCGTCCTGCGGCAGGCGGCGCTCGGCGATGTTGAGCCGCGCCATGATCTTGATGCGGCTGATCACCGCGGCAGTGAGGTTGGCGGGCGGACTTTCGCCCTCCTCCAGCACGCCGTCGATGCGGTAGCGCACCTTCAGGCGGTTCTCGAACGGCTCGATGTGGATGTCGGAGGCGCGCAGTTCGACCGCCCGCTGGATCACCAGGTTGACCAGGCGGATGACCGGCGCTTCGGACGCCAGGTCGCGCAGGTGTTCGACATCGTCCAGGTCCGCGGTGGCTTCGCCGTCGGCGTTCTCCACGATGGCGCCCATCGCGCTGCGGCCCTGGCCGTAATAGCGCTCGACCAGGTCGCTGATCTCCGAACGCAGCGCCACCCTGACACGCACGTCGCGACCGGTGGCCAGGCGCACGGCTTCCCGCGCGTAGGCGTCTTGCGGGTCCGCCATCAGCAGGTCGACGTGCGTTTCGTCCTCACCGACCGGGCAGACATGGAACTGCTTGAGGAAACGGAGTGAAAGCGCCACCGACTCGGGCGGCACGTCGGGCATGTCCTTCGCCGTCACCAGCGGCAGCCCGAGCACCTCGGCGGCCGTCTCCGCATGATCGCGCTCGGACACCAGCCCCAGGCGCGACAGCAGCGACAGCAGGTCGCCCCCGGTCTCGTCCTGCAGGCGCCGCGCCCGCCCCAGGTCGGCTTCCTTCAGCCGCCCGCGGGCCAACAGGGCCGCGACGATGCGTTCGTCGTCGGAAAGCGGGGTGTCGAGCGCGGCAGCGTTCACGGGAGCCTCCTTCTGATGTCCGACTTTAGCAGGTCCGCCTGCCGCGCTCTGCCGTGGGCGTCCTCGATAGGACGGCCGGTCCAAATGCCGCAGTAGTGGAGGACCAGAAACGAAGACTGCTCAGCCACCTTCGCTCCTTATTGATTTAACTTCCTCCGCTCCTTTGTTGTTCAACTCCGAAGGGCGAAGCGGTTAACTGCTGGCGTCGCGCCTTGCTAGCCACCGCCACATCACCGCCGACACCCGCACGTTCACGTTGAAGGCAGGGCCGGGAGAGGATCAGGCTGGTCCAAGTAGGCAATCAAGCGATTGGCCCGTGCCAATGTATCGACGTCAAGGTCGGCAAATTCTCCGGCATAACGACGTTTCAGGGTTTCGTAATGTCCCGGGCCGTGCAACCTAGCCAAGATCAGGCCAGTCAAGGCCGACGCCGCGTTGTACCCCTGCCAAACCGGAGGATCAAAGTCTGTGGGGCTACTGTGATTCTTCTTTAGATATAGCGCCAACACCTGCTCCGGCGTTGCGTAGGACATCAACGCCGGATAGAGCCGATCCATGACGAAGCTCCGCAATTGCGGCAGGAACGTTTCCAGTTCTTCCTCGTGCTGACAGCGCATGTCGGCTGTCCAGTCGTTCGTGAAGTTGGCGTACTGCAACTGGACGTCTACTGCAATCTTATTCGACTCCACCGGATCGTCGGACATGAAGTAGGAGTAGATGCCCTTGCGGTGCCGCCACCCCATTTGACCGAACGGGCTTACCCGATTCTCGCCGCCAATCCGGTTGACCACACACCCCAGATAGTCATAGCGGTCTCCCTGCCATCGCTCGACGCCCCCCGAACTGGCGCGCACGAACCCCAGCGGCGTAAACCATTCCAGCATGGCCTGGTCCACGATCTTATCCAACTTTTTAAATGGCAGCACGGTCATTACGGCCATGTCCTCTTGATGATGCCCTGTGGTGAGCTTACGCAAATATTCATGGAAGACTGAATCTGGACCGGCATACCGACACGGAAGTAACACTCCAATAACTGCTTACCGCTTTCTGAGCTCTGGAAAAGGCGAAAAAGGGGACGGAGGTGATTACTTTGTTTAACTTCTTCCGCCCCATCGTCTTCCCCTTCCCCGAAGTAATCGCGCGAAGGTAACGAATCGGATCCGCAAAACTAAAGAGGGGAGAGGCGCCTGCCTTCCCCCTCCTGTGAACCGCGCCAATGGACAGGCGCTCACCCCACCCACACCCGCGCGTTGCGGAACATGCGCAGCCACGGCGAGTCTTCCGGCCAGCCGGCCGGGTGCCAGCTGTGGTTGGCGCTGCGCGGCGTACGCTCGGGGTGCGGCATCAGGATGGTGGCGCGGCCGTCGTCGCTGGTCAGGCCGGTGATGCCGTCGGGCGAGCCGTTGGGATTGAGCGGATACGCCGTCGCGACCACGCCATCGCCGTCCACGTAGCGCAGTGCGACGTGCGCCGCGGCCTGGTCGACCGCGCCGGCGAACGAGGCGCGGCCTTCGCCGTGCGCCACCGCCACCGGGATGCGCGAACCTGCCATGCCGCGGAAGAACACCGACGGCGACTCCTGCACTTCCAGCAGCGCCACGCGCGCTTCGAACTGTTCGCTCTGGTTGCGCAGGAACACCGGCCAGTGCTGCGCGCCCGGGATGATGTCCTTCAGTTGGCTCATCATCTGGCAGCCGTTGCAGACGCCGAGCGAGAACGTGTCGGCGCGCGCGAAGAAGGTCGCGAAGACATCGCGCAGGGCGTTGCGCTCCAGGATGGAGGTCGCCCAGCCACGCCCCGCACCCAGCACGTCGCCGTAGCTGAAACCGCCGCAGGCAGCCAGGCCGCTGAAGTCCGCCAGCGACACACGGCCCGCGATCAGGTCGCTCATGTGCACGTCGAACGCGTCGAAGCCGGCGCGGGTGAACGCCGAGGCCATCTCGATCTGGCCGTTGACGCCCTGCTCGCGCAGGATCGCCACCTTCGGGCGCTTGCCCGTGGCGATGAAAGGCGCCGCGACATCCTCGGCGGCATCGAACGACAGCTTCGGTTTCAGGCCGGTGCGTCCGAATTGGCGCGCGGTCTCGCGCTCCTGGTCGGCAGCCTCCGGGTTGTCGCGCAGCTTCTGCATGGCATGGGTGACCAACCACCAGGCATCGAACAGTTCCTCCCAGCGCCATTCGGTCAGCACGTCGCCGTCCTGCTGCACGCGCACCACGGCGGCCGTCGTCGGGCGCGCGATGCGCTGCGCGCATTCGGTCAGCGCGTGGCGCTCGACCAGGTCGGCGAAGGCCGCGCGATCCTCGTCGGCCACCTGCACCACCGCGCCCAGCTCTTCGGCGAACAGCGTGCGGAACGCGTCGTCGCCCCACCCGTCCAGGTTGATGTCCAGCCCGCGATGCGAGGCGAACGCCATTTCGCACAGCGTGGCAAACGCGCCGCCGTCGCTGCGGTCGTGGTAAGCCAGCAGCAGGCCGGCTTCGCGCGCATCGGCGATCAGGTGGAAGAAGTCGCGCAGACGCTGCGGATCGTCCAGGTCCGGCACGCTCTCGTCACGACCGTCGCCGGCGAACGCGGGCCATGCGCCATCGCCGCCCGACTGCGGATACACCTGCGCCAGGACGGAACCGCCGAGCCGCTTCTTGCCCGCACCCAGGCCGATCAGCCACAGTTCGCTGTCGTCTTCGCGCGCCAGCAGCGGCGTCAGCTGCTGGCGCACATCGGTGACGGGCGCGAACGCGCTGATGATCAGCGAGACCGGCGACACCGACTTTTGCGCCTGACCGTCGCTGTGCCATTGCGCCTGCATCGACAGCGAGTCCTTGCCGACCGGGATGCTGATGTCCAGTTCCGGACACAGTTCCATGCCGACAGCCTTCACCGCATCGAACAGCAGGGCGTCTTCGCCCGGGTATCCGCAGGCGGCCATCCAGTTGGCCGACAGCTTCACCCGGTGCAGCGATTCCACCGGCGCGGCGCACAGGTTGGTGATGGCTTCGCCCACCGCCATGCGGGCGGCGGCGCCCGCGTCGAGCAGCGCCAGCGGGGTGCGCTCGCCGATGGCCATGGCTTCGCCGACAAAGCCTTCGTAGCCGCTCAGCGTGATGGCGCAGTCGGCCACCGGCATCTGCCACGGACCGACCAGCTGGTCGCGTGCGGTCAGGCCACCGACGCTGCGGTCGCCGATGGTGATCAGGAACTGCTTGGCCGCCACGGTCGGATGCGCCAGCACGCGCAGGCCGGCTTCATGCAGGTCCAGTGCCCCGGTCTGCAGCGCGGGCCACTTCGGCGGGGCCGGATGCGCCGTGTCGCGATGCATCTTCGGCGGCTTGCCGAACAGCACGTCCATCGGCAGGTCGATGGGATAAGCCCCTCTCCCCTCGGGAGAGGGGTTGGGGTGAGGGGAACCGGAGCCGGTGATGGCGGAACCACCCTGACCTTCGTCACCCCTCATCCGGCGCTGCGCGCCACCTTCTCCCGGAGGGAGAAGGGAAGCATCGTCCAAGGCGCCGTAGCCCACTACAAGTCGCTCTTCCTTCGTCGCCACGCCAACGGCCGCGAACGGGCAGCGCTCGCGTTCGCAGATCGCCGCGAATTCCGCCAGCCGTGCCTGCGGCACGCCCAGCACGTAGCGTTCCTGCGATTCGTTGCACCACAGCTGCATGGGCGACAGCGAGGGATCGTCGCTGGGCACCCTGCCCAGGTCGATCACGCCACCCACGCCGGAGTCGTGCAGCAGTTCCGGGATCGCGTTGGACAGACCGCCCGCGCCGACGTCATGGAACCACAGGATCGGATTGTCCTCGCCCATCGCCACGCAGCGGTCGATGACTTCCTGGCAACGGCGTTCCATCTCCGGGTTGTCGCGCTGCACGCTGGCGAAATCCAGATCCTCGGCGCTCTCGCCCGAGGCGACCGAACTGGCCGCACCGCCACCCAGGCCGATCAGCATGGCCGGGCCACCCAGCACGATGACGGCGTCGCCGGGCGACAGCGTCTTCTTCTCCACCTGGATGCGGTCGATCGCGCCCAGGCCGCCGGCCAGCATGATTGGTTTGTCGTAGGCGCGGGTCAGCGCCTCGCCTTCTGGCAGCTCGAAGCTGCGGAAATAGCCCAGCAGGTTCGGCCGGCCGAATTCGTTGTTGAACGCGGCACCGCCCAGCGGACCATCCAGCATGATGTCCAGTGCCGGCGCCATGCGCGGATTCAGCGCGCGCGGTGCCTCCCAAGGCTGGGGCAGCGTGGGAATGCGCAGGTGCGAGACCGAGAAGCCGGTCAGGCCGGCCTTGGGCTTGCCACCGCGGCCGGTGGCGCCTTCGTCGCGGATCTCGCCGCCGGCGCCGGTGCTGGCGCCGGGGAACGGCGCGATCGCCGTGGGGTGATTGTGCGTTTCCACCTTGATGCAGAACGCCGAGTCGACGCTCGCCTCGATCCGGTACTGGCCGCTGCCGTCCGGGCGGAAACGCGCGGCCGGGTAGCCTTCCAGCACGGCCGCGTTGTCGCTGTAGGCGCTGAGCGTGTGCTCCGGCGTCTGCGCGTGGGTGTGCTTGATCATCCGGAACAGGGAACGGTCCTGCTCCTTGCCGTCGATGGTCCAGCTGGCGTTGAAGATCTTGTGCCGACAGTGCTCGGAGTTGGCCTGCGCGAACATCATCAGCTCAACGTCGGACGGATCGCGACCCAGCTCGGCGTAGCGTGTGCGCAAGTAGTCGATCTCGTCCTCGGCCAGCGCCAGGCCCAGGCGCGCGTTCGCGGCCTCCAGCTGCGCCAGCGGGATGCGCTCCAGTTCGCCGCGCGCGGGCGCGGTGAACAGGGCCTGCGCCTGCTCGCGGCTGGCGAGCAGGGACTGCGTCATCGGGTCGTGCAGCGCCTTGGCCAGCGCTGGCGACGCATCGTCCCAGCCTTCCAGGTCGATGCGCAGGCCGCGCTCGACGCGCTTCACCGGCTGGCCGGCGCCGCGCAGCAGCTCGGTGGCCTTGCTGGCCCACGGCGACAGCGTGCCCAGGCGCGGGGTGACGAAGCGGGAGACCGCGCCGTCCGCCTGCGGGGCATCGCCCTCGTTGGCCTGCAGGACGCGCCGCAGCGTGGCCAGGTCCGGGCTGGCGCCCGGGTCCGCCTCGATGAAGTACACATGCCAGGCGCCGCGAACGCGGACGGCGGGGGCGATGGACTGGAGCTTGGATTCGAGCCGCGCGCGGCGGAAATGCGACAAGGCCGATTGGCCTTCGAGGACGATCATGTCCGGGAACCGTGGGGGCGTGCCGTCAGGACGGGGCCCGCTATTGTAGCGAAGCCGGCCCGGGGCCGGCTTCCCTGGCGTCAGGGTGCGGCGCCTGCGGCGGCGGCCGGGGCCTTTTTCGCCGCCAGCTCGTCCAGTTTGGCCCGCAGGGCGGCCGGCGGCAGGTAGCCGCCCAGCTGCACGCCTTCGGCCGAGTAGATGGCCGGGGTGCCGCTCACGCCGATGCGCTGGCCCACATCGAACTCCA
The DNA here is from genome assembly GCF_014397415.1 of Pseudoxanthomonas mexicana. NCBI lineage: Bacteria > Pseudomonadati > Pseudomonadota > Gammaproteobacteria > Lysobacterales > Lysobacteraceae > Pseudoxanthomonas > Pseudoxanthomonas mexicana. The sequence goes on along the minus strand of NZ_CP060731.1, from coordinate 1,555,395 downwards.
TCGTCACCGGGTTCTTGCAGTCGCGGGGGGCGACCGGCTTGCCGGCCTTGGCATCGGTCAGCGCGCGCTTGCGGTCGGGCGAGCACCAGACCGAGATCATGTCCTTGTGGTCCTGGCTGCCCAGGCCCATGCGCGGGAACGCCAAGTATTCCACGGCGATGCCGAGGCGGTTGAGCTCGCCCACTTCGCCGTGCAGCTTGCGGCAATAGCCGCATTCGATGTCGGTGAACACGGTGACGGTGTACTTGGCGTTCGGCGGCGCGAACACGATGCGTTCGGCGTGCGGGATGGTGGCGATCAGCTTGCGACGATGCTCGGCCAGCGCGGGGCTGTTCTGCATCAGGTCTTCCTGCGCCTCCAGGTCGAGCACGGCGCCCTGCATCAGGTAGCGGCCGTCATCGCTGACATAGAGCAGTTGGCCGCCGGCAATGACCTCTCGGAAGCCCGGCAGCGGCGCCGCACCCACGTATTCCACCTTGGCACGGGGGTTGAGCTTGGCGATCGCGGCCCGGGCGCGGTCCTCTGCCGAGCCGCTGGCGGCGGTCGACGCCGTCGCGGGCTTGGCCGCAGCCGGCTTGTCGGCGGCAGGCGCTTGCGGGGCCTGCGCGCACGCGGTCAGGCTGAGGGCGCCCAGCAGGGCGGCGGTGATCAGGCGGGGCATCAGGAGCATCCGGTGGAGCCGCGGCGCGGCAGGTGGCGGAGAGAGGTGCCGATTCTGGCACACGGCGACGGGCGGCCGGCTTAACCGGCCGCAAGCGTGACCGGGTTCATGCGCGCGGGTGATGGCGGCCGTGCAGCTGTTTGAGGTGTTCGCGCGCCACCAGGGTGTAGATCTGCGTGGTCGACAGCGAACTGTGTCCCAGCAGCAGTTGCAGGGCGCGCAGGTCGGCGCCGCGGTTGAGCAGATGGGTGGCGAAGCTGTGCCGCAGTCCGTGCGGGCTGATGCGGACAGGATCGATGCCGGCCACCGCCGCGTACCGCTTGACCAGGGCCCAGAACTGCTGCCGGGTCGGCGGTTCGCCCCCCGTGCCGAGGAACAGCGACGGCACGCTGCGTTTCCCGGCGAGGGCGGGACGCGCCTGCGCCAGGTACGTTTCCAGCCAGTGCTGCGATTCCTCACCCAAGGGCACCAGCCTGTCCTTGCTGCCCTTACCCGTGACCCGCAGCACGCCCTGGCGCAGGTTGACCGCGGTGGCCGGCAGGTGGACCAGCTCGCTGACGCGCAGGCCGGCGGCGTACATCAGTTCCAGCATCGCGCGGTCGCGCAGGCCGAGCGGCGTGGCGGTGTCCGGCGCAGCCAGCAGCGCGTCGATTTCGCTTTCGGCCAGCGCCTTGGGCAGTGAGCGCGGCAGGCGCGGCGGATCCAGCAGGGCGGTCGGATCGTCACGCCGCAGCCCCTGACGCAGCCGATGGGCGAAGAAGGCCCGCAGGGCCGACAGCAGGCGGGCGTTGCTGCGCGGCGAATAGCCCTGGCGGGTCCGCCAGGCCAGGTAGTCGAACAGGCCCGCGCGATCGGTCGCGGCCAGTCCGCCCCCGCGGCCGTCGCGCCAGCGGGCGAAGCCCTCCAGGTCGCGCCGGTAGCTGTCCAGCGTGGGCCGGGCCAGTCCGCTCTCGGCCCAGATCGCATCGAGGAAGGCGGCGATATCGGCGGCATCCGTATCCGGGACCGGAGGCAGGGCGCTCGCCTGCTGGCGGCGTTCGGCGGGCGTGCGGGCAGTCATGCGGCAAGCTTAGGCGATGCGTCCCCGGTCTTGTGGGAGCGACGTGAGTCGCGAAGCGGGGAGTGGGACGCGATCGATGCTGAGGACCGATGTCTGCGGCGTCGTCCACAACCCCGCTGTTCCAGCGAGAGGGGCCGGGTCTTCGCGACTCACGTCGCTCCCACAGGAGTCGAACGGGCGTAGCCGGTATCCTGTCGCGATGAAATCCGCACCCGCTTCTACCCCTGAAAAACCCCGCACCCTGATCGGCTGGCGTCTGCTCGCCCTGCTCTACGACATCTGGCCGGTGCTGGCGATGTGGCTGGCCGTGGCTATCCCGTTCGTCCTGGTCGACGTGGTGATCAGCGGCGACGTCCGCCACAACATCGAACCCTTCAGCCCGATGTGGTGGCTGCTCTGGGCCTGCTGCTGGGGTGTCGCCGGCCTGTACGCCACCTTCAGCTGGCTGCGCGGTGGGCAGACGCTGGGCATGCGGCCATGGCGGCTGAAAGTGACCGCACTGGATGGTGGCGCGCCGTCACTCGCCACGCTGTGGCGCCGCTATGCGCTGGCGACGCTGTCCACGCTCGCGGGGGGCCTGGGCTTCTGGTGGGCGTGGCTGGACCGGGACCGTCTGACGTTCCACGATCGTTACAGCGGCACGCGCATGGTCCGGCTGCCGAAGCGCGCCTGACGCCACCTCAGCGGCTGCGTCGCCGGAACAGCAGCCACGAAATGCCCAGCAGGGCGAACGGCGGGATCGCATAGGCGATGCGGTAGTCCAGCCGGAAGGCGCCCGCCAGGCGCACGAACATGGTCTGCAGCACCCAGAAGCCCACGGCGAACACGATGCCCAGGAACAGCCGCTTGCCCATGCCTCCGCTGCGCAGGCTGCCGAAGGCGAAGGGAATGGCGGCCAGGCACAGCGCCAGCACGTTGAGCGGATAGAACCAGCGCGCCCAGTACTGGTCCTCGTAGTCGCGCGCGTCCAGTCCGTTGCGCTTGCGGTAATCGATGTTCTGGCTCAGCTCGTGACTGGGCATGTTGCGCGCGCGCACCAGGCTGGACGACAGCACCGAAGCGTCCAGTTCCGATTCCCAACGCTCGCCGAGCACCGTGGTCTGGGTGGCGGAGCGCTCGTTGAAGGTGGTCCGGCGGACGTTCTTCAGCAGCCAGTAGCCGTCCAGGTGTTCGGCGATGGCGGCGTGCGCGATGGAGGCCAGGCGACCGTCGTCCGCCAGTTCGTACATCCGCACGTCGCGCAGCTGCAGCGACACCTTGCCGCCCGGCTGCTCGCGCTCTTCGCCGCTCTGCGCGTAGAGGAACGTGTTGCCCTCGCGGGCCCACAACCCGGAATAGCGGTCCATCGCCACGTTGCCGGTGCGCGCGCTCATCTTCAGTGTGTCGGCCTGGCGCTGGCCCCACGGGCCCAGCGTTTCGCCGCTGACCACCATCAGGCCGGTCAACAGCGCCAGCGCCGCCGCCACGGAAATGCTCAACCGCCGCCGCGACAGGCCCAGCGCACGCAGCGCGGTCAGTTCCGAGCTGGCCGCCAGCTGCCCCAGCCCCATCAGCGAGCCGATCACCGCCGCGGTGGGAAACATCGTGTAGGCACGGCGCGGCACCGTGTACAGCACCCAGGCCACGGCATGGCCGAAGGTGTAGTTGCCGGTGCCCAGGTCACCGATCTCCCCGGACAGCGCCATCACCACGTCCAAGCCCACCAGCACCGCCCAGGCCAGGAGGACGGTGACCAGTACCACCTGGCCCACATAGGTGTCGTGCAGGCGTGGCATGAACCTCATGCGCGCCTCCGCGGTCGCGACGGCCGGCCGTCACGCAGATAGAACCAGATCGCCGCGGCCAGCAGCGGCAGGGTCAGCCACCACAGGCCCGCCAGTCCGGGCAGCTTGTCCTCGCTGAGCCACTGGGTGCCGTTGAACATCAGGCTGATGCCGACCAGATAGGCCAGGAAGCCCAGCATCACCCGCCCGTAACGGGTCTGACGGGGCGAACTGCGCGACAGCGGCAGGGTCAGCAGCGCGAACGCCAGCGCCAGCAGCGGCGGGGTCAGGCGCGCGTGCAGCTGCGCGTTGGCGGCCGGACGCGCGTCGCCCAGCAGGTTCGAGGTGGGCTGCAGCGAGGGATCGTCCTTGTCCAGGGTGTCGGCGCGGTCCGGCAGGGCGACTTCATTGGCCTTGTAGCGGATCAGCCGGTAATCCAGGCCGGGACCGTCCGGGCCCTCGACCCGGAAGCCGTCATCCAGCCTCAGGTAACGGTTGCGCTCACCCTCGAAGAACATCTGCCCGGACTTGGCCGTCACCACGTCGATGCGGCCGTCCTTCGCCCGGTGCATGAACACCCTGCTCAGGCCGGTCCCGTCCGGCGACAGCCCGCTCACGTAGACCACCGCGCCGCTGGACAGCACGGTGAACTTGCCGGCGTCCAGGCCCGAGACCACCAGGCTGCGGTTGGCGTGTTCCAGCATGGTCTGCGCGGTGCGCAGCGCCCATGGGCCCAGCCACAGCGAGCACAGGCCGACAATCACCACCACCGGCACCACCAGCATCAGCAGCGGCCGCAGCAGGCGGCGCGGGCCGATGCCGGCCGCCGTCAGCACCGCCATTTCCGAATCCCGATAGAGGCGCGAGAACGCCAGCAGCAGCCCCAGCATCAGCGCCAGCGGGATGATGTAGGGCATGTAGTTGAGGAACTGCAGGCCCAGCTGGGACAGCAGCAGGCGGGCCGGCACCTTGCCGTCCGCCACGTCGCCCAGCAGGTCCGCCATCACGCCGCCCACGCTGACCATCAGCAGGATGATCAGGGTGGCCAGGAAACTCTGGGTGAATTCCCGGAACAGGTAGCGGTCCAGCTTCGGCATCAGGAGGGCTTGATCTACAATCTCGGGCTTGTGCGCCGCACCTGCGGCGGCGGTCTCTGCGGTCCGGGATGGCGCCAGCCACCTTTCATCCGGCCCGCGATTGTACGTAACTGAACCGGGAATCTGATCAATGACGCTGGAATTCACCCTGAACCGCGAAGCCCCCGCCCAGGCCGGCGTCGACTGCCTCGTGGTAGGCGCCTGGGCCGACAAGAGCCTCACGCCGGCCGCGCAGGCCGTGGATGCGGCGAGCGGCGGCAAGCTGTCGGCCCTGGTCCAGCGCGGCGATGTCGGCGGCAAGACGGGCAAGACCACCCTGCTGCACGACCTGCCGGGCGTCGCCGCCCCGCGCGTGCTGGTGGTGGGACTGGGCGAAACGGCCAAGTTCGGCGTGGCCCAGTACCTGAAGGCCGTCGGCGATGCGGCCCGCGCGCTGAAGACCGGCCCGGCGAAATCCGCGCTGTTCACCCTGTCCGAAGTGGACGTGAAGGACCGCGATGCCGCCTGGAAGATCCGCCAGGCCGTGATCGCCGCGGACCACGCCTGCTACCGCTACACCGCCACCCTGGGCAAGAAGAAGAACGACGACCCGGGCCTGGTCCGCTTCGACGTCAGCGGCGACGACGCCCGGGCGCTGGCGCAGGGCGTGGCCATCGCCGCAGGCGTGCAGACCACCCGTGAACTCGGCAACCTGCCGCCGAACATCTGCACCCCGGCATATCTGGCCGAGCAGGCCCAGAAGCTGGCGGCCGAAACCGGCGCCGAGGCCGAGATCCTCGACGAGGCGCAGATGGAAGCGCTGGGCATGGGATCGCTGCTGGCCGTGGCCCGCGGCTCGGCCAACCGCCCGCGCCTGATCGTGCTGAAGTGGAACGGGGGCGGCGACGCCAAGCCGTACGTGCTGGTCGGCAAGGGCATCACCTTCGACACCGGTGGCGTGAACCTGAAGACCCAGGGCGGCATCGAGGAGATGAAGTACGACATGCTGGGCGCCGGCAGCGTCATCGGCACGTTCGTCGCGGCGGCGAAGATGAAGCTGCCGGTGAACCTGGTGGTAATCGTGCCGGCGGTGGAGAACGCCATCGACGGCAATGCGTATCGTCCCTCCGACGTCATCACCAGCATGTCCGGCAAGACGATCGAAGTCGGCAACACCGACGCCGAGGGCCGCCTGATCCTGTGCGACGCGCTGACCTACGCCGAGCGCTTCAAGCCCGCCGCACTGGTCGACGTGGCCACGCTGACCGGCGCCTGCATCGTGGCGCTGGGCCGCTACGCCAGCGGCCTGATGAGCAAGCATGACGACCTCAGCAACGAGCTGCTGGGCGCCGGCGAAACCGTGTTCGACCGCGCCTGGCGCCTGCCGCTGTGGGACGAGTACCAGACCCAGCTGGAATCCACCTTCGCCGACGTCTACAACATCGGCGGCCGCTGGGCCGGGGCCATCACCGCCGGCTGCTTCCTGGCCCGCTTCACCGAAGGCCAGCGCTGGGCGCACCTGGACATCGCCGGCGTCTCCAACGACGAAGGCAAGCGCGGCATGGCGACCGGCCGTCCGGTCGGCCTGCTGAGCCAGTGGCTGCTGGACCGGAGCAGCGAGAAGTGAGCGAAGAGAAGTGAGGAGTGAGCAGAGCACGCTCCCCTCTCACTTCTCACTTCTCCCCACTCACTCCTGCCTTCTATGTCACGAGCCGACTTCTACCTGATCGCCAAGCCGCGCTTCCTCGAGGAGCCGCTCAAGCTGGTCTGCGAACTGGCCCGCAAGGCCTACGACAGCAACCAGTGGACGCTGGTGCTGGCGCGTGACGCGGCCCAGGCCGAGGCACTGGACGAGCTGTTGTGGGAGTTCGATCCCGACGCCTACATCCCGCACCAGATCGCCGGCGACGAAGAGGACGAACTGACGCCCGTATTGATCGCCACGCCGGATGTCGACGTGCCGGCCCGCGCGCTGGTGATCAACCTGCGCGACGAGGCCTTCGCCGGTGCCTGCGAGCGCGTGCTGGAAGTGGTGCCCGCCGATCCGTCCGCACGCGAACCGCTGCGCGAGCGCTGGAAGCAGTACAAGGCGCGCGGCTTTGAAGTGAACAAGCACGATATGTAGCACCCGTCATTCCAGCGAACGCTGGAATCCATTCTGCCGTTGCGCTGGCCTCCCGCCAGACAACGCAAAGGCAAGATCAGGATGGATCCCGGCAGTCGCCGGGATGACGACTCCAACATCCCCCCGGAATCCCATGACCGACCTCGCCTCCAGCTACGACCCGAAATCCTTCGAATCCCGCCTGTACGCGCAGTGGGAAGCCGCCGGCTACTTCAAGCCCAGCGGCACGGGCGAACCGTACACGGTGCTGCTGCCGCCGCCGAACGTCACCGGCACCCTGCATATGGGCCACGCGTTCCAGCACACGCTGATGGACGCGCTGGTGCGCTACCACCGCATGCGCGGCTACGACACGCTGTGGCAGATGGGCACCGACCATGCGGGCATCGCGACGGAGATGGTCGTCAGCCGCAACCTGGCGCTGGAAGGCCAGGGTGAGACGCGCGATTCGCTGGGCCGCGACGGCTTCATCGCCAAGGTCTGGGAGTGGAAGGCGCAGTCCGGCGACACCATCGAACGGCAGATGCGCCGCATGGGTGCGTCCGGCGACTGGTCGCGCAGCACCTTCACGATGGATGAGCAGGCGTCCAAGGCCGTCATCGAGGCCTTCGTGCGCTGGCACGAACAGGGCCTGATCTACCGCGGCCAGCGCCTGGTCAACTGGGATCCGGTACTGAAGACCGCGATTTCCGACCTGGAAGTGGAGAACGTCGAGGAAGACGGCTTCCTGTGGTCGATCGAGTACCCGCTCGCCGACGGCAGCGGCTCGCTGGTGGTCGCCACCACGCGTCCGGAAACCATGCTCGGCGACACCGCGGTGATGGTGCATCCGGAAGACGAGCGTTACGCGCACCTGATCGGCAAGATGGTCAAGCTGCCGCTGACCGACCGCGAGATCCCGGTGATCGCCGACGACTATGTCGACCGCGAGTTCGGCACCGGCGTGGTCAAGGTCACGCCTGCGCACGACTTCAACGATTATCAGGTCGGCCTGCGCCACGGCCTGCCGCTGATCAACCTGCTGACGCCCACCGCGGCGATCAACGAGAACGCACCGGAGAAATATCGCGGCCTGGACCGCTACGAAGCACGCAAGGCCGTCCTCGCGGATCTGGAAGACGCCGGCCTGCTGGTCGAAACCAAGCCGCACAAGCTACAGGTGCCGCGCGGCGACCGCACCGGCCAGGTGATCGAGCCCTACCTGACCGACCAGTGGTTCGTGAAGATGGACGGGTTGGCCAAGCGCGGCCTGGAACTGGTCGAGTCCGGTGAGGTGAAGTTCGTGCCGCCGAACTGGATCAACACCTACCGCCACTGGATGGAGAACATCCAGGACTGGTGCATCAGCCGCCAGCTCTGGTGGGGCCACCGCATTCCGGCGTGGTTCGACGACGCGGGCAACTGCTACGTCGGTCGCGACGAAGCCGAAGCGCGCGCGAAAGCCGGCCTGTCCGCCGACGTCGCGCTGACCCAGGACAGCGACGTGCTGGAGACCTGGTTCTCCTCGCAGCTGTGGCCGTTCAGCACGATGGGCTGGCCTGACGAACAGGCGATGGCCGCGCGCGGCTTCGACCGCTACCTGCCGTCGTCGGTGCTGGTCACCGGCTTCGACATCATCTTCTTCTGGGTGGCGCGCATGGTGATGGCTACCGACAGCTTCGTCGGCCAGGTGCCGTTCCGCGACGTCTACATGACCGGCCTGATCCGCGACAAAGACGGGCAGAAGATGTCCAAGTCCAAGGGCAACGTGCTGGACCCGCTGGACATCATCGACGGCATCTCGCTGGAAGACCTGGTGGCCAAGCGCACCGGCGGCCTGATGCAGCCGAAGATGGCCGAGAAGATCGAGAAGGCCACGCGCAAGGAATTCCCGGACGGCATCGTGGCGCACGGCGCCGACGCGCTGCGCTTCACCATCGCTGCGCTGGCGACCCACGGCCGCGACATCAAGTTCGACATGGGCCGCGCCGAGGGCTACAAGAACTTCTGCAACAAGCTGTGGAACGCCACCCGCTTCGTGCTGATGAACACCGAGGTCTTCAGCGCCACCGGCACACCGCAGCCGAAGACGGATGCCGAACGCTGGATCCTGTCGCGCCTGGCCCAGGTCACCGCGGAAGCCGAAGCGCAGTTCGCCGCCTACCGCTTCGACCTGCTGTCCCAGGCGCTGTACGAGTTCGCCTGGAACGAGTTCTGCGACTGGTTCGTCGAACTGGCCAAGCCTGCATTGAATGGTGATGACGCCGCGGCCGCCGACAGCACCCGCCACACGCTGCTGTACGTGCTGGAATCGCTGCTGCGCCTGCTGCACCCGCTGACGCCGTTCGTTACCGAGGAACTGTGGCAGCAGGTCGCGCCGAAGCTGGGCATCGATGGCGGCACCGTGTCGTTGCGCCCCTACCCGGTCGCCAGCGACTTCGCCGGCCAGGACTACGCGCAGGCCGATGCCGACGTGGAATGGCTGAAGACCATGGTGTCCGCGCTGCGTCGCGTGCGCAGCGAGCTGAACGTGTCGCCGGCGAAGACCATCCGCCTGCTGCTGCAGGACGGCAGCGACCACGACCGCGCACGCGTCGCGCGCTTCGCATCGTCGCTGTCGTTCCTGCTGAAACTGGACGACATCGCATGGATGGAGGCCGGCGCGGACGCGCCCGCCTCCGCCGCCGCCGTGGTCGGGGAATTGAAGCTGCTGGTGCCGCTGGAAGGCCTGGTCGACCTGGATGCCGAGCGCGCGCGCCTGGACAAGGAAATCGCCCGCGTGTCCGGCGAGAAGGACAAGAGCGAGGCCAAGCTGGCCAAGTTCACCGACAAGGTGCCCCCGGCCGTGGTCGAACAGGAGCGCCAGCGCCTGGCCGACTGGAGCAGCCAGCTCGCCGCCCTGCACGCGCAGCGCGCGAAGCTGGGCTGATCAATGTTGTCGTCATCCCGGCGAACGCCGGGATCCATCTTGATGTTGCCGTTCTCCTTGAAACGCGAACGACGGAGCGGATTCCCACTTTCGCGGGGATGACGGCAAGAAGAATCGAACGACAGCGCTCTACAGCGGCGGCATCGTGGTGATGTCGTCGGCGACCAGTTCGATCGCCATCACCAGCGCATCCTCGCGGCCATCGCGGGCCGGGTAGTAGCGTGGGCGGCGGCCGATCTCGTTGAAGCCTTCGCTGTGGTACAGCGCGATGGCACCGGGATTGGAGGGCCGGACTTCCAGGAACACACGCTGCGAGCGCTGGTCGCGCGCGATCTTCACCAGCGCACGCAGCAGGTACCGACCCAGTCCCCGCCCCTGACGCTCGGGCGCAACGCAGATGTTCAGCACATGCGCCTCGTCCGCGGCGATGCTCAGCAGCCCATAGCCGATCACCAGGCCGTGTTCGGTCATCACCCAAGACGGGTAGCCCGACTTCAGGCAGTCGCGGAAGATCCCCCGGGTCCAGGGAAACGGATACGCCCGCTGCTCGATGGCCATCACCGCATCGAGGTCGCCCTCGCGCATCGGCCGCAGGCTGGGTGCGGACGTCGGTGAAACCTCGACGCCCTGCGCACTCACGGCGCGCTCCGCCGCAGGCGCCGCAGTACCGGCCACAGCGCGCGCTTGGCCGCGGGATTGCCGCGCAGCTCGGCCGACGAAGGCCATTGCGCGAACACCTCCGCCGCGCCCGGCGCGTTGGGATTCATGCCCGAAGCGCGGATCAGCGCGAAATGCAGCCGGTCGGGCATGCGCGAACCGGGCAGGCGAACCGGCGACGCGGGACGCACCGGCGGCGTGCGCTCGATCGCCTCGGGTGCCGGCGGCCGGGCGCGCACGGGCGACGGCGGCACGGCGCGCTCGGGCACAGCTTCAGGCGCCTCACGGGAAGGTGCTCCCGTCTCGGTGGGCCAGTCGGCAGGCAGGAAGACGGTCAGGCCCAGCGCGCGCAGCCAACCCTGCTGCTCGGCCGACCACAGACGGTCCGCCGCGAGCGTCACGCCTGCGCATCCTTGTGCCGACGCACCCGCTGCCACAGCCAATAGCCCGGTCCCGACAGCGCGTACACCACGCCGACGGCCAGCAGCGTGCGCGGCAGGTCGATGAAGAGGATGGCCAGCACCAACGGCACCAGTGCCAGCACCACGAACGGAATGCGGTCGGCTTTCGCCCCGCCTTCGCCCGTGCCCTTGAAGCTCCAGAAGCGGATGCGGCTGACCATCAACAGCGCCGCGGCCAGGGTCACGCCCAGCGCCACATAGCGCAGTTCCTCGCCGGTCCAGCCCAGTTCGCCGTCAGCGAACGCCCACACGAAGGACATCATCAATCCCGCCGCCGCCGGGCTGGCCAGGCCGATGAACCAGCGCTTGTCCACGGTGCCAACCTGGGTGTTGAACCGGGCCAGGCGCAGCGCCGCACACGCCGCGTACAGAAACGCCACCACCCAGCCCACGCGGCCCATCACGCCGCCATCGAACTTCAGCGCCGACAGCGACCAGTGGTACATCACCAGCGCCGGTGCCAGGCCGAAGCTGACCAGATCGGCCAGCGAGTCGTACTGCACGCCGAAGTCGCTGCTGGTGCCGGTCAGCCGCGCCACCCGCCCGTCGATGCCGTCCATCAGGCCCGCCACGAAGACCGCGATGGCGGCGTGGACGAACTGGCCGTTCGCCGCGGCGATGATCGCGAAGAACCCCGCGAACAGGCCGGCCGTGGTGAACAGGTTGGGCAGCAGGTAGATCCCGCGCGAACGCGGGGGCGGCTTGATTTCGTTCATGGGTCGCAGTTTAGCCCAAGCGGTCCGCGCTCCGGCTTGCCTGTACGCCCTCGGGGTGCTGCAATCGGGGTTCCTCGATCCCGGAGCCGGCCATGCGCCTCGTCCCCTGTCTAGCCGCGCTGGCGCTGTGCCTCGCCGTCGCCGCCACCGCACAGGCCCAGCAGGTCTACCAGTGGAAGGACAAGAACGGCGTCACCCACTACGCCGACAGCCCGCCCCCGAACCAGACGGTGCAGAACCGGCGCATCAACCAGTACGGCGCACCGGCGGCCGAAGCGGCGCCCGCGGGCAAGCCGGCCGAGCATCCGCAATGCGCGACCGCCCGCCGGAACCTGGAAGCGTTGGCGCACCAAGGCCCGGTGCAGCAGGACACCGATGGTGACGGCAAGCCTGACGTCACCCTGGACGATGCCGCCCGCGCCAACCAGCGTGCGCTGGCCGACGCAGCGGTAAAGGCCTACTGCAAGCCGGGCGGCTGACGCCTCGTGCGGGCCTGGCTGGCCATCGCGGTCGGCATCGCCGCGGGCGGCGGCATCGCCTGGTGGCTGGCGCGCGAGTCACCGGAAGCCCGACAGCACACGCAGGCGCGGGCCCGCCAGGCGGCTGCCCAGGCACAGGACGCACGCCCTTCGCTGTACCGCTGGCGCGATGATGCCGGGGTGCTGCAGATCACCGACCACCCTCCCAAGGGGCGGCGCTACGAACGAGTGGACCGTGACCTGCCCGCCGGCATACGGGTGGAAGGCGATCGGGCCGGGCCGTTGGAATAACGCCCCGCACGCGGCCAAGGCTGGCAAAATAGGCGATTCGTCCCCCTGAACGCCGATGCCGATGCGCCTGTCGCAGTTCCATCTCCGCACCACCAAGGAAACCCCGGCCGACGCCGAACTGGTCAGCCACCAGCTGATGCTGCGCGCCGGCATGATCCGCAAGCTGGCCGCCGGCCTGTACACCTGGTCGCCGCTGGGCCTGCGCGTGCTGCGCAAGGTGGAAACCGTCGTCCGCGAGGAAATGGACCGCGCCGGCGCCATCGAAATGATCATGCCGACCATCCAGCCGCGCGAGCTGTGGGAGGAAACCGGACGCTGGGAGAAGTTCGGCGGCCAGTTGCTGAAGATCACCGACCGCAAGGAGCAGCACTTCTGCTACAGCCCCACGGCCGAAGAAGCGGTGACCGACTTCGCGCGCCAGGAGCTCTCCAGCTACAAGCAGCTGCCTGTCAACTTCTACCAGATCCAGACCAAGTTCCGCGACGAGATCCGTCCGCGTTTCGGCGTGATGCGTGCGCGCGAGTTCGTGATGAAGGATGCGTACTCCTTCCACATCACAGACGAGGATCTGGTGCGCGAATACCGCAACATGCATGCGGCCTACACGCGCATCTTCACCCGCCTGGGCCTGGACTTCCGTGCGGTGCAGGCCGACAGCGGCGCCATCGGCGGCGATGCCTCGCAGGAGTTCCACGTGCTGGCGGATTCGGGCGAGGACGCCATCGCGTTCTCCACCGGTTCGGACTACGCCGCGAACGTCGAAACCGCACAGGCGGCCGCGCCGGGTCCGCGCGCCGCCGCCTCGGAAACGATGACCAAGGTCGCCACGCCCACGCAGAAGACCTGCGAGGACGTCGCCGCACTGCTCGGCATTCCGCTCCAGCGCACCGTCAAGTCGGTGGCCGTGATGACGGATGGCGGCTTCGTGCTGGCGCTGGTACGCGGCGACCACGCCGTCAACGAGATCAAGCTGGGCAAGGTCGCCGGCATGGCCGACTACCGCCTGGCGACGGAGGCCGAGGTTCTCGCCCACCTGGGCAGCGAGCCGGGGTTCCTCGGCCCGATCGGCGCGAAGCAGGCGATCCGCGTGGTCGCCGACCGCGACGTGGCGGCGATGGCGGACTTCGTGGTCGGCGCCAATGAGGCCGGCTTCCACCTGGCGGGCGTCAACTGGGGCCGCGACCTGCCGGAACCGGAGACCGTGGCCGACATCCGCAACGTGGTGCCTGGCGACCAGGCCGCCGACGGCGGCGAGATCCGCATCGTGCGCGGCATCGAGGTGGGGCATGTGTTCCAGCTCGGCCGCAAGTACAGCGAAGCGATGAAGTTCACCGTGCTGGACGAGACCGGCAAGGCCGCCACGCCGGCGATGGGCTGCTACGGCATCGGCGTGTCGCGCATCGTGGCGGCGGCGATCGAGCAGAACCACGACGCCAACGGCATCATCTGGCCCGCGCCGATGGCGCCCTGGGCGGTGGCCGTCTGCATGATCAATCCGAAAAACGATGCCGCGGTGAACAATGCGGCCGAGGCCCTGCTTGAAGAACTGCAGGCGGCGGGCATCGAGGCGGTGCTGGACGACCGCGGACTGCGTCCCGGCGCGATGTTCGCCGACATCGAACTGATCGGCATCCCGCATCGCGTGGTGGTGTCCGAACGCGGGCTGGCTGCGGGCACGTTCGAATACCGCGCGCGCCGGGCGACGGAGGCCGAGAACATCGGTCGCGACGAACTGCTGGCGCGCCTGCGGGGTTGATCGCAGGACGGATTCCGGAAAAGGGGATCGTCGCGGTTTGTGCCGCGATTATCCCGTCGATTAAGATGATTATTCGGCCAAGGACGGGCGTTTCCCTTCCTGACTGGAGATTCTGATGTCGATCGACCTGCGTAACCTGTCCGCCAAGGAGCTTGGCGCCCTGATCGAAAAAGCCAAGCAGCAGCAGAGCCGGCTGGCCAAGCGCACGCCTATCGCCACCGTGCGCAGCAAGATCACCAAGTTCGCCAAGGCCGAGGGCTACACGCTGGAAGAGCTGTTCGGCATGTCCGGCAATCGGGGCGCCAAGGCCGCCGCGAAGCCCAGCTCCCGCGCCGGCCGCAAGCTGGGCAAGGTCGCGCCGAAGTACCGCAACCCGGCCAACCCCAAGGAAACCTGGACCGGCCGCGGCAAGCATCCGCGCTGGATGGCCGCGCTGATCGCCAAGGGCAAGAAGGCCGACGACTTCCTCATCAAGAAGAAGTAAGCCGCTGCGGCATCGGACACGAACGGGAGGCCTGGCCTCCCGTTTTCGTTTGCGCAGGTCGCCTCAGAGATTCTTGCGCGAGGAGATCAGCAGGTTGCCGAACAGCAGGCCCGCGATCAGCGCCATCACCACGTTGGTGACCGCCAGCAGCGCGGACTGCCCCACGCCCACATCCTGTTGCTGCACCAGCGTCAGCAGCCCGCGCAGGCTGGTACTGCCGGGCACCAGCATCAGGATGCCGGGCACGCGGATCAACGCACCCGGTCGGTTGGCCCAGCGCGCAAACGCGTTGCCGGCCGCCGTCAGCACCAGCGCGGACAGGAAGATGCCCACCGGACTGCCCCAGGCCTGCCCGGCATAGCGCGAAATGCTGTACCCGGCAATGGCGGCGGCCATCACCCAGAAATAGTCGCGCCGGTGCGCCTTGAACAACACCGCGAAGGCATAGGCCGCGAACACCATCGCGACCCACTCCACCCATTCCGGCTGCGGCCGCAGCGCGCGGACCTCCGGGTACAGGCCCACCAGCTGCGCCAGCGTCACCGCGATCATGCTGCCGACGGTCAGCTTGAGCACCGTCGCCATGGCGCCGGCGAAACGGGCCACGCCCGACACCAGGTGCTGGCTGGTCAGCTCGTTCACCGCATTGGTGAGGGCCATGCCGGGCAGCAGCACGATCAGCGACGCGATGATCACCGTGTTGAGGTTGAGCGGCGCGATGAAGTTGGCCACAAGGATGGCGACGAAGCCCGCCACCAGCGCCGAGATCGCGTCGCTGGCTTCCTTCATCTGTGGCCGGCGCGCGATCAGCTCGCCCAGCACGCCGATGATGATGCCGATCAGCCCCGCCGTCGCCATGTCCAGCCACGGCAGCCGCCACAGCCCGGCGACGGCCGCCGCCGCCAGGCCCGACGCGAAGATCTGCATCGCGCGCCAGCGCACGCTCGGCGTGCGGTCGAGTGCGCGCAGCGCGGTGTGGCCCTGGGCGATGCTCATTTCCCCCATCGACACGGCATCGGCGATGCGGTCCGCTTCGCTGAGCTTGTGCAGGTCGGTTTCGCCCGGCGCCAGCCGGATCACCCGCGTGCTGTCGCTGGCCCCTAGCGGCCGTACCGGATCGCTGAAACTCAGGATCAGGCCGGTCGGATTCGACCACGGCTCGCAATCCAGGCCCAGCCGCTGCGAGAGCCCGACCACCGTGCCCTCCAGCCGCTGCGCGGTGGTGCCGTAACGGTGCAGGCGCCCGGCGATCTCGCAGACGAAGGCGATGCGCTGGGCGTAGGTCGCGGGAGTCAACGTGTCGTCGGCCATCGGCACAGTATCGCCGAAGCGGCGTGCGGTCGCCTTCATCGCATGCTGCTTACACTACGCACCTGCAGCAGGACAGGGGGACGAGTGGGCATCGGCGAGGCCATGGCGCTGGGCAGCGCGGCGACATGGGCGGTGGGCGTGATCCTGGCACGGCAGCTGGGCGTGCATCTGCCGCCGCTCGCGCTCAACCTGCTCAAGAACGGGCTGGTGCTTGCCGTGCTGGCACCGGTGGCGCTGGTGCTGCATGCGGGGGCCTGGCCGTCGCTGCCGGCGACGGAACTGGCCATCGTCGTGGCCAGCGGCGTGATCGGCATCGCGCTGGCCGACACCTTGTACTTCCGCGCGCTCAATGAGCTGGGCGCCGGTCGGATGGGCGTGATCGGCAATCTCTACAGTCCGCTGGTGCTCCTGCTCGGCTTCCTGTTCCTGGACGAACGCCTGGGCGCGGGACAGTGGCTGGGGTTCGCGCTGGTGGGGCTGGGCGTCCTGCTGGTCAGTCGCCCTCCCGGGGAATGGCGGACGCATCCGCAGCACACGGTGCGCGGCGTCGTGATCGGGCTGGCCGCGATCGCGCTGATGGCCATCGCCATCGTGATGGTCAAGCGCACGCTGGAAACCCAGCCGCTGCTGTGGGTGACCGCGCTGCGGCTCGCCGGCGCGGTTGCGGGCCTGCTGGGGCTGGCCACGCTGCCTGCGATGCGCGCGCGCATGCGCTTCGTCCCCTCCGATGTGCCGTGGCGTCGCCTGCTCGTGGCCGCGTTGGTCGGTCAGGGACTGTCGATGGTGTTGTGGCTGGGCGGCTACAAGTTCACCTCGGCCTCGGTGGCCGCGATCCTCAACGAGTCCGCCTCGGTGTTCGTGGTGGTGCTCGCGGCGCTCTGGTTGCGGGAACCGCTGGGCAAGCGGGCGTTCATCGGCGTGGTCCTCACGTTCAGCGGGATAGCCTGTATGCTCCTTGGCCGAGCGATGCCATGACCCCCACCCTTGCCCGCCCGCACTGCGAAGCCGATGCCGCCGAACCCCGCCGGGTCCGGCTGGGCGGCGACTGGACGCTGTCCAGCGCGCTGGAGGTGGCCGAGCAGCTGCGCACGCTGCCGGACGCGGTCGACCAACTGGATGCCACCGGGATCGACCGCATCGACTCCGCCGGCGTGCTGCAGTTGATGCGCTTCGCCAAGCGCCGCGGCATGGAGCTGTCGGACATCGCGTTCCGCACCGACCATCAGGCACTGGTCAGCACCATCGAGGATGTCGCCGACGACAGGCCGCCACGCAAGCGCGACTACGGCGTACTCGCCGCGCTGTCCCGTCTGGGCCAGCGGGTCCACGAGAACGGGCAGGAAATCGTCGCCCTGCTCAGCTTCACCGGCGAGAACCTGGTCAAGCTGGTGCGGATGGTCAAGGAGCCGCGTCGTTTCCGCCCCACCGCCACGGTGGCGCACATGGAAGCGGTGGGCCTGGATGCGGTGCCGCTGGTGATCCTGCTGTCGTACATGGTGGGGGCGGTGATCGCCTTCCTCGGCTCCACCGTGCTGCGCGACTTCGGCGCGGAGATCTACGTGGTGGAGCTGGTGAGCATCGCGTTCCTGCGCGAGTTCGCCGTGCTGATGACGGCCATCGTGCTGGCCGGTCGCACCGCGTCGGCCTTCACCGCGCAGATCGGCGCGATGAAGAGCCGCGAGGAGATCGACGCCATCCGTACGTTGGGCCTGGACCCCATCGACCTGCTGGTGATCCCGCGCCTGCTCGCCCTGCTGGTGATGCTGCCGCTGCTGACCTTCATCTCGATGATGGCGGGCCTGGCCGGTGGTGTCACCGTGGGCGCCTTCGACCTGGACATCCCGCCGCAGATGTACATCGCGCGCATGCACGACACCATCGAAGTGCGCCACTTCCTGGTGGGCCTGTCGAAGGCGCCGGTGTTCGCGCTGGTGATCGGCCTGATCGGCTGCCTGGAGGGCCTGCGCGTGGAAGGCACCGCGCAGTCCGTCGGCGAGCGCACCACGTCCAGCGTGGTGCAGGCCATCTCGCTGGTGATCATGATCGACGCGCTGGCCGCGCTGTGGTTCATGCACATGGACTGGTGACGATGGCATCGGAAATCGGACAACAGGCAGCGGGTCCGGATGGCACGTCGCCCGCAACGACGGAGCGGCGTGCTGATTCGTCCGCGCGCGACGCCGTGATCCAGGTGCGCGGGCTGGTCAACCGTTTCGGCGAGCAGACCGTGCACGAGGGCCTGGACCTGGACGTGCGCCGCGGCGAGATCCTCGGCGTGGTCGGCGGGTCCGGCACCGGCAAATCGGTGCTGATGCGCGCCATCCTCGGCCTGCGCGAACCTCAGGAAGGCCGGATCTCCGTGCTCGGCGAGGATGCACTGTCGCAGGATCCCGCCGCGCGCCAGCACATCGAACGCAACACCGGCGTGCTGTTCCAGGATGGCGCGCTGTTCTCTTCGCTGACGGTCGGCGAGAACGTGCAGGTGCCGTTGAAGGAGCATCATCCGGAACTGCCGGACAGCTGGCGCTACGAACTGGCCCTGCTGAAGGTCAAGCTGGCCGGCCTGCCCGCCGACGCGCTGAACAAGCTGCCGTCGCAGCTGTCGGGCGGCATGCGCAAGCGTGCCGGTCTGGCCCGCGCGCTGGCCCTCGATCCGCCGCTGCTGTTCCTCGACGAACCCACCGCGGGGCTGGACCCGATCGGTGCGGCCGCATTCGACCGCCTGATCAAGACCCTGCAGGAAGCGCTCGGCCTCACGGTGTTCCTGATCACCCACGACCTGGACACGCTGTACGCGATCTGCGACCGCGTGGCCGTGCTGGCGGACCGCAAGGTGGTCACGGTCGCGCCGCTGCCAGAGGTGGAGCGCTTCGACCATCCCTGGGTGCAGGAATACTTCCACGGTCCGCGCGCGCGCGCCGCGCGCGATGGACAGCGGCCTTCCGCGCCCTCCCTTTCGCAAACGGCGGTCTGATCCATGGAAACACGCGCCAACTACGTCCTCATCGGGGCCTTCACCCTCATCATCGCCAGCGCGCTGCTGCTGTTCGGGTTGTGGGCGGCCAAGTATTCATCGGAACGCACGTGGCAGGAGTACCAGGTGGTGTTCCGCGAGGCGGTCACCGGCCTGTCCGTCGGCAGCCCGGTGCAGTACAACGGCATTGCGGTGGGCTCGATCACCAAGCTGTCGCTTGCGCCCAACGATCCGCGCCAGGTGATCGCACGCATCCGGGTGGAGTCGTACACGCCGGTGAAGACCGATACCCGTGCGAAGCTCGCCATCACCAGCCTGACGGGGCCGACCATCATCCAGCTCAGTGGCGGTACGCCGCAGGCACCGGCCCTTACCAGCGTGGACAGCCGCGAAGCGCCGGTGATCCAGACCGCCCCGTCGGCACTGCAGAACATCACCGACACCGCCAACCGCATCGTTGAGCGCCTGGACCAGGTGCTGAGCGACAAGAACGTGGCCAGCATCACCGCCACGCTCGAGAACCTGGAGTCCATGAGCAACTCGCTCGCCAGCCGTGAGGACGGGCTGGAGTCGCTGATCGTCAGCGCGCGTGATGCGGCGCAGAACCTGGACAAGACCCTGACCACCACCAACGGCGCCATCGAGCGCCTGGACAAGAACCTGGTGCAGGAACTGCCCGGGATCCTGGACAAGCTGGAGACGACGCTGGGCAAGCTGGATTCGGCGGCCGGCAACGCCGATGCGATCCTCGGCGAGAACCGTGCCGCCATCAACAGCTTCGCCAACGACGGCCTGGGCCAGTTGGGCCCCACGCTGACCGAATTGCGCGGCCTGGTGCGCGACCTGCGCCGCGTCAGCGACCGCCTCGAAGGCAATCCCGCCCGCTACCTGCTGGGCCGCGATGCACCCAAGGAGTTCGACCCGAAATGAAGCCGATGCGCCTCGCCCTTGCCCTCCCCCTCGCGCTCGCACTGGCCGGCTGTTCCATCCTGGGCAGCGAACAGCGCGATCCCGTCACCATCTTCGCCCCCGACGTCCGCGTGCCGGCGCGCCCCGACTGGCCTGCCGTGTCATGGACGCTGGTGATCGCCAAGCCCACCGCGGCGCGCGTGATCGACAGCCCCCGCATCAGCGTGCGGCCGACGCCCGGCGAGCTGCAGGTCTATCGCGGCGCGTCCTGGGCAATGCCGGCGACCGACATGCTGCAGGATGCGGTACAGCGCACACTGGAGGATTCCGGCCGCATTCCGGCGGTGGCCAGCGCCGACGCCGGCATCCTGGGCGACTACAAGCTGGTCATGGACCTGCGCCGGTTCGACGCCGACTACGCGGGCGGCGCACTGCCGGAGGCGGTGGTGGAGGTGAACGCCAAGCTGGTGAACAACCGCGGCCAGCGCGTCGTCGCCTCGCGCACGTTCCTGCAGCAGCGGCCTGCGGATGGCGTGGACGTGGCCCGCGTGGCCGCGGCGTTCGAACAGGCCCTGCAGGCGGCCACGACCGATATCGCGGGTTGGGTGCTCGTTTCGGGGAACAGCGACCCGAAGCCGGCCGCATCCCCCTGACCCGTCCGCCGCTCAGTGGCGACGCGCCGGATCGACCTGGCGGAACGTCAGGTTGATCCGGGGAGCCACCACGCGGGAGGTACGCGGAAGCGCATGCCGGTACAGCCGTTGGGTGTCACCGGACATCACCAGCAGGCTGCCATGCGGCAGCTCCAGCACACCCTTCAGCGCCGCATCGCGGCGATGCTTCAGCGCGAAACGCCGCACGCCGCCCAGGCTCACCGAGGCGATGACAGGACGTGGACCCAGTTCGGGTTCATCGTCGCTGTGCCAGCCCATGGCATCCCGCCCGTCGCGGTACAGGTTCGCCAGCACGCTGTTGAACGGCACTCCCAGTTCCTCCTGCAGCCGCACCCTGAGCACCGACAGGGCGTGATTCCAGGGGCAAGGGGTGAAATCGGCGCCCGAATAGCGGTAGACCGCCCCTGCATCCCCGATCCAAGCGCTGAGGCGGGGGGAATCCACCTCACGTCCGAACATCCTGATCCGGTGCACGCTCCAGGGCAGGTCGCGCTGGAGGAGGCGCAACAACGCATCGGCCTCGTCGGCGCCCAGCCATTCCGGCACGAATGCAAGCGATGCACCCGGCAGCGCGGCCAAGGCGCCATCCGTCGACAGTGGCAAGGGTATGGTCACGCCCGCGATGCTCGCGGATTTGCCCCGTCCGGTGCAAACCCCGAAAATACCGGCAGCCTAACGCCCTGCTGGAGCAAGCCCGATGTCCGATGTCGAACGCGATGTGATGGAGTACGACGTCGTCACCGTCGGCGCTGGCCCGGCGGGCCTGGCCTTCGCCATCCGGCTGAAACAGCTGAATCCCGATATCTCGGTCTGCGTGATCGAGAAGGCCAGCACGATCGGCGCGCACATCCTGTCCGGCGCCGTGATCGAACCCGCACCGCTGGATGCCCTGCTCCCCGGCTGGCGCGACAATCCGCCGCCGATCTGCGTGCCGGCCACGGAGGACGAGTTCTGGTACTTCAGCAAGGATGGTGGCCGCAAGTTCCCGATGGTGCCGCCGGGCATGCGCAACCATGGCAACTTCATCGTGTCGCTGGGCGCGATGTGCGCCTGGCTCGCCCCGCAGGCCGAAGCGCTGGGCGTGGAGATCTACCCGGGCTTCGCCGCCGCCGAGACGCTGCATGACGACGACGGCAAGGTCATCGGCGTGCGCATCGGCGACATGGGCATCGCCAAGGATGGCAGCCACAAACCCGGCTACACGCAGGGCATCGACATCCGCGCGAAGGTCACCGTGCTGGCCGAAGGCGCACGCGGCCACCTGACCAAGCGACTGGTCAAGCGCTTCGCGCTGGACAAGGACAGCGATCCGCAGGCGTACTCGATCGGGATCAAGGAACTGTGGCAGGTGCCGGAAGGCCGCGTCACGCCCGGCAAGATCGTGCATACCCTGGGATGGCCCGCCAGCAACGACATCTACGGCGGCAGCTTCCTCTACCACCTGGAGAACAACCAGATCGCGCTCGGCTATGTCAGCGGCCTGGACTACAAGGACCCTGAGTACAAGCCGTGGGAAGCCTTCCAGCAATGGAAGAACCACCCGCTGATCAAGCCGCTGCTCGAAGGCGGCAGCATCCTGTCCGCCGGCGCGCGCGCCATCGTCACCGGTGGCTGGCAGTCGCTGCCGAAGGTGGACATGCCGGGTGCGCTGCTGATCGGCGATACCGCCGGCCTGCTCAACGTGCCGAAGATCAAGGGCACGCACCAGGCCATCCGCAGCGGCATGCTGGCGGCTGAGCATCTGGTGGCATCGCAGCTCGCACCGGAAGGGTTCGATGCGAAGCTGCGTGCCTCGGATGCGATGGCCGAGCTGAAGTCCGTGCGCAACATCAAACCCGGCTTCAAGAAGGGCCTGTGGTTCGGCATGGCCAACGCCGCGTGGGAAACCGTCACCGGCGGTCTGTCGCCCTGGACGCTGAAGGTCAAGCCGGATTGGTCATCGCTCGACAAGCTCAGCGAACACGAAGCATCCAAGCGCGATTACGTGGACCGTACGCTGGCCCCGCGCGACCGCCTGCAAGGCGTCTACTACGCCGCCACCGAACACGACGAAGACCAGCCCGTGCACCTGCGCGTGCACGACACCTCCGTCTGTGTGACCCGTTGCGCCGCCGAATACGACAACCCCTGCACGCGCTTCTGCCCGGCGGGCGTCTACGAGATCGTCGACGACGGCGAAGGCAAGCGCCTGCAGATCAACGCCGCCAACTGCGTGCACTGCAAGACCTGCGACATCAAGGATCCCTACCAGATCATCGACTGGGTGACGCCGGAAGGCGGATCGGGGCCGAATTACCAGAACCTTTAAGGCGCAATGCTGCCCACGCGAGCTTGTCGCCTGCTCGTTTCATCTCTGAGCCTCCAAAAAAGCAACGGCGACGCGTAAGCGTCGCCGTTGCTTAATCACATTCGCAAGGATGCGCCTGTCCGTCACCTTCCCGTAACCTGCCAAGCTTGGTCCGCAACCTGCGTCGTATAGCCGGACGTCGCAAGAACCTGCGTTCCATCATAGAGCTGGACGAAGTTCTGGCCAGTCGACGTATTGCGCCAGAACAAGTCTGCCCGACCGTCGCCGTTGTAATCGCCGGAGTTGACGATTTTCCAGGCAGCGGCAGGTTCGTTGTACACGTAGCTCAGCGTGCCGACCTGCAGGCCGTTCATCAGCCAAAGCGCATTTTGCCCACTCATCGAGTTGCGCCAGTAAATGTCGTCGCGTCCATCCGCGTTGAAGTCACGAACAGCGACGATCTGCCACTGCTGCTCGGAAACTCGCGTGATCAAGCCCGAGCCTGCCGCGACTGACGTGCCTTGCATGTAGAGGATAAAGTTCTCACCCGTGGCCACATTGCGCCACAGCAGGTCAGGATAGCCATCGCCGTTGAAATCGCCCGGGGCGACGATTCGCCAGCTGAGCTGGCGTTCCTGATAGATCTGCACCGCCGCCGTCGGCGCACGCCCGCTCATCGTCCATAGCGTGACTCGTCCATCGTTGACGTTCCTCCACAAGATGTCCGAGGTGCCGTTACCATCGAAATCCGCCACGGCCGCCACTTCCCACGCCAGATCCGCAAGGCTATCCACGCTGCCCGACGTCGAGAGCACGGTGTAACCATCCATGTGCTGGATGAACAGCCGACCCGAGGTCGAGTTGCGCCACAAGACATCCGCCTTGCCGTCAGCGTTGAAGTCACCGCTGCTGATAACTTTCCACGCCTGATCCGCCTCGGTGTAGACATGGCCCCAGCCCGTCTGGACTCGCCCGTCTAGGCGCCAGATGTGGTTGACACCCGTCTGATTGTTGCGCCAATAGATATCCGACTTACCGTCGCCGTTGAAGTCGTTCGCCGCCTTCCCCAGCGGTACAACCGTCGCCCTAAACGTCGCCACCACCGGAATCGTCTGGTTCAAGCTACGCGCATTGTCCTCGCTGTTCGCGACGCCGCATGCCAGATTGGCGCCGCTGCCGCAGGTGCTCTTCAGGGGCGTGGAGAAGATGCGGTGCGAGATCTGGCCGGTGTCGCCGTACGCCATCACGGTGTAGAAGTTGCCGGCCGCTGCCGTTGTCTTGTATCCGAACGAATAGGGATACGCGCCATACTGCAGGACCGTTGTGTTGTTGGGGCCGGGGGCTGTCGAATTTGCGCGATCGTGCGCGGACCCCATGAGATGCGCAGCTTCATGCACCAGGGTCTCGTCGGCGCAGTAGTACGTCTTGCCGTCCGTCCCCTGGTCGTAGCCGTCGCTGATGACGGCGTAGCCCCATGGCGCATCCGCTGCAGTGATGGCGGTCTGGTTGGCGCCGTTCAGCCAAGCGATGCCGCAGCCCTCGTTCTCCGGCGTATTGAACTTGCGTACCAGCACGACGATATCCGCGCCGTACTGGTCGCGCGCCGCGCGCAACGGCGCGAGGCCGGCCGGAATGGTGACAGCGGACTGTCCATTGCTGCCGGTCAGCTCGGACAGCGCCGTCTGGTTGCTGTTGGTATTGGTATAGCTGACCTGCAGGGCATGGACGATGCGCAGGTAGCCGTTGACGTCGCTGTTGACGAAGGCCTGGTTGCCCACCTGGACCAGGAAGACCAACCGGGTCGCAGCGCCGGACGCGCCGCCATT
Organism: Pseudoxanthomonas mexicana; assembly: GCF_014397415.1. NCBI lineage: Bacteria > Pseudomonadati > Pseudomonadota > Gammaproteobacteria > Lysobacterales > Lysobacteraceae > Pseudoxanthomonas > Pseudoxanthomonas mexicana. Next base: position 1,530,977 of record NZ_CP060731.1, on the reverse strand, counting down.
CGCCGTGGCGAACTCAGGCGTGTAGCCGATGGCCACGTCGATGGTGTTGGCAGCGGTCTGCGGCGCACCCTGCGCCACCATGGTCGCGCCCTGGCTCACGGGCGCCGACTGGCTGACCGCGGCCCCCATCGACGAGCGCAGCGCGGCCGCCTCCGGGATCATCATGTCCACATGGCCCTTGGTCGCCGACACGACCTTCGAAGGATCGGTCTGGACAGCGAACACCCTGCCGTTACGGGTCTGCAAGCTCAGTGCCGGTTTGCCGCTGGCCTGCGGGATGGAACCGAACACCGCCTTCTCGCCGAAGGTGATGATGGCTTCCTGCATAGGATCGCCGCCGACCACACGGCCGATCCAGGTCCAGTTGCCGTCGATTTCCTCGACATGGCGCTCGTACCGCAGTTTGACCTGGCTGCCATCGGGCGAGGGGACCGTCATTTCGCCGGTGGCCACCGCCTTGAAAGCGTGCGCCTCGCTGATGGCGGTGGGGTACCACGTATAGGCGCCTTCCTGCTTGGCAGCCTTCGCCTGGTCCGGATAGGACAACAGCGCGCCGCGGTCCGGCGCATTGGCAATAGAGGCGCCGATCGCGCGGGCCAACGGAAGCGCGGCCGGCAGCGTGCCGGACGGCTGGGTCGCGGCCACGCCACGCATCCCGGCCACGCCCGATTCGGGGTTGCCTCCACTGCACCCGGCCAGAGCCACTACCAAGGCGCAAGCGCCAATGCGGAGTTTCATACGTACCCTCAAGAAAAACAGTTGGAGCCCCTGAACGGACAATATAGCCCAGCTGACCGGCTGTAAAACAGCCAACCCGGTCCGCTTCCCTGTTTATCGGCAGGATGACGTACAGCTGAAAGTCAGATGCATCGCCAGTAACGTGAGCGGAGATTTGACCCCGGTCACGCCACCATGGCGCGCGTCAAGCCAGCGACCGATAGGGCACGCCCGTCTTCGCACGGAGCTCTGCCTCGGTCACCCCGTCGGCCGACTCCACCAGCACCAGTCCCTCCCCGGTGACGTCGAACACCGCCAGATCGGTGATGATCCGATCCACCACGCCGACGCCGGTCAGCGGCAGGTCGCACTGGGGGAGGATCTTGTGGCTCCCGTCCTTGGCCACGTGCTCCATCAGCACGACGATGCGCTTGACCCCCGCCACCAGGTCCATGGCGCCGCCCATGCCCTTGACCATCTTGCCTGGCACCATCCAGTTGGCCAGGTCGCCCTTGTCGGTCACCTGCATGGCACCCAGCACGGCCAGGTCGATGTGGCCGCCGCGGATCATGGCGAAGGAGTCGTGGCTGCCAAAGTAGCTGGCGCCAGCGCGCGCGGTGACGGTCTGCTTGCCGGCATTGATCAGGTCGGCATCCACCTCGTCCTCGGTCGGGAACGGACCGATGCCCAGCAAGCCGTTTTCGGACTGCAGCCAGACGTCCATTCCGGCGGGAATGTGATTGGCAACCAGGGTCGGCAGGCCAATGCCCAGGTTCACATAGGCGCCATCGGTCAGTTCGCGGGCAGCGCGCTGCGCCATCTCATCGCGGGTCCAGGGCATCACTTGTCTCCTTGGCGGACGGTGCGCTGCTCGATGCGCTTCTCGGGGGCGGGGTTGTGGACGATGCGGTCCACGTAGATGCCCGGCAGGTGGACGTGGTCCGGGTCGATCGCGCCGACCTCCACCACCTCCTCGACCTCGGCAATGCAGACCTTGCCGGCCATCGCGCAGGCCGGGTTGAAGTTGCGCGCGGTCTTGCGGAACACCAGGTTGCCCGCCTTGTCGGCCTTCCACGCCTTGACCAGCGACACGTCGGCCATCAGCGCCGTCTCCATCACGTACCAATGCTCGCCGAACTGGCGCGTTTCCTTGCCTTCGGCGACGACCGTGCCGTAGCCGGTGCGGGTGAAGAACGCGGGAATCCCGGCGCCGCCGGCGCGCAGGCGCTCGGCCAGCGTGCCCTGCGGGTTGAACTCCAGCTCCAGCTCGCCCGACAGGAACTGGCGCTCGAACTCCTTGTTCTCACCCACGTAGGACGAAATCATCTTCCTGATCTGACGGGTCTCCAGCAGCAGCCCCAGTCCGAAGCCGTCCACGCCGGCGTTGTTGGAGATCGCCGTGAGCCCCTTCACGCCGCTGTCGCGCAGGGCGCCAATCAATGCTTCGGGGATGCCGCACAGGCCGAAGCCACCGACCGCCAGCGTCTGGCCGTCGGCCACGACGCCTTCAAGCGCCGCTGCCGCACTGGGATAGAGCTTCTGCCTGCCTCGGGAGCCGGGATTAGCCGCCATGACGCGATCCATTCGATGGTGAAAGCCGGCATTCTACCCAGCCGCCCATCCCGGACACAGGTACTTTCGGGCAATGGGAATCCGGCGCGGGGCGTGCGCGTACACTGCCGCCATGAGAACCGTCGCCCTCGTCACCGCCGTCGCTGCCACCGGGCATGACGATGACCTCGTTCCCCTGCTCGATGCGTGTGCCGATGCCGGCCTGCATGCCCGCGCCGTGGCCTGGGACGATCCCACCGTGAACTGGGGGCGTTTCGACACTGTCCTGCTCCGCTCGCCCTGGGACTACACCGAACGGCTGCCGGAGTTTCTGGCATGGGCCGAACGGGTGGACCGTGCGACCCTGCTGCTCAACCCCCTGAACGTGGTCCGCTGGAACACCGACAAGCACTATCTGGCCGATCTGGCCGCCGTCGGCATCCCCACGGTGCCGACTACGTTCGTGGAGCCCGACGCCGAACCCATGGAGGCCCTGAGCCGCTTTCTGGAGGCGTTCGCGGATGCGGACGAGTTCGTGGTCAAGCCGACCGTCAGTGCCGGCGCGCGCGACACCCAGCGCTACCAGCGCGACCAGCAGTTCGCCGCCGGCAACCATATCGCCCGGCTGCTCGACCAGGACCGCAGCGTTATGCTGCAGCCCTACCTGTCCACGGTGGATGCCGCTGGCGAAACCGCCCTGGTCTACTTTGCCGGCCATTTCAGCCATGCGCTCCGCAAGGGCGCGCAGCTGCCTCCCGGAGAAGCGGCACGCCAGGCGCCTATGGCAGCGGGTGACATCACCGCGCGCGATCCCCTGCCTTCGGAACTCACCCTCGCCGAGCGCATCCTGGCCGCGACCACGCGTCTGCGTCAGCTGGAGGCGCCCCTGACCTACGCACGCATCGACCTGCTGTCCGGCCCGAACGGCCAGCCCTGCCTGCTCGAACTGGAGCTGACCGAGCCCTCCCTGTTCTTCGACCAGGCCCCCGGCAGCGCAGCCCGACTCGCCGCCCTGCTCGCCGCGCCGCCGGCAGACGCCGCCGTACGGACTCGCATGGATCGGGCCTGACGGCTAAAATCCGGCTTCTGCCCTCGGCCCACCGCCGCGGCCGGGCCTCTCCGTCGCACACAGGAATTCCCGCAGGATGAAGATTCTCGTCGCCTACAAGCGCGTGGTGGACTACAACGTCCGCATCCAGGTCAAGCCGGACGGCTCCGGCGTGGTCACCGACGGCGTCAAGCTGTCTCCCAACCCCTTCGACGAGATCGCGCTGGAAGAAGCCCTGCGCCTGCGCGACAAGGGCATCGCCACCGAGGTGGTGGTCGCCACCATCGCCCCCGCCGACGCCCAGGCCCACCTGCGCAACGGCCTGGCCATGGGCGCCAACCGTGCCATCCACGTGGTCACCGATCAGGCCATCCAGCCGCTGACCGCCGCCCGCACCCTGCTGAAGCTGGTCGAGAAGGAATCGCCCGATCTGGTGATCCTCGGCAAGCAGGCCATCGACGACGACGCCAACCAGACCGGCCAGATGCTGGCCACCCTGTGGGGCCGCCCGCAGGCCACCTTCGCCGGCAAGCTCGACATCGCCGACGGCAAGGCTACGGTGGTGCGCGAAGTCGACGCCGGCCTGGAAACGCTTGAGGTCGACCTGCCTGCGGTCGTCACCACCGACCTGCGCCTCAACGAACCGCGCTTCATCAAGCTGCCGGACATCATGAAGGCCAAGAGCAAGCCGCTGGAAACGCTGCAGCTGGCCGACCTAGGCGTCGAATCCGCCGATACGCACAAGACCACGCACTACGCCCCGCCAGCCAAACGCAGCAAGGGCGTCATGGTGAAGGACGCGGCCGAACTGGTCGCCGCACTCAAGCAGAAGGGGTTGCTGTAATGGCCAAGGTTCTCGTCATCGCCGAACACCTGGACGGCAAGCTCAACGCCTCCACCGCCAAGACCGTTAGCGCCGCTGCGGCCGTGAACGCCGACGCGATCGACGTGGTCGTGCTGGCTGCCGACCCGACGGCCATCGCTGCCGAAGCCGCGCAGATCGCCGGCGTTGCGAAGGTGCTGACCGTCGCCAACACCGCCAACGCGAACGCGATCGCCCAGGTGCTCGCGCCTCAGATCGCCAAGCTCGCCGCGGGCTATACGCACGTGTTCGCGCCCTCCACCACCTTCGGCAAGGACCTGCTGCCTTGCGTTGCCGCTCTGTTGGGCGTCAACCAGGTCTCCGACCTGATGGCCGTGGAAGGCCCGCATACCTTCAAGCGTCCGATCTACGCCGGCAACGCGATCATCACCGTCGAAGCCCCGGCCGATCAGACCGTCGTCGCCACCGTGCGTACCGCTTCGTGGCAGGAAGCGGCCAAGGGCGGCAGCGCGACGGTCGAAGCCGTCAGCGTGGACGCCACCCTGCCCACGCACACCCGTTACATCGGCCTGGCCGCCGGCAAGTCGGATCGCCCTGACCTGCAGAGCGCCAAGCGCGTCGTCTCCGGCGGTCGCGGCGTCGGCTCAGCCGAGAATTTCAAGGTCATCTATGCGCTGGCGGACAAGCTGGGCGCCGCCGTCGGCGCCTCCCGCGCCGCGGTCGACGCCGGCTATGTGCCGAACGAACTGCAGGTCGGCCAGACCGGAAAGATCATCGCCCCCGAGCTGTACGTGGCCGTCGGCATCTCCGGCGCCATCCAGCACCTGACCGGCATCAAGGATGCCGGCACCATCGTGGCGATCAACAAGGACGCCGAAGCACCGATCTTCGAGATTGCGGACATCGGGTTGGTGGGGGACCTGTTCGTGCTGCTGCCGGAGCTCGAACAGGCGCTGTGACCGTCAATGCAACCCAAAGCTGGGAGCCCACTGGTCGTCCGGCCGTGTACGGCGCCCCTGTCTGGATCGCCTGTCAGTAGCATCCATTCCATCGAGGCAGTGACATGAAGAAAATTGCGATCGTCGGCGCGGGCGGCTTTGCCAGGGAGGTCCTCTGGCTGCTGACTGACCTGGGCCTCAAATCTCGTGTCGGAGGATTCTTCGAGACCGATGAGATCTGGAGGGAGCGCGAGGTGTCCGGCCTGCCTGTCGCGCCGATCTCCTCGCTTGACTCCGGCCGATGGGAAGCGGTGCTGGCGGTTGGCAGTCCCGCTGTTCGCAGGAACTTGCGCGATGCGCTGCCCAAAGAAATAACATACCCCACACTGGTGCATCCGAGCGTGCAAAGTTCCCGACGCGTGGATCTCGCTCCAGGCGTAGTCGTCTGCGCCGGCTCGATACTTACTTGCGATATCGTCGTCTCGGAGCACGTCCATCTGAACCTAGCCACGACGGTAGGTCATGACTGCCAGCTGAGGCCCTTCGTCACGACCGCACCGGCGGTCAACATCAGTGGCGCCTGCGATATCGGCGAGTTGACGTACATCGGGACCAATGCTGCACTCCGGGAAGGCCTGAAGATCGCCGCCGGTACGACCATCGGCATGGGCGCCATCGTCGTGTCTCACATAGAAGAGGCCGGCGTGTATGTTGGCAATCCTGCGAAGAAGCTACCTAAGAAATGATCCAGCGCGCGGGACCGGCTACCGCCATCAAGACCTGGGGTATGTCCCTCCTGTTGAGCGAGCGAATACGTTTCCTCGCGGTCGGCGGTTGGAACACGCTTTTCGGCTATCTCGTCTTCCTCGCCTGCCATGCCTGGGCTGGTAACGAGATCGGGCCCTTGCTGACGCTGGTCCTCTCTTACCTCATCGCAGTACCGCATTCCTTCGTCACCCAACGTTGGCTGGTCTTCAAGGCGCGCGGGGCGATCGGTCGACAATTCCTGCGTTTTTTGATCGCCAACAGCAGCATCTTCGTTGCCAACATGATTCTGCTCCCACTCACCGTCCACTTGGCCGGAGCGGACCCTCGCATCGTCCAGGCCGTGCTGATCGCCCTGCTGACGGTGGCCAGCTACCTAGCGCACAAGTATTTCTCCTTCACGGATAGATGATGAACCGGATTCCCCTTCTCGTCCCGCGGATGCCACTGGCGGACACCTTAGTGCCTTACCTGCGTCAGATCGACCAGAACCGTTGGTACACGAACTTCGGCCCACTTAACACGGAGTTCGAGCGTCGCCTGCTGCAGGACACCGCACCCACGCTCGGCCCAGACAACATCACGACGGTAGCCAACTGCACCGTAGGTTTGGAACTTGCCTTGCAGGCACTCGATCTGCGTCCTGGCGCGCGCGTGATGTTGCCGGCGATCACTTTTGTAGCCACCGCCACGTCCGTCATCCGTTGCGGATTCGTGCCGATATTCGCGGATATCGACGCGTCAAGCTGGGTGCTGACGCCTGCCATTGCGCGCACCGTCGCGGATCGACTTAAGGTCGATGCCGTGATGCCCGTCTCCACGTTCGGCTTCGCGCACGCCCCCAACGAGTGGGACGAATTCTCCCGCCAGACTGGCCTCCCAGTCGTCATCGACGCGGCCGGCGCATACGGCAACCAGCTGCCAGGCGAGGTCGCCGACGTTGTTTACAGCTTCCATGCTACGAAGTCGTTCGGTGCGGCCGAAGGTGGAGCCGTCATCTCCCACGACGTCCAGCGCATCAAGCGGATCAGGCAACTGGCGAACTTCGGCATCGATGCATCCACCGGTCTACTGGTGGGTCATGGCACCAACGGCAAGATGAGCGAGTATCACTGCGCCCTCGGCCTGGCGTCCTTCGACGAATGGGCAGACACGCAGCGCACGCGGCGCGATCTCCACGCACGCTACCTCACCGCACTGAGAACCCACGTAGGCGAAGTGGAGTTGCAGGCGAAGGACCCGGACGGCGTATACCCACTGATGCCGGTTGCGCTCCCCGCCGGGATCGATGTGCAGGCAGTACGCGCACAGCTATCGGACGCCGGTATTGAGACGCGACGCTGGTACGCTCCGGGACTCGACGCCCATCCCGCCCTCCGGGACTACCCGTCTAGCGACCTGGAGGTTTCGACCGACATAGGTTCGCGGATTCTGGGGCTGCCTTTCTTCATCGGATTGAGCGATGAGCAGATTGCCTATATCTGCACGACCCTCGCTACCGTGATCCGCGACAAACAGGCAGCGCCATGAGCACCATCAGTTACGTCATCCCCGTTTACCATAACCAAGGGTCCATCCGCCTGACATGGCAAGCCATTCGCGCGCTGTTCACGGATGCGTTGACAGCGCACGACTACGAGATCATCTTCGTCGACGACGGCTCGCGCGATGCATCATATGAAGAAATGTGCGGGATCGCAGCCGAGGATCCGAAGGTCCGGACGATCACCTTCAGCCGGAATTTCGGACAGCTTGCAGCCATCATCGCGGGCTACGACCATGCCAATGGCGACGCCATCGTTAGCATGTCGGCGGACATGCAGGATCCTGCGGAACTTACGGTCGACATGGTGCGCGCCTGGGAAGCGGGATCGGAAGTCGTGATCGGCTATCGTGAGGCGCGCGAGGATTCTCTCGGCGCAAGGCTCTTCTCAAAGCTCGCCTACTCCGCGGTGCGCGCATCCAACCCGAACATTCCGACCGGCGGTTTCGATTTCGTCTTGATGAGTCGTCGCGCGATGGAGGTATTCCTGTCGATGAAGGGTCGCAACCGCTTCTATCAGGGCGACGTGATCTGGGCGGGCCTGCCGGCGACTTTCCTGCCGTACACGCGGCGCAAGCGGGAAATAGGGAAATCGCAGTACACGTTCAGCAAGAAGCTCAAGCTATTCTACGATTTCGCTCTGGACGGCTCCTACCTGCCCATCCGCTTGATGTCGGCTGCGGGCGTGTTCGTGGCACTGATGGGAGTGCTCTACGCCATCGCCATCACGATCGGATGGGCGCTCGGAAGGACGCCGTTCTCAGGCTGGGCGCCGATCATGGTCGCCATCCTGCTCATTGGCGGCGTACTCATGCTGATGCTGGGTCTGATCGGCGAGTACCTCTGGCGCATCCTCGACGAGATCAAGGCGAAGCCTCTCTACATCATCAAGAAGCGCACCTAGCCGCCTCCGGGCAGGGGCGTGGAGCGGGGCGATGCCCCGCTCGGATCGGCCGCATCAGCCAGGTCCACGACGCGGACCGATTCCAATCGCACCTTGCCGGCCGCACCGTCGTGCAAGGTCGCGTACACCAGGCCATACGCCGCTCCTTCCGGTGCAATGATCAGCGCGGGGTAGTCTTTGAGGGGCCCCGAAACATCGACCACGTCGATGAAGGCATCGAGGAAGCCGTTTTCAGCGTTGTGCCAGTTGACCTGGATGCGCATCGGCACACGGTCGCCCTCGACAGGTTCGGCCCGGTAGACTAGAAACTTCCCATCTACCCGCGCCGCGTCAAGGCGATAGAAGTTCTCGGCCAAGCTCGCCACCACGACACCGCGTTCAGTACGCGACGCAGCGTCGGCGAGCGTCCAGTCCGGCCACGTGGCCCCTCGCCCCAGGAAGTCACCCCCTTCCGGCAGCGTCGTCGAGCCAAGCATCGCGGCTGCTTGTGCACGGGGCACATAGCGATAGAGCGCTTCGCCACGACGATTCGCGCCCTGCGGCGTCAGGCCGAATCCGTACTCGGCGGTCGAACCTTGGAGCTGTGCCGTCGCCGAGAACAAGCAGTTTCGCTGAGATAGGTTGACGCGACAGAAGACCCGTCCGTCGGACCCGCCGAGTACCCAGCTCGTGTCCGGCTCGGCGACCGCCACCATCACTCCGGCATCGCCCGGGAAATCAACCGCATCCATCGCACGCCCCAACTGCTTCGCCGTCATCGACGCATTGATACTTGCGATGCGCTCCAGTGAGCCATAGGAGAGGTAGAACGCTTGGCTCATGGTCAGCAAAAGTAGCAACACGAATCGCGCCCGGCTGCGATACGTTGCGAGAACCAGCAGCAGCAGCGCCGCAAACGCGGGAAACATCCAGCGCGCTTCCTGCCGATCGGCGCCCGGCAGGCTGGCTACCACCACCATGCCTCCAACGAACGCGAGCAGCACGCCGATCGCCTGGTAGCGGACGAGACCCTCCCCGTCCGTGGCAATGGACGGTTTGCCTCGCAGCAGCCAGGGAGCGATCCACGCCAGTGCGAGCAACGCGGCCGAGGTCCCGAATACCCACCCTGCCCAAGCGTGACTCTGGTTGAGGCTTCCCACGAACCAGACGGGACCGAAGTTGCTGCCCAGGAAGAGATTGCGCAAGTAAGTAACGGCGATCAACAGCGTGTCACCCGACACCTGCACCGTCTGACCCGAGGTCCCCATCGCCAAGGAATTGGAAGAAAGCGTTTTGACCAACAGCACCACGGCGAGGGCAGGAAGGATGACGCCCAATACCGGAAAAACGAGTCCGCGGAAATCACGCGCCGCCCAATGGCGCTTCAGCCAGAACAGGCTCACCACCACCATGACACCCGCCAGGCCCGCTACGAACCGCTCGTGGACCGCCACCGCTAGCAAAAAACAGCCAATCGTTGCGATCGAGCGCCCGCCCGACAGCAGCTTCCCATCGAACACCGCACTCGCGGAGAGGGCCAGCCCGCCAAGGAACGCAGCGAGACTGATCGTCTCGACTGTTCCGGAAACATAGTCGAAGTAGAGCATCACGCCGAAACGGGAGCCCAGCAGCACCAGGGCCGCACACAGGCTGGCTGCGCGCGTGGCGTTTAGGTTCCGTGTACCGATTCGATACACGAGGATGGCGCAGCCCCCCATCGCGCTCGCATTGACGATCATCGCCACCCAGCGGGGCGCCTCGGCGGCGACGATCGCTGCCCAGATCAGATTCATCAGGACTCTGGGCTTGTATGCATTGAGTTCCGAGAACGTCCCCCAGAACCCGTCGCCGTGACTCATTCCGAATGCGAAAGAGAAGAGCTCGTCCCCGAAGTAATACGGATGATAGACCGCCGTCGAAACACACAGCGATAGCAACAAGAGGATGATCCCGTCGCTGGTCGAATATCGTTTGAGACTCTCGCTGTCCATCATCGTCCTTCTATGCCCGCCGCGCGACCTGCACCGTGATGGCACAGGGTCGTTGCTGGGTGTTTGCTGTCAGAGCCGGTCAGTCGCCAGATCGGCCAGTACCCGCAGGCGAACCGCGCCTGGGGGAAGTTCTTGTTGGGATTTGCGCTGGTCGTGACCCTCCAGCAGCCATCGTTGACCGACGCCTGCCGCCGCTCCCGCTAACATGTCGTTCACTGTGTCGCCGATGAGCACCGATCCCGCCATATCGATTCCGAACCTTCGCTCCGCAGCCAACAGCATGCCTGGCTGCGGCTTGCGGCATGTGCACACGACGCGATAGTCCCCCATGCCTTCCGTGGGGTGGTGAGGACAGTAATAGGTTGCGGCGAGCGGCGCACCCTCGATGCGAAACTGCGAATGCATCCAGGCCATGTAGTCCAAGAACGCTTCGCGCGAATAGTAACCCCGCCCAATGCCGGCCTGATTAGTCACCACCACTAGCAGGCAACCCTTGCCAGCCGCCGCCCGGCAGACGTCGAAGATGCCATCGACGAACTGGGTGTCTTCGGGGCGATGCACATAGCCGTGGTCCACGTTGATGACGCCATCCCGATCGAGGAACAGCGCACGGCGAGGAGCAGCGCCATCGGCCCGCACCGACTCAAACGCCGGATCAACCAGCGGATCGGCGACGGCCGGTGGATGTTCTGTCGGGCCTTTCTCAGCCATCCATGCCCCCGCATTCGCGCGTGGCAGCCGTCCTCATCGGTGAGCCACCAGCGTCCACAAGCCATAGCGCAACTCAGAAGCCGGACTCCACGGCATCACCATGCGTGCATCTTTGAAGCCCGCATCACGACAGACGTCCAGTACATCCCATCCAAAGTGATACCAGCACAGGATGCCGGCACCCAACGGATCTCCATGGAACTCCGGCTCCATGAGATGCTCGATGACCCCGTCGCTCAACCGGGCACGGATGAGGGTGGAAGGTCTGTCGTTGAACGGAAAAGTGGCTACGAGCGCTCCACCCGGCTTCAGCACCCGGGCAAATTCCCTGATTGCCTTGATGTAGTCCCGCACGTGCTCAAGCACGTCCATGCTGATGACGACATCGAACTGAGCGTCCGCGTGGGAAAGCTTGGTTACATCCTGAAAGTCGATGTCGCCCCAGCCGCCGATATCGCGCAGATAGCCAGACAGCCTCAGGCGCGCCTTCGCATCGCTTTCGAACTCGCTTCCATGTACGCGCGCGGGCAAGTGGCGCTGCGCCCAACTGAACGCCAGGCTCGCCTGCTCCGTCAGATATGCGCTGGCGCCGTTCCTGCCACGGAGTTCCCGATTAGCCAGGCCGAACGCAGCGCGGACGCGCGCACTCAACCTGCATTCGGTGCACAGGATCTGCTCGCGCGTGTCGAACGCGATCGGATCGGCCCCCGCAGCAAGCGTGAAAACCGTCGCCTTTGAGCACAAACAACATTGCTGCACCCCATCCTGCCAAACCTGACCGGCGCGATCGTGGTCGTGCAACCAGCAACGCTTTAGACCCTCGTCACCGTCGCGATCGTTCCAGCCCGCGAACGAATGAAGCTGCATTTCGGAGTATTGCTCCACGGGTTCCTCCAGTTACGTCACTGCTTCCGGTCGGAAAACACGATCTCTGCTCGCAGGTAGTCCGCGGGCACGCCGATATCGATGAAATGTTCTGTACGGTCCATGTGAGCTACACGTCCCGCCTGCGTCTGCGGGAGCAGTATCCCCTCTTCGAACGAGAAGGGAGCCGACATGCGGGCATCCTCAAGCAACGAACGTTGGAGCAGGTAACTGCCCGCATTGATCAGACCGGGGCCTTGTCCGCCCTTCTCCCGGAAACGTACGATTCGGGGCCCCTCCACTTCCACTGCGCCGTATCGCGCCACATCATCAACCGCAGCCAGCGCCACGACGGCAGACGCGTTCGTTGCCGAGGCCGCCGCCTCTAGATCCTGCGGCTCGAAGTCTAGGTAGGTGTCGCCGTTACCGACGTGTACCCAGTCCCCCTCCGCGAGCCCTACAGCCAACCTCAGCGCTCCTCCCGTGCCCAGCGGTTCGCGCTCTCGGGAATATACGATATCGAGCCCCTGCCATGCATTGCCAACGGCCTCCTCGATGCGGTCTCCGAGGTAGCCCGTCGCCAGGATCACGCGCCGAAAACCCCGGCGGGCATAGGCATCCAGCATCCATGCCAGGAACGGACGTCCAGCGACGGGCGCGAGCGGCTTGGGCACGTCGCTGATGATCGGCCGCAATCGGGTGCCCAGGCCTCCGGCCAGGATGATCGCTTCGTCCGCCAGCATCAGCGTGGATACATTTCGGCTTCGATCAGCGCACACAACAGGTGTCCAATGAACTCGTGCCCTTCCTGGATGCGGGGCGTCTCATCTGAGGGAATGCGAAAGCAAACGTCACAGAGGGGCGCGAGCTTCCCGCCGCCCTGACCGGTGAATCCGATGACATAGATTCCACGATCCCTCGCTGCCTGGGCAGCGCGGAGAATGTTCGGCGAATTTCCCGAGGTGGAGATCACCACAAGGACATCCCCTCGGCGACCCAGCGCCTCGACCTGGCGTGCAAATGTGTAGTCGTAGCCGTAGTCGTTGCCGATGGCCGTGAGGATGCTGGTGTCGGTGGTCAACGCGATTGCGGGCAGACCCGGGCGATCGTAGTAGAAGCGACTGACCAGCTCTCCTGCCCAATGCTGAGCATCCGCCGCGCTCCCGCCGTTGCCCGCGAACAGAATCTTCCCGTCGCTTCTCAACGATGCTAGGCAAAGCTCGACCGCACGGACGATTTCGTCCTTCAGGGCTACATCCGCCGCCATCCGATTGAAGTTATCAAGCGTTTTCGAGAACTCCGCATCGATGAACTGCTTCATGAGACCCTCCAAGAAATCGCGCCTTCGGCCGAGAAGCGCGAATCGTATACTCTCCCGCCCGCGCCGGACAGCGCCTGGACCAACCGCATCCTGTCGGCAGGGTCGCAGACGAACATCATGAAACCGCCACCACCCGCTCCTGACACCTTCGATGCGATGGCGCCATGCTTGAAACCAAGCGCCTCAAGCGCGTCGATATCGGGGTTGGAAATACTGCGCGCCATCTGCTTCTTAGCTTCCCAGCCGGATTGCATCACGCTGGCGAACCGCTTGATGTCGCCACGGAGCAGCGCCTCCTTCATTTGCACGGCTTCTTCCTTCAGACGGAACATCGCTTCCACCGATTGGTTGTTTCCTTCCACGACGTTGCGTGCCTGCTCGTCGATGATGCGTGCGGATTCGCGGGAGACGCCGGTGAAGTAGAGCACGAGGCTCGCCTCCAGCTCCGCCCAAACCCAGTCCTTGATCCGCAACGGATTGACGATCACGCGGTCTCCGCCGTAGAACTCCATGAAATTGAAGCCACCGAATGCAGCGGCGTACTGGTCCTGCTTGCCGCCAGACAGGCCGAGATCGTTCCGCTCCACCTCATAGGCAAGTTGCGCGATGTCGTACTCGCCCAGGGCTAGGGAGAAGTACTCGGCAAACGCCGTGATCAGCGCCACGACCATGGTGGACGAAGAACCCAGCCCCGATCCCGGAGGCGCGTCGGAGTGCGTCCGCACGCGGATGGCGGGGTAATGTTCTTGTAGGAATTGCCTGCAGATCCGGCTATAGACGCCCTTCGACAGTTGGAGCGCCCCCAGGTCCCCTTGCAACGGTGCGGCGGGGATCCGTTCCGCGACACCCGCGTCGGTCGCGTATAGCTCGACATCCGAGGATGGAGAATCGTCGATCGTGACGTAGGCGAACTTGTCGATGGTGACGTTCATCACCTGACCGCCATGCAGGTCGCTGAAGGGTGACACGTCGGTGCCGCCCCCCGCCAGACCCAAGCGCAATGGCGCGCGCGCGCGAACAATCATTCTTGAAATTCCTCTAACTTGAGTACGTCACGCATCTGACCGCGCATGCTGCTTCTGGAGAAACGGTCCTCGACGTATGCACGCCCCTCGCTGGCGTAGTTCGACCACGCACGATCATCGCGCAGTAGACGCACTATCGCGCGCGCCAGATCTTCAGCGGCCGTCGCGACCTCGCATATGCCATCGCCCCCCACCAAGCCCTGCATTCCAGTGGGCGTAGTTACCAAGGGGAGCCCCTGCTGGAAGGCCTCAACAACCTTGCTCTTGATGCCGGCGCCGTAACGCAGCGGGACCACCGCGACACGTGCTCTCGCGTAGTAGTCGGCCAACACACCGTCATCGACGTAGCCAGTGACCACGACCTTGTCGCCCTGAAGTGCCTTGACTTCGGTCGTAGGATTGGCACCTACGAGGAAGACCGGGGTATCAGGAACCTCTGCCCAAACAATAGGCATGATGTCGTCGACCAGATGGAACGCGGCGTCGACATTAGGCGGGTGGCCGAAACCGGCGACGAAGAGTATCCCGCGTCGGGACGACGGACTCGTAGGCTCGCGCACGGGCTCGTACGCATAGGGAGTGATGGACCTTGCCTTGGCGGCGGGCTCCAGGGCAACGACCTCCAGCGCCTCCTCTTGGGATGGATAAAGCACCAGATCGGAACGTCTCCAGATCGAGCGCTCCAACTGCTCCATTCGGGCCGCCTGCTCCAGCAGACCCGCCTGATGCATGACCTCGGCCTCCCGCTGCAGCCGGCGAAAGTGCAGATCGTGACCGTAGTAGATGATCTTTGCCGAGGAGTGGGCGCGAATTGGGTCGAGATAGGGAGCGGAGATGTGCGGCCTCGACAGAATCACGAAATCGATGTGAGCGCCGTACTCCTGCACATACCGCTCGAATCCCGCGAAACGCCTCTCTCCATGGATCACCTCGACGCCCTTCCGCTCCAGCAAGGGCGCATAGACTTCGTCGTACCATAGATTGTCCGGCCAGAACTTCACCACTAGTCCGAGATCGAGCAAGCTATCGATGAACGCGGCCATGGTCCGCGACCCCGCATCACGGTCGGGCTGCGGGACGTAATGATCGACGATCAGGACGACGCGCTTGCCCCACGCACGTTCCCGCGCCTTGAATACATCGACGCCATTGGGATAGTGGCCTGAGAGCTCCTCGAACCATCGCGCAACGAACTTCTTCTGGTTGAGCAGCTGATACGCTTTGATGCCGCCGCCGGTATCAGTGCCATGCGAAATGCCCTCGTGGTGTACGACCACGGACCGCGGAGCGTAGTAGGTCTGCAGCCCAAGCCTGCGCAAGCGAAAGCATAGATCGGAATCCTCGCAGTACGCAGGCGCGAAGTGCTCGTCAAACCCGCCGAGCTTACGGAACTCATCCGTGCGCACGAGGATACTTGCACCAGAGCAGTAGTCGACGGTCCGGACATAGTTGAACTCATGGTCAGCCGGATTCTGCAGCCGCCCGTAGTTCCAGGCCGAACCATCGCGCCAAAGGATCCCACCGGCCTCCTGAAGCCTGCCGTCGGGATAGATCAGCTTGGAGCCCACCAACCCAGCGTCGGGGAACGACTGGAAGACGTCGAGCAGGGCAGCCAGCCAACCCCGGGTGACTTCCGTGTCGTTGTTGAGAAAGCACAGGAACGAACCCCGCGCCAACGCCGCGGCCGCATTGCATGACCTGATGAAGCCAAGATTATGCTCGTGGGCGACGTAACGGAGCCCTGGCACCGAAGCGAGCAAATCCATTTCGCCGTCGCCCGAAGCGTCTTCCGCCACTATCACTTCATAGGCGATCCCCTGTGTATGCTCACCTATGGATTTCAGGCAAGCCAGCGTGTAGTCAAGGTTCCCATATGCTGGAATGACGATGGTCACCAGCGGTTTCTGGTGAGTTTCGAATGTCAGCTGCGAAAGCGTGCCGGTTCGATCCGAGACAACCGCCTCTAGGCCCATCGGCCCATGCGCCATCGCATCGGACGCCGCTCGAACCATGAGCCAGCGCTTTACGGGACCGCGTAAAGGCGCGAGCCACCGGCTCCCCGCTATGGGCGACTGCCTCAACGAACTGGCGATAGCTCGCCAGTCCCCGCGCACAAGCCTGCCGGCGAAACGCAACGGCTTGGTCCAGCGCCACGACTTGGACCGCAAGATCACGTCCAGCTCACCCCTCAGCCCGGCCATTTCCTTACTATGTGCCTCGAGGGTCTCCGCGCGCTTGCGAATCGCGTCTTCACTGACGAGTGCGACCGCCTCAGACGCCATCTTGCCTGCGGCGTGCGACGCCTCCAGTTCGTTCTGCATCCTGCTCAGATCCTGTTTGTAAATCTTCTCCGAGGCCAGCATCGCGGTGTTGCTAACGAGGAGGGCGCGACTCTCTTCCCGTGCGCCGGCTAGCTCGCGCTGCAAGACGTCCGTCGCTTCTCGCGCCTGATCCAGCGACCGCTGCGACTCGCTCAATGCTCTGCGCGACTCGGCGGCACTGACACTGAGCTTCTCGTTCTCCTTGAGTACGCCTTCTAGCTCCCGTCGTAGTTCGCTCAGCTCGCCATCCAGCGACAACGCCCATTGTGAACGTTCCTCGAACTCTTCGGTCAGGCGGCCAAGACTCGCGCGCGTCCCCTCAAGCTCGGCATTCAGCCTTTGCGCCCACTGCTTGGTCTTCGTGCCATCCTCCTGCTCTTCCCGCAGCAATTGGCCAACACGCTCGACTTCGATTTCCAGCGACTGCGCCCATCTGGCGATGCTCCGCTGCCTCTCAAACAGGTCGTCTACCTCGGAGAA
This sequence comes from Pseudoxanthomonas mexicana, assembly GCF_014397415.1. Classification (NCBI taxonomy): domain Bacteria; kingdom Pseudomonadati; phylum Pseudomonadota; class Gammaproteobacteria; order Lysobacterales; family Lysobacteraceae; genus Pseudoxanthomonas; species Pseudoxanthomonas mexicana. The sequence continues at coordinate 1,513,996 of NZ_CP060731.1, read as the reverse complement.
CAAAAGCGAGGCACGGACTTGCGGCAGTTCTTTCGCGCCGGCCAACGCGATGAAGTAGACCGGTTGCGGATGCTGGGGAACGCGTGCCACGACACGCGACCCCTCGTCGACGACCACATCTACCGAACGACCGCTCAAGGTCTCTTCAATAGAAAGAATCGCCGAGCCAGTCGAGATGCGCTGACCGAGGTAGACAACATGCGCGAACCTGGACTTCAACAGCTCGTCGAACTCATCGAAATAGAGCTCTTTGACGTGGAACTCGTTATGGTGCCCTGCAAGGTCGCTGTAGACCTTCTTGTTCGGCGAAGAAATTATCAGGAGGCCGTCGGGCGCGAGCACCCGCTTGATGCCATCCAGCATCGCTTCCTGGGCAACCAGGTGTTCGATCGTCTCGAAAGACACGACGACGTCGAACGCAGCGCTGGGAAGTTCGAGCGCAGCCGCGTCGCCTTGCATGAACGTCAGGTTCGCCTGCCCATAGCTCTGCTTCGCATGCTCGATGGCATCGCCGGAAACATCGACGCCAACGACCGTGGCGGCACATTCGGCGAGCATCCTGCTGCCGTACCCTTCACCACAGGCAACATCCAGGACCCGCTTGCCCGCCACGAAGTCGCGGGCCCACGCGTACCGATGGATATGCTCCTGCCTGATCTCACCGCTTTCGCTCGGAACGAAGCGCTCGCCTGTGAACTTCACTGCCCACCTGCCCTGGTCATGCTGATGCCGAGCATCGGGATGCCCATCAGGCCGTACCTCATTGTCTGGTCGAGCGCCCTAATCTCGATCGCATCGTGCACCCAGTGATGCTGGGTATGATCCTCCTGTGTGCCGCTCGCGATTGCGACATCGACGAGGTAGGACCCCATGGGCATTCTCGGCATGCGGAACCGGAACTCCGCCTGGATGACGTCACCCGCGATCGCGGAGCCAGTCGTGGAAAGGTAGGTGTTGTCGCCGAACAAGCGCTGGCCCAGCCTGTCCTTCACGTAGAACCCGAAGATGAGCCTATCGATGTCGTGGTCCATTCTTGCTGAGATACGCAGTCGCACGATTTCGCCGCCTTCCGTTAGCGAGAGCCTGTTTCCCGAGTCGTCGTACAGGCCAACGTCAACGATCTTGGCCATCCCGGACCCGAACTCCAGCCCCGCTTGCTCCGGGTCGAATTCGAACACTGACATGCGCCCCGCATGCCCAAGCTCTTGCTGCGCGGACGCGCGAAAATCAGGGCCATTCGCCTCCTTGCCATCCCTTCCTTCAGCGACGTGGACCTCAACTCCCGTTACATCCCGTCGGTCGGTGGCATGCTGCTGGGCCAGGTAAGCCTCGACAACCTCCTTCGCGCCCCCCTGCATCTTCATGACGCCCGAGTCGAGCCAGAGCGCCCTGTCGCACAGGTTGGTGACAGCTGCCGCATCATGGCTGACGAAGAGCAAAGTGCCCTCCTTCTTGAATTCCCGCAGGAAGCGCATGCACTTCTGCGCGAAGAATACGTCGCCCACAGACAGCGCCTCGTCAACGATCAGCACGTCGGCGTCCACATGGGCGATGACGGCAAAGGCCAGCCTGACCGACATGCCACTGGAATAGCTTCTGACCGGCTGGTCGATGAACTCGCCAATACCCGCGAATGCCAGGATGCTGTCCAGGCGCTCGTCTATTTCGCGTCGCGCCAGCCCGAGGATCGTCGCGTTGAGATAGACATTCTCGCGCCCGGTGAAATCCGGATTGAACCCACTCCCCAACTCCAGCAACGCGGCCACCCGGCCCTTGACCGCTACCTCGCCCCTCGTCTGCTGCAAGGTGCCCGCGATGATCTGAAGCAGCGTGGATTTACCGGATCCATTGCGTCCGATGATGCCGAATGTCTCGCCGCGCCGGACGTCAAGGCTGACATCGTGCAATGCCCAGAATTCCGAAACTCCTCCGTCCTTGCCCCCGAAGATGGCATGCAGCAGACGCTCGGAAGGTTTGCGGTACATCCTGTAAGACTTACCGACGTGCGCAACCCGGATCACGCACTCGCCGGCCAAGTGGCTGCTGCTGTGGCTCTCAGAGGACATCGGCGAAGCCTCGGCGCAACCGACTGAACACCTGATAGGAGCCGACGGCGAAGATCAGCACTCCCGCACCGTACAGCAGCAGGGCGCTCCAGTCAGGAGTACGGCCCCAAATCACTACTTCCCGTACCTGATCGATGATCAGCGTAAGCGGATTGAGGTAAAACACCAAGCGATAACTCTCCGGCACCGAATCCACGGGTACGATCGCGGAGGACAGGAACAGCATCGCCGCTGCCAGCACGCCGACGAACTGCCCCACGTCGCGCAAGTACACCGCCAATGCCGAGACGAGCCAGGAAACGGCCACCGCCAGGCCCAGCATCGGTATCATGACTAGCGGCAGAAATATGGTGGTCCAATGGATCTCGGCGTGCCATATCCACTTGAGCAGCAACAAGACCAGTAAGTTCATGAATAAGTGAAACGCTGCCGAGAACATCATGCTCCAGGAAAGCATCTGAAGCGGGAATACGACGCGCTTGACGTAGTTCACATTCGAGAGAATCAGCTGGGGCGCGCGAGTCAAACACTCTGCAAAGAACCCATGCACCGAAAGTCCTGCGAACAGGATCAGGGCGAAATCCTGCGTGGATCCGCTAGTGCCGGGCCACCTGCTCTTAAGAATGAATCCGAAGGCAAGCGTATAGACCATCAGCATTAGGAAGGGGCTGATCAACGACCACAGCACGCCGAAACTCGCGCCACGATAACGTCCGAGAACATCGCGCTTGGTGAGCTCCCATACCAAGGAGCGCTGGCGCGAATCCAGGGGCAACATGCTCACGCGCGTACGCCCACCGCTAATGTGAGCGCATCCGCCACGTCGTTCTGCACGTCCTCCAACGCCTCCACCCCCACACTCAACCGCACCAGCCCGTCGGTAATCCCCAGCTTCTCCCTACGCTCCACCGGCACCGACGCATGCGTCATCACCGCCGGGTGATTGACCAGGCTCTCCACCCCACCCAGCGATTCGGCCAGGGTGAACAGCTTCGTGTTCTCGCAGAACGTGCGCGCGGCGTCGAAGCCGCCCTTGAGCACGATGGAGATGATGCCGCCGTAGCCCTGCATCTGGCGGGTCGCCAGTGCGTGCTGCGGGTGGGATGCCAGGCCGGGGTAGATGACTTTCTCGATTGCGGGGTGCGTTTCCAGCCACTGCGCAAGGGCGAGCGCGTTATCGCAGTGCGCCTTCATGCGCAGGTGCAGGGTCTTCAGCCCACGCAGGGCGAGGAAGCTGTCGAAGGGCCCCTGGACAGCGCCGATGGAGTTCTGCAAGAAGGCCATCTGCTCGGCCAGTTGCGTGTCGTCACCCACCACCACCATGCCACCGACCATGTCGGAGTGGCCGTTGAGGTACTTGGTGGCCGAATGCATGACGATGTCGGCGCCCAGCGCCAACGGACGCTGCAGGATGGGCGAGGCGAAGGTGTTGTCGACGACCACGCGCAGGCCGCGCCTGTGCGCGATATCGCAGATGGCGGCGATGTCGACGATCTTCAGCATGGGGTTGGTGGGCGTCTCCACCCACACCAGTCGCGTTTCCGGACGGATGGAGGACTCGAACGCCGCCAGGTCGGTCATGTCGACGAAGCTGAAGTCCAGCCCGGCCGTGCGTCGACGCACGCGCTCGAACAGGCGATAGCTGCCGCCGTACAGGTCGTCCATCGCCACGACGTGGCTGCCGCTGTCCAGCAACTCCAGGATCGTCGAGGTGGCCGCCATGCCGGACGCGAAAGCGAAGCCGCGGCTGCCGCCTTCCAGCGCCGCCACGCAACGCTCGTAGGCGAAACGCGTGGGATTGTGCGTGCGCGAGTACTCGAAGCCCTGGTGCACGCCCGGACTGCTCTGGGCGTACGTGGACGTGGCGTAGATCGGGGGCATGACTGCGCCCGTGGTGGGATCGGGCGCCTGGCCACCATGGATGGCCAGCGTGCCCAGTGCGAGATCGCCCGCGTCCCCACCGGAAGGGGATGAATGTGTCGCCATGTTCGGGTTCCTTGAATCAGCCGGCCATTCTACCGGCCGAGTCTTAACATATCGTCCATGTCCGGCGGCCCTCCCCTGTGGGCAGCCGGAGTCTGCGGGCTACTGTGCGCGGCGTCGCAGATAATTCAGCAGGTCGATGCGGGTGATCAGCCCCAGGAAGGCGTCGCCGTCGGTGATGATGGCCACCTGACCGCGGTCGAACACCGGCAGCAAGGCCTCGATCGGGGAGCGCACGTCCAGCCGGTCCAGCTTGCTGACCATGGCCGTGGCGACCGGGTCGCGGAAGCGGGCCTCGTCGCCATAGACGTGCAGCAGCACGTCGCTTTCATCGACGATGCCAACCAACCGGTCGCCTTCCATCACCGGCAGCTGCGACACGTCGTACAGCTTCATGCGCTGGTAGGCCGTGGTCAGCAGGTCGGTGGGGCTGACCACCACCGTGTCGCGCTGGCTGTACGGGCGCAGGATGAGGTCGCGCAGGTCGCCGTACTGGGGCCGGTCGATGAATCCGTTGTCCAGCATCCAGTAGTCGTTGTACATCTTCGACAGGTACTTGTTGCCGGTGTCGCAGACGAACACCAGCACCTTCTTGGGCTCGGTCTGCTCGCGGCAGTACTTCAACGCGGCCGCCAGCAGCGTGCCCGTGGAAGAACCGCCCAGGATGCCCTCCTTCGCCAGCAACTCGCGTGCGGTCAGGAAGCTCTCGCGATCGCTGATCGCATAGGCCTTCTTGACGCGGCTGAAGTCCGAGATCTGCGGCAGGAAGTCCTCGCCGATGCCTTCGACCAGCCAGCTGCCCGACTTCGTGCTCAGCGTGCCTTCGTTGATGTACTGGGTGAGGATGGAACCCACCGGGTCGGCGAGGATCATCTCGGTCTTCGGCGAATGCTGCGCGAAGCAGCGCGACAGACCGGTCATGGTGCCGGAGCTGCCGCAGCCGAACACGATGGCATCCAGCTGCCCCTCCATCTGGCGTAGGATTTCCGGCCCGGTGCCGAACTCATGCGCCGCCGGATTGTCCGGGTTGCCGAACTGGTTGATGAAGTAGGCGCCGGGCGTCTCGCGCGCGATGCGCTCGGCCAGATCCTGGTAGTACTCGGGGTGGCCCTTGGCCACGTCGGAGCGGGTCAGGATGACCTCCGCGCCCATGGCCTTCAGGTTGAAGATCTTCTCCCGGCTCATCTTGTCCGGGACCACGAGGATCAGTTTGTAGCCTTTCTGCTGGGCCACCAGGGCCAGGCCAATGCCGGTATTGCCGGCCGTGCCCTCCACCAGCGTGGCACCGGGCTTCAGGTCGCCCCGCTTCTCGGCCGCCTCGATCATGGACATGCCGATGCGGTCCTTAATGGAGCCGCCCGGGTTGGCGCTCTCGAGCTTCAGGTAGAGCGTGCAGGGGCCGGTGTCGAGGCGCCTGGCCTGGACGATCGGCGTGTCACCGATCAGCTCGAGTACGGAGGAGTGGATCGCCATGCGGCCGTGCATCCGGTGCGGAACATAGCCCGGATTATCGCATCTGGGTGACGCGGACGGCGACGGCCGACGAGGAGGCCGTCGCCGCCCGCGACGAGAAAGCGCGGGGGAGGCGTCAGTGGGGCTTGGCGTCGTAGATCCGGAGCAATCGCTCCTTGGCGTGCAGCTTCTCGCGCTTCATCTGGCCCAGCAGGTTGTCGTCGATGGGCAGGACGCCCAGCTCGGCGTCGGTGACCTTCTTGTCGAGCTCGCGATGGCGCTGGTACAGCTGCTTGAACTCCGGATCGGCCTTGATGAGTGCTTCGATTTCGGCCTGCGGTTGACCTTCGAACATGATCGTTACCTCCTTCAGCGGAAATACAAACGCCCCGGCCTTCACAGGCACGGGGCGTTGGCTTGGGAGCGGAGGACCTGGCCGGCGGCGCGAGCACCCTCCACCGGAATGCCCGCGGCCATCTGCTTGCCAGCGGCGGTCTCCGGTGGAATGGGGACGGGCGTCATCGGGTCGATTCTCCGGTGAGCCAAGCGACGGGAGTCGCTTGGGTATACGACCCTACTCCTCCCCCAAGGGGCGGGCAAGACCCGCCGTAACCTGTTGATTTGCATGACAGCGCACGATGCGCCCGGCGTTCAGCCCAGCCCGCGAAGAGTGCCCAGAATCCACTCATCCTATTGATTTACAAGAATAAATCAGTGCGCGATTATCACGTCCAGCGCACGCGCCTTGCTGCCCGCGCCCTTGCCGCTGCTCTGCAGCCTCGATTTCGCGATCCCCGCCGCCGTCAGTGCATCGCGCAGGGCGTCGGCACGGCGCTGGCCCGGGGTCTGCTTGTCGCCGTAGCCCTCGATGCGTGCGCGCGCTTTCGGGTTGGCCTGCAGGTAAGCGGCCAAGGCGCTCGCACGGGAGGCGCCACTGGCCGACAGCTTGGCCGAGTCGCTGGCGAAAGCATCCGCCCCCAGCGTGAACACTTCGCCGCGGGCTTCGAACTTGGAGGCCGGTAGCTTGGCACCGGACACGAGTTCGGCCTCCTCCCTGGCCAGCTTCAGTTCGCGCTGCCGCGCCGCGCTCAGGCGGTTGGCCTGTTGGCCGGCCACCGTATCCAGGGTGGTCTCCGCTTCCTGGCGGGCCAGCGCCTCGGCCTCGGCCGCCAGGCGCAGGCGCTCTGCTTCCTCGGCCTGGATCTGGGCCTGCACCCGCAGGCGCTCGGCTTCGCGACGCGCCCGCTCGGCCTCGCGCCGGCTGGCTTCCACCAGCAGTTCGCTGCGCGTGCGGTCGAGGCGATCGGCTTCGCGGCGCGCCGCCTGCGCGCGTGCTGCGATCTCGGCGATCTGCACGCGGCGCTCGGCCACGTACTGCGCCGTTTCGCGCTGACTGCGGCGCGCCTTGCTGAAGGCGGTCACGGCGTGCTGGGCCTGCAGTTTTTCGTAGGCGGCCAGTTCGGCCAGGTCGGGATCGGCCTGCAGGGCGGCCAGCCGCTGGTTGAGCTGCACGACCACGGGGTTTTCGGCCGCCACGGCGGTCTGGGTGGCCAGCGCCAGGCCCAACAGGCCGGCCAGGATCTGCGGACGGCCCTTCATCGCCGACCCTCCGCGCCGATCTGGGCCTGCAGGTCGGCGATCTCGGCCTTGCGCTGCGCGACCTCTGCGGACGCCACGGCCTCCTGGCTGCGCGCGCGCGCCAGATCGGCATCGACGGCGGCACGCAGGGCCAGATCGAGCGCCGCCTTCTTCTCGCGCGCCGCATGAGCCGCCTGCGCCTGCGCCAGCGACTGGCGGGCCGCGGCGAGTTCGGCAGGCGCGTACTGGTCGGCATCGGCCTGGGTGGCACGCTGCACAGCCTGCACGGCGGCTTCCAGCTCGGGCGTCAACGCCGCCTGCGCGAATGCAGGCGCCGCCGACAGGGCCAGTGCCACTACTGCGGCCGCCATCACATGCGGGGGTCGTCGGAAGTATGAGAAGCTAGCTGTCATTGGGGTGCCGTGGCTCAGAGGGGTGCGCGCGGCCATTGTCGGAAGCCTTTGGTACGGTTGCAACGCCGTGCCACGCAACGTGGGGAGCTTTGCACATGGACATCGGCTATTTCCTGAAGCTGATGACCGAGAAGAACGCCTCGGACATGTTTCTGACCACCGGGGCGCCGGTCTACATCAAGATCGAGGGCAAGCTGTACCCCTTGGGCAATACCGGCCTGCCGCCCGGCATGGTCAAGAAGATCGCGTATTCGCTGATGGACGAGGGCCAGGTGCCCGTGTTCGAGCGCGAGCTCGAGCTGAACATGGCCATCGCCCTGCAGGACGCCGGCCGCTTCCGCGTCAACGTGTTCAAGCAGCGCGGCGAGGTGGGCATGGTCATCCGTGCCATCCGCAGCGTGATCCCCAGCATCGAGGAGCTGAACCTGCCGCCGGTGTTGAAGGACATCATCATGACGCCGCGCGGCCTGGTGCTGATCGTGGGGTCCACCGGCTCGGGCAAGTCGACGTCGCTGGCCTCGATGATCGATTACCGCAACACCACCAGCACCGGCCACATCCTCACCATCGAGGATCCGATCGAGTACCTGCACAAGCACAAGCAGTCCATCGTCAACCAGCGCGAGGTGGGCCTGGATACCCATGCCTTCCACAATGCGCTGAAGAACGCGATGCGCGAGGCGCCGGACGTCATCCTGATCGGCGAGATCCTGGACGCCACCACGATGGAAGCGGCCATCGCCTTCGCCGAAACCGGCCATCTGTGCCTGGCGACGCTGCACTCCAACAACGCCGACCAGACCATCGAGCGCATCCTCAACTTCTTCCCGGAGAGCGCGCACAAGAACGTGCTGATGAACCTGGCGCTGAACCTGCGCGCCGTGGTCTCGCAGCGCCTGGTGAAAGGCGTCGACGGCCGCCGCCTGCCCGCCGCCGAGGTGCTGATCAACACGCCGATGATCCGCGACCTGCTGCGCCGGGGGCAGGTGCACGAGATCAAGGCCGCCATGGAGGAATCGCTGGAGGAAGGCATGGAGTCCTTCGACCAGTGCCTGTTCCGGATGGTGAAGGAGGGGCTGATCGAGCAGGAGGAGGCGCTGCGCGCGGCCGACTCGCGCGACGGTCTGGCCCTGAAGTTCCGCCTGTCCGAGGGCAGCAAGGGCGAACACGACCCCTACGCCGACTACGACACCGGCAGCGCCTCGCCCCGCATCACCCACGGCTTCGGCTGACGGCGCCGCGCTCACGCATCACGACGGGCGGTCGACCGCCCGTTCCTTCAGGCGTTGGCGTCGGGCTGGTTCTCGGGGCGCGCCTGATCGAAGGCGGGCAGGGCGAGACAGGCCTGCTCGATGCGCAGGAGGGTGGGGAACGCCGCCATGTCCACGCCGAAGCGGCGCGCGTTGAACACCTGCGGTACCAGGCAGCAGTCGGCCAATCCCGGCGTCTGTCCGTGACAGTACACGCCGGTCGCCGCATCCTCGGCCAACAGGGTCTCGACGGCGGTGAAGCCTTCGACGATCCAGTGCTTGACCCAGTCCTCGCGCTCGGCCTGGGGCACGTTCCAGGTGTGCTCGAAATACTGCAGCACACGCAGGTTGTTGAGCGGATGGATGTCGCACGCCACCATCTGCGCCAGCGCGCGCACGCGCGCACGGTCGCGTGCCGTCATGGGCAGCAGGCGCGGCGACGGCCACGCCTCGTCCAGGTACTCCAGGATGGCCAGCGACTGCCGGATCACGCGTTCGCCATGCTGCAGCGTGGGCACCATGTGCTGGGGGTTCTTGGCTACGTACTCGGCCGCGTGCTGCTGCCCGCCGTCGCGGACCAGGTGCACGGGCAGCGTCTCGAACGCCAGACCCTTGAGGTTCAGCCCGATGCGCACGCGGTAAGCGGCGCTTGAGCGCCAATAGGAATACAGCCGCAGTTGCTCAGCCATGCAGACCGCCCCTTGCGGAATGCCCCTTCAAGTGCCAGAAATCCGCGTCCATGCCGGTTCCGCTCCGTCCTCCAGTCACACTGGGCCCGGGCAGGTCATCAAGGCAAGGGCTGCGGTTCGATCCGCTGCTCGATCACGCCAAAAATGGAACGGCCGTCACGATCCTTCATTTCGATGTGGACCACATCGCCGTATTTCATGAAGGGGGTGGACGGCTTGCCATCCCGCAGCGTCTCCACCGTGCGCTTCTCGGCGAAGCAGGAGGCGCCCTTGGACACATCCTCGTTGGCGATGGTGCCGGACCCGACCAGCGTGCCGGCCGACAGCGGACGGGTCTTGGCCGCGTGCGCCACCAGCTGGGCGAAGTCGAACTGCATGTCCACGCCGGCTTCCGGCGCGCCGAACCACTCGCCGTTGATGTGCGTCACCAGCGGCAGGTGCACCTTGTTGTCCTTCCACGCATCGTCCAGCTCGTCCGGCGTCACGAACACCGGCGACAGCGCCGAGCGTGGCTTGGACTGCAGGAAGCCGAACCCCTTGGCCAGTTCGGCCGGGATGAGGTTGCGCAGCGACACGTCATTGACCAGGCCGATCAGCTGGATGTGCGCAGCCGCCCGTGCGGGGGTGACGGCCATCGGCACGTCGTCGGTGACGACCACGATTTCCGCCTCCAGATCGATCCCGTACTCCTCGCTGACTACCTTGACCGGATCGCGCGGGCCCAGGAAGGCCGCGCTGGTGGCCTGGTACATCAGCGGATCGGTGTAGAAGCTCGCCGGCACTTCCGCATTGCGCGCACGCCGCACGCGCTCGACATGCGGCAGGTAGGCGCTGCCGTCGACGAATTCGTAGGCGCGCGGCAACGGCGCCGCCATGGCCTGGGCGTCCATGTCGAAGGCGCCATCGGCATCGCCGGCGTTCAGTGCTTCGTACAACGCGTTCAGGCGCGGCGCCGTGTTGCTCCAGTCCTCCAGCGCGCGCTGCAGGGTCGGCGCGATGCCGGTGGCGCGCACGGCGCGCGTCAGGTCCCGCGACACCACGATCAGGGTGCCGTCACGACCGCCTTCCTTCAGGGAACCCAGCTTCATCGGAACTCCAGTCAACCGCGCGCACGCGCCTTCGTTTCAATTGTAACGAATCCGATCCGGATTCAGCCGACTTCGTCGTCGCCCTGGAAGCCCCCGGACCGGAACGTCAGCACCAGCGTATCCCGGTGGCCGGTGGCGTCCACCGGCTGGATCGGCGTGGACTCGTGGATGACGCGCTCATCGTCCAGGAACAGCAGCGACCAGGGGACCTCCAGGGTGAAGCGCTGCCCGTCCGGTCCGGCCGCCTCGAACACCCGGGTCTCGCCGCCCTTGATGCCGGTCCGGCCCACCAGCAGCACGGCCACGAAATCCACGCCGTCGCGGTGGGCGCCTTCCGGTGTCGGCCGGCCAATACCGTCGGTGGTGTCGATGCGGAACTGGTGCGCTTCCACGTACCAGGCACGCTCACCCTTCAGTGCGGAGCACCAGCGCGCCAGACCGACCAGCAACCGGCGCCAGGCGACTGCCTCCGCCACGGCCGGCTCGATCGGTTCGAACCAGCGCTGCATGCCGCCGTGCAGGGCGTTGTAGTCCAGCGACTGCCAGTGCGCACGGTGCGGCGCCCGGCGGACGTCGTCGCCCTCCACCACGAAGCAGGCGTGCCGCCGGCGACGGTAACGCCCGCCGTCTTTCAGGTAGCCGTCGGCCTCCAGGCGGTCCCAGCTCGGGACCAGCGCCGCCAGGCCGGCCAAATCGGTGCCGGTACCCTGCGCCATGTCCGTCGGCGCGAGCACGGCATAGCCGCGCGCGCGCATGCGGGGCAGCGCGTCGGCGACCGGGCAGAAGGGAGGTGGGAACATCGCAACCATCGGCAGACCCCTCAACGCAAAAACCCGCCAGAGGCGGGCTTTTGCGGATGTCCAGTGGACTTCAAGTTGGCAGCCCCGGATGGATTCGAACCACCGAATGCCTGAGTCAGAGTCAGGTGCCTTACCGCTTGGCGACGGGGCTGTGTAACCAGTGACGCATAGTGTAGCGCGTCTGTTAGCGCTTGGAGAACTGGGTGGCGCGACGGGCCTTGTGCAGACCGACCTTCTTACGCTCAACTTCACGGGCGTCGCGGGTCACGAAGCCTGCCTTGCGCAGTTCCGACTTCAGGGTTTCATCGTACTCCACCAGCGCGCGGGCGATGCCCAGGCGGATGGCGCCGGCCTGGCCGGTGATGCCGCCACCGGTGGTGGTCACGGTGATGTCGAAGGTTTCCGTGTTCTTGGTCAGCTCCAGCGGCTGGCGCACGATCATGCGGCCGGTTTCGCGGCCGAAGAACTCGTCCAGCGGACGACCATTGACCGTGATGTTGCCGGTGCCCTTGCGCAGGAACACGCGGGCGGTGGAGGACTTGCGACGGCCGGTGCCGTAGTTCTGAGTGATAGCCATGATTAGATGTCCAGGACCTGCGGCTGCTGAGCGGCGTGCGGATGATTCGGGCCGGCGTAGACCTTGAGCTTGCGATACATGTCGCGGCCCAGCGGGCCCTTCGGCAGCATGCCCTTCACGGCGGTCTCGATGACGCGCTCCGGATGGCGCTCCAGCGCCTGGGCCAGCGTCTCGGTCTTCAGGTTGCCGATGTAGCCGGTGAAGCGGTGGTACTTCTTGTCGGCCAGCTTGTTGCCGGTGACGTGGATCTTCTCGGCATTGATCACGACGAGGTAGTCGCCGGTATCAACGTGAGGGGTATAGACGGGCTTGTGCTTGCCGCGGAGGCGACGGGCCAGCTCGGTGGACAGGCGACCCAGGGTCTTGCCTGCTGCGTCGACGACGTACCAGTCGCGCTGGACGGTCTCGGACTTGGCGGTAAAGGTGCTCATGGAACTCTCGTGTGTCTGGTCGGGCGGATTCCGCGGTTTCTCGGCCGGAACTTTGCCACGCGTTGTGAAGGGTGAAACGTAAGAGGCGGGATTGTACGGGGCCTTGCCGCAGTGCGCAACCCGGGCCTACCCGACCTATCGGGGTGCCGGGCAGACGCGGCTGAAACGAGTCGGCACAATACGACCCATGAACACGCGGACCCTCTCGCTTCTCGACGGATGGCTGGTGGAGGCCCAGCGAGGGCTGGACACCGTCTTCGGCAACCCGCCCGCCCATCGCGCCAACCCCGCCGGGGACACCCCCGACGTGGCCCTGGAACCGGACGAGCAGCGCCATGCCGCCGGCCTGATGCGCATCAACCATGTCGGCGAGGTCTGCGCCCAGGGCCTGTATTTCGGGCAGGCGGCCGTCGCCCGTGACGGCGCCACGCGCGCCCACCTGCTGGACGCAGCCCAGGAAGAGACCGACCACCTGGCCTGGTGCGCCGACCGCCTGCGCGAACTGGACAGCCGCCCCAGCGTGTTCAACCCGCTGTGGTACGCCGGCAGTTACGCGCTGGGCGCCCTGGCCGGCCTGCGCGGCGATGGCTGGAGCCTGGGGTTTGTGGTGGAAACCGAGCGCCAGGTGGAGGCGCACCTTGACGAGCACCTGGAGACCCTTCCGCCTGCCGACCTGCGCAGCCGCGAGATCCTGACCGTGATGAAGGCCGACGAAGCCCGCCATGCCGATCATGCGCAACAGGCCGGCGCACGCACCCTGCCCTCGCCGATCCCGACCCTGATGGCGGGCGCCTCTAAGCTGATGAAGGCGGTGGCGTACCGTCTTTAGAAGCCTCCTGGCCCCATGGCGGCCAGATCCAAGGACGAGGACCTGCATCGAAGCTTTTCCCCGGAAGGCCGCGTCAACAGGGACATGCGGATGGCGGGCCTGGGCCCGCCCTACCCGCCGGACGTCAGCTTCAGCCCGATGATGCCGGCCACGATCAGCCCGATGCACACCAGGCGGGCCGCCGTGGCCGGCTCCTGAAACAGCCACATGCCGACAAGCGCCGTACCGACGGCACCGATGCCCACCCAGATCACGTACCCCGTGCCCAGCGGGATGTACTTCAGCGCGACCGCCAGCAGCCAGAAGCTGGCCGCCGCCGCCACGGCCGTGACGACGCTGGGCACGAGTCGGGTAAAGCCCTCGGAATACTTCAGGCCTACGGCCCACACCACTTCCAGCAATCCCGCCAACACCAGCCAGACCCACGCCATACGTCACCTCCTCAGGTTTGATCGCCCGGGCCATAACGCGAAACGGCCCGGAACTCGCGTTCCGGACCGCCGTCGGTCCTGATGCGCGGCTCGCGCCGCGGGCGGGTCGTCCCGCCGGTTGTGTGGGCAGACTAGCGCAGGCCACCCGAACCGGATGTAACCCGCGCCCGCCGTCAACCCGTCACTCGGACAGGTTGCGCCCGTGGTACAGCTCCTCGATCTCCCGCTTCAGGCGCGCCTCGATCTTCATGCGCTCCTTGAACGAGAGGTTCTTGGCCTTTTCCTCGAACAGGTAGTTGTCCAGGTCGAAGTCCTTCAGGTGCATCTTCGTGTGGAAGATGTTCTCCTGATAGACATTCACGTCGAGCATCTCGTAGCGCGACTTGATGTTCTTGGCCAGGAAATCCTGGATCGAATTGATCTTGTGGTCGATGTAGTGCTTCTTGCCCTTCACGTCGCGGGTGAAGCCGCGCACGCGGTAGTCCATGATGACGATGTCGGACTCGAGGCTTTCGATCAGGTAGTTCAGCGCCTTCAGCGGCGAGATCACGCCGCAGGTGGCCACGTCGATGTCCGCGCGGAAGGTCGCGATGCCGTTGTCCGGATGCGTTTCCGGATACGTGTGCACCGTGATGTGCGACTTGTCCATGTGGGCCACCACCGCGTCGGAGATGATCTCCTTCCCTGCGTCCTTCTTGTCGATCACCGGCTCCTCGGAAATGAGGATGGTCACCGACGCCCCTTGGGGGTCGTAGTCCTGGCGGGCCACGTTCAGGATGTTGGCGCCGATGATCTCCGCCACATCCGTGAGGATCTGGGTCAGGCGGTCGGCGTTGTACTCCTCGTCGATGTACTCGATGTACCGGCGACGCTCGTCCTCGGAGGAGGCGTAGCACACGTCGTAGATATTGAAGCTCAGCGCCTTGGTGAGGTTGTTGAAGCCTTGCAGCCGCAGGCGAGGCAGGGGTTTTACCACGGCGGTGGTCCCTCTCTGGGGGGTATCGGATGAGGGGGCGGATTATGCGCCATATGGGGTGACAGCGAAATGTCCGTGTCCGCCCGTCGGCCGGCCGGCATGGGACTGGCCCAGCCCTTGCATGGCCTGCGTTTGCCGTCGGCCACGTATTCGGACTAAGCTTCCTGAATTACGAGCTGCGACCACCATGAGCCTAGGCATCCCCCTTTCAGCCCCCGCTCGCCCCGCCGCCAGTCCCCTGACGCCGGACACAGCCACGCTTGAGCGCTTCCTGGCCCACAGCCATCGTCGCCGCTACCCAGCCCGTGCCGATGTCTTCCGCCCGGGCGACCCGGCCGGCACCTTGTATTACGTGGTCAGCGGCTCGGTCAGCATCATCACCGAGGAAGATGACGACCGTGAGCTGGTGCTGGGCTATTTCGGCGCCGGCGAGTTCGTCGGCGAAATGGGCCTGTTCATCGAATCCGACCGCCGCGAAGTGATCCTGCGCACCCGCACCCAGTGCGAGCTGGCCGAGATCAGCTACGAGCGTCTGCACCAGCTGTTCCTGGGCACGCTGTCCGCGGACGCCCCCAAGATCCTGTACGCCATCGGCGCCCAGCTGTCGCGCCGCCTGCTGGACACCAGCCGCAAGGCCAGCCGCCTGGCGTTCCTGGATGTTACGGACCGCATCGTGCGCACCCTGCACGACCTGGCCCGCGAACCGGAGGCCATGAGCCACCCGCAGGGCACCCAGCTGCGCGTGTCCCGCCAGGAACTCGCCCGGCTGGTCGGCTGTTCGCGCGAGATGGCCGGTCGCGTATTGAAGAAGCTGCAGGCCGACGGCGCCCTGCACGCGCGCGGCAAGACCGTCGTCCTGTACGGCACGCGCTGACTGCAACTCTCCAGGCAGGCACCGAACGGTCGCCTGCCCACTGACCACCGCAACTGTCTGCGCGCCCTTCCACACGGCCATCCGCCCGAAGCAGACCTTGCTCGCCCATATGCGCCTCCCGCGCGCTTGAGCCGCGCTGACAGGCCGCCTCCGCACATGCCGCAGCCGTCCGGCACGAGACGCCCGGACAGGCACGCGCGGCGGCGACCGAGTGCGCCCGTTCTGCTACCTCTCTCGCCGCCGGAATTCTTCAGCGCGCGATATCCAGCGGCGCCTGCGTCCGTGGCTCCGCGGCCGGAGCCGCGACGCGTTGCTGCGCGTCCAGCGCCTGCTGGTGCGCGTCGACGCGGGCATGCCATGCCTGACCGAGAGCGGATGCCTGCAACCCCTGTTGCGCCGTCTGCAGCGCTGCCGGGCTGCCCTCGCGTGCTGCCGCCAGCAGACGTTCGATCTCCGGGCTCGGCTGCCACACCGCCGGAGCCGTCGACGTGACCGAAGGGCCGGGCGTCGCCTGCGGGCTGCCGGTCGGACGGCGCACCTCTTGCGCTGCCGGCTCGCCGGGGGCCAGCGGCCCCCGAACGCGATCGATGCCGTCGAGCACCAGACCCAAGGGGCCGCGCGCCGCGACCGTGACGCTGCGGCGCAGGTCGCCCACATCGTCCCGATAGTCCGCGATGATGCCGCGGTGATCTTCCGCGAGCCCCCGCGCCTGCGGATCGGACAGTGCGGAGCGATCGGCTCGCCCTTCGCCATCCACCGGCAGGAAGTTGTGCATGCTGTGCGAGTCGGCGGACATCACCGACGCCGTCAGCGGCATGTCGCGCTGCAGCAGGTCCCGCAGCATGTTGTCGTGATAACCGGTGCGGTGGAGGGTCTCGATCTCCTGCGCGGTGGCGTAGATGCGCACTTGCCCGTAATGCGGACTTGCGGAGCTGACCGCGTCGACCGCCATCACGTGGTTGGTCACGCGGTCGCCGCCTTCCGGAATGCGCCGGTCCAGACTGGCTGCGCCATAGGCGTTGAACGTCTGGCCCCGCAGGTCGAAGTGGTGGGCCGACACCTGTGCGAGCGTGCCGCCGAGGGAGTGTCCGGTCACGGTCACTTCGGGCACCGTTCTGCCCGGCTCGCGTCCCTGCCGTTCCGCGTACTCGACCGCGCGACGGGTCAGCTCCACCGCATCCGCCGCCTGGCTGTTGGTGCGCGCGAACACCATGCCACCGTCGGCGACCACGCCGTCACGGAACGCCTCCCGCCCGAACTCGGTGCCGCGATGGGCGGCGACCACCGCGCCACTGGCCTCATGCTGATAGACGGTGCCCTGGTAACCGGTGCGCGGATTGTCCACATGGTCGATCACGCGGTAGCGCTCGCCGCCGATGACGACATCCTTGTTGAGCAGGTCCTGCATCTGCCCGCCACGGTCGTAGCTGTGATCCGCAAGGTAGGCATACTGTTGCGGGGTGAGTCCCATGGTCAGGCCTCCCCGGCGGTCAGCACGATGTCGAAGAATTCTTCGCGCTGGTCGGCTGGCACTTTCTGCAGATCCGGCTGCCCGTAATCGCGATAGCTGTCCGCACCCGGCTCACTCGGATAGCGCGCCTTCCAGTAGTGGATCGCCTTGGCGGTACCTTGCGACACCTCGTCGCCGTTGAGCTTGGCCACGAAGCGCGTGCCGCCCTGGGCACCCGGCGCCTGAAGCTGCACCTGGGCCTGGATCAGCTTCCAGCGGCACACACCGCGCCCGTGGTAGTCGGCATCGACCATGCCGTCGACATGGACGACACCGGCGTACTCGTTGTCGGAGACGCGCTGCAGGCGCAGCGGGATGTCGTGGGTCGGCACGGCCGAGGTATGACCTCCCGGATTGCCCTTCGGTGGCGGCAGGCATTCGGGATTGACGACGTCGTACTGCGCCGCGCTGGAGACGATCTCCAGGGGACCGGGGGCTCCCTCGATGCGCAGCGTCAGACGATAGGTCTGGCGCGGAGCGGGATTTTCGGTGAATGTCGGGGGGCTGTTCTGACTGTCCATGGCACCGCTGCAGGCTGTGGGGGAAACAAGAAGGAGAAGGAAGGCCGTCGTCAACGCCTTACTTCGCCCATCCGGTAGATGATCCATCTTCATTCTCCTCGACTCGCATCGACGACTGACGCCGTCCTCGGAATTCCGGGTGCGCTGCAGCACGGCACAAGAACCGCGACCCGCACACCCTGACGGTTGACGATCGCGTTGAACGCGGGCGCAGAGGCACGCTGGCCGACGCCCCGCGCGACTCAACGGGCCGGACCCGTCGGGTCGCGGTCCGTGACGGAGGGTTCGACCGTTGGCGATTCCTTCCGCCACGATTCACCTGCCGGCGTCTTGAGGTAATCGTCCAACGCCTGGCGCATGGCGCGGTCATCGCCGCCATGCATCGCAGCGAACATGCGATCCACGAACGAACGCTGCGCGTCCTCGCTGCGGGCCTGCGGCAGGGCGCTGGCCGCGGCGGGATCGCGTGCGGCCTCGCGCGTGGACGCGGCCAATGCCGCGCGGGAGCGATCGCCGTACTCGCCATCCACCTTCAGCCCGCGATCCGCCTGGAATGCGCGCAGGGCATGTTCGGTCTGCGGCCCGAACTTTCCCGAGGTCGTCTCCAGCGGCCTGCCATCAGCGCCGTGGTAGCCCAGCTGATTGAGCTGCTGCTGCAGTTCGCGCACTGCGGCACCCGATGCGCCGTCGCGCAGCACCTCGGCCGCGGGCGGGCGTGAGGGCACGGCAGCATCGCGCTCGGCGCCGCGCAACAGCGGCAACGGATCGATCTGGCGGCCATCGCGCCATAACTCGAAATGCAGATGGGTATCGCCCTGGGCCGGCGTATTGCCGGTACGCCCCATGGTGCCGATCTGCTGCCCGGCCTCCACGCGCTGCCCATTGCGCACGCTGAACCCGTCCAGGTGGAAGTACTTGGTGAGCGAGCCATCGTCGTGCCGCACATGCACGGTATTGCCGGCCGCCTCGTTGTTCGGACGCACCACCACGGTACCGCCCGCGACGGCCACCACCGGATCACCGACGTCACCCTCAATGTCGATTCCGCCATGGCGCCGCCCACCGCTGCGTGGCGTACCGAACTCACCCCGGCCCTCGCGTGGCTTGTCGGCCTGGTTAATCTCGCGATTGCCCGGTGTCGGCCACGCCAGTTCGCCTTCTCGCGGCTGCGCTTCCACAGGTTGGGCGCGGTTGCGCTCCTGTTCCGGCAACGCGAGCTGCTGCGCGATGGCCTCGCGCGTGCGCGCGTCGGCATTGCCGGTGGCTTCCAGCTGATTCGCCCTCTGGAAAGCGCGGATGGCCTCCTGCGTCCTGCCGCCGTAGATGCCCGAGCGCGTCTCCAGCTCTGCGCCTTGGCCATCGCGAAATCCCAGCTGGTTCAGCGACGTCTGCAAGGCGCGCACCTCTTCGCCCCGCTCGCCGACCTGCAGCACACCATCGGCCAGCGGCGACGTGCGCTCGCGCACGGCCGCATCGGGCTGGCTGGCGTGGATGCCGCGATCGGGAATGCTGATGGCGGCGTACTTGGTGTTCCAGTACTGCGAGAAGGTGGTCGCCAGTTCGCGGTCATCGAGTCCGCGAAGTTCTTCAGGCTTGCGCCCTGTCAGCCTCTCGACATCACTGGCGCTGATGTTCCCCAATATGTTCCGCCGGGTACTCGCGAGCGAGAACTCTCCCGTCGCGATGGCGCTTTGCACGGACTCATAACCAGCAGCCCCCTGCTGGTGAGCAAGATAAAGATCGAGCCCGCTTGGCGTCTCGTTTCCTGACAGAAAATCGTGACCGCTACGCTGCTGCCTGCGGCTTATGTCCGCAAGATTGTCCTGGTACAGCGCTGCAGCCGCACGCGTACTCTGCACGGGATCGAATTCTTGTCCCCCGATGCCGTAATCCTCCGCCGTGCGCGGCATGAACTGGAACAACCCCTTCGCACCACTGGGGTTGCTCGCATCGGGATTGAAGCGGCCGCCCGTCTCGATGTAGGCGAACCGGAGGAAGTCCTCGCGGGGAATGCCGCTCGCCTGTGCTTGGCGTTCGACGATATCGAGGATCTGTTCACGGGTGTAGTCACTGGCCATCACTGGCTCCTCTTGCTGATGTTCGCGACCTTGGGTCGCAGGACGTCAACCGGGCTCGATCCGTGAGCCTTGTAAAGGGCGGTCAACTCGAAAGGTTCAGGGCGTATAACGCTCTGCATTCGCGTCGAAGCGGTAGGTTACCGCATCCGCGGGCCCGAGCGCACGTACCTTGCCGGGGCCTGCATTCGTGTTCCCCGTGGGGGTGACTTTCAACGCCGGCAGTCCGCCATCCGACGCCGGCTCGAAGGCCAGGTCGCCGGTGCTGGCGGTGCAGGGCATCACATGACCGTCACTGCAGGCCGCCTGATTGTCCCCGCCAACGCGCACACTGCCAACGTAGCCCCACTGGCGGAACGACAACGCGTCCTTGCCATCGGGATCGAAGAGGAACATGGCGAACGACTGCACCTCCTCGCCATTCATGAAATCTCGTGTGGGAACAGCCAGCACGTAGCGACCATCGGCAGTGGCGTATCCCTTCGCCTTGCGCGACGTATCGATCTCGTCCGCGCGCCCCAACCGTCCGAACTCACCGACGTAGCCATCGGTATCCGGCTTCGACCACTCCACCTTGCCATCCTTCTCGACGCGCGTGAACGTCGCCTGGGAGATCGCGACATGCTCGGGATCCATCATCCCGTTGTCGCCTTCTGGACCCTCGCCCACGCTTCTGCTAGCGAAACCGGTGAAGTAGTGCTTTCCGTTCAACTCGAACGCGTGGCCGTACCAGTAGCTGACGGTGGCACCGCCATCGACTTTGTAACTGACCGCGCCATCGCCGTCGCGCTGATAGATGAAATACAACACGCTGTCCGCGGAAGGCGGCTTCAGCTCCGACATATCCTTTTCCTTCGTTTGGGGGGGCGGTGTCCCGGTCACTGCGTCCGCGCTTTGTGGTGCCTGCGCATCGCAACCGCCGGCGGCTATCGCGATGGCGACCAGGAGCAGGCAGGAAAGCTGTTTCATGTGCGGCAACCTCATGTGAACGATTCCTCGGGTACGGATTCCGCCAGCGCACGGCGGAGGTGATGCGTCAATGGCGGATTGGCGTGTATTCCGGGCGTCCGGAGCCTTCCCAACGCCCGGAGGAAATGGCTTTCGGGCAGACCGTCTTGTATTGCGCCAAGGACAGCGTGTCGTCCTTGGTCCATGGTTTTCCATAGGGATTCGGCGGATCGCAGTACGGCATCAGCGTGTACGCGCCGGTGAAGGGCGGTATCGGCTTCCAGCACGGCGCGGGATTCCGTCTGATGTCCTGCCCCTGCGTGCAGAACACGAACGGATCATCCATCCGGTAGAACAAGCGCTGGTAATAGCCGCTGGACTGGGCACTGAGGTCGAACAGCACCAGCAGGCTCAGTGGGATGGCGAACCTGACGCTTCGTTTCATGGCTACACTCCTTCGTAGTACATGGGAATCGACGATCGCAGGCTACCTGCACGCCGCGATATGTCACCACACGCCTGATGTGGCGAATGTTGCAGTCCACGAGTAAGAGGTTTGGATTGCACGACTCTCATCATCGCTCGTCCCTGCTCAAATGCGTTGTACGCCATGAGCTGTCCGACGGCACCCTGGAAGAACGCGGCCGCCATCGGCGGCACGGCGACCAAGAACAGGGGCCTCCTGCATGAGCCACCAGAAATGCGCTCTCGCTTCATCCAACATCATTATTCAAAGTTCCGGGCCAGCCTCAGTTGACGAGTACGGGACGAGTGCAGTTTGAGTAGATGATCTCGCACCGGCTCCGCCCATTCTTCTCATAGCAACTATCGAGGGCCGTCCTAGATGCATCCTCTATAGTCGGACCTCCGGCATGGGATCCGAATCTAGGCTGCTTATCTCTATCTATATGATCAGCGATCACGGCACACTGATTCTTGTACGTGAGCGTTATGATGCACTCTCTTCCGCCAGATGCAGCGCATTTGTCCATAGCTGTGCGAACAGCAGAACGTTTACTGAACTCGCCCGTGGATGTCCCAATAACGGCCGCCTCATTATCCAGCGCAAAAGCGCCCCATGTGAGTTTCCAGCGAGGTTGACGAGGGGCTGGCGCTACGTTTACCGCACCAGATTTACTTGGCAGACACTGTTGACTGCCCGGCGTAACTCCCTGGGGGCAAGCCATCTGCGCGAGCGCGGTCAATGGCGATGCGATAGAGACTAAACCAAGGAATGCGGGGATCTTCATCGTTGAACCTCTCACACAAGGGAAGGCCTGCGACTTTGCGTGGGATCATTGATAGGCGCGGCGTTGCTTGCAGGAGGTTCTGCGGGTGCCGGAGCCGGGTGGTATCCACCACCCGGCCGCGTCGGCTGCATCGCCTGCCCCTGCCCAAACGCGTTGTACGCCATGAACTGTCCGACGGTGCCCTGGAACGAGGCGGCCGCCATCGGCGGTGCGGTGATCAGGAACAGGGTCATCGACAAGCCTAAGCCGTCTGCCGCATGACCATGCTGCTGAACAACCATTGAGACTCATTACTCCGGTGACCTCCGTAGACTCTCAGTTAACAAGAACTGGATAAGAGCACCCAGAGTAAACGACCTTGCACGGCTCACCTCCTGCTCGCATACATGCTGCCTGCGCAAGCTTCGACGCTTCGTCCACGTCTCGACCATCTTGATAGTAAGCAGTTGTGCGGCCCTGACTGTCCGGCTCCGTTTCCGCCATCACCGCGCAGTTGTTTTTGTAATCAAAAACCGGTTTGCAGTTGCCCCCTCCCATCGCAACGCATTTTCGCTTCGCCTCACGAATCGCAGCCGCACGAGAGAAGTGTCCACTTGACGTACCGACATATCCGGTACTCCGATCCTCCACCATCGCACCCCACGCCGTTCGCCAGCGCGGCCGCGGTGTAGGGGCTTCTGATGTCCCTCCCGAGGGCAGACACTGGGAGCTCCCAGGCGTTACGCCCTGGGGACAGGCCATCTGTGCAACAGCCGGAATCGACCAGGCGGACATCAAGCCTAGTGAGAGTAATGCTCGAAATGCAGCAGCTCTACTGCTCATGAGACCGTCCTTTGCGGAACCTGATGTGTGCTTGAACTAGCGCCGGCACTCTCGATTGGCGCTGGTGCAACCGGATAGATTGGCCTACCTTGCCCGGGTTGCATCACCTGCCCCTGCCCAAACGCGTTGTACGCCATGAACTGTCCGATGGCGTCCTGGAAGAATGCGGCGGCTATGGGCGGCACGGTGATCAGGAACAGGGTCATCAGCAGTCCTAGGCCGCCCTGCTGCATTGCCATGCTGCTGACGCCCTGGGGCGAAGCGCTGGCTGCGAGCATGGTCAGATACTGGGCGGCGTACGAGACCGCCACCGCGCCCAGCAGCTTCGAGATCATCGACACCGTGAAGCTCAGCACCGCCAGCGAGAACATGGTGCCGATGCCGCACCCGACCCAAATTTTGAAATGACCGTTCATCCACCTTGGATTCCTACTTGGAGGTGGGGAGATCCTTCGGACCAACTTCTCACCGCTCCGCGACACACCATCCATCCAAACTTTCGTCATCGCTGCAGTATTGGAGAGGTGCAGTTCGAATAGACGACACGACACTCATGACCATCGTTGCCAATCCGGCAACGCGGAAGTACCAAACGCGTGGCCTCTTCTACTGTCGGGGCATGTTGGTAGTACCCCACCATCATCTGCAGAAGATCTACAGGCTCCGCGATGACTGCACACGTATTCCTGTAGGCGAAAACCGGTCTGCAACCAATTCCACCCATGGATTCACATTTCTTTACTGCCGCTCTCTCGGCTGCCCGGCGTGACGTCTCGCCACTTGCCGTGCCAACCTTGGAAGATCTGGCATCCTCAGCCATCGCACCCCATGTCTGAATCCAGCGTGCACGCGGGGGAGGAGGCACACTTGCAGCACCCGCGCCGCTAGGCAAGCATTGCGAACTTCCAGGAGTTACACCGTGCGGGCATGCTGTTTGTCCGAACGCGACTCCCGAAGCCAGCGCGAGAAAGGCGACCAGAGCAAGATTTAGGAGTTCGCGCATTCAGCCAATACTCCTATATCCATTGTTGGGGAGATGGGGGGCCACTGCCGTTGTTCCAGGAGGCGGCGCGGGAGGTTGATTTGGGATTGGCTGGTACCCAGAGCCAGAACTGCTTGGCTGTACTGCCTGCCCCTGCCCGAACGCGTTGTACGCCATGAACTGCCCGACCGTACCCTGGAAGAAGGCGGCCGCCATGGGCGGCACGGTGATCAGGAACAGGGTCATCAGCAATCCAAGGCCGCCCTGCTGCATTGCCATGCTGCTGACGCCCTGGGGCGAAGCGCTGGCTGCGAGCATGGTCAGATACTGGGCGGCGTACGAGACCGCCACCGCGCCCAGCAGCTTCGAGATCATTGACACCGTGAAGCTCAGCACCGCCAGCGAGAACATGGTGCCGATGCCGTACCAGACCCACTTCTGGAACATGCCCTTGGTCTGCTCGAACCCCAGACACAGGATGAAGAAAGGCCCCAGACCGATAAATAGCGCCATGGCCATCTTGTACATCAGCAGGATCGCCCCTCCCATCAACGAGGGACCGGCCACCCCTACTCCGGTAAACCACATCGTCCGCGTCTTCGCGGACTGCAGCGTCTCATCGAAGCTGGTATAGAGCGCATCGATGGCGACCATCGCGCCCTCCATGGCCTGCAGGTTGTCGTCGATGGTGTCCTCGGGGCCCTCCTCCTCACCGGTCACCATTTCGTTGATCGTGGTCGGCATGTCGTCGGTCAGTAGCCGGTGGAGATCGCTGCTGCCCAGGGTGAACGTGGTGGCCACGGTGATGATGAGCACCCACTTCAGCGAATGGACCACCAGCTCCATCATGAACTGGCGCGACTGGCCGGTGACGATGCGGTAGCCCTGCAGCAGTACCCAGAGCGTCAGCAGGACGAAGGCGATGCCACCGATCCACTCCGCCATCGCGCCGAGCAGGTTGTCGCGGAAGATGTTGATCTCCTCGTCGACCCAGTCGAAGACGAGCCGGAAGAACGCCCAGCGCTCGACGGCGCCGATCGCCGCCTCCATGCTGCGCAGCAGCAGGGCGAATCCGTTGTCCAGTGAAGGCAGGTGCGCCATGTTCATTCCTTCGTGTCACCGCGACGCATCCTGCATCGCGGCGCAGGTTCGGGTCTAAGGTCAGTTGCGCCGCTTGGACTGTGCGATTTCGAGCGCCGCTTTCAGGGTGGCGATGCCCACCGCCCCGCCGATGGCACTGCCCAGCCCCCCGCCTGATTCACCTTTGCCATCCAATGCTTGCTGGGCCAGTGTCTTGCTGGCCTCCTGCAGGTAGCCGATCCGCGCAACATAGGCATCCATGTAGGTCTGCTGCTGCTGGCGGTCGATCTCCATCTGCGACATCAGCAGCAGGATGCGGTTCGTGTTGTCCTGAAGCTTGCCGACCTCGTGGCTGCGGATGTTGGCGCGTTGCCGCTTCAGTTCGTCCAGGTACCGCTGGCGCTGGGTGGTGACCTCGTACATCTTCAGCGAGTAGTTGTACTTCGCCAGTTCCGTGTTGACGATCTCGCGGCACAGTTGGTACTGCTGCTGAGCGATACCGCTGGAGGCCTGCTTGCAGCGGTTGTCGGCGTTCATGTTGACGCCGCTCTGCGTAGGCTGCGCGTGCTGCAGCTTCTCCTCGGGTTCCGGCGCCGCCTTGCTGTCCTCGTTGTTGCCGTTGAACGATTCGAACACCTGCTGCTGGTAGAGTTCGCGCAGGTTGCCGTTCACCGTGCCATCGCCGTTGCCGGTCGCACTGGCGGTGCCGATGCGTCCGTTCATATCCCTGAGCTTGGAATTCGCGTCCCGGTCGATGACGCGCCATTGCGCATGGGCGCTGGCGGCTACTCCCAGCCCGGTGATGAGCAGGAAGGCGACAAGAGCGCGGGCGGTCGAGTGCAATGTCAGCGGTTTCATGAGGGAGTCCTGTGAGCTGCGTCAGCGCTGGATGCTGGAGTACGTGGGCCGCGGGGACCGCGGACCGGTGGAATGGTCTTCACGACCGGGAGATGACGAAGACTCCTTTCTTTCGCGACGGCTTCGCGAACCTTTCCGCTCCTGCTGGAAGCGCGGCAGCCACTGTTCTGGCAACAGGTCGGCCTTCTCGATGCCAAGCCGCTGTGCTTCTTCGTCGACGATCCGGTGCATGATCTCGATGTTGTCCGTGCTGGCCGAAATGACCGCCAACGCATCGTCCATCCCGCGCAGGTTGAGCTGGCAGACGGTCGAGGCGTGGCCCTGCTTGACCAGGAAGCAGCGCGAGCGTTCGTCCAGGCTCTTGATCACCTCGAATTCCGCATCGGTAAGCTTGAGGCCGTCGATGTAGTCCTCTCGGGCGGCATTCGGGTTAGGCAACAGGATCAATGTCGCGGTCTGCTCGATCAACGCCGCCGAGATATCGCTCGCCAATGCGTCTTCCGGGCTCTGCGTGGCAAAGATGCCCAGGCCATTCTGCTTGCGGATGGTCTTCTGCTTGTTCTTGGCGAAATCCTTCAGTGCGCCGCCACCATCGAGGATCTTCCAGAACTCGTCCATCACGTAGATAAGCGGCCTGCCATCGATCAGCTCTTCCAACCGATGCAGCAGGTAATTGATTACCGGCACGCGGATCTCGGCGTTCTCGATCACGTCGGTGTAGTCGAAACCGATGATGCTGGCGCGACCCAGGTCTATGGTGTCCACCGGGTTGTCGAACACCCATCCCAGCGCATTGCCGGCCGTCCACTTGCGCAGCCGCGCGTAAACCCCGTCATCGCCCATGTTGGGCAAGCTCTTCTGGAAGTTGGTCATCGACCGCAGGTGAAGCGGCATGTCGAGCATGGCTTCGACCGCACGGAAAACGTCCTCGTCCTCGCGTGCGGTGTAATGGGTCTTGCCGGCGAGCACCTTCACCAGGCCTGCCAGGAACTGGACGTTGGCGTCGGTGCGCTCGCACTGGAACGGGTTGAAGCCGGTCGGCTGCCCATTTTCCAGCGCCAGATAGTTTCCACCGCACGCGCGCACGAAGATCTCGGCGCCGCGGTCCTTGTCGAAGAAGAAAATGGTCGGCACCGGATCGAACTTCTGCACCTGGCTGAGCAGGAAATTGATCAGGGCCGTCTTGCCGGTACCGGACTTGCCGATGACCATGGTGTTGGCGATGGCCTTCTCGCCCAGCGAGTTCTCGGCCGGATGGGTGGCATGGAAGTTGAAGTAGTACGGCTGGCCGTTCGTGGTCTGCAGCACCGTGACGCATTCGCCCCAGGGATTGTTGTCGCGCTTCCCGGTGGCGAAGTTGTGAAGGGGCGAAAGTCCCAGGAAGTTCAGCGAGCTGACATTGGCCAGCCGCGTCCGGTAGCGCCAGTTGCCGGGCAGCTGCGAATAGAAGGACGAACAGACGGCCAGGTCCTCCTTGGCCGACACGAAACCCGCATTCGAGAGCTCCGCCCGCGCGACAGCGATGTTCTGCGAGAGACGCTGCTGATCCTCGGCATACAACGTCAGGATGAAGTGGTATTCGCCCAGCACGAAGTTTCCGGATGCGACCTGGTCCATCGCATGATCCAACTCGGCGATCTGGCTGACCGCCTTGTCGCCCGAGGAGATCATCATGCCCTTGGTGCGGTCCAGGACCTTCAGTGCATCCTGCCGCCCCATGGGACTGAACGAATGGGTGATGACGTACTCGAAGTCCAGATATTTCAGGCCGTTGAGAATCCCCGGCCAGGTACCGTCGGTGTATTCCTTGATGTTGAGGATGGCCCCGAAGTGGTTCTGCCCATCGGGCGTACGCACGACGAAATCGCCCGACTTCGACGAGAACATGTGCCGGCTTACCGGCAGATAGTCGTAAACCGGCGCGCGAAGGACCGGCACGGGTTCCGAAATGCGGTTCAGGACGAAACCGAAGAATTCCAGCGTCTCCGAGAACACCCCGCCCGTGTCGGACTGGTACATGCCGAGGCGCACCGGCGCGTAGTCCTTCAGCACGGCCTCCGCGTTGCCAGCCAGCTCCGTAAGCTTGGCGACCGCCTGATCCTGCTCCGCCTGCAGGCGCGAGACATCGGCGGACTTCTCGACGAATTTCTTCCCCATGACGACCGGCCGGTAGATTATCGTGAGGTACAGCTCGTTGTTCATGATCTTCTGCGCGGAAAGCGCGTCGAAATATTCGTCGGACAGCGACTGGTTGAAGGCCTGCCCGAATCGGGCGTCGGACCGTATGCGGCCGCGGCGCCGCAGGTCGTGCACCCAGAATGCCACGTTGACGAAGTCCGGCGCGCGCAGCGTCTGCAGCATCCGGTTGAAGCTGTTGTGGCGATGCTCCAGTTCCCACTCCTCGCGCCCGACGAAGGGCAACCCGTCCAGTCGCCACGTCAGCAGGAAATCGCCGCCCGTCGTCTTGACCACATGCGGCGACACGTGGGCGGACAGCGGGATGAACTCGGCGATGGACAGGTCGGGCGCGAGCATGGGATCAGTCCGGAATCGAATCGTCGAAACGCTTGCGGTAGGCGTTGGGCGTGAACACCCACATGCCTTCGTGATGACGCAGGTTCCGGACCTTGGTCCGGAACTGCCAGCGCAGGCCCAGCAGCCGGAAGATCATCTCGTCTCGGCGCGCCATCTGCCGCATGATGAAGATGACCACCGGCAGCAGGGCCAGGAAGAACATGTTGAAATAGAACGTGGCCAGCAGGCAGCCGCCTGCCCCGATCGCGAAGGGTACGTAAGGTACCCCCATGAACATGGGCGGGCGCGTGCAGCCCCTGAACAGCACGTTCTTATGCATGCTGCATGAGCATCTGACCGACGACCATGGCCGTCGAGGTCACGTCATCCGGCAACAGCATCTTGGCGATCTGCGCTGCCGCACCGATCAGGAAGCCGCCGATCAATACTGGCGCCACATCGCCGACGCGCTTGTGGTTGAAGGCGATCTGATAGCCGGCGAAGATCACCGCGATGGTGACGATCGCGATCGAGGCGACGTTCAACAAGCTGTTGATGTTGTTGAAGAACGTGGTGACGCGACCCTCGGCTCCAGAGCCATCCTGCGCGAGCGCCAGCTCCGGGAATGCCAGCGCCGCGATGGCGACGGATGCGATGGCCAGGGTGGCGAAGAACTGCTTTACGTGGATCATGTGCTCGTGGTTCATGGTGTACCCCAATAGTGATGGTGACGATAGGTGGCACTTTCGCGTGCCATGGGCCATCCGTGGCGGTTGCTGCTAGAAGACGAAAGCGTCATCCCTCCCGGATATCTGCATGGCCGGCGGCACCTGGGGCACCACGGCGGTGTTCTGGTAATACGGCTGCACCATGACCGGTGCATCCAGCGCCTGCACAACGGCGGGCGCCTGCGGGCTGGCGATGGTCGGCGCCGGGACAGCGACATCGCTCGCGGCGGGAATGACGGTGGGCGATGGCGTGGCGCGACCGTCCCGCGCATCCGCGATGCGACGTTCCACTAGCGATGGTTTTCCACCGGCGCGGGCAGTCGCTGGCACCAGGCGGCGCGATGGCGCCGCGGTAAGACGGTCGATGATCGGAATCGGCACTGCCTCCTGCCCCGCCTTGCGCTGCCAGGAGGCAAAGACCTTCTGCACGTAACCGTGCCGGTAGCCGGTGGTGAAGTTCCCCGAGTAGTAGCAGCTGAACGCCTTGCCCCAGTCCCCGCCCGACCGGCCATAGCATTCGGCAAGGATGCGCGAGCCCGCGCGAAGGTTCGGACAGGTATCGAAAGCCTTCTCATAACTGTCCAAGCCCTGGCGCGCCAGGTTGTAGCGGTTGACCTGCGCCAATCCAAGCGAGAAGTTGTAGCCGCGTTCTTCCAGCATGCGCGCGGTCGAGAGCGCCTCAGCCAGGCTCCGCGGCTGTCGTGCCAACCGGCCCCCGACGACGCCGATCGCGTAGGGGTTGAACGAGGATTCGACCTTCACGACGTGCTCCATCACGGCCGGTGGAACCGCCAGCCCCGTGCATCCCATCAGCTCCATGCCAGGCAGCATCCGATTACCTCCTTCCACAGACATCAGGGTTGCCGATCTCGGCAACGACACGACCGTTCACACAAGCCGCTTGATGGAAGCCTCGGACGCGAGCGGTCGATGCGGACATGGAGTTCTTGAGGAAGACGCAACGCATGGAATCTCCTTTCACGCCAGTGCGCGGGCAGGATCGAAATCGATCCCGGTGATGTAGCGGCAGCCCGCGTGTGCCTTGATGTGGACCACGATGTCGATAGTCATCTTCAGCAAACGCTTGATCACCTCGAACTCCAGCCCCGCCCCTTCCGACGACGCCTTGACCATCAGCGCGAGCTGGTCCCAGGTCTGGGCCGTACTGCCTGCATGGCAACTGGTGATCGAGCCGGGATGGCCCGATGCGCAGTTGCGGATGAAGTAGAAGGATTCATCGCCACGCAGCTCGGCCAGGATGATGCGGTCCGGCTTCATGCGCAGGCAGGCCTCCATGCAGTTCTTCGCGGTGACGTTGCTGGCGCTTTGTCCGCCCTTGGAGTACAGCAGGTGAACCACGTTCGGCTGGCGGATGAACAGTTCCCGCGCGTCCTCGATCGTCACCAGGCGCTCCTGATCGGGGATATGGTTGACCAGGGACTTCATGAAGGTGGTCTTGCCGCTGCCCGTGGCACCGGCCACCACGATGTTCTTGTGATACAGCACCGCCTTGCGGAAGAACTCGGCGTAGTTGCGGCTGCGTCGAAGTTCGAGCAGCTCCTGGTCGTGGTCGCCGAGCGACTGCTGCTGCTCCAGGATTTCGTCGAAGAACCCGTCCTGCTCGTACTGCTCCAGCGTCTTGCTGAACTTGGCGGGCAGGCGAATGGTGATCGACACCTTGCCCGCGTCGCAGGCCGGCGGGATGACGAACTGCGCGCGCTGGCCGGTGGGAAACGTCAGCGACACCATCGGGTCGATGTCCGTGATGCGCTGGCCGGTATTGCTCTCGTTGACGACGGAGGTGCAGAACTGGCGGGCGCGCTCGAAGGTCAAGGTGGGCACGTCGGCTTTCAGCCAACCCTCGCGCGCCGTCTCCAGGTAGATCTCGCCCGGGCGATTGATGCAGATCTCGGTGACGTCCGAGGAATGCATGTGCTCACCGATGCCGAGCACCCGGTACTGGTAGTCCAGGAACTCGTTGGAGACGCGGGCAAGGGGTTCGTTCTGCGTATCCATGCCGGCATGCCGTCAGCGCATCACCGCGGAGAAGTCCACGTCGCGGGCCACGTAGACGTTCAGGATGGTGCCCTGGTTGATCGTCACCGTCGGCGGACGCGCCATGTTGCGGTCCAGCGCCATGTTCGCCAGTCGCTCCATGGTGCGGGCGGTATTGCTCTCGTAAGGATTCTGGTAGATCGCGCCATTGACGACGGCCGTTTCCTGGGGACCGTTCTTGGCGCCCGCGTACTTGAAAGCGTCGCTGAGTAGACTGATCAGCAGCGCGGAGGAGATGCGCTGCGCCCAGTGGGCCGAGTAGTGCCCCGGATTGCCGGCCGACCCGAGCATGTCGGTGCCGGGGCTGCGCATGTTCACGTCCATGCCGGTCGGCGTGGTGATGCGATCCCACACGATGGCGGCGCGCTCGCCGATGATCGCATCGGAGTTGTAGCTCCCCATGACCTTGGAGCCGCGCGGCAGCAGCAGGCGCTTGCCGTTGACCGAGTAGACCGGCTCAGTCACCACGCACGAGGTATACCCGGGCACGTCCGTGATGACGCGCGACTCAAGAACGCACCGGATGTAGGTGCCGCGCAGCAGCAGCGTATTGGGGTTGTAAAGGGGTTTTGCGCTGGTCACGCCATCGGGCGGTTCGCGCGGCGCGACCGGCGCCTGGCCTTGTCCCATCAGAGCCGCGTACTGCGCCATGCCGGGGTCCGCTGCTTCGGCAGGCGCGATGGCGCCGGGATTCCCTCCCTCGCCGAAGGTCGTCGCCATGTCCAGCATGCGGCGCTCGCGCAGCGACAGCTCCTGCCGCTCGGGCATGCCGGAGGGCATTGCCATCATGGAGGCGGCCGAAGGCGCGGTGCCTTCGACGACCGGCAGAGGCGGGAGGTCTGGCTCTACGGCGACGGGTGCGGCTTCCGGAGGGAGTTCGGGCAGATCCCGCGGTGCGGCGGGAATGACCACTTGCTCGCCCTTCGCCCGGGCCTGCGCCTCCTCAGTTTTCGACGAGAGGCCGCCGCTGAAGATCCAGAACACGACGAGCAGCATCAATACGATGATGCCCGCCAGGAACATCAGCGCCTTCCGATTGAGCCGCTGCACATCGGCGGATCGCAGGTAGGGCGCATTGGCGTCGAGGTCGGGCTCCGGCACATGCCGCGCGGTCTCGTAGGGATTCCGGGGGCCGGCGTGGTCCGGTCCCTTGTCAGGATGGTCGTTGGGCGTCTGGTTCATTGCTCTGGGCTCCTGCGCAGGCCCACCACGTTGTCGCCATGGCGGATGACCAGGTACGGGTATGTGCCATGCACGACGATCGTGTCGTCCTGCACCGTGGAGTTCACGACGAACTCGTCGCCCTGCTCGCTCTCTCTTGCGAACACCACAGGGAAGTTGCCGCTGGGAAAGCGCGTGCGGTTGCCCATGCGAATGTAGGTGAACTGGCGATCGTCGTAGACCGTGGCTGGGACAAGCCACGCGGGGCCACGCTTACGCTGCGCGTACTCGTAGTTGAAGTGATATGCGCGTCCCGGCTCGACGTCGGTGTTCAGCTCGGACGCGACTTCCTGCGGCTTGTCCGCCGCACCCGCGAAACTGGTATCGCCCGGATAGGCGAAAGTAATGCGGTACTGCACACCAGCCGCCCTCGCCTGGTCGAGCACGCGCCAGTCCGTGGCGACGACCTTCAGCTCGAAGATGTAGGAATGCGCCGCCGTGCGCACCAGCAGATTGGTGTCGACATCGACGTTCTTTGGCTTCAGGTAGAACACGTTACCGCGGCGACTGATATCCCATCCGCCACTGAAGCCGGTGCTGAAGTCCAGGATCTCCTCGTGCGGCGACAATTCGATCTGGGTCGTGATGCCCAGGCCCGTGCGTACCGGATAGACCTTGTCCGGCGCGTACGTGTACTGCTCGATCACCTGCGCGGACGCGGGCGCTGCCATCAGTAGCACGCCTAGCGTGGCCAAACGCATCATGGTGTCCTTCCACCTCATCGTTGGGGCACTCCGTTTCCGGTCTCGGATTCCGACTGTTCCGCAGGCAGCGGCGCTGTCGACACATCGTTCTCACTTGGCACCTGGGCCGGGCCAGGCGCCGTCGCGACCGCTCCGTCCGCGCTTGCCGCGGCCGAGGGCACGGCAGGCGCCATGTCGGCAGAGGACGGAGGCGCGGGGAACTCCCGCTCCGGCAGCGCCGCGGATGCGAAGTCGTCGTCCACGCGATAGTTGGTGACCCGGAACCCCAGAGGATTGAGTAGCCTGTCCTCTTCGTTGAGACGGAGATCGGGGCTGTAGGTGAACTCCATCGTGGCGATCTTGCTGTCCAGCGCCTGCGACGCGCCTCGACCCTTGTCGTATACGCTGCGCTGGAATCGCACCGTCGCGCCGGTCGGACGCTTGCCTCCGGCGCCTCCGATCAGCACGATGCTGAGGATGCGCACACGCACCGCGCGACTGCCACCGTAAAGCCGGAAAGGCCGCTCGGGATTGCTCTCCGAGTGCAGCGCGATGTACGCCGGCGCCACGGTCGGCCCCGCCATCGACAGCGCGGTCCTCCAATTGCGCTGGCCGATCAATCCGGAATCGTAGGATTCCCGCGCCAGCACGAACTGCGCAACATTGCTCTTGTTGATCGCTTCCTCCGTGGTGACGTCGCGGTCCTGGAAGTTGCCGGACAGGCGCGCCACACTGGCCGTGCCCGTGTAGGGATCGGCCATCACCAGATAGGGCACTTTCTCCTTCAATGGCAGAAAGATGAAGTAGCCGCCCGCGAGGATCAGCGACATCACGATCGCGGACCACGCCACGAGCCAGGCCCTGCGCTCGCTCTTCCGCGCGCGTTCTGCCAGGGTCAGCTCGAAGCTGACGCCCTGTGCTACGGCGCGATCGATGTCCGGCGACGAGGTCTTCTTCTTGAACATGGGACGTTCGCCCTCAGTCACCGGTGGGCGCGGAAGGCGCTGCGTCCGCGGGCGGCGGCAACGACTGGCTCACGATGATCCGCGGACGCTCGACCACCACCCGGACGCCCTGTTCGGCATAAGCGGCCGAAAGCGCACTCGCCGCATCCTCGAGACTGCCGGTCCGGATCTGCGCAACCGGCGAATGCAGCGTGTAGTCGTTCGGGTGCAGGTAGGACAGCGTGAGGCGCGCATCCCTTGCCCACCGGCCGAGCATGGTTTTCAGGGTGGAGTCCGCCGGGGACGCCTGATAGATGTAGGCCTGCTGAAGTGGAATAGCCTGAGGCACCTCAGCGAAACGGTTCACCGGACGCCAACGGCCACCTACGTCCTTCGGCGTGGGCGTCGCGCACCCCGCCATTGCCATCACCGCAAAGATCACGCCCGCCATCAGAGACGCGCGAAAGACAGCGTTTCCACTCACGTGTAGACCACCCTGCAATCGTCGGCAACACCCATCCGCTGCGCCCCATCGCTGGACGCTCCGCGGTACTGAAGATTGTGTGTGGGCGGCAGTGCGCGAACGCGCATCGGGATCCGCGGGCAAGCCGCGATCTTCACCGCGCACGGATTGAAGGCCCGTGCCATACCCCCTGTACGCATCCATGTGGTTAACGCTCCGTTGAAACTGTGGCATTCGCGAATCACATCCGATCCGCGTACTGCATCACGACATTCGCGCCGAACATATCCACGCGATTTTGTGCCGTCAAGACACTTACTCGAGTAAACATGTGTATGAACATTCGCTGCCCCCGAAGCATGCGCACGAAACCCCATAAAACAAGCTGTTTATTGCATATTCGTGAAGCGACGATCATTACTTCACTCATGGACGTGAAGGTGATTGTGAAAGTACGCACCGCGTCACATCCAATGTGAAAATCGGATTCACCTAGATGACTGAGACATGCGTGCGACCAGCATCATCTGGATATTGAAGTACCTAACGTTGTGCAGCATTCTGAAAAAGGTCGATCACCTCGCTTCACATCGAACAGGGATGGATATGGACTCGTCGAAGATGGATGAATTCGTCGCCAATGCAGCACTGCTCGCCGCCCACCTCAAGGAAAAGTGCGAGCAGGCAGCGGCTTCGCAGCAGGCCTCGGCGCAGGATCTTCAGGGCGCAGCGATCGTGGTACGAAGGACGATCGAGGAAGGGAAGCGCGAGCTTGTCGAGCACGCAGGTTCTGCCGTTTCCTCGGCGCTGTCGGAGAAGGTGCCCGCTGCGACGCAGGCGATTCTCGACACCACGGCGCGCCTGAAGCAGGTAACGGATCGTCTTCAACACGAGCAGGCGGCACTCGAAAGGCGGCTGCGCTTCCTGGGTGCGGGTACGCTGGGGGCTATCGCAGTGGCATGCCTGCTGTTGGTGGCAGGGACCGGCTATGCGTCATGGCACAACGTGCAGCGCGCTCAGCGCGCGCACGTGGATGCGGAGGTGCTCGAAGCCCTGCGTCACGTGACGATCACTGCCTGCGATGGGGCGCCCTGCATCAAGCTCGAGGAGGGTCTGCGCCGGTGGGAGAAGAACGGGGAGTACGTGCTGGTCGATGGCGCAGCCGCGGGCGGAAGCGAACCCGCAGGGCGGCGCTGAGGACGGGCGAAAGGCGGCTCGCGGCCGTGTGAATGGAATCGGTGACAGGGGGACTCTTGGGAAACGTGCGTATTCTGGCAAGCGTCGTGCTCGGCATCGCCGCCCTCTTGGCGGCGATCTATCTGGCCGGCTATCTCTCGCTGCTGTTCCTCGGCCTGGATGGTGGGCAGGTCGGAGGGAGCACCTACTTCGACTATCTGAGGCACTTGGACCACCCGCGCGTACAGCCTTACGCCTGGCGCATCAAGACTGCGGGCGCGATCGGCGGCGGACTGATGCTGCTTGCATGGGCTGCATTGGTGGTGATGATCTACAAGTTGCGCAGTCACCGTAACCTGCACGGCCGGGCCAGGTTCGCCGGCATGATCGATCTTGGCAGGAAGGGATTCCTCGGCGGCGGGGACGACGGCATCGTCGTGGGCCAGATGAACGGCAAGCTGCTGCGCTTGCGCGGCCAGCAGTTCGTGATCCTTGCCGCCCCCACCCGTTCGGGCAAGGGCGTGGGCGTCGTGATACCGAATCTCCTGGACTATCGCGAATCCGCAGTGGTGCTCGACATCAAGCAGGAGAATTTCGACCTCACTTCGGGTTGGCGGCAATCGATCGGGCACGAGGTTTACCTGTTCAATCCGTTCGCGGAAGATCGCCGGACCCATCGGTGGAATCCGATGACCTACGTGTCGCCGGACCCTGCCTTCCGCGTTTCCGATCTGCAGAGCATCGCCGCGATGCTCTACCCCGATGGCGACGACAAGGACAAGTTCTGGGTCAGCCAGGCGCGCAATGCGTTTCTGGCGTTCGCGCTGTATCTGTTCGAGCGACACGAGCACGACCACACTACCGAGAAGCCCACCCTGGGCGCGGTGCTGCGGCTCGCATCCGGTGACGGCGGAGAGCTGAAACCCTACCTGCAGAAGCTCGTGGAAGCGCCCTTCCTCAGCCAGCAGTCCCGTACGGCGTTCTCCGGCCTGCTCTCGCAGGCCGACGTGACGTTCGCGTCCATCATCGGTTCGTTCCGGGAGCCACTGAATCCGTGGCTAAACCCGGTGCTCGACGCGGCCACCAGCGAGGACGATTTCCGCCTCGACGACGTGCGTCGGCGTCGGATGACGATCTACGTCGGCATCCAGCCGAACAAGCTTGCCGAGAGTCGATTGATCGTGAACCTGTTCTTCAGCCAGCTGATCAACGTCAATACCAAGACGTTGCCGCAGAACGACGCGTCGCTGAAGCACCAGTGCCTGCTGCTGATGGATGAGTTCACCTCGATCGGACGCGTGGACATCATCTCCAAGGCCGTCGCCTACATGGCCGGCTACAACCTGCGGCTGCTGCCCATCATCCAGTCGATGGCGCAGCTGGATGCGGTCTACGGCAAGGAGCTTTCGCGCACCATCATCACCAACCACGCGCTGCAGATCATCTATGCGCCCCGCGAGCAGCAGGACGCCAACGACTATTCGGAAATGCTGGGCTATACGACGATCCGTCGCCGCGCACGGACCCGCTCGCATGGACAGGGGCGCAATGTCTCGGATAACGAGGTGCTGGAGAAGCGCGCCCTGATGTTGCCCCAGGAACTCAAGGCCATGGGGCCGGAGAAGGAAATCGTGCTGTACGAAGGTCTGGCCCATCCGATCCTGTGCCGGAAGGTGCGCTACTACAAAGAGAGCTACTTCACCCGGCGGCTGTTGCCGAAGGTGGCGGTGGAACCCCTGCGACTCTAGCCATCGCAGCCGTTCGCACGGCAAACCGGCGCCCGGTTAGAATCCAGCGGTCTGCCTACCGCGCCCCGAGGTCTTTTCATGCAATGCCCGAAATGCCACAGCGCGATAGAGCCGATCGCCATGGCGCAAGCGAACGTGCATCGCTGCGAAGGGTGCAGAGGCCTGTGGTTCGAGATGGTGGATCACGAGACGCTGAAAGACCATGCTGCCGAGCTCGATGTCGGCGATCCGGTCCAGGGCGAGCAGTACAACAAGATCGACCGGATCCAATGTCCCGCGTGCGTGGGCCATCGCGACCTGATCCGGATGGTCGACCCGTTGCAGCCTCACATCTGGTTCGAGAGCTGCAAGGGGTGTTACGGCCGTTTCTACGATGCAGGCGAGTACCGAGACTTTGCGGAGATCGAGTTCGCCGACCTGATCAAGGACTGGAACGCGCCCGAGCGCCTCTGACGCGGCGGGCGCCTAGGACGCCGCCGCCCCGCCCCGCTCCCTGCAGCCCCAGTTGAGGATGGGGGTTCCCGGCGGCAGCACGCGCCTGAACATGTCTACGCGCGCCGGCTTCGGGTTGACCACCACGGGCGCGCGTGCCGCCTTCAGCAATGGCAGGTCGGCGCTGCTGTCGGAGTATGCCACCGCTATTTCGCCATAGCCGCGCTCGCGCAGCATGCGCATCTTCTCTTCGTTGTGGCAGTGGCGCGTGGCCACCACCGCACCCAGGCGCGGGCCGACGGCCGTGCCGATGACCGGCACATCCTCGTGGGCGACGAAACTGAGGATGGCGCGCGCCAGTTCGGGCGGGGCGCCGGTCGCGACGACGACGCGGTCGCCGGTGGCCCGATGCTCGCGGAACACCTCGAGCGCATGCGGCAGCAGGCGTCGCTGCACGTCCTCGCGATGGATGGCCACGTACTGGTCGATCAG
Organism: Pseudoxanthomonas mexicana; assembly: GCF_014397415.1. NCBI lineage: Bacteria > Pseudomonadati > Pseudomonadota > Gammaproteobacteria > Lysobacterales > Lysobacteraceae > Pseudoxanthomonas > Pseudoxanthomonas mexicana. Next base: position 1,476,057 of record NZ_CP060731.1, on the reverse strand, counting down.
CGCATCGAAGCTGCGCCGGCCATGCAGGCCGAACGTGCCGATCCAGATATACCCGGAGATGCCGCGACGCCGCGTCGGCAGGAACGCCACCATCGGGCCCAGCACGACGGATGCGGCCAAGGCCGCGACCATGCGCAGCGGATTGCGCTGGATCAGCCACTTGACCAGATGGCCGCCGGAATCGCCATCGTAAAGCGTATGGTCGAAGTCGAAGACGACAACCGGCGCATCGGCACGCGGCGTCGGATAAGGAGCGTCCGTCATGTCGCGAAGAATAGCTGACGCAGGGCCTCGCCGGGTTCTTCGGCGCGCATGAAGGTCTCGCCCACCAAGAACGCATTCACGCCCGCATCGCGCATCGTGGCGACATCCTCCGGCACCACGATGCCGCTTTCGGTGACCAGCAGCCGGTCCTTCGGCACCGCGTCCTTCATCGCCAGCGTGGTGTCCAGGCTGACCTCGAAGGTGCGCAGATTGCGGTTGTTGATCCCGACCAGCGGCACCGGCACCTGCAGGGCGCGCTCCAGTTCGTCGATGTCGTGCACTTCCACCAGCACGTCCATGCCGAGCTGCATGGCCAGGCCGGACAGGTCGACCAGCTGGCCGTCGTCCAGCGCCGCCACGATCAGCAGGATGCAGTCCGCGCCCAACGCACGCGCTTCGTACACCTGGTACGGATCGACGGTGAAGTCCTTGCGCAGCACGGGCAGCGTGCATGCGTCGCGCGCCTGGCGCAGATAATCGTCCGCGCCCTGGAAGAAGTCCACGTCCGTCAGCACCGACAGGCAGGCCGCGCCGCCGAACTCGTAGCTGACGGCGATATCGGCAGGACGGAAGTCCGGGCGGATCACGCCCTTCGAGGGACTGGCCTTCTTCACCTCGGCGATCACCGCCGGATCGCCCTGCGCGATCATCGCGTTCAGTGCGTCGGCAAAGCCGCGCGTCGGCGAAGCATCGGCGACGCGCGCGCGCAGGTCGGCCAGCGAGACGCGGGCGCTGCGCTCGGCGATCTCGTCCGCCTTACGGGCGAGGATGGTGGTCAGGATGTCGCTCATGCAGTCCTCAGGCGGATACCGCCCGTACGGGGCCCGTATTTTCGCACTATCCGCGGCCCTCGGCGGTTCCGCGGTCCCAGCCGTAGGCCCGCTCGACCCTGGCGACCCGCAGTTCGAAGTGGTCGTACCAGTCCCGCCGGCCCCGCTCGCGCGCGGCCGTGTGCTCGGCATGCTGGCGCCAGGCGAGGATCGCGGCCTCGCTTTCCCAGTACGCCACGGTGATGCCGAAGCCATCCGCCCCGCGGGTGGATTCCATCCCGAGGAACCCCGGCTGCTGCTGCGCCAGTTCGACCATCCGCTCAGCCATGGCGCCGTAGCCGGCCTCATCCTGGCTGTTGCGCAGCGACGAGAAAATCACCGCGTAATAAGGGGGTTTGGGTAGGCAGGCGAATCCGCTGGCGGCCATCTCATGCCTCCCCATGCGACAGGCCCAGGGCCTGCGTGGTCGCAACGAACTGCCGCAGGCGCTCCAGGGCCCGGCCGCTGGCGATGGCATCGCGCGAACGGGCGATGCCATCCTCGATGCTCTCCGCCACGCCGGCCACGTACAGCGCCGCACCCGCGTTCAGCACCACGATCTCGCGGGCGGGGCCGGGCTTGTTGTCCAGCACGCCCAGCAGCATCGCCTTCGACTCGGCCGCGTCGGCCACGCGCAGGTTGCGGCTGGCGGCCATCGCGATGCCGAAGTCTTCCGGGTGCAGTTCGTATTCCCGCACTTCGCCGTCGCGCAGTTCGCCGACCAGCGTGCCGGCACCGAGCGAAAGTTCGTCCATGCCGTCGCGACCCCAGACCACCAGCGCGCGCTCGGCACCCAGCTCCTGCAGCACGCGGGCCTGGATGCCGACGAGGTCCGGGTGGAACACGCCCATCAGGATGCTGGGCGCACCCGCGGGATTGGTCAGCGGACCGAGGATGTTGAAGATGGTGCGCACGCCCATTTCGCGCCGCACCGGCGCGACCACCTTCATCGCGGGGTGATGGATGGGCGCGAACATGAAGCCGATTCCTGTCTGCGCGATGGATTGCGCCACCTGCTCCGGCTGCAGTTCGATGCTGACGCCCAGCGCTTCCAGCACGTCGGCGCTGCCGGACTTCGACGACACGCTGCGATTGCCATGCTTGGCGATGCGTGCGCCGGCAGCGGCCGCGACGAACATCGAGCACGTGGAGATGTTGAAGGTGTGGGAACCGTCGCCGCCGGTGCCGACGATGTCGACCAGGTGGGTGCGGTCGGCGACTTCGACGGTGCGCGAGAACTCGCGCATCACCGTGGCCGCGCCGGCGATCTCGCCGACGGTCTCCTTCTTCACGCGCAACCCGGTCAGGATGGCGGCCGTCATGGTCGGCGAGACGTCGCCGCGCATGATCTGGCGCATCAGGTCGACCATCTCGTCGTGGAAGATCTCGCGGTGCTCGATGGTGCGCTGGAGGGCTTCTTGTGGGGTCAGTGGCATGTCGGCTCCGTAGGGTGGGCCCTGGCCCACCGGCATGGCGATGGCGGGCCGAGGCCCGCCCTGCGTCATCGTTCGAGGAAGTTCTTCAGCAGCGCGTGCCCGTGCTCGGTCAGGATCGACTCGGGGTGGAACTGCACGCCTTCCACGGGATATTCGCGATGGCGCAGACCCATGATTTCCTCGAAGCTGCCGTCCTCGTTCTCGGTCCAGGCGGTGACTTCCAGTGCATCCGGCAGGCTGCTGCGCTCCACCACCAGCGAGTGGTAGCGCGTGGCCTCGTAGGCATCCGGCAGGCCGGCGAACACGCCCTTGCCTTTGTGACGGATACGCGAGGTCTTGCCATGCATGATGCGGCCCGCGCGGATGACGTTGCCGCCATAAGCCTGGCCGATGCTCTGGTGACCGAGGCAGACACCGAGGATGGGCGTGTTCGCGCCCAGCCGTTCGATGATCTCCAGCGAGACCCCGGCTTCGTTCGGCGTGCACGGACCGGGCGAAATGACGATGCGCTCGGGCGCGAGCTTCGCGATCTCGTCCACGGTCATCGCATCGTTTCGCACCACCTTCACCTCGGCACCCAGCGACTGCAGGTACTGCACGAGGTTGTAGGTGAAGCTGTCGTAGTTGTCCACCATCAGGAGTCTCATGATTCTAAGTCCTTGATTTCATTAATGTTTTCCATTACACACAACCTCCATTACCCACTTTATTACACACATCGACAGTTGATTGCGATGGACGAAGCGCGAGCATGTGCTGGCTCAAGGTAGCAAGGGCTCCTGAGAGATGTCTTGGCGTGCGCCAGTGCGGTGTACTGACGCAGCGACGGCGCCCGCATGCCAGGGCCAAGTGCTGAGACTGGGCGGACAGACCTACCCCTCGCGGCGACACAGCGCGCGGGGCATCAGTTCTACGACGGGGCTGGGGTGCCAAGGGCATCGGGCAATCTCCTCAAATCTTGGAGCCGCCGTGCCGGGGAGCCTTCTTGAAACCTTGCCTGCCGGTACGGCGGCAAGGTGCGGTCAAGACCGCAACGACATGCCGCTTCCTATTGGAAGCGCCACCACAGAGCGATGTTGGTCGAAGCGGTACGGGTCATGGACAGACCAAAGTGTTGAATTTAAAAGCCAGAACTCGGCCCGAGTACACCCGAACGGAATTCCAAAGTAAGCCTGGGGAATTTTACCATGAGCATGTTAGGCAAAGCCACTTCCTGGAATGCCAGGGCATTCATCACCCCGCCCATCTACCTCGGACCGGACGACAACACTTCCAGTCTCGAAACCAGAGAGCAAGTAGACCAACTGCTACGGACTTGTGAGCATCGAATCTCAGGTTGGCAGTCATCTGGACCTGCGCGGGTGATGCTATATCGCTATATCAGCATCCGGGGCAGATATGACACCGCCGGATTTTCTCTGCCGACCCTAGGTCCCGGAGAACAGAAGCCGTTGATCGCAGCTTCTGAAACCATCGCCGTATCAGACCATACCAAATCGGTTTTGCGGGGAACAGCGCAGCGCATGACGCTGGTACCGTGAGCGCCAATATCGAGCTTTCGTCCTCATCGCTCGATGGGCCGGCAACCGATCGATTCTTGCACAACGAGCAAGACGAGGCCACCTACAGCGGACGCCAAACCAATCACCTCGCCCGTCTACGTTCAGGGCATCTTCCCAGGCACCCGCGGAAGGTCATAACGACACAGCAGCCCTTGGCAGGGCAAGAAAGGAGCCGGTGATGTAGCGCTTCCGAAAGGAGACGAAGACATGCACAAGGACATTCCAACATCGAAGGTGTTCTATCGTCCCATCGAGGCTGCCATACGGTGGGCCGGGTTGCTGCGGTACCTGCCGATGATCCTGGCTGCGATCGCGTCACCGCGCTTCCTGCCTCCATCGTTGAATTGCCCGCGATGGAATGAGTGCCGGCTGTACTCGGAGCGTATCTATGACGGCATCCTCAACGGGGAGCTGCCCTACGGCCAGAACGGCATCACGCTCAATGATCCGAAGCTGCTGCAGTCGCCGGATCTGACCGTTCGCCATGTCGATCTGAAGCGCTGGATGCGCAACCACTATCCCGAGCACCGGCCAGGATTCCTGTTCAGCCGTGGCGAACGCATGGCGCATCCTTTTATCACCTTGGAAACAGGACAGGCGATCCTGATCGAGCGACTGGCCCTTCAGGCGGCCCTGGAGCATGCGCGTCGCCAGATGCAGGAATTGCAGGAGCAGCGCGACACCTTGCTCAAGCAGTCCACCGCGCTGCTGGCTTCCAAGCAATGCGAGATCAGCGAGCGAGCGGAGACGACGTATCTCAACATCATCGGCGGGATGCTGACGCTGATGCTGGGCCAGTCCCCTTCGGGTGTGCCCTATTCCAGCTTCAAAACACAGGAGGCACTCGTCTCGGCATTGGTCGCCCACTTCGGCGGCACCATGGGCATCACGGAGCGAACCTTGAACGGCAAGTTCGCCAACGCCAGGAAGTACGTCCGTAGCGCAAGCGCATGAGGTTTTTCCAGCTTGTATGTGCAACCGCGGAGATTGCATTTGCAATGTCTTTCCGCAGCCAGGTCTATTGAATAGAGGTCACGCCAACAAACGCCACCGAGCGTTCAGGAGTGACCGCCATGTCGCAGCCCCCTGTACTCCCGCCGAACGAGCGCCGCATCCTGCGGCTCGATGAAGTCGAAGCCAAGTCCGGCTTCAAACGCGCCCACATTTACAACCTGATGAAGAAGCGCCAGTTTCCCCAGGCGCTGCGCCTGGGCGTGCGCGCCGTCGGCTGGGATTCGATCGAAATCGACCAGTGGATCGCCGAGCGCCTCAACCACCGGACCTGACCCGTTCTCCCGCGGACTTCCCATTCCCAGCCGGAGAGCGCCATGCAGGTCGTATCCATCATTTCAACGAAGGGCGGCGTCGGCAAGACCACGACGGCCGCCAACCTGGGCGGGCTCGCCGCGGACGCGGGCCTGCGCGTGCTGCTGCTCGATCTCGACGTGCAGCCCACCTTGTCCTCCTACTACGAACTGACCCAGCGCGCGCCGGGCGGCATCTATGAGCTGTTGGCCTTCAACGAGCGCGACCTTGGCCAGCTCGTGTCCCGCACGATCATCGCGGGCCTGGACCTGGTGCTGTCCAACGACCACCGGGGCGAGCTGAACACCTTATTGCTGCATGCGCCGGATGGCCGCCTGCGGCTGCGGCATCTGCTGCCAGCACTTGCTCCCCTCTACGACCTGGTGCTGATCGACACCCAGGGCGCGCGTTCCGTGCTGCTGGAGATGGCGGTGCTCGCCTCCGACCTTGCGCTGTCGCCCGTCACGCCGGAAATCCTCGCGGCCCGGGAGCTTCGACGCGGCACCATGCAGTTGCTCGAAGACATCGCGCCGTACCGGCACCTGGGCATCGAACCGCCGCCGCTGCACCTGCTCATCAACCGCGTCCACCCGGTGTCGGCGAACGCCCGACTGATCCAGCAGGCCCTGCGCGACCTGTTCCAAGACCATGCCGGCATCCGCGTGCTCGCCACCGACGTGCCAGCCATCGAAGCCTATCCGCGCGCCGCGACGCGCGGCCTGCCGGTGCATCGGGTCGAGCACCGCCAGCCGCCCGGCAGGGTCGCGCCGGCCTCGCTCGACACGATGCGCGCGCTCGCGAGCGAGCTGTTCCCGCAATGGCAGGACAGATTTGCCGCAATGTCCGGTCGCCCGCCACGTCCTCTTGATGCCGGGAGGTCCCATGGCGAACGCACATGAACTGGCCCGCGGCCACAAGCGGCTGCGCGCGCTGATCGAGTTCGCGGTCGGTGAAGGCTGGCACGTCAAGCGCACGCCGGGCGGGCACCTCAAGTTCACCAAGGCCGGCTGCGCGGCGATCTACACCAGTTCGACCGCGAGCGACCACCGGGCCGAATTGAACGCCCGTGCGCAGATCCGCCGCGCCGAGCGAGAGGCCCGCATGGCGCCGGCCGGCGGTCGTGGGGACTGCGAGGGGTGCGGCCATGGCTGACATGACCTCGCAGGACATGGCCGGCAAGCTGCTCGCGGCCGGCTTCGAGCGCAGCGGCCCAGCGGCTACGGCCTTGAGCGACCCGATCGCGGACACGCCCATGGTCGTGACGCTGGACCAGCTGCGGCCCTACGACCATGACCCGCGCATGAAGCGCAACCCCGCCTACGAGGAAATCAAGGCGTCCATCCGCGAGCGCGGCCTGGACGCGGCGCCAGCCATCACCCGCCGGCCCGGCGAGGACCACTACATCATCCGCAACGGCGGCAACACGCGGCTGGCGATCCTGCGCGAACTCTGGTCGGAGACCAAGGACGAACGCTTCTTCCGCATATCGTGCCTGTTTCGGCCATGGCCGGAGCGCGGTGAAATCGTCGCGCTGACCGGGCATCTTGCCGAGAACGAACTGCGCGGTGGCCTCACGTTCATCGAGCGCGCGCTCGGCGTCGAGAAAGCACGCGAGTTCTACGAGCAGGAGAGTAGCGCCGCCCTGAGCCAGTCGGAACTGGCCCGCCGCCTGGCGGCCGATGGGTTCCCCGTCCAGCGGTCGCACATCACCCGCATGGCCGACGCGGTGCGCTACCTGCTGCCCGCCATTCCCACTGTGCTCTATGGCGGCCTGGGGCGCCACCAGGTCGAGCGGCTGTCGGTCATGCGGACGGCCTGCAAGCGCACCTGGGAGCACTATGCCAAGGACCGCACGCTGCCGCTGGACTTCGACAGCTTCTTTCAGGAGGTGCTGGCGCAGTTCGACACGCAGGGCGACGAGTTCGCGACGCAGCGCGTGCAGGACGAGCTGATCGGCCAGATGTCCGAGCTGCTGGGCATCGGCTACGACGTGTTGGCGCTGGACCTGACCGAATCGGAAAGCCGCCACCGGGCGCTGGTCAGTGACCCGACGCCACCTGCGGCGCCGCCGGCGTTGCCTTCGCCCACCGCCGGCACGCCGCCTCCCCCGGGCGTAGCATCGTCCATCGCCAAGCCTGCAGCGGCGGCCAGTCCTCCACCCGCCAGCCCTCCGGCGTCCGAGCCCACCTTGCGCGAGGATACGGCCCGAGAGACGACAACGGAAAGCCCCGCGGCCGCACCAGGCGATCTGCTTCTCGAGCACATCGTCTCGCCGGCACCGACGACCGAACGGCTGCAGTCGATCCAGCGCATGGTTGCCGACCAGTTGGGCGATGCGCTGCCGCCCGACTTCTCGGCGAGCGTGCTGCAGTCCATCCCGGTGCAAGCCGGCGGGCTCTATCCGATCTCCGACGTCTGGTACATCGACGCCGGCCTGGACACGCCCGATCGGCTGCGCATCCACATCGCGCAGTTCGCGCGCGAGATCGCCGGGGAGGCAGCCCTGGACGAGTGCATCGAGGATCACTCCGATGGCATCGGCTTCGTTTGCTGCGCGCCCGCCCATGCACCATCGCCGCTCGGCCGGGCGGTGCTGGCGCTGCTCATCACTCTGACGGGTCAGCCCACTGCTGAAGCGGGCGTGGATGGCGCGCAGCTCGCCGCCGACTTGCCAGCACTGCTGCACGGCCAGGGTCAACACCACGGCGACTGCACAAGGCGCTTGAGCGACACGGCGTTGGTCAAGCTATTTCGGCTGCTCCGCCTGGCCCGGCGTCTGCTGGACCTGGAAGCCGGCACCACGGCGCCCGGGACGTGAGCGAGGGAGGCCGCATGTCCACATCGCATCCGCTCAACCAGGCCGTGATTGCCCAGGCGCTGTATGACCTTCGCAACGGCCAACTGCGCCGCTGCAAGGCCATGGGCTTCGGCGAGGCCGAGCTGGATGCGCTCAAGCACCCCGCGCTGATCAGCGTGCTGGCCAACGCCAGCGTCTCGTGGTGCTCGGTCACGGTCAACCGCGAAGTGCTGCAGCGCCTGCTCAACCAGGCACAGGACGTGGAGAAGGAAATCGCCACGGTCGATCGCATGCTGCGGCTGGGGGCCAGCACGGAGATGGTCAGCCGCTTCTATGGCCTGACCCATCAGGAAGTCGCCCTGCGGCGGGAGATCCTCGGCCTGCCCAAGCGCAAGGGGCGCCACCCCGTCCTGGACGAGACCCAGGACACCGAACTTTGGCGGCAATGGAAAGCCGTGACCAGCAGCAGGAACGTCGATCTGGAGGATGAGACCTCGATTCTCGATGCGGCCATGGACCTGGCCGAGGGCATGTCACTGCCGCTCTCGGTGGTCTGGGCCGCGATCAGGAACTGGGTCGATCAGGGATTGGACTAGGCCATGGCCGTGGACGACACCGCCCCACGAGCCCCGCGTCAAGGCCCCATCGCACTCGCCGACCTGTTCGACGCTGCGCTGAAGGACCTCACGCCCAATCCAAATCCCCGCGCGCCAGCGCCCATGGCAGTGCCCACGCCTGCGGCGTCCGGCGACGCCTTCCTATTCAGTGGCAATCGGCACGAGAGCGTGCCGCGGCGGCTGTTCGTCGACCGCCGCCTGACACCGCTGGAGCGCAACGCCTGGCAGGTGTTCCGGCTGATGCTCAACGACGACGGCGTCACGACGTTCCCGACCTATGAGCAGTTGCGCCCATGGCTGGCGTCCATGCCCTGCGCGGGACAAGCCTCCCACGAGACCGTCGCGCGGGCGCTGACGCTGCTGCGCCTGACGCGCTGGCTGAGCCTCGTGCGACGACGGCGCGACCCCAAGACCGGCCGCATCCTCGGAAACCTCTACGTCCTGCACGACGAACCCCTGACACTGTTCGAGGCCATGCAGCTCGACGCCGACTACCTGGCCCTGGTCAGCCAGTCGCTGGGGCATTCCGCCAAGGCCGTCCAGGTGGTGGGACTCAACACCCTCCAGGAGATCGCGGACGACCCGATGTTGTCCGGACGCACCTTGCCGTCGCGGCTGCAAGTGCTCGCCGAGCGCCTGGCCGACCAGGGCATCACCGCCACCGCAAGTTATCCACAGGAGGATGCGATCCACGATTCCGAAGAAGGGCCCGCCAGCCTTCTTCGGAATGGCGAACGCCCTTCTTCGGAATCCGAAGCAGGGCCGAAACCCGCGCCAGACGGCGCTCTTCGGAATCCGAAGCAGGACCGTACAGTACGTAGTAGTCGTATTGATGAAGTACGTACTACCGCGCAGGCGCGCGCGCTGGGCGACCTGCAATGGCCCAAGCGTTTCGCGGAACTGAAGGCGGAACAGCAAGCCGGCGCCAGGATGGCGTTGCAGCAAGTGGACGCTGCCCTGCGGCAGGCTGTGCTGGACGAGTGGGCCGCACGGTGCGGCAAGCATGGCATCCGCAACCCCGCCGGGTACCTGTTCGGCATCATCCAGCGCGCCATGCGCGGCGAGTTCAATGCGTGGGCCAAGCAGACCAGCCCGGCAGCGCCAACACCATCGGCGGCGCGAGCGCCACCGCCCGAGCCGCCGCGCAACGTCGTGCCGCCCGCGGTGGCCCGGCAGCACATCGAGCGCCTGCGCGATCTGCTGCGCAAATCCTGAGCGCAGGGCCTGGCAAGGCCATGAAGCAGACCTCCTTGGCGGTCGGCAGAAACGGTCCCCAGGGGACGGCTGTGTGGTGAAACGCCGGACGACGGCGCGACATGCTGCGCAAAACCTGAGTAGAGCGCCTGCAAGACCATGAAGCAGACCTCCATGGCGCTCAACGGAACGGTCCCCTGGGGACGGCTGCGCGGCGAAGGATCGTGTCGAACGGCAGCGCGACGTGCGGTGCAGTACGCATACCGTCAACGACCGAGGCACGGAGCGCCAACGTGAATGCTCCGGCCTCCAAGGGACCGTTGCGCGCTGCGCCGCCAGCGCGCATAGAACCGGGGGCCGGCTCATTTCGGTTTGTTGACTGACTGCCTTCCGCTGCATGCGGATGCTGGCGGCTCCCTGTCCAACTGCGAGCGCTCACCATGGCAACCAGCAACGAACCATTGCAACTCAACCTCGGCTCCCTGCGCAGCGCGATGTCGCTGACGCTGCACACGCATCACGCTTCCCGCATCTGGCACGGCCGCGCCGCCGCCGAAGGGCGACCCGGCATCGTCGGCCTGAACGGCTACATCGCGGTGATGAATAAGATGAAGCGCGGCTCGGAGCAGGACGACCCCTACAGCGACTGGTGGATGCTGCGCATCGAGGACAAGCTCGACCAGACCAGGACCACGCTGCAGACCTTGCGCAAACAAGTGGACCAGGCACTGGCGGGCGTGCCTGCGGCATTGAGCCTGGGCGAGAACCTCAACGTGCAGCCCGTCAAGCTGCCGCTGTTCGTCAATGCGCAGTTGGGCTTTGCCGCCGTCTATCTCCTGGCCGACTACGACGACATCGCGCGCAAGCTGATCCTCGCCCACCACACCGCGCTGATCGACCGCAGCACTTTGGAGCGCTGGCTCAACGAGGGCGCGCACGCGCTGCGCAGCCTGTTCTCGCTGGCCCAGCAGTACCGCTACTCGGGCTGCACCCGCGACGATTTCGCGGCGAAGAATGCCGCAGCGCGGGTCGCGCTGGAGAAGTTCGGCGAGTTGCCGCAGGACGTCCTCGAAGGCACGCGCCGCTCGACGTTTGCGCCACCCATGGTGCGCCGTGGTCTGCAACAGCGCGGTGAGAATCCTGCCGCAGCCGCTACCAGCGTCGATGGTGATGCGGCCGCTGCTGCCGACCCGTCCGAAGGCGCAGCCACTGCCGGCGAGGACGAATCCGCATGAGCGATCTGAACCAGCCGACCCGCTACTTCCGGGGCCTGCAACAGGGAGCCTTCATGCGCCTGGAACACGCGGCCTCTCTAAAAGGCCTTTTAAAGCCTTTTAAAGGTAAAGGGGACTTGGAGGCCTGGGCCAGCCAGTGCTTCGCCATGCGCGACGAGTTGATCGGCCTGGCGCAGCGACAAGTGCTGCAACAGGCCGGTGGGCATCCCTTCCATCTGCTGCCCGTGGAACTGGCCCAGCAGACCACTGGCGCGGGAACGACGTTCCTGCGCTGGCGCAGGAACGACCGCTCGGCCATGGGCGTGGCCCTGTGGCAGGAGCTGATGGCGAGCACCAGCACGCCGGTCAACCTGCTGGCCGACCTGCACGCGATCGAGCTGCAGCGCATCACGCTGAACATGCAGATCAGCCTGTTGCACACCCTGGGTAGGCAGGCCCAGGAGTGCGCCAGCAAGGCCGCCGAGGCGGAAGACGCCTACCTGCGCCGGCTCGCGTCCATACCCCCCGGAGTGCGCGATCGGTGATCGCGTCGGGCACCCCAGCACGCGCCCGACGCCGACATGGCACGGGTATTTCAACCACCAAGGAGATTGCACCATGAGCACGCATTTTTCGGGCGAAGGCAACATCGGCTCGCCCCCCGAGTACCGGGAGTTCCCCAACGGCAACGACGAACCGCGGCGCTTGTTGCGGCTGAACGTGTATTTCGACAACCCCGTTCCCACCAAGGGCGGTGACTTCGAGGACCGCGGCGGCTTCTGGGCGCCGGTGGAAATCTGGCACCGCGACGCCGCACACTGGAAGGACCTTTACCAGAAGGGCATGCGCGTGCTGGTCGTCGGCCGCATGGAGCGCGAACCCTGGACCGACAACGAGGATCAGCCGCGCGAGACCTGGCAGATCAACGCGCGCAGCGTCGGCATCCTGCCGTTCCGCATCGAGTCCGTCGTTCTGAGCCCCAAATCGCAGGAGACCGCACAGGACGCGCAGCCCAAGCCCCAGGCCGCCCAGGAACCGGCAGCGTCGAAGGAGCCCAAGCGCAGGAAGTGATCCGGCGTGGGGGCGGCCGCAGTACGTTGCCGCCCCCCATGTCCTCGCGAGCTATCCCCAGGGGATAGCTCCATCAGCGTCCACCGGCTTCCGCGCGCTCCCGAACATCGCGGCTCCCGGCTCGCACACCGCCGGCCGCACGCCATCCCGCCCAAGCCGTTCCATCGGCGTGAAAGCGGTCGCTGCCGCATGCAGCTTGTTTGCTGCTGCCCCAACAGGCGCTCGGCATCCTCGATCCCAGCAACTCCATGAACAACGGGAAGCGGATGGACGGACATGCGGCTGTTTCTGTGCGAGAAGCCCTCCCAGGGCAAAGACATCGGCCGGATTCTCGGCGCCACGCAGCGCGGTGAAGGCTGCCTCAACGGCTCCGGTGTCACGGTCACCTGGTGCATCGGCCATCTCGTCGAAGCGGCAGCACCCGAGGTCTATGACGCGGCGCTCAAGCGCTGGTCGCTGGAACAGCTGCCCATCATTCCCCAGCAGTGGCGGGTCGAGGTCAAGCCGAAGACCGCCACGCAATTCAAGGTCGTCAAAGCGCTTCTGGCGAAGGCGACCCAGCTTGTCATCGCCACTGACGCCGACCGCGAAGGCGAACTGATCGCACGCGAGATCATCGACCTGTGCGGCTACCGCGGTCCCATCGAACGCCTGTGGCTGTCGGCGCTCAACGATGCGTCCATCCGCACCGCGCTCGCCAAGCTGCGGCCCTCGGCCGAGACGCTGCCGATGTATTACTCGGCGCTGGCGCGCTCGCGCGCCGACTGGCTCGTGGGCATGAACCTCAGCCGGCTGTTCACCGTGCTCGGGCGGCAGGCCGGCTACGATGGCGTGCTGTCGGTCGGGCGTGTACAGACCCCGACGCTCAAACTCGTGGTGGACCGCGACCGAGAGATCGCGGCCTTCGTGTCCGTGCCGTACTGGGCCATCGACGTGTCGCTGTCCGCAGGCGGTCAGACGTTCACCGCGCAGTGGGTGGCACCCGATGCCAGCACCGACGACGCCGGCCGCTGCCTGCGGCAGCCCGTCGCACAGCAGGCCGCACAGCAGGCCGCGCAGCAGATCCGCGCCGCGGGCAGTGCCCAGGTGGTGTCGGTCGAGACCGAGCGCGTGCGCGAAGGCCCGCCGCTGCTGTTCGACCTGGGCACCTTGCAGGAAGTCTGTTCCAAGCAGCTTGGGCTGGACGTGCAGGAAACCTTGGAGATCGCCCAGGCCCTGTACGAGACGCACAAGGCCACGACGTACCCGCGCTCGGATTCGGGCTACCTGCCCGAAAGCATGTTCGCCGAAGTGCCCACGGTCCTGGACAGCCTGCTCAAGACCGATCCCACGCTGGCCCAGATCATGGGCCAGCTCGACCGCACCCAGCGCTCGCGCGCCTGGAACGACGGCAAGGTGACGGCGCACCACGGCATCATCCCGACGCTCGAACCCGCGAATCTCTCCGCCATGAGCGAGAAGGAACGGGCGTTGTACCGGCTGATCCGGGCACATTACCTGGCCCAGTTCCTCCCGCACCACGAGTTCGACCGCACCGTGGCGGATCTCTCCTGCGGCCAGCAGAAGCTGGTGGCTACGGGCAAGCAGGTCGTCGCCCGCGGCTGGCGCCTGGTGCTGGCCGAGTCCGAACGTGAAGGCAGCGCCGATGAGGATGGCGACGCCCCCGTGCGCACCCAGGTGCTGCCATCGCTGCGTGACGGGATGGCATGCCAGGTCGCCGGGGCCGACATCAAGGCCCTCAAGACGATGCCGCCCAAGCCCTATACCCAGGGCGAACTGGTCAAGGCGATGAAGGGCGTTGCGCGTTTCGTGACCGACCCGCGCCTGAAGCAGAAGCTCAAGGACACGACGGGCATCGGCACCGAGGCGACGCGGGCCAACATCATCAGCGGGCTGATCGCCCGCGGCTATATCGTGAAGAAGGGGCGCTCCATCCGCGCATCGGATGCGGCGTTCACGCTGATCGACGCCGTGCCCGCGGCGATTGCCGACCCCGGCACCACCGCCGTCTGGGAACAGGCGCTGGACATGATCGAGGGCGGACAACTCACCCTGGATGTGTTCATCGGCAAGCAGGCCGCCTGGATTTCGCAGTTGATCGCGCAATACGGCAGCACGTCCCTGTCCATCAAGGTTCCCCAAGGACCGGCTTGTCCGCAGTGCGGCGCACCCACGCGCCAGCGAACCGGCAAGAGCGGCCCGTTCTGGTCGTGCAGTCGCTACCCCGACTGCAAAGGCACGCTGCCGGTGGCAACCGGCACGTCCAGGCGTGGTGCCTCGCGTCCACGCCGTACCAGTGGCGGTGGCCGCAAAGGCGCCTGACCGCCCCCGTTCCCCGTGAGCCATGCCCGCCATCGGCGGCGTGGCCCGTGTCCCGCATGCCCTGCGGGACGCCCCAGCGCGCAACGCCTTCTTGCTCCGTGTGCGCGTCCCGTCCGGCCGGCCCCGGCCGCGGGACCTGAAGGTGGCTTCTCCGCGAACCGCACCCCGCGCGTTCTCCTCGTCTGCATTCCTTCCGCCGCTGCGAAGGGTCCCCCGATGGCTTGCCTGTGCGAGCCATCCGGAGACCCTTCGCGGTCAGCGGTATTCGGTGCCGGTGCCCGCCGGCGCAAAAACGGGCTCCCTTTGTGCGCGGATGTGCGCCAGACGATGCCGGCCCCAGCCACGACATGGGCCGGGTGTGATTGCTGGATGAGCAGACGGTTCTAGCGACGACCGGGCCTGCCAATCAGCCCACGGGTGGTTCTTCTTTCCTCCCGAGCCGAAGGCCCCTGGGGCCTTCGGCGCCTTTCTCCTGCCTTTCAACGCCCCGGCCAGGGCGATGGCCCTGCGCCACACGAACGGGAGACCCACATGACCGCCAACATTGCAATCCGCCTCACTACGCACCGCCGATGCACCGAACTGCAAGGCGATCGGCAATTCCATGGCCGTGCTGTGCGTCGCGTGGCTGGGGACGCCGGCTGGTGCAGTACCTGCACAAGACGGGATCGATCGCTTCGGATTGATGCAAGACGCGGCCGGCGGGTCGCGCGATCCTCCCTCCTGCATTGCCGACGCATCGGCAACAGCCAGCAGCCAGGGTGTCCAGACTGCCGTGGGTTCCGCCCACGCCACCCGCCAGTTCGCCCCGGCATCTCTCCGGCGAACGCTGCCCACCGGGCATCGATGCCACCTTCCTCCAACCCACGGGATGTATGCCGCGTCCCGTCAGGGGCGTGTCGTCAACCCGGTCGATATCAGGACTTCCCATGGACACCATCACCCGACAAGACCGCATCACCCTCAAGAACCTCAAGGTCGCGGATTTCGCGAGCGAGGAAACGCTGTGCTTCACCGCCACCGTCATGTTCGACGGCAGGCCCATCGCCGAAGCCCGCAACGACGGACACGGCGGCTCGACGTTCGTGCGCGCGTTGCAAGGCCAGGCCGCGCTGCTGGCCCAGGCCGAGGAATTCGCCAAGAGCCTGCCGCCGGCATCGCTCGACGTCGAACGCGAAGACGACGAGCCGCTTCTCATCGACATGACGCTCGACTTCCTAGTGGACCAATTGGCCGATGCCATGCACGCGGAGCGCAAGCTGCGCACCGCGTTCAACCGCGACATCGGCAACAAGGTGCTGTTCATCAAGGACGGCAGGCTGCTGTTCCTCAAGGGCATCAAGCTCAAGGCCATTGCCGACCGCGCAGCGTATTTCGCAAAGCTGCGCAGCCGACAGGACCAGCCCATCGTCATCCTGGCCGAGCTGCCAGCGGACGAGGCATTCGCCATCTGGAAGCAGCATGTCCTGGGCGACAAGCCCCGCTGATCCAGCCTCACCGCACCGTCATGACCGCCCCGCACTTGCTGCGGGGCTTTTCTTTGTCTCTGCGTACATCAATCGGGGCTGGACCAGATGCCGATTTCCAACTGACGTGGCGCGCCCCCCCCACGAAGCTGCCCGCATGCTCGCTGATTCGTCAGCACATGCCAGCAGCCAGGGTTTCAGGCTGCCGCGGGGTTCTCCCCGCGCAACCCACCAGTCCGCATCGCATCCATTGCGCGGACGCACGTCGCCAAGACGCTGATGCTTTTTTTCAACCGCGTGCGGGAGCTGCCATCCCGTGAGGGACAGGGCCCCGCTTTTCCAAGGAGCCCATCCATGTCCCAGCAAGCCTCTTTCGGCCGATTCGGTCAATTGGCCTTGACCTACTGCGGCAAGTTCCTGCCGCTCGAAGTCCTGCACAGCGCCGCCGGCCACTACATCGGCACGCGCGATACCGAAGGTCCCGTTTCGCGGGAATCTCGTGAGTACTTCCGCAGCCATGCCGCGGCTCAACGTGCCCTCGAAAGAGGCGGCTGGTCCCAGCTCGCCGTTCCCTGATCCAACTGGAGGAATCACGTCATGAACCAGCTACTGCCGCAGGAAGTCGTCGATCAGATCGTTCGGGAAGAACGGCATTTCAGCGCCGCGCCCCAAGCCTTTTTCGAGGCATGGAAGCGTGGTGTCGAGATCGCCGGCCCGCAATGGTTTGGCGATGGCACCCGTGAAGGTCTGAACCAGGCCAAGAGCAAGTGGGATCTGCGCCCCGACATGCTGCGCCTCAACGACGCCCTCGGCGTCCTGAGCAGCGGGGAACGCATGTTCCTGTCCGCGATGGTCAGCTTCTACAACGCGCGCGAGGGCGGTGCCATGCTCAAGCGCTGCCACTTCAACGGGTTGTCGGACTTCGACGGCCTCGATCTGCCTCGTCGCCAGGTGATCGCCGACCTGCTGCTGAACTACAGCGGTTGGTGAGCCGGTCCCCGGCACACCTTCATCACTGCGTTCACGCGACCCCATGAGGGACATGCGCCTCGCCCGAGGCCATGTCCCTCGCGTTTCTCCCCGCCCAGTGCCATCCGGCATCAGGCGGTTCCCCTGCGGATGCCATCGTCCGCAAGGGCTGGCTCCGTTCATTCATCGAAAGGAGCCTTCATGGCCAACAATTACTACGAAGCCACCGGCGTTCTCGTGCTCGACCGTGTGACGCCCGTCATCCAGGCGCTGTTCGGCGCCTTCGCGCTGGACGAGAGCCATCCCGGCAACGGGCAGGCCTACATCGCCCAGATCGCCGAGACCACCAATCCGCAATGGCCGGACGTGCTCGATGGCCTGGAAGACCTGGCCACGCAACTCGGCATTCCGATGCCGGACGACGAAGGGCTTTCGATCCCGCCGCTGCTCGAACTGCTCGCCGTGCACTTCGGTGCCGATGAGGACGAAGAGCTGGGGAACTTGATCGAGCGTCATTCGTTCGAGGACACCGCCGATCTCGACGCATTGTTTCTGATCGCCACCCGATTCGATGACGGCCACCACCTGACCGCCATCCAGTTCGAGGGATGCTGGTATTGCAGCAAGCCGCGGCTGTTCGAGTTCGGCGGCAACGGCTGCTACCTGAGCCGCGAGGTCCGCGTCATCAGTTCCTCCTCGCAGGCCCTCCAGCTCGGCGACCAACTGCGCAAGGCCATTGTGGCCGCCGACATCGAAGAGGCCTCGGCCCTGATTGCGCTGGAGACCATCAATCTGCTGGCGGGCGTCAGCGACGAGCCATTCCGCATGAATTTGCGCCGACGCGTCGCCGAGCGATTGGCCCAAACGCCAACGATCAGCGTCACCTGACGCTGTTTCCTTTCTTTCCACCCACCGGGGTCAATTCCCGGTGGCGGGGATTGGCTCCATCATTATTCTGTTGGAGAAATCCCATGTCCCAGAATCCCAATCCCTTTCTACGCGGCTACTGGAATCTGAAAATCGTCCGCACGCTGTCCATCAGCCACGAGGACGGAAGCCCGCATGTCTGGCGAAACATCCACCAGAGCCAAGAACACCTCTCCGATGAGGAGCTGGTTTCAGCATCCTGCATCGTCACCAGCGATTTCGCCGTAGTCAGCAATGGCCCAGACTCCGTGAGTGCCGAGGTGCTGGCCGAACGCGATGCCGGTGAAGGCGCCTACGGCGTGGTGGGTGCCGTGGTGTACGCGATCCACGGCGACGACTTCGACGGCCGCCCCGTCCACATTGGCGACACTTATTCGGCCGAGGCCGCACGGGAAGTCGTGCAGCGGTTGAGCTTCGAGACCGGCTACTACAGCCGGTGCTGGGAAATCAGCAGCGCGCACATCAGCCACGAAACCGGCCAGTACCTGGCCAACCTGGCTGACCTCGCGACGCCGGAAGCCTTTTTGTTCATTGCGTTCCGGGTTCCCTACAGCCCGGCGATCGGCGTCAAGCTGATTTCCACGCCCTGGACGGGCCAGCACCTGCAGGACGTCGAGGAGATCTCCGCCGAGCAGCTTCGGCAGGAGCACTGCAGCAAGGGCATGCCGGACGACCTGGCACAGATCCTTGCACTGGCCGGCCAGGCCGATGTGCGCATCCTCATTCTCGATGCCGACGCACCCGTGTTGCCGGGCCTGCCGTTGGCCGGCGAATAACTGCCAGACACATCCCCAGCCTACCTTTTCCTCACCGCATGCCGGCCCGTCTCCCGCCAGGGAGCCGGGCCGGTTCACTTTCATAGGAGCGATCCCATGTTCCCCGATCTCATCTCGCCCGTATCGGACTTCGAGCACCAGCTTGGAGCCTGCTTCAATGCCATGAGCCAGGACGATGCCATCGGCCAGATCCTGGTAGTCGAGCGCATGAGCGGCATGCTGCACATGCGCCATATCGCCAGCGCCGACCTGATGGACACCGACGTGGACGACTACGAAATGGTCATCTTCGACGGTGGCAACACAAGCGGGGACACGTGGAAGCACGTGTTCTTTCCGCGTCAGCGCGAGCACTACTTCGTGTACCAAGCCTGACCCCTCCGGCCCCTTTCGAGGGGCTTTTTCTTGTACGCAGCACAGGAATGCGGGCATGTTGCGGTGCCGTTTCCTGCGGGCAGGCCGACCACCCCGGGGCCATGCTTACCCCATGTCCGTCGGCGCTGCCGACACATGCCCAGGCAGTCGAGACCTTCGAGGCTGCAAGCACGGGAAACCGTGCTGGTCGTTTCTTCCTACGGACCTACCGCGTCCATCCACGCCACCCACAAGGGACCTCTCCCTTGCGGGCGGGGAATCCCTTGTTATTTCTCAAGGAGTTTCCCCATGGACCGTTCCCTCATCAAATCCATGATGCCTTCGCTGGTCGCAGGCCATGTGCCCCGTAACGTGCGATCGTTCAAGTACCGCGTGTTCGATGATCAGCCGCTGTCCTCAACGCTGGGCTTTGCCATCGACCCCCAACCCTTCGACGGCAAGGTGGTCGCTGCGACCGACGATGCCATCGTCGTCAAGCTCAAGCCTTCCGAGTTCGCGGTGCTCGATCCCAGCCTGGTGACCACGGTTCCTGCCGAAGGCGCCAAGGTGCATGTCCAACCCTATGCCCGTCGTCGCTTCGACGGACTGCGCGCGGACACGCCGGAGGTCATCACCGAGAAGACTTCGGACGGCACGCCGTACACCATCACGAGGCACATCCTCGGCTCGGCGCCGGCCAAGCTGCCCATTCCCACGCCGCAGTGCATGGAGTTGGGCCAGCTCATCGAGCAGTTGGAAGAGATGCCGGCCCCCGATCGCTTCCGGCGCATCACCCACATGCTGGTGGATGCCGGTGCCCGCGACTTCACCTGGGTCGATCCCACGCCCTCCAAGATCATCGAGACCCCGCCGGCGATCAGCTTCACGGTCTCGACCGCGAAGTTCGAGGGCCGGGTGACGATCCTCTACGACCGCGGCGGAGACACCTACGTGGTGGAACTGCACCGTCAGAACGGTGAATCGGTCGAACTGGTCGATCGGCACGACGAGGTGTATTTCGACATGCTCGGCGAAGTGCTGGAGCGGCTCATCGACGACGGGCGCTGGCGCCAGATCGACGTGAGCATCCTCGACGCGAAGGCGGCCCGTAAGCGCCAAGCCGTCCCGGCATGACGCCCCTCGGCTGACCCGAGGCACCCGCCACGGCGTTCCAGCCATTCCGGCCGCGTGACCTACAGGCCCTTCATCCCATCGGGTGGAGGGCCTTTCTCTTTTTTTAACACAGGAGATTTCATCCATGTCACTGCGATTCAAAGGCGCCGACCTGCGCCCCGTGCTGACCGAAGCCATCGCCAATCAGTGCCGCATCGTCCTGGTCAAGGACCAGGGCGTGTACTTCCTCGCCGAGCGTGGGGAGCGTCGCCCGGATGGACGCCAGCAACTGCTCGCCTACGCCGTCGGCTGCAACCCGGACACCGACCCGTTCGATGACTGGTGGCACCTCGCCGGCCGCGAGCTGGGTGGCGACGATTTTGCGGAGTATTTCGACCCGAAGGACGGCCTGTTCACGCGCCTCCTGCACTCGGCGGACGATCTCGTGCTGTCCGCCACCGCCACGCACCTGTCCTTGGCCGTGGTGCCTCCCGCCTGAAGCGGCAACCGCCGCGCAGCCCTCGCAGCCCCCGCACCGGGGGCTTTCTTTTGTTCGCACCGCGGCCATCGCCGCGCATGCGCGTTCGTCTCCAGCCGCCAAGGCACGCCCCGCGGGCCACAGCGCCGGCATGCCACCGGAGACGACCGCATGAACACATCATCGACCTCGCCGAGGCTGCACCTGCTGCCGGTGTCGCTGCGCACGGCCAACGTCTTCGTGCTGGCACACCATCACCGTCCGGTCCAGGCTGCGAAGTTCGCCCTGGCCGTCACGCTGGTCGACAGCGACCTGATCCGCGGCGTGGCCATCGTCGGCCGGCCGGTCGCGCGGCACCTGGACGATGGCTGGACGCGGGAAGTCACACGGCTGTGCACCGACAGCACACCCAACGCCTGCAGCAAGCTATACGGCGCGGCCTGGCAGGCGGCAAAGTCGCTGGGCTACATCCGCCTGATCACCTACACCTTACCCGACGAAGGCGGCGCCAGCCCGCGCGCCGCCGGCTGGCGGCTGATTGGCGCGCGCGGCGGCGGCGCCTGGAGCCGTCCCAGCCTCCCCCTCGCCGATACCCCGAGCACCTGCGCCGCCCCAAATGCCTGTGGCAGGCGCCGGGCGGCGCGGACAAAGGGAAGCACCCGGATGCCGATTGATTGCTGCCGCGCGCGCGAGGCCCGGCCATGCTGACCCCATGCCTGCTGACGTTGTCAGCGACATGCCAGGCAACCATCGGTCTTCGAGGTTGCGGCGCAGTTCCCACTGCGTGACCGAGCCAGCTCGCACCGCATCCATCCGCGAGCGGCCACCAGCCTCTGGTGGCGGATGCTTTCGCCTTATCAACCCACCGCGGGGTTACGCACCTTCCCCGCATGCGTGGGCCGGTGTGTCTCCGCTTCATCCCAATGGAGATTCACCATGAACACCACGTCCAACGAGAAATCGTATTTCGACCTCCACACCTCGGGCATCGGCTACGTCCAGCGTGTCCGTGAAGTGCCCGTCCGGGGCGGCCGCCGTGCGCAGCCTTTCCTTGCTTGCACCATCGCCGCGCTGGTCGGCCCCGCCCGGGACCCCAGCTACCGCTACTTCGACGTCAAGGTCTCGGGTGCCGAGGCCAAGAAGCTCGTTCAGCGCTACATCGGCGTTGACGATCCCAAGCAGCGCCCGCTGGTGCGATTTCGCCTCGGTGACCTGTGGGGCGATGCGTACATCCGCGACAAGGGTGAGCAGAAGGGTCAGGCCGCCGCGTCCCTCAAGGCGCGACTGCTCAAGGCCGAACTGATCGACCGGGCCGAACTGGCTTCGATCGAGCAGCACGAGCTGATCACCCGCGGCATCGGCTATCTCAATCGTGTGAAGGACGTCACCCCAAAGGCTGGCGACTCGTTCCTCTCTTGCACCGTCGCAGCACTGGCCGGGCCTGTCGATGAACCGGAGTATCGGTACTTCGACACCATCGTCGCCACCCCGGAAGCCGAGCATCTGGTTCGCCGGTGCGTTCAGGCCATCGAGGGTGACCGCAAGGTGCTGATCGCCTTCCGTCTGAACGACATGAAGATCGATCCGTACATCCGCACCAAGGGCGAGCACGCCGGGGAACCGGCCGCAAGCCTGGAATCGACGCTGGTCCACATCGGTCTGATCAAGATCGACGGCACCCAGGTCTATCCGACGAGCCAGGCGCAACCCGAGGCGCCGCCGGCCGAAGACGCATCCGCGTCCGAAGCCGACGACGCCATCGACACGGCCACCGAGCCCGCCGAGCGCGAGCCCGAGGCGCAAGTCGAGGAGCAGGAGCCGGCATTGGCTGCTTCGTTCTGATACGGCATGGCCCCTCACGGGGCCTTGTCGCTTCTCTTCCCGCATCCGCCGCGTCCCCATGACGCGCGCTTGCGCATTTCATCCCCCGAGTTCCGCGTGGTCTCACCGCCGCGCGGTTACCGCATTTCTCAAAGGAGATCAGCCATGTCTCTGGCATCCCGTTTTGCTCCGCAATCCCCGATCCTGCGCTCCGATCGTCCACTCTCGGACGACCGCATTCGTGCCGTCGTTCCGTCGATCTTCGCCGACGCTCCGCATGGGAGCCGGTCCGATCGGTATGCCTACATACCGACCTCGACCGTGCTGACCAAGCTGCGCCAGGAGGGCTTCGAGCCCTTCATGGTGTGCCAGACACGCGTGCGCAACGAAGACCGGCGCGAGTACACGAAGCACCTCATCCGACTTCGCCATGCGAGCCAGATCAACGGCGACGAGGCGAACGAGATCATCCTGCTCAACAGCCACGACGGCACGAGCAGCTATCAGATGCTCGCCGGCATGTTCCGGTTCGTCTGCCACAACGGCCTGGTTTGCGGTGACACCACCGCCGACATCCGCGTTCCCCACAAGGGCGACGTGGCCAGCCAGGTGATCGAAGGTGCCTACGGAGTCCTCGAAGGCTTCGAGCGCGTGCAGAACGCGCGCGATGCGATGCGCACCATCACCCTCGATGAGGGCGAAGCGGAGGTCTTTGCAAACTCCGCGCTCGCACTCAAGTACGACGATCCAGCCAAGTCCACGCCTGTCACGGAGAGCCAACTGCTGGCACCCCGGCGATGGGACGACCGCAAGAACGACTTGTGGGCCGTCTTCAACCGCGTCCAGGAGAACCTCGTCAAAGGGGGCCTGAACGGACGCACGGCCAACGGCCGCAATCAGCGCACCCGTCCGGTGCAAGGCATCGACCAGAACCTGCGCCTGAACCGGGCGTTGTGGCTGCTGGCCGAAGGCATGCGCCAGCTCAAGGCGTGATGCCACGCGGACCTCGCCCACCTCGGGCGAGGCCATTTCCTCTCATCCACCGGGTGCCGTCGGCGGCCCGTCATTCATCATCAGGAGAACCATCATGGCAACCCCATCGGCTTCCGAGAAATCGGTTGCGCCCATCGTCGTCCCCGGCCAGCTCACGCTGCGTACCATCCGCGGCAAGAACGGCCCGTTCACGGTTGGCCGCCTCGCCACGCACCTCGGTACTTTCGAGGTCAAAGACCCGGAGCTGGAGCAGTACCCCGAAGGCAAGTACGACGGGGAATTCATCATCAGGTACATCTTCCCGAAGTCCTATCCGGTCGGCGGCGGCATGCGGTTCGAGATCCGTGCCAGCCTCGACGGCATGACGCTCAACGGCATCGACAAACTCAGCCGCGACGAAGCCCGCAGCTTCGCCACCCAGGACGTCGATCCGCTCGATGAAGAGCAAGGGGCGCAGCCTGCGACAACGCCGGCCAAGCCGACCAAAGCGTCCAGGCCCGCCAAGCCCGCACCCGTGCAGGCGTCCGCGGACCCGATGGTCGATACCACGCCCTTTGGCGTGGATGCGCCGCCACCTGCTGAGGCTGCTGCCCCCGGCAGCACCCAAGACGGTGACCCCGCGCTCTTCGGCCTGCTGTGGCCGCTGGGCGAGTCCGTGAAACTGGATTCGACCATCGACCGCCGCGCTTTGCGTGCACAGATCGCCCGCCTGGGCGAGCTGGGCTACGCGCTGGACTTCAAGACGCAGGAGTGGAGCCGCCAGGCCGAACTGCAACCTGCGTGATCGTAGACGCCGCATGCGCGGTGTTCTTCATCCACCCGCCGGGGTTCCTTCCCCATGCGGGGGAGGCCCTGGCCATCTTCTGGAGGTCTTCATCATGTCCACCATCGCTTGCGATATCCCCCGCTCCGCGCTGGATGAACCCGCGTGGCGGGCTCTCTGCGAGACGGCAGCCGCACAAGCCACCAAGGGTTGCGGACTGTCTCACGACTACTACGTCGAACGCTTCAGTTCGGCGATCGACGCGCAACTCGGTCGATTGCCGGAAGAACAGCACGCACAGGCGCTGAAGATCGCACAGGAATGGGACTACGCAACACCGGCCGAACGGCAGGAAACCCAGGACTGGAATGCGGAGCATGGCTACTGCTCGCATGGGATCGAGTTCGGCTACTGCCCGGCCGGTTGTGATCGCGACGATGACGACTGGGACTGAGGGCAAAGCATAGGTTCCTTCGTCGCACACGCGGCATTCCATCACCCGCTGGGGGTTCTCCCCCACGGGGAGGCTTCCGGCTCCATTCTTCAGGAGGCCTCTCATGGGCTGGTATTTCTCCCCCCAATCGCGGTCTGAATTGATCGCGGAACTGATCGCACCGCAAGTGACCGAGCGCGCCAGCGTCAAGGTCATCGCCCACGCGCTGCGCGGCAACGTCCTCTGGTCCGTCGCGGAAGTGACGGCCAGGGCCGAAGGCGTGCATCGTGATCTCGCACCGGGCCAGTCCCTGCGCTACATCCGTTGCGATCTGCTGGAACGCAGCGGCAACCAGTGGGGCTACAAGCCGCTGGACGAGTCCATGCACCCGTACTACTACTCGTGCCCGTTGAGCTACCTCGACATGGCGCCGGAGCAGTCCGCCGACTGGCGTGCAGGCGTTCGCGCCTACCACGCGCGGCGGCGCACCCCCACGGCATCCACGGCACCCGCCGCGGCGCTGTTGGCCTGAGCCAGGAGGAACCGACATGGACCCGATCCTGGCTGCGCTCCCCGCCTCGCTGTTGAAACTCGTTGAAGGCAGTTTGTCCAACGACGAAGTTTCCTCCGACGAGGAAATGCTGGGGTACTTCATCGACAACGGCCTCACCGAGGAGCAGGCACGGCAGGCACTGACCTACCGCGACCAGTACCTCAACAACATCTACCTGGACGGCTTCACGCCGATCACCGCGGTGGACGAGGCGCTTCACTTCAATCCGCACACCCGGCAGTTCGAGCCGGACTGAGCGACTTTCTCCCACCCCCTGGGGCAGTACTTGCCCCAGGGGGGCGGTGCTGTTCCCGTTCATCCGAGGACACCACCATGCCCGCAAACACTTCTTCCACGCTGTACCGCATCGACGAATGCCCGGACGTGATGGCCGACGCCTGCGTCGGCGATGACCAGGGCAACCTGATCTTCCTGTCCATCTGGGCACGCGACACCGCCGTCCAGCAGTTCCTCGCTCGCCTGACCCTCGGGCGCGACGAGCAAGGACTGGACCAGTTCCACGTCATCACCAACCAGGGCGGCAGCGTCCCGGTGTTCATCGGCAACGTCGATCGACTGGAAAAGCGCATCACGCGCGCCTACCGGCGAACGCTGTTCGGATCGCTCTCCAACGTGTGGCTGTTCGACCGGCGCTGCGTCAAGCCCGACAAGGCCAACGCCAGCGCGCTGGCATTGCTGCCACGCGATAGCGCCCACCGGCTTGACCGCCTGTGGATGCTGGTGCGGGACACCTGCCCGTTGCCGCTGCTCGACCACTGGCGCGAGACCGTGCTGGAACTGCTGCAAACCCGCGAGATGCTGGCCCGCCTTCCGTTCGCCCTCGGGCCACTGGAAGGCCATCGGCTCGCCATCGACGTGCCGGCGCTGACCCTGGCGCTGGGTTCCCTGATCCGCAGTGACGTGCTCACCGCCTATCCCTATCCGGCCAAGATCTGGACGCCGGAAGCGGTAGCGGCTTGACCCACCCTCGGAGGCACGCCTTGGCGTGCTTCCGCCATTCCTTCCCGCCAACCAGGAGACTTCCATGGCCCTCATGTTCCCGCGGCTCGCCCGCAATTTCGCCAAGAACGGTTACTACCCGACCGACGAACCCACGCTCGAAAGAGCCCTCAACGCACTGATGCCCAGCGACGGGCCGATGTGCATCCTCGATCCCTGCGCCGGCGAAGGCGTGGCGATCGCCGAAGCCGCCCATGCCCTCGGGCGCGAGCAGGCCAAGGCGTTCGCCGTCGAGTTCGACGCGGAGCGGGCACGCCATGCCCGCGGCCTGGTCGATCACTGCCTGCACGCGGACCTGATGGACACGATGGTCTCCAAGCAGTCGTTCGGGCTGCTCTGGCTCAACCCGCCGTATGGCGACCTGTCCAAGGACGTCAACGGCAACATCGGCTACCAAGGTCAGGGACGTGCCCGCCTCGAAAAGCTGTTCTATCAGCGCAGTCTGTCGTTGCTGCAATACGGCGGCGTTCTGGTCTTCATCGTCCCCGGCTACGTGCTCGACGCGGAACTGGTCGGCTGGCTGACACGCCACTACACGGACCTGCGCATCTACCGAGCGGTGGAGACGCAGTTCAAGCAGGTGGTGATCTTCGGACGCCGGGTGCGCCAGCGCGAGCTGGCGTCGGATTCGGGCAAGGCCGTGCGCAATCTGCTGCTGCAGATTGGGCTTGGCGAAGTCGAACCCGAGGAACTGCCGAGCGATTGGCCGTTCCTGCCGTACATCGTCCCCGCCAGTCCGGCCGAGCCGGAGTATTTCTTCCGCGTGACGATGGAGCCCGAGCAGTTCGCCGATGAAGTCGGCAGGCTGCAAGGCCTCTGGCCGTCGCTGGACACGCACCTGGGGGCCGCGCAGCAGTCGCTGCGTCCACCGGCGCGGGCCTTGTCCCACTGGCATCTCGCCCTGGCTCTGGCCGCGGGCGCGATCTCGGGGGTTGTGCGCTCCAAGACCGGGCGCGTGCTCGTCGTCAAAGGTGACACCCACAAGGACAAGACGCTCCAGCGGGAATTCACCGAACGGGAAGACGGCTCCATCGCCGAGACCCGCATCCTCACCGACAAGTTCGTGCCCGTCATCCGCGCATGGGACATGACGCCTGGCTCCCCGACACGGGGCGAGGTGCTGACCATCCGCTGATCCACCGGACGCCCGACGTCCCGCTGCACTTCATCGAAGGAGAAACACCATGTTCCCCAATCCGTTCAAGCGGCCCGCGCCGCACAAGCAACCCTTGTTCGCACCGGCCTCGTTGCAGTTGAGCGAGAAGGTGCATTGGCTGGCCCGCCGAGGTCTCATCGACCCCTTGTCCTATGTGCAGCGCCACGTGCGCGGCGACTGGGGCGAGATCGACGAGGCCACCCGCCAGGCCAACGATGTCGCACTCGATCAGGACAACCTGATGATCTCCCAGTACCGGATCACGCCGGAACTGGTGTTGATCGTGAAGACCAGCGAAGACCACCAGACCACGGTGGTCCAGCTTCCCGAAGAGCGCGACCTGATCTGAAGGCACCGCCTCGTCATCCCATCCACCTGACGGAGCCACTTCACTCCGCCAGGGGTGTCGTGGCTCAATAACCTTTCAAGGAGGAGCCCATGGCATCACATCGCATCGAAACCTACTGCCAGAGGCTGGCGTTCCCCATCGGGGCGCTTATCTTCAGCAGAGCCGTTGACCACCTGGTCCGCGCAGGTCGGCTCGACCCGATCCCGTACTTCAGGCGCCACACCCGTGGCGACTGGGGAGACGTCAACGTCCAGCAATGGCAGGCCAACAGCACCGCGCTTCAATCAGGTGCTTCGCTGGAGTCGCACTACGTGATCCACCCAGGGCTGGCCATTCGCATCGTTACCGACGCGCAGCGCAGCGCCACCGTCATCGTGTTGCCGTCCGAGGACTGAGCACGGTTCACCCGCAGGCCACCCAGGCCCGCACCTTCAACCTTCGGCCACGCGCCGATTCTCTTCCCACTCCGGGGCATGCCATTGCCCCGTTGGGGGTGGTGCATGCCCCATTTTCTTTGGAGCATCACCATGTCCCTCGATCTCGAAACCACTACCGCTGAAGCCACGCCCGTGCAGGGCGAACTGCTCGACGCGGAATCCAACCCTCTGACCCTGAGCCTTCAGGATTTCGTCGGCGAGTTCGGCGACGAACTGCTCGACGCCCTCAACAGCGCCAATCCGCCGGTCTATACCGGCCAACCGCAGGCGCACCGGCAAGTCATCGTCGCCAGCCTCAAGCGCAAGCTGTTCCCGGCCCAGGCCGAAGTCGTCCACGCTGCTGCCGAACTGCTGATCGACCGTGGCGAACGCGCCGCGATCGTCAACGGCGAGATGGGCTGCGGCAAGACGACCGTCGGCATCGCCACGGCCGCCGTCCTCAACGCCGAAGGCTACCGCCGCACCCTGGTGCTTTCGCCACCGCACCTTGTTTACAAGTGGCGGCGCGAGATCCAGGAGACGGTAGCGGGCGCCAAAGTGTGGGTGCTCAACGGGCCGGATACGCTCGTCAAGCTCATCAAGCTGCGTGAGCAGTTGGGTGTGCAGCCCACGGGTCAGGAGTTCTTCGTCCTGGGCCGCGTGAGGATGCGGATGGGCTTCCACTGGAAGCCCGTCTTCACCACGCGGCGCACCCGCCACGGCGACGTGGCAGCGTGCCCGGACTGCGGCACGGTCATCACCGACCTCGACGGCGAGCCGGTCAACCCGGTCGCGCTCGAAGCCGAGGAGTACCGCAGGAAGTGTGGCCATTGCGCTGCGCCCCTGTGGACGCTGATCCGCCCGAGAAGCCTGTCCGGCAGCGACCAATCCTCGGCCGTCCTCAAAGCCTTGAAGCGCATCCCGACCATCGGGGAAATCACCGCGCAGAAGCTCATGAAGCGCTTCGGTGATGGTTTCCTTGCCTCGATGTTGGGGGACAACGTGCATGAGTTCATCAACCTCATGGACGGCAACGGCGAGCTGGTGTTTTCCGACCGTCAGGCCACGCGCATGGAACGTGCGATGGCCAGCATGGAGTTTGGCTTCGGTGAGGGCGGCTACCAACCGTCCGAGTTTATCAAGAGATACCTTCCGCAAGGCACGTTCGACCTGCTCGTCGCCGACGAGGCCCATGAGTACAAGAACGGTGGCAGTGCCCAAGGCCAGGCCATGGGCGTGCTGGCGGCGAAGGCTCGCAAGACCTTGCTGCTGACCGGCACGCTGATGGGCGGCTATGGTGATGATCTCTTTCACCTGCTGTTCCGAGCCCTTCCGGGGCGGATGATCGAAGACGGCTACCGCCCGACCACGAGCGGCAGCATGACCTCGGCCGCGATGGCGTTCATGCGCGATCACGGGGTCTTGAAGGACATCTATTCCGAGAGCACCGGCACGGCGCACAAGACGGCCAAGGGCACCAAGGTATCGGTGCGCACGGTCAAGGCCCCGGGCTTCGGCCCCAAGGGCGTACTTCGTTGCATCCTGCCGTTCACGATCTTCCTCAAGCTCAAGGACATCGGCGGCAACGTCCTGCCGCCGTATGACGAGGAGTTCCGCGAAGTCGCGATGGACACGGCGCAAGCCGCGGCCTACCGCGATCTGGCGGGTCGGCTGACCGCGGAGCTGAAACAGGCTCTGGCGCGACGCGATACGACCTTGCTGGGTGTGGTCCTCAACGTGCTGCTGGCCTGGCCGGATTGCTGCTTCCGGTCGGAGACCGTGGTGCATCCGCGCACGCGCAACACCCTGGCGTTCGTCCCGGCTCAGTTCAACGAGTTCGAGATCAGCCCCAAGGAGCGTGAGCTGATCGACATCTGCAAAGAGGAGAAGGCGCAGGGGCGCAAGGTCCTCGCCTACACGGTCTATACCGGCACGCGCGACACCACGTCGCGCCTGAAGGTGCTGCTGGAGCAGGAAGGTTTTCGGGTGGCAGTGCTGCGCGCAAGCGTGGATGCCAGTCGTCGCGAGGACTGGATCGCCGAGCAACTGGACCGTGGCATCGACGTGCTCATCACCAATCCCGAATTGGTCAAGACGGGATTGGACCTGTTGGACTTCCCGACGATTGTGTTCATGCAGTCTGGCTACAACGTCTATAGCCTTCAACAGGCGGCACGCCGCTCCTGGCGCATCGGGCAGAAACAGCACGTGCGCGTGATCTACCTCGGCTACGCTGCCACTTCGCAGATGACCTGCCTGGAGCTGATGGCCAAGAAGATCATGGTTTCGCAGTCCACCTCGGGCGACGTGCCCGAATCGGGGCTCGATGTCCTGAACCAGGACGGCGATTCCGTCGAGGTCGCACTGGCCCGGCAGCTTGTCGCCGCATGACACGTTCCACTTACGGCCCTTCGGGGCCGTTTTTTTTCCGCTCCCGGTAAATCGGGCGCTGCGTGGTTCGCATTGTTTGCTGCCGTTCGTGGCCAGAGCGGCGATGGTGAGGGCTCGATGTTTCAGGACGCCGAGCTATGTGCCCCTCTCCACCCTGGTTTCACCATCCCGAACGCCGCCTGCTGGCGGGATTTCTCGGCCTGCTGTGGTCGGTGCTGGCCGGTGGCTGCGCGACGACGACTGCGCCGGTCGCGCTCGACACCATCGAGGAAGTCTCGGCCGCGCCCGAACCCGAAGCGCCCGAGTACATCCCGGTCGTGCGCTACGCCCGCTACACACTGGTCGAACTGGCACCCATGGCAGCGCAGCGCGACCTGCTGTTGCAGACCATCGACGTGTCCATGCCCGAGGATGCACGCGCCACGGTCGGGGATGGGCTGCGGCACGTACTCAAACGCAGCGGCTACGGCCTGTGCCAGACCGCGCATGCCGTGATCGAACTGTACGCGCTGCCGCTGCCGGCGGCGCACCTGCATCTCGGTCCCATGACCTTGCGCGATGCACTGCTCACCCTGGCTGGGCCGGCCTGGGAACTGCACGCGGATGACCGCGCCCGACAGATTTGCTTCGACCGGCCCGGCGACCGCGTGGCCGTCGAACCCACGCCCGAGCCGAGCGCCGCCGATGCAGTGCAGACCTTCCCGCTGATGCCTTCCATTCCAGGAGGCCAGCCATGAATGCTCCGCAACCTTCGCGGCGCCCGACCGCCGCCGTGGTGGTGCAAAGCCTGCTCTGGCTCTGGCTGATCGGCCTCAGCGTCATCGTGGCGCTCGGCTACCTGGCGATGCGCGACCAAACCGACCAGGACCGGCTGGATTCACGCCTGCAACGCCTGGAAGCGCAGGCGACTGGCCTGGCCGAGACGATCGAGGCTATCCAGCAGCGTCCTGCCGTCGCAACGGCCGCTGACCTCAAAGATACCCGCCAAATCCTGGAAGCGCGCGCCGCCCAGGTGGAGAAGTCGCTGAACGGCTATGCCGCCGCCGACGATCTTCAGGCACTGCGCGCGGAGATCGAGCAGATCAAGACACGCCAGACCGCCGCGCGTGCCGCAGCGCCCGTCCAAGCACGCGCACCAAGCAAGCCCGCCGCCTCCAAGGCCGAACCGCCGCCACTGCCGTTCCGCGTCGTCGGCGCCGAACTGCGCGCCGGCCAGCGCAGCGTGTCGGTCGCGCCGACAGCCGGGGACCTCACACCCGACCAGCTTCAGGTGCTGCTGCCCGGTGATGCGGTCGGCCCATGGCGTTTGCAGGCGGTCGAGGGCAACACCGCGGTGTTCCAGGCCGGCGACCAGACGCGCCGCGTGGCGATCCCCTGACCGGAGCACACCCCATGAAGCCGTCGATCCTCCTTTCCGTACTCGTGCTGGCGTCGGTGCAGTGGCCCGCCTGGGCGCAGCAACCCGCCACGGCACCCGCGCGCAATGCACAGAGCCAGGAGCGCCCGCTGGCCGCCCGCGTGCTGGACGACCGGACGGCCAGCGAATGGGGTCTGCAACGGCAGGAATGGGAACGCTACCGCGAGCTGATGGACGGGCCGCTGGGTATCTACTCGCCCAACCTGGACCCGCTTTCCGCCCTGGGCATCGAGGCACGCACCGACGAAGAGCGGCGGCGCTACGCAGAACTGCAGGTGCAGGTCGAAGCGCGCCGCGTCGAGAAGCTGCTCGCCTACCAGCGCGCCTACGACGAAGCCTGGCAGCGTCTGAATCCGGGCATGCAGCGCGTGAACCTGCCTGATGACAAGCCGGGCGCTGTCGCCACGCGCGGCAGCGGCCGCATGGCGGTGTTCGTCAAGGACGGCTGCGCCGCCTGCGGGCAGCTCGTGCAGCGCCTGCAATCCTCGGGCGCGGAGTTCGACCTGTACATGGTGGGCAGCCGCCAGGACGACGCGCGCATTCGGGACTGGGCCAAGCGCGCGCAGATCGACCCGGCGCGCGTGCGGGCCGGCAGCATCACGCTCAACCACGACAGTGGCCGTTGGTTGGCGCTCGGCCTGTCCGGTGACTTGCCCGCCGCCGTGCGCGAGGTGAACGGCCAATGGCAGCGCCAGCCGTAGCCGCCCGCGTATCGCAGTTCTTGCGCGCACTGGTGCTCGCCGCTGGCCTGTACACCTGCACGGGCCATGCCCAGGAGGTTCCGCCACCGGCCTACCAGCTTGCCGCCCAGCGCGCAGGCATCCCCTCGACGGTGCTCTACGCCGTGGCCTTGCAGGAGAGCGGCCTCCGGCGCAACGGGCGCATCGTCCCATGGCCGTGGTCCCTCAACGTCGCCGGCCAGTCCCGCCGCTTCGCCACGCGGGCCGATGCCTGCGCCGGCCTGCAGCAGGCGATGCGCGCCACGCCGCACACGCGCATCGACGCGGGCCTGGGCCAGATCAACCTCGGCTACCACAAGCACCGCTTCACCAGCGCGTGCGACCTGCTGGACCCGTACCGCAACCTCGCCATCGCCGCCGAGATCCTGAAGGAGCAGCACACCTCCGGCGAGGACTGGCTGCTGGCGATCGGCCGCTACCACCGTCCTGCGGGTGGCGAGCCCGCCGCCCGCTATCGGCGCAGCGTGTCCCGCCACCTTGCCCGCGTGCAGGGCGCACGCCCAACCGCCGCGGTCCTCGCCGCGCGCCAGGAGACCTCCCCATGACGAAACCCCATCCGGCCCATCTCGCATTCACGGTCCTGCTCGTGCTGCTGGCAGGCCTGCCGCTGGCCTCGCGTGCCGGCGAGCCGCTGATCGTGGTCGAGGACCATGGCGGCACGTCGGCGCTGCCGTACTACGAGGCCCTGAACCTCCAGCCGCGCGCCAACGCGCCGGCCCGGCCACCCATCCCGACGCCCCGGGTTCCCGCCACGCCAGCGGACGAAGCCGCGATGCTGCCGGTGCGCAGCACCAAGCTCACGCCCGGCACCGTCGCGCGGCGCGTGATCGAAGCGCCCGGCCTGCGGCCGTTCGCGGTCATCGGCGACGACGAGGCTTCCCGGGCCTGGTTGCAGCGGCGCGGCGCGGCTTTGCGCGAACGCGGCGCGGTCGGCCTGGTGGTCAACGTCGAGACCGTGCAGGGCCTGGCACGGCTGCGTACCCTGGCGCCGGGCGTGCCCCTCGCGCCCGTGGCCGGAGACGACCTGGCCGATCGCCTGGGCCTGCGGCACTACCCGGCGCTGATCACGGCCACCGGCATCGAGCAATGAAGCCATGTCGGGGAAACAGCCGGTCGAGGTTCTGCTACGTCCAGCGGTGGAGCTATACACCGTCGCGGCGTGTGCAGGCGCCGCGTTTCTGTGCCTGGTGGCCCCATGGTCGCTCGCGCTGAGCCCAGCGATGGGCGTCGGCAGCGCGCTGGCGTTCGGCGCCTACGGCGCAATCCGCTATCGCGATGCCCGCGTCATCCTGCGCTACCGGCGCAACATCCGCCGCCTGCCGCGGTACGTGATGACGAGCAAGGACGTGCCGGTCAGCCAGCAGCGGCTGTTCGTGGGGCGCGGGTTCCTCTGGGAGCAGAAGCACACCCATAGGCTGATGCAGACGTACCGGCCGGAGTTTCGCCGGTACGTGGAGCCGACGCCGGCCTACCGGCTGGCGAGGCGCCTGGAGGAACGGCTGGAGTTCGCGCCGTTCCCGCTGTCCCGGCTGCCCGCGCTCACGGGCTGGGACGTGCCCATGAATCCGGTGCGCCCGCTGCCGCCGGTCGGCGGCCTGCCGCGGCTGCATGGCATCGAACCCGACGAGGTGGATGTCAGCCTGCCGCTGGGCGAGCGCGTCGGGCATTCGCTGGTGCTGGGCACCACGCGCGTGGGCAAGACGCGGCTCGCCGAGTTGTTCGTCACCCAGGACATCCGCCGCAAGAACGCCGCGGGCGAGCACGAGGTCGTGATCGTCATCGACCCCAAGGGGGATGCCGATCTCTTGAAGCGGATGTACGTCGAGGCCCAACGCGCGGGCCGCGAAGGCGAGTTCTACATCTTCCACCTGGGCTGGCCGGAAATCAGCGCCCGCTACAACGCCGTGGGCCGCTTCGGCCGGATCTCGGAAGTGGCGACGCGCATCGCGGGGCAGCTCTCCGGCGAAGGCAACAGTGCCGCTTTCAGGGAGTTCGCGTGGCGGTTCGTCAACATCATCGCGCGCGCCTTGGTGGAACTGGGGCAGCGCCCGGACTACATGCTGATCCAGCGCCACGTCATCAACATCGACGCGCTGTTCATCGAGTACGCCCAGCACTATTTCGCCAAGACGGAGCCCAAGGCCTGGGAGGTGATCGTCCAGATCGAGGCCAAGCTCAACGAGAAGAACATCCCCAGGAACATGATCGGGCGCGAGAAGCGCGTCGTGGCGCTGGAGCAGTACCTCTCCCAGGCGCGCAACTACGACCCGGTGCTCGACGGCTTGCGCAGTGCCGTCCGCTACGACAAGACCTATTTCGACAAGATCGTCGCATCGCTGCTGCCGCTGCTGGAGAAGCTCACGAGCGGCAAGATCGCCCAGCTTCTGGCACCGAACTACTCCGACCTGGCCGACCCACGTCCGATCTTCGATTGGATGCAGGTCATCCGAAAGCGCGCCATCGTCTATGTGGGCCTGGATGCGCTCTCCGACGCCGAGGTCGCCGCCGCAGTCGGCAACTCGATGTTCAGCGATCTCGTGTCGGTCGCCGGCCACATCTACAAGCACGGGATCGACGACGGCCTGCCGGGTGCATCGGCCGGCGCGCGCGTGCCGATCAATGTCCATGCGGACGAATTCAATGAACTCATGGGTGACGAATTCGTGCCGC
This sequence comes from Pseudoxanthomonas mexicana, assembly GCF_014397415.1. Lineage (NCBI taxonomy): Bacteria > Pseudomonadati > Pseudomonadota > Gammaproteobacteria > Lysobacterales > Lysobacteraceae > Pseudoxanthomonas > Pseudoxanthomonas mexicana. The sequence goes on along the minus strand of NZ_CP060731.1, from coordinate 1,440,661 downwards.
TGATCAACAAGGGCGGTGGTGCCGGGCTACAGGTTACCGCGTACACGCAGACCCTCTCGGACATCGAGGCCCGCATCGGCAACCGGGCCAAGGCCGGCCAGGTGATCGGAAATTTCAACAACCTGTTCATGCTCAGGGTCAGGGAGACCGCCACGGCCGAACTGCTGACCCGGCAGTTGCCGAAGGTCGAGGTCTATACGACCACCATCGTCTCGGGCGCCACCGACAGCTCGGACATCCGTGGGGCGACGGATTTCACGTCGAACACGCAGGACCGGATCAGCAGCACCAGCGTACCGATGATCGAGCCGTCGCATGTCGTCGGCCTGCCCAAAGGCCAATGCTTCGCGCTGCTGCAGGGCGGCCAGCTTTGGAAGGTGCGCATGCCGCTGCCGGCGCCGGACCCGGACGAAGTGATGCCGGCGGACTTGCAGCAACTCGCGGGGTACATGCGCCGGAGCTACAGCGAGGCCACGCAGTGGTGGGAGTTCACCAGTTCCCCGGCCTTGCAGGATGCGTCCTTGCCCGACGATCTGCTGGATGACGCCGCTCCGGCCGAGCCTGGCGCGGTGGTCACCGGCGCCGAGGACAGCGCAGGCAACGAGGCATCGCCATGAAGGATGCCGCCTCAACCGCGCAACGGGAGCAGAACCAGCGCCAGGGCCTGATCGTCGGCACCATCACCTTGCCGTTCCGGCTGCTCGGGGTGCTGATCGGCTCGCTGCTGTTCTCGATCGTGGTGGAGTGCGTCGGCATGCACTTGTTCTGGAAGGATCAAGGCTGGCGGCATTCCCAGCAGATGCTGCAGTACGAGCTGGGGCACCTGTCGAACCACTTCACGCGCAGCGTGGTCGTGCAGGAGCCAGGGCGTACAGCACACCAACTGGTGGATACCGGCTACGAATGGGTGTTCGTGCGCTCAGGCTTGCTGGAGCGCACGAGCCAGACCGCAGAGCGCGCCCGTGCGCCCAGCCAGGGCAAGAGCCAGGACGGCGTGCGCAACTTCCGCTACTACATCAGCCAGGTCTATGTCTGGGCCGAGAGCTACCTGATCGCCGCAGCCTTCACGACGCTCACGTTCCTGGTGCGCCTGCTGGTCCTGGTGCTCACGCTACCGCTGATCCTTACCGCGGCCTTCGTCGGCTTGATCGACGGGCTGGTGCGGCGCGACGTGCGCCGGTTCGGCGCGGGCCGCGAATCGGGCTTCATCTACCACCGTGCGAAAGCCTCGTTGATGCCGCTAGCCGTGCTGCCGTGGGTCACCTACCTCGCGCTGCCGATTTCGGTGCATCCGCTGGTGATTCTGCTGCCCAGCGCGGCCTTGCTGGGACTCGCGGTGAGCCTGACCGCGGGCAGCTTCAAAAAGTACCTCTAAGCCATCAATCCGGTCATCCGCAGGTTCCTATTGTTTGCGGCCTAAAACAGCCCTGATCTCCACGATCAACCCATTGCTGATCACACAGGAATGGCGCGATGGTGGCTTCGATCTGGCTGCGCGCCGCGCATCGCGGCGTGCCCAATTTTCTCGTGACGGCCCTCGTGCTGGGGCAGTCCCCGATGGCGTTGGCCGAGTCCCCGGCGCAGCGCCAGGAACTGATCGCCGCGCTGCGCCAGCTCGACGCGCTGGAGCGCACCGTCGCGGACAGCGCCGCGCATACCCCCATCACGCCGGGCGAGCGCTACCACTTCGACTACCCGAGGCTGTTGGCTGACCTGGCGCGCGTGCGCGCTGGCATCCGAGCCCATCTCACACCGTCGCGCGCCCAGCCGCGCGACCCCTCCGAACTGGCCGGCGACTACCGCACCGAGCGGGCGTCCGAGCCGCTGCCGGCGACGACTGCGGAGGGCAAGCCATGAACGGCGCACAGGTCTCGGCATTTCAAGCCAACAGCGGCATCGCGCCTTCCGCGATGGCGACCGTCCTGGTCGGCGTCGTGTTCGCGGTCCTGCTCGTGTGGGGCGTCTGGGCCATCCGAACGGCCTACGTGGGGTGGTCCGAGAGCCGCCTCAACCAGCGCCAGTTCCTCGGTGTCTGCATCCGCTTCGTCGCGATGTACCTCGTCCTGACCTTCTTCCTCCTCTCCTGACCTGAAAGGCCTGACCATGCCAAACCGCATCCTCACTTCCCGTCTCGCCCAGCGGGCCGCCGTGGCCCTGGGCGCCACCGCGCTGCCGGCGCTGTCGTTCGCGCAAGGTCTGCCGCAGTTGGAGAACCCGACGCGCGGCACCGGCAACGGCATCATGGAGACGATCCGCAACTACGGCTACGACATCATCATGCTTGTGGCCCTGCTGGTGGTGGCGTCGATGTTTATCGGCGTCTGCTACCACGCCTACGGCACCTACGCGGAGATCCACACCGGCCGCAAGACGTGGGGCCAGTTCGGCCTCACGGTCGCCATCGGCGCCGTGCTGCTCGTGATCGGCATCTGGCTGCTCACCGAAGCCACCGGCATCCTGTAAGTGAGGTCGGTATGTCCGAGCAGCAGCACGTCCGTGCGGACGGGACCGTGACGTTCCTTCCGCATCGGCTCAACCGCCACCCCGTTGTCGTGCGCGGCCTCACCGCCGACGAGCTGTGGATCTGCTGCGGCTTGTCCGGCGCCGCCGGCCTGCTGGTCGGCGCGCCGTTGTCCTGGATGTTCCGCACGATCGCGCTGGCGCCGACGTTCGTTGTGCTGGGCGTGGCGCTGGGCGTGTTCATCGGCGGCGGCATCCTGCGGCGCCTGAAGCGCGGGCGCCCCGACACCTGGCTGTACCGGCAACTGCAATGGCGCATCGCCACGCGCCATCCGCTGATGGCGGGCTGGGTGGGCGGCCATGTGCTGATCTCGCGCTCCGGCTTCTGGACCACCCGCAGGTCTGCTTCAAGGGGTGCGCGATGAGCCGCTTCAAGAACGAGATCGCTCACCTGCAGGCGCACATCAAGACGCTTCGCCTGGGTGCCGGCGCGCTGGTCATCGTCGCCCTCGTGATGGGCGGCGGCTGGTGGAGCGCGCCACGCGATCTGACCATCCATGTCCCGCCCGACCTGCGCTCCGGCAGCACCCGGAAATGGTGGGAGGTGCCGCCCGAATCGGTCTATGCGTTCACGTTCTACGTGTTCCAGACCCTCAACCGTTGGCCCACGAATGGCGAGGAGGACTATGCCCGCAACCTCCACACGCTCTCGCCGTACCTCACGCCGTCCTGCCAGGCCTTCCTGCGCGCGGACTACGACTACCGCCGCAGCACGGGCGAGCTGCGCCAGCGCGTGCGCGGCATCTACGAAATCCCCGGCCGCGGCTACGGCGACGACCCTACGGCGCGCGTGCGCACGGTCTCCGATCGCGACTGGGTGGTGACGCTGGACATCACGGCGGACGAGTACTACGGCGCGGAGCAGGTAAAGCGCGCCCTGGTGCGCTACCCGGTGAAAGTCACCAAGGTGGACATCGACCCCGCACGCAACCCCTTCGGCCTGGCGCTCGACTGCTACGACGGCACGCCCCAGCGCATCAGCACCCCGGAACCGACGCGCCCGGCATCCGGCGGTCTGTCTCCGCACGCGCCTCAAGGAGGAAATACCCCATGAAGCACCCTGTACTCATGCTGCTGGGGCTGCTGGCCGTGGCTGCGTTCCCCGCCGCTCAGGCGGTGGAGATCCTGCGCTGGGAACGCATGCCGTTGGCGGTGCCGCTGAAGGTCGGCCAGGAGCGGATCGTGTTCATCGACCGCAACGTCCGCGTCGGAGTGCCTGCGGGCGTGGGCGAACGCCTGCGCGTACAGAGCGCAGGCGGCGCGGTGTACCTGCGCGCCAGCGAGCCAATCGAGCCCACGCGGCTGCAATTGCAGGACGCCGACACCGGCGCGCTGATCCTGCTGGACATTGCGGCCGAGGCGCCCAAGGACGGCGAAGCCGAACTGGAGCCGGTGCGCATCGTCGAGGACAGCAGCACTCCGGCTCGCTATGGCGATCAGTCCAACGGTGCCGAGGCCCCGGCGCGCGCCCAGGACCAGTCGGGTGCGCGGCCGGCGCGGCGCGAAACCCCCATCCCCGTGGTGCTGACCCGCTTCGCCGCGCAGAGCCTTTACGCGCCGCTGCGCACCGTGGAGCCACTGCCGGGCGTCATGCGCATCAACCTGCGCCGCGACATGGACCTCGGCACGCTGATGCCGACATTGCCCGTGCGCGCACTCGCGCTCGCGTCGTGGCGTCTGGAAGACCAATGGGTGACGGCCGTGCGCCTGACCAATACCAGCGCCGGCTGGGTCACGCTTGATCCGCGTGTGCTGCAGGGCGATTTCCTGACGGCGACCTTCCAGCATGAGGCGCTCGGGCCGCACGGCGTGCCCGAGGACACGACCGTCCTGTACCTGGTGACGCGCGGGCACGGCTTGGCGCAGTCGCTGCTGCCGGCCATTCACCGCTTCGACCCAGCCGTGCATCTGCCGCAGCCAGAAGCCGAAGCCACCGAACGCAAGGAGGCCGATCATGCGCAGTAACGGACTCCTGAAGTGGCTGATGATCCCCGTCGCCATCCTGGTGCTGTTCGTCGGCATCCGCCTGTTCTCGGGTGGAAGCACGTCGGCGCCGCCCGCTAGCGATGCCGGCGCCCAGCTCACGCCAGAAGAAATGAAGGCGTTGGGCATCGAAGGCGATACCCCGCGCGACACCGTGGCCACGCTCGTCGCCCAAGTGAAGCAGTTGCGCACCGAGCTTCAGACGGCGCTCTCGGACAACAAGTCCCAGCGCGAAGAGAACCAGCGCCTGCGTCAGCGCGAGAACTCGATCGACCAGCGCATCAACTCTGCGCTGGAGTCCGAGCGCTCCAACCTGCGGCGCGACCAGGAGCAGGCGGCCAGCACGCGCCAGCAGACCGAAGGGCTACTCGCCGACCTACAGCGGCGCCTGGACAGCATTGGTGGGCGCGGTGGCAGCCATGCCGATCTGCCCGTGGGCCTGGGGCTGCAGGGGGGCGACGAGGCCGGGATGGAAGGCGGCATGCGCTGGGTTGAACCGGATGACGCGAAGCCTGCCGAGGGACGCAACAGGGGGCGCGGCACGGCTGGCGGCATGAGCTTCCCGACGAGCTTCGGCCCCGAGCAGAGCACGTTGCAAACCACGGCGGAAACCGTGGCGAACGCCGGGGCACGCGCCGCGGGCGTCAAGACCGCAAAGCCCGTCTATACCGTCCCCACGAACTCCACGCTCATGGGCTCGGTGGCGATGACAGCGCTGATCGGGCGTGTGCCGATCGACGGCACCGTCAACGACCCGTACCCCTTCAAGGTGCTGGTGGGGCCGGACAACCTCACGGCGAACGGCATCGACATTCCCGATGTGGCCGGCGCCGTGTTCAGCGGCACCGCCTCGGGCGACTGGACGCTTTCTTGCGTGCGCGGCCAGGTGCGCAGCATCACGTTCGTCTTCAACGACGGCACGATTCGCACGATCCCCGAAGACCGCGAAGGAAACCAGCAGAACAACCAGCAGCGCGATGGCTTGGGCTGGATCAGCGATCCCCACGGCATTCCTTGCGTCAGCGGCGAGCGGCGCAGCAACGCCCAGCAGTACCTCGGCTCGCAGGCCCTGATCACCGCGGCCGGTGCCGGCGTGGCCTCGCTCATCGAGAGCGACAGCGGCCGCATGTCCTATGTCGGCTCGGACGGCTCCATCGGCACCGTGGGCATCAGCGGCCAGGAGGCGGTCGGCCAGATTCTGGCGGGCGGCGTGCGGGACATGTCGGCCTGGGTCAACAAGCTCTACGGCCAAGCGTTCGCCGCCGTCTATGTCCAGCCCGGCGCGAAGGTCGCCGTCCACCTCGAAAAGCCGCTCGCCATCGACTTCGATCCCGAAGGCCGCAAGGTCGATCACCGCACAGGAGAAAGCCATGCTCTCGAACTTGAATAGCTTGGCCCGTGGCCTGGCGCTGGTCCTCGCCGTCGCGGCGCTCGCCGGCTGCGCCACCAGCAAGGAAAAGCTGCTGACCCACGGTGACCGCACGATGATGGACATCTGGCAGCAGGAGGCCGGGGACGGCGGTGGCGCAGCCGGACGGAACGCCGGCGGCCAACTGCTCGATGCGCGCCAGAGCCTGCGTCGGCCGCTGACCGACGCCGATATGCAGGCCGCACCTGCCGAGCAGATGCGCTACACGCGCACCGCGCGCAACGAGGTCCATCGCCAGTTCCAGCGCCTGCCCAATCCCGATCTCGTGATGTACGTGTACCCGCACCTGGCCGGCACCGATCCCGTGCCGGTGCCCGGCTACACGACCGTCTTCCCGCTGTACCAGCGCATTCAGTACGCGATGCCGGGTGAGCGCGTGGAGGACTACTGATGCGCTGGAAACTTCCCTGGCCTAAGCCGGCCGCGCTGAAGCTGGCCGCATCCGGCGCTGGTGATGACGAGCAGCCGGACGGCTGGCAGCGCCACATTGAGGCCTTGCGCCAAGCCGGCATCCCCGAACCCGGCTCGGCAGTCCGGGGCCGCAAACCGGCGACGGAGGCCGACGAGCAGGCGCTGTACGAGGTCGCACCGTCCTTCGTGGAACTGCTGCCCTGGGTCGAGTTCTTGCCCGAGTCAAGGTCCATGTTGCTGGAGGACGGCCAATCGGTGGCGGCCTTCTTCGAGCTGGTGCCGCTGGGGACCGAGGGCCGGGAACCGGGCTGGCTTGCCCACGCCCGCGACGCCTTGGAGAACGCGCTGCAGGACAGCTTCGATGAGCTGGACGAGAACCCCTGGGTGCTCCAGCTCTATGCCCAGGACGAGCCGAGTTTCGACCAGTACATGCAGACCCTGCGTGACTACGTGCAGCCACGTGCCCGCGGGACAGCGTTCACCGAGTTCTACCTGCGCTTCTTCGGCCACCATCTGCGTGCGGTGGCCAAGCCCGGCGGCCTGTTCGAGGACACGGTGGTCACGCGGCTGCGCTGGCGCGGGCAGACGCGGCGCGTGCGCATGGTGGTCTATCGACGTGCCACCGGGCAGGCAAGCCGCCGCGGCCAGACGCCCGAGCAGATGCTGAACATCGTCTGCGACCGCCTGTGTGGCGGGCTGGCGAACGCCGGCATCCAGGCACGGCGCATGGTCGCAGCCGACGTCCACGACTGGCTGCTGCGGTGGCTCAATCCGCGCCCCGCGATGCTCGGGCCCAGTACAGAGGACCGGGAGCGCTTCTACGCACTGGCGCGCTACCCGGACGAGACTGAGGCCGGCGAGATCGAACTGGCGAGCGGGCGGGATTTCAGCCAGCGGCTGTTCTTCGGCCAGCCACGCTCCGACGTGGAGCACGGCACCTGGTACTTCGACGGCATGCCGCACCGTGTGCTGATCACCGACCGGCTGCGCATGCCGCCCGGCACGGGACATCTAACCGGCGAGACCCGCAAGGGCGATGCGATCAACACGCTGTTCGACCAGATGCCGGAAGACACCTTGCTTTGTCTCACGATGGTTGCCACGCCCCAGGATGTCCTGGAATCGGATCTGAACCACCTGGCGAAGAAGGCCGTGGGCGAGACGCTGGCGTCGGAGCAGACGCTCAAGGACGTGCATGAAGCCCGCTCGCTGATCGGCAGCGCGCACAAGCTCTACCGGGGCACGCTGGCGTTCTACCTGCGCGGGCGCGACGAGGCGGAACTGGATCGGCGCGGCCTGGACCTGGCGAACGTGATGCTCAACGCTGGTTTGCAGCCGGTGCGAGAGGATGATGAGGTGGCGCCGCTCAACAGCTACCTGCGCTGGCTGCCGTGCTGCTACAACCCCGGCAAGGATCGGCGCCGGTGGTACACGCAACTGATGTTCGCCCAGCACGCGGCAAACCTGTCGCCGGTGTGGGGCCGTGCCCAGGGTACGGGGCATCCAGGCATCACGATGTTCAACCGCGGCGGCGGGCCGATCACCTTCGATCCGCTCAATCGCCTGGACCGGCAGATGAACGCCCACCTGTTCCTGTTCGGCCCGACGGGTTCCGGCAAATCGGCCACGCTCAACAATCTGCTGAACCAGGTCACGGCCATTTATCGGCCGCGCCTCTTCATCGTGGAAGCCGGCAATAGCTTCGGCTTGTTCAGCGACTTCGCCAGGCGCCTGGGCCTGACCGTGAATCGGGTCAAGCTGGCCCCCGGATCGGGCATCAGCCTAGCGCCGTTCGCCGACGCGCGCCGGCTGATCGAAACGCCCAGCGATGTGCAAACGCTCGATGCCGATGCGCTGGACGAAGACCTGCCACCCGATGCCTCAGCCATGGAGGCGGACGAACAGCGCGACGTGCTGGGCGAACTGGAGATCACGGCGCGGCTGATGATCACTGGCGGCGAGGACAAGGAGGAAGCCAGGATGACGCGCGCCGACCGCTCGCTGATCCGCCAGTGCATCCTCGACGCCGCCGAGCACTGCGTGGCCGAGAAGCGCACGGTGCTCACGCGCGACGTGCGCAATGCGCTGCGCACCCGCGGCCAGGACCCGACGTTGCCCGAGATGCGGCGCGTGCGGCTGCTGGAGATGGCGGACGCGATGGACATGTTCTGCCAAGGCACGGACGGCGAGATGTTCGACCGCGACGGCACGCCGTGGCCCGAGGCCGACATCACGCTGGTGGATCTCGCGACCTATGCCCGTGAGGGCTACAACGCGCAGCTCTCGATCGCGTACATCAGCCTCATCAGCACGGTGAACAACATCGCGGAGCGTGACCAGTATCTCGGCCGCCCGATCATCAACGTGACCGACGAAGGCCACATCATCACGAAGAACCCGCTGCTCGCGCCGTATGTCGTGAAAATTACAAAAATGTGGCGCAAGTTGGGCGCCTGGTTCTGGCTGGCGACGCAAAACATCGACGATCTGCCGCGCGCCGCAGAGCCCATGCTCAACATGATCGAGTGGTGGATCTGCCTGTCGATGCCGCCGGACGAGGTGGAGAAGATCGCACGATTCCGCGAACTCTCGCCGGCGCAGAAGGCGCTGATGCTTTCGGCACGCAAGGAAGCGGGCAAGTTCACCGAGGGCGTCATCCTCTCCAAGAGCATGGAGGTGCTCTTCCGCGCCGTGCCGCCGAGCCTGTATCTCGCGCTCGCGCAGACCGAACCCGAAGAGAAGGCCGAGCGCTACCAGCTCATGCAGCAGCACGGCGTCAGCGAGTTGGATGCCGCCTTCAAGGTGGCCGAGAAGATCGACCGGGCACGCGGCATCGAGTCGCCGGCCCTGGCCCTGCCCTGAATCTGCCGTGCACCGGAGAACGCCATGGAACAGAAACGCTCATCCATTCCGATGCAGGTCCAGGCGTTCCGCCGTCGGCGCTGGCGGGCCCGCTGGCCATGGGCGTTAGGCGCAGTGCTGGTTGCGCTGCTGCTGATCTGGCTCGTGTCCCGTTCGCCAGGCGAGTCCACGCCCCAAACCTCGGCGCCTGTCAGCGAGACGCAGGTGGCCGGGCCTCCTTGGCAGATGGGCAACCCGGCAGGTCGTTTCACGCTGACGCTCTACGCGGACCTCGAATGCCCGTTCTGCCGGTCCTATTTCCCTGTCCTCAAGCGTTGGGTAGCCGGCAATGCGGACGTGGCCTTGCAATGGCACCACCTGCCGTTGGCCGCGCATGAGCCGGCCGCGTCCGCCGAAGCGCGCTTGGTGGAATGCGCGGGCGAAGCCGGCGGCCATCCCGCCTTCTGGCAGGCTGTCGAGTGGGTCTATGTCCACACACACAGCGACGGCCAGGGCTTGCCCGAAGACCTGCGCCACCCCGCCCTGACGCCAGCCATCGAACAGTGCATTGCGAGCGAGCGGCCCGACGCGGCGATTCGTACCCAAACTGCGGAAGCCACGAACAGCGGCGTGACCGCCACGCCGTCGCTGCGGCTGCACGATCGCGAAACCGGCAAGGCGATCCTGCTGCAGGGCCCGATCGAGGGCGATGCCTTGCTGTCGGCCATGGACATGCTCGCGGCCGGCGATCCCGCCGCCACACCCACATCGGAAATGCCTGCCGACGTCGTCGGCGACATGCCCAGGTAGCCCCGGTCTTCAAGGCTACGGCGCAGTCCGCTGCGCTGACCACAACCCCGTTCGCCTCGCATCCTGGCCGCGAACGATCACCGCTGCCGCGGTGATGGATGCACCTTGTTCGTTCCCCAGGAGGGCTTGCCCTCCCAGGGCGAGTGCCCTCCGATCTCACCGTCTGGAGGTTCGCCATGTCTTTCGCCGTCAATGACTCCTGCCTGGAGTCGCTTTCCGCCATCGCTGCCCAACACGAGGACTGGATCATCCAGCAAGCCATCGTGCTGCTGGAGAGACGGGTCTTCAAAGCTGGACCGTGCCTCAGCCAACCGGCCGCTGTACGGGACTACCTGCGTCTGAAACTGGTCGCTGAGCCCAATGAGATATTCGCCGCTGTGTTCCTGGACAGCCTGCACCAGGTGCTGGCCTACGAGCCGCTGTTCAGGGGCACGATCAACGCGACTTCGGTCTATCCGCGTGTCGTCGTGCAGCGTGTGCTGGAGTTGAATGCCGCCGCGGTGGTCTTCGCCCACCAGCATCCTTCGGGCGTCTCCGAGCCGTCCAGCGCGGATCGCATGCTGACCCAGCAACTGCAAGCCGCGCTGGCGCTCATCGATGTGCGGGTACTGGACCACATCATCGTCGGCCAGGGTGCCCCGTTCTCCTTTGCGGAATCCGGCCTGCTGTAGCAATGGCACCGGCTCCTTGATCCACGCGGAGGCTTCGGCCTCCGCTTTTCATTGGCGCAAGACAAGCAGGTATGCGGGCAGTCCGCGATGCGCATTGTTTGTTGGGGCCGCATGGCGTTCGGCGTTTGACTATGGCCCTTGACAACTCTTGGGGGCGCTCGACATGCCAGCATCTTCATCCAGGTTCGCATCGGGCTGGCGAACCCTTGGCCTGGCCGTTGCGCTGCCGGCTTCCCTGGCCGTGTTCAGCCCGGCCAGCTTCGCCGCCGATGTGGTGATCATCACCGACAGCCGTCACCCGGTCAGGACCATGGGTGGCGAGCAGCTGATCGAGCTGGATGAAGCGCCCCGGATCGAAGCGGAGCTTTCTGCGGCGCTGCCCGCCGATCCCGGACAGGCAACAGCCATCGTGAAGCGCCGGCTGAGCCAGGGGGGCGCTGACCTCCAGCGTCGCATCGCCACCGCATACCAGGGCGTTGCCGACGCATGGAGCCTGGGCATCACCACCATTCCGGCTGTCGTGGTGGATCAGCGCTACGTGGTCTATGGCGAGCCTGACGTGGCCCGCGCCATCGCGCGCATCGAACAGCACCGGAGGGCCGAACCGTGATCCGCTCATTCGACCTTCTGCGCCGCATGCGGGCTGCCGTCACCTCCGTGCTGCTGCTCAGCGCCACGGGCAGCTACGCCCTGAACACGGCGACCATCGTGGGTTCAGTGGCTTCGCCCGATTGCCTGGAGTACCGGGTGGTGGGTATCTGCTACTGGCTCTACTGCACCTGGACCGGCTGCACGGTGCGCACGTCCGTCAAGGTCAGGCACTACATCCCCGATGCGGTGGTTTCGTCCTACTCGAACACCGGCGAGAACCCCTGGGTCGAAGTGCGCGCCATGAGCACGCCCAACCCTTCGGCCCAGGCCGGCGGGGACGGCACCACCAATGAAGATCACGAAAACAATCTCGCGAAGTTCAAGAACGCGGACGTCATCGGCCACCCCGGCGTCGAGGTGTTCAACCAGTTCGTCTCGTCCTCGGGCTATTTCTGCGAGGGCGCAGGCACGGCCTTCATGCCGTACCTGCTCAGTACGCTGGACACGCCGGCCTGGCGCTACAACGTACCGGAGATGGTGTACCCGGAGGCATTGATCCCGGGCATGCGCGAGGTCGGCGCGCGCTCGACCCTGAACCTCTGGGGCAACGTCTATCCGCGCGGCGGCTTCCTGCACCAGACGGACGACCACAAGGCCGGTGCCGTGGTGGCCCAACGGGCCGGCGATGTGGTCACGCGCCGCGGGCAGATCCACGTCTATCAGCCGCTGCTCGCCAACTCCCGCGATGGCTACTGGCCGGCCGGCGCGCTGATGGAGGGCGATGCCTCGACCGGCAAGTGGCAGGAACTCACGCCCGTCCTGTCCTCGTCCTGCACGGTCTTCCCGCGCAACGGCTTCCTGACACAGGCCCAACAAGGCGACTACGCCTGGGCGTTGTGGCGGCCCTATGCGTGCTGCGAACGCCGGGGCCAGGTGTTCCTCGGCAGCGTCGATTTCTATTGAGGGTACGGCGATGAAGCGTCCTGAACTGATGAACCCATCCGCCAAGGTTCGCCGCCCGCTGCGCCCCACGGCGCTAGCCGGCGCGCTCGCCCTGGTCTGTGGCCTCGCGTGGGCGCAGGCCGGCTTCCAGACCAGCGGCCCCGTCATCGGCGATGAGGTCATGTACTCGATCGGCGGTGGCAGTGCGGTGTCCATGGGCCGCGCCGCTGGCATGCGTTCGATCGGGGTCGGCCTGGGTTGGAACAGCAACCTCATCTGCGGCGACATGAGCATCCAGACCACGCTGCGCAATCAGCTCAATGGGATCACGAATGGGTTCCAGCAGATCATGAGCAACGTGATCCAGAGCGCGACCAGTGCCGTGGCATCGCTGCCGGCGCTGATCATCCAGCGTGCCGATCCGGGGCTGTACAACCTGCTGACCAATGGTGTGCTGCAGGCGAGGCTGGATTTCGACCGCTCCAAGCTGACGTGTCGCGCGATGGCCGAGAAGATGGCCGAGACGGCGGGCGGCCAGCTCGGATGGAGCCAGATGGCGGAAGGCATGGCGCTGCGCGATGCGGTGTCGAGCACGGATGCCGTATCGGCGATCGAGCAGGCCGAGACGCGCCGCGGCAACGACGGCGTGCCCTGGGTGGGCGGCAGCAATGCCGGCGGCGCGGGCCAGTCGGCCATCCGGGTGGTCGGTGACGTGACGCGGGCGGGCTACAACCTGGTCAACGGGCGCAGCGTGACTGACACGTCCTCCATCGCGCCCGCCAGTTGCGCGAGCCTGTCCTGCCAGACCTGGACGTCGCCGCAGCAGGCGACCGAATGGGCGACGCGGGTTCTCGGGGAACAGGTACAGCGCACGTGTGATTCCTGCACCAAGACCGAGACCGTGCCTGGCGTCGGGCTGACGCCGCTGATCCAGGAGGAGTACGAGACCAAGCTGGAGGCCTTGCAGGAACTGGTCTCTGGGACGCGCAACACGACGTTCGAGAACCTGCATGCAGCCGGCAGCACCTCGCTGCCCATTACACGCGGCGTCATCGAGGCGCTGCGCGACGAGCCAGACCAAGACCTGCTGGCGCGACGTCTCGCGTCCGAGGTCGCGTTGTCGTCCGTGCTGGAGAAGGCATTGCTGCTCCAGCGGACCCTGCTGACCGGCAAGAAGGAACCCAACGTGGCGGCCAACCAGTTGGCGGTCGAGGCCGTGAACCACGAGAGCGACACGCTCGATCAGGAGATCCGCAACCTCAAGACCGAACTTGAACTGCGGCGCGAACTGGCGAACAACTCGCCCATGGCCATCATCCAGCGCCACGGGACGCGCGCGGCCGGCTCGCGCGGCATCTACGAAGGCGACCCGGTGCCCGACCGCCTCGATCGGTTGCAGCGGGGCAACCCGGGAGGCACGCCATGAACGCGGCCTGGCTGCGCCCGCGCTGGCTTTTCAGCCGGCGCGCGGCAAAGGCGCTGCTCCTGGCGGTGGTCATCATCGCCGCGGCCGTGGGCGCCAATCTCGTCGGCATCTACCTCGTCGGCAGCGTTGCCGGCTGGGAGCGGTGGCTGGCTGCCAGCGCGGGCTACTTCCTGGTGTGGCGGCTGTGCCTGTACGGCGCGACGGTCTATGGCTGGGTCTGGATGCGCCGCCGGCTGCTGGCCCGCGAGGAAGACGCGCAAGCGCGGCGACGCCTGGTGCGCAGCGAGATCGCCGGCGTCGTCGCCATCGTGGCGCTGGAAGCCAGCCTGCTGATGCAGAGCTGAAGAGGGAGCCGCGCCATGACGCTTTTTACGACCGACTACCTGGAGTACTACCTGACGCTGGTGTCCTGGATCGTCAACAACGGCATCTGGGCGGTGCTGGTGTCGAGCGGAGTATTCGCGCTGCCGTTCGTCGCCATCATCGTGCAGGAGTGGTTGAAGGCCCGTGCGGAAGGTGCCGACGAAGGCAACAAGGGCGTGCTCTCGGCTGCGCGCATCGAGAACCGGGTCTTCGTCGCCATCGTGGTGGTGATGTTCGCTGGCATCCCGTTCATCGACGTGGACCTCAACACCATCCAGTACGACAGCTCGCGCTCGGCCCAGTGCCAGGTCAGCGTGCCGCAGCCCACGGATACCGGCTGGTCGCAGTCCTTCAGCACCATCAACAACCAGTCGGCGAAGGTGCCGGTCTGGTGGGCTTTCATGCACGCGCTCTCGCGCGCCGTCACGAGCGCCTCGGTGGCGGCGATCCCATGCGGCACGGACCTGCGGCAGATGCGCATGGAGATCGACGCGACCCGCATTGACGACCCGGTACTGGCTCAGGAAGTAGCGGATTTCTCGCGGGATTGCTATGGGCCTGCGCGGGCCAAATTGTTCATGCAGCGCCCTCAGCTTGATGAGCAGCAGATGCACGACGTGACCTGGATAGGGTCGAGGTTTTTCACGGACACGGGCGGCTACTACGACACCTACCGCTCAAGCACGCCGCGCGACGACTGGCCCTACGACAGCACCCGCGATGCGGGGCTTGCACAGGTGGGCAGCGGTGGCGGCTACCCGACCTGCAGGCAGTGGTGGGCCGATGGCGGCAATGGCCTGCGGGCACGCCTGCTGGGACAGGTGGACCCGAACCTGTTGAATCGCCTGGCAGGCTGGGCCGGGTTCCTGAGCAGGGCCGAGGTGGACGACTCGGTGATCCGCGCCATCGCGTCACCGCGGCAACAGAAATTGAACCAGGGTAGCGTCTATACGGACTATGGCGGCCAGATCGACAAGACCTTGCCGAACATCGTGACGCGGGCCACGGGAGACGTTGGGATGGCCGTCGGCGCGATTGCCGCGTTTCCCGCCATGGACGTCGTGAGACAGTCTCTGCCCATGGTCCTCGCCTTGCTCAAGATGGCGCTGGTCATCTGCATCCCGCTTGTGCTGGTCGTAGGCACCTACGATCTGAAGACGGTCGTTACCGTCAGCGTCGTGCAGTTCGCGCTCTTCTTCACGGACTTCTGGTTTCAGCTTGCGCGCTGGATCGATTCGACGATCCTGGATGCGCTCTATGGCTGGGGGTTCGGCTGGAATCGGCCGCACACCAACTTCGACCCGCTGGTGGGGCTGAACAACGCCTTCGGAGACATGCTCCTGATGTTTGTCACGGGCACGATGTTCATCGTACTGCCTACGTTCTGGATCATGGCCTTGGCTTGGGCGGGCGTTCGTGCCGGCAACGTGTTGCAAGGCCTCGCAGGAGCCACCGGAGATGCCAAGGCTGCTGGCGGAAGGGGAGGAAGCATTGCGATCAATGCAGTGTCGAAGAAGTGATCGCTGCTAGTCGTCCTCGACATGAGGATCAATGCGGAAACCCTCGTAGGTGTATAGGCCGAATCCTGCTGGTCCGTTTCGCCACTCTGGCTCGGGCAACTCCTCGCCCAAGTCGGTGTTGCGGGCCATCCAGGCAACCACCATGACGCACACCATCACCAGGGCCAGCCAGAAGGTGGTGTACAGCAGCACCCCGAGCGCAGCCAGCTTAACCATCCACACGAGCGCGGTGGCTCCAGCCGTCGGCATGCCCTTGGAAACCAACCAGTTCGACGCCCGCCGTTCACAGCGCGCGTAGGCACGCCATCCGCGGCCAAAGGCGCGGCCGAGGCGTTCTGCGGTGCTGGTGCGAGTCGTGGTGTTCATGGTCGTCTCCTACTGCTGAGGGATGCCTATTTCAGTTTGGTCCATTTCATTCTGTTTAGGGCTTCAATGTGTTCTCTTGCTGCTTCAGGACGCTTCGTCATCCGGTTCCAACGGGCCAGGGTCGGGCTCCACGCCGATGCGGTATGTAGCAACGAAACGCGGCCAGTCCACATGGTCAACGAGATCGATGTCCTCGATGACACTGACCTTCGCGCTGGCACGCTCGAACAGCGCGATGCTCTTGGCGGGATAGTTGTTGCGCGACGGATAGAGCACCCCGTCGAACAGCACCTGGCCGTCATCTCCAAGCATCGCATGCACCTGGGCCGACACCTGCTGCGTGTGCGTGTAGTCGCGGCTGGCCAACTGCTCCAGGTTCAGGCCGAAGTAGCCCGCCATGACGCCCGGCGCCGTGAGGTCGGCCAGAAGCACGTCGTCCATCACGCCCACTGCGCGCACCATCCGGCTCTGGACTTCTTTCAGCGCGATCGAGCGCTTCGTGTCCGCAAGCCACTGGTGCTTATGAAACACCGACTCCATCAGCGCCGTGGGCAGGTCGCGCCCCAGGTAGAGCACCCCGTAGGCCTGGGCCGGGTCATCGTAGCGATTGGTGCTGCTGCGGCCATAGTACAGCGGGCTGCCCCGATAGACGACGCGGCTCACATGCTGGAGCAGCTCACCGGCATCGATCAGGAACGAAGGCAGCTCGTGGCTCATGGCGATCTCGCTTCAATGCACCTGAACGCCCAGCACGTTGAACACGGCCTCGGCCACGTCGTCGATCGTGCCATGCGTCACCGCATCCACTGGCGAGCGGCCGCCCAAGCCTTCGAGCGGTTCGGACAGTGCGCGGTAGATCGTCCAAGGGTCGATGCCCTCGACCTCCTGAAGCACGGTTTGGGTCAACTGCTGCTTCACCGGGTCGAGCTGCCAGTCGGGCAGTTTCTGGCCTCGCGGCCCCACGTTCAGCGCCAGCAGCCGACGGGCGAGGATGTCCTTGTAGATCTGCTGGCGCGACTTGTCCGCCAGCTTGGCGTACTCCGCGGGCGGCAGGTTGTGCGGCTGGTTGAAGGTTTCCAGCAGCACGGCGCGGCCTCGCTGGACGTCGGTTTCAGTCGGCGCCCAGCGCGTCTCAGCGCGCAGCGCAGCCGTCTTACGCTTCAAGGCGTGCTCCACCGTTTCACCTTCGAGGTTGGCTGGCAGCTTTACCGCCTCCACGCGCTCGTGAATGAACGCCTGCAACTCGGCCGCGAAAGCCGGCGCATCCCGGATTTCGACGGTATCCGCGAAGCGGCGCACATCCTCCACGGTGACACGCGGCAGACGGTCGGCAATGAATTCAATGGCGGTGGGCATGGTCATCTCCCAGGTAGGTTTGAGACAGGACTTACTCTAGTCGCCTTTGTCGCATTTGTCAACTTTGACGCCTAGAGAGCAACCTACCTGGCGAAAACAGCGTCTCCGCAGCATAGGCCGAGGCCAGCGGCTGGTCGCCGCGCAATCCATTCGTGCGGGTTCCACATTGACGCTGGAACCGCAACCCAGGCCCCGCTATACCGAAACGGTTAAAGGCCAAAGGGCCGAAACGGCAAGGGAATGGGGTGCAAGGGGAAAGGCCCTACCTCGAAAAGGCAAAAAGGCCTCCCGGTCGGCCCGCCACAGGACACCCGCATGCTCTCCCTGTTCCAGCGAAAACGGCCCCCGGTCGCCGGCGCGCCACCGCCAGCACCCGCCACCGTCCTCCCGAAAGGGTTGATGCGGCCCGAGTCGGCCGCATCGCTGCTGGCCACCCCGCGCCGGCAGAAGCTGCTGGAGCACATTTGGCAGCGCACCTCGCTGTCGCGCAGGCAATTCGCCACGCTGTACCGAGCGCCCCTGGAACGCTACGCCGAGCTGGTCCAGGCCTTCCCGGCCTCCGAGGCGCATCACCATGCCTATCTGGGCGGCATGCTCGACCACGGCCTCGAAATCGTCGCCTACAGTCTGAAACTGCGGCAGTCCCATCTGCTGCCCATCGGCGCCAGCCCCGAAGACCAAGCGGCACAGTCCGAAGCCTGGACCGCCGCCGTCGCCTACGCCGCGCTGCTGCACGACATCGGCAAGATCGCCGTCGATCTGCACGTCGAGCTGGCCGACGGCAGCATCTGGCACCCTTGGCACGGCCCGCTGCGCCAGCCATACCGATTCCGCTACCGCGACGATCGCGAGTACCGCCTGCACAGCGCCGCGACAGGTTTGCTCTACCACCAACTGCTCGACCGTGAGGCCCTGGACTGGCTCAGCGGCTATCCGTCCCTGTGGGCACCACTGCTCTACGTCCTGGCCGGGCAGTACGAGCACGCCGGCGTACTGGGCGAACTTGTCGTGCAGGCAGACCGGGCCTCGGTGGCCCAGGAGCTGGGCGGCGATCCGGCCCGCGCCATGGCTGCGCCCAAGCACGCGCTGCAGCGCAAGCTGCTCGACGGGTTGCGCTACCTGCTCAAGGAACAGTTGAAACTGAACCAGCCGGAAGCCTCCGATGGCTGGCTCACCGACGATGCCCTGTGGCTGGTGAGCAAAACGGTCTCGGACAAACTGCGTGCGCACCTGCTGTCCCAAGGCGTCGATGGCATCCCTGCGAACAACACCGCGGTGTTCAACGTCCTCCAGGATCACGGCATGTTGCAGCCGGCGCCCGACGGCAAGGCTATTTGGCGCGCGACCATAACCAGTTCCACCGGCTGGTCCCACTCGTTCACCCTGTTGCGCCTCGCTCCTGCGCTGATCTGGGAATCTGGCGAGCGACCGACGCCTTTTGCAGGCACGGTAGCGATCGACGCGGCAGTCGCCGAAAACGACGCCGAGGCGCCGAAAATGCCGCCTGCGGCCATGGCGAAGGCAGCCCCGAACGGTCAGAAACTTCCATCTTGGGAAGGCAGTAGTACCGTCACCGCCTCACCGCCTAAGGCCCAGCCCGTGTCCGATGTCATGGAGGACATGCTGGCAATGGTGAGCACGAGCGGCTCGCCTGGTGCCGAGCAGGATGTGGAGCCGGTTGCACAGAGAAGCTACCCCGCAGACCCCAGCACTCCTATGCCAGCGACTGCCGCAGTGCTTCCTTCGCCACCACCATCTACTGCTAAACCACCCCTAACAGCAGCGCCCCCGTCAGGCGAACATTTCATGATGTGGCTGAAACAGGGAATTGCTTCGCGCCGGCTCATCATCAACGACGCAAAAGCGCTCGTGCATTCCGTGAATGACACGGCCTACTTGGTCAGCCCAGGTGTGTTCCAGCGCTACGTCCAGGAGCACCCTCATGTCGGCACGCTGGCACGGCAGGACAAGATGCCGGATTGGCAGTGGGTGCAGAAGCGCTTTGAGAAACTGGGGTTGCATCGAAAGCACGACAGCGGCTTGAACATCTGGATCTGTGAAGTCACCGGGCCGCGCAAGTCCCGGAAGCTGCATGGGTATTTGCTGATCGATGCGAATTGGTTGTTCGATGCAGTACCACCCAACAATCCTTATCTCAGAGTTACGCAAGAGATTTGAGCATGGAGTCCTACGTGGCGGTGAGATACGGTAGAGTTCGCCTTGGTAGGTTAGCGGCTAGCCAAGGTGTCCAGCACAAAGTCAGCGCGTTGCGCCACTCTGATCTTGGGCAACCGCGATACCGCATAGCCCAGCGCTGGATAGGTGCGCTGAAGCCGCTCGAATTCAGCCCGCGCTTCATCCATGCTGTGACGGCGTTCTTCGTCCTGCACATAGATTTCAGGCCACGGCGGGGCCAGAAAGATGCGCGAGTGGTAGCGATGCGACTGGGCAATCGTGTCCAGAATAGTAGTGCCGTCCAGTGCCTGGGGTGCTGCCGCCGCGTCGATCAGGCCACGGTCGAAGAACACCCATTGCGTATTGCTGCGTGGCGCATTGGCATGGTTGTCTAGCGCAAGGTCGATGGCCCCGCGCAGGAAGGCCGTCATGTCGAGCCACGGCAGGGCCTGGCCGCCCGTGCGTGTTTGTTCCTGAACGATACGCCGTCCAGGCTCCTCAATTACGGCATCCCTGGATTTCCATTCAACCCCCACAAACGAGAACGACGATCAACTATCTCCTGAAAGGCCATCAGCATCCATCAAGGCCAGCATGCCAACAATGAGTGCGTGCATGCCCTGTTGAGTTCGGCCTCCATCTCGGCTTCCTCCGTCGCACGGTCTGCATCCACGACGGGTTCCCGTTCGGCGACCGAGTACACCGTGTCGGCCACGGCAAGGCAGTGGAACGCCACGGTGGTCAACAGCCAGCGCGCATGCTCCATCGATATGCCGTAGGCCTGAGCGATGTGGCGTTGGTGGCCGACGATCTTGTCGAGCATGGGCTGGGTCGCCGCCAGACGGCGGATCACGTTGGGTACGCCTTGCCGTCGCCAAGATGCTTGGGCTTGAGCATCGGCGTCTCGTGGGCGTGCAGCACCACGTGGCGACGCAGTTCGTCATCCAGCGCCTTTACCATCGGCTGCAGTTGCGCGCCGCACGCACCGACCCACTGTGCCAGCGTCGAGCGGGCAACAGTAAGTCTGATGCTCTTTGCGCATTCAGATGAATGCATTACGCCCATACGAAATCCGAAATCAGCTCGGCCGCGCACAGCAGATGGCAGTTGTCTATGGCTGTAAATGCGCTTCCCGCAGAGCCATGTCCTCTCTCAGAATACGCTGGATCTCCAGTATCGCGGCCGCGCTCTGTTGCACGCTGTGCCCCGAAATAATGACTTTCTCGGACTGTGCGCCGGGAAGATGTGCGCTGCGATAAGGCACAAGACCGTCATCGGAATCATCGAGGGCCACTTCGGAATTGGCTTGGGCCACGATCGAGTGATAGCGCACCTGGGATGAGATGGGAAAGCCCGCCGCCGTACGCACGAACGGATCGTTTTCGTCGAGATTGTTCACGCTATTGGGAATGGTTGCCAGGCTTTCACGGCTGCTGGCGGCCGCATTGGGTGCCAGTGTATGGGCGAGTTCTTCGAGCACCGTAATGGGAAAGCGGATAAATCCCGCCATCCAGCGCCCCAGGCGTCCACCCGCGACCGATGTGCCCCGATGAGGCGCCGCGATGAAGATGGCACTGCTGACATTCGGGAAGGGCTCGAAGCGCAACATCGGATCTATGCGTTTGATCTGCTGCGGCGTCAGCCGACTGCGATCCGCAGCCAGCTGCACCAGCGACTGGTCGGTTGACGACACCATCAACCGCGCGATGACCCCGCCCATGCTATGCCCCACCAGTACAAGGTCGGACGATGCCGGCGCCTGGCCGGAAGGATCGAAATGCGCCAGCGTATCCCCGAGCGCTCTGCGAATCATCGCGTGGTTCAATGCGATCGGCATATTGGTCGGGTAGTAGACCTGCCAGATTTGGTAATGCTGGCGCAGCGCCTCATCGCCCAGGATTTCGTTGGCGAGTTCCACCCAGGCTTCAGGGCTGCTGGCCAGTCCGTGCAGCATGACGATGATCCGCCTGTTCGGATCGTAGGGCTGCATCAAGTAGACGTGCGGGCGGTCGATGCCACCCTCGCGCCCGAGCAGGCTGCGCAGCGACTGGCGGTTGAAATTGGCACGGGCCAGCCATACGCCATAGCCGGCCGTGAAATTGGCCGCCAGCGGCACACGTTGGCCGCGCAGCATAATGGCCGATTCCACATAGGGGTCATGCACCGTCAGACGGGCTGTACGAGCATGCAGCACGCTGTCCAAGTTGTCTCCGTCGGGATGCAGCAGAACCGTCATGGACGGCGCGGGCATCTCGCTCCAGGGCAGCGGTTGCTGATCATGTTTTGCCGCTGGGCGACCACCCCGAGTTGGGGCGGCGCTCAGGGACTCGTCCGGAATGACCGCCACAAGCTCGGCGCCAAAGCCGTCGCGCCGGTAGAGGCTACGCAATCCACGGAAAGACAGGGACGAGGCTGGCAGGAGTTCGGCTGGCACCGCCGTACTGCCCGGTAAGCGCGCGCCGCGCATATCCAGCTTCAGTTCCCAGCCTGCAATGTTCCAACTGGTCTGGTCGGGCAACTGCGTCGGCATTTGTTGCCGAACTTCGAACATGCCGGTGGCCGCATGCTCGACGGCATAGTTATACCAATCCCGCACTTGGGTCTGGCGATCCTCGAAGGCCCGCTCTCCCGGAGTATGGTCACCAAGGAACAGATAAGCATAGGCATAGCGAATCGTCTCAAGCCAGGCGGCTTGCTGCGCTGAACCGGGCTTCATGGCCTGAGCCTGCGCCAGCCATAGTTCGGACAGTGCAGCCAGGCGTCTATCCGTGGCAACCCCCGTCACGGTAGCCAAGGCCTCCGCGCACTCCGAGGAGATCGGCTTTGCGCATGCCTGCTCATCCAATGCCGCCACCCTGATGGTCTGGACAGTCGCATCGCTGAGCTTGCCACGTGTCAGGATGTCGCCGCGCTTGAGTTCGATGGCCTCCCTGGTAGGTAGCGTATGAACTTCAACCACTGGGCCGAACTCGCGCAGGATCGAGCAGCCCCCCAGCAGCAGCGGAGCAAGAGCGGCGCATGTAATGAGAAGGCAGGCCTGCGGGAACCTCATGGATTCACCTCGTTGGCAGGGATGCCTGGCACGCCTTGTCGAATCGACATCGAGAAGTCATCCTCTGACACATCGGAAGCAAGGGCACGTTCGTTGATATGCCCCAGTGCCTGCAATTCATCGTAACGATAGCCAGGCGTCAATCCATGCATGTCGTAGACGTACCGCGCAAAATATCCAGACAGCAGCAGGCGATAGTCCATTGGCAATGCGGGCGCAATGACCCGGGCCAGCTCGAATACGATGGTCGTGCAGTTACTGGTTAACGTGTTGTAAAAGCGCGGTTTCTGCCGCAGTTCATTGGCCGCGTTCAGAAACTCCAGAAACAACGCGCGGGCACTCGCCTGATTCATCTGCAAGCGATAGAGATAAACATCTTCGCCTCGCGCGTTGCTGCGCGTACGCACAATGTCTCGCTCATCGGCGGCTACCAGGATCTGCTCGAACTGACGGAAGAATCCTCCTACCGCCGAGAAGGACTCATGGCGTTCCTTGCGAATTTCCAGCGAGAACACCACGCGATCACCGCCATCGAAGCCGAACGACACCAGGGTGTGGGCGATGTGCGGCCCCATCCAGTAGGAAAGCACCAAGTCGGCGCTGCGCAGACGATCCAGGTCGTATGTGCGGCTCTCCCACTGCGGGGTGTAGTCGGTTTCGCTGCGCCACTGGAAGTTGCGCACATTATTCAGGTGAACATGGTTGCCGTCGATCCTGGCCTCCAGCAACTGGGCGACATCGTCAGCCCATACACGCTGGTGTGACGGCTGCAGCGTCCCCCACCACATGAGCAGGGAGGCGGCTGCGATCACAAATGCGAATCCGGCGATGTTGCGATTGCGCCGCCCAAGCAAGCCCGCCCGCGACAAGACAACGGTCACACCCAACGTAGACCACATGGCAATGACGAACCATCGCACCACCGAAGGTCCCGGCATCTGATGCCACAGAGCCAGCGCACCCCACACAGTCAGCAGCAGTACCACAAAGCCGATCGCCAAGCCTGCAAGGGCGCGCAGGACTATGTGCATCACTCCGCTCATTGAGGCTGCAAAAGCTCAAGCAACAGTTGCCGGTGCGCATCCCGTAACTGCACCAGCGAGATGGAAGGACTGCCCTTGGACAGCATCGAGGAACTCAGCCACAGCACTGCGGGCGCGAGCGCCAACGGGAAGAAGTGTTCGGTCAAGACGCCTGGGCGAATGACGCCTCGGCGTATGTTGCGGTGGATGATGGTCTGCGCCCGCTCTTTCAGCCCGAGCGCAACTTCGTTGTGCCAACGCTGCACCAGCTCTGGAGTTCGGGCGCTTTCGGCCAGAAGCAGCCGGTAGATCGACATCGTGGCAGGGGAGCTGAAGGTCGCGTACAGGCGATCCAGGTAGACATCTACCAGCTCTGGCAACGTCAGATCCTCATCCGGGAGCCAGCCCTGGAAATCACAAATCTGCTTCGTCGTACGTTCGAGCAAGGCGTGAAAAATTTCTTCCTTGCTTTTGAAGTGGGCATAGATGCCAGCCTTGGACAAGCCCGCGCATTCCGCCAGGCGCTCCATCGACACTGCTTTGTATGTCCGATCCGCGAATTCGACCAGGGCCGCGTCGAGTATTTCCTCTTTCCTGGCGGCAGAGGACAGGTAGCGGCGCTTGTTGTCTGGCGCGTCATCTTTCTTGGGTGGCATTCAAAGGCTCTGTTCAAAGATCTGAGGGGTGTTCCCATGGGCCTGTCACCGGCTCTACCAAGAATCAGGGCCTTCCTTGAACCCAAGCCGGCAGCTCGAATTGACCTGCGTCAATGACCGACGAGCCCGCTGATTGCGGTTCTTGGATTGTAACGTATAATTGAAAGCAACCGTCCAGTCGTTTGTTTTCAGATTTCACAATGCAGATCAACACAGGGCGCGAGTGAACCCGGCACATCGGGTTACGACACAGGAAGAGCGCCCTATCAACCAGCCGGGGAACACGGGGATGCACATATCAACAAGGAGATGAAGTGGGCTTGACAGCACTTGCAAGCAAGAAAGTAGGGCCTGCGGACACCAGCCACGAACCCCGCATTGCGGGGGTGGCAGCCATTCCCTCCTCTGCGACCAGACCCTCTTCAGCCCGATACCTGTACGGAACGTGACCATGCTCCCAACTTCCCCGTTGTTTCCCGCGTTCAGATTGCGCGCTGCCTCGTTGGCCCTGAGCGCCGTCGTCTTGACCGGCTGCATGTCGCTCGCTCCGGCGCCAGACACCCCGCCATTGCCCGTGCCCGAAGCCTGGCCCGCGCATCTTGGATCAGGCACCGACGGCGCCCACGCGGGAGAGCTTGCCTGGCAGGCGTACTTCACCGACCCCCTGCTGCAACGCCTCATCGAGACTGCGCTGGAAAACAACCGCGACCTGCGCGTGGCCGCGCTGCGCGTCGAGGAAGCCAGCGCCACATTCCGCATTCAGCGCTCGGATCGTTTTCCTGCCATGGGCGTGGGCGCCCAAGGTGGACGCGCGCGGGTCCCTGGCGACCTGAACATGTCGGGCCGATCGCTGGTGGGCGGCGAGTACCGGGCCGAGGTGGGTTTGACCACCTGGGAACTGGATCTGTGGGGTCGGATCCGCAACCTGGAAGACGCCGCCCTGCAAGCTTGGCTGGCTTCCGACGCGGCTCGCCAGGCCGTCCATTTGGCGCTGATCGCCCAGGTGGCAGACGGCTATCTTGGCCTGCGCGAGATCGACGAACGCGTGGCGATCGCCCGGCAAACCGTGACCACCCGCGAAGAGTCCTATCGCATTTTCCAGCGTCGCTTCGAAGTCGGCTCGACCTCGAAGCTGGATCTCACCCAGGTCCAGACCCTGCTGAACCAAGCTCAGGCGCTGCTGACGCAGCTTGAGCAAGCTCGCACCACGCAACTGCACGCCCTGGCACTGCTGGTAGGCGCTGATCCCGGCCCGCTGCCCGCCAAGGCACCCTTCGATGAAACGACGGTTCTGGCTGAGCTGCGGGCCGGTCTGCCTTCGGAGCTGCTGGTCAGTCGCCCGGACATCATTTCCGCCGAACACCAATTGCGTGCCAGCAATGCCCACATCGGCGCGGCCCGCGCGGCGTTCTTGCCGCGCATTGCGCTGACCGGCAGCTTCGGCACGGCCAGCTCCGACTTGAATGGCTTGTTCGATTCCGGCAGTCGCGCCTGGACCTTCATGCCCACCCTGTCGCTGCCCATCTTCGATGGCGGGCGCCGCCGCGCCAATCTGGAGCTGAGCGAAGTGCGCCGCGACATCGCCGTCGCCGGATACGAAAAAACCATTCAAACGGCCTTCCGCGAGGTGGCCGATGCGCTGAGCGCAAAGCACTGGCTGGCTGAGCAGTTGACGATCCAGAGAGCCAACCTGGAAGCGCAAAGCGAACGCGCACGCCTGGCCAAGTTGCGCTACGACAACGGCTCGGCCGCCTTCTTGGAAGTGCTGGATGCCCAACGCGATCTGCTGGGAGCCCAGCAACAACTGGTACAGGCGCGCCGCGCGCTGCTGTCCAGCCAGGTGGCGCTGTATGCCGCGCTCGGCGGCGGCACCCTCGCCGCAGCCGGCGAGGCACAGGGTGCGGCCTCGACTCCCGCTTCCACCCCATCAACCCGTTAAGGCACGCCGAACCCATGACTGTCTCCCCCTCTCTCAAGAAAAAACTCCTGGTCGCTTTCGCTGCAGCGGTTGTTGCCGCGCTGGCCTGGTGGAGCTGGACGAGGTTTACCGACAGCGGCCCGGGCGAAGGATTCGTCAACGGCAATGGCCGCATCGAAGCCACCGAGATCGACGTGGCCACCAAACTTCCCGGCCGCATCGAAGACATCCTGGTGCGTGAAGGCGATTTCGTCACAGCCGGCCAGCCACTGGCCAAGATGCGGCTGGAAACGCTGGAAGCGCAGCGCGACGAGGCCCTGGCCATGCGTCAGCAGGCTGAGCATTCGGTGACCGCGGCGCAGGCACAGGTGGCGCTGCGTGAAGCCGACGTGACTGCCGCCTTGGCTCTGGTTGGTCAGCGCGAGTCGGAACTGGACGCCGCGCAACGGCGCCTGACACGCTCCAGCACGCTGTCGAGTGAGGGAGCCGCCTCGATCCAGGAACTGGACGATGACCGGGCGCGCGTACGGGGCGCCCAGGCGACCCTCGCGGCCAGCAAGGCACAGGCCGCCGCTGCCCGCGCCGCGGTCGAAGCCGCCAGGGCGCAGCTTGTCGGCGCGCAGTCCAGCGTGTCCGCCGCTACGGCCAGTATCAGCCGCATCGAAGCCGACATCCGCGACAGCGAACTGCGGTCTCCGCGCGACGGACGGGTTCAGGTGCGTGTCGCGCAACCCGGCGAGGTGCTTGGAGCGGGCGGACGTGTCTTGAACCTCCTTGATCTGTCGGACGTGTACATCACCTTCTTCCTGCCCGAAACCGTGGCCGGCCGCGTTGCGCTGGGTTCGGAGGTTCGCATCATTCTGGATGCCGCGCCCGAGTATGTGATTCCAGCCACCGTTTCCTTCGTCGCCAGCGCAGCGCAGTTCACCCCCAAGACGGTGGAAACCGCCAGTGAGCGACAAAAGCTGATGTTTCGCGTGCGCGCACAGATCTCGCAGGAGCTGCTGCGTAAGCACCTGAACCAGGTCAAGACCGGTCTGCCCGGCGTAGCCTGGGTCAAGCTCGACGCCAAGGCCGAGTGGCCTCAGAACCTCTCCGTTCGTGTGCCGGAGTAAGGTATGAGCCACAGCGCGCAGCTCGCGACCGTTGCAAGTGTCCGCCAGGTAAGACTGCGCTACCGCGACGTCATTGCCTTGGATGGCATTGACCTGGACATCCCCGCTGGACGGATGGTCGGTCTGATCGGCCCCGACGGCGTGGGTAAGTCCAGCCTGCTCTCGTTGCTGGCCGGTGTGCGCATCATCCAGGAAGGCACGGTCGAGGTGCTCGGTGGCGACATGGCCAGCAAGGCCCACCGCAAGCTGGTGTGCCCGCGCATCGCCTACATGCCGCAGGGACTGGGCAAAAACCTGTATCCGACGCTCTCGGTCGAGGAGAATCTGCAGTTCTTCGCGCGCCTGTTCGGTCATGGCGCCGCAGAGCGCCGCCAGCGGATCGATGAGCTCACCCAGGCCACTGGCCTGTTCAAATTCCTAGCACGTCCGGCAGGCAAGCTGTCCGGGGGCATGAAGCAAAAACTCGGCCTGTGCTGCGCGCTGATTCATGACCCGGATTTTCTGATTCTCGATGAGCCGACGACTGGCGTGGACCCGCTGGCGCGCGCACAGTTCTGGGATCTGATCGAGCGCATCCGCGCCGACCGCCCCGGCATGAGCGTGATCGTGGCCACGGCCTACATGGATGAGGCCCAGCGCTTCGACTGGCTGGCCGCCATCGACGACGGCAAGGTCCTCGCCACCGGCACGCCGAAGGAATTGCTGGCAAGAACAGGCAGCCCGAACCTGGAAGAGGCATTCATCCGCCTGCTCCCGGAAGAGAAAAAGCGCGGACACCAAGCGGTAGTCATTCCCCCCTTGTCGGATGGCGGCGCGGACGATATCGCCATCGAGGCCGAGGGGCTGACCATGCGCTTTGGCGACTTCGTTGCCGTCGATAGCGTGTCCTTCCGCATCCGGCGCGGTGAAATCTTCGGCTTCCTCGGCTCCAACGGGTGCGGCAAGTCCACGACGATGAAGATGCTTACCGGCCTGTTGCCGGCGAGCGAGGGTCGGGCCTGGCTGTTCGGCCATGAAGTGAACCCGCATGATCTGGGCACCCGCCGCCGCGTCGGCTACATGTCCCAAGCGTTCTCGCTCTACAGCGAAATCACGGTACGCCAGAACCTGGAGTTGCACGCCAAGCTCTTCAGTGTGTCCCCGGAGGACATTCCTGCTCGCGTCGATGAGATGGTGGAGCGCTTCGGGCTGGTGGACGTCATCGACAGCCTGCCGGCCAGTCTGCCTCTGGGCATACGCCAACGCCTGTCGCTGGCGGTCGCCATGGTGCACAAGCCAGAACTGCTGATTCTGGACGAACCGACTTCGGGCGTCGACCCGGTGGCGCGCGATGCGTTCTGGCGACTGCTCATCGAGCTGTCGCGGCGCGACCGGGTGACGGTCTTCATTTCCACCCACTTCATGAACGAGGCAGAGCGCTGCGACCGCATGTCGATGATGCATGCGGGCAAGGTGCTCGACAGCGACGTGCCCGCCAGACTGGTCGAGAAGCGCGGCGCCAAAACCCTTGAAGAGGCCTTCATCGGCTACCTCGTCGAAGCGGAGGGCGGCACGGCCGCCCCGGCCAGCCAGCCTCCGGCTGCCGACCAGGCGGATCAGCCACCCGCGGTGCCCGCCGAACACGGCGGCGGTCACTCCGCTGGCGGTTTCAGTCTGCAGCGCATGTTCAGCTATCTATGGCGCGAAACGCTGGAACTGCAGCGCGACCCGGTGCGCGCCACGCTGGCGCTGGGCGGTTCGCTGCTGCTGATGTTCGTGATCGGCTTCGGCATCACCATGGACGTCGAGGACCTGAGCTATGCGGTGCTCGATCGCGACCAGACCACGCTTAGCCAGAACTACACGCTGAACTTGGCCGGATCGCGCTACTTCACCGAGCACGCGCCGATCATCGACTACGAGGACCTTGATCGACGCATGCGCAACGGCGAACTGTCGCTGGCCATCGAAATCCCCGCTGGCTTTGCCCGCGACGTGTTGCGGGGCCAGAACGTGCAGATCGGCGCCTGGCTCGACGGCGCCATGCCGCAGCGCGCGGAAACCGTCCAGGGCTACGTTCAGGGCATGCACCAGCACTGGCTGCAGATACAGGCCAGCGAGCGCGGCGGCGCCAGCATGGCTGGCAACACCAACGTCGAGACGCGCTTTCGCTACAACCCCGATGTCAAGAGCCTGCCGGCCATGGTGCCTGCGGTGATCCCTCTGCTGCTGCTCATGCTGCCGGCCATGCTGACCGCGCTGGCGGTGGTGCGCGAGAAAGAGACGGGATCGATCACCAATCTCTACGTGACGCCGGTCACGCGCATCGAGTTCCTGCTTGGCAAGCAACTGCCCTATGTCGGCCTGGCCATGGTGAACTTCCTGCTGATGAGCCTGCTCGCAGTGACCATCTTCGGTGTGCCGGTCAAGGGCAGCTTCTTCACCCTGGCGCTGGCCGCGCTGATCTTCTCCTTCGCCGCGACAGGCATGGGGCTGCTGGCCTCGGCCGTTACACGCAGCCAGATCGCGGCCATGTTCTTCGCCATGATCGGCACCCTCATACCGGCCACCCAGTTCGCCGGCCTGATCGATCCCGTGTCCTCGCTCGAAGGCTCCAGCAAGTTCATCGGCGAGATCTACCCCGCCACGCACATGATTTCCATCAGCCGTGGCGTATTCAGCAAAGCGCTTGGCCTGGCCGACCTGACAGGGCCGCTGTGGTCGATGCTCATTTCGGTTCCGGTCATTCTCGGCGTGGCTGTTTTGCTACTCAAGAAGCAGGAGCGTTGAGATGCGCAGAAGAAACCTGGCCAACATCTACGACCTTGGTGTCAAGGAGCTGTGGAGTCTTTGGCGCGATCCGATGATGCTTGTGCTCATCGTCTACGTGTTCACCGCGTCGGTCTACACCAAGGCCACGTCCATGCCGGAGACGCTGCACAACGCGCCCATCGCCATCGTCGACGAGGATAATTCGGCGCTGTCCCAGCGGGTTGCCTCGGCCTTCTACCCCCCGCAGTTCACGCCACCGGCCATGATCGACTATGGGGACGTGGACCCGGGCATGGACGCGGGGCTGTACACCTTCGCTCTGGTCATTCCGCCCAACTTCCAGCGCGACGTGCTGGCGGGGCGATCGCCTGCCGTGCAGCTCAATGTCGACGCCACCCGCATGAGCCAGGCCTTCACCGGCAGTGGCCATGTTCAACAAATTTTCACCGGTGAAGTCAACGAGTTCGTCAAGCGTTATCGCAGCACCACCGCGCCACCCGTGGATCTGGCCTTGCGCGCGCGCTTCAACCCCGCCCTCGACAAGGCCTGGTTCGGCTCGGTGGTGCAGATCATCAACCACATCACGCTGTTGTCCATCATCCTGACCGGCGCAGCGCTGATCCGCGAGCGCGAGCACGGCACCATCGAGCACCTGCTGGTGATGCCGGTCACGCCCGCGCAGATCATGCTTTCCAAGGTCTGGTCGATGGCTCTGGTCGTGCTGATCGCCTCCTTCCTGTCCCTCAACCTCATGGTGCGCGGCGTCCTGGGCGTGCCCATCGAGGGCTCCCTTGCGCTGTTTTTCGCCGGCGCGGCGCTGAGTCTCTTCGCCACCACGTCGATGGGCATCTTCATCGCCACGCTGGCGCGCAACATGCCGCAGTTCGGCATGTTGATGATGCTCACCATCATGCCGCTGCAGATGCTCTCGGGTGGCACCACGCCGCGCGAAAGCATGCCCGAGATCGTGCAGAACATCATGCTGATCGCGCCCACCACCCATTTCGTGGAATTGAGCCAGGCCATTCTCTACCGGGGTGCGGGCCTGGAGACGGTGTGGCAGCCCTTTCTGGCGCTGGCCTTGATCGGCACGGTGCTGTTTTCCCTGTCGTTGGCGCGTTTTCGCAAAACCATCGGCCAGATGGCCTGATCGGTTCA
This sequence comes from Pseudoxanthomonas mexicana, assembly GCF_014397415.1. Classification (NCBI taxonomy): domain Bacteria; kingdom Pseudomonadati; phylum Pseudomonadota; class Gammaproteobacteria; order Lysobacterales; family Lysobacteraceae; genus Pseudoxanthomonas; species Pseudoxanthomonas mexicana. The sequence goes on along the minus strand of NZ_CP060731.1, from coordinate 1,409,585 downwards.
CCGCCCACTTGGGCATTTCAACCAGTAAGGAGCTTGACCATGAGCAACGAAACTATCCCCCTGAACCTGTTCAAGGCGAACGTGGAACTGCAGTTACGCCTACAGCGCTTGATGCAGGAAAACGGCCAGCAATGGCTGGAGAACGCCACGCGCGCGGGCAGCGAGAGCATTGCCGAGTCCGGCGCCGAAATCGAAAGCCTGCTCAAGGCCCAGAATTGGCAGGAACTGGCCACGCTGCCCGCACAAGCCTTCTGGCGTCAGTTCCAGTACCACGTGGGCGGCGCGCAGGCGCTGACACAAGTCGCGATCAAAAACCAGACAACCTTCACCCAAGGCCTGCAAATAGCTATTCAAGACTGGCAGAAATCGGTTACGCAGGCCGTAGGCCAGGGCGATGCGGTACTCCCGTTCCAGGATATCTTCAAACAGTGGGGAGCCGTGTGGGCCTCGGCGCAGGATAAGGAGGCACCGGGCAAGACCGGTGGCCGCAATGCCGGCTGAACAACGTACCGCCCTGGTCACGGGCGGCAACGGTGGCTTGGGCGAGGCCATCGCACGAGCCTTACACGATGTTGGCCATACCGTGCTCGTCGTCCACTCGCCAGGCAATGCCAGCATCGGCGCGTGGTTGGAAGCCCAGACGGACGAAGGCTACAACTTCATCGCCTACGGCGCGGATGTGGCCGACCATGCCTCCTGCCAGGAGTTGGCCGGCCTCATTCAAGCAGACGGTTACCACATCGACATTCTGGTCAACAACGCGGGCATCACGCGCGATGCTACGTTCCGCAAGCTGAGCTACGCCGATTGGGATGCGGTCCTGCGCGTCAATCTCGACTCCGTTTTCAACGTCACCCGGCCATTCATCGACGGCATGCTCGAACGCGGCTGGGGCAGGATCGTCAACATCGCCTCCATCAACGGCTCCAAGGGGCAGTTCGGCCAGACCAACTACTCCGCCGCAAAGGCCGGCATGCATGGCTTCACTAAAGCCCTTGCGCAGGAGGTGGCGCGCAAGGGCGTGACGGTCAACACCGTCTCGCCGGGGTATCTGGATACGAAGATGGTGACGAGCATGTCGGAAGAAGTGGTCAAGCAAGTGATTGCCGGTATTCCCGTGGGTCGTCTGGGACGGCCTGAGGAAATCGCTGCACTGGTTGCATTCATCGTCAGTGAATCTGCGGGGTTCATGACCGGCAGCAATGTATCGATGAACGGTGGCCAGCATATGTACTGAGTGAGGAAGGGCCAGCAAGACGATGTGCCTGCGGCCCCTTGCCATTCAATTTTTCAGTTTCATCACAGAAGGAGTGCCCATCGCCATGAATCGAGACACCACGACATCACCAGCGGCCGATTGGGGGCAGTTGCTGTGGGACCCGTTGCGACTATCGGCGATGGCAACCGAGTATGCAGTGGATGCCTGGCAGCGATCCATTCTGTATGCCGACGTTCGCCGCCAACGCGGCAACCAGTACCTGGAGCATTTGCAGGAGCAGACGCCGAACGTACTCGACTTCGCCTCAGAGGTCATCATGTCCGGGCTGGAGCTTCCGCGGCCAGTCAACTATGGCCTCGTGCGCATCCTGCCGCCAGCCGACGCGCCGGCCGATCCCAAGAAGCGGCCGTTCGTGGTGGTCGATCCCCGCGCGGGCCACGGCCCAGGCATTGGCGGCTTCAAACCCGATAGTGAGGTCGGCGCGGCCCTCAAGGCTGGTCATCCCTGCTACTTCGTTGGCTTTCTGCCCGATCCCGTTCCCGGCCAGACCGTCGAGGACGTCATGCGCGCCGAAGCGGCCTTCGTGCGCAGGGTCGGCGAGCTGCACCCCGGCAGCCGCGGCAAGCCCGCTGTCATCGGCAATTGCCAGGCGGGCTGGCAGATTCTGATGGCAGCCGCTGTCTGGCCCGAGCTGTTCGGGCCGATCATCGTAGCCGGCGCGCCGCTGTCCTACTGGGCCGGTGATAACCCGATGCGCTACGCGGGCGGCCTCACTGGCGGTAGCTGGTTGACGGCATTGACCAGCGATCTGGGCGCCGGCCGGTTCGACGGTGCCTGGCTGGTACAGAACTTTGAAAACCTGGACCCGGCCAATACGCTTTGGAGCAAACAGTACAACCTGTACGCCAATGTCGACACGGAAGGCCCGCGCTACTTGCAGTTCGAAAAGTACTGGGGCGGCCACGTCTTCCTGAATGACGTGGAGATGCAGTACATCGTCGATAACCTGTTCATCGGCAACAAGCTGAGCACCGCCCAACTGATGACATCCGATGGCGTGCGCATCGACCTGCGCAATATTCGCTCGCCGATCGTGGTGTTCTGCTCCTATGGGGACAACATCACCCCGCCGCCCCAGGCCCTGGGCTGGATCACCGACCTGTACCGCAACGACCTGGACGTGCTGGGACATGACCAGACCATCGTCTACGCTACCCATGACAGCATCGGACATCTGGGAATCTTCGTCTCCGGCAGCGTCGGGCGTAAAGAGCACCAGGAGTTCGCTGAGAACATCGACATCATCGACGTGCTGCCGGCCGGTATCCACCGCATGCTGGTCGATGAAAATCCAGACGGGTCGCAGGAAGGCGAGCCGACCGGGAACGCCTACCTGACTCGGATCCAGCGCAGCAACATCGATGAAGTCCGTGAGATCGTCCGTCCCGACCCTGAGAACGATCGCCGGTTCGCCGCCGTTGCGCGGATCTCCGAGGTCAACCTGGCTTGCTACCGCAGCTTCGTGCAGCCATGGATGCGTGCCCTGGTCACGGACCAGGGTGCGAAGTGGCTGGAGCCGCTGCATCCGCTGCGCATGGGCTATGAATTGTGGTCTGACAGGCATCCGCTCGCCGCCGCAGTACATGAGGCTGCGCAACACGTGCGCGACCATCGTCAGCCCGTCTCCGAGGCCAACCCTTTCCTGCAACTGCAGGCGCAGTTTTCCACCGCCGTCGAACAGATGCTGGATCAATTCCGTGATTGCCGCGACCAGATCTACGCACAGGCGTTTGACACGCTGTACAGCCTGCCGCTGGTGCAGGCCATGACTGGACAGAGCCTGCACGACGATGCACCGCCGCGACCCCATCCCAGCGAGACGCCCGAGCACCGCCAGTATCTGGCGCAAGAGTTGACACGGCTCGAAGCGGATATTCACAGCGGCGGGATCACCGAAGCCTCCATACGGGCGCTGTTCTTTGTGCTGGCCGCGCGTGGCGAGGCCGACGAGCGGCACTTCCGGCACGCAGAGGAACTCGCGCGCCCCCATTTGGCAAACGACTTCGACATGCAGGTCTTTCGCCACCTCATTCGTCGGCAGGCTTTGCTCATGAGGCTCGACGAGGACGCCACGGTGTCCGCCATCCCCGGATTGCTCAACGGCATAGCGCCTGATGACATCCGCCAGGTGGCGGGAATGATCGTGCAAGTGATTGGCAGCGGCGGTGTGCTGTCCGCACAAGAACAAACCAGGCTGGAACAGGTTTCTACCTTGTTCGAGCAGGCCGAGCGCCAAGCGCAGGCGGCTTCGGCGCCCGCCGTGATAAGTCCCGCCACTGATACCTCCGCTACGGTCGTGGACGCGAAGTCGACAACCGCCATGCCACGCTCTGCCAGTGGCACATCCGCTGCGGTCGAGGATGCGAATGCGGCGCCAGCCATGCCGAGCTCCGCCAGTGACACCTCCGCTCCGGCCATAAACACGACCTCCAAGACATCCTCTCCAAAGCCTAAGGCGCCTCAGAAGAAAACTGCTACGCAGAAAACTGTGTCCAAGACGCCAGCCGCCCCGCGGACAAGTCAAACACGGCGAGGGAAAGGCAAATGACGACGTCCTCCGCACCGGTCGATGGCGCCGCCGACGCATTGCAGGTTCTGCGCAACCGCACCTTCGACGAGATCGCCATCGGCGACAGCGCCAGCCTCGAACGCGCGTTTTCGCCGCAAGACATCCACATGTTCGCGCTGCAATCGGGCGATGTGGATCCGGAATCTTCGGTGTCTTCGCCCTCGCGGGGCACCACGGAGGCCATTTGTGCAAACGCCCTGATCTCGGCTGTGCTGGGAACACGCCTGCCGGGGCCTGGAACCCAATATGTCAGCCAGAACCTGCGCTTGCTCGGAGCCGTTCGGCCCGGCGACAGGCTGACCGTGCAGATGCAGGTGAGCAGCAAAGACACGGCCACCCATCACGTCACGCTGGACTGCACCTGCACCAGCCAGGAGGGGGTGGCGATTTTCCAAGGCCAGGTAGAGGTCGTAGCGCCCACTGAGCGCATTGAAAGAACGCGCACGGCGTTGCCGGAAATCCATCCGGATGCGCAGGGCCGCACAGGCCTGCAGCACCTGCTGGCGCATGTCGCGCACTTGCAACCGATTCGGGTAGCCGTCGCCCATCCGTGCGATGTCCCCAGCCTGTCCGCTGCGCTCGAAGCGCGCCACGCGGGGTTGATCGAGCCGGTGCTGGTCGGGCCACGAGGGCGGCTCGAAGCAGTCGCCACCGAGGCCGGGCTGGATCTGGCCGACGTCGCCATTGTGGACGTCCCGCACAGCCACGCCGCTGCGCAGCAAGCCGTCGCCTTGGCAGCCGCAGGTGAAGTCGAAGCCCTGATGAAAGGGAGCCTGCACACCGACGAACTGATGTCCGCGCTGGTTTCGGCAGCAGCGGGGTTGCGCACCAAGCGCCGGGTCAGCCATTGCTTCCTGTTGCAGACACCGGCCTATCCGCGCCCGTTCATCGTCACCGATGCGGCGATCAATATCGCCCCGACTCTGGAACAGAAGGCGGACATCATCCGCAACGCCATCGAGCTGGCGCAGGTAATCGGCGTGCGCGAACCCAAGGTCGCGATCCTGGCCGCGGTCGAGACGGTGAGCCCGACGATGACGGCCACGCTGGACGCGGCGGCGCTGTGCAAGATGGCTGATCGCGGCCAGATCACTGGCGGCCTGCTCGACGGGCCGCTCGCCTTCGACAACGCGGTCTCCATCGCCGCTGCGCGTACCAAGGGGATCGTCTCCGAGGTTGCCGGGCAGGCTGACATCCTCGCCGTGCCTGACCTGGAGAGCGGCAACATGCTTGCCAAGCAGTTGATCTTCCTGGGCGGAGCAGCCAGCGCCGGGATCGTCCTTGGAGCCAAGGTGCCGGTCATTCTGACCAGCCGTGCCGACTCGCGCGATACGCGCATCGCCTCATGCGCGATTGCACTGATGCTGGCCCATCACTATCGGCTGTCGCCCCCTTGAGCGGACTTGTTAGCAACTTAACCACCCCTTTGGAGAAAACACCATGCAGTATTCATTCTCTGGCCGCGTAGCCCTGGTCACCGGTGCAGGATCCGGCATTGGCGAGAGCATCGCCCGGCTTCTTGCGAGCAACGGTCTGAATGTCGTGGTCTCGGACGTCAGCGCCGACAATGCGCAGCGCGTCACCAGTCTCATCAACGCCGAGGGCGGCCACGCCGTGGCCAATGTGGCCGACGTGGCACGCATCGATGAGGTCCAGGCTGCCGTGGCCTGCGCGGTCGATGCGTTTGGCGACCTTCATTTTGCCGTCAATAACGCCGGTATCAGTGGCGACCAGAGTCCTGTGGGGGAACTGGACCCTGCCGCCTGGAGCCGGGTGATCGATGTCAACCTGAACGGCGTGTTCTATGGCCTGCGCCATCAGATTCCCGCCATCCTGCGCTCTGGAGGCGGCGCCATCGTCAACGTCTCCTCCATCCTCGGAGTGGTGGGCGACGCAGCGAACCCCGCGTACGTCGCAGCCAAGCATGCTGTTACCGGGCTGACCCGGTCGGCAGCGCTGGCCTATGCCCCCAAGGGAATCCGGATCAATTCGATCCATCCCGGTTACGTACGTACGCCCATCCTGGATTTCCTGGATGAATCGGCCCTCCAAGAGGCCGTTGGCCTGCATCCGATCGGTCGCCTGGGTACACCGGACGAAATCGCCCATGCCGTGGCGTTTTTGCTATCGGAAGGAAGCAGCTTCCTTGCTGGCACCCAGCTCATCGCCGATGGCGGCTACACAGCGCGCTAAGTCTGAAGACGATGAGACCGCAGACAACCGCGCACACCTTGGCGAGGTCGCACGGACGGCGCGCAGAGAGGACGACCTGATGGACGTCACCATGGCCCGCTCTAGGCGCCACGAACACAGACTGATCCTTGTGCTGAACTGCGGCTCATCCAGTATCAAGTTCGCGGTGTTCGATTCCTCGGCCGCGCCACTGCCGCGCCAGGCATTGTGGAATGGCAAGGTGCAGGGAATCGGTGGCGCCAACCCGGATTTCGGAGAGACGGGGGTTGCGCCGTTCCCGATCGAACTGGAAACGGCACATCCGTATCGCGCCGCACTGCGCCTCATCCGCGATCGTGTCAGCCAGCGGCTCGACGGCCGCCACGTAGGTACGGTCGCCCATCGTATCGTCCACGGCGGCAGTAAATACTTCATGCCCGTGCGCGTGGACGCGAATGTCCTGGCCGACCTCAAGGGCTACATTCCTCTGGCCCCGCTGCACCAGCCATTCGCGCTCGAAGCCGTGGAGATCCTGCTGCGGGAGCAGCCCGATCTGCCACAGATGGCCTGCTTCGACACGGCCTTCCACCACACTTTGCCCCAGGTCGAGAAGGTCCTGCCGTTGCCCTATGCCGCATGGGAGCGCGGTCTGCGTCGGTACGGGTTTCACGGCCTGTCGTATGAGTACATGGCAGTGGCCTTGCCCGAACGCCATGGCGACGCCGCGCGCGGTCGCACCGTCGTTGCCCATCTGGGCAGTGGCGCCAGTCTGTGCGCCATGCGTGGACTCAAAAGCGCGGCCACCACCATGGGCTTCTCCGCGCTTGACGGCCTGATGATGGGCACCCGCACCGGCGCGCTCGATCCGGGTGCGGTGCTCTACCTGATGGAAATCGAGAAGCTCTCACTGGAGCAAGTGGGGCGCGTCCTCTATCACGAGTCCGGCCTGCTCGGCGTTTCGGGAATCTCGGCCGAGCCGCGCGTCATTGTCGGACACGAGAACGATGCAGGCGAAACGGGGGAGCGAGCGCGCTTGGCACTGGCCCTTTACGTGCGCCGCATCGTACGCGAGATCGGGGCCTTGGTCGCCGTGCTGGGTGGCCTGGACATGCTGGTGTTCACGGCGGGTGTCGGTGAACACAATGCGTTCATTCGCGAGCGCATCTGTGCGGCGCTGGGCTTTTTGGGCATTGCCTTGGATACCGATGCCAACGCCAGCCACGCGGCGACGATTTCCAGCGATCACAGTCAGGTCACCGTGGCGGTCGAGCCCACCAACGAAGAGTGGATAGCCGCCAGCCATGCGCTGTCCTGCCTGGACAGGGAGAAGGCGCGATGACGATCGATGCCTTCCATGGATTCACGCTCGCCATCCTGCTGTTGTTCGTGGGCAAGGGCTTGGTTGCGCGTTGGGGCATCTTGCGTCGATACAGCATCCCGGAATCCCTGGTGGGCGGCTTGGCCTGCGCCCTGGTTGTCTTCGCCCTGTACTACGGTGCGGGGATCGTCATCAGTTTCGATCTCGAAGCGCGTGACGCGCTGCTGCTGTACTTCTTTGCGGCCATTGGCCTGGGTACCGACGCCCGCACGCTGCGCCATGGTGGACGGCCCTTGCTGATCCTGTCGGGGTTGGCCATCGGGTTCATGGTGCTGCAGAACCTGGCCGGGATGGAGATGGCACGCGCCTTCGGCCTGGATCCGCGCACCGGGCTGATGGTGGGATCGATTTCCCTGACAGGAGGCGTGGGCACCACCTTGGCCTGGTCCGATCACTTCGTTCACAACCTCGGCATTGCGCAAGCGCAGGAACTGGGATTGGCAGCGAACATGATCGGCCTGATCGCGGCCTGCACCATCGGGGGCCCAGTCGCAAGCTTGCTCATGCGTAGGCATCGGCTTCAAGCCTCTGGGGACAGCGCCCTGGAAATTGGCACGCTGCACAGGGATGAGCAGCATGCCCGCCTGGACTACTACGGCGTGCTGCTGGCATTGCTCTGGCTCAACTTCGCCTTGATGTTGGGATACGGAATCAATGCCTTGGTCGCGCGTACCGCCGTCACGCTGCCCGCCTTTGTGGGCTGCCTGCTGGCCGGAATTCTCCTGCGCATGGCGGCCGACTGGATGAGGCCAAGTGGGCGCGGACGTTTATGGAACTGGCCGAGCATGCAGCCAGGCATCGCCCTGGTTTCCGACATGTCATTGGGCCTGTTTCTGACCATGGCGCTGATGGGACTCAGGCTCTGGGAACTGCAGCCCGTGCTCGCCTTCATCACGGCGGCGATGCTGGTGCAGATTGCCTTGGTCATCGCATTCGTTTTGCTGATTGTTTTTCGGGCAATGGGCAAGGATTACCAAGCCGCCGTGGTGTGCGCGGGTTTCGGCGGTATTGCGCTGGGATCTACCGCCACTGCCATCGCCAACATGACGGCGGTGACTCGGGAGCATGGTGCGGCACGCGAGGCGTTCATTGTGGTGCCCTTGGTATGTGGGTTCGTCATCGATATTGCGAACGCACTGGTAATCAGCCTGATGGCCGGTTAGGCGAAGCGAAACAGCGGAGCGAGCTGGCAGATGGATACATCGCTGACGCGCTGGCGAGGCGTCGTCGCCCAGGAAATCGCAATCGACTCCCGTTTTCAAGCAAGGGGCTCTTTCTACTTGTGCAGAAATAGAGGTAATACGCTTTGACGAATAAAAAGAACGGCAATATCGACTCAGCCATCAATCCGAAGTTGGATGGGGATGCCCATGTCGCTTGGGCACAGGCTTGGTCGTCTATTTCGCCGGAGACATCGTTGCTCGCGTGGGTGGACTGGGCGAGCCATTTAGCAAACAGTCCTGGCAAGCAAGCCGAGCTTTTGGCGTTTGCAGCCTCCCTGTCCGAGCAATGGATGGCCGTATTGAAGAAGAATCCGGCCAACCCGGACCGGGGAGCCACCGCTCCTGACCGGTCACCTGTCAATGACCGCCGCTTCAACGATCCTGCATGGGATCAATGGCCCTACGACCTTTTCCGCAGTTCATTCGTCAATCAGACCAAATGGTGGGAGCAGGCCACGCAGGGGGTGTGGGGAGTGGATCCGAAACACCAACGCCTGCTGGCGTTTGGCGCCAAACAGTGGCTGGAAATGCTTTCGCCCGCCAACGCTGCGGTTTTCAACCCCGTTGTCCTGAAAAGAACCATCGCAGAGCAAGGCGCCAATCTAGCGCGGGGGACGTCCAACTTTCTCGACGACTTGCGTCGGCAACTATCCGGTGAGCCTCCTGCGGGAACGGAGAACTTCGTCGTTGGGCGCGACGTAGCGGTCACGGAAGGAAAAGTCGTTCTGAGAAATCGACTGATCGAACTGATTCAGTACACGCCCACTACCGAGAAAGTCCATCCCGAACCGATCCTGATCATTCCTGCCTGGATCATGAAGTACTACGTACTGGATCTGTCACCGCATAACTCGCTGATACGGTATCTGGTTGCGCAAGGGCATACGGTTTTTTGCATCTCCTGGAGAAATCCGGATGCTGAGGATCGAGATTTGGGCATGGATGAGTACCTGGAGTTCGGCCTGCATGCAGCGCTGGACGCTGTGACTTCCGTCGTCCCCGGGCATGGAGTCCACGCGGCTGGTTATTGCCTGGGCGGAACGCTACTGGCCATTGGTGCTTCAGCCATGGCGCGTGATGGCGATACGCGGCTGGTGTCGGTAAGCCTGCTTGCCGCACAGACGGACTTCAGCGAACCGGGCGAGCTGAGTCTTTTCATCAACGAGAGTCAAGTGGCGCTGTTGGAAGCCAGCATGGCTCAAACCGGTTATTTGACCTCCGACCAGATGAGCGGAGCTTTTCAGCTACTGCGTTCCTACGATCTCATATGGTCTCGCAAGATTGACGAATACCTATTGGGCGATCGCCGGGCAATGACCGACCTGATGGCTTGGAATGCCGATGGGACTCGCCTCCCCGCGAAGATGCATTCGCAGTATCTCCGACGCCTTTACCTGAATAACGATCTCAGCGCGGGGCGTTATCCCGTCACGGGTCGCCCCGTTTCAGTGGGAGACATCGCTGTACCGGTGTTTTGCGTCGGCACTGCCTCGGATCATATTGCGCCTTGGCGCTCGGTTTACAAGCTGCATCTCCTGTCTTCGGCCGAGCTGACTTTCGTGCTGACCACTGGAGGACACAACGGCGGCATCGTGAGCGAGCCCGGCCGAGGTAACCGCCAATATCAAATCCATACCCGCGCGGCCGGTGATGGATACATGGCGCCGGATGAGTGGCAAGCGACGATGCAGACGCATCCGGATTCCTGGTGGCCCGCATGGTCGGCGTGGCTGCGAGAGCGTTCCGGTGATGTTGTTGCGCCTCCGCTCATAGGTGCTGAATCCAGTGGATACCCCACTGTTTGCGACGCCCCAGGGGAATATGTACGCAACTGAATAAGCGTATCCCGCGTCCGCTATTGCGACACGGTATACGCAATATCTGTTCGTCATCCCGTTCTACTCTGATAACTGGAGACATTCATGTACTCAAGAATCCTGGTTCCGCTCGACGGAAGTCCTACTGCCGATTTGGCGCTCCACCACGCTGCGGTGCTGGCACGCCTGAATGGCGCAACCATCGTCTTGCTGCACGTCATCGAGGAGATGAAGCACAGCAACGGCTTCGAGAGGCCGAGGATCTATATTGAAGAAGTGAGGCCGGGCTTCCTGGCGGCCGGGCAGAAGCTGCTGGACGAGGCGGCGCTGCGGCTGAGGCAGGAAGGCCTGGCGGTTGAGACCGTCCTTCTGGAAAGCAAGGGCGAGCGCGTCTCGGTGCTCATCGCTCAGCAGGCACTGACCACTCAATGCGAGTTGGTGGTGTTGGGTACTCACGGACGCCGGGGCGTGGACAGGCTGCTGATGGGAAGCGATGCAGAGCAGCTCGCTCGCATCGCACCAGTTCCGGTGATGCTGGTGCGCCAGCCCCAATCGGTCATTGCGACTGCAACCCCTGGGCAGGGTGGCACGCCAGCGTGACGAAGGTTCAGTCCACCGACCAAACTGAATGGAGGCTGAAAGTCGCAGCCCCCTTGCTGCTGCTATTGCTGAGCGCCTCCGCACAGGCCCAGTCCTGCCACCAGGACAACCCGCTGCGCTCAACGGGAACGCTCAATCTGCGGATCGACAACGACATGTTCGGCGGCATTGGACAAGACCAAGGGTACTCCAACGGGTTTCTCGCCAGTTGGGTTTCCCCCAACCTCGTGGACTATAGCGATGACCCTTGTCTACCGCGTCTCGTCCGTGGGCTGAATCGCTTTCTCACGATGCTCCAACCCCAAGGCTTCGACGAACAGAACATGACCATCGGCTTCGGGCAGATGATGTACACCCCGAACGACAAAACGCGCAGCGATCTCATCAAGGATGATCGTCCTTTCGCGGGCGCAATGATGTTGAGCTTCGGCTACAACGCGCGGCGCGGCGATACGCTGCGTACCTCACAAATCCGCGTCGGTGTTGTGGGCCCCTCCTCCTTGGCCAGGCAAACCCAGAACTGGTGGCATGACACCATCGGCGTCGACAAATTCAATGGCTGGCGACACCAACTGCGCGACGAGCCTGTGCTGCAGTTGCTGCACGAACGCCGAACACGAGTCTTCAGGCAAGAAGACGTCAGCGGTTGGGGCTGGGATCTGACCCGCCACTGGGGTGGCAGCTTCGGCAACTTCGCCACCTACGCGAATGTCGGTGGAGAACTGCGCTATGGGCTGCGCCTGCCTGATGATTTAGGCACGGCACCGCTACGGCCTGCCGGAGAGAACACCTCGCCCGTGCGCACGACCGCTGGCAGCAACTGGAACGGCCACCTCTTCGTGGCGCTAGACGCTCGCTGGGTTCTGCACGACATCACGTTGGACGGCAATACCTTCAAGTCCAGCCATAGCGTGGATAAACGGTCACTCGTGGCGGATGTCGGCTACGGCGTCGCGATTACCCAGGGCAATTGGCGCATCGCGATAGCCCGCTACCACCGCACACGCGAATTCCGGGGACAAAACGAAATCCCGGTCTACGGAACGATCACCGTAGGACGGCGATTCTGATGCAGATCGATTCCTTGAACGCCATGCAAGCCACTCTGTTGCTGTTCATGACAAGAGCCTGGTTGCTTGTGGAGCTACCACGTCGACGCAGTACTGCCAATGCCGTCGTCATTAGCCAGTTGGCAAGGTGAACACAGCGAGCTGAACGATAAGGCACCCGCGCTCGATAAGAGACCAAGGACAACAAATAAGGAGATAAATGGATGCAACGACTCACCCTGGCCCTACCCGGCAATGAAGATCTGGCCCGCGGCATCGCGCAGGCATGCGGCAGCGAAGCCGGCCGCATCGAAACGCGCCGATTCCCCGATGGCGAGAGCTATGTCCGGTTGCATGGCGAACCTGCCGATCGGATCGTGGATGTGATTTGCACGCTGGCCCATCCTGATCCGCAGTTCCTGCTTCTGGCTTTTGCCGCTGACGCGGCGCGCGAACTTGGCGCGCAAGAGGTGAACCTGATAGCACCGTATCTGGCCTACATGCGCCAGGACAAGCGATTCCATGACGGAGAAAGCGTGACGTCGCGGTCCTTCGCACGTCTGGTCTCATCGACCTTCGACAAGCTGCTCACGGTGGATCCGCATCTGCACCGCTATCCGACACTATCAGCGGTCTACACGATCCCCACCATCACCTTGCATGCCGCACCACTGCTGGCCGACTGGATCGCGAATCATGTCGAAGAACCTTTGATCGTGGGCCCCGACGAGGAAAGCGAGCAGTGGGCCGGCGCCATCGCGTCCCGCATCGGCGTACCGCACGCTGTGCTTCGCAAGACACGCCATGGCGATCGCAGCGTGGACATCGATGTTCCCGACCTGTCGATCTGGCGCGGCAGAACGCCGGTGCTTGTGGACGACATCGCATCATCAGGCCGCACGCTCGCCGTCGCGGCGCGCAAGCTCGCCGAGCAAGGAATGCGCAAGCCGGAGTGCGTAGTGGTGCATGCCCTGTTCGCCGAGGATGCCTGGGCCCAATTGACACCGTTGTTTGCCCGAATTACGTCCACCGACGCAGTACCGCATCCGAGCAACCGGATTGGTCTCGCTTCGCTGATTGCCGACGCTCTCTCTAGCGGGAAAACCGATCCGCGAGGCTGATCTTTTTATCGATCCAACTATTTTCAAGGAGACCTGAAATGTCCTCTCAAGCTAACCTCGCAACCGATTGGCGTGCTGGTTACGGGCCCATCGCGCACAGGTCTGAAACCATCGAACGTATGCAGGCCCTAGTGCAACGTCTGGTCGCGCAAAGGCGTATAGCAGACGAAGCCTCGGCCCATGCGCTGCTGGCTGCAGCCGACCGGGTGGCCTGCACGGCCATGAGCGTAGTGGCGCATATGACCTATGCCCGGCGCATCGACCGAAGCGGCTGCCCACTGGGCTCCGATGATTTCAAACAAACGCCCGAAGGCCACACCGGCGGCTCGCTCAACATGGTGCCAGCCTTCGTGGGTTATCTGTTGGCCAACGCGCTGACCGGGACGACACGCGGCTGGCTCATGGGGCAGGGGCACTGCGTGGCCGCGATCGAGGCGGTGAACGCACTGACCGGCGATGTATCCGCCGCCCAGCGTGGACGCTACGACCGCAGCGAGGCGGGCCTGTCGCGTTTGATCGCGGACTTCTACTCCTATGCCATCGATAAGCAGGGTCGGCCCGCGGTACCGCTGGGTAGCCATGCCGGGCCGAACACGGCCGGCGCGATCTCCGAAGGCGGCTATCTGGGGTTCGCCGGGCTGCAGTATGTGCACACGCCGTTGCCGGGAGAAAGCCTGGTGGCATTCCTCAGTGATGGCGCTTTCGAGGAACAACGTGGCTCGGACTGGGCGCCGCGCTGGTGGCGCGCCGAGGACTGCGGCTTCGCCATCCCGGTCATGATTCTCAACGGACGGCGCATCGAGCAGCGCACCCAGATCGTGCAGGAAGGTGGCGCTACCTGGCTGGCCGAAGATCTGCGCCACAACGGCTTCGATCCCGTCATCGTTGATGGACGTGATCCGATGGCGATCGCATGGGCCATTGTTGAAGCCGAAGACACGCTGAGCGCCTTCGCCGCACGCTCGGATCGGCGCTATCCGGTCAAGCTGCCCTACGTGATCGCCGAGACGGAGAAAGGTTTTGGCTTCCCGGGCGCGGCGACCAATGCCGCCCACAACCTGCCGCTGAACGGCAATCCGCGCGAGGATGCGCAGGCACGCGAGGCCTTCAACGCAGGGGCTGCGGCGCTGTTCGTGCCCGAGAGCGAACTGGAAAACGCGCTCACCGTCCTTGCGAATCACGGCCAGAGCCAGCGCTCGCGCGAAAGCGAGCACCCCATGGCCCTACGCCATCCAGCGAGCCCTCATCTGCCGATGCCGGCCTGGGCGCCAACTGAGGTATCGGGCAGCGCCATGTCCGCACTGGACCGTTGGTTCGTGGAGCTAGTGCAGGCAAATCCACAGTTGCGCATCCGGATCGGCAATCCCGATGAACTGGCCAGCAACAAGATGGGGACCACGCTAGCGCTGCTCAAGCACCGCGTCAACGTGCCCGAACCCGGCGTCCCGGAATCGACGGATGGCTCGGTGGTCACCGCACTCAATGAAGAAGCCGTTGCGGCCGCCGCCCTCGCCAACAAAGGGGGGCTGAACCTGATCGTCAGCTACGAGGCATTCGCGGTCAAGATGCTTGGATTGATGCGCCAGGAGATCATCTTCGCGCGTCGGCAGAAGGAGCTGGGCCAGCCGCCAGGCTGGATCTCCGTCCCGCTGATCGTCACATCCCACACCTGGGAGAACAGCAAGAACGAGCAGTCACACCAGGACCCGACCATTGGCGAAGCATTGCTGGGGGAGATGTCGGACACCGCACGCGTGTTGTTCCCGGTGGATGCCAACACGGCGTCCGCCGCGCTGCGAGCGGTCTACGCCAGCCGGGGCCAAGTGGCCTGTGTGGTGGTCTCCAAGCGCGACACGCCGAATCACTTCAACGC
This sequence comes from Pseudoxanthomonas mexicana, assembly GCF_014397415.1. Lineage (NCBI taxonomy): Bacteria > Pseudomonadati > Pseudomonadota > Gammaproteobacteria > Lysobacterales > Lysobacteraceae > Pseudoxanthomonas > Pseudoxanthomonas mexicana. The sequence continues at coordinate 1,394,504 of NZ_CP060731.1, read as the reverse complement.
CGCCGCCGCTCAATCGCTGGTTGAGCACGGAGCAGCCCATGTAGCCGGCGATCCGGCTACAGCACAACTGCAGTTCGTGGTGATTGGCGCCTACCAGTTGGAGGAAGCGTTCAAAGCCCACGCCCGCCTGGAGCGCCATGGACTTGCGTCGTGCGTCACTGTAGTGATCGAACCCGGCCGCCTGCGCATTCCGCGAGATGACCTTGAGGCCACCTTCGTGGTCGGTGACGAAGCCCTGCAAGCACTCTTCCCGCCTCACTTGCCTCGCGTGTTAATAAGCCATACCCGCCCAGAGCCGATGCTGGGTGTGCTGCGCCGCATTGACAGCGGCACCTCGAAGACGCGGGCTTTGGGCTACATCAACCGCGGCGGCACGCTCGATGTGGCTGGAATGTTGATCGCCAACCGCTGCACCTGGGTGGACGCCATCTATGCCGCTGCGCAAGTGACCGGCCGGAACAGTTCGCAGGTTGCTGCGGCCGCGACCGACGAGCGAATTTCAAGTGGTTCTGACGCGGTCCGCGGCGACCGCGCCGGTTCCTGATTTCACAACCCACAAACAAGAGGGGAGACAAATACATGCTCTCATTGACCAGCCTGGGCGGTGCCGGCACCGTCACCGGCTCCAAACACCTTATCACCCATGGCAATACCCGCATCTTGATCGACTGCGGACTGTTCCAGGGATTGAAAAACCTGCGCGAACTTAACTGGCAGCGCCTGGCAGTTGAGCCCAAGGACATCGATGCGGTCGTATTAACGCATGCGCACCTGGATCATTGTGGGTATCTGCCCCGATTGGTGCTGGACGGGTTCCGCGGGAAGATTTTCTCGACCTCAGCCACGCGAGATGTCGCCGAACTCATCCTACTCGACAGCGCCTGGTTGCAGGAGAAGGACGCCGATTTCGCCAATCGAAAAGGATTTTCCAAACACAAGCCAGCCCTTCCGCTGTATCGGGTTCGGGATGCAGAACGTACGCTCCTGCAGTTCAAACCGGTGCCGCTGCATCAAGAGACTGAATTGCCGGGCAATGCCCGTCTACTGCTGCGCAGCGCCGGTCACATTCTTGGGGCGGCGACGGCTCAGATCGACATTGGCGGCAAGCGTTTGGTGTTCTCCGGCGACTTGGGACGCTTTGACGACATGGTCATGCCTGATCCTGAACCAGTCACGGAAGCGGACTACATCATCATCGAGTCCACCTATGGCAATCGTCGTCATGACCGTTCCGATGCCGTCGAAGCGCTGGGCGACATCATCGAGCGCACGACTCGCCGCGGAGGCACGGTGGTAATTCCCGCTTTTGCCGTGGGACGAGCGCAGTCGTTGATCTACGACTTGTGGCTGCTGCGACAGCGCGGTCGGCTCCGCAACGTGCCCGTCTATCTGGACAGTCCGATGGCCACCAACGCAACTGTGCTGCTGCACCGCCACTCCGACGACCACAAGCTCACGCAACACGATTTCGAGGCCGCATTTTCGGAAGTCAAATACGTGCGCGACGTTGAAGAGTCCAAGGCACTATCGGCGAATCGCTACCCCAAGGTGATTATTTCCGCCAGCGGCATGGCCACCGGTGGCCGCGTGTTGCATCACATAGAAGCGTTTGGCGGCATTCATCAGAACACGCTGCTGTTCTCTGGATTTCAGGCCGCAGGTACGCGCGGACGCAAACTGCTTGAGGGCGCTCGCGAAGTCAAGATTCATGGACGCTGGATGCCGATCAATGCGGAGGTCGCCGAGCTTCCGATGTTGTCGGCTCATGCCGACAGCGATGAACTGATGCGATGGCTGGGCGGCTTTACCCGGGCGCCGGAAGGGGTGTTCATTGTTCACGGTGAATCCGATGCCTCCGAGGCGCTGCGCGAACGTATCCAGCGCGAACTCAAATGGCACGCATCGGTGCCCATGCAAAACCAGGAGTTCGCCCTGTGAGTGCCCGCATCACTCCCCAGACACCCGCCTTGCAAGCATTGCGCATGCGACTGCATGCCCAGCATCAACCCGTCGTCTTGATGCGTACCGATTGCCATGTCTGCCGTGCCGAAGGGCTGGCACCGCGGTCACAGGTACTGATCATTGCCGGCGACCGCACTGTGCAAGCGCTACTGTACCAAATCGACAGCGATCTGCTCAAAACCGGACAGATCGCTCTGTCCGAGGCCGCCTGGGATGCCCTGGACATTCATGAGGGCGATCTTGTGCAGGTTCGGCATCCTCCGCTGCTCGAATCGTTGTCGGCCGTGCGTGCGCGAATTCACGGCCACCGACTGCAAACGACGGAGTTGCAGGCGATCGTCCGTGATGTGGTCGATGGTCGCTATACCGATGTCGCACTTTCGGCCTTCCTGACCGCAACGGCGGTACTGCCTCTGGATATGCAAGAGACCATCCATCTCACCCGTGCGATGGTCGATGTCGGGGATCACCTGCAATGGCAGGCTCCGATTGTTGTGGACAAGCATTGCGTGGGCGGATTACCGGGAAATCGCACCACGCCGTTGGTGGTTGCCATCGCCGCAGCCAATGGATTGGTGATGCCCAAGACCTCATCACGCGCCATCACCTCTCCCGCTGGCACCGCGGACACCATGGAAACGCTGGCTCCTGTAGACCTGGACCTGGATACGCTCAGAAAGGTCGTGGAGAAAGAGGGTGGATGCGTGGCGTGGGGCGGCGCGATGCACCTCAGCCCCGCGGACGACATCTTCGTGCGTATTGAGCGTGAACTGGATATCGACACGCAAGGACAACTGATTGCCTCGGTGTTATCCAAGAAGATTGCAGCAGGGGCGACCCACATCGTGATCGATATTCCGGTTGGGCCAACCGCAAAAGTCCGCAGCCGGGAAACTGCCGAGCATCTTGCGCATCACCTTTCGGAAGTCGCCGCGTCATTTGGCCTTGTATTGCGTTGCCTGTTTACAGACGGGAATCAGCCTGTCGGCAGAGGTATCGGCCCGGCGTTGGAGGCGCGCGACGTGTTGGCCGTATTGCGCAACGAGGCGGATGCGCCGCAAGACCTATGTGACCGCGTGGCGTTGGTGGCGGGCGCGGTGCTTGAGCTTGGCGGCGTCGCCAAAGAAGGGGAGGGACTTCGGTTGGCTCATGAGACGATCAGCAGTGGCCGCGCGTGGGAAAAATTTCAGAGAATCTGCGCGGCTCAGGGGGGATTTCGTGAGCCGCCCCAAGCTCTCTATGTCGAACCGCTTTTGGCAACCACTTCAGGCCGAGCAGTACACATCGACAACCGTAAGCTTTCTCGTTTAGCCAAATTGGCCGGTGCGCCTGAGAGTCCAGCCGCAGGGATTCAATTGCAGGTGCGCTTAGGTGACGAGATAACACGCGGACAACCATTGATGTTTTTGCATGCGCAAACCTCTGGAGAGATGGCCTATGCACTCGCATACGTACAAGGCATTGGGGACATTGTAAAGATTGAACCTTAGCGCCGTGGATAAACAGGGCTCTTGAATGCTCGGTCAAACACAGCCCGGCCTCTCGTTTGGAAAAGTTGAACGCCTACATCTCATGCTCAAGAACATATGAAAAAACATCGCTTAAAAGAAGTTTTCAACCTGCATCGCGTGGAGCAAACAGAAGGAGGTCGTCAGCGCCTGAATAGGAACATTGCTCATGGAACTGCGGCACCTGCGTTGCTTTATCGTTTTGGCCGAAGAACTTCATTTCACACGGGCGGCTGAGCGTCTTCACATTGAGCAACCTCCTCTGTCCCGCGCCATCAAGGAGCTTGAGGACGAGTTAGGCGCTGTGCTCTTCGACCGGGACCGCCGGGGCACCCGACTGACCGCTGCGGGTGCCGTGTTCCTGCAGGACACTCGCCGGCTATTCACCGTCCTGGAGCAGGCCCGCGAGAACGTCAAGGCTGTCGCGGCGGGCTTGCGAGGCAGCCTGCGCATCGCCGTATCCGACGGCGCGCTCGATCCCCGGCTGTCGGCGTTTCTAGCCCGTTGCCGTGCCGAAGAACCCGAGATCGAGATACGGATGTCCGAAGTGCCTTTGGCCGAGCAGTTGCGCGGCCTGCGCTCGGGCGACTTCTGCATCGGATTCGCTCATACCGCCGACGTCGGTGATGGCATCGTCGCCGAACCTATCTGGCAGGACCCGCTGGTGGTCGCCTTGCCAGCCCGGCACGCACTGCTCGTCCACAAGGAGGTTCCACTCCATGAACTCCGGGGGCATCCTCTTGTCCTGTGCGATCCCCAGGTGTGCGAAGGCTACTGCCGCGAGTTGGCGCGCCTCCTGCAGACCCAGGAACACAAACTGAATGTCGTTGAGGAGGTTTCCTCGCTGGACATGATGCTCACCTTGGTCGGTGCCGGCTACGGCGTGGGCTTCATGACGGCGACCAAGATTCCGGTCAGCCAGCGACCGGACGTGGTGATCCGTCCATTGGCGCTGGATACAGCCGTGATCACCACCTACCTGCTTCGACTCGAAAGCAGCAACTCATCGGCTTCGCTGGTGCGATTTATCGACCGCCTCCGGGACCCTTCGAGCGACTGACGCAACGGACCGCACCACTTAAGATTGGGCATCGGCACGAAGATTGCGTTCCGTTGCACTCATCAGCTCTGCCGCACTTATGCTGAGGGCAGCGGAGATTTTCAGTATCAATGCGAGCGTGGGCATGTGCTCCCCACGCTCGATCTTGCCCATATGCGAGCGAGCTATACCAGCCATGGACGCGAATTCATCCTGAGCGACTCCCTGCGCCAAGCGGGCAGCACGCACCGCTTGGCCGAAGGCCAGTGCCGGCTCGGCTTCATAGGTGGTTGTGCCAGGGGGGCGGCCCGGTTGAACGCTGCGCTTCTGCATCACCAGAAGCGTCGATCAATCGACCGAATTTAACCACGTTAAAGATATCTCTTTTGGCTATCATGGTGGCTCGCCTTTTTGATCCGATCGCTTTGTGGGGGCTCTCATGCACGACGCCACCAGCCAGTTTTCCTTTTCCAATTTCAGGCTTGCCATAGCGCCTGGCGTACCGTCATCGCATCTTTCGGCATTGCTTGCGTTGCAGCGTGCGGAAGAGCCGGAAGTCACCATTTCGTTTCATGAGGTCACAGCCGATGATTTGATTGCGGGACTTCGGGAAGGCCGCTACGACGCGGGCATGACGCTTGAAGGATCGAGCGATCCGTCGCTGAAAAGCCAACCTCTATGGACCGAGAACATGGCCGTCGCCATGCCGTTGCGCTTTCCCTTACTTGACCAGGCGAAGCTCACGATCGCCGAACTGTTGGACTACTCCGTCTTTCGCTGGCCTGCAGAGAATTGCCCTTTGCTGGATCAGCGGCTGCCTTCTCTTCCCGCGGTGAGTCAACAGAACATTCAGCGTGTCTCTTCCTTCGAGATGATCGCGCTATGGGTCGCTGCCGGCTACGGCGTCGGGGTATCCGCGCAATCGCGCATTGAGCATGCGCAGGGATGGGGCATTCACACACGGCCGCTGTCTGACGGACCCTACGAGATCGTGACCCACCTGCAGCGGCCCTGCGGACAAGCCGACGTTGTTTCAGAGCGGTTCGAGCGCAGAGCACTGCAGGTCGCCAAGAATGCTCCAACCTAGTCGAGTGCCAATGTCCTCGTTCTGCGTCTTCAGTTCAAGGTGCTACACGTGCATTAGGCATTCCACTCGCCAAGCAGCAGACATCACTCGCGCTCTATGACACGGAGCAGCGCCGTTCTACGCTTCGACATGGGGCCAAACGCCTTCGTGACCCCTTCAACGGGTTTCCCTGCCTGCAATGAGTCAAGGATGTCAGCCCAGTCCTGCATGATTACCTTGCGGGACTCCACAAACTTCGTGTGATCGTAGGGCGCGCGCGATGAGTCCTTGCTCTTTTTGGAATGAGCGAGTTGAAGATCGACCCGCTTCTCCGGATATCCCAACAGTCCAAGGATCGTCGTTGCGGTCGAGCGGAAGCCATGGGACGAAAACCGTCCGCCATAACCCATGCGCTTGAGTGCTTGATTGAGCGTCGTTGCCGACATCACTTGTCCCGGCTTTCTGTAGCTCGGGAACAATACTTTGCCGCCGCCAGTTAGAGCATGTAGTTCCCTAAGAGCGGCCACCGCCTGCCGTGACAGGGGAACCAGATGGGGGCGTCGCATCTTCATGCGCTCGGACGGAATCGACCACATGGCGTTGTCCAGGTCGAACTCTTCCCAGGAGGCCTTGCGCAGTTCTACGGTGCGCACGTAGGTCAAAGCCATCAGCTTGAGGGCGAGGACTGTCGTCTGGTAACCCCCTTCGTTGTCCACACGATTGAGAAAGTCCGGGATCTCTGCCCATGTCAACGGAGGGTTGTGGCGGACCTGAGGGCGCTTGACCAGTCCCTTGAGCAAGGCGGCAGGATCGTATTCGCAGAGACCTTGGGCAGCCGCATAACTGAAGATTTGCCCACACCACTGGCGGATGAGGATCGCCACAGTCTTCGCGCCACGAGCCGCCACATCCTTGATGATGGGGCGCAGATGTGGAGCCCTGATGCTGCTGATCGGCAACTTGCCAATCCGGGGGAAAACATCCTTCTCAAGGTAGCTGGTGACCTGGTTGGTGTAGTACTCGCTCCAGTGAGCATTGCTGACGATCCACTCCCGAGCAACGGTCTCGAACGTGCGTTCGTATGTGTCGGCCTGGAGGGCGATCGCCGCCTTTTTCTCCACGATGGGGTCGAGGCCCTTCTTGACCAACGCCTTTGCCCGGTCCCGTTCCGCACGGGCTGCCTCCAGCGTGACCTTTGGGTACACCCCGATTGAGTACACCTGTTCAGCGCCGCCCAGCCGGTAGCGGTACCACCAGAGCTTGGAGCCGTTGGGCTGAACGCGCAAAAAGAGGCTGCCTCCGTCCCGGAGTTGGTACACCTTGGGCCTGGGCTGCGCCGTTTCCACTTTGCGCGCCGAGAGAAGATTGAGTGCTGTGAGTGCCATGTGTATAACGCCTCCAGTTTGGCCCGTTACACACTCCATTACACACATGAGCACTGGATTTGTCCAGCTTTCAGAATCGCTCGATGGACGATCAACCCTTTAAAAACATAGACTTAGAGTTGTTCCATGGAGGTTGATAGACGCCAGTAGACCTCAATCGTAGTTATCGATCATCAACAGCATCGGTCAGGCTCCTTGTGCCTGCTGGGCGGCACCAACGGCCCGACCCTCTGTATACAGCGCGGAGAAAGTCGCCGCGAACGCCTCGATGTCGGACTCCGGCGTCGCCCACGACGTCATCAGCCGGATCACCGTGGTCCCGTCGCCTCGCCGCTCCCAGGTTTCGAACTCGACGAACGACCGCAGGCGCTCCACCACCGCGTCCGGCAGCACCGGAAACACCTGGTTGCTGGGCGATTCGACGGCCAACGGCACGCCGGCCCGCTGCAGGATCTCGCGCAGCCTCGCCGCCATGGCGTTCGCATGCGTGGCCAGCACGAAGTACAGGCCGTCCTCGAACATCGCTTCGAACTGCGCCCCCACCACCATGCCCTTGGCGAGCATCGCGCCGCGCTGCTTGATGATGTGGCGGAAATCCGTGCACAGGACCGGATTGACGATGACCAGCGCCTCGCCCAGCAACGCACCGTTCTTGGTGCCACCGATGTAGAACGCATCGGCCTGCCCGGCCAGCAAGGCGAGGTCGACGTCATTGCATTCGGTCGTCAACGCCGAGGCAAGACGCGCGCCGTCGACGTAGAGCAGCAGGCCGTGATCGCGACAGAAGCCGCCCAGCGCCTGCAGTTCCTCGGCGCTGTAGACGGTTCCCCATTCCGTGCTGTTGGAGATGTAGACCAGCCGCGGCTTCACCATGTGCTCGCCGTGGTGGCCGTCGATACACGGCCGGATCAACGCCGGACTCAGCTTGCCGTCCGGCGTGGCGACCGTCAGCACCTTGTGGCCGCTGGCCTCGATGGCGCCGGTCTCGTGCGTGGCGATATGGCCGCTGGCCGGCGCGATCACCGCTTCGTGCGGACGGAGGAAAGCCGCCAGCGCGACGAGGTTGGTCTGGGTGCCGCCGGCCAGGAAATGGACGTCGGCGTCACGACCCAGGCGGTCGCGGATCAACGCGGCGGCGCGTGCGCTGTGGACATCGAGACCATAGCCCCGGTTGACCTCGGCGCTCGCGACGGCCAACGCCTGCAGCAGGCGTGGATGTGCACCCTCGCTGTAGTCGTTGCGCAGGCTGATCCTGGCGTTGTCTGTGGCGATCTCCATCACAATCCCTTCGCCGCTTCCGCGACCGCACGAAACAGCGCACGGCCCTTGTTCATCGTCTCGTCCCATTCCTTCTCGGGATCGGAGTCGTAGACGATGCCGGCGCCGGCCTGCACGTGCAGGCGGCCGTCCTTGATGACGGCGGTGCGGATGGCGATGGCGGTGTCGGCATCGCCGTGCCAGCCGATGTAGCCGATGCTGCCGGCATAGACGTTGCGCTTGATCGGCTCCAGTTCGCGGATCACTTCCAGCGCGCGGATCTTAGGCGCGCCGCTGACCGTACCGGCGGGGAACGTCGCACGCAGCACGTCGGCATAGCTCAGTCCGGGCAGCAGCCTGCCGGTGACTTCGCTGACGATGTGCATGACGTGGCTGTAGCGCTCGATGACGAACTGCTCGCCTACCTGCACCGTGCCGGCCTCCGACACCCGGCCGGTGTCGTTGCGGCCCAGGTCGATCAGCATCAGGTGCTCGGCACGTTCCTTAGGATCGGCGAGCAACTCGGCTTCCAGCGCGAGATCCTCATCGTGCGTCTTCCCACGCGGACGGGTGCCGGCGATCGGTCGCACGGTGACCTCGCCCCGTTCCAGGCGCACCAGGATCTCCGGCGACGAACCCACCACCTGCACGTCGCCGACATCGAGGAAGTACATGTACGGCGACGGATTCAGCGCGCGCAGCGCGCGGTACACATCGACGGGACGCGCATTGAACGGCACGCTCAGGCGCTGGCTCAGCACCACCTGGAAGATGTCGCCGGCGCGGATGTATTCCTTCGACTGCTCCACCGCGGCGATGAAGCCGTCATGGGTGAAGCCGGACACGAAGTGGCTTTCGTCCAGCACGTCGCGGGTGATCGGCGCGGGATAGGAGCCGGGCTGGCGCAGCTTGGCGGTCAGCGCATCCAGCCGCGCCTGCGCCCGTTCCCACGCACCCGGTTCGCGTGGATCGGCGTGCACGATCAGGTAGAGACGGCCCTTGAGGTTGTCGAAGACCGCGACTTCCTCCGACAGCATCAGCAGGATGTCGGGCGTACCGAGTTCGTCCGGCTTGTCGCCCGTGGCGAGCCGCGGCTCGATGTAGCCGATGCACTCGAAGCCGAACCAGCCCACCAGGCCGCCGGTAAACCCCGGCAGGTCCGGCAGGCGCGGCACCGAATACGCCGCACGCAGCGCCTCGACTTCGGCGAACGGGTCTTCGACCTCGCGCGCCTCGACCAGCTGGCCCTGATCACGGATTTCCAGGCGATGGCCATGGAAGGTGACCACGCGCCGCACCGGCAGGCCGATGATGGAGTAGCGACCGAAGCGTTCGCCGCCTTCCACCGATTCGAACAGGTAGGTGTGCGGCGCGTCGGCGAGCTTCAGGTAGACCGAGAGCGGCGTGTCCAGGTCGGACAGCACTTCACGGACAACGGGGATGCGGTTGAAGCCTTCAGCAGCGAACTGCTGGAACGGGTCGTGCGGGATCAAGCGGGCTTTCCTTCCGGGACGCGATGGCGAGGCGGGCGACGGCTACGGGCCACCATCGCCAGCTGCGGCGTGCGGAAAATTGGGAAAGCGGGCGCGTGGGGTGGGACACGCCCCTACTCTACCCGATGCGGCCGCCGACCGACCACTATGCGCATGGTTTCAGGCGCAACGGGCATGCCAGGGGCAGGTGCATCCGCACGCGCCCCGCCACGCAGTCGACGCGGAAGCGGCGGGAGGCCACCGGCTCGCCATCCAGATTGAGCGTCAGCGGTTCGTCGGAGGCCAGCTCCACCCACGGAAGGCGGATGCGGGTCGCCACCCGGTCCAGTGCCGCATGCTTGCCCTCCTTGATCAGGGTGCCCACGGTGGCCGCGACATCGCCGGAGAGGTCGGGGACGATCGTCAGGTCCAGCTGGCCGTCGTCGACCAGCGCATCGGGGCACAGCGCTTGGCCTCCCCCGGCCTGCCGGCCGTTGCCGATCCCGAGGGCGATCAGGTCGCCCTCCCACGCGAAGTCCGGTCCGCGCAGCCGGGCCTGCAGGGGATCGATGCGGCCGAGCCGGGCGATGCCGGTGATCAGGTACGCCAGGCCGCCGAGCATCTTCTTCAGCCCCTCGTCCGTTTCCACCGTCACTTCGGTACCGAAGCCGCCACTGGCCAGGTTCGCGCACCAGTGGGTGCCATCGTCGGCGTCGATGCGCAACAGGTCGAGCGGCGCGGCCCCCACCTCGCGAACCAGCTGCAACGCCGCCAGTGGTCCGTCGGGGATGCCGGCTGCCGTGGCGAAATCGTTGGCGGTGCCCAGCGGCACCAGTCCCAGCGAGGGCAGCGCGTCGGCGGTCGCGTCGCGATGCGCCAGCGTGGTGGCGACCTCACTCAAGGTGCCGTCCCCGCCGGCCGCAATCACCGTATCGACGCCGTCGGCGATGGCCTCGGCGACATAGCGCTCGGCATCGCCGTCTTCCCAGGTGACGCGCACGTCCAGGACGATGCCTGTCTCGCGCAGGGTCTGCACGGCCGCGCGCAGGTCATCGTCACCGGCGGATTTACCGTTGAGGATCAGGCGCCAGTGCGGTGGGGGCATAGGAGGTTCCTTCGGGGACGCACGAGGATAGCCGCTCTCCTGTAGGAGCGACGTGAGTCGCGACCGCGGATCATCAGTCCCAGGGTTCTCGGGTAGACAGGTTCGCTGGCGGCGACAGCATGCGGTCGCGACTCACGTCGCTCCTACAACTGCCCAGCCATCGTCATCTGTCCGTCACAGATCCCGCGTAACGTGAAAGGCCATAGCAGGGACGACGGGCGGAGGCAGGATCAGCCTCCAATTCTTCCGGGGCGGTGGCGAAGGCCATCGCCCTTCTGCTTTGTCAGGCGCCGCGCGCGTCGGCGACCGCGGCGCGCATGCGGGCGATGACATCCGCATAGTCCGGGGCGTTGAAGATCGCCGAACCGGCGACGAAGGCATCCGCGCCCGCCGCCGCGATCTGGCCGATGTTGTCGGCCTTCACGCCGCCGTCGATCTCCAGGCGGATGTCCTTGCCGGTCTTGTCGATCATCGCGCGCACGGCGCGCAGCTTGTCCAGCGCCGACGGGATGAAGGTCTGCCCGCCGAAGCCCGGGTTCACCGACATCAGCAGTACCAGGTCCAGTTCCGGCAGCACCCAGTCCAGCACCTCGACCGGCGTGCCGGGGTTGAGCACCAGGCCGGCCTTGCAGCCGAGCGACTTGATCAGCTGGATGGTGCGGTGCACGTGCTTCGAGGCTTCCGGGTGGAAGCTGATGATGCTGGCGCCGGCCTCGGCGAAGTCCGGCACGATGCGGTCCACCGGCTCCACCATCAGGTGTACGTCGATCGGCGCGGTGACGCCGTGCTTGCGCAGCGCGCTGCACACCATCGGGCCGATGGTCAGGTTGGGCACGTAATGGTTGTCCATCACGTCGAAGTGCACCCAGTCGGCGCCGGCCTTCAGCACGTTGTCGACTTCCTCGCCCAGGCGGGCGAAGTCGGCGGACAGGATGGACGGGGCGATGATGCAGTTCGACATGGAGGGGCTCACTTGCGCTTGCGCAGGGTCTTGATGCGGTCGTAGGCGGCGTTGATCTCGCCGGCCTTGCGTTCGGCCTGGCGGCGAAGATCATCCGCGGCGCCGGCCATCTTGTCGGGGTGGTACTGGGAGATAAGCCGGCGATAGGCCTGGTCGATCTCGGCGTCGCTGGCATCGCTGGTCAGGTCGAACACCCGGTACGGGTTGTCGCGGCTGAGCCTGAACCAGTCCTCGTCGAACGCATGGCCGATGATCAGGCCGACCAGGCCGCCCAGCGGGTGGCGCATCAGCAGCCAACCGGCCACGAATCCCAGCAGTTTTCCGTACCAGCGCTTCATTCGGCCCGCCTTCTCCGGCAATCGCGTCATTTTACGGCACACGCGGGCCCCAAGCGCCGTACACTACGCGGCCCGGTCCGGTACCTGGCCCCGCAGCAGCGGGTGAAGGGCCACCCCGGGGCACGGGCGCACGGCCTGCCGCACGCCCCCACGACGCTGTACGCCTCGCTGGTTTCCGGAACTCCCCAAGGAGTGTTTGTGCCCACGACGTTGCTCCAATCCGATCTGCCCGGCCTCACCCTGCGCCACCGCGGCAAGGTCCGCGACGTGTTCGACCTGCCCCGCGACCGCCTGCCCGCCGATGCGCCCGAGGGCGACTGCCTGCTGATGGTGGCCACCGACCGCCTGTCCGCGTTCGACGTGGTGCTGCCCGACCCGATTCCCGGCAAGGGCGAGATGCTCTGCCAGATCTCCAATTTCTGGTTCGCCAAGACCGCGCACCTGATGCCCAACCACCTGACCGGCATCGATGTCGCGTCGGTGCTGCCGGCCGGCGTGGATGCGTCGCTGTATGCCAGGCGCGCGGTGGTGACGAAGAAGCTCAAGCCCGTGCCGGTGGAAGCGATCGCCCGCGGCTATCTGATCGGCAGCGGCTGGAAGGACTACCAGCGCACCGGCAAGGTCAGCGGCATCGAGCTGCCCAACGGCCTGCGCCAGGCCGAGAAGCTGGCCGAACCGATCTTCACCCCGTCGACCAAGGCCGCCGTCGGCGACCACGACGAGAACATCGATTTCGACGCCATGGTGAAGACCGTGGGCGCGGAGCTGGCCGAACGCGTGCGCGACGCCACCCTGCGCATCTACCGCTTCGCCGCCGATTTCGCCGCCGAACGCGGCATCCTGCTGGCCGACACCAAGTTCGAATTCGGCACGGACGAGGACGGCCGCCTGTACATCATGGACGAGATGCTGACGCCGGATTCCTCACGCTACTGGCCCGCGGACCAGTACGAGGTCGGCACCAGCCCGCCGAGCTACGACAAGCAGTTCGTGCGCGACTACCTGGAGACGCTGGACTGGAACAAGACCGCACCCGGGCCGTCGCTGCCAGCCGAGGTCATCGAGCGCACGCGCGCCAAGTACGCCGAGGCGCTGCAGAAGCTGGCCGGCATCACGGTCGACTGAGCGAACGCGGCCCTGTAGGAGCGGGCCATGCCCGCGATGCTTTTGCGCACGCTGGTCGAAGGGCATCGCGGGCATGGCCCGCTCCTACGATGTTGCGATGGCCGGCCCGCCCGTCCTGTCCGGGCTGGGGTATGCTCCATACCCTGCCGCACTGCCACCCTCGGGAGGGATGAATGAACGCGACCGCGCAACGTCCGGTGGACCGCTGGTTCGCCAGCTATTCCGGCGACCACCAGAACGACACCAACCAGCTGATCCATGTGTTCGCCGTGCCCACCATCCTGTGGACGGTGGTGGCGCTGCTGTGGTGCATCCCGGTGTTCGGCACCTGGATCAAGTCCGGCGCGTGGGCGGCCCTGGCGATGTTCGCCGCCTGGATGTACTACTACAAACTGTCCCGTCCACTGGGCTTCGGCATGCTGGCCATCTTCATCGCGATGGCCTGGCTGACGCGCTGGCTGGAAGCGCTGCTGGGCCTGCAGAACCTGCTCTACCTCGCCATCGCCGTCTTCGTGCTGGCCTGGATCGCGCAGTTCATCGGCCACAAGATCGAAGGCAAGAAGCCGAGCTTCCTGACCGACCTCACCTACCTGCTGATCGGACCGGTGTGGGTGCTCAGCAAGTTCTATCGGAAGATGGGCTGGAAGTATTGAGCGACGGGCCGGACTCGCCCGCTGAAGCCTGGCCTGGGATCGCATCGACTTTCCCGGGAGCAGCGGAGCAAGCTCCGCCCTACGAACCGACCGCCCGCGCGTCAAGAATGAAAGAACGCGGCGCATAACCAAAGTCGTGTAGTGCCGGGGACGCATCGAAGGTCAGGTCTTCACGCATGCGCGCGACCGCGTCATCGGTCAGGCCGCGCATCATGCCGGCCTTGCGGGCCAGCCACAACGCGGTCCTGAACACCGGCATCGGCACCTCCCACAGTTTTGCGGGCGGGTCCAGCGCCGCCAGCGTACGCGCCACCATGTCGCGATAGGCGAGCGTCTCGCCCCCCGGCAGCGCATACGCCTTGCCATCCGTGGCAGGCGCGTCCACCACCGCGAGCGCTGCGTGCGCCAGGTCGTCCACGTGCACCGGCTGACGCTTTCCGTTGGCGCCCCGCGGCAGCACGAAAAAACCCATGCGTCGCCCCATCGCCGCGATGCGTGCCAGCGTCTGGTCGCGTCCCGCGCCATAGACCAGCGTCGGACGCAGCACTGTCGCCGCCGCCCCGTTGGCCGAGGCGGTGTCGAAGACGATGCGCTCCGCGACCTGCAAGCGCGCAACGATGTCGCGTTCGTAGGCGTCGGCCGACGCCTGCTTCGTATCCAGGCTGGTGGAACCGAACGCGACCACGCGTCGCGTGGCCAGATGCCCGCGCGCATACCACTGCGCGAAGCCGTCCAGCGGCCCGGTGCTGAAGATCACGTCGACAGCCTCGGGAAGTCCGCCGACGTTGGCGAACTCGCCGGTCAGCCAGGTCACCCCACCTGCCGGTGGACGCGGCCGACGCGACACCGCGAACGCCTGCCATCCCCCGCCCGCCAGCCGCGCCAGCAGCACCTCCCCGATCTGGCCGCTGGCACCGAACACCAGCGCCGTGCGCGTCGGCGCGTCAGGCATCCGGGCGGGCGTCTTCGTCGACCGCATCGATCGGTTGCGGCGGTTCGCCGTCGGGCATCGGCGGACGCTCGGCCATGTGCAGCGACAGCGCCGCCTTCGCCATCAGGTGCGCACTGATCGGCGCGGTGATGAAAAGGAACGCGGTGATCAGCAGTTCGCGCGGCTGCGGATCCGTGCCGCCCAGCGCGTGGTACCCCACCGAGGCGATCAGCACGCAGCCCACGCCCAGCGTGCTGGCCTTGGTCGGTCCGTGCAGCCGCTTGAAGAACTCCGACAACTTCACCAGGCTGAAAGAGCCCACGAGAATGAAGAAGCTGCCCACCGCGAGCAGCAGCACCAGCAGGATGGCGAAGACCCAGCTCATTCGACGATGTCCCGGCGCAGCACGTACTTGCTCAGCACCACCGTGCCCACGAAGCCCAGCATGGCGATGATCAGCGCCGCTTCGAAGTACACCGCCGTGCCCAGGTACATGCCGAACAGCATTAGCAGCGCGATCGCGCAGACATACAGGGTATCCAGCGCGAGGATGCGGTCCGGCACGCTGGGACCGCGCACCAGCCGGTACAGCGCCAGCAGCATGGCCACGCCGACCACGTGCATCGCGCCGATCACCGCGTACATCACCAGGGTCTGCGGGGTCATGGGAAGATCTCCATCAGCGGTGCCTCGTAGCGCGTCTTGATCTGCCGGATCACGTCGTCGGCATCGTCCAGGTTGAGCACGTGCACCAGCAGGTGGCGGCGATCGTCCGACAGGGCCGACGACACCGTACCCGGCGTCAGCGTGATGATGCTGGTCAGCGCGGCGATGCCGTGGATGTTGTCGATGTCCAGCGGCACCCAGATGAAACCCGGCCGGATCTTCCGTTCCGGCCCCAGCACCTGCAGCGCGACGGTGACGTTGGCCTGCACGATGTCCCACAGCAGCACGCCCAGCATGCGCGGCACGCTGCGCAGCCGGCCGATGCGGGCGAACTCGCGGTCCAGCCGCGCCGCGAACGGCGGGATCACCAGGCCCAGCACCAGCGCCATCACCACCTGGCCGACACTGATCTCGTCATTCATCAGCAGCCAGAAGCAGAACACCGTCATGCTCAACGGCAACGACGGCAACCAGCGCTTGCGCCACGTCGCGGCCATGCTCAGGGCTCCCTCAGGATCGGCAGCGCGGCCCGCACGTGCTCCACGTAGTCGCCGGGCGACAGCAGCTGCAAGGCGGTGGCGCGCGTGTAGTCCAGCACGGGGGCGGCCGCCACCACCAGCGCCACGCCATAAGCGAGCAGCAGCACGATGGCCGCCGTTTCCAGGGGACGCGAGGGCGCGGGCACCATCTCGTGCTCGGGCGTGAAGGCTTCCAGCCTGTGTTGCCCGGCGTCCGGCCACGGCGCCACGCGCCAGAACAGCCGCGTGCCTGCGCGCGCCAACCCGACCAGCATCATGAAACTGGTACCCAGCACCAGCAGCCACACCCAGAACGTGCGCGGACCGGCTGGCACGGCTTCCAACAGCAACAGCTTGCCGATGAAACCCGACAAGGGCGGTAGCCCCGCCAGCGACACCGCCGCCACCAGGAACAGCAGGCCGGGTACGGTCTTGTCCGGCAACGCCGCGATCACGTCCTTGCGATCGCCCGCGCTTCCGCGACGACGCCGGATCAGGTCGGCCAGCAGGAACAGCGCCGCACCGGCGAAACTGCTGTGCACCAGGTAGTACAACCCCGCGCCCATCGTGCCTGCCGTTCCCAGCGAGAACGCGACGAACAGCGTCGCCGCCGACCCCAGTACCAGGTAGGCCGCCAGCGCGCGCAGCCGCGTGGCCGCCAGCACCCCCAGCGACGCCAGCACGAGCGTGGCCGCACCCAGCACCAGCAGCGCCGGCCAGGCGAAGCCTTCCAGCGGACCCAACGCGCCGAAGCTCAGCGTGCCCAGCCGCAACACCGCGTACAGCCCGACCTTGGTCATGATGGCGAACAGGCCGGCCACCGCGGCCGGTGCGTGCGTGTAGGTTTCCGGCAGCCAGAAATACATCGGCAGCAGCGCGGCCTTGGCGCAGAACACCACGAACAGCAGGCCGGCGGCCGCCTGCACCAGCGCCACGTCGTCCGGCGGCAGCTGGGCCACGCGCACCGACAGCTCGGCCATGTTCAATGAACCCAGCAGGCCATACAGCAGGCCCAGCGCGATCAGGAACAGCGTGGATGCCGCGATGTTGAAGGCGACGTAATGCAGGCCGGCACGCATGCGCTCGCCGCGGCCGCCGCTCAGCATCAACCCGTACGAGGAGATCAGCAGTACTTCGAAGAACACGAACAGGTTGAAGATGTCGCCCGTCAGGAAGGCCCCGTTCAAACCCATCAGCTGGAACTGGAAGAACGCATGGAAGTGCGGCGCACGGCGGTCCCAGCCCGCGCAGGCATGCAGCAGGCACGCCGCACCGAGCAACAGCCCGACCAGCAGCATCAGCGCGGACAGGCGATCCACCATCAGCACGATGCCCAGGCGCGCCGGCCAGTCGCCCAGCAGGTAGACCGAGACCTCGCCGGACGCCGCCGAGCCGACCAGCATGCAGGTCACGGCCAGCATCGCCGCGATCGAGGTCCACGCCACGATGCGCTGCGGCACCATGCCGAACCGGCGATGCTCGAAGAACAGCGCGATCGACGCGGCGAACAGCGGGATCAGGATGGGCAGGGCCGGCAGGTGGTTCATGCGCGCGGCTCCGCCTCGTCGGCCTTCGCGGCGTCGCGGGCTTCCTCATGCCGGCGCTGTTCGCTGGCAAGGAATTCGCGCTCGGCCTTGGAGCCGTCAACATGGTCGCTGTCGTTGTCGCCGCGGCTGCGGATCGCCAGCACCACGGTCACCGCGGTCATCGCGAAAGCGATGACGATGGCGGTCAGCACCAGCGCCTGCGGCAACGGATCGGTGTAGTGCGCCAGGTCGGCCGGCACGCCGTCGCGGAGCACCGGCGGCTTTCCCGGCACCAACCGTCCGCCAGAGAAGATCAGCAGGTTGGTCGCATAGGACAGCAGCGTCAGTCCGAGGATCACATCGAAGCTGCGCGCGCGCAGTAGCAGGTACACGCCCGCGGCGGTGAGGATGCCGATCGCGCTTGCCATCGCCAGTTCCATCAGCGCAGTTCTCCGGTGCGGGTGGAACGCTCACCCGGTTCCATCACCCCCAGGTGCGACACGCGCGTGCGCGACGGGCGGATGGTGCCCATCATCGAGAGGATCAACATGGCGCCGCCGAACACCACCAGGTACACGCCGGTGTCGAAGCCGATGGCACTGGCCAGTGGCACCGTCCCGATCAGCGGGAGCTCCAGGTCCAGGTGCCCGCTGGTCAGGAACGGCACGCCGAAGGCCATCGACGCCACGCCGCTCACGCCAGCGACGATCAGGCCCGTGCCGACGCAGCGCACGTAGTCGAACCCGAATCGCGACTCCACCGAAGCCGCGCCCTGGATGACGTACTGCACCAGCAGCGGCACCGCCAGCACCAGCCCCGCGATGAAGCCGCCGCCCGGCGCGTTGTGACCGCGCAGGAACAGGAACACCGACACGGTCAGCGTCAGCGGGAACATGATCTGCGCGAGATCCGCGGGAACCGGCAGCTTGATCGGCGGACCCGACATCACCTTTTCCGGCGCCATGCGCGCACGCCGCAGCAGCGCGTGCACGATCAGCGCGGCGATGCCGAACACGGTGATCTCGCCGAAGGTATCGAAGCCACGGAAGTCCACCAGGATCACGTTCACCACGTTGGCGCCGTAGGCTTCGGGCAGCGAACGCGCCAGCAGTTCGCCGCTGATCGTATCGCCCGGCCGCGTCATCACCTGGTAGGCCAGCAGGCCCACGCCGGTGCCCGCGACCAGCGCCACCGCGATGTCGCGCAGCCGCCGGCGCGGCGTGCGCTCCGGCGGCGAGCGCGGCGGCAGGTAGTGCAGGCCGAGCAGCAGCAGGACCAGGCTGACCATTTCCACCATCAGCTGGGTCAGCGCCAGGTCCGGCGCGGACAGGAACACGAACGCCAGGCTCACCATCAGGCCGGCACCGCCCAGCACGACCACCGCCAGCAGCCGCTGCCGGTATAGCCGGATCGTCCACAGCGCGCAGACCACCAGCACCAGCCACAACAGCCAGCCCAGCAGCGGCATCGGCTGCGGCGCGCGCCACTGCAGCGGCGACGCCTCGCCACCGACGAACGGGGCGGCACCGGCCGCCGCCGCTGCCAGCACCAGGCACAGCAGGCTGCGCTGCAGGCTGCCGTTGGCCAGGGTATCGGTGAACCGGCCGGCCAGCCCGTACAACGCCTCCATGTTCCAGCGGAACACCTTGCGCCCCAGCGAGCGCCTCACGATGGCATGCAGGTCGAACAAGCGCCGCAGTCCGAAATACAGCGCGATGCCGCCCGCAATGCCGGCCAGGCTCATCAGCAGCGGCTTGTTGATCCCGTGCCACACCGCCAGGCTGTAGTCGGGCATGGCCTCGCCGAGGATCGCGGCGGCGCCCGCATGCAGCACCGGCGCCACCGTCCATGCCGGGAACATGCCCACCGCCACGCACAGCACCACCAGCACTTCCACCGGGATCTTCATCCAGCGCGGCGGTTCGTGCGGCGTCACCTCCAGCGCGCGCGGCCCATCGCCGAAGAACGTCTCGTAGACGAAGCGCAGGCTGTAGGCCACGCCGAAGACGCCGTACAGCAACGCCGCCACGCTGATCGCGTCGCGCATCGCGCGATGCCCGGGGATATCCAGCGCTTCGGCGAAGAACATTTCCTTGGACAGGAAGCCGTTGAGCAGCGGGATGCCCGCCATAGCCAGCGACGCGATGATCGCCAGCGCACTGGTCCACGGCATGTAATGGCGCAGGTTGCCCAGCCGGCGCATGTCGCGGGTGCCGGTCTCGTGGTCGATGATGCCCGCCGCCATGAACAGCGAGGCCTTGAACGTGGCGTGGTTGAGGATGTGGAACACGCCGGCCACCACCGCCATCGGCGTGGAGATGCCGAACAGCAGCGTGATCAGTCCCAGGTGCGAGATGGTCGAGTAGGCCAGCAGGCCTTTCAGATCGTGCTGGAAGATCGCGTACCAGGCGCCGACCAGCAGCGTCAACGCGCCGACGGTACTGACCACGTAGAAGAACAGGTCGGTGCCCGCCAGCGCAGGGTGCAGGCGCGCCAGCAGGAACACGCCCGCCTTCACCATCGTGGCCGAGTGCAGGTAGGCCGATACCGGCGTGGGCGCGGCCATCGCGTGCGGCAGCCAGAAATGCAGGGGGAACTGCGCGCTCTTGGTGAACACGCCGGCCAGCACCAGCGCCAGCGCCCACGGATACAGCGCGCTGCCACGGATCAGGTCGCCCGAGGCCAGCACCACGTCCAGGTCGTAGCTGCCGACGATGCGCCCGAGCAGCAGCACGCCGCCGAGCAGCGCCAGCCCGCCGGCACCGGTGATGGCCAGCGCCATGCGCGCGCCTTCGCGCGCATCCTGCCGATGCGACCAGAACCCGATCAGCAGGAACGAGCTGATGCTCGTCAGCTCCCAGAACACCACCAGCAGCAGCAGGTTGCCGGCCAGCACCACGCCCAGCATCGAACCCATGAACAACAGCAGGGAGGCGAAGAACCGCGGCGCGCTGTCCTTCTGGCTGAGGTAGTAGCGCGCGTACACCACCACCAGCCCGCCGATCGCCAGCACCAGCCCGGCGAACATCCACGCCAGCCCATCCAGCCGCAGGGTGAACGACAGGCCGATCTGGGGAATCCAGGCGTGGTCGGCACGCAGGTCCCAACCATTCAGCACACTGGGCGTCATCCACGCCAGCAGCACCAGGCCCAGCAGCGGTGCCAGGCCGGCCAGCCATGCGGTGGCGCCGCGCGGAAGGCCGCGCGCCAGCGCCACCACCAGCGCGAGCACGAACGGCAGCGCCAGCAGGATTTCAAGGAAAGGGATCATCAACCGCCTTGCGTTGCAGGGAATGCGTCATTCGCGAGCAATCGCCCCGAGTTTAACAAACCCGTTCACAGCTGCCTGAGCCGTCATTCAGTCAGGCGAGCAGCGCGATCTCCAGTAGCACCCATCCCACGAAGGCCGCCAGCAGCAGACCGCCTTCCGTACGGCTGATGCGCAGGTCGCCGCGCAGCATCGGATACAGCACCAGCACGAAGGCGATGGCGGCGGGCAGTTCCAGCCGGACGAACGACTCCGGCAGCGCCATGGGGCGGAAGGCCGCCATGCCGCCCACCACCACCAGCAGATTGAACAGGCTCGAACCGATCACGTGCCCGGCCACCATGTCCCCCTGCCCGCGCCGCGCCGCCATCGAGGCGGCCGCGATCTCCGGCAGCGCAGTGCCGATGGCCACCGGCAGCAGGCCGGTCAGCAGCGGCGAAAGACCCCAATGGGCACCGATCACCGGCGCACCCTGCACGACGAAGCGCGCGCCGTAGTAAAGCAGCGCAGCGGCCACCACGAAGCGCAGCAGGTTCATCCACAGCACCGTGCGCGTGGCGGCGAACGCCTCGACCTCCGCGCGCACGCCCGCGTCTTCGCGCGATGCGCGCGCCAGCAGGAATGCCAGGGCCGCCACGAAGCCCAGCAGCAGGGCCATTCCCTCGCCCCGCCCCACCACGCCGTCCAGGCCGAACACGATGAGCGCCAGCGAGGCCAGCGCCAGCAGTACCAGCAGGGGCGAAAGCACCCGCATCCGCACGAGGATCGGCGCGACCACGGCGGCCAGCCCCAGCGTCAGCCCAAGGTTGACGATGTTGCTGCCGACGGCATTGCCGAGGGCCAGTTCCTGGGAACCGACCCACACTGCGCGCGCATTGACCGCCAGTTCCGGCAGCGAGGTACCGAAGGCGATCAGCAGCAGGCCCGCCACGAACGGCGACGCCCCGATCCTCTGCGCCAGGCCCGATGCGCCCTTGACGATGGAGTCGCCGCCCAGCGCCAGCAGCAGCAGGCCCAGCGCGAAATATCCCCAGGCTTCCGTCATCGCCCCGCCCTCCCCTCGTGGATGGCAGGGATTCTATGCCGCCCCGCTTCCTCAGGAACAGCCTTCGACGTACTCCACCTGCGGCGACAGGCCCACGCGCCACGACGTGACCTTGCCGGCTGCGTCGACTTCGAACACCAGCCTGGTCGGCGCCACGTCGCCGGCGTCCATGGACAGGTACTGGCCACCCTGCGTGTACTTGTGCGGCGAAGCCTTCAGCGCGCCGCCGTAGAGTTTCTGCAGTTCCTCCACGCTCATGCCGACCTTGCCGCCACCCGGTGCGGTTTCCTTGTCGGTGCCCACGTCGTAACGGACGAACCTGCCGTCTTCCATCATGAAGGCGAAGTCGGCGGGGCGACTGATCCACTTCGGCCACAGGTAGTGGCAGGTCGTGCCCTCCATCGGTGCGCCGTTGAGTTCGCCACCCCAGGCAGCGCGCGCCTCATCGACGGTGCTGCCCAGCTTCATGTCGCCATAGCCCAGGAAACTCGCCTGGCTGACCGGTCCGGCCGGCGCCGCCGTGTCGTCGGCGGCAGGCGTGGGCGCGGGAGCTTCGGCCATCGGCGTGGCGGTCGCGGTGGTCTGCGGTTCGGTCGCGGGCGCCGCGGCCGGGTCGCGCTGGCACGCGGACAACAGCGTGACCGCCATCACGAGGGGCAACAACGACTTCATCGGCTCTCTCCATTGCACAAACCTGAATCCTAGCGTCGCGGCGTTAAGTCGCCGCGAATGCCGCTGTCATCCGCACTTCATCACCGCGGCCTAGCCTGCGCGCGCACCCGCCCTCCGCCCGCCATGCGCCCGATCAAGACCGACCTCGCCCGGCAGACGCTGCAGACCCACTCGGGTGCGCTGGGCATGCGCGAGCGGCGCGCACTGATCCTCTGCGATGGGCAACGCGACCTGGCCGAACTGGTGCGACTGCTGGGACAGGACGCGCCGCTGCTGGTGCAGCGCCTGGTCTCGGCGGGGTATCTGGCGACTCCCTCCACGCAGCGGGCGCTGCAGCCGCCGCCCTCGGGCGCGGTACCCGTCACGCCTTCGACGGGTACGCGTCGCTCGCTGGTGGCGGCCAAGGTCTACCTGTCGGGCATGCTGGAACTGCAGCGCGACCCCGAGGCCGCACATCATCGCGGCCGGCTGCAGGCACGACTGGATGACGAGGCCCTGCTCGAAGCGCTGGCCGATGCGTACGGCTTCCTCGAGGGCCGCGTCGCGCCCACGCTGGCCGGCCGCATCCGCGACAGGCTGTTCGAAGCGCTGCCGCACGCGCCGCTGCGGCGCATGCAGGCTTTGCTGGACGCCCGCGCCGACGCGTCCCTGTCCTGACGGATCTCAGGCCTGCGGCGGCACGAAGTGCCTGCGCAGGCCGGCCCAGCAGGCCTGGTAGTCGCGCTGGCGATGCGCGGCTTCGACCGCCTGGCGGGTGGGGCGGATCACCGCGCGCGTCTCGAACATGAAAGCCATCGTGTCGTCGATGACATCCGGCTTCGACAGGTCGGCGCTCGACGCCTTCTCGAAGGTCGCCGCATCGGGCCCATGACCCGTCATGCAGTTGTGCAGCGACGCACCGCCCGGCGCGAAGCCCTCGGCCTTGGCGTCGTACACGCCATGGATCAGGCCCATGAACTCGCTGGCGATGTTGCGGTGGAACCACGGCGGACGGAAGGTGTCCTGCGCCACCAGCCAGCGCGGCGGGAAGATCACGAAATCCATGTTGCCCACGCCCGGCGTATCACTCGGTGAGGTCAGCACCAGGAAGATCGACGGATCCGGATGGTCGTAGCTGATCGAGCCGATGGTGTTGAACCGGCGCAGGTCGTAGCGGTAGGGCGCGTAGTTGCCATGCCAGCCCACCACGTCGAGCGGCGAATGGCCGATGTCCGCGCGCCACAGGTGGCCCTGGAACTTGGCGATCAGTTCGAACTCGCCTTCCACGTCCTCGTAGACCGCCACCGGCGTCTCGAAATCGCGTGGATTGGCCAGGCCGTTGGAGCCGATGGGCCCCAGGTCCGGCAAGCGCAGCGCTGCACCGAAGTTCTCGCAGACATAGCCGCGCGCCTCGCCGTCGGGCAGTTCGACCAGGAAGCGTACGCCGCGCGGCATCACGGCGACCTGCTGCGGTTCGATATCGATCACGCCGAATTCGGTGGCGATGCGCAGCCGACCCTGCTGCGGGACGATCAGCAACTCGCCATCGGCGTCGTAGAAGTAGCGCCCCTGCATCGACCGGTTGGCGGCGTAGAGGTGGATGCCGACGCCGTGCTGGCCTTCCGGCCCGCCGTTCCCCGCCATCGTGTACAGGCCGTCGACGAAGTCCGTCGGCGACTCCGGCATGGGGAGCGGCGACCAGCGCATCTGGTCGGGCGACACCGGTCCGGCGCTGAAATCGCTGTGCAGGCGGTGCTGCGCGTAGGGCTGGAACGGCCCGTGCATCGCCGCCGGGCGGATGCGGTACAGCCAGCTGCGCCGGTTCTCCGCCCGCGGCGCGGTGAAGGCGGTGCCGCTGAGCTGTTCGGCGTACAGCCCGTGCGCCACCCGCTGCGGCGAGTTGCGGCCTTCCGGCAGCGTGCCGGGAATCGCCTCGCTGGCGAAGTGGTTGCCGAAGCCGGTCATGTAGTTATTGGCGCTGTTCGCATTCATGCTCATCATGTCCCGATCAAAGCCCCTCTTCCGGCGGGAGAGGGGTTGGGGAGAGGGCCGGCCGCGAGGTGAAATCCCAGATCGCCGCGACCACCACCTCCACCTCCCTCAGCACATCGTTGTCCCAGAACCGCACGACCCGCCACCCCTGAGACTGCAAGTATCGCGTTCTTGCGGCATCCGCAGCAGGCGAATGTTGCGAACCATCCAGTTCCACCACCAGACCCGCTTCGACGCAGCAGAAATCGACGATGTAGGGCGGCACTGGATGCTGGCGGCGGAATTTCATGCCCTCCAGGCGTCCCGCCCGCAGGTACTGCCACAACCGGCGCTCGGCATCGGTCATGCCCTTGCGTAGCTGCTTGGCATGATCGAGCGTTTGGGTCGGCAAGCGTGGCTTGCTCACGCAGGACCTCCTGTCCTTGCTGATCCGCTTTCCTGGCGTCGTAAGCGCTAAGACTTCGCCGTCCCTCACCCCAACCCCTCTCCCGCAGGGAGAGGGGCTTGGAGCGGGAGCCTACAGCACCCCGCGCTTCATCTGGTCCCGCTCGATGCTCTCGAACAGCGCCTGGAAGTTGCCCTCGCCGAAGCCTTCGTTGCCCTTGCGCTGGATGATCTCGAAGAAGATCGGCCCCAGCGCGTTCTGGGTGAAGATCTGCAACAGCTTGCGCTGCTTGGTCTCCACGTCGGCGTCGATCAGGATCTTGTTGCGCGCCAGCCGCGCGACGTCCTCGCCGTGGTTGGGGATGCGCTGGTCGATCACCTCGAAGTACGTGTCCGGCGTATCCAGGAATTCCACCCCCGCCTCGCGCATCTTCTCCACCGTGGTGTAGATGTCGTCGGTGAAGCAGGCAATGTGCTGGATGCCCTCGCCCTTGTAGGCGTCCAGGTACTCGTTGATCTGGCTCTTCGGGTCGCTGGACTCGTTGAGCGGGATGCGCACCATGCCGTCCGGCGCGGTCATCGCCTTGGACAGCAGGCCGGTTTTGGCGCCCTTGATGTCGAAGTAGCGGATTTCGCGGAAGTTGAACAACCGCTCGTAGTAGTCCGCCCACTTGGCCATGTTGCCGTGGTAGAGGTTGTGGGTCAGGTGGTCGATGAAGGTGAGCCCGAAGCCCTTCGGCATCAGGTCCACGCCGGGCAGGTATTCGTAGTCCGGGTCATGGATGGTGCCCTTGTCGTCGTAACGGTCGACGATGTAGAGCATGCAGTCGCCGATGCCCTTGATGACCGGCGCGGCCACGGCCTTGGTCAGTTCGTCGGCAGCGTCGAACGATTCGGCACCGTTCTTCAGCGCCTGCACGCGCGCCCACTCGGCCAGCTTCTTCACCCGGATCGCGAAACCACAGGCACTGGGACCATGCTGGGCCGCGAAGCGGGCGGCGAAGGAGTCCGGATCTTCGTTGATCAGGAACGTACAGTCGCCCTGACGGTAGGTGCTGATCGGCCGCGTCTTGTGCCGCGCGACCTGGACGAAGCCCAGCTTGCGGAAGTAGTCGTGCAGGTGGTGGACCTGGCCGGCGGGTGCGGCGAACTCGACGAATTCGAAGCCGTCGATGCCCATCGGGTTGTCGAACGTCGTGGGCTGCATGCCCAGGTTGGGTTGTGCGTTCATGGGGCACCTCGCTAGGCTTGCCGGAATACGCTCCAATATAGTTTCAGCTGAAACCACCCACAAGTAGCAGCGCAGCATGAGCGAACCCGCCAACCCCGTCGTCCACGCCGATTTCGACCTCGACCGCCTGTTCTCGTACCGGCTGAGCGTGCTGTCCAACCGCATCAGCGGGGCGATTTCCCGCGAATACCACCGCCGTTTCGGCCTGGCGATCACCGAATGGCGGGTCATGGCGGTGCTGGGGCGCTTCCCGGGCCTGTCGGCCGGCGAGGTGGCCGCCCGGACCGCGATGGACAAGGTGGCGGTCAGCCGGGCGGTGGCCCGCCTGCTGGAACGGGCGCTGATCCAGCGCGAGATCCACGGCGACGACCGCCGCCGCTCGGTGCTGGCGCTGACCGATGAAGGCTTCCGGGTCTACGACGAGGTCGCGCCGATGGTCATCGAATACCACCAGCGCATGCTGGAACCGCTTACCGAAGAGGAGCGGACGATGCTGGACCGGCTGATCGACAAGCTGGCCGGGGAAGGCGTCAGGCGCATCGAGGGCTGAGCAGCCCGCTTTCGTAGAGCCGAGCTTGCTCGGCTGCGCGATGTACCAACCCGACAGCAGTGGAGCAAGCTCCGCTCCACAAAAAAACGGCGGCCCATGGCCGCCGTTTTCACTGGATCCCCGCTTGCGCGGAGATGACGCATCGGCAAAGGCGCGCGCCCTTGGGGCACGCGCGGATGCGTCACTTCACGCCATGCATGAGTCGCTGCACCAGCGGGGCGACCAGGAACAGCAGCACGCCCGATCCCACCAGTGCCCAGAAGCCGAACGTATAGCCGGCATGCGCGGACTGCACGGTCATGCCGCCTTCGCCGCTGACGCGGCCAGCGAAGATGCCCGCCAGGTTGTTGCCGATCGCGATCGACAGGAACCAGCAGCCCATCGCCATGCCCGCCAGGCGCGACGGCGCCAGCTTGGTCGTCATCGACAGGCCGATCGGCGACAGGCACAGCTCGCCGACGGACTGGATGACGTACACCATGAACAGCGTCCAGAACGGGATCTTGCCGTCGCCGTCGACCAGGCTGGACAGCGCGTACATCAGCAGCAGGAAGGCCAGGCCGTTGAAGATCAGGCCCAGGCCGAACTTGCGCGGGATGATCGGGTTGTTCTTCCCCATCTTCACCCACAGCCACGCCAGCACGGGTGCCAGCGCGATGATCGCCACCGAGTTGACCGACTGGAACCACGACACCGGGAAGTCGCTGGTGCCGGCGAACGCCTGGAAGAACCCTTCCATGCCGATGTTGCGGTCGACGATGCGGTCGGCCAGGAAGTTGAACGAACTGCCCGCCTGCTCGAAGAACATCCAGAACAGCACGTTGAACACGAAGATCACCAGCATCGCCACGACCTTATCGCGCGCGACCTTGCCCTCGCGCAGGCCCTCGACCACCAGCATGACCGCCGGGATCACGAACAGCGCCATCAGGATCGCCTGCAGCAGGTTGGCGTCGATGGTCAGCAGGGCGTAGAACATCGGGACGCCGATCACCGCACCGAACAGCACGACCAGGCTGACGTTGCGCATCCCGGTCTGGTGCTCGGCGGGCAGGCCGATGCCCTGCAGCTGCCTGCGGCCGAACCAGAACCACACCAGGCTCAGCAGCATGCCCACGCCGGCGGCGATGAACACCACCTTGTAGGCGGGCATGTCCTCGATGCCGAACACCTTCTTGGCCAGATACTGGGTGACGATCGGGGCCAGCAACGCGCCGATGTTGATGCCCATGTAGAAGATGGTGAAGCCCGAATCGCGCCGTGCGTCGCCCTGCGCGTACAGCTTGCCCACCATGGTGGAGATGATCGGCTTGAACAGGCCGTTGCCGACGATGATCGTGGCCAGCCCCAGCTTGAACATCGCCTCGCTCGGCAGGGCCAGCAGGAAAAGGCCGGCCGACATGAACACTGCGCCCAGCAGGATGGAGCGCTGGAAGCCGATCAGCTTGTCTGCGACGTAGCCGCCGAAGATGGCACCGGCATACACCAGCGCCAGGTAGGCGCCGTAGAGCTCGCTCGCGGGTTTCTCGCCGCTGGCGTCGCCACCGTGGAACTGCGCCACGATGTACAGCACCATCGCCCAGCGGATGCCGTAGAACGCGAAGCGCTCCCAGAATTCGGACATGAACAGCATCCACAGCGGACGCGGATGTCCCAGGACTTGCTTGAATTCCGGTATCCGTTCCGGCGTTGACGTGTCGACGGCTCCGCTCATGCGGGCTCCCCCTAGAAAAGTGGTTCAGGATTTCGGTTTCCCGTGCAACCGCACGGGACGGGCGAGGATCACCGAGACGGCCAGCCCCCGTCAAATCGATGAAACAGTGCCCCGCGGGCGGCGTTTCGGCCTATTCAGCGACGCAAATGACTGATTGCGCAGGGAATTGACGTCCTGCGCGACGGGGGAAATACCGCCGGACTGCGTGCGTCAACGCGGCCGGAGATAGCGTGCATCGTCGAACGTGCTGCACCAGTGGGGCCGGTAAACCACGATCAGCGCCATCGCCCCACCCGTCAGGAAAGCCTCGCCGAACATCATCAAGGGCGTGGCCAGAAGGTAGAACCCCGCGCCCGGCAGCTCCAGCCAGGCCGCGGCCAAGTACTTGCCCAGGTTGCTGGCCGCGATGGCCAGGGCGCCGCCCAGGAACCCCTGCACCAGCACGTACACGAACAGATTGGCCGACAAGCGGCGTTCGCAGAACCGCGACCAGGCCCAACCCAGTGCCACCGGCACAGCCGCCGTGGCCAGGAAATCCGGGCCGGGCCCCAGCCACGCGTAACCGAACGGCCAGGCTACCAGCGAGGCGACCGCCAGCGCCCACAGGGCGAACGCCGGGCCGAACATCAGCACCGCCACCATCGCGCCGGTGAAGTTCAGCTGCACGCCGGCCAGGCCATGGGTGTTGAAGACGCGCAACAGCACCAGCGCCATCGTCGCCATGCCCAGCACGCGCTGGGCCTCGGGATCGCCCTGCAACTTGTGCCAGGGCAGCCGGGGCACGGCCAACGCCAGGACCGCCAGCGCCACCGCGCCCGCCAGCCACTGCAGCGCGGCCATCGCGTCCATCGCTCAGCGGCCGGGTCCGATCGAGGTGCGCACGTCGAACAGCTCCGGGAAGAACGTCAGCTCCAGCGCCTGGCGCAGGAAGCCCACGCCGCTGGACCCGCCGGTACCACGCTTGAAGCCGATGATGCGCATCACCGTGCGCATGTGGCGGAAGCGCCACAGCTGGAACTGGCTCTCCAGGTCCACCAGGTCCTCGCACAGCGAATACTCGCGCCAGTAGCGGTCGGTGTCTTCGTAGATGGCCTCGAACACCGGCAGCAGGGCGGTGTCGGCGGCGTGCGACTGGCGCCAGTCGCGCTTCAGGTGCTGGGCCGGGATGGCGTGGCCCCAGCGGGCGAGATACATCAGGAACTCGTCGTACAGGCTGGGCGCCTCCAGCACCGCCTCCAGACCGGCATGGCCTTCCGGATCGTGCGAGAACACCTTCAGCATCGCCGCATTCTTGTTGCCCAGCAGGAACTCGATGGTGCGGTACTGCAGCGACTGGAAGCCCGACGAAGGCCCCAGCAGGTCGCGGAAGCCCATGTATTCCGAGGGCGTCAGCGTCTCCAGCACCGACCACTGTTCGGTCAGCTGGCGCATCACTTGCTTGGCGCGCGCCAGCACCTTGCGGCACTGCCAGACCTGGTCGTGCTGGAGGAAACCGATGGCGGCGCGCAGCTCGTGGATCATCAGCTTCATCCACAGCTCCGAGACCTGGTGCTGCACGATGAACAGCATCTCGTCGTGGTGCGGCGGATCGGAGACCGGGTGCTGCGCGGACAACAGGCGGTCCAGCTGCAGGTAGCCGCCGTAGCTCATGCGGCCGGCAAGGTCGGTGTGGATGCCCGCTTCCAGCGGGCGCTCGTTCTTTTCTACGGCCATCCGTCGATCAACTGGGGCACCGCCCTGGGGGCGGCGAGGGCGCCAGCGTAACCGATGCCGGTGGCCGACCCTGGCAAGACGATGGAAAACCGGCACTTATGTCATGCCCATGCAATGCGTGTACCACAGGCTTGGGCTACATTGCGCCGGCCGGGGGCGGATCCGCCCCCGACAGGGGGCGGCATCCAATCCACTGAGGGAGAACCCGTTACATGGAAATGCCACGGGGCCGCCTTGCGGCCGTGTTCGCGTCTTTCGCCCTGCTCTTCGCCGCGTCGTCGGTGCAGGCGCAGGTGGTCATCAGCCAGGTCTACGGCGGCGGCGGCAACAGCGGCGCCACGCTGAAGAACGACTTCATCGAGCTGCGCAACAACGGACCCACCGCGGTCGACCTGACCGGCTGGAGCGTGCAGTACGCCTCCTCCACGGGTACCACCTGGAATGGCCGCACCAACCTCAGCGGCAGCATCCCGGCCGGCGGTTTCTACCTGATCCAGCAGGCGCAGGGCGCCGGCGGCACGGTGGACCTGCCCACGCCCGACGCCACCGGTACCATCGCCATGGCCGGCACGGCCGGCAAGGTCGCGCTGAGCCGCAGCACGACGGCGCTGACCGGTGCCTGCCCGACCGCCGATGCGAACGTGGTCGACTTCGTCGGTTTCGGCAGCGCGGCCAACTGCTTCGAAGGCAGCGCGCCGACCGGCACGCTGAGCAACACCACCGCTGCGCTGCGTGGCGGCGATGGCAGCATCGACACCAACAACAACGGCGCCGACTTCGCGGTCGGTGCACCGAACCCGCGCAACAGCGGCGCAGAGCCGCCGGAACCGCCCGATCCGCCGCTGGCGCTGACCATCGCCCAGATCCAGGGCAACGGCCTGCTGTCGCCGCACAACGGCAAGCGCGTGGTGACCGAGGGCATCGTCACTGCGATCAAATTCAACAACGGCTTCTTCCTGCAGGCCGCCAACGACGACGGCGACCCGGCCACGTCCGATGCCGTGTTCGTGTTCACCAGCAGCGCACCGCCCGCCACCGCCGCGGTCGGCAACCGCGTGCGCGTGACCGGCACGGTCGAGGAATACACCCCGTCGTCCAATCCGCATCAACTGGCGATCACCGAGATCGTCACGCCGACGGTGGAGGTGCTGGAAACCGGCCTCGCCCTGCCCGCCGCGATCGAACTGACCGCCGCCGAACTCAGCCCCGACGCCCTGCCCGGCACGCTGGAGCGGCTGGAAGGCATGCGCGTGAGCGTGGCGCAGTCGGTGGTGATCGCCCCGTCCGGCGGCAGCATCGACGAGAACGACGCGCTGTCCTTCAGCGACGGCGTGTTCCACGTCGCCCTGCCCGGCGTGGCGCGTCCGTTCCGCGAAGCCGGCATCGGTGTGATGGATGCCATCACCCTGCCGGCCGGCAAGAACCCGCCGCGCTTCGACACCAACCAGGAACGCCTGATGGTGCGCAGCCGCGGCCAGGTCGGCGCACAGCCGCTGTCGGTCGACACCGGGGCGGAAGTCGCGGGCCTGCTGGGCGTGCTGGACTACTTCGCCGGCACCTGGGCGCTGCTGCCCGACGTGGCCACGCCGCCGACCGTCAGCGGTGGCCGCCTGCCGGAAGCCGTCAACGACCCCCACTACGACGAAGTCACCGTCGGCAGCTTCAACCTGCTGCGTCTGTTCGACGAGGTCAACGACAGCAACGGCGCGGTGACGCTGACGCCGGAAGCGCTGGACAAGCGGCTGGCCAAGGCGGCACTGGCGATCTGCGACTACCTGAAGACCCCGGACATCCTGGGCGCGGTGGAAGTGGAGAACCTGCGCGTGCTGCAGCTGCTGTCCGAACGCATCGACGCCACCTGCGCCGCGCGCCCGGGCTATGTGCCGTACCTGCAGCCGGGCAACGACGTGGGCGGCATCAACGTCGGCTTCCTGGTCAGCTCGCGCCTGACCGCCGACGGTGTGGCCCGCGTCGAGGTGCTGGACGTGGCGCAGTTCGGCAAGGAGACCACCCTTGCCAACCCGAACGGCACCACCAGCCTGCTCAACGACCGTCCGCCGCTGCGCCTGCGCGCCCGCGTGCACCAGGACGCGACCTCGAGCTATCCGCTGACGGTGATCGTCAACCACCTGCGTTCGCTCAATGACATCAACGACACCCTGCCGGGCAGCAGCGGCTGGGCCACCGGCGGCGAGCGCGTGCGGGTGAAGCGCGGTGCGCAGGCCGTCTACCTGGCGCAGCTGGTCGAGGAAATGCAGCAGGCGAACCCGGACGAGAAGATCGTGCTGGTCGGCGACTTCAATGCGTTCGAGTTCAACGACGGTTACGTGGACGTGATGGGCATCATCCGGGGCGACGCCGCGCCGGAGGACCAGGTGCTGACCTGGATGCCCAGCCCGCTGACCGTGCCGCTGGTGGATGGGTCGCAGCTGATCGCCGATCCGGCGCAGCGCTACTCGTATTCGTTCGAGGGCAACGCGCAGACGCTGGACCACGTGCTGGTCAACGAGTCGCTGGTGATGGACGCCGCGCTGCGCGTGGACCATGCGCGCATCAATGCGGACTTCGGCGTGGACAACTTCGGCGACGCCTCGCTGGCCGTGCGTTCGTCCGACCACGATCCGGTGCGCCTGAGCATCCGCGTGCCGTCCTTCGCCCGCGCCGACCTGTCGGCGACGGTGTCGGCCGACCGTGCCGACGCCAACGTCGGTGACACCGTGCGCTACACCGCCACCGTCCGCAATGCGGGCCCGGGTGCGGCATCGCCGGCCGCGTTCGCGTTCGTGTTCTCGGCCGAGCTGTCGCCGTCGCTGGCCACGCTGCCAGCCGGCTGGAGCTGTGCGGCACCGGAAGTCTCGGCGGGCACCACCCGCGTGGCCTGCACCGTGCCGTCGCTGGCGGTCGGTGACGAAGCGACCTTCGCCGTCGACGCCGTCGTCCCGGCCAGCACAGCGGGTGCCACGCTCGGCTTGGGCGTGTCGGCCAACTCGACCGTGCTCGACCCGGCCAACGGCGACAACACCGCTGCCGTCTCGGTGGCCGTGGCCGCACTGCCGCAGACCCGCGCCGACCTGTCGGTGAAGCTGCTCGGCGCCGCCCTGCCGCTGCGCCGCGGCACCATCGCCACGCTGCTGGTGCCGGTGCGCAACGCCGGGCCGGATGCAGCCGAGCAGGTGACCGTGCGCCTGACCAGCAACGTCGATGCCCGCTACGCCGCCGTCGCCGCCCCTAACGGCTGGAGCTGCACGCGTGTGCAGGACACCACTGACGGCGCCGCCGCCGACTGCACCCGTCGCGGCGCCATGCCGCGCGGCGTGCAGACACTGGCCTTCGCCTTGGTGGTGCCGGGCAAGCCGAAGCGCGGTACCGAACTGGAGTTCGACGCCACCGTCAGCAGCACGACGACGGACCCGAACCCGACCAACAACCACGATCGCCTGATCCAGCGCATCCGCTGAACTTTCCCGTCATCGTGGGGTCGACAGGGGCGCGGGCAACCGCGCCCCTTGTCGTTTGCGCAGGCCGCGACGCGCGTCACGTCCGGGAACAGACGGACTGCCGTCGGACGACCGTCGTCCAAGCCGCTGTTTCAGCACCGGTTTCACCGTGGGGCCCGCGCCATCCACCCCCGTCTTGTTGCATTGCACGACAGCTGCCGGGCGCTCAGCTCCTAAAATTACATTTGAAACCAATTCCGCCACTGACGAGAAAACCGTCCAGATGAGCATCGCCGCAAGCTTCGAGATCGAATACCTCCAGTACCTGGGCCCCGACGGCACCCTGGTGCGCAACGACCTGCCCGAGGCCGGGCGCGATGTCGCCCGCCTGCGCGAGCTGTTCAAGCAGATGCTGTTCGTGCGGACCTTCGACACCAAGGCCATCGCCCTGCAGCGCACCGGCAAGCTGGGCACCTACGCCGCCTGCCTGGGCCACGAGGCCACCCACGTCGGCATCGGCGCCTCGATGCGCCCGGGCGATGTGTACGCGCCCAGCTACCGCGAATACGGCGCCATGTTCATGCGCGGGGTGAAGCCGCGCGACGTGCTGATGTACTGGGGCGGCGACGAGCGCGGCAGCGACTTCGACCGCGACAGCGATGCGCGCAGCGATTTCCCGTTCTGCGTGCCGATCTCCACCCAGTGCCTGCATGCCGCCGGCGCGGCGCTGTCGTTCAAGCTGCGCAAGCAACCGCACATCGCGGTGGCGACCTGCGGCGACGGCGGTTCGTCCAAGACCGACTTCTACGCCGCGCTGAATTCCGCCGGCGCCTACGAGCTGCCGCTGGTGCTGGGCGTGATCAACAACGGCTGGGCGATCTCGGTGCCGCGCAGCGCGCAGACCGGTGCGCAGACGCTGGCGCAGAAGGGCCTGGCCGGCGGCCTGCACTGCCTGCAGGTGGACGGCAACGACCTGATCGCCGTGCTCGAGGGCATGCGCCGCGCCAGCGAGCGCGCCCGCAAGGGCCAGGGCGGCACGGTGATCGAGTTCGTCACCTATCGCCTGTCCGACCACACCACCGCCGACGATGCGCGCCGCTACCGCGACGATGCCGAAGTGAAGGCCGGCTGGGAACGCGAACCGATGACGCGCCTGCGCACCTGGCTGACCGCGCAGGGCGCCTGGAGCGAAGCCGACGAAGCCGCGTGGAAAGAGGAATGCGGCGCGCGCGTGGACGAGGAGGTCAACGCCTACCTCAACACGCCGGTGCAGCCGGTCGAGGCGATGTTCGACTACCTCTACGCCGATCCGCCGCCGGAACTGTTGCAGCAGCGCGCCGCCGCGATCGCCGCGGAGGGACGCGCATGAGCGCCGTGATGGAGACCAAGACCGTGGCGAAGACCCAGAACGCCGAGACCGTGGCCACCCCGACCGCGATCACCCTGATCGAAGCCATCACCCAGGCGCTGGCCTGGGAGATCGCGCACGACGAATCCGTGCTGGTGCTGGGCGAGGACGTGGGCGTGAACGGCGGCGTGTTCCGCGCCACCGCCGGCCTGCAGCAGAAGTTCGGCCCCGAGCGCGTGCTCGACACGCCGCTGGACGAGACCACCATCGCCGGCCTGACCATAGGCCTGGCCGCGCAGGGCATGAAGCCCGTGGCCGAAGCGCAGTTCGACGGCTTCGTCTATCCGATGGTCGACCACATCATCTGCCACGCCGCCCGCCTGCGCACCCGCACGCGCGGCCGCCTGCACTGCCCGATGGTGCTGCGCGTGCCGTGGGGCGGCGGCATCCGCGCGCCGGAACACCACAGCGAAGCCAACGAGGCCATTTTCACCAACGTGCCCGGGCTGCGCGTGGTGATGCCGTCCTCGCCGCAGCGCGCTTACGGCCTGCTGCTGGCCGCGATCCGCGACCCGGACCCGGTCATTTACATGGAGCCCAAGCGCATCTACCGCCAGTACAAGGAAGTGGTCGCCGACGACGGCGAAGCGCTGCCGCTGGACGTGTGCTTCGTGCTGCGCGACGGCACCGACGTGACCCTGGTGACCTGGGGCGCGCAGGTGAAGGAAGCGCTGGAAGCGGCCGACACACTCGCTGGCGAAGGCATCAGCGCCGAAGTCATCGATGTCGCCACGCTGCGTCCGCTCGATTTCGACACCATCGCCGAGTCGGTGGCCAAGACCGGCCGCTGCGTGATCGTGCACGAAGCGCCGCGTACCGCGGGCTTCGGCGCCGAGATCGCCGCTCGCCTGGCCGAACACTCCATGTACGACCTGCTGGCCCCGGTCGAGCGCGTCACCGGCTACGACACCCACATCCCGCTGTTCCGCCTGGAAATGAAATACCTGCCCAGCGTCGACAAGATCGTCGCCGCGGCCAAGCGGGCGATGGCGGCCGGCTGATGCGCGCCCGTGTCGTCCGCGACTACCGCACGCAGTACGCGAACCCGATCCGGTTCGCGCGCGGCGACGTGGTCGCACTCGGCGCGCGCGACACCGAATGGCCGGCCTTCGCCTGGACCACCACCGCCGACGGCAATGCCGGCTGGGCGCCGGTGGACTGGCTGCAGCCGCGGGACGACGGCCATGCCGTCGCCCTGCGCGACTATTCCGCCCAGGAACTGGATGCGCAGGCGGGTGACACCGTCGAACTCCATCATGAACTCGGCGACTGGTGGTGGTGCACCCATGCCGATGGACGCAGCGGCTGGCTGCCCGCGCGCGACCTGGACCTGATCAACGACACGACTTCCGAAGAGACATCCGAATGAGCGAGAGCAAGACCTTCCACCTTCCCGACCTGGGCGAAGGCCTCCCGGACGCGACCATCGTCGAGTGGTTCGTCAAGGAAGGCGACGTGATCCGCCTGGACGAACCGCTGGTATCGATGGAGACCGCGAAGGCCGTGGTCGAAGTGCCCTCCCCGGTGTCCGGCAAGGTGGTGAAGCTGGCCGGCGCGGCGGGCGATGTCGTCGTCACCGGCAGCATGCTGGCCG
The DNA here is from genome assembly GCF_014397415.1 of Pseudoxanthomonas mexicana. Lineage (NCBI taxonomy): Bacteria > Pseudomonadati > Pseudomonadota > Gammaproteobacteria > Lysobacterales > Lysobacteraceae > Pseudoxanthomonas > Pseudoxanthomonas mexicana. The sequence continues at coordinate 1,358,005 of NZ_CP060731.1, read as the reverse complement.
TGTTCGAGCCCGACGCCAAGCTGCCGCAGCGCGCGGAAGGCCAGGACACCGGCCACCACCACGGGCCGCCGAAATCCGCTGTCGTGGGAGCGACGTCAGTCGCGAACGCTGCTACCGACACATCGCCCGTCGCGACTGACGTCGCTCCCACGGAGGCCGACGCCGGCACCGTGGTCGGTGCCATGCAGTCGTCCAATGCGGTGCACACCGAACAGGCGATCGCCGTGGGGGGCGTCAAGGCCATGCCGGCCGTGCGCGCGATGGCGAAGAAGCTGGGCGTGGATCTGTCGCGCGTGCGCGCCAGCGGCGCCGACGGCGCAGTGACGATGCAGGACGTGAAGCAGGCCGCCGCAGACGGGTCCGCGCACGGCACCACGACCGCCGCACCCGCACGCACCACCGCGCCGGTCGCCGCGGCGGCACCGGTCGTGAACCCGCAGCGCACCACACTGTCCGCCACCGGCAAGCCGATGCGCACGCAGCCGCCGGGCGTGTCCGTCAGCGGCCAGCCCGAACAGCTCAAGGGCGTGCGCCGGAACATGGCGCGCGTGATGGCCGATGCACATGCCAAGGTCGTGCCGACCACGCTCAGCGACGACGCCGACATCCACGCCTGGACGCCCGGCAACGACGTCACCGGCCGTCTCGTCCGCGCCATCGTGCGCGCCTGCAAGACGGTGCCGGCGATGAACGCCTGGTTCGACGGCGACAAGCTGACCCGCACGCTGCACCCGCATGTCGACATCGGCATCGCGGTGGATACCGATGACGGCCTGTTCGTGCCGGCACTCCGCAACGCCGACCTGCTCGAAGCCGGCGCTGTGCGCGAGAGCATCAACCGCCTGCGCGCGCAGGTGGAAGACCGCAGCATCCCGCCGTCCGAACTGACCGGCTACACCATCTCGCTGAGCAACTTCGGCATGTTCGCCGGCCGGTACGCCACCCCCGTGGTGGTACCGCCCTGCGTGGCCATCGTCGCCGCCGGTCGCGCCCGCCACCAGGTCACCCCGGTGATGGGCGGATTCGAATCGCACAAGGTCATTCCGCTGTCGGTGACCTTCGACCATCGCGCCTGCACGGGCGGCGAGGCGGCGCGCTTCCTGAAGGCGCTGATCGACGACCTGGCTCTGCCGGCATGACCCTCCGAGGGCTGACGCCGATGTTGCGTACGCCGGACCTACCAGAGACCTTCTCTTACGACATGGGCGAGTTCGCGATCTACGACAACAACGGCCACCTGCTGCAGTTCGGCACCCCGGTCCGTTAGGCCCTGTGGCTGGCAGGTCACGGAGACTGTCCGCTATCCTTCATGCGCCACGGGAGACCGGCATGCACGATGTGTCATTTCCTACACCTGCGCGGACAAGTCTTGTCCCCCTGATAGTTGCCGCCTCCCTCCTGGCGGCGGGCTGTTCGTCCACCTACTTCAAGGACGACACCGATTGGGAAGCGCTCCACGTGAGCGGGAAGAAGTCTGCCGCTCTGGACCAGATACTCGCGGCGGGCTTCGGCACCTGCCGCAACCTCATGGAAGACGCCATCCTGCATGCCACGGGTGGGCGCGAGGATTTTTCGTTCACCGGGTGGTCTCGGGATGAAACGGATCGACGCACTGCTAACGCTACGGTGATCTTCATGGAGGATGGCGACGCTGTGCACTCGGATGTATCAGCCGGACTGGATGGATCCGGGAAGTGCTTCGCCAAGTGGACGTCAACCCGCGTCTGGCGGACATCATGCGACCGCCTGCACCGGAAATCCGAATGGCTTCGGCAGTACGAGCTTTCTTCCAAACCCGAGGATGGAGTCTCCATCTATCAGAGGGAAGGTAGTGGCATTACGGTGGTACTGACGAATGTTGGAGTCGGCAAGTGTCTGATGATTGCGGGTCAGACCGCCTACTGGCACGGCCCCTCGCCTGATGCGCCACAACTCGAGCATTTTCCTTACACGCAGGACGAGAAGGATCCCGCGCCATGAGCCATCGCAGCCGTCTGGCTGGATTCATCATCGACAGCCAGGTCGACGACCTGCATGCCGCGTCGGCGTTCTGGAGCGCCGCGCTCGGACTGAAGGTCACGCACCCGGATGACGGCGACCTTGGGCTCTACGACAAGTTCGAACCCGGCCCGGGCGGCCTGCACATCGAAGTGCAGAAGGTGAAGCACGACGCGCGCGTGCATCTGGACATCGAGACCGACGACATCGAAGCGGAAGTCGCGCGCCTGGAAGCGCTGGGCGCCAAGCGCGTCCAGCACGTGCGCAACCGCTGGTGGGTGATGGAAGCGCCCACCGGCCACCGCTTCTGCGTGGTGCCGATGGATGAGGACAGTACCCGCGGCAAACCCAACCGCTGGCCCTGACTCGCCTCAGTGCGCGAGCACGGCTTCCTCTTTCCAGAAGGCGAGCAGGCGCGTCAGACCCGAGGACGCAGCGGACTCGTCTTCCAGCCACGGAATCTCGCGACGCCACTGCGATTGGCTGAGCTGTTGCACCAGCGTCTGCGGTGCGGTGGCGAAGCCCATGTGCCAGCGCTGGAACAGGCGCTTTTCCACCCTGCCCTGCTCCAGGATCTCCAGCCGATGGTGCTGGCTGGCGCGCGCGATGCGGGCGTAGATCTGCTCCACGTCCGCGCGCGTTCCTTCCAGGTACTGCACGAAGCGCTGACCGCCATGCAGGAGTGCACCGGTCACGTCGGCCAGCTCGTTCGCCACACGCGCATCCAGCAGCAGCCGGTCGAGGTCGTTCGCATCCAGCGGACGCGTGGCCTGGCTCTGATAGACCAGGGCGTGCAGAGGGGCCACGTGCGTTCCGGTAGCGCGAAAGGAAGCGCAGCATAGCGCAGCGGATCCCATGAACGGCGTGCGCCCGCGCCGTTATTTTCGTTCAGTCTCGCTGCGTTCGCGCACGGCCTTGAATTCTGAACCGTTCAGCCAGTGCGGCCATGCATCGCTGTCCGCGATCTCGCGGCCAAGCGCGTACAGCAGCGCGACATCCTGCGCCTGGCCGCGGGCGTCCCACGACGCTGTCCAGGCATCGCAAGGCTGGTGATAACAGCGGGCGAAGTAGGCATCGCGCAGCGCCTTTCCGCTCGCGACACCGCCATCGATCCGGTCGAGTCCCGCGCCCACGGTGATCGCGGGAACACCGGCGCGCGCGAAGGCGAAGTGGTCCGCACGGTAGAAGAAGCCGGCCTCCAGGTTGGGATCCGGCGAATACGTGCGCCCATGGGCTTCCGCCACGCGTTTCAGGTCGTTCTCCAGCGAGACCCGACCCTTGCCCCAGGAGGCGATATCGCGCGTGGGACCATCGGGGCTGAGCATTTCGATGTTCAGCACGGCCGCGGTCTTCGCCAGTGGCATGAGCGGATTCGCCGCGTAGAACGCCGCACCCTGCAAGCCCTTCTCTTCCGCGGTCAGCGCCATGAACAGCAGCGTGCGCCGCGGCCGCGGGCCGGCGGCGAACACGCGCGCCAGTTCGATCACCGCCGCGACACCGGTGGCGTTGTCGACGGCGCCGTGGCGGACCGCGTCGCCGACGGCATCCGGCTCGCCGATGCCGAACGCATCCCAGTGCGCGGAATAGATGACGGTCTCGTCGGGGCGCTGCGCCCCCTCCAGCCGGCCGATGACGTTCCGGGTGACCACCTGGTCGCGCTCGACGTCGAACGCGGCGGACAACGTGGCGTCGCCGAGCGGCACAGGGGTGAACGCTTTCGTCTGCGCGCGACGTTTCTCCACTTCGAAGTCCAGCCCCGCACGCTTGAACAGCGACACGGCCAGATCGCGCTGCATCCAGCCCCGCAGCAGCGTGTGGTACGTCGGCGCGTCGGGACGCGGGATGTCGAACACCGGCGACAGTCCCGAGGCGCGCACCGTCGCCCACCCGTAGGCGGCCGGTACGGTTTCGTGCACGATCAGCACGCCCGCGGCGCCCTGGCGCGCGAGCTCCTCGTACTTGTAGGTCCAGCGTCCGTAGTAGGTCACGGCGCGCCCGTCGAACGCGCCCGGCGCGTCGGTCTCGAAATCCGGATCGTTGACCAGCACCACGGCGACCTTGCCTTTCAGGTCGGCGCCCTTGTAATCGTCCCAACCGCGCTCAGGTGCGGTGATGCCATAGCCGACGAACACCAGGGGCGCGTCCACCAGAGCGACACGATCGACCGGGCTCAGGCTCTGCAGCACTACGTCATCGCCGTTGGTCAGCGTCTGCGTTTCGCCACCGATGCGCAGCGATGCGCTCACCGCGCCCTCCACCTGCGCACGCACCAGCGGCACGTCCTGGGTCCAGGTGCCCCGTTCGCCACCGGGCTGAACGCCGGCCTTCTTCAACTCGTCCACCACGTAGGCGATCGTCTTCTCTTCACCGGGCGTAGCCGGTGCCCGGCCTTCGAACGCGTCCGAGGCCAGCACGCGCACATGCCGCGACAGATGGTCGGGGTTGATGCCTCCGCCGGGGATGTCGGCGGCGAAGGCGGGAAGGAAGCCCAGTGGCAGGAGCAGAAAAGGAACGGCGCGTTTCATGGAACTCCCCCTCATTCGATCAGCGCCCCGAGTCTAAAGGATCGCTGTAGGAGCGACGTAAGTCGCGACCGCAGGCCCTGCGAACACGGTTGGCAAGATGCGCAAGACGCGGCGCCTTTCGTAAAGGCCAAGGCCACCTTTCCTTCCGGTCGCGACTTACGTCGCTCCTACAGGTAGGCGCAGCACCTCACGGCCGCCCACGATCCAGCCACACGCCCAGGCCCTGCGCGTTGAGCTCGATGTCCATCGCCAGCAGGCGCAATACGTCCTCGTCTGCCAGCGGCACCTGCTGGGCATGGGCGCGCTCGAGGTACAGCGCCGACAATGCGGCAGCGATGCAGCGATGGCGATCCGCGCGCCCGTCGCAGGCGTCGGCGATGGCCACCATCGCATCGATCTGTTCGTACAGCGACTGCGCCAGGCGCGGTACATCGGATACAGGCCCGTAATGGGTGAGGTACATCGCCTCGGGCGCACGCTCCACCATGCGCGCGATGCTGGCCTTCAGGGCCTGCGGTTCGAACTGCACCGGTGTGGTCGTGGGCAGGATGAAGGCACCCTGCGGCCCGTCCAGCTCGCGATACGAAAGCCCGAACGTGTCCCCGGTGAACCAGCTGCGGCTGCGCGCGTCCCAGATGCAGTGATGGTGGCGCGCGTGGCCCGGCGTATCGATGCACTCCAGCGCGCGGCCCGCCAGCATCACCTTCTCGCCGTCCTCCACCACGCGCACGCGCGCCTCCGGCACGGGTTGGAGGGTGCCGTAGCTGCGCTGCATTTCCTCTTCGCCATAGACGGCGGTGGCGCCGGCGATGAGCTTTTCCGGGTCGATGAGGTGCGGCGCGGCGCGCGGATGCACGACCAGGGTGGCGTTCGGCAACTGCTGCATGAGCAAGCCAGCCCCGCCCGCATGGTCCAGGTGCACGTGGGTGACGATGAGCAGGTCGATGTCCGCGGGCGTGATGCCCGCCTGCTGCACGGCTGCCAACAGGTGCGGGACCGAATGATTCGTGCCGCAATCGACGAATGCGCCCCGCCCTTCCTCGACGATCAGGTAGGCGGCGTCGAAGTGGTCGCGCTGGAACGCGGTGTCGATGGTGTGGATGCCGTGGAGGCTCATCCGCGGGCCTGTGTGGGAACGGATGGACCGATTCTAGTCCCCGCGTCGCACCGGCACGACCCGCCTTTGGTGGAACACGCCGTCCTCGCGGCTCAGCCGCGCGACAGCCACCAGCCGCGCAGCGGTACCGCCAGTGTCAGCACGAACAGGAAGGCGCCGTACGCCACCAGCGTGGCCAGCACCTGTTTCCAGATGGCGCCCGTGCCGACGTCGGACGCGCCCAGCGCATACCCCCACTGCATGCCGATGAAGCTGAGCACGAAGGCCACCACCAGCGCCGCGAGATCGAAGCCCTTGCGGCGTGCGGTGCGCGGCTGGCGCGGGAACAGCCAGTACAACGATCCCAGCAACAGGAACCAGGGCAGGAACAGGATGACCGCGAGGTAAGGCATGACTCAGGCCTCCGCGGCGCGCAACGCGGCCAACGCCGCAAGCACGTCGCCGGCGGGAACCTGCAGCACGATCTCCGGCGTCTCCATCGCATCGGCCTGCTCGGCCTGCTTCAGCACGCCGATCAGCTTGCCGGCGTCCTTCGGCGAATCGAAGCCGTTGCTCTGCACCAGCACGTTGCCCTCGGCGTCCGTGAGCTTGAAGTAGAAGCGGCCGTCGGTATCGCGGTACTGCTTGAACGCCGGCAGCGCGGCCTTCGATGCCGTGGCCTTCGCCTCGACCACCGGTTGCTGCGAGAGGTCACGCAGGCCCACCGCATGGCGAAGCTCGGCCAGCAGCGGCGTGGCATAGCGCTCGCGCAGGCGACGGGCGCCATCGCGCAGGATGGCTTCGATGTCGGCCGGCCTGGCCATCAGCGCTTCGTACTTCTCGCGCAGCGGCGCGATTTCCGCATCGATGCGTTCGAACAGCTGCTGCTTGGCATCGCCCCAGCTGATGCCGTCGGCGAACTTCTGCGCGAACGCGCGCGTTTCCTCGGTGCTGCCGAAGGCCTGGTACAGCTGGAACAGGGCCGAACCCTCGGTGTCCTTCGGCTCGCCGGGGCCGCGCGAGTCGGTCAGGATGGAGAACACCAGCTTCTTCAGTTCCTCGCGTGGTGCGAACAGCGGAATGGTGTTGTGGTAGCTCTTGCTCATCTTGCGCCCGTCCAGGCCGGGCAGCGTGGCCACGTTGTCGTCGATCAGCGCTTCCGGCAGGGTGAAATACGCCTTGCCGTAGACGTGGTTGAAGCGCTGGCCGAAGTCGCGCGCCATCTCGATGTGCTGGATCTGGTCGCGGCCCACCGGTACCTGGTGCGCGTTGAAGATCAGGATGTCCGCCGCCATCAGCACCGGATACATGAACAGCCCCGCGCTGACGCCGGCATCCGGGTCTTCGCCCTCGGCGACGTTCTTGTCCACCGCGGCCTTGTAGGCGTGGGCACGGTTGAGGATGCCCTTGCCCGCCACGCAGGTCAGGAACCAGGTCAACTCGGTGATTTCGGGCACGTCGCTCTGGCGGTAGAACCAGACCTTGTCCGGCTCCAGGCCGCAGGCCAGCCAGGTCGCCGCGATCTCCAGCGTGGAGCGCTGGGTGCGCGCCGGGTCCTGGGCCTTGATCAGGCTGTGCAGGTCGGCCAGGAAGTAGAAGCTCTCCGTGTCCGCGGCACGGCTGGCGGCCACGGCGGGGCGCACGGCGCCGACGTAGTTGCCCAGATGCGGGGTGCCCGAGGTAGTGATGCCGGTAAGGACGCGGGTGGTCATGTGCGAAGCTGGGGAATGCGGGAAAGGGGCAAGTTTACCGGCTGGGGCCAGGCGTTGCCGGCGGGGCCGTGCGACACGGCGTCGCAGGCACGCTCCACTGGCCGCTTAACCGGCGTAGATGTCGCCGTCCCCGGCAACCCCACTGCCATGGGCCGTCCGTTCCCAGCATCGTCCCCACCTGGAGAACGGACATGCTGCATCGCTTCCTTGCTTCCCTGGCCACGCTGGCGTTGCTCGCCGCGTGCGCCCCGTCCCATGCCCGCCCCCTAGTGGACGTCAGCGTGGTCGACCGCGACACCGGCGAATGGCTGTCCCAACATCCCCACCAAGGCGATGTCTGGGTGGCCGGTTCGCCCGGCCATCGCTACAGCGTCCGCCTGACCAACACCACCGGCGAGCGCGTGCTCGTCGTGCTGTCGGTCGATGGGGTCAACGCGATCACGGGCCAGACTGCGCACCCCTCGCAGGCCGGCTACGTGCTGGAACCGTGGCAAACAACGGAGATCAACGGCTGGCGCAAGTCGATGCACGACGTGGCGCAGTTCGTCTTCACCGACCTCGGCGACAGCTACGCCGCACGTACCGGCCGGCCGCGCAACGTCGGTGTGATCGGCGTAGCGGCGTTCCGCGAAGCCCGCACCCACTATCCGCAGTACACGCCGCCGCCGATCGCGCGTGGACGGATGGAGAAGCGTGGCGAAGCCAATGACGCCGCCGCCGCGCCCGCAGACACGTCACGTGGCCTTGCGGCCGAAGAATCCATGCGCCAGCAGAGCATCGGCACCGGGCACGGGGACCGCGAATGGGCCCCGACCTCGCGCACGGGTTTCGAACGCGCGACCCGCCAGCCGGAGCAGGTGAGCGAAGTGCGCTACGACGACTATCGTCGCCTGGTGGCGCTCGGCGTTGTACCGCGGCGCCATGGTCCGATCTGGCGCGAGAACGCGCCTTCCGCGTTCCCCGGCGGCTTTGTCGCCGATCCGCCGCGCTATCGTTGAGCGCGAAAACGCAGACGGGCCGCGCGAGGCGGCCCGTCCTGCTCGACGCGGCATCAGCCGGTCAATGGTTCATGGATTTGTCCGAACGCAAGGTGCGCTGGAAATCCTCGACTTCGGTATGCGCGCGATCACGGTCGTAGCCGTAGCGCTCCTGCAACCGGCCCTCCAGATACTCCGCATTGCCCTGGGCCACCTTGAAATCGTCGTCGGTGAGATCGCCCCACTTGGCCTGGATCCTGCCCTTCAGCTGCTTCCAGTTGCCGGCGATGACGTCCTGGTTCATGGCGTTTCCTCTTCGTGTTTCGCGGCAGGGGGTTGCCGCGTGCGCAGCGTCGCAGGCCGTGCGTTCCCATCTGATCAACTGCGCGTCAACGCGCCATTAGAAGACGCTGAATGGTTCAGCGGCATGACGAGGCGCAGGACGGTTGACACGCGCTGAAATGGAAACGGGCCGCGATGCGGCCCGTCCATTCACCGGAAGCCGCGGGTCACTTGCCCGAGGATTCCTCGACCTTCTCGCCGACCTTCTGCACGTCCTTGCCGAACCCCTTGACGGTGTTGCAGCCGGACAGCACGGCGACGGAGAACAGGGACAACAGCATCAACGCGACGAAACGCTTCATGGGCGACTCCTGTGGACGGTATTCACGGTCAGCGGCCGGCGGTCCGCACCGGACCGGCCGCGCAGTCTGATTCAACCATACTGGCTGGCGGCTGACCACGCAGGAACGAACAAGGGCCGGGGAGCTACCCCGGCCCTTGCTCAGGCTGTCGCGGACGAGGCGTCAGGTCCGCCGGCTTAGCACTTGCCGTCCTTGCAGTCCTGGGCCTTGTCCTCGACCTTCTCGCCGACCTTCTGGACGTCCTTGCCGGCGCCGGCCATGGTGTTGCAACCGGACAGGACGGCCGTCGAGAACAGGGCCAGCATCAGCAGGGTCATCGCACGCTTCATGGGTCTTCTCCTTGGTGGATAGCGGTGCCGTCGCGGGTGCGTCCCACTCCGCGGCGGCGTGTGCGTCCACCTTCGACGCGGCGCCGTATAGGGCGCGTGAAGTCCGCAGCGACCCGTTCAGTCGCAGTTTTCCTGCCCCGCCCGACTCAGTCGCGCATCAGGGTGGACTTGCCGAACAGGCTCTCCACCAAGTCCACCGTGAGCTTGGCGGTACGGTTGCGCCGGTCCAGCACGGGGTTGAGTTCGACGATGTCCAGCGAGCCCATCAGGCCGGTGTCGGCGATCATCTCCATCACCAGCTGCGCCTCGCGGTAATTGGGACCGCCGGGTACCGTGGTGCCCACGCCCGGCGCGATGCTGGGATCCAGGAAATCCACGTCGAAGCTGACGTGCAGATGGGTGTCGGCATCCATGCCCTCCAGCGCGGCTTCCACGGTGCGCTTCATGCCGACCTCGTCGATGTAGCGCATGTCGTACACGTCGACCCTGTGGTCCTTGATCAGCTTCTTTTCTTCGGGATCGACCGAACGGATGCCGATCTGCCGGACCATCGCCGGGGTGATGGCCGGGGCGTCGCCGCCGAGTTTCGTCAGCGCATCCGGGCCGATGCCGCACAGGCAGGCCACGGGCATCCCGTGGATGTTGCCCGACGGCGTGACCTCGCTGGTGTTGAAGTCCGAGTGCGCGTCCAGCCAGAGCACGCGCAGCTTCCTGCCGGCCTGCCGGCAATGGCGCGCCACGGCGGTGATCGAGCCCATCGCCAGGCAGTGGTCGCCGCCCATCATGATCGGCAGGCGTCCACGTGCCAGTTCGGCCGCCGTCGCGTCCATGACGGCGCGGTTCCAGGCCACGACTTCATCCAGATGGCGATAGCCGTCGACCGGCCCGGTCCACGGATTGGCCGGCCCCTGCACGTTGCCGGTGTCGATCACATCCACGCCGCGCGCCAGCAGCGCCTCGCCCAGACCTGCGATACGCAACGCATCGGGTCCCATGCGCGCACCGCGATGGCCGGCACCGACGTCGGTGGGCACGCCGATCAGGGACACGGGGGGAAAGGTTCGACTCATGGATACGTCCTGCGGAAAACAGGCGCACAGTCTAAGCCGGAGGCGATGACGGCCCTGTGGCATCGCAACACGCGGAGCGCGTGGCAGGTCTTGATGGTGCCGCTTATCCGAATCGAACGGATGACCTACCGCTTACAAGGCGGTTGCTCTACCAGCTGAGCTAAAGCGGCGTGGGCGGCAATTCTAGCGCAGCGCAGCGCATTCGAGCGGCTGCGGCGCGCCGCTGGATGCCAAGCGCGCCAGCGCGTCCACGTCTGCGCCGGCGGCCGCGCCCGCATCCAGCCACCACAGGCTGGGGCCCGCACGTCCCACGGGCTGCATCTGCGCGGGGAAACCGGCGGCCAGCAACTGCGTCAGGCGACGTTCCGCCGCTTCGCGACTGCGGTAACGGCCCAGGGCGATGCCGTTGGCCTGCTCGCCCTGGCGCACGACCAGGAAATCGTCGAAGCCGGCCGCGCCGATGCGGCCCGCCGTCGCCTGCGCTTCCTCCAGCGATGCCGCAGGCGGCATCACCACCTGGTATCCCCCGGTGCCGGCGCCGGGAACTTCGCGCAGGCGCGCGTGCAGGAGCCGGCCGGCCAGGGCCGCCTGTGCCTGCAGGGCCGAGGACTCGCGGGTATAGGGCCCCAGGCTGAAGCATGCGGCCAGGGCGGCAGGCGGCACCGCATCGCGCGCTTGCGGGACCGGCGCCTGCGTCGGCATCGACGGGGCTTCATTCACCAGTTGCAGGCGAGCCACACCCGCGGGCAGTGCGGGCTCTGCTGGCGGCGTCGGCGCGGGACGGGTCAGCCACCAGGCGGCAGCTCCCAGGTTCAACACCACCAACAGGACGATCAGGGCGCGGATCAGCATGCACCGATTCTAGCCGTGCTCAGCCGTCGGCACCGAGCCGTGCCCAGAGGGCCACGCCTTCCAGCACCAGCGAAGGCGCAAGCATGGCGTGGTCCAGGTGCGACGCCAGCTCCCCTGCGCCGCCGCCATGCAGCAGCAACGCGGGGCGCTCGCCCAGCCGCTGTTCGGCCTGCGCCAGGCTACGTTCGATCAACCCCAGCGCCGCCCCCTCGCAGCCGGACGCCAACGCATCGCGGGTGTCGGCGGCGAATTCCAGATAGTCGCCCCCCTGGGCCGGCAGCTGCGCCGCCGCCTGCTGCAGCGCCTCGCGCATCAGCCGGGGGGAAGGCGCGATGCGCCCCCCGTGATGACGACCCTGCGCGTCCAGCAGGTCGATGGTCACCGCGGTGCCCACGCCGACCACCAGCCAGGCCCGCGTGCCGCGCGCATGCGCAGCCAGCAAGGCCAGGAGCCTGTCCACGCCCAGGCGCGCAGGATCGGCATAGGCGATACGCACGCCCGCCAGCGTCGGCTGCGTACGCACGATGGAGATGCAGCCGAAACGGCGGGTCAGCCAGTCCACCGCCGCCGCCGTGCGCGCTGGCGACGCGACGCTGGCCAAGACGGCGGAGGCCGCTTCGCCGGTGACCGCGGCGGGAACGGCGTCATCGAGTGCGCCCGCGACGTCGTCGCCGTAACCGAGCGCCCGCACCTCGCCCAGGCGACCGTCCGCCTGCAGCGGCGCGCATTTCATCCGGGAGTTGCCCAGGTCGAATACCCACTGCGTCATGAGGCCCTCACGCTGACATCGCCCGCATGCACCCGGCGCACGGCCTGCCCCATGCGCACGCGCAGCGCGCCATCCTCGCCGATGCCGTCGGCGATCCCGTGTTCGTCGCCCTGCGCGCCATGCACGGTCACGGCGCGACCCGCCAGCACATCGAGCGCGGCGTAGCGTGCCAGGAAGGGCGACAGACCCTCGTCGTCGAACAGGTCCAGCGCCGGCAGCAAGGCATCCAGCAGGCAGGCGGCCAGCGCGTTGCGCGAAGGCGCATCCACACCCAGGCGCGCGAGATCGGTCCAGGCCTGGTCGATCGTGGCGGCGAAGTCGGCAGGCATGCGCACATTCAGGCCGATGCCGATCACCGCGCGCGCCGGCCCGGCATGCTCGCCCCCGCCTTCCACCAGGATGCCGCCCAGCTTGGCGCCACCGGCCAGCAGATCGTTGGGCCACTTCACGCCGACGCCGTCGTAGCCCGCCTGCCGGAGCGCTTCGGCGACGGCCACACCGACCACCAGACTCAGGCCGCCCAACCGTGCGAGGCCGCCAGAAAACTGCCGGGACACCGACAGGTACAGGTTCGCCGCGATCGGCGATGCCCAATGCCGGCCGCGTCGTCCGCGCCCGCCGGTCTGCTGTTCGGCCAGCAACACCGCGGCGCCCTGCGCGGGCGCCTTGCGGCGCAGGAGTTCGCTGTTGGTGGAGTCCAGCGACCATGCCACGTCGAGGGCCGACACCGAACCTGCCTGCCGCATCCGCGCGAGAATGCGTTGCGATTCCAGCAGTTCGACCGGCGCCGCGAGAGCGTAGCCCCGGCCCGGCCGCGCATCGATGCGTACACCCCCCTCGCGCAGGGTTTCGATACGCTTCCATACCGCCGCGCGCGTCTGCCCGACGGCACGTGCTAGCGCATCGCCGGAGACCGGTCCTTCCGCAAGACGCACCAGCAGGTCGCGCTCGCCGCTCATGCGCGACGGCGCCAGAAGCGCACGCGCTCGAAGCGCGACTCGGTGCCCGCGCGCAGACGCTGCACGTTGGCGCGATGGGTGAACAGCACCAGCAGCGCCGCCACTGCCGCGAAGGCCTGCGTGGCGACATCCGCTCTCAGCCACACGGCCAACGGCAGCAGGCAGGCCGTGGCGATGATGGAGGCGAGCCCGACGTAACCGCTGGCGACCAGCACGCACACCCACACCAGGAACAACGGCAACAACGCGACCGGCCAGAGGACCGCAACGCCACCCAGCAACGTACCCACACCCTTGCCGCCGCGGAACCCGTGCCACAGTGGCCACACGTGGCCCAGCGCGGCCGCCAGAACGGCCAGCCACGCGACCGTGCGCACGGGCAGCACACCCTCCGCCGGCGCGAACCGCAGCGCGAGCCACGCCGCCAGCGCACCCTTGCCGATGTCGATCAGCACCACACCCAGGGCGAACTTCGCGCCCTGGGTACGGAATGCATTGGTGCCACCCGCGTTGCCGCTGCCCTGCGTGCGGATGTCCACGCCACGCAGGCGGCCCAGGGTCAGGCTGCCGGAGACGGACCCCGACAGGTAGGCCAGCAGCAACAGGAAGCAGACGATCAGCATGGCGCCATTATGGGCCAGGTGCCGGCGCGCTCAGCCATCCGGGGCCGGCTGCACGGCCACGATCAGCGCACCCGGTCCCGCATGCGCGCCGATGGCCGCGCCGGTTTCCACCAACCGGTCCTCGCAAATATCCAGACGCGTGCGCAACGCGGCCAGCAGGCGCTCCGCATCCGGCCGCGCATCGCAGTGGCCCACGATCAGACGCCAGCGCCGGCCGCCCGGCAATGCCCGTGCGACCCGCCGTGCGAACGCTTCCGGCGCGTTCGCACGCGTGAGCAGCAGACCCGCCACGACCATCCGGCCGTCCGCGCTCATCTTCGCCATGGGGGTCAACGCCGTCAGGCGTGCGATCGGCGCGGCCCAGCGCGGAATGCGTCCGCCACGCACCGCGTGCGAGATGTCCGGCGCGATCGCCCACATCCGCGTGAGCGGGCGAAGGCGCTCCAGTTCCGCCACCACCTCGCTCTCGCCCTGCCCCTGTGCGGCGAGTTCCGCCGCGCGCCAGACCAGCAGCGCCTGCCCGCATGCGGCATTGACGGTGTCGAACACGCGCACGCGCGCTCCGGGGTCGCGTGCCGCGGCGTGCTCGCCCGACTGAAGCGTGCCGGACAGCGCGCGCGACAGGCCCACGTACAGCACGCGCGCATGGTGCGCGAGCGAGAGCTCGAACTGCCGACGGAAATCCCCCGGCGGCGGCTGGCTGGTGCGGGGCAGCTGGCGCGAGGCCGCCATGCGCCGGTAGAACTCGGCCGTGGACAGGCCCACCTTGTCCAGGTAGTCGCGCCCATCCAGATCCACGCGCGCCGGCACCACGCCGATGGCGTAGCGCTCGGCGATGTCCTCCGGCAGGTCGGCCGCGCTGTCGGTGACGATCACCAGCGACTGGGCCAATCCGGCGGTGGTCTGCTGGCGGACCATGTCGTCGGCCTTCATGCCTTCGACCTGGCCCTGCGCCGCGCAGGCGTCGAACAATGCCTGCGGCGATCCCGTATGCGCATGCACGCGCAACCGCGACGCGCCGCCTGCGATCACGATGGAGTCCGCGCCCACCGCTTCCAATGCGGTACGAAGACGTTCCCGGTCCAGTCCTTCGCCCAGCAGCAGGCATTCGGTGCACCAGCGACGCGCCGGATCGATGTCGTGGTCATGACCGAGCGGATCGGTGGCATCGTTCGCGGCCGGTGGCGCGCTGCCGCGCATGCGCACGGCGCGGGGCCCGCCCTCGACGAACTCGGCGATGCCTTCGAGCAGGTCGACGAATCCCTGCGCGCCCGCGTCCACCACGCCCGCCTTCTGCAGCAGCGCCATCTGCCGTGGGGTGTCGGCCAGCGCGCGGCGCGCACGGTCCAGCGCACGTGCGAAGCCGCTGCGCGTATCGGCCGGGGCATCGACTTCGCCCGCGGCGGCCTCCAGTTCGTCGGCGAACGCCGAGATGACGCTGAGGATGGTGCCTTCCACCGGCTGCGCCAAGGCCTGGCGGGCGCTTTGCGCGCCCTGGCGGACGGCCGCGGCGAGCGAGCGGCTGTCCAGCTCCGGCAGGGTCCGCACGCGCTCGGCCACCCCATACAGGAACTGCGCCAGGATCGCGCCGGAGTTGCCGCGCGCACCGTCGATGGCATCGTTGCCGACGCGGCTCAGCAGGTCGCCGGCGTGCTGGCTGGGTTGGCTGAGCGCCCCGTTCAGCACGCTGCCCAGGGTCGATGCAAGGTTGTTGCCGGTGTCGCCGTCGGCCACGGGGAACACGTTGATGCGGTTCAGTCCGTCGCGCGCGGCGATGACCCGCCTGGCGCCGGCGATCAGCGCCAGGCGCAGGGCGGGTGCGGTCAGTGGGCGGTTCTGGGGTTCGGGCATGCGCGCAGTCTGCCGCAAGCGGTCCGACCCAGCTGCTGCGTCGCAGCAGCCGATGCCGGCTTTTCCTCGATCCGTCGCCGCAGGCCCGCGTTTCGTCGCACGGAACGGTCGGATGGGTGCCGGCGGATGCCATTCAGGCTATAGTCGGCGGTGTTCCCTGGCCGCTGTACCCGACCGACAGGAGTCCCTCCGATGCTTCGCGCCAGCCTTGCCCTGATGCTTCTCGGTGCCTCGGCGGCCGTGCTCGCCCAGAACGGCCGCGGCATCGCCAATGACGCGTCCACCAGTTGCCAGGATCTGAGCGACCGCGCGGTCCCTGAGCGCGCAGCCGACACCATACCGGCCGCGCCGGATGCGCGTCGGGCGCGTGCCACGGCGGTCCGCAGCAAGTACGCCGCCCCTGCCGCCGTGCTGTCCCCGTCCCCGCGCGGAGGTGGCGACGACGACGAGACGCCGCTGCCGCGCAGTCGTGGTTCGAAGTGGCACAGCTTCCTGCCGGGCATGTTCCGCTGACGCGGACGGCAACACCCGGTGATCGGCCTGCTGCGCCGCCTGCGGCGCCCCGCCCCGTCCGTTGACGAAACCCTCTGGCGCGCCATGCGCGCCGGAACGCCCTGGGTATCGGCCCTCGACGACGCCCGCGCGGATCGCCTGCGCGGGCTGGCCGCACGCTTCCTGCACCAGAAGACGATCACGCCGCTGGCCGGGCTGGACCTGGACGACGGTCAACGCCTGCAACTGGCGGCGCTGTGCTGCCTGCCGCTGCTGGAGTTCGGCGAAGCGGGACTGCGCGGCTGGTCGCAGCTGATCGTCTACCCGGACGCCTTCCGCGTACGGCGCACGCACACCGATGCGGCCGGTGTCCTCCACGAATGGGAAGACGACCTGGCCGGCGAAGCCTGGGACCAGGGGCCGCTGATCCTGTCCTGGGCCGACGTGCAGGCCGACCTGGCCGAGCCCGATGCGGGCTTCTGCGTGGCCGTGCACGAGATGGCACACAAGCTGGATGTGCTGGACGGCGAACTCGACGGCACGCCGCCGCTGCCCGACGCCTGGCACGGCCGTTGGGCGCGCGACTTCCAGCGCGCCTACGACGACTTCTGCATGCAGGTGGACCTGGGGCGCGAGACCGCGATCGATCCGTATGCCGCCGAAGCGCCCGAGGAGTTCTTCGCGGTCGTCACCGAGTACCACTTCTCCGCCCCGGACGTGCTGGCCGGATCGATGCCGGCGGTAGCCGGGCACCTGCGCAGGTTCTACGGACCGTCGCCGTTCGCCGCCTGATCGCGGACGCGCCGCAGGCGCTCCGCGGCACCCCTACAGACCCGGCGGCAGGCGCACCTCGAAGCGGGCGCCACCCAGTTCTTCCGAACGCTTCACCTGCAGCTCGCCGCGGTAGTCGCGGATCAGGTCCTGCACGATCGACAGGCCGATGCCGTGACCCTGCACGCGCTCGTCGCCGCGCACGCCGCGCTGCAGCACTTTGGCCACATCGTCCTCGGCGATGCCGGGACCGTCATCGTCCACCGCCAGGAACAGGCCCGCACGCCGTTGCGGTGCGGTAGCACCCACCTCCACCGTCAGCAGCACCCGCGAGCGCGCCCACTTGAAGGCGTTCTCCAGCAGGTTGCCCATCAGTTCCTGCAGGTCGCCGGTCTCGCCGTGGAAGCGTGCGCGCGGGTCGATCTCGAACTCGCAGATCACACCCTTTGACGCGTAGACCTTCTCCAGGCCGCGCACGATCTCTTCGGCGTGGGGCTCGATCTCGACCGCCGCGGAGAACAGTTTGTGCCCGCTGGAAGCCGCACGCGCCAGCTGGTACGACACCAGGTTGTTCATCCGCTTGAGCTGCACGTCCAGCTCCTGCCGCAACGCATCCGGATCGGCGGTGTTGTCCAGTTGCGTGCGCAGCACCGCGATGGGTGTCTTCAGGCTGTGCGCCAGATCGGCCAGGGTGTTGCGCTGGCGCTCCAGGTTCTCGCGTTCGCTCTCGATGAAGGCGTTGATGCTGTCGGTCAGCGGCTCCAGCTCGCGCGGATGGCTTTCGGTCATCCCGGACAGTTCGCCGCGCTGCACGCGGCTGAGTTCGAAGATCACGCGCCGCAGCGGACGCAGGCTCCAGCGCAGCACCAGCATCTGCAGCAGCAGCAGGATGACGCCCGCGCCGCCCAGATAGACCCACAGCGAGCCGCGGAACACGCGGATCTGTGCACTCAGCGCCTGCGCGTCCTCCAGGATATAGATGCTGTAGGGGATCTCGGCGTGCTGGTGGGTCGCAGGCCAGGCGTATCCCACGCCGTACCGGTAGGCCTGGCTCTCGCTGCCGTCGGCGCGGCGGATCGGCAACGGCCCCTCGAACGACTCCTCCAGCGCTCCCAGCAGCTGCGGCACCGGAAGCTCGGGGCCGAGCGTGGAATTGGACCCCCACGGCGGCACGCCCTGCAGCACCACCTGCGCATACATGCCGCTGTCGGGCATGTCGAAACGCGGATCGGGCGTGTTGTACGGCGGGATGAGCGTGCCGTTGCGGCCGAATTCCACCTTGTCGGTGTAGTACAGCGCGTAACTCTTCAGGCGCTGGCGCAGGTTGTCTTCGGCGGTATCCACGAAGGCGCGGTCCAGCGCGTAACCGGCCAGGGCGAGGAACGCCAGCAGTGCCAGACTGGCCGCCAGCAACTGGCGCGCACGCAACGAACGCGGCCGCCACCCGTCGAACCGGTCACGGCCGACGGGGGCGGAAGCTGCGGCGCCGGCGGGGGGCGCGGGCATCAAGTGCAGGCGATGCCGGCGCGATGCATCAGCCTTCGCCGCTGCGCGGGATGGCGAAGCGGTAGCCGCGGCCGCGCACGGTTTCGATCGGCTTCAGTTCGCCGTCCGGGTCCAGCTTCTTGCGCAGGCGGCCGATGAAGACTTCCAGCACGTTGGAATCGCGGTCGAAATCCTGCTGGTAGATGTGCTCGGTCAGGTCGGCTTTCGAGACCAGTTCGCCCGCGTGCATCATCAGGTATTCGAGCACCTTGTACTCGTAGCTGGTCAGGTCCACGTTGCTGCCGTTGACGCTGACGGTCTGCGCCGCCAGGTCGAGGGCGACCGGACCGCATTCCAGCGTGGGCTTGCTCCAGCCGGCGGCGCGACGCAGCAGCGCGTTGACGCGGGCCAGCAGTTCCTCGACATGGAACGGCTTCACCAGATAGTCGTCGGCGCCCTGCTTCAGGCCCTCGACCTTGTCCTGCCAGCTGCTGCGCGCGGTCAGGATCAGCACCGGGAACTTCTTGCCCTCGTCGCGCAGGGCCTTGATGAGCTCCATGCCCGACATCTTAGGCAGGCCGAGGTCGATGATGCCCACGTCGAACGGCACTTCGCGACCCATGTACAGACCTTCCTCGCCGTCCTGGGCCGCGTCCACCGCGAAGCCTTCGCGCTTCAGGCGCGCGGCAAGGGTTTCACGCAGGGGGGCTTCATCTTCGACCAGCAGGATACGCATGGACTCTCCTTGGAATGCGGCGCGGCGCCAGGCCGCGCGGGACGTGCTCGTGTGAGCCGTGATTCTACGTAAGACTACGGGCGCGGGGGGTTATCGCCGCGTGGAGGCGGGGTCATGTCACGACGCGGACGCGCCGGCGCATCGGCACCGCGTCGGGCGGGGCCGGCATCGTCCATGACACGTACCCGTCCGCGGTCGTCCACGTACTTCACCCGGTTGATCTCGCGACCGTCGTACTGCATGCGCTCGACGCTCAGCACCTGCCCGCCGGTTTCGTTGCGTACGCGCCGCACCGAGTCGGACATCGACGAACGATGCGCGCGCTCTTCGGCCCGCGGGAACGCCCGCTCGCGCGAGGGCGGGCCACCCTGCTCATCCTGCGCCCACGCACCCGCGGCTCCAGCGACGGAAACGAGGGCGGCCAGGGCGACAGCGGCGAGAAGGGGAGTACGAAAGCGCATAACGGAATCGTAACGGAACTGGGATCGCGAAACTGAACGAAGCCCGAAACCGCCTCTGTGGATATGGAGGCAGAGTCTTGGCCCCCGGCGGTGAATCCGTTCTGAATTTATCCACAGCCCGGAGGGCCCCATTCAGGCAGCTGAATGGTCAGAAAATCTCGGCCACACAACACCTTAGCGACCCGCCGCCGGCCTCGATGGCCTCCAGCGGTACGCTGCGGACCGAGAAACCCGCGCCCTCTTCCAACTGGCGGCGGGACGCTTCCGCGAGGCGGTGGTGAGCCTGCCGGCTCATCCAGACAGACCGGTCCGTCAGGGCGATCGCATTGCCGGCGAAGGCCGCCTGCTCGGCCCGCGACAGCGTCACGACATGCGGCCCGTACAGCGCATGCAGGGCGCGGGAGACATCGCCCTGCAGCGCGTGCGGACACACCAGGGCCGCCCGGCCGGCCAGCACGGCGAGCAGCACGTTGGTGTGGTACTCCCCGGGCGCCAGGTCGAACATCAGCGTGACCCGCAGCCCGAACGCCGCATGCATCAGCGCCGCGCCGGCTTCGTCGCAGCGCTCGGACAGGCCGCAGAAGCCGATACCGCGCGCGCGGTCGATGACCAGCGCGCCGGTCAGCTCGCAGGGGTGTGTCTGGCCGGACAGGTCGGTCTCCGCATAGCCCAGCAGGTCGCGGAAGTAACCCCGGATGTCCGGCCGTTCCGCTTCCCGCTGGCGTACAGGATGGCGCATGCGGCCGACGATCAGCCGCGGCTCGCCATCGACCTGGGTCGTGGCGAAGACGTTGTTGGGGAACACCGCGTCCGGCGTGGCCTCGCTGCCCGGGAAGCAGACCACGGGCAGTTCCTGCGACAGCGCGCGGTGCAGCGCATGGTGCTCGCGCAACGCGGCGTCCGCGTCGAACGCCCCCGGGTCGGCCATGTAGCGGTTGTCCTGCGCCGACTGCTCCGCCCGGACGAAGCCGTCCGGCGACACCAGGAACGCCGCCCGCGCCGTCGCGGGGCCGAAGTCCGGCTTCAACGTGCACGCAACGGCGATGAAAGCGTCGATGTCGCGCGTGATCATCGCTCAGGCCGCCGGCCGCAGTTCGCGTTGGGTCGCCGCCAGTGCCTGCTCCACCAGCGACCAGTCCGCACCGGGCTTGTGTGCGCCTTCGCTGAGGACCTGCCGGAACGCGCGACCGCCCGGTTGTGCATGGAACAGGCCCAGCACGTGACGGGTCAGGTGCTTCAGTGCCACACCCTTCGCGAGTTGGGCTTCGACGTAGGGGCGCCATGCGCGCAGCAGGTCCGCGCGCGGCGCGGGCTCGCCACCGAACAGCGAAGCCTGCATCTCGTGCAGCACGTAGGGCTCGTGGTACGCCGCGCGGCCGATCATCACGCCATCGCTGTGCTGGAGGTGCTCGTGCACCTGCGCGGTCGTGGTGATGCCGCCGTTGATCGCCACCGTCAGTTCCGGTCGTTCGCGCTTGAGCCGGTAGGCCCAGTCGTAGCGCAGCGGCGGGATCTCGCGGTTCTCCTTCGGTGACAGGCCCTGCAACCAGGCCTTGCGCGCGTGCACGAAGAACACGTTGCAGCCGGTGGCCGCCACGGTATCGATGAAGGCGCGGAAGAGGTCGTAGTCCTCCTGCTCGTCCACGCCCAGGCGGCACTTCACGGTGACAGGGATGTCGACGGCATCGATCATCGCCGCCACGCACTCGGCCACCAGCGCGGGCTCCTTCATCAGGCAGGCACCGAAACGCCCGGCCTGCACGCGGTCCGACGGGCAGCCGACGTTGAGGTTCACCTCGTCGTAGCCCCAGTCCTGGGCGATACGCGCCGCCTGCGCCAGGTGTGCCGGCTCGCTGCCTCCCAGCTGCACGGCGACGGGGTGCTCCACGGTATCGAAGCCCAGCAGCCGATCACGGTCGCCATGGATCACCGCCTGCGCGTGCACCATCTCGGTATACAGGCGCGCATTCGGCGCCAGCAGCCGGTGGAACACGCGGCAATGCGTATCTGTCCAGTCCATCATCGGGGCGACGGACAGGCGCAGGGTTTCGTGGAGAATCGGGGGGGACGTCATGCGGCCATTGTACCGCGCCGCCATTTTCCGCTTCTTCCGACAAGGCCGGGCCTGCCGCCTCATAGGTTGGGGTGAACGAAGTGAAGCCCAACACCGTACGCATCGCACATCCATATGTTAGGCATCGCAGGCTCAGCCCAACCTATCGCGCTGCAGCTAGGAAACCGCTGATCGCCGATATACTCCGCACGGACAGGACAGGGGCAGGGGAAGGAGATGCACAAGCGATCGAGTGCGGTGCTGATGATCGTGGCTGGCGGGGCGTGCGCGGGCGCACTCTGGGTGTCGCAGAGTCTGGGCGACGTCATCCACCGTTCTCCCCGCCTTTGGTCCAGCGCTCCGGCAAGCGCTCTCATTTACGCGCGCGCCGACGAACAGGAAGAGGCCGCCATCCCGTCGACCTTTAGTCGCCGTACCTCCGGCTTCTGGGCCAGCGTTCGGACGGGCCGGTCGAGTGCCCCCTCGCCTGACCGGGTAGGCGCGCCGCTTGCAACAATGCCCCCTATGGCCGTGACTCAGCAGACCTATTCGATGTCTGCACCGGTTTTCCTGTCGGATCCGGCAACCGCTCAGGCGCGCTCCATTGCCGTGGGCGATGTGTCCGGCGACGGTCGGGACGACATCGTGTTCCTGTCGCTGGTTTACGCCCCCAATCCGGCAAATAACCGCATGGAGATCTACGCCATTTATCAGGGTGACGATGGTCACCTGGATGCGGCCGTCAAGATTGGAGAGTCTGGTAACAATCTCGCTTACCAGCTCCTGATCGCCGACCTGGATGGTGACGGCGTGGGCGACATCATCACCTCCACCGGAACCGGCATCATGATTCTCCGCTTGAACGCGGATGGTACGTTCGCATCGAAGACGACAGCGGCCGGCGATCCGTATGACATCGTGGCCACCGATGTCGATCGGGACGGCTACCTCGACGTTCTCGTCGATTCCAGCGACATGTCGGCTACGGTGATCCATGGCGACGGCCACGGCGCATTCGACCGCGTATCGACGCTGCCATTGCCTTCGGCCGCCGCCCGAACGACCGGCGATGTCACAGGAGACGGTCTGGACGATCTGATTCTTGGCACGATCTTCAACAGGCCACTGGAGGAGTTCCGGATCTACCCGGCAATGGCCAGAGGCGGGTATGCCTCACCGATCGTGCTCTCCCTGCCATTGGGATCCAACCCCACGGCATCGCTCGTCGTTGGAGATTTCAACTCGGACGGCCGCGGGGATCTGGTGCTGGATGAAGCGAGAAACTCAGCGAACCTCCGCCTGTATCTCCAGAACGGGCAGGGCAATCTCGCCCCCAGCATCGAAATCGCCAGGTATTCGAGCTCCGGCCCCCTGATTGCTACGGATCTCGATGGCGATGGGCGGACCGACCTGGCGACCGCACACACGGGATGGAGCTACATCGGCTACTACCTTCAGACCAATTACGGCTTGGCCCCCGAAGTTCTCATCAATGCCTATCAGAGGATGGGCAGGAAGGACTACTTCGCCGCGGGCGACCTTAACCAGGACGGATGTGTCGATCTGGCGATCGCTCGATGGAGTCAATCGCCCGTGCTTCTGTATGGCCAAGGATGTGCGCCTCCACGAGTGGTCGCCTGCTGCTCCCAGCCAATCCTCATGGAGGGTCCCACACCCAGCGCTACGAGGCCGGCATTGCCGCTGGTACGCCCCAACAACCAAGTGGGCGACAACGGCGGAGGAGATCTGGTCCGCGGTGCTGGACCGCGCCCCGGACGCAACGAGCGCGGCACGCCTGATTTCCTCCACAAGCGGGCGCACGTACCGGTTCTGACTCCGTAGCTGCGCCCGGCAAGGACACAGGCTAGTGCCTCACCCCGCCCCCACAAAACGCAACCCCACTCCCGGCTCTGTCGCGATATACCTGGGCGCCGTCGCATCATCACCCAACTTCTGCCGCAGCTTGCCGACGAGGATGCGCAGGTAATGCGTGTCGTCCTGGTGGGTGGGACCCCAGAGTTCTCGCAGCAGTTGCGGTTGGGTGACCACGCGGCCGGCGTGTTGCAGCAGCAGGGCGAGCAGGGCGAACTCCTTGCGGCTCAGCGCCACCGGCTCGCCGTCCAGCGTCACTTCGCGGCGGCCGAGGTCCACGTGCAGGTGGCCGTCGTCGAACAGCGCCATCGCCGTATCCGCCGGGGCGATGCGCGCGCGCAGCAGGCTGCGGATGCGCGCCATCAGTTCCTGCACGCCGAAGGGTTTGGTGACGTAGTCGTTGGCGCCACCGTCGAGTGCGGCGACCTTCTCGGCTTCGCCGTCGCGCACCGTCAGCATGATGACCGGCACCTGCGACCACTGGCGCAACTCGGCCAGCACGTCGTGGCCGTCGAGGTCCGGCAGGCCGATGTCGAGAACGACCAGGTCGGCGCCGTGCGCCGCCAGCTCGGCCAGTCCGGCATGGCCGCTCTCGGCCAGCGCCACCACGTACCCCTGCGCACGCAGGCTGATGTCGAGGAAGCGCCGGATCTGCGGCTCGTCGTCGATCACCAGGACGCGGGGCGGCGGTGCGGATGCGGGCGGTGGCGCGCTGTAGGTCAAACCGATTCCTGTGGCGGGGGCGTCAGCAGCGGCAGGGTAATCCGGATCACCGTGCCGCGGCCATCGGGCCCCGGCAGCGCCTGCACGCTGCCGCCGTGTGCGCCCACCATGCCCTGGCAGATCGCGAGCCCCAGGCCGGTACCCTGCCGACCGCGGTCGCCGCGCTCCACGCTGTAGAACATGTCGAAGATGCGCGCGCGTTCGTCTTCCGGAATGCCGGGCCCACGGTCGCTCACGTCGATGCGCAGCACGCCGTCGATGAGCTTCGCATCGATCCGCACCGGTTCATCCGGCGGCGAGAACTTCGCAGCGTTCTCCAGCACGTTGAACACCGCCTGCTCGATCAGCGCCGGGTGCACCCAGATCGCCGGCAGGTCCGGCGCCACCGTAGTCTGCACCTGTACGCCCGGCTGGTAGCGCTGCAGGCGCTGCACCGCCGAGCCCAGCAGTTCGTCCACGCCGATCCAGTCGCGGTTGAGCGTCAACCCGCTATGGCCCAGGCGGGTCATGTCGAGCAGGTTCTGGATGTAGCGGTCCAGCCGCTCACCTTCCTGCTGAATAGTCTCCAGCAGGGCGCGCCGGTCGTCTCCGCTCATCGCGTCCCAATAACTGGCCAGGCTGCTGGCCGAGCCGATCATCGAGGCCAAGGGCGAACGCAGGTCGTGCGAGACCGACGACAGCAGCGCCGAACGCAGGCGTTCGGTCTCGCCACCGACGCGCGCGTCTTCCAATTCGGCCACCAGGCGCGTGCGCACGACCGCCTGCGCGATGTCCTCGGCCATCGCCTCGGCCAGCCGGCGCTGCTCGGGCAGCAGGCGCGCCTCGTCGTCGAAGCGCAGTCCCAGCACGCCCAGGCTGCCGCGATCGCCGCGCAGCGGCAGGAACCAGCGCCCCGCGCCGGCCAGCGTGTCGGTATGGCGCCCGGTAGGCTGGCCATGCTGCTGCGCCCAGTCGGCGGCGGCGCGGTCGAGCTCGCTCAACGCGACGCCGTCCGGTTCCTCCCGCCCCTGCACCCGCAGCCACGCCTCGGCCGACAACGCGCGCGCCAGCGCCTTGCGACCGGCGGCCAGCACCTGCCCCAGGTCCGCCGCACCCGCCAGGTCCCGGCCCAGCGCTTGCAACGCAGTGGCCTGCGCATTGGCCGCGCGCAACGCCACCACCTGCATGCGCAGGCGCGAGGCCAGGCGCCCGGCGACCAGCGCCGCCACCAGGAACAGGAACACCGTGGTCACGCCCTGCCGCGCGCCGATGTTGAAAGTGAAGCGCGGCTCGATGAAGAAGAAGTTGTACGCCAGGAAGCTCAGAAGCGCGGCCACCATCGCAGCCGTCATGCGCGTGCGCGCCGCCACCAGCACCACCGCGACGATGAACACCATCGACAGATCGTCCAGGCCGACCCAGCGCTCCGCGACCGCCGCCACGCCGACCGCCAGCATCGACGCCATCAAGGCGAAGGTCAGATCGTGCCGGCCCAGCAGGTCCCAGGGCCGCGGACCTCCACGGCGCGCGCGGGCCCGGGCCTCCGGCGTGCTGATGATGACCAGTTCGTAGTGCGCGCCACGCTGCAGCAGTTGCTGGGTCAGGGTGCGGTTGAACATGCGCGCCACGGGCCGCTCGCGCGTTCGCCCCAGCACCAGGGTCGAGGTGCCGTTCTGAGTGGCGTGATCGAGCAGCGCGTCGGCGATGCGCGTGCCGCGCAGCACGTCGGTCTCCGCGCCCAGCCGGCGCGCGAGCGCGAACGCCTGGTCGATTTCGCGCTGGCGTACCTCGTCCACCGTATCGGACACCTGGACCGTCACCACGCTCCACGGTGCGTCGCGACGTTCGGCAATGCGGCGTGCCGCGCGCACCAGGTACTCGGATTGGCCCAGACCGTCGATCGCCACCAGCACGCGCCGGCGCAGCGGCATGCCCGGCAGGCCGCGCGCCGCCTGGTCCTCGCGCAGATCGGCGTCGACGCGATCGGCCGCGGTCTGCATGGCCAGTTCGCGCAATGCGATCAGGTTGGACGGCGAGAAGAACGCCTGCAGCGCCTGCGATGCCTGCTCCGGCAGGTAGACCTTGCCCTGGTGCAGTCGCTCGATCAGCTCTCGCGGTGGCAGGTCCACCAGCACGATGTCGCGTAGGCGGTCGAACACGGCATCCGGCACGGTCTCGCTGACGCGCACGCCGGTGATGCGGTGGACGACGTCGTTGAGGCTCTCCAGGTGTTGGATGTTGATGGTGGTGTGGACGTCGATGCCGGCGTCCAGCAGTTCGATCACGTCCTGCCAGCGCCGCTCGTGACGACTGCCGGGCGCATTGCGGTGGGCAAGCTCGTCCACCAGCGCGATCTGCGGGCGCCGGGCGAGCAGCGCATCCAGGTCCATTTCCTCCAGCCAGCGGCCCTGGTAGGCGATGCGCCTGCGCGGCAGGATCTCCAGCCCCTCGGTCAGGGCGGCGGTCTCGCCCCGGCCGTGCGTTTCCACGATGCCCACCACCACGTCGCGGCCCTGGCGGCGTAGTTCGCGGGCACGCGAGAGCATGGTGTAGGTCTTGCCCACGCCCGGCGCCGCGCCGAGGAAGATCGTCATCCGCCCGCCCTGCTCTCGCTGCAGGTGGTCGATCAGGGCATCGGCCTGGCGTTCGCGGGCGTCGGTCATGGGCCTATTCTGCCTGTTGTCGTCATGCGTCCACCGCGCGCCGCGTCCGGAATGCGGTCAGCGCAGTGGCACATGGTGAGCCAGCGCCACGACCACCACGGCATAGCCGATGGCGGCCATCAAGAGGATGGTCCGGAACGCCACCTCGCGGCGCCAGGCGCCGAGGCGTCGTTTATGGCCGGCCAGGCCCTTGGGACATCGGTCGTGGTCCATGGTGCATTACTCCGGTTTTCCGGCCCCATCCAGGGCCAGGTTGAGTTCCAGCACGTTGACGCGCGGTGCGCCGAGCAGGCCGAACTGAGGCGCCGCGGTGTGCTCGGCGACCAGGCGCTCGACCTCGTCCACTTGCAGCCCGCGCGCGCGGGCGACACGGGCGATCTGGATCCGCACGGCGGCTGGGGAGAGATGCGGGTCGATGCCCCCGCCGGACTGGGTCACCAGGTCGCTGGCCACGGTATCTGGCGCCACGCCCTCGCGCGCGACGACGGCGGCCCGCGCTTCATCGATGCGGCTGCGCAGGTCGGGGTTGGTACGGGCCTGGTTGCTGCCGGCCAGCGCCATCACATCGTAGCGCGCCGCCGACGGGCGAGACTGGAAATAGCGGTCGTCGGCGAACGGCTGGGCGACCAGCGAGGAGCCGATGACCTTGCCGTCGCGCTCGATCAGGCTGCCGCCGGCCTGGTGCGGGAACAGCACCGAACCCAGGCCGACGCCGGCCAGCGAGTACAGCAGACCGAACCCGAGCAGCGACACGCCCGCCAGCGCGAGAGCCGGGCGCCAGACCGGCGCGGCGGCGGTGGAAGAAGGAGAAGATATTGTCATGGGAAGTCCTCAGGCGCCGATGACGGCGGCCAGCAACAGGTCGATGAGCTTGATCGCGGCGAACGGCAGCAGTACGCCGCCCACGCCGTAGACCAGCATGTTCCGGCGCAGCAGCACGGTGGCGCCGGACGGACGGAAGCGCACGCCGCGCAGCGCCAGCGGGATCAGCAGCGGGATGATGAGGGCGTTGAAGATCAGCGCCGCCAGCACGGCATTGGTCGGGCTGGACAGCTGCATGACGTTCAACGCGGCCATCGACGGGATCGCCCCGGCGAACAGCGCCGGCAGGATGGCGAAGTACTTCGACACATCGTTGGCCAGCGAGAACGTGGTCAGCGCGCCGCGCGTGATCAGCTGCTGTTTGCCGACCTCCACGACCTCCAGCAACTTGGCCGGATCGGAGTCGAGATCGACCATGTTGCCGGCCTCCTTCGCCGCCTGCGTGCCGGAGTTCATCGCCAGGCCGACGTCGGCCTGTGCCAGCGCGGGCGCGTCGTTGGTACCGTCGCCGACCATGGCGACCAGGCGGCCACCCGCCTGTTCCTGGCGGATGCGCGCCAGCTTGTCCTCGGGGCGCGCCTCGGCGATGTAATCGTCCACGCCGGCTTCGGCGGCGATCGCGGCGGCGGTCAACGGGTTGTCACCGGTGATCATCACGGTGCGGATGCCCATGGCGCGCATGTGGGCAAACTTCTCCTTGATGCCGTGCTTGACCACGTCGGACAGTTCCACCACGCCGAGCACGTGGCTGCCGTCGCTGACGACCAGCGGGGTGGCACCGTTGCGGGCGATCTGTTCGACACGTGCGGCGAGTTCGGCCGGCGCGGCGCCACCATGGGCTTGCACGTGCTTGAGGATGGCGTCGGCTGCGCCCTTGCGGATGAGGCGCGCGTGGCCGCGGCCATCGTCCGGCAGGTCCACGCCGGACATGCGGGTCTGTGCGGTGAAGGCGACGAACTGGGCACGCGCGGGCTCAACCAACGTGGCGCCCTGCTCGCGCGCCAGCTTCACGATCGACTTGCCTTCCGGCGTGGGGTCGGCCAGCGAGGACAGCATGGCCGCGTCGCGCAGCTGCTCGCGGTCGATGCCGGCCAGCGGATGGAACAGCGTGGCCTGGCGGTCCCCGTGGGTGATGGTGCCGGTCTTGTCGAGCAGCAGCACATCGACGTCGCCCGCGACTTCGACCGCCTTGCCCGACTTGGCCAGCACGTTGGCGGCCAGCGCACGGTTCATGCCGGCGATGCCGATGGCGGGCAGCAGGCCACCGATGGTGGTGGGGATCAGGCAGACCAGCAGCGCGACCAGCAGGATCGGATCAAGCTTGGCGCCGACGAAACCGGCGATGAAGGGCAGCGTGACGACGACGATCAGGAACGTCAGCGTCATCGTCAGCAGCAGCAGGCCCAGGGCGATCTCGTTCGGCGTCTTCTGCCGGTTGGCGCCTTCGACCAGCGAGATCATCCGATCCAGGAAACTGTGCCCGGGCTCGGCGGTGATCTTCACCACGATCTCGTCGGACAGCACCTTGGTGCCGCCGATCACGCCACTGCGGTCGGTGCCGGCTTCGCGCAGCACGGGGGCGGATTCGCCGGTGACGGCGGATTCGTTGATCGTGGCCAGGCCCTTGACGATTTCGCCGTCGGCCGGGATCTGCTCGCCCGCGGAGACGATGACGTAGTCGCCCGGCTTCAGTTCGGCGGCCGGAAGCCGGCGTTCGGCGCCGCCCAGCGGCGTGTCGATGCGACGCGCGACGAGGTCCTTGCGGGCGCGGCGCAGCGATGCTGCCTGGCCGCGGCCGCGCGCTTCGGCGACGGCTTCGGCGAAGTTGGCGAACAGCACGGTGACGAACAGCAGCGCGGTCGCCGACCCGCCGATGCCCGGTGTGGTGGTGCCCGCCAGGGTGAGGCCGGCGGCCAGCAGCGTGCCCAGCCAGACCACGGCCATGACCGGGTTCTGGAAGGCGTGCTGCGGGGCCAGCTTGGTGAAGGAGCCGATCACGGCGGCGCGGAAGCCCGCGCTGTCGAGCAGGGCCGGCGCCCGGCCGGCGTGGCGTGCGGAAGATGTGGAATGGGTCATGTCGGTGTTCTCAGAGCGCGCTCAGGGCCAGGTGGTCGGCGACGGGGCCGAGGACCAGCACGGGCATGAACTGCAGCAGGGTCAGGATGACGACCACGGCGATCAGGGTGAGCGCGAAGGTCGGGGTTTCCACCTTGAGGGTGCCGGTGCCTTCGGGGGTGGCGCGCTTGCGCGCCAGCGAACCGGCGATGGCCAGCGGGATGATCAGCGGGGGGTAACGGCCCAGCGCCAGCATCAGCGAGGCGCTGAGGTTCCACCAGTGGGTCGCGTCGCCCAGGCCTTCGAAGCCGGAACCGTTGTTGGCGAACGCCGAGACGTACTCGTAGAACACCTGGCTGATGCCGTGGAACGACGGGTTGGAGTTGCCGGTGATCGAGGGCACCGCCAGCGTGATGGCGGTGAAGGTCAGCAGCGCCAGCGGCTGCAGCAGCACCAGTGCGGCGAGCAGCTTCACCTCATGCGCCTCGATCTTGCGCCCGAACAGTTCCGGTGTGCGGCCGGTCATCAGGCCGGCGAGGAACACGCTGAGCAGCAGATAGACCAGGAACTGCTGCAGGCCACAGCCCACGCCGCCCCAGATCGCGTTCACCAGCATGTTGCTGATCGTCACCAGGCCGGTCAGCGGCGCCAGCGAGTCGTGCATCGCATTGACCGAGCCGTTCGACGTCTGCGTCGTGAAGGCCGCCCACAGCGCGGACGGCGCGGCGCCGAAGCGCACTTCCTTGCCCTCCATCAGCGCGATGTCGCTGGACGTGCCGGACAGGCTTTCGGACCACACGGCCGTGCCGGAGGAGACCAGCGACATCGTCAGCATGGTGCCGAACACCAGCGCGGTGAATTTCCTGCGCCCGGTGAAGCTGCCCACCATGAAGGCGATGCTGACGGGGATCAGGATCAGGGCCAGCGTTTCCAGCAGGTTGGAGAACGGCGTGGGGTTTTCCAGCGGTACGGCGCTGTTCGGGCCGTACCAGCCGCCGCCGTTGGTGCCCAGCTGCTTGATGGCCACCATCGGCGCGACCGGACCCAGCGGGATCTTCTGTTCCGCCATCTGCGCCGAAGCATCGACCGGCGTCGCCACCGGACCTCCCTGCAGCGTGGCCGGCACGCCCTGGCTGGTCAGCGCCAGCGACCAGACCAGGCACAGCGGCAGCAGGAAGCGCACGGCAGGACGGATCACGTCGGCCCAGTAGTTGCCGACATCGGCCTCCGCGCCGTCGCGCACGGGAGTGGCGTTCTTTTCGCGCCCACCGAACAGCCCACGCAGCGTCGCCGCCACCAACGCCAGGCCCATCATCGGCGTGACCACCTGAAGGCCGACGATCGCACTGGCGTGCGCCAGGTACGACAGCTGCGCCTGCCCGGAGTAGTGCTGCTGGTTGGTGTTGGTGAGGAACGACACCATCGTGTGCAGCGCCAGGTCCCAGCGCATGTTGGGGATGTCGTTGGGATTGAGCGGCAGCCAGGCCTGGGTCATCAGGACGACCCATACGATCACGCCCAGCACCAGGTTGCTGAGCAGGAAGGCCTTGGCGTAGACCTTCCAGCCCATGCCGCGCGAAGGATCGACGCCGAGCAGCGCGTAGAGGGGGCGTTCGATCAGGCCGAACAGCCGGTCGCCCCGCATCGGGGCACCGCGCATCACCGCGGCCAGGTAGCGGCCCAAAGGCCAGCCCAGTGCGATCGCAAGCGCGAAAACGAGAAGGAATTCAGTCATGGGAGTCATCCATCGGCGTGCGTGCGCGCCGCGTGATCAGCAGGAACAGAAGGCCGGCGCCGGCGAGCAAACCCGCCAGCGCCAGCAACATGCAGAGAAAGGACGCGAGCACGGCCGCCGTCAGAACGAGGCCTGCAGCGCCGCTTCCACGCGCGAGCCGGCCAGGCCCGGGAACAGCGTCTTCGCGCTGCTGTCGGTGGCGTGCGCAGTAACGCGCAGCTCGAACGGCGCCTTGAACGCCCACACGGCGCCCAGCTGGGCATGTGCGTAGCTGTCGTCGTAGGCGTCGTCCAGCCAGTAGTAGCCGGCGGCGGCTTCCAGGCGGACCTGTTCGCTCAGCGGCAACCTGGCGCCCAGCTGCGCGTAGGCGCCCGCTTCGTCGGTGGCGAGCGCTTCGGTGGAGTATCCCAGCTGCGCCCAGTAGTTCTGCTTCCAGGTCAGCGTGCCGATGGCCTCGGTCCAGTTGAGGTCGACCGTCGTGGAGGGATACCGGTAGTGGGTGAGGTTGACGTCGAGCGCCCAGTCCTCGGACAGCGTCCCGCCCCAGCCGACGGCGACGTCGATCTCACTGCTGGCCTTCGTTTCCGGGGCGAACTCGACGTTCGAGCCCCAGATCGCGCCGTACAGACCGTTGTCGGCTGCGGCCTTGAAGCCCGCCTGCACCGCGGGATCGCCATGCGTCTGCGTGGTGCCACGCCACACGTAGTCGGTGCTGATGGCGCCGGAACCAGTGAAGGTGGCAGCCGTGGCGGACGAGACGGCGGCCAACAGCAGGCCGGCGGCGAGGGAAGAAACGACGAGCGCAGGCACGCGCCTGCGTGAAGCGAAGGAAATGAAAGACATGCGTGCGATCCAGGCGGAAGACGTTCCGCCGACCGCGAAAGTCTGGTCCTGCACCGCGTAAAGCCGCCATGCGCTTCCCGCGCACCGCCGTAAATTCGGCGTAAAGCCGCCGCGCGCCCCGCGTCAGCCGGCCGTGCGCGCCTGCGGTGACGGCGTGCCCAGTACGTGCTCGGCATCCTGATCGAACGTGGGCGCCGCGAACGGCACCGGCCCGGGGGTGCGCCCGAAGGCGATCGGCCGGGTGACGCCGCGGTAGCTGCCGACCACGGGATGCGCGATCTCCGCCACCATGTCCTCGGCCAGCACCTGCGGATGCTCGAACATGTCCTCGACGCGTCGCGCGGCCGCGCAGGGCACCTCGTCGCCGAAGTGGGTTTCCCACTCCATGGCCGTGCGGGCCTGCAGCGCGGCGTGCAGTTGGGGCACGATTTCGGCCGCACGCTCGGCCCGCTTGCGCACGCTGTCGTAGCGCGGATCGTCGGCCAGCACATCCAGGCCGGTCAGCCGGCACAGCGCCTTCCAGAACCGCGGCGTGTTGGCGGACAGGTACAGGTAACCCTCGCGCGCCGGATGGATGCCGGTGACGCCGCCGGAGCGCATGTCGCGGCCGATGTCGAGCGCTTCGCCTTCGGCCCAGATCATCCGCGCGGACTGCATGGTCAGCGCACTGCGCAGCAACGAGATGCCGACGAACTGGCCGCGCCCACTGCGTTCGCGCTCATACAGCGCCGATGACACGCCCGCGGCCAGCAGCGCCGCCGCGTAGTAGTCCACCACCGAGCCGTAGATGATCTCCGGCGCGCCGCCACGCTTGCCCTGCAGTGTGCACATGCCGGTCATGGCCTGCAGCACCTGGTCGTAGCCGGCCTTGTCCTTCATAGGCCCGGTTTCGCCGTAGCCGGTCACCGCGCAGTAGATCAGGCGCGGATTGATCAGCGACAGGCGGTCGAAATCGATGCCCAGCCGCTTCGGCACGCTGGGACGGAAGTTGTGCACCAGCACGTCGGCCTCGCGCACCAGGCGCAGCAGCGCCGCATGATCGGCCGGCTGCTTGAGATCCAGCGCGATGCCCTGCTTGCTGCGGTTCACGCCGAGGAAGGCGCGGCTCTCGCGCTCCAGCGTGGACGGGTACTGGCGCAGGTTGTCGCCATCGGGCGGCTCGACCTTGATCACGTCGGCGCCCTGGTCGGCCAGCAGCGTGCAGCCGTAGGGTCCGGCGATGTAGGCGCTCAGGTCCAGCACCTTGACCCCGTTCAACGGACCGGCAGGGCCGGTGCGCAGGCGCGAGCGGAAGGGAGACGGATTGTCCATGGGAAAGAGGCTCCTTCAGCCGTCGCCGCAAGGGCGGTGGCCAGTCTGTGCCACGTGGCGGGCGCGATACAGCCAGCGGCCGTAACTTCTGCTGCCACAAATTCTTGCGAGCGCGCAGGCGGTCATGGCGGCGGCAGCGACAGCCAGGTCAGGCGCCAAGCGCCATCATGCCGTCCACCGGCGCGGTAGTACGGCCAGAACAGCAGCGGAGGCCGGCTGGCGGGCTGCAGCGAGATGGCCGGGCCCTCCTCATCGTCGGTCACCGGCAGCACCTGCAGCCAGTCGTCCTGCGGACCGTCGGGCAAGC
Organism: Pseudoxanthomonas mexicana; assembly: GCF_014397415.1. NCBI lineage: Bacteria > Pseudomonadati > Pseudomonadota > Gammaproteobacteria > Lysobacterales > Lysobacteraceae > Pseudoxanthomonas > Pseudoxanthomonas mexicana. Next base: position 1,324,292 of record NZ_CP060731.1, on the reverse strand, counting down.
GGATGGTCTCTTCGGTCTTGAAGCCGTCGATCAGCTCGGTGGCATACGCCAGCGGGCCGCGCGTGAGGCCGATGTAGTGCAGATCCAGCACCTGCTGGTGGACCTCCGAACCGTCCGGCGCGCGCGATTCCTGCACGTTGCGCAGCACCTGCCGGTGCAGCATCGGCCGCAGCGGGAACGCCAGCTGCACATGGTCGTCGGAACGCCACAGGCGGCGCAGGATGAGGAAGGCACCGGGAACAACGGCGACGTCCACAGGCTCGCCATTGACCGACACGGTAGCGCCCTCGGCCCATGAGGGGATGCGAAGGTGCAGGTCGAAGGTCGCTTCGTGTTCAGGACGCACGTCCAGCGACACCTCGCCGTCGAACGGATAGCCGGTGTGCTGGCGCAGCGCCACCGTTCCGGCCCGGGGGTGCGCCAGTCGCGCTTCGCCCTGACCGTACAGCTGCACGCGGACCGCTTCGCCCTCCACGGCATAGGCCAGCGCCGGCAGTTCCTCGAGCGCCATCGCACCGCTGGACTTGCAGCAGCGCCAGTAGGTGGTATGAACGCGGCGCCCGTTCGGGAACGAGTAGTAGCACCAGTCCTCGCCATCCGGCGCCTGCGCGCCGATCAGGTCGTTGTAGGCGGTTCGCTCGATCTCTTCGGCGAAACGCGCCTCGCCGGTGAGCCGCAGCAGCTCGCGGTTGAACTGGATCCACGACAGCAGCGAGCAGGTTTCCACGTAGGCGTTAGGACTGAAGCTGCCACGCGCGTTGAACACTTCGCGCGAACGGTGCGCCACGCCGCCCCACGGACCGCCGCCCAGGGTCAGGTGATGATCGCGGATGTTCTGCCAGATGCGTTCCAGCGTGTCGCGCAGGTCCCCGTTGCCGGTGACGCGGCACAACTTCACCAGCGCCACCATGTTCCACAGCAATTGATAAGCCTTGCCGGTGGCGATCTCGGAGGCGTCGGCACCGGCTTCCAGCGCGGGCAGCAGGCGCAGTGCGGGATGCGCGTTGGCCTGCTCCAGCACGCGTTGCGCGAGGGCGAGGAAGCGCGGCTCGCCGGTTTCCTCGTGCAGCTCCAGCGCGGCATCCATCAGCACGGTGGCCGACATGCCGTGATGGTTGCCCAGGGTGGTGATGTCGATGCCCGACGCCAGTGCCTGCGCGCACAGGTCGGCGATGCGTCCGGCGGCCCGCGTGTAGCGCACGTCCTGCAATGCGCGCGCGGTTTCGACCAGGCCGAGGATCAGGTAGGCATGCACCCAGATGTCCCACGTGCGCAGCGCCGGGGCGCCGTCCCAGCTCGGCGGCTTCGGCGGTTGTGGATGGGTGAAGCGGCGTTCTTCCGCGTACGTGCCCAGGTAGCCGTCGGCTTCCTGCACGGAGAGCAGGTAATCGGTGACCTTCCGCAGGTGGTCGCCCAGCGTGGCATCGCCGCTGCGGACGAACGCACGGGCCGCGGCCGACAGCCACTTGCCGGCGTGCTCGCCGTACCAGTCGCCTTCGGTGTTGCGTGCGCGGTGTTCCGGCGAGAACAGCGCGATGGCGGGGCTGTCTGGCGCGGTGATGAAGTGCGACAGGCGGCCGCGCAGGTTGGCGTCGAGCGCAGCGCCGAGGAGGCCGCCAAGCACGACCGACGACGACGCAGTGGCGGCGACCGTCGTCATGCGGCATCCACCACGCAGCGGAAGCCGATGCGACCGGAGCGGTCCTTGCCCGGCGCCATCAGCAGCAGCTTGCCGTGCTGGTCCAGCCGCCGGGCCTGCGGGAAATACCAGTGCGAGGTGCGCGGCTCGTAATCGCTGCCGCCGCGCACGATGGCCGCACGCGTGTGCTCGTCGTGGAATTCGTCCGTCCATTGCCAGACATGGCCGACAAGATCCTGCACCCCGAACGGGCTGGCCCCTGCGGGATGCATGCCCACATCGGCCGGCGGCGGCAACGTGCGGCCGCGGAACACCGGTGGCGCGGCATCCTCCCGCCACGTATCACCCCAGGGATACAGGCGGCCGTCGGTCCCCTGCGCGGCATACTGCCATTCCCATCCATGCGGCAGGCGCTTGCCCGCCCAGGCAGCGTAGGCGCGCGCGTCCTCCAGCGACACCCAGGTGACCGGCTTGTTCTCCCAGCCGGTCTGCGGCGCACCGTCGCGCCAGTCGCGGAGGAAGTTCAGCGCATCGCGTGGCGCATACCCGGTGGCGTCGACGAACGCCTTGAACTGCGCGTTCGTCACCGGATGGCGATCGATGTGGAAGGCTGCCACCTGCATGCGGTGGCGATGGTGGCGGCGCGCGGTCGGCTCCCACGGGAACTGCACGTCGACGCCTTCCCACACCTGCCCTTCGATCTCGATGCCCTGCACGGCGAACAGGAATTCGCCCGCCGGGATCGTCACCATGCCGTCGGGCGCAACGGCCTGCGGCGCGGTCGGCGCGATCGCTTGCAGCGTCTGCGGCAGGGCTTTCCAGTGCGCCGACAACGAGGCCAGCGGCGTGGCCGCGTACTCCGCCATCTTCGCCAGGAATGCCTCCAGGTCGGCTTCCTCCACGCCTTCGCGCAGCGCCAGCAATGCGCCGAAGCCACGGCCTTCCAGCGTCGTCTCCAGGATCGCCCGGCCGTCGAGGATGCGTGGCTCCAGCACGGTGCCGTTCCACAGGTCGAAATAGCGCGTGCCCTCGACATGCGGCACGGCAAGCTGCTCGCCACCGATCACGTACTCGTGACGGTTGACCAGCGTCCACAGCGTGCGGCCCTCGCCCGGGAAACGACTGGCGAAGATGCCGGCCTGTAACGTGCGCTCGTAGGGGCGCCAGTCCAGGCTGACAAACAGCGAAGGAAACCGGCGGTAGATCGTGGCGATGCGGCGCAGCGACTCGGCATCGCGCGGGGTCAGCTGGTTCCACAGGCCCCACACGTTCTCCCACGCGTTGTAGCCCACGCCGTTGAAGAAGATGTACTGCAGGTCGTGGATGCGGTCGCGGCCCCAGCGGTTCTCATAGTTGATCATGTGGCGCGGTTCCAGCCACTTGAACTTCGCCACCGGCGGCACGACTTCGTTCGGCGCCTTCTTGCCCCAGCTTTGCACGTTCCAGATCAGGTGCTCCTCGGCGCTGATCGTGGACTCGGGCTGCACCACCACGGGATGGCCCAGCGCATCGCAGGCATCGAAGAACGCGCGCGGCACGCCGTTGTAGGTGTCGCCGTTGATGCCGTCCGCGCCGACCGCCTTGACGATCTTCGCGATGGCCTGCCAGTCGGGCTCGCCTTCGTCGCGGGTGCCGTTGTCCCACGGCATGGTGGTGAGGAACACGCGCACGCCGCGGCGGTGGAAATCGTCGATCGCGCCGCGAAGGCCCTCCAGCCCGCCCGGCAGGCTGCGGGCCAGGTCGAACTGGTTGCGGTCGTCCACGCCGATGTTGGGGTACACGCACCACAGCAGCACGCTGTCCAGGCCGCCGTAGCGCGCTTCCAGATCATCGAGGTAGCGATCAACGGTGTAGCGGGCGGCGGCGGGATCGTAGAGATAGCGGTCCTCCACCATCACCTGTGCATGCACGAAGTTGCGCTGCGCCCACTGCAGTTCCGGCCGGCGGTAGTTGGCGTCGTCGTAGCCGATGCGGGTGAGGTGCTCGCGTCGCCAGTCCTTCAACTCGGCGACCCAGTCGTCGGCCGAGGCGTTGGCGTCGATCTTCCATTGGCCGATGTCGGCGAACGGCCAGCCCGGCGCCTTGCCCGGCGTGGGCAGGTAGCGCTGGGTGGTGACGTGCGAGAACTTGTATTCGGTCTTCACCACGTGCGGCGTATCGTCGCGCTCGGGCGCTGCGTGGGAACCGGGGGGAACGGGGGTGTTCATGGGTGAGGATCTTGATCGGGATCAGGAAAGGCCGCAGTAGGCCGCCAGGGCGGCCCGCCGCGCGGGTTCATCGGCATGCCCGGCCAGCCAGGCCTCGACCTCTGCGCGCATCGGGATGCTGGCCTGCGCGCCCAGGCGGGTGCAGGCCAGCGCGGACGCCGCACTGGCGAAGCGTAGCGCGTCCTCCAGCCCCGCATGCTCGGCCAGCCGCGCCGCCAGCGCGCCGCAGAAGGTGTCGCCGGCCGCGGTGGTGTCGACGGCCTCGATGGGAAACGCGGGCTGCAGGAAGATTTCCGCACCGCGCCGCGCGAAGCAGCCGCGCGCGCCCAGGGTCACGACCACGCAGGGCACCGGCAGGCGCGCGGCCTGCGCCGCCACGCCGCCCTCGCCCGCCAGCGTGGCCAGTTCGCCTTCGTTGACGACCAGCACGTCGATGCTGTCCAGCAGGCCCGGCGGCAGCGCGGCGGCGGGTGCGGCATTCAGCACCACGCGCACGCCAGCCTCGCGGGCCAGTCGCGCATAGCTGGCTACGCTGTCCAGGGGTGTCTCCAGTTGCAGCAGCAGATAAGCGATGCCGCGCAACGACGGCAGGTGGTGCGGCCGCAGGCCCGCGTTGGCGCCGGGTGCCACCGTGATCGCGTTCTCCGCGTCGTCGGACAGGCAGATGAAGGCGGTGCCACTGGCGGCGTCCGGCACGCGCACGATATGCAGCGCGACATCGGCATCGGCCAGCGCGGCTTCCAGCACCACGGCGTAGGGATCGTCGCCCAGGGCCAGCAGCATGCGCGTGGGTACGCCGCCGGCGCGCGCGCTGGCCACGGCCTGGTTGGCGCCCTTGCCGCCCGGGAACGTGGCGAAGTCGCGCCCGAGTACGGTCTCGCCCGGCGCCGGTACATGGTCGGCGCGAACCACGAAATCGAGGTTGGCCGATCCCGCCACCAATACGCCTTCCTGCCCGCGGCTCATCGCGTCACCGCCGAATAGACGGCGCGATAGAACGGCGCGGCCAGCTTGGGCGGGGCCGGCGCGCCCTCGGTGGGCAGGTGCTGGGACATCAACAGGATCACCAGGCCCCGCTCCCGATCGATGGTGAAATAGGTGGAGGCCGCGCCGGACCAACCGAACTGCCCACGCGATCCCGGCCGCGTGGCGACGGCCGGATCGGTGACGACGTAACCGCCCAGACCGAAGCCCTCGCCCGGCTCGGGCGCGGGCACGGGCGGATCGAAGCGGTCCAGCTGGTCGGACATCATCATCGCCACGGTGTCCTCGCGCAGCAGGCGGACGCCCTCGAGCGCGCCCCCTTCCGCGAGCATGCGCGCGAAGCGCAGGTAGTCGGCCGCGGTGGAGTACAGACCGCCCGCTCCGCTGGTGTAGGCGCGCAGCCGGATGCCGGGTTCGCGTGCGGACGGCGTATCGGCCAGCACGCGCCGACCTTCGGCATCGCGCGTGGTCAGCGCCATGATGCGGCCACGTTGCGCGAGAGGCACTTCGAATCCGGTGTCGTGCATCCCCAGCGGCCGGAAGATGCGTGTACGCAGGAAGACATCGAACGGCTGCCCGCTAGCGACTTCGACCACGCGGGCGAGGACTTCGGTGTTGACGCCGTCGTAGCGGAAGCGCGTGCCCGGTTCGGTCGCCAGCGGCGCGCGTGCGACACGCTGCGCGTAGCCGGCCAGGTCCGTGGCATCTTCCGGCGCCTCGGCTTGCAGCAGGGCCGAGGCCACACGGATATCGTCGCCACCGGTGGCGAATCCGGCGGTGTGGGTCAGCAGGTGCCGCACGGTGAGCACGCGCTGCACCGGGACGAGTTCAGGCGCCTCGACGCTGCCGCCGGCGACGCGCTGCAGGCCGGCGAATGCCGGCAGGTAAGTGGCGACCGGAGCATCGAGCTGCAGCCTGCCCTCCTCCGCCAGCATCAGCGCCGCCACGGAGGTGACGGGCTTGCTCATCGAATAGAGGCGGAAGATCGCGTCTTCGCGCAGCGGCTGCCGGCCTTGCAGGTCGGCATGGCCGAACACACCGCGGTACACCACGGTTCCGCGCTCGGCGACCACGGCAACGGTGCCCAGGTAGCCCTCAGGGCCCACGGCATCCGCCAGCACCGCATCCATCGGCGCAGGCGGCAGCGCCTTCGGGGTCGGAGCGGCGGTCGCGCAGGCGGCGAGCGAGAGCATCAGGACCATCCAGAGCCCGCGCCGCCCTGGAGAGGGGACGGCGCGGGTGGATGCAACGTGGGAGAGTGCGGGCATCCGCGGATGGTGGATCAGAACGTGTACTCGTAGGTGAAGGAGTACATGCGGCCACGGCCGGCCCAGTAGTTGCGGAACCCCGGCACCTGCGACCAGGTCAGGATGTACTGCTTGTTGGTCAGGTTCTCGATGCCCAGCGAGAAGCGTCCCCACTTCTCCACCCGATAGTTCATGCCTAGATCGAACAGCGTGTAACCCGTCGTATGCTCTTCGTAGCTGAAGGTACGGTTGTCGAATTCGCGCACGTCGCTGCCGGACAGGTCGCGGGAAAGCAGCGTGGTCGAGCCCAGGGTGACATCGCCGGCCTCGTTGAACTTCCAGCGCACGGACAGGCCTATCTTGTCCGGATTGATGTCCAGCGCGCCCATCGGCTTGTTGAGTCCGCCCGCGCCGAACCGGCCGGCGGGATCCTCCGTCCAGAACGCGGTCTTGCCTCGAATGCGCGAGTACAGGCCACTGAGTTTCCAGTCCTCGTTGATGTTCCAGTCGCCGGAGAACTCGAACCCCTTGATCCGGGTCGGCGCACGGAACAGCACATAGTCGTTCGTGGCAGGATCGATGGCGAAGGAGGTGCCGTAGTCGGAACGCGAGTCGTAGTACGACGCGCTGAAGGAGGTGGTATCGCCACGCCAGTTGACGCCGACCTCGCGGTTGTCGACCACGACCGCGGACAGCTCGCGGAACGTCGAATCGACCGAGACCGGCGGATCGCCGGGGCAGCCATCCGGCTTGGTGTCGTTGGGGTCGTCCGGGCAGGAGATGTTGCGCAGCGGAATGCCCACGTTGGGCAGGCCGAAGCCCTCGCCGTAGGCGCCGAACACGGACCACTGCTCGGTGATGCGCCAGATGGCGCCGAAATTCACCAGGTTCTCCTGGTAGCTCAGTTTGCCGCCCTGCACGAAGCGGCGGTCGCGGAACCAGGTGGTGGTGTAGTCGTCCACGCTCAGCTCGCCGTCTTCACGGCGCAGGCCGCCGCTCAGCGTCACCGGGCCGATGTCCCAGCTCAGCTGCGCGTAGGGCGCGATGCTCTCGTACTCCATCGGCGGCACCCACACGCGGTTGGTCAACGCCAGGCGCTGGTCCGCCTTGTCGCGCACCCAGTCCACGCCGGTGCGCAGTTCCAGGCCGGGCACGCCGAACAGCTCGCCGCGCACCCACGAAGGACGGAAGCCGACCTTGTCGGAATTGATCTCCGACTGGTCCCAGATCAGGCCGTCGGGGCCGTTCGGCGGGATCAGCGGATCCTGGCGGTCGCTGCCGTTCTCCGGCGGATAGCGCATGGCCTGGTCGGCCCAGTAGGCGTTGAGGTTCAGCGTGCCGCCGAGGAAGTCGCCATCGGTGTACTGCAGGTTGACCTGGCGGAAGTCGTTGAACTCGGCCTTGCTGCCGAAGATCTGGCCGCGTTCGGAGGTGTTCGGGCGCGGGTCCTCGCACCAGCCCGGCTCGTAGCGGCAGCCGTCGACCTGGATGTAGTTGCCGTTGCCTTCGATCTTGAAATGGCTGTAGCTCAGCTGCAGGCGCTTTTCCAGATCCTCGCCGAAATTGAAGCCACCCTTGACGAAGACATTGCGTGCCACCGAATCGTTGACCGAACCGCTGGTATTCATGCCCAGGCGCACGCCATCGGCGTCGTAGCCCATGCCGCGGTCGATCTGCGCCACGCCGGCGATGAGGTCGTAGTTGTCCTGCTTGTAGGCGTAGTTCAGGCCCAGCTTCCAGCCGGCGCTGTCGTCCTTGAACTGGGTGGAGTAGCGCGACAGGAAGCGGAACTCGCTGCCCTCCTTGGTCGGCACGGCGGAGATGTAGTTGATGATGCCGCCCGCCGCGCCGATGCCCTCGGACGCGGACGGGCCGTTGATCACTTCCACGCGGCCCACGATGCCCATGTCGGTGAAGGTCGCATTGCGGCTGCCGTCGCGCAGCGGCGAGCCCTGCGGCACGCCGTCGAACAGGCGCAGCGCCACGCGGCCGCGCAGCGTCTCGCCGCTGTTGCTCATGGCCTGCGAAGCCTCCGCATAACCCGGCACGGTGCGCGCCAGCACGGCGGTGGCATCCTCGGTGACCAGCAGCGTATGCGCGATCTCTTCCTTGCTGACCAGCGACACCGCGCCCGGGATCCTGTCCACGGCCTTCGGCGCGCGCACACCGGTGACGATCACCTGGTCCAGGTCGACGGCGTCCTTCGCCCGTTCTTCTTCATTCGCTGCGTCCTGCGGCGGCGGTGGAGTGTTCTGTTGGGCCTTGACGCTGGCGCTCACGGCGGCGGCCAGCAGGAAAACGCCGAACGCGGCGGGTACCTGTTTCATGATCGATTCTCGGAATGCTTCGGTGGACGGTGCGGCCACGCACCAGGCGCCCGCTCCGTTGACAAGGATGTGTGTGCGAGAAGGCCGCGACGACGGCCGGCGTGCCCAGCGTTCCTCCCAGACGCTCGAACCCGACGATGGCCACAGCCTAGGCAAGCGCATGTCGCGGAGGAATCGCCCGCGGATATGTTCACAGGCTAGTTTTTGTAGCGTGCACTGCAACATTGCCACCGCGGCGAAGGCTCACGCGTGGCCGGTGGCGGCGCGGCTCTCCTGCAGCAGCACGGTGACCAGGCGGATGCGCACGGTCGAACGCGACCACACCATGCCGATCCGGCGTGGCTCGCTGGGCAGCGGCAGCGGAATGCGCACCAGGTCCAGGCCTTCCGGCCAGGGCTTGGCCCAGTCGGGCACCAGCGACACGCCCAGGCCACGGTCGACCATCACCGCGATGGCGTTGAGTCCGTTCAGTTCGAAGCGCTCGCGCGGCACGATGCCGGCGCGGCGCAGGTAGTCGTCCGCCACGCGCCCGCCCCACTGGTTGCGGTCGTAGCGGATCAGGGGCTCGGTGCGCAGCAGTTCGTGCGGGTCGCGCCCGGCCAGGCGCGCCGGCGCGATCATCACCAGCGGTTCCTCGCGCAGCAGCTGCCAGTCACAGGTCTTGGGCAGGTTGTACGGCGCCTGCAGCACCACGGCGGCGTCCAGTTCGCCCGTTTCCACCGCGCGGTAGAGCTCGGCCGAGTAGCCCGGCCGGATGTAGACGTTGATCTGCGGAAAGGCCTCCACCATCCGCGCCAGGATGTCCGGCAGCATGCCGGCCAGCGCGGTGGGGCAGGCGCCCAGGCGGAGTTCGCCGGAGACCTCGCTGTCGTTGGCCACGCTGCGCATGTCGGCCACGTCGCGCAGCAGGTCGCGGGCACGCTGCAGGATGCGCGAGCCTTCCTCGGTCAGGCTGACGGTGCGGCCAGCGCGCGCAATCAGCGGTGCGCCGAGTTCGCGCTCCAGCGTGCGGATCTGCTGCGCCACCGCGGCCGGCGTGATGTTCAGCACGCGTGCGGCCGCGGCCATCGAGCCGCGGTCGGCCACCACCACGAAGGTATTCAGGAACTGGGTATCCACGCGTCTCCCCTGTCGTCTTCAGGCTACACGAGCCGACCGGTGGCGGCGACAGGACCGATGGCCCATGCGCTCACCCCGACGCAGCCACCGCATCCTGGCGATGGATGGTCAGGCCCTGCAGCGATTGCGCGGGCGGCGGGAACAGCCAACTGGCGGCGTAGCCGATGACGATGCACAGCAGGATGGAGATGCCCAGGTAGAAGTACGGATGCACCAGGTCCATCGACCACACCAGCAGGGTCAGCGCGATGCTGCCGCCTATGCCGATGGCCACGCCCTGCGCGTTCGCGCGGCGGGTGAACATGCCCAGCGTGTATGCACCGGCGAATCCACCGCCCAGCAGGCCCGCCAGCTCGATCGACACGTCGAACAGGGAATGGATGTCGTAGCGCGACAGCAGCAGCGCGATGCCGATGCCCGCCAGGCCGACCAGCACGCCCATGATTTCCGCGAACAGCACGCTCTTCTTCGGCGTCGGGTTGCGGGCCAGCTTCTCGTAGAAGTCGACCGAAGCCAGCGTCGACACGCTGTTGATGATGCTGGACAGCGTGGACATGGCGGCGGCGAAGATGCCGGCGATGATCAGGCCGGTGACGCCCATCGGCAGTTCCGCCGCGATGAACAGCGGGAACGTGGCGTCGATGGGCAGCAGCGGATTCATCCGCTCCGGGTGCGACTGGTAGTACACGTACAGCGCGGTGCCGATGGCGTAGAAGAAGAACCCGCCGGGGATCATGATGGCTGCGAAGGTCCAGATGGAGCGGCCGGCCTCCTTGTCGGACTTGGTGGACAGCACGCGCTGCATCAGCACCTGGTCTTTCGGGAACGTCAGCACCACGTCGAACAGCACCAGGAATATGAAGCCCCAGACGGTCGCCTTGGTCAGGTCGAAGCTGAAATCGAACAGCCGGGTCTTGTCCTCGGCCATCGCCACCTGGACGAACTCCGGCACGCCGCCGTTGAGGTGGTAGATGATGAAGCCGATGGCGAAGATCGCGCCGCCGAACATCACGAAGACCTGCACGAAGTCGGTCCAGATGACCGCCTTCATGCCGCCCAGCGTGGTGTAGAGGATGGTGAACACCCCCATGATGAGGATGCTCCACACCACGTCGATGCCAGTGATGGTGGCGATCGCCAGCGCCGGCAGGAACAGGATCACGCTCATCCGGCTGCCGATCTGCATGGCGATGCACAACGCGCTGGCCAGCATGCGGATGGCCGGATGGAAGCGCTTCTCCAGGTAGGAGAACACCGACATCAGGTCCAGCCGGCGCAGCAGCGGCACGATCCACACCGCGACGAACATCAGGCCGAGCACCGCGATCAGGTTGTTGGTGAGGTACTGCCAGTTGGTCTCGAACGCCTTGGCCGGGATGGCGATGAAACTGATGGAGCTGGTGTTGGTGGCATACAGGCTGACGCCCGCGGCCCAGAAAGGGATGCTGCGTCCGCCGACGAAGAAGTCCGCCGTGGAGGCCCGCTTCTCCTGCAGGTAGAAGTACAGGCCGATGCCGACCATGGCCGCCAGGTAGACCACGATGACCAGCCAGTCCAGCCACTTGAGCAGGTAGGTGTTGCCGACCAGCGCCACCGTGCGCACGGCGCCGGTGCGGGCGTCCACGCCGGCCACGCCATCGCCCCACGCCGTCATCGAAGCGGGCAGTCCCCCATCGGGCGGATCCAGCTCGGCCCACGCGCCGGTGATGGTATGGAAGGTGGCGAGGTGGGCCGCCGCCGGATCGTCGTGGGACTGCAACGCATACAGCACGTGCGCCTGGCCGACCGCCCGCGCCGGGCCATCGGCGACGAGCTTCCCCGGCACCGGCGGCAACATCCGCCAGCCGCCGTCGCGCGACCAGCGCCACAGCACATCAGCCGCCGCACCCGACACGGTGGTCATCAGTTCGCCGCGCTGCGCGACCAGCGAAGCGGGCACGCCCGTGCCTGGCCAGGGCGGCAATGCCTCCCAAGGCACCGTGTCCGTGGTCACCGCACGCCGCAGGAACAGCACATGCCCGGCACCATCCTGCCCGGACACATACAGCGTGTCTCCGCCTTCGGCGACCTGCACGTGCCGCAGGTGCCGTGGGAAGGGAGGCAGCGCGCGCCATACCAGCGTGTCGCCGGTTCGCGATGCACGCTCCAGGCCGGCCATGTCGGTGCCGTCGCGCGTGCGCTGCAGTCGATACAGGCGTCCCGGTGCGGCGTTGCGCCACGCGCCCTCGCCCGCGGACACGGGCGGCACCCGCAGCGGACGCCAGCGCGAGCTTGTGCGATCCCACCATGATGCCCCGGCATCGCCCGATGCCAGGAGGGTGTCGTCAAGCGTGTACAGGCCCCGCACGGGCTCCGGTGGCGCAGGCAACGTGGACGCGTTCAGCCGCGTCAGGCTCTCCGCCATCGCGGGACGGTACGCCATCGCCAGCACGACCAGCATCAACAGGTAGATCGCATGCGACGCGCGGCGCCCACGTCCTCGCGCCCAGGATCGGACCGTTCCGCCCTGCATCACCGCGGCTCCCGGTCCAGCGTGGCCAGGACCGCCCGCGCGCGCGCCAGGAAAGGCGCGTCCACCATCCGGCCATCGACCGCGAACGCGCTTCCGTCCGCCGTCGCCGCGCCGACGATGCGACGGGCGGCCTCGATCTCCTCTTCCGACGGCGAGAACGCGGCGTTGGCCCAGGCCACCTGGCGCGGATGCACGCAGCTCTTGCCGGCGAAACCCAGCGCACGCGCCGAATCGGCCTCGGCCATGAAGCCCGCTTCGTCGTCCAGCCCGGGGAATGCGGCGTCGTAGGCGAACACGCCGGCTTCCGCGGCCGCCATCCGCAGCGCGTACTGTGCGGCGTGCACATTGCGCAGGTCCGCACGACGGATGCCGTGCGGTTCGAACAGGTCGCCCAGGCCCAGTTGCAGGCCGCGCACGCGCGGATGCGCCCGGGCGATCTGCGCGGCATGACGCAGGGCGCGCGGTGTCTCGATGTTGATCAGCAGGCCGACGGCCCGGCGCAGGCCCAGCTGCAGCTCGACCGCTTCGATCTCGCCGATCGCCTGGCGAAGCTGTTCCACCGATTCGATCTTGGGCAGGTTCAGCAGGTCGATGTCCAGCGGCAGGATCGCGCGCAGATCGTCTTCCCAGCCGGAGGTGTGCCATGCATTCACCCGCACCACGACCTGCTTGTCCGCAGCGCGGTGCGGTACGCCGCGCAGGAAGGCGGCGACCTGCGCGCGTGCCGCGCCCTTGTCGTCGCCGGCCACGGCGTCTTCCAGGTCGAAGGACAGCATCTCGGCCGCGCTCGCCAGTGCCTTGGCGAACAACGCGGGCCGGTTACCGGGGACGAACAGCTTGCTACGCATGGACGGCACTCTTCATGCCGCGCAGTCTGCGGGAATCGTGCGGAGGGCAAAGCCCGTGCGGGCATTTTCAAACGATAGTTTTTCCTGCGTCCGAAGATGCCGCAACGCAGCATTCCCTGCATTCCGGACCGATCAGCGCTTCACGTCCAGGGCGTTCTCGCCCAGCAGCGCATGCACGTCGTCCGCACCCACCAGGTTGAAGTCGCCCGGCAGCGAGTGCTTGAGGCAGGCCGCCGCCACGCCGAAGTCCAGGGCTTCCTGCGCCGACAGGCCCGTCAGGCCGCCGTGCAGCACACCCGCCGCGAAGGCATCGCCGGTGCCGATGCGGTCGACGATCGGCGAGACGTCGCGCGCGGCCGTGGTATGCAGCGCGCCATCGCGCAAGGCTGTGATGCCGGAGATGACATGGTGGTCCACGCTGCGCTGCACGCGCACGGTGGCCGCCATCTGGCGCAGATGCGGAAACGCCCGGAAAGCCTCGGCCGCGCCGGCAGCGAAGCGCTCCTGCGGCGTCGCCTGCGGGAACTCCAGGCCCAGCACCACCTGCAGGTCGCGATGGCTGGCGAACAACAGGTCGGCTTCGGCCATCAGCGCGCGCAGGATCGTGGGCGCATCGCCCCCCCAGGCCTCCCACAGCTTCGGCCGGAAGTTGCCGTCGAAGGACACCTTCGTCCCGTCGGCGCGCGCGGCCCTGACCGCCGCCAGCACAACATCCGCCGCCCGCTGGCCCAGCGCGGGCGTCACGCCGGAGACGTGCAGCCAGTCCGCGCCCGCCAGCAGTGCAGGCCAGTCGTGGGTGCCGCCGCCGACCCGAGCGAAGGCCGAGTCCGCGCGGTCGTAGAGCACCTCGCTCGGCCGCTGGATCGCGCCGGGCGTGAGGAAGTACAGCCCCATGCGTCCCGCAACCTGCTGCACCGCGCGCGTGTCGACACGATGCCGGCGCAGCTCGCCAAGCGCGGCTTCGCCCAGCGCATTGTCGGCGACCACGCCGACCATGCGCGCGTCATGGCCGAAGCGCGCCAGCGACACGGCCACGTTCGCTTCCGCGCCCCCGACGTGGACATCCAGCACCGGCGACTGCAACAGCATCTGACGGCCGGGCGCACCCAGCCGCAGCAGCAGCTCACCGAAACAGACGATGGTTCCCATTCCCCTTCTCCTCCCGTGCGTGGATGCCGCGCGCCACCCGCCAGGCCTTGTCCATGGGACAAGATAAACCGGCTCATCTGACAGTTGTTGTTGCAGCGCACACTCTGTTAGCGTTGTTTTTGACCAGCGGTGTCATTTTATCAGTTGGACAGGGTCACAGCACGGAAAACACGCTTTTTTACCAACAAATTTTCGCTCCATGCGGCCATGGTCCCTTGAGGAGGGGAGGAACATGCCAGTACGCCATCATCGCCGGAAGACACCGGTTACCATACTTGCCGTCTCGATCGGTCTGGCTCTGCAGTTGGGTGCCGCGGCGCATGCTCAGGAGACCGAGCCATCCGCCGACGCAGACGCACAGGAAAACGTGGATACCACGCTGGATACGATCAGCGTGACCGGCTATCGCGCCAGTCTCGAGAGAGCGCTCGACATCAAGCGCGGCGAGAAAGGCATCGTCGACGCCATCGTCGCGCAGGACATCGGCAAGTTTCCCGACCTCAACCTCGCCGAGTCGCTTCAGCGCATTCCGGGCGTGGTGATCACCCGCGATGCAGGCGAGGGACGCAACATCACCGTGCGCGGCCTGGGCCCGCAGTTCACCCGCGTGCGCCTGAACGGCCTTGAGGCGATGAGCTCGGTCGGCAGCAGCGACGGACAGGGCGGCGCCAACCGCAGCCGCAGCTTCGACTTCAACGTGTTCGCATCCGACCTGTTCTCGCAGCTGATCGCACGCAAGACTGCCTCGGCCGATGTCGAGGAGGGATCGCTGGGTGCGACGGTCGACCTGCGTACGGCACGCCCCTTCGATTTCGATGGCTTCACCGCCACGGGCAACCTGCAGGGCAGCTTCAACGACGCTGCGGAAACCACCAGCCCGCGTTTCGCCGGCCTGATCTCGAACAGCTGGGCCGATGGCCGATTCGGCGCCCTGCTCTCGGTCGCCTATTCCGAGCGGGACACCGTGGAAGAGGGGTCGGGAACCGTGCGCTGGGCCGGCGGAACGACCAACGGCGGATTCAATGCGGCCTCGCCCTTCACGCCGGCGCTGGCTGCCGACGTCTACGCGCCCCGCTTCCCGCGCTATACGCTGATGGAGCACGATCAGAAGCGACTTGGCGTGACCGGTGCGCTGCAGTTCAAACCTTCGTCCGACACCACGTTCAGCCTGGACGCGCTGTACTCGAAGATCGACGCGGTTCGCGACGAGCGCTACATCGAGGCCAACAGCCTGAGCAAGTCCAGCGGTGCCGGCAGGAAGAACGACATCCGGGTGATCGATGGCGTGATCGAGAACGGCGCGCTGGTCTACGCGGTAATGGACAACGTCGGCCTGCGCGCCGAGAACCGCCATGACGAATGGGAAACGACGTTCAGGCAGATCAGCCTGGACGGCGAACACCGTTTCAGCGACAGCTTCCGCATCAGCGGCAAGGTCGGCACCTCGAAATCCGAACACCGCAACCCGATCCAGGCGACGGTCATGATGGATCGGTACGGGGTGAACGGCTACAGCTACGACTATCGCGGAAACCGCAATCTCCCCGTCTTCAACTACGGCATCGATCCGACCGATCCGAACGGATGGAACCTGTCGGTCATCCGGCTTCGCGAGAACTACGTCACCAACGACTACGACACCGGCCAGCTGGATTTCTCCTGGATCGTGTCGCCGAGCTTCACCCTGAAGGGCGGCATCCAGGCCAAGAATTTCGGCTTCGTGTCCAGCGAGCGCCGGCGCGCCGCCACCGAGACCATCGTGCCGACCAACACCACCGGCGGCACGTCCACTTCGCCCGTGCCGTTGCCGACGGACCAGATCGTCCTGGCCAGGCTCCGCGGCGTCAGCGGGTCGCCGGGTACGTGGGTGGTGCCGGACTTCGACGCCATCGCCAACATGTACGGCATCTTCAGCGACAGCGGCACGTTCACGATGGCCAACTACAACCCCAGCGACCAGAGCGTCGGCGAGCAGGATCGCGGCGTCTACCTGATGGGCGAGTTCAGCACGGACCTGGGACCGGTACCGTTCTCCGGCAATTTCGGCGTGCGTTACGTGCGCACGAATCAGAACTCGACCGGCGTCGGCACGGTCAACGGCACGCCGACCGTGATCACCGTGGACCGGGAATACAGCGATACGCTCCCATCGTTGAATCTGGTGGCCGAGATCACGCCCGATTTCCTGATCCGCTTCGGCGCCGCCAAGGTGATGGCGCGTCCGCCGCTCGGCAACCTGAGCCCGGGCGTGACCGTCAGCGTCAGCGGTTCCGCCAGGACCGTCTCGGCCGGCAACCCGCTGCTGGATCCGCAACGCGCGAAGACCTACGACCTGGGCCTGGAGTGGTACTTCAACGAAGGCGCGATGCTGGGTGCCGTGCTGTTCTACAAGGACATCGACAGCTTCATCCAGAACACGCGCGAAACCCGCCCCTACAACACCAGCGGCCTGCCCAACAGCCTGCTGGATGGCACCACGGCGCTGCCTACGGATGATTTCGTCTTTACCGTTCCGATCAACACCCCGGGCGGTGCACTGCGCGGCGTCGAGCTGAACTACACGCAGCCGTTCACCTTCCTGCCCGGCTTCCTCAGCGACTTCGGCATGCAGTTGAATTACACCTACGTCGATTCGGAAGTGCAGTACCTGCTGTCCTCCGGTGCCCTGGCGCAGAAGGAAGAGCTGACAGGTACCTCCCGGCGGAGCTGGAACGCCTCGCTGTACTACGAAGGCGAGCGCCTTTCGGGACGGATTTCGGCCACCAACCGTTCCGACTACCTGATCCAGGTGCCCGGCACTGAAGCGGGCTTCAACAGCGCGGCCAACGGCGTGCACGGGCAGAGCGGCACTACCGTGCTCGATGCGTCGATCCGGTACAAGATCAACGACAGGCTCGAGGTCAGTCTCGAAGGCAGCAACCTGACCAACGAGGCGCAGGAGTCCTGGGTGTCCAACCCCGCCGTAGAACTGCCTCTCGAGTACAGCGAGACCGGCCGTCAGTACCTGCTGGGCCTGCGTTACAAGTTCTGATGACTTGACTGTACCGCACCCTCACCGGGGTGCACCGAAGCCCGGCCGCCTCTCCCGGCCGGGCTTCTCTTTTGGCGCAAAGCGCAGCCGTGTCGAACGTGGCGCCACACCCCAAGTGCGCTGGGCATAAAGGCCATGGAAGTGCGGGATGGTCCGATCGACAGCCGTATACGGGAGCGACCGCGTGTCGTCCGCCAAAGCCGGATCCCGATGTGTCAAGAGCACGGCACCCATGCCGCGCACTCGAGCCAGCACCGCTCCCCGGCCCTTCCGCATGCCGCTGTTCGCACGCGATCCGCCATCCCGGCCGCTCGGGGAGGACTACTGGCGCTTACGAACTGCAGTCCCGGATCCGCGCGACCCGCAGACGCCTCGTGCCGGGGTTCTCGATCAAGAGCGTGCGAAGCGGAGGTCGAGGGGGATGGTCTGCCCTCTTCCCGAGGCAGAGAGGCTTGTGCCAGCCCGCATCATGCGTGGGATCGAGTCCGGCCGCCGGTTCGGCCGACCGGCGCGCTCATGCACCCGCTGCAGGAACCCACACGTCTGTCCATGCGACTCGAACGGGCTCCGGCGCTAACGCTTCCTGCCCAGGATGGAGCGCGCGACCACCCCGGCCAGGCGGGTGCATGTCGCTGGACGGATGCGCCCCTGCCAGCAGCGGGGGCGCCCCAGAAGAAATCAAGACTTCAAACGCCGCGCCGCGCCGCGTCAGCGCAGCGGTTCACCGCGCGGGTAGCTGCCCGATTTCGGCTCCATCACGTCCAGGTTCCATTTGCTCTCGACGAAGGGCTTGCGGACTTCCTTGTACCGCGGATAGCCGCCCACCTGCTCCTGGCTGTCGATGATCTCGCCTCGCCCTTCGATGACATCGGCGACGATGCGGCGGTCGATCAGGTCGCGGTTCCAGGGCGTGGCGCCCACGTTCTCGATCACCGCATCCTGTACCTGGGCGGACGGCAACAGCGCGACACCGAACGGCAGCGCGGGCGCGGTCTTGACGCGATTGAGTTTCACCGGCGCGGTGGTGTAGCTGCCGGTTTCCTGGATGCTCTGGTTGCCGATGCGATCGACCACCAGGTTGTCATGCGCATACAGGTCCAGGTCGCCCGAACCACCGATCATCAGGAAAGCGAGCGGCTCGGTCGACCTGCCGGCGCGCATGACATTGCCCCGCACCACCATCTGGCCTTTCGAATAGGGATGGCCCAACCACTCTTCCGCGATCAGGTTGTAGTGAATGGCGCGCTGTCCGGGGTTGTAGATCAGGTTGTTGATCACCTGGCCGCGCGCCCCGCCCTTGAACAGCGGGCTTCGCTCGTAATTGTGCGCGTACAGGTTGCCGACGATCAGCACGTCGTTCACATGGTCATGGATCAGTGAGCCCTTGGAGTGCTCGCCCTTGGCATGGATCGAATTGGCCAGTCCCTCACCGACGATGTTGTTGCTGTAGGTGATCCGGCGCGAGGCGTTGGCCATCCATTCGGCCTCGTTCTCGCCATGGAAGCGGGTGCTGGACGCGCTCAGGTTCTCGTCGGTGGCCCAGGTGAGGGAGCAGTGATCCACGATCACGTCGTGCGCACCGCGCACGGTGGTGATGGCGTCGATGTCGCCGGAGCGCTTGGGCAGGCCGCCATCCCCCGGCCGGATGCGAAGGTGGCGGATGACCACGTCGTGGGTGGCGATGGTCAGGCCGCCCTTGATGATCGTCACCCCGGGATGCGGCGCGGTCTGGCCGGCGATGGTCAGGAACGGCTCGTCGATGCGCAGCTCCTTCATGCCCAGGTCGATCACGCCGCCCACTTCGAACACCACGATGCGCGGCCCCTTGGTGCTGACCGCTTCCTTGAACGATCCGGGACCGTCGGCCGCCAGCGTGGTCACGCGCACGATCTTGCCGCCGCGCCCACCGGGCGTGTGCGCCGCCGCGCCCTGGGCGCCAGGAAATGCGAGCGGACGGGTATCGGTGGCGAGCACCGGCGCCATGGCGAGCACCAGCATCGCGGCCAGGCCGCGACTCAGCCCGCGGGCGCGCGCCCACGTGGGGAAACGGTCGTGAAACATTGGCTCCCTCCCAGGAGTGGATCGACGCATCGTGGCATCGGGATGGATTTTGCGGCAGTGCACATTGTCAATGACACCGGTTTACCATATACAGGCCATCAACCTGCGCTGTCACTCGGCAGTGCAACAAAACGCAGCGGGGAGAACCCACTTGAGTAACGACCCAAACGCCCTCGCCGACGCGCGTTCCGCGGCGCCCGCGCTGGCTGCCATCGCGGACGGCTTCGTCGGCGCGCGCCGCCAGGGCCGGGCGTTGCCCGGCTTTCCCGGCGAGGTGCCCGACGACCTGGTTACGGCGTATCGCGTGCAGGATCTGGCCATTGCGCAGTGGCCCGACCGCGTGGTCGGGTGGAAGGTGGGCTTCATCGCACCGGAACGGCGCGACATATCAGGCGACGAGCGCCTGCTCGGCCCGATCTTCGCGCGCCAGCTGCAGTTGGCTACCGGTGGTCAGCCCACGTTCGAGGTGTTCTCGGGGGGCTTCGGCGCGGTGGAAGCCGAATACGTGCTGCGTCTGGAGGTCGACGTGCCTGCGGACAAGACCGACTGGACGCCGGCCGAAGCCGCTGCCGTACCGTCGACCCTGTTCATCGGCATGGAAGTGGCCAGCAGCCCGCTGGCGACGATCAACCAGCTCGGCCCGCGTGTGGTGGTCTCGGACTTCGGCAACAACAATGGCCTGGTGATGGGCGCCGAAATCCCGGCCTGGACCGACCGCAGCGACGCCTCGCTGACCTGCACCACCTCGATAGACGGCCGGCAGGTCGGCCAGGGCGGCGCCACCACGCTGCCCGGCGGCCTGCGGGCGGCCTTCGCGTTCGCACTGTCGCGCTCTGCCCGCCGCGGCCGTCCGCTGAAAGCCGGCGACCTGATCGCCACCGGCAACGCGACCGGCATCCACGACATTCTGCCGGGGCAGCAGGCACGCATCGAGTTCCACGGCCATGGCAGCATCGAGGCGCTGGCCGTGGCGGCCAGCCCGAAGGACGAAGGAGACTGGCGCGCATGATGAACCGTCGTCGCTTCCTGGCCGCCGGTGTCGGGGCCGCGGCCGCCATGCCGCTGGCGGGAAGTCACGTGCTGGCCGACGAGGGCAGGCACGTGCTGACCGCCACCGACGTGCACGTGAAGGACTATCCCACCGTCGAGGCGGTCCGCTGGATCGGCGAGACGATGGCGCGCGAGACGGGCGGCCGGGTGACCCTGCGCCAGTACCACTCCGGCCAGCTGGGCCGCGAGTCCGAGGCCATCGACATGGCGCGCTTCGGCGCCATCGACATGACCCGCGTGTACGCGGGCGCGCTGAACAACGCGTTCCCGCTGACCCAGGCCCTGTGCCTGCCCTACGTGTTCGACTCGGTGCCGCACATGCGTCGCGCGATGGACGAGGGCGTGGGCAAGGCGGTGCTGGAAGGCTTCGCCAAGCGCGGCCTGGTCGGCCTGGCGATCTACGACTCGGGCGCGCGCTGCTTCTACAACACCCAGCACGCGATCCGCGTGCCCGCCGACCTGCATGGACTGAAGGTCCGCGTACCGGTATCGGACATCTTCATCCGCATGCTGCGCCTGTTCGGCGCCAATCCCACACCGCTGTCGCTGGGCGAGGTGTTCTCGGGGCTGGAGACGCGCATGATCGACGGGGCGGAGAACAACATCCGCAGCTTCCATTCCAGCCGCCACTTCGAAGCCGCGCGCTACTGGTCGCAGACCAACCATTCCTACGCACCTGACGTGCTGCTGGTGTCGCAGCGCACGCTGGATGGCCTGCAACCGCGCGACCGCGAATTGCTTGTCGAAACCGCCCGGCAGTCGGTGGGCGTGATGCGGTCGCTCTGGGATGCATCCGAAGCGAAGGCCCGCGAAGCGGTCTTCGCCGCGGGCGTGGAGCATAACGAAGCCGACCTTGCCGCGTTCGCGCGTGCCTCGCAGCCGCTGCTGTCCGAATACCGCAAGGATCCGGCGATCGACGCGCTCTACCGCCGCATCCGCGACCTGGCCTGAGGACCGACGATGTCAGAAGAAGCCGCATTTGCTCCCGCCACGCCACTTCAACGCGGCATGGATGCTTTGTCCAACGTAGCCATCGCCGTCGCGGTCGCCGCGCTGTTGGGATTGGTGGTCGTGCAGGGCTGGCAGGTGATCGCCCGCTACGTCATCAACGACTCGCCCAGCTGGACCGAACCGGTGACCGTGCTGCTGCTGACCACGGCCATGAGCCTGGGCGCCGCAGCCGGTGTGCATACGAACAGGCACTTTGGCTTCTTCCTGCTGGCCGATGCGGCGGGTCCGCGCCTGAAGAAGGCGTTGCATGCCGTTTCGCCGCTGGTGATCGCCGCCATCGGCGCGGTGATGGCGTACTGGGGCGCGGTGCTGCTGTTCGACGGCCTGGACATCCGCATCGCCGGTGCGCCCATGCCGCAGAGCATCGGCTACCTGCCGCTCTCGCTGGGTGGCCTGCTGATGGTGGTGTTCGCCCTGTACCGCCTGTTCCTGGTGCTGCGCGCGCCGCCGACCGACGAGGCCCGCTGACCCATGGCGATCACCCTGCTCTTCTCGATCTTCGCGATCCTGCTGCTGATCGGCGTGCCGGTCGCGTACGCACTGGCGGCGGCGTCGCTGGCCACACTGCTCTACCTGGACCTGCCCAGCATCGTGCTGGTGCAGCAGATCTCATCGGGCACCGGGTCGGCATCGCTGATCGCGATTCCGCTTTTCATCTTCGCGGGCGAGATCATGCTGCGCGGCGGGATCTCCGAGCGTCTCATCAGCCTGGCAGCGTCGCTGGTCGGCCGCCTGCGCGGCGGACTGGGCCAGGTCAGCATCCTGTCTTCGCTGTTCTTCGGTGGTGTATCGGGCTCGGCCATCGCCGACGTGTCGGCGGTGGGCGGCACGATGATCCCGCAGATGGTCAAGCGCGGCTACGACCGTGATTTCGCCGTCAACGTCAGCATCACCGCCGCATTGGTGGCGCTGCTGGTGCCGCCCTCGCACAACCTGATCCTGTTCTCCGCAGCGGCCGGCGGTGGCCTGTCCATCGCCGACCTGTTCGCTGCCGGCATCGTGCCCGCGCTGCTGATGACGATCGTGCTGATGTTCACGGGCTGGGCGGTGGCGTGCAAGCGCGGCTATGGCACGGAACCGTTCCCGGGCCTGCAGGCGGTGCTGCTGCGGCTGGTTTCCGCGCTGCCGGGACTGGGACTGGTGGGCCTGATCTTCTTCGGCATCCGTGCCGGCATCTTCACGGCGGTGGAGAGCGCCGCCATCGCGGTGGTCTACGCGCTGCTGGTGACCAGCGTGCTGTATCGCCAGCTCTCGCTGAAGGAATTCTTCGCCACGGTGACGCATGCCGCGCGCACCACCGGCGTCATCCTGTTCGTGATCGCCACCGCAGCCGTGTTCGGCTGGCTGCTGGCCTACCTGCAGGTGCCCGCTGCGGCCGTCGAGGCGCTGCAGTCCATCGCCCACAGCAAGTACACGGTGCTGCTGCTGATCATCCTGGTGCTGCTGGTGCTGGGCACGTTCATGGACCTGGCGCCGATGATCCTGATCTGCACGCCGATCTTCCTGCCGGTGGCGAGGGCTTACGGCATCGATCCGATCCACTTCGGGCTGGTGCTGGTGCTGACCGGCGGCATCGGCCTGGTGACACCGCCGGTGGGCTCGGTGCTGTTCATCGGCACCGCCATCGGCAAGATCACCATCGCGCAGAGCATGCGCACGATCTGGCCGTTCTGGCTGGCGGGGCTGGCGGTGCTGCTGGTCGTGGCGCTGTTCCCCGAGCTTTCGCTGTGGCTGCCGAAGGCGCTGGAGGGATGATTCCGTAATCGGCGCTACCGCACGCCAGGACCACCCCCAGCCGCTAGAATCCCCCGAAACGACGAACGGACCCGCACCGCCCCATGCCCGCGCGCAAGAAGCCCGACAGCCCTGCCAGCCTGCCCACCGGTGGCAAGGCCGCGACCATCAACGACATCGCACGGCTCTCCGGCGTCTCGAAGAAGACGGTGTCGCGGATCATCAACCACTCGCCGCTGGTGCGGAAGGACACGCGCGAGAAGGTCGAGGCGCTGATGCGCGAGGTCGGCTATTCCCCCGATCCGATGGCCCGCGGGCTGGCGTTCCGGCGCTCGTTCCTGATCGGCATGGTCTACGACAACCCGACGGCGCAGTACATCGTCAACATGCAGTACGGCGCACTGGATGCCCTGCGCGACTCCGGCTTCGAACTGGTGGTGCATCCCTGCGACAGCCGCAGCCCCGGCTACATCGACGGCGTGCGCCGCTTCGTCCAGCAGCAGAAGCTGCACGGCGTGATGCTGGTGCCGCGCGCCTCGGAAGACCAGGCGCTGGCCGACATGCTGGCGGAGATCGGCTGCCGCTACTCGCGCATTGCGTCGGTTTCGATGGATGAGCCCTCGCGCATGGTGGTCACCCACGACCGCGACGGCGCGGCCGAAGCGGCCGAGTACCTGCTCTCGCTCGGCCACACCGACATCGCATTGATCACCGGCCCCAGCGCGTACCGCTCTTCGATCGAGCGCACGGACGGCTTCGTCCAGGCACTGGCCAAGCGGGGCCTGGAGATTCCGAAGTCGCGCATCATCGAAGCGGGCTACACCTTCGAATCCGGCGTGGTCGCGGCCGAGAAGCTGCTGTCCGGCAAGAACCGCCCCACCGCCATCTTCACCGGCAACGACGAAATGGCCGCCGGCGTGTACAAGGTCGCCATGCGCGCGGGCATCAACATCCCGCGCCAGCTGTCGGTGGTAGGCTTCGACGACAGTCCGCTGGCCTCGCGCCTGTGGCCCTCGCTGACCTCGGTCCGCCGCAACACCCGCGACACCGGCCGCACCGCGGCCGCCATGCTGATCCAGCCCGAGGGCACACCGATGCTGGCCGCCGCCAGCATCCGGCCGCATCTGGTCATCCGGGATTCTTCGCAGCCGCCGGAGTAGCGGGGATAGAAAGCGGGGGATAGGGATGATCGCTCCCTGAAACCTATGGCCCCCGGAGAGTCCCCGCGCGCGACGCCCTCGCCGCCCCTCATTCCCGGATTCCGCATTCCCTGGTCCCGCTCCGTCCCCTGCCGCACCGCAAAATGACACCGGTTACCAAAAGGCCGTAGAATCACCCACGACCTATCCCGACGCCCCGGTCCACGGGCGTCCGCACCGACGGAGCCCCGCCCATGTTCTGCAAGACCTACCACGCCACCCACCCGGACATGATGGACGGCGCGAGCAACGACCAGCTGCGCGACCGTTACCTGATCGGCAACCTGTTCGTCGCCGACACGGTGCAGCTGAACTACTCGCACAACGAACGCTTCGTGATCGGCGGCGCCGCCCCGGTGTCGAAGAAGGTCGACCTGCCGCGCCAGACCGAGCCCGCCTCGGCCGCCGGCAAGCCGTTCCTGGAACGCCGCGAGCTGGGCGTCATCAACGTCGGCGGCGGTGCCGGCAAGGTCACCGTCGACGGCACGACCTATGCGCTGGGCCCGAAGGATGGCCTGTACGTGGCGATGGGCAGCGCGGACGTGGCGTTCGAATCCGATGAGGCGGCCAACCCCGCCAAGTTCTACCTGACCTCGACACCGGCGCATGCGCGCTTCGAGACCAAGCAGCTCTCGATCAAGGACGCCGTCGCGCTCGAGCGCGGCGCGCTGGAAACCAGCAACGAGCGCACGATCTACCAGTTCATCGTGCCGGCGACCTGCCAGTCCTCGCAGCTGCTGCTGGGTCTGACCGTGCTGAAGACCGGCAGCGTGTGGAACACCATGCCGCCGCACCTGCACGACCGCCGCAGCGAGGTCTATTTCTACTTCGACCTGGGCGATAACGACCGCGTCTACCACTTCATGGGCGAACCGGACGCCCAGCGCCACATCGTCGTGCAGAACGACGAAGCCGTGGTCTCGCCGCCATGGTCGATCCACATGGGATCAGGCACCAGCAACTACGCGTTCATCTGGGCGATGGGCGGCGAGAACCTGGACTACACCGACATGCACGTGCTGGACATCTGCCAGCTGAAGTAACCCACGCCATGCAGAGCCGGGCTTGCTCGGCTGAACCGCCAACAGAATTCGATACAGCACGCGCAGCGGAGCACGCTCCGCTCTACCCGAAGCGCACCACACCGAGGGAATCCACGATGGCAAGCAACCCGTTCAGTCTCGAAGGCAAGATCGCGCTGGTCACCGGCGCCAACACCGGCCTGGGCCAGGGCATCGCCGTGGCGCTGGCCGAAGCCGGCGCCGACATCGCCGCAGCCGGCATCGTGGAAGCCACGGAAACCGGCGAGAAGGTGCGTGCGCTCGGCCGCCGCTTCCTCAACCTGGAGGCGAACCTGATCAGCATCGATCCGGTCGAACGCCTGGTGAAGGAAACCGTCGCCGGCCTGGGCGGGCTGGACATCCTGGTGAACAACGCCGGGCTGATCCGTCGTGCCGACGCCGTGGACTTCAGCGAGAAGGACTGGGACGACGTGATGAACGTCAACATCAAGTCGGCGTTCTTCATGTCGCAGGCCGCCGGTCGCCACTTCATCGCACAGGGCAGCGGCAAGATCATCAACATCGCCTCGATGCTGTCGTTCCAGGGCGGCATCCGCGTACCGTCGTACACGGCCTCCAAGAGCGGCATCGCAGGCATCACCCGCCTGCTCGCCAACGAATGGGGCGCCAGGGGCGTGAACATCAACGCCATCGCGCCGGGCTACATGGCCACCGACAACACGGCGCAGCTGCGTGCCGATGAAGACCGCAACAAGGCGATCCTGGACCGCATCCCGGCCGGTCGCTGGGGCGAGCCTTCCGACCTCGGCGGCACCGCGGTGTTCCTGGCCTCGCGCGCGTCGGATTACGTCAACGGCGCGGTCATCCCCGTCGATGGCGGATGGCTGGCGCGCTGACGCGCGCCTCCGCACGGGATGCTGTGGGAGCGACGTCAGTCGCGAAATGAGCATTCCGATCCGTCATCGCGACTGACGTCGCTCCCACAAGGGCACGGAGAAGACTGCCAATGGCGCGCATGTTCATCCTCGTGGCGATTTTCGCCTGCTGTGCGCCGACGGCGGCCGGAACACCGCCGCGCCAGGTCTTCATCGCCGGCGATTCCACGGCCAGCCACTACGGCCCCGAGCGCGCGCCCCGCGAGGGCTGGGGCCAGCAGCTTCAAGGCTTCCTCGACGACGACGCCTACGTGGTCCGCAACCATGCGCAGAGCGGACGCAGCTCACGCAGCTTCATCGCCGAGGGCTGGTTCGACGGCATGGCGAAGGACATGCGTTCCGGCGATGTGCTGCTGATCCAGTTCGGCCACAACGACGAGAAGATCGAAGACCCCAGCCGCTACAACGAGCCGCTGCGCGCGTTTCCCGAATGGCTGATGCGTTATGTGGAACTCGCCCGCGCAAAGGGCGCCACGCCGATCCTGGTGACGCCGGTCGCGCGCCGAAAGTTCGACCATGGGCAGCTGCTCGACACGCACGGGCTGTACGCGCAGGCCGTGCGTGATCTTGCGTCGCGGGAGAACGTGGGCCTGATCGACCTCACGGCGTTGAGCATGGACTGGTTGCGCGCGGCCGGCGACGAGGCCAGCAAGGCGTACTTCATGCATGTGCCGGAACAGGACCAGCAGGACGACACCCATTTCCAGCGACGTGGCGCGGTGATGGTGGCGTGCCTGGTGGTGCGAGGCTGGAAGCAGATCGATCCTGCGCTCGCGGCGCACGTGGTCCGCGATACGGATTGTGGTGCACCGGCCACCGCGCTGGCCGACCGCAAGGCGAAGCCGAATCCATCCCTGATAGTGCACGAACACGACATCGCAGTGCAGCAGTCCGGCCCGCACGGCGGCGCGGGAACCACCACGGCCTACCCGTTCTTCCGCGACGCGCCGGCGCTCGGCTTCGAGTTCCGCAAGCGGGTGCTGCACAAGGGCGCCGGCATCGGCCTGCACCAGCACCACAAGGACGAGATCTACTATGTGCTCGGCGGTCGCGGCGTGTATGAGCTGGATGGCACCGCGCAAGCGGTGCAGGCCGGCGACGCCATGCTGACCCGTCCCGGCAGCACCCACGCCATCCGCCAGGACGGCGAAGAGGATCTGGTGCTGCTGATCATGTACGGGAAGAAGCAGCAGTGAGCGGCGAGGAGTGAGCAGAAGCGCGGCCCCTCCCGCTCCTCACTCCCTTCCACTCACTTCTCGCCCTCAGGCACCGGCCGGTCCCACCGCCGGTAGGTCGCTTCCAGCGCGCTGCGCAGTCGCCGGTACTGCGGGCTGCCCGGCTCGGCCTGCAGGCGGCCGGCAACCGCTTCCCAGCCGCCTTCATGGTCCCGCGACCATTCGCGCACGACGGCACGGCACGGCTGACCGACGATCTGCGCCAGCGCGCACGCCATGAAGATGTCGCCGGCGGTCCAGTCCGGCTGTTGCTGCATCGCTTCCACATACGCACGCGGTACGGCGTAGTAGCGCGACATCTCGTCGGCGAAAGCGGCGGGGTAACGCGCGGCGTACTCGTTGATGTCGGCGAGGTGCCGATCCACCGCGGGGTCGCCCGTCGCGGGCGTGTAGGCCGCGGCATCCTGCGCACCGGCAGGCGCGGTGATCGCGAGGCAGGCCAGCAAAACCAGGACGGGCAGCGCGCGCTTCATGCCGCCATTGTGCCGCAGGGCCGTCGCGCACGCTTCATCGTCGTCAGGCGACGGGGGTCGCTTCGATCGCCGCCAGCGCGGCAGCCAGCTGGCCGGCGCTCTCCACCACGCGCAGGCGTGGCGCGTCGTGGGCGACGCCGTGTTCGGCCTCCAGTGCCCACGTCACGTGGTACGGCATGTGGATACCCCAACCGCCCAGGCCGAGCACGGGTTCTATGTCCGACCGCAGCGAGTTGCCGACCATCGCGAACGCGCCGGGCGCCACGTCGAGTTCACGCAGCACCCGCGCGTAGGTGGCCTCGTCCTTTTCCGACACCACCTCGATGCGGTGGAACAGGTCGGCAAGACCGGACTGCGCGATCTTGGCTTCCTGGTGGAACAGATCGCCCTTGGTGATGAGCACGATCTCATGATCCGAGGCGATCTGCGCCACCGCTTCGCGGATGCCCGGCAGCAGGTCGACGGGATGCTGCAGCGTGGCCCGCCCGATCTCGATGACGCGATGCAGGTCGCGGGCGCTGATGCGTTCGTCGGTCAGCTGGATCGCCGTTTCCAGCATCGACAGGGTCATGCCCTTCACGCCGTAACCGAAGATCTTCAGGTTGCGACGCTCCACCTCCAGCAGTTGGCCATGCGTGCGCGGATCGGCCAGGTCGATGTATGCGGCGAGGATCGCTTCGAAGTCCGCTTCTGCCTGGCGGTAGTAATCCTCGCTCTTCCACAGCGTGTCGTCGCCGTCGAAGCCGACCCATTGGATGCGCGCCATGCGGAAGCCTGCCGTCGTTGCTGGAGGGGCGCGCAGGATAGCAGCCCGGACTTTTCGACGCCTCACCACGATGGCCACCCGAAAGCGGCCATCGTGGTCGACGTTTGCTCATCGCCGTGCGGTGCGGGCTTACCCGCCGCTGGCAGGTTGCGTGGTGCTGTCGTCGGTCGGCGGCGGAGTGGTTTCCGGCGCGTTGGGATTCGCGGGCGGCGGCAGGTTCGGATCGCTGGGGGGAGCATTGGGATCCGTGGGCATGGTCGGATCGGTCGGTGCCGGGGGTGGCGGCGCAACGTCGGCCGGCGGCGTGGTTTCGACCGGTTCCGGCGCCGCAGCGGCCGGCATCTCGTCCGGCTTGGGACCACAGGCGGTCAGCAGGCCCGCGCCAAGCACGGCCGTGCCCAGAAGCAGCAGCGGTTTGTCGAGCAGTCGATGAATGCGCGTGTTCATGGTGTTCTCCAGAAGGGAAAGGGATCAGGACTGGCCCTGCGCGTAGACCGCGTATTCCTCGGGGGTCAGGCGACCATCGGCATCGGTATCCAGCGTGCCGAAGGCCTGCGCGAGGGGCGGATCGACGGCGGCCTCATCCTTGCTGATCGCTCCGTCTCCGTTCGTGTCCAGGTCTTCGAACGGTTTGGGGGAAGAGGGCGCGGGTGCGGTACGCGGTGACGTGGCCTGCGCACCGTCAGTGACCTGGGGGGTGCGCTGCGCCTGTGCGTAAGACGATGCCGCGATAGCCATCAACATGCAGGCGGTGGCCAACGGCAGGATGCTGCGTGGTGTCGTGTGCGTCATGGAACCTCCTTGATCCGGCACGGCAACGTTCTCAGTGAGACCGGACCTGAAAAGGAAGAGGCGGCGCGCGGCCGCCTCTTCGGCTTGCGTGGGGTGCCGGATCGCGCCGTCACGCCACCGGGCGGCGATGCTTACTTCTGCTCGCCGTAGTTCTTGCTGACGAACGCCTTGTACTCGTCGGCGCTCAGCGAACCGTCGGCGTTGGCATCGGCCTGGTCGAACACCTGGCTGAGGCCGGCGTTGGCGGTGGCTTCCTGCTTGCTGATGGCGCCATCGCCATCGGTATCGACGTCGGCCCATCCCTGCTTGCCCTGCGTGGCCGACTGGGTGCTCTGGGTCGGGCTCTGCGTGGTGGAACCGGTCGCCTGCTCGGCGGTCGGTTCGCTCTGCTGGGTCTGCGCCTGTGCAGCGGCGTCCTCGGCCTTCTCCTGGGCGAATGCCAGCGGCATGGCCAGCGCGGCGCTCAGTGCGGCCAGGGCGATCAGCGGCTTGCGGGTGTTGTTCTTCATGGGTGTGCTCCGTTCCGTAGGGAGTGCGTCCGATTGCGCACGGCCCCACCTTGCAACCCGGCATCTGAACGAAATTTGCGCGGCGAAATGAACGTGCACGCATGCTTAACCACGCCGTTACCGGCTTCGGCTAGCCCGGTGTTAGCGGCTCGTGATCGCGATGTGGGCCGCGCGTGGAATGCGTGACGGCGCGCAGGCTTCGGCGTTAGGGATCCGTTTTTTCAGCACCACTGCGCGTGGTTCCATCCGCCGATTTTTTCCTGAACCATTGCCAACCGATCACGACGCCCGCCAGTGCACCGGCGACTTCCAGCACCACCCGTGCGCCCAAACCATCGGGATCGTGGATGCCTTTCAGGGCCAGGCGCGCATACAGGGGCGACTCCAGCCGGGAAATGCCCAGGTAGAACATGTTCCAGAGGTCCACGCCGGCACCGAGGATCACGGCCGATACGCAGGCCCAGCCGATGGCATGGCCCATCGCGGCGTTCGCCCTGTGGCAGACCGCGTTCCACACCCAGAAGCACAGCACGCCGATGAGCAGCGCGATCAGGCCGGCTTCGAGCGCGCCCAGCACGCCGTAGTGGAGCGGAAGGTTCATCGCGCGATGACCGTGAAGGATTGCCTGCGGCAGGGCATGGATGGGGCTCCAAGGCACCATGGCGGCGCCTGCCGGTACAGCGTAACCGATGGTATCGGCGGTCCGGCTGGCATCATGCACCGACCGACGTATCCGGAGCCCCCCATGAAACGTGTGTTGCTGGCCGGTGCGACCGGACTGGTGGGACAGGCGACGCTGCAACGGGCGCTCGCTTCGACGGCCGTCAGTGAGGTCGTGGCGCCGACACGGCGTCCACTGCCAGCGCATCCGAAGCTGCTCAACCCGGTGGTCGATTTCGACGCCTTGCCGGGCGATGCCGCGTGGTGGCAGGTGGACGCGGTGGCCTGCGCGCTGCGGACGACGATCCGCGATGCAGGCTCGCGGGAGGCGTTCCGGCGCGTGGACCACGACTACTGCCTGGCGATCGCACGCCATGCCCATGCGCATGGCGCGCAAGCCTTCGCCCTGGTGTCGGCGCTGGGCGCGGATCCGGCATCACGCGTGTTCTATTCGCGCACCAAGGGTGAAGTGGAGCAGGCGCTGGGGCGGATCGGATTCGACTCGCTGACCCTGCTGCGGCCCGGGCTGCTGGGAGGCCGCCGCACGCAGCACCGCGCGGGCGAGCGCTGGGCGCAGCGGCTTCTGGGAGCGCTTGGGCCCGCGCTCCCGCGCCGCTACCGTGTGGTGCCGCCGGAGCGCGTCGCGGCGGTCCTGCTGGATGCGGCGCTGGAGGCACGCCCGGGACACCATGTGGTGTCGTCGGAACAGCTGCTCGACTGAGCAGGGGCGACTCAGGCGCCGGGATCGTCGGCGAGCACCTGCACCCCGTCAGCGAGGATGCGGTATTCGACTTCCGGCACCGGCGCAGTCGTGGAGGTCTCTTCAGCGGTATGCGCACGGGCGGCGGGCGACAGCGTCGCCCGCACCAGCACACCATGCACCTGGGCGGGGCCGCGTACATCCTTCGGCACGTAGAAGTCGTGGTCGCCCAGCAACACGCGCGCGCCCTGCCCCGCGTCCTCCAGCATCACCCAGCACCCCTTCTTCTGGCACACGTCGACCACGCGGCCGCTAAAGATGCGCGATTGCCCTTCGTGCGCGGCGGGATCGGCCAACGCCTGTGCGAGCGGCACCACCGGCCCGGCGGGCACGTCGGCACCGAACTTCTCCCATGCGGCGTCCTTCGCGCCCACGGCAGCCGCGGACACCATCAGGCCCATCACCAGCACACGACGCATCGCACGTCCCCTTTCCATGAAAGCCCGCATCATAGCCGTGCGCCGGCGGAGTGGCTCAGTGCAGCAACCCGTGATGGACCAGGCGGAGACGCTGTGTACCGGCGGCGGTGATGGCGTCGCTCGCCCGCTCCAGCAGGCGCTCGTCTTGGTCGTCGATCACGACCAGCACCTTGCCCGCTTCGATCTCGCTGCGAAAATCGCGGCGGACCTCACTGGGTACGGACGAACCGGCCAACGCCGCGGCCCAACCACCCACCAGCGCGCCGACCAGCGTGCACAGCAGGACGGCGACCAGCGGAATGCCCACCGCAGGGATGGCCATCGCAAGCAGGCCGACCACCAGGCCGACCACGCCACCACCGATCAGGCCGCGCATGGCGGCCGGCATGAAGTCGGTGGGAGAGCCTTCCTTCTCGTCATCCGGCATCTGCGTCATCTCGATCTCCGGACGGCCGACAAGGGCGGCGTGGTCCGGCTGGATGCCCATGTGCAGGGCTACATGCAGCGCCGCTTCGGCGGTGCCGATATCCGGGGCGCTGAATACGCGTCGCGTCTTCATGGCGGTCTCCTGGCCGGCGCGTGGGTCCGGCCGTGGCGACACCGTAGGCCCAGCCATGGGAGCGCCGGGTGAAGAACACGGGTCCAGCCTAGAGCGCGGGCCGTTCCGGCACCTGCTTGCGTCCCAGTGCGCGCAGGTAGAGCTCGTACAGCGCGGTGACCTTGGAGACGTATTCCTGCGTCTCCGCGTACGGGGGCACCCCACCATAGCGCGACACCGTGCCGATGCCGGCGTTGTAGGCGGCCGCGACCAGCGTCAGGTCGCCCTTGTAGCGGTGCATCAGCGCGCGGAGGTGACGCGCGCCGGCATTGATCGATTGCGCGGAGGAGTAAGGGTCGGCGACGCCGTATTCCTTCGCCACCTCCGGCATCAGCTGCATCACCCCCATGGCGCCCTTCGGCGACAGCGCCTTCGCATCGAAATCGCTTTCGGCGTGCGCCACGGCACGCAGCCAGGCATCGTCGACGCCGGTCTGCCGCGCGGCGGCCTTGAACTCGGACGGGTAGCGGTCCAGCCGGGGTTTGCCCACCTTGCCCAGGCCCGGATGCGCGGGTTCGCCGGGCGGCGTCTGCACGGTGAACTTCAGATACGGCGTGGAGCCCGGCAGGTTGCGGGTGGAATAGACCTTCTGGCCGTCCTGCTCGCGCTCGTACAGCGTGCCGCTGAACACGCCCATCGAGCCCCACAGGTTGGGGGTGCTGACGGCGTTGTCGTCGATCTCCTTGGCGGTGCACTTCGAGCCGGGCTCCGGCGCGGTGGCCAGGCTGACCGTCCCACCCTGCACGCAGCGGTACACCGTGCGCGCGCCGGCGTCGGCGCTGGCCAGGGCCAGCACCGCCAGGAGGAAGCCGGCGGCGGGTCGGAGAGGATGCATGGGCGGCGGATTCTAGGGCCCGGAAGCTGTAAGACAGCCTGAATCACGTGCCGGGCGCCGACGGCCGGCCAGTCCTGGCCCGCTCCTGCTGCGCCGCAGCAGCCAAGCGCGTAAAATGCCGGCCCTCACTCACCGCACCCCCTTCGGAGCACGCAATGGGCCTGGATCTGGTCACCGCCGGCAAGAACCCGCCGGACGAAATCAACGTCATCATCGAGATCCCGAAGGACGCCGAGCCGGTGAAGTACGAAGTGGACAAGGCAAGCGGCGCGATCTTCGTCGACCGCATCCTCTCCACCCCCATGCGCTACCCCTGCAACTACGGCTACGTGCCGCACACCCTGTGCGGCGACGGCGACCCGGCCGACGTGCTGGTGGTGCTGCCGCTGCCGCTGATCCCCGGCTCGGTGATCCGCTGCCGTCCGGTCGGCGTGCTGCGCATGAGCGACGAAGCCGGCAGCGACGAGAAGCTGCTGGCCGTGCCGGTGGACAAGGTGTTCGCCGGTTACAGCCACATCAGCGACATCGACCAGGTCAGCCCGCACTGGCTGGAGCGCATCGGCCACTTCTTCGAGCACTACAAGGACCTGGAGAAGGGCAAGTGGGTCAAGCTGGACGGCTGGGGCAACGCGGCCGAAGCCAAGGCCGTCCTGGTCGACGCCATCGCCCGCCAGGCCGCGCAGCCGGAAGACGAGAAGCACAAGTTCTGAGCGCGCCTGCGCGTCAGTGACGAAGGCCGCCCAAGGGGCGGCCTTTCTTTTGTTGCGTCGTCAGAGGCCGGCGGCGCGGGCCGCGCGATCGAGCGTAGCGCGCCACTGCGCCAGGCGCGGCTCGATCTCGGCTGCATGCCGGCGCCATTTGTCGGGGTCCGGCTGCGACAGCGTGTAGCGCGACAGCGGGAGCTGGGCCCCCAGTTCCCGGTCCCAGGGCCAACCGGCCCATGCGCTGAGACGGAGGGCTTCGCCCTGGGGATCGGCGAGGAAGCGCCCATAGTCGATGGACGCCCAGTCGTCCGCGGGCAGCGCCTGCAGGTCATCCAGCATGATGCGCGTGGCGGTTTCCCATTGCCGCGCCACGATCTCGCCGAGCGGTTGCCCGTTCAGCGCCTGCCAGCCCGGCGTCAGCAGGAACGACCAGGTCGGCCCCTGCCATCCCGGCAGCGTGTACATCCGGAACCGGCCCGACATCCATCCGTCGATCATGCTGCCCCAGACCTGCCGCGGGTCGCGGTGCAGGTAGATGAACTTCGCATCCGGGAACACCGCCTTGAGGAACGGGATGCGCAGTGCATTCTTGGGGGTCTTCTCAAGCATGCGGACCGCGGATTCGCGCTCCGGCACGCGACCTTCGCGATCACGCAGCGCATTCCGGAAACGACTCTGCAGTTCCTGGACAACCGCAAGTGTCGCGTCGTCCGCACCCAACTGGTTGGAATGGTAGTCGCGCTGCGCGGGCGAAAGCCCGTCCACGCCCTCGATCAATTGGTGGCTTTCGTCGCCGATCGTGTAGACCTGCGGCGCGCCCGCGAGCGTTTCGAACAGCAGGGTGGACCCGGATCGGGGCGGGCTGACGATGAAGACCGGACGCTCCAGCGCCGGCCCGACACGCGAGGACGAAACCCCGCTGCGTTTGGGCGCGGCGGGTTCCGGCACCACCACGGCACCCGCATGCACCTCGGGTTGGCCATGGACATCGGTCTGGGCCGGTCGGCTCTCGTCGGAGAGCGCCATGTCGAAGACATGCGAATTCAGCGCATGCCAGAAACCCACGTTGTTGCGCAGGTCGATGCGGTCCGCACCGAGGCCCAGCAGCTCGCGCCTGGTCGCATCCAGCAACGCCTGGTAGCGGGGGCGGCCGGCGGCATCCTCGCCATGGCAGGCCCACAGCGCCTGCCATCGGCGCGAGAAGCGCAGCAGCGCGGCCTGGATCGCGCCAAGCCGGGGATCCGCCACGCACTCTCCGAGCAGGAACACCATGTGCTCGCGTACTTCCCAGGGCGACATGACCGCGGGTGCGTTGACCTGTTCGAAGTCGAGCTTCGCCTGCTTTCCGGCCACCGGTGGATGCAGACGTGGGCGCCACTCGCCGTGATACGCCTGGCCCGGCGCACGGCCTTCGGACAGCAGATCCCAGAATCGCTCGCCTCCCACGGTGTCTGCGACCAGGTGGATGCGCTGGGCACTCCCTTCGTTGAGTACCCGGTGCCTGCGCCACGTATCGAAGATCCAGCATTCGCCCGCGCCCATGTTGATCTCGGCATCCCCACACTGGAAGCGCACGCCCGGCGTGGTGACGATGGGGACATGAACGCGCATGCGCTCGCGCCAGTAGTAATTGATGTCGACGTGCGCCTTCACTTCCGCCTGGCCGTTGAGCCGCATCAGGCGCGCCCGCCCCCAGGTGGCGCCGATCGCTTCAAGCACCTGGCCCAGATAAGGGCACCGCTCGAGCCACGGCGTCGGCCGCATCCGGCCGGACAGCGCGTCGCTGGCAGGGTCGCCTTCCGTCGTGATCAGCGTCAGGGCGCTGTTGCCGTCGTCCCGTGATGTCCGCCCCCGCCAAGCGCTTTCCTCGATCGCGGACACCTCGGCCAGCAACGCGGCGGCATCGAACGTGATGGGGAGCTGGATGAACGGGACCTGCAATTTCATGGGAGGGTGTCCGGGATCGAAGCAGCATGGCGGCTGCCCGGGAATGATACCGGCACCGGCTCAGTCGCGAGGCGGCGCCGGCTTGACCCTGAGGATGGTCAGCCCGATCAGCCGCGACACCACCACGGCGATGTACATGACCCCTGCGAACTGCTCCAGCATCACCAGCGCGCGCGCCTGCGGCAGGATCGGCACCACGTCGCTCAGGCCCACGCCGGACAACAGGCTGAAGCTCAGGAACAGCAGCTCCATCCAGCTGCGTGCGGAGGTTGGGTCAACCGCGGCGGTGAAACTGCCCGGATACCACTGCTGGCACACCGAGAAGGCGAACGCGAACGCCCACGCCAGCAGCGTGAATGTGGCGCCCGCGGCGTACAGTTCGTCGCTGGTGACGGCATGGTCCTGCAGCATGTAGGCGATCAGGCTGCCGGCCGTGTAGAAGTACAGCGCGCTTTCCAGCAAATGGGCGTAGATGCCCAGGGAAGGCTGATCGAACAGCGCCGCCGACAGCGACAGCAGCACGGAAGGCACCGCCAGCGACCACGCGATCCAGTTGACCGCCGCGCTTCGGTTGACTACCCACAGCGCCAGCGACAGCACCAGGATGCCGAACGCGCCGAACAGCGCGCGGCCGGCCTGGGTATCCTCCATCACCGGGTACAGCAGGATGCCCGCCAACTGCACGATGAGCAGGAAGGCGGAGGGATGGCGGCGCAGCGTCACCAGCCAGCGCAGCCAGGCGATCGGCATCGTCATGCGGCGCGCATCACTTGAAGTGGTAGACCAGTGCGTAATACACCACGTAGACCCATGACAGCACGCCGTGGATCACCGCCCACAGCAGCGACTTGTTGGCGCTCCAGGAGATGGTGATCGCAAGGGCGGTACCGAACCCGATGCCCGCCTTGGCGATGCCGCTGCCGCTGCCCTTCACGGCGCCACCGCCGGCGTACCGGCACCCGCGCGATACGGGTAGCGCATGAAGATGTCCGCGATGGCGGCATCGATCTTCGCGCCCCGCTCCTCGGGCTTGGTTCGTCCGACGCGGCCCACGGCAACCCCGGTCCAGACCAGGCGGTTCTGCTTGGCATCCACCAGATCCACGTTGAGGGTGCCTTCGGTGTACTTGTACACGTCGGTGCGGTCGCGCCAGTACGGCACGGCGACGTAACGCCGCGCGCGGTAGCTGTAGTAGTAGTCGTAGTCCACTTCCGGGGTGCTGTAGACGTCGGTCTTTTCCTGCATGTAGGCGTTCAGATTGACCCACAGGTCCGGGGACTTCTCGTCGTACACGTAGCCGCGCGCCTCCATCTGCCGACGCGCCGCGTCCTTGGTACGCCCGCTGGTGAGGGTGGCGTAGCCCTGGCTCTCGATCGCCAGCGGCGAGTAGAACGCGAACGTGCGGTACCGGGCGAAGTCAGCGGACGGATCGACATCACTGGTGATGCGCGGACCAGTGGCGCAGGCCGCAAGCACCAGCACGGCGGCGGCGGCCAAGAGATGGCGGACGGAACGGACGATCGCGGACATGGCAAGTCTCCGGAAGTGGGGCGCAGGCCGGCCCGGAAGGCGGCCCATGCCCGTGGATACGTGGATCCGGGCCGATCCGTTGCATCGCCCGTCCCTTCGTTCAGCCCTGACGATACACCTGCGCCCCCTGGGCCAGGAACTCGGCCGACTTCTCGGCCATGCCGGTCTC
Organism: Pseudoxanthomonas mexicana; assembly: GCF_014397415.1. Lineage (NCBI taxonomy): Bacteria > Pseudomonadati > Pseudomonadota > Gammaproteobacteria > Lysobacterales > Lysobacteraceae > Pseudoxanthomonas > Pseudoxanthomonas mexicana. The sequence goes on along the minus strand of NZ_CP060731.1, from coordinate 1,286,820 downwards.
CAGCGCCCGCGCCTCGTCCACCCCGTGCTCGGCCGCGTAGTCGCGCACGTCCTGGGTGATCTTCATGCTGCAGAAGTGCGGCCCGCACATGCTGCAGAAATGCGCCAGCTTGTGCGCCTCCTTGGGCAGGGTCTCGTCGTGGAATTCCTTGGCCTTCTCCGGATCCAGGCCCAGGTGGAACTGGTCCTCCCAGCGGAACTCGAACCTTGCCTTGCTGAGCGCGTTGTCGCGCACCTGCGCACCGGGATGGCCCTTGGCCAGGTCGGCCGCGTGGGCGGCGATCTTGTACGCCATGATGCCGTCGCGCACGTCCTGGCGGTTGGGCAGGCCCAGGTGTTCCTTCGGCGTGACGTAGCAGAGCATCGCGGTGCCGTACCAGCCGATCATCGCCGCGCCGATCGCGCTGGTGATGTGGTCGTAGCCCGGCGCGATGTCGGTGGTCAGCGGCCCCAGCGTGTAGAACGGCGCCTCGCCGCACTCGCGCAGCTGCTTGTCCATGTTCTCCTTGATCAGCTGCATCGGCACGTGGCCGGGCCCTTCGATCATGCACTGCACATCGTGCTTCCACGCGATCTTGGTCAGCTCGCCCAACGCCTCCAGCTCACCGAACTGTGCGGCGTCGTTGGCGTCGGCGATGCAGCCCGGACGCAGGCCGTCGCCGAGGCTGAAGGCCACGTCGTAGGCCTTCATGATCTCGCAGATGTCCTCGAAGTGCGTGTAGAGGAAGTTCTCCTTGTGGTGCGCCAGACACCATTTGGCCATGATCGAGCCACCGCGACTGACGATGCCGGTCACCCGCTTGGCCGTCAGTGGCACGTGGCGCAGCAGCACGCCGGCATGGATGGTGAAGTAGTCCACGCCCTGCTCGGCCTGTTCGATCAGCGTGTCGCGGAAGATCTCCCACGTCAGCGCCTCGGCGCGGCCATCGACCTTCTCCAGCGCCTGGTAGATCGGCACCGTGCCGATCGGCACCGGCGAGTTGCGGATGATCCATTCGCGGGTCTCGTGGATGTGCTTGCCGGTGGACAGGTCCATCACCGTGTCGCCGCCCCAGCGGATCGCCCACACCAGCTTCTCCACTTCCTCGGCGATGCCGGAGGAAACGGCGCTGTTGCCGATGTTGGCATTGATCTTGGTCAGGAAATTGCGGCCGATGATCATCGGCTCGCTTTCCGGGTGGTTGATGTTGTTCGGCAGGATGGCGCGACCGCGCGCGATCTCGTCGCGGACGAACTCCGGGGTGATGAACGTCTGGATGCTGGCGCCGAAGGCTTCGCCCGGGTGCTGCTTCAGCAGCATCGCATCGCGCACCGCGTCCAGCCGCTGGTTCTCGCGGATGGCGACGTACTCCATCTCCGGCGTGACGATGCCGCGCCTGGCGTAATGCATCTGGCTGACGTTGGCGCCCGCCTTGGCACGGCGCGGCAGCACGCGGTTGGGGAAGCGCACGGCATCCAGCTTCGGATCGTGCTCACGCGCGCGGCCGAAGGTCGAGCTGAGTCCTTCCAACGGCTCCGTATCGCCGCGCTCCTCGATCCACTTCGCACGCAACGCCGGCAGGCCCGCGGCCAGGTCGATGCGCGCTCCCGGATCGGTGTAGGGACCGGACGTGTCGTACACCGTGACGGGCGGGTTCTCCTCGCCGCCGAAAATGGTCGGCGTCTGCGTCAGCGCTATCTCGCGCATCGGCACCTGGATGTCCGCCCGCGAGCCCTCGACGAAGATCTTCCGCGAACCCGGAATCGGGCGCGTCACGGATTCGGAGAGCTGCCCGGTCTGTTGCAGCAGATCGGCGGCGGGCTTGGGAATGGCATTCATCGGCATCGTCCTTTCTGAATCCCCGCACAGGGATGTGCGGGCTCTTGCGAGGGATTCGCATCACGGGGACGAAGCGGCGGCGCGGCAGCGGACGGATGGCGGGCCCACGAAGGACGACACGGCAACACAGCGCAGCCTGCGAAGCTTCCCTACGCCGGTCTCAACCGGATCAGGTTCGAAGGGTCTGTCTCAATCACCGGCCTGGCCGGCGATACCCCCGCTTCAGGGCGAATTAGACCACAACCTTACGGGCGGGTGCCGCCCATCTGACACGTCCAGGCGCCGACCGGGATATTCTTGGCGCCGGGGCCACGGGACGGGACAGGGACAAGGGGATGATGGAACTCAGGACGTGGGCCTTCGCAGCGGCCCTGCTGACGGCATATGTCGCACCTGCAGACGCCGAGGCCCCCGTGCCGGTCGAAGCGTTCGCCGCCGCCAACAGGCTCCATTCGCCGCGGCTCTCTCCGGACGGCGCCCATCTCGCGATCACCGCCGACCTGGGCGACGGCCATCATGCGCTGGCGGTGCACCGTACCGACGACATGCAGCGCACCGCCCTGCTGCGGCTGCCGCGCTACGAACTTCCCACCCAGGTCGCATGGGTCAGCGACACCCGGCTGGTGCTGGCAAAAGGACGACAGGTGGGATCGCGGGAGGCGCCCCTCCCGACGGGCGACATCATCGCCACGGACGCCGACGGCAAGAACCAGAAGTACCTGTTCGGCTACCAGCAATCGCTGCGGACCGCCGGCATCGAAGCCGGCTTCGGCTACATCGAGGGCCTGCCCGCGACGCCCAACGGGCGCTTCTACATGCGCAGGCTGTCGCGCGACACGCAACGGTCCCAGCTGTACGACGTGGACGCCGGCAACGCCACCGGAAGGCTGGTCGCCGACATCGACGTCAAGGATCTCCGTTTCACGCTGGACCGGCAGGGTGCGCCCCGGTTCGCTACGGGCGTCGACGACAACGACCGGCAGGTCCTGTTCATCGCCGATGCGCAGGGCCGCCACTGGACACCCGTCGCCGCCGATGCCGCGGGCACCGTATGGACGCCCTACGCATTCAGCGTCGATGGCACGCAGGTATACGCACTGCAGTCGGTGAACGGCGGGCCTTCGAGACTGGTGGCGTCTTCGCCGGACGGCCGCGATCACCGGGTGCTGGCCCAGCACCCGATGCGCAGCGTCTCCGACATCGAATGGGGCGCGGGGCTCCTTCAGCCCTTCGCCGCCGTGATCGCCGATGGAAAACCGCGCGCGATCTACTTCGACCCCCAGTCGCCGGATGCGCAACTGCACGATGCACTGTCCAACAGCTTCCCCGACCACTATGTCGCCTATGTGGACCACAGTCGCGACGGCAACCGGTCGCTGCTGTACGCCTTCAGCGATCGCGACCCGGGGAGCTGGTACCTGTTCGATCGTGCGCAGGGCAAGGCCTCACTGCTGCTTTCGAGTCGCGAAGGCCTGGATGCCGCCCGGATGGGCGAGCGCCGCGCGATCCGCTTCCGCGCGAGCGACGGCATGGAGCTGGAAGGTTTCATGACCCTGCCGGCGGGGGTCGCCACGCCTGCCGGCCTGCCGACGGTGATCGTGCCGCACGGCGGTCCTCATGCGGTCCGCGACGATTGGGCATTCGACCAGGACGCCCAGTTCCTCGCCAGCCGTGGCTACCTGGTGCTGCAGGTGAACTACCGCGGCTCGGGCGGCCGTGGCCGTGCGTTCGAAGAAGCCGGGTACCTGAAGTGGGGTACGCGGGTACAGGACGACCTGCTCGACGGACTGCGCTGGACCATCGCCCAGGGATACGCCGATGGACGCCGGGTCTGCGCCTATGGCGCCAGTTTCGGCGCCTATTCGGCCATGATGCTCGCGGCGCGGGCACCCGACCTGATCAAGTGCACGGCCGGCCTGGCTGGCGTGTACGACCTGAAGATGCTGTACGCCAAGGGCGATATCCGCACCACGCAGGCGGGCAGCAACTATCTTGCCCGCGCCATCGGCCGCGACGAAGCCGCCTTGACGTCGGCTTCGCCGACCACGCTGGCCACGCGGATCACGGCGCCCGTGCTGCTGGTACACGGCGAACTGGACGAGCGCGCACCCGTCGCCCAGGCCAAGGCCATGCAGGCGGCGCTGGAACGTGCCGGCCACCCGCCGGAGTGGATGGCGGTGCCGGGCGAAGGTCACGGATTTCATGCCGATGCGAACAACATCGCGTTCTATCGGAAGCTCGAGGCGTTCCTGGCACGGCACATCGGTGCGGCCGCGCGCTGACACGCGGCCGCCCGCGATCCTCGCCTAGGGTTCCACCTGCATTGTCGAGGCATCCAGGAGGGCGCGCTCCGGCACCGTGAAGCGTTGCGCATCGCCGAACTCCGGCCAGCCCGCCCGCAGCGCCGCCATCACGGCCGGAGCCTCGTCGTGCGCTTCGAGCAGCCAGGTGGTGAACTGCTGGCAGGGTACGTCGGCGGCAGGACGGCACAGGAGCGGCCCGGGCGGGATCGGTTGCGAGCGCCACACTTCCACCACGCCGGTCGGTCGCGAGGCGTCGTAGACATCGGCCGCCAGCGCGGCCACGTCGGCGCGACCGCTCGCCACGGCCTCCAGGGCCGCCGCATGCGAACCGGCGTAAGCGAGATGGGCGAAAGCGGTCGTCGGTTCCAGGCCCCGGCGGCGCAGTTCACGCACCGGCACGAAGCCGCCCGAGGCCGAATCGCGACCGACCAGGACCAGACGCAATGTCCGCGCCTGCCGTTCCAGTTCACCCGGCGCTTCCAGCCCCTGTCGGCCGACCAGTACGGCGCGGTAACAGTCCGCCTGCAGTGCCGGTACCTGCGGCACGGGCAGGGTCGTCAGGGGTTCGCTGGCGCGGCGCGCCTGCAGGTAGCCGTGCAGGTTGGGTACGGCGACGTCCACTTCGCCACGACGCAACGCGTCGACCAGCGCGGTGGGCGAGTCGAACAGGCGGACCTGCACCGGATGCCGGGCACGCAGGCCGAGATAGTCCGCCAGCGGCTGGATGGCGGCGACGCGGTCGCGCTGCGGATACGCGTAGGTGGCGATCACCCAGGCGCGTGGCGGCGCCTGTCGGGCATGCACCGGAACGACGTACAGCAGCGACAGGAAGACAGCGAGGAAGGTGCGGGTCATCCCGCTATCAGACACCATCCAGCAGCTGCCTGTCGCGTACCGCGCCCTTGTCGGCACTGGTCGCGAGCAGGGCGTAGGCCTTCAACGCGGTGCTGACCCTGCGCGCACGCGGCTGCGCCGGCTTCCAGCCCTTCGCGTCCTGCTCGGCGCGACGCGCCGCCAGTTCGTCGTCGGCGACCAGCAGCGAGATGGCACGTTGCGGAATATCGATGCGGATGCGGTCGCCGTCGCGCACCAGGCCGATGGTGCCGCCCGCGGCCGCTTCCGGCGATGCGTGGCCGATCGACAGGCCGGAGGTGCCGCCGGAGAAGCGCCCGTCGGTCAGCAGCGCACACTGCTTCCCCAGTCCTTTCGATTTCAGGTAGCTGGTCGGGTACAGCATCTCCTGCATGCCGGGCCCGCCCTTGGGACCCTCGTAGCGGATCACCACCACGTCGCCCGCCCTCACCTCGTCACCGAGGATGCCGGCCACCGCCGCGTCCTGGCTTTCGAACACGCGCGCCGTACCTTCGAACACATGGATCGACTCGTCCACGCCGGCCGTCTTCACCACACAGCCGTCGACGGCGAGGTTGCCGTACAGCACGGCCAGCCCGCCTTCCTGCGAGTACGCATGCTCGACGCTGCGGATGCAGCCTTCGGCACGATCGGTATCCAGCGATGGCCAGCGCGTAGCCTGGCTGAAGGCGACCTGCGTGGGGATGCCGGCCGGACCCGCCTTGTAGAAGGTCGCGACCGCGTCGTCGTGGTTGGTCGCGACATCCCATTTCGCGATCGCCTCGCCCAGCGTCTTCGCGTGCACAGTGGGGACATCGGTGTGCAGCAGGCCGCCGCGCGCCAGTTCGCCGAGGATGGCCATGATGCCGCCAGCGCGGTGCACGTCCTCGATGTGGTACTTCTGCGTGTTGGGCGCCACCTTGCACAGCTGGGGCACGCGCCGCGACAGGCGGTCGATGTCGCGCATGTCGAACGCCACCTCCGCCTCCTGCGCCGCAGCCAGCAGGTGCAGGATGGTGTTGGTGGAGCCGCCCATCGCGATGTCCAGCGTCATCGCGTTCTCGAACGCCTCGAACGTGGCGATGCCGCGCGGCAATGCGGTCGCGTCCTCGCCGCCGTACCACCGATGGCACAACTCGACGGCCGCGACGCCGGCACGCTTGAACAGCTGCTCGCGATCAGCATGCGTGGCCACCACCGTGCCGTTGCCCGGCAGCGACAGGCCTAGCGCCTCGGTCAGGCAGTTCATCGAGTTGGCGGTGAACATGCCGCTGCACGACCCGCAGGTCGGACAGGCGCTGCGCTCGACCGCGGCGACCTCTTCGTCGGACACGTTCGGATCGGCCGCCATCACCATCGCGTCGACGAGGTCGAGCTTGTGGTCGGCCAGGCGCGTCTTGCCGGCTTCCATCGGTCCGCCCGACACGAATACGGTAGGGATGTTCAGCCGCAGCGCGGCCATCAGCATGCCGGGTGTGATCTTGTCGCAGTTGGAAATGCACACCAGCGCGTCAGCGCAGTGCGCGTTGACCATGTACTCGACGGAATCGGCGATGACCTCCCGCGACGGCAGCGAATACAGCATGCCGTCGTGGCCCATCGCGATGCCGTCGTCCACGGCGATGGTGTCGAATTCCTTGGCGACGCCGCCGACCCGCTCGATCTCGCGCGCCACCAGCTGGCCGAGGTCCTTGAGGTGCACATGGCCCGGGACGAACTGGGTGAAGGAGTTGGCCACCGCCACGATGGGCTTGTGGAAGTCGGCGTCCTTCATGCCGGTGGCGCGCCACAGCGCGCGGGCGCCGGCCATGTTGCGACCGTGGGTGGAGGTTCTGGAGCGGTACTCGGGCATGAAAACCAGCAGTGCAGCGATGACGTGGGAAGCCTTGATTCTGCTGCGTTTCCACGGTTTCAGTTGCAACCATCTCGACTGAAATCATCCGATCGTCGCATTCGGCGCGAAAGCGCTTGACACGGTTTGGAACGGCGTGTTTCTCTTGCCGCATGTTGCAGCGCCACACGCCCACGACGACCGGCCTCGCCGCAGCCTCTGCGGCGTCCCTCCTCGTACTCGTCCTTATTACCTCGCCCACAAGTGCGGGACGGACCGGCGTGTAAGCAGCAGAAACGCCAGATTCGCAAAACCCCGCACTGAGAAGTGCGGGGTTTTTTGTTTAAGCCCCTTCGATTTCCCCTCAACCCTCAGGAAAACCGCGCCATGACCACCGCCAACGCTCTCCCGCACCCCAAGATCACCGTCGTCGGCTACGGCAGCCAGGGCCGCGCGCATGCGCTGAACCTGCGCGATTCCGGCTTCGACGTCACGGTGGGCCTGCGTCCGGGCGGTCCGACCGAAGCGAAGGCGCAGGCCGATGGCTTCGCGGTGAAGGCGGTCGCCGACGCGGTGAGGGACGCCGACCTGGTCGCCGTGCTGACGCCGGACATGGTGCAGAAGAAGCTCTACAACGAGGTGCTGGCGCCGAACATGAAACAGGGCGCCGTGCTGCTGTTCGCGCACGGCCTGAACGTGCACTTCGGCATGATCGAGCCGCGCGCCGACCTGGACGTGGTGCTGGTGGCGCCGAAGGGCCCGGGCGCGCTGGTGCGCCGCGAATACGAGATCGGCCGCGGCGTGCCGTGCATCTACGCCGTCTACCAGGACAAGAGCGGCCAGGCGGAGCAGTTCGCGCTGGCCTACGCGGGCGGCCTGGGCGGCGCGCGCGCCAACATCATCAAGACCACCTTCAAGGAAGAGACCGAGACCGACCTGTTCGGCGAACAGGCCGTGCTGTGCGGCGGCGCGTCCTCGCTGGTGCAGGCCGGCTTCGAGACGCTGGTGGAAGCCGGCTACCAGCCCGAAATCGCGTACTACGAAGTCCTGCACGAACTGAAGCTGATCGTCGACCTGTTCTACGAAGGCGGCATCACCCGCATGCTGGAGTTCATCTCCGAGACCGCGCAGTACGGCGACTTCGTCAGCGGCCCGCGCGTCATCGACGCGTCGGTGAAGGCGCGCATGAAGGACGTGCTGACCGACATCCAGAACGGCACCTTCACCCGCAACTGGCAGGCCGAGTACGACGCCGGCCTGCCGAACTACAAGAAGTTCCAGCAGGCCGACAAGGACCATCCGATCGAGAAGGTCGGCAAGGAGCTGCGCGCGAAGATGGTGTGGCTGCAGGCCAACGCCGCGCAACCCGATACAGACGAGCAGGCCGCCGCATGAACGCCGCCGCGGCCACTGCCCCACGCAATGGCGCCCGCTGGCTGGCCCACGCCCTGGAAGCCGAGGGCGTGGACACGCTGTTCGGCTACCCGGGCGGCACCATCATGCCGTTCTACGACGCGCTGGTGGATTCCAACCTGAAGCACATCCTGGTGCGCCACGAGCAGGGCGCGGCGTTGGCGGCGAATGGCTATGCGCGCGCCAGCGGCAAGGTCGGCGTGTGCGTGGCCACCTCCGGTCCCGGCGCGTCGAACCTGGTGACCGGCATCGCCGACGCGATGCTGGACTCGGTGCCGATGGTCTGCCTGACCGGCCAGGTCGCCACCACGCTGATGGGCACCGATGCGTTCCAGGAACTGGACGTGTTCGGCCTGACCCTGCCGATCGTGAAGCACAGCTTCGTCGCCCGGCGCGTGGAAGACCTGCCGACCATGGTGCGCGAAGCCTTCCGCATCGCGCGCGAAGGCCGCCCCGGTCCCGTGCTGATCGATCTGCCCAAGGACGTGCAGATGTCGGATGCCTCGCACCTGCCCGACCACGTGCCGGCGAGCCTCGATCCGGTACCCGCCCCGGAAGATGCGAAGCTGGCCGAGGCACTGGCCGCCATCGCCGGTGCCGAGAAGCCGGTGATCTACGGCGGCGGCGGCATCGGCATCGCCGATGCGGTCGACGCCTTCCGCCAGTTCGTCGACGCGACGAAGATCCCCACCGTGCTGACCCTGCGCGGCCTGGGCGCCCTGCCCGCCGGCCACCCGCACTACCTGGGCATGCTGGGCATGCACGGCACGCGCGCGGCCAACATGGCGGTGCAGGAATGTGACCTGCTGATCGTGGTGGGCGCGCGCTTCGACGACCGCGCCACCGGCAAGCTGGCCGAGTTCGCCCCGTTTGCCCGCGTCCTGCACGTGGACGCCGACGCTTACGAGATCGGCAAGCTGCGCACGGCCGACATCGCCGTCCCCGGCGATGTCGCCACCAGCCTGAAGGCACTGACGGCGGCACGCAGCACCTGCGACGAGTGGCGCAAGCGCTGCGTGGGCAACCGCGAGCGCTTCGGCTTCCGCTACGACGCGCCCGGCAACGACATCTACGCGCCCGGCCTGCTGAAACGGCTGGGCGAAGTGGCGCCAGCGGACGCCATCGTCGCCTGCGACGTGGGCCAGCACCAGATGTGGGTGGCGCAGCACTGCCGGTTCACCCACCCGCGCAACCACCTGACCAGCGGCGCGCTGGGCACGATGGGCTTCGGCCTGCCGGCGGCGATGGGTGCGCAGTTCGCCTGCCCCGACCGCACCGTCGTCCTGGTCAACGGCGATGGCGGCTTCATGATGAACGTGCAGGAGCTGGCGACCATCGCCCGCTGCAAGCTGCCGGTGAAGATCGTGCTGATCGACAACAGCGCGCTGGGCATGGTGCGGCAGTGGCAGGAACTGTTCTTCGCCGAGCGCTACAGCGAGATCGACCTGTCCGACAATCCGGACTTCGCCGCGCTGGCGCGCGTGTTCGGCATACCGGCCCGCCACATCAGCCGGCGCGACGAAGTCGAGGATGGCCTGGCCGACCTGCTGGCCCAGCCGGGCCCTGCGCTGCTGCACGTCACCATCGACATCAAGGCCAACGTCTGGCCGCTGGTGCCGCCGAACCATGCCAACAGCTCGATGCTGGATGCCAGTCCCGCAACACCATCCGCCGAGCCTGCCGTCGCGACCGACGGTCCGGAGAAGAAGAATGCGTTACCGGCTTGAACTCAAGCTCAAACCTGCCGAGGGCGCCCTGCTGCGCGTGCTGGGCATGATCGAGCGTCGAGGCTTTCCGCCCCACGCGGTCCATGCCACCCACGACGGCGACGGCTACTGGGCGCTGGCGCTGGTGATCGACAGCACCCGCGCGCCGGAGACGCTGCGCCAGCAGCTGCTGAAAATCTACGACGTGGAGGAACTGTCCTTCAGCGCCGTCCAGGAGCTGACCCGGGACCGTCGCCACCAGGACCGCGCCGCATGAATGCCACGCCCGCCAACGCGGACGTCGTGGTCCGGAGGCGTCTTCTTCGACATCAGCCGTTCGCGTGCCGCAATGCCTGATGCCGGCCGCGCCCCCGCCAGCAACGAACCGGACGTAGGCGACGTCGTCGTCACCGTGGCCGACGTGCTGGCGGCGCAGGCGCGGTTGCGCCGTTACCTGCCGCCCACGCCGATGCATCACGCCGAACGCTTCGGCGTGATGCTGAAGCTGGAAAACCTGCAGCGCACCGGTTCGTACAAAGTGCGGGGTGCACTGAATGCCTTGCTGGCCGCGCGCGAGCGCGGCGATCGCCGCCCGGTGATCGCGGCCTCGGCGGGCAACCATGCGCAGGGCCTGGCCTGGGCCGCTTACCGGCTGGGCGTGCAGGCCATCACCGTGATGCCGCACGGCGCACCGGCGACCAAGATCGCCGGGGTGGCGCACTGGGGTGCCACCGTGCGCCAGCATGGCGACAGCTACGACGAAGCCTTCGCCTTCGCGAAGGAGCTGGCCGAGCAGAATGGCTACCGCTTCCTGTCCGCCTTCGACGATCCGGACGTGATCGCCGGCCAGGGCACCGTGGGCATCGAGATCGCGCCCTACACGCCCGATGTCGTCATCGTGCCCATCGGCGGCGGCGGCCTGGCGTCGGGCGTCGCGCTGGCGCTGAAGTCGCAGGGCGTGCGCGTGGTCGGCGCCCAGGTGGAGGGCGTGGATTCGATGATCCGCGCGATGAAGGGCGACGTCACGCCGGTCAACCCGGTCGCTTCGCTGGCCGACGGCGTGCGGGTGAAGGTGCCCGGCTTCATCACCCGCCGCCTGTGCACGCAGCTGCTGGACGACGTGGTGACCGTGCGCGAAGCCGAGCTGCGCGAGACCCTGGTGCGGCTGGCGCTGGAAGAGCACCTGATCGCCGAAGGCGCCGGGGCGCTGGCGCTGGCCGCGGGCCGGCGCGTGGCCGGCAGGCGCAAGTGTGCGGTGGTGTCCGGAGGCAACATCGACGCCACCGTGCTGGCGCAGCTGCTGTCCGACGTGCGCCCGCGTCCGCCGCGCAAGCCACGCCGCCGCAACGCCGAGGGCGAGCCCTCGCTTGCCAAGGGCCGCGCGCCGCGCGCGGCCGTCCTCCCCTCCCCCGCAAAGACCGGTGCGCGCCGATACGAGGCCCCCGCCATGGAAACAGAAGTACACGAGGAACCCATCTGGTGAACACGCCCACCCATCCGTCCCTCCCGCATATCCGCATCTTCGACACCACCCTGCGCGATGGCGAGCAATCCCCCGGCTGCAGCATGACGCCGCAACAGAAGCTGGTCATGGCGCGGGGCCTGGCAGAGCTGGGCGTGGATGCCATCGAAACCGGCTTCCCCGCCAGCTCGCAGTCCGACCGCGAAGCGCACGCGATGATCGCGCGCGAACTGCGCGAGACCACCCTGGTCGTGCTGTCGCGCTGCCTCGCGGCGGACATCGAGACGTCGCTGCGCACCGTGACCGCGGCCGCCAAGCCCCGCCTGCACCTGTTCCTGTCCACCAGCCCGCTGCACCGCGAACACAAGCTGCGCATGAGCCGCGAGCAGGTGCTGGAGTCCATCGACAGGCACGTGCGCCTGGCCCGGGGCCACATCGACGAGATCGAGTTCTCCGCCGAGGACGCCACCCGCACCGAGGAGGATTTCCTGCACCAGGCGATCGCCGCCGCCATCGCGGCCGGCGCGACCACCATCAACCTGCCGGATACGGTGGGCTTCACCACGCCGGAAGAGATCCGCGGCATGTTCGAGCGCGCGATCGCCCGCGTGCCCGGCGCCGACAAAGTGGTATTCAGCGCGCACTGCCACAACGACCTGGGCCTGGCAGTCGCGAACTCGCTGGCCGCCATCGAAGGCGGTGCGCGCCAGGTGGAAGGCTCGATCAACGGCATCGGCGAGCGCGCCGGCAACTGCGCCATCGAGGAGCTGGTGATGGCGCTGAAGGTCCGCAACGCCTTCTACAACCTGGATACGCGCATCGACACGCGCCGGATCGTACCGACGTCGCAGCTGCTGTCGCGCCTGGTCGGCATGCCTGTCCAGCGCAACAAGGCGATCGTCGGCGCCAACGCGTTCGCGCACGAATCCGGCATCCACCAGCACGGCATGCTGCGCCACCGCGGCACCTACGAGATCATGCAGCCTCAGGATGTGGGCTGGCCGTCGTCGCAGATGGTGCTGGGCCGCCACAGCGGCCGCGCGGCGGTCGAACAGCGCCTGCGTGCGCTGGGCTACTGGCTGGAAGAGGACGAGCTGAAGCTGGTGTTCGAGCAGTTCAAGACGCTGTGCGAGAAGCAGCGCGTGATCGGCGACGCCGACCTGCAGGCGCTGATGCAGGATGCACCGGTCAGCGATGGTTACCGGCTGTCGTCGATGACGATCAGCGACGTCGGCAGCCGTGCCAACGCGCTGGTCGAACTGTCGGATCCGGACGGTAACCGCATTTCGGAAACCGCACAGGGCAACGGCCCGGTCGATGCGCTGTTCAGTGCGCTGGCGGCCGCCACCGGCGTGCAGCTGCAGCTGGAGAGCTACCAGGTGCACAGCGTGGGCATCGGTGCGGACGCGCGCGGCGAAGCCAGCCTGTCCGTACGCTGCGACGGTGAAGAGTACGAAGGCACCGGCACCAGCAAGGACATCATCGAAGCCAGCGCGCTGGCGTGGCTGGACGTGGCCAACCGGCTGCTCCGCCAACGCCGCGCCGAGAAGCAGGAAGCGGCCGCCGCGTGAGTGGCAGGCGTGAGTGAAGAGGAGTGAGGCGTGAGTAAAAACACTTCTCTCGCTCACTCCTTACTCCTCACTCCTCCCGACCCACTTCTCCTTTTTCCAACGCATCACCGGAACCCCCCGCATGACCGCACCACGCACCCTGTTCGACAAGCTGTGGGACGCCCACGTCGTGGTCCCCGAGACCGACGCCGCCCCCGCCGTGCTGTACATCGACCTGCACCTGATCCACGAGGTCACCTCGCCGCAGGCCTTCACCGAGCTGAAGGCGCGCGGCCTGTCGCCGCGCCGTCCGGACCGCACCAAGGCGACGATGGACCATTCCACGCCCACGTTGCCCGCCGGCGCCGACGGCAAGCTGCCGTACTACACGAAGGCGGCCGAGACGCAGGTGGACACGCTGGCGCGCAACTGCGCCGACTACGGCATCGAGCTGTTCGACATGGCGTCGCCCAACCGCGGCATCGTCCATGTGATCGCGCCGGAGCAGGGCTTCACCCTGCCGGGCATGACCATCGTCTGCGGCGACAGCCACACCAGCACGCACGGTGCGTTCGGTGCACTGGCCTTCGGCATCGGCACCAGCGAAGTCGGCCATGTGCTGGCCACGCAGTGCCTGCTGCAGCGCCGGCCGAAGACGATGGCCATCACCGTCGATGGCACGCTCGCCGCCGGCGTGGGCGCCAAGGACATCGTGCTGCATGCGATCGGCGTGATCGGCGTCAATGGCGGTACAGGCCATGTCATCGAGTTCCGCGGCAGCGCCATCGAGGCGCTGGACATGGAGCAGCGCATGACCCTGTGCAACATGTCCATCGAAGCCGGCGCGCGCGCCGGCATGGTGGCCCCGGACCAGACCACATTCGACTGGGTGGCGAAGACGCCACGCGGCCCGAAGGGCGAGGCGTTCGACGCGGCCGTCGCCTACTGGAAGACGCTGCGCAGCGACGACGGCGCCGCGTTCGACGCCGAAGTGCGCATCGATGCCGCCGACATCCGCCCCACCCTGACCTGGGGCACGCATCCGGGCACCGCGATCGCGGTGGATGCGCCGATTCCCGCGCCCGCCAATGCCGCCGACCAGAAGGGACTGGATTACATGCGCCTGAGCGCCGGCCAGGCGGTGGCGGGCACGCCGGTGGATGTGGTGTTCGTGGGATCGTGCACCAACGGCCGCCTGCGCGACATGCGCGAAGTGGCGCAGGTGCTGCGTGGCCGCAGGGTCGCCGCGGGCGTGCGCATGCTGGTGGTGCCGGGTTCGGAGATCGTCAAGCGCGAAGCCGAGGCCGAAGGCATCGACCGCATCGTGCGCGAGGCCGGCGCCGAATGGCGCGAACCCGGCTGTTCGATGTGCATCGCCATGAACGGCGACCTGGTCGCGCCCGGCCAACTGGCCGTGAGCACCAGCAACCGCAATTTCGAAGGCCGCCAGGGGCCCGGTGCCCGCACCCTGCTGGCATCGCCGCTGACGGCGGCGTGGGCCGCGGTGAACGGTCGCGTCAGCGATCCGCGCGAGCTGTTCGACGCGCAGAAGGAGGTGGCGTGATGGCCGGGTTCCGCGAACTGCGCTCCAAGAGCGTGGTGTTGGCGCAGACCAACATCGACACCGACCAGATCATCCCCGCGCGCTTCCTGTCCACGACTGAGCGCGCGGGCCTGGGACGCAACGCCTTCAACGACTGGCGCTGGCAGGCCGATGGTTCGCCGAACCCGGCGTTCCCCTTCAACCAGCCCGAGAACCAGGGCCGCAGCATCCTGCTGGCCGGCCGCAACTTCGGCTGCGGCTCCTCGCGCGAGCATGCCCCCTGGGCGCTGACCGATCTGGGCCTGCGCGCCATCGTCAGCAGCGAGATCGCCGACATCTTCCGCAACAACAGCCTGAAGAACGGCCTGCTGCCCATCGTGCTGCCCGAGGAGATCGTGCAGTCGCTGATGGAGCGGCCGGACGACGAGCTGACCATCGATGTCGCCGCGCGCGAACTGCGCGCACCCGACGGCTCCGTCTTCGGCTTCCCGCTGGACGCCTTCGCGCAGACCTGCCTGCTGGAGGGCGTGGACGAACTGGGCTACCTGCTGGCCCGCCACACCGACATCGAAACCTACGAGGCCACCCACCATGCACGCTGACATCGCCGTACTGCCCGGGGACGGCATCGGTCCCGAAGTCACCGCCGCCGCCGTCACTGTCCTGCGCACCCTGGCGCGCCGCCACGGGCACAGCTTCGACTTCCACGAATACGACATCGGCGGCATCGCCATCGACCGCCACGGCGAACCGCTGCCGCAGGCGACGCTGCAGGGCTGCCAGCAGGCACACGCCGTGCTGCTGGGCGCGGTCGGCGGACCGAAATGGTCGGATCCGAACGCGACCGTGCGCCCCGAGCAGGGCCTGCTGGCACTGCGCAAGGGCCTGGGCCTGTTCGCCAACCTGCGCCCGGTGCGTCCGCACCCGGCCGCGCTGAACGCCTCGCCCATCAAGCCGCACCTGCTGACCGGCGTGGACATCGTGGTGGTACGCGAGCTGACGGGCGGCATCTATTTCGGCGAGAAGACCCGCGATGCGCGCGGCGCCAGCGACCTGTGCAGTTATTCGGTCACCGAGATCGAGCGCGTGGTGCGCAGCGCGTTCAGGCTGGCCCGCCAGCGCCGCAGCTACCTGGTATCGGTGGACAAGGCGAACGTGCTGGAAACCTCGCGCCTGTGGCGCGATGTCGCCTCCAGGATCGGACGCGAAGAGTTCCCCGACGTGAAGCTGGAGCACCAGTTGGTCGATTCGATGGCCATGCACCTGCTGGCCAAGCCGCGCGAGTACGACGTGATCGTCACCGAGAACATGTTCGGCGACATCCTGACCGACGAGGCCTCGATGCTGGCCGGTTCGCTGGGCCTGCTGCCGTCCGCTTCGCTGGGCGATGGCAAGGTCGGGCTGTACGAACCCATCCACGGCTCCGCGCCGGACATCGCCGGCAAGGGCGTCGCCAACCCCTACGCCACCATCCTCAGCTGCGCGCTGCTGCTACGCCACTCGCTGGGCCTGCACGAAGAAGCCGACTGCATCGAACGCGCGGTGGATGCCGCCCTGAATGCGCAGGTGTTCACCAACGACCTGGCGACCGGCGGTCGCGGCGTGTCCACGCAGGTCGCGGCGCAGGCGGTGATCGAACAGATGCAGGCGCACTGCTACGTGGCCGAATTGCGCGACTGATCGCCCGCCGCAGGGGGCCCGCTCAGTTCGACACCAGCCGGTTGCGTCCCTGCTGCTTGGCGCGGTATAGGCGCTCGTCGGCCTCGCGCAGCAGGTCGCGCAGCGCCTGGCCCGGCTGCAGGTCCGCCATGCCGATGCTGACGGTGCAGTGCAGCTGGCTGCCATCGGGCGCGTCGATGGCCGTCTGTGCGATGCCCTCGCGCAGCACTTCCAGTCGCGCACGCGCCACCGTCCATGGCAGTTGCTGGCAGACCAGGAATTCCTCGCCGCCGTAGCGCGCGATCAGCACCCCGTCGTGGCCACCGGCCAGCCGTTCGGCCACGGCCGCCACCTGCGACAGGACCTCGTCGCCGAAGGCATGGCCGTAGCGGTCGTTGACCGACTTGAAATGGTCGATGTCCAGCAGCGCCACGCACAGCGGACGGCCTTCGCGGAGGCTGGCCTCACGCGCTTCGGCCAGGAACGCATCGCCGGCACGGCGATTCGCCAGGCGGGTGAGCGGATCGTGGCGCGCCTGGTAGGCCAGCTGTTCCAGCAGGCGCGCGTGCGCCTCGCTGGCCTGCTCCAGTTGCGCGTTCTTCTCGCTGAGCTCGGACGTGCGGGTGTCCACCAGCGCTTCCAGCCGTCGCTGGCGCTGGCGCTGGCGGCGCATCAGCAGCGTCAATACGCCCCATCCCGCCAGTCCGAGCAACAACAGATAGGCAGCCATCGCCCAGGCGCGCATCCACCACGGTGCGGCCTTGTCGAAGGCCACCGTCTGCGTTGCCACGCCCTCCTTGCGCGCCCAGTCCGCGGGTGCGTTCATCGCCTGCACCTCGAAGCGCAGCTGGCCCGAGGGCAGGTTGGTGTACACCGCGTCGTGGGCGATGCCGTTGTCGGTCTCGATCCAGTCGTGGTCGAAGCCGACCATGCGATAGCGGTAGCGCAGGCGCTCGGGGGCGCGCTGGTTGAGGCCGGTGAACCGGATGACCACGCGCCGCGTGTCGGCCGGCAGTGCGTGGTACGACTGCAGGGGCAGCACGCGGCCATCGGCCTCGACGGCCTCGACCACCAGCGTGATCCCCTTGGCGCGCTGGCGGCGGGCGTCGTCCGGATCGATCACGCCCACGCCGTTGGCGGTGGCGAACCACAGCTTGCCGTCGCGCATGCGCCAGCCGGCCGGCGCGCTGGCCCCGTTGGCCTGGCTGCTGGGCAGGCCGTCGGCGTGGGTGAAAGCCTCCACCGGCAGCCGCGCCAGGTGGCCATTCTCCACCGCGGTCAGCGCCGGTCGCGAGATGCGGAACACGCCACGGTTGCTGGACGCCCAGAAGTCGCCGTTCTCGTCTTCCAGCAGCCGGAACAGGCGGTTGTTCGGCAGACCCTGGCGGTGGTCGAACTGCACGAAGCGGCCATCGCGCCAGTGCAGCAGGCCGCGGTCGGTGGCGATCCACAGGCTGCCGTCCGGATCGGACAGGAAATCGAACGCCGCCACCGCCGGGAATCCCGTCTTCGGCTTCCACGTCCGCACGGTCCCGTCCCGGCGTATCACCGCCATGCCATTGCTGGTGCCGATCCACAGTTCGCCGATGCCGCTTTCGTGGAGCACGTACACGTTGCCTTCCGGCAATGCCTCGCCCGCGGCGTAGTGGCGTGCGATGCGGCCATCCCGATAGACGGTGACGCCTTCGTTGCTGCCGATCCACAGGGAACCGTCCGCACGTTCAAGCAAAGCCCGCACATGGTTGGAGGGCAGGCCGCGCGCCTCGTCGATGCGCCAGGGAACGCCCTGCACCGTGCCGGACGCCGCCGGCAGGTGGATCACGCCCTGGTCGTACGTCCCCACCCACAACCCGCCGTCGCGCGCATTGGCCAGCGACAGCACCGAGGGGTCGGCCTTGCCATCGAACGCCAGCGATACCGCCCTGGCCGTTCCACCATCCCAGACATCGACCCCCATCGGATGGCCGATCCAGACACCCTGCCCGGGCCGTTCGATGATGCTGCGCACGTAGATGTCGCGCAGGCCGCTGCTGCGGCCCAGCCCGAACACGGGACCGTCCGACAGCCGGAACAGGCCGTTGGTGGTGCCCACCCACAGCAGGCCGTCGCGGTCCTCGAACAGCGCCGGCGCCAGGCGCCCCATCAGGCCGTTACGTTCGCCCAGCGTCTCGTAGCGCCCCTGGACGTACCGGCGCAGGCCGTCGAGCGTGGAGATCCACAGGTTGCCATTGCGGTCTTCCAGCATGGCCTCGGCGCGTTCGGCGGTGATCTGCCGGGCGCGCCCATGCTCCAGCCGCCATACGCCGGCGCTGCCACCCACCAGCACACCGCCCCAGCGCGAGGCCTGGATCGCCAGCACGGCCGTGTCGGGCAGGCCCTGCGCGCGTCCCCAGTCCTGCACGCGACCGCCGGCGACCCGGAACAGGCCATGCCGGTTGCCCACCAGGGCCTGCCCGTCCGGCAGCGGGAGGATGGCCTGCACGCGTTCGTTCGCCAGCCCCGCATGCATGCCGCCGACGTCGCGCAGCCGGCCATCGCGCTGCAGGCTGAAGAGCGAGTGGTCCGTGCCGATCCACAACGTGCCATCCGGCCCGAACCTCAGCACGGACACGTCCGGCAACGCACCCGCCTCTCCGGGCAGGCGTTCCCAGCGACCTTCATGGACACGCACCAGTCCCGGCCCGATGCGACCCAGGCTCAGCACCATGCCGCCGCGCGGGTCGGGCACGATGGCGCGCACGCCCTCCACTTCCAGCCCCTGCACGGTGCCGGCGTCGTAAGGCGTGAAACGGCGACCATCGAAACGCGCGGCGCCTTCCCAGGTCCCCGCCCACAGGTAGCCCTCGGCGTCCTGGCTGATCGTATGCACCAGGTTGTGCGGCAGACCGCCTTCCATCGTCCAGTGCGCGAGCGTGTACTCGTCCACCCTTCGCCCAGGATCGAGCGCCCACGCGGGCATCGCGGCGAGCAGCGCCAGCAGGCAAAGGCCGGGGATCGACAGGCGGCGCACGGGGGAGCGGAGTCCGGAGGGCTTCAACCCTCCCAGTATCGGCTGCGGCGGGGGCCTTCTTGAATCCCCCGCCGCGTATCGGGGCTAGCCGCGGGCGCCCGTGTCCGGCTCGGGCTTGACCTTGAACCACGCCGCATACAGCGCCGGCAGGAAGAACAGGGTCAACACCGTGGCCACCGTCAGGCCGCCCATGATGGCGACGGCCATGGGCCCGAAGAATGCGCTGCGCGACAGCGGAATCATCGCCAGCACCGCCGCGAGTGCCGTCAGCACGATGGGACGGAACCGGCGTACGGTCGCATCGATGATGGCGTGCCAGCGATCGTGGCCGGCCTGGATGTCCTGGTCGATCTGGTCCACCAGGATCACCGAATTGCGCATGATCATGCCGGCCAGCGCAATGGTGCCCAGCATGGCGACGAAGCCGAACGGCACCCGGAACACCAGCAGCGCCAGCGTCACCCCGATCAGGCCCAGCGGCGCGGTCAGCAGCACCAGCGCCATCCGCGAGAAGCTGCGCAGTTGCAGCATCAGCAGCGTGGTCACGGCCAGCAGGAACAGCGGCATGCCGGCGGCGATCGACTTCTGACCGCGCGCCGAATCCTCCACGGTGCCGCCCGTCTCCAGCAGATATCCCTGCGGCAGCGCGGAGCGGATGTCCTCCAGCGTGGGCAGGATCTGCGCCACCACCGTCGGCGCGGTCACGTCGTCGCTGTTGAGGTCGGCGCGTACCGTCACCGTCGGCAGGCGGTCGCGATGCCAGATGATGCCGTCCTCGAAGGCGTACTCCAGGTCCGCGATCTGCGACAGCGGCACGCTGCCGCCGTTGCTGGTGGGTACCGCCAGGCTGCCCAGCAGGTCCAGTCGCGTGCGTTCCTCTTCCGGTCCGCGCAGCAGGATCTCGACCAGTTCGTTGCCTTCGCGGTAGGTGCTGACGCTCAGGCCGGACAGCGAGCCGGACAGGAAGTGCGACACCTGCGCCGTGCTGACGCCGAGCGCGCGCGCGCGATCCTGGTCGATCTGCAGGCGCACGATCTTGCTGGGCTCGCTCCAGTCCAGGTTGATGTTGGCGACGTGCGGATTGGCGCGCACCTTCTCCGCCATCTGGCGCGCGATCGCCTGGACGCGATCGGTGTGCTCGCCGGACACGCGGAACTGCAGCGGATAGCCGACCGGCGGCCCGTTCTCCAGCCGGGTCACGCGGAACTGCAGTTCGGGGAACTGCGGCGCGACCTCCTCGATCAGCCAGCGGCGGGTGGCCTCGCGCGCCCGGGTATCGTCGGTCAGCACCACGAACTGCGAGAAGTGCGCCTGCGGCAGCTGCTGGTCCAGCGGCAGGTAGAACCGCGGCGAGCCGGTGCCGATGTAGGCCACGTAGTTCTGGATGCCTTCGCGCGTGGCCAGCAGCTTCTCCAGCTTGCGCGCCTGCGCATCGGTGGACTTCAGCGAACTGCCTTCGGCCAGTTCCAGGTCCACCATCAGCTCGGGGCGCACCGAGTCCGGGAAGAACTGCTGCGGCACGAAGCGGAACAGCGCGATCGAAGCGATGAAGGCCGCCGCGGTCACGCCGATAACCAGCCAGCGACGCCGCAGGCAGAACGCCAGCCAGCGACGGAAGCGGTTGTAGAACGGCGTGTGGTAGGGATTGTGGTCGTGCGCGTCGTGCGCCTTCGGCGCGAGCATGCCGGCGTACTGCGGCCAACGATCCGCCAGCCGGGCGCGGACAGCGTGCCAGCGCGCGGCGAGCGATCCCGCTTTCGGCGGTTGCGGGTTGCCCAGGTCGGGCAGCATCTTGTCGCCCAGGTACGGAATGAACAGCACCGCGGCGATCCACGACACCACCAGCGCGATGGTCACCACCTGGAACAGCGAACGCGTGTACTCGCCGGTGCTGGAGGCGGCCGTCGCGATAGGCAGGAACCCCGCCGCCGTCACCAGCGTGCCGGTGAGCATCGGGAACGCCGTTGATTCGTAGGCGAAACTGGCCGCCTTCAGCCGGTCGAAGCCCTGCTCCATCTTGATGGCCATCATCTCCACCGCGATGATCGCGTCGTCGACCAGCAGGCCCAGCGCCAGCACCAGCGCACCCAGCGATATCTTGTGCAGGCCGATGCCGAAGTAGTGCATCACCGCGAACGTCATCGCCAGCACCAGCGGGATCGACACCGCCACCACCAGCCCCGTGCGTAGGCCCAGCGAAAAGAAGCTGACCAGCAGCACGATGACCACGGCTTCGGCCAGCACGCGCACGAACTCGCCCACCGACGCCTCCACTGCCGCCGGCTGGTCGGACACCTTGCGCAGCTCCATGCCGAGCGGCAGCGTCTTCTGCAGCCGGTGGAACTCAGCCTCCAGCGTCGACCCCAGCTTGAGGATGTCGCCGCCGTCCTTCATCGCCACCGCGATGCCGATGCCGGGCTGGCCCATGAAGCGCATGCGCGGCGCGGCCGGATCGGCGAAGCCGCGCTTGATCTGGGCGATGTCGCCCAGCTTGACCGTACGCCCGCCGGCACGGATCGGGAACTCGCGGATCTCGTCCACCGAGGTGAACTCGCCGCTCACCCGCAGCTGCACGCGGTCGCTGGCGGTCTCGAAGAAGCCGGCCGGCGTCACCGCGTTCTGCTCCTCCAGCGCCTGCTGCACGGCATTCAGCGGAATGCCGAGCGTGGCCAGCTTGGTGTTGGACAGCTCGATCCAGACCTTCTCGTCCTGCAGGCCGACCAGTTCCACCTTGCCGACATCGTCCACCCGCTGCAGTTCCAGCTGGATGCGGTCGGCGTAGTCCTTCATCACCGCGTAGTCGAAGCCTTCGCCGGTCAGCGCGTAGATGTTGCCGAACGTGTCGCCGAACTCGTCGTTGAAGAACGGACCGAC
Organism: Pseudoxanthomonas mexicana; assembly: GCF_014397415.1. Taxonomy (NCBI): domain Bacteria; kingdom Pseudomonadati; phylum Pseudomonadota; class Gammaproteobacteria; order Lysobacterales; family Lysobacteraceae; genus Pseudoxanthomonas; species Pseudoxanthomonas mexicana. The sequence goes on along the minus strand of NZ_CP060731.1, from coordinate 1,264,799 downwards.
CACGCCGGCCGGCAGGGTCGCCCGGATGTCGCCGACCTTCTTGCGCACCTGGTACCAGAGCTGCGGCATGTCGCGCGAGCGCAGGCTGTCGCGCGCGGCGAAGATCACCTGCGACTCGCCCGGCCGCGAGTACGAGCGGATGTATTCGTAGTTGCCGGTGGTCATCACCGCCTTCTCGATCCGCTCGGTGACCTGCTGCGCGACCTCGTCGGCCGTCGCGCCCGGCCACACCGTGCGCACCACCATCGCCTTGAAGGTGAAGGGCGGATCCTCGGACTGGCCCAGATGCCGGTACGACCACGCGCCGATGATGCCCAGCAGGATCATCGCGAACAGCACCAGGCTGCGGTTGGTCAGCGCCCACTCGGAGAGGTTGAATCGGCGCATGCCGTTACTCCGCCCGCGAGGCGATGTTGGCCGCGCCACCGCCGGCCGCGGGCTTCAGTGGCCGGTTGTTGCGGTCCACCGGCGAAACGACCTGGCCCTCGCGCAGCAGGTGGCCGCCGGCGGCGACCACCCAGTCGCTGGCCTTCAGGCCACCGAGTACGGGCACCGAGGATTCGCCATAGCGGCCCAGCTGCACGGACTGGGCGCGCACCTTGCCGGTGGCCGGATCGACGATCCAGACGGAGGTCTTGCCGTCCTCGCCGCGCTGCACGGCGGACAATGGCAGCTTGAGGGCCGCCTTGGTTCCGCTTTCCTGCACGTAGACGCGCGCGCTCTGGCCCAGTTCGACCTGTTGCTGCGCCTCGCCGACCAGGCTGACGCGCGCGGCATAGGTGCGCGTCTGTGCGTCGGCCGCCGGCGCGATTTCCCGGATCGTGCCGGGCAAGCGCTGCCCCGGCGCGTTCCACAGCTCGATCATCACCGGCTGGCCCACGCTGAATTCGCGGATGCGGTTTTCCGGCAGGCCGATGGCCACTTCGCGGCCGCCATCGGCGGCCAGGGTGAAGATGGTCTGGCCGGCGGCGACCACCTGCCCCGCTTCGGCCTGGCGACTGGCGATCACGCCATCGCGCGGCGCGCGCAGCTGCGAATAGCCTTCCTGGTTGCGCATGACGTCCATCTGCGCGCGCGCGGCGCGTGCCTGGCCTTCGGCCGCCTTGTAGGCGGCGACCTGCGCGTCGTAGGCGGACCGGCTGATCAGTTGGTCGCCGACCAGCTTGGCGTAGCGGTCGCGGTCGCCGCGCGCGCGGGCCAGGTCGGCTTCGGCCGCGGCCAGCTGGGCCTGCGCGGCCTGCGCCTGCAGCGCGAAGTCGCCCGGGTCGAGCAGCGCCAGTACCTCGCCCTTCTGCACGCGGGCACCGGCGTCCACGTTGCGGCGGATCAGGTTGCCGCCCACGCGGAACGACAGCGGGCTCTCCTCGCGGGCGCGCACCTCGCCCGCGTACGCCGACAACGCGGCGTCCGCGCCACCGCCGGGCTGGACCACCAGGGCCGGCCGCGGCGATTCGGCAGGCTTGTCCGCACTGCAGGCGGCCAGGCCGGCCATCAGGACGACGAACACTCCGTTCCAGCGCGTCTGGCGCATGACAGCTCCCGTTGCGGCATCAATTAATGGACTTGACGGTATAGTATAAATATCGAACCGGGTAGTCTAGTATTACGCCATGGCCAGTCCGCCTCCTTCACCATCCCGTCGCAAGTCCCCCGCCAAGCCCGCCGCCAGCGGCCCGGGCCGACCCAAGGACCTGGGCAAGCGTGCCGCCATCCTGGAGGCCGCCAAGCAACTGTTCGCCCGCGAGGGCTTCAACGGCGTCAGCATGGACCAGATCGCCGCCGAGGCGGGGGTGTCCAAGCTGACGGTCTACAGCCACTTCGGCGACAAGGACGCGCTGTTCGCGGCGGCGGTGCAGGCCAAGTGCGCGGAAATGCTGCCCGATGCCCTGTTCGAGATCGAACTGACCGGCAGCGTGCGCGACCAGCTCAAGGCGATCGGCGAGGCCTTCTTCGCACTGATCACCAGCGAGGAAGCCATCAGCACGCACCGCATGATGATGGTGCCGGGCAACATCGACGACAGGCTGAAGCAGACCTTCTGGGAAGCCGGCCCGCAGCGCACCCACGATGCGTTCGCGGCGCTGCTGCAGGCCCTGGTGGCCAAGGGCGAACTGGACGTGCCCGACGTGGCCATCGCCTCGGTGCAGTTCTTCACCCTGATCAAGGGCGAAGTGCATGCGCGCATGACCTGCGGCCTGTGCAGCCAGCCCGGCCCGCTCGACCGGCGCCGCCACATCGACGCCACGGTGGACATGTTCCTGAGGGCGTATGGCCGCCGCTGAAACTGAAGCCTGTCCCCTGGCGACGGAGGTCGCGGTGACTTCCGGCACTGCGCCTGTCGGCGGGGCTGCCCCGATCCTTGCCCAGCGCGGAGGCAGCCGGCCCGCTAAAATGCCCGGCCCAGCCCTCCGCGTCGGATGACCACCCCCATGACGATCAACTACACCCAGGCCCGCGAAAACATGGTCGAGCAGCAGGTACGTCCCTGGGACGTGCTGGATGCGCGCGTGCTGGAGACGCTGGCCACGCTGCCGCGCGAGGCCTTCGTGGCCGAAACGCACCGCGCGCTGGCGTACGCGGACCTGGATCTGCCGCTGGGCCATGGCCAGTCGATGATGAAACCCGTCGTCGAGGGCCGCACCCTGCAGGCGCTGAAGCCGCAGGCCGGCGAGGATGTGCTGGAGATCGGCACCGGCAGCGGCTACCTGACCGCCTGCCTGGGCAATCTGGCGCGCGAGGTGGTCAGCCTGGAGATCCATCCCGAACTTGCCGCCGCCGCGCGCGCGCGCCTGGACGCGACCGGCCTGGGCAGCAACGTCCGCATCGACACCGCCGACGCGCTGGCCTGGGACACCGACCGTCGCTTCGATGTGGTGTGCGTGACCGGCGCCGTCGCCGTCGTGCCGGCCCGCTTCCTGCAATGGCTGCGTCCCGGTGGCCGCCTGTTCGTTGTGCGCGGCGTTTCGCCCGTGATGGAAGCCGTGCTGCACGTCAACGATGTCAACGGTCCGCGCATCGAATCGTTGTTCGAGACCGACCTCCCCTACCTGGTCGGCGCCGCGCCGGCGCCCCAGTTCGTCTTCTGAAGATTCAAAAAAGGAACCCGCATGAGCCGTCGCCCCCTCGCACTTGCGCTCGCCCTGGCCCTGCCGTCCGCGGCCAGTGCCACCGACCTGATGCAGACCTATGAGCTGGCGCGCGCCGGCGACACCACGCTGTCCATCGCCGAATCCACCCGGCTGATCGACAAGGAAGGCGCGGTGCAGGCCCGCGCCGCGCTGCTGCCGCAGATCACCGGCAGCGTCGGTTACGACCTGGAGCACAACAGCCGGCCGGGCGACCCGCTGGGCGACGGCAAGAGCCGCAGCTACGGCGCCAGGGTCAGCCAGACGATCTTCGACTGGAGCCGCATCGCCAACCTGCGCGGCCAGAAGGCGCTCAGCCAGGCGGCCGACTACGACCTGGCCTCGGCGAACAACGACCTGATCACCCGCACCTCGGCCGCCTACTTCAACGTGCTGATCGGCATCGAGTCGCTGGCCGCGGCCGAGACTAACGAGGCGGCGTCCAAGAAGCAGTTCGACTACGCGCAGAAGCGCCTGGACGTGGGCCTGGCCCCGATCACCGACGTGCACGAAGCCCGCGCGCAGTACGACAGCGCGCGTGCCAACACCATCCTGGCCCGCAATGCGCTGGACGACAGCTACCGCGCGCTGGCCGAGCTCACCGGCCAGCCCATCAGCGGCCTGAAGGGCCTGCCGGACGACTTCCGCCCGGAACTGCCGCCGGAGCAGAACGCGCAGGCGTGGGTGGACCGCGCGCTGGAGCAGAACCCTGACCTGAAGGCCGCCCAGTACACGCTGGAATCGGCGCAGCATGGCGTGTCCAGCGCGCGCGCCGGCCACTATCCCACGCTCGACTTCAGCGGCGGCTACTCCAACGGCACCAGCTGGGACAGCGTGCCCGGCACGCTGTCGCGCGATGGCGAGGGCTACAACTGGGGCGTGACGCTGACCGTGCCGATCTTCTCAGGTGGCGCCACCCAGTCGGGCGTGCGCCAGGCGCTGGCCCAGCGCGACCGCGCCTCGGACGGTCTGGAACAGACACGCCGCGCGCTGATCCGCAACACCAGCAACGCCTACCAGGCGCTGGTGGCCGGCGTCAGCGAAGTGGAAGCCCGCCGCTTGGCCGTGGTCTCCGCGCAGAGCGCGCTGGACGCCTCGCAGGTCGGCCTGGAAGTAGGTACCCGTACCGTGCTGGACGTGCTGCAGAACCAGCGCACGCTGTTCCAGGCGCAGGTCGAGTACGCCCAGGCCCGCTACAACTTCCTGCAGAACCGCCTGGTGCTGGAACAGGCCGCGGGCACGCTGGACGGCACCGACGTGCAGGACATCAACCGCCTGCTGACCGCCGACGCCGAGTCGCGCCTGTCGTCGCAGCCGGTTTCGCAGTAACTCTCGCGCACCACGCGCGAGCACGACGGCGGGCTTCGGCCCGCCGTTGTCGTGTCTGGACTCGGGTGTCCTGTAGGAGCGACGTAAGTCGCGACCGCACGCCCGAACGATATCGGATATCTGGCTGGAGACAGAAGGTTTCCGGTCGCGACTTACGTCGCTCCTACAGTCAGGACTCAGATCGCGCCGCGCGCACGCAGCACCGCGATTTCGTCATCCCTGTATCCCGCTTCACGCAGTACCTCATCGGTGTGCTCGCCCAGCATCGGCGGCGCGCATGGCGGTTGTACCGGTGTGACCGACAGCTTGATCGGACTACCCACCAGCGGCAACGTGCCGGCATGCGGATGGGAGGCGTCGACGATCATGCCGCGCGCCCGCACCTGCGGATCGGCGAATACCTCGGCCAGATCGTTGACCGGCCCGCACGGAATGCCCGCCGCCTCCAGCGCGGCCAGGCACGCGTGCCGGTCGCGCGTGCGGAACGCCTGTTGCAGGACCGGGATCAACGCATCGCGGTGACGCACGCGTCCCGCGTTCGTCGCAAAGCGCGCGTCCTGCCCGAGCGCTGCGAGACCGAGCAGTTCACTAAGCCGGGCGAACTGCCGGTCGTTGCCGACCGCGACGATGATGTGGCCGTCGGCGACCGCGAAGACCTGGTACGGCACGATGTTGGCGTGCGCGTTGCCCTGGCGCGCAGGGACTTCGCCACCCACCAGGTAGTGGCTGCCCAGATTGGCCAGCATCGCGACCTGCGCATCCAGCAGCGCCATGTCGATCACCTGCCCTTCGCTGGTCGCATCGCGATGGCGCAGCGCGGCGAGGATCGCCACGGTGGCGTACATGCCGGTGAACAGGTCGGCCACCGCCACGCCGACTTTCTGCGGCTCGCCGTCGGCGGCCCCAGTGACGCTCATCAATCCACCCAGCCCCTGCACCGCGAAGTCGTAGCCGGCGCGCTGCGCGTACGGGCCGTCCTGGCCGAAGCCGGTGATCGAGCAGTACACCAGCCGCGGATGGGCGGCCCGCAGCGTGGCGGCGTCCAGGCCGTGGCGGGCCATGTCGCCGACCTTGAAATTCTCCACCAGCACGTCGCTCCGCATCGCCAGCCGCCGGATGACGGCCTGGCCCTCGGCGGTGGAGAGATCCACCGTCAGCGAGCGCTTGTTGCGGTTCGCGCACAGGTAATACGCGGATTCCGGGGTTTCGTTGCCCTCGCCATCCTTCAGGAAGGGCGGCCCCCAGCCCCGCGTATCGTCGCCGCTGCCCGGGCGTTCCACCTTGATCACGTCCGCGCCCAGGTCGGCGAGCACCTGCGTGCACCACGGACCGGCCAGCACGCGCGTCAGGTCCAGCACACGCACGCCGGCCAGCGACTGCCGCACCCCCGCGCTCATGCCACCGGCGCCGGCAGGTGCGGCGCGATCATCGCCAGGGTGCGGGCCAGCGCGCCACGCCCGTGTTCGACCAGCGCGCGGCCGCGGTCGGCCATCTGCTGCCGTCGCGCATCGTCGGCCAGCAGGGTCTCGATCGCATCGCCCACACCCGCCGCGTCGGGCGCGATCACCAGCGCATCGGCCTCCTTCAGGCGGCGGGATATCTCGCTGAAGTTGTGCAGATGCGGGCCCGTGACCGCAGGCGTCCCCACCGCGGCCGGCTCCAGCATGTTGTGGCCGCCGATCGCCTGCAGGCTGCCACCGACGAAGGCCACGTCCGCGCAGGCGTAGAACGCCATCAGTTCGCCCAGCGTGTCGAGCACGAACACGTCGTCGCCCGCGGAAGGCCAGCGATCGGCGCGCCGCGTGCCGACCGTCCAGCCCGTCTCGCGCGCGGCAGCCGCCGCACGCGGGAACCGTTCCGGGTGCCGCGGCGCCCACAGCAGCAGCAGGTCGGGCCAGCGGCGGCGCAGGCGTGCGTGCAGGGCCAGCACCGGCGCTTCTTCGTCCTCATGCGTGCTGGCGGCGATCCATACGCGCCGGCCGCCGCTCAGATGCTGGCGGAACCCGTGCACCACCTCGCGCACGTTGTCCGGCACCGGGATGTCGAACTTGAGGTTGCCGACATCGCGCACCTGCGTTGGCAGCGCGCCGAGCTGCACGAAGCGGTCGGCGTCGTCGCCGGATTGCGCCGCGACCTTGCGCACGGTGCGCAGGGTGCGCGCGATCAGCGGGCGCAGCACACTGTAGCCCCGCAGCGAGCGTGCCGACAGCCGCGCATTGAGGATGTAGACCGGCACCTTGCGGTCGTGGCAGCCGAACAGCAGGCTGGGCCACAACTCGGTCTCCATGATCAGCGCCAGGCGTGGCGGGTAGTGGCTGAGGAAGCGCGCCACCGCGCCGGGCAGGTCGTAGGGCGAATACACGTGCAGCACGCGCTCGCCCCACAGCGCCTGGACGCGCTGCGATCCGGTCGGCGTGATGGTGGTGACGAGCACGCGCAGGCCGCGATGCCGCTTCAGCAACGCATCGACCACCGGTGCGGCCGCATTGACTTCGCCCACCGACACCGCGTGCAACCAGACATCGACCGCGCCGCCGGGCGTGCCGTAGCTGCCGTAGCGTTCGTTCCAGCGCTGGAAGTATTCCGGATAGCGGAAACCGCGCCAGATCAGGTGGTAGACGGTGATCGGCGTCAGTACGTAAAGCACCGCCGAATACAGGGCGCGCAGCAGGCGTTCGGCGGTGCGGTCGGACATGGGCCACAAGGATAACCGGGGGCGCCGCTACAATGGGCCATGGCCGAACCCGAGAAGCGATCCTCCGACGCCGGCGAGCGTCCGCCCATGGCACCGCGGCAATGGCCCGCGTGGCTGGGCATCGGCCTGGCATGGCTGGCCGCGCGCATCCCGTGGCGCCTGCAGCGCCCGCTGGGCCGTGCCATCGGCGCCCTGCTGTACCGGCTGCTGCGCGACCGCCGGCACGTGGCCCGGCGCAACATCGCCCTGTGCTTCCCGGAACTGGACGCGTCGCGCCAGGAGGCGCTGGCGCGCGCCAACTTCGGCGAACTGGGCATCGGCCTGTTCGAGTTCGCACGCGCCTGGTGGGGCAGCGTGGCGCCGATGCGCGGCGGCGTCCAAGTGGAGGGATTGGAACACCTGAAGGCGGCACAGGCCGGCGGGCGCGGCGTGATCGTCGTGTCGGGCCACTTCACCACGCTGGAGATCTCGGCCCGCCTGATGTGCGACTACGCGCCGCTGGCCGGCATGTACCGCCCGCACGACCAGGGCGCGATGGAGTGGGCGGTGAAGCGCGGCCGCCTGCGCTACGCCAGCGCCATGTTCACCCGCGACGAGCTGCGCCCGGCGTTGAAGCACCTCAAGCAGGGCGGGCTGCTGTGGTTCGCGCCCGACCAGGACACGCGCCGCGGCGAAAGCGTGTTCGTGCCGTTCTTCGGCCATCCCGCCTACAGCCTGACCTCCACTCACCAGCTGGCGCGCCTGTCCGGCGCGGCGGTGATCGCGTTTTCGCACGTGCGGCGCGCGGATGGCGGCTACACGCTGAAGCTGTCGCCGGCGTTCGAGGACTTCCCCTCGAGCGACGCCACTGCGGACACCGCGCGCGTGATCGCCGCGATCGAAGCCATGGTGCGCGAAGCGCCCACGCAATACCTCTGGATCCATCGCCGCTTCAAGCGGCAGCCGGACGGGCGCGGCGAGCTCTACCGGTAGAGGTCCGGCTCGCCCGGCGGCCGTGTCTTGAAGCGCCGGTGCACCCACAGGTACTGCTCCGGATGCTGGCGCACCACCGCCTCGAGCTCGGCCATGTAGCGCGCGGCGTCCTGCGCAGGATCGCCGCTGGGCCAGCCGTCCCAGGTGGGCTCCACCCGCAGCTTGTAGCGCCCATCCGCATCGCGGTGGAACCAGAACGGCAGCACCGCGGCGTTGCCGCGCCGTGCCAGGTCGGGCGTGGCCGTCAGCGTGGCGGCGGGGATGCCGAAGAACGGTACGAAAGCATTCTGGTAGTTGAAGTCCTGGTCGGCGGAGTACGCCACGATGCCGCCGCGCGAGAGCGTGCGCAGCAGCCCGCGCACGTCCTTCTTGCCGATCACGTCGGCAAACGCGCGACGCCGCGCGCCATCCAGCCAGCGCTCGACGCAGGGATCGTTGTTGTGGCGCGCCACGATGGCCAGGCGCTCGCCCAGCGCTTCGCCCAACAGGCGGGCGCACAGTTCCGAGTGCGGGAAGTGGCCGCCGAACAGCAGGACGCCCTGCCCGCGCGCGCGCGCGGCGCGCAGGTGTTCAAGGCCCTCCACCTCGGCCAGCCCCTGCAGCCGGTGCGACGAGGCGAACCAGCCGCGCACGAGCTCCAGCAGGCCCGTCACCGTCGCACGCAGGTTGGCGCGCAGCAACCGCGCCTGCGCCGTGGGGTCCAGTTCGGGAAAGCACAGGGCGATGTTGGTGGCCGCATAGCGACGCCGCTTGCCCAGCGCCGGCCACAGCAGCCACGTCGCCATCGCGCCCAGCGCCAGCAGCATGCGCTGCGGCAGGGCCGCAATCACGATCCCCAGCAGGTTCGCGGGCGCGACGAACGCGCAGCGCGGCACACGCCGCGGCTCAGTCGTCATCGCGCGCCAGCAGGCTGCCGGCGTACAGCGCCGCCAGCATCAGCGTCAGCCCGCCCCAGAACGTGGAGTAGAACGCCAGGTGGGTGTTGAACGGGAAGACGGTCACCGCCAGCGCCAGCATCGCCGGCCGCGCACGTTCCTTCGCCTGCGGTGCGGCATAACGCCATGCGCGCCATGCCAGCGCGGCGCCTGCCAGCCAGAGCAGCAGGCCGATGATGCCGGTCTCGCTGAGCACCTCCAGTACCAGCTGGTGTGCGTGCAACGCCGGTCCCTGGCCCCAGGCCGGGCGCGACCCCGGGCTGGCATCGCAGTCCGGGTATGCCTGGCGGAAGCCACGCGCGCCGACGCCGTTGACCGGATGCTCCGCGATCATGCAACCGGCGGCGGACCAGATCTGCGCGCGGCCGGACAACGCGGTGTCCACGCCTGCTTCGTCGGCTGTGAGCACATGCGTGGTCAACAGGATGCGCTCGCGCACCTGCGTGGAGGCGACGGCGAGTACGCCCAGCACCACGAGACCGAAGCCGAACACGCCCAGGAGCCGCTTCCAGCCCAGCAGCTTCCAGCCGGAGAAGACCAGCACCAGCGCATAGGTGATCCACGCGGCGCGCGCACCGGCCAGGAGAACCACCACGCCGATCGCCGCAGACGCCAACAGCCATCCGGCCACTCGCAGGCGCGCGGCTGCGGCAAACAGCAGGAAGGGCGACAGGCTGGCCATCACCACGCCGAGCTTGCGGTTGCACGGGCCGAGAAAGCCGCTCAATCGGTCGATGCCGGCAATCTGCTCGACCGTGCACATCGGCCGCCCGCTGATGAGCTGCTTCAGCTGGTCCAGGCCCCAGAACAGCGGGCTGGTGCCGGACACCACCTGCGCCAGCGCATCCAGGGTCCAGATGCCCACGATCACGGCCAGGCCATTGAACGTAACGCGCCGCGCCTGCGCATTGGCAACCGATGCCGCGACCAGCCACAGGAATGGCAGGTAGCGAAGATCCACCGCCGCCTCGCGCAGCGCGCGCCCCGCATCGACGGCATCGACGGCCGAGATGGCTTGCGGCAGCCAGTAGGCGGCGAACAGCGCGCTGGTCAGCGCCCAGGCCGCGCCACTCAGCAACCGCGTGCCTCCGCGGAAACGGTCCAGCAGCAGGCGCACGATGGCGGCCAGCGCACCCAGCACCATCACGGCCTCGGCATAGCCCGGTGCCGGCCACAGCGCGACGAACGTCAGCACCCACGCGGGCGCCCAGCGCCACCCGTGGGTGCGTCGCTGGTCTTGCGTGTCAGTGAGCGATGGCGTGTCGGCGGTCATCGGCGAGATCGTGGTAGAGGGCGAGCGTGGCGTCCTGCATGGCGCGCAGGGTGTAGGCGTGCATCGTAGCCAATGGCGGCGGCGGATGGGCGAGCATGGCCCGCGTCGTGTCGAACAGGCGGGTTTCGTCGAACGCCGGTACGACACCCTGCGGTTGCAGTTCCGCCAGCAACTCGCCCACGCCGCCATGCGCCCACCCGACCACCGGACGGCCCACCGACAGGCTCTCGATCACCGTGCGACCGAATGCTTCCGGCTTGCGGGACAGCTGCAGCACCAGATCGCTGGCGGCATAGGCGCGTGCGATGTCCGGGGTCGGGGGCGTGATGACGAGCGCCTGGGCGCAGCCCGCACGTCGCGCTTCCGCTTCGAGCTCCAGGAGGTACGCCTCGCGTCCCGCCTCACGCGTACCGGGCATCCACAGGCGCGCTTCGATACCGGCCCCTTGCAGGCGCGCGAGCAGGGCGATGGCATCGTGATGGCCCTTCAGGCGCGTACCGCGCCCGGGCAACAGCAACAGCGGGCCCGCACCGGCGAGCGCGGGATGTTGCGCGGCCGCCCACGCCCGCGCGGCGGGATCGGGCGACGGCGCACGCGGGAACTCCGCCGGATCGATGCCGCGCGGGATCACCACCAGCCTGTCCGGATCCGTGCGCGGATAGTGCTGCAGCAGGTAGCGGCGCACGGTGTCCGACACGCAGATCACCCGTTCGCCGCGCGTCATCACCGCGCTGTAGCGCCCGGGCGAATTCAACCCATGCATGGTGGTGACGAAACGCGGGCGCGATGGTGCCGGCATGCCGCGCAGCGCCCGCAGTCCGATCCATGCAGGAAGCCGCGAACGCGCATGCACGATGTCGGCCCCGACTTCAGCGAACAGCCGCCGCAGCGCGGGCACGTGGCGCAGCGTCAGCAGCGACTTGCGGCCGATGTCCAGGGTGACGTGTTCTGCGCCCGATGCCTGCAGTGCCGGCACGAGGCGACCGCCGGCCGAGACCACGACGGCGCGATGCCCGGCGCGCACCAGCGCCCCGGCGATCTCGAGGGTGGAGCGTTCGACGCCGCCGGATTCCAGCGCCGGCAGCAGCTGGACGACGGTCAGCCGGCGCATGGTCGATCGTCGATGCGGCGCGACCGCATCCGCCGGTCAGTCGGCCAGGACGAAGTGCGAACCGCAGTAGGGGCACTGCACCTCGCCACCCGGGGCATCCTCGATGGGCAGGTAGACGCGCGGGTGCGAATTCCACAGCGCCATCGACGGCAGCGGGCAGCTCAGCGGCAGGTCCGCGCGGCTCACGGTGTAGCGCTTCTCGGCGTTGGCGGGCGCGGTGGCGGTCTGGCTCATGGCGGTGCAGGCGGTGGTGGAACAAGGTCGTCAGTCTAGCAGCCGGCGCCACCGGCGCCCAACGAACGGGCCGGCAAAAAAACGCCGCCCGGCATCAGCGGGGCGGCGCGTCCTTCTGGCGATGCCGGCGGAGGGAGGCGCGCCGGATCGCAAGGAATCACTTCGCGGCGTCGGCGGTCGCTTCGGTGGTGATCTTCAGTGCCACCTCGTCGCTGACCATCGGGGCGTAGGCGCCCACACCGAAGTCGCTGCGCTTGACGGTGGCGGTGGCGTCGAAGCCGATTGCCGGCACCTTCTTCATCGGATGCTCGCCGGCCTTGTTCAGGGTCACGTCCAGCACCACCGGCTTGGTGATGCCCTTGATGGTCAGGTCGCCGGTGACCTTCAGCTTGCCTTCGCCCGCGGCTTCGACCCGGGTGCTCTTGAAGGTGGCAGCGGGATACTTGGCGGCGTCGAACCACTTGTCGCTGGTCAGGTGGTCGTAGAACTGGTCGGCCAGCGCGCTCAGGCCGGTCAGCGGCAGGGTGACCTGGACGCTGGAGGCGGAGACCTGGTCGGCGTCATAGACCAGCGTGCCATCGACCTGGCCGAAGTTGATGCTCGGGTTCGAGTATCCGAAATGGTTCCAGCTGGCCAGCACATTGGTGTGGCCGGGGTCGAGCTTGTACGTCACCGGCGCGGCGAAGGCGGCGCCGGCGAAGGCGAACAGGGCGGCAGCGATCAGGGTCTTGCGCATGGGGAATCTCCGGGTGGTGGGGATATCAGAGGATGCGTGCGGCTTCGTCGAAGCCCAGTCGCGGGGAACGCGGGAAGATGCTGGCCGGGTCGCCATGGCCCAGGTTGACCAGGATGTCCGACTTGATGGCGGTGCCGGCGAAGAAGGCCTCATCGACCTTGGCGGCGTTGAAGCCGGTCATCGGGCCGGCATCCAGGCCCAGCGCGCGCGCGGCGATGATCAGGTAAGCGGCCTGCAGGCTGGCATTGCGCAGCGCGGGCTTGAAGCGGTTCTCGCGCGGGCCCTCGAACCAGGCCTTGGCGTCGGTATGCGGGAACAGGAACGGCAGCTTCTCGTGGAAATCCTCGTCGCGGCCGATGATCACGGTCACCGGCGCCGCCATCGTCTTGGCGTAGTTGCCCTCGTCCAGTGCCGGACCCAGCTTGGCCTTGGCCTCGGCCGACTTCACAAACACGAAGCGTGCCGGGGTGGTGTTGGCCTGGGTGGGGCCGAACTTCAACAGGTCGTACAGCTGGCGCAGGGTGTCGTCGCTGACCTCGCCAGTGAAGGCGTTGTAGGTGCGGGCGGTGCGGAACAACTGGTCGAGCGAGGCGGCATCGAGAGCGTGGGACATGGGTTACCTGTCGCAAGGAAGGGAGCCGCTGCAGCGGCGGGGCCGGCGGCGCGAGGGGGCAGTGTAGAGTGTCCTGACTATGGCAACATCCAACCGCCCCGGAACGGATTGTTTTAACCAGTGGAACGAACAAGCCCCGCCCCGGCCGATTCACGCGGCCTCTGCACACTGACCGATGGCCACGCCGGCAACGCACGCCAGGCGCAGTCGTTGGCGCGTGCACTCGGCGGCGAGGCGCGCGAGGCAGTGCTCGCGCCACGCGCGCCGTGGCGCTGGGTCGCGCCCCGCCTGCTGCCGGGCGCAACCCATGCTTTCGGTACGGCATTCCACCACCTGCAGATGCAGCCACCCGCGCTGGCGATCGGCTGCGGCCGGCAGGCGGCACTGGCGACGCGCCTGTTGCGCATGCGCGGCAGCCGCGCCATCCAGATCCTCGATCCCAGAATCGATCCGTCGCACTGGGATCTCGTCATCGCACCCCAGCACGATGGCCTCACCGGGCCGAACGTCCTCACCTTGTTGGGCAGCCTGAATCCGGTCGACGACGCCTGGCTCGCGGACGCGCGTGCCGCCTTTCCCTCGTTAGCCGCCCTGCCCTCGCCGCGTACCGCGGTGCTGCTGGGCGGCGACAGCGCGCACTACCGGTTCGATGCCGCGGCCTTGGGGCGACTGGCGACCCTTCTCGACACCGCATCTGCCACGCAGAGCCTGATGGTCACCACGTCGCGTCGCACGCCGCCCGGGGTGATCGATGCACTGCGCCAGCGATGGTCGGCACGCGCAAACACCCTGCTCTGGTGCGGCGCCCCCGATGGCCCGAATCCCTATGCGGGCCTGTTGGCCTGGGCCGACCGCATCGTCTGCACGCCGGACTCGGTCAACATGCTGTCGGAGGCCTGCGGTACGCGCGCGCCGGTGCAGGTGTTCGAACCCGAGCGCGTCAGCGGACGCCCCCGCCGCTTCATCGATGCGCTGCTGCGGCATGGTCGCGTCCGCGATCTCGCCGACGGGCGGGCACCGTTCGGCGGCGAACCCCTGCGCGAGACCGCGCGCATCGCCGCCGAAGTACGCGCGCGCCTGGACCTTCCCGACCGCTAGCAGCGGGCGCCTCCGAAACGCTCGCAAGGCTGCGAAGCGCTCGCTTGTAGGAGCGGGCCATGCCCGCGATGCCTTTGCTTTGGATGCCGAATCAAGAGCATCGCGGGCATGGCCCGCTCCTACAGGGGATGACAGCGAGCAGTACCCACCCGCGCCTACGGCGTGTCGAAGGGGAGTCCGTGCGCGAGGGTCGCCCGCATCACCACGGCGCGCGCCGTCGCCAGCGTCGCGTTCTCCACCACCAGCCGCGGGCGCCGGTCCAGCGTGCAGGCCAGGCCGTCGGCGACGAAGGTCGCGTGGACCGCATCCAGCGCGCCTGCTTCCTCCGCGGACAATGCGCCTTCGGTCGCCAGCGCGGCGATCAGGCCCGGCGTGGCGCGTGGCTGCAGCAGCGCCGGCTGCGCTTCCGCATCGCGCAGCACCAGGTACTGCAGCAGGAACTCCAGGTCGACCAGGCCACCCGCTCCCTGCTTCAGGTCGAAGCGTGCGACGTCGCTGCGATCGAGTTCGGTGCGCATGCGGGCCCGCATCTTCACCACCTCGTCGCGCAACACGCCGCCCTCGCGCGAACGTGCCAGCGTCGCCGTGCGGACGTCCTCGAACGCCTGCAGCAGCGTGGCGTCGCCGGCCACGCCGCGCGCGCGCACCAGCGCCTGGTGTTCCCACGTCCACGCGCGCTCGCGCTGGTACTCGCTGAAGCTGGCCAGCGACGAGACCAACAGCCCTTTGGCGCCATCCGGGCGCAGGCGCACGTCCACGTCGTACAGCCGGCCCGCCGCGGTTACCGCGCCGAGCAGCGCGACGATCTTCTGCGCCAGCCGCGCGTACCAGCGACCGGCCTCCATCGGGCGTGCGCCGTCGGATTCCGCCCCCGGCGGTGCATCGAACAGGAAGACGAGATCCAGGTCCGAACCGAAGCCGAGTTCCTCGCCGCCCAGGCTGCCGTAGCCGATCACCGCGAACCGCCCGCCGGCGACAAGGCCATGGACAGACGCGACATCGCGCATGGCGACCTGCACGACCACGCGGACCACTTCGTCGGCCAGCCACGCCAACTGGCGCACGCTGTCGCGCGCCGCCTGGCGACCGTCGAGCGCGGCCAGCGCCACGCGGAAGCTCAGCGCGAGCCGCCGTTCGTTCAGTACCCGCAGGCAGGTTTCCGGGTCGTCTTCCACCAGCGCCGCCTCGCATTCGATGCGCAGCTCGTCGCGGTCGGGCATCGGGCCGGAGACGCGGGTGTCCAGCAGTTCGTCCAGCAGCAAGGGATACTGCGCCAACCGCTCGGACAGCAGCGCACTACGCGCCAGCACGTCGACCAGCCGGCCCAGCGCACTAGGTTGTTCGTCCAGCAGCGCCAGGTAGCTGGCGCGGCGCAGGATTGCCTGCAGCAGCGACAGGACGCGCCGCAATGCCGCATCCGGTTGCGACGACCGGGCGCAGGCATCGAGCAGGGCCGGCAGCACGCGGTCGAGCCGCGCACGCGACGCATCCGACAGCGCGCGCACGCCGCTGAACTGGGCGAACTCGCGCAGCGCACCATCGGCGCTGCCCGCATCGGCGAATCCGGACGCGGCCAGCGTTTCCACATCGCCGCCATCGGGCAGCGCCCGCCAGTACAGCGCCAGCGCATCCGGCGCGGTGTCGCGCTGGCGGGGCGCGAGCAGTTCGGCGAACTCGGCCGACACCCGCGCGCGCTGCAGGTCCAATGCCACGCGAAGGCTGTCCCAGTCGGGATGATCCAGGCCGCGCGCGATGCGATGGCGGTCCAGCGCGTCTTCCGGCAGCGCATGCGTCTGCGCGTCGCGCAACATCTGCAGACGGTTCTCCAGCCGGCGCAGGAATCGGTAGGCCTGCGCCAGCGCATCGCCCTCCTCTTCCGACATCTGCCGCGTAGCGACCAGCGCGGGCAAGGCCATGCGCAGCCTCCGCTCGCGCAGCGCGGCTTCGCGCCCGCCACGGATCAGCTGCAGGGCCTGGACCAGGAACTCGATTTCGCGGATGCCGCCGGGCCCCCGCTTGATATCGTCGGCCAGCTCGCGGCGCGCGACCTCCGCGGCGATGGCGGCCTTCATCTCGCGCAGGCCGTCCAGCGCGGTGTAGTCCAGGTAGCGGCGGTAGACGAACGGCCGCAGCGACTCCAGCCAGCGCTCGCCCGCGTCGATGTCGCCGGCCACGGCACGTGCCTTCAGCCAGGCATAACGTTCCCAGTCGCGTCCTTCACGCTGGAAGTACTGGTCCATGCCGGCGAACGAAAGCGCCACCCGTCCGGCGTTGCCGAACGGGCGCAGGCGCAGGTCGACGCGGTGGCAGAAGCCGTCGACGGTCGGCTCGTCCAGCAGCTTCGCCAGCCGCTGGCCCAGCCGCATGAAGTAGTCCTCGGCGGCGAGCGATCGCACGCCATCCGACTCCCCGCCCTGCGGATACGCGTAGACCAGGTCGATGTCGGAGGAGAAGTTCAGTTCGCCGCCGCCCAGCTTGCCCAGGCCGAACACCACCAGGCGCTGCACACTGCCATCGGTCGCGCGCACCACGCCATGGCGTTGCGCGAACTCGGCTTCCAGCGCGTCGAGTGCGGTCTGCAGGCAGACTTCCGCCAGGCGCGTGGTGCCGGCCAGCGTGTCGTCGACCGTGTCCAGGCCATGCACGTCGCGCCATACCAGGCGCGTGGATTCGGCCGCGCGATAGCGGCGAAGCAGCTCCGGCCATTGCGCGGCGTTGTCCGCGACCAACGCGGGCACCGGCCACGGCGCAGCGCCATCGTCGCGAAGCAGGGCTGCGAGAAGTTCGGGCTGCCGGCGCAATGTTTCCAGCGCGAAATCACTGGTGGCGATCACGTGCGAAACACGTTCGATGGCGTGCGCGTCGGCCAGCATCGCATCCACGTTCACCGACGCGGATCGCAAGCGCGCCAGTCCGCGTTCGGTCAGTGCTTCAAGCTCTGCATCGAGGGAGAGGGTCGCGTCGTTCATCGCGGCCGATTGTGGCACGGGCCAACGGCTTTTGTAGGAGCGACGTCAGTCGCGACCGCGGACCACGACTCGGCATTGAACCGTGGTCAGGATGCTTGTTGTCAGGGTGCATGCATTTGCACTCCCTCCACACGCGCCAGCAGGCCGGCCGTGCGGTCGCGACTGACATCGCTCCTACGACACGCTGGATCACGCCGCCTGCGACAGGTCCGGCAATGCGGCCTCGTGCCTCAGCGACAGGCCGAACTGGTCGGCCATGTGCTTCAGCAGTACCGGCTTCACCTGGTCCATGCCGCCGGGACCGCCGAGGTCCGCCAGCGAGACCACCTGCAGGCCCTGGTAACCGCAGGGGTTGATGCGATGGAAGGGCTCCAGGTCCATGGCGATGTTGAAGGCCAGGCCATGGAACGTGCAGCCGCGACGCACGCGGATGCCGAGCGCGCCGATCTTGGCACCGGCCACGTACACGCCGGGGGCGCCGTCCTTGCGATCGGCGTGAATGTTCCATTCGGCCAGCGTGTCGATCATCGCCTGCTCGATCCTGCAGACGTAGTCGCGCACGCCGACCTTCAGGCGCTTCAGGTCGAATAGCGGGTACGCCACGATCTGACCGGGCCCGTGATAGGTCACCTGCCCGCCGCGATCGACGTGCACCACCGGGATGTCGCCCGGCGCCAGCACGTGCTCGTCCTTGCCGGCCTGCCCGAGGGTGAACACCGGATCGTGCTCGACCAGCCACAGCTCGTCGACGGTGGCGTCGGTGCGCGCGTCGGTGAAGCGCTGCATCGCGCGCCACACCGGCTCATACGGCTGGCGACCCAGTTCGCGGACGATGCAAGGCGCGCTCACAGCGTCCACTTCACTTCCGGGTGATCGCGCAGCGACTGGTGGGCGGCGTCGTACTGGGCACGGTCTTCCGCGCGGAAGCGGATGCGCACCGACACGTACTTGCCGTTGGCCGAGTGCTTCCAGGTGATGTCCTCGTGCAGGACCTCCACACCGGCCGATTCCAGCAGGCGCGGCAGTTCGGTCTCCAGCCCCGTGCCGGCCGTGCCCATCGCGCTGAGCTCGAAGGTGCCGGGGAACTGGAAGCCGTGTTCGGGGTTGTCGGATTTGATTTCCATGCGGGAATTATTGGGACGCCGGGCGCGAAAGCCAAGCCGCGGCCATTCCGGAACGACGAAGGGCCGCTTTCGCGGCCCTTCGTGCACATGCGACAGATGGCTCAGCGCGCCAGCTGCACCAGGCTGGACGAGACCCAGCCCTTGTTGCCCAGTTCGTCCTCGACTTCCCACATGACGCCCTCCTTGTTGCCGGTGGGGTACAGCATCATGCCGGGGTCCAGGTCGCGCACGGCCTTGCCGGTGCCCTTGGGGTTGGCGAACAGGCGGCCGGGCTTGGTCATCTCCACCGCCTGCTGGGCGTTGGACGCGGATGCGTTGCCGGACAGGCCGCCCAGCTCGGTCACCAGGTTGGTGTAGGCCTGCAGGTAGGCCAGCGTGATGACCTGGCCGATCTCGGTGTTGGCGTAGCCGCTGGCGCCACCGCCGCCCCAATGGCTGCCGGTGAACAAGCTGCCGCCCGCGCCCCAGCCGATGTCGGTCTTCTTGGCGCTGCCCTCGGCCATGGCGACCTGTTCGGACGAACGCACGTCGGTGACCGTCAGCACCACGTCGGCGGTCTTCTTCTTGAAGTCCAGCCCGCCGACCACACGACCGACGTTGCCGCCCATCAGCCCGCCCAGCAGGCCGCTGATGGCGTTGCCGCCCGCGTTGCTGTTCTGCGAGATCAGGTCGGGCACTAGCACGTAGTCCGCCGCACGGATCTGGCCCTTGCCGATGTTGGAGCGGTTGCGCAGCTCGCCGCTGGCGGCCAGGTCGCGCTCGGCCATCGCCGCACCCATGCCCACGCCACGGTCCACCAGCGTGAAGCAGCGCGACTTGTTGACGAAGACCTTGATCAGCTTCGACGGTGCCGGCAGCTGCTGGCCGCTCCACCAGTTCACGCCGTCCTCCGGCTCGATCACCGAGATCGTGCCCAGCGGCTTGCTGCAGGTCGGGATTTCGGCCATCTGCTGCTTGCGCTGGTCCTGCGCGCTCTGGCGCTGGGCAAGCGCCGGCAACGTGGCCACGAGCGCCAGCATGCCGGCGGTGATACGTACGGTCTTGTTCATTCCCCTGCTCACTGAAGTCACTCCTTGAAAGGTTGTCGCTCCCGAAGCGGGAGCGTTCCATCGGCACGGGCGACCGCGGCGCGGATGCCGGTGTCGCCCGTGCGGATGATAGGCCATGGCGGCCGCCATGCTGGCAAGCACGGGAAATGTGAACTCAACAGGCCATCCGCCGCGTTCTTCCGGCAATAGGGCCACCGCCGGTTGCGCGATAATCGCCCGCCCCCCGTGTCGAGCTGTGCCGTGGCCTACCTGCTCATCAGCGTCGCCTGCAGCGTGCTGGTCTCCGTGCTGCTCAAACTGATGCAGCGGCGCGGGATCGACACGGCCCAGGGCATCACCTGGAACTATCTGGCCGCCTCGCTGCTGTGCTTCGGCCTGCTGGACCCGCCGCTGGCGGCTCTCGGCCACGCGGACACGCCCTGGGCCGAACTGGCGCTGCTCGCACTGCTGCTGCCCGGCATCTTCCTGGCGCTGTCGGCCTCGGTGCGCGCCGCCGGCATCGTGCGCACCGACATCGCGCAACGGATGTCGCTGGTGCTGTCGCTGCTGGCCGCCTTCCTGTGGTTCGGCGAGCAGGCCAACGCGCTGCGCGTCGCCGGACTGGTGCTTGGCGTGGTCGCGATCGCCTGCCTGGTGGCGCGGCCGGAACGCGGTCCGCGCGGCGGCGGATGGCAGGCCTGGGCGCTGCCGCTGGTGGTGCTGGTCGGCTACGCGAGCGTGGACGTGCTGCTCAAGCGGCTGGCCGCGGCCGGCACGCCCTTCGCCGCCTCGCTGCAGGTGGCGTTCGTGGCCGCATTCACGGTGATGCTGTGCATGCAGGGAGCACGCGCCTGGCGTACGCGGGTCGCGTTAACGGGTGCCGCGCTCGGCGCCGGCCTGCTACTGGGCACGCTGAACTTCGCCAACATCCTGTTCTACGTGAAAGCCCATCGTGCATTGCCGGATCATCCGGCGGTGGTGTTCTCGATGATGAACATCGGCGTGGTGGTGCTGGGCACGCTGGTGGGCGTGCTCGGTTTCGGCGAGCGCCTGGGCCGGCTCAACCTGCTGGCCATTCCGCTGGCGATCATCGCCATCGGCCTGATCGCCGCCGGCATCGGCTGACGCGCGAAACGAAGAAGCCGGCATGCGCCGGCTTCCTCATCTGCATTCTCATGGAACGGGGCGGATCACTCCGACTCCCACCACATCCAGAACGCATCCCACAGCCGCTTGAAGAAGCCGGCCTCCTCGATGGCGGTGATCGCCACCAGCGGCGACTCCGCCACGACCTTGCCGTCCAGCGTGACCTTCACCGTGCCGATGGCCTGGCCGGCGGCGATCGGCGCCACCAGCGTCTTGGGCACGTCCATGGTCGGCTTCAGGTTGTCGTAGCGGCCGCGCGGCACGCTGACTAGCATCGGCTGCGCGACGCCCAGTTGGACCTCCTTGGCCTTGCCCTTCCACACGCGCTGGGTGGCGATGGCCTTGCCCGGTTCGTACAGGCGGTGCGTTTCGTAGAAGCGGAAGCCCCAGTTGAGCAGCGCCAGGCTGTCGTCGGCGCGCTGCTTCTCGGAGGTGGACCCCATTACCACGGCGATCAGGCGCTGGTCGCCACGCTTGGCCGAGCTCATCAGGCAGTAGCCCGCGGCGGAATGGTGGCCGGTCTTGATGCCGTCCACGCTGGCATCGCGCCACAGCAGCAGGTTGCGGTTCGGCTGGGTGATGGCGCCGACCGTGAATTCCTTGATCTTGTTGTACGCGTACTGCTCGGGGTAGTCGCGGATGAAGGCCCGGCCCAGCAGCGCCAGGTCATATGCCGTGGAGTAATGCTCCGGCGCGGACAGGCCGTGCGCATTGACGAAGTGCGAACCCTTCATGCCGATCTGCGCGGCGTAGTTGTTCATCAGCGACGCGAAGGCTTCCTGGCTGCCCGCGGCATGTTCCGCCAGCGCGATGGCGGCGTCGTTGCCCGACTGCACGGCCATGCCCTTTTCCATGTCGATCAACGGCGCGGTCTTGTTGACGGCGAAGCCGCTGTAGCTGCCGTCGGTGCCGGCGCCGCCCTCGCGCCAGGCGCGCTCGCTCATCATCACCTGGTCGTCGGGCTTGATCTTGCCGTTCTTCTGCTCGGCCGCCAGTACGTACGAGGTCATGACCTTGGTGATGCTGGCCGGCTCGACGCGCTGGGTGTAGTTCTCGCCCGCCAGCACCTGGCCGGTGATGTGGTCCATCAGCACCCACGCCGTGGCGGTGGGCTTGGGCGGCGGCGGGATCTCGACGGCGGGGGCCGCCGGCGCGGCGGGCGCGGGGGTCGGCGCGGGTGTCTGGGCAATGGCCAGGCCCATGGCGGTAGTCGCGAGCGCGGCGAGAGCGAAACGGAACTTCATTGGCGGAAAACTCCTGGCAAGGCCGTGTGGGCCTGACGGTTCAAGGCGGATATTGTAGGGAGGCCGGCCGTGGCTGGGGTTGGAAAGACGTAAAAACGGCCGGGAATACGCTGCGATCGGCTTATTCGCGGACGATCTGCGGACGACCGAAGCCCAGGCTGGCGATCCTGCCTGCCAGTGCTTCCGCCGAGGCCGCATCGGCCGCGCCCACCCGCAGGCGCCACAGCGGACGCGCCGCGCCGGGCACATCGCTGAGGCGTGCTTCGGCGATGCCCGCAGCGACCAGTCGCGCAAGTGCGCGATCGGCGTTGTCGCGGCTGGAGAAGCTGGCGACCTGCAGCTGCAGGGCCGGCGGCAGGGGCATGGACGCCGGGGCTGGCGCGGTCTCCCGTACCGGCGTGGCCGGTGCGGACAGGACGGCACTGGCGGTGGAGGACGCCATGGGTGTTGCCGGCCTGCCCGATGCCACGCGCACGCCGTTGGCCTTCATCCAGGCCTCGAATCCGGCCGCGCTGGGCGTGTCGCCCGCCTTGGCCGGCACGTGGTAACGCGCCGCGTCCTTCGGCAGCGCGCCGACCAGCTGATCCATCGCCGACGGGGCGACGGGCGCGGTTACGGGGGCCGGCGCCGCCGCCAGCGAGGCGCCATCGGGGGTCAGTGCGCGCACTTCCACCCGGCCGGTACCGCGCTGGGTGATGCCCAGCTTCACCGCGGCGGCGTAGCTGAGGTCTATCACGCGGCCCTCATGGAACGGACCGCGATCGTTCACGCGCACCACGACCGACTTGCCGTTGTCCAGGTTGGTGACCCGCACGAAGCTGGGCAGCGGCAGCGACTTGTGCGCCGCGCTGTACGCGTACATGTCGTACACCTCCTGGTTGGAGGTGCGACGGCCATGGAACTTGTTGCCGTAGTACGACGCGGTGCCCTGCTCCACGTAACCGTCGACGCGGTCCAGTACGCGGTACTGCTTGCCCAGCACCGAGTACGGCGACTTGTTGCCCACGCGCGAGCGCGGCTCGGCGGTGACCTGGGGCTCGCGGATGCAGTCCAGGTCGGGCAGGTGGTCAGGCGTGCTGTCCGCCACGCCGGGCTTGTACAGGCCGCCGGCGGTGTAGTGGCCGCGCGTGCTCGGGTCTTCCTGTGCCGGCGCGTAGCGCGAACAGTCCTTGCCGGTTTCGGCACCGGAGGATGCGGTCGGCGGCGAGGCGGTGCCGCCGGTCGGTGGCGGCGGAGACTTCTTCGGCGCCGTGCTGCATGCGGCCAGCGCCATCGCCAGCAGCGGCAGGGCCAGCCGCTTCATGCCGGCGGGATCTCGCGGCCGGCGATGGCCTGCGACAGCTGGTGCACCGCCATCGCGTACATCTTCGAG
Source organism: Pseudoxanthomonas mexicana (assembly GCF_014397415.1). Taxonomy (NCBI): domain Bacteria; kingdom Pseudomonadati; phylum Pseudomonadota; class Gammaproteobacteria; order Lysobacterales; family Lysobacteraceae; genus Pseudoxanthomonas; species Pseudoxanthomonas mexicana. The sequence continues at coordinate 1,241,795 of NZ_CP060731.1, read as the reverse complement.
TTGTTGTAACGGGTGATGGCGTAGTAGTTCTGGAAGCCCAGCCAGTACTGCTTGCCATCGGCCCCATCCAGCTGCACCAGCGTCGCGGTGGCGTCGGGCGCCACCGGCTCCAGCGGGCGATAGCCCTTCTCGGCCAGCTGCGCCAGCGTGTAGTCGGGCGTCCACGTTTCCGGATTGAACTCGGCGAAGCCGTCCTGCAGCTGCGCACGGGCGACCACCGCACCGCCCGGCACCCAGCCGCCGCGCTCGCCGCCTTTCTTGCGGAAGTAGTTGGCGATCGAGGCGAAGATGTCCGGATACGTGGTGAACAGGTCGCGACGACCATCGCCGTTGCCGTCGACCGCGAACTCGCGGTAACTCGACGGCATGAACTGGCCCAACCCCATCGCCCCGGCATAGCTGCCGGTCAGCGTGGCGATGTCGAGCCGTTCCTCGCGACCCAGCGCGAACAGCTGCGCCAGTTCATCGCGGAAGAACTGCTCGCGGCGGTACTCGTAGGCGGCGCGCTCGGGATTGCCGCTGCGCGGATAGCGGAAGGCCAGCGTATACAGCGCATCCAGCACCTTGTGCCGGCCCGTGAAGCCGCCGTAGTTGGTCTCCACGCCGATGATCGACACGATCACTTCCGCAGGCACGCCGTACTGCTGCTCGACGCGGGTGAGTTCGTCGCGGTGCTCGGCGATGAACCTGCGGCCACCGTCGATACGCGCCTGGGTGAGGAAGCCCACGCGGTACTCGCTCCACGGCTTCACGCGCTCGGCGGGGCGCGACATCGCCGCGACCACGCTGTCGAGGAACTGCGCCTTGGCCAGCGTCGCTTCGATCTCGGCCGGGGCGATGCCGTACTTGGCCGCGGTGTCGCGCACGAACTGCGCACGCGCCGTGGGGAAGTCGACCGGCGCCAGCGCTTCGGGCGGCACCTCGGCCACACGCTCCACCGAGGTCTCGGCGGGCGTCGTCGTTGCGGCGGCGGAAGGCGTCGCCGAGGAAGCCGACGGCGGCGGTTGCGGAGTGGCGCAGGACGCAAGGGTCAGCACCAGCAGACAGGGAATTACGCGTCGCATCATCGGCGCGAGGGTAGCACGCGACTTTCCGCGCAGGGTGAACAGAGCACGTGCCAATGGGGCATCAGTACCCATGCACCGGCCGATGCGCGCGCACCGCCATCACCAGGCCCAGGCCCGCCAGCAGCGACACCGCGGACGTGCCGCCGTAGCTGAGCAGCGGCATCGGCACACCCACCACGGGCAGCAGGCCGGACACCATGCCGCCGTTGACGATCACGTAGACGAACAGCGCCATCCCCAGTGTGCCCGCGAGCAGGCGCGAGTAGGTGTCGCGCGCATCCATCGCGATCCAAAGGCAGCGCCCCACCACGAACAGGTACAGCAGCAACACGACGGCCACGCCCACCCAGCCGAACTCCTCCGACAACACCGAGAAGATGAAGTCGGTGGTGTGTTCGGGCAGGTAATCCAGGTGCGACTGCGAGCCCTGGCCCCAGCCCTTGCCGGTCCAGCCGCCGCCGCCGATGGCGATCTTCGACTGCAGGATGTTCCATCCTGCACCGAGCGGATCGTTCTCCGGGTCGCGGAAGGTCAGGATGCGGTTCTGCTGGTATTCGCGCAGGAACGAGAACCACGAGATCGGCGCGAACATCACCAGTCCCACCGCAGTACCGCCGAGCACGCCGGCGGTGATGAACCACCACCACGACAGGCCCGCCAGATACAGGCCGAACACCCCACTGGCCGCCACCAGCATGGCGGTACCGAAATCCGGCTGCAGCAGGATCAGCCCGGTCGGCAGGCCGATCAGCAGCGCCGCCACCAAGGTCGTGCGCCAGCCTGGTGGCAGCGGCTCGCGATGCAGGTACCAGGCCAGCATCATCGGCAGCGCGATCTTCAGCAGCTCCGAGGGCTGCAGGTAGAAGAACTTCAGGTCGATCCAGTGCGCGCCGTGCTTGCCGGTGCCGATGAACAGCACCAGCACCAGCGGCACCAGCGCCACCGCGAACACGCCGGGCGTCCATGCGCGCAGGCGCACCGGGGTGATCCGCGACAGCGCCCACATCGCCACCAGCCCCACGCCGAAGCGCACGCCCTGCGCCAGCACCAGGTGCGAACCGAGGGCTTCGCCTCCCGCGCTGTACAGCACGGCCAGGCCGATCGCCATCAGCGCCAGCAGCGCGCCCAGCAACGGCCAGTCGAGCGTGCGCAGCAGGTGGCGCAGCAGATCGACGCCCCAGCGCAGGAGTTCGGTCATGCCGACCTCCTCGACGCAAAGGCGGCTTCAAGCCCCTCTCCCTGCGGCGACCGAAGGAAGTCCCCGTGGGAGAGAGGGGTGGGGGTGGGGGTGGGGGTGAGGGTCAGGACAGGCGCGATGCCGGGGATAGGAGAGGAGCGCGGTGCGAGCGCGGTCGAGTTACTGGAGCTCGCACCCACACGACCTTCGTTACCCCTCACCCCAACCCCTCTCCCGGTGGGAGAGGGGCTAGTGCCCTGGCTCGGACTTGTGCCCGGCACCGAATTCGCAGGCGGCGGCGTCGGTGCGGCCGGTGTCGGCGCAGCGGGCGGTGTCGCTGGCGTAGTGCCGACGGGAACCCCTTCCTCGCCATCCTTCTCCGGCATCTTCCCCAGCAGGTACGCATCGAAGATCTTGCGTGCCATCGGCCCGGCGGTGCTGCCGCCGTAACCGCCGCCTTCCACCGCGATGGCGATGGCGATGGTCGGGTTGTCAGCCGGGGCGAAACCGACGAACAGCGAACGGTGGCGCAAATGCATGGGCAGGCTGCGTGGATCGACCGCGGCGGTGCCGCGCCGGCTGATCACCTGGGCGGTGCCGGTCTTGCCCGCCATCAGGTAAGGCGCGCCCAGCGCCACGCGCCAGCCGGTGCCGCCCGGCCGCATGGTGTCCTGCATGCCCTGGCGCACCACTTCGACATTCGCCGGGTTGGGACTGATCGGGACCGGTGGCGGCTGCGGCACCGGCTCCCACGGGCGATCGAAGCCCACGCGCGTCTGCGCCACCAGATGCGGCCGGCGCAATTGCCCGTCGGCCAGGCCGGCGGTGGCGCGCACCAGCTGCAGCGGGGTGACCTTCCAGTCGCCCTGGCCGATGGCCGCATTGACGGTGTCGCCCGGATACCAGCGCTCCCTGCGCGCCTTCAGCTTGGCCTGCGGCGACGGCAGGATGCCGCCGATCTCGCCACGCAGATCGATGCCGGTGGGCTGGCCGAAGCCATAGTGCGCCATGTACTCGTCGAACTGCGCGATGCCCAGGTCCAGCGCCAGCCGGTAGTAATAGGTGTTCACCGACTGCGAGATCGACTTGCGCAGGTCGGTCACGCCGTGGCCACGCCGGCTGGCATCGCCCCAGCCGCGACTGGTCCCGGGCAGGTAGAACATGCCGGTGGATACCACCGTGTCCTCGGGCCTGCGCTTGCCGCTGTCCAGGCCGGCCAGCGCGATCAGCGGCTTCAGTGTCGACCCCGGCGCCACGCCGCCCAGCACCAGCCGGTTGAACTGCGGCCGCGAGGGGTCTTCGTTGAGGATCCGGAAATCCTTGCTGGAGATGCCGTTGACGAACAGGTTGGGGTCGTAACTGGGCAGGCTGACCATCGCCAGGATCTCGCCGGTGCGCGGATCCACCGCGATCGCCGAACCCTCCAGCTCGCCGAAAGCGTCGACGATCGCCTGCTGCAGCGTGGCATCCACGCTCAGCCGCAGGTCGGTGCCGGCCTGGGCGGGCACGCGGCCGACCACGCGCAGCGCGCGCCCTTCCACGTTGGTCTCGACCTTCTCGTAACCGATCTTCCCGCGCAGCTGTTCGTCGTAGTAGCGCTCCAGCCCGGTCTTGCCGATGTGGGTCAGCGCACTGTTGATCTCGCCCAGCTGCTCCAGGTCCTTTTCGTCCACGCGCCCCACGTAGCCGACGATGTGCGCGAACAGATCGCCGTAGGGGTAGCGCCGGGTCAGGTAGGGCACCAGCTCCACGCCCGGGTAGCGCCAGCGGTCCACCGCGAAGCGCGCCATCTCCTCCTCGGACACGCGCAGCTTCAGCGTGATCGGGCGGAAACCGCGCGAGGTCTTGCGCGTGGCCTCGAAGCGTTCGATGTCCTCGGGCGAGAGCGCGATGATCCTGCCCAGGTCGGCGACCAGCTTCGCCGGGTCCTTCACCTTGTCGGGGGTGACGTCCAGCCGGAACGCGGGCACGTTCTCCGCCAGCAGCCTGCCGTTGCGGTCGTAGATGGTGCCGCGGCCGGGCACCACCGGGCGTGGCCGGATGCGGTTGGCTTCCGAGCGCGTCGCGTAGTCGTCGTGATCGATCACCTGCAGCTTGAAGTACCAGGCCGCCAGCGCGACCAGGCAGGCGCCGACCACGGCGAAGCCGATCACCGCGCGACGACGGAACTGGTCCGCCTCGGCATGCGGATTCTTGCCCCGCCGGCGCAGGCCTGCCATCGCTCAGCCCCGCTTGCGGCGACCGAGCCGCAGCGCATCCATCAACACGAACAGCGGGGGCCAGAACAGCATGCCCAGCACCGGCGCCCACCAGTAAGGCCATGGCAGCGTCGGCTCGCCCAGCGCCAGATGCACCACCGTGGTCACGATGCGGTCGTTGAGCAGCAGGCCGCCGATGGCCAGTGCCTGCTGCGAAACCGGAAAGAAGCGCAGGCGCGCGCGGAAGCGCTGCACGATGAAGGCCATGATCAGCAACCGCAGCGCCTGTTCGCCCAGCAGCGTGCCGAACATCAGGTCCGCCACCAGCCCCACGATCACCGCCAGGCCCAGCCCGGCGTTGTCCGGCGCCTCGATCACCCAGTACGCCAGCACCAGCGCCAGCCAGTACGGGCGCAGCGGCTGCAGCAGATCGGGCAACGGCAGCAGCCCCAGCAGCAGCGCGACGATGAAGCTGAGCGGCATCAGCCAGCCGGTGCGCGCGCGGCTCATCGCTGGGGCTCCTGCGTGGTCGGGCGGGGCGAAGGCCGAGCTCCGCGATTGACCCCCTCTGCGGTGGCGGGCGCACCGCCGTTGAGCCCCTCTCCCCTCGGGAGAGGGGTTGGGGTGAGGGTCGGGGCGTTCGCGGGGCGCGGAGCTTGCGGGGAAACCGTCGCGGGCGCGGATACGCTGGGGTTGCCCACGCCATTTCCGCCTTCGTTGCCCCTCTCCCCAACCCCTCTCCCGACGGGAGAGGGGCCTTGAGTCGTCGGCGCGGCAGGCGCCTGCGTTTCGGCAGCCTGGGGAGGAGTGGCAGCCTCAGGCAAGAAGCGCGACGGATCCGCCGGCGGCAGCGGCTGCGGCGGCGCGGACTTCAGCAGCAGGACGTCGCGGCCGCGGTCCAGGCGCGCGGCCGGGGTCACGTCGCCGACGAGGAACGCATGGCTGTCGTCGGGCCGCAGCGCGGCCACCTTGCCGACCGGGAAACCGGCCGGAAACCGCCCACCCAGGCCCGAGGTCACCAGCATGTCGCCGACCTGCACACCGCTGTTGAGCGGCACGTCGGCCAGCTCCAGCAGGTCGCTGCGCCCGCGCCCATAGACGATCAGGCGCACGCCGTTGCGCGCCACCACCACGGGCACGGCATGGTCGGGGTCGGTGAGCAGCAGGACGGTGGCGTGGGCCGGGGTGGTTTCGATGATCTGGCCCATCAGGCCACCGGCATCGATCACCGCCTGCCCGACCGTGGCGCCTGCGCGGCTGCCCGCATCCAGCACCAGGCGCTGGCGGCCGGGCGCCAGGTCGATGTCCAGGATGGGCGCGAGCTGCACGTCCAGCCCGCGCGCGGTCTTCACCCCCAGCAGGGCGCGGAGCTGGGCATTGTCCGCCGCCGCGGTCTGCAGACGGGCCAGCCGCGCATTGGCCACCAGCATCTCGTTGCGCAGGCGCCTGTTTTCCTCGATCAGCCCGGTACGGGTGGCGGCATCATCCTGCACGCGCGTGGTCAGCCGTCCGGGCAGGCCGGCCAGCCACCACAGGGGCTGCGTCACCACGTTGGCCTGCGCGCGCACCTGCGAGAGCCAGCCACCGCGATGATCCAGGATCACCAGGGCGATGGTCAGCGCCAGATAGGCCAGCAGCCGCAAGGTGCTGGCGACTTCGCCGGGACGGGAGGCAACGGGAGGGCCGGCGTAGGAGGGCACGGAGGGCTAGGAGCGAGTGGAGAGGAACGAGAAGTGAGGAGTGAGGGGTGCAACACAGGCCATGGCAGGGGAGTCGCCCCGACTCACTTCTCACTCCTCCCCGCTCGTTCCTGCCTCATCATTCCGGCGCGAAGAACTCGTTGCCGTGCATGTCGACCAGTTCCAGCGCACGGCCACCACCACGCGCCACGCAGGTCAGCGGATCGTCGGCGACCTGCACGTGCAGGCCGGTTTCCTCGCTGATCAGGCGGTCCAGGTCGCGCAGCAGCGCGCCACCACCGGTCAGCACGATGCCGCGCTCGGCGACGTCGGCGCACAGTTCCGGCGGGGTCTGTTCCAGGGCCAGCTTGACCGCGCTGACGATGCCGGACAGCGGTTCATGCAGGGCTTCCAGCACTTCGTTGGAATTGATCTTGATCATCTTCGGCACGCCCTCGGCGAGGTTGCGGCCGGAGATTTCCATCTCCTGCACCTCGGCCTGCGGGTAGGCGCAGCCGATCTCCAGCTTGATGCGCTCGGCCGTGGCTTCACCGATCAGCATGCCGTGGTTGCGGCGCACGTAGTTGGTGATGAACTCGTCGAAGCGGTCGCCGCCGATGCGGACCGACTGCGAGTAGACGATGCCGTTCAGCGAGATCACCGCCACCTCGGTGGTGCCGCCGCCGATGTCGATGACCATCGAACCGCGCGCCTCGGTCACCGGCATGCCGGCGCCGATGGCGGCCGCCATGGGCTCCTCGATCAGGTAGACGTCGCGGGCGCCGGCCTCCTCGGCCGATTCCTTGATGGCGCGGCGCTCGACCTGGGTGGAGCCGGCCGGCACGCACACCAGCACGCGCGGGCTGGGGCGCAGGAAGCGCGACTTGTGCACCTTCTTGATGAAGTACTTCAGCATCGCCTCGGTGTAGGTGAAGTCGGCGATCACACCGTCCTTCATCGGGCGGATGGTGGTGATGTGGCCGGGGGTGCGGCCCAGCATCTGCTTGGCCTCCGCGCCGACCGCCGCGACCGAACGCGAACCGCCGATGGCGCGATCCTGGCGCACCGCCACCACCGAGGGCTCGTTCAGCACGATCCCCTGCCCGCGCACGTAGATCAGGGTATTGGCCGTGCCCAGGTCGATGGACAGGTCGTTGGAGAACATGCCGCGGAGCTTCTTGAACATCGGGGGACGGGTTCCTGCTGGGGGCGGATCGCCTTGAAATGGCGATTTTTTGGGCAAAAAACGAAGTCAGCTAGCCTAACAATCCGGCATGGTGCGGGCAAGGAAAAATCTCGTGAATCCCCGGCGAAAACCGCTGTCCACGTCGCCTGTCCACGCGCATGCCCCCGGCGATCGCGCGGCCGCCATCGCCCGGGCAAGGCTGGTCGGCACCGGCCCCAGCCGGTAACCTTCGCACCGGCGCGCCGGGAATGGGGCGCACGTCCCGATTTTCCTGCGGCCCGGGGCGGCCGCACCCGCCTCCAGCCGAGTCTGCCGATGTCCGCACTGATCTGTGGTTCCCTTGCCTACGACACCATCATGGTGTTCCCGGACCAGTTCAAGAACCACATCCTGCCGGACAAGGTGCACATCCTGAACGTGTCGTTCCTGGTGCCGCGCATGCGCCGCGAGTTCGGCGGCTGCGCCGGCAACATCGCCTACAACCTCAAGCTGCTGGGCGGCGACCCGGTCCCGATGGCCACGGTGGGCCAGGATTTCGGCCCCTACCGCGAGCACTTCGTCGAACAGGGCATCAACCTGTCCCAGGTGAAGGTGATCGACGAACTGTTCACCCCGCAGGCGTTCATCACCACCGACCACGACAACAACCAGATCACCGCCTTCCATCCGGGCGCGATGATGCGCAGCTACGAGAACCACGTGAAGGACGTGCCCGGCGTGAGCTTCGGCATCGTCAGTCCCGACGGGCGCGAGGGCATGCTGCAGAACGCGGCCGAGTTCGCCGAGGCGGGGATCCCCTTCATCTTCGACCCGGGCCAGGCCATGCCGCTGTTCAACGGCGAGGAGCTGCGCCACTTCATCGAACTGACCGACTACGTGACGGTCAACGACTACGAGTCGAACCTGCTGCAGGAGCGCACCGGCTGGAGCGAGGCCGACATCGTCAAGCGGGTGAAGGCCTACATCACCACGCGCGGCCCGCACGGCTCGCAGATCCACACGCCGGAGAAGACCTACGACATCCCGCCGGCGCACGAGCGCCGCGTGACCGATCCCACCGGCTGCGGCGACGCCTTCCGCGCCGGCCTGATCTACGGCATCGAGAAGGGCTACGACTGGCTGACCATCGGCCGCATGGGCAACCTGATGGGCGCATTGAAGGTCGAACATCCGGGCACGCAGAACCAGCGCTTCGATTTCGACGAGTTCAACGAACAGTTCAAGCAGCAGTTCGGCTACGCACTGTAAATGTGAGCCGAAAGGTGCGGCCGGCGATGTCCTGTCCGGCTGCCGTTCGGCGAGCGCCCCCCCCCGCTCGGCTTTGTGACGTAAGGTAACTCCGGGGGATCGGCCCGGAGGCCTGCCCCGCGCAGTCGGCAACAGGCAGGGGCAACATGGTCGCGCAGCATCCGCACTCCACTCCGCAGGACTTCCGCGCGTCCACGCTCGCGACCGCACGCCAACTCCTCCTGCAGGCGCTGCTCGTGGCGGGCGTGGTCCTCCTCGCCAGCGGCCTGGGCATCCTGACCCGCCCCGAATCCCAGCTGGCCACGTTCTGGCCCACCAATGCCCTGCTGCTGGGCCTGCTCGCACGCCGCCCCGCGCTGGCCTCGCCGGCCGGCTGGGCCGCGGCCGCGCTGGGCTACGTCGCCGCCGACCTGCTGACGGGCACTTCGCTGCCCACCACGCTGCGGCTGACCGCTGCCAACCTGGCCGGCGTGCTGGCCGGTTATCTGGTATTCCGGCACCTGCGCGAGGAAGACCGCCGCCTGCTGCACCCGCTGTCGATGCTGTGGGTCCTGGCGGCGTCGGCCGCTGCGGCGGTCTGCGCCAGCCTGGTCGGCAGCCTGACCTCGCATGCGTTGATGCGGATGGGGTTCCTGACCGCCAGCGGCTTCTGGTTCTCCGCCGAACTGGTCAGCTATGTCGCCTTGCTGCCCGTGATCTTGCTGGCGCCATCGCCAGCCGGCGCTTGGCGTGACGTTCGCGCCGGGCTCGCGCGTGCCCGGAAACGTCCACGCGTGCTCATGCCGCTCACCGCGCTTGCACTGGCCCTCGTGTTGGGGGTGGCGGTCGGCGGCCCGGGCGCCATCGCCTTCCCGGTGCCGGCACTGTTGTGGTGCGCGCTCGCCTACCGCCTGTTCACCACCGCGCTCGTCACCGCGTTGCTGTGCATGTGGACGCTGATCGCCATCGCCGCCGGATGGATCGACCTGCAGCTGCAGGACGCCAGCGTGCAGCCCGTCATCTCGCTGCGCATGGGGATGGCGCTGCTGGCGGTGGCGCCGCTTACCGTGGCCAGCGTGAACGCGGCGCGCAACCGGTTGCTGGCCACCCTGAACCATGCCGCCGACCACGACCCACTGACTGGCGTGCTCAACCGCAGCGCGTTCCTGCGGCGCGGCCTGGAGCTGGCGGAACACATGCAGCGGACCGGCGGCACGGTGGCGGCGATGATGCTGGACATCGACCACTTCAAATCGGTCAACGACCGCCACAGCCACGCCGCGGGCGACGCGGTGCTGACGACGTTCGCCAGCCGGATGCGCGATCACCTGCGCGAGGACGGCCTGTTCGGGCGATTCGGCGGCGAAGAGTTCGCCGTGCTGCTCACGGGCGTGGACGCCGCGGCCGCCCTCGTCGTCGCGGAACGACTGCGCCTGCTGGCCAGCGAGCTCATTCCTCTCGAGGATGGCCGCCTGCTGGACATCACCGTCAGCGTCGGGGTGGCGTCGGCGCCCGCACGGATGACCGGGCTGGAACAGTTGCTCAGCCAGGCCGATGTCGCGCTGTACCGCGCGAAGGCGATGGGGCGGAACCGGGTGGTCGGCGCATGAGCTGACCGGCGCCGCGTGCGCTCAGGCCTGCGCCATCGCATGCAGCAGGGCCGCGGTGCCCGGATCGCCCGGAAAGAAGGACTCGATCGCGAGTTCGGCCAGGGTCACGTCGTTGGGTGTTCCGAACACGGTCGTCGTGCCGAGGAACGACAGCACCTGGCCATCGGGACCGCGCAGCTGCAGGGGCACGATGATCGCCTCCGCCGCGCCGGGGTCCTCGGCCTCGCCACCGGGATACGCCGCCAGTTCTTTCCGCAAGTCGTCCAGCACGGGGTCCTGGGTTGCCTCGTGCTGATGCTGCAGACGCTCGAGGATGTGCGCGCGCCACTGCGGCAGGTTGGCGATGCGCGAGGACAGGCCATCCGGATGCAGGCTCGCACGCAGGACATTCGGGACGGGCGCGAGCAGCGCTTCCGGCAGGCCTGCCATCAACCGCTGCGCGGCGGCGTTGGCCGTCACCAGGTTCCAGTGCCGGTCGATCGCCAGCGCCGGGTACGGCTCATGCGCCGCCAGGAGGCGCTCGATGGCCTCGCGCGCGACCTGGAGTGCCTGCTCGTCCCAGCGGTGCTCGCGGTACATCGGCGCGAAACCCGCGGACACCAGCATGCGGTTGCGCTCGCGCAGCGGCATGTCCAGCACGGCTCCCAGCCGCATCAGCAGCGCGCGGCTGGGTAGCGAACGATGGGTTTCCAGGAAGCTCACGTGCCGCGTTGAGACGCCCGCCGCATCGGCCAGGTCGAGTTGCGTCAGGCGGCGGCGCTGGCGCCAGTCGCGCAGCAGGTGGCCAAAGGGCGTGGCGGGGTCCATGCAGCGACCTTAGCACCCGCCCTTCGCTGCCCGCTTTACCCATCGGGTAATCGACGGTGTGCGGACGCATGCAGACCATGATGCCCACCCTGACGACATGAGGCACCACCATGAATCCGCATCCTGCACCCGCCACCCGCCTGCGCACGCTCATCCGCTGGGATGTCGCCATGACCCTGCCCGTCGGCCTTGGGATGGCCCTGCTGGCGGCACCGCTGGCCGCCGTCACCGGCGTGCCCGAGATGCTGCTGCGCAGCGTCGGCCTGGCGTTGCTGCCCTATGTGGCGTGGCTGCTCTGGCTGGCACGCCGGCCAGCCGTCCCGCGAGGCACGGCATGGACGATGGTGGCGATCAATGCGCTCTACGCGATCGAATGCATGCTGTTGCCGCTGCTGGGCTGGATCGCCCCGAATGCCCTGGGATGGGCCTTCCTGCTGGTGCAGGCGGTGGTGGTGGGCAGCTTCGCCCTGCTCGGCACACGCGTCCTGCGCGCGCCGGTGCAGCGTGCCGCCATGCGCTGATCCCGACGCGTCGCACCCTCACCGTGGCCGGGTCACCACCCGGCCATCTGCTTGCCATCCAACCCACCCGTCTCGAATACGGCCTTGCGCATGCTGCCGTCCTTCACCGGGAACTCGATCTCCAGGACCTTGGTCTCGCGCGCCAGGCGCCAGAGCGCCTTGTGGTCGTCGATGAACATCGCGGTGGCCTCGTCGGTGTCCGGCCGGTTGGCCGACATCCGCTTCGGCGTACCGCCATCGGCGATCACGGTCACCTGGCAGCGGCGGTAGCACGCCTTCGCGAAGTCGCTGGCCTGCAGCACCAGATAGCTGCTGCGCTTCCACTTGGGATGGTCGCGGAACACCAGTTGCACCGGCTTGGCGCCGGTGCCGTCCACGTCCACGGGGTCCTTGCTGAGGATCGCGGCCGAGCGCTGCGTGCCGCCGTCGGCGGAAACCTGGGCATAGTCCCACAGCGATTCCATCCGGCGCTGCTCGCGCGCCGCCTCGGCCTTGGCCTTGACCTCCTGCAACCCTGGCCCGATGCGTCGGGCGGCGGCACTGTCCGGGTACTGGTCGAGCAGGGCGACGCCGTGGATGCGCGCCATGTCCCAGTCGTTGGAGGCCAGCGCGCTGTCGTACTTCTTCGCCACTTCGTCGGCCTGCTGCTCGATGGCGGCGGCCTGGGCGGCGGCCTGCGCCGCGCGCTCGGCCTCGCGGTCGCCACAGGCGGCGACCGCCGCGGCGCAGGCGAAGGCCAGCAGAAGGGGCTTGATCGTGTGCTTCATCGGGATGTGCCTCGCTGGATCAACAGGGCGACCGCGGCCGCCACGTCGTCGGGTTTTTCCATGATGGACATGTGGCCGCATCCATCCAGTGAAACCTGGATCGCCTGCGGCATCTGCCGGGCGTACAGCGCCATCGCGCTGGGATCGATCACGCGGTCCTGCCGGCACCACAGCAGCAGTGCCGGCTGCCGGATCGCGGCGGCCATCTCGCCGGGCAGGAAGCGCTCCCCGCCGCGACCGATACGGTCCAGCACGCGCTGCTCGAACGGCGCCTGCGCGATGCGCCAGTCGATCACCGCCCGCGAGGCGGGCCAGGGGATGGCGGGCTGCACGCTGCGGTCGTGGAAGACGGTATCCAGATACCGCTGCAGCGAAGCCGCGTCGTCCACCGCGAAAGGATTCTCACCGGCCAGCACGTCGATGCCGAAACGGTTGTCGCGGAAGCGCACGCCGGCCGCATCGATCAGGCCTACGCGCGCCACCACATGCGGATGCCGCGCCGCCGCGACCGCGGCGATGCCGCCTCCCATCGAATGGCCCAGCAGGACGATGGGGCTGCCCTCGCGGCGGACGCGCTGCAGGAACTGCGCCAGGCGGTCGGCCTGTGCGCTGAAGCCGTAGTCGGCGCCCTCGATGCGCTGGCTTTCGCCCCAGCCCGGCAGGTCGGGGATCACCAGCCGGTAGTGCCCCCCCAGCCGCTCGGCCAGCGGGTACCAGTTCTCCTTGCTGCCGGTGAAGCCGTGCACCATCACCACGGTAGGCGCCGCGGGATCGGCGGCCTCGCGCTCGTCGTAGACCCACCGGTGGTCTCCGACCACCAGGCGTTGCTCCCACAGCCCGATCCACCACCCCTGCAGCGCCATGCCGGCGCGCACCGGCGCCATGGGCTCGCGCCAGATCCACGCGGCGATCGCGCAGACAAGAACGGCCGCCACCAGGGCGACCGTCCTTGCGCGGGTCAGGCGGACCACCATGCCTTACTGGCCCGCCGACGCCTTGGCCAGCACGGCCTCGACCGAACCGGTCGTGATCGGGTGGTAACCGGGCTTGGCGCGGGCGAAGGTTTCCTGCGCGAAGGCCAGGCCGTCCGGCGTCTTCACCAGTTCCTCGTAGATCGGCATGATCAGCTTGCGACGGCCGACGCGCTCGATGAACTTCGCGATCTCCGGCCGCGCGTCCACGTAACCGCTGCGGATCGTCAGCGGATACCAGCGCATGGCGATCTCGCCATTGGCGGTGCCGGTGAAGTGGTAGGCGTCATCCAGCTGCTTGACCTGTTCGACGGTCAGCTTGTCGCCCATGCCTTCGATGAAATGCACCCACTGCTGGGTGATCCAGGCATCGGTCAGCTGCGGGTTGGGCAGCTGGCCGCTGCCCTGCCAGGCGATGCGCGCGGTGTCGGTGTTGGAGAAGCCGCGCGACTGCACCTGCGGCGCGCCAGCGGGAATACCCGGCGCGTAGATCCATTCCTGGATCTCCGCGTCGCTGACCAGGTTGGGGTGCTTGTCGAACAGGTGCTTCTTGGCGTACGCCAGGAACTGCTCGGTGGTGATGCTCTGGAAGGCGAAGTGGTCGAAGTAGCCGCGCAGGAAGGCGTCGAACTCCTGACGGCCGAAGCGTTCCTCCAGCATCTGCAGGAACCAGGCGCCCTTGTCGTACGACACGGCGCTGAGCGCGTCGTCGGCATCCAGCTTCGTGCCCGGCTTCACCGCCAGCGCCTGGGTGGCCTCCGGCATGGTGGCGATTTCCTTCTTCAGCGCGTTGCGCGCGATCGCGTACTCCATGCTGGACTGTTCCTTGCCATACAGGGATTCGACGATGCGGTTCTCCACGTAGCTGGTGAAGCCCTCGTTGAGCCAGCCGTGCTTGGCGCTGGAGAAGGTCACCAGGTTGCCCGACCAGCTATGCGCCAGCTCGTGCGCGATCAGCGAGACCAGCGTCTTGTCGCCGACGATCACGGTGGGCGTGATGAAGCTCAGGCGCGGGTTCTCCATGCCGCCGTAGGGGAACGACGGCGGCAGCACCAGCATGTCGTAGCGGTCCCAGCGGTAGGGGCCGTACAGCTGCTCGGTGGTGGCGATCATCTTCTCGGTGTCTTCGAACTCCTTCGTCGCCTTGTCGACCATCGCCGGCTCGGCCCACACGCCGCTGCGCGCGGAGATCGGCTTGAACACCAGGTCGCCGGCGGCGATCGCCATCAGGTACGACGGGATCTTCTGCGGCATCTTGAAGCTGTAGTCGCCGTCGCGCGCGGCCGCCGGATCGTTGTCGGCGCTCATCAGCACCATCACGTCCGGGCGCGAGGTCACGTGCGCGGTGTAGGTGTAGCGCACCTGCGGCGTGTCCTGCAGCGGCACCCAGCTGCGCGCGTGGATCTGCTGCGACTGGCTGAACATGAAGGGCAGCTGCTTGCCTTCGGTCATCTCCGGCGTCAGCCACTGCAGGCCCGAGGCCTCCGGCGAACTCGTGTAGGTGACGCGGACCTTGGCGTTGCGGGCCGGCGTCTCGATGGTCAGCTTGCTGCCCAGCACCGGGTCCTTGGCGGCCAGCGCGTACTGCAGCGGCGACCAGGCGCCATCGGCCTCGCCTTCCACCTTGGAGATGGTCAGGTCGCGCGTGTCCAGCACCAGCTGGGTGGCGGCCTTGTCCTTCCAGTCCAGGGTGTAGGTCGCGGTGCCGCCGATGGTCTTGGCGTCGAAATCGACCGCGATGTCCAGCGCCAGGTCGGCAATGGCGACTTTCTGCGGCTCGGCGTAGGAATGCTCGTCGTGGTCGGCGACCTGGGCGACGGCGGGTTTCTTGGGCGCGGCCACGGGGGTGGACTCGGGTTCCTTGGAGCACCCGGCCGCCAGCACGGCGGCGCAGGACAACAGCAAAGCCAGTGAACGCATCAGGGGACTTCCAGCGATCGGGGGAAGTCCCTAGTTTACCGCGCCGGGCTGGGGCTGCCTTGCCGGCGGCCGTCCGGCGCCCATTCCGTGGCACCTTGTAGGAGCGGGCCATGCCCGCGATGCTCTCACGCGGGGTGATGGAAAGCATCGCGCCCATGGGGCGCTCCTACAGGGCGCTGGGCGCCCTTTTCAGACCTTGTAGCCGGTGTGGATGGCCACGATGCCCGCGGACAGGTTGCGGAAACCGGTCCGGGCGAAGCCGGCGGCATCCATCATCCCCTGCAGTTCGGCCTGCGGCGGGTGCTTGCGGATGCTTTCGGCCAGGTACTGGTAGCTGCCGGCGTCCTGGGCGAACAGCTGGCCCAGCTTCGGCAGCACCTTGAACGAATGGAAGTCGTAGACCGGCTTGAACCAGTCCACGGTCACTTCCGAGAACTCCAGCACGCGGGCCTGCCCGCCGACCTTCAGCACGCGGTGCATTTCGCGCAGCGCGGCGTCCTTGTCGGTGACGTTGCGCAGGCCGAAGGCGATGGTGACCAGGTCGAAGCTGGCGTCCGGGAACGGCAGCGCTTCGGCGTTGCACTGCACGTATTCCAGCCCCTGCACCAGCCCGCGGTCGGTCATGCGGTCGCGGCCTACCGACAGCATGCCGGCGTTGATGTCGCCCAGCACGATCTGCCCGGCATCGCCCACGCGGTCCTTCAACAGCGCGGCGATGTCGCCGGTGCCGCCGGCCAGGTCGAGCACGCGGTCGCCGCGCTTCACCTGACAGGTGCCCACGAAATAGCGCTTCCAGACCCGATGGATGCCCAGGCTCATCAGGTCGTTCATCAGGTCGTACTTGCCGGCCACCGACGTGAAGACCTCGCCGACCAGCTTCTGCTTGTCCTTGGCGGCGACGTCGCGGAAGCCGAAATGGGTGGTGCCGCGTTCGTAGGGGGATTCGCTCATGGCCGGATTATCGCACTCCCGGCGCCCCGGTCGCATGCCGGAGCCGAACGCGTCAGGCTGGCGGTCAGCGCTCCATCAACGCGCACAGTGCACGGACACGCAGGATCTCGGGCAGCACGCGGCAGCCCGTCCTTGCCGTCGCCTGCGGTGCCGTCCGCGGCGCCGGCACGCGCGGCGCCGGTGCGGAGGACGAGGAAGCCGCGACCGTGACCGTGCGCTCCAGGATCGGGGCCGGCGAACTCATCGAGCGCGGGCGCGGCCCCACGCGCACCACGAAGCCATTCGCGGTGGCGGATACCACTTCCACCCAGTGCCGCTCGTCAGGGGTGTTCCAGCGTCCGCCCACCTTCAACATCGAGCCCTCGTTGTTGGAAACGTTGGCGGCCGGGACATCCCGGTCGATGCTGTAGGCGATGCCGTAATCCTCCAGCTTGTGGATGATCACCGCGTCGCCGGCGAGCTTCGACTCGTAGGGTCCCGTGCGTCGCCGTGCCTCCAGCGTGTAGATGACGGTCTTGTAGGGATCGGCCTGCGCCGGCATCGCCAACACCGCCAGCTGCACCTGCGTGCTGCCCACCAGGCTGCCGGCATCGAGGACGAATTCCTGCGTTTCGCGGTTGTCTGCCGCGATCACGCGCTTGCGCGCGGCAGGCAGCCAACCCAGGCGTTCGCGCTGGTACATGTTGATGTGCTTGGGCAGCGTGCCAAGGACCGTGTCGCTGGCGGCGTTGCGCCAGGCGTCGCTCATCACGTCCCAGGGATTGTCGTAGGTGTCGCCGTCGCCATCGCTGTTGTTGGAATGCGGCAGCCCGTAGCCGTGCCCCATCTCGTGGGCGAGCGGCGCCAGGTTGATGAACGACCACGGCGGGCTCCATGTCGCCCGCGTGCAGGTATAGACGCCGTCGAGCGTGGCGCAGGCGCCGCCGCCCCAGGCATTGCCATCCAGTTCGCCATTGAACATCAGGTTGACGCCCTGGATGCCGCTGAAGTCGACCTCGGCTTCGGCCGCGGCCGCGCAGTCGGCGAAGAGCGTCGACAGCTGCGCCTTCTCCTTGCCGTTGACCGTGGCCATGTACGCGGCACGCGGCTGCGGCAGTGTGTACCAGCCATGGGCGGAGCTTCCGGCCAGATTGACCTGGCCGTAGGACACCTCCGACCAGTAGTGCCCCAGTTGGCCGGGTGCATTCCCGTACTGCGCCTGGAAGTACTCGCGCGGCTTCTGCTCGGTCGCGATATCGGCGAACTTGCACATCAGGGTGATCCAGCGCGTGGCACCTAGCACCGGCGCCGACGCCATCACGCGTCCGTCCGCACCGGCGGCCAATGCGCGCTGCGGCAGCCGATCGGTGGGCACGATGGCCTGGATGACCTGCGTGGGCTGCGATGCGGCCATCACCCTGGAGGACGACGCCACGTTGGCCTGCGCGCCGTAGGAGACCGCCACGCGCCGGTTCGCCAGTGCATACAGGTCGCCAGCGGCACGCCGTGCCTGGTTCACGTCCAGCGCGATGCGCCGGCCCGGCCCGATCTCAAGCCAAGCATCGAGCTGCGGCGCCTTCTGCACACGCCCCGGCAGCGCGCGCGGGGGATCCGCCCACTGCAGCTGCAGCACGCCCTGGACCACGGTCTCCGCCTGCGAAGACAGGACCGGGACGACGCATGCCAGAACGAACAGACAACCGACAAAGAACGTCCGGACGTCCATGCGCCACGCACCGAAAGTTCGTTGCTCGAACACGCAAGACCCCACTCAAGGGGGCGGGTCGAGATGACGCCGCCATGCCCGTCGTGTCGGCCGGCACGCACGGGTCTTGAGCGGATTCGGGCGTCAAATGCCACGTTCGCGTTGCGGATGTTCCGAACTGCGATGCAGGTCAGGATTCGTAGCCGATCTTGTCATGTCCCGTGTAGGCACATGACCCGCGCACGGGATCGGGTCCGCCCCGTACGCCGTCAGGAAAATCCCTACGCGTCAGCGCTCGCGCATGGCGCACTGCGGCGATGTTGCGCCACGCACGCCACCGCATCGCTCCGGCGGCTTGCGCCCCCTCACGGGGATCGCCGGCGTCGATCGTGTGGGCGACGACGACGACGCAGACACCTGCGCGGGCCGCACCAGGGGTGGCAGCGGGCTGCTCATCGCGCGTGGGGGTCCGACGGTCACCACGAATCCTGTCGCCGTCTGCGCCTTCACGCTAACCGCGTGCGAGCCTTCCGGAGTGACCCAGCGCTCGCCCACCTTGAACATCGAACCCTCGTTGTTGGCGCGATTGGCAGGCGGCACGTCCGCATCGATGCTGTAAGCCGTACCCGATGCCTGGACCTTGTGGACGATCACCGCATCGCCGGCCAGCGCGCCTTCGTAGGGGCCTTCCCGCTTGCGTGCTTCCAGCGTGTACACCACGGTGGCATAGGGGTCGGCCTGCGGCGAGAGCGACAGCACCAGCATCTGCACATTGCCGGATCCGGCCAAGTGCGCGTAGTCGAGTGCGATGTCGCGCGTGGCCAGGTCGCCCAGCACGATGACCTGCTGGCGCGCGCCGTCCACCCAGCTGAGCCGGTGCCGCTGGAACACGTTGATGTGCTTGGGCCGGGTACCGTAAGTACTGTCGGATACGGCGTTGTACCAGCCATCGCTCATCACGTCCCAGGGATTGTCGTAGGTGTCGCTGTCGCCGTCGGAATTGTCCGAATGCGGCAAGCCGTAGCCGTGCCCCATCTCGTGCGCGAGCGGCGCCAGGTTGCTGAAGGACCACGGTGGATTCCAGGTCGCACGCGTGCAGAAGTTGCTCCGCCCCTCCAGTGGCGCGCACATGCCGCCACCCCATGCGTACCCGTCCAGGTCGCCATTGAACATCATGTTCACGCCCTGCACGCTGTTGAAGTCGACCGTGGCATCGGCCGCGGCGCCACAGTCGGCGAACAGTTTCTTCAGGTCGGCCTTATCCTCCCCGTTCTCCTCGGTGACGTAATGGCTGCGCGGTTGCGGCAGGGTGAACCAGCCATGGGCGCTGCTGCCGGCCAGGTTGATCTTGTTGTAGGACACCTCGCGCCAGTAGTGGCCCAACTGGCCGACGCCCTCGCCATACTGCGACTGGAAGAACGCCTGGGTCTTCTGTTCGGTCCCGATGTCGCTGAACTTGCACATCAGCGTGACCCAGCGGGTGACGCCGTTCACCGGCGCGGCCGCCGCCACGCGTGCACTGGCTGCCGTGACCGGCGCGGATTGGGCGGTCCGGTCCGCGGGCACGATGGCCTCGATCGTCGGTGCCGACGACGCGGTCTTGCCTGGGGCCCCGAAGGCGATCGCCACGCGACGGTTGGCCAACACGTACAGATCGCCCGCGGCCTTGCGCGCCTGCGCAGGATCGAGCGCGATCCGGCTGCCGTCGTCCTTCACCAGACGGGCGTTGAAACGGGACTTCGACTTCGCCTGACCTGGCGCCGCCGGGGCCGGGTCGCCCCACTCCAGCTGGAGCAGCCCCTGCTCGATGGTCTGGGCATGTGTGGAAGCGGTGCCGGCAATGCCCAGCACGAGCGTGGCGACGATCGCCCTCGCTCGACCCGTCGTCGTGCTTGTCTTCATGTCCATGGTCCCCTGGCTCCCTGACGTAGCGACGCAGTCCACGGCCCCTGGATGCCAGAGGGTCCCTGTCCGTGCTGCGAGTAGCGTCACAGTAGGCGATGTGTGAAGCTGGATTCCTAGAGACGCGTCACGCTCCCTCGCCCGAGAAGCCCATGATCGACTACCGTGCCCTGCTCGACACCGCCATTGCCGAGGCCCGCCAGGGACTGGCCGAAGGCGGCATTCCCATCGGCGCCGCGCTCTACCACAACGACGGACGCCTGCTCGGCTGCGGCCACAATCGCCGCGTGCAGGAAGGCGATCCGTCCGTGCACGGCGAAACCGATGCCTTCCGCAAGGCCGGCCGGCAACGTCGTTACCGCGACACGATCATGGTCACCACGCTGGCGCCCTGCTGGTACTGCAGCGGGCTGGTGCGCCAGTTCAACATCGGGACCGTGGTGGTGGGGGAATCGGTGAACTTCCAGGGCGGACTGGACTGGCTGCGCGAATCCGGCGTCAACGTGATCGACCTGCAGAGCCAGGAATGCATCACGATGCTCGGCGACTACATCCGCGCCAATCCCGAGGTGTGGAACGAGGACATCGGCGAGGACTGAGCCCCGGCCTCGCGGATCAGGCCTTGCGCACGAACTCCGACTTCAACCCCATCGCGCCGATGCCGTCGATCTTGCAGTCGATGTCGTGGTCGCCGTCGACCAGGCGGATGTTGCGGACCTTGGTACCGACCTTGACCACCAGCGACGAGCCCTTAATCTTCAGATCCTTGATGACGGTGACGCTGTCGCCGTCCTGCAGCACGTTGCCGTTGGCGTCCTTGACCACGCGCGGACCCTCATCGGCGACGACGGGCGCCTGGACCGACCACTCGTGCCCGCATTCCGGGCAGACCAGCTGCGCGCCGTCCTCGTAGGTGTACTCGGACTGGCATTGCGGGCAGGGCGGCAGCGTGCTCATGAACAGGGCTCGGGCAGAACGGGAACGGGCCGTCATTGTAACCGGCAGCCCAAAGTCCCCATGCCCCATGAAGGAAGAACCCGCCTCGCGGCGGGTTCGTCACCTCAGAGGATGTAGCGGCTGAGATCCGGATCCTGCACCAGTTCACCCAGGTGCGCATCGACGTAGGCGCGGTCGATGGTGACGCTCTGGCCGTCGCGGTCGGGCGCCTCGTAACTCAGCGTATCCAGCAGGCGCTCCAGCACCGTATGCAGCCGGCGCGCACCGATGTTCTCCTGCCGCTCGTTGACCAGCGCGGCGATCTCGGCCAGGCGATCCACGGCATCGTCGGCGAACCGCAGCGCCACGCCTTCGGTCTTCATCAACTCCACGTACTGCCGGGTCAATGCGGCCTTGGGCTCGGTGAGGATGCGGATGAAGTCCTCCTTGCTCAGCGCGGACAGCTCCACGCGGATCGGGAAGCGGCCCTGCAGTTCGGGGATCAGGTCGCTGGGCTTGGCCAGGTGGAACGCGCCGGACGCGATGAACAGGATATGGTCGGTCTTCACCGTGCCGTACTTGGTCGACACGTTGCTGCCTTCCACCAGCGGCAGCAGGTCGCGCTGCACGCCCTCGCGGCTGACGTCGGCACCGCTCATGTTGCCGCTGCGCTTGGCGACCTTGTCGATCTCGTCGATGAAGACGATGCCATGCTGCTCGCAGGCCTCGATGGCGGCGGCGCGGATGTCGTCCTCGTTGACCAACTTCGCGGCCTCTTCCTCGATCAGCTGCGGGCGCGCGGCCTTGATGGTCACCGTGCGCTTGTGCGTCTTCTGCCCGCCCAGGCTGGAGAACATCTGCCGCAGCTGCTGGCCCATCTCCTCCATGCCGGGCGGCGTCATGATGTCCACGCCGACGTTGGCCGACAGCTCCAGTTCGATCTCGCGTCCGTCCAGCTCCCCGCTGCGCAGCTGGCGGCGCAGCTTCTGGCGCGTTTCCGACTCCTTCGACGACGGCTCGGCCCCGATGTCGACGGTGGTCGTGCCGGCGCCGAAACCGAAGCCGTTGCCGCCCGCGCCTTCGCGCCGCGGCAGCAGCGCATCCAGGATGCGTTCCTCGGCGCGCTCCTCCGCCTGGGTGCGCATGCGCGCCTTGGCCTGCTCGCGGTACATCTTGACGGCGGTGTCGGCCAGGTCGCGGACGATCTGCTCGACATCCTTGCCCACATAGCCGACTTCGGTGAAGCGCGTGGCCTCGACTTTCACGAACGGCGCGTTGGCCAGCGTGGCCAGGCGGCGCGCGATCTCGGTCTTGCCCACACCGGTCGGACCGATCAGCAGGATGTTCTTCGGCATCACTTCGTTGCGCAGGCCGTCGTCGAGCTGCATGCGGCGCCAACGGTTGCGCAGCGCAATGGCGACCGCCCGCTTGGCGGCCTGCTGGCCGACGATGTGGCGGTCCAGTTCCTGCACGATCTCGCGCGGGGTCATGGTGGAAGATCCGGGATTCGTCATAAGAGATTCGGGATTCGTAAGAGCGGATTCAGGGAAGCTGGGAGGTTTCGGCTTGGCGTTCGCTTTGCGGATCACGAGTCGCCAGTCACGGCTCCTCTCACAGCTCTTCGACCACCACGTTGCGATTGGTGTAGATGCAGATGTCGCCGGCGATGTTCAGCGACTCGACGGCGATGGATTTCGCGTCCAGTTCGGTATGCGCGAGCAATGCGCGTGCAGCGGACAAGGCATAGGAACCGCCGGAACCGATGGCGATGATGCCGTCCTCCGGCTCGATCACGTCGCCGGTACCGCTGATGATCAGCGAGGTTTCCCGGTCGGCGACGGCGAGCAGCGCCTCGAGCTTGCCCAGGCGACGCTCGGTGCGCCAGTCCTTGGCCAGTTCCACGGCGGCGCGCGTCAGCTGGCCGTGCTTCTCCAGCTTGGCTTCGAACAGTTCGAACAGGGTGAACGCATCGGCCGCCGCGCCGGCGAAGCCGGCCAGCACCTGGCCGTCGCGACCGAGCCGGCGCACCTTGCGCGCATTGCCCTTCATGACCGTGTGGCCCAGCGTCACCTGGCCATCGCCCGCGACGGCGACGCGGCCGTTGCGGCGCACGGACAGGATGGTGGTGGCGTGGAAAACGTGGGGGTTCTGGCTGGGGTCCATGGAGGCCTCCGGGGTGTTCCCCCAGAGGTGGGGACGCCGCTCCTCGGTTCAAGCATGACCTTTGGGAGGACGCCCTGAACACCGGCCGTAGGCTGGGATGCAGCGCAGCGGAATCCCAGCAACCCCGGGATATCGACCGCCATGCGCTGGGATTGCGCGTTGCTTCATCCCAGCCTACGGCTTGCCTATTTCTTTCGCTTCGCCCGAGGGTGCGCCGCGTCGTAGACCTTGGCCAGGTGCTGGAAATCCAGGTGTGTGTATATCTGGGTGGTGGCGATGTCGGCGTGGCCCAGCAGTTCCTGCACGCCGCGCAGGTCGCCCGAGGATTCGAGGATGTGGCTGGCGAAACTGTGCCGCAGCATGTGCGGATGGACGTGCTTGAACAGACCCTGCCGCTGCGCCAGCTGCTTGATGCGGATCTGCACCGCCCGTTGCGAGATCGGACCGTCAGCGCGCCCTGGAAACACGAAGCCGTCGTTGCCGGCGGGGCGTTCCTGATGCCATTCGGCCAGCGCGTTGCGTGCATGCGAGCCGACCGGCACCTTGCGCTCCTTGCTGCCCTTGCCCAGTACCGTGACCAGGCCGCCGGCCATGTCCAGGTCGCGCCAGCGCAGCGCGCACAGCTCGCTCAGGCGCAGGCCGGAGGAGTAGAACAGCTCCAGCAGCGCGCGATCGCGCTTGCCGAGCGGCGCGTCGGTGGGCACTTCCACCAGCCGGACGGCCTCGTCGGCATCCAGCACTTGAGGCAGCTTGCGCGGGGCCTTCGGCGCACGCAGCGCAACCGCGGGACTGGCCGCGATGCGGCCATGCTTCAGGAGCCACTGGTAGAAACTGCGACAGGCCGACAGGCGGCGCTGCAGGCTCTTGGGCGACAGCCCGCGACGATGCTCGGCGGCGACGAAGCCGCGCAACGCTTCGGCCTGCACATCCGCCAGCTCGGTGATGCCCTGCGCCTGCGCCCACTCCGTCAGCGCGGCAAGATCGCGGCGGTAGGCATCCAGCGTGTGCGCGGAGACACGGCGCTCCACGTCGAGATACGCCAGGAAGTCGGTGACGGACAAGATCCTCCCCTCCCCGTCATTCCGGCGAACGCCGGAATCCGGGCGGCCTGGGCGTTTGCCTCAGGCCGCCCGTCAGGACAAGAGCGCGATGGATTCCGGCATTCGCCCGAATAACGGCACGAGACGCGCGCCTCGCCTCAACCATCGAACCGCTTCAACGCCGTCGCCAGCGTCTCGCCCATCATGCGCAGGAACAGCGTGCCGATGCCCGGATAGAAGCGGTTGCCGTCGCGACTGCCCACGGCCACCAAACCGATGCCGGGCAACGGCAGCAGCGCCGACGAGGCGACCTCATCCGCGCGCGCGCCGTACAGCAGCACGTGTTTCTCGGGCTGCAGGCGGCCGCAGATCGGCTCGCCGTCGCGCAGGCAGTCGCGGAACGGGGCCATGTGCGGATTGTCCGCCGGCACCACCTGCAGCCAGTCGTTCTCTTCCAGGCCGGCGATCGGTTCCAGCAGGACGATGCTGACGCGGTCGCCGTTGAAATCCTCGGCCAGCGAGGCCGCCATCGCGCGCACCGTATCCGCGGCACTGCCCTGCTTCATCAGGGTGAGCGCCAGCTGGTGCGTGCGCACCGCCAGGCGTTCGTTCTCCTGCGCATTGGCGAACAGGTCGCCCAGCCGCTTGGACAGTTCACGGTTCTTGTCGCGCAGCACCTCGAGCTGGTAGCTGGCCAGCGAGGCCGTGGGGCCTTCGTCGCGCGGCACCACCAGGCTCAGGGCCAGGTCGGGGAACTGCTTCAGGAACGTCGGGTGCCGTCGCAGCCAGGCCGCGACTTCGTGGGCGCCCAGCTTCTCTTGCGTATCGCTCATGCTTTCCATTCCCCTTCGAATACGAATGCCGCCGGCCCGGACATGATGACCGGCGCGTCGTCGGACGGCCAGCGGATGCGCAGTTCGCCGCCCGGCAGCGCGATGGCCACGTCGCGGTCCACCCGGCCGCGCCGCATCAGCACGGCGGCGGCCGCGCACGCGCCACTGCCGCAGGCCAGCGTCTCGCCCACGCCGCGCTCGTAGACGCGCAGGCGCACGCGGTCGGGCGCGACCACTTCGGCGAAGCCGACATTGACCGACTCCGGGAAGTGCGGCGACCGCTGCAGCAGTGGCCCGTAATGCAGCACGGGCGCAGCGTCGACGGACGGCACTTCGATCACGGCATGCGGGTTGCCCATCGATACGGCACCGAACCGCAGCCTGACGCCCTCGTCCACGTCGGCGTCGTACTCCGCGCGCGGCGCGTCGAATCCCCGCATCGGGATGCGGGCCGGCGTGAACTCCGGCACGCCCATGGCGATGGCATAGCGATCCTCACCCAGACGTTCCACCGCGTGCGTCGCCAGCGGACTGTCCACGTCGAACGTGCTGCCCCTCGCCGCACCGTCCCGCACCAGCCACGCCGCCACGCAGCGCGCGCCGTTGCCGCACTGTTGCGAGGGCGAACCATCCGAGTTCCAGATGCGGTAGGCCGCCACCGCCGCGGCGCTGCGCGGCGCTTCGATGGTCAGGATCTGGTCGCAGCCCACGCCCCGGTGGCGATCCGCCAGCGCCGCGGCCAGCGCGGCATCCGGTGGCGGCAGGCCGTCGCGCAGGTCCAGCACGACGAAATCGTTGCCGGCCCCATGCATCTTGGTGAAACGCATCGCCGTGGCCCGCGGGTACGGGGACTCAGCCATTCCCGTCGGTGGCAGGCACCGTGGCGGGATCGATCGGCGGTTCGGCCGGCACGGCGTCGGCCGCGGGTGGCACGGCATCGGCGGGCGTCACGGGCGCCTCTTCGACCGGCTTCTCCGGCATGAACAGCGGGCCCTTGGCACCGCAGGCGGACAGGGCCGCCATCAGGGCGGCGGCAAGGAAAAGACGGGCGTTCCGGTTCATGCCGAGAGTATAGCCACAGCCCGATGAACGCGGCGGCCGCTCAGTCGCTGCGTGGCGGCTCCGGACGCATCCACAGCCAGGCCCCCACCACGGCCATGCAGGCCATCGGCAAGGCGACCATCCACCAGCGGTGCGAGCCGGTCCACCGCATCAGCGCGAGCAGGATCACGGCACTGAAGAGCATCGTCCACGTGGCCGCCCACTTGGCGCGCCGCGACACCGCGCGGTGCAGATGCCAGTCGTGGATCATCGGGCCGAAGCGCGGATGCGTGACCAGGTGACGGTGCAGGCGCTCCGAACCGCGCGACGCGGCGTATGCCGCGACCAGGATGAACACGGTGGTCGGCAGCCCGGGGACGAACACGCCGACGATGCCCACCCCCAGGCTGGCGTAGGCCAGCAGCCACCAGGCCCAGCGGAAGCGGGCTGGCCTCGGCTCGGGAAGTTCGCGCGGTGGCGGCGACGGATCGTGCACGGCGACCTTGTACCCCAAATCGACAGCCGATGGCGCGAACAGCCGATGCCCGACGCGGATCACCGCACCCCACCCTGCCATGCCGCGCCTCCGCCGACGAACTCGTCCCCACCGTTATCGGCCGTTGCCGGCGGCGCTGGAGCCCCTCGCTGGCGGGGATACCGGAAACGAAGAAAGCCGGGTTTCCCCGGCTTTCTTCCTGTCCTGCAACGCAGCCTACTTCGAAGCGACGCCCAGCTGGTCCAGCATGAAGGCGAACATCTCGGCACGCTCGCGGTACTGGCGGAAACGGCCGGACTTGCCGCCGTGGCCGGCTTCCATGTTGGTGCGGAACACCACCGGGCCCTTGCCGGTGTTGAGGTCGCGCAGGCGGGCGACGTACTTGGCCGGCTCCCAGTACTGCACCTGCGAATCCCACAGGCCGGTGCCGACGAACATCGCCGGGTAGGCCTTGGCCTGCAGGTTGTCGTAGGGCGAGTAGGTCAGGATGTAGTCGTAGTAGCCCTTCTCTTCCGGGTTGCCCCACTCGTCGTATTCGTTGGTGGTCAGCGGAATGGTGGGGTCGAGCATCGTGGTGACGACGTCGACGAACGGCACCAGCGTCAGGATGACCTTGTACTTCTCCGGCGCCATGTTCGACACCGCGCCCATCAGCAGGCCGCCGGCGCTGCCGCCCATCGCCGCCACGCGGTCCTTGGCCGCGTAGCCTTCCTTGACCAGGTAATCGGTGACGTCGATGAAGTCGGTGAAGGTGTTGATCTTGTTGTAGAGCTTGCCGTCGTCGTACCAGGCACGGCCCATTTCCTGGCCGCCGCGGATGTGGGCCAGCGCGTAGACCACGCCACGGTCCAGCAGGCTGACGTTGGTGATGCTGAAGTTCGGGTCCATCGACGCGCCATAGCTGCCGTAGGCGTACTGCAGCATCGGCGCCTTGCCGTCGCGCGCCACGTCCTTGCGGTACACCAGCGTCACCGGGATCTTCGTCTTGCCGTCCCGCGCCGGCGCCCACACGCGCTCGGTGACGTACTTCGACGCATCGTAGCCGGGCACGGGCTGCTGCTTCAGCTGGCGGCGTTCGCCGGTCTTGGTGTTGATCTCGTAGGTCGTGGCCGGCGTGGTCATCGAGGTGTAGCTGTAGCGCAGCCAGTCGGTACCGGTTTCCGGATTGGCCGACAGGCCCATCGAGTACGCCGGCTCGTCGGCCTTGACGTAGTCGCTGCTGCCGTCGGCCTTGATCACGCGCAGGCTTTCCAGCGCGTTGGCGCGTTCGGCCACCACGCTGAAGCCGTCGAACAGTTCGAAACCCTCGACGAACACGTCGTCGCGGTGCGCCACCCAGTCCTTCCAGTCCTTGCGCGAAGTCGAGTCGGTCGGCGCGGTCACGATCTTGAAGTTGGTGGCGCCATCGGCATTGGTGCGGATCACCCAGCGGTCGCCCAGGTGGTCGGCCTGGTATTCCACGTCGCGCTCGCGCGGGGCCAGCACGGTGAACACGCCGGGGCTGGCGGCCGGCGTGCAGCGCATCTCGGATGACACGGTGCTCTCGACGCTGATGCAGATGAACTTGTCGTCGCGGCTGCGGCCGATGCCCATGTAGAAGCTGTCGTCTTCCTCTTCGTAGACCAGCGCGTCCTGGCTGGCCGGCGTGCCCAGCACGTGCGCCTTCACCCGCTTGCTGAGCAGTGTCTCCGGGTCCTTGTCCACGTAGAACAGCGTGCGGCCGTCGTCAGACCACACCAGGTTCGGCTCGGCGTTGGTGACGGTGTCCGGCAGCAGTTCGCCGGTGTCCAGGTTCTTGAAACGGATGGTGTACTGGCGACGGCCGTTGGTGTCGTCGGCATAGGCCAGCAGTCGGTTGTCCTGGCTGACCTCGTAGTCGCCGACGTTGTAGTAGTCCTTGCCTTCGCCCAGCGCGTTGACGTCCAGCAGCACCTGCTCGCCGGTGAAGTCGCCGGCGGCGTTGGCGGCCTGGATCGACACGGCATCCACGCCCGGGCCGTCCTTGCGGCGCGCATGCACCGGATAGTCCTTGCCGGTGACGAAGCGCGCGTAATACCACCAGCCGCGCTCGCGGTACGGCACGCTGGCGTCGTCCTGCTTGATGCGCGCGACGACTTCGTCGTACAGCTTGTCCTCCAGCGGCTTCAGCGGCGCCATCACCGCATCGGTGTAGGCGTTCTCGGCGTTGAGGTACGCCAGCATCTCCTTGTTCTCGCGCTTGTCGTCGCGCAGCCAGTAGTACTCGTCGTTGCGTTCGGCACCGTGCGGCGCCTTCACCACGTGCGGCTTCTTCGCCACGTCGGGCGGGGTGGCACTGGCGGCCAGGGCGGAGGTGATCGGGGTGCTCATCAGGACGGTGGCGGCAAGCAGAAGGGAGGTCGGCTTCATGGATGGGGTCCGGGGACGCGGGATGCAATGGCGACGCCCCTCCGGAGAGGGGCGTCGGACGCTTACTTGGTCAGTTGCTGCCAGAGGAAGGTGTAGGCCAGAGCGCTCATGTGCGCGGCCTGGGCGTTGTTGGCCGCACCGCCGTGGCCGCCTTCGATGTTCTCGTAATAGCGCACGTCCTTGCCCGCCTCCAGCATCTTCGCGGCCATCTTGCGGGCATGGCCCGGATGGACGCGGTCGTCGCGGGTGGAGGTCATGAACAGGGTCGGCGGATAGTCCTTCTCCGCATCGAACAGGTGGTACGGCGAGAAGGTCCGGATGAACTCCCAGTCGGCGGTATCGGGATTGCCGTACTCGGCCATCCACGACGCGCCCGCCAGCAGGTGGCTGTAGCGCTTCATGTCCAGCAGTGGCACCTGCACGACGACGGCGCCGAACAGCTCCGGATACTGCGTCAGCATGTTGCCCGTCAGCAGACCGCCATTGCTGCCGCCCTGGATGCCCAGGTGCTTGGGCGAGGTGATCTTGCGGGCGATCAGGTCCTGCGCGACCGCGGCGAAGTCCTCGTACGCCTTGTGGCGGTTGGCCTTCAGCGCCGCCTGGTGCCAGCGCGGGCCGTACTCGCCGCCACCGCGGATGTTGGCGACGGCATAGACGCCCCCCTTCTCCAGCCAGCCCTTGCCCACGCCGCCGGAATAGCCGGGGGTCAGCGAGATTTCGAAGCCGCCGTAGCCGTACAGCAGGGTCGGCGTGCTGCCGTCGTACTTCAGGCCTTCGGGGCGGACCAGGAAGTACGGCACCTTGGTGCCGTCCTTGGAGGTGGCGAAGTGCTGTTCGATCTTCTTGCCCGAAGCGTCGAAGAACGCCGGCATCGACTTCAGCTGCTCGGGCGGCTGGCCGATCTCGGCCAGCGACAGCGTCGTCGGGGTCAGGTAGTCGGTGACGGTCAGCCACACCGCATCGCTTTCGTCGCTGTCCACGTCGCCGACCCCGACGGTGCCGAAGGACGGTGCGCCAACGAAAGCGCTGGTGGTCCAGCCCGAGGCCGACGGCGTCAACACGCTCAGGCGGTTCTTCACGTCTTCCAGTACGTTGAGGACGAGGTGGCTCTTCGTCCAGGTGAAGCCGGCCAGCGAGGTCTTGTCGGTCGGCGCGAACAGCACGTCGAACGCGCGCTTGCCGGCCATGAAATCGTCGAACCTGGCCGCCAGCAGACTGCCGGCCGCATAGGTCTTGCCGCCGACCGTCCACGGCTCGCGCAGCTCCAGGGTCAGCCACTCCTTGTGCACGCCCTTGTTGGCCGAGTTGGGCGCATCGATCTTGGCCAGCGTGCCATCGGCGCGGCGCAGGTACAGCTCGTCGTTGTAGAAGGCCAGCGTGCGGCTGACGAAATCGCGCTGGAAGCCCGGCGTGTCGTCGTGGAACGCCGCGATGTACATGTCGTCCGGCTTGCCTTCGTAGACGACGGTGGCGCTCTCCAGCGGCGTGCCGCGCTTCCATTCCTTGGCGATGCGCGGATAACCCGAGCTGGTCATGCTGCCGTCGCCGAAGTCGGTGTACACGTAGACGGTATCGGCGTCCTTCCAGCCCAGGCCGCCCTTCGCCTCGGGACGGTAGAACCCGTCGGCGAGGAACTTCTTGTTGACCAGGTCGAACTCGCGGGTCTCATCGGCGTCGGCGCCGCCGCGCGACAGCGCGATCAGGCAGCGGGTGTAGTCGGGCTTGCGGCAATCGGCGCCGTGCCAGACCCAGTTCTTGCCCTCGGCCTTGTTCAGCGCGTCCAGGTCCAGCACGGTCTCCCACTGCGGCTGTGCCTTGCGGTACTCGGCCAGCGTGGTGCGGCGCCAGACACCGCGTTCGTGCTGCTTGTCCTTCCAGAAGTTGTAGTAGTAGTCGCCGATCTTCTGCACGCCCGGGATCTTGGCGTCTGAATCGAGGATGGCGCGGATGTCCGACTCCAGCTGCTTGAATGCCGGCGTGGCCGCGATCTCGGCCTCGGCCTTGGCGTTGACGCCCCTCACCCAGTCGAGCTGCTTCTGGCCTTCGACCTCTTCCAGCCATGCGTACGGGTCGTTGGACACGTCAGCCTCCTTCGCGTGGACAGGAGCGGACAGGGCGCCCGCAACGGCAAGGCCGGCGGCCAGGCAGGCGTGGGTAAGTCTGGGCATCGGGAGTGGCTCCGGAGGTGCAGTTCATGAACATGCCACGCTAGCACAAGGCCCGGAGGCCACCCCCTGCCGAAGGTCAGGCCGCCCGGGCCGGACCCGTGCCGCGGGTGCGTAACCGCCGGGCCTGCGGTGCGCGACGGCGGGCAGCCGCCGGGCGGACCCGGCGCAACACCGTCGGCACGCGGAACCGGTGCAGCGCCCACCAGGCCGCCACCGGCATGCCGACCAGCCACAGCGGCAGCCATCCGAGGGCGTCGGTGCTGGCCCGGGCCAGCGGCACCAGCAACACCAGTGCCAGGCCCGCAAGCACGACCCTGCGCAACGCACGGTCCAGGCCGGCGTCGGGACGATCCTGGGAAGCGGGGGACGAAAAGTCGAACGATGCGGCGGACATGGCGGCGGACTCCCATGGGTTGATGTCGGTACGCCGTCACACTCGCTCACGCGCATCTCACGGATTGCGACATCCCCGGTTAACATCGCCGTCGCATCCTGATGACTAGCGTGTCCGTATGACGGGGAGGAAGGAGTCCCACATGCCCATGCCGTTGTTTCCCCGTGTCGCCCGATGTGCCCTGATCGCCCTGCTGCTGGTGCTGGCCGCCGGCTGCGCGAGCCGGGGCGAGGTGCAGAAGGGACCGGCGGCCGTGGACCTGCCCCGCTTCATGGGCACCTGGCACGTGGTGGCGCACATTCCCTATTTCGCCGAACGCGGGCACGTCGCGGCACGTTACGAATACGCCTTCCGCGACCGCGACAAGGTCGGGGTTGCGTACCACTATCGCGAAGGCTTCGACCAGCCCGAGCAGGTGCGCGAAGCGCGCGCGTCGGTGAAGGAAGCCTCCGGCAACCGCGAATGGACCTTGTGGTTCGTCGGCGTGGTGCCGGCCAAGTGGCGCATCGTCGAAGTGGCGCCCGACTATTCTTGGGCGCTGGCTGACTATCCGGGTCGCGACATGGGCTGGGTCCTGGCCCGCGACCCGATCATGGACGACACGCTTTACCAGGACCTGGTGAAGCGCGCGCGCGACCACGGCATCAATGCCCGCCAGCTCGTGCGCATACCGCAGGTGCCGGAACAGGTGGGCAAGCCGGGGTTCGGGGAACCGAAGGCGCCGTAGACCGCCAGAATGGCGGGCTGTGGCCGCGACATCAGTCGCGATGACGGACTAAAGGCGATCCGCGAAGCTTCGCGACTCACGTCGCTCCCACGCGCGCAACGGCGCTACTTCTTCTCGTAGTTCGACAGCGCCAGTTCCAGCAGCGCTTTCGCCTGTTCGCGCAGCACCGCCGGCTCGACGATTTCCGCGTCGGCGCCATAGTGCAGGATATCCATCAGCAGCTCGCGGGAAACGCTGTAAGGGATCTTCAGCTCGTAGCGGCCATCGGGCAGGTGGCGGCCCTGCTGCTTGGAATGCCACTGCTCGTCGGCGACCCAGCGCGCAGCCTTGGCGCTGAAGACGATCGTCGCCCAGCCCTTGGGCTCGCCGGAGAAGATGCCGTAACTCGAGGCCAGGTGCTGGTTGAGTTCGTCATTGGGCAGGTCGCGCGCAGGCTCTTCGCCCAGCCGTGCATTGCCGATACGGTCCACGGCGAAGCTGCGCAGGGCGTTGCGCTCGTGGTCCCACGCGTCCAGGTACCAGTTGTCGCGATAGTGGGTGATGCGCTGCGGCGACACCGTGCGGCGCGTGCGCTCGTCGGTCGAACGTGCGCGGTATTCGAACTGCAGCTGCTTGCGTTCCAGCACGGCCGAGGCGACCGTGCGGAAGCTGGCCTCGTCCAGCTTGCGGCCGCGGTGCGGGATGACGCGCACCCGGTCGACCGGCCACTGCGACACGCCGGCGTGGTCGGCCAGCAGGCCCTCGATCCGCTTCTGCAACGGTGCCAGCGCGCCCGACAGCACGCCACCGCCCGTGCGCACCAGCAGCTGCTGCGCGGCCAGCAGCGCGTAGAGTTCTTCCGAACTCAGCCACAGGCCGGGCAGTTCGAAACGCTCGCTCTCCGCGGCGTGATAGCGGAAGCCGGCCTCGCCATCGCCCTCGATGGGCGCCATCAGCGCGTCGCGTAGATAGGCCAGGTCGCGGTAGACCGTCGCGCGCGAACAGCCCAGTTCCTCCTGCAGCCGCTTCACCGTGACCGGATAACGGGCAGCCTTCAGGATGCGGTGCAGGGCGGTGATGCGTTCGATCTTGTCCATGGGCGGCACAGCAGCGGGCGTGTCCGGATTATCGCCGAGGCATGGCCGTTTTCATCGCCTGCCTGCCGTTGGAAGTGATACAGGGGGCGCTGCGCCGACGGCGCCTGGGGCCCGTGCGGTGCCCGGCGCCACGGCGTGTCCACGCCGCTGCGGCGCCCTCAACGCACGGACCCCAGGCGCCTCCTCCGTGCCACCACCTCAATGCGTCGTCGCCCGACGGCCGCCATGACCGATCCGCTGCCGACGCACCGCCATGCTTGGAAGCACTGCATCCGCCCCACGCGACCGTGGACCGGGACCTTGTCCGGACCGCCGAATCCCGGATACAGCGGCCATTCAAGCCTGCAGGGGCACCGAAGCGACCCTCAGGCCCTGCCGACCGTGACGACGATCCTGAATCACGCGCCCGGCCGTGGCAGAATGCATGGCGCAAACCTGAATCGGAACAAGTACTTGGGTTGTTGCTCCGACGGCCGCTGTCTACCATGTAACCGCTTACATCCCGCCCCGAGACCCACCATGCCCCGCCCGATCTCCGCTTCCCTGCTCGCGTCCGCCTTGCTGGCGGCAGGCCTAGGCCCCGCCCGGGCCACCGAAGTGCTGCTGCCGCGCAACGACAAGGTGGAGGCCCCGCACGCGGGCAAGGGCTTCGGCAAGGAAAGCAGTACCGCGTTGCCGGTGGTCGCCATGGCCGTGCGCCCGGTGCCGGAACCCGCTCCCGAACCCACGCCGCCCGCCCCCACATTCACCGGCGGAGGCGAGCTGGGCTTCGCCGCGGCCAGCGGCAACAGCAATACCGAAAGCTTCAACGGACGCCTGGACCTGACCTACACCGACGGCGGCGCCTGGCGGCACAGCGCCAGCCTGTTCGGCCTGCATTCGCGCTCGGAATACCTCCGGACCCACGAAGACGGCAGCCAGGTGCGCGACACGCGCACCACCGCCAACCGCTACACCGTCACCGCCAACAGCGCCTATTTGATGGACGACCGCGGCACGCTGAACACCTCGCTGCGCCACGAGGAGGACGATTTCGGCACCTACAGCCGCCAACAGTCGCTCAGCCTGAGCTACGGCAACCGCGTGATCGAGAACGAGCGCGCGCATCTGGACCTGCAGGTGGGGCCCGGCTATCGACGCGCCTACGACACGCTGGACGAGCGCAACGAAGCCAGCTTCATCGGTCGCGGCCTGATCGACCTGCGCTACGCGTTGAGCGAGAACACCGAGATCGTCAACAAGCTGCTGGTCGAGTCGGGCGAATACAACACGTTCGCCCAGAACGATCTGGGCGTGTCGGTGACGATGAACTCGCACTTGGCCCTGAAGGCGGGCTGGCAGGCGCGCCACAACAGCGACGTGGCACCGGACCGGAAACGCACTGACACACTGACCACGATGAACGTGGTCTACCGCTTCAAGTAGACCGATCGCGCAGGGCTCAGGCGAGGAACGCGCCTGCGCCCTGTTCCAGCAGGCGCGCGGCGACCGAACGGCCCAGACCCTCGGGATCGTCCAGCGGGCCCCTGCCATCGGCCCGGATCACCTGCCCTTCCGCCGCCGAGCCCACCAGGCCCGACAGCACCAGCGCATCACCGTCGCGTTGCGCGAACGCCGCCACCGGTACGTGGCAGCTGCCGTGCAGCGCCCGGTTCATCGCGCGCTCGGCCTCCACGCAGGTGCGGGTGGCGGCATCGTCCAGTGCCGCGAACAATGCGTGCATGGCGGGATCCTCCGCACGGCATTCCACCGCCACCGCGCCCTGCGCCGGCGCCGGCAGCCAGTCCGGGGCGTCCAGGCGCGCGCGGATGCGGGCCGCGAAACCCAGCCGCTGCAGGCCCGCGCAGGCCAGGACGATGGCGTCGTAGTCGCCCGCATCCAGCTTGGCCAGACGCGTATTGACGTTGCCGCGCAGGTCCAGCAGCTGCAGGTCCGGGCGCAGTGCGCGCAGCTGCGCCTGCCGGCGCAGCGAGGACGTGCCCACCCGCGCGCCATGCGGCAACGCGGCGATGCCGTCGTAGTGGTTGGACACGAAAGCGTCGGCGGGATCGGCGCGGGTCAGGATGGCCGGCAGCGCGAACGGGCCCTCCAGCTCCATCGGCACGTCCTTCAGCGAATGCACCGCGCAGTCGGCCTCGCCGCGCAGCATGGCCAGTTCCAGTTCCTTGAGGAACAGGCCCTTGCCGCCGATCGCGGCCAGCGAACGGTCCAGCACTTCGTCGCCGCGCGTGCTCATCGGCACCAGTTCCACGGCCAGGCCGGGATGCGCGTCGCGCAGGCGCGCGGCGACGTGTTCGCTCTGCCAGAGGGCGAGCGGGCTCTTGCGGGTGGCGATGCGCAGCGTGGTCATGCGGGCATTATCCCGCATGCCACGACCACTGCGCAGGTCAGAGCGCCTTGACCGTCTCGCGCAGGCCGGCCACGCAGCGCCGGCTGACTTCCAGCGGTGCCTTGCCGTGGCGCAGGATGGCCTGTACATGGCCGTCCCCGACGCGCTTGATCTCGACCAGTTCGTGTCGCGCCACCAGGCAGTTGCGGTGGATGCGCACGAAGCGCCCGCCGAATTCCTCCTCCAGCGACTTCAGCGACTCCTCGATCAGGTCCTCGCCGCGCGCATGGTGCACGACCACGTACTTCTCCTCGGCCTGCAGGTAATGCACCTCGTCGACCGGAATCAGGCGGAGACTGCCGCGCAGGCGCGCGCACAGGTGCGTGCGCGGCTGCTGGTTCGACGTCGCCGGCGCATGCGTCTCGCGCCCGGCGATGAAGGTGCGCGCACGCTCCAGTGCCGCCGCAAGGCGCTCGGAGCGGATCGGCTTCATCAGGTAGTCGATGGCGGCCGCCTCGAACGCGGACAGCGCGTGCTCGTCGTAGGCCGTGCAGAACACCACCGCCGGCCGCGGATCGAAGGCCGCCAGGTGGCGGGCGGCTTCCAGGCCATCCACGCCAGGCATGGCGATGTCGAGCAGCACCATGTCGGGACGGTGCTGCGAACAGGCCTGCAGCGCATCCAGGCCGTTCTCGGCCTCGGCGACCACCTCGATGCCGGGATGTTCGGCGAGCAGCGCGCGCAGGCGTTCGCGCGCAAGGGGTTCGTCGTCGGCGATGACCACTTTCACGGCAAAGGCGTCCTCGATGAACGTTGGCGTGATCCCCCGCGGCGTAGGTTACCCATGGCGGCGCCCTGCGTCACCCGTCGGGGACGCACGGCCATTACAACGCAAACCGCCGGCCCATCCAGTCACCCAGGTCACGGATTTCCTCCGCACAGACCTGGTGGGCCATGGGGTAGCGGTGCCATTCGACATCGAAGCCCAGTTCGCCGAGCGCTTGCGCACTCTGCTCGGCATGGATCAGCGGAATCACCGGATCGCCCGTGCCGTGGGCCATGAACACCGGCTGCGCAGTCGCCGCCGCGACCCGATGCCGCGCCGCCTGCGACGCGCCCGGCAGGTAGGTCGACAACGCGATCAGGCCGGCGAGCGGGACCTGCCGGCGCAGGCCGGCCGCCAGCGTGATGGCGCCGCCCTGCGAGAATCCGGCCAGCAGCAGCCGCTCCGGCGCGATGCCGCGCGCCTGCTCGCGCGCGATCAGCGCATCCACCTGCGCCAGCGACTCCTCTATCCCGGCGCTGTCCGCCCGGGTGGGGAAGTCCATGCCCACGATGTCGTACCACGCGCGCATGCGCACGCCGTTGTTGATCGTCACCGCGCGCACGGGCGCGTGCGGAAACACGAACCGCAGCGCGGGCCAGTCCGGCCGCACCAGTTCCGGGACGAGGGGCGCGAAGTCATGGCCGTCGGCGCCCAGCCCGTGCAGCCACAGCACGGACCATTGCGGCGATGCGCCGGTTTCGTGTTCGACGGTGTCGAGGAGCGGAGTGTCGGTGGTGATGGTCATGCGGCCATTGTCGCCGCAGACGCCGGTGGACACCAATCAGCCATCGCGGGCGGCTTCGGGCGGCAGGCGGAAATGCACCGTGCGTCTGGAATCGTGCGCGCGCCCCGTGGCCTCGAACCGCCAGCGCTGCGCGACGGCCAGCGCCGAGGCCTCGAACATGCCGGGCGGCGTCGACGACAGCAGCCGCGCGTTGCGCACGCTGCCGTCGGGCTGGATGGTGAAGGCGACCTGCGCTTCCCCCTCGATGCGCGCGCGCAGCGCCGGCAATGGATACCGCGGTTGTGCATCCTGCAGCAGGCGGGGCGTGCGCGCCTCCACCCCGCGCGACGCCGGCGGGGTGGGCAGGGAGGAAGGCGGCGGCGCCTGCACGGTGGCCGTGGCGGGGGCGGCCGCAGGTGGCGGCTCCGGCGCATGTGCGGGCGATGTCACCGGCTCCGTCGCGGCCGTCGCGGCCGTCGCGGCCGTCGCGGCCGTCGCGGCGATGATGCGCTCCACCGCGGCCGCCGGTGCACCCGCCGCGGGCGACGGCATGGCGGCTGCGGCTGCGACCCCGTCCGCATCACGCGCCTCCTGTGCGCGCACCAGTGCGTCCAAGCCGGCACGCAGCCGCGGCAATGCGGGCGCACCGGGATCGATGCGGGCGATCAGTGCCTGCAGACGCGCCGCTTCACGGCCATCACCCCGCGCGATCGCCTGCTCGGCGGCAATCAGCACGTACGGCTGTAGCTCGGCCAGCGCCGCCCGGGCGCGGACGCGTTCCGACGGCTGCGCGTACGCGTCCAGATAGTGCTCGATCGCATTGTCGCCGGCCGGGGCCAGTATCCGGCCCTCCGCCAACGCGCGCTCGGCGCGTGCATACGGTGCGGTCGCGGCAGCGACGACGCCTGCGCCCACCATCCCGTCCGCCGGCGATGCGCTTCCCTCCACCACCGCGGGACGAGCTGCGTCCCCGCATGCCGCCAGGCACAGCGCCGCCCCGATCCCCAGTCCGATCCACCTTGCTTTCATGGCTACCCCTGTCATGCGGGCGGCAAGGCTAGGGCGCGTTCATGACGCCGATGCGTCAGGTGTGCGTCCACGCGGCACGCGCTCCCTTTCCGACACTGGACACCGCCCGCCGAGCGTGCAGGCGCCCACGCGCACGACGACGCGGTGTCCGGTAGCGGCGCTGAAAGCGTTTGCAGCCCCTACGGCCACCCCGCGCGCGCTTGAAGTTCAGGTAAAGTGCGGCGATCAGGGGCCGATACCGTTCCGTACAGCCCCGTTTCGGGGGTGGCTGAGCAGAGAACGCCGTGGCGAACCCGGACCATCAGGCAGAAACCGTTCTTGGGGAAGGACCGACCGTGAGGCCCACTGCCATCGCCATGCCGTCGCACTTCGCCGATGACGCTCCCGACGTATCGTGGGTCATCGACCACAGCGACAACGCGGTCGTCGTCTGCGACGAGGCGGCCCGCATCACCTGGATCAACCAGGGGTTCACGCGCATGCTGGGCTATACGCTGGAAGAGGCCGCCGGCCGCAGGCCCAGCGATTTCCTGGCCGGCCCGCATACCGACCCGGAAACGGTCGAATGGGTGCGCGGGCAGTTGAACACACAGCAGGGCTACCGGACCGAGTTGCTGGTCTACGCCAAGAACGGGGTGCCGCTGTGGATCTCGGCGGTGGTCAACCCGGTATACGACCCCGACCGCAACGTCCGTTACCTGCTGGGCGTCTACACCGACATCACCCACAGCAAGCTGCACGAAGAGCTGCACCGCAAGGTGCTGGGCGCGATCATTCGCGAACAGCCGCTGCAGGACGTGATGACCCTGATCTGCCGCGAAGTGGAAAAGGTGATGCCCGAGGCCGTGGCGTCGGTGATCGGGCTGGACGACTATGGTCGCCTGCGCCCCTTGGCGGCCCCCAGCCTGCCCGAGCAGATCGCCGCCATCATCGACGGCGAACTGGCCGGCCCCATGGTCGGCGCCTGCGGGTCGGCGGCCTGGAGCGGGCAACCGGTCGAATGCAGCGACATCGAACGCGATCCGCGCTGGCAGGCCTACAACGCGCCCTTCCTGGCGCTGGGGATCCGCGCCTGCTGGTCGAATCCGGTGAAGGGCCACGACGGGCGCGTGCTGGGCACGTTCGCCCTGTACTACTGGGAGAACCGCGCGCCGGACGAGTTCCACCAGCGCGTGGTCGATGTCTGCCTGCACTTGTGCGCCCTGGCTATCGAGCGCGATCGCGCGCGTGCGCGCATGCACCAGCTGTCGTTCTTCGACACCCTGACCGGGTTGCCCAACCGGGCGCTGTTCAACAGCAAGGTGGAACAGATGCTGCTGGGCGCCGCGCGCCGCGACAGCGCGGTGGCCCTGCTGTTCATCGACATCGACCGCTTCAAGATCGTCAACGACACCCAGGGCCATTCCGCAGGCGACACCCTGCTGCGCGAACTCGCCAAGCGGCTCGGCGGCGAACTGCGCGAAGGCGACGTGGTGGCGCGCTTGGCCGGCGACGAATTCGTGCTGGCCGTGCCGGACCGCAGCGCAGAGGAAGCCGCCAACCTCGCCGACCGCCTGATGGCGCGGCTGGCCGAACCGGTCATCGCCGGCCGGATGATGCTGACGCCGCAGGCCAGCATCGGCGTGGCCATGTTTCCCGCCGATGGCTGGGACGTCGACTCGCTGGTGCGCCACGCCGACATCGCGATGTACCGCGCCAAGTCCGAGGGCGGCGCGCGCATCGTGTTCTACAGCTTGGAGATGAACCAGGCCATGCAGGAGCGCCTGGCGCTGGAGAACGCGCTGCGCGAGGCCGTGCGCAGCGGCCAGCTGCGCCTGCATTACCAGCCTCAGGTGGTACTGGACGACGACGCGCGCCTGCACGGCGTGGAGGCGCTGCTGCGCTGGCGGCATCCGGAGATCGGCGAGATCTCGCCGGCCACCTTCGTGCCGATGGCCGAGGAATGCGGCCTGATCGACGAGCTGGGCCGCTGGACGCTGGAGGAGGCCTGCACGCAGATGGCCGACTGGCGCCGTCGCGGCGTGCCGGTGCCGCGGGTGTCGGTGAACCTGTCGGCGATCAACTTCGAGCAGCAGGACCTGCCCGCCTTCATCGGCAACGTGCTGGGCAAGTGCGGGCTGGCGCCGCACGAGCTGATGGTGGAGGTGACCGAGAGCGTGATGCTGGCGCAGAAGCCGGAAGTGCTCGCCAACATCGACGCGATCCACCGGATGGGCGTCAGTCTCTCGATCGACGACTTCGGCACCGGCTACTCCAGCCTGAGCCACCTGCACCGCCTCCCCATCAGCGAACTGAAACTGGACATGAGCTTCGTCCGCGACCTGGAGCACAGCGAATCCGCGCGCGCACTGACCACCTCCATCCTGCGCATCGGCGAGAGCCTGTCGCTGAAGGTGGTGGCCGAAGGCGTGGAAAACGCCGCGCAGCGCGCTGTGCTGGCCTCGCTGGACTGCGACCTGCTGCAGGGCTACTACGTCTCGCGCCCGCTGTCGCCGCACTCGCTGGAACGCTGGATCAGCCTGCAGCCGCCGCCGGCGGCATGACCGGCGCCGGCACGTCGGCAGCGAGCAGGAAGCGCAGCGCATCCCCGCACGGCGCCGCCATCCGGAACCGCAGCAGGTCGTCGGCACGGGTGCGGCCCAGGTTGACGGCGGCCACCGGGATCTGCGCGCGCACCGCCGCGTGCACGAACCGCAGGCCGGAATAGACCATCAGCGACGAACCCACCACCAGCATCGCATCGGCCTGCGCGAGCCCCGCCATCGCGGCGTCGACCCGGGCGCGCGGCACGTTCTCGCCGAAGAACACCACGTCCGGTTTCAGCATGCCGCCGCACGCGTCGCACGCGGGGACCTGGAACGTGGCGAAATCGCGATCTTCCAAGTCCGCATCGCCGTCGGGCGCCGCACCGGCCGCCAGGCCGGCCCAGGCCGGGTTTGCCTCCGCCAACCGCCGCTGGACGTCCGCGCGCGATGACGATGCACCGCACCCGAGGCAGACCACCGCATCCAGACGGCCGTGCAGGTCGATCACGGCGCGGCTCCCCGCGGCCTGGTGCAGGCCATCGACATTCTGCGTCAGCAATTGGCTGCAGCGCCCCTGCGCTTCCAGCGCCGCCAAGGCGCGGTGCGCCGCATTCGGCTGCGCCTGCGCGATGCGCGGCCAGCCGACCAGGCTGCGTGCCCAGTAGCGCCGGCGGGTGATCCCGTCGCCGACGAAGGCCTGGTAGGTCACCGGCGGCGTGCGCTTCCAGGCGCCCTGCTCGTCCCGGTAGTCGGGAATGCCCGACCCGGTGCTGCAGCCGGCACCGGTCAGCACGAACAGGCGCCTGTGCGCCGCAATGAAGTCTTCGAGCCGGGAGTCGCTCATGACCGCAGCATAGGCCATGCCGCCCTCGGCGTGCCCGCGGCCTGCGCCGCCGTCAGGCGCTTCAATGCCTCACGGGCGGCTGCGTCGATTCCCGGAACAGCACCTCGTGTTCGACATGCACCATGCCGCCGGCGTCCGCCGCGCGGATGCGCGCCAGCAACTGCATCGTGGCCAGGCGTCCCATGTCGGAGGTGGGCTGGCGCACCGTGGTCAGCGCCGGATAGATGTGGCGGGCGATCGGCGTGTCGTCGAAGCCGCAGACGGAGATGTCGCGCGGCACCACCAGGCCGCGCTCGCACGCGGCGCGGATGACGCCGGCCGCCATGTCGTCGTTGGCGGCGAAGATCGCCGTGGGAGGCCGCTTCAGGTCGAGCAGGCGGTTGCCGGCCTCGATGCCGGACTCGAACGAGAACGCCCCCTGCACCACCAGGTCCTCGTCGTACTCGATCCCTGCCTTTCGCAGCGCCTCGCGATAGCCCTTGAAACGCCATTGGCATGCGCCGTGCGCGGGTGGGCCCTTGATGTGGCCGATGCGGCGGTGGCCCTGGGCCACCAGGCCGGCCATCAGCTCACGCACGGCCGCGGTTTCGTCCATCATCACGCCGATGCGGCCGTCCGGATGCTTGGGGGCGATGCAGGCGAAGGCCACATGGTTCGCTTCAAGGAATTCCAGCACCACCGGATCGTCCGTCAGGGGCGGAATGAGCACCACGCCGTCCGGCGCGAAGTGCTCGAACACCACCTTCAGGTCGTCTACCTTGCGCTGGCGCGAGGCCCCCACCGGCGCCAGCACCAGGTTGTAGTGGTTGTCGCGGCAGGCTTCCAGCATGCCGTTCTGGATTTCCATCAGGTAGTTGCGCGACGGGTTGTTGTAGACCAGCGCGATCACGTAGGAGCGCTGCCCTGCCAGGCTGCGCGCGGACAGGTTGGGGCGGTACTGCAGCTTCTCGACGACCGCCATCACTCGCTGCCGCATTTCGTCCCGCACGTTGGGCTCGTTGTTCAGCACCCGCGACACGGTTTTCATCGACACGCCAGCGGCAGCGGCCACATCTTCGATCCGACTACGCATGCGCTCCCGCTCCCTTCCCGACCACGCTCCCGGCACGACGCCGGATTCTGACAGCCCCGGCCGCTCCT
This sequence comes from Pseudoxanthomonas mexicana, assembly GCF_014397415.1. NCBI lineage: Bacteria > Pseudomonadati > Pseudomonadota > Gammaproteobacteria > Lysobacterales > Lysobacteraceae > Pseudoxanthomonas > Pseudoxanthomonas mexicana. The sequence goes on along the minus strand of NZ_CP060731.1, from coordinate 1,199,449 downwards.
TGGATACCGCGACCGGGGGCCTGCGACGTCATGTCGATCCTGCTGCAGGGCAGCACGCCCGGGCGTCCTGTCCGCCGTGGGCAGGCAAGGCGTCACACTGTCACGCCACCGAGCGCGCGTTCCATTGACAGCAAGATGTAGCAGCGGTATGACAGCGCTGTCAACAACAGCGCGGCGAACAAGGCCCACCTGGCCGCTCCACGCACTTCTTCACGAGGCACACGATGCATTCCACCCGCTTGTTCACCGCCGTCGCGTTGGGCGCGACGATGGCCGCCGGCCTGACGTACGCCGATGCCGCACCATCTCAGGAGCGCCCCATGCCGACATCGGCCACCGTGACGATCTACACCACCGCGCAGGACACCGGGCAACGCCTCAGCCAGGCCGGGACCGTCACCCTGAAAGGCGGCCACGCGCTCACCGAAGTGGAGAACTCGGTGTTCGTCGATCCCACGCGGCGCTTCCAGTCGCTGCTGGGCATCGGCGGTGCGATCACCGACTCCACCGCGGAGGTCTACGCCACGCTCGCACCGGAGAAACGCGCCGAGTTCATGCGCGCCTATTACGACAGGGAAGCCGGCATCGGATATTCACTGGCCCGCACCACGATCCACAGTTCCGACTTCAGCTCGGCCAGCTACACGTACGTTAAGGAAGGCGACAAGGCGCTGGCCTCGTTCTCCATCGACCACGACCGCCGGGCCCGCCTGCCGATGATCAAGCAGGCCATCGCGGCCGCGGGCGGCGAGCTGCCATTGTTCGCCAGCCCATGGAGCGCGCCGGCCTTCATGAAGACCACGGGCAACATGCTGCGCGGCGGCGCGCTGCTGCCCGAGTACCGGCAGGCATGGGCGAACTACTTCGTCAGGTTCATCCAGGCCTACGAAAAGGAAGGCGTGCCGATCTGGGGCATCACCGTGCAGAACGAACCGATGGCCACCCAGACCTGGGAGTCGATGCTGTACACGGCCGAGGAGGAACGCGACTTCCTCAAGGACTACCTCGGCCCGACGATGCACGCCGCCGGCTACGCCGACAAGAAGATCATCGTGTGGGACCACAACCGCGACATGATGCTGTACCGCGCGCAGGTGATCCTGGGCGACCCGGAAGCCGCCAAGTACACATGGGGACTGGGCTTCCACTGGTACGAGACCTGGGCCGGCTTCGACCCCATGTTCCGCAACGTCGCGGCCGTGACCGAGGCCTTCCCCGACAAGCCCGTGCTGCTGACCGAGGCGGCGGTGGAGAAGTTCGACCCCGCGCGCTACCAGCACTGGCCCAACGCCGAAGGCTACGGCACCTCCATGATCCACGACCTCAACAACGGCGCCGTGGGCTGGACCGACTGGAACATGCTGCTGGATGAGAAGGGCGGCCCCAACCATGTGGGCAACTACTGCTTCGCGCCGCTGCATGCCGACACGCGCGCCGGCGAGCTGATCTACACGCCCAGCTACTACTACATCGGCCACTTCTCGAAGTTCATCCGGCCCCAGGCGCGCCGCGTCAGCACCGCCACCAGCCGCAGCACCCTGCTGGCCACGTCCTTCGTGAATCCCGACGGTCGCCTGGCGACGGTGGTGATGAATCCCACCGACAAGGAGATCGCCTATAACTTCTACGTGGGCCAGGCCTCGGCCGTGGTCACCATCCCGGCGCGCGCGATCCAGACGCTGGTGAACTGATCCGATGCGCCGAGCGTCGACCTACGGCGTCTCCCAGTGCCAGCGCGCGCCCACGGTAAAGGTGCGCCCTGCGCCGGGTTCGTAGAACCGGCCATTGCCTTCGTTGACGATCACCGAGCCGATGTGGAACCGGTCCAGCGCGTTGTCGATGCGGGCGAACGCCTGCAGGCGGCCGCTCGCCCACGCCCACTCGCGGCCTGCTTCCAGGTGGAGCAGTCCGTAGCCGGGCGCGCGCTCGCTGCCGGTGTCGTTGACTGTGACATCGTCCATGCCCACCAGGTGCGCCGCCGCGTGCCACCGCTCACCCTGCCAACGCAGCCGCAGTGACGCTTGCTGGCGCGCGATGCCGGGAATGCGCGTGCCCGCGGCGACCTGCACCCCGGGCGTTATGCAGCCGGCGGCCGTGCAGATCGGAAAGCTGTCGCGGAATGTCGCGTCCAGCCAGGTGTACGCGAACTGCACGCGCCACGCATCGCCGAGCGGCACGTCGGATTGCAGTTCGAGTCCCTGCCGGCGCGCGGCACCGACGTTGCGGTAGCTGCTGCGTCCGCCGACATTGCGCGCCACGGCGAGTTCGTCGCCGGTATCGGCACGGAACACCGCCGCCTCCAGCGTCGTCCCGCCCGACGCCCGCCACTTCGTACCCAGCTCGACATTGCGGCTGACGGCCGGACGCAGGTCGAACGCCAGGCCGGCGGCGCCATCGGCACGGTAACCCAGCTCATTGAAGGTCGGCGTCTCGAAGCCGCGCCCCCATGAGGCGTACAGGCGCCACGCATCGCCCGGCGCGAACACCAGTCCCGCCACCGGCAGGGCGCGGTCGTAGACGACGCGCCCGCTGTCGTCGGGATTGGTCGCGGTGACGTAGGCATCCCGAGACGTGAAGGTGATGCGGCTGCGGCGCGCGCCCGCCAGCAGCGACCAGCGCGGCGCGAACCGCCACCACGCCTGCAGGTACTGGTCCGCGTTCCGCACCGTGTTGCGCTCGTCGCGCCGCAGCGCACCGCGCACACCGAGTGCGGGCCCGACGAAGTTCTCGTAGCCGCGACGATGCTGCCGTTGCCGGTCCGCATTGAAGCCGGCCGCGAGTTCGACAGGCTGGTCCCCGAGGTGTCCGGTCCACGACCATCGCAGGTCGGCGCCGCCATAGGTATTGCGCAGGTCGATCACGCCACCCGAGTTCAAGGGATTGCTTTGCGCGCCGACCGGCAGCGCGAGGAACTGCTCGACATCGCGCCGGCCGCCATAGCCCATCACCCGCACCTGGTGTCCGTCGCCGAATGGCCGCGCATACACCGCACCCAGCTGATCCTGGCCCACCGACTTGCGCGTGTTGAACGCCGTGGCGACGGACGCAGCCTGCCGGGGCGACGACCAGGCCTGCGCCCGCGTCAGGCCCAGCGGATCCTGCGCATCGGGCGCATCGAAATGATTGGCGACCAGGTCCAGCGTGCCGGCGCCGGGGCGAACGCGCAGCAGGATGTTCAACGACTCGCGCCGCGCGGCCGCGTGATCGCGATAGCCCCGCGTATCGAACACCGATGCCGCCACGTTGTAACCCACGGCATCGCCGGCGCCACGCAGGCGCGCGCCGAGCACGAACGTGTCGTGACTGGCGAGGCTCGCTTGCAGCCGGGCGTCATGGCCTTCGTCCGGGATATCGCTCCATGCCTGGATCACGCCACCGGAGGAATTGCCATGCAGGGCCGAGAACGGGCCCCGCAACACCTCCACGCGGTCCGCAGCCAGCATGCTGAAGTGCGATACCTGGCCCTGCCCGTCGGGCATGGTCGCCGGCACGCCGTCGGCGTACAGCCGCACGCCACGCACGCCGAAAGTGGACCGCGCGCCGAAGCCGCGGATCGACAACTGGGTGTCCTGCGCGAAGTTCTGCCGTTCGCGCGCCTGCACGCCCGGTATGCCGTCCAGCACTTCCGAAAGCGCGGCCTGCGTGCGTGCGCCCCCATCCCCCATCGGCACCACGCTGATCGAGGCGGGCGTATCGAATGCGGTGACCGCTTCCAGCCGCGTCGCGGTCACCACTACACGGTCCAGGGTCTCGGCCGCGCCGGATGCGCCGGCCTCTTCGCCCAGCGCCGCGGGCGTCAGTGCGGCACCACTCACCATCCAACAGAATCGCGAGATCGCATGCATGCAGATAACCGGTCGGCAGGACGCCTGCGCAAACCGCGACCGCGCACCAGCGACGTCGTCGCATCGCACCGGTCGGTTGTCGCCGGGCGCCGACGTTGAGCCCGAAATGAAGAAATGGAAACTGGCCGGCAGCATATACCACGCGCGGATTCCAACATCTCCTCAGTCGGCGAGTCCGACGCGACCGCATCCCGACTGCTTCGGTTGCGGCGGAGGACTGTCCGAGGCCTGTCGCGCCGGCAGCTGCGCGAAGGATATACGTCCACGCACACTCGGCGGTTGGACTGCGCGCAGCGTCAACGCGAGGCAGCCGCCACGCGGGGCCCCGTCATCCCACCGGCGCCCGGCAATGGCGATCGATGAAATCCTGGTGCCGTGGCATGGCCGCCACGCTGTCCGCGATCGATCGGTGCACGCGCGCGACATGTTCGACGAGGGCCTGTTCGGGCATGTCGTCGACGATCGGATGGTAGCCGGCAGGGACGATCCCCTGCCCCAGCATCACCTGCACCCAGCTCGGCAGCGCGAAGAATTCGTCGCCCGTGCGGAAATAGCGCCCTCCGCTGCGGAACATGTCGATCTTCCGCTGCAGGGTGTCGGGGATCGACATCGTCCGGCAGTAGTCCCAGAACGCGCTGTCGTTCCGCCGCGTGGCGCAGTAGTGCAGGATCAGGAAGTCGCGCGTGCTTTCGTACTCGAACGCGGACTCCTCGTTGAACTGCCGCTCGAGCAGGGGGTCGAAACCACGGTCGGGGAACAGGCCCAATAGTCGCTGGATTCCCGATTGGACCAGGTAGATGCTGGTCGACTCCAGTGGCTCCATGAAGCCGCTGGCGAGCCCCAGGGCGACGACGTTCCTGTTCCACAGCTTCCTGCGCATGCCGGTGGTGAAGCGCAGCGGGCGCGGATCGGCGAGCGCACGACCGTCGAGGTTGGCCAGCAGCGTGGCGGCGGCTTCGTCGTCGCTGATGTGCTCGCTGGAGTACACGTAGCCGTTGCCGATCCGGCTCTGCAACGGAATGCGCCATTGCCATCCCGCGGCGCGGGCGGTGGAACGGGTGTACGGCGTTGGCGGACCTGCCGTGGCACACGGCACCGCCATGGCCCGGTTGCAGGGCAGCCAGTGCGTCCAGTCGATGTAACCGGTCTCCAGGGTCTGTTCGATCAGCAGGCCACGGAAGCCGGAGCAGTCGATGAAGAGGTCGCCGGCGACCTGTTCGCCACTTTCGAGCATCACAGCGTCGATGAAGCCGTCTTCGCTGCGCTGCACGGCATGGGTGATCTTCCCCTCGATGCGCTGCACGCCACGCCGCTCCGCCAGCTCACGCAGGTAGCCCGCATACAGCCCCGCGTCGAAGTGATAGGCGTAGGCGATGTCCGCCAGCGGCGAATCCGGCGGTGCGTTGCCCGGGCTGGACATGAACTTCCCCAGCGGGGCGGCCAGGGTGGGCAGCGAGTACTCACCGATGGGCCGCGCGCGGCCGGCGAGGAAGAGCTTGAGCCAGAACTGGTGGAAAGGCAGTGGCCCGATGCCCTGGCCGATCCTGCCGAAGCCGTGGACGTAGGAGTCGCCGATCTGCCCCCAGTCGTTGAACTGGATGCCGAGCTTGAAGGTGCCCTGCGTGCGGGCGACGAAATCGAACTCGTCGATGCCGAGCAGGCCGGCGTTGAACTGCTTCATGTAGGGGACGCTGGCCTCCCCCACGCCGACGATCCCGATTTCCTCGGACTCGACCAGGCGGATGGATGCCTGCTTGCCCAGGTAAGTCGCCAGCGCGGTCGCTGCCATCCAGCCCGCGCTGCCTCCGCCGACGACGACGATGGATCGGATAGGGTTGCCGGTAGCCGTCATGCTCGATCCTGTTCCTCGTTATACGGGACTTGCCACACGTCGTGACCACGTGGTCCCGCCAAGCGCGGGACGGTCACGACAGCAGCTGGTTGACCTCTTGCACGGTCGGCATGGCGGCGAACGCGCCTTTGCGCGTGACCGCCAACGCACCCACGGCAGCGGCGAAGCGCATCGCGGCGGCGACATCGTCGTGACGGGAGACGAACGCGGCCACGCCTTCGCCAAGCCTGTCGTGCTGGGTCAGATGGAACAGCAGCCCGCCGACGAACGCATCGCCCGCCGCGGTGGTATCCAGCGTGGTGACCTGGAACGTCTCCACCGTCCCGCTGGCCGCACGCGTATGCCACGCGATGGGTCCGGCGCCGTCCGTCACGACCAGCAGCTGCGCCCGATGCTGCCAGAGGCGCTGCAGGACCGCTTCCTCTCCCCCCAACGGCCGCGCCAGGTACTCCAACTCCTCGCGCGACAGCTTCACCAGGTCGGCCTCGGCCAGCGCCAGCCACAGCCGCGGCGTGGGGTCCTCGCCTTGCGGCCACAGGGCCGGGCGCAGGTTCAGGTCGATGCTGACGGTGGCGCCGCTGGCGCGCGCGCGACGCATGCCCTCGTAGGTGGCGTCGGCGATCTCCGCTCCGGTCAGGCTGTTCGAGCAGACATGGAATACGCCCGTGCCTTCGAAGCACGCCGGCGTGAAATGCGCGGCCCGGAACAGCAGGTCGGCGGCCGGCGGCCGGTAGAAACTGAAACTGCGCTCCCCGTGCTCGTCCAGCGCCACAAAGGCCAGTGCCGTCTTCGCCTCCCCGGTGCGCACGATGCAGTCCGTGGAAACGCCCACCGACGCCAGGCTGTCGAACAGGAAGTCGCCGAACATGTCCTCGCCCAGCATGCCGGCGAAGTGCACATCCGCACCCAGTCGCGCGGCCGCCACCGCTACGTTCGCTGGCGCGCCGCCCGCGTACTGCAGGAAATTGCGCGGGGCTTCAGGCGATGCCGGCGGCTGCGCCAGCATGTCGATCAGGGCCTCACCGAAGCAGACGATCTTGCGCGAGGGAGGACTCATGCGAAGCCACCCCGCAGGAAGACGCACGGCGCCGGCACGGGATCGGCAGGGCGATGGAGAGGGTGATGTGGAGCGATGGGTTTCATGGCGAAGGAAGCATCAGAGGAGAGACGGGGTACGGACGTCGTCGCGCGGTAACGCAACACGTCGATACGACGATGGGCGGCAACAGGGTCATTTCAGCGTCACCCCGCTGCTCTCGCGCACGGACAGCGTGACCGGCGCGATGGTCCTGCGGGGCACGGCACCCTCGTCTATCTGCGCGAGCACCAGCTGCGCCGCCTGTCGTCCACGTTCGCGCGGATTGGCGGCCAGCGTGGTCAGCGGTGGCGTGGTCACCGCCGCCTCGGGAATGTCGTCGAAGCCGGTCACGGCGAAGCCCTTGCCCGGCTGGATGCCGCGCGCCAGCAGGCCCAGCATCAGGCCCAGCGCCACCGTGTCGTTGTAGCAGACGGCGGCCGTCGGCGGCGCCTGGTCGCCGAACAGTTCGCCGGTTCGCGCGGCCGCTTCCAGGCGGTTGGGCGCGGACTCGATCAGCCACGCTGGATCGACGGGCAGGCCCGCCCGCTTCATCGCCTGCGCATGGCCGGCGCGGCGCTGGCGGCAGGAACTGGAATCGGCATGTCCGCCGTAGAACGCGATGCGGCGATGGCCCAGGGCAATCAGGTGTTCGGTGGCCAGCTGCGCGCCGTGCTGGTTGTCCAGCCCCAGGAAGCCCCAGTCGTCGGCGCCGGCGAGTTCGCGATTGAACAGCAGCACGTTCGCGCGCGCGTCCAGCACCTTGTGCAGCTGGGCCGCATCGCTGCCCTCGGCAGGCGACAGGATCACGCCTGCCGGCGTGTGCTCCATCAGCGACGCCAGCACGGCCTGCTGGCGTTCGGGCGACTCGCCCGTGCTGCCGAGCAGCGTCACGTAGCCCTTCTCACCCAGGGCTTCGTCCACGCCGGCCGCGAACTCGGCGAAGAACGGATTGGCCAGATCGTTGATGACCAGCGCGACGCTGGACGAGGTACGCCGGCGCAGGTTGGCCGCGCCGCGGTTGTACACGTAGCGCTGGCGCTTGAGTTCCGCTTCCACCCGGGCACGCGTATCGGCGTGGACCAGCGGACTGCCACGCAACACCAGCGACACCGTGGCGCGCGATACGCCGATGGCATTGGCGATATCGGTGACGGTCACCACCCGCTGCGGGCCGCGCGCGCGCGCCGCTGGCTTCGCCTTGCCAGCCTTGGCGCCCGGGGCGGCGCCGGCAGCCGCCTTCGCGGTCTTGGAAGGGGCGGCCGCGGGCGCGCGCTTGGAGCCTGCTCGAGGTGGGCGTTTCTGGCTCATCTGGATCGATCCATTCCGACAATGCGCCCAGCGTAAACCATCATGCGGACTTCGATGCGCGGGTGGAGCACGGGTTCAACGACCGGCTCCCGACGACGATGCCGGCTCGACGGCGCAGGGCGATGCCGGCAGGTCCTGCGCCCGCGTGCCCCAACCCTGCGGCTGCGGTGCATCAGTCAGGTCGAAGCGCAGGCGACCGCCTTGCCGCAGGCGCTCCCAGTCCAGCCAGACGGCGGCATGGTCGCGGCCGTCCAGCGATACGTCGCGGATGTAGCGCGGCTTCCCGTCGCCGGCCTGGGGCGCTTCGATCCGCAGCGTGCGGCCGTTGCCCATGTCCACATCGACGCGCGAGAAACGCGGTGCGTGCAGCACGAACTGCCCGGTCCCGGGCACTACCGGATACAGGCCCATCGCGCTGAAGAGATACCACGCCGACATGGTGCCCAGGTCGTCGTTGCCCGTCACGCCATTGGGCGCATTCGTGAACAGCTGCTGCGCGGCATGCAGCACCGTGGAGGTCTTCCACGGCTGGCCGATCAGCGTGTACATCCACGGCACGTGCAGGTCCGGTTCGTTGTTGGGGTTGTAGCGGAACTGGTTGTAGTAGCTGTAGGGCCCGACCACCCACTCCTTGCGCGCGGCGCCGGCGGGATCGGCCAGCAGCGCGTCGTATGCGAAGAAGTCGTCCAGGCGCCGCGCCGCCTCCTGCGGCCCCTGCATCGCCTCCACCAGTCCCGGCACGTCCTGCTGTGCCAGCCACTGGTACTGCCAGGCGGTGCCCTCGTGGAAGCCGTGGTGGGAACGCGGGCTGTAATGGCCGTCCGACGGCGTGTACCACTGCCCGTCTTCGGTGCGCGGACGCGGGAAGCCGGTGAAACCCGCCGCCTCGTCGCGTACCGACGCATCCCACAGCGTGCGCCAGTTGCGTCCGCGGCGCTTCAGTACGACGGCATCGTCGCCATGCCCCAGCGCACCGGCCATCACCGACAGTGAGCAGTCGGCGAGCGCGTATTCCAGGGTCGCCGAGCCGCCATGATGGGGATCCACGTCCATGCCCTTGGAAGGAAATGCACGGTCGTACTGGACGAAGCCCTGCGCCAGGTAGTTGGGATTGCCGGAACGGCCGGCATGGCGCGAATTCAGCGGCGGCACGTCGAACGCATTCTTCCGCAGCGCGGCGTATGCCTCGGCCTCACGCCCCTGCAGCGCACCGAAGCGCCACAGATCCACCAGGAACGGGGTGACCGGATCGCCGGTCATGATGTTGGTTTCGAAGCTGGCATAGCCCCAGCGTGGCAGCCAGCCTCCCTGTTGGTCGATGGCCAGCAGCGAACGCGCGATGTCCATGGCCCGCTGCGGCCGCAACAGCGCGATCAGCTGGTTCTGCGAGCGGTACGTGTCCCACAGCGAAAAGTATTCGTAATAGGTCCATCCGTCGGCGCGATGGATGAGGTCGTCGTAGCCCCGGTAACGGCCATCGGCGTCGTTGCCGGTCATCGGCTGCAGCAGCGCATGGTAGAGCGCGGTGTAGAAGACCACGCGATCATCGCGCCCGCCGCCGTGCACGCGCACACTGGACAGCTCGTTGTCCCAGGCCTTCTGCGCACGTGCGCGCATCTCGTCGAAGCGGAGCAGCCTGCCTCCGGTCATGCCCTCGCTTCGCAGGTTGTTGCGCGCACCTTCGGCATCGACATGCGAGATCGCCGACACGGCGGTGACGCTGCGGTCGCTGCCCAGATCGAAGGTCAGCCAGGCGCCGCTGGGCTTGCCTTCGCCTTCCATCCCGTGGCGCGATCCCGGCACGCCGCCGGCCTCGCCCCAGGTACCGAACGACGTGAACGGGCGATCGAACTCCAGACGGAACCACGTGGTGTACTGGTGGCCGCCGCAGAAGCTCTTGGTCACCAGCTTGCCTTCCACCGCGCGGTCACCGACCACGGTCAGCGTGCTGCCGGTCACGGCGTGGCGTTCGTTGGCCTGGCCGATATTGACCAGCACATGGCCTTCCCCCGTCGCGGTGAAGGTGTAACGCTCGGCCGCCGCGCGGGTCAGCGCCGTGGCTTCCGCATCGATCCCGCTGTAATCCGTCAGCCGCACCTTGTAGTAGCCGGCCTGCCCGCTTTCGCCGTCATGGCGGTAGCGCGAGCCGTAGCGCTTTTGGTCGAACGCCTTCGGATCGGCCGTGTCGAAGTCGCCGCCGTGACCGATGCGGCCGGTCACCGGCAACACCGAAACCTGCCCACCCTGTTCCCAGCATCCCGCCCCGGAAAGGAAGGAGTGCCCGAAACCGCGGATCTGCGGGTCGTCGTAGCGCCATCCCGAATAGTGGGAACCGATCGGGCTGACCTGGATCATCCCGAACGGCGCGGATGCGCCGGGAAACGTGTTGCCGTCATCCTTGCTGCCGATGAAGGTGTTGACCTCGGCACTCAGGCCCGGCGTGGCCGCTGCCACCGGCAGCGCGGCGGAAACCGCCAGCGCGAACAGCAGCGGTACGGTACGGAGCAGCGAATGCGGGGAGGTCGACTTCATGCGTTCCAGTCCTGTGATTCAGCGCGTGCGGCATCCGGATGGATCACCGCACACGAGGAGAAAAGTGGCCCGGCCGTAGCCGGGCCGTCGGCCCCATGCCGCCCGTCGCCGGGCGGGAGAGAAAGCATGGGGCCAAAACACACGGCACGACCTCAGAACTTGTACGTCAAACCCAGGTATGCCATCCGGCCCGCATACCCGTTGGTGTAGAAGCGGTCCTTGGTGTCGTTGCCCAGGTGCGAGCGCGTCTCTTCCTCGGTCAGGTTGAGTACCGACGCACTGATGCTGAGGGCGGGCGTGATGTTGTAGGCCGCGTTCAGATCGACCTGGTAGTACGGCTCCTGGTAGACATTCAGCCCGTTGACGAGGCCCTGCACCACTTCACCGCGACGGTTGTACGAGGCGCGCAGCAACAGGTCCTGCGTTTCGTAGAACACCGTGAAGTTGGTCTGGTTCTTCGCACTGCCGGGCATTGACGTCTTGCCGACTTCCGTGCCGTCCTCCAGCGTCACGGCCGCCTTGCTGGCGTCGTTGTAGGTGTAGTTGAACTGGAAGCCCAGGCCGAAATCCAGCGTGTGCTGCGCATACAGTTCGACGCCCTGCGACACCGCATCCCGTCCGCCGGCCTGGGTGCTGTAGTTCTGTACGGTGACCATTTCGCCGCCGACGAGCATGTTCACGTCGGTGATGACGTTCACGGCGAAATTCTGGACGTTCTTTCGGAACAGGCCCACGCCGGCGACCGAGCCCGGGTGGAAGTACCACTCAAGACCCAGGTCGAACTGGTTGGCCTGGTACGGCTCCAGTCCCTTGTTGCTGCCCGACCCGTACCAGCCCAGCTCCCCGGCGCCACCGGTCAAACGGCGGTCGTCGACGTACTCCTGGCTGTAGTACGCCAGGCTGCCCGGTGAGGCGATGTCGCCGTAGCTCGGACGCGACATCACCTTGGACGCGGCCGCGCGCAGCACCAGGTCATCGGTCAGGTCGTAGGCCAGATTGAAGCTCGGCAGCACGTCGGTATAGGTCCGATCGAGCGCGGCGACTTCGTACGATTCGGGCCGTGCGACGCGCTCGTGGAGCCTCCAATAGCCCTCGCTGCCGCAGAAAGTGTCGGCAGGCGCGCCGGTCGGCGTCGCATCACCCTGGACGCAGGCCAGCGGGTTGCCATCGGCACCATCGAAGAAGTAGTCGTTGTAGGACGTGATCTTGTCCGTCGAGTCGGCATGCTGCCGGGTGCGCGCGATGCGCACGCCGACGTTGCCGCGCAGGCGGTCGGTGCGGAAGTTGGCCTGCAGGTAGGTGGAGTAGATCTTCTCGTCGACGTTGTAGACGAAATTGTCCTCCTCGCGGGTCTGCATCGCACCGTAGGTGCTGTTGAGGTAGGCGATGTAGCCCGGGAAGTTGATCGCCGGGTACGCGCTGGCGTTGATGCCGCCGGGCAGGTTGCCCAACGAGGTGATCAGGCCAGGCGAGAACTGGGTGGCGACGCTGTTGCAGCGGCCGGCCCAGTACCGGTTGTCGTAGTCGCTCGGGTCGGTGCCCGGGCACACCCAGTAGCTGTTGCCCGTGCTGCGGTGGATGCCGCCGTCGCGGGCCTTGACGCCGAACTGCAGCGATTCGAACACATCGCCGTCGAAGTGCCAGGTACCGTCGACCTGGCCGTACTTCTGCCGGGTGTCGTTGCGGGTCCACGACGAGCCGGTCGAACCCAGGTCGACCTGCAGGATGCCGTTCTGCAGGTTCTGCAGCAGCTCCGGCGAGAACGTCATCGTCGGCGTGCCGGTCAGGTCCCACGCACTGGCGTAGTTGCCATTCGTCCAGCTGCCGTCCGCATTCTGCCGGCGCGGCTTGATTGGCAGCGAGAACTGCAGCTCGGGCCCGCCCTTGGCCCACGTGCGGCCGACCTTGAACGACACGTCCAGCTTCTCGCCGCGCCACTCGCCGCCGAAGTCGGCGGTCTGCGAGAGCGACTTCTCGATGTTGTAGCTGCCGGTGATCTGCGGCGTCGGCACGGTGCAGTCGTCCGAACCCCAGCCGCCAGGTGCCATGCCGGCGGCGGCAGCCTCTTCCTCACTGCAGTAATAGGCCTTGCCCGGGTGCAGGCTGTAGTTCGCGCCGGTGACGATGGTGCCGCTGGGATCGAAGGTCAGCCCGTCGAGCAGACGGCCGCCCCGCCAGTTGCCGTCGCCGTAGTAGCGCGCGATGTTCCACTCCGGGACCTTCAGCGTATTGGTCTGCGAATCCTGCGACAGGTCGAAGCGGAAGTAGTTCGCGGTCAGGGTCAGGTTGTCGGTCGGCTTGAACTGGAAGGTCAGCTGCCCGCCCTTGCGCTCGCGCTCTTCTTCCTTGACGTTGAAGTTGACCGACGTCGGCATCATGAAGCCGGTGTAGTAGTTGCCGTTCTGGTCCCAGAAGCCGGTACCGCCCCACCAGTTGGAGTTGAAGTCCGAGGGCTTGCCGTTGACGTCGACCGCGGTGCCGCCTTCGTCGCGGCCGTACCACTGCCAGCTTTCGGTGCTGGCCCCCATGGTGCGCACGGTGCGCTTCTGTTGGGTGTAGCCGACGAAGACGCCGAACCGGTCCTCCTTGTCGTGCCAGGAGTACGAGCCGGAGATCTGTCCATCCGTCTTCTTGGTGGTGTCCGCCCAGGTGCCTTCGACATTGACGAAGCCGGAGTTGGGCTCCAGTTCGAGCGGACGGCGCGTATGCAGGATGACCGTGCCGCCGATGCCGCCCTCGTCGATGCGCGCTTCCGGCGTCTTGAACAGCTCGGCGCTGCCCAGCATGTTCGACGGCAGCAGTGCGTAGTTGAACGAACGGGTCGGGTCGCCGTTGGATTCGGCACTGGCGATGTAGTTGCCGTTCAACTGGGTCAGGACCAGCTCCGAGGACAGGCCACGCACGCTGACGTTCTTGCCCTCACCGCCATCACGGCTGATGAGCACGCCCGGTACGCGCTGCAGCGCATCCGCGACGTTCTTGTCGGGGAACTTGCCTACATCCTCCGCTGTGATCACTTCCACCACGGCGTTCGCGTTGCGCTTCTGCTCGAGGCTCTGCTCGATCGAGTAGCGGTAGCCCTTGACCGTCACCGTGTCCAGGTCCGTGGCCTGCACCTCGGCCTGGCCCGACGTGGCGGGCGCGCTTTCCGCCTGTTGGGCGAGCGCATTACCGGATGCGACGGTCGCGGACAACGCGATGGCGATCCCCAGATACAGCGTGCTGCGGTTGCGTGCGTATGGCGTGCATTTCATTTCAATCACCCTCTCCCAAGATTGATCAGCTGCTGGCGCGATGGATTTTGTATCGATCTAAAACACAAGGAAATAAAAAGAACCTGTCACTGCAGGAAGGTCCGTGCGCCATGACGGCACCCCAGGCTCCCTTCCTGGCCCCTCCCCTTCACGAAAGACCGAATTAGATCGGTCTAATCCACGGAAAGCATAATTAGCACAGCGGTTCCCGGGTTGCATGCTGCCACGCACCAATCACGTTACGGCGTGCAACCCCCGGCACCAGGCGGTGCGCGCACCGGTGCTCTCCTGCTCAAGGAATGGCCTGCCGCTTCACGGGCTGCAGCAGCTCGACCTCGGCCAGCGCCATGCCTGCCGGCGCCTCCAGTCGCAACCGGTACTCGCCGTAGTCGCCCGGGCGCTCGATGCGGAACGGACGCAACTGCCGGCCGGACGGGAATGCCTGCTCGCGCCTCTGGTCCAGCAGCGTCCATGCCCCGTTGCCGGAACGGCCTTCCAGCGTCCATGACAGACCCGGCAGTGCGTCGTCCGCGCTGGTAAGCGTGTAGTACGTGGCGCGCACCGGCGCTGCGAAGCGGATGTCGAGACTGGCGTCTCCCTGCAACGGCAGCGCGGTGGACGCATCGTCGTCGACCAGTGCCGCCGCCCTGCCGCGTCCGCCCAACGCCACGCTGAGAGCTTTCGATGTCAGGTCCGCCAGGCCACGAGGCGCCTCGCCCCGCGGCGTCAGCGACGGCGGCAGTGCCTCGGTGCCGCTGCCCCATGCCGAGGGCGCATCGCCCATGACGAACTCCAGCGTGGCGCCTGCGGCGATGTCCTGGTGTCGGATCCATGCCCGCGTCCAGGGCTTTCCGTTGACCTTGAGCGATTGCACGTACACGTTGCGTGCGTCGTTGTTGCGGGCGATCACGGTCAGCGTGCGTCCGCCGCCCAGGTCCACCTCCGCGTACGGGAATGCGGGCGACCCGATGACGTACTCCGGCGCCCCCATCCTCAGTGGATACAGGCCGAGCATGCCGAACAGGTACCACGCCGACATCTCGCCGTTGTCCTCGTCGCCGGGATAGCCCTGCCCGATCTCGCTGCCCAGATACAGCCTGGCCAGGATGTCGCGGGTGATGCGTTGCGTCTTCCACGGCTGTCCCGCCGCCACGTACATCCAGGGAATGTGGTGGGAAGGCTGGTTGCTGTGCGCGTACATGCCCATGCGCACGTCGCGTGCTTCGGTCATCTCATGGATGGTGTTGCCGTAGGAGCCCGCGAACTTCTTCTCCGCCGTCTCGGGCGTGGCGAAGAACTCGTCCAGCCGCTGCGCAAGCGCAGCTTCACCGCCCAGCAGGCCGGCCAGACCGGCGGCATCGTGCGGCGTGGTGAAGGCGAAGGTCCATGCATTGGCTTCGGTGTAGTCGCCGCCCCAGACGCGGGGATCGAATGCCGACGCCGGCGAGTGCCACCGGCCGTCCGGCGCGCGGCCGCGGAAGAACCGGTTGGCGGGGTCGAACAGGTGCACGTAGTCCGTCGCGCGGGCCTGGAAGTATTCCGCTTCCTCCGCATAGCGCCGTGCGCGTGCAGGGTCTTTCTCCCGGGCCGCCAGTCCGCCCGCCATCTGCGCAAGGCCGAAATCGTTGAGCGCGCCCTCCAGCGTCCATGACAGGCCCTCATGCATGTCGCTGTCCGCATAGCCGCGATACATCGAGCGCGCCAGCCCCTTGCGGCCGACATTCGACACCGGCGGCACCACGGTGGCATTGCGCAGCGCCGCTTCGTACGCCTGATGGGCATCGAAGCCTTCCACACCCTTCAGCCAGGCATCGGCGAACGCCACATCGGAACTGGTGCCGACCATCAGGTCGGCATAGCCGGGCGACGACCAGCGGGCGACCCAACCACCGTCGCGGTATTGCTGCAGGAAGCCATCGATCATCTCGCCCGCGCGCTCGGGGGCGAACAGGGCGTAAGCCGGCCACGTGGTGCGGAAGGTATCCCAGAAGCCGTTGTTGACGTAGATCCTGCCGGGTCTCACCGGCGCGGAGGTCCGCTCGGCATCGCCGCCTGTGCTCTCCTTGGACCAGCTGTTCTGGTCCGCATGGCGCCAGTCGGGGGACGCGGCACTGCCGACGTTCTCGTGCGCGATGTTGGGATACAGGAAGAGGCGGTACAGGTTGGAGTACAGCGTGACGCGCTGGTCGTGACTTGCGCCCTCCACGTTCACCCGGCCCAGCAGTGCGTCCCAAGCCTCCTGCGCGCGCGACCGGACCAGATCGAAGCCGGCGTCGCCAATCTCCTGCTCCAGGTTGCGCTGCGCCTGTTCCACCGAGATCAGCGAGGTGGCGATGCGCATGACGACTTCGCGTGTCTGGCTGGGCGCGAACTTCACGTAACCGGTGGGTCGTCCCGTGTCGATCATCCCGCTGTCGAGCCAGGGCCGGTCGAAGCGCGCATAGACGAACATGCGCGTGGCGCCGTTGGACAGGCCGCTGCGCGTATCGGAATAGCCGCGCACGGTCTGCGTGGCCCCATCCAGCGTCAGCCCGGCGCGCGCGTCGACGTTGTCGAACAGCAGGTTGGCGTCGGCGCCCTCCGGGAAGCGGAACCGGAAGATGGCCGCGCGTTCGCTCGGCGCGATTTCTGCACGGATGCCGTTATCGAAGTCCACGCGGTAGGCGTGCGGCTTGGCGTCCTCGTGGTCGTGGGAGAACGAAAGCGCCCGCTTCGCGCGGTCGGCCTCCGGCACGCCGCGCGTCGAGGATGGCATGACCTGGAAAGTCTGGCGGTCGCCCATCCACGGACTGGGTTGATGGCTGATCGACAGTGCCTGCAGGCGCGGCCGGTTGTCGTCGCCGTTCTGCTCGTTCCATCGGTACAGCCAGCCCAGCGAGCCGGCGTCGGTCACGGGTACCCAGAAGTTGAAGCCATGCGGCATGGCCGTGGCGGGAATGTTGTTGCCCCGCGAGAACGTGCTGTTGGACTGGGTGCCGCGGGTGGTGATCACGTAGTCGCTGGGACGGCGGACCGCCTGCGGCGCCTGGCGGCGCACGGCGACATCGTCGATCCAGCCGGTCGAAGCCGCGGCCGGTCCGGGCTGGACCTGCAGCTCGATCGCACGGATGCGCCTGCCGCGCAGCGCCGCAAGGTCGCCCACGCGGACCTGCTTGTGCGCCCATTGCTGCGGATACAGCGTCTTCGATGCCGCCTGTCCGGCGGCGGTGGCCGGCGCACCGTGATGATCCGTCAGCCCCAGCTGGGACAGCCTGCGCCCGTCATCGAACACCAGGTCGACCGAAACGCCGGTCGAGGCCGCAGTATCGCCGTCGACGATTTCCGGAAGCACCCTCCACGACAGGACGGTGTCCTTCTGCACTTCGAGATCGACGGCGAACAATGGCGCGCTGCCCGCCGCATCGGCGCGGTAGCGCAGCGCCCGCTGCCCCGTGTAGCCCATCTTCGCCCTGGCGGCATACGGACGCTCCGGACCCTCGCCCACGGCGATGCTGATGTCGGCCTGCTCCGCGTCTGCGGGTACGGGTTCGCCCCGCTCGAACGAAGTCGCGAAGTCCGCATCGCGTGCCTGCACCGGCAGTGCACCGACCAGCAGGAGCAGCGTCGCGGCAAGGGACGCCCGACGGTGGCGCGCTGGCTCAGTCATGCGCGCGGAGGACGGACAGGACGTCATGGCACGCTCCCATGGTGTGGTAATCGGTCTTGCCCGCCGGGCTCTTGTCCTCGTCGTACTTCCGGTTGCGCCGGTCGAGGATGCGGAACCACGCGCCGTGGACGTGATCGATCATGTGGGCCCAGGCGTACTCCCACAGCCGGTCGTACCACTGCCAGTAGACATCGTCGCCCGTCGCCTGCGCCAGGCGGGCCGCGCAGGCCAGCGATTCGGCCTGCACCCAGAAGTACTTGTCGTCGTCGCAGATGAAGTGCCGGCCATCCGGCAAAGAAGGCCCGGCGATGTCCTTCCTCAATGACTCGGGTGCGAAGCCGTACACCAGTCCGCCGTACTCCCCATCCCACGACGCTTCCATCGAACGATCGAAGAGTTCCTGCGCACGCGGCACCAGCCACGCCTCACCCCGTCCCGCTTCACGCAGGTGTCCCTGCAGGATCAACAGCAGCTTGGCCCATTCGGTCTGGTGCCCGGGCTGGAACCCCCAGGGGCGGAACAGGTGCTTCGGATCGTCGCGGTGGTAGTCGGTGTCCACACGCCATTGCGCGTCGTAGTGCTCCCAGACCAGTCCCTCGGTCTGCGCGGCCTGACGCCGTGTCATGTGATCGGCCAGCAGCAGCGCGCGCTCCAGGTAGCGCGTCTCGCCGCTGGCTTCGTACGCGGCCAGCATTGCCTCGCACATGTGCATGTTGGCGTTCTGGCCGCGGTAGTCGCTGAATTGCCACTCGCGCGTGGCCTCGTCGCGGTACAGGCCGTAGTCCGGCTCCCAGTAGCGCGTTTCCAGCAGGTCCCAGTGCGCGTCCATCCACCCACGGCAGCTTTCGACCCCGGCCTTCAACGCGATGGCGTACGCCAGCAGCACGAAGGCCGCACCGTAGCAATGCTGCGTGGTGTCTTCCGGCGCGCCATCGCGCAGCGTCCAGAAGTAGCCTCCGCTCACCGGATCGAGATGCCGCTCGCGCAGGAACGTCAAACCATGGTGTACCGCATCCAGGTAGGCCTGGCGCAGCCCGGGATCCTCGTCGCCGAACTCCAACGCCGCCGTTGCGTAATTGAAGACGAACCGCGTACTGCTGACCAGATGGCGGTGCGACGCGTCGTAGATGCGCCCATCGTCCTTGAAGTAATGGAAGAACCCGCCCGCCGGGTCGATGCAGCGGGGGTGGTAGAAGGCCATCGTGCGGCGGATGTGGCCGCGCAGGAAGGTCTCGCTGCGGAAAGCGGCATGCGGGGGAAGGGCGGAACTCATGGGGTCGCGGTACTCCGGGAAGATGACGGTTCGGACAGGGCGTCCGCCAGGGTGGTGATGCGAAGCGCTCGGCGCAGGGCATCAGGTGCGGCGTCCGAGGAAACGTGCAGCGCCACGCGCTCGCCGGGAAGCAGCGTCAGCTCATTGTCGGCCGGTTCGGCATCGAACTCTCCGAAGTCGATCCAGACCGCGCGCGCCACCGCATCGGCCGTGAGTTCGAGCCTCGCGCCACGGCGGTCGGCGTGCAGCTCCGCGCGGACGGCGGACGCGGGCCAGGCGATGTTCCGGGCCTCGGTGAAATAGACCACCTGCCGTGAAGGCGGTTCGCCTTCCACGCTCAGATCGAACACCGCCACGGTGCGGGCAGGATCGGCACCGGCAAGCAGGTCGGCATCGTCGTAGGCGGCCAGCCGCATGGACGACAGCGGCGCCACCTCGATCGCCTTGCGCTCGTCGCGCAACACGCGCCCACGCAGGTCCATCACTCTCAATCGCCATTCGCCCCGGCGGGGCACCGTGCGGTCCGACACCGCGGAGACGGTCGTCCTTCCGTCCTTTCGCAGCGCGCTTACGGCGACCGGCGCGAAGAAGCGGCGCGCATGGAACTGCAGCGCCTTCCAGCGCCCGAACCAGTCGACGCCCGACCACGAGGCGCCCGGCCATACGTCATTGAGCTGCCAGTAGAGCGAGCCCATCGTATGCGGCCGGCTGGCGCGGTGATGCCGCGCGGCCAAGCCGATGCCTTCGGCCTGCATCACCTGGCTGAGGTAGACGAAGTCGTCGAAGTCGCGCGGCTCGCCGAACTCCATGCGGATGTAGTGCAGCAGCCGTTCGTTGCCCTTGCCCGCCAGGAACTTCTGGTGCGCTTCGACCTGCGGCGAATCGATGCGCTGTTCGTCGCGACCGATCACCCGGTCTATCGTCCTGCGCACCGGCCAGGCCTGCAGTCCATATTCGGACATGAAGCGCGGCGTGACGTCCAGGTAGGCCGAGGGCGGGCGCGCCGGATTGCCCCACACCTCCCAGTAGTGCATGTCGCCGCTGGCAGGCGTGTTGGCCGCTTCCGCCATGTCGTCGCTGGGCGAACTGGGCCAGTAGGCGATGCCGCCCGCCTCCTCGGCCACGACGCGGCGAAGGTCGCGGTCGAACAGCTGGACATACCCGTCCCAGACCCGGGCGGCGAAGGCGGGATCGGCGTCCTTCAGCGCCTTGCCATGGCCCCAGTACTTCCACGCGATCTCTTCTTCGTTGTTCCCGCACCACAGCACGATGCTCGGGTGGTTGCGCAGGCGCCGCACCTGGTCCTCCGCCTCGGCCACCACATTGGCCCGGAACACGGGATCGTAGGCAGGCTGCATGCCGCCGCCGAACATGAAGTCCTGCCACACCAGCAGGCCGAGCTCGTCGGCGATGTCGTAGAACGCATCGCTTTCGTAGTAGCCCCCGCCCCAGCTGCGCACCATGTTCATGTTGGCGTCGACCGCCGACTGCAGGACGCGCCGCAGCTGCGCTGGCGTCACACGCGACGGGAACATGTCGAAGGGGATCGCGTTCGCACCCTTGGCGAAAACCGGAATGCCGTTGACGACGAACGCGAAACTGCGCCCTGCAGCGTCCCGCTCGCGGCGCAGCTCGACGCTGCGCAGGCCCGTGCGCACGCTACGCGTAGCAACGACCTTCCCGCCCTGCGCCAGCTCCACCGCGAACGCATACAGCGGTTGGGCGCCGTACCCGACCGGATACCAGCGCTGCGGGTGCCGGATGCGGAAAGACAGCGGTACCCGCCCGATGCCCGGGGACAGCGCGAGCTCACGCTCGCTCGCAAGCGTCCTGCGGCCGTCGGGCGAGGTCTGCCACACGCGCACCCGGTAGCGGCCGGGCCGGGCGACGTCCACGGTCGGGATGGCGGTCAGTTCGGCGACGTCTCCGGCCACATGGTCCTGGCGCACCTGCAGGTCCTGTACGCGGGCCACATCCCAACTGGTCAGTCGCACCGCGCGCCAGATGCCGGCCGTGACATAGCGCGGGCCCCAGTCCCAGCCATAGTGGTAACCGGGCTTGCGTGCGAAGTTGGCCGTCATGGCGTCCTTCGGCTCGTCGCCGTAGGGCGAGGGGTAGTTGCCGGCGATGCGATGCGGCATGGCCTGCACGCCCGGCAGCAGGCGCCTGATCGGCGAACGCAGGACCACGCGCAGCTCGTTGGCGCCTTCACGCAGACGCCCCTGTACGGGAATGCGCCAGGTACGGAAGGCGTTGTCGGCGTCCAGCACCTTCTCGTCGTTGAGGAACACCTCGGCGAACGTATCCAGCCCCTCGAACGCCAGTTCGCTGCGCGCAGCTCGGTGCACGCGCTCGCTGACCTGGAATGTGGTGCGGTATTCCCAGTCCGCCAGGCCGATCCACTGCAGGCCCGCTTCCGGCGCACCGACATAGGGGTCCGGAATCAGGCCATGGGCCAGCAGGTCGGTATGCACCGTGCCCGGCATCGAGGCGGGACGCCATGCAGACCCGATGCCGGCAGGATCCTCGTCACCCGCCCCGGCGGATATCCGCCTGAACTCCCAACCCTGGTCCAGCTGCCGCTGTTCTACCGCCTGCGCACCGGCAAGCACGGCGAACAGCGCGATGAAGCAGAGCGCACGCAACACGAACAGGCTGCGCGTTCCCTGGACTGGCGTGACCGGCATGGCGCGGGTATGCATGTGGGTTCCAGTGTCGGGGGCGGACGAGCGCGGGCGATCGCTCCTTCCATGCCACGGCTCCATGACAGGGAAGGGGCAAAATTGGATCGATCCAATAGCGACAGGTTTATCACGCCGCTCACCGCCTTGCATGCTGCTCCGCAGCAGGCGCCGTGCCTCCGGGAAAAAACGGACGCGCCCGCCCACCCGCCCGGCCGTCCCGCGTGGCCATGCCGGCGGTGTGCTAGCTTTCCTCGCATTCAACCGATCCAAAAGGTGCGCGGATGAAGCGACTCGGCACGAAGGTCCTCATGCTGGCGGGGATCGCAGGCGCAGGCTTCACCGTCCCGGATGGGGTGATCGCCGCCCCTGCCGACGTCGGGGAAGCCGCTTTCCGCGCGGTGGATCCCTTCATCGGTACCGGTGGCGAAGGCCACACGTTCCCGGGCGCCACCGTGCCCTACGGCATGATCCAGTTGTCGCCGGATACGCGCATCCAGCCACGCAAGGACGGCTACGGCTGGGCAGCGGGCTATCGCTACGACGACACCACGATCGTCGGCTTCTCCCACACCCACTTCTCCGGCACCGGCCATTCCGATCTCGGCGACCTGCTGCTGATGCCCACCACCGGCGAACTGCAGCTCGAGCGGGGCGATCCCGACCAACCCCGCAGCGGATACACCTCGCGCTTCCGCCACGCCACCGAGACGGCCCAGCCCGGCTACTACGCCGTCACCCTGGACGACCACCAGGTACGCGCCGAGCTCACCGCCAGCGCGCGCGTAGGCATGCACCGCTACACCTTTCCCGCAGGCAAGCCGGGCCACATCGTGCTTGACCTGCGCACCAGCATGTACGACTACCTCGGCAAGATTTCGTGGTCGCGGCTGCGCGTGCGGCCCGATGGCACGGTCACGGGCTTCCGCGAAACGCGCGGCTGGGCGCCGGGCCGGCAGCTGTACTTCGCCGTGCGCTTCTCCCGACCCTTCACGGGTCACCAGTTGCACAACACCGAGCAGGACATTCCCTACAGGGGATTTCCGCCTCCCGGCGAGAAAGATCCGCGACAGCGCGCGCAGATCGAGGGACGCCAGCTGGTTGCCGCCTTCGACGTCGCCCCGGCCGCCGGACAGCCGGTGCTGGTGAAAGTCGCCATCTCGCCGGTGAGCGAGGACAACGCCATCGCCAACCTCGATGCGGAGTCGCCGGGCTGGGACTTCGATGGCCTGCGTGCATCGGCGAAGCGGCAGTGGCGTGACGCGCTGGGAGCGGTGGAGGCGCACGGGAACCAGGCACAACTCACCAGCTTCTACACGGCGCTGTACCACACCTTGCTCGGCCCCACGCTGTTCATGGACAGCGACGGCCGTTATCGCGGACCCGACAATGCCGTCCGCCAGGCCGACGGCTGGACGAACTACTCCACCTTCTCCCTGTGGGACACCTACCGTGCCCTGCATCCGCTGGCGACGCTGGTGCAGCCGCCACAGCGCACGAACGACTTCGTCAACTCGCTGCTCGCCTCGCGTCGCGAAAGCCCATATGGCGTGCTGCCGGTATGGTCGTTCCACGGCCTGGAGACGTGGTGCATGATCGGCTACCACGCGGCGCCCGTGATCGCCGATGCCTACATGAAAGGGATACGCGGCTATGACGCCGAAGAGGCGCTGCAGGCCATGGTGGCCAGCGCCAACTACGGCCCCTATGACGGCATCGCCGCCTATCGCGAACTGGGCTACGTGCCCATCGACGAAGAAGGCGAGGCGGCGAGCAAGACGCTGGAGTATGCCTACGACGACTGGGCCATCGCACGGATGGCGCAGGCGATGGGGAAGACCGACGTGGCTACCGAGTTCACCCGGCGGGCGGGCCACTGGAAGCATGCGTTCGATCCCGCCACCGGCTTCATGCGCGCGCGCAGGCGCGACGGCGCGTTCCGCGAGCCGTTCGACCCGGCCGCCAGCGGCTACGGCACGGATTACACCGAGGGCAACGCCTGGCAGTACTCCTGGTACGTGCCGCAGGACGTCGCCGGCCTGGCGACGATGCACGGCGGCAGCGCCGCGCTGCTGGACCGGCTCGACGCCGTGTTCGACGCCAACGTGGATCCGTCGGTGTTCGCGCACATGGAAGACATCACCGGACTGATCGGCTGGTACGCGCACGGCAACGAGCCCAGCCACCATGTCGCCTACCTGTACGCGTATGCGGGTCAGCCCTGGCGCACGCAGGCGCGGTTGAAGCAGATCATGGATACGCAGTACGCGCCGCGGCCGGATGGCCTGGCCGGCAACGACGATCTGGGGCAGATGTCAGCGTGGTACGTGTTCACCACGCTCGGCTTCTACCCGGTCACGCCGGGCAGCAATCAGTACGTGCTCGGCCGCCCGTTCCTGCCCCGAGCCACGCTTCACCTCCCCAATGGCAAGCGCTTCACCGTCGTCGCCGACGCGCTGGACGAAGCCCATGCCTATGTGGGAAGCGTCACGCTCAATGGCCGGCCACTGGAACGCACCTATCTGGAGCACGAGGAGATTCTCGCCGGTGGCGAACTGCGCTTCACGATGCAGGCCGCACCGGACAAGGCGCGGGCCGGCGACCTTCTTGGGCTTCCGTACTCCATGTCGCGCTGAGCAGCGCTACGCTGCGCCCAGCGCATCCAATGCATCGCGCAGAGCGCGCACGCGGGCTGGATCGGTCTCGTTCCAACTCGTGGACAGGCCCGGCAGCGCAGACGATGGCGCGCGCATCGCGGACGTGCGCTGCACTTTCGCGGATGCGTGGAATTCGTGCGCGAGGGTGCGCGAGGCGACCCGCGCGATGTTGTCCGCGTCGATGCCGGCGCCGGGCATGACCTCCAGGCGTCCCTGGGCCTGGTGCACGCATGCCGCGATGGCTGCGCTGCCTTCCTCGGCAGTCGCGCGACCTCCGGAAGTCAACAGCCGCGAGAATCCCAGCGCGACGATCCGCTCCAGGGCCGCCGAAGGCTCGCGGACCGCGTCGAATGCCCGGTGGAACGTCACCGGCAGCGGCCCTGCCGCCGCCACCAGCTGCCTGCACAGGGGCTCGTCGATATCGCCGTCGGCATCCAGTGCTCCGACCACGATCCCGTCGCATCCCAGGCGCACACAGGTTTCGATGTCGCGCAGCATCACCTCGGCTTCAAGCGTGTCGTAGAGGAAATCCCCTGGACGGGGGCGGATCAGGACGAACAGCGGGATGCGCAGGCGGTCGCGGGCCAGCGCCAGCGTTCCGTACGAGGGCGTGGTGCCTCCGGTTTCGAGTGCCTCGCACAGCTCTACGCGGTCGGCCCCTCCCTGCTGCGCGGCGAGCGCGGACACCAGCGATCCGGCCGCGATCTCGAGCAACAGGGACGCGCGGCGACTCATGCCGCCGCGCCGTCGTAGACGGCATCGGCCGCGCGCAATGTGTCCTGCTTGTCGGCATCGCAGACGGCATAGACGAAGCCCGGATTCAGGGCGAAGGCGCCGACCTCTCCATGTCTGTTCATGGCCAGGAAGCACACCTGCAACGACCTGCTGGCCTCGGGACGTTTGCGGACGACGCGCGCGATGGCCTCTCGGCAGGCCTCCATCGGCGTCCTCCCCTGCCGCATCAGTTCCACGACCAGGAAACTCGCGGCATTGCGGATCATCTCTTCGCCGACACCCGATGCCGTTGCGGCGCCGACTTCGTTGTCCACGTACAACCCCGCCCCGATGAGGGGACTGTCGCCCACGCGACCGTGCATCTTCCACGCCATGCCGCTGGTGGTGCAGGCCCCGGCCAGCCGGCCGTCGCGGTCGATCGCCAGCATCCCCAGCGTGTCGTGGTTTTCCTTGTTGCCCGGTGTCAGGTTCCGCTCGACATTGATCTGCGGTTCGTACTTCGCCCGTTCGCGCCATTCCCGCCACGCCTGTTCGGCTTCCGGCGTCAGCAGCCGCTGCCTGCGGAAACCCTGCGCCATGGCGAACTGCTGCGCTCCCTTGCCCACCAGCATCACATGAGGAGTGTCTTCCATCACCCGTCGCGCCACGCTGATGGGGTGGTCGATGTCCTCGAGCGCAGCCACGGCGCCGCAGCGCCCGTCCCCGTCCATGATGCTGGCATCGAGCGTCAGAACTCCCTCCCTGTCGGGATTGCCGCAACGCCCGACCGTGGGATTGCACAACTCGCTCTCGGCCCAGCGCGCGCCCTGCTCGACCGCGTCAAGGGCGCTCGCTCCTGTCGACAGCCGCTGCCACGCCGCCTGGTTGGCCCCGACACCGAAATCCCAGGTGGACACCACGCGCCCCCCACGGACCACAGCACTCTCTGCCGGCCCCGCCATGACGCCACGGGCCAGCGACATCGCACCGGCGGACAGTGCCATGTGCCCCAGGAACCTTCTTCTGCCTTTCATGCGTGCTCCTCGATGGATCGAACGGAACAGGAAGTCCGGCTCCGCCAGTGAATCGCGGCACCTATCAGGCCCAGGTGCCCATGATCGATGCGCCAGACGGGGGGTGGCACCCGCGGCGAACCGAATCTCGCGGCATAGCGTTGCTGGAACGGCCCGGCGTGCAGGAAGGGCGCGATGTGCGCGGTCACGCCGCCCGCCAGATACACCTCACGCGCGCCCAATGTCAGTAACAGGTCTGCCACCAGACTGCCGAGCCAGCCACTGAAGACATCCAGCGTCTGTCGGGCGGTCGCATCTCCGGCGTCCGCCGCGGCGACGAGCTGTTCCGCCCGCCGATGCAGGGGCGTCTCCCCCTTCATCCGGGCCAGGCTCTCGTAGAGGTGCATCATGCCGGTGCCCGACAGCACCCGTTCGTTGTCCACGTGATGCCAGCGCGTGGCGAGGTCCTGCAGCACCGCCAGTTCCAGCGGATTGCCTGCGGCCAGAGCGGCGTGGCCGGACTCGGTCAGAAGCACCTCCGCGCCCGTGCGGTCCAGGCACAGGGCGGCTCCCAGGCCGGTCCCCGGGCCCAGCACCAACGCCGGCACCTGCATGCCAGGGTCCCGCTGCCCTGGCAGCAACGGAACAAGCGTCTGCCGCTGCACCCCGGGAATGGCATGGGCCACGGCGCCAAAGTCGTTGATCAGGACGAGGGATTCAAGGCGTGCGGCATCCGCGGTCCGGGCCACGGAGACCTCCCACGGAAGGTTGGCGTTGACCAGACGATCGCCCTGGAGATATCCGGCGATGGCCACGACGGCTTCGCGAAGCGCCATCCCCGGGTGGCTTCGCGCCATCCGCTCAACATAACTGCCCAGGATGTGGGCCAGCGAAGCGTTGTCGCTGCAGCGCAGCACCACCACGTCCTGCACGCTCTGCCCGTCAAGGGTCCAACCCACGCGCGCGTTCGTGCCACCGACATCGGCCACCAGACAGGCACGGGCGCTTGCCGCAACCTCCATCAATGATCCTCCCGGGCAGCGTAGTCGAGCCCGTCCAGAATCATCGCATTAAATCGATCTATTCCACGAACGCAACATCGTGCCAGGTCACGACGGCCGCCCTCTCGGCCTCGTGTCTTCCGACGCGGGGACAGGACCTTGATGCACGCATGAGCGGCCTGTACGGCGACGCGTCATCGGTCCAGGCCAGGGCCGCGTTCGGCGGCCCGGAACTCGTCCGTGTACATGCACACCTCCGTGATTGCAGTACTGCTCGAAGATGTCTACTGGACCCGGTACGACTCAGATCAAGTTTTTAGTGGAGGGGTGTCTCGATTGCTTTCAGAACCGATAGCGCAGCTTAGCTACCAGTTGATCGGTATCGGTCAGCGAAAGCGCCTCCTCGAACAGCTGGGCAGTACCCGGGCGACGGCGCTCGTGTTCACCCAGGCCACCGCGCGACCACGCGAGGTAGACGTCCGACTGCGGTCCGAGCAGATAGCGGTAGCGTAGCTGGATGCCAAAGCGGTTGATGTCGAACGCTGGGAGAGCCTCGCCGGTGTCATGCAGCCTGCCATCGGCGCCGCGCCGGTAACGTTGGCCTGCCTCGGCACGCAGCCCGAGCCATTCCGATTTCAAGCGCAGCTCGTGCTGGCGGCCGGAAAACCAGGTGGCGTCGAGCCTCAAAGCATCGCCTCGGCGCGTGTAGCGGCCCGCGTAATCGCCAACCTCCCAGATCAACCAGTCCCGGCTGATATCCGGCGCAAGTTCCAGCTTCGCGTTGAAGCGGTCGCCAGCGAACCAGTTCACCGCCAACCGTGCGGCCTGCGAGGGACGCGCACTCAGGCCGAGCGCCACCAACGATAGTTCGGCCTCATACGACCATGCACCGAAGCGGCGGCTGACCACGCGGGCGCTTGCCTCGTTCCGATGGCCGAACCACACCGCACCGTACCCGCGCAGGAAACGGTCGTCCCAGCCGCCGCTGCTGGTGACACTGTCGACGACGATCCGGGTGCCGCTGCGCAGATCGAAGGTGCCGCGCGCGATCCACATGTCCGGCAGACGTTCGCCGCGATGATTGCGCCGTGCCTGCGCCTCCAGAGACCAGCGCGCCGTCGACAGGCGAGACGACGCGCCTTCGCTGCTATGAAGGTAGGCGCCGGTGACTTCGATCTCATCGAGATCGCCGCGGCGCTGGTAGCCCAGGTCGTTGAAATCGAGGTCGGGATCGAAATGGGTAGCTTCCATTTCGTATGTCCAGCGTGAGGATGGCATCCAGAACAACCGCAGCCATGCACCGGAACCGCTGCGCGTCACTCCATGCTGGTTTGCCTCGCTGGCGAGCACCTGCGCATCGACCACCAGTTGCTCGCCACGGCGCCAGCTCAGATCGACCGCGTGCACGCGGGCCTCGCGCTGCAGGAACGGACGGCGGACATAGGTGCCGAGCCAGCCGACGTTGACTCCGGTCGATACGGGGTACTGCAGGCGCGCTGCATGGAAGTCGCGGCCGACGGGGCCGCGCTCGCTCGCCGACAGCATGCCGTAGCCGAGCGCACCGAGCGAGCCGTTGAGCTTGATCGCGGCCGCGATGTCGGCCATTCCGGTGCCGTCATCGGCCTCGGCGCCGATGCGGCGCGTGTGCACCAGACGGCCGGCATCGGGTGTGGTCTGCTTGAAGATGCTCTGGTTCTCGGTGAAGAACGGACGTCGGTCGCTCTGGAACGTCTCCACGGCGTCGAAGCTGATGACGAGGTCGTCGGACTCGACCTGGCCGAAATCGGGATTGACCGTGGCGCCCAGCTGGAAGGTGGGCGACGGCTTCCACAGCAGATCGACGCCGGCTTTGTGGCGTTGGTCGCCCTCGAGACGGTCGTGGGTGACGGTCGCGTACGGCCATACGTGCAGCAGCGCCTTGCGGTACTGCGCCAGATTTACGCGCTCGAAGGCGGAGACGAAGCGCGCTCGCTCGGGCGAGACGGCGGGGTAAGCGACCTGTTCGCCCGTGGCCCCCAGCGTGCGGCTGAAGTGGACGGCAATGTCGCGGGTGGGTGCATCCGCGCCGCGCATCGGCGCTACCGTCCACGGCAGGAGCAGCTCGACCTGCCAGCCGCTGTCATGCTCGCCGACCGCCCAGGTCCAGTCGGTGTCCCAGTCGGTGGCAAGCTGGTTCTCGTTGGTTACCACGCCGTCCTGGACCGAGCCGGAGAGGTCCACGCCGAAGCTGTAAGCGGTACGGCCGTCAGCGTCGAAGTCGATCATCACCGTGACCCGATCGGCGCGCGTGTCCTGATCGCGTTCGAGGCGGGGTCTGATGCGCGGATAGTCGTCGGACTGTGTCAGGATGAACCCCACCACCAATCCATCCGGCGTGGACAGCAGGTACGCCACCGTCGCCGCGCTATCGGGGGCCGGCGACAGCAGGTATGGGGCCACCACGCGGAAATCGCGGTACTGCACCGCGTCGCGCCACTCCGGTTCGTCCAAGCGACCGTCGACCACGATGGCCGCCTGCGTGGCCGGTGCTACCAGTCCGCTGCAGAAGAGGAAGAACAGGCGCGCATGCACGCGCCGGGATGGGCAGCGTGTGCGCATCAACGGGCTCCTGTGGGAGAGAAGAAGGCCGCGACCGGGTGCGGTCGCGGCGAGGGTGTTTCAGCGCGGCTGGCAGACCGGGGGATTGGTCATGCCGAACGACAGCAGGTTGCCGCCGTTGACGGTGCACGCATAGGTCTTGCCGTTGCGCGCCTTTAGGGTGACGTAGGTATTGGTGCCTTCGGTGCGGCGCTCGATCAGGGTGAGTTCCGACGGCGACAGGCCGAGCACGCCGCCGGTTTCGGACAGAATGCGTTCGTCGGAGAGGGAGTTGGTGCGGCTTGCGATCGAACTGCAGCCGACAGTGGCGAGACAGAAGGCGGCGAGACTGGTGCAGGCGAGAGTGCGGAAACGCATCGTGTGGTTCCTTTCCATGATGGGGCCGTGAGGGATCGCGCGTGCCGGCCCCGGGGACGCGCGCGCGCGGCTCAGCGCGTCAGGGTCAGCGTGGACGTGGCGTTGAGGGACACCGTCCATTCGCCATCACGGACAGCGCGCAGGTCGTACAGGCCGTAAGGCGTGGCGAGCGCCGCACGCGACAGCGTGCCGTCGTCGGCCAGTGCGACGATGCGCAGGCGGTGTCCGGGCCACGCATACGCGCTGGCAAAGAAGTCGCGCAGAGGATCGGGTGCGACGAAGTCGCCAACGCAGCGACCGTGTTCGAGACGGAACGTCGCGTCGAGTTCGAAGCGCTCGTCCTTTAGCGTGCCGGTTAGGCGTGCGCCGGTGGGGCATACCGCGGCCGTCAGGCTGGCCGGCGGCGTGCGGAACGGTGCGGCCAGCAATTCCGCAGTGGGTTCGATCGCCGATACCCACATCGCATTCGACAGTACGCCGACGGCGGTGTCCTGTCCGGGCCACAGGAGCAACACGCTGCGTGCGCCGGTGGTGGTGCCGGCATGGTGCGCGATCCGGTCGCCATCGGCATCGCGGCCGACGCGCCAGCCGAAACCGACATCGTAGTCGCGCTCGTGCACCGGGGTGCCGTCGGCCAGCAGGGTGGGTTGCAGCATCGCCTCCCACCGCGCGGCGCCAACGATTCGGTGGTCGAGCAGGCGGCCACCGAAGGTGGCCAACGCCTCGGGCGTGGCCGCCAGTCCACCGCCGGGCCAGGTGTAGCTCATGTCCGTGTTCGGGACGCGCCGCGCCGGTCCGTGCTCGATGTCGTAAAGAACGGATGCCTGCGCGGATGGCGCGTCGCCGTCAGCCAGGATGGCCAAGCCGTCGGTGACGTGCTGGCGCACGTAGTCGAGGAAGTGCAGGCCCGAGCGCGCTTCGATCATCGCGCCGATCAACGTGTAACCCCAGGAGGAGTAGGAATACTTTGTGCCCGGCTTGGAAAGCAGAGCGCGTTCGGAGAAATAGCCGACGGCATCGCGCGCGGTGGGATAGCGGACCTTGCCGAGCGTCTGCAGATCGTTGCCCGCGTAGTGCGGCGCACCGGAGATGTGTGCGGCGAGTTGGCGTACGGTCACTTGCGACCACGCAGGCGTCAACCAGGGCAAGGTGGCGCCGACTGCAGCATCGATGTCGAGCCGGCCGTCTTCGATCAGCTTCGCCGCCGCCGTGGTGGCTATGACCTTGGATACGCTGGCCAACCGGAACACGGTGTCGCGCTGCACTGGCGCCCGCGCTTCGACATCGCGCAGGCCGGCACAGCCGGTCCAGGCCACGCGGCCATCGCGCCATACCGCCGCGCCCATGCCGGGCACGCCGTTGGTCTCGACCAGAGCCTGCAGCAGTCGTTGCGAGGTGGTACTGGCGGCATCGGCGGGCGCGGTGCTGCAGGTATCGGCCGCCATCGCGGGCTCGGCGGTCGCGAGCAGCGCAAGGATGCACGCCGCGCTCAGGCGTGTGCGTGCATGCGGGAGGGGAGAAGGGGCTGGCATCGGTCGACTCCGGTCGGGGAGCCTTCACCCTAGTGACGCCGTCCGGTGATGTCGCGCAGCGTGCGGTTGCGCGTGCCTGCGGTGCGCCGATCCGGTGGCGCGCCGCGTACGCGACCGTCAGGCGCGTGCGTGCAGCGCCACGAGCAGTGCGTCGATATAGGTGCGACTGACCCGCACTGGTGTGCCGTCGTGCAGGCGCAACACGGCATCTCGGTTGGTCAGCGGCTGCAGTTCCGCCACCTGGTCCAGGCGCACGATCGAGGAGCGGTGCACGCGGACGAGGCGCGCAGGGTCCAGCTGGGTCGCGAGCTGGTGCAGAGATTCCCGCACCATGTACGTCCGCGCGCCGACGTGCAGCACTGCATAGTCGCCATCGGCGCTGATCCATTCCACCGCATCGGCGCGGATGAAGAGCGTACGGCTGCCGATCCGGACCAGAAACTTTTGCAACGGACGCAGCGGTGCGGCCGCGCGGGCGTCCACCGCCGACGCATCGAGGCCGCGCAGACGGAGCAGGCTGCGCGCGCGCGCCACCGCCTCGCCGAAGCGCGGGTCGTCGAGCGGCTTTAACAGGTAATCCACGGCGTTCAGTGCGAACGCACGCACCGCGAAGCCTTCGTGTGCGGTCAGTAGGATAGCGAGCGGACGTCGCTCGGGCGGCAGCGCGGCCAGCACATCGAGGCCATTCATGCCCGGCATCTGCACATCGAGGAACACTAGGTCCGGTAGCGTCTCACGCAGTCCCGCCAGGGCGGCGGGACCGTCTTCGTATTCGCCAGTCAGCACCAGGTCGTCGAACGCGGCCAGTTGCGAGATCACGCCACGTCGTGCAAGGGGTTCGTCGTCGACCACCGCAACGCGGATCATGCGCTCGCTCCGGTATGCAGGCGTAGCGGCAGCGTCAGGCGCACGTGGTAGCGGTCGCCCTCGATGCCGGTCTGCAGCGCAGCTTCGCCTGGGTACAGGCGCGCCAGCCGGCCACGCACGTTGTCCAGGCCAACGGCGTCACGGGCGCCGTCGGGCGGCGATGGTGTGTCGTCGGTGTCTGGCAGATCGTTGAGCAGGTGGAGCTCGAGCCGCGTGCCGTTGCGGACGATGCGCAGGTCGAGCCGTCCCGGCGCGCGACGGGGTGCGATGCCGTGGCGGATCGCGTTCTCCACCAGCGGCTGCAGCAGCAGATAGGGCACGTAGGCGGCGAGCACGCCGTCGCCCAGTTGCCAGGCCAGCTGCAGGCGCCGTCCCAGCCGGGCCTTTTCCACTTCCAGGTAAGCCTCGGTCATGGCTATCTCCTCCGCCAGGGTCACCTCGTGGCGGGGCCTCGCCTCGAGCACCGTGCGCAGGAACTCGCTGAGCCGTGCCAGCATCTGCCGTGCGTCCGCGCCGTGGCCTTCCGCGATCAGGGTGGACACCGCATTGAGCGTGTTGAACAGGAAGTGCGGCTGCAACTGGTAGCGCAAAGCGCGCAGTTCGGCGTCGCGCGCAAGCGAACGCGCTTCCAGATGGTCCGCCTGCTCCTGTCGCAGCGCGGCGTAATAGGTCACCACCGCGTGGATCGCGCAGTAGGCCACCAGCACCAGCCATGCGCCCTCCAGGCCGCGGAACAACAGCGGCACGTCTACCACGCCCGGTGTCATCAGCCGCGCGAGGCTGCCCGACGCCGTCGCCTGCACGGCCACGCTCAGCAGACGCGTGGCCAGCGCCATCGCGTAGGTGGCCGCCAGCAGCACCAGGGCGATGCGCCAGCCCGGCGTGCCGCGCCGCCACAGCCAGCGTTGCAGTGCGGTCAGCGGCAGTAGCCACAGCGCGAACGCGTACAGGTACAAGGTACGCGACAGCGTCGCGTTGCCATGACCGAGAAGCGGCAGTGCCATCACCAGCAGGCAGGCGCCCAACGGTAGGCCGGCCAGTACCGGTAGCCAGTAAGGTGGGAGTACCCGCCGGTCCAAGGATGCCGATGTCATACGAGTGGATAGTCCAAGCGACGAACTCCATGGCCAGTTCACCACGAAGGGCCGCTGCCAAGCCAGTCCCGCGCGCCCGAAGGGTTAACCCATGCGCCAGGACGAACGACAACGCCTTCTCTTGGAGGGGAGTTGCTCGCCGCAAGTGAATCGGATGACGGGCACGCGTAGTCCAGGGCTAGGCTTTTGGACCTCTCCTCGTAGCAGATGTCCGCTTCTGGCCGATAGCGGCCACCCGAGCCCGCAAGTCCGCTTCCGGCAGAAAAGGAGCTGGACGCATGCGAATCTCTACCAAAGCAACCCGGCTGGCGGTCATTTCATAGGCAAGTCGTTGCAACTATTGATTTTTTAATCATCATAAGTTGAAACAATGTTTCAACTTATGCCACCGGTACCAATCACCTAAGTGGTTGCATCGACTGGTGGGCCCACCAGGACTCGAACCTGGAACCAAAGGATTATGAGTCCTCTGCTCTAACCATTGAGCTATAGGCCCGTTGCGCCGGAATTGTACCGGATGAGGCCAGGTCGATTGCGGGGTGGTTGGGCACCGTGCAGCTGCGGGACGCGCGCAAAGGACAATGGCACCGAAGTCTCTTCTGGGGCGCGCTCCTGAGTGCGTCCCGTCGCTGCACGCGGTTCGCCGACCGTGGCGAAACGCGCGATGTAGGGCGCGTGATCCGATGACCATGACAAGGCGCCGGCGCACGCAGGACGCGTTGATGCACAAAAAAAGCGCGGCCCCGGAGGGCCGCGCCTGGACGGTGCGGAACCGCGCGTTGCGTCAGTCGATGTCGAGGAAGCTGCGCAGCTGTTCCGAACGCGACGGGTGGCGCAGCTTGCGCAGGGCCTTGGCTTCGATCTGGCGGATGCGCTCGCGGGTGACGTCGAACTGCTTGCCGACCTCTTCCAGCGTGTGGTCGGTATTCATGTCGATACCGAAGCGCATGCGCAGCACCTTGGCTTCCCGCGGGGTCAGGCCGGCCAGCACGTCGCGGACGGTTTCCTGCAGGTTGATGTTGGTGGTGTTCTCGATCGGGGACTCCACGTTGGTGTCCTCGATGAAGTCGCCCAGGTGGGAATCCTCGTCGTCGCCGATCGGGGTTTCCATGGAGATCGGTTCCTTCGCGATCTTCATCACCTTGCGGATCTTGTCCTCGGGCATGTCCATTTCCTTGGCCAGTTCTTCCGGCGTGGCCTCGCGGCCGTATTGCTGGAGCATCTGGCGGGAAATGCGGTTGAGCTTGTTGATCGTCTCGATCATGTGCACCGGGATGCGGATGGTGCGCGCCTGGTCGGCGATCGAGCGGGTGATCGCCTGGCGGATCCACCAGGTGGCGTAGGTCGAGAACTTGTAGCCGCGGCGGTATTCGAACTTGTCCACGGCCTTCATCAGGCCGATGTTGCCCTCCTGGATCAGGTCCAGGAACTGCAGGCCGCGGTTGGTGTACTTCTTGGCGATGGAGATCACCAGGCGCAGGTTGGCCTCGACCATCTCCTTCTTGGCCTTGCGCGCCTTGGCTTCGCCGTAGGCCATCGCACGGCTGATGTCCTTGATGTCGGCCAGGGTCAGGTGCATCGCCTGCTCGACGGCGATGGTGGCTTCCTGCTCGGCGACGATCTGGTCCTTGACGTCGCGCAGGCCCGATGACCACTTCTGCTTGCGCTTCAGCACCTCGTCAACCCAGCCCAGGTTGGTCTGGTTGCCTTCCCACGCGCGCAGGAATTCCTTGCGCGGCATCTTGGCGACGTTGGCGCACAGGTGCAGCACGCGGCGCTCGTGGTCCTTGATCTGCGCCATCACCTCGCGCAGCTTGCGCACCAGGGTGTCGGTCAGCGGCAGCGGCAGCTTAAGGGTGACGAAGGTCTCGGCCAGCTCGGCACGCAGCTTGGCGACGGCCTTGTTGTCCGGACCGTTCTTGGCATGGGACTTCTTGAACTTGGCGTAGCCGTCGGCCAGCACCTGCATGCGGCGCGCGACCTCTTCCGGATCCGGGCCCGTCGGCGCCGCTTCCTCGGCGGCATCGTCGCCGCTTTCCTCGTCGTCATCGGCGTCTTCGGCCGCATCGGCGACCTCTTCGGCGGCCGGCACTTCTTCGACCGGCTCCTCGACGTCGTTGAAACCGACCACCACCTCGGCCAGGCGCTTCTTGCCCGCCTTGTGCAGTTCGTACTCTTCCAGCAGCAGCTCGATGGACCACGGGAAGTTGCCCAGCGAAGCCTGCACCTGGGACAGGCCTTCCTCGATGCGCTTGGCGATGGCGATCTCGCCCTCGCGAGTCAGCAGTTCGACCGTACCCATCTCGCGCATGTACATGCGCACCGGGTCGGTGGTGCGGCCACCTTCGGTGTCCAGCGAGGTCAGGGCGGCGGCGGCTTCTTCGGCCGCGGTCTCGTCGACTTCGCGGTTGCCGGTGTTGCCGTCGGCGAGCAGCAGGGTTTCGGCATCGGGCGCGACTTCATGGACATCGATGCCCATGCCGTTGATCATGCCGATGATGTCCTCGATCTGCTCCGGGTCGACCAGGTCGTCCGGGAGGTGATCGTTGACTTCGGCGTAAGTCAGATAGCCCTGCTCCAGGCCCTTGCTGATCAAGAGCTTGATGTCGGACTGCTGGGCAGGACGTTCGTTGGCCATGGAGGTTGCGCCACCGGGGAGTAAGGAAGGGAGAACCCCGTATTATACCAGCGCGGACCGGGTTGGGTTCCTGAATCCCGGCCGCCGACAAGGGAAGAACGTCACGGCCGCAGCAGGAAGGTCACCGGCCCGTCGTTGACGAGGCTGATCACCATATGGGCCCCGAAGCGGCCGGTTTCCACCCGCCCTGCATGCTTTTGCCGGCAGATGTCGATCAGTCGGTTGAATCCCTGTTCAGCTTCCGCGGGCGGGGCGGCGGTGGTGAAGCTGGGTCGCATGCCGGAGCGCGTATCCGCGGCCAGGGTGAACTGGCTGACCAGCAACAGCCCGCCCCCGGTATCGGCAAGGGAGCGGTTCATCCTGCCGGCTTCGTCGGCGAACACCCGGTACCCCAGCAGGCGCTCGGCCATGCGGGCGATCTGGGCCTCCCCGTCGCCCGGTTCCACGCCCACCAGCGCCAGCAGGCCCGCTTCGATGGTCCCGACGACCTCGCCCTCCACGGTGACGGTGGCCGAGGTGACGCGCTGGATCAGGGACAGCATGGCGAGGCTCCGCGGGACGGAGCGACAGCATAGCCGCAGCCCCTGTCCGCCCCGGCGCGCCGGGGGTTACCGGCCGGTTGGCTACACTGGCCGCATGAAACCGGCCACCCTCGCCCCCCTGGCTTACCACGCCGCCGCCCTGGTCGGCCGTCTTCCCTGGTCCTGGCTGCGCGCGCTCGGCGATGCGATGGCCTGGGCCTGGCGCCGGTCCGACGCGCGCGAGAGCCGGGTGGCACGACGCAACCTGGAGATCGCCTTTCCGGACCTGCTGCCCGGCCAGCGCGAGGACCTCCATCAGGCCATCCTGCGCACCACGGCCCGCCAGGCGCTCGAGACGCTGCGCTTCTGGACCCGGCCGCCCGCCGAGAACCTGCGCCTGCTGCGTGAGCGGCATGGCGAAGCGCTGTACGACGCGGCCCTGGCCAGCGGCAAGGGCGTGATAGTGGCCGCGCCGCATTTCGGCAACTGGGAACTGCTCAACCAGTGGCTGGCCTCGCGCGGGCCCATCGCGATCGTCTACCGCCCGCCCGAGTCTCCGGTGGGCGACGCCTTCCTGCTGCGGGTGCGTGGCGCGGACAACATCCGCCAGGTGCGGGCCGAGGGCCCTGCCGTGCGCCAGCTGTGGAAGGTCCTGAAGGACGGCGGCGCGGTGGGCATCCTGCCCGACCAGCAGCCCAAGGCCGGCGATGGCGAGTTCGCTCCCTTCTTCGGTACGCAGGCACTGACGATGACGCTGGTCTCGCGCCTGGCCGAACGCACCGGCGCGACGGTGCTGTTCGCCTGGTGCGAGCGGATCGGCCCCGGTCCCGACTTCGCGCTGCATGTGGAACCGGCCCCGCCCGGCATCGCCGATCCGGATCCGGTCGCCGCGGTGACCGTACTCAACCAGACCGTCGAGCGCATCGCGCGCCGCGACCCCGCGCAGTACCAGTGGACCTACAAACGCTATACCCTGCGGCCGGAGGGCAGCGGCGAGGACAATCCCTACCGCTGAAGGGGACGGACAAGGGGGAAGCGATGCGCGTGCGCAGATGGCTGACAGGATGGTTGGCGGGGTGGGTCGTGGTTCCGGCGATGGCAGCGCAGGGTCCCGCCGCGCTGAACGAGGTTTCGCAGGCATGGGACCGCTATGCGGAACTGAGCAGCCAGGAGAAACCCGAGAGCGTCGACCTGCTGGCGGCGTCCAGCCTGGTCCACTTCGGCTTCCTGCGCGACATGGCGCTCTATGCCTCGCCGGAACAACTGCGCCGGCTGCCCAGCGGCGACCGCATCGTGGTCTACCTGCTGCGCGCCACCCAGCCGCCCGCGGCGCTGAAGGCGATGGACGACCGTGCGGTGGCGCGACTGTGCCTGGTCGAGGGTTGGTCCGGGGTGGAATCCGCCACCGACGACCAGCCGCTCATGACGCTGTCCAATGTCACCGTGATCGACGACCTGGCGGTGGGGGAAGTGGCACCGCCGACGGAGAGCCAGTTCCAGTTCGGCCCGGTCCTGGTGCGTGAGGGCGGACAGTGGCGGTACCGCTACGAATCGATGATGCCGGACGTCTCGGCCTTCATGGACCAGGCCTTCCGGCAGTCCGGGCTGGGCGAGGTGCGCAGCATGGAACTTGCGCTGGCCGCGATGCTGGAGCGCGAGGCCCCCAGTCTGGCCCTGCTGGACCGCACGCCGCTGGACGATGCGGGCATGCGCACCCGCCTCAACGAAGCCTGGCCGGATTACACCGCGCCGCTGCGCTGGCGCCTGCGCGCAGTGCGCAGCAAGGCCGAGGCCGGCGATGCGTTCGCCCAGTTCGCCTTCGGCGCGCTGCAGTACGGGGGCGGCATGCCGCAGTTGGTGCCCAAGAACGCCGCCGAGGGCCTGGCCTGGCTGGAGAAGGCCAGCGAGGGCGGCCATGGGCAGGCCGCCTGGCTCGCCTCGGTGGCCATCACGGAGGAGGGCGGGTTCTCCGACGACGCTATGCAGCGCGCCCTGCCCCACCTTACCCGCGCCGCCGCGCACGGCACCGAACCGCAGGCCCTGCTGGCCATGGCGCAGTACCACCATGACGGTCTGGCCGGCATGGCGCGCGATTGCCGGCAGGCCGAAGCATGGGCCGCGCGCGCGGAAGAAGCGGGTGCGAAGCAGGCGCGCAACGAGCGCGTGTGGATCCTCGCCACCTGTCCGGTACCGGACCAGCGCGATACCGTCCGCGCCCTGGAGCTGTCGCAGTTCATGATCCAGCGCAGGGATGAGCTGGACTGGCACGAACTGGACACGGTGGCCGCCGCGCTGGCCGCCAATGGCGACTTCGCCAGGGCGACGCAGTTCCAGACCCTGGCCCTCGAGAAGATGGCCGCGGACGAGGACCTCTCCAAGGACAGGCGGGCCGCCGCGCGAAAGCGGATGAGCGCGCGCCTGGGCAAGTATCGCAACGACCGCGATTACGTGCTGGACTACCGAGCCATCGACGAGATGAGAGCAGGCAGGCTGTGATGCAGATCGACACCTACACCCCCATCCCGCTGGCGCCCACCGACGCCTGGCAGGCGCTGCCTGCGCGCGGCGCGTGGCTGGCCGCGCTGGGCGGCGCAGCGTTGCTGTTTCCGTTCGCCTTTCCCGCCTTCTTCGTTGCCCGCGCCACCGACATGGTGTCGCCGTGGTTGGCCGTGCCGGTGGCCGCGGGTGTGGGCGCGCTGCTCGGCGCCTGGGTCGCGGTGAAGCGGCACCGGCGCACGCGCTGGCGCCTGGACGACCGGGGCTTCGCGGTCCGCCGCGGGAACTGGTGGCAGAGCGAAACCCACGTGCCGATTTCGCGCGTACAGCACCTGGACGTGAAGCGCGGCCCGCTGGAACGCAGCGCGCGCTTGTCCACGCTGGTGGTGCACACCGCCGGCACGCGCATGGCCGCCGTGTCGCTGTCGGGACTGGACGCGGACGACGCCGAGCGCCTGCGCGAACGCCTGGCCACGCAGGTCGACCACGACGACGCGCTGTGATGGACGGACCTGCCGTGGACACCGACGCCCCGGAACGCCGCCTGCACCCATGGTCGTGGCTGTTCGTACTGTTGCAGCAGCTCAGGCAGTTCATTTTCCCGCTGATCGCGTTGCTGGTGTTCGGCGCCCGCAAGAGCGACGACGGTGATCCCTGGCTGGCGTTCGCACCCGTGATCGGCATCGCCGTGCTGGTGGTGCTGGCCATCCTGCAGTACTTCACCTACCGCTACGTGATCGGCCGCGATGGCCTGACGGTGCGCGAGGGCCTGCTGCACCGTTCGCGGCGCGAGATTCCCTTCTCCCGCATCCACAACGTGGTGGTGCACCAGTCGCTGCTCCACCGCGTGTTCGGCGTGGCGGAGGTGCGTCTGGAATCCGCAGGCGGCCAGAAGCCGGAAGCGCAGATGCGTGTGCTGGGCCTGCGCGATGCGCTGGCGCTGGAAGACCTGGTGCGCCACCAGGCGCGCGGCCCCGCGGCCATCCAGGCCGCTGCGTCCGATGAGCCATCGCGTGCGCGCGACGCCACGCTGCTGGCGCTGTCGACGGCCGAGGTGATCCGCCTGGGCCTGATCTCCAACCGCGGCATGATCGTGGTGGCCGCGGGCTTCGGTGCGGCCTGGCAGATCCTGCCGGAGCGGATGATCGAACAGTTCTTCCGCCAGGGCGCCAAGCAGGCCTTCGGGTATGCCGAACAGCTCCACCTGGGCTGGCTGGCCGGCGCCGCGGGCGTCGCCGCGCTGGTGGTGCTGGCGCTGGTCCTGGTGCGCGCACTGTCGGTGGTGCTGGCGCTGCTGCAGTTCCATGGGTTCCGCCTCAGTGAAGACACGCGCAGGTTGATGGTCGAGCGCGGCCTGCTGGCGCGCCTGCGCACCAGCGTGGCGCGCCGGCGCATCCAGGCATGGACGCTGCACGAAGGCGTGCTGCACCGGTGGTTCGGCCGGCGCTCGCTGCGCATCGACACCGCGGTGGCCGAGAAGGCCGGCCAGCAGGACCAGCGCGCACTGAAGGACCTGGCGCCGATCGCCACGCCCGAGGCGTGCGACGCGCTGGTCAACCACCTGCTGCCGCAGGCGGCATGGCCACGCGCGGACTGGCGTCCGGTCGCCGCCTCCGCCCGCTGGCGCCTGCTGCTGCCGACCCTGACATGGCTGCTGCCCGCGACCGCGCTGGCCGCATGGCACCTGGGGCCCTGGGCTTGGTGCGCCCTGGCCTGGCTGCCGGCGTCAGCCCATGCGGCGCATCGGCACGCCTCACGGATGGGCTGGTCGCTGGACGGACATCTGGTCGCGGTCCGCAGCGGCTGGTGGTCGCGCTACTGGCGGTTCGCCGAGATCGACAAGCTGCAGGCGCTGAGGCTGTCGCGCTCGCCGCTCGACCATGCCTGCGGCACCGCCTCGCTGTGGCTGGACACCGCCGGCGCCAGCGGCGTTGCCGCTCCGCTCGCCCTGCGCTTCGTCCCCGAGGCGGAGGCGCGCGACGCGTTCGAGCGGCTTTCGCTGGCCCTGGCACAGCGCCGGCTGCGGTGGTGACGGTCGCCCGCGGCCTCCGTTCAGGGCCGCAGGCGGGATCGGCTCAGGCAGGGCCCCAGTAGCCGATCCGCTTGCGGATCTTGAGCTTGCGCCACAGGTTCATCGGTTTCGGCTTCCGGTTGCGGGCGCCTGCGGCGATGAACGCGTCGATGGCGTCCAGCACGCGCTCGCTGGAACGGCCATCGCGATAGGGATGGATGCTGTCGGCGTAGGCGACGATGGCCTGCATCAGTTCGGGCGGCCGCGACAGTGCGCGGCGGATCGCCGGTTCGAACTGCGCAGGATCGTCGATATCGATCAACTGCGGGCCGGGACGGCGGTTCTTGAACGTCACCACCGGCTTGTGGGTCAGCAGGAACTCGTTGAGTGCCGACGAGGTGTCCGAGCACATCATGTCCACCTGCGGGAACAGCTCGAGGATGTTGTCGTCGTCGGCGAAGCGCAGGTGTTCGTTCTCCAGCGCGCGGAACTTCGCCACCGTGTCCGGGCTCATCTTGGGGTGGAAGGTCACGATCCACTTCCACTCGCCGGTGCGCGAGAGCCGTTTCACTTCCTCGTACAGCGTTTCCGCCGCGCTCCACGACGGCGAGAACGTGGAGTGGTAGAGGATCACCGGTGGCTGGCGCACCGGCGGCAGGTCACCGGCGATCTCCTGCATGAAGGGATCGATTTTCGGCCAGCCGGTCTCCACCACGCTGAAGTGGCCCACCTTGTCGGCGATGGCCCTGAACTGCGCGGTGTCGCGCGGCCCCGTGGTGCAGTACAGGTCGAAGAATCCCCGGATGTAGATATGGCGCGGCTTGCCGGCATCGAAACCATGGAAGGTTTCCACCTTCACGCCGGGGAAGAAGTGCGGCACCGCATTGCTACCGGTGATCACGGCGATGGCGTTCCAGCGGCGGACCTCCTCGGTCGTCGTCAGCAGCTTCTCGTCTGGATGCAGATCCTCGGCGCCGGGGCCGTCGAAGAACCAGGCAGCCTCGCCGCCGCGCGCACGGATGGCCTCCTGCACGGGCCGCAGGATCGCCAGCGCATAGCGCTCGGAGCCGTAGAGGAGGTAGTGCTTGGCCATCAGTGTTCCAGTCCGTGTTTGGCGAGCTTGGCGTGCGCGGCGCCGATCGAGGCCGGGTTATGCCGCATCTCGTAATAGCGCATGCGCTTGTAGGCGGCGTAGCTGGCCGCCGTCTGCGCGATGATGAAACCGCGCCAGCCATCCAGGAAGGCCAGCCGCAGTACGTAGTCCTTGAGGAAACTGGACAGGTACACCAGCGGCGTGAGCCACATCCGCACCGGACGCCGCTTGTCGCACCAGTCCAGTGCCTTCAGTTCGCTGTAGCGCAGGACCTTCAGCTGTTTGTGCACCAGGCTGGGATTGTCCGCGTGGTTGAAGGGCGCGCTGAACTCGGCCGCCGCCCCGTCGAAGCGCAGCGACTCGTGTACGCGCGCATCGGTCCATCGGGCCCGGTCGCGATGGTAGAGCCGCGCCATCCTCTCCCCCACCATCGGCCGGTACCAGCGCATCGGCGCGCCCATCAGCCAGGTGCGCCGGCGCAGCCACGCCGCGGGCCGGCTGGAGGCCATCAGCGCGGGCAGCCCGCGCTCGAGGTCCGCCGCGAGTTCGGGCGACAGGAACTCGTCCGCATCCAGCACCAGGATCCAGTCGTGGGCGGCCTGGGTGCTGGCGAAGTTGCGCTGGGGTCCGAAGCCCAGCCAGTCCTGGTGCACCACGCGCGCGCCGTGGGCCTGGGCGATGGCGACGGTGTCGTCGGTGCTACCGCTGTCCACCACCAGCTTGTCCGCGGCGAACGGGACGCTGTCCAGGCAGCGGGCGATGTTCAACCCCTCGTTGTGGGTGATGACGACGAGGGAGAGGGGCAAGAAAGACATGCCATGAGCTTAGCGGTTCTTAGGCTATCCAGCATCGCCCCGCACGCGGTCGCGCCGCAGCAGCTGGACGCGAAAGGTCAGGTACGGTCACGCCCCGCCGCCTCGATACACGATGGAATCGGGGGCCGTCCCGCCAGCGCCGGATCCCTGCGCAGCGAAGGCAACACGCCGCGGGACAGAAAAAAGGCGAACCCGTTCACTCCTTGGGCCATGTTTCATCCGGATCCGGGCACGCGAATCTGACTGGGGGCTGTCTTGTCGGCTGGCGGCGGCTGGCGCCACCACGCCGTGCCCGGAGAATTGGTGCCTCCCCCAAGCGACCGGAATCGGGTCACGGGCCATGCTCGTGGATCGCCTCCGTCCGCAAAACCCGGTCCACCACGGATGATCGTCCCTTCATCGATCCGGCACTCCGAGACGCGAGGCGCGGGATCCGCCCGCGATGCATTCTCCCGCACATCTGGCCCGACCCAGGGCCCGATGAGGGTCGCGCTGATCTCGATGACACCGGTCTTTCCGGCGAAGGCCGGGCACAGCGTGCGCATCCTGCAACTGTGCAAGGCGATCAGGGCGCTGGGTCACGAGCTGACGTTCGTCCATGTCTCCTCCAAGCTGGACACGCAGAAGCCCGACACGGCGTCGCATGTCGAATTTTTCGGAGAACAGCACTACCTGCATCTGCACGACGGCCCACGCGGGGCGCGTGCCGTCTTCTGGCTGCGCGGCAAGTTGCGACGCCGCTGGCGGAAGATCCTGTGCGGCCTCGGGTACGAGCACAGCCACTACTCCCGGCTCGACGAAAACTGGCGAAACGCCTGGACCCACCAGCTGCGGGCCCTGGATCGCCGGTTCGATGCCGTCGTCGTCGAGTACGCTTTCAACTCCCGCGCGCTTGACGCGTTTCCAGCCTCGACGCGCAAACTGCTGGATACCCACGACGCGTTTGCCGACCGGCATCGCCCTTTCGTGGTGCGCGGTTTCCGCAAAGGGTATTGGGTTTCCCTCAAACCCCAGGACGAGAACCGGGGCCTGCGTCGGGCCGACGCGGTGATCGCCATCCAGGCGCAGGAAGCCGAGCATTTCCGTCAGCAGCTGACACGGGACGGAGCCGTCGAACGCAATCCGGAGATCGCCGTGGTCAGCCATTTCATCGGCCTCGACCAACCCGTGCCCGACCACAGCGTCGACCATGCCGCGCTCTATGTCGGCACCAACATGTTGTCGAACCAGATTTCGCTGGGGCAGTTCCTGGAACACGTGCTGCCGCGCGTGGTGAGTGCGATCCCGGACTTCAGGCTCAGACTGGCCGGCTCGATCTGTAACTGGGCACCCGATCTGCCCAACGTGGAGAAGCTGGGCTTCGTCGACGACCTGCGCCTCGCCTTCGCCCGCGCCCCGTTGTCGGTCAATCCGACGATCGCGGGTACGGGCATCAACATCAAACTCCTGGACGCGATGGGTGCCGGCGTGCCCACGATCTCCACGCTCACCGGAGCGCGTGGCCTGGGGGCGCAATTCCGCAACGGCCTGCGAGTGGTGCCCGATCACGACCACGACGCTTTCGCGGACCACGTGATCCGCCTGTCGAAGGACGCGGACTTGCGCCGATCGCTAGGCCTGGCCGCCTTTGCCGACGCGCAGCGCTGGAACGAAGGGCAGCTGGCCGCATTGGACCGTTGCCTGCGTGGAGATACATTCACGGACGTCGTTCCCAGCCCCCATGCGCCCAGGCGCGATCGCTGGCCCGACCCGCGTTCCGCTTCCGCCGCCCCGACCGCCGCATGAAACTCCTGTACACCAATTTCCACAGCGGCAGCGGCGGGGGACACACCACCTACATCCGCGAACTAGCGCGCGGGTTGTCGGTGCGGCACGAGGTACACGTCGC
This sequence comes from Pseudoxanthomonas mexicana, assembly GCF_014397415.1. NCBI lineage: Bacteria > Pseudomonadati > Pseudomonadota > Gammaproteobacteria > Lysobacterales > Lysobacteraceae > Pseudoxanthomonas > Pseudoxanthomonas mexicana. Next base: position 1,154,685 of record NZ_CP060731.1, on the reverse strand, counting down.
GGCGCCGGAAGAGAGCCGGCTGTTGCGCGAAGCGAGGGAGATCCCCGGTCTCCACGCCTTCGCCCAACCCTATCCCAACGGCCTGCGCCTGCGGCCCGCCCGCAGGCGCGCCTGCGCACGCTTGCGGGCGTACCTTGAGGAACATCGCTTCGATATCGTGCACGTGAACGGGTCGGCGGATCACCGCCTCGTGATCGCGGCCCTGAGAGGCCTGCAGCCCCGCCCCCTGGTCGTGCTGACGAAGCACAACACCAAGCCGATGCGCGGCCTGCAACATGCGTGGCGTGCGCGCTTCGGGACCGACAAGGTGATCGCGGTGTGCGAATTCGTGCGCCGCCAGCTGAGCCACACCCCCTATCGTCGCTGCCAACCGGAAACCGTCTACAACGGCGTCGACACCGCGTTCTATTCACCTGCCGAACCAGCCGATCGCGCGGATGCGCGACAGCTCTGGATCGGCAGCAACGCCGGCACGGCGGACTACAAAGGATGGACCGACCTGATGGCGGCGCTGGCGTTGCTGACGCCGGACGAGCGCGACCGCATCCAGGTCGTCATTGCCGGCCACCCGCCGTCTGCGGCCCAGCGGGAGATGCTTGCGCGATCCGGGCTGCAGGACCGCTTCCATTTTCCCGGTCTGCTGGACGACGTGCGTCCGATGATCGCCCGGCTGGATGCCGGCTTCGTGCTGTCCCATGACATCGAAACGATCTCCTTCGCCTGCCGCGAGATGATGGCGATGGGCAAGCCGGTCATGGTGACCGACTACGCCGGCCTGCCCGAGAACATCCGCCCCGGCACCGATGGCTGGATCGTGCCGGTGCATGGACACGCCGCGATGGCGGCGGCGCTGCGCGACATGCTGAATGACCGCGAAGACGTCCTGCGCCGCGGCAAGGCGGCCCGCGACCATGCGCTCGCCGAATTCGGCATCGGAACCTTCCTCGATCACACCGAGGCCGTCTATGCGCGACTGCTGGCAGGCGCGCCCTCGCTCGACTCCGAGCCCGGTCCGGGCCAGGACCTGGCGTCCACGGGCAGGCTCCTCGGCGAAGACGGCCACCCACGGCGCCACGGGCCGATGCAGATGCCGGACATGCCTGCCTCATCTCAACCCGCGGCCGATCCACCGAGCGTCTGGTGAGGCGCTCGTGGAACATCCGTTCGCGGTGACGCATCCTGTGCCCGGATGGACTGCGCCGAACGGACGCCTCACGCCTTCCTGACTATCTCGCGCGGGCAGCGCTATTCCGAGCCGTTTTCCTCCGCAGCGTCGCGAGGCGCCATCCCCATGCCCAGCAACAGTCCGACCAGCACCACGTAGGCGCTGGTGCTGAGGGCATGGGAGAACATCGACTGTGTCAGCCCGGACACCAGGTAGGCGAACACCAGCATTCCCGCGGCCCAGGAGGGACCGACGGGTGCGTGCAAGCGCTTACGGCGGATTTGACGAATCGCGATGGCCAGCGGCACGCCATAGAGCGCCAGCAGCACGGCCAGACCCGCAATTCCCATCGTGGCGGCCCACTGCGCGACATCGTTGTGCGCATGCTCCAGTCCGCAGAAATGCCGTGACGCGCCCTGGCAGTAGAGGCTGGCGTCGACCCGGGACTTGAAGGCCTCGATCCCCACGCCCGTGAACGGCGCCTCACGGAATGCATCCCACGCCACCGACCACAATGCCAGCCGCGCGCTGATCGGCTGGTCCACCTGGCCCTGCGCGTAACCCGCCACGTCCGCGTGCAACTGGTCGAACCGGAACTGCGCCGACAGCCACGGCACCGTCCACAACGCGGCCAGCAGCAGCGCCAGCGCGACGCCGGTCGCGCCCAGCCGCCACCCGCGATGCCGTGCTTCGTTGCCGGCAAGCAGCATCAGCACCACCAGCCCGAGACCGGGCAGCACGCCGCGGCTGCCACTGAGGATCACGGCAACCACGGCCAGTGCCACCAGCGCGGCCAGCAGCAACTGCATCGGGAACCCGTTGCGTGCCGGCCGGCAGAACACGCCCACCACCAGCAGCGCCAGCACGGCGTTCGCGAACACGATGGGGTTGGCCTCGCCGCCCGCGCGCTCCACGCCCCACGACGCCTGTGCCATCGAGATCGTGAACGCAAGCGTCAGTCCCGCCAGCGCGCCACACCAGAGACTCGTCGCGCGCATGCGCGTGGACCATGCCAGCCAGGCACACCACGGCAGCAGCAAGGCGCGCGAGGGATTGTCGAGCGCGGACAGGTCGGCGCCGCTGCCCCACATGGAAAGCGCGGCGACGGCCAGGACGGCCAGCGCCGTACCCAGCAGGAGATGCAAGGCACGCGGCGTACGCGCGTCACGACCACGCCAGGCATCCGGCAGCGCCAGCAGTGTGGCCACCAGCATCAGCATGCCGAACGCACCCAGTCCCTTGGGCACCACCAGCAAGGCAGGGGCACTGAATCCTGACAGCCACGCGAACACGCGCGCGACATCCTGTCGACGATGGCTCCTGCCTTGCATTGCCGTGGATCCTTCCCTGTGCGACGACACGTTCATGAAGGCAGCGTGTGCGAACCGACCATGACGACGGAGTCTGCACCTACTCCGTTCCCGCCACGTCAAGGCGAGGTGAACAGCGATACCCTGTCTTCGTCGTCAGTATCGCGCACTCAGGGAAGGGACCGTCAACAGTGCATCACCACGCGCGTGGCGTTACCGCGTACTGCTGCGCGAATCACGCTTTCCGCAGGACGGCGTAGAAGAATCCGTCCATATCGCATTCGCCCGGCAGCCGCTGTCGACCACCCCCATCGGCATGCCCCCACGTTTCATCGAGCGGCTCGACCAGCGCCGCGGCGTGGCGTGCGCGGAATGCCCCCAACTGCAGCGCATTCTCGGCGCGCAGGATCGAGCAGGTGGTGTAGACCAGGCACCCGCCCGGACGCAGCACCCGCCACGCGGCATCGAGCAGGCGTGCCTGCAGGCGGGTGAGCGCCACCAGGTCGTCGGCACGCCGATGCAGCAGCACATCGGGTTGGCGGCGCACGATGCCCGTGGCGGAACAGGGCGCATCCAGCAGGACCGCATCGAACGGCTCACCGTCCCACCATGCCGAGGGATCGGCCGCGTCCGCGGCTTTCATGTCGGCCTGCACACCGACGCGATCGAAGGTCTCACGCACGCGCTGGAGCCTGCGCGCATCCACATCGATCGCCAGCAGACGCCGCGTCGGGTCGCGCTCGAGCAGATGCGCGGACTTGCCACCCGGCGCCGCGCACATGTCCAGCACCCGCGCACCCGCGGGCAGCCCGTCCAGCAGGTCCGCCACGCGTTGCGCGGCGCCATCCTGCACCGACACATCGCCCTGGGCGAATCCGGGCAGGCCCGTCGCCGCCACCGGGGCGCGGAGCAGCAGCGCGTCCGGCACGCCGTCCGGAACTTCCGCCTCGATGCCCGCGTCCAGCAGCCGTTGCCGATAGGCGTCACGGTTGCCGCGCAGCCGGTTGACCCGCAACCACAGTGGCGCCTCCTGCTGGCTGGCGGCGAAGATGTCATCGGCCTGCGCCGGCCAGGCCTGGCGCACCTGCTGTCGCAGCCATGCCGGCCACAGGGCATCGGACGGCGCCGCCGGCAAGCCCTCGCGCTGCGCGCGTCGCAGCAGCGCATTGACCAGCTTGTCCTGGTGGGGGCGGCCCAGTGCCCGCACGGCCTCGACGGTGGCCGACAGCGCTGCATGGGCGGGCAGGCCCATCACCACCACCTGGACGAAGCCCACATGCAGCAGCGCGCGCAGTTCGTTTTCGCTGCGTCCCAGCGGCTTGGGCATCCAGGCCGCGAGGGCGGCGTCGCTGCGGGCACGGGAACGCAGCACCGCGAAACAGATCGCCTCGAGCAGCGCGCGATCGCGGGCGTCCTCCACCCTGGGGAGATTGGCCGCCAGTTCGGCCTTCAGCGAGCGGCCGCGATGCATCACCGCATCGACCACACGGGTCGCGATGACCCGCACCGCGACGCCCGCCTGGGTGGTCACGGCGTCACCAGGTCGCGCCGGGCGTTGAGGTAGTCCGCCGCGGTGATCGCCTTGCCGCCCTCGCGCTGGACCACGCGCAACCGCAGCACGCCGCTGCCGCAGGCGATGTCCAGTCCTTGCCGGCTGGCGGCCAGCAGCGTGCCGGGCGCGGCGGTATGCGCCTGCTCCACCGCCACCGCGCCGTGGATGCGCAGGCGTTCGCCGGCGACCTGGGCTTCGGCGATGGGCCAGGGATTGAAGGCGCGCACCTTGCGCGCCAGCACGTCGGCCGGCTGCGTCCAGTCGAGCCGGGCTTCGGCCTTGTCCAGCTTGTGCGCGTAGACGACGCCGGCCTCGGGTTGCGGATGCGGCGGCAGGCGGACGCCTGCGCGCAGCAGCCCGAGCGCATCGCGCAGCACCTGGGCGCCCAGATCGGCCAGACGGTCATGCAACTGGCCGCCGGTTTCTTCGGGCCCGATGTCCAGGCTCTGCGCCAGCAGCACCGGCCCGGTATCCAGGCCGGCCTCCATCTGCATCAGGCAAACGCCGGTCTCCTCGTCGCCGGCTTCGATGGCGCGCTGGATCGGCGCCGCGCCGCGCCAGCGGGGCAGCAGCGAGGCATGCACGTTCCAGCAGCCGTACTGCGGGATGTCGAGCACCGCCTGCGGCAGGATCAGGCCGTAGGCCACCACGATCATCACGTCGGGCTGCATTTCGCGCAGTGCTTCCTGGGTCGACTTCTTCTTCAGCGACAGCGGCTGCAGTACGGGAATGCCGCGCTGGATCGCCTCCAGCTTGACCGGGGACCGCGTCAGCCCGCGCCCTCGGCCGGCGGGCCGGTCGGGCTGGGTGTAGACGGCCACCACTTCATGGTGGGCATGCGCGGCGCGCAGGCTGGGCACGGCGAACGCCGGCGTGCCGGCGAAGACGATTCTCATGGAGGCAGGGAATGGAAAATGGGGAACGGAGGATGGAAAGCGGCGGCACTGGCGGCGACGGGACCGCCGGCGCGGCAGCGAACCGTCATGCCCGGTTCCCCGTTCCCACCCCGCCGCCTTACGCCACGTGCTTGCGCTGCTTGGCCAGCTTCTTGCGCACCATCTCGCGCTTCAGCGGCGAGAGGTAATCGACGAACAGCTTGCCGTCCAGGTGATCCATCTCGTGCTGGATGCAGACGGCCAGCAGGCCGTCGGCCCGCAACTCCTGCGGCTGGCCCTGGCGGTCGAGGAAGCGCACGGTGATCTCGTCGGCGCGGGTCACGTCGGCGAAGATGCCGGGCACGGACAGGCAGCCTTCCTGGTACACCTGTTCGCCGGCCTTGTCGCTCAGCTCCGGATTGATGAAGACCTGGGGCTGGTTCTTTTCCTCGCTGATGTCGATGACCATGAAGCGCTGGTGCACGTCCACCTGGCTGGCGGCCAGGCCGATGCCCGGCGCGTCGTACATGGTCTCGAACATGTCGTCGAGCAGGCGCTGGAATTCGGCCGTCGTCACATTTGCGGCCTCCACCGGCACGGCCTTGGTGCGCAGGCGGGGGTCGGGGAATTCGAGGATGGGGAGCAGGGCCATGGTACGTCTCGGGATGGGGGCGCCAGTGGAATCCGGCAAGGCCTCACGAATTCTAACGCGGGCGCTTGCGTTGCGCCGGGTTTTCTGGACTATAGTGCGGACCACCTGTCGGGGAATCAGGTAGATACCGCCATGTTTAAATGTTTTCGTACGGTTTTCGCCGTCGCGGTGCTGACCGTCGGCACCTATGCGGCTGCCGCCGAGATGGCGGGAGGCCATCCCGACACCTATGTGGTCAAGCGCGGCGACACGCTGTGGGACATTTCGGCCCGCTTCCTGAAAAAGCCGTGGCTGTGGCCCGAGATCTGGCAGGCCAACCCGCAGATCCAGAACCCGCACCTGATCTATCCCGGCGACGTGATCAGCCTGGCCTACCTGGACCGCGTGGCGGTGCAGCCCGGCCCGCGCGAGGAAGCGCCGCTGAATGCGATCCCGCTGTCCGACATCGAGCCGTTCCTGAAGGACCGCCGCGTGGTGGACAGCTTCGAGGGCCTGCCGCACGTGGCCGGCCTGGACGAAGACCGTCTGCGCAGCTCCGGCGGCCACAACATCTACGTGCGCGGCCTGGACGGCGCCCAGCCGGGCCAGCGCTTCACGGTGGTCCGTCCCAGCGCGCGCTTCACCGACAATCCGCGCTCGCAGGACCTGGACTTCCGCGGCAGGACGATCCGTGGCGAAGTGGACATGTGGAAGGACATCACCGAGCAGACCGGCAAGGGCGCGTTCCTGGGCTACGAACTGGTCAAGGTGAACGTGGCCACGTTCACCCGCGGCGTGGTGCCCGGTACCGAGGTGAGCACGCTGGTGGCCGATATCGGCGGGCATGAGATCCGCGTCGGCGACCGCCTGATCCCGGTCGATGCGCAGCCGTACGACCTGCACTTCTTCCCGCATCCGCCCGCCCGCGATCCGGCCGGCAAGCTGCGCGTGCTGGCCGTGGCCGATGCCCTCACCTCCGGCGGCCCGCGCGATGTCATCGCCATCTCCGGCGGCCGCCTGGACGGCGTGGACAACGGCACGGTGTTCTCGATCTGGCGCAACGGCAGCCACACCGCCAACCGCATGGCGCATCCGGAATCCTCGCGCATCAGCGAGTCGCCGAAGTCGGGCGCCGGCCGCGTGAGCCTGCCGGACGAGTATGCCAGCCACGCCATGGTGTTCCGCACCTTCGACAAGGTCAGCTACGCGCTGGTCATGGAGGGCGTGGAAGCCACCCGCGTGGGCTATGAGCTCAAGCACCCCGACGCGACCTACTGACCCGGGTCGGGCAAATCCTACGCAATACCGCGACGGCGCCCGAGGGCGCCGTCGTCGTTTCGTCCCTACGCTGGCCGCATGTCCTTCGACGATGCGACCGCCCTGGCCCGGCTGGTACTGGCCGGTGGCCCGGCCCAATGCCGGCGACACCTGCTCGACCGCCACGGCTCACCTGCGGCGGCGCTCGCCGCGGGTGCAGGCGCATGGCGCGCGTCCGGGCTGGACCCGGCGCAAATCGCGGCCCTGCAGGATCGGGCCGTCAGCGAAGCCCTGGCGCGCACGCGGGAGTGGCTGCAGGTCCCCGGCCATCACCTGGTGGGCTGGCACGACGCCGACTTCCCCGCACCGCTGCGCACGATTTCCAGCCCGCCGCTGGCGCTTTTCATCGACGGCGACCCTGCCCTGCTGTGGCGACCGGCGGTGGCGGTGGTGGGCAGCCGCACGCCTACCAGCGGCGGCCGTGACAACGCACATGCCTTCGCCCGCGGACTGGCGGCGTCGGGCATCGTGGTCGCCAGCGGCATGGCGCGCGGCGTCGACGCGGAGGCGCATGAGGCGGCCCTGGCCTGCGGGCCGGGGACCACCTTTGCCGTCGTCGGGACCGGCCCCGATCTCACCTATCCACCCGCCCACGAGCGGCTGCGCGAACGCCTGGCACGCGAAGGCGCCGTGGTCAGCGAGCATCCTCCCGGCACCCCCGCCCTGCGTACCCACTTCCCCGCCCGCAACCGGATCCTGGCAGGCCTGACCCTGGGCACGCTGGTGGTGGAAGCGGCCGAGCAGTCCGGCGCACTGATCACCGCGCGCCAGGCGGGCGAGGCCGGTCGCGAGGTGTTCGCAATTCCCGGCTCGATCCACAATCCCCGGGCCCGCGGCTGCCACCGCCTGATCCGGGAGGGCGCGGCACTGGTGGAGGACGCCACCGAGATCATCACTGCCCTGGCGCCGCTGGCCGCCAATCTGGCCGACGCGCTGCGCGTGCGGCTTGGGCAGGCTGAATCCGGGGCAATCGCAGGCAACGGCGAGACGTCCTGCCGTCTCGACCCTGACTACCAGCGATTGTGGGACGGGCTCGGCCATGACCCAACAGGTATGGATCAGCTCGTCTCACGCACTGGATTGACGGCCGCGGAACTGTCCTCCATGCTGCTGGTCATGGAACTGGATGGCTTAGTAACGGCCGAGCACGGCCGATACCAGAGAAAGACCGGTTTCTTCACCTCCACAGCGTCCACGACGCAGGCCGAGGGGCAATGAAAGAGAGCATCCTGGATGTACTGCTGTACCTGTTCGAACACTACTTCACCGAAGACGCGGACCCGGTCCGCGACCGCGACTCTCTCCAGAACGGCCTGATCCAGGCCGGTTTCAGCCCCGCCGAAATCAGCAAGGCCTTCGACTGGCTCGACGCGCTGGCCGAGCAGCGGCCGGCCGCCTCCACGCCCCGCGTGGGCGGCCCCACCCGGGTCTTCCATGGTCCCGAGCTGGAGAAGCTGGACGTGGAGTGCCGTGGCTTCCTGCTGTTCCTGGAACAGCATGGCGTGCTCGATGCGGACCAGCGCGAGCTGGTCCTGGACCGCGCCATGGCGCTGGACCAGGACGAACTGGACCTGGACGACCTGAAGTGGGTCGTGCTGATGGTGCTGTTCAACCAGCCCGGCTCGGAGGCCGCCTACGCCTGGATGGAAACCCAGATGTTTGCCGACGAGCCCGAACCGGTACACTGAGGCGTTGATCCGCTTCTGGGGGAAGCATGTCGGGTTGGTATTACGCCGACCGGAACCGTGAACAGCACGGTCCGGTGACGGCGGATGAGCTGGTCACGCATTACCGTTTCGGGCGCATCGCGCTGGGCGACCTGGTCTGGCGCGAAGGTCTGCCGCAATGGCGGCCCTTGCGCGATTTCGCCGACGAACTGGGCCTGGATCCGGCGCCGGTCGATGTCGCCCCCGCACCACCGCCTCCAGTACCGCCGGTCGCTGCGCCCCTGGCGCAGTCCTCCCTGCCGCCCGCGCCTGCAGCGAAGAAGCCCGGCATGTCCGGCGGCAAGATCGCGCTGATCGTGGCCGCCGTCATGGTGGTGCCGTGCATCGGCATCGCCGGCATCCTGGCCGCCATCGCCATCCCGGCCTACAACGACTACACGCTGCGCGCCAAGATCGTGCAGGCCAATGCCGAGGTCCAGGCGCTGAAGGTCGACGTGCAGATGTTCCGCCTCGACCAGGGCCGTTGCCCGACCAATGGCGAAGGCGACTTCGGCGCGCCCGAAAGCTATGCCGGCACCTACGTCACCCGCGCCACCATCGGCGAGTTCGACGACGGTACGTGCGGGTTCGAACTGGAATTCGGCAACACCGGCAATGCGCAGATCGATGGGCGCAAGCTGTGGTGGGACATCGGCAGCGACAACGAACAGTGGCACTGCTCGTCGGAAGTGGACGACAAGTACCTGCCACTGGACTGCCGCGGCTGATCGACGCCGGCGTGGCGACGCGCGCCACGCCCTGCACCGGGGAATGAAGGAATGACGCACTGGTATTACGCCGATGCCCAAGGGCAGCGGCAGGGGCCTTTCAGCGCCGAGGAACTGGCCGGACACGTCCGGGCGGAACGTCTGGCTGCCCATTCGCTGGTCTGGCGCGACGGCCTTGAGACGTGGCAACCGCTGGCGTCGATGGCGTCCGAGCTGGACGTCGCGCTCGGCACGCCGGCCATGCCGGCCATGCCGGCAGGGTCCGCCACGTCGCCCGCCGCCGATGCGCCCTATGCGCCACCGACCGCCCCGCTCGCCTCCGAACAGCAGCCTGTCGCCGGCGGCGACGTGGTGCTGGCCGGCTTCTGGCGACGCCTGGCCGCGCTGTTCATCGACTCGATGGTGGTGGGCTTCGCCTACTACCTGGTGCTGATCGTCGCCGTGGTGGTGCTGGGCATCGGCGGCAGCCTGCTGCTGCGCAACCAGGACAGCACGGAGGGCATGGCCGCGATGTTCGGCATGATGGCGCTGGTCTACCTGCTGTACCCGGTGATCAGCGCGGCGTACTACGCCGGCTTCGAATCGTCGGGCAAGCAGGCCACGCTGGGCAAGATGGCGGTCGGCATCAAGGTGACCGATACCAAAGGTCGCCGCCTGACGCTGGGCCGTGCGCTGCTGCGCTGGCTGGCCGTGTTCCTCAACTACATCACGCTGTACGTCGGCTACCTGATCGCCGCCTTCACCGAACGCAAGCAGGGCCTGCACGACATGGTGGTGGGCACGCTGGTGGTGGACCGCTGGGCGTACACGGCGCACCCGGACTGGCAGCAGCGCGGACTGGGGACCGTCACCAAGGTCATCCTGGCGATCGCCGGCGTGCTCTACGGCCTGATGTTCATCGCCGTGATCGCCGCCATCGTCGTTCCGATGGCCCTGCAATCCTGAAAGATCCACGGAGACCCCGCATGACCGAGTGGTACTACGTCGACAACCTGCGCCAGCGCCAGGGCCCCGTGCCGCAGGAAGCGCTGGTGAAGCTGCATCGCAGCGGCGCGCTTAACGACGCCTCGCTGGCCTGGCGCGAAGGCATGGGCCAGTGGACGCCGCTGGGGGAACTCGGCAGCGAACTCGGCCTTGCCGCGCCCGCGCCCGTCGCTGCGCCCCCGACTCCCGAGCCCGCGGCCGAACCAGTGGCCGAACGGCCACTGACCGGACGTGCGGTGTTCACGGCCAGTGAGCCCAGCTACGCCCAGCACACGCCTGTGCAGACGGGCCCGGTGGGTGCCGTGGCGGCTGCGGCCACGGCGGCATCGCCCTACGCCGCGCCCCGGGCCGATGTGGTCGAGCCGCGTTCCGCGGCGCGCGTGCAAGACGGCCATGTGGTCTACGCAGGTTTCTGGAAGCGCGTGGCGGCCAGCATCATCGACGCCTTCGCCATCGGCATTCCCGTCGCGATCGTGGCCATGATCGTCGGTGGCCTGATGGGCGCCGGCAGCTCCTTCACGACCCAGGTGTTCAACCCGGGCGAGACGATCACGTCGTACCTGCTCACCGCCATCGCCTACGCGTGGTTCCATTCGACCGCCGGCCTGAGCGCGACGCCCGGCAAACTGGCCATCGGCATCAAGGTGGTAAGGACCGACGGCGACAAGATCAGCTTCCTGCGCGGCTTCGGCCGTTACTGGGCCTACCTGCTCAGCGGCCTGATCTTCTGCATCGGCCTGATCATGGCCGCCTTCACGGAACGCAAGCAGGGGCTCCACGACCTGATGTGCGACACCCTGGTGGTCGACAAGTGGGCCTTCACCGCCCAGCCCGAGCGCCAGCGCGAGGAACTGGGCACGGTGGCCCTGGTCGTGCTGATCCTGGGCGGCGTGCTGCTCGTGGGCGCCTTCATCCTGATGGTGGTGGGTTTCGCCGCGCTGGCCTCGATGGGTCGCTGAGCCGCCACGGGGCGACCCGGGTCACGGAACCCGGCCCGGCCCTGGCTACCGGCTTGACAGGCCGGTGCGGCCGTGACACCACTATAAATAGGAAATCTGAACGCCCGGGGCCCGCGCCCCGGGCGTCCGCTTCTCTGGCGCCCGCATTTGGGCCACCCTAGCCGGCCCCGGACGGCCCACCCGAACTCCCCTGAACCCCTGACATGCCCAAGCACCTGCTCATCGTCGAGTCGCCCGCCAAGGCCAAGACGATCAACAAATACCTCGGCAAGGACTTCACCGTCCTGGCGTCCTATGGCCACGTCCGGGACCTGGTGCCGAAGGAAGGAGCGGTGGACCCGGACAACGGGTTCGCGATGCGATACGACCTGATCGACAAGAACGAAAAGCACGTCGACGCCATCGCCAAGGCCGCCAAGGGTGCCGACGACATCTTCCTGGCCACCGACCCGGACCGCGAAGGGGAAGCCATCAGCTGGCACATCGCGGAGATCCTGAAGGAACGCGGCCTGCTGAAGGACAAGCCGCTGCACCGCGTGGTGTTCACCGAGATCACCCCCCGCGCCATCAAGGAGGCGATGACCCAGCCGCGCCAGATCGCCGGCGACCTGGTCGACGCCCAGCAGGCGCGTCGCGCACTGGATTACCTGGTCGGCTTCAACCTGTCGCCGGTGCTGTGGCGCAAGGTGCAGCGAGGCCTGTCCGCCGGCCGCGTGCAGTCGCCGGCGTTGCGCATGATCGTGGAGCGCGAGGAGGAGATCGAAGCCTTCGTCGCCCGCGAATACTGGAGCATCGAAGCCGAGTGCGCGCATCCGCGCCAGGCCTTCACCGCCAAGCTCACCAAACTGGACGGGCAGAAGTTCGAACAGTTCACCGTCACCGACGGAGACACCGCCGAAGCCGCACGCCTGCGCATCCAGCAGGCCGCGCAGGGTTCGCTGCACGTCACCGATGTCAGCAGCAAGGAACGCAAGCGTCGTCCGGCGCCGCCGTTCACCACGTCCACGCTGCAGCAGGAAGCCTCGCGCAAGCTCGGCTTCACCACCCGCAAGACCATGCAGGTGGCGCAGAAGCTGTACGAAGGCGTCAACATCGGCGACGAGGAAGGCACCGTCGGCCTGATCAGCTACATGCGTACCGACTCGGTCAGCCTGTCCGCCGAGGCGCTGGCCGAGATCCGCGACGTCATCGCGCGCGATTTCGGCACCCAGGCCCTGCCCGACAAGCCCAACGTCTACGTCACCAAGTCCAAGAACGCGCAGGAAGCGCACGAAGCGGTGCGCCCGACCAGCGCACTGCGCACGCCGGCGCAGGTCGCCCGCTACCTGAGCGACGACGAGCGCAAGCTCTACGACCTGATCTGGAAGCGCGCGGTCGCCTGCCAGATGGTGCCGGCCACGCTCAACACCGTGTCGGTCGACCTGGCCGCCGGCAGCCAGCACAGCTTCCGCGCCAGCGGCACCACCGTGGTCGATCCCGGCTTCCTGGCCGTGTACGAGGAAGGCAAGGACCAGAAGAACGCCGAGGACGACGACGAAGGCCGGAAGCTGCCGCCGATGAAGCCTGGCGATTCGGTGCCGCTGGACCGCATCCACGCCGACCAGCATTTCACCCAGCCGCCGCCGCGCTTCACCGAAGCGGCGCTGGTCAAGGCGCTGGAGGAATACGGCATCGGCCGTCCGTCCACCTACGCCTCGATCATCCAGACGCTGATCTTCCGCAAGTACGTGGAAATGGAAGGCCGCGCCTTCAAGCCCAGCGACGTGGGCCGCGCGGTCAGCAAGTTCCTGTCCGGCCACTTCACGCAATACGTGGACTACGATTTCACCGCCAAGCTGGAGGACGAGCTGGACGCCGTCTCCCGTGGCGAGGAAGAGTGGATTCCGCTGATGGAGAAATTCTGGGGCCCGTTCAAGGAACTGGTCGACGAGAAGGCCGAGAGCGTCGACCGCAGCGAAGCCACCGGCGCGCGCGAGCTGGGCACCGACCCCAAATCCGGCAAGCCGGTCAGCGTGCGCCTGGGCCGCTACGGGCCGTACGCGCAGATCGGCGACAAGGACACCGACGAGAAGCTGGAGTTCGCCTCACTGCGCCCCGGCCAATCGATGCACACCATCACCCTGGAAGACGCGCTGGAGCTGTTCAAGCTGCCGCGCAAGCTGGGCCAGGACAAGGGCGAAGAAGTCAGCGTCGGCATCGGCCGCTTTGGTCCGTTCGCCAAGCGCGGCAGTACCTACGCCTCGCTGAAGAAGGAAGACGACCCGTACACGATCGATCTGGCGCGTGCGGTGTTCCTGATCGAAGAGAAGGAAGAGATCGCACGCAACCGCATCATCAAGGAATTCGACGGCAGCGACATCCAGGTGCTTAACGGTCGCTTCGGACCGTACATCAGCGATGGCAAGCTCAACGGCAAGATCCCGAAGGACCGCGAGCCGGCGTCTTTGACGCTGGAGGAAGTGCAGAAGCTGCTGGAGGAGACCGGCAAGCCCGTGCGTCGCGGCTTCGGCGCCAAGAAGGCCGCCGCGAAGAAGGTGGCGGTGAAGAAGGAAGCGGCGCCGAAGAAGACGGCGGCCAAGAAAGCGCCCGCGAAGAAGGCGGCGAAGAAAGCCACCAAGAAGACCGCGACGAAGAAGGCAGCGACCAAGAAAGTGGCGAAGAAATCCGTCGCCAAGGCCGCTGCCGGAGACGACGCACCGTTCTGATCTCCTGCCACCATGCACGCCATGCCCATCGAACGGACCATCGAGGAAGCCGCGGAAGTGATCCGCAGCGGCGGCATCGTCGCCTATCCCACCGAAGCCGTGTGGGGCCTGGGTTGCGATCCGTTCGATGAGGGCGCCGTGCACCGGCTGCTCGCGATCAAGCAGCGGCCGGTGGAGAAGGGCCTGATCCTGATCGCCGCCACACTGGAACAGCTCAAGCCGCTGATCGATGTCGCGGCGGTGCCCACCGACCGCCTGGCCGACGTGCTGTCGAGCTGGCCGGGCCCGTACACGTGGGTGATGCCCGCCACCGCGCAGGCGCCGCGCTGGATCACCGGCCAGCATCGCGGCATCGCCGTGCGCGTCAGCCAGCATCCCACCGTGGTCGGCCTGTGCCAGGCCTATGGCGGCGCGCTGGTGTCCACCAGCGCGAACCTGAGCGGCCAGCCTGCCGTCAGCGACTCCGACGCGCTGGACCCGGCCCTGCTGACACGCGTGGACGCCATCGTGCCCGGCCAGACCGGCGGCCTGGCTCGTCCCACCGCCATCCGCGACGCACTGACCGGCCAAGCGCTGCGTGAATGACCGGCGGCCGTTCACGGCGCCCGGCTTTCCATCCCCTGTCTACGCGCGCACCATGGCGGCATGCCGCGCCTTGCCCTGCTCCTGCTGCCGGTCCTCCTGATCCCGACGCCGTCCTCCGCGCAGGTGTCGAAGCCGGCCGCCACGACCGACGTTACGATCTACCGCTGCACGAATGCCAGTGGCGCGCTGACGCTGCGCGACTCCCCTTGCCTGAAGGGCGAGCAGCAGGATGTCCGCACCATGCAACGTCCACGCGATCCGGCGCCGTCGGCGCAGCCGCCCGCACCGACGCCGACGCCGGCCGCACCGGTCCCGAACACCACCGTCCAGGTGGTGTACCTCACACCGCCCCGCCCCCTGTACGAGTGCGTGACGCCCGACGGCGAGACCTACACCAGCGACGATGGTGAAGGGAATCCGCGCTGGGTGCCCTACTGGTCGGCCGGCTATCCTGCGTGGCCGCGCGACCGCCACACGGGCTCCGCCAGCGTGTCGGGCAATGTATCCATCGGCAACGGCACGCTGTCGTTCCAGAGCGGCGATCCCCGACCGCCACGCCCGCCCCATCCGCCCCGGCCGGGCCACGGTGGTGCCGGCTACGCGCCGGGTGGCGTATGGATCCGCGACACCTGCCACGCGCTGCCGCAATCGGAAGTCTGTGCACGGTTGTCCGACCGGCGCTATGAAATACTCCGGCGCTACGGCAGCGCGATGTCGAGCGAACGACGTGCGCTGGATCTGGAACAGCGCGACATCGACGCGCGCATCGCCAACGACTGCAGGAACCCATGAGCTGTATCCCCGCTCCCTACGCCCGCCGGCTGCTGCTGGCGACCTTCCTCGGCGCCGCCCTCGCGCCCGCATCCCGGGCCGGCGACGTCGTCATCTACCGCTGCACCGACGCCAGCGGCGCCCTGACGCTGCAGAATGCACCGTGCCCCAAGGGCATGAAGCAGGAGCAGCGCACGCTGCAGGGCGTCAACACGGTGCCGATGGCGGCGGCGAACTCGGCTTCGCCACCGACCACTGCACAGATGCAACCGGCCACTCCGACCCGACCCGCGACGCAGGAACCCGCACCCGCCGCGCCCGCGGCCGCGGCCGATGCTCCCCGCCTGCCGCCACCGGTCCTGTTCCAGTGCACCACCTACGACAAGGACACCTACGTCACCGAGGACAGCGAGCCCGCCTCGCGCTGCGTAGCGTTGCGCACGACCGGACTGGACGGCAACCCGCAGGGCGGCGCCGGCCAGGCCTGCGAAGTGGTGCGCGACACCTGCGCCCGCGTGCCCGACGGCGCGCTGTGCGATGCATGGAAGAAGCGCCGCGACGAAACCGAAGTGGCCTGGCGTTTCGCGCGCCGCGAGAATGTCGACAGGAACCGCGCCGAGTACGAGCGCGTGGCGCGCATCCTGTCCGAAAGCGACTGCGGAGAGTAGTTCCGCGTCAGCCCAGCGCCAGCGCCTGGAGATGCCACGCATCGCCGGCACGCCCCTGCATGGCCGCGACCAGGGCGTGCATCAGCAACAGGCGCTTGTCCGCCTCCGGCAACGCAGCCCTCGCCTCGCGTGCGGCCGCGATGCCGTGCCGGTGGTAGGCCGTCATCACCTGCACCGCCTGCTCGTCCCGCCCCGGCGCGCGGGCGACCGGAACATGGCCCAGCGCACGCACCATGGCCTCCGCCGTGGACCAGGTCGACCACGGGTTCTGCCCGGTGACGATGCGGCCGTCGACGACCGTGTTGTCCAGATACATCGGGCCTTCCACGTAGTGCCCGCCCTTCTGCAGGATGCGGTCCTGGAGCAGATAGGGGAATCGTGAACGCGCATCCTCGATCAGGAACAGCTCCTCGGCGTTGCTGAAGGCCGCCACGCGACGTCCACGCAGCAGCGGCGTGCCGTCGTCCAGCACCACGTCGAGCAACGCGGCCGGGCCATGACAGACGGCACCGATGACACCACCGCGCTGGTACACATCGCGCACCAGGCGCTGGATGCCGGGATCGCCGGGAAAATCGAACATGGTCCCCTTGCCGCCGACGAAGTAGACCGCGGCATAACGCGACGCATCCACGTCGGCCACGCGCAGGCTCGCGGCCAGTTTCCGTCGCGCCCCGGCATCGTTGAGGAAGGCGAAGTCGGTGGCCACCATGTCCTCGTCATCGCGCCGCATCGGCGGTGCGCCTCCGCGGGGACTGGCGATGTCCACCTCGTAGCCGTTGGCCTGGAACACGTAGTACGCACGCGCCAGCTCGGTCAGTTCGAAACCGGCCTTCTTTTCGCCACCGGGAAAGTGCGAGGTACTGGTGACCACGGCGAGGATGCGGCCACGCGACCCGTGCACCGCCGCCCGCATGAAGTCCAGGTCGGCCACCGTGCTGCGCGCGCCCGCAGGCGGCTGGCTGTCCAGGTCCAGTGCGCGCATGTACGCGAAGCCGACGATGCATACCACCAGGACGAGCGCACCACACGCCGTCGCGACCCGCTTGATCCAGCGTCCCATCTTCGTGTCCCCGCTCTGTGACGGGAACACGCTAGCGGGCACGCATCAAACGAACGTCAATCAGAACCCGTAGCGCAGGAACCCGCCATCCACCGCGATGCACTCGCCGGTGATGTAGCTGGAGGCGGGCAGGCAGAGGAATCCGACGGCGGCAGCGACTTCCTCCGGCTCGCCGATGCGACGCATCGGCGTGCGCGCGATCACTTCGTCGTAGTAGTCCGGGTCCGACAGCGGACCGGAGGTGCGGCGCGTGCGGATGTACCAGGGCGCCACCGCATTCACGCGCACGCCGTCCTCGGCCCATTCGGCGGCGAGGTTGCGGGTCAGCTGGTGCAGCGCGGCCTTGGTCATCCCGTAGGGCGCGCCGCTGCGTACGGCGGTGATGCCCGACACGCTGCCCACGTTGACAATGCACGAAGCGGCATGCCGGGTGAGCAGCGGATGCGCGTAGCGCGACAGCTCGAAGGCGGAGAATACGTTGGTCTCGAAAATGCCACGCCACTCGTCCTCGGTGTAGTCCACCGCGGCCCGGGTGACATTGCCGCCCGCGTTGTTGACCAGGATGTTCAGGCCTTCGGCGTGGTCTTCCACCCAGTCGAGGATGGCACGGCGGTCCTCGTCATCGGCCACGTCGGCGGCCAGCACGCTGATCTCGCGCTCGGGGAATTCCTCGGCCAAGTCCTGGCGCGCGTCCTGCAGTGCGTCCGCGTCGCGCGCGACCATCAACACATCGGCGCCGAAGCCCAGCAGTTCGCGCGTGATCGCCAGCCCGATGCCCGCGCTGGCGCCGGTCACCAGCGCCAGTTGTCCCTCCAGTCGCCACCGGTTCGCCGCCACGTGCGTCTCCTTCATCGTTGGGCGTAGCATAGCGCCACGTCACATGAGGATCGTCGCCATGCCCGGGATCCGCTTCGCCCTGATCGCCTCGCTCGCCCTGCTGGCCACGGCCTGCCACGCACCGGAGCCGCCGCCCACCGACGAGCCACCGGAACCGCAGGCCACCGCATCGACGACGCCCAGCGGCACGGAACTGCGCGACGCGATGCAGGCACCGATCCAGAAAGCCGAGGCCGTGGAGGCGCAGGTCCAGGCGGCGGCCGATCGCACGAACGCCGCCGAAGCCGACGCCGCCGGCAACGCCAGCGCGCCCTGAGCGTCAGCCTTCGCCGTCGGCGGCGAACTCCACCCAGCGCCACTCACCGTCCACACGCCCCTGGTAGAACTGGTAGGGCGCGCAGGACAGCACGTAGCGGTCGTCCTCGCGCAGCGGCGCCGCGGTACGCAGGCAGTGGCGCACCTCGACGGTCAGCAGGGCCGGCACCACCTCGCGCGCCACGCCTTCACGGGCATGGTCCCGGCCTTCGAACAGGAACGGCAGCCGGGTCATGGCGACGACCGCATCGACATCGTTCGCAGCGACGGCGGCGCGCCAGCGCGCGAGAAACGCATCGAATTCCGTGTCGGCATCCCCCGCCCGTGCGGACGGCAGGGTGCTGACGAGCGCGAGCGCCAGCGCGGTGACGACACGTATCATCGGCCTCACTCCGGTTCTCCCTCGCAGACCGCCGGCGGCACGTCGCCCGCGCAGGCGCGCGGCCAGCTCGGCAGGCGCAGGGCGACCCAGGGATGATCGTCCAGTCCTTCGCAGACCGGCGCCGGCGCGAATCCTTCGGGCAGCGCCATGCCGGGCATGTCGCAGGCATGCGGCGCCGAGGCATCCCGCGACGTGCTCACCACCCGCTGCAGTCGACCGTCCCTGAACCACAGCGTCGCCCAGTGCCAAGGTTCGGGATCGAGATCCATCACCCACAGCGTCTTGCAACCCGTGTAGTCGTCCGGCAGGTCCGCATTGCGTGGATGCGCCAGCATGAAGCCCCCGGGCGTCGCCACCACACCGGCGTTTTCCGGCACCGACACATGCGCACAGGACGGCAGGTCGGGCAGGCCCGGCTGCGTCGCCCGGGCGCCGCCCGCGCATGCCAGCGCGATCATCGCCAGTGCGGCCACCTTCATGCGTTTCATCCGCACTCCACACTCCGTCGATGCTGCCTACAACGCGGATTGCGGGCATGACGGCCACCCCATGGCGCAAACGGAGCGGGCCGCCCGGTCACCCGGGCGGCCCGCTGGATCACGTGATGCCGGTCGCGGTCAAAAGCCGCAGAAGCAGTACGCCAGCGTCTTCACCGGCGCGCCCTGGCGGTCGTTGACGGCTTCCTCGACGAAGCGCAGCTGCGCTTCCATCTCGGGCAGGCTGCGCGCCAGCAGCGCGCGCGCGAAGTCCGAATCCTTCAGCCAGGCCGCACCGATGCGGCTGCCCGCGAAGCCGCCCATGAACTGCGAGAACGGCGAGGACATCTTCTCGATGTAGCGCACACGGTACTTGCCGGCCTCGCCCAGCTTGGCGCGCCGGGCGGCGTCGGCCAGGGCCGCGTCCAGGCCCGCCAGTTCGTCGACCAGCCCGCGCTCCTTGGCCTGCGCACCGCTCCACACGCGGCCACGGGCGACGGCATCGATCTCCTCGACGGACTTCTTGCGCGCGTCGGCGACCTTGCCGGTGAAGTCGGCGTAGCCCTTGTCGATGACCGACTGGATCACCTGGCCCACGGCCGGGTCCAGCGGACGGGTGATGTCGAACGCGCCGGCGAAGCGGGTGGTGCCCACGCCATCGGTGCGCACGCCGATCTTCTCCAGCGTGCGCGGCACGGTGGGGATCATGCCGAAGATGCCGATCGAGCCGGTGATGGTGGACGGGTCGGCGTAGATGCGGTCGGCATTCATGCTGATCCAGTAGCCGCCGGACGCGGCCAGGTCGCCCATGGACACGACCACCGGCTTGCCGGCCTTCTTCAGCGCGGCCACTTCGCGGCGGATCTGCTCGGAGGCGTACACGCCACCGCCGGGCGAATCCACGCGCAGCACCACGGCCTTCACGTCGTCGTCGTCGCGCGCCTCGCGCAGCAGCGCCGAGGTGGACAGGCCACCCACGCGGCCGGCCGGCTGGTCGCCGTCGGTGATCTCGCCTTCGGCCACGACCACTGCCACCTGCGGGCGCTTGTCGAGCGGATTGATCTTGGCGTCGAGCTGGGTCAGATAGCCGGTCAGGCCGATGGCACGGAAGCCGGTGTCCGAATCCTCATCGGCCACGCCGCGCTCGATCAGCAGGTCCTCGACTTCTTCCTGGGTCTTCAGGCCATCCACCAGCTTCTGCTGCAGCGCGTACTTGGCCAGGTCGCCGCCCGCGGCGGCGATGCCCTCGGGCAGCGTGTCGATGCCGGCGGCCAGCGCTTCGGGCGTGGTCTTGCGGACCTTGGCGATGTCGGCCAGCAGGCGCTGCCACACGTCGTTCATCCAGTACAGGTCGGCTTCCTTGGCTTTCTTGGAGGCGGCGTCCAGCACGTAGGGTTCGGCCGCGGACTTGTACTCGCCCACCTTGAACAGGTGTACGTCCACGCCCAGCTTGTCCTGCAGGCCTTCACGGTAGTACTGGCGGTAGCGGCCCAGGCCCTCCAGCATCAGGCTGCCCATCGGATCGAGGTAAACCTCGTCGGCCTGCGCGGCCAGCAGGTACTGGGTCTGGCTGAGGTTCTCGCCGAAGGCGACGATCTGCTTGCCGGACGCGCGGAACTTCGCCAGCGCGGCGGCGACTTCGCGCAGCGAGGCGTAGCCGGTGGGCTGCAGCTGGTCCACGCGCAGCAGCATGCGCTCGATCTTCTCGTCCTTCTGCGCCGCCTCGATGGCGCGCAGCAGGTCGCGCAGCTGCACTTCCTCGGCGCTCTTGTCGCCCAGCGCCTTGGCCAGCGCGCGGGTGGCGGGATCGGCGGTGAACTGCTCCACCAGGCGGCCTTCCGGCGCCAGCACGAAGGTGGTGCGCTCCATCAGCGGCTTCACCCCGCCACTGCCGGCGGCGATGATGAAGAAGATGAAGACCAGGAACAGCAGCCCGAAGAAGATCAGGTTGAGGACCAGCTTGCGGGTGAAATTCGCCACGTCCCACAGGCCGACGAAGAAGGCGGCGACCGGGCTGCGACGGGGTGCGGGGGCGACTTGGCTCATGGGGAACTCCGGGAAACTGGGACCACTGTAGCGTGCGGCCATCGGGCTTTCATGCCCCGATGGTCACCCGTCAGGCTGACATGACGGCGGGCCGGCGCCGGCTGCTGCGCTCGAAGCGCCAGCCCAGCAGCACGGCCGCGGCGGTCAGGCCCACGATCAGGCCCAGCCACATGCCCTGCGGGCCCCAGCCCAGCCCCAGGCCCAAACCGGCGCCCAGCGGCATGCCCAGGCCCCAGTACGACACCACCGCCAGCCACATGGGCACCCGGGTGTCCTTCAGCCCGCGCAGTGCGCCGGCCGACAGCACCTGGATGCCATCGGGGAACTGGAAGGCGGCGGCGAACAGCAGCAGGGTGCCGGCCAGCGCGGCCACCGCCAGGTCGTCGGTGTACAGGGACACCACCAGGTCGTGCCCCAGCAGCAGGAACAGCGCCGACATGGCCTGCGTCGCCAATACGATGACGTAGCCGGCGTGCGCGGCGCGGCGGATGCCGGCCACGTCGCCCGAGCCGACCGCATGGCCCACGCGCACGGTGGTGGCCTCGGCCACGCCCATCGGCACCATGAAGCACAGCGCCGACACGTTGATGGCGATCTGGTGGGCGGCGGCGGGCGTGGCCCCCAGGCGTGCGATCAGCAGCGCGGTGACGATGAACAGGCTGCCTTCCATCAGTACGGTGATGCCGATCGGCAGGCCGGTGCGCAGCAGCTGCATGATCGGCCCGCGGCGCGGCGGATCGAAATGCGCGAACAGGTGCAGGTCGGCGAACCGCTTCGCACGCGCGAGGTACGTCGCGAACGCGATGGCCTGCAGCCACATGGTCAGCGCCGAGGCGATGCCCAGGCCGCCTGCGCCCATTTCCGGGAATCCCAGCTTGCCGAACGTCAGCACGTAGCCCACCGGTGCCAGCACCAGCAGCCCGCCGAAGCCGAGGATCATCGTGGGCAGCGTCCAGTGCGTGCCCTCGCTGAGATAGCGCATGCAGAAGTAGAACGTCAGCGCCGGTACGCCCCAGCGGATGCCGTGCAGGAACGCGGTGGCGCCGGGAATGATGTCGGGCGCGATGCCGAATGCCGCCAGTGCGTGCGGCGCCACGCTGAGGAAGGCGAACATCAGCACGCCCAGGCCCAGCGACAGCCACAGCGCCTGGCGGAACAGCGGCGCGATCTCGGCGCGCCGGTTCGCGCCGTCCAGCTGCGAGACCGAGGCGGTCAGCGAGATCAGCGTGCCGATCGGCACCATCATCGGCAGCCACAGCAGCGCCGTGCCCACCGTCACCGCCGCCAGCGTGGCGGTGGCGTGGTGGCCGGCGATCACGTTGTCGACGAAGCCGATCAGGCCGGTGGAGACATGGCCCAGCACCAGCGGCAGCGCGAGCGTGGCCGTCGCACGCACTTCCTGGCCGAAGCGCGGGGTCGGGGAGGGAGACACAGACATGGGGATCAACCGCCGGACTACGGTCGCGCGGTTTCGCGCTGGCACCGGGTCACGGGAGGCCGTTATCTTACCCGCTCGCCACCTGCGCCACCCGAACGCCCCATGACCCCATCGCACGATGCCGTGCACGCCAGCGCGTGCGAGAACTGCCAGACGCCGCTGCAGGGCGGGTTCTGCCACGTCTGCGGACAGAATGCACACAACCCGCTGCGCAGCTTCGGGCATGCGGTGGAAGAGGTATTCGAATCGTTCTGGCACCTGGACGGCCGCATCTTCCGCACCCTGCGCACGTTGCTGTCGCCGGGCAGGCTGGCCAACGCCTACCTGGCCGGCCACCGGGCGCCGTACGTGGCGCCGCTGCGGCTGTTCGTCATCCTCAGCGTGCTGACGTTCTTCGTGGGCAAGTTCGCCATGGGCAGCGGCGACGTGCTGAGCCCGCCTGCCGTGGCGGACGGCAAGGGCGGCACGACGGTCCAGGTGACGGGCGCGGGGGGCGAAGGCGTCGATTTCGCATCGTTGACCGATCCCGACGAAGTGGTGCGCCTGCGCGACCGCACCATCGACGGGCTGCTGGCTGCCCGCGCCACCATTCCGCCGACGCTCGTGTTCGCACGCGAACGGGTGGAAGACAACATCCGTGGCACCCAGGCGCGGGCGCGCGCGCGCATCGCCGAACTGCAGCCCGACCACCCGGCGCTGGCCCAGCCCGACCGGATTCCGGAAAACGGGCCGATGCCCGACAGCACCGGCTCGCTGTTCTCCCAGAACGGCAAGCCCTGGCATCCGGTCGACAACCCCGTGCGCGTGGCCTGGCTTCCGGAGTTCGGCAACCGCTGGTTGAACAAGAAGATCGCACGCGCGCAGGACAACATCCCGCGCCTGCAGAAAGACCCGGAACTGTTCAAGAACGCCATGATGGGCGCCGTGCCGTCCGCGCTGTTCGTGCTGGTGCCGGTGTTCGCGCTGCTGTTGAAGCTGGCCTACATCGGCACAGGCCGGTTCTATCTGGAGCACCTGGTGGTGGCGCTCTACAGCCACGCCTACCTGTGCCTGTGCGTGCTGGCGTTCTTCCTGCTCTCCTTCATCGACAGCCTGCTGCCCGCGCAGGCGACCGTGGCGCGGGCGCCGGTGTGGCTGGCCGAGTTGCTGGTCATGTTCTGGATGCCGGTCTACCTGTTCTGGATGCAGCAGCGCGTCTATCGCCAGCACCCGGTCGTCACGCTGCTGAAGTACCTCGCGCTGGGCATGCTGTACTTCATGCTGGTCGTCACGGCCATGGTCCTGCTGTCCCTGACCAGCCTGGTGAATGCTTAGAAAAGCCGTACCGCGCTTTCCAGGGAAAACCTGGGCCCTTGCGGCCGGTCGATCGATCGCCCGATGCAGGGTGCGGCGGATCCGCTCCGACAGAATCCCGGGCTAGCGTTCACGCCGTTGCTGCAGCCATGCGCGGCGTCGGCCATCAGGCACCGCCAGCAATTCGCGACGGAACGCATCCCGGTCCTGCGGCGGCAGCCGCTGCGCGAGCGCGGCCAGGTCGTCGCGCTGCTCCGCATCCAGCCGCCGCAGGATGGCCAGCAGGCCATCGCGCTCGGTGGGCGGGACGTAAGCGAACAGCGGCTGCAGGCGCGGCCAGTCGGCGCCCAGGTCCGGACCCAGCCGCCAGCCCTGCCGCTGCATCGCGTCCAGCATGCCGAACTGCGTGCGCAGCGCGGCCTGGTGTTCCGGCGGCAGCGCCGCGATCTCGCTGGCGGCGGCGCGCAACCGCGTGCGTTGCACCTCGTCCAGCGCGCGCCAGGCGGCGTAGCGCGCGCGACGGTCCTCGCGCTCGTGCCGCGGCAAGGCGTCCCAGGCCAGGCGACGCTGCTGCCATTCGGCCTGCGCCGTGGGCGACATGGTGGCCCAGCGGGATGCGTTCGTTGCGTCCTGCGCGGGCGACGCGCCGATGCCCGCCAACAGGGCGATGACGGCCATCGCGCGCACGGCAGTCGCCGGTCTGCGGTCAGCGCGCCGCATCGGTCGCGGCTCCTGCATCGGGGTTGGGCACAGCGGTCGACGACATCGCGCCGGCACCCGCGACGTACCAGGCCAGAAAATCCGCTTCGCGGGCATGGGCCTCGTCATCGGCATCGGCGAGGAGCGCGAAATCCCCATGGGTCTCGGCGGGGATCAAGTTGTCTGCGCGCAAGGCGGGCGCCTCGGCCGCGGGCAGGGGTGCCGACGTGATGACCGGATCAGGCGGAAGCGCCGAGACCCCTTCTTCCGCGGCGGGCGCCCCTGTCGGCGTCGATGCCGGCGGTGGCGCCTGCCCTTGCCACCACCAAAGCGCCGCGCCCGCGGCGGCCAGCAGCAGGATGCCGGCCAGCAGGATCCACGGCCAGCGGCGCCGGGCATCGACAGTCCTGGTCTCTGGCGCCTTCGCCGGCGCCACGGCCGGCACGCGGGTGCCGGCCAGGGCGTCCTCGCGCAGGCGGGCGAGTTTGGCCAGCCGGTCGGGGGACAGTTCCCGCAGCTGCGTCTGGATCGCCTCGGCCACGGCGCGCCACGCGGCGGCATCGGGATGGCCCAACGCGTCGCGGGGGCAGGCACGGGCCAGGGCATCGCGGTAAGCCGCGCCATCGAGCCCCAGGGCGTCGGCGGCGTCGGCTTCCTGCAGGCCACCGGCCAGCCGCAGCAACAGCGCGGCACGGTCGAGCGGCGCGGCCGCGGCCAGGGCGGACAGCGCGCCCGGCCATCGAGCGTCAGGGGCAGCCGTCCGCAACGGCGGCGCGGCGGACAGCAGCGACCAGAAGCGCACCGGCCAGTCCGCCATCGGCAGCGCCGCCGCATTGCCACGGAACGCTCGCAGGGCAGCGGCCAGGGCGACATCGCCGCGGTCCGGGTCGCCGCACTGGAGTTCGGCGAACACGGCGCCGCGACGCTCGCAGCCACGCAGGAAGGCGGCCAGGGCGGCGGGGGGAGAGCCGACGGTGTCTTGGGGAGCCATCATGGAACCGGTTGCGGATGGCCGATGATAGTCACCCATCCGGCCCGTATGGACGCTTGACAGCGCGTCGGAATCTGCTCTCCCCGATGGCACAAGGGTTTCGACGAAACAACGTTGTGCACAGCGGTCATCGATCCGTCATCCGTGGCCGCTGACCCACCCCTGGCGCCCATGTTTCATTTCGGTTTCACGGTCAAGCTACTGATTTTATTTGGAATTATGCCGCTGGCGTTTTTTTCGCCAACCCGACCCGGATGCTTGCGGGACCGTCATTGCGCCGTGAAGCATTAACGCCATGCACAGATTTATCCACAACCTGTGTGGATAAACCGGAATCCCCTTTGGAGATCGGCACTTGCGTGATTTTCGTCAAGATTCTGGCAGGACATCGCCGCAACTGTGTGAGACCTGACCGCCATCGGAAGGGGCCGATACACTGCACGCGATGCCGCCCGATCACGTCCTTCAAGTCGCCCTGCCCGTGCCGTTGCCACGGTTGTTCGACTACCTGCCCCCTATCGGCCAGGCCGCCTCGCCAGGCGATGTCGGCAAGCGGGTGAGCGTGATGTTCGGCAACCGGGCGCTGACCGGGTTCGTCGCCGGGGTCGGCCCGCCGTCCGATCCCGGCCTGGACCTCCGACCGGCGGACGCACTGCTGGACGCGGCCCCCCTGCTGCACGGCGAGCTGCTGGAATCGCTGCACTGGCTGGCCCGCTACACGCACGCCCCGCTGGGCGAGGTGGTGGCCACCGCCCTGCCGGTGCTGTTGCGCCAGGGCGAGCCGTTGCCCGATACCCATGCCTGGCATTGGCGCCTGACGGAAGCCGGCCTTTCGGGACGCGAGCGCCTGCGCGCGGGTAGCCGACCACGGCGGCTGGCGGACCTGCTGGCGCAGCACGGCACCCTCGATGAAGACGTGCTGGACCTGCACCTGGACACAGGACGCGCCACCGCACGCGATTTGGGCAAGCGTGGGTTGGCGGAGCGCTTCGCGGCCCCGCCTGCCGCCGCCGTCGCGTCGCCGCGGCCCGGCCCGGCGCTCAACGACGAACAGCAAGCCGCTGCCGACGCGATCATCGGCACCTCGGGGTTCGGTGCCCTCCTACTCGACGGCGTGACCGGCAGCGGAAAGACCGAGGTCTACCTGCACGCCATCGCCGACTGCCTGCGGCGCGGCCGGCAGGCGCTGGTGCTGGTGCCGGAGATCGGCCTGACCCCGCAGACGCTGTCGCGCTTTCGCGAACGGCTGGGCGTGCCGGTGCATGCACTGCACTCCGGCCTCAACGACGGTGAGCGCGCCCGCACCTGGGCCGCCTGCCTGCGCGGCGAGGCGCGGGTGATCGTGGGCACGCGCTCGGCGGTGTTCACGCCGCTGCCGGAGGCCGGCCTGATCGTGGTCGACGAGGAGCACGACGGCAGCTACAAGCAGCAGGACGGCATCCGCTACCACGCACGCGACTTCGCGCTGGTACGCGGCAAGGCGCTGGACGTGCCGGTGGTGCTGGGCAGCGCCACGCCATCGCTGGAAACCCTGCACAACGCACGCAGCGGCCGCTATGCGCACCTGCGCCTGTCGCGTCGTGCCGGTGAGGCGCAGCCGCCGGCCGTGCGCGTGCTGGACATGCGCAAGCGCGCGCAGCAGGCCGGCCTGCTGTCGGACACGCTGCAGGCGATCCGCCAGGCGCTGGACGCCGGCGGCCAGGTGCTGGTGTTCAAGAACCGTCGCGGCTACGCCCCGGTCCTGCTGTGCCACGACTGCGGCTGGAGCGCGCAGTGCAAGCGCTGCGACAGCCCCATGACCGTGCACGCGGGTGGCAAGCGGTTGCAGTGCCACCACTGCGGCGCGCGGCAGGCGGCGCCACCGGCCTGCCCCGACTGCGGGGGTCTGGCGCTGCAACCGCAGGGCATCGGCACCGAGCGGCTGGAAGAACTGCTGGCCGAACAGTTCGCGGACGTGCCGGTGCTGCGCGTGGATCGCGGCACCACGCAGAAGCGCGACGGCCTGGCGCAGCAACTGGCGAAGCTGGGCGACACGCCCGGCATCCTGGTAGGCACGCAGATCCTGGCCAAGGGCCACGACCTGCCGCATCTCACCCGTGTGGCCGTGGTCGGCGTGGACGAGGGCCTGTTCTCCACCGACTTCCGGGCCGGCGAGAAGCTGGCGCAGCAGCTCATCCAGGTGGCCGGACGCGCGGGACGCGCGGGCAAGCGCGGCGATGTGTGGCTGCAGACGCACCATCCCGACCATCCGCTGCTGAACACGCTGATCAGCGGCGGCTACCACGCCTTCGCCGAGGCCGAACTGGAGCAACGCCAGATGGCCGGGTTCCCGCCCTTCGCGCACCTGGCGCTGCTGCGCGCCGAAGCCCAGCACGTCGACGCCGCGCAGCAGTTCCTGCAGGCGGCGAAGCGCGCGTTGCGCGCACACGATGCCTCGCTGGAGATGCACGGACCACTGCCTGCACCCATGCCGCGTCGCGCAGGCCTGCATCGCGTACAGCTGCTGCTGTCCTCAGCCGAGCGGCGCGCCCTGCATCGCGCGCTCGATCTCGCGCTCCCCGACATCCGCGCCCTGCCGGAAGCCCGCCGTACGCGCTGGTCGCTCGATGTCGACCCCATGGACCTGTACTGATGACGCCCACGTCCCGTGCCGAACTGACGCCCGCCCAACGCCTGCGCAGCATCTTCAGCGGCTCGGTCGGCAACCTGGTGGAGTGGTACGACTGGTACGTCTACGCGGCGTTCTCGCTGTACTTCGCCGAGGTGTTCTTCCCCGGCGGCGACCGCACCAGCCAGTTGCTGAAGACCGCTGCGATCTTCGCGGTGGGCTTTTTGATGCGCCCGCTCGGCGGCTGGCTGCTGGGCCGTTACGCCGATCGCCACGGCCGCAGGCGCGCGCTGATGCTGTCGGTGGTGATGATGTGCGGCGGTTCGCTGATCATCGCCTGCACGCCCGGCTACGCGAGCATCGGCGTGGCCGCACCGATCCTGCTGGTGCTGGCGCGGCTGCTGCAGGGACTGTCGGTCGGCGGCGAATACGGCACCTCGGCGACCTATCTCAGCGAGATGGCCACGCGCGGGCATCGCGGCTTCTGGTCCAGCTTCCAGTACGTCACGCTGGTGATGGGGCACCTGATTGCGTTGGCCGTACTGATCGCGCTGCAGCGTGTGTTCCTCACCGACGAGCAACTGCGCGAATGGGGCTGGCGCATCCCGTTCGCGATCGGCGCGGTGGCGGCGCTGGTGGCGTTGTGGCTGCGCCGGAACATGGTGGAAACCGAGTCCTTCTCCCGCCACGAGGCCGCGGGCACGCCGGACCAGCAGGAGGCGCAGGGCACGCTGCGCGCGCTGATGCAGCACCCACGCGCGGTGCTCGCCGTGGTCGGGCTGACGATGGGCGGCACGCTGGCCTTCTACACGTACACCACCTACGTGCACAAATTCCTCGTCAACAGCGCCGGCATGGCCAGCGAGACGGCCAGCCTGATCAACGCTTCCACGCTGTTCTTCTTCATGCTGCTGCAACCGGTGGTCGGCGCGCTGTCCGACCGGATCGGCCGCCGGCGGATCCTCATCGCGTTCGGCGTGCTGGGCACGCTGTGCACGTGGCCGATCCTGTCGACGCTGCAGACCGTATCCAGCCCGGCGCAGGCGTTCTGGCTGGTCATGGCGGCACTGGTGATCCTCAGCGGCTACACCGCGATCAACGCGGTGGTGAAGGCGGAAATGTTCCCGGTGGAGATCCGCGCCCTCGGCGTCGGCCTGCCCTATGCACTGACCGTCGCGCTCTTCGGCGGAACGGCGGACATGGTCGCGCTGTGGTTCAAGAAGATCGGCATGGAGACCGGCTTCTACGGGTACGTCACCGCCTGCATCGCGTGTTCGCTGCTGGTCTACCTGTGGATGCCCGACACGCGCACGACCTCGCTGATCGACCGCGACCCGGACTGAACGACGGCGGCGGGCCGCGTGCGACAATCCGTCGCGATCCGCCACGCACTTCGTGGCTGCGGGAGACGGCATGCAGGCAGCACACCATTTCGTCATCGTCGGCGGTGGCTTCGCCGGCCTCTGGGCCACGCGCGCGCTGGCGTCCGCGCCGGTGCGCATCACCCTGATCGACCGGCACAACCATCACCTGTTCCAGCCGCTGCTCTACCAGGTCGCCACCGCCGGATTGTCGGCACCCGATATCGCCGCGCCGCTGCGCCACATCCTGCGCAAGCAGGCCAACGTGGAAGTGCGGCTGGCGGAGGTCGCTGCGATCGCGCCGCAGGAGAAGCATGTCGTATTGGCCGACGGCACGACCATCGCCTACGACGCGTTGCTGCTTGCGACGGGCGCGACGCATGCCTATTTCGGCCACGACGAGTGGGCGCGGCATGCGCCCGGCCTGAAGACGCTGGACGATGCCCTGCAGCTGCGCCGCCATCTGCTGCTCGCCTTCGAGCGCGCTGAAGCCGAGACCGATCCCGGGAAACGCGCCGCGTGGCTCAGCTTCGCCATCGTCGGCGGCGGACCGACCGGCGTGGAACTGGCCGGCACGCTGGCCGAGATCGCGCGGCATACGCTGACGAACGAGTTCCGCCGCATCGACCCCTCGCAGGCGCGCGTGCGGCTGGTGGAGGCGGGACCGCGCGTGCTGGCGTCCTTTCCCGACACGCTGTCGGAGAAGGCGCGCAGGCAGTTGGAACGGCTGGGCGTCGAGGTCGTCACCGGCACGCCGGTCAGCGACATCACCGACGAGGGTTACCGGCTGGGCGACACCTTCGTGCCGGCGAAGACGGTGGTGTGGGCTGCCGGCGTGGCCGCGTCACCGCTGGCGCGCACGCTCGACGTGCCACTGGATCGCGCCGGCCGCGTGCCCGTGCAGCCCGACCTCAGTGTCGCGGGGCATCCGGACATCTTTGTCGCGGGAGATCTCGCCGCCGTGACCTCGGACGGGCGCCCCGTGCCCGGCGTGGCGCCGGCGGCGAAACAGATGGGTCGGCACGTGGCGCAGGTACTGCGCGCACGCCTGGATGGGCGCGCATCGCCTGGCGACTTCCGCTACCAGGACTATGGCAACCTCGCGACCATCGGCCGCATGGCGGCCGTGGTGGATTTCGGCCGGTTGAAGTTCTCCGGCCTGCTGGCTTGGTGGTTCTGGTTGACGGCGCACGTGTTCTTCCTGATCGGCTTCCGTAACCGGCTGGTGGTGCTGTTGAACTGGTGCTGGGCGTACTGGAGCTACCAGCGCGGCGCGCGGATCATCCTGGGCAAGGACGAGGATCAGGCCGGATCGACGCGACAGGCGTAGCAGCCAGGTCGCGCGTTGTGGACGTGCAGGTAGGCGACGTCCGGCACGGCGAGCAGGCGTTGCAGGTGGGACAGCGCGTCGCTTCCTTCCACCGCATCGGCATCGCGCATCAGGCCGTTTGCATCGTACGCGCGCAGCGACAGCAGGCGTCGCGGAAAGCTGGGCGGCAGCGTGTCGCGGAATACCGCCGCGGGCTGCTGCATGGCGGCCTCGCGTACGTAGATGGGCCCACTGGCACGATAGGGGCCTGCCACGTCGTGGTGCAGGAACGGCAGCAGCAACAGCGTCTCGCCCTGCCGCGCGTCTTCCAGGATGACCCGGCACGGGAATCCCCGGTCGGCGTCGGCGACGACGCGGCGTATGTTGCGCGCCGCCAGCGCGCCGTCGTCGAGTGCGAACAACGGCCGGAAGGTGTCGGGCGACAGCCCGCGGATCACGAACGACATGGCATCAGGCTCCGGAACAGAGGACGCCATGCTCGCGCCGCCGTCACGGCGGCGCTATCCGGATCTTGTTCGGCCCGCTTCTAGTCCAGCGGATAACGCGTGCCGTCGGCCATGACCAGCTCGCCCTCGCCGATGCGCTCGCTGTCGGCGTCGACGGTGATGAACTCGGCTTCCAGGCGTCCCTGACCCTTGCTGCCTTTCAGGTCGAAGATATAGCGCTCGCCTTCTGCCGCCCAGGACGCGTCGCGATCGAAGGCCGCCTCGCGGATGTCGCCGATATGGCGTCGCACCACCGGGTGCGCCTGCATCGCCGCATTGGCCTGCAACACGAAGATGCCATCCTGGCGCGCGAAGGTCTCGGGAACGTCCCCGTCGACCTGCTCTCCCGGGAACGGAGGCTCGCCCTCGAATGCCAGTTCGCGCCCATCGGCCAGCGTCAGCACGCCCTTGCCCAGGCGTTCGGTATCCGCATCGACGGTGATGAACTCCGCCACGATATGCCCGCGCCCCTTGTCGCCGACCAGTGCGAACGCGAACTCGTTGACGCCCTCCGCTTCGCCGGTCGCGGCCATGTCGAACTCGAAGGTCTGCAGCGCGCCGATGTGCTGCTGCACCAGCGGATAACGCTGCACGGCCACGCGGGCCTGGCGGGTGAAGATGTTGTCCTGCATGTCGCCGAACAGATCGTCGACGCCCGCGCCCTCGTCGGCTGCCTCGCCCTCGCCGGGCGGTTCGCCCTCGAATGCCAGCCGCCGGCCATCGGCCAGCGTCAGCACGCCCTTGCCCAGGCGCTCGGTACCCGCATCGACGGTGATGAAATCGGCCTGCAGGCGCCCGCGTCCCTTGTCGCCTG
This sequence comes from Pseudoxanthomonas mexicana, assembly GCF_014397415.1. NCBI lineage: Bacteria > Pseudomonadati > Pseudomonadota > Gammaproteobacteria > Lysobacterales > Lysobacteraceae > Pseudoxanthomonas > Pseudoxanthomonas mexicana. The sequence goes on along the minus strand of NZ_CP060731.1, from coordinate 1,122,591 downwards.
CCACGTCGAACACGAAGGTGTTCATGCCGGGCGCGGCGCCGGTGGCGTCGGTATCGATCTCGAACGTCGTGATCTGCCCGATGTGCTGGCGGATCAGGGGGTAACGCTGCGCGGCTTCCTGTGCCTGCCGGGTAAAGAGGCCGGCGCCCGCTTCGACATCCTCATCATGCTCATGGTCATGCGCGTGGCCGTCCTCCGCAGCCAGCGCATCGGCGTCGCCCTCGATGGCGTGCCGGGTGCCGTCGGCCATGACCAGCATGCCCGGACCCAGCGCCTCCTGAGTAGCGCTGACCGTGATGAAACGCGCGGTGACGCGCCCCTTGCCACGACTTCCCTCCACATCGAACACCAGTACGTCCGGACCGGGTTCGTCCATGCTGGCCGCTTCGTCCAGCGTCACCTTGCGGATCGCGCCCAACTGCGCGGCCACGACGGGATCGACCTGCATCGCCGCACGCGCCTGCGCGTCGTATTCCTCACGATCGATGCCGAAGCGGATGCCACGTTCGGTACTGTCTGATTTCTCGTTTCCGCCCTCGGCCGCATTCGTCGCCGCGATCGCCGGCAATGCCGCCAGGCCCAATGCCGCCACCGCCGCCCACGCGAGCTTTGCCCACCGCCTGCTGCCCCACCCCATGCCGTGCTCCTTTGCCGGTCTGCCGCCCAATGCGGATCGCGGCGTAGTGGACCACACTTCCGCCGGACGATGAACACGCCAATGGAAAAGGCCCCTTGCGGGGCCTCTTCGAAGACATCGTGCGACGCGGATCAGGCCGCGAACAGGGCTTTCATCTTCTTCAGCGCATTGGCTTCGACCTGGCGCACGCGCTCGGCGGAGATGCCGTACTCGTCGGCGAGTTCCTGCAGCGTGACCTTGCTTTCGCCATCCAGCCAGCGACGCTTGATGATGTCGCGCGAGCGGTCGTCCAGGTTGGCCAGGCCTTCGCGCAACAGTTCCAGCTGGTTGTCCTCGCTGTCTGCGCGTTCGTAGGCCTGCGAAGGATCCTCGTCGTGCGCGACAAGGTAGCTGGCCGGCGACGGCGGTGCATGGTCCTCGTCCTCGTCCGCGGGGGCATCGAACCCGATATCGCGACCGGAAAGGCGCGCTTCCATCTCCAGCACTTCCCGCTCGGACACATTGAGGTCCTTGGCGATGGCGCTGACCTCTTCGGCATTCATCCAGCCCAGCCGCGTCTTGGACTTGCGCAGGTTGAAGAACAGCTTGCGCTGCGCCTTCGTCGTGGCGACTTTGACGATGCGCCAGTTCTTCAGGATGAACTCGTGCATCTCGGCACGGATCCAGTGCACCGCGAAGCTCACCAGGCGCACGCCCATGTCGGGGTCGAAGCGCTTCACCGCCTTCATCAGGCCGATGTTGCCTTCCTGGATCAGGTCGCCCAGCGGCAGGCCGTAGCCGTTGTAGCCGCGGGCCACGTGCACCACGAAACGCAGGTGCGAGTGCACCAGTTCGCGTGCCGCATCGAGGTCTTCCTCTTCGCGGTAGCGCTGCGCCAGGGCGCGCTCGTCCTCGACCGTCAGCACCGGGATCTGGTGCACGGCGCTGATGTAGGCGTCGAGCGAGCCCAGGGCACTGGGGATCGGCAGGTTGTTGGCGACCAAGGCGGTAGTGGAGGTGTTCTGGCTCATGGGCAAGGATGTTAGCAGTCGGGGGGTTCGACTGCTAACCACATGGGAAGTTCCCCATTGTCCCAGCACTGCAACGATGGCGCGCCATCCCGCCCGGCACCCAAGCCCTTTATCAGTCAATGACTTGGTAATGGGCGGGCCCGCCACCGCGCGCGACACGGGTGATCGCGTCGGCTCGGGTGGAACTGGCGTTCAGGTTCGGGTGCCCATCGCGACGACAGCCGGGGGCTGCCGGCTGGCTTGGCGCGTCAGTACCCCCGCCGCCAGCGCGTCGGCGCCCGGCAGACGAGAAGGATGGAAGCCGGGTCGCAGGTAGTCCAGCAGATGCTGCAGCGTGCGGCGTGCCATGCCATGGCCCGTGCCCAGATGCCAGGCTGCCTGCCGCCAGGCGGCCTTGCGCAAGAGCCGCCGATCCTGAGCCAGCAGGGCCGTCGTCAGACCGGTCATCAACAGATAGAACAGGGTGCTCGTCGTGATCGCGCCGAGCAGACGCACCGGATAGCGGGGTGAAACCGCCTGCAGCAGATCGAAGGCGACCGCGCGATGTTCGATCTCCTCCGCGAAGTGCCATTCCATCAGGTCGCGCATGCGCGGATCTGCGGAAGCGAGAATCGACTGGGACAGGAACTCGTATCCCAGAAAGGCATTGATGTGCTCGACGCAGCTGACCAGCGAAGCCCGGAACCAGAGGGGCGCGAAACGGTCCATCACCCGAAAGACCCAGCGGTCGACCATGCGCTCGAACCCGCGGTATGCGTAGCCCTGCGCATCCAGATTGTCCCAGTAGCGCTTGTGCGCCACGCCGTGCTGCGCTTCCTGACGGATGAAATCCTGGCAGCGACCCAGCAGCGTTTCGTCGCGCACATGCGGCAGGCATGCATTGAGCGTGCGGATGTAGAACGCCTCGTTGGCAGGCACCAGGATGGTGTAAGCATTCAACAGCGACGATACGAATTCGTTCCCCGGCAGCCAGTGCCGGGGAATGTCCCCGGGCAACCCGGCGGCGAAGCGGCGTGGCGTGATGCGCTCGTCCATGTAGATGCGTCCCTGCGCGTTCCAAGCGTTCTTCAATGATCTGCGTCCTCGCCCATCGCGCGGACTGCCACGTTTTGGCTTTGCCTCACGACCCGAAGTACGGCTACGGAGCGGAAGCGTCGCTCGCGTCCTGGACCTGCCTCAGGACGCGCAACAGGTTGCCACCCCAGATCTTCCTCACATCGCCTTCCGAATAGCCCGCCGCCAGCAGGGCCTCCGTGATCCTGGGCAGGGCGGTGACGTCCTCCATGCCCACCACGCCGCCGCCGCCATCCCAGTCGGCACCGATACCGACGTGGTCGACGCCCGCGACGCGGATGATGTGCAGCAGGTGCGACATGTAGTCATCGAAGGTCGCCCGCTTGACGGGATACCGCGCTTCGATCGCGCGGCGCTCACTCAGATAGGCCGTCACGCGGCTCGTCGGCAGTCGCTCCTCCGGACCGAACTTCTCCGACAGGGCTTCGAGCGCCGCCTCTCTCTCTGGTACCTTGGGGATGTCGACTAGGTAGCCGCCATAGGCATTGACGTGGATGACGCCTCCTTTGGCAGCAAGCCGACGGATACGCGCATCGTCGATGTTGCGAGGGTGGTCGTACACCGCGTCCGCACTGGTGTGGGAAAGCACGATGGGCGCACGCGACAGTTCCAGCAGCTGGTCGAACACCGCATCGCTCGCGTGCGAGGCGTCCAGCACGATGCCAAGCCGGTTCGCCTGCTCCACGAGCGCGCGCCCGGCAGGGCTCAGTCCGTTCCACTCCGCTCCTGCAGGATCCGTCGATGAATCCCCGAACTCGTTGTTGCGCACATGGGTGATCCCCAGCATCCGCAGGCCAAGGCGGTGGTAGACCTCCAGCAGGCTTGGGTCGCTCGCCAGCGGCGCCGCGTTCTCCATGCTGATGAAGCTCACGCGCCTGCCGGCCGATGCGATCCGCTCGGCATCGGCCACCGTCAGCGCAAGCTCCATGTCTGAGGCGTGCGCGGCGAGCATCTCGCGAATGCTGACCAACCGTTCCAACCCGTGATCCCGGGCCGCGCGCTTGCCCGCCTCATCGCGCGCGCCCTGCGCCGTGTAGATGACCCAGAACCCGCCATCCAGGCCTCCTGCCTTCATGCGCGGGAGATCCACTTGCGACAGCTCGCCTTCGTGGCGATGGTCGTCGGCAATGCTCCATCCCGGCCGTCGCAGGTTCGCCGGCGTATCCAGATGGGTATCGAGCACCAAGGCACCCTCATGTATGCGCGCCGCTTCCGCACTGGCGTCCTTCGCTGCGATGTCAGCGCTCGCCAATATCGCCAGCGTGGTGGCCAAGGCCAACAAAGTCCGCTTCATGCTTCGCCCCTGTGAGATGAACCCCGATTGTTGGCGAAAGCCGGGCAATAAAAAACCCCCAGCCTTACGGCTGGGGGTTTCGGGATAAAGCCCCTGGCGATGACCTACTCTTGCATGGCTTAAGCCACACTACCATCGGCGCGGCTGCGTTTCACTTCCGTGTTCGGGATGGGAACGGGTGGGACCACAGCGCTAATTTCACCAGGGAGAGGGTTGGAGCGTCGCCATCCAGGGAACGGATTAAGGCGCCAATCTCTCATAGGGTCTTGTGACGTAGCGGGCATTGGATTTTCTCTGACGATATCGTCGAGTCCAAGGCCACTTGAGGTTATATGGTCAAGCCGCACGGATCATTAGTATCAGTTAGCTCAATGGGTTGCCCCACTTACACACCTGACCTATCAACCACCTAGTCTTGATGGTTCCTTTAGGGGGCTTGTGCCCCGGGAAGTCTCATCTTGAGGCGCGCTTCCCGCTTAGATGCTTTCAGCGGTTATCGCTTCCGAACATAGCTACCCGGCAATGCCACTGGCGTGACAACCGGAACACCAGAGGTTCGTCCACTCCGGTCCTCTCGTACTAGGAGCAGCCCCTCTCAAACTTCCAACGCCCATGGCAGATAGGGACCGAACTGTCTCACGACGTTCTGAACCCAGCTCGCGTACCACTTTAAATGGCGAACAGCCATACCCTTGGGACCGACTACAGCCCCAGGATGTGATGAGCCGACATCGAGGTGCCAAACACCGCCGTCGATATGAACTCTTGGGCGGTATCAGCCTGTTATCCCCGGAGTACCTTTTATCCGTTGAGCGATGGCCCTTCCATACAGAACCACCGGATCACTAAGTCCTACTTTCGTACCTGCTTGATCCGTCGATCTCGCAGTCAAGCACGCTTATGCCTTTGCACACAGTGCGCGATGTCCGACCGCGCTGAGCGTACCTTCGAGCTCCTCCGTTACTCTTTGGGAGGAGACCGCCCCAGTCAAACTACCCACCATACATGGTCCCCGATCCGGATTACGGACCTAGGTTAGAACGTCAAGCACATCAGGGTGGTATTTCAAGGTTGGCTCCGCCGAAGCTAGCGCCTCGGTTTCATAGCCTCCCACCTATCCTACACAGACGAACTCAACGTTCAATGTAAAGCTATAGTAAAGGTTCACGGGGTCTTTCCGTCTTGCCACGGGAACGCTGCATCTTCACAGCGATTTCAATTTCACTGAGTCTCGGGTGGAGACAGCGCCGCTGTCGTTACGCCATTCGTGCAGGTCGGAACTTACCCGACAAGGAATTTCGCTACCTTAGGACCGTTATAGTTACGGCCGCCGTTTACTGGGGCTTCGATCAAGAGCTTCGCCTTGCGGCTGACCCCATCAATTAACCTTCCAGCACCGGGCAGGCGTCACACCCTATACGTCCACTTTCGTGTTTGCAGAGTGCTGTGTTTTTGATAAACAGTCGCAGCGGCCTGGTTTCTGCGACCCCCCTCAGCTATAGCCCGCATGGGCCACCAAAGAGGGTGCACCTTCTCCCGAAGTTACGGTGCCATGTTGCCTAGTTCCTTCACCCGAGTTCTCTCAAGCGCCTGAGAATTCTCATCCTACCCACCTGTGTCGGTTTACGGTACGGTCTGCGTGAGCTGAAGCTTAGGAGCTTTTCCTGGAAGCGTGGTATCAGTGACTTCGCCCTAAAGGGCTCGTCTCGGTGCTCGGTCTTAAAGGATCCCGGATTTGCCAAAGATCCAAACCTACCGCCTTTCCCCGGGACAACCAACGCCCGGTACACCTAACCTTCTCCGTCCCTCCATCGCACTCACGCGAGGTGCAGGAATATTAACCTGCTTCCCATCGACTACGGCTTTCGCCCTCGCCTTAGGGACCGACTAACCCTGCGTCGATTAACGTTGCGCAAGGAAACCTTGGGCTTTCGGCGTGCGGGCTTTTCACCCGCATTATCGTTACTCATGTCAGCATTCGCACTTCCGATACCTCCAGCAGCCTTCTCAAGCCACCTTCGCAGGCTTACGGAACGCTCCTCTACCGCGCATAACAAAGTTATGCACCCCAAGCTTCGGTTTCGTGCTTAGCCCCGTTAAATCTTCCGCGCAGACCGACTCGACCAGTGAGCTATTACGCTTTCTTTAAAGGGTGGCTGCTTCTAAGCCAACCTCCTGGCTGTCTGTGCCTTTCCACATCGTTTTCCACTTAGCACGAAATTTGGGACCTTAGCTGTGGGTCTGGGTTGTTTCCCTTTTCACGACGGACGTTAGCACCCGCCGTGTGTCTCCCGTACATTCTGTCTTGGTATTCGGAGTTTGCCATGGTTTGCTAAGACGCGATGTCCCGCTAGCCATAACAGTGCTCTACCCCCAAGAAGATTCATACGAGGCGCTACCTAAATAGCTTTCGAGGAGAACCAGCTATCTCCGGGTTCGATTAGCTTTTCACTCCTAATCACACCTCATCCCCTACCTTTGCAACGGGAGTGGGTTCGGGCCTCCAGTACCTGTTACGGCACCTTCACCCTGGGCATGACTAGATCACCCGGTTTCGGGTCTACTGCCCGCGACTATGCGCCCTTATCAGACTCGGTTTCCCTTCGCCTCCCCTATACGGTTAAGCTTGCCACGAACAGTAAGTCGCTGACCCATTATACAAAAGGTACGCAGTCACCCTTGCGGGCTCCTACTGCTTGTACGCACACGGTTTCAGGATCTATTTCACTCCCCTCTCCGGGGTTCTTTTCGCCTTTCCCTCACGGTACTGGTTCACTATCGGTCGGTCAGGAGTATTTAGCCTTGGAGGATGGTCCCCCCATGTTCAGACAGGGTTTCTCGTGCCCCGCCTTACTCGTCTTCACTGAAAAGGTCTTTTCGAATACCGGGCTGTCACCGTCTATGGCCAGTCTTTCCAGACTGTTCTTCTAAAACCAATCCAGCTTAAGGGCTGGTCCCCGTTCGCTCGTCACTACTCAGGGAATCTCGGTTGATTTCTTTTCCTCCGGTTACTTAGATATTTCAGTTCACCGGGTTTGCCTCCAGCAGCTATGTATTCACTGCAGGATACTGCCGAAGCAGTGGGTTTCCCCATTCGGACATTGCGGGATCAATGCTTGTTGCCAGCTCCCCCGCACTTTTCGCAGGCTGCCACGTCCTTCATCGCCTCTGACCGCCAAGGCATCCACCGTGTGCGCTTATTCGCTTGACCATATAACCCCAAGTCGCCTCGGAGTTACATGCCGTGTTGATGGGGTACAAAGCCACCAACGCGAACATACGACTCAATTTATTAGGGACTCGAAGTCCCCGCCTTAGCCTCAACGACACGTCTAGATGAAAATCTAAAACGCTCGCTACGTCACAAGTTGTTAAAGAACACGAAGCCGGCTTCAGCGCCGATCCGTTTCAAAATAATCTTTTAGTGTGCGATTGCAGGTTTCAGAAGTAATGGCCAGCCTGGTTTTGGTGGGTCTGGGAGGACTCGAACCACCGACCTCACCCTTATCAGGGGTGCGCTCTAACCACCTGAGCTACAGACCCAAAAGTCGTCCTCAGTGGTGGAGCCTGTCGGGA